>NZ_AP042395.1:0-2265687 GCF_055381725.1 Desulfonauticus autotrophicus
AAGAATAAAAATTGTTAGTTTGAATAGATAAATAGGTACTAATTCCAATGGTAATAAACAAAAAGGTTATAGCAACTAAGAATAAAACCTTACTCCCCTTTGCCTTAGACATGTACATTCTCCTTTTTAGAAAAATATCATTGGTTTCGTTTATTGTAAAAGTTTTTAAATATTAAAGTCAAGTTAAAAAAATATTTAATTTACTTCTCCCCGGGCCTGATTTTTCCTGCCTTTTTGGCTTGGTAGAGGTATTTGTCTACTCTTTTTATAAGCTCTTCTACAGTCTCTCCGGTTTTAATTTGGGCAAAGCCCAGGCTAATGGTAACAGGTTGCTTAAACCCAAAGTCATACTTGGCCACCAGATGACATAATTTTTCTGCCAGGTTTTTTATTTGAGAGAGTGTGGTGTTGGGTGCTACGAGCAAAAACTCTTCTCCTCCCCATCGGCCAAAAAGGTCTATTTTACGAATATTATTTTTTACTAGAGAAGCCACTTCTTTTAGCACCTTATCTCCTGCTTTGTGTCCGAAGTTGTCATTGATGCTTTTGAAGTTATCAATATCAAAGAGAATGAGGGAAAATTTTTGCTGGTAGCGTAAAAACTTTTCGTATTCATTATTCAAAGCTTCTTCTATTTTTTTTCGATTAAATATTCCTGTTAAGAAATCATAAGAAGCAATTTTTTGTAATTCGATGTTTTTAATTTTTATCTTGGTATAAGCCCTTTCTAATTTTTTTTGCTCTATATAAAGGGCAGTATCAGTTATTTTTTCTATTGACCTGGCAATTTCTCCTATTTCATTGTTGGGCATTTTGAGATTAGAGGAAGGATTTTTCTTTTTTACTATCTCTTCTATACGCCTTTTTAGAATTTTTATTGGTTCTATAAATTTTTTAAACCATATCACTATAGTTATATAAGCAGAAAGTATAAGGGTTAAATTCAAAACTAAAAAATAAATCCCTATTTTTTTCAGAATAGGAATTACAAGGTCCTTTTTTTCTACAGCAGTAAAGATTAGCCAGCGGGTGAGTGGATCCTGGCTTACATAGGCTATTTTGGTTTTACCCTGGTATTGATACTCAAAAAAGGTATTGGCCAGAGGGGGCTGGTTGAGGTTGATTAATTGTAAAAGATTGGTTCCAACTATTTTTTGATTGGGGTGAACAATGAGCTTACCTTTTGCAGTAGTAACATAGCTGTAGGTAGACTTATAGGGAGTTTTATTGTCCTGAAGTAAATTGCTAATATATCTGACTATGACTATCTATAGCCACAACTCCAGTAAAGCCATGTTGAGGACTTTCCAGTATTTTTACAGTAGATAAAATCCATTCTTTACTTTTTGCTTCTTTGTATAGTAGGCCAACTACCATTTTATTCCTGGCCGGATTGTTCATAACAGCCCTGTACCAGGGCCTTTTAGTTAAATCAAAACCGTCTGGAGGGGTGTAATTATTTATGGCTAAAATCTTGTTAGTATATCCAGAATAAATATAGTGAATGTGTTCATTGGCTTCTTCAAAATCATTGTATAATTTCAAAACCTCAGACCTTTCTTGCTCTGATAAGTAAGGATATTCAATAACTTTTCTGTTTTTGGAAAGTATTTTTATGCTATCAACAATTTCTTTAAAGTATCCCTGGATAAATATGCGTATGCTTTTATTACTTTCCTGTAAGAATAATTTAGCATTTTTTAGTTCGCTTTGATAAAGAATATAACCTGAGATAAGAGATATAATGGAGATAAGGAGAAAGGTTTGAATGATAGTGTATTTGATTATTTGCTTTTTTAAGGAATTGCTGGTGGGCATAAATTTTAATTTAGGTAATTAAAATTTAAATTGCAAGGGGGAAGCTTATTTTTATTTATTCTAGGAAGTTAGGCGGTTAAAAAAAGAAAAGCCCGGGTTTTAATTTTTAAAAGGCAAAATTAAAACCCGGGCTATGTTTTTAGTTGGTCTTTTTAGGTGGGGAAATAATGGGTAGTTTGTAGGTCATCAATTCCCCTTGCAAGGTTCTTACAGTGATGAGCACTTCTTGAATGTCCTTTTCTCCAGGCAGATAGATATAGCCCATTTTAGTCATTAGAGGTGGGATGGGGTCTTCTTTCCAGGCATAGGTAGTAATTTCTTCCTGCACGATTTTTTGGAGTTTCCTTTCTGCATCTGGTACAGAGCTTACTCCCAGGGCTGTGCCCCCAATTGCTCCGCCTACTGCAGCTCCAGCTACAGGATTGTCCCCACCCAGGGCAGCCAGGATAGCGCCTAAACCTGCTCCAATTATGGCGCCAAAGCCACCAGATTTAAGGGCATTTTTGGTGGTTTGTTTAAAGGTTTCAGAGGCAAAGACCAGGCGTACTGCTTCCTGGTTGGTATAGGGTAAAAATTCTCCCTGAGTAGAGGAAATACCGTGTACTTCTTCTCGTAGGACATAAGGGCTTTTTTCGCTTTTGTTTTTAAAAACCAGAAGTACGGGAAGTAAACCTGCTTTGGTGTAGTTTAATCCCTGTCCCTGGTATTCATAGCGCAGGGCAGCTATTTCCCAGTGGGGAGTAATAATGCTGCCTTCCACTTTGGCTGGGTTGACCACCTGTCTTGGCTGAGGCAAAGGATGGGTGGCCATACAGGCTGTAAGTAAAAAAAGACTCAGTAAACTTAAAAGGATTTTTTGCATGGAGAGCTCCTTTTTTAAGGTTGTGGGTTTAAAAAAAAGAATAATACAGAAACAGAGCCAGGGCAAGACTAACAACCCTAAGGCTTTGATTAAAAAGGATAAGTAGAGCAGCTGTTTGAGGTTTGTAAATGCCTGCATAGTAGGGAAACTGGTGTCTAATGGCCCTTATGGGTGAGGAGAGGATATTTCCTATCATAAGGGCAAGTACAATCTCTTTTACACTCAGGGCCCTGGCTTCCAGTAAAGCCCCGGCTGCAGCCACTCCAGCGCTGAATTCTGCTGCCATCTGCAAAACCACCACGCTCAAGGCCTTGGCTGGAAACCAGGTTAAAAACTTGAGCATAAAGCTCATTTTTTGCTCCAGCCAGTGAAAAAAGTTATAATGGGCTAGCACCTTAAATAAGGTATAAATGGGCAGGGTATAGAGAAGGATTTTTTTGAACCTTTTTTGAAAGCGTTTCCAGGTCTTTTTTAGAATAGTTTTAAAATTCATCTTTTCTTCGGTGAGGTGGCAGGAAAGGCATATGTCTTCAGGTTTGGGTAGAATAAACCTGGCAATAAAGACAATAAGTATGGTTCTAAAAAAAGCTGCTCCCACAGTTAAAGAAAAGTAGGGATAAGTGGCCTCTTTGATAAAGGGAGCAATAATAAAAAAGGTGGTGGGTAAGTGTAAAAAATAGGTGGGTAGGGAATTAAAGAGATTGGAGAGGATAAGTTCTTTGCGGCCAAGTTTTCCCTGTTCATAGGCTTCTGCCAGCATGGTGTTGGCACTTATACCTGAAAAAAAGGCAAGGGAAAAACTGGCTCCAGAAATGTCCTTTAGATGTCCCAATTTTATCAGAGGATAGGCTAACTTGGCCAAAAAACGAGTCCAGTTTAGCCCTTCAATGAGATTGCCAATAAAGACTCCCAGGGAGACATAAAAGATAAGCTTAACCAAGGGGAAAATAAAAGTAGTTACTTCCATGCTACAATAAAAAAAGGAGAGGCTTTAAAAGGCCTCTCCTGGGTTTAAGTAAGGTTTTTTAGCTGTGTTTGGTCTTTTGCCATTCTGTGGCTGGACGCAGGATAAAGTTTTCTCCTATCGTAGATATTACCTGGTGGGCTTTTAGTTCAGTAATACTTTCCGTAAGTTTTTCTTCTGGAGCGAGCCAGCGGGGTTTTATATTTTCCATGGTCAGGGGTTTATCTTCGCTTTGGAGGGCTGCTAAAATTAAATAGAGGGAAGTACCATCAATACTTAGTCCCAGATTAAATATTTTTTGTTCCATAAATTACTCCTAAAACCTTTTTAATTTAGTTAAGTTATAAACTTTTAGGCCTCTGCCTGGAAAATAACCCGGGTCTAGTAAAAAAGATAAAACCAGGTTATCTTCTTTTGATATTCTAAGCAGGAAAGGGCAGGTTGTAAATACAAAGGCAGAGGATAAGAAAGAGTAAGAGGAATTTACCTTTTTTCCTCCTTGAGTTTGCCTGAGCTATTGTTTAGCATTGAGTCCTGGGGTGAGGTAATTTTTGTGAGGAATGAAAAAGGAGGTAGACAAATGAAGGTAGTGGCTTTTAACGGTAGTCCTCGTAAAGATGGTAATACCTTTGAATTATTAAATATTGTTTTGCAGGAACTGGAAAAAGAAGGCATTTCCACAGAGCTTATTCAGGTAGGCAAGCAAAAGGTAAGAGGATGTATAGCCTGTTATAAGTGTTTTAAGAAAAAAAATAAAAGATGTAGTATAGATGATTTTATCAATGAATGCATTGCCAAAATGGTAGAAGCAGATGGCATTTTGCTGGGTTCGCCTACTTACTTTTGTAATGTAAGCACAGAGATGAAAGCCCTAATTGACAGGGCAGGTATGGTCTCCAGAGCCAATGACGATATGTTTAAGAGAAAGGTTGGAGCAGCAGTGGTTGCTGTACGCAGGGCCGGAGCTATTCCTGTATTTCAGGCCCTAAATACCTTTTTTACCTTTGCCCAGATGATTATTCCAGGCTCCAGTTATTGGAATTTGGGAGTGGGGCGAGAGAAAAAGAGGTCTTAAAGGATGAGGAAGGAATAAGAACCATGCAGGTACTGGGTCAGAATATGGCCTGGCTGTTAAAGAAGCTGGCAAAGTAAAGGGTAGAGAGATGTCTATCTGGTATAACTTGCTCCAGGTTGAGATTGACCTTAAAAAACTAACCAGAAATTATCTCTTTTTTAAAAAAAGGGCCTTAAATCCCATTCCAGTAATTAAGGCAGATGCCTATGGCCACGGGCTGGTGCCTGTGGCCCTTTCTTTTGCTAGGGCAGGGGCCAAGGCCTTTGCTGTGGGCAGTGTAGAAGAGGCTGTGGTTTTAAGGTTAGCTCCCTTTGAAGGGGAGATTATCTCCCTTTTAGGTCCTGTTTTTCCCAGGGATTACGAGCTTATTTTAGAAGAGCAAATTATTCCCTTTGTTTACAATTTTGAACAATTGTTGCGTTTACAAGAACTGGCTGCCAGGGAAAAAAGCAGGTAGCTCTGGCCTTAAAATACGATACAGGTATGGCCAGATTGGGGTTTAAGCCAGAAGATTCAGAAAAAATTCTGGAAATAATTAGAGCCAGTCAGTGGCTAAAACCCATATATCTTGCCTCTCATTTGGCCAGTGCTGATGTCCTGGGGAGTTCTTTTGTCAGGGAGCAAAAAAATATTTTTGAAGGGGTGGCTGAGTTCTGGCAAAAACAGGGCTTTTACTTGCAAAAGACCCTGGCCAATTCTGCCGGGATACTGGCCTATCCAGAGCTTCATTATGAGGTGCAAAGGCCGGGTATTGGGCTTTATGGAAGCAATCCCTTTTATGGGACCAGGCTTGAGCCCCTGGGAGAGGGGTTAGAAAGTGGTATGAGCGTTAAGGCACCCATTTTACACCTCCATACCTTAAAAAAAGGTCAGAGTGTAAGTTATGGCCAGACCTTTGTTGCTCCTAGGGATTTAACCGTGGCAGTGGTAGGAGTGGGCTATGCTGACAATTATTCCAGACGCCTTTCCAATAGGGGCTGGGTATGTATAAAGGATAAGAGGTGTCCTGTTTTAGGTCGGGTTTGCATGCAGATGATTGTGGTGGATATAAGTAATGTCCCTGGAGTGGAGCCTGGAGAATGGGCTTATCTTTTGGGTGGCCCGGGAAGAAACAAAATTTTGCCAGAAGAATTGGCGAAGTGGTGGCAGACCATTACCTATGAGGTCTTTTGTTTACTTGGTCAAAATCCAAGGACTTATGTTTAGGGATGGGCTATTTGCTTATTGTAGGTCCCAAGCTCAAAGACAGGGACTTTGAGACCAGAGAAAAGTATAGGGAAAAGATACGAGAAAAGTTAAGTCATTTGGGCATTGTTTTGCAGGAATATGTTTGGATTTGGGATAGGAAAAATTGGCTGAAACTGGTCGTGGGCAAATATGAAAAGGCAGAAGATAGTGTTTACTTACAGAGATTTTTGCAAAAAAATGGCTTTAAAACTGAGTTTTTAGAAAATCCAGACTGGGAAAAATGAAAAAGGTTTTATTGGTTTATCCTCCCTGTTTTTATGCCAGGCCCCAGGATGAAGACCATCTGGTGATGCCCATAGGCCTTTATTATCTGGGTGCTTTTCTTAAGGAAAAGGGTTTTGAGGTTAGCTTGCTTAATGGGCACGAACTGGAGCTAAGTCCTCAAGCTGTAGAAAAGGTTTTAAGAAGAGAACTGCCAGATGTGGTGGGGTTTTCAGCTTTTAATGCCAACAGGGTCAATGTGTTAAAATGGGCCAGATGGGTAAAGGAGTTTTTGCCCTCTGCGCATATTGTGGTGGGAGGAGTGGCAGCCACTTTTATGAGTGAATACTTTTTGGCTCATTCAGAAGTTGACTTTGTAATCAGGGGGGAAGGTGAGCTTACTTTTTTAAACCTATTAAAGGCGCTGGAAGATAAGCAGGACTTAAGGCAAATAAAAGGACTTGCCTTTAAGCAAGAAGGCAAAATTATTATAACTCCAGAGGCCGAGTTTATTGAAGATTTGGATTCTTTGCCCAATCCAGCCAGGTATTTTACCTATAATCATGTGTTATTGGGAAGGGGATGTCCTTATAACTGCGTTTTTTGTGCTTCACCTAAGTTTTGGCAGAGAAAGGTCCGCTTTCATTCTGCAGATTATTTTGTAGAGCAATTGAAGCTTTTAAAGGCAAAGGGGGTAAACTTCTTTTATTTTTCTGATGACACCTTTACTTTAAAAAAAGATCTGGTTCTAAGCGTTTGTGAAAAGATTAAAAAGGAAAAGTTAAATATTAACTGGTTTGCCATTTCCAGGGTAGATGCTCTGGATGAAGAAATAGTAAAAGCCATGCGGTTGGCTGGATGTATTCAAATAAGCTTTGGCATTGAAAGTGGAGATGAAGATATCCGGAAAAAACTAAATAAAAATATAACCCTGGAGGATGCCAGAGAGGCGTTTGAACTATGTAAAAAATATTCCATTTTACCCAGGGCCTATTTTATCTATGGAAATCCAGGGGAAAGTGAAAAGAGTATAGATAGGAGTATTGAATTTATAGAAAAGACAAAGCCCCTTAATGCCATTTTTTATGTCTTACATGTGTTTCCTGGGACCAAACTCTACGAACAATTGTGGCAGCAAGGCAAGATAGATGCTTCAGTGTGGGAAAAGGAAGGAGAAGACTTACTCTATTTTGAAGTGGATAAGCAACTAGAGGCGCAAGAGGTTCTTGGCTGGGGACAAAAACTGAAAAATTATTTTTATGGCAACCTGGGGAGATATGTTCTGGAAACCCGGGTTGAGCAGCAGGATAAAAGTTTTTCCCCTATCATGCTGATTTTTATTCCAGGTTGGGCATGACCTTTAGTCATGGAGATTATGCCAAGCGCAAGGAAGTAAAAGACTCCTTGCAAGTAGCCTGGGAGCTTTTTGTCAGGTCTTTAGAGTTTCAGGTAAATGAGCGAGCCTTTTTAGGCCTGGCTATTTTGGCTCAGAAAAGAGGGGATTATCATACGGCCAAGGTGCTGGGAGAAAAGGGCTTAGCCTATTTCCCCCAGAGCAAGCACTTAAGAATTTGTCTGGGGGTAAGTTTGCTTAATCTGGGCCAAAAAGAAAAGGCCAGAGAGTGTTTTCTACCTTACGCCTCAGAAGATGAAGTAGCCAGAAGTTATCTTGAGCAGTGCGTGTAGTTTAAGGCAAAAGTTTGTTGGCCAGTTCTTTGGCCTGGTCAAAGATCTCTGGATAGCTTTCTATATCTCCTTTGGCATAAGGTCCACATACCCGTAAAAGATGGGAGTGGGTAAAGCCCAGCCAGTTAAAGAAGTAACTATAACGAGGATAGATATCAGCGAAAAGTTTTTCCTTGGGATGTCCCTGTACAAGGATAAAAACTAGATGTTTCCCAGGTTGCAAGCGGGTTTTGACTTCTTTGTTGGTGGCATAATCTGGTCTTAGGAAGGAAAAGGTTCTGTCTATAAAAGCCTTTAGCTGGGCTGATACTTCGCCAAAATACACGGGTGAGGCCAGTACCAAAAGGTCTGAGTCAGCTACTTTTTGTAACACAGGTTTTAGGTCGTCTTCGCCAATGCAGTGCTCCAGCCTGGTTTTGCAGGCAAAGCAGGCCTGGCAGCCCTTGTAGGTGAGGCCATTTAAGTGATAGGTGCTTACTTCTGCGCCTTTGGCCTGCAAGAGGGAAGTGAAAAAGTCGGCTAAAGTAGAGCTATTGCCTTTTCTTCTGGGACTTCCTAAAAGGGAAACTACTTTCATTTTTAAGCTCCTTAAAAAACTCTTATTTTAAATTAGATAAAGAAAAAGCCAAGGAGTGTAAATATGCCTGATTTAAAAAAATCTTGGGGCTGGCAATACTGGCAAAAAACAAAGTTTAAAAGAGAAGAGCTTCCCTTCTGGGAGCCTTTGCGAATTGGCCCGGAAAAAAGAAGACAGAAGACCAGGTAGCAGAAATTTTTCTTCCTGCACCGCAACAGGACGACTTTTTAGAATTAGTAAAAAAGAGGAGGTCTCAAAGAAGGTTTAAAGATGAGTTTGTAGACTTAAAAACCCTTAGTTATCTCCTTTATGCTGGGTATGGAGTAAGTGGGAGAGCAGGATTTTATGCCTTAAAAACTGCTCCTTCTGCTGGAGCACTTTATCCCTGTCAGCTTTATGTGGTGGCCAGAAAGGTGAGCGACCTGGAGCCTGGAGTGTACTTTTTTGAACCAGAGAAATTTAAACTGGAACAGAAAAGAGAAGGAGATTTTTCTTCAAACCTGGCTAAAGCCTGTCTGGACCAGGGTTTTGTGGGCAAGGCTGCCTTTAATATTGTCCTTAGTGCAGTTTTTAGAAGGAATATGATTAAATACGGCCATAGAGGGCTCAGGTATATTTTGCTGGATGCCGGGCATATTGCGCAAAATATTTTGCTTGCAGCAACTCACCTGGGATTGGGTGCCTGCCCAGTGGCAGCTTTTTTTGATGAAGAGGTAGATAATATTTTGCAAATAAATGGAGAAGAAGAAAGTACTCTTTATTTGTTGAGTGTAGGTAAAGTTAAAGCCAGGATTTTGGTCCTGGCTTTAACCGAGAAGAGAGACTTTTAGGGGAGGTGTTAGCCCATAGCTTGAGGTCCTGTTTCTTCAGTTCGAATGCGTAAGGCCTCAGCTATTTCCAGCACAAAGATTACGCCATCTCCTTCTTTGCCAGTATAAGCCCCTTCCTGGATGGCTTTTAAGCAGGGTTGGACAAAGTCTTCATTAACCCCAATTTCCAGGCGAACCTTTTTGAGAAGGTTTACTTCTTTTAAAACTCCTCGGTAAGTTTCGGTAAACCCCTTTTGCCTGCCACTACCCAAAACATTGGTAACAGACATGTTGTATATTTTAGCAGCGTAAAGTTTTTCTTTTACGTCATTTAATTTTTCTGGCCGAATGTAAGCTATAACTAGTTTCATAAGACTGTACTCCTTTTGGCTTTATTCAGTAGTAAAAATCTGAAAGCTGGGATAGGCTTCCATTCCGTGTTCCTCGATATCCAGGCCCTTAATTTCCTCTTCCTTGCTTACTCGAATGCCCATGCTTTTCTTAAGCAAACCAAAGAGTATTAAGCCGCAACCAAAAGCCCAGAGAAAACCACTGGCCACACCAATAAATTGAGTGACAACCAGTTTAAAGCTTCCACCATAGAAAACCCCGGTTGCATCGCCAAACCCTGGAGCAGCAAAGAAACCCACAGCCAGGGTTCCAAAGGCTCCACACACGCCATGTACAGAAACTGCACCCACTGGGTCATCTATTTTTAGTTTTTTATCCAAAAATTCCACAGAAATCACACATAATATTCCAGCCATAAGACCTATGAGGATTGAACCTACAGGTGATACTTCATAACAGCCAGCAGTAATACCCACCAAACCAGCTAGGGCTCCATTTAAGCTAAAGGAGACATCAGGCTTGCCAAATCTTAGCCAGGCAGCAAGCATGGCCCCAATTACACCTGCAGCTGCAGCCAAGTTGGTGTTTACAGCAATATAGCCAATAGTCCCATCCACGCTAGTGGTGCTTCCAGGGTTAAAACCAAACCAGCCAAACCAGAGGATAAAAACCCCTAAACCAGCTAAGGGAATGTTGTGTCCTGGAATGGCCTTAGATGTTCCGTCTGGAGTATATTTCCCAGTCCTGGGCCCTAAAAGAAGAGCACCAGCTAAAGCCAACCAACCGCCAATGGAATGGACCACTGTGGAACCAGCAAAGTCAATAAAACCAAGGCCTTCTAACCAGCCAGAACCCTCATCTCCCAGGAGCAGACTTCCCCAGGCCCAGTGCCCAAAAAGGGGATAGATAAGGGCACTGACCACTATGGAAACAATGACATAAGCAGGAAACTTCATGCGCTCAGCCACGCCTCCAGAGACGATTGTGGAAGCTGTAGCGCAAAATACACACTGGAAAAACCAGAAGGTAAGTATCCAGGCACCACCACTGGCAAAATTAACTCCTTTTAGACCAAAGAGAGAAGTTCCAACAATTCCACCCACATCTGTTCCAAACATAAGCCCAAACCCCAGAAGAAAAAACAAAATAGAACCAAAGGCAAAATCAATAAGATTTTTCATCAGGATATTGCCAGCGTTTTTGGCTCTGGTAAAACCAACCTCTACCATGGCAAAGCCAGCTTGCATAAACATAACCAAAATGGCTGCCAACAAAGTCCAGAGAATATTGGCCCTGTCCTGGGTTAAAAAACTGTCTTCAGCCCAGGCTAGAGAAGGACTACTTAAGATTAAGACTAAAAATAAAAACCATCCTGCTTTTTTAAACACTCTCCACCTCCTGATTTAAATATTGCTTATTTTCTTAAAAGCAATAAAAGGGCCAGGAGTATAACTTATTGAAATAAAAGAATTTCTTTCTGGGCCGGGTAATAATTTTATGCAAAAATGTAAAAAATATGTAGAAATTAGTAGGGTTTTTAGGTTTTAAAATAACAGAATTGTAAAATTAAAACCTGGAGAAAGGGTTAAGAGAAAATCAGGTTATTGTTTGGTTTTAAGTTTTGCGCGTATGAGTTTGTCCATTTCTACCACCAGAATTACGCTCAAAGAAGTGAGGAGGATAATAAGCCATTGGTTTGGACTAAGAGAGGTAGTCCTAAATATCTGTTTAAGAAAGGGAGTATAGAGTACTGCCAGTTGAGATAAAAAGGCTACAATTAAGCTGTAGAACAGAAAGGGGTTGTTAAAGGGGTTCAGTTTAAACAGGGAAAGAGTTTCTGACCTGGAGTTTAGGGCTTGAAAAAATTGGAAAAATACCATTGTGGTCATGGCTACGCTTCTGGCTTCCTCCAGAGGATAACCTTGTTTTAAGGCTAAATAAAAATTAAAAATAACTCCTAAACCAATGGTTATAGCTACCAGGATAGTTCTTTGAAGGAGTAAAGAAGAGATAATTGGTTCTTTAGGTGGCCTGGGTGCACGGTATTGAATATTTTTCTCTCCAGGTTCAAAGGCCAAGGCTATGTCCTGTAAACCATTGGTGACCAGATTTATCCAGAGCAGCTGAACTGCCAGATAAGGAATGGGTAAATTTAAAAGTAAGCTTAACAGAATGGAAATAACAGCAGCTATGCCTGTAGGTAGGAGAAAAATATGACTTTACGAATATTGTCAAATACAATGCGCCCTTCTTTCAGAGCATAGGCAATGCTAGCAAAATTGTCATCCAGGATGACCATGTCAGCAGCTTCTTTGGCCACATCAGTGCCTGATTTACCCATGGCAATTCCAATGTGAGCGCTTTTTAGGGCTGGAGCGTCGTTTACTCCATCGCCGGTAACCGCTACAATTTCTCCTTGTTCTTTGAGTAAATTGACAATCTGGAGTTTATGCTCTGGAGAAACTCTGGCAAAAATGGTGGTTTCTTTTAGTTTTTGTTTTAACTCTTCTGGAGATAAACTTTCCAATTCAATTCCTGTTAGGGTTGAAGTATTTTTTTCTGCCAGTTCAAGTTGCTCTCCGATACTTTTGGCTGTGAGGGCTTGATCTCCTGTGAGCATCAATATGCGCACTCCAGCCTTTTTCAATTCCTTAATGGCCTGTTTGGCTTCTTCTCGAGGGGGGTCTATGAGACCTTGTAAGCCAGCAAAGATTAGTCCACTTTCTAGGTCCTGGGTTCTGATTTTATGAACATCCCTGGGAAGTTCTTTGTAGGCAAAGGCTAAAACTCTAAGACCTTGGGAAGCAAAACTTTTTTCTGCTTCACTAAAAGCTTTTTGGGGAAAGGATTCTTCCAAGAGGCAATTGGTGCAAATTTTAAGAAGATGTTCCAATCCTCCCTTTAAGAGAAGGATATTTTTCTCTTCTCCCTGATGTAAAGTGGCCATGTATCCCCTTTCTGATTCAAAGGGCAATATGTCCAGAAGAGGATATTTTTTTTGTTCCTCTTCCAGCAAAAGACCCGCTTTTAAGGCTGCTATAAGCAAAGCCCCTTCAGTGGGGTCGCCTTGTACCTGGTAGCTATTATCCTGGAAAATTAGCCTGGATTCATTGCAGAGTAAGCCAATGCGCAAGATATTTTTTACCCTTGTTTCTTCTTCTGGCTTAAGGGGCATTTTTTCATGTAAAATTCTACCCTTTGGCTCATAACCAGACCCTTCCACCTCATAGGTATGTTGACCATCAAAGATAAGTTTGGTGGTCATTTGATTTTTGGTAAGAGTCCCTGTTTTGTCAGAACAAATAACCGTAGTGCTGCCTAAGGTTTCCACTGTGGGCAAGGTACGAATAATAGCATTTTGTCTAGCCATGCGGTTAACTCCTATGGCTAGAGCGATGGTTACCACAATAGGCAGTCCTTCAGGTATGGTGGCCACAGCAGCAGCTACAGCTGTAAGAAAAATTTCCGTTAGAGGAATTTCTTTTAGATGACCTGCAATGGTAATTAAAAGGGCAGAGCCCAAAACCAGTAGCCCTAGTCTATTACCTAAGGAATCTATTTTTTGTTGAATGGGAATTTTAGTAAGCTGGCTGGCTTTGGTCTTGGCTGCAATGTTTCCCAAAACAGTATTGGCCCCTGTTTCTACCACTACTCCCAGTCCGCGACCTTTGGTTATCCAGGTGCCCATAAAAAGCATATTTTTTTGTTCAGCAAGAGGTAGCCTGGAGTTGGCTGTAAATTCACTTTCTTTTAAACTGGGAAGAGATTCGCCAGTTAATATGGACTCGTCAGCATACAGACTTTTGCTCTCCAGCAATCTTATGTCTGCTGGCACCTTGTCGCCAGAACTTAGCACCACTATATCGCCTGGCACCAAGGCTTTGCTATCCAGGCTGATTTTTTGCCCTTCTCTAAGGACAGTACTTTCTACATTGACCAGCTTTTGGAGGTCTAAGACGCTTTTGGCTGCCTTATATTCCTGAATAAAACCTATTAGTCCATTTAGAATAATCACTGAGAAAATAACAATGCCATCAATAAAATGGCCAAGTGAAAAGGTAACAATTCCAGCTACAATCAAGATATAAATGAGCGGGCTTTTAACTTGTTCTATAACCAGTTTAAATAGATTTATTGTTTCTGATTTTTCAATTTCATTGGGCCCAAAAACTTGCAGGCGCTTTTCTGCTTCCTGCAAGCTAAGGCCAGAAAGGGAAGTGTTTAACTGCTTTAGAACTTCTTTTTTTCTTTTTTATACCAGGACATGGTAAAGCCTTGAGAGTAATTTAGTTAATAGTAGTAAGAATGGGGAAAATAATCAAGAAAGAGCAAAATAAATTGATTTAAATACTGCCAGATTATTATGTTTCAGGGTTTAAGAGGTAACTGTTTTTTTCTTTTAGGATAAGTTTTCTTTTTAGTTCACTTCCCCATTTATACCCACTTATCTTCCCGTTTTTTCTTATAATTCTATGGCAGGGGATAAGGATGGCTATTTTATTTTGAGAGCAGGCCCTGGCTACAGCGCGTATGGCCCTGGGATTGCCCACTTGCTGGGCTAGCCAGGAATAGGTCCTGGTTTGTCCTGGTGGTATGGTAAGCAGAATGGACCAGACCTTTTGTTGAAAGGCAGTACCTTGCATATCCAACTGCCAGCTAAGTTGTTTTTGAGGATTTTCTATTTGGTAGGTTAGTTTCTCCAGAAAAGCAGGGTCTAATTGCTCTAAATTAGCTTGAGGAAAAAAGTGTTTGATTTCTTTTTCTAAGACTTCTCTTTCTCCCAAGCCTAAAAAACAAATCCCCTTTTGGCTTTTGGCTATGGCTACCAGGCCTAAACTGGTGGGAATAAAGGTATAACGAATCTTTTCTTTTTGCATGGAGGAGAAGGTTAATTTACTTTTAAAAAAAAGAAAAGGTCTAAAGCTCTTTCTTGAGAGAGATATTTTTTTGTGTTAATCAAAGGTCAGGAAAAAGAAGGAGGAGTATTTATGTTACTTAGAAAAAGGGTGTGGGATATTATGCGGGATGATTTTCCTTTTGTAGAGGAAGATGCCAGCTTAACTCAGGTGATTAAAACGCTTAAAGAATATAATGAGAAATATCCAGAGCTAAACTGTGTCTTGGTGTTTTCCAAGGAAAAAAAATTCTTAGGTGTTATTTCCATGTGGAATATTTTGCAGGCCTTGGGTCCTTGTTTATTACAGGAAAGCAGTTTGTGGGATGAAGATGTAAACTGGGATAAAGCCTTTACCAGGGCTTGTCGGATTTGTTCGCAAGTGGGAATCAAAGATATTATTCAAAAGGATGTGCCAAGATTAAAACCCAAAGACCCCTTGGCCAAGGTAATGGAAACCTTTGTGGATTATAGACGGGGAAGGGCAGTAGTAGAAGAAGGAGGCAAAGTTATAGGTTTTGTCCTTTTATCAGACTTATACAAGGAAATAGCTAGAGATGTAGAAAATTGGTAAAAAAAAGCCCCCTTTAAAGGGGGCTTTGGTTTATTTTAAGCCCAGAATTGTCCAGAGTTCATCTACGTGCTCTACGCTTTTTATTTTAATCTTTTTCCTTAGTTCTTTGGGGATTTCTTCCAGGTCCTTTAGGTTTTTCTTGGGAATAATCACTTGTTTTAAACCATAGGTCACAGCAGCCAGGATTTTTTCCTTGATGCCACCCACAGGCAGGACCCTACCTCGTAAGGTAATTTCTCCGGTCATGGCTGTATCTCCAGGAAGGCTTTTGCCACTTAAGCTGGAAACCAGGGCTGCACAGATGGTAATGCCTGCTGAGGGTCCATCCTTGGGTGTGGCTCCTGCTGGGACATGGATGTGTAGGTCATTTTTTTCTATAAAATCAGGTTCCAGGCCAAATTCCTTGGCTCTGGACCTGGCATAGCTTAGGGCAGCCTGAGCACTTTCCTTCATTACCTCCCCCAGTTGACCTGTTAGCAGTAATTTCCCTTTACCAGGCAAAACACTTACTTCAATGTTTAGCACTTCTCCGCCAAAGGGAGTCCAGGCCAGGCCCAGGGCAATACCTGGAGGTAAGTTGCTTTCCTTTTCTTCACTTAAGTATTTAGGAGCTCCAAGATATTTATGGAGATTTTGAGTAGTTATCCTAAAGGGACCCTTTTGGCCTTCAGCTATTTTACGCGCAACTTTGCGACAAATAGTTCCTAATTCTCTTTCCAGGTTTCTTAAGCCAGCTTCTCTGGTGTACTCTCGAATTGCTTTCAGCAAGGTGGAAGCACTAATTTGAATCTGCTCGGGTTTTAAACCGTTTTCTTTAATTTGCCTGGGCAAAAGGTATTGTTGGGCTATTTTGACCTTTTCCTGTTCAGTATAACCTGGAATTCTAATTACTTCCATTCTGTCCAGCAGAGCTGGCGGAATAGTGTCCAGCATATTGGCTGTACAGATAAACATGACCTTGGAGAGGTCAAAGGGCACATTTAAGTAGTGGTCAGTAAAGGAGTTGTTTTGTTCTGGGTCCAGTACTTCCAGAAGAGCAGAAGAAGGGTCTCCTCTAAAGTCAGTGCCCACTTTATCGATTTCGTCCAGCATAAATACAGGGTTTTTGGTCCCGGCTTCTTTTATGCCTTGAATAATTCTACCTGGCATGGAACCAATATAAGTCCTTCTATGCCCGCGAATTTCTGCTTCGTCTTTCATGCCACCTAAAGACATGCGCACAAATTTGCGGTTTAAGGCCCTGGCAATGGACCTGCCCAAAGAGGTTTTTCCCACGCCAGGAGGACCTACAAAACAGAGAATAGGCCCTTTCATTTGAGGGTTTAATTTGCGTACACTTAAATATTCCAGAATTCTTTCTTTTACTTTTTCCAGGTCGTAGTGGTCTTCATTTAAAATCTTTTCTGCTTCTTTTATATCTAAACGGTCTTTACTGACCTTTTTCCAGGGCAGTTCAGCTAGCCAGTCCAGGTAGGTGCGAATAACTGTTGCTTCTGAAGAATCTGGGTGCATACTTTCTAAGCGACGGAGTTGTTTTTCAGCCTCTTTCATTATTTTAGTAGGAAGTCCTGCTTTTTTTAAGGCCTTTCTAAGTTCTTCCAGTTCTTCTTGTTCATCTGCTCCTTCACCCAGTTCTCTTTTGATGGCTTTTAATTGTTCACGCAAAAAGAACTCACGCTGGGCTTTGTCCATTCCTTCTCTGGCCATGTTTTGAATTTTGGCCTGCATGGTGGCTACTTCCACTTCTTTGGCCAGCTTTTCATTGACCAGTTTTAATCTTTCCACAGGGTCTTCACATTCCAGGATTTTTTGAGCTTCTTCTGGCTTCATGCGCAGGTTGGAAGCAATTAGGTCCGCCAGTCTTCCTGGCTCATCCACGCTGTTTAAAACAGCCATGATTTCAGCAGCATCTATTCCCTTTAAGCTGAGAATCTTTTCGCTTTGTTCCCTGGCTGCCCGAACCAGAGCTTCCACTTCTGGTCCGTATTCAGTGATGTCTTTTTCTTCTATAAGATCTACTTTTACTTCATAAAAGGGATCTTCTCGCACTACTTCCTTTATCCTGGCTCGTTGAATCCCCTGGATAAGTACTTTGAGGCGGCCATCTGGCATTTTAAGCATACGCATAATCATGGCCACTGTGCCTGTATGGTAAATATCGTCTATGGTAGGCTCATCTGACTTTTTCATCTTTTTGGGCACAAATCAAAATATAACGATCTTTATTTAGAGCTGCATCCACAGCTTGAACACTTTTTTCCCTACCCACAAAAAGGGGTAAAATCATGTAGTTAAAAATGGTAATGTCCCTTACTGGCAGCAAGGGAAGGGTGTCTGGTATATCTAAACTTCCCTCCTGGAAGAGAGAAGAACCTTTGGCAGTTTCTTTAGTATCCTGGCTTTCTTCTGTTTTTTGTTCTTCTTGCTCAGTATGAATCTTTTCATCACTCATAGGCTAAAATATCCTCCTTTTTATCCTCTTATTTCAAATTTGTCATAAGTTTTATCGTAATCTTCTAAATACTTACACTCCACATGCTCCACTCTACTTAAAGGTGAACCAACCAGGAGTCTTTTTTTTAGTTCTTCTAAATCCTTTTCCTCACCCTGGGCTAAAACTTCTACTTTGCCGTCAGCTAGATTCCTTACCCATCCCTTTATATTTAGGCTTGTGGCTTGATCATGAGTCCAAGCCCTGAACCATACGCCCTGAACCTTTCCACTTACTAAACATTGCATGGTCTTCATTTTTCCCTCCTTGGGTTAAAAGCCTTGTTCCTTTAGACTCTGATATCCCTGTTTACCTATGATTAGGTGGTCTAAAAAAGACACCTCTAAATTTTTACAAGCTTCCTCAATTTTTCTAGTGATTTCCAGGTCAGCTAGAGAAGGAGTAGGCTCTCCACTGGGATGATTGTGTGCCAGGATAAAGGCCTTGGCTTGATTTAAGAGCACCTGTTCTAATATTTCCCGCACATAAATGGGCGAAGAATCCAGAGTGCCCTGGCTCAGGCGGGACATTTTTATTAACTGATGCTTGTTATCCAGCATAACCAGCCACACCTCTTCTTTGCTTAAGGGAATTAGTTTGGGAGCCAGTAAGTTATAAACATCTTGAGGTGAGGTTATCTTTTGTTTTGTCTTTTGAAACTCTTGCACACTGGCTCTGCTCAAAAACTCCCTTAAAGCTAGCCAAAAAGTTGAAATTCCTGGCCCCACTCCCTCTATATTTTCCAACTCCTTTTCTTTGGCAAAGAGCAGTTGTTTAAAATTTTTAAACTTGGCTAATAAAGTTTTAGCCAAGGGCTTGGTATCCTTGCGCGGCAGGGCATAACCTAACAGGAGTTCCAGCACCTCGTAGTCAGCCAAAGCTTCAGGGTTTTCGCGGAGTTTCTTTTTTAATCTTTGCCTATGGCCAAGATAATGAGGTTTATTTTTATTAGGCATTAAATCCCCCCTGGGCAAGAGGTTTGGAAAAAATTTATTTATTTTTGCTTGTCTTTAAAGAGAAATCAAGGCCAGGCACTTAGAAGAGTCTGGATAAAGAGAGTAGTAAGTAGTCAAAGGTTTCTTCTGGAGAACTTTCTCCACTTTTTATTTTAAATTCGCAAATAAGAACTAGGTCTAAGAGGGCAGCTATTCTGGATACACCTAATTTTTGGGCCAGAAATTTTTTCTTTTGCTTGATAAAAACTGGCATATTTACTTCATTATCTTGATTGTAATAAAGTAACCACAGGACTTTGGCTTCCCTTCTTAAAAGGCCAAGCAAGGGAAAAATTAGTTCTTTGGCCTTTGTTTGTTCTTGTAAATTTCTCCACAGGTTGGGGTAGTCTTTATTTAAAAGGGAGTTAAAGAGTTGATAGACATCTTCTTCTGAAAAGGTATTTAATAAACTAAAATCTTTTTCCTGGATTTTTTGCTCACTGATTAGGATAATTTTTTCCAGTTCTTGCATTAGAGCCTTTGTATCATCTGGAAGCAGGGGCAGGAGCTGGTTGAGCAGAGGAGGAGAAATTTCCTTTTGAGCAGCCTTTATTTTTTCCAGAATAAAAGCCCTTTTTTGGTTCTCTTTTAGTTCAGGAGCAGCAAAAATCCATTTTTGTTTTTTGGCCAGTTGATAGACAGGATGTTTATTAAACCAGCTGGGGATAGGAGGAAGCTTTTTTTTATTCCAGCTAGCTTCAAAGCAAAAAATAGAAAAGGTAGAACTGCGTTTACTTAAAAGATATTTCTTAGCTTCTTGCCAGAAAGAAACTTCCAGGTTTTCCGCTTTTCTGACCCAAATGATTTGACCCGGACCAAATAAGGAAGAAGAGGTAAAGGTACTCCAAAAGTTTTCCTCTAACTCTTCTGCCCAGAAGACTTTTTTCTTCCAATTAGTTAGGTTAAAAGTTTCTAAAATTTTTTGGACTTCTTCTTGAATTAGACCTATGTCTGGAGAAAAGCAGAGATAAAAATTGGGTCTAGAAGTCATTATTTCCCAGTTGATTTAAGCTTAAGCGCAGAGCTTCCTCTAGAGCCTTTTCTATGGCTTCTTTTTTTCTCCTTCAGAAGTATAACTTTGCGCATAACTAACTGGCCTGGTTTCTAAAATTTTTTCTCCTTGGGCATTGTTAAAAACCATTCTTAAACTAAGGTCAGCAGAGTATTTTAGAGTAGTATCATTTTCACCTTTGGTTTTTTCAGAGGTGGACAATCTGTCCAGGTAAATGGTTAAGAAAAGTTCTGCTTGGCTGGAATTGGTAAGAGTGGCAGAGCTTCTTTTACTTATTTCTTCAGCTAAAAAATTGCGCACATATCCTTCTATCCAGGTTTCCTGGGTAGGATTAACAACTTTTTTTAGGTTTAGCTTGCTTGCCTGGTTGGGAAAGGAAAGGGGTTGGCTATCAATAAAGTGATAGCCACACCCTCCCATTAAAAACAAGATGCTTAATAATAGTAGATTGCCTGCTTTTCTTAACATTACTTAACCACTATGTTGACCAGTTTTTTGGGCACTACAATGGTCTTAACCACTGTTTTTCCTGCAATGTGTCTTTGCACATTTTCTTCTTGTAAAGCCAGGGTTTTAATTTCTTCTTCCGGGGTGTTAGCAGGTATTTCCAGTTTGCCCCTTAGCTTTCCATTTACCTGAACCACTATAACCAGATTGTCTTGAACCAGAGCTTCTTTTAGGGGCTCAGGCCACCTGGATTCAGCCAGGGTGGTGGTATAGCCTATTTCCTGCCATAATTCCTCACAGAGGTGAGGCACAATGGGATAAAGCAGGGTAAGTACAGTGCTAATACTGGAAGAGAGTAAAAGCTTACCTTGTTCTGAATCCTTTAACTTATCCTTGCTTAAATACAAAAGGTTTACCAGTTCCATAATGGCAGCAATGGCTGTATTGAATTGGAACTTGTTTTCCAAATCTTTGGTTACCTTTTCTATGGTGTAGTGTTCTTTGTACAAGAGTTCTTTGGCTTCAGAAGACAAACTTTCCCTATCCAGTTTATAGGCAGGACCCACAGGTTTAAGCACGGGTTTTAACTCTTGGACCAGGCGCCAGAGACGGTTTAAAAATCTAAAAGAGCCTTCAATACCCTGGTCACTCCATTCCATATCCTTTTCTGGTGGAGCAGCAAAGAGACAAAAGAGTCTAACTGTGTCTGCACCGTATTTTTGAATCATTTCATCCGGGTCCACTACATTGCCCTTGGATTTGGACATTTTGGCCCCATCTTTTAAGACCATTCCCTGGGTAAGGAGGTTGCTAAAGGGTTCGTCCAATTCCATAAAACCTAAATCCCTTAAAACCTTCACAAAAAAGCGGGAATAGAGCAGATGTAAAATGGCGTGTTCTACTCCACCAATGTACTGATCTACAGGGAGCCAGTATTTTAGGGCCCTGGGGTCAAAGGGTTTATCCTCTAATCTGGGCGCAGTATAGCGGGCAAAATACCAGGAAGACTCTACAAAGGTATCCATGGTATCTGTTTCTCTTCTGGCCTTTTGGCCACACCTGGGACAGGTGGTTTCCAGGAATTCCTTGCACTCAGGCAAAGGAGACTTGCCATCAGGCTTTGTCTTTACTTCCAGCGGCAGTACTACTGGAAGGTCTTCTTCTTTTACTGGCACAATTCCACAACTATCACAGTAAACTACAGGAATGGGAGCCCCCCAGTAGCGTTGTCTGGAGATGTTCCAGTCTCTTAAACGATAGTTTACAGTCTTTTGGCCCAAACCTTTTTGAGCCAGGTATTCTGTGATTTTGATTTTGGCTTCTTCATTAAAAAGCCCATCAAATTGGCCTGAGTTTACCAGGTATCCAGGGCCTGTATAGGCTTCTTTTAAAGTTTCTTCCTGGAGTTTCTCTCCTTCAGGCTGAATGACAATTTTTAGAGGTAAAGAGTACTTTTGGGCAAATTCAAAATCTCTCTGGTCATGCGCAGGTACAGCCATAACTGCACCTGTTCCATATTCTACCAAAACAAAATTAGCCACATATATGGGCATTTTCTGGCCAGTTACAGGATTTAAGCAATAACGACCAGTAAATACGCCTTCTTTTCCAGGTCTTCAGAAGTTCTTTTTATTTTATCCAGGGCCTTGGTTTTCTGGATAAATTCTTCTACTGCCTGCTTGTTTGGGCTGTTGGCAATCAATTCTTCTACCAGGGGGTGTTCTGGAGCAAGGCTCATAAAAGTAGCTCCAAAGAGGGTATCTGGCCTGGTGGTAAAAACTTTTATTTTTTTCTCTGAACCTTCAAGGGCAAATTCTATTTCTGCACCTTCACTCTTTCCAATCCAGTTTCTTTGCATAATGAGAACCTTTTCTGGCCAACCACCCTGCAACTTTTCCAGGTCCTTTAAAAGTTCTTCAGCATAGTCTGTAATACGCAGGAACCATTGCTCCAATTCCTTTTGTTCTACCACTGAGCTACAGCGCCAGCAAAGTCCCTCTTCTACCTGTTCGTTGGCCAGGACTGTATTACACTTTGGGCACCAATTTACAGGGGATTTTTTGCGATAGGCCAACCCCTTTTCCAATAACTTTAAAAAGAAGAGTTGTTCCCAGCGATAGTATTTGGGATGACAGGTAGCTATTTCCCTGTCCCAATCATAGGAATAACCTAGTCTTTTAAGTTCTTTTTTCATGTAAGCTATATTTTCATAGGTCCATTTGGCTGGATGAGTATTGTGCTTGATAGCGGCATTTTCAGCAGGTAGTCCAAAGGCATCCCAGCCCATAGGATGAAGGACATTAAACCCTTGCATTTTCTTGACTCTGGCTACCACATCACCAATGGAATAGTTTCGTACATGTCCCATATGAATGCGGCCAGAAGGATAGGGAAACATTTCCAGCACATAATACTTGGGCTTAGAATTATCTTCTTGAGTTTTAAATAGTTTTTTCTCTTCCCAAATCTTTTGCCACTTGAGCTCTATTTCTTGAGGATTGTACTCTTTTTTCATGTTTCTCTCCTCTCTAACTGTTTTGCACCTTTAACTTCCAAAGGGGATAAATACTTCTTTTCTTTGTCTGTTTATTTTCCTGGGATTGGACAAGATTGTACTTGTTTTTGAAGCAGACATGGGTAAATTTTTTAGACCACTTTTTAAAGATATTTTGCAGGCAAAAATTTTTTACTTCAAAGTACAGGGTACCGTCCCAATTTTTAAAAAAAGGAAAAATAGTTTCTCCCCACTTTAAAAGAGAGTCTTCCAGCGATAAATTATATATGGGAACTAGGTAAGTTGGATTTAAGGCAATCTGGTTTGCCTTTAACCCTTTTAAAAGGGAATAAAAACTTTCACCAAAGTTATTTTCAGGGTTAAAGAAAAAATTTAGAGTTGTTAAGTTTTTATTTATTTCTAAAATACTTTCTACTTGAGTATGTTTTTTAAAATTAACCCACAGAGTGTTTGGAGGTAGTAAATTTAAATTATTTACTATTCCCAAGTTGACCATTGGTTATATCCTTAGCAAGGGCATCCAGAATGCCGTTGACAAAGGTTTTGGAATTTATATCGCCATAGCCTTTGGCCAGTTCTATGGCCTCATTGATACTTACCTTAGGAGGAATATCAGGGCGAAAAATAAGTTCAAAGGTAGCCAGGCGCAAGATAGTAAGTTCTATTTTGGCAATTCTATTTATTTTCCAGTTGCGGGAATATTTTTCAATATAACTGTCAAGTTCGCTTTTTTTTCTTCTACTCCCTCAATGAGTTCCCAGGCAAAAGGAGCTTGTTCTGGCGAGAAGTTTTCTTTTTTAGGGTCTGGAAAACAGGCAGCATTTTCCTTGAGCAAGTTGAGTTCTGTTTCTGAATTAAAGTTCAGGCTATAAAGCACTTGAAAGGCAAATTCCCGTTGCTTGCGGCGAGAGAGCTTCTGAATTTTCATAGATGTAGATTCCCTTTGACCTAGATTTGTTCCAGCACTCTGATGGTTTCCAGGAGGGCTTGGGCAGCTTCAGCTCCTTTATTTCCTGCTTTACTTCCTGCTCGCTCTATGGCTTGTTCCAGAGTATCAGTGGTGAGTACGCCAAATCCTACGGGAACTTCTGTCTCCAGGCTGACCAGGGCAATACCTTTGCTGGCTTCAGCAGCCACATAATCAAAATGGGGGGTAGCTCCTCTAATAATGGCTCCCAGGCAGATGATACCTGCATATTTCTGGCTTTTGGCCAGTTTTTTGGCCACTAGAGGAAGTTCAAAGGCACCTGGCACTCGAACTAGAGTGATATTGTCCTTGTTTAAACCATGTCGTACCAGATAGTCCACAGCACCAGCAATGAGTTTGTCCACAATAAAATCATTAAATCTGCTGGCTACAATGGCAATGGAAAGGTCCTGGGCATTTAGTTGCCCTTCAATGGTTTTTAGGTGTAACATTTTACTTATCCCCTTTATCTTGAATGTTGTTTAAAATGTGTCCCATTTTATCTCTTTTGGTTTTTAGATAACAGTAGTTTTCTTCACAGGCTGGAATTTCTATGGGTACTCGTTCTACCACCTGTAAACCATAGCCTTCCAGGCCTACGATTTTTTTGGGATTGTTGGTCATAAGACGCATTTTACTGATTCCCAGATTAACCAAGATTTGAGCTCCTATACCATAATCTCTAAGGTCTGGAGGAAAGCCCAGGGCTAAATTGGCTTCTACCGTATCTTTGCCCTGGTCTTGCAGTTTGTAGGCTTTTATCTTGTTGGCCAGGCCAATACCTCTTCCTTCCTGGCGCATATAGAGGATAACGCCCTTGCCTTCTTTTTCAATCATTTGCATGGCAGTTTGGAGTTGTTTGCCGCAATCACAGCGTAAGGAACCAAAGACATCACCAGTTAAGCATTCACTGTGAACCCTGACCATTACTGGTTCGTCTTTTTCCCACTCACCTTTTACCAGAGCTATATGCGTTTGATTGTCCGTCTGGCTTTCAAAGGCAATGGCCTTGAAATTGCCGTAGGCAGTGGGCAAAAAGGCTTCTGCTTCTCGCTTGACCAGGGAATCAAAGCGCATGCGGTAGCGAATAAGGTCTTCAATGGTGCAAATTTTTAAATCATGTTCCTGGGCAAACTTTTCCAGATCCGGCATTCTGGCCATGGTGCCGTCGTCTTTCATAATTTCACAGATGACTGCTGCTGGCTTTAGACCAGCCAATCTGGCTAAATCTACACTGCCTTCGGTCTGTCCAGCTCTTTCCAGTACCCCGCCTTTTCTGGCCCTTAAGGGGAAAATGTGTCCTGGGGTAACAATATCATCCGGGGTTACATTGTCTTTTACTGCCGTTAAAATGGTGGTAGCTCTGTCTTGAGCAGAAATGCCAGTAGTTACTCCTTCTTTGGCTTCAATGGATACAGTAAAGGCCGTGCCAAACTTGGAACGACCGCGTTGGGGTTGTAGGGGAAGTCCCAATTTGTCCACCCATTCTGGCGCCAGGGCCAGGCAGATAAGTCCCCGTCCGTGCTTGGCCATAAAGTTGATTATTTCAGGAGTTACTTTTTCAGCAGCAATGGTTAAGTCCCCTTCATTTTCTCTATCTTCGTCATCTACCAAGATGATCATTTTGCCTTGTTTAATGTCTTCAATGGCTTCTTCAATAGTACACTTGGGCATTTTTTAACCTCTTTTTTTGATTTTTTAAAAACCGTGTTCTCGCAAAAAGTCGAGAGTTAATTTGCTTTGAGATTTATTTTCAGAAGTGTTTTCCTTTTTGTCCAAAAAACTTTTGACATATTTGCCTATGATGTCTGTTTCCAAATTAACCACAGTACCCTTTTTCCAGGTGCTTATGGTGGTTTCTTTTTGAGTGGCAGGGATGATGTTTACCTCAAGAAAACCCGGACCACAAGTATTTACTGTCAGGCTAATCCCATCCAGGGCCACTGAACCTTTGGAAATAATATAAGGGGAAAATTCTTCTGGATAGGAGAGTCTAAAAATTTTTGATTCTCCTGCAGGGGTAATTTCTTCTACCCGGGCCAGGCAATCCACATGTCCTGTTACCAGGTGTCCACCCAGTCTAGAGGATAAGGTAAGGGCCCTTTCCAGATTGACCTTATCTCCAGTTTTTAAAAATTGGAGATTGGTTTTTCCAAGGGTTTCCAGGGAAGCATAGGCTGTAAAGGAAGTATTAGAAAAATTTTCCACTGTAAGACAGACACCATTTACAGCAATACTTTCTCCCTGCACAAAGTTTTTTATTTTGTTGGTTTTAATGCTAAAACGCTTTTCTTTGCTTAAGGGAGTTATGTTGAGAATTTCACCTATGTCTTCAATAATGCCAGTAAACATCTTTAAGGCTTTAAAATAAGTAAGAGATCTTCTCCACAAGAAGTGACTTTCTGGTAGCTTAAAGTGTAAGCTTCGTCTATGGTTTTTATGCTTCTTCCCCAAAAAGAAGAAATGGCCCCAGCATCTCCTAGAATTTTAGGAGCCAAAAAAAGCCAGATTTCATCAGCAAGCTGATATTCCAAAAATTTCTGGGCAATAAAGCCCCCGCCTTCCACCAGGACATAAAAAATATTGTTGTTCCAGAGCCAAGTAGCCATTGCCTTTAAATCCCAGGAATTGTTTTTAACAGGCAGGAAAACCACTTTACTGCCCAGTTCGCTTATCTTTTTTTGTAAACGCAAGTTTTCCTGGCTTTCCAGGGTAAAGAAAATGGTTTCCTCTGGTCTTTGCTGGAGGAGATAATAACTTGCTTCTGCAGGAAGTTTTCTGGTCAGAATAAGGGCTAAAGGTTGTTTTTTACTTTTTGCCTTGCGAACTGTGAGCTTGGGATTGTCCTGAACAAAAGTATTTCCTCCCACCAAGACTGCCTGTACTTTTTTGCGCAGCTGGTGGACTTTTGCCCGGGACTTTTCTGAACTAATCCAGTTGGAATGCCCTGTGGAAGTGGCAATTTTTCCATCTAAGGTAGAAGCTAACTTTAAATAAAAAAAAGGTCTTTTTTCTATTTTCCAGAGATAAAAATCCCTTATTAAATCTGTACACTGGGCTTGTAAAATCCCTGTTTCTACCTGCACTCCTTTGCTTTGCAAAAATCTGGCTCCCCCGCCTTCTACTTGAGGGTTGGGGTCCAGGGCCCCAACATAGACCTCTTTGATGCCAGCTTCTAAAATGGCTTTGGTGCAAGGTGGAGTTTTGCCAAAGTGATTGCAGGGTTCCAGAGTTACAAATAAAGCGCATTCTCTAGGGTCAATATTTTTTTTCCTAGCGTCCTTTAATACTTCCACTTCAGCATGGGGCAGACCATAGCCTCGATGATAGCCAGAGGCTACAACCTTTCCCTCTTTAACTAAAACAGCTCCCACACAAGGATTGGGAGCTGTTTTTCCTTTAGCTCGCTGGGCCAGGCTGATGGCTCTGGCCATAAATTTTTCTTTTCCTTTAAGTTCATAAAGTCAATTTTTGAAAGGTGATTTGAGCTTCTTTTAGCATCTCCTGGGCCAGATTATCTGGATAACCTTCTGCAAAGTAGATTTCCTTAATCCCACAGTTAATAAGCATCTTGGTGCAAATGAGGCAGGGCTGGGTTGTGCAGTAAATAGTAGCACCTTGTAAACTTACTCCATGCACAGCACATTGAATAATGACATTTTGTTCAGCGTGTAAGCCCCTGCAGAGCTCGTGCCTTTCTCCGGAAGGAATTTGTAGCTTTTCCCTTAAACAACCTATTTCCAGACAATGGGCAAGACCTGCTGGAGCGCCATTATAGCCTGTAGCCAGGATGCGTTTATCCTTTACTGCAATAGCACCTACCTTGCGGCGTAAACAGGTGGAGCGCTCTGCCACCAGTGTGGCTATTTGCATGTAATATTCTGGCCAAGAAAGGCGGTTATTTTTTTGCATAACTACCAGGCAAAAAGTGGGAACTGCAGGGCAAACCTTTCCACTTCTTTTTTGATTTGTTCCAGTCTGGTTTCATTATCTTTGGATTCCAAAGCAGCCACAATCCAGTTTACAATTTGGGGAATATGTTCTGGCTTTATTCCCCTGGTGGTAATGGCTGGAGTGCCCAGACGAATGCCTGAAGTAACAAAAGGAGACCTGGTTTCAAAGGGAATGGTGTTTTTGTTTACCGTAATTCCCGCCTTATCCAAAGCAGCTTCTGCTTCTTTGCCAGTAATATCTTTGTTGGTTAAATCTACCAGGAGCAGGTGGTTGTCTGTGCCATCAGAAACCAGTTTAAAACCTGCAGCCTGTAATTCCTGGGCCATTTTCTGGGCATTTTCAAGGACCAGTTGTTGATAGGCCTTAAATTCTTCCTTTAAAGCCTCTCCAAAGGCCACTGCCTTGGCAGCAATCACATGCATCAAGGGTCCACCTTGAATTCCCGGGAAAATTTGTGAATTTAAAGTTTTTCCATATTCTTCTGAGCTTAAAATCATCCCTCCCCTGGGACCTCTTAAGGTCTTGTGGGTGGTTGTGGTGGTAAAGTGGGCATGGGGAATGGGAGAAGGATGTAAATCTGTAGCCACCAATCCAGCAATGTGGGCCATATCTACCATAAGTTTGGCACCTACCTGGTCGGCTATGGCTCTAAAACGGGCAAAGTCAATGGTTCTGGGATAGGCACTGGCTCCAGCCACAATGAGTTTGGGTTGGTGTTCTTGGGCCAGTTTTTCTACCTGGTCGTAATCTATGGTTTGAGTTTCTTTGTTTACCCCGTAAAAGACCACCTTAAAAAGTTTGCCTGAAAAGTTTACCGGACTACCATGGGTTAAATGACCTCCATGGGAAAGGTCCATGCCTAAAATGGTATCTCCAGGTTGTAAGCAGGCAAAATAAACTCCCATGTTGGCCTGAGAGCCACTGTGAGGCTGAACATTGGCATATTCTGCTTTAAACAGTTCCTTGGCCCTGTCTCTGGCCAGGTCTTCAGCCATATCTACAAACTCGCAACCTCCATAATAGCGCTTTCCAGGATAACCTTCAGCGTACTTGTGGGTAAGTACACTGCTCATGGTCAGGCGCACTGCTGGAGAGGCAAAGTTTTCTGAGGCAATTAATTCCAATTTGCTTAATTGCCTTTTTTCTTCCAATTCAATGGCCTTTGCCAGCTGGGGATCGTGTTTAAACAAAAATTCTAAAAGCATTTTTGCTCCTTCAAAAGGTTAGGGGTGAAACTTGCGAAACAAAATACAGCCATTGGTTCCACCAAAACCAAAGGAATTGCACAGGGCAAACTCAATATCTTTTTCTACTTTCTGGTTAGCACAGTAGTTAAGATCGCATTCTGGGTCAGGATTATCTAAATTGATGGTAGGAGGAATCTGGCCATGATAAATACTTAGGACACTAAAGACACTCTCAATTCCGCCTGCAGCTCCCAGGGTGTGTCCAATCATGGATTTATTGGAAGTTATAAGCAAATCATAGGCATGAGAGCCAAAAACTTTTTTTATGGCCCTGGTTTCACAGATGTCATTTAATTTAGTGGAAGTGCCGTGCGCATTAATATGGTCTATTTCCCTGGGGTCTACCTGTGCTTCTTTTAAGGCCCTTTGCATAGCTAAAGCCATTCCTGTACCATTTTCTTCTGGGGCGGTCATGTGATAGGCATCAGAAGAAGCTCCAAAACCAACTACTTCTGCAAAAATGGTTGCTCCCCTTTCCAGGGCGCTTTCCAGACTTTCCAAGAGCAACAAGCCGCATCCTTCACCAATCACAAAGCCGTCTCTATCCCGATCAAAGGGACGGCTGGCCTTTTCTGGCTCTTCGTTTCTGGTAGAAAGGGCTTTCATGGCATTAAAACCAGATACAGCCATGGGAGTAATGGTAGATTCTACTCCCCCAGTGATAATTGCCTTTACTCTGCCCAGTTTTACTTCAGAAAAGGCATAGCCAATGGCATGTAAGCCAGAGGCACAGGCCGAGGTGGTTACCAGATTGGGTCCTTTGGCCTTGGCCATAATGGATATTTGACCCGCAGCCATGTTGGAGATGAGTTGAGGAATGTAAAAGGGAGAAACACGCTTAGGACCTTTTTCTTTGAGTTTAGTATGAAATTCTTCAATGGTCTCCAGCCCACCTAAACCGCAACCCAGCAATACTCCCAGATTTTCATTCAATTCTTCTTCAATGGGCCAGTTAGCTTGCTTTAAAAGCATTTTAGCAGCAGCTAAGGCATAATGACAGAATCTATCCAATCTTTTTATTTGTTTGGGATCTAAATAATCAGTTGGATCAAAATTTTTTATTTCTGCAGCTATCTTGGTATCAAATTCACTACAATCAAAGCGAGTGATGGGACCTACACCGTTTTTACCTGCCAAGAGGTTGTTCCAGCTAGTTTCTAAATCATTACCCAAAGGAGTAATTGCGGCCAGCCCAGTAACTACAACTCTTTGCATAGAATCCTCTTTTAAACCTAAGACAAGGGGGAAACTTCCCCCCTTATCTTATTTATTTTCTTGGATAAAATTAATGGCGTCTTGAACTGTTTTGATTTCTTGGGCCTTTTCATCATCAATTTCTACACCAAATTCGTCTTCCATAGCCATAATGAGTTCTGTTAGATCTAGGGAATCTGCCCCCAAGTCTTCTACGAACTTGGATTCAGGCTTTACTTGATCTAGAGATACACCCAATTGTTCAGCTACAATTTCCTTTACTTTTTCTTCTACAGACATGTTACCCTCCATAAGAATTTTCTTTTTTTATTATAAATACATCCCGCCATTAACCCCAATAACCTGTCCGGTGATATAGCCTGCTTTGGGAGAAGCTAAAAAGGCCACCACTTCAGCTATATCTTGGCTGGAGCCAAAGCGAGAAAGGGGAATCTTTTGTAAATAAAGCTCTTTTATCTCCTGGGGAAGTTCTTTGGTCATATCTGTTTCGATAAAACCTGGTGCCACTGCGTTTACTGTGATATTGCGAGAGGCTAGTTCCAGGGCAGCACTTTTGGTAAGACCAATAAGTCCAGCTTTAGAGGCTGCGTAGTTGGACTGGCCTGCATTTCCACTCTGGCCTACCACTGAAGTGATATTTATAATGCGGCCATAACGCTGCTTGACCATGATTTTAGCTGCTTGTTGTAGACAGACAAAAGCACCCGTGAGATTGACTTGCAGAACTTGTTCCCATTGTTCTTTTTTTAAACGCAGGATAAGCCCATCTCTGGTAATCCCTGCATTGTTAACCAGAACTTCCAGATTGACCTTTTTATTTATTTCCTCTTGAAAAAGGAAACTACATCTTCCCACTTACCTGTATCTAAAAGAAAACTTCTGGCTTTTCCGCCTTGGCTTTCAATAAGGTTAACCACTTTTTGGGCTAGTTCTGGTTTGCTTACATAAGTCAAAAATATTTGATACCCTTCTTTAGCCAGACGCAGGGCTATTTCTCTGCCAATACCTCTAGAACCGCCTGTAACCAGAGCTGTTTTTTCCATTATTTTCTCCTTGCCAACCCTTAAAAAGTAAGCAGGGCAGAACCCCAGGTAAAGCCTCCACCAAAGGCTACTAATAAAACTTTATCGCCGGATTTTATCCTTCCTTGTTCCCAGGCTTCGCTTAGGGCCAGAGGAATAGAAGCAGCAGAAGTATTACCGTAATCTTGTACATTTATAAAGACTTTGTCTACATCCAGGTCTAATTTTTTAGTTAACGCTTCAATAATTCTAATATTGGCCTGGTGAGGGATAAAAAGGCTTATGTCCTTAGAAGAAAGGTTTTCTTTAGCTAAAAGTTCCAGGCAGATGTCAGCCATGGAGCGTACAGCATACTTAAATACTTCCCGACCTTGCATTTCCACAAAATATTTTTCATCAATGGGCTCTCCCAGCTTGGGAGGATAAGCTGAACCTCCTCCTTTAATGGTGAGTAGATCTCCCAGGCTACCATCTGCCTGAATGAGAATATTTTTAACTTCAGCTTTTCCTGGTTCTGTACTTAAGATAACTGCGCCTCCAGCATCACCAAACAATACACAGGTGCTGCGGTCAGTAAAATTTACTCTGCTGGTTAAGGCTTCTGCAGCTACCACTAAAACTTTTGCCTTGGGGTTAGTTAAACACAGCCCTCTACCTACTTCCAGGGCATATAAAAAACCAGTGCAGGCCGCATTGATATCAAAGCAAGGAGTGGGAGCACAGCCAAGTTTTTTTTGTAAGTGGCTGGCCCCATTGGGAACATAGGTATCAGGAGTAAAAGTGGCTAGAACAATATGGGTAAGGTCTGTTGCTTGTAGCCCTGCATCTTCCAGGGCCTTTAGTGAAGCTTGATAGGCTAAATCAGAGCAGGTTTCCTTTTCTACTACATGTCTTTTTTTTATGCCTGTTCTGGTGGTTATCCATTCATCACTGGTATCCACCATTTGCTCCAGGTCTTGATTGGAAAGAATTTTAGGGGGTATATAATGCCCTATTCCTTGGATATAAATTTTTTTCATAACTAAACACTCTTGGCCTTTTGGTTGGTTAAAGCTTTTTTCCCTAGCAAGCTGATTTCTTGGTGCATGGCCAAACCTTCTTCCAGGTGCTCATTGGCTTTGTTTTTGACAAAAGAAGCTGCCATAAGCACGGCATTTTTAATGGCTTTGCTGTTGGAAGAGCCATGACAAACCAGGGCAATCTTTTTTAACCCCAGTAGAGGAGCTCCCCCATACTCAGCATAATCCAGCTTTCTGGCAAAATTTTTGAGAGATTTTTTAGCGAGCAAAAAACCTACCTTGGCCCAGAAACTCTTTTTTATTTCTTTTTTGAGTAAAGTTCCTAAGGATGAAGCCAATCCTTCCATGAGCTTGAGAGCAACATTACCTACAAATCCATCACAGACAATAATGTCCACATTACCTTTGAATATGTCTTTACCTTTTACATTACCCACAAAGTTCAAGAAGGAAAGCTTAAAAAGATTATAGGCTTCTTTGACTAAATTATTACCTTTTCCTTCTTCTTCTCCAATGGTAAGAAGGCCCAAAGTAGGCTTTTCTATTTTGAGCACATCTCTGGCAAAAATTTCAGCCATGAGTCCAAATTGAAGAAGGTGATGGGGCTTACAATCCACATTAGCCCCTACATCAATTAAAATCACGGGTTTTTTTTCCGAGGGCAGGATAGAGGCTAGAGCTGGGCGCTCAATCCCCTTTATTCTGCCTACTGTAAACATGCCGCAGGCCAGAGTTGCTCCAGAATTTCCAGCACTAATCACTCCATCAGCTATACCCTTCCTGGCCAGCATAAAGGCCTTTTGAATGGAGGAATTCTTTTTGCGCCGAAGAGCTTCTGAAGGTTTTTCCTCCATACCAACTACTTCTTCAGCATGCACGATTTCCACTTCTATTCCCTTAGTGGATTCTTGCGCAAGGATTGTCTTTATCCTTGCCTCATCTCCTACCAACAGAATTTTTAAGTTTTTAGACCGGGCAGCTTCTAGAGCTCCTGGAACAACTACTTCTGGCCCATGGTCTCCTCCCATGGCATCTACAGCTATACAGATTCTTCTACTCATTATCCTCTCTTCTCAAATACTGCCTATCTTTGTACTTCCCACAAGCAGGACAAACAGTATGGGGAAGAGTTGCCTCTCCACAGGAGCAATAAATAAAATTAGGTGCTTCTAAATGGTGATGAGAACGTCTCATTCCTTTTTTGGATTTGGAAGTTCTTTTTTTTGGATTTGCCATAATTTTACCCCTTATTTAGATTTTAATTTTAATTGTCTAAAAATACTTAATCTAGGATCTCCTGTTGTTTTTTCGCAATTACAGGAAGCCAGGTTTAAATTGGTCCCGCACTTAGGGCATAGACCTTTACACTCTTCCTGACAGAGTTTTTTATCTGGCAAAGACAGGAGAAATTGTTCCCAAATAAGTTGAAAAATATTTAATTCATAATGACTATCAATAAAACGTAAAAGACTTTCTCCCATATTTTCTGGTTCAGCAGGTTCTTTTTCTTCAAAAAACTCAAAATACTCTTTAAAGGAGATAATTGCTGGCTCTAAACATCTGTCACAGGCAAACTCAACTTTACCCTGAATTACTCCCTTTAGCCAGAAACCTTTTTTTTGTGGTAAAACGGTTAAATCTAGCTTAAGGGGAATAAGAATCTTAAATTTTAGATTAAACTCGGCAATAAACTCTTGCCAATTTTCATTTGTTTCAAATGAAAATTCCCGGCCCTCAGCCGGGACGTCTTTTAAACTGAGCCATCCTTCTAACATAAATAAAAATCCTTTTCTTGACTGAAACTAGACTTGTGTATAGTGCTAAGGTCTTTCTTGTCAAGAATTTAGGCTTGCCTTTTTTGATAAAGGGGGGTATAAATATTTTCTTCTGTGCGCTTAAGACGAATGAATTTGGGAGGTATAGATATGTCTAGACAGTGCGAAATTTGCGGTAAGTCTCCACTTGTGGGTAATCATGTGAGCCATGCTAATAACAAGAATAAGAGAAGGTTTTTGCCTAACTTACAAAAAGTCAGGGCTCAGCTTCCTAATGGAGAAGTAAGAAAAATTAAAGTGTGTACGCGTTGTATCCGTAGTGGAGCAGTAGTAAAACCTAGTTGCTAAGAGAGCTTTTTAGGGGAAGAGTTTTCTTCCCCTTTTTGGCTTTTCCCCTCAAAATTTTTCAGTAAAGCTTCTTTAAATTTTCTTTTCTCCTTTCTTCCTTGATATAAAAAGAGATAAAAGTTTATTTTCTACAAGGGAAAGCAAACTACTCCTGCTGGGATAGAAGCGTCCTTTGAGTTGCCTTGACTGTTTACAAAGTAGACAAAGTAAACAGAGCTACCTTTATTTTTTTTAATTTTGAACAGCTGTATGTACTTTTGTCCGACAATGGGAGCAAATTGATTGTAAACGAGTTACATAGCTTGTTGCCAGATTTTTTTCTCTTCTTTATTAAAAATACAGTGAAGTGTAGGCCTGATATTTTTTTAATTTTTCTAAAAAATCTGCATTATTTAGTGCTGCTATTTTGATTTCCTATTGAGTAGCTTCTTTTACTGCTTTCAAAAAAAATTCAGCTATTTCAGCTATTTCTTTTAAATATTCAGCAAGAATCAAACTGACAGATAAGACCTTTTTTCTCCCTGAAAAATAATTTGATTTGGACAAATTTTTAATGTAAGTGCTTACTATCATTTTTAGGGGCAAAGAAATATGGGGAAAAAGAGTGCAAGAGAGAGGTTAATTGAGGCTGCATTTTTCCTTTTTCTGAATATGGATATGCCAGGACAACAACCAAGGATATTGCAAAAAGGGCCTCAGTATCTGAGGTGACCCTATTTAGGATTTTTGGAACAAAGGAGGCTTTGTTTGAGGAGGTATTAAAAAGATATTCTGTAATTGTTAACCTAAAAGAAGTATTAAAAGAAGTTCATGGAAAAGATTTAAGGGAAGTTTTAATTATTACAGCAAGAAGATTTTATTTTGCACTCCTTGATAAAAAAAAGATGGTAAAGATAACCTTATCTGAAATTAACTTATATTCAGATAAGGTATTTGAAATATATAAAAGGATAAAAGATGAAATAGATGAGGGTTTAATTTCTATATTTAGAACGAAAAAAGATGAACTTTCTATAGATAAGAAGAATGAAAAATTAGTAGCTATGAGGTTTAGAGGAATGATTTTTGATTTATTTTTGTCCATGGAGATTTTTTCTGTTGAAAAGGTAGGTGAAAAAGATTTAGAAAATATATTTGAAAATTTTGTGGATATATTTTTAAACGGTATAATACGTAAAAAATATTTATAGGGGGAGCTATGAGAAGATATGGTATTTTTCTAATAGTCTTTTTTGTTCTTTTTATTGGATGCAAAGATAAAGAAAAGAGTAATGTAAGTCAAAAGATAAGACAGATACCTGTATCGTATATTGAAATTAAGGGAGAAAAGGTTGTTTTGTTAAAGGAGCTTCCAGGGAGGGTATCTTCTTATCAAACCGCAAAGATCATACCCCAGGTGAGTGGTATAATTTTAAAGAGGGTATTTAAAGAAGGAAGTTATGTAAAAAAAGACGATTTATTATATATAATTGATCCAGCAATATATAAAGCAAGGCTGGATCAGGCAGAGGCTTCTTTGAGAATTGCAGAAGCAAAATTGCCTTCACTGGAAAAAAAGGTAAAAAGATATAAAGAGCTTGTAAAAGTTAAATCAATAAGTGAAGAAGTTTATGATGATACTAAGGCTGCCTTAGATGCATTAAAGTCTGAGATTAAACTTTATAAGTCACAAATAAAACAGGCTAAGGTAAATCTGGAATATTGTTATATCAAAGCTCCCATAGATGGTATTATTGGAAGATCATATGTTACAGAAGGTGCAGTTGTAACACAATATCAGCCTAATCCACTGGCAGTTATACAACATTTTGATCCAGTTTATATAGATGCACCAATATCAGTGGAGGAACTGAGGCAAATAAGAAAAGAAAGAAAAAATAGCACTTTTAAATCTACTAAGAAGATGGACAAAGAGGTTGGAATATTTTTGGAAGATGGGACAAAATACAAACATTATGGAGTGTTGGAGTTTAATGAAGTTACTGTTGATGAGACAACCAGTTCTGTGATTTTGAGGATAAAGGTTTCAAATCCTGAAAAAGAATTATTGCCAGGAATGTTTGTGAAGGCAAAGATCGTAAAGGGAATAAAGGAAAATGGGATATTGATACCCCAGGAGAGCTTAAAATTTGATCCAAGGGGAAATCCTTATGTGTTTTTGCTGGATAATGAAAACAAGGTAGTTACAAGACCAGTAAAAATAGATAGGGCCATTGGGAATAAATGGCTTGTTATATCAGGTTTAAAGGAAAAAGATAGGTTAATTACAAAGGGATTTCAGTATATCAGGCCTGGTGTGAGCGTAGTTCCTCAATTAGAGCAATAGGTAAGGAAAATTTATCGGAGGATTTAGATGCTTTCTAGATTTTTTTTAAAAAGGCCAGTATTTGCATGGGTTATAGCTATAGCCATAATGAGTTTCGGTATCTTAGGAATAAAATTTTTGCCAATATCTCAATATCCAGAACTAGCTCCCCCTGTAATTTCTGTGGAAGCAACATACCCTGGGGCATCTGCAGAGACAGTGGAAAGTACTGTTACCCAGATTATAGAGCAGCAATTAACAGGTTTAGATGGGCTGTGGTATATAAATGGGAGGAGTAGCTCAGCTGGTGTGGCCAGGATTGAACTTACATTTGCCCCTGGCACAGATCCAGACATAGCATGGACTAAGGTTCAAAATAAGGTGCAACTTGCCACTGCTTCTTTGCCTGAGGTGGTGCAAAGACAGGGAGTTAGAGTAAGTAAATCCACTAGAAATTTTTTGTTAATAGCAGGTATAGTATCAAAGGACGGTTCCTATTCAGGAAATGATCTAAGAGACTATGCCAAATCAAATATAGAAAAGATCCTTGCCAGGACTCCAGGTGTGGGTGAGGTGCAGGTATTTGGAACAGAATATGCCATGAGAATATGGGTAAATCCGGAAAAATTGATAAAATATAATTTTACTTTAGAAGATGTTGTCCAGGCACTTAGAAGCTATAATGTTGAAGTCTCAGCAGGACAACTTGGAGGTGCTCCTGCAAAAAAAGGTCAAAAATTTAATGCCTCTATTATTGTCCAGCACTACCTAAAAACCCCAGGTGAATTTTTAAAAATACCCATTAGAATAAATAAAGACGGTTCAAGGGTTTTATTAAAAGATGTTGCCAGGGTTGAACTTGGCACTGAGTTTTATGATGTGTATGCCACATACAATGGAAAACCTGCAGCTTTTTTGGCTGTTAGAAAACAGGCTGGTGCAAATTCTTTGCAGGTTGCAGATACCATAAAGAACAAACTCAAAGAAATGCAACAGTATTTCCCAGAAGGGGTTGAGGTGGTGTACCCATATGACACAACCCCATTTACTAAAGTTGCAATTGAGGAAGTTGTACGCACATTATATGAGGCTATTATTCTGGTCTTTATTGTAATGTTCATATTTTTAGGAAGTTTTAGGGCTACTATTATCCCAACAATTGCAGTACCAGTGGTGGTGCTGGGTACCTTTGGCATAATATGGATACTTGGTTTTTCCATAAATATGTTGACAATGTTCGCAGTGGTACTTGCCATTGGTCTTCTGGTGGATGATGCAATTGTTGTTGTGGAAAATGTGGACAGGATAATGGAAGAAGAAGGCTTATCTCCCCTGGAGGCAACTGCAAAGTCCATGGATGAAATAACAGGTGCCTTAATTGGTATTGGGTTGGTATTGGCAGCAGTATTTTTGCCAATGGCATTTTTCCCTGGATCCACAGGAATAATTTACAGGCAATTTTCTGTAACAATTGCAGCTGCTATGCTTCTTTCTGTTTTAGTTGCCTTAATTTTAACTCCAGTTTTGTGTGCAACAATACTTAAACCTTCCAATTCGCAGAAATCAAATAAAGGATTTGTTCTATTTAGTCCATTTTTAAAGATTTTTAATAAGTTTTTAAAAAAGTTCAGGGATATTTATGTATCTTTAGTGGGTTATACCATTGCAAGAAGGACGAGATTCTTTTTGATATATCTTATTATAGTTGGAATAACAGGATATTTATTTATGAACATGAAAACAGGATATCTGCCCAATGAAGATCAGGGGATAGTTCTTATACAGGCAATTTTGCCCTCTGGTTCAACAATGGAGCAGACTCAAAAGGTTATGAAACGAATTGAAGAATATATAGAGAAAAATGAGAAACAGACAATAAATTCCATGGGCTCAGTAATAGGATATTCCTTTGGAGGCCAGGCCCAAAATGTGGCCCTTGGCTTTATTCATCTAAAAGATTGGGAGGAGAGAAGAAATAAATCTCAATCTGCACAGGCAGTGGCAATGCGTCTTATGAGGGAATTTTCTAAATACAATGATGCAATGGCATTTGCTTTTACGCCTCCACCAATCATTGAGCTGGGAAATGCAGTGGGGTTTGATTTTGAACTTTTGGATTATGGAGGAGTTGGATATGCCAAGCTACTGGAAGCAAGAAATCAACTTTTATATATGGCATTTAAAGATAAAAGGTTACAACGGGTAAGACCAAATGGAATGGATCCAGTGGTGCAATATAAGATTGATGTGGATTGGGAAAGGGCAGGGGCATTTAAGCTTCCAATTTCATCAATCAATTATAATCTTGCTGCTGCCTTTGGTGGGACCTATGTAAATGACTTTGTAAAAGGGGGCAGGGTGAAAAAGGTATATGCACAATTTGATGCGCCCTACAGGATGATGCCAGAAGATTTAACTAAAATATATGTGAGAAACCTGGAAGGAAAAATGGTCCCCTTTTCTGCATTTGCCAGAGGCAGGTGGATATACGGGGCACAACAACTTGAAAGATATAATGGTTTTTCTTCCATAAATATATGGGGTGAGCCAGCTCCTGGATACAGTACAGGTGATGCAATGAAGGCAATGGAAGAGCTGGCCAGGAGGCTTCCAAAAGAGATAGGCTATGCATGGACAGGCCTTTCATACCAGGAAAAGATGGCAACAAAACAAGGACCCTTAGTATATGGATTTGCTATCTTTGTAATCTTTCTGGTTCTAGCAGCCTTATATGAAAGCTGGCCCATTCCCATAGCAATCCTTTTAAGTATGCCCCTTGGGGTGATTGGAGGTATAATTGCCACAAATTTGAAAGGGTTTGACAATGACATCTATTTTCAGGTGGGACTCATTACAATACTTGGACTCACCACAAAGAATGCAATACTTATTGTACAATTTGCCAGAGAAAGGCTGGATGCAGGGCATGAGCTCTTGCAATCAGTTTTAGAGGCAGCAAGGGTTAGATTCAGGCCAATACTTATGACTTCATTTGCATTTGGATTTGGAGTATTGCCCTTAGCCCTATCCCATGGTGCAGGATCTGGGGCACAGAATGCAATAGGAATTGTTGTGGTGGGAGGTACAATTGCATCTACATTTTTGGCCACAATATTTATCCCAATGTTTTATATAATAATCTATAAATTGTTCGGGAAAAGAAGAAAAGAATTTAATATATAGGGTTAATCAGTTAAATAGGAGATGGAAAAAATGAAAAGACTACTATCATTAATATTGATGTTTTTTATAGCTGGATGCAGTTTTATCCCAGAATATAAAAGACCAGAGCCACCAATTAGAGATAGATTTTCCAAAGATGGTTTTTATAAACACATAAATTACAAAAAAGAGTTGCAGAGTTTAAAATGGGAAGAGTTTATTTTAGACAATAAGCTAAAACAAATAATAAAATTGGCATTAAAAAATAACAGAGATTTAAAACTTGCTGTATTAAACATGGAAAAGGCAAGGGCATTATATGGTATTAAGGAAAAAGAATTATATCCAACCCTTTATGCCTCATCTGGATGGGAAAAACAGAGGATTCCAGATGATATGTCTTTAACTAAAAAAGCATATATATCAGAAAAATATAGCGTGAATTTAGGGATTTCCAACTGGGAGATAGATTTTTTTGGTAGGATTAGAAGCTTAAAAAAAGAGGCACTGGAAAATTTTCTGGCAGAGGTTGAAAACAGAAGGGCTGCACAGATCTCCTTGATAAATGAGATTTCAAGGGCATATCTTTTCCTTTCAATGTATGTGGAAAATAAAGACATTGTGGCTGGATTGTTAGATGTGGCTCAAAAAAATCTAAGGCTGGTGGAATCTCAGTATAAGGTGGGTGTTGCAACTGAAATGGATTTAAATAGAGCAAAAACTGCAGTGGAATCCTTAAAAGTAGAGATGTTAAAGGTTGATGAACAAATAGAAAAGGGAAAGAATGCCTTAAATCTCCTTGTTGGAAAAGAGGTTGATGAGAGATTATTACCAGAATCACTTTTATCTATTAGGCCATTTGAGGAATTTTTTCCAACTATATCTTCATATGTATTGTTAAATAGGCCTGATATTATGGCAATGGAGCATAGATTAAAGGCTGGTTATGCTGATATAGGGGCAGCAAGGGCAGCGTTTTTCCCCGTATATCTCTAACAACAGGAATTGGCACTATAAGTGATGAGTTTTCAAATCTCTTTAAGGGTTCAGCAAGGACATGGAATTATAGTATAACAGGTGCCCTGCCTGTTCTGGATTTAAGGGTATGGCAGGCCTATAAACTCAGTAAAATCCAGAGAAAAATTTTGTTAACTCAATATGAAAAGACCATACAAAATGCATTCTGGGAAGTAATGGACAAGCTTGTGGTCATGGCAACCATTGATGAGCAGATAAAGGCAAGGCAAAGGGTGATATCCTGTTTAAATGAAAATTACAAATTGGCTCTAGAAAGGTTTAAAAAAGGGGTGGATAGCTATTTTTCAGTATTGGATTCATATAAGAATTTGCTCGCTGAAAAACAGGCACTGTTGAATTTGATTTTTGTGAGATATGAAAATCAGATTGGACTCTTTGCAGCATTTGGGGGAGGAGGGGATGTTGAAAAATCACATTATTATACTCAACAATAAGAGTTATCCCAAATGTTAATGGAGTTTTAATGGTACATTGGATGGTAAGTTAGTTATAGCTCTTCTTCAGATATAACTAAGATTCCATTGTCCATTAAATATCTGGCAGTTATTCCTGAGCCCTTAACTATTTTCCCGGAAAAGCTCCCATCATAGATTTTAGATACCCCACAGGATGGGCTCAGTTGTTTTAAAATGGCCAATTTTATATTCAATAGCCTTGCAATTAAAAGTGTCTCTTTAGCACCTGTTAAAAAATTTTTGGTTACATCAATTCCCTTTTTGGTGATTACTTTGTTATGTAAAATTTCAGCTGGCTCCCTTGGAGTTGGAAGCCCTCCTAATTGTTCAGGACATACTGGAATCAAGATATTGTTTTTTGCCAATGCCAAAATCTTATGATCTGGTTTTGATGTTCCATCATACCTTGATGAGATCCCAAGCAGGCACGCACTTACAAGTACTGGAGATTCAAAGGTGATTTTCATAATTAGCCTTTTATAACACACATTGGTCTTAGTTTGGCAACCCGCCTTGCCAGTTTTGCCTCATGGCATGCTGAAAAAAAAACTGGCTCTTTTTGCTCTCCATTTTCAGCCATGATATATGAACTGGTTCCCATGGTTCCCCCAATTATAACAGGCTGTTCCACCTCTTTTTATTTTTCTGGCAGTTCTAATGATCCAGGTGGATAAGCCCTTGTTGCACTTTTTTGGTGTACATAGAGTTTTTTTTATCATTTATTGCAAATTTTCAAGTAAAAATGACCCACCTTTTAATAAGATAAACCTCTAGAAATTAGCTGGAGGTGAAAGGGGGGGATAAATAGAGGGAGACTGGATAACAATAAGAAATTAAAAAAACGTAATTTATCATTAGGCACAAGGAAGATTGCAGAACTTTTGGGCATACCTCGCGATACTGTTAAACGGACATTAAAAAGTGAGACATATCCAGGTTATCAAAGAAAAAGAAGGTGTATGAAAAGCTTGTGCCTTTAACAGTAATCTGTTTTTGACACCGGCTCTATCATCCTTATTTTATCCGGATATTTTGCAAGAACTACAGATGGTCTTGGAACAGACATTCCTATATCAACCTCTGGACATATATCTACATACTCAACAAACTCTCCTAATCTCTTTGCAAAATCATCAGCTACAATCCCACCGTTGTATCTAACAGGTGCTATATTTATACATCTACTTATAACTACCTTTGGTCTATACATTTAAAAACTCCTTTAAAAGTTTTGCTCCATCTCTATTTGTTTTTATAGTATCAGAAATTCCACCAAAAGAAATAAAAAACTTACTCTGTTTTAAAACTTTCATATCTTTTATTTTTGATAGATTAACTATAAAACTTCTATGAACACTAAAAAAACCCTTGTTAGCGAAAATGTGCTCAAACTCGTAAAGTCTCTTTGGAATCGCAACCTTTTTCCCTTTAATTCTGCAATAGAAATATTTTCACCAATATTTTTTCAATTTACGACTAATTCATAGTATATCATTACAAATCAATCAATCATTTTGTCAAATCTCATGAGATTATCATCAAAAAATGGCTATTTTAGAGACAATTCGACTAAATACCACAATCTTAACTCTGATTTTTCTGTTTATTATCTATCGCAAGTCACCTCTTTGGTATAAGTTTTGTTTTTGATGAGTGTCTATTTGCCTTCAAATTAGGTGTGAGTTGCAATTCCTCATGTAGAATTAAAGATATTGTCAATATCCGGCAAAAGTGCACCTATCACTGAGATTATGTATATACTTTTGTCACTTTTTTTATCTTTTAAATATAAACCGCCTAAAAGTCCGCTTCCAATATGAGTAACAGGATCCATTTTTACCTCTTTTTAGTAAAATATATATAAAAAAATTAAAGTCTATAAAAATCTAATTTAAAATGGTTACAAGTTTATTTTTTAATATATTTATGATATGCTATAAATATGAAAATACTATTTAATGCTCCCATTTCATAAAATTATATTCAAACTTATGCAAAAAGATATAATCAGGCAGGCGAATGAATTATCTTGAAAGGGTTACTTGTGTAAAAAAAACAGCCAAAAAAGGGGGTTATATGCTTTACTGGATGCATGGTGCATTCAGGATAGAATATAACCACAGCCTTGAATTTGCAAAATACCTGGCAATAAACAAAAATTTTCCGCTGAAAGTTTTGGTAATAATCGATTTCAACTATAAAGATGCCAATTACAGACATTTTAAGTTTTTTATCGAAGGGCTTTTGGAGCTTGTAGAAAAATTTAATGATTTAAAGATATCATTTCATGTTAAAGTAGGCTCTTTTACAGAAATTCTGCCTCAATATCTAATAGCTGCCGACACGCTTATAACAGATAAGACATACATAAAATGGCTTAAAAGTGTGAGAAATGAAATTTATAAAAATAATGATGTTAATATTTATGAAGTTGATACAAACCTTGTCGTGCCTGTACAGGTTGCAAGCTCAAAGCGTGAATACGGAGCATATACGATAAGACCTAAAATTCATAAATTAAAAGAAAAATTTTTAAACGATTTTGTGATTTTTGATTATAGGGATAAAAGTTTTGAGCTTGAAAATGATTTAGATAGCCTGAGTATTGATGATAAATTAAAATCAGTTCATTACGTCAAACCGGTTGATTTCAAAGGTGGAGAAAGTGAAGCAGATAAGCTACTTAGAGATTTTTTAAATGAAAAGTATGATGATTTTGCAGAAAAAAGAGGAGACCCTGCCTTTGATTATGAGTCAAATTTGAGTTTTTATCTACATTTTGGATTTATCAGCCCAGTTAAAATCTTAAAAGAGGCCTTAAAAATAGATACTGATCCTGAAAATTATGATACCCTATTTGAGCAGCTTGTTGTAAGAAGGGAATTAGCCCACAATTTTACTTACTATACTGATGATATTCATAATCTTTACACATTTTTGCCTGAGTGGGCTAAAAATACGTTGAAAAGCCATGAAAAAGATAAAAGAGAATATATTTATACTTTAAATGAGTTGGAAGAATGTAAAACTCATGACAAGTTTTGGAATGCAGCCCAATTTGAGCTTATAAAAAAAGGTAAAATTCACAATTATATGCGTATGTATTGGGGTAAAAAGGTTATCGAGTGGTCTGAATCAATTATGTCTGCCTACGAAAATCTAATCTTTTTAAATGACAAATATGCTCTTGATGGAAGAGATTCAAACGGTTATGCAGGTATAGCATGGTGCTTTGGTATGCATGACAGGGCTTTTAAAGAGAGAGAAATTTTTGGCAAAATAAGATATATGTCTGAAAATGGCCTTAAAAGGAAATTTGATATGAATAGATACCTTGTGAGGGTTGGTGTTTGAGAATAGTTATTTTGATATTAATTTTACTTACAAATTATTCTTTTGCTTCAGACTTTATAAAATTAAAGGCAACTGACCGTGTGAATTTGCCTAACGACCTTTATTATAAAGATAATTTTGTAAGTCAGTGGTGGTATTTTACAGGGCATTTAAATTCAAACGATGGGAAAAAATTTGGCTATGAGCTTACAATATTTGTAGTCAATGTGAACAACATAATTCGCCTGTCCCCTTTTTCGCCTTCTGAAGAGTGGGATAAATTTAAGAAAGATATAAAACCTTGGAAAGAACTACCTGGCATAGAGAAAACGTGTTTGACTTTATAGTCGGTGATATAGTAGAAGCAAGTATTATTAAAGATTCTTATGAAGTTGAGTCGGCAAACTCTCACTTCCTTAATGTATGTACTGTGAGGTAAATGATGTGTGCGAAAAGAACTTTGAAAAAGAAACTTCGCCTAACACAGCGTAAACGCTTCAGACTGACGCCCTTGCCCTTCGGGACATTGCTCCCTGGGGTCATAATGTCGTATATGCTGATTCCGTTATTGGAAATGGCTTAAAATTAGACATACAAATAAATAGCGAGGTTGTTGAAAATATGGAGGTGAAGGAATTAATCTTAAAAGAAATTGAAAAGATTCCTGAGGAGTATCTTCCAGAGATATTGGATTTTATACGCTTTTTAGAGACAAAAGTACTGGAAGAAAGGATAGGGACTGCAATGGCAAGCGAAACATCCCTTAAGAAAGATTGGCTAAAACCTGAGGAGGATGAAGCTTGGCAAGATTTGTAAAGGGAGATGTGGTGGTTGTACCCTTTCCATTTTCGGATTTAACTCATGCTAAGAGACGGCCTGCTTTAGTTGTGGCTGAATTAGAAGGAGATGATCTGATTCTTTGCCAGATAACCAGCCAGCAGATTAAAGATAAATACGCAGTTCTAATTGAGGACAATTACTTTGAAACAGGAATACTCAAGCAGAGAAGTAATGTGCGACCAAATCGTATATTTACAGCGGACCGTCACATAATCTTATATCGTGTTGGTCATCTCAACCCTGATAAGACTAACGAGGTGATCGAGAGAATAGTGGATATTTTACGGCAATGAATCACGCAACTTCTGATAACAGAGCGTATCTGGATTTGTGCTTTCTACTCATGTGCATGGGGTTATATGTATGGTTGTTGTAGGGGCGATTCATGAATCGCCCCTACGATGAAACGTTATACAACGCCGTAAAATGTTATTGCCCAAAATTATTGGACGTTTTAACAAACATAATTCGCCTGCCCTTTTTTTATTCTTATCTTTTATCCCTTTTTCTACAATTGCCACTAAATCAGTTACTACATCAAAAAAATAACCCTTAGCTTGATCAAGCTAAGGAACTTTTTTATATTTGGTTGCCACATAGATTTTTCAGACTGAGTCAATTTATTTTAGCGAAGTCCTCCGGACTTTAAGGCTCTGGATACCTTGAAAAATCTATGTTAACCGCAACTTGTTTGCGGATTGTCAAGGGATTATCCTGTACTAAAACTATAACTGACCAGCCACATCAGTTATACAACCATCAAGCTTAAAAATGCTTGATAGTGTGTTTTAGTGCAATTTTCTGTATTTTCTGTTTTTGCGATGCTTGATAAATCAAGCAAGATTAAGGATAATACAAGCCGATTCACAATGGAATTGTGAACGGCTTGTATTAACTATTTGGATTATTATTTATTTTTTTGTTATGATTACAAAAGGCTTTGTTGCTCTTACGTATGCAATATTTATTGCATACCATGATGATTTTGCATTAAATGCTATACGACTTTTAACAGTCTAAATTCTTTAATCAAAAATATCTTATTTTGTCCTGCTCAATCAGGTAGAAACTAAATCTTACTCTTATCCTCTATTATATAAATATATCTAGGTTAAATATTTTTGGGATTCTTGGCTATATATTGAAAATTTCAGTTAGAAAATTGAGTTAATTTTAAGGATGTGTATAATAAAAATTTTACACAAAATTAGTTGCACTATGACTCCAACAAAAGAAGCTGGGAAATTGAATTAGATAAATTAACTGAGAAATAAGATTTGGGCAAAAACATATCCCTAACTGTATATTTATTTTAAAGAAGGAATTGACAGGTTTACAAATGGTTAATATCATAACTGTCAAATGAGCGTTTCACAAATAATGTTGCAAAGTCATTTGAAATACAAACTGGTATAATTTCACTTTTTTGTTAAAAAATTATTTAATATCAATATTTGGTAATTCTTTCTCAAACTCATCATCAATCAAATGTATCTGCTCTCTAATTATTGCTCTTTTTGTAATTGCCATATTTAAACAAAAATTTCTGAATTCTTCTTTATTAATTTCATTAACACTTTCAATATGAGGGAATAATAATTTTAAATATGCTGTTGTTAATTTTATAATTGCTGTTGTATCTCTAGTATCTGCATTTTTAGGTATATCTAATAATTCACTAACAATAGCATTATATGACGAATCTTCTCTCAATGAATGGAGGATTTCTGAAAAATATTCAACATTTAAAGTATAACCATTCGCTTTTAAATCTTCTTTAATTCTTGGGAGTTGCCAACCTTCAATAAATCCATGGAATCTATCCAGTAATGCAGATTCTTTAAAAAACTCAGGTAAAGAAGCAAAGTAGTTTCTATTAAGCGGTAGTTTATTATTACTAAGAGGTATATTACCTAATAATATCATACCAGCAGAAGAATCAATTTTGACATTTGCAACAGTACAAATTCCAGATTCAAGATAACTTTTTAGTGCCCCTTTTAGTTCATCAGGTTCTGAAAATTTTATCGTTTGTATTTCGTCCATTGCAACAAAATCATACATTTTGATAATACCATAAGTCCTTTTTTGAATATCATAGAATAACTTTGCTCTTGTAACAACGCCACCACTTATTAACCATCCATATTTACTCAAGTTACTAAAAATATATGATTTTCCAGTTCCCTTAGGTGCAAGCTCTATTAGGTTTAATCGTGGTTCTACAAAAATAAGTAATCTGCTTAAAAATTGTAATTTTTGTTGTAAAGACTTAAATCCTTTTGGATTATACTCCATAGATTTAAGCAGAACATCAATCCACTCTTCAGTTGAAAATTCTTTTCTTGCAGATTTAAAATAATCCAAATCAACCGAATATGGCTTAAAAGGTTTATAATTAACTAACTCTATAAATCCTTTTTCTTTACCGTCAGGTGGAATATATGCTAATGTTATTACTCCCCAAATTTCTCCATCTTTCAAATCAGAGTGCTTTTTTGCAATATAATCAGGAATTCTACCTTCGTTTGATTTTATTCCCAAATCTGGAATTGAAAATTTTAATTTATTATGTTGAATATCTGTTTCAACTACAAACCTAGTAAGAATCGTTACTTCTTCCCGATGAGTTCGAAGTCTGTTTTTAATTGCATTATCTTTTTGGGGTATATGACTTTCTAAGAAATTTAACAGACTCTCTGAATCTAACTCACCAAAATCATCAGTAAACTTTTTCATTAACCAATCTTTTATAAAAGAGGGTAAATTCTTTCCATTAAAAATGTTGTATCTCTTAGGAATTTTATAAACTGATTCTTCAGGAAATACGTTTTTAATTTTAATGTCTAAATTATCCATAATTAAAATAACTCCTCTTCTTTAAAACCTGATTTCACAATTATAACAAATTCTTTTTGAAAAACTCCTATTTCTACTTTTACTTTATATTGTCCAGCTCTGTTAATACCAATATCATTAATATTAGTTGTAAATTGGTTAATATTATGCTTACTTAACTCTATTTTATAATTTTTATAAACAAGATAAACTTTTTTCTTTGGAGATGGTAAAATTTCAAAAATAATCATAGGATTTCTAATATTTAACTCGTTTGTAATCAACTCAATATTATATTGATCTTTTTGTTGATTATAATTTGGAATAGAATTAAAAATGATAACAGGGACCAATACTTCTTCTGGAGTACATCCTCCATGAACTTCCCTTATCGGTTTTGATGAAAGAGAAATATGTTTTGATGCAATTATGTAGTTATCTTTTATGATATAATTTTCGTCAGGTTGAAAAGTGTTTATATTTTTAGATTTTATATATCTTCCTTCATGATCAGCTTGTTCGAAGTTTTTACTACTATTGTTTAATCTAACTAAAGCGGATGATCCATGGTCAGAAATAATTACTGCTCTTTTATTTGATTGTAAAACAATTTTTCTAGTAATGAGTTCATCAATTTTATTGATTTCTTGAACTATTGAACTAGGATACTGATACGTTGAACTATGTATTAATTTATCAAAATCCTGAAAATACTGAACATTAGAGATGTCATACTTATTTAGTTCAGTCGTTGATGGTAAATTAGCTCTGGCAATATATTTTTTTTCAACATTATAATCTTTTACTTTCAATAAATACTCTATCAAACTAATCCATTCAATTCCAATTGCATCAATCCAAAATACATAATCAAATTTCTCATTATTCAAATATGTTGCTACATCTTTAAAACTGTAATACCATTTGAAGAAAGAGCTTTCATCCTTATTGAGTTTATTTATTTGTAATTTAATATCATCAGTATACAAATTCTTTATTTTAGATTTTTTATATTCTTTGAAATAAGAATATACCCATTGTTGTTCTTTTGCTAAATTATCGCATTCGAAATCTTCTAAATATTTTTGCAAATATGGGAATTTATCTAAAATTGAATAATATTGATTCTTAATTATAATTTCTTTTTCAAATTCCAATATCCCAGTAATTACTTTAAGTTTAGTTTCATCATCCTTTTCTTCCAATTTCAATTTATAATCATTTATAAAGTCGACTGGAAGTTCTAAATTTAAGATATAATAGAATCGTTTTAATAATTCCTCTCTTTCATCATATTGTTCTTTTGTTGGTTTTGAAATTTTAAAAATCGTATCCCATAAACGCATTAGAAATTCAAGATTGTTATATGAGTTTAAATTTTTAAGTACCTCATACAAGTATGAATTTTCACTATTTTCAAAACTTAAGAAATAATTCTTGATAAGCCATTTTTCAAAATCGCTTCTATTTGAAGTAAGCCATAACTCAATAAAGTTATTATCATTAATTATTTTAGAGTTAACAACATCTTTAACAAATTCATAAAAAGATATATATCTGTTTGTGTTAAATTTATCAATAATCTGAAACCAAAATTCTCTTTCTAAATCATTAAACTCTATATGGATATCTACATCAAAAATGTTAATTAAAAGTTCTTTAGGATTATGAATTTTTTTAAAGTCAAATATCTCATCAGGTTTCGCATTATCAGCTAAAAAGAATAAAGTCTTAGATAAAAGTAAAGCTGGTGTTGGAAAATCTTTTTTCCATAAATTAAGCCATTCTTTAGTTCCTTTGATACTTTGAATATAATTGATATTTATGGATAAATCATTATATAAAAATATATTGTTTTTTTGTGGTAACTCATTAATTTCCCAAATAAAAGAATATTCTTGTTTTCTATTAAAATTATTGTAAAATTCATTTAAAAATCTTACCTTAATACCCATTAATGGGATATAGATTCGTTGATTAGAACTTCCAATATTTTCAAATTCCGTTAATTGACTAAACAAATTGTTAAAGTCTTGTTTATTATAAAATCTGGCTATTTCTGAAAATGGCAATATTAAATAATCTTTATCATTTCTTAAATTTTTTATTGTATTAATAAATTCTTGTTTTGTTATCCAACCATCATCTTTAGGTAATAGTTGTGATATTTCAAACTTAAGAATTTTAACTTTGTTCATTTCTTCAATTAGCTTTCTAAGAGTATTGAAATTTGATAATAAAATGTATCTTATAGGAAATCTTTTTTCTGTAATATTTTTTGTATTTTTATCTTCTTTTATTTTATGGATAAGACAATCTATATTTTCAAATTTTTCTATCATACATTAACCTTATCTCATACCCCTTAAATGTTTATCTAAAATGTTGGCTAAATCAGGTTTTTCTTCTAATACCAACAATATCATTTTTTTGAGTAAATTAATATCATCAATCTTTTCGATTTTTCCCTTTATAATATTAATTGTTTCGGGTTTTGGTGGCTGTAAATCTTTAACAAGATTCACATGTGAGCTATCAGAAGAATTACTTTTTATAGACTTTAATTCTTGAATACAATTTTGTTGAGGTATTTCTTTGTTTATAATCCAGTCTTTAATATCAATGATAACATCTTGTTCTTTCCAATTTAATTCTTCTGGTTGTTTTTGTTTTATGTAGTCTATCACTATATTTAATTCTGTATCAGATATTTTTCCATTCCCTTTACATTTTATAAAATTTTTAAATCCTTTCTCAAAATTATTTTTAATAAAGATTTGTTTAAGATCAAAAAGGTTATTTTGAATTTTTGATAATAATTCTTTTACAAACGATACATCAATCTCAGTATCTGTTAATTCAAAAACTATTTTATTTATATTATCAATTATATTTATGTGTTGTTCATATTGAATATCAGTAAATTTTAATGACCATATGGGAAAACCAATCTTTTTTACTTTATCTTTTATCTTCCATCTAACATCTTGCAAACCGTTACATTCTTCAATTTCGAATAAATTAGATAATTCTTTAATAAGGTCATTTTCTTCTTCAGTGCCTAATCTTACATTTAACTTGTCGCAACTTCTATCTTTTTGCCAACACTCAAATATTTCATTAACTTTATCACGCATTAAAATGGTATTAATTAATTGACCAGAATTTGCCATATATAACTTATTAACATATTCTCTAAAAGCATAACCTAAAACTGCCATATTTAATATATTTGTATATAAACCATAAGGTGGTTGAGTTAAAAACCTTAATTTTTCTGCGAGATTAAATGATGATTTTTCCGATACTTTTTCAATTATATTTTTTACTTCTTTATAAACTTCAATTACAGGGTGTGATATGGAGATATCTTTTAATTTTAAATTTTTATCTATTATGTATTCAGAATCTTTGTCTTTAAAAATATCTTTAATATAGCTATATTGTGCTTTAGGTTTACTTTCAAGGTAATCTCTATTATTAGCGGTTAATATATATTCAATTGCTTTTTTAGCTGCTTGAAATTGCCATACTGTTGCAACTTTTATATTCAGCTTATCAATCCCTTTATGAAATATTCTAGGGGCAATATCATTATTAATGTGTTGTCCAATACTGCTAGTATTTTTAACAGTTTTGTAGTTATTAAAACTTGTATAAAAATCAACATAATTTATACTTGATACCCAACTATCCAAAATCTTCGCGGCATATTCTTCTTCTTTTGAACTGTCATCGTTAAATGAATGGTTCCTTAAAACATTTGCTCTTGCCAAATATTCTATAAAACTTTTATACTTATCTTCTCCTAATGATTCTTGGACATTAATAAATACAATATGCTTAAAATCGTCATCCTTTTTAATTTCTTTTATTAAGCTCAAAATTGAATCATTTTCATCATCATTTATTTTTAAGAATACTGCTAAGTCTATAAAATAAGAAGGGGGAAAGTATTTATTGAGATTATTTTTTAAAATATGTATGTTTATTTCAGAAGAAAAAAATTTCACCCTGGTTTTTCTTAAGATATCATTTTGATCATTAAATAAATTTTCAAGTTTCTGTTTGATGTTACCAAATTCAATTATTTGATTTATATTTTTATACTGATTTTTCAGTTTTTCTTTCTCACTATCTAATTCATGTCTTGGTAGTGAAGTGCTTGATATTTCAAATAAATCATTTGGATTTTTTTGAATTATCTCTTGTTTATCAATATATTCTAAGGCATCATCAACAATATTCTCTATATATGTACCTATAAAAAGTTTCTTTATGTTATTTATATGAGGTCTAACTTTATCTGTTTCAGGATTTGCATAATCAGTTATTCTGTAAAGTGAATTTAATAGTAAAATACCTTTAAAAACTTTTAGGTAATTTGGATTTAGATTTTCTATCTGTTTTTTATATGTATTATATTTTTCTAAAACTTGCATAAACCTATTATCTTTATCTCTTTCAAGTTCTTCAGCATAAAAATCCCAAAGAAAATCAGCGGTTAATAAAGCAGTATCGGAAATTTCATTTTCTAGAAATTTAATAAAACCATGCTCACTATCATATAAAAAGTTAAAGATACTACGTTGAGTTGATCCGATATTATTAGCCAAAAATGTTGAAAGATAAACGGTGTACGGATGAATAGGGTATAAATCTTTTACACTATCTTTTACATTAATACCATCTATATTTTGAGTGATGTAGTCCACTAATTCATTTAAATTTATATTATTAAAAACCTTGTTTTTTAATTCCAGCCATCTGTTATGGTCTTTTCTTTTTAATGCTGATGAAAGAATTTGATATGTAGTTATTGGAACCATAGGATACTGAACTGTATGGAATCTATCTTTTACTTTATTCAAAACATCTTGAACATTTCTCCCAAACTGATTATAATCACGATGGGTTATTAGATATAAATATACATTGTCTTTTATACTTAATTCTGCAATTGATTGTATTTCATTTATTATTTCTGAAATAGTTTCTTTTTCCAAAATAGTTGTAAACTCATCCCAAAAAATCATTAAACCATCAGCCACTCTTTTATTTATTATTTCTTTCGATATTTCATTAAGCCAAATTGAAATCTTTTCATGGGAAAAATGAATATTCTTTTTGGATAAAATTCTTTCAACAATCATTAAAAATTCAATATCCTCATTTTCAAGTTTCTTGATAATATCATCTTTACCATTAACATACATTCCTAAATCAGGATTTTCTTCAATTATTACATCCCAATTAAGAAAACTATCATTAATTTTATCAATAATTCTATCAAAATCACTTTTTACTTTGATTGAAATATTCAGATTGTTAAGCGTTTTTTTAACTGCTTTTTCAATTTCCAACGATAAGGTTCTTGCATCTGTAACATTTCCTCCACCTTTTAAAACAACAGGTATTATTTTCTTTTCCTTTCTGAAGGCTTTTAACTTTTCTCTAACTTCAACTTTTGTAATTCTATCCTCTATATAGTCTTCTATAGTATCTAAAGAGTCCCAAAGTAAGTGTTTTATCACACTTGAAGCATGACTTTTCCCAGTACCGTATCTGCCAACAAGCCAAATTGATAATTTATCTTTTGTTTGAGTAGAATTAACAGACAATAAAGTCTTATTTAATAACTCATAAAACCTATTGTTTGGAATAAATTGCTTCCAATAATCACCTGTTTCATTTTCTATATTAAACACAGGTTGAAAATAATCTTGTAACCCAATGATTTCTGAAAATTTCATCTCTGCCCTCTATTCTATTAATAATTTTACAGCTTCTAATGCGGTAATATCTTTTCTAAGGTTAACTGTATCTAAATCTGCCACAATTGCAACATCTACTAATCTATTTCTATTTTCTTGCAAGCCACGGAGCTTACTCTCTAAACTATTTTTAGATATTCCAAAAATTTTATATGGACCACCTATTATATCCTTAGAATATAATTCAGAAACAGTAAAACTATACCTATTTGTTTTTTCAGCATATTTATATAAAGAATAAAGAATAGATGCTGAATTTATATTATTTGAACCTTTTTTGTATAATAATCTTTCATTACCCTTTTTTTCTACTGATACTATATTCTTTAATGACTCAGTATTTGATTGTTCTATAGTGTTAAACAGTGCTGATAAAGGATTATTTAAAGTACCTTCTGATAAATCAGGAAAAGATTCTTTTAAAAGCTTTAATAAATCTTTTTTACTTATTTTATTTCCCCATGGTATATTATTTGCTGTCCAATAAAAAATTAATGAATTATAATAAAGATTAGTCAAAATAATTTCCCATATAATATTAAGATTAATTTGCTTATTTACAAAAAATAAACACAACTCTGTGGGCTGTTTCTCCTCATTTTGAAGTAATTCAGCATCTTTAAGCCAGTTAATCATTGCAGGTATTTGCTTTGTCCCTAATTGATTATCAATTTCAAAATAATTATTATAATTTTCTAAAAATGATTTTAGCCATTTTTCTCTTAAACCGAATGTAGAATATTTGTCTATTCCCGATGATTTTTTCTTATTCATAAAAACCCTACCCTCTGATATATTTTTTGATTTTGCAACTAAACATCCTTTATTTGTAAAATTTAAACAATTATTACAATGCGTGCATAAATTAGTGTTGACTTGAACAGTAGGAGAAATTTTTAATGCTCCAGTAGGACATTCCACTTGACATGCTTCACAATGAATACAATAAGTAGCTTTATAAAGAATTCTTTTAATTTTACTTAATAATGACGGATTTTGTTCAATATTTTTTATAATAAAAATCTTTTTATCAATATTATCCTTTATTTCGAATTTATAAAAATCATTTTTTATTTTTATCTCACCTATATTGTTATCATTGTCAAATATAACATCACCAATTACTTTTATCCACTCCACCAAATTTTCTTTAGGCTTGATTAAAGAAGCTAGAAAGTCAGGGTTGGTTTTTATAACATCAACTCTTGAAGTATCCTTTGTTAATTCATTCCCACTAGCTCTTTTTTCCAATTTCCTGATTTAATATAAAGAACTTTCTCATCTTGATTTACAATACCAATCTTATTTGTTTGTTCTTTTATTAGGGCAAAAAACTTATTTGTAATTTCGGGATATGTTTTATTAATTATAAATTCAGACCAACCTGAAGCAAAAGGACAAACAGAACATCCAACGCGAGTAAGACCATTTCTATAACTCTGATTTATTGGTAATTTCCGATAAAATAAATATAACCATACTTCTGTAATATTCCAATTGAGTATAGGTCTGACATTTGTAACTAATATATGTTTAACACCCTTAGCTATTCTTTCATAGGTTGAACGTCTATTGCTTTCTTCCTTTCTAACACCCTCAAAAACTAATACTCTTGGATTTTTCTTTTGAGGTTGCAATTGCCATAATAGCCTATTAAACGGAACTGTTTTTATAACAGTACAACACCATCGATGAAAGCGACTTGGGGGGCCAAACTCTTTCCAATAATCTATAGTTGGTGTTTTATTTTTCCCAATATAAAATCTCAACTCTGGGTATTTTTTTTGATAAAATTGTTTTGTTTTTTCAAATATTTTAATTGAAGATGGTAATTCCATATCTGTATCAGAATAAATCACTTGGTAATATTCAGGTGGAATTACTCTGCTTACCAAATCTAAAACTACTTGAGAATCCTTACCACCACTAAATGAAACAACAAAAAAATCAATTTTATCTCTTTGTGACTTAATTTTAAAATTAAAGCTTTTATCCCTAAGAGTTTTTACATTTAGCCTGTAAACCTTAAAAGTTTTTTCAATAAAGTCTAAAGCCTCATTTTCCAATACAAATAATGGTTCCTTATTTTTTTGAATAACATTTTCGATATTTATTGGTTCTAAATTTAAATCTTTGCCTTCCTGTGTCAATACTATTTTTGGTGCATCATAAATATTTCCACCAACAACCTCAGCAACTTCAATTCCATAATAAAAATATTTCCTCCCTGTAGCCCATAATAAAGGGGCATTGCTTTTTGGATATTTCCAATATTTGTTAAAGCCTAAAATATCAAGCTCTTCAAAAAACACAGGTCTAGGAGGATCTTTAAATTCAGAATTAGTTAAATAAGTTAATATAACACCATTGTTAATTTTATCCCATTCTACTTTATACATATTTCCTGTCAAACATTAATTTATATTAAGTTAAATTGCTATATGTAAATAATTTACTAACTTAGTATCATTAAATTTTACCAAATAAATTAAGCTTATGCAAGTAAAATTGCATAACCATAGTTGGTAAAAATGTCAAAGTCAATTAAAAATCCCCACGTTATGGCCCTTAAAATTCCCCAGTTAGATTTATGCTTCTTTTACTTTTTGTAAACTTTTTATTCTGTAACTTTTACCTGTTATCTTGAAGATATGGGAATGATGAATAAGTCTGTCTATTATTGCAGATGCTAAGACTACATCACCAAATATATTTCCCCATTCTTCAAATGGTCTATTAGTAGTTACAATCACAGAATTTGTTTCATATCTTTGTCTGATAATTTCAAAAAATTCATCCACGTAATTCAATGGTATCTTTTTAAATCCAACCTCATCAATAATAAGTAAATCTACCTGTAAAAATTGCTTTAATACCGTAAAATAACTGCCATCACCTTTTGCTGCAACTAATCTTGATACCATATCATTTGCATGAATAAAAAGAACTTTGTAACCTTTTTTCAAAGCTTCTATACCTATGGCATTTGCAAGATGTGTTTTACCTACTCCTGGATTACCCATAAAAATTATATTCTTCTTTTCACTTATAAATCTGCAACTTGCTACATCTAACACGTCCTGTTTCTTTAATTCTGGCTGATATGTAAAATCATAACATTCAAGCGTTTTTGAAGAATCAAGCTTAGATTTGGCAAATCTCTTCTTAAACGAATTACTCTGACGGTTTACCACTTCATCCTCAAGTAATAACTCCAAGAACTCAAGATAACTTAAACCTTTTTCAATTGCATATTGGTTTCTGCTTTCAAGTGACTTTAAAACACCGGATAATTTGAAATTTGTAAGTTTTCTTTTTATCTCTTGCATAGATATCTTCCTTATGTTTATTTTCCACAAATAAAGTCATACTGGCTTAAATCATGACAATAACCACCACATTTCACAGATTCATCAGATGAAATATTTTTATCAACATAAAGGCCATTTTCACATATCCTCAATGTCTTGCCTATTGTTATGATAAGTCTTTGGTTCGCGGTATTGCGAAAGAAATGGAAATCCCTGTTCCAGAAGCTATGTTTATAAAACCTGAAGATATAACTTTTGAAATATCTTTTTCTTTTCCTGTCCTTGTAAAACCTAACTTTGGAGATTCAAGTTTTGGTATTACCAAAAGAAGTGTGGCCAATACCCCTGAAGAACTTATGAATGCTATTTCAGAGATAAGAGAAAAATTTGGTTATGATAAGCCTATTCTGGTAGAGGAATTTCTATCTGGAAAGGATTTAAGCGTTGGAATTATCGGGAATCCGTCTGGATCTTATATGGTGTTGCCCATAATAGAAGAAGACTATTCATGTTTACCGCCAGAGCTTCCTAGGGTATGTGGTTATGAAGCCAAGTGGTTACCAGATTCTCCTTATTGGAATCTAAAGTCGGTTCCAGCAAATCTTTCAGAGGATACAGAAAGATTTATTGTAGAGTGTTGTTTAAAATTGTTTGAAAGGCTTGAGTGCAGGGATTATTGTAGGTTTGATTGGAGATGTGACGGAGAAGGGAATCCAAAACTTCTTGAAGTAAATCCAAATCCTGGCTGGTGTTGGGATGGGCATCTTGCAAAAATGGCAAAGATTTTTGGGCTTTCGTATGCTGAGATGTTAAAAGCCATCTTAGAGGCAGTTGAATCACGGGTGGGAATTAGAATTGAAGGGGATTTATAATTTGTAGGGGCGATTCATGTAAGGGCGATTCATGAATCGCCCCTACGATGAAACGTTATACAACGCCGTAAAATGTTATTGCCCAAAATTATTGGATATTTTAAAATAAATTCCGCAAAAACGTATCAAACATAATTCGCCTGTCCCCTTTTTTATTCTTATAGAGCCAATCCAAGCCTGGTGCCAAGAGCCCGAATGCGATTTACATAACCTTTTAAGCCCAAAGTGTGTTCCTTCCCTGCGATCAAGTTGGTCAAGACTGTCTTGGCTTCATCAACACGCCCGGCTCTATGCAGTAACACGCCAAGTAACTCCGTTCGGATCGTTGGCGCTCCGAATAAGCTTAACGGCAACTCATCTCTCTCTAATGCCCCTAACAGGTCTTGTGTGGACCGAAAGGCAGGCCACTCAAGGAATTTGAGACCATAGTTCCTCAGCGCATCGCCAACCTCCTGCGCTAGTTCAGCAAGGTCGGTGTCAAGCCCGATGGACCACCAGTGGTCAGCCTTTACCGGCAGAAGAGAGCCGATGCGTTCATAGAACAGCCTATTCCGATGGCTGGCAGGGCTCTTGGGTAACCTGCCACCAAACCATTCAGCAGCAATCTCGGGAGAGGATAGACCTAAATTAATCGTAAACCGTCCAGTGTCAAACTCGTTCCAGAGACTTCCTTGAACGTGGACAACGTGATAAAGGTCAGCAACTCGTTTATAAAAAGCGCGGCCCTGTTTTTTGAAACCTTGTTCCTTCAGAATAGGATGAATACCGGCCGAAATGACCTGATCGATGGCTTGAGTTATCTGAGATTTGACCATAGGCTTTTTGTGCCTGCCTGTTTTATCGTTTTTTAATAACACATATAATTACAACAAGAAAACAAATAATCAAGCTCAAAAAAATCTTTTTTATCGGGTGGGGAAGAGGTTTTTCTCTTATGCTGGAGAGATGGAAGAAAATTTTAAAGAAACATTATTCGCCTGTCTTTTTTTTAGTCTCATCTGTAACCTGTTCATAGAAAAGATCCAATTCCAAAAACTTTTGAAATGATAAGCGATCATTTATCGCGTTTTTTAATCTAGGATTAGATAAATTCCATGGGCAAGATATAAACCTCGTAGCATCAATTCGGTATCCTTTTTTTTTACTTATTTCGTAATTTCAATATAATAGATGCATATACATCTTCTTAGTAAACTTGTCACTAGAAAAATGGAGATTTTTTAGCGTAATTAATTAGAGATTCCTTAATAAAAATTACTTTAGCTTGCATAATGGAGCTAATAAAAAAGACAGCTTAAGAAAACAAAGAGTTTTAAGATAGTTTTCATTATTGGTCACCTTATTAAGGTTTAAAGTAAAGTTTTATTCCGGGCCAAAACACCTATAGGGATTATTATAACTATAGTTGTGTACTATTTCTTCATAATCGTCAAACCAATAAGCATGAGGATTGCGCTTAAAAAACATCACCTCTCCACTTTGCTCGGAATCTGCTGCCCGATGGTATCTAAAAATAATGTGTTCTTGAGTTAAAGCTATGGGTTCAATTTTACCTGTGGAGTGGGACATAGTAAGTCTTGCTCTTTTAGCTAAGCCTGAGCACATCATTTGTGCCTTTTGAAAGGTTACTAAGGCCTTTTCAATGGGGACACTAAAGACAAAGTTACCAATAGTTGGTCTGCATATAAAGACATAATAAGGGGGAATGCCTATATAAGAAAGTTTTTTAAATAAAGAGGCTAAAGTATATGGGTCATCATTAACACCTTTTAAAAAGGGAGTTTGATTGGCTAAAATTGCTCCTGCTTTGATTAAAAGATTAGCGGCTTTGATGCTTTGAGGGCTTATTTCTTGAGGATGGTTAAAGTGAGTCATAATGTAGATGCGTTTTTCTGGTAGACTATAGTTTTTTATTAGTTCTAATAGTTCTGGATCTTTTAAGATACGATAAGGATTAAAAGCCAGAAGTTTAGTACCTATGCGGATAATCTTTATATGTTTTATCTCGCGCAAACGAGAAATGATTTTTTTTAATTTGTTGGTAGAGACCAAAAGCCCATCTCCCCCAGTTAGAAGTACATTGTTTATTTCAGGATGGTTTTCCAGGTAAGAGAATACTGGCTCAAAATCATGTATATATTCATTAACATCTGGATGTAAAAAGAGCCTTTTTCTAAAACAAAAACGACAAAATCCTCCACAGATATTGCTTACAAGTAAAACTGCTGTGCTGGTATATTTATGCTGGAGACCTGGAAAAATAGAAAATTTTTTTCTGAAGAGGCATCTAACCTGCCCCAGGGAATAAGCTCCTCTTTTTGAGGTAAGATGACTCTTTTTAAGGGATCCTTGGGATCTTCCCAATTGATTAGGGACAGATAGTGTTCATGTGCCCTGAAACTAAACTGTTCTACTACTGGAGCCAGCTCTTCTTTTTCTTTGCTACTTAGTCCCTTTATTTTGTTTATGTCCATCAAATAACCTTTACTGGGCAATTGCTCCTCCTTTATTGATTTTTTCCTTTTTTCTGATTTTCTTAAAAAGATAGTTTTTTAAATGGGCAGAAGAAAAGTTTACATAACTTGATAATTGTTTTTAGTCAAATTAAGGGGAAAAGAGGATGGGTAATTTTTCCAGACAACTTTGTATTTATCATGCTTTAGAGGGTTTAAGGGAAGGTTTAAGTGATTATATTCATCCTTCGCGGGTAGCCTTGATTTATGCCCTTACTCCTGAAGAAGAGAATTTAAGAATTTATGACCCTTATGACTTGTTAAGGGGGCATGAGCCCATTTTAGAAGAGCTTTTTTTGAAAAAAAGATTTGGTTACAAACAGAGGCCCAAAAGCTTTCTCATTTAAGGGAACTGGTAAAATTTGAAAATTTAAAACTCTCTGGACTCATTTCTTTTGGAGGATGGTCCAATTCTCTTTATTATCAAAAGTGGTTTACAGAACATCATTTTGACCTCTGCTCCACAGGACCTATTGAGAGGTGGTTAGAGCAGGCTACAAGGCTTTTGGCTCAAGATTTTGCTCTGGAAAGTTCTCTTACCCTGGGGAATACTGCCCTGGTCTTAGAAGGGCTTGGTTTGCATGCCATCAGGGATTATATTGTGGATAAACGCAATGAACTTCTGGGGTTAGATACTCATTTGCGGATTTATCCCTTACTTAAAAGTATTTTAGAACTTTCCAAGACCAAAGAAGAAGGGGCCTGGGCCAGAGGAAAACTGGCTTTTGTAGAGCCTTCTTTGTTAAATACCCTGGACTTTGAAATTAGCTTTCCCCAGGAAGAACAGCCTTCTTTGCACAATATAAAACATGTACGCAAACTCCTTACTGCTGTTCAACATACAGAAATGAAGATGATTTCTGATGGGGAAAAGATTGTGGGTATCTCCAAGAGTCCTCTTCCTAAATCTAGTTTAAAGGCAGATTTTAGAGGAAGTCATGGTTTTTTGTATTTAGATGAAGAATTGATTTGTAGTTTTCAGGACGGAGTGTTTAGAGGCTCCAATAGAGAGCCCAACTTGGTAGTCCTAGAAGAACTTTTGCTGGAAACAGATTTGAGTGAAGAGCAGAGAAACAACTTGTTGAAAGTGGTTACCAGCCTGGTCAAAGCATCTCAGAGCCATAAACATGGGTGTTCTTTGATTCTAGACTTAAATGAACCGCCTCTGGAGGACATTGCTGGGCAAAACCTGGAAAGGCCTTTAAATTTACTTTATTTACCCCATTTGAGATTAGCCAAGTCCTTAGCCAGGGTAGATGGAGCTTTACATCTAACCAGGGATGCTACTTTGAAAAAATTTGCCTGCCTTTTAGATGGAGCCAGAGTAAGTGGTGAAGACCGTTCCAGAGGGGCCAGATTTAATTCAGCCCTTCGCTTTACTGCCAGGCGAGAAAAGGTAATTTTAATTGTGGTGTCAGCAGATAGACCCGTTTCTGTCATTCAAAATGGAGTAGAACTTACTGCCAGGTGTTTTTGGTCTGGCAGCTGTTTTTGTGAACACCCTTCTTTAAAAGAGTGGTTGCAAAAGGGGTAATTTTTTTATTTTAAATTGATTTTACTTGGAGTTTAAATATTTTTAGTTTTTGGAAATATATTAAACTAAAATGTAATAGATAAAGTTATGGAAGATAAATTTCGGGGGGTTAAGGTAAAGAGAGTGTTTGTATTTAATATACTGTAAAAATGTTAATGACTATAAAATGTAAATAAAGTTAAAGATGTTTTGAGTTAATTTCTTTATCTCCTTTATTAGGTTTTGTTTTCTGACGAATTGTTAAATTTTTTTATGTCGTTCAACAAAGGTAGTTTGTTTTTTTATAGGAAAAATATGACTTTTAAACTAAATTTTACATCATCTATTGTGAGTTGCTTGGTATTAATGATAAGTTATTAATATTTATAAATTTTATGTAGATGTTAATAAATATATTTTTTTGTAGTTAGATCTTAAAGCATGATAACTTATCTAAATTGTATAGCTATTCAAAGTATATTTATTTTGGTTTATCTATCAGTTAAATAAAAACGTATTATATATATACTGAGATATGTCAACAAAAAAAATAATTATTATGAATAGGTTGAAATCTGGACAGCAATCTTTAACTAAATATTTATAAAATAAGCTAGGTGCAAAGTAAAAATTTTGTATGAATAACTTTTAAGGATTTATTGATATGTGATTTTTCTTGGGATAATCTAGAAGTTAAGAATATTAATAAATATAATGTTGGCATCATTAAGGAGGATAAATATGTATACACATAAACCCAATTATTTATTTTCTAAAGTTGACTGGTTTTCAGTTAAAGAGCATCAAAAGAACGAGATGCTTGAAGAAATTAAAAATTACAACGCTAACAAATTGCTCAATACTCCAATAGACGACTTAGCTGAATATTTTAAGAAAAAATACTGGATAGATGTTCCTATTCTACATGAAGATAAGATAGTTGCTGACCAACGGGAGGTTCAGGTTGATGTTAGTCGTGATCCTATGAGATTTATTAGAGATAGAAGCAAACCATTTCATATTCAGGGCACTGAAATTGAGATTATCATTCCTTTTGAAGGAGATGCGGAGGCTTTTAATATTCAACTAAGTACATTTACGCTGTCTCCACCTAATGCAGAGATTAAGGGAAATACCATAATTGTGAGAATTCAGGGAGTAGATTTGACAACTGAAAATGTCAAATCACAGATTGATCGCACGATATCTGATATAAAAAGTTATCTTGAAAATCTCAGATGCGATGTTGAGCAGTTTAATGACAGTCTGTATTCTATTGCTCGATCTGCTATTGAACAAAGACGAGAAAAATTATTAAAAGACCAAAGTTTAGTGGCTGGACTTGGTTTCCCTTTGAAAGAACGAGCGGATGCTACTAAAACCTATGTCGCTCCTGAAGTCCGCCGTAAGATAATGCCTTCTCCACCTGTGGCAAGCTCCGACCCATACAAACCTGAACCCGTTTTAGATTTGGAACATTATGAACATATTTTGAATGTTATTGAGAATATGGCCTTAGTCATGGAGCGCAGTCCTTCTGCCTTTGTCGATATGGATGAAGAGTCATTGAGAACCCATTTCCTAGTTCAGCTTAATGGTCATTTTGAAGGATCAGCTACAGGTGAAACATTTAATTATATGGGGAAGACAGATATTCTAATAAGAGTTAACGGGAAGAATATTTTTATAGCAGAATGTAAGTTTTGGGGAGGTCCGAAAAAACTGACAGAAACCATTGATCAAATTCTTTCTTATAGTTCATGGCGTGACACAAAGGTTGCCATTATAATTTTTAACAAAAACAAGAACTTTAGCGCAGTATTGGATGCTATTCCTAACACAATAGAAAAACATCCAAACTATAAAAGGAGCATATCACAAGTTTCTGATACGAGATTTCGTTATGTTATGTCGCATAGGAATGATCCAAGCAGAGAAATGCTTTTAACGGTTTTAGTATTTGATGTGCCGAAGCAACCATAAAGAAAGTTACGCCCAACAAAACGCTCCACCTGACCGCTATTCCGCTGCGCTCCATAGCGTCAGGTGAGCTTGGTCGTTATGTACTGAAAAAGAGTTAACCTTGAATAGAACAATAATGGATAACCTATTATTTATGTTGATTATTATACTGGAAGAGCTTGTTGCAATACATGGAAAATCAGCTTTATCATTTATATTCACCGGAATGGGATCTTTTCTGCGAGAAGTACACACCCCGTCTGGGTATGTCTGCTTCTTGCAATATCGAGTGTTATTTATATCTTGCTCAGACTTACAAAATGGACTTCATCTACAAAGGCGTTTGTCGGGGCATTTGTTGGGTTCATTGCAGCAATAGGAATGCAGCTAAATGAGAATAGTTCAAGTCTTATTTTTTTCTCCAGTTGTTCATATATGCAATTGCAATAGGAATCGTGTGTATAGAAAGCTATTCTCAGCTTGATCTCGATAAGGATTTCTGGAGGTTTATGATTGAGAATGCTTTCAAATCCATAAGATACATTCTTGTCGTATATAGCGCAATGGTCGTGGTGTTAAGATACATTTCCTTGTCAAATGGAGAAAAAACCATCGGGTTTATAACAACTCTATCCTATCCAACGGTTATTATTTTTGGTGTCGTATTTATGATTGGGTATTGGGTTTTGCTCCCTTTTTGGGAGAGATATGTTATTGCCAGCAAAGTTCATAACAATCGCATTCAGCGGACGCAAAAAACGCAGAGTTGATGCTTGGATTTAGGTTAATTAAATTATTATGGGAACAGCAATACTTTTTCCTAACAATCCGTCCTTAGACGCAGTATTGGATTTCTGTGATAAAGTATTTCTTGAACCTTCAGAGTCCAATGTTGTGATTAATTTTTTCGGATGGGACGCATAGAACCTTTTCGATGCTATATGTGGCAAAAAATTTACGTGATTATTCTATTATAAATAATGGACATATTTGGTGTAAGAATTATGAAGAGAAGTAATATGCAGCCCATATATTTTTCAAGGCATTTTGGCTTGACTACGGGAAAAAACTGGTGAAGCTTTTGAAAGTAATACATATCTTCCAGTAACTTCATGGAATTTATTATTAGAGAAGAGGCTTGTGATAGTTGGGATCCTGAACAGCAAATTATAGTGAAAAGATCTGAAAAGTTGGCAAAAAAATTAACTCAGCAAGAAGATGGCAATTTAGTTGAAATAATTACTTATTCTTTAAGAGAAATTTTAAGAAATATTTTAGAGCATAGTGACTCATATGACCTTTGGTATTGTGCTCAATATTGGCTTCTATATCAAAAAGCTGAGATTGCCATATTAGTATTCAGGAAAGGGAATAAAAAAAAGCATTATCTGGCAATCCTCAGCTAAAAATAACTTCCCACTCAGATGCAATTCAACAAGCATTACTGCCTAGCATTTCTGGCAAGGCTTTTAAAGGGAACAAAATCAATAGAAATGATCCTTGACATAATTCCGGCTTTGGATTGTATATGACCAGTCGACTTTGTAGATCTGGTGGATAATTTTTTATTTGTATGGAGATCATGACATTTCATTAAGTGAAAGAGGGAAAAAACATTATCATCTAAAGCCTTATTTTAATGGTACTGCCGTAAAAATGGTTTTGCCTACTGATAGATTAGGATCATTGTTAAAGATGCTTGAGAGCTATAGAGAAGATGGTTTTAAAATAGCAAAACAAATAAGAAGTATTGGGTGCGTAAGTACATCATCAGCTTCATTAATGTTATCAAGAGATTTTAAAGGAATTAAAGAATAATACCTAGTAAAAGGCTGCACTTAACCGCCAATCCGCTGCGCCCTTCGGACTTACGTCTTGTCGGAAAGAGATTTGGTACGTTATAATTCAGAGAATTAGAATAATAGTACATAGAACATAGAAATTAGATTTATTTAAGTCATGAGAAGGAATATTACACTAAATATTATCTTTACATTACTATTGAATATTGTTATTTTTTTATTACTTGTATTTGGAAAATTCGATAAAGACAATATACTTCAATTAGTTAAATATTCTCTAGTTTCTGACTATTTTTTCATAGGAATAATTTTTCTATGGTTGTTTTTCTGGATTGTTTGCCACGTTAATCAATTTTGTCAAGATCTTTTTGTTGAATTTTCTTCCTTAGTCAAAGGAATATATATATCTATCGCAGCATTCTTGTTATCTTCAATTGGTATTTCTATCAGAGATATCAATAACTGGACTGACGTTTATGTATTAGGTTCTCTGTTTTTTATCTATATGGTGACCCTTTTGGGAGGAACATTAATAAGTTTTTTTCAGATGTGATGATAAAGATTGAATCGCTAATTAAGAAAATATCAATTATTATACTATTTGGTTATGGTAGTTTTATTTATTGGTTAATATCATATTATGTAAAAATAATTCTAATAAGCCACTCCAACTGACCACTATTCCGCTGTGCTCCATAGAGGTAGGTGAGTTTAGAGTTTGGATCATTTGTTAGAAGAGCACAAGTTGTCACTTAGCCTCAGAGGCATCCAGTAAATCCGTACGGTTTTCATTTATGATAACATTTTTGTGTAAACTAAAAGAGTTATACTAGGTGTGGAAACGCTACTATCATTTGCCAAGAGGTTTAAACACCCTGCTTGGGGGATGTTATATTCCAAGCAAATCTATGAGTTGTCATTACATTTAGCTAAGTTAGAGAATATAGTGCTAATAAAGATTGCTTATTTGCACGACGCAGGAGCGTTTAAACCCTACAAACAGTCAGGTGTAGAATCTTGATGAAAGAGCAATTAAGATCGTGGACGGGATACTTGCTGTCATTGAATTTGATAAAATAACTGTAACAGAACCATATGCTGCTATGGAATAAATATAGGTATAGCAATATTTATTTTCATTATAGAGTATATTTGCCTTATTACCTTTCATATTAATATTATCTTGACTTATTTTTGAGGTGTTTTTAAGTACTTCTTTATCTCTAATGAAATATTAATGATTAAAGTGTAAATTAATTTTTTAGTCAGTGATTATAAACTAAAAAGATTATCTTTAGTCTTTATTTTCTTTGTTATAGTTCTTATGTTCTTATATGGAAAATGTATGAAAAATATAATTTAAGTTTTATTTTCTTTGTTAAGTCTTTAAAAAAATACCTTTTCCATTAAAATAAAGTTCTTAGCTTTTTTAAAGCATTTATCAGGAATGAAAAAAATATTTTTTGTTGTTGTAAACCATGAAGGATCTTTAAAACCTGAAAGGAAATAGTTTGTAAATAGCAGTTGGTATGAACTGTCAGTAATAGTTAAAGAATTAGGCATTACTGCAGAGGAGATATTGTATCTGCAAACAGAGAAATTTAAAGAGAGACAAAAATACCTTTTATAACTTGACTATCAGGATGAAAGGCGCAAGAAAATACTCACCTCTGGTCTATAATTCAGATAAGTTGCAACAATTTCTTATAAAATAATTTTAAGAGGGAGCAGTCCTTTCTTCTCCTCTCTTGTTATTTTTTCTAGCAACTAATTCACTAAAAAGGCCAATTCCTTTTCTTTGTGTTGGGCGGCTAGGATTTCTCTTAAGGTTTTCCAGAACTCTGGAATTTCAGGTTTTAAGGAAATACTCTTTTGAGCCAGGCTTTCAGCCAGGCTCAAGTTTTCTTTATTTTTTAAGTAAATAGTGGCCAAAAGGTTTAGAGCCAGAGCGTCTAAAGAGTTTTTAAGTAGGGCCTGGTGGAGTTCTTCTTTGGCCTTTTCCTCTTCTTCTTTTTTTAAATACAAAGAGGCCAGCAAGGTGTGAGGTTGGGAATAACTGGGCAACAATTCCTTGGCTTGCAGATAATACTCCCTGGCCTTTTTGAAGTCCTTTTGTTTTCAGCCTTTTTTCCTAACCTGAGTAAACTAAATCCCCTGTAAAGTGGAGTTTTACACTGTAGAAAAACTAATTCAGCCTCTTTTTCCTGCCCCAGTTGTTCTAAAATACGCCCCAGATTGTATCTGGCCAGTTCATTTCCTGGCTCTATTTTGAGGACTTCTAAAAAGGTCTCTTTGGCTCTGGGCAAATTGCCGGTTTTGGCATAGCTTATGCCCAGGGAATTTAAGGCCAGAATGTTTTTGGCATCTAAATAGAGCGCCTTCTGGTACTCACTAAGGGCATCAAAGTAATTACCCAGGGAAAACATTCGGTCTCCGCTAATGGTTAGACTTATGGAGTCAAAAAAAGCCAGGTGAGGACGCTCTTCATAGTAGCGAGAGTGAATCAGGGCCTTTTCCGCATTTCTGTATAAATCGCTTAAGTGGAAAGGTGGCAGAGGTAAATGCCCAACTCCTACATAAAAAGTTATTTGGTGCTGCTTATAAAATTCTTGTTCCAGTTTTAAAAGCTTTTCTTTTAATTCTTTATTACTTTCCTGGTAAAGAGCTGCAATGATCTGGGTTTCATTAGAGGTAATAAATAAAGGAGAAGTTATTTTTTGGATTTCTTCTTCTAATAAATCTAGACTGTCTTTATGGCTAATCTTTTCCGATTTTACCTGGAATAAAGCTAATTTTACTTGACCATAACTTTCAAGTATTTTCCTGGCTTCTTCCAGGATTGTGTTTTTGTAATCCAGGTAAAATTTAGAGTCTGATTGACTGGTTAGTTTTAACCTATCTCCTTTTTTTATTTTATAGATTGGTTCTAAATTTACTATTACCTTTGCTTTACTTTGCTTTTGTCCTACTTCTTTGATTATTATTTTCCCTTTTTCTTTGGGATTTATTTTATCCTTGTTTAGTACTGTAAATATATATCCATCCTGAACTTTACTTTCCTTACCTATATCAATAGTTATTTCTTCACAATTTACTTCTTTTATTCTTCCTCCCAGCTTTAGGATTTTATCAAAGCTAAAGGGCTCCTTAAACTGAAGACTTTTTCCAGGGCTAAGTCCAGTTTTTCCTTAAAGAGAGGAATAATCTCTGTGTTGTTTAAGAGTAATTCCTGGCTGTCAAAGTCTTTGGGAAAGGTGACCAGACTTACCCCAAAGTTAAGTTTAAGTTTGTTTTTTAACACAGGATGGGAAAAATTATGTTGATGGAGTTTACTCCAAAGGTGAGTAAGCAAAGATGAGCCTTTAGAAGAATTCAGGTTGGTAAGTAAAAGACAGAGTTTTTGACCTGAAAGCAGGGCAAGGGGCCAGGGAGAAAAGTTAGTTTGAACTAATCCTATTATTTCCTGGAGTAAAAACTTTTGCGTTTTGAGAGGATATTCTTTTAACAAAGGGTTGATAGCTAAAAGAGAAACAGAAAAATAATTGGAAGAAAAGTTATTTTCCTTTGGGTTTAGGCCAAGCAGGATGTCTCTAATGGTTTCTTGCAGGAAAAATTTATATAGTTGGAAGTATATATGTGTAGTTGTTCGTTAAAAAAAAACTTTTTATAAATAGAAATATGTTGTAAAATTAATTGTAAAATAGTGGGAAGGGCAGTTTTTAACCCTCTAACTCTTCTTTTGGTGTAATTATGCAGGGTAATAACGCCTAAAAATTTTTGAGAGTAGTTTATAGCCAGGTGAATTTTATTTTTTTCTATAAAAATATCTTGTTTGCTTAGGTAGTCTGGTTTTGCAGCAGGGAAAAAAGAGTAAACTTTTGAGCAGGAATGATTTTTTGTAGTTCTTCTTTTATGGCTTCTTGGTAAGTTAGCAAATCTTCTGGAGTAAGCTCGGGTAAAGAGGAAAGGTTGAACATGGTTTTACCTCTAGTAGGATTTTCTTTTGGGAGATTTTTGACGCAACCTCTTTTGAGGTACAGGAGCAAAAGAAGGATAAATGGGGTTGGCCAGGGTCCACCAGCCTGGTTTTAGAGTAGGAGAAAAGGTAAGCCTGGAAACAAATTTGACGCTTTTATAAGCCAGGTCAAAGGGAGCAACCACGCGCAAAGGTGCGCCTCTATCCAGGCTTAAAAACTTTCCATTTAATTTTAAGGCCAGAAGATACTTTAATTCTGGGTTGAGTAAGTCTTCTAGAGGAAAAGATTCTAAATAATGGTCTAATCCTTGAGGTTTAGAACTGGTTTGTCCCAGAGAGTGGATAACTACATACTTGGCTTTAGGTGTGGGTTTAACCAGGTCTATTAAAACAGAAAATGGGATACCTTCCCATTTTAAGTCGTAAAGGGACCAACCTTCCACACAATGAAAATCACAGGTTTGGGTGGCCTGGGGGAATTTTAAGAGTTCTGAATAACTTATTTTTAAAGGCTGCTCTACTTCTCCATCAAGGTAGAGATAGTAAGGTTCTTTTTTTCCATCCTGGTAAATAATCTGGCCTGTTGTGGAATCAAAGCGGAAGGTATTTTTTTCCACGGTACGAGTGGGAAAAAATTTCATAACAAAACTCCATATTTTTTGGGGTGAAAAGATAAAGATAAAAAAGAGGAGCTTTAAAAATTTTCTTTTACTTAACATCTTGGAAGTTAAATACAATCAAAGTGAAGAAAATGTCCAGATTTTTCTAAAAGAAGTTATTGCAAGGTCCCCAGATATATCTTCAGGGTTTGTTCGTAAAAGTTTTGAGAGTAGAGGGTCTGAATCTTTTCTCTTTGCTCCTGGTGAAGAGTAGTAAGGAAGGGTTTGTCCAAAAGGCATTGTTGAATCTTTTGAGCCAGCTCAAGGTGGTTCCCTGGCTCTACCAGGGCCTTAGGAGAAAGGATGTCTGGAAGTACTCCCACTTTGGTACCAATAAGGGGTACCCCACAACCCATGATTTCTAGTCCTGCTCGAATAATGGTTTCTGAATAAAGGGAAGCTACTACTCCCAAATCCAGACTACAGATGTATGCCCTGGGGTTGTCCACTTTGCCTGTGATCTGGGTTATAGATTCTATCTGGTATTCTTTTAGCCACTGCCTAATAGTATCTTCCTTTAAAGCAGTATCAAAACCAATAAGCAGTAATTTAATATTTTTGATGTTTTCTTGATGGTAAAGGTGAGATATAGCAGCAATAAGTTCCTTTTGTCCTTTGACCCGGTCAAATCTACCAACCAATCCTACGACAAAGTCTTCCTGCAAGTAATTATACTGACGCCGAATTTGTTCCCTTTCTGCAGGGGAAAAGTAGAATTTGCTCTCATCCACCCCCCCTATGACTAAATGTAGCTTGGAAGAAGGGGTTTTAAATACATTTTGAAAGTGTTTAAACATGGTGGAATTGGTGGTAATAACAGCTCTAGCCACCTGGTTGTGCAACCAGAGATTAAAGAGGTTTTTTTTAGGCAGGCGCTGATCTCCTCTAGTGCGCACCAGGGAATAGCCATATTTAAAAGCCAGCAAGCCAAAGAGAATAAAAGCTTCTCCTCTATGGCAGTTGATAATATGAGGCTTAAAGTCTTGAATAATTTTTTTCAGTTGACTTAAGGTCCTGGCCAGGACAAAGGGGTTATTGCTATTTAAGTCTAGAGTTTGATAGGCCAGGCCAGATTTCTGGACCCTGTTTAATGTTTGCGTATCGGGAAGACAGAGGATAAGGACTTCATGTCCTTGCCTGGCCAGGAGCTGTCCCAGAAACAGGCCATACCAGGCTGTGGCATTAAACCAGCGCACATTGATTACCTGGATTATTCTTAAGGGAGAAGAGATGCTTGTTTCAGTCATTATTCCTACTTATAATCGGAGCCAATTTTTAGCTGAAGCCATAACTTCAGTGTTAGACCAAAGTTATAAAAATCTGGAGTTAATTGTAGTGGACGACGGCTCCACAGATCAAACTTCCCAAATTGTACAGGAATTTAAAGATAAAAGGATTCGCTATTTTTATCAAGAAAATAAAGGGGTTTCTGCAGCCAGGAATTTGGGGTTTAAACAGGCCCGGGGAGAGTTAATAGCTTTTTTGGATTCTGATGACTTGTGGCTAAAGCATAAACTAGAAAAACAGGTTCACTTTTTACTTGAGGGAAACTTTTGGGTGGTCCAATGCAAAGAACAGTGGATAAGAAAGGGTAAAAGGGTAAATCCCTGTTTTAAGCATTTGATGCCTGCTGGCTGGTTTTGGGAAAAGGCTTTAAGACTTTGCCTTATAGGTCCTTCCTGTGTGCTTTTGCGCCGGGAGGTTTTTGAGGAAATTGGAAGCTTTGATACCCATTACCTGGCCTGTGAAGATTATGAGCTCTGGTTGCGTTTGTTGTTAAAATTCCCAGTGGGCCTGGTTCCAGAGGGTTTGGTGGTAAAAAGAGGGGGGCATTTTGACCAGCTTTCACGTTCTATCCAGGGCTTAGACCTTTTTCGCATTAATGCCTTATTAAAGATAGTTAAAACCTGCTCTCTGACAGCCAGGCAAAAAAGCCTGCTCACTCAAATACTCCAGGAAAAGATAGATATCTATGTGCAGGGATGCTTAAAAAGAGGTAAACTGGAAGAAGCTGCCAGGGTAAAAGCCCTGGGAGAGCAGTTTTAGTTCTTTACTTCTTTTTTACGAATGGCTTCGCTTTTGATGCGGTCTAAAAGTTCACTTAAAACAGGCTTTACGTTTTCTCTAATATCCCCGGCTACTAAAATAAAAAGCAGATCATCTCCAGGAGTAAAAATACCCTCTTTGGCCTCTACCAGGATTTTGTAAATGCCAGGTTTTTGCTCATATTCCTTTACCAGTTGGGCAATTTTCTCCTTATCTGGCTTTACTTCTAGTTGGCAGACTTCAGCCCTGTCCTGTCTAGACCAGGCCCTCACTACGCCATTATGAACCAGAATCATACCCACTTTTTGAGCAAAATCAGGTTCTTTTTTTAGCTGGGCAATGGTTTTACTTATATCCATTTTAGGTCCTGAAAAATAAAAAAGGCGGGATAAAAACCCGCCTTTTAAGGTTATCTTTTAAATTATACACAACCAGTAGGCTTGGGAAGACCAGCCATCTTACAGGCTCCCTTACCAGGTCCAGAGGGGAACAATTCGTAAATTTGTTTGAGCTTGTAGCCAGTAACCTTGGAGAGAATACGAACCATAGGAGCAATACCATTTTTCTTGTAGTAGTCTTGCAAGAATTCAATAACTTTTTTGTGGTCTTCAGTGATTTCCTTGATACCTTCTTGCTCTTTTACATACTCAACCCATTCTTCACACCAGTCTTCAAACTTTTGTAAGAAACCGTCTTCATCTACTTCAAATTTTTTGCCTTTGAATTCAACAACAGCCATTTTTAACCTCCTTAAAGATTATCTTTTTATTTGACCCTGACCAAGTCAGGGCCATTTTCCGCTTTAACTAAAGCTAAAGTTTATTAAGATAAGAAATTGTTTTTTGTCAACGTTTTTTTAGATAAGCTATTATTCCAAGTCAGCTAATTCTTTCCTGGCAAACTCCAGATGGGGTTCTAATTTAAGGGCTTCTTTTAAAAAATAAGCAGCATTTTTCTCATTGCCAAGACGTTTATAACAAATTCCCAGGTTAGCTAAATCTATAGCTGAGCCACTGTCCAGATCCAGGGCACTTTGAAAGTCCAGCAGGGCCAGGTCATATTTTGCTTGTTTAAAATAAGACACTCCTCTTAAATTATAATATTCTTTGACTTCTGGAGAAAGCTCTATGGCTTCATCCAGGTAGGGTACTAATTTTGCCCATTCTTCTTTTAAACTCAAGGTATAGGCGAGATAAAAAAGAGCCAGGGCCTTTTCTTCAGCGTCTGGTTGTAAGGGAATGCTTTGTTCAAAAAGTTCGAGGGCCTTTTCTAAATTCTCCAAGCGGAGTTGAATAAGGCCTTTAAAAAAGGGAATAAAATATCCTTGAGGATAAATGGCGGCCAGGGTTTCTATTTTTTCTATTGCCTGTAAAGGCTCTTCTTCTGCTAAAATGCGCCCCACAAAAAGTCCTAAGCTGGCGTGAGGAGTGCGTTCGCGAAATTCAAAACCAGGAATTATGTTGTAATTGGTAGGTACTTTTAGGTCTGGATGAGCAGTATCTATGCTATAAAGAGTATATCCCTGCTCCTTTAACCTTTCACAGAGCTTTTTTAATTCCACATAGATATCCTGGTCTTCCAAAGTGGGTAAACTATTTAGGTCTACCTTTTCTCCCTGGATAATCCAGTCTATTTCTTCCAGGGACTTAAACTTGGAAAGACCAGAAGCCTCGTAATTGCTGTTGGTTTCAAAATCACCTGCCAGCTGAGCTATTTCCGTAAGGGCTCTTATGGCAGCTTTGGTGGGTGTGGAGGCAGTTCCTGCAGTAAAGACAATTTCGCTTAAGTGAGGAAAGGTTACAGGGTCATAAGCCAGGGCTCCCACAGTAGGAGCAGGAAAACCTAAAGAAAAGTCCTTTAGCCACACTTTTATGTTTTGTCTTTGAAATTTGGCATAAAGTTCTTTTAAAACCGGGTCCTTAAAGGAAGCAGGGTCTATGGTGGGAGTAATTAGTTTTTGACGGTCAATAAGAGCACAGACGTGTCTTTCTATGAGTTCACAGGCTCCTTGGAGCAGGGATTCTTCGTAGGTATTGCCAGCTGAACAGCCGTTAAATTCATTTAATTTTTTAAACCAGTCAAAGGGTAGGTAAACTTCCTCTTCCTCAGGTACATCCAGGGCCAGGCAGAATTTCCACCGTACCAGGTCTAAAATTTCCAATCCTTCTTTTTCTGATAAGTTTTCTTGGACTGAGAATAGGATTTCTCTAAGGGGAATGAGTTTAGAGCCGAACTTTTTCTGTGCCTCACTAAAGGTAAGCTGGTGAAAATTAGCAGGAGTGTTGACAAAGCTAAAATAACTAAAGCGTTCCACCAGCTCCATTAGGGCAGAAGCCTGGGCTTGAACAGGCGAAGCCCCCTTGCCCATCTGTTTTCTGGTGGGCATAATTTGTCTGGCTTTGGTTCCACAGAGGCTTAAATATACTGGTATATCTAGCCTACCTGTATCAATTCTTTTTAGTTCCAGTAAGATTTCTTGCCCGTGTCTTTGGAGGAGTTGGCTAATATTAGCTACAGTTTCCTCTGGAGAAAGGGCCTTGTCTAAGTCTTTAGTGTATTTTTTAGGACAACTATTTAGTTTAAACATGTTTTTTAGCCCTCATTCTATAGATTTGACAGAGAAACTTTTCTTTGTCTTCTGGATCCTGACTTTTATAGCCAATGGTCTTTTCCTGGATGTGAAATTCCTTTTGGGCCAGAGAAAAGAATTTTTTGGCCTTGCGAGTGTAGTTCTGGGCCAGAATTACTTCACTCTGAGAGTTATTTTTTAAGTTTTTTAGAAAAAATTTAAGCAAAGGTCGGTAGGTGTCTTCCAGGTACAAGACCTCAGAACCAATGATATAATCATATTTTTCCTGCAAAACAGCAGTGGTAAAGTCCACCTTTTGAACTCTGGCCTTTTTTTGCAGGTTGTTTTTGAGAATATTTATTTGAGCAAATAAAAGGGCATCTTCTTCCACATCAGAAATGGTTACTTCCATGCCTTTGGCTGCTAAAAAAAGGCCACATATACCCAATCCTGCCCCTATTTCTAAAACTTTGCCTTCTGCAGGCAAGTACTTAAGTAAAAAGTAGCTTAAAAGTAAAGAAGCTGGCCAGATTTTGGCCCAATAGGGTAGGTTTATTTGCTCTTGACTCTCTACGAGCTTGTCTAAGTATTGCTCTAAATCTTTGATTTGAGCTATGTGCAGTTCTATATCAGCCACCTTTAGAGGTTCAAAAAAGAGAGTAAACTTTTGCTCAGCCAGAGATTGTAAAGAAACTAAATCCATTTCTGAATATTTCATGCTAAAATCCTTAACTGTTTATTGTAAAAAATACGGATTATCCTTGAGAGAGGAAGAGAAATATAAAAAAGTATAAAGAATGGAGCGGGAGACGGGATTTGAACCCGCGACTTCAACCTTGGCAAGGTTGCACTCTACCACTGAGTTACTCCCGCTTATGGGCAGGCCTTTAAAAGAACTGGAGGCGGCATCCGGATTTGAACCGGAGAATGGCGGTTTTGCAGACCGCTGCCTTACCACTTGGCTATGCCGCCTTTTTTTGGAGCGGGAGACGGGATTTGAACCCGCGACTTCAACCTTGGCAAGGTTGCACTCTACCACTGAGTTACTCCCGCTCAAATGAGAAGACCTTCTTTATTCAAACCCCAGCTCTCTGTCAAGGGTTTGTCTTGGAGGTTGATATTTTTTTAACAAATCCATTTTAAGTTTAAAAAGTTTGGGACTTAAGGATACATGATATATATGTGGATTTATTAGCCTTTTTACTCCACTATCCAGGTTTTGCAAGTCCTGCTGACGCACTTGTTTGATGGTGTTTAGTTCTGGAAATTCATAGACTACTTTGCCCTGGGTTTGAATGGTGGTTTGCAGGGCTTCGATTTTTTTCACTTCTTTTTGGTGAATTATTCTAGAGATATTGGGGTCTGTGGGATGATGGATTTGCATATCTTCTTGCGAAAATAGTTCTTCCTCTTTCAGGCAGATGAGGTCCACCATGGCCTTATCTCTCTTATCGTAAAGGCGGAAGGTCTTTTTATGTCCTGGATTGATAATTTTGGCTGGAGAGTTGGATATTTTTAGGGCTGGTTGCCATTTTTCCTGGTGATAAATTCCAGTGAGCTTGTACACTCCATCCAGGCTGGGTTGCCCTTCAGAGGTGAGCATTCTCGTGCCTACGCCAAAGACAAGTTTAAATATAACTTCTTCAGCATCCAGCCTATGTTCCTTACATTCTTGTTCTATTTGATTTAAAATTTGCTGGATTACCAGTTCGTCTAACTGATTGGAAAGCACGATGGATACTTCTTGAAGCCCGGCTTTTTTTAACTCCAGATAACATTGGACAGACAAATAGGCCAGGTCTCCAGAGTCAATGCGGATGCCCAGAGGAGTATGCCCTTTTTGCTTTAAGTCCTGAAAAACCTTAATGGCATTGGGTAGTCCACTTTCTAGGGTGTTGATGGTATCAATAAGGAGTACGCAGTCATCGGGAAAAATTTCTGCAAAGGCCTGAAAGGCATCCAGTTCTGAACCACCCATGGCCATAAAGGCCTGGACCAGACTGTGGGCATGGGTGCCTTTGGGAGGCAGGTTTAAAGCCCTGGAAGTGCCTATGTTGGAGCTAAAATCCACTCCTCCTATCAAAGCACCTCTGGTGCCCGCATTGGCTCCCAGTCCATGGGCCCTGCGCATGCCAAAGTCTATCACCATTTGCCCTCTGGCTGCTTCTTTTATCCTGGAGGCCTTGGTAGCAATGAGGGTCTGGTAGTTTAAATGATTGAGTAAAGGAGTTTCTACTATCTGAGCCAGGGCCAAAGGCCCGCTTATACTGACCAGAGGTACCTGGGGATGGACTACCCTTCCTTCAGGGATGGCCTCAATATGTAATTTGCTAAAATCACACTCTTTTTCCAGCCAATTTAAAAAGGAAGAGCTAAATAAGGGTTGTTTATTTCTTCCCCTTAAACTTTTCAGGTAAGAAATATCTTCTCTGGTGGGTTTGGCCTTATTTAGCCATTCAAAAAAGGTCTTTAAACCGGCAAAAACACAATAGCCTGCCTGGTGAGAACCATAGTGGGGATAGTGTCGGAAGAAATAGTCAAAATGGGCTCTTTTTTCCTGGATATTATGTTCAAAATAAACTTGGGCCATGGTGAGTTGATAAAAGTCTGTAAAGAGAAAACCAGAAGTACTTGGATTTAAGATGCTCATTTTATTTCCTCACTTGTAATTAGCCTGGCTCCCTTACCTTGCATTTCTTCCAGGGCCTTTTGTACATCTCCTGGGTTGAGGTCTACACCTCTGCAACCATCCACCACTACATAAACTTTATATCCCAGGGATAGACCATCTAAAACAGTAAACTTTACACAATAGTCAGTGGCCAATCCCAGGACATAAAGCTCAGAGACTTTTTTTCTTGCAGGTAGTTATCCAGTGAGGTCTTTTGCTGCCTGGCATTGTCAAAAAAGCCACTATAACTGTCTATCTTCGGATGAGTGCCTTTATAGACGATATAGTCTATTTTTTCCCTGTTTAGTTTGGCTGGAAAATCTGCTCCCCAAGAATTTTGTACGCAGTGATCTGGCCAGAGGATCTGCTTTATCCCCTCAACTTCTATTATCTCTCCTATCTTTTTACCATGGGTAGAAGCAAAACTTATATGCCCCTTCGGGTGCCAGTCCTGGGTGGCTATGACCAGAGAAAATTTATTCAGGAGTTTATTGGCCACAGGTATAACTTCATCTCCTCTGGGTACAGGTAAGGCACCGCCCGGGCAAAAATCATTTTGGATATCTACCAGTAAAAGTGCTTGCATTTCCCTTTCTCCTATTTTCAGGTTGTTTTTCTTGGGATTTTGATTTAATTTAATAAATAGAACTTAATCCTTTTAAGAAAACTTGGCAACTTGAGGAGAATTTGGATGCTATCAGCAACTTTACATCTGAGACTGTGGTGGGAAAATGCACAAGGGCAGGTGGTATTTGGGCCAGGTAGGGCTTTATTGTTGGCCAAAGTTGAGGAAGTGGGCTCCTTGCATAAGGCAGCCAAGGAACTGGGGATGTCTTATCGGGCAGCCTGGGGAAAAATTAAAGCCAGTGAAGAGGCTTTGGGGGAAAAGCTTTTGATAAAAGAAAAAGGCAGTAAGAAATTACAACTTACGCCTTTTGCCCTTAAATTACTTACTGAATACGAACACTGGCGTAAGGATGTGTATAATTATGCTCAAAAACAGGCTCATTTCTGGGAGTTAAAATAGTGGAACTGGGTTTTTTATTAAAAATAGTGTGGAATTCCCTGGGAAGGTTTAAGTTAAGGGCTTTATTGACCTTGCTGGGTATTTTTTTAGGCAGCTTTTCTCTGGCAGGGGTAAACCAGGCTACCTTAATAATGCAGGAAAAGACCAGGCAGGAAGTGGAAAAGCTGGGGAACAACCTTTTGTTACTCACCAATGCTCAGGTACGGTTTAGACCCAGTGGTGGAGCCAGGTTGGGCAAAGAAGCAAAGACCCTTAAACTAAGAGAAGTCACTTACTTAGCTTCTCTTTTCCCGCAGGTGATTAGGTTTAGTCCTTTTGCCCGAAGGACCATGCCTGTTAAATATGCCAAAGATAAGGTTAGTTGCCAGCTTTTAGGGGTATGGCCTGGTTATTTGCAGGTTCGAAAACTTTCTTTAGTTCAGGGTAGATTTTTAACTGACCTGGATATGCAGGAAAAAGCAATGGTTTGCGTGTTGGGAGCTAAAATTGCTTCCAGACTCTTTGGAAAGCAAAACCCTGTGGGCAAGGTGGTGTATTTTTTTAGAGCTCCTGTAAAAGTGGTAGGAGTGCTTGCCCCTAAGGGCAGTGATATTGCTGGAAATGACCAGGATGAGCAGGTCTTTGTGCCCCTTAGTACCTATTTGCGTCGGCTTAGCAATCAGGATTGGATTTCTGGAGCTTATTTTAACCTTTCCTCTTCTACCTTTGAAGATTATGTGAAACAGGAAATGGAGAAGATATTAACCAGGCTTCATAAACTGCAGCCCCAGGAAGAAAAGGACTTTTCCCTGCTGGCTGCCAAGGATTTACAAAAGCTTCAACAACAAGCTCTAGACCTGGTGAAGACTTTGGGGCTTATAAGTTCCCTTCTTTCTTTTGGAGTGGGCTCTATAGGAATTTTATCCATAATGATTCTTCTGGTCAGGACTAGAAAGCGAGAAATTGCCCTGAAAAGGGCTTGTGGAGCCAGAAAAAAGATATTCTGGTGCAATTTTTACTGGAATCTTCTCTTTTAAGTTCAGTAGGAGGATTTTTGGGCATTTTACTAGTAGTTTTGCTGGTGCTTTTGGGCGTGGCGTTTAAGTTTTATCCTCTGGTCCTGGCTCCCTGGAGCCTGGGGGGGACTTTTCTTTTAGCCTGTATGCTGGGTTTTGTGGCAGGCCTTTATCCAGCCTGGGAGGCCAGCAATTTGGAAATATTAACTATTTTAAAGGAGGAGTGATAAATGAACATGCTTGAACTGGTAAGAGCAACACGCAGTTTTAGGCGTTTTGAGCCAAAAGACATCTCTCTGGAAGAGTTAAGAGAACTGGTAAACTTGGCCAGACTGACAGCTTCAGCAGGTAATAAACAGCCTTTGCGTTACATTTTAGTAACTGACCCTAAGGTAAGAGAGGAGATTTTTCCCTGTTTGGGATGGGCTGCTTATTTGCCAGAATTTAAAGGACCCAAGCCAGAAGAAAGGCCCACTGCCTATATAGCTTTTTTACTTAAAGAAGAGGAAATGATAAAAGAATTTTCTTTAGTGGATGTGGGTATTGCAGCTCAGACCATACTTTTGGCAGCCAGGGAAAAGGGGATTGGCGGATGTTTAATTGGTTCTTTAAACAAAAAGAAACTGGAAGAAATTCTGGAAATAGAGCCTGGTTATAGGTTGTTTTTAGTTTTGGCCCTGGGTTATCCTAAAGAAAAGGTGGTCCTGGAAGAAGGCCTGGTTAGAGGGGATATAAAGTACTTTCGAGATGAACAGGATGTGCATCATGTACCCAAAAGAACTTTGCAGGAAGTAATCCTGAAGGAAAAGTAATCTACAGAAAGGATTTTAATAAGAGTACGAAGAGAAGAGAGGGAAGTAAGTTGGTAATGGGAAGTTTTTTTAGTTCGAGAAGAGAAATGCCCAGCCCCAAAATAAGCACTCCTCCTACACCGGTTAGTTGATTTATAAGTAGGGGAGTAAAATAAGTCTGTAAGGAGTTGGCTAAAAAGGTTAGACTTAGCTGATAGATTAAAAGGGGAATTACAGAAAACAGTACACCTATTCCATAAGAAGCACTAAGGGCAATGGAAGTAAAGCCATCCAGAGTGGCTTTGGTAAACATAAGGGTAGGGTCCTGGCGTAAACCTTCATCAAAGGCTCCCAAAATGGTAAGGGAGCCTACACAAAAAATCAAAAAAGCAGTTAAAAGTCCCTGAGTAAAGGTAGAGGAAGAAGAATTAACTTTTTTCTTTAACTTTTCACTTAAAGCCACCAACTTTGCTTCCAGATTAAGACTTTCTCCCACTATGGCTCCGCCTAAAAGAGAAAAAATTAAGAGGAGCACATTTTCTACTTTTAAAGCCATCTGAATTCCTATAAGAAGGGTGCACAGACCAATGGCTTGAAAAACAGTGCGTTGAACCTGGGGAGGAATTCTATTTTTCAGAAAAATTCCAATTAAACTGCCCAGGATGACTGTAAGGCCATTTACCAGGGTCCCTACAGGTAAACTAGGCAAAATCTGTCTCCTTTTCCAGGGCTTCCAAGAGACTTATGGTCAGAGAAAGAAAGTCTGCTTCAGTTAAAATACCCACCAGTTTGCCACCTTCTACTACAGGTAAACAGCCGTATTTGTGTTTTAGAAGTAAGGATGCTGCTTCTTTTAGGGGGATTTTAGTAGAAACAGTAAGCACATCAGTGCGCATAATTTCACATACCGGAATACTGGCATCCAGTTCTTGTTGGGTTTCTTCGTCTATTTCAGCTAGTTTGGAAATAGTGGCAGCTAAGATGTCCCTGTGGGTTACCAGGCCTATAAAATTGTTTTTTGCATCTACTATGGGAATATGGCGAATTCTTGCCAGTTGCATAAGAGATTTAGCTGCAGCCAGGGTATCTTCTTTTTTTAAAGTAAAAACTTCTTTGGTCATGAGTTCTGCTACAGTTAACATAATTTACTCCTTTGCTTTCTTAAAGATGATAGATTAAAGACAGTAAAAAGACAAGAGGAAGGAAATGAAAAATTTGGATGTGGCAATTATTGGTCTGGGTCCAGCAGGAAGTACGCTGGGGTATCTTTTGGCCCAAAAAGGTTATAAAGTTTTAGGCATTGATTATAAAGCTTTTCCCAGGGAAAAGCTCTGTGCTGGCCTGATTACAGACAAAACCGCGCAACTTCTGGAACGGATATTTCCTGGAAGTGTAAGCTATCTGGAAGAAAAAAAGGTTATTGTGTTTAAATCTACTTCCTATGGAGTGGGTAATAGGCAGGGAATTTTCTGGCAGGGAAAATTGGAGCGACCCTTTCGCATTGTAGATAGAAAAAAATATGACTTTTTTTGGTATGAGCAATTTCAAAAAGCAGGAGGTAAGGTTCTCAGGGAAAGAGTAGTAAAGGTTAAAGAGGGTAAAATTTATTTGACCAATGGAGAGATACTTTCTCCTGGCCTTATTGTGGGAGCAGATGGAGTAAATAGCGTGCTCAGGCGTTTTTTAGCCCAGAAAAAGATAGTAAGACCTCCGCACAATAAAGAGCAAGCCCTGGCTTTAGAGACCTTTTTTAAGTCTTCAGAGGTTAATTTGCCCCATTTCCCCAGTATTTTTTTTGGCTATGTTCCTTCTGGCTATATTTGGGCCTTTCCTCATGCCAAAGGTTTTTGTCTGGGTATTGGTTCCAACAAGGTTAAGGATGGGAAAAGGTTAAAGGGGATTTTGGATGAGTTTTGCCTCTCTTTTGTCAAAACCAAAGCCCAAAAGGTTTATGCCCATTTTTTGCCTTATGGAGATTTTGAAAAAAGTCCTGCCTATGACAATTGTTTTTTACTAGGAGATGCGGCTGGACTGGCTGACCCCCTTTTGGGAGAAGGCATTTATTATGCCCAGCAAAGTGCTTTTTTGTTGGCTTCAGCCTTTTCTCTGGCCTCTAATAAGGGAAACATAAGAGATATTTACTTGCAATTACTTGCAGAAGAAATAAAGGAACTTCGGTTTGCCCTGTATTGGAGAAAGGTGGTTTTTCTCTTTTATGGGTAAGGGATTTTTATCCTTTAAAATGGGCTTTTTTTAGAGGGGCCAGGTACTTAGAAGAAACCATTCAAGGAAAACGCTCTTTTTGTTTTTTAAAACCAAAAAGATAGTTAGATTTTGTAAGGAGCTAGGTTTAATGGCAGTTAGTGACTTTCGGCGTTTGCGAGAAAAAATGGTCAAAGAGCAAATAGAGGCCAGGGGAATAAAAAATCCCCTTGTGTTACAAGCCATGCGCAAGGTCCCCAGGCATCTTTTTGTGGATGAAGCTCTGCAGGTCCAGGCCTATAATGACCATCCTTTACCCATTGGCTATGGGCAAACCATTTCTCAACCTTATATTGTAGCTTTAATGTCTGAACTTTTGGAGCCTGAACCTGGCCTTAGTGTGCTTGAAATTGGCACAGGTTCTGGCTATCAAGCTGCAGTTTTGGCTGAGATGGGTATGAAGGTTTATACAGTAGAAAGAATTAAAAATTTGTATTTACAGGTGAGCAAGCGCTTAAGAACACTGGGTTATTATAATGTAAAGGTAAAGCTAGATGATGGTACTTTGGGCTGGCCTGAAAATGCGCCCTTTGAGCGAATCATTGTTACTGCTGGAGCTCCCCTGGTGCCTGAACCTTTGCTGGAACAACTGGCTGACCCCGGGATTTTGGTTATTCCTGTGGGTGAAAACAAGCGCAATCAAGAATTGCTAAAGATTACCAAAACAGAAGGAACATTAAAAAAAGAGAATTTAGGCAAAGTTATGTTTGTGGACCTGGTAGGAAAGTATGGTTGGTAGGCATGTTTAAAGAAAAATTTTGGCAAAGATTTTGGCATATTGCTGAAAGCAAGGGAGCAAAAAAAACTTTAATTCTGGTTTCTTTTACAGAAGCGATTTTTTCCCCCTTCCTCCAGATTTGCTTTTAATTCCCATGGGGCTGGCTGAAAGAGAAAAGGTGTTTTCTTTGGCCCATCTTACTCTCCTTACTTCTGTTTTAGGCGGGTTGGTTGGGTATTTTTTAGGTTATTTTTTTATGGATACTCTGGGGCAGTGGCTTATTTCCCTGTATTCCCTGGAGGACAAATACATTTACTTGCAGACCCTTTACCAGAAGTATCAAGTCCTGGCCGTAGGTATAGCTGGCCTTACTCCTGTACCTTATAAGTTATGTACCTTAACGGCTGGTACTTTTAAATTAAACCTGGGACTTTTTTTATTGGTCTCTACCTTAAGCAGGGGATTACGCTTTTATTTGATCGCTGCTCTTATTTATTGGAAAGGGGAACAGGCTAGAGTTTTTCTGGAAAAAGGCTGGACTTGGTCCTTACCTTGACAGTTTTGTTAATAATCTTAGGTTTTGGAATAGTAAAATTCTTAAAATAAGGAGTTTAGAATGTCTGGATGCAGCAGTTGTGGAAGTAAAAAGGATAATCTTGGCAAATCCATTCAAGATGAGCTTATTTCTTCTACCCTGGCTAAAATAAAGTATAAGATTTTTGTTATGAGTGGCAAAGGTGGAGTGGGCAAAAGCTCCATTGCCACCAACCTGGCTGCAGCCCTGGCCAGTAGAGGACATAAAGTGGGGCTTTTGGATGTGGACATACACGGCCCAAGTGTCCCTCATCTTTTAGGGCTTAAGGGTTTGCTTGATGTGGAAAAGGGAAAAATTATCAAGCCCAAGAAATTTAATGACAATCTTTTTGTGGTTTCCATGGAATGCTTGTTAAAGGACCCTGATCAAGCTGTGCTGTGGCGTGGCCCCATGAAAACTTCAGCCATTAGACAGTTTGTCTCTGATGTGGATTGGGGAGAGCTGGATTTTTTGGTGATTGATTCTCCTCCAGGTACTGGAGATGAGCCCATGACTGTTTTAAAAACCATCCCTGATGCTTTGTGTGTGGTGGTTACTACTCCTCAAGAAGTTTCTCTGGCTGACGTGCGCAAGGCTATTAACTTTTTGCAGTACGCCAAGGCCAATATCCTGGGTATAGTGGAAAATATGAGTGGGCTTATCTGTCCCCATTGTCAGAAGGAAGTGCCTTTATTTAAAAAAGGCGGGGGTAGGGAATTGGCCCAAAAATTAGGTCTGGATTTCTTAGGAGCCATACCTCTGGATCCAACCACTGTGGTGGCCGGGGATTTGGGCAAGCCAGTGGTGCTTTTAGAAGAGGATTCTTTTGCCAAAAAGGCCCTGCTGGAACTTGCTAAAATTGTTGAAGAAAAGGCCCAAAATAGCCTGGAAACCATTTCTTCTAGCCATGGTTAAAAAGAATTTGAAAAAGAGAAAAAAAATACTTGCCATTTTTTTTAGAAGGGGCTAATTACCCTTCTTCCGTTGAGCTGGCGTAGCTCAATTGGTAGAGCAGCTGACTTGTAATCAGCAGGTTGCGGGTTCGAGTCCCATCGCCAGCTCCAGTTGACAATGTTGATTAAAGGGCTTAAGATTTAGCTCTTTCAAGTGGAGGGGTTCCCGAGTGGCCAAAGGGAACAGACTGTAAATCTGTCGGCGTAAGCCTTCGGAGGTTCGAATCCTCCCCCCTCCACCAGGAAATTTTAATTTTTAAGAGTAGGAGACAGGGAATCCTGTTGCTTGACTACTCCTATTTTTTAGTAGCGGGAATAGCTCAATTGGCTAGAGCATCAGCCTTCCAAGCTGAGGGTTGCGGGTTCGAGTCCCGTTTCCCGCTCCAAAAAAAAAGTCAAGCCAGTAGGCCCACGTAGCTCAGTCGGTGGAGCACTTCCTTGGTAAGGAAGAGGTCACCGGTTCAAGTCCGGTCGTGGGCTCCAGGTTTTCCTGCCTACAAGTTTGGGTTTATTCATATATTAATTAAAATTTTTTAACAGGGGGTATAGGTAATGGGCAAGGCGAAATTTGAGCGGAAGAAGCCGCATGTAAATATTGGTACGATAGGTCATATTGACCATGGTAAGACTACGTTGACAGCGGCGATTACGAAGGTGTTGGCATTGAAGGGAGAGGCAGAGTATATTCCTTTTGATGAGATAGACAAGGCACCGGAGGAGAGGGAGCGTGGAATTACGATAGCCACAGCACATGTGGAGTATGAGACAGATAAGAGACACTATGCGCATGTGGACTGTCCTGGTCACGCTGACTATATTAAGAACATGATTACAGGTGCTGCGCAGATGGACGGAGCCATTTTGGTGGTAGCAGCAACAGATGGTCCCATGCCACAGACCAGGGAGCATATTTTGTTGGCCAGGCAGGTAGGAGTACCTTATTTGGTAGTATTTTTGAACAAGGTAGACATGGTAGATGATCCTGAGTTGTTGGAGTTGGTAGAGTTAGAGGTAAGGGAATTGCTGAGCAAGTATGGGGTTCCTGGGGATGATGTACCAGTGATTAAGGGAAGTGCGTTAAAGGCTTTGGAGGTAGAGAGTGCAGATGATGAGGCGGCGAAGCCCATATTGGAGCTTATGGCAGCCTGTGATGAGTATATACCTGAGCCGCAGAGGGATATAGACAAGCCCTTTTTGATGCCTATAGAGGATGTATTTAGCATTTCTGGACGTGGTACAGTAGTAACAGGAAGGGTAGAGAGAGGGATCATCAAGGTAGGAGATGAGGTAGAGATAGTAGGTTTTAGGGAGACCCAGAAGACAGTATGTACTGGCGTGGAGATGTTCAGGAAGGTATTGGACCAGGGTCAGGCAGGAGATAATGTAGGAGTATTGTTAAGAGGAATTAAGAGGGATGAAGTAGAGCGTGGTCAGGTATTGGCAGCGCCAGGAAGTATTACTCCTCATAGGAAGTTTAAGGCTGAGGTATACGTATTGACCAAGGAAGAGGGGGGAAGGCATACTCCATTTTTCAGTGGATACAGGCCTCAGTTTTATTTTAGGACAACGGACGTTACAGGTGTAGTTACTTTGGCAGAGGGAGTAGAGATGGTAATGCCAGGGGACAATACAACTTTTGAGGTAGAGTTGATAGCACCTGTAGCGATGGAAAAGGGATTAAGGTTTGCGATAAGAGAAGGTGGAAGAACAGTAGGTGCTGGTGTAGTTACTGAAATCTTGGAGTAGGATAAACATCATGCGTATAAATATATTGTTAGCCTGCACAGATTGTAAAAGGCGGAATTACTCTACTACAAAGAATAAAAAGAATAATCCTAGTAAGTTAGAGTTAAAAAAGTTTTGTCCACATTGTAAAAAACACACCCTGCACAAGGAAAGCAAGTAGGGTGTGTTTAAAAGTGCAGGCCAGTAGCTCTAACGGCTAGAGCACCGGACTCCAAATCCGGGTGTTGGGGGTTCGAATCCCTCCTGGCCTGCCATTTTTTGTTGAGAGAAGAAAATGGCCCAGAAAAAGGCAAAAAAAATAGAAGAACAAGGTAGTGTTCAGGTTGCAGTTGCCAAGGTTAAAGAGTTTTGGGAACAGGCTCAGGGAGAGTTAAAAAAAGTAGTTTGGCCTACTCAAAAAGAAACGATGGTCACAACTTTAGCAGTTGTGATATTGGTGGTAGTTCTCTCTCTTTTCTTAAGTTTAGTGGATGTGACCTTGGCAAAAGTTGTAGAACTTATTTTATCTTAAGGATGTATTAGGGCACATGGAAGAAGCAAAAGCAAGATGGTATATAGTCCATACTTATTCTGGCTATGAGCAAAGGGTAGAGCAAACTATTAAGGAGATGATGCGCACTGGCCAGGACAAGGGATATATCAAAGATGTGCTTGTGCCCACAGAAAAGGTGATTGAATTGGTAAGAGGTCAGAAAAAGACCTCTACTCGTAAATTTTTTCCAGGCTATGTCTTGGTAAAGATGATATTTAATGATGAATCCTGGTATATGGTTCAGTCTATTCCTAGAGTAACTGGATTTGTAGGAAGCAAGACAAGGCCTATTCCTTTAAGTGATGCTGAAGCTAAGCGTATCATTCAAACCGTAGAACAGAGACAAGAACAGCCTAGACCCAAGTTCCACTTTGAAAAGGGGGATGAGGTTAGAGTTATTGATGGGCCTTTTGCCAGTTTTAATGGAGTTGTAGAAGACGTAAACTACGACAAAGGAAAATTAAAAGTAATAGTTTCCATTTTTGGAAGACCAACTCCTGTAGAGTTGGATTTTGTTCAAGTTACAAAAAGTTGATAATGAGGTAAGAAGCTATGGCCAAGAAAGTAATGGCAAAAATTAAACTTCAAATTCCTGCTGGTGCTGCCAATCCATCTCCTCCTGTTGGACCTGCTTTGGGTCAGCACGGGGTAAACATAATGGAGTTTTGTAAAGCCTTTAATGCTAAGACTCAAGATCAGAAGGGAATGATTATCCCTGTTATTATCACTGTTTATCAGGATAGATCCTTTACTTTTATTACTAAAACTCCTCCTGCTTCTGTTTTACTGATGAAGGCAGCTAAGATTGATAAAGGTTCTGGCGAGCCCAATAAGAATAAAGTAGGAAAGGTTACTATGGCTCAGGTAGAGGAGATCGCCAAACTAAAAATGCCAGATCTTACTGCTAAAGATATGGATGCTGCTGTGCGGACTATTATGGGGACCGCAAGAAGTATGGGAATAGAAGTTGTAAAATAAATTTTTAAGAGGATGAAGAAGCCATGCCCAAGAGAGGAAAGAAATACATAGAAGCAAAGAAAAAGGTTGATACGACCAAAAGATATACTCCTGAGGAAGCAGTTAAACTGGCTTTGGAAACAGCTTATGCCAATTTCGATGAGACCGTAGATGTAGCTGTACGTTTAGGAGTAAACCCTAAATATTCTGATCAAATGGTTAGAGGTGCAGTTAGTTTACCTCACGGAACAGGAAAGCAGGTAAGAGTTTTGGTTTTTTGTAAGGGTGAAAAGGAAATGGAAGCCAAGGAAGCTGGTGCAGATTATGTTGGTGGAGAAGATTTGGTCGAGAAAATTAAAGAAGGGTGGTTAGAATTTGAGAAGGTTGTGGCCACTCCTGATATGATGGGAGTTGTGGGTAAAATTGGTCGTATTTTAGGTCCAAGAGGGCTTATGCCCAATGCCAAGACTGGTACAGTTACTTTTGATGTTGCTCAGGCAGTAAAGGAACTGAAGGCTGGTAGAGTAGAATTTAAGGTAGATAAAGCTGGTATTGTCCATGTGGGAGTGGGCAAAGTCTCCTTTGGGGCGGAAAAGATTGTTGAAAACATTAAAGCCCTTTTAGACACCTTACTTAGACTTAAGCCTGCTTCAGCTAAGGGAGTATACTTTAGAGGGATGGCAGTTTCCACCACCATGGGGCCTGGAATTAAAGTGGATCCTGCTACAATTAGAACTTTTATGGAATAAGCTTAAGGAGCTATCCTTAAGTAAAAATAAGAGTCAAAGACCACAGGTGGAGTTAAATACTCCTTAATATCCTGTCGAGACCGCTTTGGCTCAAAAGGAAGAGGTGGTGCAGTGAAGAGAGAAGAAAAGGCAAAGATTATTGAAGAAATCCGAGAGCGTGCGGAAAAGAGTGCTATAGCCATTATCACTGATTTTAAAGGCCTCACTGTGGAAGAAATGACTCAACTCAGAGTCATGTTAAGAGAGCAAAATGTGGGCTATAAGGTAGTTAAAAATACTTTAGCTCGCATTGCTTTTGAACAGACTCAGCACAAAGTATTGGCCCCTAAGTTCAAGGAAAATTGTGCTGTAGTCTTTGGTTTTGACGATCCAGTGGTGGCCGCTAAGGTGATAATGGATTATGCCAAAAAGAACAAGAAATTTGAAGCTAGGATTGCTTCTTTGGAAGGAAAGCTTTTGGAGGGAGAATCTTTAAAGGCCCTTTCAGAGCTTCCCAGCAAAGAACAATTACTGGCCAAACTTCTTGGAACAATGCAGGCTGTGCCTGGAAATTTTGTCTCGCTTTTTGCCAACTTGCTCAGAAATTTCTTGTATGCATTAAATGCCATTAAAGACAAGAAGGAGCAGGAAGGTTAAGAGCCAAAGCCAAAAAAAACTTAAGGAGGACATAAATAATGGCTGAAATTACTAAAGAACAAGTTGTTGAATTTATTTCCAATATGACTGTATTGGAATTGGCTGAATTTATCAAGGAACTGGAAGAAAAGTTTGGAGTAAGTGCTGCTGCTCCTGTAGCTGCTGTAGCTGCTATGCCTGGCGCTGTTGCTGGTGGAGAAGAAGCTGCTGAAGAAAAGACTGAGTTTGATGTAATCTTAAAAGAAGCTGGGGGCAATAAGATTGGTGTTATTAAAGTAGTACGTGCCTTGACCAATCTCGGATTAAAAGAAGCCAAGGCCAAAGTAGATGAGCTTCCTTCTGTAATTAAAGAGGGTGTATCCAAGGCAGAAGCAGAAGAAGCTAAGAAACAGCTTGAAGAAGCTGGTGCAGTTGTTGAAATTAAATAAACAAATAATTAGTTGTTAACTTTTTTATTTTTTGTTTAGAGAGCGCAAGAGGTGTTTTGCGCTCTCTAAACCTTTTTATTTTTTTATCTTTGTTTAGTTTCTTTTTTAACTAACCTTCCTAAATAAAAAATATATGCGAGGCAAAAATGGTCCGATTGGTAAAAAAGTTTGGAAGAATTAAATGTGATCTTCCTGTACCCCATCTTCTCTCCTTACAGCTTAACTCTTATAAGGATTTTTTACAAGCAGATGTTCCTCCAGAAGCCAGAGAAGAAAAGGGGCTAGAGGCTGTTTTTCGCTCAGTTTTTCCCATAGAGGATTTTAATAAAACCGCTACCTTAGAGTTTATTAGTTATGAATTGGGCAAGCCTAAATATGATGTTGATGAATGCATTGCCAAAGGTCTTACCTATGAAGCGCCTTTACGCATTAAGGTAAGATTGGTGGTTTATGATGTAGATGAAGAGACAGAAGCCAGAACCATTAGAGATATAAAAGAGCAAGATATTTATTTTGGTACAGTGCCCTTAATGACTCCCAGAGCTACCTTTATTATTAATGGTACAGAAAGGGTTATTGTTAATCAACTTCAACGTTCTCCTGGAGTTATTTTTGAACACGATAGTGGTAAAGGACATTCCAGTGGTAAAGTGCTTTATAGCTCTAGAATTATTCCCATGCGTGGTTCTTGGCTGGACTTTGAGTTTGACCACAAGGATATTTTGTATGTGCGCATTGACCGTAGGCGTAAAATGCCTGCCACTTTACTGCTTAAAGCCTTGGGGCTTTCTAGGCAGGAAATTTTAGATTATTTTTATGACAAGGAAACCCTTATTTTTGAAGACGGTAAGGTCTTTAGAGTCTTAGATAAAAACAAATATAGAAAAGAACTGGCTGTTACTGATATTGTAGATAGAGAAGGAAAGGTTATTGTTCAGCAAGGACGACCCATTACCAAAAGAGCTTGGAAACAAATTATTGCCAGTGGAATAGATAGAATAGAACTGGATTTAAACCTCTTAAATAATCAATATTTAGCCAGTGACTTAATAGATTCTGAAACCGGAGAAGTATTGGCTTCCTGTGGAGATGCCTTAGAATATGATTTGGTAGAAAAGATTTTTGAACTTGGCATTAAGGAAGTAAAAGTTCTTTATACTTCTGGATTAGAAGTATCTTCTTCCATTCGTGATACCTTGATGTTAGATAAAGTGGAAGACCCTCTGGACGCCCAGATTGAGATATACAAAAAATTGCGCCCCAGTGCTCCTCCTACTCCAGAAATAGCAGCTACTTTTTTTGACAATTTATTTCGTAATCCTGATTATTACGACCTTTCTCCTGTAGGTAGATATAAATTAAATACCAGATTGGGACTGGACTTACCTTTGGATTACCGTACCCTTTCCAATGAAGACATTTTAAGGGTAATTAAACATCTTCTAACTTTAAAAGATACCCATGCTCCTGGAGATGATATAGATCACCTGGGCAATAGAAGAGTAAGACCTGTGGGAGAACTGGTGGAAAATCAGTTCAGGATAGGACTGGTACGCATGGAAAGGGCAATAAAAGAGAGAATGAGCTTGCAAGAAGTAGCCACCTTGATGCCCCATGACCTCATTAATCCCAAACCTGTATCAGCAGTATTAAAGGAGTTTTTTGGCACTTCTCAGCTTTCTCAGTTTATGGATCAGACCAATCCTCTTTCAGAAATTACCCATAAGCGCAGGCTGTCTGCTCTAGGTCCTGGTGGTCTTAGTAGGGATAGAGCAGGTTTTGAGGTGCGTGACGTACATCCCAGTCACTACGGTCGTATTTGCCCCATTGAAACACCTGAAGGTCCTAATATTGGTCTTATTGTTTCCTTAACTACTCACGCCAGAGTAAATGAATTTGGTTTTATTGAAACTCCTTATAAAGTGGTTAAGGAGGGAAGAGTCACGGAAGAGATTAAGTATTTAGATGCCTTTGCAGAAAAAGGTGAAGTTATTGCTCAGGCCAATGCTCCTACTGATGAAAAAGGTTATTTTATTAATGACTTGGTTTCAGCGCGTGTGGACGGTGAATTTGCAATGGTTAAGCCTGAGGAAGTAACCTTAATGGACATCTCTCCCAGTCAGATTGTTTCCGTATCTTCTTCTTTGATTCCTTTCTTGGAACACGACGACGCTAACCGTGCTTTGATGGGATCCAACATGCAACGCCAGGCTGTACCTTTGTTAAAGCCAGAATTGCCCTTGGTGGGCACAGGAATGGAAGACATTGTGGCCAGAGATTCTGGGATGTGTTTGTTGGCCGAAGGTGATGGAGTGGTTAGATATGTGGATGCGGAAAGAGTAGTGGTTTCTTATAATGACCTAAGTTTATATCCTGAAACCTCTGGTACTGTTAATTATGAACTACAAAAATTCCATAAATCCAATCAGAATAGTTGTTTTACTCAGCGTCCACGGGTTTTACCCGGGCAAAAGGTGAAAAAGGGAGATGTCTTGGCTGATGGGCCTGCTATTTTGGATGGAGAATTAGCTCTGGGTAAAAACCTGTTAGTAGCTTTTATGCCCTGGTGTGGCTATAACTACGAAGACTCCATTTTGATTTCTGAACGAGTGGTTAAAGAAGATGTCTATACTTCTGTGCATATTGAAGAATTTGAGGTGATTGCTCGAGATACCAAGTTGGGACCTGAGGAGATTACCCGAGATATCCCCAATGTAAGCGAAGATATGCTTAAAAACCTGGACGAAAGTGGAATTATCAGGATTGGAGCTTATGTAAAACCTGATGACATCTTGGTAGGTAAGATTACTCCTAAAGGTGAAACGCAACTTACACCAGAAGAGAGGTTACTTAGAGCCATTTTTGGAGACAAGGCCAGGGATGTAAAAAATACTTCTCTAAAGGTTCCACCAGGAATTGAGGGAACGGTTATTAATGTTCGGGTGTTTAATCGTCGTTCTGGAGAAAAGGACGAGCGTTCCAAAATTATTGAAGCCGAACAACTAAGAAAGCTTGATGACAGAGAAGCCAAGCACATAAAAGCTTTGACTGCCCAGATGAGAGAGAGAATCTGGGAGATTGTTAAAGGCAAAAACTTGGCTGTTTCTATAAAGGGGACCAGAAAAAATGAGGTTTTAGCTGAAGCCAATAAACCCCTTAGTTTTGAAGTTTTGGAAAAGATTCCTCTTAAAAAATTAAATGGAGTTTTCAGCAGTAAAGAGATTAACGAAGAGGTAAAAGATCTTTTAAATGCCTATGACAACCAGGTGCGCTTTATTAAAAATATTTACGAACAGAAGCGAGCTAAGGTTACAGAAGGTGATGACTTGCCACCTGGTGTTTTAAAAATGGTAAAGGTTTATATTGCTGTAAAGAGAAAGTTAAGTGTTGGTGACAAGATGGCTGGTAAACACGGAAACAAGGGTGTTGTTTCCTGTATCCTGCCAGTGGAAGATATGCCTTTTTTTGCTGATGGTACACCTGTAGATATTGTCTTGAATCCTCTAGGCGTACCTTCTCGTATGAATATTGGACAGATTATGGAAACCCATTTGGGCTGGGCAGCTAAGGAGTTAGGAGAGCAACTGGCCAAAATGGTTGAGGAGCGAGTGGATTTAAAAGTATTGAGGCAAGAGGTAAAAGAAGTTTTTGCTTCTGAGGAAATAGACAAATTAGTGGATGAGCTTTCGGATGAAGAACTGGTAGAAGCAGTACGAAACTTAAAGGACGGAATTGTTTGTAAGTGTCCGGTTTTTGATGGGGCTAAAGAAGACGAGCTCTGGGGTTGGTTTGAAAAAGCTGGGCTTAGCGAAGATGGAAAGGCTGTGCTTTACGATGGCAGAACTGGTGAACCTTTTGCCAATAGAATTACAGTTGGGTATATGTATATGTTAAAACTTCACCACTTGGTGGATGAAAAGATTCATGCCCGTTCCACAGGACCCTACTCTCTGGTTACTCAGCAACCCCTAGGTGGTAAGGCTCAATTTGGTGGCCAGAGACTAGGAGAAATGGAAGTCTGGGCCATAGAAGCTTATGGTGCTGCTTATTTATTGCAGGAGTTTCTGACTGTAAAATCTGATGATGTGACCGGTAGAGTAAAGATGTACGAAAAGATTGTTAAGAACGACAATTTCTTGGAAAGTGGCTTACCAGAATCTTTTAATGTTTTGGTCAAAGAGCTTAGAGCTTTGGGGCTGGATATCCAGCTTATTTTGGATGAAAAAGGAAAAAAAGTAAAAAGAAATATAACTAAAACCACCCAAAGAGGGATAGCATATGACATTAGATGATCTTTTTTCCCAAGTTGGTTTGGAAGAAGATACCACAATAGCCAGCCAGGATTTAAAGGGGATTAAAATAAAGATAGCTTCTCCAGAAAAGATTCGAGAATGGTCTTATGGTGAAGTAAAAAAGCCAGAAACTATCAACTATCGTACTTTCAAACCAGAAAGAGATGGTCTTTTTTGTGCTAAGATTTTTGGCCCTGTAAAGGACTATGAGTGTAATTGCGGAAAATATAAACGCATGAAGCACAGAGGTATTGTCTGTGAGAAGTGTGGTGTAGAAGTTATTGCCTCGAAGGTTAGACGAGAGAGGATGGGACACATAGAGTTAGCTGCACCTGTTGCTCACATCTGGTTTGTGAAAAGTTTGCCTTCGAAGATTGGCACACTTTTAGACTTGACCATGGCTGAGTTGGAAAAGGTTATATACTTTGACAATTATATTGTTTTAGACCCAGGTCCCAGTAATTTAAAGAAAAAACAACTTCTTTCTGAAGAGCAGTACTGGCAGGTATTGGAACATTATGGAGATGAAGCAGTTAAGGTTGGTATAGGTGCAGAAGCTATTAAGTATCTGCTGGAAGAGCTAGATTTGGAAAAGATGCGTGAGGAATTAAGGCAAGAAGCAGGTGATACGGGTTCACAGACTAAAAAGAAAAAAATTGCAAAACAGTTAAAGATCGTAGAGGCCTTTTTAGAGTCTGGCAATAGACCAGAGTGGATGATTTTAGAAGTTTTGCCTGTAATTCCTCCTGAACTGCGTCCTTTAGTTCCTTTAGAGGGTGGAAGGTTTGCTACTTCAGATTTAAACGATCTTTATCGCAGGGTAATTAATCGTAACAATCGTTTGCGTAGATTGTTGGAATTGGGTGCTCCAGATATTATTATTCGCAATGAGAAGAGAATGCTGCAGGAAGCAGTGGATGCACTTTTTGATAATGGCCGTCGAGGAAGAGCTATTACAGGTACCAATGGCAGGCCATTAAAGTCTTTAAGTGATATGATTAAGGGCAAACAGGGGCGTTTTAGACAAAACTTATTGGGTAAGCGTGTAGATTACTCTGGTCGTTCGGTAATTGTTGTTGGCCCCAAACTGAAATTACATCAATGTGGTTTACCCAAGATTATGGCCCTGGAGCTCTTTAAGCCCTTTGTATATGCCAAGCTGGAAGAAAAGGGATATGCCACAACAATTAAGAGTGCTAAGAAAATGGTGGAGCGCCAGGATGTGGTGGTGTGGGAAGTTTTAGAAGAAGTGGTTAAAGAATATCCTGTACTGCTAAACCGTGCTCCAACCTTACACCGTTTGGGTATTCAGGCTTTTGAACCCATTTTGGTAGAAGGTAAGGCCATTCAGCTTCATCCTCTGGTTTGTACAGCTTATAATGCAGACTTTGATGGAGACCAGATGGCTGTGCACGTACCTCTTTCCATTGAAGCTCAGATAGAGTGTCGTGTCCTGATTATGTCTACCAATAATATTCTTTCTCCTGCCAATGGTTCTCCTATTATTGTACCTACTCAGGATATTGTTTTGGGTCTTTACTATCTTACTGTGGAGCGTTCCTTTGAGCAAGGAGAGGGTAAAATCTTTTCTTCTCCAGAAGAAGTGATTTCTGCTTTAGATGCTGGGTGTGTTAGTTTACATGCCAGAATCAAGGTAAGAATTGGTGGTAAGCTTTTTAATACCACTCCTGGCAGGATTCTTGTCAATGAACTTTTGCCCGAGAAGGTTCCTTTTGAACTGGTTAATTGTTTGCTGGGTAAAAAGAATATTGCTCGTTTAGTTGGTGAGACCTATAGACTTGCTGGGACCAAAGCTACAGTCTTGCTTTGCGATAGACTAAAAAATCTCGGTTTTGAATATGCTACCAGAGCTGGAGTTACTATTGGACTCAAGGATTTAAAGATTCCAGAGAGAAAGGAAGAAATTTTGGCTGAAGCGCAAAAGGCTGTGCAAGAGATTGAAGCCCAGTACAGAGATGGTATTATTACCCGTACGGAGAAGTACAACAAGGTGGTTGATGTTTGGACAAAGGCTACTCAGGATGTAGCTAATGAAATGATGAGAGGGTTATCTACTGAAATTAGAAGAGATCCTAAGACGGGAAGGGAAGAAGAAAACATCAGCCTTAACCCCATTTTTATGATGGCCAACTCTGGAGCTAGAGGTAATAAGGACCAGATGAGACAGTTAGCCAGTATGCGTGGTCTTATGGCCAAGCCTTCTGGTGAAATTATTGAGACTCCTATTACCGCTTGTTTTAGAGAAGGTCTTACGGTGTTGCAGTACTTTACTTCTACCCACGGTGCTAGAAAAGGTCTGGCTGATACAGCGCTAAAGACTGCCAACTCTGGTTATCTTACTCGTAGGTTGGTGGATGTAGTGCAGGATGTAGTAGTCACAGAGCATGACTGTGGAACTGTGGATGGGCTGGAGATTACTCATCTGGTAAAAGGTGGTGAGATTAGTGAGCGTTTGAGTGAGCGCATTTTAGGCCGTATTGCCATGTATGATGTGTTGCATCCAGAGACTGGAGAAGTAATTGTTCCAGCCAATGGTCTTATTGATGAAGAAAAGGCTAAACTCATTGATGAAGCTGGGATTAATTCTGTGACCATTCGTTCAGCCCTCACCTGTAAAACGAGATTTGGTGTCTGTGCTCTTTGTTATGGACGAGATTTAGCTAGAGGACATCTGGTAAATGTGGGAGAAGCTGTGGGTTTCATTGCTGCCCAGTCTATTGGTGAGCCTGGTACTCAGCTTACCATGAGAACCTTCCATATTGGTGGAACTGCCTCTAAGGAAATTGAGCAATCCAGTATATCTGCTCAAAATAAGGGTAAGGTAGTCTTTTCTCGAGTGCGTACGGTGGCTAATCGTAATGGAGAACTCATGGTCTTGGGTAAAAGTGGACAATTAAAGATTGTGGATGAGCAGGGAAGAGAAAGGGAGAAATATTTCTTACCCACAGGTGCTAAACTTCTGGTCAAAGAGGGTGAAGAGGTCAAAAAAGGCCAGATCTTGGCCGAGTGGGATCCCTTTAATGAGCCCTTTATTACTGATGTGGGTGGTTTTGTAAGACTTTCTGATATTATAGAAGGTAAAACTTATCAGGAAAAAGTGGATGAAACCACCAAAAAAGCCACTCAGACCATTATTGAGTATCGTTCCACTAACTACAAACCTAGTATCTCAGTATGTGATGAAGAGGGTAATCCCAAAAAACGTCCAGGTTCCAGTATGGAGGCTGTATTTGTCCTGCCGGTGGGTTCTATTTTGATGGTAAGAGAGGGTGATGAAGTTCAGCCTGGTGATGTTATTGCTCGTAAGCCTAGAGAAAGTTCCAAGACCAAAGATATTGTAGGTGGTTTACCTCGAGTTGCTGAACTTTTTGAGGTAAGAAAACCCAAAGATTTGGCAATTATTTCTGAAGTAGATGGATATGTTTCCTTTGGGCCAGATCAAAAGGGTAAGAGAAAAGTTATTATTACCCCAGAGGCTGGTGACCCCAAAGAGTATATTATTCCCAAGGGAAAACATATTACTGTGCAGGAAGGAGATTTTGTTGAGGCTGGGGAGAAGATTACAGAAGGTAATCCTGATTTACATGATATTCTTAAAATTAAAGGTGAAAAATATCTGGCCAAGTATTTAGTAGAGGAAATTCAGGATGTTTATCGTTGTCAGGGTGTTTATATAAACGATAAACATATCGAGATTATCGTCCGCCAGATGTTAAAGAGAGTAACAATTACAGATCCAGGTGATACCGGGTTCCTTTTAGGGGAACAGGTGGAAAAGCACCGTTTCATGGAAGTAAATGCTCGTTGTATTAAAAAAGGCCTTAAGCCAGCCTATGCTGAGCCCACTGTTTTAGGCATTACCCAGGCTTCTTTAACTACAGAGTCCTTTATTTCTGCAGCTTCTTTCCAGGAAACTACAAAGGTTTTAACTGAAGCTGCCATGCAGGGTAAAGTTGACTGGTTAAGAGGATTAAAGGAAAATGTTATTGTGGGAAGACTTATTCCTGCAGGCTCTGGCTATAGAAAATATCTTAGGTCTGAGATTGTGGTCCCAGAGCAAGAAGAAGATCCGGATAAATTCCTGAAAGAATTGGAAGATGAACCTTTTTATCAGGAATAAGGAGTAAAGCTTGACAAGAGGTTGAGTTTTAAATACCTATCCTAGGTTTCTGTGAATTACAAAAGGAGAGAGGGATTATGCCCACTATTAATCAGTTAGTGCGTAAAGCAAGACAAAAGGTAGAAAAGAGAAAAAAGACTCCAGCTTTGCAAGGGTGTCCTCAGAAAAGAGGTGTATGTGTAAGGGTTTACACTACTACCCCCAAAAAGCCTAACTCTGCTTTGAGAAAGGTAGCCAGGGTTAGGTTGACCAATGGTATTGAAGTTACCACCTATATCCCGGGTGAAGGGCACAATTTGCAGGAACACTCTGTTGTTTTAGTGCAGGGTGGTCGTGTAAAGGACTTACCTGGTATTCGTTATCGTATTATTAGGGGTGCGTTGGATACTGCTGGGGTAGATAGTAGGAGAAAGAGTAGGTCACGTTATGGTGCAAAAAGACCTAAATAATAGAAGAGGGAGTTGCTGATGCCACGCAAAGGACCAGTTCCAAAAAGAGAAGTGTTACCAGATCCCTTGTATGGGAGCAAGTTGGTAACCAAGTTTATCAATTCTTTGATGAAAGATGGAAAGAAGAGCGTTGCTGAAAAGATTTTTTATCAAGCAGTGCAGGAGTTTGCTGAAAAAGTAGGGGAAGAACCCTTAAAGGCTTTTGAGCAAGCTTTAGAAAATGTTAAGCCTCAGTTGGAGGTAAAGAGTAGAAGAGTTGGTGGTGCCAATTATCAGGTTCCTGTAGAGGTTCGTCCTGATAGGCAGCAGGCTTTGGCTATTCGTTGGTTGGTGCAGTATGCGAGAGCTAGGGGTGAAAAGGGTATGGTAAAAAAACTGGCTGCAGAGCTTTACGATGCCTATAATAATCGCGGCGGCGCTATAAAGAAGAAAGAAGATACTCATAAGATGGCTGAAGCTAATAAGGCTTTTGCTCATTATCGTTGGTAGGTGAGAAGGTGGGAAGACAGGTTAGTATAGAAAAACAGAGAAATATTGGTATTATGGCCCACATTGATGCGGGCAAAACTACCACTACAGAGAGAATTTTATTTTATACAGGAGTATCTCATAAAATAGGTGAAGTTCATGATGGTGAAGCAGTCATGGACTGGATGGTGCAGGAGCAAGAGCGAGGTATTACCATTACCTCTGCTGCTACTACCTGTTTTTGGAAAAACCATCGTATCAATATTATTGATACTCCTGGACATGTGGATTTTACTATAGAAGTAGAAAGAGCTCTTCGGGTTTTGGATGGAGCCATTGCTGTTTTTTGTGCTGTAGGCGGTGTAGAGCCTCAGTCAGAAACTGTGTGGAGACAGGCAGATCGTTATCGTGTGCCTAGAATCGCCTTTGTAAACAAAATGGATAGAGTGGGGGCTGATTTTTATCGAGTTGTAGATATGATAAAAAATCGCCTCAAAGCTAAGCCTGTGCCTTTGCAAATTCCCATTGGGAAAGAAGAAAGTTTTAAGGGTGTAGTGGACCTTATTGAAGGCAAGGCTATGATTTTTGATGATCAAACTCTGGGTAAAAAGTACGAATACACCGAGATCCCAGAAGATCTTAAAGAAGAAGCTGAAAAGTGGCGTTTGGTGATGGTAGAGGCTATTGCGGAAGAAGATGAAGAGCTTTTGGAAAAGTATTTAGGTGGAGAAGAGTTAAACCCAGAGGAGATTAGGCAGGCGGTTCGTAAGGCAACTATCAATCTCAATATCTGTCCTGTACTTTGTGGAGCAGCCTTTAAGAATAAAGGGGTGCAGCCTCTTTTGGATGCGGTGGTAGATTATTTGCCTTCTCCTGTGGATATTCCTCCTATCAAAGGAGTAGATCCTAATACAGGAGAAGAAATTGTTTGTGCTGCTAGGGATGAAGAACCTCTGAGTGCTTTAGCCTTTAAGCTGTTTACAGACCCTTATGTTGGTCATTTGACTTTTTTGCGTATTTATTCCGGTTATATTCAATCTGGAATGACAGTATTGAATGCAACTTCTGGGAAAAAGGAGCGTATTGGAAGGCTTCTTAAGATGCACGCCAATAAAAGAGAAGAGATCAAAGAAGCTTATGCTGGTGATATTGTAGCTGCTGTAGGTCTTAAAGATACATCTACAGGAGATACTTTGTGCGCTCCAGAAAGACCAGTATTGCTGGAATCTATTGAATTCCCAGAACCAGTTATCCAAGTAGCTATTGAGCCTAAGACTCAAAATGATCGCGACAGTTTGAGCAATGCCCTGCAAAAACTGGCTAAGGAAGATCCTTCCTTTAGAGTGTACACAGACGAAGAGACGGGGCAAACCCTGATTGCGGGAATGGGAGAGTTGCACTTAGAGATTATTGTTGACCGCCTTATTCGGGAATTTAAAGTGGAAGCTAATGTGGGTAAACCTCAAGTGGCCTATAGAGAGACCATTACAAAGGCTGTAAAACAGGAAGGTAAGTATATCAAACAAAGTGGTGGTCGTGGTCAGTATGGTCATGTGGTAATTGAGGTAGAACCCTTAGAGCCAGGTGGCGGATTTGAATTTGTAAATTCTATTGTGGGTGGAGTGATCCCCAAGGAATATATTCCAGCTGTAGAAAAAGGTATTGTAGATGGTTTAAAGGCTGGTGTGTTGGCTGGTTATCCAGTTGTAGATGTGAAGGTGAACCTGGTTTTTGGTTCTTACCACGAAGTGGATTCCTCAGAGCAGGCTTTCTACATTGCAGGCTCTATGGCTATTAAGGATGCCTGTAAAAAAGCTGGAGCAGTTCTCTTAGAACCTATTATGTACATAGAGGTGCTTACTCCAGAGGAATATCTGGGTGAGGTAATGGGGGATCTTAATAGCCGCAGAGGAAGAGTGTTAGGTTTAGAGCCTCGTATGGGCATTCAAATTATCAGGGCTTATGTACCCTTGAGTAATATGTTTGGTTATGCTACTGATTTGCGCTCCAAAACCCAAGGAAGAGCTACTTATACAATGAAGTTTGATCACTATGAAAAAGTGCCAACTAATTTGGCAGAAGAAATTTTAAAGGCAAAACAGGGGGTATAGGTAATGGGCAAGGCGAAATTTGAGCGGAAGAAGCCGCATGTAAATATTGGTACGATAGGTCATATTGACCATGGTAAGACTACGTTGACAGCGGCGATTACGAAGGTATTGGCATTGAAGGGAGAGGCAGAGTATATTCCTTTTGATGAGATAGACAAGGCACCGGAGGAGAGGGAGCGTGGAATTACGATAGCGACTGCGCATGTGGAGTATGAGACAGATAAGAGGCACTATGCGCATGTGGACTGTCCTGGTCACGCTGACTATATTAAGAACATGATTACAGGTGCTGCGCAGATGGACGGAGCCATTTTGGTGGTAGCAGCAACAGATGGTCCCATGCCACAGACGAGGGAGCATATTTTGTTGGCCAGGCAGGTAGGAGTACCTTATTTGGTAGTATTTTTGAACAAGGTAGACATGGTAGATGATCCTGAGTTGTTGGAGTTGGTAGAGTTAGAGGTAAGGGAATTGCTGAGCAAGTATGGGTTTCCTGGGGATGATGTACCAGTGATTAAGGGAAGTGCGTTAAAGGCTTTGGAGGTAGAGAGTGCAGATGATGAGGCGGCGAAGCCCATATTGGAGCTTATGGCAGCCTGTGATGAGTATATACCTGAGCCGCAGAGGGATATAGACAAGCCCTTTTTGATGCCTATAGAGGATGTATTTAGCATTTCTGGACGTGGTACAGTAGTAACAGGAAGGGTAGAGAGAGGGATCATCAAGGTAGGAGATGAGGTAGAGATAGTAGGTTTTAGGGAGACCCAGAAGACAGTATGTACTGGCGTGGAGATGTTCAGGAAGGTATTGGACCAGGGTCAGGCAGGAGATAATGTAGGAGTATTGTTAAGAGGAATTAAGAGGGATGAAGTAGAGCGTGGTCAGGTATTGGCAGCGCCAGGAAGTATTACTCCTCATAGGAAGTTTAAGGCTGAGGTATACGTATTGACCAAGGAAGAGGGGGGAAGGCATACTCCATTTTTCAGTGGATACAGGCCTCAGTTTTATTTTAGGACAACGGACGTTACAGGTGTAGTTACTCTGGCAGAGGGAGTAGAGATGGTAATGCCAGGGGACAATACAACTTTTGAGGTAGAGTTGATAGCACCTGTAGCGATGGAAAAGGGATTAAGGTTTGCGATAAGAGAAGGTGGAAGAACAGTAGGTGCTGGTGTAGTTACTGAAATCTTGGAGTAGGATTATGGTTACAATGACTAGTGATAGAATAAGAATAAAGCTAAGAGCTTATGATTATAGAATATTAGATAAGGCAGTGGCAGAAATTATAGAATCTGCTAGAAATACAGGGGCAAGTGTAGTGGGCCCTATTCCTTTGCCTACAAAGATTCATAAAGTTACAGTCAATCGCTCTGTGCATGTGGATAAAAAATCAAGAGAGCAGTTTGAAGTGAGGACCCATAAGAGACTGCTGGATATTTTAGAGCCTACCCAGCAGACTGTGGATGCCTTAGGCAAACTTAATTTGCCAGCAGGTGTTGATGTTGAAATAAAGCTATAAGGCGAGGACAAGATGAACAAGGGACTTGGAATAATTGGAAAAAAGTTAGGAATGACTAGGATTTTTGGAGAAGATGGCTCGATAGTTCCTGTGACAGTTGTCCAGGCAGGGCCATGTCCTATTATCCAATTGAAGACTAAAGAAGAAGATGGCTATGAAGCCATTCAGCTTGCTTTTGAAGAGATTCCAGAAAAAAAAGTGAATAAACCTTTAAAAGGACATTTTTTAAAAGCTAATAGAGGATTTTTTCGCTACCTTAAAGAGTTTAGATTGGATAGTGTTCAGGATTTTGAGTTGGGTCAGGATATTACAGTGGAAATTTTTCAGCCTGGTGAAAAGGTTAGTGTAACTGGCAAATCCAAAGGTAAGGGGTTTGCTGGTGTTATGAAAAGATGGGGCTTTGGTGGCTCTCGTGCAACTCACGGTGCAGAGAAGGTTCATAGAGCTCCAGGTTCCATTGGCCAGTGTGCCTATCCTGGCAAGGTGTTTAAAGGTAAGAAAATGGCTGGTCATATGGGTAATAAACAGGTTACTTATCGTAACTTAGAAGTAGTTGGAATAAGACCAGAAGAAAATGTAATTTTGATTAAGGGTCATATTCCTGGACCTAAAAATGGCTTAGTATTTCTACGAAAGCAGAGCTAAGAGGCGGAAGAGATGATTAAGGCAAAAGTATATTCTCAGACTAATCAAGAAGTTGGTGAAATTGAATTAAGAGAAGATATCTTTGGGGTTAAGGTGCGTCCAGAGCTTTTACATTTGGTAGTAAGAGCTCATCTAGCTGCTAAAAGACAAGGAACAGTAGCCACTAAAAATAGGGCCAAGATAACTGGTGGCGGTCGTAAACCCTGGAGGCAAAAAGGTACAGGACGAGCCAGGGCTGGCAGCAGCCGTTCTCCTTTGTGGAGAGGAGGTGCTGTTATTCACGGACCTCAGCCCAGGGATTACTCCTTTAAGGTGAATAAAAAAGTTAAAAGATTAGCCCTGAAGATGGCTTTAAGTTCTTTACTGGCAGAGAATAGATTAAAAATAGTAGATAAATTTGAACTGCCAGAAATAAAGACCAAAAAGTTTGTAGAGATTAAAAATAATCTGGGTGTGAAAAAACCCTTGATTGTTTTACAGGAAAGGTATAACAACCTTGAGCTTTCTGCTCGAAATGTTCCAGGAGTAAGTGTACTTACTCAGGATTTTTTAAATACTTATGATGCTCTGAAGCACTCTGAATTGGTAATAGAAAAGGAAGCCATACTTAAACTTCAGGAAAGGTTGGGATAAAATGGATATCACGAATGTTTTAATTAAACCAATTTTAACCGAAAAAAGCACCATTTTGAAGGATACTCAAAACAAGGTGACTTTTCTGGTTCATCCCAAAGCCAATAAGTGTCAAATCAAGGCTGCAGTGGAAGAACTCTTTGGAGTGAGGGTAGAGCAGGTAAATATAGTAAAGAAACATCCCCGGTTGATAAGAAGGTTTGGAAGGGTAGCAGGTAAAAAGTCTGGTGGAAAGAAAGCTTATGTTACCTTAGCTCCTGGGGATAAAATTGAATTTTTTGAAGGGGTTTAATCATGGGTATTAGAAAGTTGAAACCCACCTCTCCTGGAAGACGTTTTCAAACAGTAGCCACTTTTGAAGAAATAACCAAGACAACCCCAGAAAAGTCTCTTACCAAGGGGCTGAATAAAAAGAGTGGTCGCAATAATTATGGAAGAGTTACCTCCAGGAGAAGAGGTGGCGGAAATAAGCGCAAGTACAGAGTGATTGATTTTAAAAGAGATAAGTTTGGTGTTCCAGCCAAAGTTACGGCTATTGAATATGACCCCAATAGAAGTGCCCGTATTGCCCTGCTCACCTATTTGGATGGCGAGAAGAGGTATATCTTGGCTCCAGTAGGGTTGAGTGTGGGAGACCAGGTGGTGGCCGGTACTGATGTGGACATTAAACCTGGAAATGCTTTGCCTCTAGAAAATATTCCAGTGGGTACAGTTGTACATAACATTGAGTTGACTCACGGAAGAGGCGGGCAGTTGGCTAGATCTGCTGGAACTTACGCCCAGATTTTGGCCAAAGAAGGTAAGTATGTCCTTTTGCGTTTACCTTCTGGAGAGATTCGCTATGTTTTGGGTAAAAACATAGCTACTGTTGGACAGGTAGGCAACCTGGACCATGAGAACATTTCTATAGGAAAGGCTGGTAGAAACAGGTGGTTGGGAAGGAGACCTAAGGTTCGCGGTGTGGCCATGAACCCAATTGATCACCCCTTGGGTGGTGGTGAAGGTCGTTCTTCTGGTGGAAGGCATCCTTGTTCTCCATGGGGTTGGCCTACCAAGGGATATAAAACAAGAAATCCCAAGAAACAGTCTAGTAAGTTTATTGTAAAAAGGCGCAAATAAGAGGTGAGTTATGCCTAGATCACTGAAGAAAGGTCCATTTGTAGATGATCACTTGCTGAAAAAAGTGGAAAAGGCGCGGCAAGAAAAGAGTAAGAAAGTAATTAAAACCTGGTCCAGAAGGTCCACAATTATTCCAGAGATGGTAGGTCTTACTTTTGCTGTCCATAATGGGCGTAAGTTTATTCCTGTGTTTGTAACAGAAAATATGGTAGGACATAAATTGGGTGAATTTGCTCCTACCCGTACCTATTATGGCCATGCTGCTGATAAGAAGAGCAAAGGTAAGGGTAAAAAATAAGAAAGGGTAAAAACCATGGAAGTGAAAGCAGTTGCGAAATATGTGAGAATTTCACCAAGAAAGGCAAGGTTAGTGGCTGAACTTATTAAGAATAAGCCTATAGAGGATGCCTTAAACATTTTAAAGTTTACGCCCAAAAAAGCTGCTAGATTGATTGAGAAAGTGCTTAGCTCTGCCATTGCTAATGCTGAGCACAATATGAGTCTGGATATAGACAATCTATACGTCAAGCAGGTTATTGTGAATGAAGGTCCTACAATGAAGAGGATTAAACCATATGCTATGGGCCGGGCCTTTTATATTAGAAAAAGGACCAGTCACATAACTGTCATAGTAGATGAAGCATAGGAGGGCGTGTTTTGGGTCAGAAAGTACATCCATACGGTTTTCGTTTAGGTTATACCAAAAATTGGCTGTCCCGTTGGTATGCAAAGGCTGATTATCCTCAATTTGTGTATGAGGATAAGCATATTCGTAAATTTGTAAAAGAGAAGCTCTATCATGCTGGAGTTTCTAAAATAGAAATTGAACGGGCAGCAGATAAGGTAAGGGTTATTATTAACACTGCAAGGCCTGGCATTGTGATTGGTCGTAAGGGCGTGGAAATAGAAAATTTGCGCAAAGAATTGCAAAAGAAATTTAAAAGGGAATTTAATATTGAGGTCTTAGAAGTTAAAAGACCTGAGACAGACGCCCAACTTATTGCTGAAAATGTCGCCTTGCAACTGGAAAGAAGAGTAGCCTTTCGTAGGGCCATGAAGCGAGCTATTGGCTTGGCCATGAAGTTTGGAGTGAAAGGAATTAAGATTTCTTGTGCTGGCAGACTTGGTGGAGCGGAAATAGCTAGAACTGAATGGCAGCGAGAAGGACGAGTCCCTTTGCAAACTTTGCGTGCTGATGTGGATTATGGTTTTGCCATAGCCAAGACTACTTACGGTGTAATTGGGGTAAAAGTCTTGGTCTACAAAGGCGATATTTTAGATGAGGTAAACTAAAATGCTTAGTCCAAAAAGAATTAAATATCGTAAGCAGCAAAAGGGAAGACTAAAAGGAAAGGCTCATCGAGGAAATAAGGTGAGTTTTGGTGATGTGGGGTTAAAGGCTTTGGAGCACGGTAAGCTTACCAATCAGCAGATAGAGGCTGCTCGTGTAGCCATGATTAGACATATTAGAAGAGGCGGTAAAATTTTTATTAGAATTTTTCCTGATAAACCCATTACTGCCAAGCCTGCTGAAACTAGAATGGGAAGTGGAAAAGGCTCTCCTGTAGGATGGTGTGCTCCTGTTAAGCCTGGTAAAATTTTGTATGAAATTAAAGGGGTAAGCATTGAATTGGCAAAAGAGGCCTTGCGCAGAGCCTCTTATAAGCTACCTATAAAAACCGCTATTGTGGTTAAGGAGATGTAGAAGTGAAGGCAAAAGAACTGCGTAAGTTGGCTGTTGGTGAATTGCATAAAAAATTGCAGGAATTAAGAAGAGGACTATTTAATTTACGTTTTCAGCATGCCACAGCACAACTGGAAAATACTCAGCGTATTCCCCAGGTAAAAAAAGATATAGCCAGGGTTTTAACAGTATTACGTGAAAAAGAGTTGGAGTCTCAAAATGAGAACAAATAGGCGTAAATTAGTTGGTATTGTTGTAAGTGATAAAAGTGATAAGACCATTGTGGTGCGAGTAGATAGGTTGGTAAAACATCCACTTTTGGGTAAGTATATTAAAAGAAGAAAAAAGTTTATGGCCCATGACCCCAATAATGAATGTAAGATTGGGGATAAAGTGGAGATTATTGAATCCAGACCTCTTAGTGCCCGCAAACGCTGGCATTTGGTGCGTATCATAGAAAAAGCTAAGTAACGAGGTGGGCGATGATACAGGTGGAAAGTAGATTAGAGGTAGCTGATAATTCTGGGGCTAAGAAAGTCGCCTGCATTAAAGTTTTGGGCGGCTCCAAGAGGAGGTATGCTTCCATTGGAGATATCATTGTGGTTTCAGTAAAGGAAGCTATTCCTCACTCCAAGGTAAAAAAAGGTGATGTGTACAAGGCTGTAATTGTTAGGACCAAGAAGGAAGTAGGTCGTCCTGATGGCTCATATATTCGTTTTGACGAAAATGCAGCAGTTCTTTTAAACAAGAACTTAGAGCCTATTGGGACACGTATCTTTGGTCCTGTAGGTCGTGAGCTTAGAAGTAAAAATTTTATGAAGATTGTATCTTTAGCTCCTGAGGTACTGTAAAATGGCACAGAAGATTTTGGTAAATGATAAAGTGATGGTGATTGCCGGCAAAGATAAGAATAAAGTTGGCAAAGTAATTAAAATTTTAAAAGACAAGCATAAAGTTATAGTAGAAGGGGTTAACAAGGTAAAAAGGCATGTTAAACCCAATCCCTACCGTAATGAATCTGGAGGGATTGTGGAGAAAGAAGCTCCTATTGATATCTCTAATGTAGCTTTAATGTGTGAGTCTTGTGCTAAGCCAACTCGTGTCGGCTTTAAGTTTACAGAAGAGGGTAAGAAAGTACGCTACTGTAAAAAATGTAATGAAGTAATTAGTAAGGTGCGATAATGATGAGGTTAGAGAAGTTATACCAAGAGAAAATAGTTCCTCATTTAATGGAAGAATTTAAGTATAGTTCCTCCATGGAGGTACCTAGAATATTAAAGGTATCTCTTAACATGGGGTTAGGGGAAGGCAGTCAAAACAACAAACTTATTCAAGATGCTGTAGAAGAGTTAACTTTGATTGCAGGTCAAAAGGCTGTAATTACCCGTGCAAAAAAATCTATAGCTGCGTTTAAATTAAGAGAAGGACAGCCAGTAGGAGTCAGGGTTACCTTGCGCAGGGAACGTATGTGGGCATTTTTGGATAAGTTATTTAATGTTGCCTTGCCCAGGGTGAGGGACTTTAGAGGAATCCCTGACAGAGGGTTTGATGGAAGGGGCAATTTTACTCTGGGAATTAGAGAGCACACCATATTCCCAGAGATCGATCTAGATAAAGTAGATCGAGTAAAAGGAATGAACATTTCTATTGTAACCAGCGCAAAGACAGATAAAGAAGGCAAGGTCTTATTGGATATGCTGGGATTGCCTTTTAAGAAGTAAGGAGGATACCTAGTGGCGCGTAAAGCATTAATAGTTAAGGCCAAGAGAAAACCAAAATTTTCTACTAGAAAGTATAATCGCTGTCCTCTCTGTGGTCGGCCTCGGGCTTTTTTGAGGCGTTTTGGAATTTGTCGTATTTGTTTTAGAAACATGGCTTTGGCGGGAGAATTGCCGGGCGTTAGAAAATCTAGTTGGTAAGGAGAATTAAAATGCAATTAACAGATCCTATTGCAGATTTGTTGACCCGAATTCGTAATGCCCATTTGGCCAGACACAAAGAGGTATCCATTCCTAGGAGTCGTCTTAAAGAAGAAATTTTACGAATCTTAAAGGAAGAGGGCTTTATCAAGGATTATATTGCTGAAGATAGAGAGTTAAAGGTTTTTCTGAAGTATTACAATGGTCAGCCAGTAATTAAGGGTTTGCAAAAAATAAGTAAGCCCAGCAGGCGAGTTTATGTAAAAGCAAAGGAAATACCTATTGTACGGAATGGGTTGGGCATAGCGATTTTATCAACTCCTAAGGGAATTATGGAAGGTAGGCAGGCCCGTAAAGAAAATGTTGGTGGCGAATTAATCTGTGAGGTTTGGTAGGAGTTTTGTCATGTCAAGAATTGGGAAAAAGCCAGTAAAACTACCCAAAGGGGTAGAAGTAAAAGTTGAAAAAGACCAGATTCTGGTAAAAGGCCCCAAAGGCCAACTTACTTTAAGTACGCATCCAAAGATTTCTTATCGCCAGGAAGGCGAGGAAATTTTTGTGGAAAGAAGCGATGATACTAGAGTAGCCAAAGAGCAACATGGATTGCGTAGAACTCTTTTAAATAATGCTGTTATTGGAGTAAGTGAAGGGTTTAAAAAGACTCTGGAAGTAGTTGGTGTGGGTTATAAAGTGGCGGTTAAAGGCAACACTGTAGAGCTCAATGTTGGATATTCTCATCCAGTAAAAATGGAATTGCCCAAAGAGCTTAAGGCTGAGGTGGAAGGAAACAAACTTACTATTTCTGGTATTAACAAAGAAATGGTGGGTGAGTATGCAGCTCGCATTAGAAGAGTGAGACCACCAGAGCCTTATAAGGGTAAGGGTATCAAGTATATTGACGAGCAGATTAGGCGTAAAGCTGGTAAAACTGGTAAGAAATAGGTGAGAGCAATGAGAAAAACCAGACAAGAAGCTAGGCTGAAAAGAAAAATTAGAATTAGAAAAAAAATTAGGGGTACAAGTGAGCGTCCCCGTTTGGTAGTATTTCGTTCCAATAGATATATTTATGCCCAGGTTATTGATGATTTGGCTGGTAAAACCTTGGTTTCTTATAGCTCTTTGGTAATGGGAAAGAAAAATGTTACCAAAGAGGTGGCCAAAGAAGTGGGGAAAAAGGTGGCTGAACTGGCCAAAGGCAAAAATATTGAGCAGGTAGTTTTTGACCGTAATGGTTATTTATATCATGGTAGAGTAAAAGCTTTGGCTGATGGAGCCAGGGAAGGTGGACTAAAATTTTAAGAGGGTGATCATGGAAAAGAAAGAGTTTGAACTGATAGAGAAAATAGTTTACCTCAATCGAGTTGCTAAGGTTGTTAAAGGTGGAAGAAGGTTTAGCTTTAGTGCCTTGGTAGTTGTGGGAGATGGTCAGGGTAAGGTTGGCTATGGTTTGGGTAAGGCCAATCAGGTACCTGATGCCATTAGAAAGGCTACAGAAAAGGCTAGAAAAAATATGATAGAAGTACCTCTTCATGGTACCACCATCCCTTTTCAAGTGATTGGTGAATATTGTTCCAGTAGAGTTTTGCTAAAGCCCGCCAGTCAGGGTACTGGTATTATTGCAGGTGGTGCTGTACGTGCTGTTTTGGAGGTTTTAGGGGTAAAGGATATTCTCACCAAGTCTTTGGGAAGCAATAATCCTCACAATGTATTAAAAGCAACTATTCAAGGCTTGAGTGAGCTTGTTACTCCAGAACAGGTAAGTTTAATGAGAGGTAAAAAAGTTAGGCTTGTGAAGTAGGAGTGGCCATGATTAAGGTAAAATTGAAAAGAAGTCTTATTGGCTTAAAGCCTAAACAAAAAAAGACTATTCAGGCTTTAGGGCTGAGGAAAATAAATCAGGTAAAAGAACTTCCTAAAAATGATGCAGTTTTGGGAATGATTAAAAAAGTTGAAAACTTTGTTGAGGTGGTGGAATAATGAAGCTGCATGAATTATATCCTTTTGAGCACGAACGTAAGGAAAGAAAACGTGTGGGCCGCGGAGATGGAAGTGGCCACGGTGGAACTTCTTGTAGAGGACATAAGGGACAGAAGTCCAGAAGTGGAGGCAAGGTTGCTCGCTGGTTTGAAGGTGGGCAGATGCCTTTGCAAAGAAGATTGCCCAAGCGAGGCTTTAAAAATCCCTTTAGAGTGGAATATGCTATAGTGAACTTAGGTGTATTGGCTGAGAAGTTTCAGGATAAGGAAGAGATTTCCATAGAAGATTTTTATGCCAGTGGTTTGGTAAAGAAGAATTTGCCTGTAAAGGTTTTGGGAGAGGGTGAACTAAATCGTCCTTTAAAAATAACAGCTCACAAGTTTAGCAAATCCGCTAAAGAAAAAATCGAAAAAGCGGGTGGGAGCGTAACTCCTTTGGAAGGTTAATATGGCACGGGCACAAACTCCTGGTATTGGTGCTGGTATTGGTACAGGTGCAGGTGAGTTAAAAAAGAGAATTTTAATTACTTTTTTACTTTTGGCTGTTTACAGAATAGGAATTCATGTTCCTGTACCTGGAGTAGATGGTAGCGCCTTAGCTGCTTTTTTTGGACAGGCCAAAAATACCCTGTTTGGACTTTTTGATATGTTTTCTGGTGGAGGGCTAAACAGGCTCTCCATTTTTGCTTTGGGTATTATGCCCTACATTTCTGCCTCTATTATTTTACAACTTTTGACTGCAGTAATTCCTGAACTCCAGCGCTTGAGCAAGGAAGAAGGTGCTGCGGGTAGAAAAAAGATAACCCAGTATACTCGTTACTTAACTGTAGTTATTACCTTAATTCAGGGTGTAGGTATTGCCATTGGTCTGGAAAACATGACCAGTCCTACCGGAACACCTATTGTGTATCAGGCTGGCTGGGCCTTTCGTCTGACCACCATGATTACGCTTACTGCGGGTACAGTCTTTTTGATGTGGTTGGGTGAACAGATAACTGAATTTGGGATTGGTAATGGTATTTCCCTGATTATTTTTGCTGGAATCATTGCCCGTCTACCTGGTGCTCTTGTAAACTCTTTTCGTTTGATTAGCACTGGTGAGGCCACTCTTTTTACAGTTCTTTTTGTTTTACTCATTATGGTAGCTGTTTTAATTGGAATTGTTTATGTGGAAAGAGCAATACGCAAGATTCCCATCCAATATGCCAAGCGTATGGTGGGAAGGAAGTTATATGGAGGCCAGACCAGTCATTTGCCTTTGCGTTTAAATACTGCTGGAGTTATTCCTCCTATTTTTGCTTCTTCTATTTTGATGTTTCCAGCTACTGTGGCTAATTTTTCCAATGTGGATTGGGTAAAACAGATAGCCAGTTATTTTTTGCCTGGTACCATCTGGTATAGTGTCATTTATATTGGGCTTATTGTATTTTTCTGTTATTTTTACACAGCAATTATTTTTGACCCCAAGGATATTGCTGAAAATTTAAAAAATCATGGGGGCTTTATTCCTGGAATAAGACCTGGTGAAAAGACCAAAGAATATATTGATAAGGTGTTGTCCAGGTTGACCTTCTGGGGAGCCATTTATGTTTCTGTAGTTTGTATTTTGCCCATGATTTTGATTAAGCAGTTTAATGTTCCCTTTTATTACGGTGGTACTGCTTTGTTGATTGTTGTGGGTGTGGCCATGGATACCATGTCTCAGGTGCAGTCCTACTTCATTAGTGGTCAGTACGAAGGACTTATGGGCAAAACCAAAATAAAAGGGCGTCGTTTTTAGTTTGAAAAAGTATAAGGGGATATTTTTAAAAAATAAGGAAGAGATTGGCCTCATGCGTGAGGCCAATCGAATAGTGGCCTTAATCCTGGCAGAGCTGGAAAAGGAGATAGCTCCGGGATTGACAACCCTGGACCTAGAGCGTAAAGCAGAAAGCCTTTGCCAGAAATATAAAGTTAAACCTGCTTTTAAGGGATATCATGGTTATCCCTATATTTTATGTTGTTCGGTAAATGAGCAGATAGTTCACGGCTTTCCTTCAAGTAGAGAGCTACAGACAGGCGATATTTTAAGTGTGGATATGGGAGTTGTTTATAAAGGCTTTTACGGAGATGCAGCCAGGACTTTTGCAGTAGGAGAGATTAGCCCTCAGGCTCGAGAATTGATGCAGGTTACAGAAAAGTCCCTTTATAAGGGAATTGAGCAGGCTAAAGTAGGTAATAATTTATACGATATATCCGCGGCTATTCAAAGCTATGTGGAGGCTAGGGGCTTTCACATAGTAAAACGTTTTGTTGGGCACGGAATTGGCACCCGCTTACACGAAAAGCCGGAGGTACCAAATTTTGTACCAATCAATGCCAATAAGATCCCTCTCAAAGTTGGCATGACTCTGGCGATAGAACCAATGGTGGCAGTGGGTACTGATGAAGTTGAGATTTTAAAGGATAACTGGACCGCCGTAACCAAAGATGGAAGTTTGGCTGCTCATTTTGAGCATACCATAGCCATAACTTCAGAAGGTCCTGAGATTTTAAGCCAAGTTTAGTGGGGGAATTATGAAGGTTAGACCATCTGTAAAGAAAATGTGTTCCAAGTGTAAGATAATTCGCCGTAAAGGGATTTTGCGAGTAATCTGTGAAAACCCACGGCACAAACAAAGACAAGGTTAGGGGGTAGATGTGGCTAGAATAGCTGGAGTAGAACTGCCTAAAAACAAACGTATTGATATTGCCTTGACCTATATTTATGGGATTGGCAGAACTACAGCCTTGAAAATTTTAGAGGCTACAGGAATTGAGTGGACTAGAAAATCTGATGACCTGACACCAGAAGAAGTAAATGCCATTAGAAATGAAATTGAAAACAACTACAAGGTGGAAGGTGATTTAAGAAGAGAGGTAACAGCCAATATTAAGAGGCTTATGGATATTGGTTGTTATCGTGGTCTTAGACACAGAAGAGGACTGCCAGTAAGAGGACAGCGTACTCACACCAACGCCCGTACTCGTAAAGGTCCTCGTAGGTCTTTGATGAAGAAAAAGAAAAAGTAATTAAGCTAGGAGTAACATAAATGGCAAAACGTAGAAGAGGCGGTAAGAAGAAAGAGAAAAAGAACATTCCTACTGGATTGGTCTATATCACTTCTTCCTTTAATAATACTATTGTTACTTTCACTGATATGAAAGGTAATGTAATTGCCTGGGCTAGCTCTGGAACAGCAGGTTTTAAGGGCTCTAGAAAGAGTACCCCCTTTGCTGCTCAAAAGGCAGCAGAGATGGCAGCCAAAGCTGCTCAAGATCATGGAATGAGAACTGTAGGAATTTTAGTAAAAGGCCCAGGTGCAGGACGAGAATCAGCCATGCGTGCTATTGGTGCAGCAGGTTTTAAGGTTCGTTTTATTCGGGATATTACTCCTGTACCCCATAATGGCTGTCGTCCACCTAAAAGGCGTAGAGTGTAAAGGAGGAATAAATTGGCTAGATATAGAGAAGCAAGATGTCGTTTGTGTCGCAGAGAGGGCACCAAGCTCTTCTTAAAAGGCGACCGATGTTTTACTGATAAATGTGCTTTTGAAAGGCGTCCTTTTGCTCCGGGTATGCATGGAAGGATGCGTAAAAAATTGACTGACTATGCTTTGCAGTTAAGAGAAAAGCAAAAGGTAAAAAGACTTTACGGAGTTCTGGAAAAACAGTTTAAAAATTACTTTAAAGAGGCAGCTCGCCAGAAAGGTGCCACTGGTGCCAATTTGCTTATTTTATTAGAAAGAAGATTGGATAATGTAGTCTATAGACTGGGTATGGCTGAATCCAGAATTCAAGCCAGGCAGTTAGTTAGACATGGTCATTTTTTAGTAAATGGTCGTAAGGTGAATATTCCTTCTTTTTTAGTTAAGGAAAATGATGTCATAGAAGTAAAGGCCAAAAGTAAAGAAAAGTTAATCTTTAAAAATGCCCTGGAAACTTTGGCCAGAAAAGGTATTCCAGCTTGGTTAGAGGTGGATGAAGGTAATTTAAAAGGTGTAGTTAAAGCTATGCCAACCCGTGAGGATGTAACCTTCCCAATTAACGAACAACTCATTGTTGAGTTGTACTCCAAGTAAAAGTAGGTGATATAATATGATTAGAAGTGGTGACAAGCTTATTAATACGCGCAACTGGACAGAACTGGTTAAGCCCAAACAGCTTGTCCGTGACGAGAAGTCAACAGATTCTTATGGCAAGTTTATCTGTGAGCCTTTGGAAAGAGGATATGGTACTACTCTGGGCAATGCCCTGAGAAGAGTGCTTTTATCTTCTTTACAGGGAGCAGCTATTGTTGCTGCTAAAATTAGAGGAGTTCAACACGAATTTGCTACTATTCCTGGAGTATTAGAGGATGTAACAGATATCATCCTCAATCTAAAGCAAGTTCGTTTTGCCATGAGTACTGAAGAGCCCCAACACCTGCAGCTTATTGCCAATGAAAAGGGGGAAGTAAAGGCTGGAGCGATTAAAGAAAGTCCTTTGGTAAAGGTTCTAAACCCTGATTTGCATATTGCTACTCTGACTGATGATATTGATTTTGTAATTGACCTGGAAGTGAGAATGGGCAAGGGCTATGTCCCGGCAGAGTTGCATGAAGGTTTGGATGATGAAATAGGGATTATTAAGCTAGATGCTTCCTTTTCTCCAGTTAAAAAAGTGGCTTTTAATGTTGAGCAGGCTAGAGTTGGGCAAATGACCAACTATGATAAGCTTATTCTGGAAGTCTGGACCGATGGTTCTGTAACTCCAGAAGACGCAGTTGCTTACAGTGCCAAGATTTTAAAGGAGCAACTCACTATTTTTATTAATTTTGATGAAGTGGAGAGCACTTCTCATACTGAAAGCAAAGAGGAAAAAGAGGAGTTAAATGAACACCTCTTTAAACATATTGACGATTTAGAGTTACCACCCAGGGCCAGCAATTGCTTGAAAAGTGTTGGCATTACCTTGGTGGGTGAATTGGTCCAAAAAACAGAGAATGAGTTGCTCAAGATTAAAAACTTTGGCCGTAAATCTTTGGACGATATCTGGAGGGTCCTGAATAGTTTGGGGTTAGAGTTTGGCATGAAAATAGATAATTTTGAGGCAAAATACAAAGAATGGTTAAAGAGGAAGGATAAAGATGAGGCATAGAAAAAAGGTCGCAAATTAAATAGAACCTGGGAACATAGAAAAGCCATGTTTAAAAATATGGCTCAATCTTTGGTAGTCCATGGTCGTATTAAAACCACTTTACCCAAGGCCAAAGAATTGAGAAGGGTTGCTGATAAACTTATCACTCTGGCTTTGCGTAATGATTTGCCTGCCAGAAGACAGGCCTTTAAAATTCTGGAAAATCACGGTTTGGTGAAAAAACTTTTTGATGAAATTGGACCTCGTTTCAAAGATGTTCCTGGTGGTTATACTAGAGTAGTAAAGCTTGCCCTTCCTAGAAGAGGGGATTGTGCCAAGATGGCAATTGTTGAGTTTAGTGTAAGCGGAGAAAAGAAAGAAGAGAACCTGGAGAAAGCCGAAGAAACTGCTGCCAAGGAAAATACAGAAAGCGCAGAATAAGTAGATTTTGAACCTAACTTTTAAAAATTAAAAAAAGGAAGGTCTTAGACCTTCCTTTTTTTTATATTTTCTAGTATTGTTAATTTGAATATAGAGTATTTTTTATTTGAATATTAGGAGAAAAGTTCATGGATTTGAGAAAACTGGAAGCCTTTTATTATGTCTTTAAAACAGGTTCTTTTTCCCGGGCTGCTGAGGAGATTTTTTTATCCCAGCCTACTGTAAGTACTCATATTTCTTCTTTAGAAAAAGAACTGGGAGTAAAGCTTTTTGATCGGAACGGCAGGAATGCTTTGCCCACTCCAGCAGGCAGGTTGCTTTTTTCCAGGGTGCGTGAACTCTTTGACCTGTTGAAAAAGACCAAGCAAGAAATCAGTGAGCTTAAAGAACAGGTGGAAGGAGAGGTGATTATTGGAGCCAGTACCATTCCTGCCACCTATCTTTTGCCTCCGGTTTTGGCCAATTTTCTTAAGGAATATCCGCGAGTTAGCGTGAGCTTAGAAGTGAGTGATTCCTGGGAAATATGGAATAAAACCATTAATGGAGAAGTGGATTTTGGTCTTACGGGAGGAATTTTTGAAGATGATTTTTTACAGGTGGAAAAGGTCTTGGAAGATGACCTTATTGTGATTGCCAGTCCTGAATTAAACCTGGATTTTACTAAAGTATTTAACTTTTCCCAGTTAAAGACTTTGCCCTGGGTCATGCGAGAAAAGGGCTCTGGCACCAGAAAGGCCATGGAAAGGACCTTAAATCAAGCAGATGTGCCTTTTTCAGAGTTAACAGTGGTTCTGGAAGTTAAAACTACAGAAGCTTTAGTCCAATATGTGTTAAATGGCATTGGGTTGGGGTTTACCTCCAGGATGGTGGTAAAAGATTATCTGGATAAGGGATTATTAAAGGAAGTAAAAATAAAGGATTTACATTTTTCCCGAAGTTTTTATTTGGTTTGGAATCCAAGAAGAGAAGCCTTTCCTCTTTTTTGCAAACTAAGGGAGTTTATTAAAAACAATATAGGCAAGGCAAGGGTGTAGTATGAGTAAAAAATTGGTGCAAACTGTCAAGGCTGCAGGTTGAGCTTCTAAAATTTCTCCAGGGGACCTGGAGGAAATACTTTTGGAATTGGAAGCAAAGCCAAGAGAGGATGTTTTTTTGCTTCCTCCTCTGGACTGGGCAGATGCCAGTGTGATTAAAGTACCTGCAGGTAAGGCCCTGGTTCAAAGTGTGGATTTTTTTACGCCCATAGTGAATAACCCTTACTGGTTTGGCCAGATTGCAGCTGCTAATTCCCTTTCTGATATCTATGCCCTGGGTGGAGAGCCCTATGCAGTAATGAACCTGGTTTGTTTTCCCATAAAAACCATGCCTAAAGAAGTATTAAAAGAGATTTTAAGAGGTGGCCTGGCTAAAATAGAAGAAGCAGGAGCAGCACTAGCTGGTGGGCATAGTGTAGAGGATGAAGAAATAAAATACGGCCTAGCAGTAACTGGCCTGGTGGAGCCTGATAATTTTGCCAGCAATAAGGGACTTCAACCTGGGGACTTTTTGCTTTTAACCAAACCCATTGGTACTGGTGTGCTGGCTACTGCCTTAAAAGGAGAAATAGGGGAAGAGGAGTTTATTGAAAAGCTCCTGTTTGAATTGTGTAGCAAATTAAACAAGATAGGTGGAGAAGCCATTAAGCGCTTTGGTCTTAAGGCAGCTACAGATGTAACTGGATTTGGTCTGGGCGGGCACCTACTGGAAATGGCCAGAGCCTCCAGGGTGGGAGTAGAGCTCTGGAGCAATAAAGTTCCTTTATTAGAGCCAGCTCTGGAAATGGCAGGTATGGGACTCATACCTGCTGGAAGTTATGCCAATAAACACTTTTGTTCCCAATTGGTGGAAATTAAGGGCAAGGTCAATGATTTGACATTGGATCTATTATTTGATGCCCAAACCTCAGGCGGCCTGATTTTGGGAGTTAATGCTTCTTTATTGGATCAGGTTCTGGCTTTTTTTGAGCAGAACAGGGAACAGGTAGCAGTAATTGGCAAAGCTGTCTCTTTAAAGGAAAAATACTTAACTATTCTATGAAGCCAATTACTTTCTCAAGTTCAGCAAAGTATGCTTCCTGGCTGGAATATCTCCTGATTTTAGGAGAATTGAAAGATGTTCCAGTTTGCGCAGGCTTGGGTAAGTGTGGTAAATGTAAAATCAAATTTTTGGATAAAGCACCAAAACCTACTTTAAAAGAAGCAGAGCTCCTTACAACTAAAGAAATCAATGAGGGCATAAGACTGGCCTGTGAGCATATTCCTAAAAAGGGTGAAGAAGCTATCCCTCTTTTTAAAAAGGAAAAGGGGCTTAGTCTGGCTCAGGAAGTGGATTTACTGGGAATAGATATAGGAACCACCACCTTAAAGTGGGGAGGAATAAGGAAAAATAAATTTGTTTTACTGGGTAAAAAAATAAATCCTCAAATGGGAGCAGGGTCAGAAGTTATAAGCAGATTGGAGTTTGCCTTAAAGGAGAATAATCTTTTTTTCTTAAGGGAGCTACTTTTAGAAGATTTGCAGTCCATAATAGGGCATCATAATAAACCTATGTGCATTACGGGTAATTCGGTAATGGTTTATTTGTTGCTGGGAAAAGATGTCTCTTCCTTAAGTAAAAGTCCTTTTTTTCTCACCTATAAAGGCAATACCAGGGAGAAAATATTAGGTAAAAAAGCATATATTCCGCCCTTGTTAGGCCCTTTTGTAGGCGCTGATATTAGTAGTGGACTTTATTTTATTTTAGAGCAGGGCCCTGAGTATCCTTTTCTTTTTTGTGATTTTGGGACCAATGGAGAAATGGTTCTGGCTAAAAATGAAAGGGAAATATTTTGTACCAGTGTGGCCATGGGGCCTGCTTTGGAAGGTGTTGGCCTTAGTTTTGGAGGTATTTTTTCTGAGAATAGCGTGAGCAAACTAGAACTTTTAGATTTAGTAAAAAATAAATTACCCCAGGATAATTTTAGAATAACTGGGACCGGTTATTTATATTTACTAAGCCTGCTTTTAAATTTGGATATATTGGATAGAAAAGGTCATTTTCAAGCCGGTTCAAATTGGAAATTAAACCTGAATTTACAATATAAAAATAATAAGTTGTTTTTAAATAAAGAAGTTTATTTAGATGGAAAAGATATAGAAGAAATTTTAAAGGTTAAAGCTGCTTTAAATTGGGGAATAAATTTTTTATTAACTAAAGCCGGGATAGCTTTTAAGGATATAAAGTCTATCTATGTTTCTGGAGCTTTGGGTAGTAATTTAACTGCTGATGTTTTGGTTAACTTAGGTTTTTTCCCTTTGACCTGGGAAGAAAAGATAGCTTTTTTAGACAATAGTGCCTTAAAAGGAGCTCTTAAACTACTTGCAGCTAAAAAAAGTGAAGAGGAAATAGGTAAGATTTTTGTTTCTACCAGGTATTTTAATCTAGCAGAGGATATTACAAGAAGGGAGCAATTTGTAGATTATATGCTCTTTGAGTTTGTAAACTAAAATTTATTCTCTTTCCCACACTTCTTGATAGCCTTTGCCTAAATAAGCCTCTTTGACTTCAGGGTGATTTAAGAGGTCTTGTCCTGAACCTTCCAGAACAATTCTTCCTGTTTCCAGCACATAAGCCCGATGACAAATCCTTAAGGCTGCTCTGGCATTTTGCTCTACCAATAAGACACTTAAGTTTTTCTCTCGGTTTAACTTCAAAATAGTTTTTAAAATTTCTTTGGTTAAAAGTGGAGACAGACCCAGAGAAGGTTCATCTAAAAGCAAGAGTTTAGGGTCTGACATAAGTGCCCGACACAGGGCTACAATTTGCTGCTCTCCTCCAGAAAGGCTTTTGGCTTTTCGGTTTAGTAATTTTTCTAAAATGGGAAAAGAAGCTAGTAAATGTTGAAAAGTGGCTTCTACCTGTTTTTTATCCTGATTTAAAAAAGCGCCTAAAAGGATATTATCCTTTACCGAAAGCTCTGGAAAAAGTTTTCTGCCTTCAGGACAAAGGCTTAGGCCCAGTTTTAGACGTTGAGGAGGAGAAAAATGATTTATTTTTTGATTAAGAAAAACAAGCTCTCCTTTTTTAGGCGGCAAAATACCTGCTATAGTTTTTAAAAGTGTGGTTTTACCTGCTCCGTTTGCTCCTATGACAGTAACTATTTCTTCTTCTTTTAAGTGCAGAGATACAGATTTGAGTATTTTTATAGGGCCATAATAAGTGGTGAGGCTTTTTACAAAGAGCATTTTAATTCCTTTTTTCCTTTTCCTAATAAACCTTGAGGCCTGAAGATAAGTATGAGGATTAAAAGAGAGCCGTAGAAGAGGTCTTGATAGTCTGCCAGAGATTGTAAGAATTCTGGTAAGAGAAAGAGCACAACACTGCCCAGAACAGGCCCAAAAATAGTACCCATTCCACCCAAAACAACCATGCAAAGGATTAAAACTGATGTATGCAGACCAAATACATTGGGTCCAATAAAGGTAATATAGTGAGCATACAAAGAACCTGCCAGGCCAGCAAAAAAACTGGAGAGTCCAAAAAGGAAAATTTTTAAAGGAAAGGGATGAATTCCCATAACCTTAGCAGTAAGCTCGTTTTCTTTGATGGCAGTAAGGTTTAAGCCCCAGAGGTTTTTTTTCAGGCGAAAGGTAAGAAAAAGGCAAAGGGAAATATTTGCCCAGATTAATAACAACAGTTTTAAGGAAGAAAGGTTAAAATTGGGCAGACCATAAAGCCCGTCAGGTCCACCGGTAAAATTTAGGTTTTTTAAGATTAGTTCAAAAATAATCCCTAGCCCCAGTGTTACCACTGCCAAAAATTCGTCTTTTAACTTTAGGGCTGGAATGCCTACGAGTATAGAGGCAAAAGAAGCTATTAAACCAGATAAAAGGAGCAAAAGGGGAAAACCAAGCTGAGTGTGCAAAGAAAGCAAGGCTGAAGTATAGGCTCCTAAACCAAAAAAAGCAGCATGCCCTAGGGAGACCAATCCTCCCAGACCAACTAAAATATTTAGACTACTGCTAAGCAGGATGTATATTCCGCCTAAGATAAAGAGATGATAGAGGTAGGCTTGCATAATGGGCTATAACTAACAATTTTTTTGGAATTTCTCAATGGCTTATAATTGGAAAATATAGGCATGTTATTTGCTAAGATAACAGGATGATATTAGATGCTTGTAGGGGTAATTTTATTTTAGCAAAAAGGTGGTTGTAAGGGAAAAGATAACTTATGGCAAAGCTAAATCTAAAGTTTTATAAGGGACAGGATTGTTATTCTGATGGAGATGTTGAGAATATTATCTTAGATATTATAAAAAAGGAAAAAAATTTTCAGGAGATAGTGTATAATATTAGCAATTGGGCAATACTTTATCATTTTTTGCCAAATAGGGAGAATATTTTAGATTGGTATGACTTTGATGACAAAGCTTCTCTTTTAGAGATAGGTGCTGGTTGTGGTGCGTTAACTGGATTATTTGCTAGAAAAGTTAAAAATGTAACTGCTATAGAGTTATCTAAAAGAAGGTCTGAAATAATTTATAATAGATATAAAGATTTTTTTAATATTGAGATAATAGTTGGAAATCTTAATGATATAGTGTTAGATACTAAATTTGATTATGTAACTCTAATTGGAGTTTTAGAATATGCTGCTAGGTTTACTCCAGGAAAAGAACCTTTTAAGATATTTTTAGATAATTTAAAACAATATTTAAAAGATGATGGAACATTGTTTATTGCTATAGAAAACAAATTTGGACTTAAATATTGGGCTGGAGCTAGAGAAGATCATACAGGAAAGTTTTTTGAGAGTATAGAAGGTTATTCCCCTTATACGCAAATTAGAACTTTTGGAAAAATAGAATTGGAAGAGCTTTTAAGAAGTGTTGGATTTAAGTCTCTCAATTTTTACTATCCAATGCCAGACTATAAATTGCCAAAAGTTATTTATAGTGATTCTTACCTGCCTAAAATTAACGATTTTTTTGATATTTATAGTCCGAATTTGGATAGGGATAGGTGCGTGCTTTTTGATGAACGAAAAGTTTTTAAAAATATTATAGAAAATAAGCAGTTTCCTTTTTTTGCTAATTCTTTTTTAGTGGAGGCACGTCTGTGAAAACAATCTTTGCTAAATATAATAGAGAAAGATTACCTGAGTATCAGATAGTTACCAAGATTGTAGAAGATAACCAAGGTAAGAGGTATGCGCTCAAAGAGCCTTTGTGTCCAGAAGCTTGGCAGCATCTTAATAATATATTTAAAAATTATAAATTACTTCAAACTACTTATAAGCTTAACTTGGCTAAGCCCAAGAAAATAAAGCAGGGGCTTATTTTTGAGTTTATTGATGGTAATCCCTTAGACTTGCTGATGTTAAAGGCTATAAAAAATAATGACAGAGAACTTTTTCAGGAATATCTAGAAAGGTTTTTAGGATTTGTTGATTCCATGGTTTCAAAAAGAAAAGTTATTTTTAAACCTTCTTTAGAGTTTGAAAAAATATTTGGCAAATGGGAGATTGAAACTCCGCAAGATATAATGGAATTAGCAAATGTAGATATTTCTTTTGAGAATATATTTTTAGATAAAGATGGAAAATTTTTTGTTATAGATTATGAGTGGGTATTTAATTTTGAAATTCCTAAAGATTACATTATATGGAGAAGCCTTTTTGTGTTTTCTTTACATCACTCTGTAGATATGCTTGGTTTCGCAAATATATATGGGTTAGATGATGAAAAATTATCAGAAATAAATAATAATTTTATGAAATATATATATGGAAATTATAAGTATATTGTCTCATCTAAATCTAATAAGCCATCTTATAAAATTGATCTGGATGAAATAGTAGAAGTATTAAGTGCTAATTAGAATTTTCTAAAAAATTAACAACTTTATTTGTAAAGATGAACATCATAGTATCAATTATTATCCCTGTTTTTAATAAGTGGGAGCTTACCAGAAATTGTTTGGTAAGTTTGAAAAAAACACACCCAGAGAAGATGTGGAAGTTATTGTGGTAGATAATGGCTCTCAGGACGAAACAGCTACTTTAGCTAAGGGGGTTGGCCGAGAGCTTTTTGGGAAAAGATTTGTGTATGTACCTTTGCCTGAAAATATAAACTTTGGTCCTGCTTGTAATCTGGGAGCAAAGATAGCTAAGGGTAAGTTTTTATTCTTTTTAAATAATGACACCATTTTGACGGAAAACTGGCTGGAACCTCTGCTTGAAGTCTGGTCAAGTGATGAAGATATAGGAGCAGTTGGTCCCTTGCTTTTATATCCAGATAATACTGTTCAACATTTGGGAGTGGTAGCTAATTTGCATAGGAAAGTATTTCATTTGTACTCTTATTTTCCTAGAGAACATGAGGTGGTGAAAAAAAAACGTTCTTTTCAAGTAATTACTGGAGCTGCTTTGTTGATTAAAAAGGACTTATTCTGGGAGATCAATGGTTTTTATCCCAGGTATAAAAATGGTTTTGAAGATGTGGATCTATGTTTGAGTTTGAAAAATAAGGGGAAAAAGCTATTAGTAGAGCCTAAGAGTGTTATCTATCATTTATGTAGCCAGACTCCTAATCGTTATAAATATGATCTTTATAATAGTAAAATTTTAAGCAATAGGCATATTAATTCACTTAAAGAAGATTCATATCTTTATTACTTAGAAGATGGTTATGATTTTGAGCTTACTAGATTTTTAAAAATTTTACCTAACATATCTAAGGAAAAAGAAAAAGATTGGCTAAATAAAAAATTAGAACCTTGTTTTTATTTAGAAAAAATAAAAGAAGAGCCATTCTGGTTTAAGGGTTATTTAAAAGTTATGGATTTTTTTCTAGAAAAAAAGATGTAGATTCTTTTTTATTGATAGCTGATCTTGCTTTAAATTTTTTTCCTTTTGAAGTTGTTTATGAAAAATTTTTAGAAGCGTTTCATAATGTTAAGGACAGGAGAATTTATCTTTTTATTGAAAAGAATAAAGAAATGATTTCTCAGGGAGAAGCTGAGTTTCGCAAGGGCAAGTATTTTCAAGTAGCCCAAAACTTGCTGGGTAGACATGAAATTTTGGACCAAAAGCTCCAAAAATGGCTTGAAAAGCACTCCTGTTTTCAGTAGATTACAAAATTTAATTATTTTTAGGGAGAGTAATTGTGGATTATAAAATAGAGGATATTTCCTATACAGTTACTGAATATTGTCCTGGGCCATGCAGGTATTGTTCTATCTGGAAACTGGAAGATAAAAGAAAAGAAGAGCTTACAGAAGAAGAACTAGATAGTATTTTTAGTTCTAACTACTTAGATTTAAAAAAAGTTCATATAACAGGCGGAGAGCCCCATCTTTCTGATACCTACATAAAGGCTGTAGATTCCATCTATAAGTTTCATAAAGACATTATAATTGACTCTCCTATTACAGGCTGGTTTCCTGAAAGGCATGTTGAAATTGCTAAGTATGTTTTAAGTAAAGTCCCAATTTATAGGTTAGATATTTCCTTTGATGGAGATGAATCTACTTACTCTAAGATAAGATTGCATAAAAGGGGATATGAAAAGGTTTTAAAAACCATAGAAAGGTTAAAAGAAATTAAAGGGGTAGTTCTTAGGCTTCAGTTTACAATTTATAAAGAAAATTTTCATCTTATAGAGTGGGTATATAATTTTGCTAAAAAGTTAGGTGTAGGCTTATATATTGGATATGGCAGATATAATCCTTCTAGATTCAGAAATGAGGTGGATAATTTAACTCAGAAAACTTTGAGTAAAGAAGATTTTTTGTTTTCCAGGCAAGAGTTAGAAGAGATAGACAGGCAGCTTAGAGCTATAGGGTATCATAAAGGAAGATATGCAAGTAAATATTTTTTGCAAAAAGCTATTTTTGAAAATAAAAGAATAGATTTCAATTGTTATATGGGAGCCAGAAGTATAGATATTGACCCTTATGGTAATGTGTATCCCTGTTTGCTTTGGTTGCCCTATCTTAAGATGGGGAATATTAGAACAGCCAGGAGTTTGGATAGAGTCCTGGAAAATTCTCGAAATATACTTACTAAAATAGAAAATAAAGAATGTCATCCTGATTGCTTATATACCTGTGCTAATAAATGTGAACTAATAGAGCCAAATATAAAATCTGTTGGTCTTTTAAAGTATAAAGGGAAATATGGATTCATTTTTTCTGACCTGGATGTAATTCCCATCAGGCCTTGGTGGTATGAGGAATATAAAGAAAAGGGAATCATTTAACTTATGATCTGGTTTGATCTGGTCACACCCAAGTCAGTGCTTTTTTTTAGAAAAATTATTGAAGCTTTGCAAAAACAGGGGCAAAGGGTTCTGGTTACAGCCAGGGAAGGCGTTGGATATCGTGAAGTTGTAGCTCTTTTAAATTTATATAAAATTGATTTTGTAAATAGAGGAGAATTTGGCGGAGGGAATCTTAGAGATAAGCTTCGAGCATCTATTGAAAGGCAAAAGGCTCTTATGGAGTTTATCTCTCTTTATAATATCAGCAAACTGGTTTCTTTATGTTCTGTAGATGCCAATAGAGTTGCTTTTGGTTTGGGTATTCCTATTATTAATTTTTATGACATCCCTTTATCTGATTGCTCAGCCAATTTTAAAAAGGCCTTGCCCCAGGCCAGGCTGACCATACCTCTGTCCACCAGACTTTTTCATCCCTATTTAGTTCCCAAAGAGATATTTTTACGTTTTGGTCTGGAAGAGGATCAGATCATTACCTATAATTTTTACGATGTATATCTCTGGCTTTATGACTTTAAACCAGATAAAAAATATTTTCAATATATCTTAAACAAATATGGACTTGATAATGGAAAACCTCTTATTTTAGTAAGAGAGGAAGAGTTTAAGTCTTCTTATGTGTCTAAGAAAAATAATTTTCTTTATAAGGGAGTTGAGATTTTAAATAAAAAGTTAGATGCAAATTTTATCTTTATTCCTCGTTATGAAAGTTCTTATCTAGAGCAACAATTTCCTTTTGCCACTATTTTAAAAGAAAAAATTTATCTACAGCATTTATTAGCCTTTTGTGACCTTTTTATTGGCGGTGGTGGGACTATTAATGCAGAGAGTTGTTTTTTTGGCACTCCTACTATTTCCACCAGGTCTTTTGTAAGCCATTATGACAAGGTTTTGATAGACAAGGGCTTGATGAAAAAGGCTGATAATACCCAGGAACTGGTAGAAATTGCGCTGCAAATTTTAGGAAAACGAAATAATTCTGATTTTTTTCGAAAAATGAGCATAAATTTTGCTTATATTTTGGAAAATATTTTGGCCGTGTAAAAAATGTACACAGATAAACTTATTTTAAAACTTATAGAAGACTATCTTGAAGGGAAGGAGCCTGAACATATCGACTCAGAAGCTATCAGGGAGTATTTTATTCAAAAAACTGCCAGTGGTCATTTATTTACCAAGCGATTTTTATATGTATTTTTTCTTATGCAAAACAAAGTTATAGATAAAGATGATAGAATAGATTTAATTAAGAAAAAGTTAGAAAACTATTTTAATTTTTATAGAAATAAAAAAGAATATCTTTATATAAATGATACGATATTTTTATTAGATATTCTAAATAATAACTTTAAAGATGGATTATTAACCTATTGTAAAAGGTTATTTACTTTTATTGATAATAATGTCCTTGTTTCTGATGGTTATGATAAGTTTATTTCCTTTTTTTTAAGTAAAGTTGATAACAAGTTGATTTTAGAACTTTTATCTAACTTATTAGAAGGTGAATTCCTACTTGAGGTTGGATATAGAAAGAGAATAATGCTTTTTTCCTGGTTTATAATTTTGTATAACTATTCTTTTAATCTCTCTCCAGTAGAAAAAGAGAGGTTATCTATCCTTTGTTTAAAAAAGTGATATCTTTTTTGATAAAAAATAAACTAATTAAAGACCTTTTATTCTTTCATAATATAGCTTATTCTGTCTTAATTGGCATTGTCCAAGATTTAACTGCTGACTTTCAGAAAATAGAAGCAGAAATATCCAGACCGTGTAGAGAGTTTTATAAACAATGGATTAAAGAGCATTTAAACCTGTCTCCACCCAAGCCCAAGAATAAAACTAGCAATGAAAAGATAAAAGTAGCTATAGTTAGACCTACTTTTTCCTTTTGGTCTCCTTTTAAGCTGGAATATTCTCTGGCTAAAAGTCTTTTACAAGATGCTGATTTTACCTCTAGGTGTGAGCTGTATTTTTATTCAATTTCTTTACTTGATTTTGGAACTCATCAAGATGAGAGCAAGTGCATAGAGATGCTAAGGGATATAGGCGTTGAAGTTAGAAAACCAGATGAGAGATTTTTAAAACAAGGTATATTTGTAGATAGGGTGAAGTTGATTTTATCCTTCAGGAAACAATTAATAGATGATGGGATTGATGTTCTTGTTTATTCTGATCACTTGTACTCTGTGGGTGAGTTTTTGCTCCTAACCAGGGCTGCCCCCAATCAAGTGTATTGGTGTCATATGAACCATGAGGTTGATAATGAAGGGATAGATGAGAGAATTATTCACTACCCACCTCCAGAAGATTCTAAGTTTAAGGACGACTTTCAACAATTTACTCTAAAATTAGATGACATTTTCTTGAAAGGAGATGAAGAACAATTTAAAAAAGAAGCTGCTCAAATAAGGGCCAAATACCCAAAAGGAGCAATTATTTTGGGCTCTATTGGTAGGTTGATCAAAGTAGATAACTATGATTATTTACAAACTGTTGCTAAAATTATGCAAGATAACCAGGATACCATTTATTTAGCCTGTGGTATAGGAGATGTGGAATCTATAAAAAGAAAATTAAGGGAAGTAGGTATAGATGAAAAGAGATTTTATTTTCCTGGCTGGGTTGATCCGAAGGTTTATAGATACGTAATAGATGTTTATTTAAATACTTTTCCTTTTCATAGTGGAGCAGTTATTGGAGAATTCTGGGCAAAAGATGATTATCCTTTTATTGTGAGTCTGGCTTAAAAAAGATTATTTTAAAAATGCAAATAGATAAAAGTAAAATAAAAGCTTATCTTAATCAGGCTAATTCATATCTGTGTGTAATTAGAAAAATAGGAAAAGATAATTATTATAAGAGGTTTAAAAGAGAAGTTAATCCTCAAAGCCATGAAGTACTTAGTATAAATCCAAAAGCAGAAGTATTTAAGGAATTAAAAAAACAAGCCAAAGAATATAAAGAAAAGTATTTTAAAAATAAAATTGTTTTAGGGTCAGTTTTAGATGAAAACTTACCTGATGAAGAGTTTTTAAGGGCTTTAAAAATAGTATTAACTGAATATGAAGAAGCTGTTTATGTGGGGTTTGTAAATCCTTGTTATAAAAAGGAAGATTTAGAGTCTCTGGAAAGGATAGTTCAAGGTGTAGGCATTAAAGACCGTTTTTATGTGAAAAAAGAAATAGATTCTCATTTTGGATACTTTGTAATTGATGTTTATTTAAACCCTTTTGACTATACTCGTAAAAATATATCTGCTTTTAGGCAGTTAATAGAGTCAAACAGTTTTGTGTTTCTGAGGCCAGAGCTTCCTAAGGTACAGTTTGATAAGAAATACAATGATAATGAGCTTATCAATTTCTATATTAACGAATCCCTGGATATGATTCCATTTTACAAAGCTACCCAAAAATATCCAAAAGTTTCATTTACCAGAGATGATTTTTGGAATTTTAGCTTGCTTAAAGATAATAAAGAGTTATTTTTAAGTTATGATAAAATAATGGAAGAGAAAAATTTAGAGTTGCTTATTGAGATTTTAAGAAGATTTGATAATATAAAGATTATAGCATCAGGTAGTGATTATAATAAATTGATGATTGATAATAATTTTGAAAATAGAATAATCATTAATGATGATGTTTATGAAAGGGCGTATAGGTCGGATTTTTTTGTGTTGTTTGAAGATAAAAAATCTATATCTAATTTTGTATTTAATTTTACATTTTCAAGACCCATTAGGCTAAAAATTGATTTTCCTGAAAAGCCGCAATATTTGATATCTGCTGAAAACTACGAAAAAAATGTAAAAAGTAAAATTTTTAATGAGAGATTTGGTAAACTAATTGATTATAAACCAGAAAATATGGTTGATTTAATGTGGCTGTTAATAAAAGATTGCTTTTCATCTTATGAAGAGTTTAATGAATTTTACTATTTAAGTTCTACCAAAGAAGAATATTTTTATAAAAGGATATTATTGGAAATAAATAATCCTAAACTCATGTATAAAATTAGAATTTTAAAGAGACTGTCAAGAGTTAAACAATCAAATAGGAGTTGATATGCCTATATTAGATGTTAAGTTGATAGAACAGTACAACAAGATTCACAAAATAAAACATTATGGATATAATTCTATAAGATTTATTAATCTAATACAATTAATAACTTATGAAATTGATGCTAATATATTGTTAGACTATGGATCTGGGCAAAGCAATCTTTACAGTTTAATACAAAAAAAATTAAATCTTCAATGTGATAGATATGATCCAGCGATTGACAAAATTAGCAGTATTCCCAAAAAAAAATATGATTTGATTATTAATACAGATGTATTAGAGCATATACCCGAAACTGACATAGAAGATGTTGTTAAACATATCAAATATTATTCTGAAAATGTATTCTTTTTTATTGCTACAAGAACAGCTGCAGAAATTTTACCTAATGGAGAAAATGCCCACTGCACAGTAAGAAATGCAAACTGGTGGTTAGAAAAAATAAAAAGAGTTTTTCCTAAGTCTTTTTTGGTTTATAGTGAGTCTGATTGGGCTTGTGCTATTATCACCTGGAAAAGTAATTTTTCAAATATTTATGAGGAAATACTGTATGGAATACGTTATAAGCAAATCAACAATATTAGATAAAGTTGCTATAGAAAAAATGAAAAGGAGATAATAGCAAGCTATAAAAGATATACAATTATTTATAGTAAAGATCTGTCAGAACATTTTGAAATAATTAAAAAAGATTTTTTAGGGAAATCGAGGTTAAGTTACGAAATTGCAAAGTTAATAGTCTGTATAAGAAGAAAGGTTGAACTTGGCAATAATTTAGAAAAATTTTTCTTTTTAGTTAAAAATGAAAATATTCATTTAGCAGAAAATTTAAATTTAAGATGGATAGTTTCTGTAATGGATACTATCATAGATTATGGAGAAAGAGTAGAGTCTTTGACAGCCTTAATCTTTTCTGTAATAGTTAATTTAATAAAGCTCAGTGAGACAGAAAAAAAATACTTTTATAAGAAAGTTGTGACCCCTGTTTTAGATGATAATGGGTATAGAAAAGAAATATTTGATGGGTTAACTTGTTTTAACATTTATACCGGTGATATGGTGGCAAACCTTTTCAGTAGAATTAATCAAAAAATTTTAGAAGTTGATTATCTTGTTCCATATTTTAATACACTTTTAGTGAGATTAGAATCTAATGAAAACTTTATTGCTATGGTAAAAAGATTTAATGTTCAATATCAAAAATGGAGAAAAGAGATTGTTTAAGAGGGTATACTTTAAAATTAATAATGTTTGTAATAGAAGGCAATTGCTATTAGAAAAAATAAAAAAATACTTATATGTTAATAATGTTTGTGTTGTTTATGATGTAACTGAGTCTGACGCAGTATTTTATTTTTCATGTGCATTTAATGAGTTTAATGAGGTAAATGGGTTACAAATTTTAAAAAATTTTATTGATAATGTAGGTAATAAAATTTTTGTTATAGGATGCTTGTCTTCTGTAGCTAAGAATAAAATATTAAAGCTTGGTGTTTCAGAACAAAAGATACTAACTTTTGACGATATAAATAAGTTAGACTATTTATTGTTTAATAACAAATGTATATCTATAAATAATATACCTGAACAAAATTATTTTTATAAAAGAAAAAACACTTTTTCTATAATGGTTTCTTATGGTTGTGACAGTAATTGTTCTTATTGTGGAGATAAAAAAGTAGTTGGCAGTATTAGAAGTAAAAGTTTACATGATGTATTGAAGGAAATTAATGGTGCAGTTGCTAAAGGTTGTAAAAATATAAATTTAATAGGAGACGATGTTGGCGCTTATGGAGTAGATCAAGGAACTAGTATAGTTGAATTGTTGAATTTGATTATATCTAATTTTAATAAGGATATAGAAACTTTAAATTTATTTGAATTAAATTTAAAATATGTAAAGAAATATTTCAAAGACTTTGAAAAAATTTTTGACAGTAAAAAAATAAAGAATTTAGTAGTAGCATTTCAGTCAGGTAGTGATAGAATTTTAAAAATAATGAATAGAGATTATAGTAAGAAAGATATTTTAAAAGTCTTAGAGTTGTTAGATAAATATAAAATAAACTATCATTTGCATGCAATAGTTGGTTTCCCTACTGAGACTGATGAGGATTTTGCAGAAACAATAGATATTTTAAAGAAGTTTAATTTTAGTTCTTGTTCTATGTTTAGATATCAAGACAGAAATTATGTGTCTTCTACTAAAATTTTTCCAAAAATTGAAAAGCAAATAGTAAATAATAGAATTGCAAAAGTTGAAAAAATGCTGGAGACAACATATTACTCTATTCACAAAGAGGATAAGGTTATATTTAGAAGGCGTTTTAAACTTCTAAGTAAGAAGCAATGTGTTGTAGTATTAGCTATGCATAGAAGTGGTACATCTGCGATTACTGGTCTATTGAATAAAATGGGGGTTTATTTAGGAGAAGAATTATTAGAAGCAAATGAAGGAAATCCAAAAGGCTATTTTGAAAACAAAAAATTATTATTTTTTAATGATAGCCTTTTAAATAGCTTAGGGACATGTTTTGAGGATATAGAATTTGATTATAGATGGATAATTGAATCTGATGATTATGATAAATATGTTAATGATCTTTGTGGTATAATAGATAATGAATTTGATGGTGTGGATTTATTTGCCATAAAGGATCCTCGTTTATGTTTGTTATTTCCAATATATGAAGAAGCATTAAAGAGACTTGGGTTAAATATAAAAATTATAAGAATGATAAGAGATCCTTTAGAAGTAGCTGTTTCTTTAAAAGCAGTAGGTGATTTTGACTATAACAAATCATTGGCTTTATGGATAAACTATAACCTATTGGCTGAGTATTTTATAGGTGATAAATATCAAAAGATTAATGTTGTGTACAGTAATCTTTTATATGATTTTGATAATAATTTCAATAAAATTTCAAATCTTTTAGGAATTCAATTTGATAAAAATAAAAAAGAGCTTAGTTCATTTTTAGATGAAAATCTTTATAGGAGCAGAAAAAAGGACGATGTAATAGTTGAAAAAAACTTATTAAGCTTAGGAATGGAAATATACGAAAAATTAATAAAAAATAGCATTGAAAAGGATATTGTTAAAAATTATCTTTCTCAATATAGGAGCATTATAAACAGTGAAAAATTTTTTTTAATTGAGAAAAGCTACTACAAAAGAAAATATTCACAGTTAAACCAGTATAATTCTCATTTAATAAATCAAAATAAGTATTTAACAAATGAAAATAAGTATATAAAGTTGAAATTAGAGAATATAGAAAAATTGACTTATTATGAGAGAATAAGTATATTTGGCCTAGGTAAATCTGGCAAAATGACTTACGAATTTATATCAAAATATTTTCCAGAAAAGATAAAATATTTTATTGATGATAATGTAAAGGGAGAATTTAATGGAATACCAATTGTGACAACAAATGAGTTTTTAGAGAATCATCAGAATGAAGTAGATGTAGTTTTATTTGGTAGGTATCAACATTTGAATCCTAAGTTGGTATCTAATATAAAGATAAAATATTTGAGATTGGATAACATTATTTAGGGATTAATATGGGAGAAAAGTATTCAAAAATAGCAGTGGTAGATATTCCCTTAAAGCATGATTGTCCAGAATCTGTAGATTTTGAAATTCTTTACAGGAGAGTTGGTCTTAATACTGGTAATTTATTATTTGTTAATGCCGTATATAGGCATATAATGGGAAAATTAGAATCAGTTGGTTACTTGTTTGATCCTCATGAGGTTAACAAGAAATACGATGTACTAGTTATTCCTGCTGTTAATTGGTTACATTCACATTTTAATTGGAGTAGTCTTAATGCTCTATTAAAGAAAGTCGAAATACCTATAGTTCCTTTAGGAATAGGGTTGCAGGCAACTGAAGAAGATTTAGATAAAGTGGTTATTAATAACACATGTTTAGAATTGATTAATTTATTATCTCAAAAATCGAAATATATTTCTACTAGAGGAGAGTTCACGAGTTCTTGGTTAAAATCTATTGGGATAAAAAATGTTGTTACTACTGGTTGTCCTTCATTATATATGAAGTTTAATAATAAATTTATTTCTTATACAAAAGAAGGTGATATTTTACTACAGGGAACTAGGCATGGTTATATCTCTGAAAATTCTATTATTTCTAAGGTAAATAAGTATATATACAGTTTTGCTGGAAGTTTTTTTTGTCCTATTATATATCAATCTGAACCAGAATAAATAGAGTTTCTATTGCATAAAACTTTTAAAGATAAATATAAATTGGATTTAATACTTAAGCTGTATGCTAAGAGTAGCCTATCTGAATTAATAACCTATTTAATTAGTAAAGGTAATGTTTTTTTTGATGTGGATAAATGGTCTGATTTTGTAAAAAAATATAGCTATATTGTTGGTACAAGGCTACATGGAACTATTGTCGCACTTAATTCTGGTATTTGCGGTTTTTTAATATGTCATGATTCTAGGACGTCTGAGGTAGCTAAGTTTGCAGAAATACCTGTTTTAAAAGAAAGAGAAATTTTAAATATTTTTAACTATAATCAATTGAAATTATTAATTAAACGGCGTGAAGAAAATGTGAATAAATATTTATTTAGAAGGAAAATAAATGTGCAAGTGTACACTGACTTTTTAGAAGAATCAGGTTTTTTGATAAATAGAGAAAATATATTATCGTAAAGATAAAGTGAAAATATTAAATAGGTATTTAAGTTATTATGCTGACCTGTGATGATGTGATTGTCTGTAATTTAAGATAATTTAAATTATTATTTAGAAAATTTGTTAAAAAGATAGTAAAAGGTTTTTTGATTTTTTATTTTGTTTATGATAGATAAAAGTTTTGTTTTAAGTTGTTAATATTTATAAATAGTATGGTGGTTTTTTGTTTAAAAAGTGAATGTTTAATATTTATTTATACTTTATAAAGTAATGTTATTAGACTATTTTTTAAGATGTTTGCTGTTATAAGTATGGTTAGACGTAATTTTAAAAAATAGTAAAAGAAAAAAATAGATGTAAATTTTTTAGATGATATTTATTGTATAATTGATGAGTTTTGTTTTACTAAATAATAATTGGACAGCTAGTTAAAGTAATAGCTAGAACTGATAATTTAGTTGTAATTGAAGCTTTTATGACTGATAAGCAGATAAACGAGTTACAATTAAAATGAAAGGCAAATACTTGGATTGTAAAAAAACTTAATTATTTTTTTAAGTAAAAATTTTTAAGGGGTTAAAGCTTGAAAAAGATTTCAGTTATTGTTCCAAATTTTAATCATGGTAAATATTTATATAAAAGAATTAAGAGTATTTTAAATCAATCTTTTCCAATTTATGAACTTATAATAATTGATGATGCTTCAACTGATAATAGTGTAAAAATTATTAAAAATATAATAAATAATATTAATTTCTCTGTAAAGTTTATTATTAACAAAAAAAATAGTGGTAATGTTTTTAAACAATGGTATAAAGGTATTTCTTTAGCAGAAGGTGATTACATTTGGATAGCTGAATCAGATGATTGTTGTAAAAATAATTTTTTAGAAGAGGTTATAAAGCCTTTTGATGATGAAAGAGTGGTTTTATCCTACTGTCAATCAGCTGTAGTAGATGAAAATGATAAGATAATGCATAAAAATTATCTGTTTTATACTGAAGAAATTTCATCTATGTGGAAAAAAGATTTTATTGTTGATGGTTTAGATTTGTTATTTGGAGCGTTTTATGTAAAAAATGTTATTCCAAATGCTAGTGCTGTGGTGTTTAGAAAAGATAAGCTTAAGTATGTTTTTGATAAGAATAAAGAAGAAATTTTTAAGTTTAATGTAGCTGGTGATTGGTATGTTTATGTACTGCTTTCAACTTTAGGAAAAATTGCTTTTTTATCTGATGTTTTAAATTTTCACAGGAATCATTCTAACACTTGTAGGAATAGGTTTGATCATACTCATGAGGTGTCTTTGGTGAGGAATAAAATTTTAGAAATTTTATATGATCAATTAAAACAATACAATAAAGAAGTAAAATACATGTCTAAAAATAATAAATATATGGATTTAATTTTTTATTTACATAAAATAATAAAATCCTTAAATATGATAAATAGTTCATTGAATCAAGAAATTAAGTTGAAAAACATTGCTTTAGATAATTTGGAGTTTTTAAGAATGGCAAAAAGTATAGCAATATTTGGTTTAGGAAAGTCAGGTAAAATGACATATAATTTTCTTTCTAAATTTTATCCTGAGAAAATAAGGTATTTTATAGATGATAATGTAAAAGGAAATTATGAAGGGATCCTAATTGTTACTACGGATGAGTTTTTGGAAAAATATCAAGATGAAGTTGATTTGGTTGTGTATGGTAGATACCAAAACTTAAACCCAAGGTTATTATACAATCTTAAGACACAAAATTTAAAACTTGATAACATTATATAAAAGGATATTTAATAATGGAAAAAGAATTTGTATATATAGTAAAAGGATATTGCCCGATTTGTGAAAAGAAAGTTCAATTTAAGAGCAACCGTAAATGGTTAAGAGATAATTACTTATGTGAAATATGTGGAAGTATTCCACGCGAGAGAGCTCTAATGTATGTATTGAAGCAGATCTTTGGATATAATTACACTAATCTTATTATTCATGAATCTTCGCCAATTGACAGAGGGACTAGTTTGAAGTTAAAAAAAGAGTGTAAAAGTTATATCCAATCACATTTTTTTCCTGATAAAAAAGATAAAAAAAATGGCGATTTTTATAATATTGATTTGCAGAATCAATGGTTTGACTCTGAACAATTTGATTGTGTAATTACACAAGATGTCATGGAGCATTTGCCTAATCCTGAATTAGCTTTAAAAGAAATTTATAGAACTTTAAAAAAGGGAGGTTATTATATTTTTACTGTTCCTCTTGTTAATAAATTCAACAACACTTTAAGGTGGGCAGATATAGATGCGAAAGGAAATATTGTCTGGTATTATTCTGAGGAATATCATGGAAATCCAATTAATTCTAAAGGAAGCCCTGTTTTTTGGCATTTTGGATATGATATAACCCATTTAATCAGAAAATGGGAAGAGCGTTTTGTAACTATTATTTTTTCGATAGAAAATAAATATTTAGGTATAGAAGGTGAATATAATGAAGTTATTGTTTGTAAAAAATAAAGGTTATTAATGTATGAAATATATTGCTTTTTATTTGCCACAATTTCATCCTATTCCAGAAAATGACAAATTTTGGGGAAAAGGTTTTACAGAATGGACAAATGTGGTATTAGGAAAACCGAGGTTTAAAGGCCTTTATCAACCCAAGCTACCTGGTGAATTAGGCTTTTACGATCTACGTTTAAAAACTATACAAGAACAACAAGTTGATTTAGCTAAATCTTACGGTATTTATGGTTTTTGTTTCCACTTTTACTGGTTTCAAGGCAAAAGACTTTTAGAGTTACCCATTAAGCAGTTTGTTGAAAATGAAAATATTGATTTTCCTTTTTGTCTTAATTGGGCTAATGAGAATTGGACTAGAAGATGGGATGGGAGGGAAAATGAGATTTTGATAAAACAGGAACACTCATTTGATGATACTGTTAGATTTATAGAGTATGTTGCAATGAACTATATGATGCATAAAAATTATATTAGAGTTGAGGGTAAGCCCGTATTAATTATATACAGACCAAATCTTTTTAATGAGCCTAATAAGCATACAGATTTAATTAGAGATTGGTGTTTTAAAAACGGTATAGGAGAAATATATCTAATTGGAACACATGCTATTGAACATTATGATCCAAGAGATTTTGGTTTTGACGCTGCATTGGAATTTGCACCTAATACATTTCCTGCCAGTGAGATTACAGATATATTAGTGAAAAGAAGAAATTTTAAAGGTAAAGTTTTAGATTATTTATCTAATATTGATCTTGCAATAAAATATGATAATATAGCTCCTGATTTCGAAAAATTTAGGGGAATTTGTCCTTCATGGGATAATGAAGCAAGACGTAGAGGAATGGGTACTACATTCTTTTTCTCTTTGCCATTGTATTATAAAGCCTGGCTAAGTATTGTATCTGATTTTACTTTAAGAAAAATATCTGAAAAAGATAAAAGGTTTGTATTTATAAATGCATGGAATGAATGGGCAGAGGGCGCTTGTCTTGAACCAGATAAAAAATTTGGCAGGCAATATTTAGAAGCAACAAAAGATGTATTAGATTTTTTCGAAAAGAGAAATAATTTAAATAAGTTAAACATACTCTTCATTAGTCATGATGCTTGTTTTGGAGGGGCTCAGAAGGTTTTATTAAGTATAATAAAATATTTAACTCAAAATCTTCACTTAAACTGTAAAGTTCTTTTTTTAAATAGGGGTGAATTTTTAGGTGAGTTTCAAAAATATTGTGAAACTTATGTTATAGAAGATAAACATAATAAAACCGATGAATTATTAGGAATTATAAAAAATATGTTTTCAGGTTACCCTGATATCATATATGGAAATACAGTTGTTTCCGCTAAAATTTATGACAAATTATCTAAATTGAATATCCCAATAGTTTCACACATACATGAGTTAGAAAGTTCTATTCAAGAATATGCTAAAGACCATATTGACAACTTAGTAAAGTATACTAATTTTTTCATTGCTGTTTCGAAAAGTGTATATAAAAATTTAAAAAGAAAATATGGTATAGATAAAAGTAAAGTGTCAATAATTAACGAATGTATTGATACCTCTCAATATAAAAATATAAAAAAAGAAGAATTAAGAAGTAAACTTGGCTTACCTGTCCATAAAAAAATAGTCTTAGGTGTTGGAATTGGAATGCCTTTCAGGAAAGGGGCCGACCTGTTTATTAAAGTTGCCCTAGAAACGAGAGAAATTAATGATGATATTTATTTTTGTTGGGTTGGAGGGTTTGATAAAAATTATTATAATAAAGATTTTGGCTTTTGGAAAGATTATGTTTCATTAATTGAAACCATGGATAACATAGAGTTTACAGGGTTTACTATGAATGTAAATGATTATTATTTGGCAAGTGATATTATGTTTTTGTCATCGAGAGAAGATCCTTTCCCACTAGTAATGTTAGAGGCAGGGCTAAATAATTTACCTATAATTGCGTTTAAGGGTGGCGGAGGTGCTGAAGAATTTTTGGATAACGGTACAGGTATTTTAGTAGAATTTGAAAACACTAAAAATGTTGTAAATAATATTATTGAATTAACTAACAATGCAGAATTTTCTAATATTTTGGGCAAAAAAGCTAAGAATAAGGTTGAAAAGTTTTATTCAGAGTGGAGAATAGGATGTCAGGTATTTTCTTTATTATTTGATATTATAATTAATAAAAAATAAGCATAGTTTAAAAAAATTATGTTATATGTTAAAAGATTCTTAATAAAATATTTTATAAGTTTAAAAAGGGGGAAATGTATGAATTTAAAAGTAAATAAGGAAAAAATAGAGAACTTAGTAAAAAAAGAGAGCTTTTTTTGGGGAAACAATGCTGAACATTATTTTAATTCATCTGAGGAGTATATAAACAACCAATTTAGAGATGTAATTTTACCTTTTTTAACAACTTTAATATAGACTTTTCATATACAGCAGATTTTGCCTGTGGAAGGGGTAGGTGGATAAATATTTTAAAATCATATTCTAAACAAATAACATTGATTGATGTGAATAAAGAAAATATCGATTTTTGCAAGAAAAGATTTAAAGATTTAGATCGTTTGGAATACTTTATATGTAGTGGGTATAACTTACAAGAAATTAAAGATGATAAATTTACATTCATATTTAGTTTTGATTCAATGGTTCATTTTGATGTTATTGTTATAATTTCATACTTATTTGAGTTTTATAGAGTCTTAAAAAAAGATGGGTATGTTCTTTTGCATCATTCTAATTGTAGTTGTAATCTCGGTGGCGATTTTAGGCATAGTCCGCATTGGAGAAATTTTATGACTAGAGAATTATTTAAGCATATATCTATAAAATGTGGTTTTGAAGTTGTCGAGCAAAAAATAATAGATTGGGGAGAGATAAAAGATTTAGATTGTATAACTTTGTTAAAAAAATAAAACTAAGTAATACAATGTTATTCTAGTCAAACCTAAAAAATCTCTTTCATAAAACCAATTTGAGGAGGTTTTTGGGATTATAAAAAAACTTTATAACTGTACATATGTTTTGATTAAGATGAGAATTAAGAAAAATAGGTTTAGTAAGAAGAGAATAAGATTTTTATCTTATGATTTTTATTGTTTTTTCTTTATTTTATATCTATAATTACAGAAATATGGATTTAAATAGATGGTAATTATTAATTAGAATATTAAATTTAATTAAATGAAAAATAACATAACCTACTGTAGTGATGAAAACTATTTGCAATATTTTTTTGTGTCTTTGTTCTCACTTCTTAAAAATTGTAGTGGTATAGAACTAGATTTATTTTTGGTAACAGATTGTAAAAATAGTTTGAAGTTAAATTTGATAGGTGAATTTTTTGTAAAGAATTTTAGCGTAGCTATAAATTGTATTGAGATAAAAAAAGAAAAATTTGTTAATTGTAAAATTTCCCACCACATTAATCATTCTACCTATTATCGCTTTATTTTACCTGATATCTTACCTGATAGTGTGGACAAACTTTTGTATTTAGATGCGGATACCATAATCAATGGAGATATTTCCTCTATTTTTGACTTAACTTTTGATAGTGATATTTATCTTTATGCTTGTGATCATTTGTTTAAGCCTGAACAAAAGCTTCATCTGAGGCGTTTTGGTTTATATGAGTACGATGAGTATTTTAACGCAGGAGTACTTTTTATAGATTTAAAAAAGTGGAGAGAGGAAGGTATTTCTAAAAAGCTTATGGATTTTGCCTATGATAGGTTTGATGATATTTTGTGGTGGGATCAGGATGTGTTAAATGTTTTTTTTCATAAAAAATGGAAGAAACTACATCCAAAATACAATGTAATCTGGGAAGTTTTGGAATCTAACTCTGATAATCCAGAGATAAAAGAAGCTAAAGAAAATCCTGTTATTGTTCACTATACTCGTTCTGTAAAACCCTGGCATAGTAATAGTTATCATCCTTTACGCCATTTATACTGGGAATATAGAAATAGTCTTCCTGCAGAGCTTTTGGAGGTATTAAAGTGATACTTATAACTGGTGGAGCTGGATATATTGGTAGTCATACTAATAAGATGTTAAGTCAAAAGGGATATAAAACTATTGTATTTGACAACCTGGAAAGAGGTCATTTGGATTTTGTTAAATGGGGAGAGTTTTTTAAGGGGGATTTGAGAAATATAGAAGATATAGAGGAAGTTTTTAGGCAATATTCTTTTAAAGCAGTTATTCACTTTGCAGCTTATGCTTATGTGGGAGAGTCTGTAGAAAATCCTGATATGTACTATGAAAATAATGTCCTTGGAACTTTAAATCTACTTAAAGTTATGAAAAAATATAAAGTCCAGAATATAATTTTTTCTTCTTCTTGTGCTACCTATGGTATTCCTCAAAAAATACCTATTACTGAAAACACACCTCAAGTACCTATTAACCCCTATGGTAAAAGCAAATTGTTTTCAGAAAACATGATTAAAGATTTTGCTGAAAGTTTTGGCTTAAAATACGTGATTTTAAGGTATTTTAATGCTGCTGGAGCTGATCTGGAAGGAGAAGTTGGAGAATTGCATCACCCTGAAACCCACTTGATTCCTCTGGCTATTTATTCTGCCCTGGGTAAAATTGATAGGTTACAGGTCCTTGGTAGAGATTATCCCACAAAAGACGGTACCTGTATAAGGGATTATATTCACGTGTTTGATTTAGCAGATGCGCATATAAAATCCTTAGAGTATTTATTAGGTGGAGGCAGTTCTGAGGTATTTAATGTGGGCATAGGGACTGGTTTTTCAGTCCAGGAGGTTATAGAGGCAGTAAATAAGGTTACTGCTAAAAAGGTCAACTATGAATATAGTTCTAGAAGGCCAGGAGATCCTCCTATGCTGGTTGCTTCCAAGGAGAAGATAAGTAAAGTTTTAAAGTGGCAACCACGTTTTACTCATATTGAGCAAATTATACAAAGTGCCTATAACTGGCATGTAAAGAATAGTTAACTGGTTTACAGGTAAATTTAAGATGAAAATAGGTGTTGCTCAGGGAAGGTTTCATATAGTTCATTTTGGTCATATGGAATATTTATTGGAGTGTTGTAAAAGATGTGATTATTTACTCATTGGTATTTCGGATATGGATCCTTCTTGTGCCTATTTTGATTACAGTGATATTTTAGAACAGGATAAAAAAGAAATGAAGCCCTTTAGAAGCTTTGAAGATCCCATTTATCCTTTTACCTTTTTTGAAAGAATGCAGATGCTTAAGCTGGCTTTATTGGAGCATAATATTAAAGCCAGTTTTTTTGATATTGTTCCCTTTCCCATTCATAAGCCCTGGTTGATAAAGTACTACATACCCAAAAGCTCCAATATTTTTGTCACTATTTATGATAAATGGGGAGAGTATAAGGTTAAGCTTTTGCAAGAGCTTGGTTTTGCAGTGCAAGTCCTTTGGAAAAGAAGCATGCAAGAGCGGTTTACTACTGGCACAGAAGTAAGGAAAAGGTTGCTAAAGGGAGAAGATTTTCAAGATCTGGTTCCCAGATCTGTGTATAAATTTTTAAAAGAATTTTATCCTTTTGATTGAGCTGGTATGTATTTGTTGACCAATTTAGATAAAACAAAGGGAGTAAATAAGTCCAATATATATTGGCAAAGGGGGAAGGTGCAGCGAGAAGATAGGGAAAGGTTAAATGGCCATAGGGCTGGCTTGATCTGGTTTACTGGCCTTCCTGGAGCAGGAAAGTCCACTTTATCTAAGGAGTTGGAATATAAACTTCATCAAAAAGGTATAAAGACTTATCTTTTGGATGGAGATAATATCAGACATGGCCTTTGTAAGGATTTGGGGTTTTCTAAAGAAGATAGAAAAGAAAATTTACGCCGTATAGGAGAAGTGGCTAAATTGTTTGTAGATGCTGGGATAGTAACCATTGCTGCTTTTGCTTCTCCTTTTGCTGAAGATAGAAATTTAGTTAGAAGCTTATTTAAAAAAGAAGAATTTATTGAGGTGTATGTGAAATGCTCTTTGGAAGTGTGTATGCAAAGAGATCCCAAAGGGCTGTATAAAAGGGCTAAACAAGGAGAGATAAATAACCTTACAGGATTTAATGCACCTTATGAAGAACCAGAAAACCCTGAAATCATCGTAGAAACAGATAAAAAAGATATAGAAAGCTGTATCCTCAAAATATTAAGTTATTTAGAAAAATCAAAAATTATAAAACCTGTTGTTTAAATAAAGGGTCTTTTATTTTTCCATAAACTTACTCTTATAATCTGCATAAGAAAATTCTCTAATTAGCTTAACCTGTTTTTCCTTGAGGTTAAAAGTAGCCAGAGAGGGCAGGTTTATCCCATTAAAAAAGGTATTTTTAACAAAGGTATAAAGGGCCATGTCGGTTAAAACCAGTTTATCTCCTGGTTTTAAGGGATTATCAAAGGAGTAAGTTCCAATGATATCTCCAGCCAGACAGGTTGGGCCTCCCAGGATATAGGTGTACTTTTTCCTTTGAGGTAGGTCTGCACCTATTATCTGTGGTCTATAGGGCATGGCCAATACATCGGGAAGATGATTTTCTGCTGATATGTCCACTATAGCTATATTTTGCTCTCTGGTAATGACTTCCAGTACTGAAGTGACTGCTACCCCTGCATTTAAAACAACTGCTTCTCCAGGTTCTAAATAAATATCTAAATGGAACTCTTGTTTTAAATCCTTAATAAGTCTTATGAGCAAATCTATATTATAGCCTGCTCTGGTAATGTGATGTCCTCCCCCTAGATTAAGCCACTTTATTTTAGATAAATAAGGATAAAACTTTTCTTTTACTGCGTTTAAAACTTTTTCCAGGTGAATGCTATCCTGTTCGCATAGGGCATGAAAGTGCAGTCCATCCAGGAAGCTAAGATGCTCTTCTTTTAACTCTGAAGAAAGCACCCCAAAGCGGGATTTAGGAGTACAGGGGTTGTATAGCTCTACTTCTACTTCTGAATATTCAGGGTTTATGCGAAGGCCTATTTGAATCTGGGGGTTTATTTTTTTAACTCTGGGCTGAAATTTTACAAGTTGTTCAATGGTATTAAAAATAATTACATCTGAAACTCTGGCTATTGCTTCTAACTCTTCTTCTTTGTAAGCTGGAGAAAAGGTGTGTACTTCTTTTTGAAAGTACTCTCTTCCAAGTTTTGCTTCAAAAAGTCCACTAGCACACACTCCTGCCAGATACTTGCTGAGAAGAGGAAAAGTAGCTGGCAGGCTATAAGCTTTTAGGGCCAAAAGGATTTTGGCCCCTGTTTTTTTTTGCACCCAATCTAAGGTCTTACAATTACGCTCAAGAACATCTTCACTGATAAGGTAGCAGGGAGTTTTTACCTGCTGAATAATAAACTCTGGATAGTCTTCTTTAGCCTTTAGTAAAGAGTTTTTGGCTAGTTCGAGCATTATTCAGGCAAGTCCCCTTCAAAGTCTACTACCTGCCAGGGAAGACCATTTTGGGCAATGGTTTCTAAAAAGGGATTTGGATTTAGTTGTTCAATATTGAACACTCCTTTACCACTCCAGAGGCCTTTTAAGACCATCATGGCTCCAGCCATGGCAGGAACACCTGTGGTATAAGAAATGGCCTGGGATTGAACCTCCTGGTAGGCCTTGGCATGGTCACAGACATTGTAAATGTATTTGGATATTGGCTGGCCATCTTTTATTCCTCTAAAAATACAACCAATAACGGTTTTTCCCTTGTAATTGGTTGCTAGAGAAGCAGGATCTGGAAGAAGGGCTTTTAAGAATTTAAGGGGGACAATTTTTTGTCCTTCAAATTCCACTTCATCAATTCTAGTCATTCCCACATTTTTTAGTACTCTTAGGTGAGTAAGATAGGTATCAGAAAAGGTCATCCAGAAACGGATGCGTTTTAGTCCCTTAATGTGTTTGACCAGGGATTCCATTTCTTCATGATAGAGAAGGTAGCTTTCTCTGGGACCTGCTTCAGGATAGTTGAAGGTAAAATGCACAGAGTTTTCTTCAATTACAGGTGGCGTTTCAATCCATTTTCCTTCCTGCCAGTGTCTCACTACCTGAGTGATTTCTCGAATATTTATTTCAGGGTTAAAATTGGTGGCAAAGGGATGTCCATGCTCTCCTGCATTACAATCTAAAATATCAATGAAGTGAATTTCATCAAAGAGATGTTTCTGGGCGTAGGCGCAAAAGGCATTGGTAACACCAGGGTCAAAGCCACAACCCAAAATAGCCATAAGGTCAGCCTGTTCAAACTTTTCTTGATAGGCCCACTGGTACTTGTATTCAAATTTGGGATTGTCTGGTGGTTCGTAATTGGCAGTATCTAAATAATGGACCCCTGTCTCCAAACAGGCATCCATAATGGTCAAGTCCTGGTAGGGCAAAGCCACATTGATAACCATTTCTGGTTTAAAATCTTTAATAAGAGCTACCAGTTCTGGAACCCTATCTGCATCTACCTTGGCTGTGGAAATTTCTATATTGTAGAGTTTTTTAACTTCCTGGGCAATTTTTTGGCATTTAGCTAGAGTACGACTGGCCAGACAAATTTCAGAAAAGACTTCCTGGTTTTGAGCACATTTTTTGGTGACCACATTGCCAACTCCACCAGCTCCAATGATTAAAACTCTGGCCATAGTTTTTCCTCCTTTTTGGGGGGTTAATTTGTTTTGGGTCGCTCCTAGGGTAGTTTTTGAGTCTGGTCAATATTTTTTTCTATTCCCAGGAAGAACCATTATAACGAAAAATTTCTGTAAGTCTTCTAACCTTTACCGGGACAAAAGAAGTTTGTCTTAGACTTTCCAGAGTCAAAGCTTGAGCCTGGTAGATGACTTCGTCATATTCCAGGATTCCCAGGTAGGAATTGGAAGTTTTTTCAGGTGAAAAGAGATACTTTCCGGGTTTATTTTGGAGAAACTGGCCACATAGAGATTGTTTACCTGGACAATTTGAGGTTGTTGCGGGGAATACTGAAAGTTGTTATTAATATTTTCAACCCAGGAGATGACAAAAAAAGCCAATTTTTTCCAGACTAGAAAGTCCTGGTCCTGCGCCTGTAAGTTTAGGGGAAGAAGAAGGAAAAGGAAAACTAAAAATACTCTTCTTCCCCCAAACATTTCTGTTCTCCTATTCAGCCAGTCTTATTTCCACTCTTCTGTTTAGTCTTCTGCCCTGTAGGGTTTTGTTGTCAAATTTGGGTTTGCTTTCTCCATAGCCAATGGTTTTAATCCTATTTTTATTCACTCCTTGTTGAATTAAAAAGCTGGCTACTGATTGAGCTCTTTTTTCTGAGAGCTTTTGGTTGTATTTGGCCGGACCCATATTACAGGTATGGCCTTCTACAATGATTTTGCGTTCAGGATATTTTTGTAAAATGATAGCTGCTTCTTCTAAAATGGCTTTGGCTTGAGGTTTAATCTTGGCAGAGTCAAAGTCGAAGTTTACGGATCTAAACACAATTACCTGCTCTACCTTTACTGGCTTTTTTTCTACTTTTTTAGGCGCAGGTGCAATAACAGGTTTTGGTTTAGAAATAGGTTTAGGCGAAACTTGAGGAGTGGTTTGGGCAGGTTGAGCAGGTTTAGTTTCCTGGCTGGTATAAAAAACTCTTTGCAGATAATTATTTAAATTATTTTGATTGGTTAATTCATCCGCAAAAATTAAGGTGCTACAGGGATTAAGATCAGTTAATTGTTGGAGTGTTTTTACCTGAGGGCTATTTTTTTCCACGCCTATGAAATGAAAGCAAACCCTATTGGTATAGTTATCGTATATGTTTTGGAGTACAGGTAAAGGTTCTTGTCCAGAATTTTGTCCACCATCAGTAATTACGATTACTCTGGTGGTGCCTGCAGTATTTTTTAGTTTTGTTTCGTCTAATTTAGCCAGCCCATCTCCTATGGGAGTAAAGCGGCCAAAAAGAGGAATGTCCTCTGAAATTTGATTGATTTTTTCCTGAAGACGAGCCTGATTGTAGGGGCTTAAGGGAAGATATTCCTGAAAGGGAGCAAAGGTATATAAAGCAAAGTTGGCCTCTAAAGGGGGAAGATTCTGGTTGATAAGGGTTAAGACTTCTTTGGCTAAGGCGACCTTTTTTTGACCTTCATTATTCTTTTTGGACATGGAGCCAGAATGGTCTACCAAAAAGATAAAATTATCTGCCTTTGGGATATAATGCTTGGCCCAGGCCTGGGTTAAGAAAAACAGGGAACATATTAAAATAGAAAGTAAAATTTTTTTCATCCTTTCCTCCTTTTTAAGGATAATTAACCAGTTTATGAAAAAGGTTATAAAGCTATTTCTAAAATGTCAATTGGAGAAAAATAAAGTAAAAAATAGAGGAATCAGAATTTCTTAAGAGAGTTTTGTTGCGACCTATAAAAGCTTTGAAAAGGTGTAGGGGTTGTAGATTGAGAAGATAGGCAGTATAAAATAATTAAAAAAGGTGAATTTTTGTTTGTTGTAAAAGATAAACATTTGATTGCTGGACTGGATGGGGATAGGCTGGAGATTATAGGCCAACTCTCCCTTTACCTTTACTGAAAAAATCACTAACTTTAAAAAATAAATAAAAACTTAGCTCTAGAGGTTTAAAAATGAAAAGACTTCCCATAGGGATAAGCAGTTTTAAGGAGATAATTACTGAGAACTATGTATATGTGGATAAAACTGAATTTATTTGTAAGTTAAAGGAGTTGGGGAAATATTATTTTTTATCCCGCCCCAGAAGGTTTGGTAAGACTTTGTTTGTGGATACCTTAAGGGAAGTGTTTGAGGGGAATAAGGAGTTATTTAAGGGGCTTTATATCTATGGCAGGTGGGATTGGAGTAGGAGTTATCCGGTTATCCACATTAGTTTTGCTGAAGGAGTGGTGAGGAGTTTAGAGGAGTTAAATCAGAAGATTTATGAGATATTGGATAATAATCAAAAGAGACTGGGTATTAGCTGTGAGTATAAAAGTTTTTCTGGATGTTTTGGTGAGCTTATAGAAAAAAGTGTAGTTAAGTATAAGAACCGGGCAGTTATATTGATAGATGAGTATGACAAGCCCATTTTGGATAATATAACCGATCCAGAGTTAGCCCAGGAACTAAGAGAGGGGCTAAAGAATTTATATTCAGTAATCAAGGGTCAGGATGCCAATATAGAATTTGTGTTTATGACCGGGGTAAGTAAGTTTAGCAAGGTGTCGATTTTTTCTGGTTTGAATAATTTGGAAGATATAAGCGTAGATCAAAGGTATAATGCTATTTGTGGCTATAGGGAAGAGGACATTTTAACTTATTTTCAAGATTATCTTGCAGGTAAGGATATAAAGGACATTCGCAAGTGGTATGATGGTTATAGCTGGGATGGAATAAGCAGGGTATACAATCCCTTTAGTGTGCTCAATTATTTTGCCAAGGGCGAATTTCGGAACTACTGGTTTGAAAGTGGTACGCCTGGTTTTTTGATTAAACTCCTTAAGGAGCGTAACTATTATATACCTGATCTGGAAAACCTGGAGGTAGGAGAGAGTTTAATCGGAAGTTTTGATTTAGATTTTATTGAGCCAGAAAATATTTTATTTCAGGCAGGTTATTTGACCATAGTTGGTAAACGCTGGCTGGGTAACAGACTATTTTACAGGTTAAGATATCCCAATCTGGAAGTAAAAGCCTCTTTAACTGATTATCTTTTAAAGGCCTATAGTTTTGATTTAAAGCTCAAGGAACAAAATCAAAGCACTTTATATCAAGCTCTGGTAGCTAAGGATTTACTAAAAATAAAAGAAATCATGCAATCTCACTTTTCTTCCATACCCTATGATTGGTACAGGAAAAACAGGATAAATGAGTATGAAGGATATTATGCTTCTGTATTTTACAGTTATTTTGCCTCTCTGGGATTGGATATAGTGGTGGAAGATAGCAGTAGCAAGGGTAAGGTGGATATGACAGTGCTTATGGAAGATGGTATTTTTATCTTTGAGTTTAAGGTCCTGGACAAGGAGCCAGGTAAGGCTCTGGCCCAGCTAAAAGCCAGAGGTTATGCTGATAAATACAAGTCCAAAAACCTTCCCCTTTATTTAATAGGTATTGAGTTTGATAAAGAAGATAAGAATATCAAAGAATTTCAGTGGGAAAAGATTTAGTGCTGGCTCTAGTTAAAATTCTGCTTTAGGTCTTTAACTGGTTTTATTCTTTAGAAGTTCTTAATTTTTCAATAATTATGCCCTGAGTTGACTTTTGTGGTTAAAGGATTAAATTTTTTAGCATGAGTGAAAATAGCTTGTCCCAGATTTTGGTGGAAAGAGAAGTTGGAGACGACCTTAGAGAGCCTCATAGATACAAGGTGTTATTACATAATGATGACTATACCACCATGGAGTTTGTGGTGGAAGTTTTGAAAAAGGTGTTTCACAAGACTGAAAAAGAAGCCTATCATATTATGATGACAGTACACACCAAAGGCATTGGGGTGTGTGGAGTATATCCCAGGCAGATTGCTGAAACCAAGGTGTTTTTGGTGAGACAAATGGCCAGGGCCAGAGGATTTCCTTTAAAATGTACTATGGAAGAGGTGTAAATGTTAAGCAAAGAATTAGAAAGAATCATTAGTCTGGCAGTTCAAGAGGTAAAAAAACGTCACCATGAGTTTTTAACCTTAGAACATATTTTATACGCTTATACTTTGGATGAAAAAGGTAAAACCATTCTAGAGGATATGGGCGCAGACATTGAAGAGTTAAAGGACCTTTTGGAGCGTTTTTTTGCTGAAAATCTAGAAGTCATGCCCTATGCTTCTGAAAGAGAGATTATTCAGACTGTAGGTGTACAGCGGGTAATTCAACGCGCCATTATGCATGTGCAAGCAGCAGGTAAACATATGGTGCAGGCAGGGGACCTCCTGGTTGCCTTTTTTGAAGAGCCAGAAGCCCATGCAACCTATTTTTTGCGTACCCAGGGAATTACTCGCCTGGAGTTGCTGGATTATGTAGCACATGAAATGGAGCGGGACTTACCAGGCAGTTCCTGTCCAGATTGTGGGAAGGAAGAGAGGACAAAGACCACAAAAGAAGGTAGAGAAGGTTATCTGGAGCAGTTTACAATAGACCTGGTGGAAAAGGCACGGTCTGGGGAAATAGATCCTTTGATTGGCAGAGAGAAAGAACTAAGACGGACTATTCAGATTTTACTTCGCCGTCGCAAAAATAATCCCATTTTTGTAGGCGAGCCAGGAGTGGGAAAAACTGCCATGGCTGAAGGGCTGGCTTTAAAGATTGCCAGAGGGGATGTTCCTCCTCAGTTTAAAAATACAAAAATCTTTGCCCTGGATATGGGAGCTTTGTTGGCTGGGACCAAGTTTCGTGGAGATTTTGAAGCCCGTTTAAAGGGCGTTATTAAAGAATTAAAAAAGATAGAAGGTGCTATTTTATTTATAGATGAGATTCATACAGTGGTTGGAGCTGGTGCTACCAGTGGCGGCTCCATGGATGCTTCTAACATTTTAAAACCTGTATTAGCTTCAGGAGAGATTAGATGCATTGGTTCTACCACTTATGAGGAGTATAAAAATAATTTTGAAAAGGATAGGGCTTTATCCAGAAGATTTCAAAAGGTTGAGTTGAGTGAGCCCAGTATAGAAGATACAGTAAAGATTCTGAAGGGATTACAGCCCTATTATGAAAAGTATCATGGAGTAAAATATCAAACCAAGGCACTTTTAGCTGCAGTAGAGCTATCAGCACGATATATTAATGACCGCTACCTTCCAGATAAGGCTATTGATGTGATTGACGAAGCTGGAGCTGTTTTTACTTTGGAGAAAATAAGATTTAAGAAAGCCAAGAAAACTATTACTCCCAGGGATATAGAAAAAGTAGTGGCCAGTATAGCCAGAATTCCTTCCAAAGAAGTGAGTTTAAGTGATAAAGAAAAGCTTTTACACTTAGAAGAAGACTTGAAAAAAGTACTCTATGGTCAAGATGAAGCAATTCATGTTGTCTCCAAAGCCATTCGAAGGGCAAGAGCCGGGCTTAGGGATCCTCAAAAGCCAGTGGGTTCTTTTTTGCTCATTGGCCCCACAGGAGTGGGCAAAACAGAATTGGCCCGTCAATTGGCCCAGACTTTAAACATTAACTTCTTGCGTTTTGATATGAGTGAGTACATGGAAAAGCATGCTGTTTCCAGACTTATTGGTTCGCCTCCAGGATATGTGGGCTTTGAACAGGGAGGATTACTCACTGAGGCCATTCGCAAGCATCCCTATAGTGTGTTGCTTTTAGATGAAATAGAAAAGGCCCATCCTGATATTTTTAATATTTTACTGCAAGTTATGGACCATGCCACCCTTACAGATAATACCGGGCGTCAGGCAGATTTTAGGCATGTAATTTTACTGATGACTTCCAATGCTGGGGCCAGAGAAATGAGCACTCGTTCTATTGGCTTTAAGTCTGAACGAGTGGAAGATAAGGTGCAAAAGGGGCTTAAGGAAGTAGAAAAACTTTTTAGCCCAGAGTTTAGAAACAGATTGGATGCTGTGGTGCCTTTTAAGGGGCTTGACCAGGGAATAATGGAACGGATTGTGGATAAGTATCTAAGAGAACTCAATGGGCAGATAAAGGACAAGGAAGTTGTAGTTAGCTTGACTCCCCAAGCCAGGTCCTGGTTGGCCCAGAAGGGATATGACCCCGACTTTGGGGCCAGACCCCTGGCCAGGGTAATGGAGCAGGAGTTAAAAGACTTGCTGGCTGAGAAGATATTGTTGGGTGAGATAAATAAGGGTGATAAGGTAATAGCTGATTTAGATAAGGATAAGCAGAAAATCATCTTCAAATTAACTACCAAGGTAGTTTAAATATAAACAGTGGCAGTCTTTTTTTTAGGCTCAGAAAGGTCTTTTCCTCCTGTAGAATGGGCAGATCAAGATGGATTATTGGCTATAGGTGGGGACTTATCTCCTAGCAGACTGCTTCTGGCCTATGGTTCAGGTATTTTCCCCTGGTATAACGAGGAGTCCCCTATTTTGTGGTGGGCTCCTTTCCCAAGACCTTTAATTTTCCCTTCCCAGATACATATTTCCCGTAGTTTGCGGCGAATTTTAAAGCAAAACAAGTTTAAGGTTACTTTTGACCAGGACTTTAAACAAGTGATTTTATCCTGTGCGCAGGTGCATAAAGAAAAAGATGGTGGCACCTGGTTGCTGCCTGAAATGATAGAGGCCTATTACAAACTTCATCTCTTAGGCTTTGCTCATTCTGTGGAAGTGTGGTTAAAAGGTAAATTGGTGGGAGGTTTATATGGAGTAAGCCTGGGCAGGGCCTTTTTTGGCGAGTCCATGTTTTACTTGGAGCCCAATGCCTCTAAGGTTGGGATGGTGCACCTGGCCAGGTTTTTGGCGAAAAATAAGTTTTACTTTATAGATTGCCAGCAAAAGACCACCCATGTGGTTCGTTTTGGAGCAGTGGAAGTGGAGCGAAAGGAATACTTTGTTTGGCTAAAAAAGGCACTTGCTCATCCCACGCTTAAGTCCTGGGTAAGTCCCAGTTGACTTAGCTTTTCTTTTAATTCCTGCCAGACCTGTTCTGGCGAAAGCTTTGTTAAGCATCTTAAATGTTCACACTCATTTTGATTACAGGGCTGACAGGATAGCCCCAGGCTAAGATCAAAGTGATTACCTTCAGGAAAGGTCCAGGCTTTGCCTGTTGCCCCTAAAATCACAAAACTAGGTGTATTTACAGCCACAGCTATGTGTCTGGGAGCAGAGCAATTGCCTATATGCAACCTGGCTTTAGCAATCAAACTGGCCATTTCCCTTAAAGTGAGTAACCTGGAGGGGAAAATAAATGCCCTTGGATTGGTGGTATAAATTTCCTGCACCAGTTCCTTTTCTCCAGGTCCGTATAAAAGCAGGATTTTACTTTGAGGTAAGTATTGGCAAAGGTATTGACTTAATTTAGCATAATATTTAGCTGGCCATCTTCTAGTTTTACGCCTATGCGTAGGATCTAAAGTAATTAAGATGTTTTTAGAATCAAATTTATTTTGTTTTAAAAAATCATCTGCCCACTTTAATTCTTCATCTTTTAAGTATAGCTTTGGTTTAATTATTTTAGGTTCTATGTTTAAAGCTCTTAATATACTCAATTTGCTATAAGCAGCATAACCTGGAAAAGAGTCTAAAAAATGAGTATAAAAAAGCCTGTTATACCAGGGAGGAGTAAAAGTTAGTTTTATTTTTGCTTTAGAGAATAAGCAGATAAATCTAGACCTTGGAAGTTGCTGGAAGTCAACAATTAAGTCAAATCCTCTTTTAGCAACTTTATAGTAAAAAATAAAATCCTGGAAAGGGTTTTTTAACTTGTTTTTATCCAGAGTGATTATATCTGTAAGGTAAGGATTGTGTTCTAAAAGAGAGGCACATTTTTTTTCTGTATAAAAGTAGATTTGGGCCTGGGGGTATTGTTTGGCCAAAAGTTCTATGGCTGGTGTAGCTAAAAGTACGTCTCCTATCTGGCGAAGTTGACAGATTAAAATTTTACGGGGTGAAAAATTGGAAGGGACAAGACTATTTTTCATCAATAAGAGGTGAAGCTGAACTTAAGTCGTAAAATCCTCTTACGGCAAAGGACAGTGGATAGTGAGGCGCCTTATCAAGATAAATTTTACCAAAGTTTTCATCTTCGGGCATGTCCCTAAAGGGAATAAGGCCACTTGGAAGAGGAAAATTAAGAGGGCCAGCCAGAATTTCTTTTATTCTGGAGCTATAACGATTTTGTAGATAATCTAAAAGGGTTTTGACCTCTTCTAAAGTAAAGGCTTCCAGGACAATTTCTTTACTTTTATCTGCAGGGTTGGCACTGGCTAAAATATTTTCCCAGGGATAGGAGCTTTCTTCTTCTGGAGACCACCTGGAGCGATAAAGGTAAACCTCCAGGTCCTTTCTGCCCTTAAAGGAGTGTAAGGTCATGCTCAAAGCATAACATCTTGAAGTGGGGGGTGGAAAGTCTGGCTCTATAACTTTAATGTTCATATTTTAACAGCTTATTAAAGGTTAATAACTTAAAATTTTTTAGCCAATTGTTCTGGAAGCTGTCAATTTTTTCTTTAAAAGGAGGAAAAAAAATCCAGGACCTTTTTTCAACCTTTGCTTTGGTTTCCTGATGGGTGGGAAGTAAGTGATTGCTGGTAATATTTTCTGTTATTTGAAGCAGGGTGAGTTCCTTTAGAGGAGAAGAGGTTTTTTTTAGAAGGTAAAAGGCATTTTCTAAAGGTACGGTTTTATCTGTGGGAGCATAAATAGCCAGAAAGGGAGTTTTGACCTGCTTTAGATTTTTTTTAATGCGTTTTAAGTTTTTTAAAAAACTGTGTAAGGGTTTTAGGGCAGTATAGCCTTCATATCCTTGCCAGGGAGCAATCTGGCGTGATTGGGGATGAGGATTTCCAGTAGGGTAAAGGGGTTTTAGATATTTAAGTACAGGGACAAAAAAAAGCCTGTAATCTGAAGCCAAAGGAGGGAAAATTCTGGTTAAAAACACTGGAGCAGCAATAAGAATCATGGCAATAAAGTTATGTTTCAAAGCCAGATCCAGGGTTAAACTGCCTCCCATGGAAAAGCCCAAGACAAAGATTTTTTGATGGTCTTTTTTTAGCTCCAGTAGATTTTTTTCTGCTTCTGCATACCAGTCTTGATACCTGGAGCGAGAAAAGTCCTCAAGGGAAGTGTTGTGTCCAGGGAGTAGGGGGAGCCTGGTTTTAAAACCGGCTTTTTCCAGAGCACTTTGCAGCCCCTTTAACTCAAAAGTGCTTCCTCCAAAACCATGTAAAAGTAGACAGGCCTTTTTATCCATGTACTTCCAGGATTTGTTCTATTTTTAGGGAAATGCTTAAAAGGTCGTTATAATCACTAAGATAGGGAGTAAAGGCTATTCTTATTTTTTTGTCTTTAAAATCCTGGCCGTGATATTTACTTCCCTGACGCCAGATTTTTCCTTCCAGACTTAAATTACTGGTGTTGTCTCTCAAAAGAAGGCTTAAGTGGTTTTCTTCATTGCCAAAAAAATTTTGTGCTCTTACCTGTAAAGGAGGGCTTAAAAAAACAGGACGGGGGTTTTCGGGCCAAAGGGTTGAAGTAAGGCCAGTTCTTTTAAAAAAGAAGGAGTTAGAGCGTTGAAATTGACTTCTGCATCTAAATGTAAAGTGGGAGTAAAGGTTTCTCCTGCTTCCTCACAAATGGTCTGGGTAAAGGCTCGGGTAAAAGGTTTTAGATTCTGAGGCCTTAATTTTAAACCTGCGGCCATTTTGTGCCCCCCAAATCCCTCTAGGTAGTGTTTTATCCTGTCCAGAATGGCGTATAAATTTACTTCTGGAATACTACGGCCAGAGCCCTTTAGATATTCTCCATCTTGAGTAAGGATAAGACAGGGGCGATAAAATTCCTGCACTATTCTGGAGGCAACTATGCCAATTACTCCTTCATGCCAGTGAGGGGAAAACACCACCAGACCAGGAGAGGGAAAGTTCTCTTGAGCCTGAAGCAGGGCTTCTTCCAGGATTTTCTCTTCTATTTCTTTGCGTAAGCTGTTTAATTGTTCTAGTTCTTCAGCTATTTTTCTAGCTTCTGTTAGTTCAGAAGTGAGCAAGAGTTTTAGCCCCAGATTGGGATCTTTTAAGCGGCCACAGGCATTTATCCTGGGAGCCAGGATAAAACCAATATCTCCGCTTCCCAGAGTTTTTTTACTGGTAAGCCCGCTTTTTTCTTTTAGGGCAATAAGTCCTGGGCGTTTGGTTTCGCCTAAGATAACCAGTCCGTTTTTGGCCAAGATTCTGTTAATTAAAGACAAATCCACCACATCGGCAATAGTGCCTAGGGCAACCAGATCCAGAAAATTACGTAGATCTAATCTTGGTCCTGGCAAGGTGCGGTTTAGACCAGCTGCCAGTAAAAAGGCAACTCCCACTCCAGCCAAGTCAAAGTAGGGAGTAGAAGTAAGTTTGGGATTTAAGATAAACCTGGCTGGAGGAAGAGTGAGTGGTGGATTGTGATGGTCAGTGATAATAACCTCTAAACCCAGATCCCTGGCAAATTCTACTTCCTGGGCCTGGGCAATACCACAGTCTACAGTAATAATTAAGTGAGCCCCTTGTTCTTTTAACCGCTTTAGCCCCTCTTTATTTAAGCCGTATCCTTGCTCTCTGGTGGGTATATAAGTAAGGCAGGAGATATTTTTTTGCCTAAAAAAGTCAGCCAAGAGGGCAGTAGCAGTGATACCATCAACATCATAATCGCCCCAGATAGCTATCCTTTTTTTTAGCTTGACTTCTCTGGCAATAAACTCAGCTGTTTTTAACAGTTCTGGCCATATTTCTAAGGGGGGTAAGTGTCTTAGACCTGGGCTTAAAAAAATCTCTAAATCTTTTTCTGTTTCAATACCACGATTAAAAAGCAAACGTCCCAGTAAAGGAGAGATATTAAGTGCTTTCCATCTTTTTTTTACTTCTTCAGGAATAGAATTGTTTTTTATTTTCCACTTCATGAATATTTATTTAGCCTTTGTATAACCCCTTTTCTTTCAGGTAATTTAAAAACTTTTTAGCTTCTGCAAATTCTGGGTTTAATTTTAATGCTTCTTTTAAATGCTCTACCACCTTTTCTATTTTATTTAAACCAAAATAGGCACGAGCAATATTGTAATGAAGGTGCTCATCATTTTTGGTCAATTCTAAGGCTCTGCTATAGTATTCTACGGCCTGGTCATACATATCCTGTTTTCTCAGATTAATACCAAATTCGTTAAATAGGTGTTTGTGCTCTTCTTCAAAAGCAGCATCCAGTTTTACCAGGCGTTTAAAGACATCATTGGCCTTTTCTTTCTCTCCTCTTTCCAGATAGGTTAAACCCAGGCCAAAATTGGCCCTAATGTTTTCTTCATCTACTTTAAGAGCATTTTTATATTCAAATTCAGCACTATAGGTTTCACCTCTTTTCCTGTGCCTTTCTGCTCGGGCAATGGTTTTGGTCAATTCGCGCATTTTGGGATATACTGTTTGAATGTAAAACTCAGGTTCAGGCGAAAATTTATCCAGGAACTCATCTTTGGGGATTTCTTTTTTGGGACCTGAAGGTACATAGTTTACATTTAAGGGTTGAATAGTAATTGTTCCATCTTCTTTTTCTTCTGCAAACCAGTAAGATTTTTGAATGGTTTTGCGCTGGGTAGTGCCTGTACCCACTTTCATCAAGGTCTGGGTGGAAAAAACCCCCTTAATTAATTCTTTTTTTTTGTTTTCCTGTTTGTTCATTCTTTTTTAAGCCTCACCTAATTCTTTTTTTATTTTTTTAAGTACTTGTACAGGGTCTTTGCTCCTGGTGATGGGTTTACCTATGACCAGAAAGTCTGATCCTTTTTGACTTGCTTCTTTAGGAGATAAAACCCTTTTTTGGTCATCGGAAGTTTTTTCCAGTCGAATTCCTGGAGTAACAAAAACTAAGTGGGGAAGGTGTTTTTTTAGAGTTTCCACTTCCCAGGGCGAGCAAACTATTCCATCTATTTTCCAGTTATTTCCTTTTTGCGCTAAGTCTAACACTACTTCTTCCAGGTTTCTTTTTCTGGCCAAACCAAACTGTTTTTATCCAGGCTGGTTAAAAGGGTTACGCCCAGAAAGATACATGGAGGGTATATTTCTTTGGCCCTTAGGGCCTGAGTGATCATTTCCTTGCCTCCCAAAAGATGCAGGGTAAGCATATCTATTTTTAGAGTAAGTACGCTTTTGACTGCCCCTAAGACTGTGTTGGGTATATCAAAAAATTTTAAATCTAAAAATACCTTAAAACCCTGTTTTTTAACTTCCTGGATAAAAGCAGGACCAGCTGCAGAAAAGAGTTCCAGGCCTATCTTGACCCATTCCACTTCCTTTTTGGTTGTGGCTAGAAAATCCAGGGCCTTTTTAGGAGAGTCAAAATCCAGGGCAACTATAATTTTACTCATCTTTTATAATCTCTTCTATTAAATTTTCAGGCTGGTAACAAGGCTTTAGCTTTTCGGCAATAATAATGGACTTGAGTTGAGAATAAGCCTGTTCCAATTTGTCATTGATTATCCAATAGTCAAAAAAATGGGCCTCTTTTATTTCCTCTATAGCATTCTTTAGGCGCAGTTCGATGGTTTGAGGGTCGTCGGTTTGCCTTTTTTGCAAACGATTTTTTAGTTCTTTTAAAGAGGGTGGAAAAATAAAGATGAATACTCCCTTTTTGAGGTTTGCTCTGACTTGTTTGGCTCCTTGCACATCAATGTCAAAGATGATGTCTTTTCCCTTTTGCAAGGATTCCAGCACCTGATTTTTAGGGGTTCCATAGTAGTGGGCATGTACTTTTGCCCATTCAGCAAAAAAAGCATTGTCCCGCAACTGGAGAAATTCTGTTTCTGAGACGAAAAAGTAATCCCTTCCGTGGACTTCGCCAGGCCGAGGCTTTCTGGTGGTATAGGAAATGGAAAATTCTAAGCTGGGAAAGTCTCGTTTCAAAAGGGAAATAAGGGTAGATTTGCCTGCTCCTGAAGGAGCACTTAAAATTATAAGCAATCCTTTATTGGCCATTTATTTATTCTCCTTCCTGAATTCTCTGAACTAGAGTTTCCGTTTGAATGGCAGAAAGAATAACATGGTTGGAGTCAGTAACAATTATGGATCTGGTTTTACGCCCCTGAGTGGCATCTATGAGTTTGAAGTTGTCCTTGGCTTCTTCTTTTAATCTGCGCATGGGAGAAGAATTGGGGTTAAAAACTGCCACTATTCTGGATTTAACCACACTATTGCCAAAACCAATATTTACCAATTGATTTTTATTGGCCATTTTTACTCCAGATTTTGGGCTTGTTCTCTTATTTTTTCAAGAATTCCCTTAATTTCTACACTGCGTTTACTTACTTCTATATTCTGGACCTTATTGGAGCAAGTATTAATTTCCCGAAAGCATTCTTGCAGATAAAAGTCTAATTTTCTGCCCACTTCTTCTTCTTTTTCCAGTTTTTCTATGGCCTGGAGATGGCTTTTTAATCTGGTTATTTCTTCACTTACATCTAAACGGTCAGCTAAAAGGGCCAGTTCGGTTAATAACCTGTCCTGCTGAGGTTGAGTATCCAGGTCTTTTAATAGTTCTTTTACTCTGTTTTGTAAATTGCAAAAGTGATTTTGAGTGTTTTCTTTAATAATTTCTTCAATATCTGCTAATAACCCTATCATTTGTTTTAAGTATTCAGTAATTTTTTGTTGTAAGTTTTGACCTTCTTCTTGCCTACTCTGATCCCAGAGGCTCAGGGTTTGTTTCAGGGAGTCTGTGAGGTCTTTTTGCAGTTCTGGCGATATTTCCTGCTCTTTATTTTTCCACAAATGAGGTAAAGATAAAAAGGTATTTATCTCAGGGACAAAGTTTACACCTTCACTTTGAGCCAGGCTTTTTAAGGTCTGGAGCATGGCCCTGGCTTGAGCGTGGTCAAAACTAAGGTTTAAAAGGTCTGGATTTTTAAAAACCAGACTTAAATAGACTTCAATTCGTCCTCTTTTGGCTACCTTTCTAATAATTTTCTCCCACTTAGGCTGTTCGGCTGTAAGAAAGTAGGGGGTTTTAAAGTTTATATCCAAAAATCTAGTATTAACGCTTTTTATTTCCCAAACCAGGGAATAATCTTCCTTTTCTAAAGAAAACTTTCCATACCCGGTCATACTTTTCATTTAGATGTACTCCTCATACTTTGGATTTGTTGTTGGTAGAGATTGCGAATAGCAGTTAAGTGATTTTTTATGGTTAAAGTGCGGTAATCAGGAAAGGTCCAGGGTAAATCCTGCCAGGTTTCCCTGGAATAAATGAGAGTGAGGTCGGCAAAGATTCCTTTGCCTAAGTAAATGCGATGGGTAAAGTTTTTACCTGTGGCTAATACCAACCGTTCAAAGGTGATTAGGCCTGGGTCCAGGTTAAAGATTCTTTTTTCTTCTCTTTGATACTGTTGTTCGAGGGAGTTGGTAAAAAGCTTTAGGTCAGGCAAGCTATCCAGGGGGACCAGGCTTTGAAAGGAAACTATTCTTCTATAAATGGGAGTGCCCAATTCTGCATCATAATAATGGGTTTGAGTAAAGGGTATGGGATCAGATAGATAATCTTCCTGTCCCCACTTTTGGCGCAGGAGTTCTAATAGTTCGGGCCAGAAAAGTTCCCACTTAGCACTTAAAATAGAGAGAAAAAATTTTCCTGGCAGAGGTTCTTTGGGAATGCTCATAAGGGTAAAACAAATAACTTATTGTCCTGAACTTGCCAAGGTCTTACTTGGATGAGTTTTTTGTTGGCCAGGGAAAGGGAAGTAGAAAAAAATACCTGTTGATAGTACTCACTGGTGCCTGAGTATTCATTTTCTTTTATGACCTGAAGAGAGGGTAGTTTAAGCAGTTTATGTAAAAAAAGTTGTTTTTTTTCTTCTACCAGGTCCCTTAACTTTTTGGCTCGTTCTTTTTTTATGGCAGGAGGTAGTTGCTGGGAAAAGGTGGCTGCAGGTGTATTGGGCCTGGGTGAATAGGGAAAAACATGAGCATAGCTTAAGGGAAGTCTTTTTACCAGGTTATAAGTTGCTAAAAAATCTTCTTCTTTTCACCTGGAAATCCCACCAACAGGTCCAGACCCAGCCCAAAAACAGGCCAGATTGTTTTAATTTGTTCGATAAAACGCTCCAGATCTTCAGCCTTATAATGGCCCCTGCCCATAAGTTTTAGAATTTTATCACTTCCACTTTGCAAGGATATATGCAGGTGAGGGCAGATAAAGGGGCTTTCCCCTAGTACATCTAAAGCCCTTTGGTCCAGGTCCTTTGGCTCCAGAGAACTTATGCGCAGGCGAACCTTATGTTTTATAAAATCAAAGTGTTGCTTTAAAAAGAGAATTAACTCCCAGAAGTTTTTGACTTCAGTTAGGTCTCGTCCATATTGTCTTAAGTTTATTCCACTTAGAATAACTTCCTGAAAACCAGCCTCTACCAATCTTTTTAGTTCAGCTAAGATTTCCCGTGGATTTCTACTTCTAGACTTACCTCTGGTCAGAGGTACGATACAATAGGTACATCTGTGCGAACAGCCATCCTGTATCTTTAAAATGGCTCTGGCCCGAAAGTAATTGTTAATGGGTGGGAAAGAGAAGGGTTGTTTTTCTTGGGCAAAAAAACTCAGTTTTTGCTCCTGCGGGATAACTAGCTGCACTCCTTTCCACCTGCTTATTTTTTCTTTTAAGACTTGCGCAGCACAACCAGTAACCAGAATTTGAGTAGAAGGGGAAAGGTGTTTTAGTACTCCCTTGATTTGTTTTTTTAAGTCACTAATTGCCCTTTGGGTTACAGCACAACTATTAAAAATAACCAGTTCTGCTTCTTCTAAGGGGACAGGGGTTTTCCCCTGTTGTTGCAATAATTCATTGATTGCCTGGGTTTCATATTGATTGATTTTACAGCCCAGGGTTTTGATGTGAAAGGTTTTAAAATCCACCTTGAATAATACCTCCGCCAAGAACCTCTTCTTGAAAATAGACCACCAGGGTTTGCCCGGGAGAAGGCCTTTCTTCTGGTTCCAGGAATTCAAAGTAAAAATAACTTCCTTCTTGCTTTAAAAATCGGGTTCTTTTAGGTTTTTGCCTGTATCTGATTTGGACCCAAATCTCTTGAGGCCATTTTTCCAGGGGACAGAGAAAATTAAACTTACTGGCTATAACCCCTTGGGCCTGGAGTTCTTCTTTGGGTCCCACAAAAAGGGTATTGGAAGCTTTATCCTTATCCAGGACATAAAGAGGTACTTTATAGGCTATCCCTAGGCCCCGGCGCTGTCCTATGGTGTAGTTGAGCAACCCCTTGTGAGTACCCAGAAGGGTGCCGTCTAAAAGTTTGATAGGACCTGGTTCTCCCAGGCTTATATTTCTAGAAGTTAGAAACTGACGATAGTCTGCTGGGACAAAACAAATTTCATTACTCTCCTGGGCAGTCAAAATAAGAAGTTCTCTTTTTTTTATTTCTGCGTAAACCTGTTTTTTTCCAGCCTGCCTAAAGGAAAAATCAGGTAGTTGAAATTTTTTCTAGGTACCAGGGCTAAAAAATAACTTTGATCTTTGGTCCTATCTTTTCCTCTGCTTAAGGGCGAAAGTCCCTTTTCTTGGAGGTTTACATAATGGCCTGAAGCCAATTTAGTACACCCCAAAGCTCTGGCCTTTTCCAGTAAAAGGCCAAATTTGATGCTGGGATTACACAATGAGCAGGGATTGGGAGTTAATCCCTGCTTAAAACTTTGAATAAAGGGTTGAATAACTTTTGTTTCAAATTCCTTTTTTAAATTCAAAATTTGCAGGGAAAAATCCATTTGCTTGGCTAAAGTGCGCAAGTGGTCTAATTGCTTTTTTTCTTGAGGAGAATCAAAAAAAAGACCGTGTATACCCATTACCTTATAGCCTGCTTCTTTTAATAAAAGCAGGCTATAAAGGCTGTCTATGCCACCGCTTAATAATACTCCTACCTGCATTTAGCTTAGAGGGGGAAGAGGAAGTTTGGGCAAAGCCTCTTCCAGTTTGGAAGCAAGAGCTAAAAGTTTTTCTTCACTTAACTTGGGGCCTATTATTTGTGCGCCTATGGGCAAATTGTCAGAGCTAAGCCCTATGGGTAAACTTAGGCCAGGAAGTCCAGCTAGATTTAGAGAAGTGGTATAAATGTCCATGAGATACATTTTTAAAGGGTCATTAATGGTGCTTCCCAGTTTAAAGGCAGGAGTAGGAGAGACTGGCGCCAGAATAAAATCACATTCTTTCCAGGCCTGAACAAAGTCTTCACTTAAGAGCCTTCTTACCTGGGCAGCTTTTTTGTAATAAGCGTCATAATAACCTGCAGACAGGACATAGGTGCCTAGCATGATTCTTCTTTGCACCTCATCTCCAAAACCTTGAGAGCGTGAAAGTTCATAGAGTTCCTTTAGTGTTTTGGCTTCTGCATTGCGTACTCCATACCTAACCCCATCAAAGCGGGCCAGGTTAGAAGAAGCTTCAGCCATAACCAGGATATAATAGGTAGCAATGGCGTATTGAGTGTGAGGCAAGGAAATTTCTTTGATTTCTCCGCCTAGGTTTTCAATTAACTTAATGGTGCTTTGAAAAACCTTTTCTACTTCAGGGTCTAATCCTTCTCCAAGGTATTCTTTGGGTAAACCAAAAGTAAATTTTGTTGCTGAAAGGGAAGTTATGCTTTGACTATATTTAGGTACAGGAGCATTTAAAGAAGTGGAGTCCTTGGGGTCATGGCCAGCGATTACTTCCAGAAGTAAAGCTGCATCTTGAACACTGCGGGTAAGTGGCCCGGCCTGGTCAAAAGAAGAGCCATAAGCTATCAGGCCATAACGGGAGACCCGTCCATAGGTTGGTTTTAAACCCACCAATCCACAAAAGGAAGCAGGCTGGCGAATGGATCCTCCTGTATCAGTGCCAATAGCTCCAAAACACTGTCTGGCTGCCACACTGGCTGCTGAACCTCCACTGGAGCCACCAGGTACTCTGCTCAAATCCCAGGGGTTTTTGGTGGGACCAAAGGCAGAATTTTCAGTGGAAGAGCCCATGGCAAATTCATCCATGTTTTGCTTGCCCAGAATAATGGCGCCAGCTGCTTTTAACTTCTCTACCACAAAGGCGTCATATACAGGCACAAAGTTTTCCAGAATTTTAGAGCCACAGGTAGTGCGCAAGTTTTTGGTGGTTAAGACATCTTTTATCCCTAAGGGTATCCCCCACAAAGGCTGATTGGGGTCAGGCCCTTGTCTATCCAATTGGCGGGCTTCTTCTAAAAGCTCCTCTTCTTCGCGCAGGGTGATAAAGGCGTTTATTTTAGGCTCTGTATTGGCAATGTGCTGTAAGCAAGTCTTGATGAGCTCTTCAACGCCTATTTCTTTTTTTTGTAGACTTTCTCTTATCTCTGTAAGGGTTTTATTTAAAATTTCCATTTTTTCTCCTTTAGATTATTTTAGGTACAATAAAGAATTCTCCATCTGTTTTAGGTGCATTTTTTAGTATTTCTTCTCTATCTAGATCTTTTTTAACTTCATCTTCTCTAAAAACATTTTTTAACTCTGCAGGAGAATAGAGGGGGTTAACCTCTTTTGTGTCTATTTCCTTTAATTTTTCCATATAATCTAAAATTGCTGAAAACTGTTTTTGATAAATTTCTACTTTTTCTTCTGGTAGTTTTAATCTAGCCAGAGTAGCTATTTGTTTTACTTCTTCTTTAGTTATTTTCATTACTTTTCTCCTCAAGAGTAGAATTTGTATCCTCTTCTGGAAGAGGAAGATTGTGTTTTTTATAATACTCTATTTTTTTTACTTTTCTGTTTTCTATTCTTTTCGCCCTGATGTTCTGGAGTAAATTTAAATCCGCAAGTTTATTTTCTCCTTGATAGAGACTGAAGAGAAAAAGATCTTCAGTGGCTTTTCCCTCTTCGTTCCAGGTAAGAGGAGCTATAGTCCAGTTAAAGTCCCTGGACTTATTACTAAGTAGCTCATTTACCTTATCTGCTGGGAGGTGGGGGTAAATGGGAAGGGAGGCAAAGAAACGTACAAAATCAAAACCTAATCCCACCCAGAAATCAGGCTCTCCTTGCACGCTTTCCTTAAGTAGCTGTTTAAGTTCACTTACTTCAAAACTGGGATTAGCAGACCACCAGGGGCTGGGATAAAAGGCTAAGGTTAAGTAAATTTTTTCTAAATCAGAAAGTTCATCTGGATTTGCCCATAAACTGGGGCCAAGGAAAAACAGACGTGGTTCGTTGTAAAAAAAGAAATAAGAAGCAATGGCTTTTACCCTGGAGAGATTGTCCGGGATAAAAACTGCTTCAAAATCTGGCTCTGGAAATGTTTCTAGCTTTTCTTCTTCTTGGGTTTTTTCTTCTACCTTTAAGAGTTGGGCGACCTTTTTCCCCCATTTAGGAGGAGAACTGGGTGGATAACTGGTTAATCCTCTTAATTCTCCGCCCTGCTGGTTTAATACCTGATAAAAGACCTTGCTCATTCTTTGTCCATAGTTTTCTTCCGGGTATAAGATGGCAAAGTTGTTGATACCCAATTGTTCATGGGTCTGTTTAATTAAAATGCGTACCTGGTCTTCTGCACTGGGGAAAAATCGCCAGATTTCCTCTCCTTCTTTTTCAGCACTGGGAGAAAAGGTAAAAAAGAGTTTTTTTTCATAGAGTTTATTTTGCAATACCCTGGCTATATTATCAGGAATAAGGGGGCCGCCTATGACTTTAGCCGAGGTTTGTAGAACTTGTTCAGGCCAGCTGGAATCCAGGGAATTAAAGATAATTAAATCTACTTTTTGCCCTTCTCCTAACAGTTTCCATTGAGCTAAACTGGCTCCTTTTAAGATTTTCCAGCCAAAGCTGGCATAGGGACCTTCCAGGGGTAAAATCAGGGCTATTTTTTGTTCTGGAATACCCAGGGAATTTTCTTTTTCAGCAAAGAGATTTTGAAAAGGGGAGAGCTAAAATTGGCTTTTTTCAGGAGAACCTTTAGCTTACTCCAGTAAAAGCTCCAGTCTGTGCTTTCGCTTTGGGCAAGGTTAAAAAAATAGACAAAGGTAATAATGTTTTGGGGGAATTTTTCTTCATTCCAGATTTTTGCTTTTAGGCTTTCCAGGCTTTTCCCATCCTTATTGGCTAGGTAGTAATAGAAATCTTCTTCCAAAGTTTTTTTCTCTTCAATAGTTAAAGAATTATATACTTCTTCCAGAATGCTATAGGCATCTGCCAGGTCTTTTTCTGGTAGTTCTTGGAGAAGAAAAAAGCCCATTTCTCTTTTTAAAGAAAACGGAAGGTCTGAATCCAGACCCAGCCTTAATAAATATTCTTTAAACTCATCTATTCCCTGAGTCTCTTTTAGACTGAGGGACAGAATTTTTTGATTTTCCCAGTCTTTTTTTCTTCTGGATTGAGAGTAAATAATTGAAGCAGGCTATCTTGAGCTAACTGAAAATCTTTTACTTCCAGACTACTTTTAGCCAATCTTTTTAAAAATAGAGTTTTGCTTTGTAAGTCCAGGTTGGGAGTAGCGAGAAGTTTTTGATAGAGGACTTTGCTCTTAAGCCATTTTTCCTCTTTGTAAGCCTGGTCAGCTTCTTTTACTGAGTTTTTAGGTGTAGTAAGGTAAATATTTTTAGTACAACTGCTAAGTAAGATTAGCAAGAAAACAAGATAAGGTATTTTTTTTAACATTGTTTTACCTTCTTGATAGAAAATTAAAAGGGCCTGGAAATTAATTCCAGACCCTGGTTATAGGGAGGGGGAGGGAGTACTGTCAAGTAAAGGTTATTTTACTTCTGTATAATCTGCATCTACTACGTCATCATCGTCTTTGGGTTTATTGCTGGCATCTGCTCCAGCAGAAGCGTCAGCTCCAGGATTGGCTCCAGCTGTCTTCTGGGCATAGAGCTTTTCAGCCAGTTTGTGAGAAGCTTGCGCTAATTCTTCAGAAGCTTTCTTGATAGCCTCAGCATCATCTTGGTTCATTACTTTCTTTAATTCTTCAATCTTATTTTCAATCTCGCTTTTTAATTCAGGCTCTACCTTATCTCCTAAATCACGGAGGGATTTTTCCGTAGTGTAAATAAGGGTGTCAGCCTGGTTTCTAGCTTCAATAAGAGCTTGTTTTTTCTTATCTTCTTCTGCATGAGCTTCTGCTTCTTTGATGAGTTTTTGTATCTCATCTTCAGAAAGTCCACTGGAAGGAGTGATTCTAATGGATTGTTCCTTTCCAGTACCTAAGTCCTTGGCGGAAACGTTTACAATACCATTGGCATCAATATCAAAGGTTACTTCGATTTGAGGTACTCCTCTAGGTGCAGGGGGAATACCGGTAAGTTCAAAACGACCCAGGGACATATTGTCTGCAGCCATGGGCCTTTCACCCTGCAGGACATGAATGGTTACAGAAGTCTGGTTGTCTGCAGCTGTGGTAAAGACCTGACTCTTTTTGGTGGGAATGGTGGTGTTCCTTTCTATGAGCTTGGTAAACACGCCACCTAAGGTTTCAATGCCCAAAGAAAGAGGTGTTACATCCAGGAGTAAGACGTCTTTTACATCCCCAGCCAAGATACCGCCCTGAATGGCTGCACCCATGGCTACCACTTCGTCTGGGTTTACTCCCTTGTGTGGTTCTTTGCCAAAGAATTCAGCAACTTTCTTCTGGACCAGGGGCATACGGGTCATTCCACCCACCAGAATTACTTCATCAATATCAGAAGCCTTAAGTCCTGCATCAGCCAAGGCCTTTTTACAGGGTTCAATGCTTCTTTCTACCAGGTCTTCGACTAATTTTTCCAGCTTGGCGCGAGTGAGTTTGATATTTAAGTGTTTGGGGCCAGTTTGGTCTGCAGTAATAAAGGGCAAGTTGATGTCAGTCTCTAGGGAAGAAGAAAGTTCTTTTTTGGCCTTTTCTGCAGCTTCTTTTAAGCGCTGTAAGGCCATGGTGTCCTTGGAGAGGTCAATACCATTTTCTTTTTTAAACTCATCGACGAGATAATTGATAATTCTCTGGTCAAAGTCCTCGCCACCCAAGAAGGTATCTCCATTGGTGGACCTAACTTCTACCACTCCATCGCCTACTTCCAGGATAGAGATGTCAAAGGTACCGCCACCCAAGTCATATACAGCAATCTTTTCATTTTTCTTTTTATCCATGCCATAGGCCAGAGAAGCAGCCGTAGGCTCGTTGATGATTCTTTTTACTTCCAGGCCTGCAATTCTTCCCGCGTCTTTGGTGGCCTGACGTTGACTGTCATTAAAATAGGCAGGCACTGTAATAACTGCTTCTGTAATCTTTTCTCCTAAGAATTCTTCAGCATCTTTTTTCAATTTTTGCAAAATCATTGCTGAGATTTCAGGAGGACTGTACTTTTTATCGCCAATCTGGACGTAAGCATCTCCATTGGGGCCAGGAACTATTTTATAAGGACAACGTTCTTTCCACTTTTGGATTAGAGGATCGTCATATTTGCGTCCCATTAATCTTTTTATTGCATAGATAGTCCTTTCAGGGTTGGTGATGGCCTGACGCTTGGCAATTTCTCCAATGAGTCTTTCCTTATCAGTAAAGGCAACTACTGAAGGAGTGGTTCTACCACCTTCTGGATTGGTGATACACTTAGGATCTTTTCCTTCCATGTAGTAAACACAGCTGTTAGTGGTTCCTAAGTCTATGCCGATGATTTTTCCCATTTCTAAAGCCTCCTCATTTATTTGAAACTAATTATTTTTTCACTAGACAAAAACTAAGTCTTTTTTCCTTTTTGTAAAGAGCGTTATTCTGTTTTTTCCTCTTTCGGTGCACACTTTTTGCTAACAATAACCTTTGCTGGTCTGAGCAAGCGTTCGTGCAGTTTATAACCTCTTTGATACATCTGGGCTACACAGCCTTCTTCCATGTCTTCCCTTTCTTCCTGGGCCATGGCTTCGTGAATGCTGGGATCAAACTTTTCTCCCACCTCACCTACAGGTACCAGGCCGTGTTTTTTCAGGATATCCCTGAAAATTTTCAGGGTCATCTCCACTCCCTGGTGGAGCCCAGCACATTCTTTTTGGTTTTGACTGTGGGTAAGAGCTAATTCCAGGTTGTCTAAAACCGGTAAGAGCTCTTCTAAAAAGGCAGAAGTAGCAAATTTGCAAAATTCTTCTTTTTCTCTTTGCAAGCGTTTTTTTAAGTTTTCAGCTTCTGCCAGAGTTCTTAAAACTTTTTCTTCCTTTTCTTTTAATTGTTCACATTCCGGGCAGATTTTTTCTTTGAATTCTTGGAGAGTAAGTTTTTCTTCGCTTGAAGTTTGGGTATTGGTTTCTTTTTTTCAGAAGCTTGAGCGGAATGTTCAGAAGATTTTTCCTTTACTTTGCTTTTTTTTCTTTTTCGTCCTTCATTTTCCCTCCACACCTTCTAGTTAGTAAAATTCTTGAAATATTTTGGTAAGCACTTTGGAAATTAAGTCAACACGTGGAATTATATAGGTATAATCCATATGCATAGGCCCGATGACGCTAACTACTCCCTGAGTCCCTTCCTTGAAAGCATAAGGAGAAGAGATGACTGAATAGTCTCCTAAATTTTCTAGATCTTCTGAACCAATTAAAATATTTAGACCTTCTTCTATGGTTTTATCCAAAATTTCCAGTAATCTGGATTTTTCTTCTAAAAAGTGGAAAAGTTCTTTCATGGTATTAATATTTTTCATCTGGTCTTTACTTAAAATATGGGTAGTGCCTTCTACATAAAGTTGACGGTTAGAATCTTCAAAGGCTTCTTTGGCCACTTTCATTGCCTGTTGGTAAAGATTTTCAAATTTTGCCTGAGCGCTTTTCATTTCTTCTATAATTTTTTGCCGAACTATATATAGAGGAAGTCCTTTAAACTTTTCATTTAAAAAATTGCTAAACTTGATTAAATCTTCTTTAGTGATGTCTTTATTTACTTTGATAAGTTTATTTTGAATGAGGTTTTCTTCCAGAATTAAAATGGAGAGAACCAGACCAGGTTTGATGTACATAAATTCTATGCTTTTCCAGTGAGAAAGTTTTTTTTGTGGCGAAAGTACCAGACTTACTTGCCTGGAGACAGAAGAGAGTATCTTACTGGCACTGCTTAGGGTTTTTTCCAGGTCTGGCATGTTTTGGCGTAAGGTTAAAATTATTTGGTCTTTTTCCTCAGAAGTGAGCGGAGCAGGTGCATATACTTTGCTTAGATAAAATTTTAAGCCTTTAGCAGTGGGGATTCTTCCAGCTGAAGTATGAGGCTGATGAAGATAACCCTTTTCTGTAAGGTCAGCCATGATATTGCGGATGGAAGCAGAGCTTAATCCCAGGCGGGATTTTTTGGAGACAATACGCGAGCCCACAGGCTGACCTGTTTGTAAGAATATTCCTATCAGAGTGGCTAAAACTTGAATTTCTCGTTGGTTAAGCATAATTTTTTTGATTACCACAGATATAAAACAGATTTAAGTGTTTTAGTGGTAATTATGGAGTGTTGGAGTGTCAAGATTTGGAAAGATTTAGCCTTCTAAATGAAAGGAGAAAAGGTATTCTCTTAAGGCTTGAATCCAGGGTCTGGGAGTTATGCCCGTTAGTTGGGTAAACTTTCGAGTGCTTAGGACTGAAAAGGAAGGGCGCAAAGCCCTTTGGGGATACTCCTTGGAAGTGATGGGAATTACTTTGCAGGGCAGTCCAGCACAACTTATGGCTTCTTGAGCCAGTTCGCACCAGGAGGCTTGCCCTGAATTTACCAGATGGAAAATACCTGTACCTTGTTTTTCCAGCAGGTTTAAAGTATAGATAGCCAGATCTTTGGTATAGGTGGGGGAGCCTATCTGGTCGTGGACCACTTTTAAACTTTCCCTTTCTCTGGCTAGCCTTAAAATTTTACTCACAAAATTTTCCTTGTCTTCTCCAAAGAGCCAGGCTGTTCTAATGATAAGAAAATTTTGCTTAAGTATGTCAGTAATGGCCCTTTCCCCTTCAAGTTTGGTTTGTCCATAGACACTTAAGGGATGGGGTTTATCTTCTGGCTCATAGGGAAGGGTATGTTTGCCATTAAAGACAAAGTCTGTGCTGTAATGAATGAAATAGAGATTTTTTTTACTGGCCACTTGAGCGAGGATTTTGGGGAGATTGCGGTTTAGTAATCTGGCTTGTTCTTTCTCTTCTTCTGCCAGGTCCACCTGGGTATAGGCAACAGTATTAAAGATGTGCGAGATAGAATGTTCCTGGACATAAGAGCTTACAGCTTCTTCAGAAAAGATATCCAGCTCTCCCCGAAAAGGAGCTTTTACTTCCCATCCCCTTTCCTGGAGAACTTGGCTTAACTTTTGTCCTAAAAGGCCTGTTTTACCGCCCAAAACCAGGGCTCTTTTATCTTTTGGCATACCATTTCCGCATAAATTCTAAGTATTCTCCACTGAGGATACTTTCTATCCAGGACAAGTTTTGTGTGTACCAGGTTAGAGTCTTCTCCAATCCTTGCTCAAAAGTCAAGCTGGGGTAAAAGCCAAGTTCTTTAGAAGCCAGGCTAAAATCCATGGCATAGCGAAAATCGTGCCCTGGTCGGTCCTGGACAAACTTGATTAAAGTGTGGGGCTTGCCCAAAAAATCAAGGATGGCTTTGACCACTTCCAGATTGGTTTTTTCTGCCTGACCGCCAAAGTTGTAAATTTTTCCAGGTTTTCCTTTACGTAAGGCCAGATCTATCCCCCGACAGTGGTCTTCCACAAAAATCCAGTCCCGAATGTTTTCTCCTTTGCCGTAAACTGGAATGGGTTCGTTTTTAGAAGCCTTTAAAAAGGTAAGGGGAATAAGTTTTTCCGGGAATTGATAGGGACCATAATTGTTGGAGCAGCGCGTAATAACCACTGGAAAGTTATAAGTTTTGTAATAGCTTCGGCAAATCAAGTCAGCTGAAGCCTTGGAGGCAGAATAGGGACTATTGGGAGCTAGAGGGGTATTTTCAGTAAACTTGCCTTCTTTGCCCAGAGAGCCATAAACTTCATCAGTAGAAATATGAATGAATTTTTTGATTCCTTTTTTCTGGCACACTCCAAAAGATTTTGAGTCCCCAGGACATTGGTGGTAATAAAAGGGTAGGGATTATCAATGGACCTATCCACATGCGATTCAGCAGCAAAATTGATTATATACTCTATGTCGTACTTGTGAAGTATTTCTGTTACCAGCTTTTCCTCTTCTATGCCGCCACGGATAAATACATAATTTTTTCCTGCTTTTTTTCCAGTTCACTTAGATTTTTTAAATTTCCAGCATAGGTCAGTTTGTCCAGATTAACCACAAACAGGTTTTCATATTTTGCAAAAAGATAGTATAAAAAATTACTGCCAATAAATCCTGCTCCACCAGTTACCAAGATTTTCACTACTAACTCCCTGAAATAAATGTAAATATTTTATAAGCTAAGCAAAAAAAACGTTTAAAGCAAGAAAAATTTTCTTTACCTCAGAGAAAAATTTGAGTTACTAGGGTAAGAAAAAACAAGGGAGGTCCTATGACTTTAGAAGTAAGTGCACTCACTCCTCAGATTAAAGAAATTTTAGGCTCTATGGCTGAGGAGATAAGTCCTTGGTTTTTTGCCAATATGCATCCCTATTATTTTCGCTTTCACCCTGAAGAAGAGATAAAAAAACATATTTTGGCCATTATTTCCGGCCGACTCACTACGGATAAGGGTATTATTTCTTTAGAGAGCCCCTGTGGGACCAGATTTACCTTTATTACTCCTGGAGAAAATAAAAGTGCTTTAATAAAAATTTTAGAAGATTTTAAGGAAAAAAAGATTCAGACGGTCAGGATGTATACTTCTTTGGATGGAAGTATCTGTCTTAGTACTTTTCAAACCTATAAACAAGTAGAAGATTTAGAAATAAAAGAAGAGCTAAATCTTGAACTGGACAATTTTTTTAAAGAGAAGATTATCAAGCCTGAAGAGAAAGAAGAGTTTTCTTCTTTTATTTCCTGTGCCAATAGTGAATACTTGACCAGGCTGGAAAGAGGAAGGGTTGCCAGACACTTTAAAATATTAAAAAATTTAAGAGGAAAAGAAGAGGTATATTTACATATAGAACCGGAAGTATATGCTGAAGAAAGCCGTATAACTATTGCCATGAACAATCCGCCTAGCTATGGTCTGCTTTTAGAGATTATAAAAATATTTTTTAGACATAATTTAAATATAAACAGGCTTTACCTGGATACTTTTTACAATAGAGAAGAAGATATTACCTCTTTGATTATAAGCTGCTACTTAAAATGTACGGCTAAAGAACTAGAAAAGGATAGTTGCCTGTTAAATCTACAAGAGGATTTGAGTTTGGTAAAATGGTTTTTCCCTGATGAACTGGAATGGTTTGCTCAGGAAAAAAACTTTTCTGTAAAAAAGGTTTTTCTTTTACAGGCCAGTAGTGAATTTGCCCATCAATATCTTTTGAAAATAGACCCCTATGCCTATACCCAGGCCAGGATAAAGGCCAAGCTGATAGCCTATCCAGAAATTACAGAAGAGCTTGTAGATTATTTTTATGCTCGTTTTTCTCCTCAAGAAGAATCCAGAGAAGACTTAATGGCCGTAAGAGAGCTGAATCTAAAAAAGAGCTTGGCTGAACTTACTGATGAGATTGCCAAGAATGTTTTTGAAAGCATTTTTCTTTTTTATAAGAATATCTTGCGTACCAATTATTTTTTTGAAAACCTTTTTGGGCTTAGTTTTCGTTTGGATCCAAAGGTTTTTGCTTCTTTTATTAAAGATGAAGAAATCCCCTTTGGTATTTATTATTTTTATGGAAGGTTTTTTATTGGTTTTCACATTCGCTATAGAGATATGGCCAGAGGTGGAGTAAGGGTAGTGCGTACCAAAAACCTGGAACACTACAAAATGGAGCTACATCGGGTATTTGATGAAGCGAGAGGGCTGGCTTTGGCCCAGCAATATAAAAATAAAGATATTCCTGAGGGTGGTTCCAAGGCAGTTATTTTACTTCATCCTTTAGGGGATATAGATTTGGCGGTAAAAGCCATGGCTGATTCTCTTTTGGATCTTATTGTTTCCAGTAAAGACTCTCCCTGTAAAGAAAATATTGTTGATTATCTAAAAAGACATGAGCTTATTTACTTGGGTCCGGATGAAAATATATCTCCTAAACACATCAACTGGATTGTTCAGAGAGCCAGGGAAAAGGGATATTCCTGGCCCCAGGCCATTATGAGCTCTAAGCCTGTAGCTGGCATAAACCACAAGCAGTATGGAGTTACCAGCCTGGGCGTGGTGGTGTATATGGAAGAGGTTTTAAAGTTTCTGGGCCTCAATCCTTATGAACAGGAGTTTAGTGTAAAACTTACAGGTGGTCCTGCTGGAGATGTGGCAGGTAATGCCTTGAAGTTGATTATCCAGAATTACGGTAGCAAGGCCAGGATATTGTCTTTAAGTGATGGGCATGGTTGTCTTTATGACCCATCTGGCCTGGATCATGAAGAACTACTTCGTCTGGTAAAGGAGGAAAAGCCTACCTCTGAGTTCTCTCCTGCTAGGCTTAAGTCTAAAGAAGCCTTTTTGGTCAAAGCAGATACTCCAGAAGGCGTAAAAATCCGTAATGAACTACATAACAAAGTAGTGGCAGATGTATTTTTACCCTGTGGAGGCAGGCCTGATACCATTAACCTTAAGAACTGGGCAAAATTTTTGACTCCTGAAGGTAAACCTTCAGCCCAGGCCATTATAGAAGGAGCCAATTTGTTTATCTCTCCAGAAGCCAGGGAGAAATTACAGGAAAAGGGCGTATTAATCATTCACGGCTCTTCAGCCAATAAAGCTGGGGTTATTTCTTCTTCCTATGAAATTTTGGCGGGATTGATTTTAAATGAGCAGGAGTTTTTGGAATTAAAGGATGAGTATATAAAAGAAGTATTAGAGATTTTGGGAAAAAGGGCCAGAGATGAAGCCAGGCTTCTTTTGTGGGAATACAAGTTGCGAAGTAAAAAGGAATTTTTGACTAAAATAAGTCTGGAAGTTTCCAGAGAGATAAATGAATTAAGTGATATTATTTCCTCTCTGTTAACCGAGAAGGTGGGAGATTTGAGTGCAGATGACCTGTTGCAGGAACAGGTCTTGGAATATTGTCCTTTTGTCCTGGTATCCAGGTATAAAAAAAGGATTTTAACCGATACGCCTGCCAGGTATAGGTTTTCCTTGTTAGGCGCTTATTTGGCTTCAAAATTGGTTTATAAAGAGGGATTATCCTGGGCTAAAAGAATAAAAGAATTAGAGGACCTTTATGGTTTTTTACGCCTTTACTTGCAAAAGAATAAGAAAATCAAAAACTATGTTCAAGAACTGGCCAATCCAGAAGTACGGGAGATTGTAGAACAAATGGGCAGTAATTATTTGGCTTTAAAAGAATTTTTACATTGATAAAAAATTTTCACCAGGGTAATTGAGAGGAAAAATCATTCTTGACTACCCTGGTGAGTGAAGATAATTTTTTTTAATCAGGGCGGTTAACTCAGTGGTTAGAGTGCCATCTTCACACGGTGGAAGTCCGGGGTTCAAATCCCCGACCGCCCACCACCTGTCCTTAGAGAGTTATCCTTGGAAATTGTACTTTTTGAGCCAGAAATCCCACCCAATACCGGCAATATTGCCCGTCTGTGTGCTGCCACCACTACTCCTTTACACCTAATAGAGCCTTTGGGTTTTAAGCTAGAAGATAAATATTTGAAAAGGGCTGGCCTGGATTATTGGCAATATCTAAACTTAAGAGTGTGGAAAAGCTGGAGTGATTTTTATCAAAACCAGGCTCCAGATAAAAGGCTGGTGTTTACCAGTGCCAGGCAGGGGGAAATTTACACAGAGTTTTCTTTTACTGAGAAGGATGTACTGGTTTTTGGGCCAGAGAGTAGAGGTCTTCCTGAATATATTTTAGCCCAAAGTCCTTTTCGCATAAGAATTCCTCTCTGGGGAAAGGTGCGGAGTTTAAACCTTTCCACTGCAGCAGGAATTATTCTCTATGAAGCCTACAGACAGATAGGAGTGCTAAAGGAAGGATAGGAAGATTTTTGTTTTCTTCCTATCCTTCCTTATTTTTTAAGCCAATCCTTCTTTTTTGTTTTTATAGCGTTGCCAGAGATAAACCAGGAAAATAATAGTAATACCAATTATATCGCTACTTAAGTGAGGATGATAACAGAGAAAAGTGCCAACAGCAAAGATAATCCATTCGAAAATAGTAGTATTTCTTACTAAATAACCCATGGTAAGGGCAGAAAAGGCTATTGTGCCTACAGTGGCACTAAAAAAAGCCATACCTATTTCAGACCAGCTTCCAGCAAGCAAAATGCCTGGCACATAAGCGAAAAGAAAAGGTACTACATATAACAACTTGGCAAATTTAAAGGAAGTCCAGCCTGTTTTCCAGGGGTCAGCTCCAGCAATGGCTGCTCCAGCATAGGCAGCTACACATACAGGAGGCGTAATATTGGAATCCTGGCTAAACCAATAGACAATCATGTGAGCAGCTATGGCCATGGTTGCGTCGTGTCCCTGCCAGATGGGCATCTGTTGCATGATTTCAGTAAGGGCAGGTACAGCTAACACTGCAGTAATAAGGTAAGAAGCTGTTACTGGTACGCCCATGCCCAGAATTAAAGAAGCCAAACCAATAAGCAAAATAGCAATGGGCAAACTTCCTTTGGAAAGAGAGATGATGATATCTGAAAATTTTAAGCCTATACCTGAAAGAGCAATGGTACCTACGATTATACCAATTACTCCTACTGTAGCACCAATAACCAGAGTGCTTTTAGCTCCAGTAATAATGGCCTCCCAGATTTCCTTAAGGCCCATTCTATGCTCTTTGTCAAACTGACTGATTATAATACAGGAAAGGGTGGCCCAGAAAGCAGAATTACCAGGCGAATAACCTAGTAACATCATTACAACGATAATTATTAGAGGTACAGATTTGTACCAGTGTTTTTTAAATATTTTTCCAGGTTTGGGTAACTCTCCCTCTTCCAAGCCTTTAATATTGTGTTTTTTGGCTTCAAAATGGATCATGGTAAGTACAGAAAGGAAGTAGAGAACAGCTGGAAAAATGGCCATTTTCATTATTTCTACATAGGGAGTATTGGTAAGCTCTGCCATCAAAAAGCCACCTGCACCCATAATAGGAGGCATAAACATTCCACCAATAGAGGCAGCAGGTTCAATGGCCCCAGCTACATGGGGTCTAAACCCTGCCTTTTTCATCAAGGGAATGGTAAAGGTGCCTGTGGAAACTGTATTGGCAATGGCTGAGCCAGATACAGAGCCAAAAAAAGCAGAGGCAATCACCGAAACCTTGGCTGGCCCGCCTACAGTTTTACCGGCCAGGGCCAGGGGCCATTCAATGAAAAATTTCCCCACTCCAGATTTTTGTAAAAAGGACCCAAAGAAAATAAAAAGAATTACATAAGTCACCAGAACATTGGCCATAACCCCAAAAATACCGTTTTGTTCCAAAAAGAGAACTGTGGAGAGCCTTTCCAGGCTAAAGCCCCTGTGGGCAAAAAGGGAGGGGAAATAGCGGCCATAAAGACCATAGATTAAAAAGAATATACCACATAAGGTCATGGACCAGCCCAAGACCCTTCTGCAAACCTCTAGAGATAAGAGTATGCCAATAATAGAAACTATAAAATCTAATTGAGTATATACTCCTGCCCGATAGTTTAGGTTTTCAAATTCCAGCATCCAATAACCAACACAAAAAGCAGCTAATAAGGCCAGACAAATATCAAAAAAAGTGGGTCGTTCTTGGTTAGATTTTCTCCAGAAAGGAAAGTAAAGGAAAATCATCACGTAAGTTATAAGTACATAAATTCCACGATTATACTGGGCAGAAATGGGCCTGATTCCAGAAGAATAAAAATAAAGAAGGACCATGATTAGTCCTAGGATAGAGGCAATAATGTGCCAAATACCCTTTAATTTTCTTCCGCTTCTGGATTCTTTGGAGATGATTTTTTTTAGTTCTTGTTTTTGTTCTTCAGCTAATTGGATGTCCTGTTCTAACAATTTTTCTTCGCTCATATCTACTCCACAAAAGAAAATTTTTAGATAAAAAAGACCAGGCTTAGATACAAGCCTGGTCAGAAAATAGCAAATATAATTTCTAAATTACTTTAAATCAGGCACTTTCACGCCCATTTCTTTCCAGAATTTAGCTGCCCCAGGATGAACAGGAATGGAAACGCCCCTTAAACCATTTTCTATGGACATTTCTTTGGCTGTCTTTTTGATGTTTACCATGTGTTTTAGACCTTCTGGAGAGTAAATGGCCTTTACACTGCGGTAAACTACATCTTCAGGGACATTTTGGTTGGCACACCAGTAAGCAGCATCCTGGAAGGAAAGTACTGGTTTGGTCTGGTTAGAATAGGTATTGGCTGGAATTTCTAAAGGGGTATAAAAGGGATAAACCTTGTAAAAACCTGTTTTTTCAGCGTCTTTATGAACATCAATGAGTTTGATTTTATCTCTAGTAGCAGCTTCAATAATGGCAGCTGTGGGATAGCCAGCAAAGACCCAGAAGGCGTCAATCTTACCATCATTAAAGGCTGCTGCAGCAGCACTATATCCCAGGAATTGAGGAGAGAAGTTGTCCCATACTCCAATGTGTCTGAAAAACCTTTCAGCAGCAGTAGCTGCACCAGAACCTGCATTACCTACAGCTACTCTTTTTCCTTTTAAATCCAGAGCAGAATTGATGCCTGAATCCGCCCTTACTACCAGCTGAGCAGGGGCGCCATAAAGGTAGGCTACGGCTCTGACATTAGTATATTGGTTGGTATCTTTGGGAAGTTTACCCACTCTGCCCAGGTAAGCGTCTCCAGAATAAACGATTCCAAAGTCAATGTCCCCCTTGTCCAAAAGTTTTAAATTGGCAGTAGAGCCTCCTGTGCCCTCTGCAGAAATTTCAATGTCTGCATACTTTTTTTGGACAAAAACAGAGATACCATTGGCAAAATATTGGAAGGTTCCACCTACAGGACCACCTCCAAAGGACAGAAAAGTTTTGGCCGATACAGGCAAATTAAAACTCAAAACAAGACCTAAAATAGCCGCTAAGCTAATAAACCATTTTTTAAACATACCCACTCCTTTTTTTGGTTTTTGGGATAAAACTTTTGGCCTAAACTTAAATCAAAGATGAGGGTTTTCGTCAAGAAAAAGATGTCTTTTTTTGAGTTAGAGTCAGATTAAACCTTTCATTATTTTCCTAAAAAGAAAAAAGAAAAAGATACTATTCCATAAATGGATTTAAAGAAGTGGTAAAAGGAGGTATTTTTTTGATGAAGGAATTAGCGGTAGCGTGAGGGATTGTGAAAATATTCTTTTATTTGACTCTCACTAAAAAATATAAAAAAAAGGTCAAAATGTGTAAAAAAGTATGAGGTGGGGAGGGAGATGAGTAACTATATCGTTTATTTAGAGCAGTTAGAGGGTCTCTTTGCTGGTTGGCAGGAAAAGTATAAGCTTTTTGTCCCCCAGGAAAAAGAGGGCTTTTACTTTTTGGAAGAATATAGCCCTGAGGCTGAGATTTCTTTTGATTATGACCTCCTTTATAATCCTCCTAAGAGCTTTATTTTTCCTCCACGAGAAGACTTAATTGAATTTGACTTAAAAACCTATAAATCTAAACCTCTTTTGACAGCTAGCTCTCAGATTTTATTTGGTCTGCACCCCTACGATATCAAGGCCCTAAATCAGTTGGATCAGGTGATGGATATGGGAAGTGTGGATGTCAATTACAGGCAGCGTCGGGATAATACCATAATTATGGGCCTTACTCCTTTAAGGGTGTGTCCAGAAGCCTTTTGGGGCAGTGTAAATGCTTTTAATGTAGATTTTGGCTTTGACCTTTTCTGGACCAAGATTGGGCCAGCTACCTTCCTGGTAGAGGTGGGTTCTAAAAAGGGAGAAGAGCTCCTTTTTGTCAATGGAAGGGTAGATAAGGCTACTTCTGCAGAAAGGGAAGTGGCCAGGAGAAAGAAGCAAGAAATAGTGTCCCTTGTGCAAAAACAAAACAGGTTAAAATATTCCTGGGAGGAAGTACCCAGGGTCTTGGAAAAGAGTTTTGATTCTTTTTTGTGGGCAGAAAAGTCCAGAAAGTGTTTGGCTTGTGGAAGTTGTAACCTCATTTGCCCCACTTGTTATTGTTTTGATATATTGGACGAAGTAGACGACAAACTAAATAAAGGCAAACGCTATCGTACCTGGGATGGGTGCATGTTGGAAAGTTTTGCTAAGATTGCTGGCGGGCACAACTTTAGGGGAAGAGCAGCAGAGCGTTATAGGCATCGCTATTTTCGCAAGGGAAAATACATTTATGATATGTTAGGTGAATTGGGGTGTGTTGGTTGTGGGCGGTGTGTGCGAGTGTGCACAGCTCGCATTGCTAATCCTCTGGAAGTTTTCAATGTTTTGTGGGAGGCTCTAAGTTATGAAAGATAAATTTTCTCCTTATGTTCCCAGGGTGGCAACCCTAAAAGCCAAGAAAAAACTTTCTGATTTTGTAACTCTTTTTGAGTTTGCTCAAGACAATGGCAAACCTTTGGCCCACCGCCCTGGTCAGTTTATTCAACTTTCCCTATTTGGGATAGGAGAGGCCCCTTTTTCCATTACTTCTCCTCCAAGAAGTGATCATCACCATTTTGAAATAGCTGTGCGTAAGATTGGTACCGTTACTACAGCCCTGCATAACCTGGAGGTGGGAGCCAAAGTAGGAGTAAGAGGCCCTTATGGTTCTTATTTTCCCATGCATAAGTTTGTGGGGCAGGATGTACTTTTTGTGGCTGGAGGACTGGGCTTTATTCCCTTAAGAAGTTTGCTTAACTATATGCTCAGGCACAGAGATGAATATGGGCGGATAATGGTTTTGGTGGGCACTAGAAATCCCAAAGAGCGTATCTTTATAGATCAAATCGAAGAGATGAAAAAAAGAACAGATGTGGAAGTATTGGAGACAGTGGATAGCCCGGATGAAACCTGGAAAGGCAATGTGGGCGTTATCACCACTTTGCTGCCCAAGGTAAAAATAGAGCCAGAAAGCACCTATGTGGCCATGGTTGGGCCACCTGTAATGTATAAATTTGTCATCAATGAATGTAAAAAAATAGGCATAGATGAAAAGAGAATATATGTGTCTTTAGAAAGAAGAATGAAGTGTGGCTTAGGTAAATGTGGCCATTGCCAAATAAATGGCATTAACTGTTGTGTTGATGGTCCTGTTTTTTGTTATACTGAAATTGCCTCTTTAGAAGAGGCTATTTAAAGGGGATAAAAATGTCTAAGCCAAAAGTTGCTTTTTTTGATTTTGCTGGCTGTGAAGGAGATCAATTACAAATAGCCAATCTGGAAGAGAGAATTTTAGATATTGCTTCTCATGTGGAAATTGTAAGTTTTAGAGAAGTAAAGACAGGTCATAGTGATGATTATGAAATAGCTTTTGTAGAAGGCTCTATTACCAGGTATGAAGATGAAGAAAGGATTAAGGAAATTCGTTCCAGGGCCAAGATTTTAATAGCTTTGGGAGCCTGTGCCACTATTGGAGGCATAAACTGTTTAAAGAATTTTTTAAATGAGCAGGAATATAAAAATATGGTCTATGGACCCTGGGCAAGGTATTATTCCACCTATGCTGCCAGGCCTGTTTCTGCAGTAGTACCTGTGGATGGAGAAATTCACGGCTGCCCCATTGATAAAGAAGAGTTTGTAGAAGTGGTAAAAAGTTTACTTTTGGGCAAGAAGTACACACCTCCAGATTATCCGGTTTGCGTGGAATGTAAAAAGGCAGGGAATATTTGCCAGTTTGAGCGGGGTAGGTTGTGTTTGGGTATTATTACCAGAGCAGGTTGTGGAGGAGTGTGTGTCAGTAGAGGTAGCGTGTGCTGGGGCTGTAGAGGTCCTGCACCCAGTGCCAACCTGGATGCAGCCAGAGAAGTTATGGATGAACATGGCTTTAGCTGGGTGGAAGTAGAAGATAGATTAAGACTTTATTTGGGCCACTTTTTAAAGTTTAATTAGATAAAGGTGAAAAAATGGCTAAAGAAAAGGTAAAAGTAGAAGCAAAAGAGTCTCCAAAATCCAAGGACAAGACTTTAAAGGTAAAGTATTTAACCAGGGTAGAAGGCCACGGCAATATTGTGGTTAAAATTGATAAGCAGGGAAAAATTGAAAGTTGTTCCTGGGAAGTGCCAGAAGCGCCTCGTTTTTTTGAAGCCATGGTAGTGGGAAGGCCCTATCAGGATATTCACCACATTGTCTCTAGAATATGTGGAATCTGTTCTATTGGGCATCAATTGGCTTCTATTCAGGCTACAGAAGAGGCCTTTAATGTTCAGGTCTCAGAGCAGACCCTTATTTTGCGCAAATTAGCTTTGCATGCTGAAAACCTGCAAAGCCATCTCTTGCATATTGGCTATCTGGTTTTGCCGGACCTTTTGGGCGTAGACTCTGTGTTTCCTCTGGCTGAAACCCATAAAGAAGAACTGGTAAATATAATTGAATGTAGAAAACTGGCCAATGAGTTTAGTGCTACCATTTGTGGTCGTACTACACATCCTCAACGCTTGTGCCCAGGTGGGATGGAAGCCATTCCTTCTGTTCAGGAATTAAAAGAACTAAAACTTAAATTGCAGAAGTCCTTAAATAATCTTTCCAGAATGGTGGAGCTTTTTGCCGCGCTTAAAGATAAGTATCCTGTTTTTAATCGTCCTACAGAATATATAGCTCTGGTAAGCAATGGAGAGTATGCCTTATACCAGGGAGAAATTGGTTCTTCCTTGGATGAGAGAAAACCCAATAATTTTTATAACCAGATTACCAACGAGTACTGTATTCCTCAGTCCACTGCCAAGTGGACCAGAAATGTAAAAGATTCTTATATGGTGGGCGCTTTGGCCAGGTTTAACTTAAACTATGAATTGCTTTCTTCCCAGGCCAAGAGTGCAGCTTCTAAATTGGGATTGGTAGCTCCCTGCCACAATCCTTTTTACATTACTCTGGCTCAGTTAGTGGAATGTGTACATTCCACTGAAGATTCCATTTATCTTATTGATAGTTTGCTAAGCAAAGGGCTTAAGCAAGAAGCTCCTATAAAAATAACTCCCAGATGGGGAAAGGGAGTAGGTGCAGTAGAAGTGCCCAGAGGTATTTTATTCCACTCTTATGAATACAATGAGCAGGGAAGAATTGTAAAAGCAGATTGTGTTATCCCCACCAACCAGAACCATGCCAATATTCAAGAAGACTTTAATGTCTTTGCTCCTACTTTAAATGGCAAGTCTGAGGAAGAGATAGAACTGCTTTTGAGTATGCTGGTTAGAGCATATGACCCTTGTATTTCTTGCTCTACCCATTATCTTGAATTAAATCCCAACAAAGAAAAAATAGTTAAATTTATTTACGTTTAAAATAGAATATATAAAAGATTTTTTTTTGGAAGGTGTCTAAAGATTTTTAGACACCTTTTTATTTTTTAAATATATTAGAAAAATTCAACCTGGGTTGGTAGAATATTTTTTTATGGTTTATTTTAGGTAATGTTAAATAAAGTATACTCAAAATAATAGATTTAATTGATTTAATGAACAGTTCTATAAAAAATCATCCTTGATGCTGACATATTGGGCTTTTGAAAGAATGTTTGAAACTCATTTTTGTTCGCTAAGAGCAAAAGGGGGCACAGGTATACCAAAGAGGCAATGAAAGATTTGTGCCTTTATTTTATGCGGGGAAAATTTACATCCAGAAGTTATCAAGGTACTTATTGAAGCAAGAGAAAAGTAATTTAGCTAACAATTAGCTCCACCGCGTCGATTTGCTGTTCTTAATAGCGACAAATGGGTTTAGAGATTAGGCCAATATAAATTGGAGGTTTGGCATGAAAGGTGAGTTTACAGCAATTATAGAGCCTGCACCCGAAGGTGGGTATTGGGCTATTTGTCCTGAAGTGCCAGGTGCCAATGGACAGGGAGAGACAATAGATGAAGCAAAAGAGAATTTACGTCAAGCTATTGAACTCATTCTCAAAGATCGAACAGAGGATATTCTGCGTGGATTACCTGAAGATGCAATCCAGGAAAAGATTGTAATTGCATGAAACGCAAGGATTTAGAAAGAAAATTGCGCATAGCAGGGTGTTATCTTAAAAGGTAAGGTGCGTCGCACTCACTATGGATTAATCCAAAGACCGGGGTTATTGAAGCTGTTCCTCGGCATAAAGAAATCAAAGAACCTTTAACAAAGAAAATATTGAAAAATCTAAGTGCAGAATAAAGCGCCTAATAATTATACCGATTCGCTATTACACTGCGCTTAATAGCGACAGGTGAGGTTGGAGGTTAATTCATTTAAGATAAAGGATAAAAAGTAATGGCTAATGTAGAAGAAATTATTGTCATCAATTGAGTCTCTCTCCTAAGAAGAATTTTCGCGCTTAAGAGAATGGTTTTATGAGTGAGATTGGGAAAGGTGGGATAAAGAGGTGTTCCCCGTAAACACGGGGGTGAACCGAGTGGTTTGATAGAGCTTTACGAGCCTGTTTCGTTTTCCCCGTATACAGGGAGGATGAACTGCAAAACCCTCATAGTACTTCCCTGGAATTATTCGTAATTTAGATTCAGTCAATAGGTCTTGGGGATTATTCTTTTGACAAAATCTGTTTGCCTTTGAGCAAAATTTAAAATAGCCACACGGATTAAGTTGAGTGGGCAAAGTGGTGATGGAAAAGTTTACCTATTTATTATTAGTTTTATTTTTAGACTTTTTGTTTAAGGACCCAGAATACCTCTGGCATCCAGTAAGGTTGCAGGGAAGATTTTTAGCCTGGTGGGAAGCGCGAGTGCAAAAAAGGTCTGCCTTAAGACTCTGGGGTGGATTGGGGACCTGGGGAGTTGTTTTTTTTAGTGGCAGCATTGTTTATCTTTTAGGTAAGACCGGCCTGGGCTGGTTCTTTGATTTATATTTTGGCTATGCTGTACTGGCCTTTGGTTCCCTTTTTACAGAAGGCCTGAAGATTTATAATTTACTGACCAAAGATGAGCTTTTGGCCAGAAAAAAACTTGGTTTTCTGGTCAGTAGAGACACAGAAAAGATGCAGCCAGAAGATATGCACAAGGCCTTGATAGAGACCCTGGCAGAAAACTTTAATGATGGAGTGGTGGCTCCTTTTTTTTATCTGGCCTTGGGAGGGCCGGTTTTGGCCTGGATGTATAAAGCTGTTTCTACTGTGGATTCCATGTGGGGATATAAACAGGGTTATTATCAAAAACTTGGCTTTTGGGGAGCTAAGCTGGATGATATTTTGGCCTATTTGCCAGCCAGGATAAGTGCTCTTTTGTTTTATCTAGCTGGTTTTACTTTGCTTAAAAAAAGGATTGTTTTCAAAAATTTTTATCAGGATGCCCATAAAAGCGAAAGCCCCAATGCGGGCTGGCCCATGGCCATGGCAGCGCACTTGTTGGGAGTAGAACTTGGAGGAAAGGCCATTTACTTTGGCCAGGAAAAGGTCAAACCTGTACTGGGTGTGGCAGGAGCAAAGCCAGATAAAAGCAAAATTCAAGAATGTTTGCTGTTGTTGGTGCTTAGCTATGTGTGGTTAATTTTTTTGACTTTTTTAATTTGTCTTGCAGGAGATAAGCTCTTTTAATCTTTGCAAATTTTCTTTATCCAGACTTTCATCTTTACCCTTGGGCGTTTCTATGACCTTGGGTAAGTGAATAAAAGCAGAATCATTTAAAATATTTTTAAAACCTTCCAGCCCTATATAACCCTGACCAATGTGAGTGTGTTTATCCCTTTTGCTGCCCAGGGGGTATTCACTATCATTTAAATGCCAGAAATAGATGTTTTCCAGTCCTAAAGAAGTGTCTATTTTTTTGCGGGTAAGCAGGTAGTTGGCACTTAAATCATAACCTGCAGCTAAGAGGTGGGCACTATCTAAACAGCAGCCCAGATTAGAAGGAAAGTTTAACTCCTCTAAGACCTGTCCCAGCTCTTCCAGGTTTCCTCCCAGAAGACTGCCAGAACCACAGGTGTTTTCCAAAAGAATTTTCCCTGAATAGGCAAGTTTGCTGGCAAAATCCAGTAGTTCTTGCAGGGAGTCTTTTAAAAAAACTAGGCCCTTATCCAGTCCCTTTTGCCTGTGGCTTCCAGGATGAGTGATGATATATTCTATTTTAAGTAAGGTTGCCCTTTTGATTTCTTCTTTCAGGTTTTCCACAGATTTTTTACGCAAGGAAGCTTCTGGGCTAGCCAGATTGACCAGATAAGAGGTGTGAATGGCAATGGGATAGTTTCCCCATTGTTTACGCTTTTTTAAAAAGGTTTCAATTTCTTCCTCTTTTAAGGGAGGAATTTTCCACTGTCTTTGATTTTTGGAAAAGATTTGAAGGGCTGTGCCTTTTACCTTTTGTATTCTTTCAATAGCCCTGTTAAGACCACCCTGGATGGACATGTGCGCACCCAAGTAAAGCATTATTCTTCCTCTAATTTAAAACGAATGCGTAAAATTCCTGCGTCAAAACTAACAGAGCTAATTTTAAACTTACCTATTTCTCTGGTGGAACCAACATGTTCGCCAATGCAGGCTGCCTGATCATAATCGCCTATTTTTACTATTCTAATTTTGTCTTTAGCAGTACTGGGTAGTTTACTGGTATCTACTTGTTTCCTGGCTTCTTCTAAATCCAAAAAATAGGTTTTTACAGGCAGGTCTTTAGAGATAATAAGATTTACCTGTTTTTCTACTTCTTCTATTTCCTTTTCTGTAAGCATTCTGGAAAACTTATAATCACACTTGGATTTTTTCTTTTCAATATGGGCCCTAAAGGAACGGCCACATTGAAACATTCTGTCCATGGTTTGGTTTAAAATGTGCTCTGCAGTGTGCATTTTAGGGTTGTAATTTTTCACTAGAAAACTCCTATTTTGCTAAGCGATCTATAGTTGAACACTAGGCTTAAAACTAAGAGTAAAATAAAGACCAGTTTTTTATAACTTTGGGTTGAAATCCTTTGATATAAAAGTATTCCTGAAAATACTCCTAAGAGGAGAAAGAAGATGCCTTTTACAAACAAGGATAAGACTTCCCTGGTGATAAGTCCTGTTGCCAGGTGAATAGTACTTATGCCAAATCCAGCAAAGAAAAAATAACCTGTTAAGATAAATTTTATTTTATTTTTGTGCAGGGGTAAAAGGGAACTATAAACAATAACTGGAGGACCATTGGTGCCCAAACTTCCTCCCAGTATGCCAGCTAAAAATCCTGTGAGATAGGCCCAGTGCGGAGCCAGGTTTAGTTCTGGCAGGCGGATAAAAAGTCCATAGAGAGAATAAAAGAAGAGAATAAGTCCCAGGGCAACTTCCAGGTAAAAGGAAGGAAGACTTTTTAAAAGATAGACTCCTAGTGGAAGCCCTAGCAAAGTGGTTAAGAGTAGAGGAGAAACAGCTTTAAAGGAAAAATACTTACGCAAATTCCACATCAAAGTAGAGTTTATAATCAGGGCAAAGAGGCTTACCAGGGGAATTACTGTTTTTAGTGGATAAAAAAAACAGAGCAGGGGCAGGGAAATAAGTACAGAGCCAAAACCTGTAAGTCCTTGAATAAAGCCAGCACTAAAAATAATACTTACAAAAATAAGGGTTTGCATTAGAAGAGATAGTTTAAGGCCTTTAAAATCAGGGCAGCTAAAAAGCCGGCCAGGTAGTCATCAGCCATTATTCCTAAGCCACCAGCCAGCTTTTCCCCTTCTTTTACTGGCCAGGGCTTGAAAATATCCAGCAACCTAAACAGAAGAAAACCTAAACCCAGGTTGGTCCAGGTTAAAGGCACAAAGATAAAGGTAAGCAGTTGTCCACCTATTTCATCTATGACCACAAAAGAAGGATCCTTTTGGCAGAGATGTTTTTCTATTTGGCTACTTACCCAGGTACCCAGGAAAAACACGATTATTACGCCAAAGACAAGAACAAACTTTGTTGGTTTTAACCACAAAAGTAGAAGTAGAGTAAAAAAAGAGCCTACAGTTCCCGGGAATTTGGGGAAAAATCCCAGATAAAAACCTGAGGCCAGAAACAAGTTTAAATGGTAAAAGAGTTTATTCATTTTCTTCCAGGCCAATTATTTCTAGTTCTAAAAGATTTTTTACGGTTTCAGTTAAGGGAAGCCCTACCACATTGCTATAGGAGCCCTTTATTTCTTTAACTAAAAATCCACCTATGCCCTGAATACCGTAGGCTCCAGCCTTATCCATTGGTTCCCGGGTTAAGACATAGGCCTTTAAAATTTCTGGCGAAAACTTTTCCATAATCACTTCTGTTTCTACACTAAAAATGCGTTGTTCCCTTTGAAACAAAAGACACACGCCAGTAATTACTTCATGGGAAGTGCCAGCTAGCTTTTCTAAAAAAGCAAGTGCCTGCTTAAAGTCTCTGGGTTTGCCCAAAATTTCTTTATCTTTAACCACAATGGTATCAGCGCTTAAGATGGCTTGGTGGGGAAAGCTTTTACTTACTTCCTGGGCTTTGAGGAGGGCTGTTGCCTGGGCATATTCTTTAGGGGTAGAAAAGTCTTCAGGATTTGGCTCTTTTACTTTGCTGGGCTGGACATAAAAATGTATCCCCAAGGAAGCCAGTAAGCTCTGACGCCTTGGGGATTTGGAAGCCAAAACCAGGTCCTGTTTATTTCTAAAAGGGCCACGCAAAAACATCTAACCCAGGATTGCCTCTCTCAAACTTTCATCCAGAGTGGGATGGGCAAAAATGTATTTCCTGGCTTCTTCTCTGGTCCACTGGTTGGCCACAATAATAGTAGCCAGGGTAATGAGGTGGGAGACCATAGGGCCAATAGCTGATATGCCCACTATTTTATCCTTTTCCCACAATACCTTAATAAACCCTAAACCACCGCCTTTGGCCTGAACAATGGGATTGGCCAGAAGGGAAGCTTTGCTAATCTTATAGTCCTGGTTTAAGTCCTTTTCGCGTTTTCCTACCTGGATGATTTCTGGATAACCATAAATACAAGAAGGTACGAGGCGAGGTAAGTAGTCTTTAGTTTCTTTACCTGCAATAAGCCTAGCCACATATTCGCCCTGGTCGCTGGCTGCATGGGCCAGCAAATAAAGGCCGTTGATATCGCCAATAGCCCAGATGTTTTCTGCTGCCTGGAGCTTGGCATTGACCTGGATGAATTTTCTTTCCGTGAGTTTAAGGGGGATATTTTCCAGACCCAGATGGGCAGTGTTGGGTATGCGTCCTACTGCCACCAGGCAGGCATCTGCTTCTATGGATTTTTGGGGAAGTGTAAGCAGAACCTTTTCTCCCTGGACTTCTATCTTTTCAGCCCTTACGCCCAAATGGATTTCCCATTTTTCTTTTTTGAGCGTTTTCAACAGTTCTTTGCCTATATCTTCGTCTTCCAGGGGAGCCAGTTGGTTTAAGGCCTCAATTAAAATGATTTTACTGCCCAGCCTGGAAAAGAACCTTCCCATTTCTAAACCTATGGGGCCACTGCCAATAATGGCCAAAGTGGAAGGTACAGACTCTAAGTCCAGGGCTTGAGTGGAAGATAGAATGTATTTACCATCAAATTGAAGGCCTGGGAGGGCACTTTCTTTGGTGCCTGTGGCCAGAATAATGTTTTTGCCCTTTAGGGTGGAGGCGCTATTTTTTAAACTTATGGTCTGGGCATCAATTAAAGAACCTTCATCTTCATAGATGTCTACTTCCAGCTTTTTTAAGGTCTCAGCAATGGCCTTTTGGGTCGCCTTTACTAGCGTGTCCCTTCTCTTTAATAAGTTGGGCAGGTTTGGAGAAAACTCTCCTGTACCCAGTCTTAGCCTGCTAAGATGCTGGATAGCTTCAATGGGTTCAGTAGCTCCTAAAAAAAGCTTGGTGGGAATGCATCCCCAGTTAAGACAGGTCCCACCCAGGTATTTTTTTTCCACCAGGGCAGTCTTCAAACCCAGCAGGCCAGCTTCTTTGGCTGCAGCATAACCACCAGGTCCTCCTCCAATAATCACTACATCATACATTTTCCACCAACTCCATGTTTCTGGCTGCCTTTACTTCGTCTAAACGCCTTACCGGGGTTTTGCTGGGTGCTTGCAAGAGATACTCTGGATACTTTTCTGCAGTGTTTAGGATGTCAATAAGGTCGTCTACAAAACGGTCCAGGGTCTCTTTGCTTTCTGTTTCTGTGGGTTCAATCATCAGGCATTCTTTAACAATTAAAGGGAAGTAAATTGTAGGAGCGTGATGTCCTTTGTCCAAAAGGGCCTTGGCAATATCTAGTGCCCTTACTCCCTTTTTAGCCTGTTTTACGGCTGAAGCCACAAATTCGTGCATACAGGTGCGGTTATAAGGAATTTCCAGGTAATCTTCCAATTTTTTGCGCAGGTAATTGGCTGCTAGTACTGCGTGTTCAGAAACTCTAATTAATCCCTCTCTACCCAAACGCAAAATATAGGCATAGGCCTTTAGAATAACCCCAAAGTTGCCATAAAAGGGAGCAACATAACCAATGGAAAGAGGATAGTTGTAATTGAGGAAAAACTGACCATCTTCCAGCTTGACCACTCTGGAGATGGGCAAGAAGGGTTCCAGTTTTTTACTTACTCCTACAGGCCCTGCTCCAGGTCCTCCTCCTCCGTGAGGAGTGGCAAAGGTTTTGTGTAAGTTTAGATGCACCACATCAAAGCCCACATCTCCCACTCGCATTTTACCCAAAATAGCATTCAAATTGGCTCCATCATAGTAAAGTAGACCATCCACAGAGTGAATGAGTTTTACTATTTCTGGAAGATGTTTTCAAAAAGTCCCAGGGTATTGGGACAGGTCATCATCAGACCAGCCACTTCTTCATCCAGGACCTCTTCCAGGGCCCTGGGGTCAATAATGCCATCTTTGGATTTAATGCTTACTACCTTATAGCCAGCAATGGCTGCTGAGGCAGGATTGGTGCCATGGGCAGAGTCAGGCACTATGATTTTGGTTTTTTTATTGCCTTTGTGTTGGTGATAGGCAGCAATAAGCATAACTCCTGTGAGCTCTCCGTGCGCACCAGCAAGGGGCTGCAGGGTAAAGGCGTCCATACCTGTGATTTCACAGAGTAACCTTTCTGTTTCATACAAAATTTCTAGAGCTCCCTGGGTGTGGTGCCCTGCACTTTTTAGCTGAGGAAGAAGAGGATGGAGCTTGGTAAATCCTGGTAAACTGGCAACTTCTTCCAAAAATTTGGGATTATATTTCATGGTGCAGGAGCCCAGGGGATAAAAATTGCTATCTACCCCAAAATTTTTGCGAGAAAGTAAAGTGTAATGTCTAACCACATCCAGTTCACTTACTTCTGGCAGCTTAGGTCTTTGGGAGCGGAGAAGGTTTTCTGGGAGATAGCTTTTAGCTTCTTTTTGAGCTGGTTTGGGCCAAACTCCTCTTCGGCCTGGTCTTGACTTACTAAAAATGGTTTCCATTTCTTATACCTCTTTGGTTTATGCTTTTAGAAGAGATTTTCCAGATAGCTGGCCATCATTTCCTTTAAAATGCCAATTTCTTCTCTGGTGTGTTTTTCTGTACAGGCCACCAGCAAACACTTTTCCAAACCAGGATAATACCTGCCTACAGGAAAGCCAGGCACAAAACCTTTTTCTGTTAGATGGTTTATTAAATCATAGGCAGGAACTGGTAATTGCAGGGTAAACTCATTGGCAAAGGGAGCGTCGTTCAGTAAGCTTACCCCTGGAATGGAAGTGAGTTTCTGGGCGGCATAATGGGCATTTTCAATGGATACTTCTGCTGTTCTTTTCAGGCCTTCAGGTCCAAGCAAAGAGACATAAAGCAGGGACTGAAAGGCACAAAGGGCCTGGTTGGAACAAATATTGGAAGTCGCCTTTTCTCTGCGGATGTGTTGTTCTCTGGCTTGCAGGGTGAGTACAAAACCAGGATTTCCTTCTGTATCTGTGGTTTTTCCCACCACCCTTCCTGGCATCTGCCGAATGTGTTCCTTTCTGGTGGTCATAATGCCCAGATAAGGACCTCCAAAGGAAAGGGGTAAGCCCAGGGATTGCCCTTCAGCAACTGCTATGTCTGCTCCCATTTCTCCTGGAGTTTTTAACACACTTTGCATAAGCGCATATACAGAGATGATGTTCAGGACTTTCTTTTCTCTGGCCAGATTAAAAAGTTCAGTGAAGTCATTTATCTGCCCAAAGAAATTGGGGTTTTGAACAATGACACAGGCTGTATCTTCATCCAGAGCTTCAGCCAGGGCCTTTAGGTCGGTTTTTCCCTGCTGTTGAGGTACGGTAATGAGTTCTAAGTTTAGGTTGAGAGTATAGCATTTTAGCATCTGGCGATAAATGGGATTTACCCCTTCAGAAATAACAATTTTTTGGCGTTTGGTCAGGCGTAAGGCCATCATCATGGCTTCATAAAGGGCAGTGCCTCCGTCATATAGGGAGGCATTGGCAAAATCCATGTCCATAAGCCTGGCCATGGCTGTTTGATATTCAAAGATAGCCTGGAGAGTGCCCTGGGAAGCTTCTGCCTGATAAGGTGTATAGGCAGTATAAAATTCTGAGCGGCTGGTGATGGCTTTTATAGCTGCCGGGATGTAGTGGTCGTAAAAGCCAGCTCCCAAAAAGGTGGTCAGGTGAGTGTTATTTTTTTGAGCCAGGTTTTCCAGGTGGTTGATTACTTCCTGTTCAGATTTTCCAGCTGGCAGATTAAAGCTTTTGGGCCTTAGTTCTTGAGGAATATCAGCAAAAAGTTCTTCAATACTGTTGGCCCCAATAGTAGCCAGCATCTCTTTTACCTGTTCTTCAGTATAAGGGATATAAGGCATTTTCTTTACCTTCTTTGTTTTTTAGTGTTCTTCTTCAGCTACTAGCTGGGCATAAGCATCAGCATCCAAAAGGTTTTCCTTTCCACCAGTGATTTTTACTTTACACAGCCAGCCTTCACCATAGGGGTCTTCATTTATCTTTTCTGGAGCGTCTTCTAAGGCAGTATTTACTTCCAGTACCTCGCCATCTACTGGAGCGTAAAGTTCACTGGCAGCCTTAACAGATTCAATGCTGCCCATTTCTTCCCCTTGAGTTAAGCTTGCTCCCACTTCTGGAAGCTCTACAAAGGTGATATCTCCTAATTGTTCCTGGGCAAAGTGGGTAATGCCTATGATGCCTGTATCGCCTTCTATTTTTATCCATTCATGGGTTTTGGTATAGAGTAAATCTTTAGGAATCATTTTATCCTCCTTAAAATTTGAATTTACCAAGTATATCCTTTTCTTAAATAAAGGGCAATTGTAAAAAAGAGGGGATTTTTGAAGAGTACAGAGTAAAATTAAAAGCTAAAAAGGGATTAACTTTCTTCTTTTAGGGCTTGTTTGAATTTTTCTATAACTTCTGGAGAGACAGAGCGCAGGTGTAAATCCCTTTGGGGAAAAGGTATTTCCACTCCGTGCTCCTTGAATTTTTTAAATAGAGCAAAATAATAATCACTAACTATTCCTGAATGGGCTTTTCTAATCTTTTCTGCCCTGGTCCAGATTACTAGAGTAAAGTTTAGACTATTATCGCCAAAACTTTCAAATCTGACTCGTACAGGGTGGTCTTCATCTTCAGCGGTTAAAGGGCAGGTTTTGCCCACTTCTTCAGCTATTTTGGCTATTTTTTCCGGGTCTTCTTTATAGGATACCCCAAAGGGTATGTGGACTCTGCGCCAGTCATCACTATGGGTCCAGGTGTTGACCCTTTTGGAAATAAATTCTGAATTGGGCACAATAATTTCCTGTCCTTCATAGGTTCTAATTACAGTGGAGCGGATGTTTATCTTTTTAACTTCTCCTATGGTCTTATCTTCTAGTTCTACCAGGTCCCCAATTTTTATGGCACGCTCACCTAATAAAATTATGCCACTAATAAAATTATTGGCAATGGTTTGTAAGCCAAAACCTACACCAACACCCAAAGCTCCAATTAAAATGTTTAACTGGCTTATATCAATGCCAATGGTTGAAATGGTGCTCAAGATTAATAAAATCAGTAAAACATAATAGGTAAGAGTGGTTATGGAATTGGCCAGGGCAGGAGAAATTTTGGTATGACCTAAAAGCCAATTCAAAATTTTTTTTCTGCTAAAACGAATTAGCCAGAGCCCTAAGCCCAAAAGCAGAATGGCTTTTAAGAGGCTTAAGGTGGTAATTTCTCCATCTTTAAATTGGAGCAAAGGATAAGTTAGAAAGGCATTTATTTCTTGTAACATATTTTTAGGCTCTATTTTATTTTAGAGACCAGATAATTAGCTAATACTTTTTAGTTTGGCAATAACTTCTTCAATTATTTCTTTAGGCGTGGAAGCCCCTGCAGTAATGCCAATTTTTTTATACTTTTTTATTTCCTGTTCTAGAAGTTCCTCTTTGGTTTCAATGTGGATGTGAGAGGTCACCTGACTTACCAGCTTGGCCAATCTGCGGGTATTGCCACTCATTTTTCCACCTATCACAATCATTAATTCCACTTCTTTAGCGATTTTTAAGGCTTCTTGTTGCCTTTCTTCCGTGGCATTGCAGATGGTATTTAAGGTTTTAAACTGGATTTTTTTGTTTTTGAGATAGGACTGGATTTCCTCAAATTCATGCTGATCTTGAGTAGTCTGGGAGGCCAGCGTATAAGTGAGGCTGGTGTTTAGGGTTAAGCTTTTCAGTTCTTCTAGACTTTCAAAAAGCAAAACTTCATTTTGGGCATAGCTAATTAGTCCCTTTACTTCAGGGTGTTTTTTTCTCCATACAAGAGCAGGGGGTTGGTCTGGGTGTTTTTGGCAATAAGGATTTGAGCCTTTTTGACCTTGGGGCAGGTAGCATCCACAATATTAATGTTTTTGTTTTTTAATTCTGCCTCTAAGTAGGCAGGTAAGCCATGTGCTCTAATGAGCACAGTATCTTCATCGGTTATCTCCTGGGGAGAAGAGATAATTTTTACTCCTTTTTGAGCATACTTATCCAGTACCTGAGGATTGTGGATAATGGGCCCTAAAGTAGCCAGCTTTTTACTTTGGGTTAGAGCCAGGTCCAGTTTTTTTAGGGCCAGATCTACTCCCAGACAAAAACCAGTTTTGGAGGCCAAAAGGATTTCTCTAGTCATGGTAGGCTCCTTGTTCTAGTAAAAAAGCTATTTCTTCTATTTCTTCCCAGGAGGAAATTTGAGTTAATTTATGGCGAATTTTTTTAGCTGCAGGCAGCTCTTTGACCATTTTGGGAAGGATGGTTCGCATTTTTAAAGCAGAAAGCCCGGGTTTAAGGGTTTGGTAATAGTGGACAAACTTTCTTAAAAGAAGGGCGATAATTTTGTTCTTTTCTCCAGGGGATTTTTTTTGTTTTAAGAGTTTAAATTCAGTAAAAATATAGGGATTACGCAGGGCTCCTCTGGCAAACATGATATTATCAATACCTGTTTCTTCCAGACAGCGCAGTCCATCTTGGGCTGTAAAGAGGTCCCCACTGCCAATTACTGTGAGTTCTGGAATAGTTTGTTTTAAAATTTTTAATTTTTGCCAGTCAGCCTGGCCGGAAAATTTTTGTCTGGCATAGCGGGGATGCAGGGTAAACCAGCCTATATTTAGTTTGGCTAAATCTTCAGCCAGCAAGAGATAGACATCTTGATTTAGCTCATAACCCAGACGGGTTTTTACGCCTAAGCGGGAAAAGGGGACTACTTCGCCCATGACTTTGACTAATTCTACAATTTGCTTGGGTTCTTTGAGTAAACTTGCACCTGCTCCGGTTTTAGTTACTTTTTTTACAGAGCAGCCACAATTTAAGTCAAAATAGGTAAAACCCATTTCTAGCAGTTTTTTAGTGGCCAGCAGTATGTTTTTGGGCTTTGCCCCAAAGATTTGTACAGCTAAAGGAGTGTCTTTTAGATTGGTTGCCAGGAGTTTATAGGTGCCAGGTGTATTATAAATAAGCCCGGTAGCACTGACCATTTCAGTAAAGGCAAAACTACACCCCATATCTCTACAAACCAGGCGAAAGGGCAGGTCAGAAAAGCCTGCCAGAGGTGCTAACCAGGGAGATTTAGTGGGCAGAGAGTCCTTCATGGGAAAATTAAATAATTTTTTCTATTCTTCCAGGTTTTAATTCTTTTAAAAGGATTTGGGGAGATAGGGATAGGATGACCAGGTCGATAAGTGTGCCTTCAGGATAAAAGGTAAATACCTTGGCTATTAACTTTAACCCTTCAACTTCCAGTAAGGCCTTTTCTTTAGTATAATATCTAATTATTCTTCCCTTTACTACCTCGCCTGGCTGGTGTTTTTCCTTAAACCTGGCCACTCTCTTCTTTTGCAGAGGCATATCCTTTTTTCTCTTTATAGATAAGATAAAGATTGCGGCTGTAGATAATCACTCCTGTAGCCTGCCCCAGAATAAAGACCGGGTCTTTGCGGTAAAGAGAATAGGCCAGAAGCATAATGCCACCTATAAGGCTAAAATACCAGAAATAAACCGGGATAATACTTTTTTTAGCTCGCTCGCTGGCAATCCATTGAACTATAAAACGAGCAGAAAACATAGCCTGGGCTAAAAAACCAATAATTAACCAAATCTTTTCAGCCATTATTTTTTTATTTCCTTTATTTGAGGTAATACCCTTCTTTTACGCATCCAAAGAACTCCAAAACTGTCAAAAAGACCTACCCAGAGACGATTGTTAATAGTGTACTTGGTTTGTCCTTTGGTGCGAGGACGATGATTTACAGGTATTTCTACAATTTTTTCAAAACCTTGTAAGCGAATTAAAGTGGGGAGAAAACGGTGCATTCCCTTAAACAAAAAAATGTTCTGCACACATTCCTTGCGCATGGCCCTTAGGGAACACCCCACATCTCTAATTTTGTCTTTGGTAATGAAGTTGCGAAAGCCATTGGCTATTTTTGAGGCGATTTTTCGTAAAATACTATCCTGTCGTTTTGCTCTATAGCCATTTACCACATGGGCCTGGTGCTCTTCCAGAAAACTTACCAAACGAGGTATATCTTTGGGGTCATTTTGGCCATCTCCATCCAGAGTAACCAGAATTTGCCCCTGCGCTACCTTAAAACCAGTGTACATGGCTGCAGATTGGCCATAATTTTGGTCTAAATCCACAAACCAATGATTGGCCTTTTCCTGGGTAAGCTGGATTAACTTTTCCCTGCTTCTGTCTGTGGAGCCATCATTTATCCAGATGCACTCCCAGGGCTGACTAAAGTCTTTGAGGGCTGCATTTACTTCGTTGGCTAAAATAGGGATATTATCTTCTTCATCTTTGATGGGGATGATTATGCTTAAATAGACATTATTTTTGGTGTTCAAGGATTAATTCTACCTCCTCTTGAGTTAAACCAAAATTTTTGGCTAAACTTTCGATACTTTCACCAGCTTTATGGCCCATGATAATTACTTGCCTTAAGAAAAGAGGAGAATTGGTAAACTTTTCTGCCTGTAAAATCAACCTTCTTAATTCCTCGCTGCGGGCAGAGAGCTTTTCCTCTAACTTTAGTAATTCTTCCTGGCGTAAGGCAAAGCTTTCCACCAGTTCTTTTTCTAACTGGCTGCTAAAGGAGAGCTTTTGAATAAAATCTTCCTGTTTTTGCTGGAGTTCTTTGAGAAATTTTTCTGATTTTTTAAGGCGTAAAAAGAAAAATATGACCAGAATTAAAAGAATTACTTCCAGAAAGGAAAGTATAAGCAAGATAAATTCCCATTTGTTCATAAACTAGACCTGGAGATTTATGATCTGTCCTTTGTCTTTAAGTTCAGGCAGCTTGGATTTTTTTTCTTTCTGGGAAGAGGTAAAGTTGGGAGTATGGGCAGAGTCTTTTTCCTTGTCTGGAGATACCTTGCTTTGGGCCTTAGCCTTTTCAGTTTGAAAAATTTTATTTTTGGCTTCTTCTTGTTTTTGTACAACTACATCAGCCAGGATGTTTTGACTGCCCTGGGGCCCATTTTGAGCCTGATGTTGCAGGTGTTGTAAATGGGGAAGCTGAGAAAATAGAACAGGCAAATCAATAGGGGTAACCATCTTTAACTCACTATGTACTTTTCTATTAAAACCTTTTGGAGTTGTCCGTTGTTTAAATATTGATTAACTACATTTAAAATATCTTTTTTTACTTTTTCCAGGTTTTTAGGATTCTGGAGAAAGCTAAGTTCTTTATTGTTTAAATAATAGTAAATAGCATCTCTCAGGATTATTTTTTTCCTTTTGGCTTCCCACACCAATCTGCCATCAGTGGAAGCAAAACTGAGTTTTATTTCCAGAAAATGAGGGTTCTTTTGGTTATCTGTCAGTTCTACAATAAAACCATCCAGTTCTACCAGTTGTTCTTCTGGTGGTGGCGGAGCTTTGGGCTTTGCTTCTTCTTTTTTTCTACTTTTTTAGGCGGAGGCGGGGGAGGTGTTGCTTTTTCTTTACTTAATAAGAAGTAACTTCCTCCTCCTATGCCTAAAATTAAAAGGATTCCTCCTATCAAAAACCATTTATTTTTCCAAAAAGGCTTTGCCTTTTCTTCTGCCTGCTCTACATCTTCAACTGGCTTATCTTCTTTTTCAGGTTTTTTTTCCTCTGTTTTCTCCTCTTCTTTCTCTTCTTGTAAAAAAGGAGCGTCATCTAAATCTAACTCTACTTTCTCTCCTTGGGTTTCAGTACTACTGTCTATGTCTTCTAATTCATCTAGGTCCAGCTCTACTTTTTCTTCTGGCGAATCTTGTTTTTTTTCTAAGATTTCTTCATCTAAGTTATCAGGCATATTTATCTATTTTCAAAAATTTTATCTATTTTTTGTTGTAAGGTTTCAGCGGTAAAGGGTTTTACGATATAGTTGGAAACCTTGGCCTGAACTGCTTCAATAATATTTTCCTGCTGAGCTTCTGCTGTGACCATTAAAAAGGGAAGATCAGCAAATTCTTCACTGGCGCGTACCTTTCTTAAAAGCTCAATTCCAGTCATTTTAGGCATATTCCAGTCACTAATAACAAAATCAATTTTGTCTTTATTAAGGATATCCCAGGCAGTAGTGCCGTCATCTGCCTCTACTATATTGTTGAAGCCCAGTTGTCGAAGAATGTTTTTTATGATTCTGCGCATGGTAGAAAAGTCATCTACGATTAAAATCCGCATATTTTTGTTAACAGCCATGTTTTCCTCCTCAAGGTTGTTCAAATCGTTCTTTAAATTTTTTCTTTAGCTTTTGTAAAGCCTGAGCGTGCAATTGGGAAACTCTTCCTTCTGTGATTTCTAAAATATTGGCAACTTCTTTCATAGTCAACTCTTCTACATAGTAGAGGGAAAGGACCAGTTGCTCTTTTTTAGTCAATTCTTTGATGAGTTTGGCAATTTTGTCAACCAGGTCCTGGTTAATGACTTTTTCTTGAGGTTGATAGGTAAGTTCCTCTGGGGTGCTTAAGTTTTGCTGAATAGCATCTAAGCTAATTAAAATCTGATTTTGCAAGGCTACAAGCAGTTGTTCTATTTCATCTGGTTTAAAGCCTGTTTCTTCTTCTATTTTTTTTCTGGCTTCCTCTGAATTTAGATTGAGATTGTTTTGATTTTGTAGAATATGTTCTATTTTTTTTATTTTAGAGCGCATATTGCGGGAAAGCCAGTCCATTTTCCTTAACTCATCTAGCATAGCTCCTCGAATACGGTTTTCTGCATAAGTCTCAAAAAGAATTTCTTGATGAGGGTCAAAATTTTTTAAGGCCTCTAATAAACCTAGAGTACCAGCACTGATCAATTCTTCTAATTCCACATGATGGGGAAGTTTGCTCTTAAGACGCAGGGCTATTATTTTTACTTTTGGAGCATATTTTTTGACTAAAGATTCTTGCTCTCTTAAAGAGAGTTGAGAAAACTTTCGTGGAGCTACACTGGTTTGCCAGGGATTAGCCTTCCTGAAAGAGGAGTTTTTTCCAGAAGAATTTAATGTTTCCATCAATTACTCTTTTTTTAGGCCAATTGTAGATAGCAGTAGCTATGTTTTTTAACTGCCGACTGCTATTTAAGGTTTTATTTAAATAAAAAGGCTCCTGATTTTGTACATGTTTTTTTATCTTTGCTTCCAAAGGAATTATGCCCAAAAGATTTAGAGAAATACTTCCTAAGAATTTTTCGCAGGCCAGGTATAATTTTTTAAAGGCTTCTTTACCATCTTTTTCACTTTTGGCCATATTTACAATTACTTCAAAGCTATTTACCTGGTGATGATTTTTTAGCACCTTAATTAAGGCATAGGCATCAGTTAAAGAAGTGGGTTCTGGAGTTAAAATAATGATTCTTTTTTCAACTGCCAGGTTAAAATAAATAACATGGTCGTGAAGTCCTGCTCCAGTGTCCACAATAAGATAGTCCACTTTTTTTCTAAAGGGTCAAAGGCTTCTAAAAGTTCTAGTTTTTGTCCCTGGCTTAGTTTGGTGATTTCTGGTACCCCTGAGGCTGCAGGCAGAATGGAAAAGCCAAACTCTGTGGGATAAATTATTTCTTCTATTTCTTTTTCTCCACTTAAAAGATGGGCCAGGTTAAAGGGAGGATTTAGTCCCAAAAGCACATCTACGTTGCCTAAGCCCAGGTCTCCATCCAGGAGAAGCACTCTTTGGTTTAGTTCAGCCAGAGCACAGGCCAGATTTACAGAAATGTTGGTCTTGCCTACTCCACCTTTACCTGAAGTAACAGATATGACTAAAGGAGAAAAACTCATTTTTTACCTTCCTTAAAATTCCCTTTTGAATAAGTAGCGTAAAATTTTCCCTGCATCTGCTTTAAAAAAACTGTTTTTTAGATGAGCCCCATAACTGACCAGAGAGATGGGAATGGGGTAGTCAAAGCTAAAATTTAACATGCTACCCAAGTTACAGGCTTCATCTACTCTTGTCCAGATAATACTGGAGATATGCTTACTGCCTACTTGATTCAAAAAAGAGCGTAGATAATTTTCCTGATAGACAGGGCTTAACACCAGATGTAAGTGGGCTAAAGTTTTTATTTTTTCAAAAAAATTCTTTAAGTCAAGAGAGTTATGGGGTAAGTCTAAAAAGATAAAATCATAGGACTCGTGTTTAGAAGAAGGCAGTTCTTCTAAACTACAGGGTTGAAAATCCAGGTCAATTAACTGGGCGTAGTGTTCTAAAAGTAGTTTTCCTTCCAGAGAGCTGTTAGGTGGATAGGCAAGGAGTATTTTTTTATTTTTTCTTTTTAAAGCCAGCACGCTTTTAAGTAAAGAAGAGGTTTGGCCACTGCCTGGGGGGCCTAAAAAGAGATGATATTTTTTATCCAGAAAGTGTTCTGGCCAGGGTTTTACCTTTAAGTGGTTTTTTAAGAGAGTTAAAAGAGAATGTCCCTGGTTCAGTTGCAGGCTTAATTGGAGAAGAATGTTTTTTTTCACGCCTTGTTTTTCTAAGTAGTTTAAGGCTTGTAGATACTTGGAGGGAACTTTTAACTGTTCTTCTGGTTTTAAGACCGTAAGTAAGGAGTCCCTGAAGCTTTCCCACTCTGAGTAAAATTGTTGAAGCAGGTCTAAGTCAGGAGTTTTACTGGCTGTCCTGGCTGCAGGAGTCTCTAGGGCAGCCACCACTTCATAACGAGAGGAGCCATTTTGTCCAATACATTCACTACTTAAAATAACTGCTTCCGGCCCCATTTCTTTTTTGATTTGGGCCATAATTTGGGAAAGATTTTTGCCTTGAAAGGTTTTAACTTGCATGGTCCAATCTCACTTGAGCTATGGTTTCCAGTTGAATTTCTGGTGGAATTTCTGCCTGGGAAATTACCGGCAAGTTGGGAATAAAACGCACACAAATTTGTGCCAGATGGGGTCTTAGAGGAGGAGAGACCAAAAGCACTGGTTGACCATCTTTAACTATGGCCTTTTCCAGGGTCTTGATAATCTTTTGAATAATTTGATGAGCCAGGTGGGGGTCCATGGTTAAAAAGGCCCCAGTATCGGTTTGTTTGATATTTTCTTGAAACAGGGATTCTATTTCCTGATCCAGAAGGATAATGGGTAGAGTATTGTCTTTGGCCAAGTAGGGGCTGACAATGTTTCTGGCCATATGTTGGCGCACATATTCTGTAAGCTGAACCGGGTCTTTGGTTTGTTGACCATAGTCAGCCAGGGTTTCCACTATGGTCAGCATGTCTCTTATGGAGACGCCTTCTTTGACCAGGTTTTGCAGGACTTTTTGCACCACACCCAGGGACAGGATATTGGGTATCAAATCTTCCACAGCTTTGGGAGCGCGTTGAGCCAGGGTATCCAGAAGGTTTTGCACTTCCTGGCGTCCCAGGAACTCATGTAAATGTCTCTTAAAAAGTTGAGTTAGATGAGTGGTTATAACTGTAGCAGGGTCAACTACGGTATAGCCAGCCAAGAGTGCTTCTTCTTTTCTGTTTTTGGGTATCCATAGGGCTGGCATTTGAAAGGCAGGCTCCACTGTTTCTATGCCTTTAATGCGGTGTTTTATATCTCCAGGGTCAATGGCCAAGTAGTGGTCAATTAAGATTTCTCCTCGCCCAATTTCATTGCCTTTTAAGAGCACTCTATATTCACCTGGCTTTAACTCTAAATTGTCTTTTAGATGCATGGAAGGAATAACCACTCCCATATCCAGAGCAAATTGACGCCTTAAGGCCCTGATGCGGGTAAGTAAGTTCCCGTTTTGCTCTTCATCTACCAGAGGAATGAGTCCATATCCTACCTCTAAAGCCAAGGTATCCAGAGGTAAAAGAGCAGATACCTCTTCTGGAGTGTCCAGAGAGGTTGCCTGGCTTTTACTTTTCTTTTTACTTTGACTTTCTAAAAGGGCCTTTTGCTTGTTGGCTATGGTGGAAAGCATAAACAAAACAGAAGCTAAAAGGAGAAAAGCAAAAGTGGGCATGCCTGGAACTAAACCAAAGAGAAGCAAGATGCCACTGACCAGCTTTAAGGCCCTGGGATGCATGGTGAGCTGGCCTAAGAATTCTTCACCTAACTGGGCTTCAGCTGCTGCTCTACTGACAATAATACCTGCAGAAGTGGAGATAATAAGAGAAGGAATCGTGGAGACCAACCCATCTCCAATGGTTAAAAGGGTATAGGTTTGGGCAGCTTCCATCCAGTTCATTCCCTTTTGCAGAACTCCAATAAAAAAACCACCTATGATGTTGATAAGGGTAATGAGCATTCCTGCTTTTACATCTCCAGAGACAAACTTGCCTGCACCATCCATGGCACCGTAAAAGTCAGCCTCTTTCCGAATGGCTTCCCTTTGTTGTCTGGCTTCTTCTTCGTCAATAATGCCTGCATTTAAGTCAGCTTCAATGGCCATTTGTTTACCAGGCATGGCATCTAAGGTGAATCTGGCAGCAACCTCGGCAATACGGGTTGTACCTGTGGTAATAACCATTTTATTTAAGGCAAAGAGGATGAGAAAAATAACTATGCCAATAACGTAATTTCCACCTACTACAAAGTTGCCAAAGGTCTGGATGACCTTGCCTGCAGCCACAGTTCCCTGGTCGCCATTAAGTAAAATTAGTCTGGTAGAAGCAACATTTAAGGCCAGTCGCATGAGGGTGGTTATTAAAAGTAGAGAAGGGAAAATGGAAAATTCCAGAGGAGTTTTCATAAACATGGTGGTAACTAATACCACCAGGGAAAAGGAGATATTAAAGGCCAGCATTACATCTAAAAAAATAGTGGGCAGGGGAATAAGCATGACAAAGAGAATTATTACTACTCCAGCAGCTAGTAAGAAGTCTCCTTGTCTGGAAAAGCGAGAATAGTCTATGTTGAGGGTAGGTGTTTTTATTGCCATTTTTTTGACTTAAGGCTTTATTTCCTTTTGCGATATTTATAGAGCTGGGCCAAGACAGCTGCTACAGCTCGGTAAAGTTCTTCAGGGATCATCTCCCCAATTTCTACACTTTTATACAAAGCCCATGCCAAAGGCTTATTTTCTTTGATGGGCACATTATGTTTACGGGCCACTTCCTTGATTTTTTCTGCCACCTTGTTTGCTCCTTTGGCCAGGACAATGGGAGCAGGGGCTTTAAGGGGATTGTAGGCCAAAGCCACAGCAATATGGGTGGGGTTGGTAATAACCACGTCTGCTTTGGGTACTTCCTGTAGCATGCGCTGTTGCATGACCTTAAGCATTTTTCGTTTTTGTTTGCTTTTTATCTGTGGGTCACCTTCAGCCTGTTTGCGTTCATCTTTTACTTCTTCCTTGGTCATTTTTAGATTTTCCTCATAATCCCAGCGGGTGTAAATGAGGTCAGCCACTCCAATAAGGAGCATGGGGACCAGGGCATACCCAGTGACCTTAAAGCCTGTGTTTAAAATATAAGCAGCAATATCAGATACTGAAGCGTAAAAAAGAGGCAAAATATTTTCTGTTAATTCGCTTTTTAAAACCAGATAGGGAGCAAGACCTACAAAAAAGGCCTGTAAAACACTTTTAGTTAAATTGATTAAGGTTTGGATGTTGACAAAAATTTTCTTTAATCCTTGAATAATATTAAAATTTTTAAATTTAGGAGTAAGGGGCTTGGTGGTCCAGAGTGAACCCACCTGGGCTCTGGTTACAAGTAAAGAGATGAGAAAAACAAAAAACATTATGGGTAAGACCATAAGGCCAATTTGTTTGGAGGAATATAGGAAGATGTGATATACGTTTTCCCTGGTTAATTCTAAAGAAAAACTTTGCCTTAAAAAATAAAGGTAGGTTTCTCGTATATTCTTATCTAGAAATTCAATTAAAAATCTTAAGATGAGCACCCCAGCCAAAATGGATACCGCTTTGCCCAATTCTGTACTGCGCGGGACATTACCTTCATCTCTGGCTTTTTTTCTGCGTTTCGGGGTTGCTTTTTCCGTACGAGAAGGATCTTTTTGAGGCATTTTAGATTCCCTTTAGAATGTAGAAAAAATATTTACCTAAATCACTTAAAAATCCCTGCATGTAGAGAACCATAAATTCAAAGATAAAAGCTAAAAAGATAAAGCCAACAGCGATTTTCAAGGGAAAGCCTACAAAAAGTACGTTCATTTGAGGAGCTGCTCTGGAAATAAGGGCCAGGGCCAGATCTACCAGGAAAAGGGCAGCCATTACCGGCGCCGCAATTTTGATGGCAAGGACAAAAATTTGACTGGAAAAGATGAGAATGTTGTCTACTAACTCAGGTGCTAAAAAAATACTTCCAGGAGGAACCAGTTTGAAACTGTCAGCAAGCCCTTTAAGTAACATAAGATGCCCATTTAAACTTAAAAAGGTGAGGATAGAAACCATATAGAGGAAATGGGCAGTTACAGCTTCAGATACGCCAGTAACTGGATCCACCACATTGATCATGGCAAAACCCATTTGAAAGCCAATAAGTTGTCCTCCTGTTTGAATGGCAGCAAATAGGAAACGCACAGCCAGCCCCAGGGTGAGTCCTAAAATGCTCTCACCTAATAAAATTAGAAAAATATCAAAGGGATGTGCAGGAAAGTAAGTGCCTGGGAATTTAAGGTAGGGCCAGAGGAAAAAACTTAAGATAAGGGCAATTAAGGCTTTGACCCTAGCGGGAATGGTCCCTGCACCAAAAAAGGGTAGAAAAAAGATGATAATACTTACCCTAAAAAGGGTAAGTAAGAAACTGAAAAAAATTTGAGAATTAAAGTTGAAAAGGTCCACATTTAGGAATTAGCAAAATGTGGACCAGTGGTTTTAATTTAAAATATAACGCAAGGGATTTACAGGTACTCCGTTTAGGCGTACTTCGTAGTGAAGATGAGGACCAGTGGAACGGCCAGTATTACCCATATAGGCTATAATCTCTCCTCGTTTAACCTTTTCTCCATTTTTTATAACTATCTTTAATAAGTGGGCATAACGGGTGGTGATGCCATTGCCGTGATCCAGTACTAAGGACAATCCATAGGCACCATTTTTACCTGTAAAAATGGCTACACCTTCAGCAGGAGCAATAATCGGCGTACCTTCTGGTCCAGATATATCTAAACCTTTGTGGAACTCTCTTTGCCCGGTAAAAGGAGAAATACGATAGCCAAATTCTGAAGAAATCCAGCCCTGAGTGGGCCAGATAGAAGGAGTGCTGGCCAAAATTTGTTGTTTATCCTGCACCAATTCTAAAAGTTCTTTTTGCCGAATGCTTTCCAGTTTGCTTTGAGTGGATAGTTGCTCCAAGAAGTTGTGCATTTTACGAGCCAGGGCTTCCTGTCTATAGGCAGGTATATGGTCAAAGGTAAAAGAACTTTCTGGAGTTCCTCCTATGGCTTGCATCATGTTGCCGTCATTTTCCACATTCATCATTACTCTTAGTTTTCTATCCAGTTCGCTCATGCGAATTACATCTGCTTCTAATTTTTTTATTTTTTGAGCCAGATTAAGCAACTGGACATTTTGTTTTTCCAGTTTGGCCACTGTTTGAGCATAGCGTTTTTGGAGGTAAAAGTAATTAAGGGAGCGATAGGCAAAATAGACATTAAGGCTTAGGGCAGCAATAATAAGAAAACTTAAAAAGAAAGCACTTCTTTTACTTATGCAGATTTTTTTACTTAAACCTTGAGAGCTTTTAAAAATTAGAATTTCATATTTGGATTTAAACATGGCTTTGACCTTATTTTTTAGTTTATAGACAAGTAGTTATTAAAAGTCAACTTGCCACCGCCTTATACCCTGGACAATATTTTTGTAAAGTCTAGAATTAGGGGCAATTTGGGCGATTAAATCCTGGTAATAAGTCCGTTTGGTGTTGTTGGCTGAAGGACAGTCATTTTTCCATACAGGAAGAGACCAGCGTTTAGCTGCTTCAACAATGGTTTTTTTGTCCACAGCTAAAAGGGGTCTTATAACTATTAACTTTCCCTGAAAAAAGGGTTCTTTGGGAGAAAGTCCATCTACTCTTCCATTTTGAATCAGGTTCATGAAAAAATTGGTGGTTAAGTCATCCAGAGTATGTCCAAAGGCCAGATGAGTAAGATTATATTGAGCACAGAGCTCAAATAAACGCTTTCTTCTCTGCCAGGCACACAAAAAACAGGGGGATTTTTTTTGGTTTTTATCTGAATGAGCTTGCAGGCCAAAGTCTCCTATTTCTACATGGGCAGGGACTGGATTGGTTTTTAACCACTGTAAAAGGGGCTCGTGGCTCCTGGAATTAAAGCCAGGGTTTAAATGTAAAATCATCAGGTCAAAGGAAAAGGGAACGATTTTTTGGCGCAAGATAAGGGTTTGAACCAGGGTCCAGGAATCTACACCACCAGACAGGGCTATACCTATTTTGGCCCCGGGAAAAAGCATTTTCTGGCTTTGCATAAGCTTTCCACACAGTCCCAGGACCCTTTTTTGGGAATAGTGAAGTTTGCGTAATCGGCTCATAGTACTTACTTAAAAGGTTACAACTAAAAAAGAGTTATCTATCCGTCAAGTAATCTTCTTGACAAGTAAGAATCTGAATTTATAGTTGTTTTTTAATCATATTTATTTTCAGTTCCTCTTAACCCCAATTCCAACTTTCCAAGGAGCAGATGCATGCTGGAAGTGAGAAATGTCAATCTTTTCTACAACAAATACCAGGTCCTTTTTGATTTAAATTTTAAACTGGAACAGGGAGAAATTTTGGGATTTTTAGGCCCTAATGGAGCTGGTAAATCCAGCACCATGCGGATTTTAACAGGTTATCTAACTCCCTCTTCAGGAAGTGTACGTTTTCTGGGCAAAGAAGTAAGTAAGTCTCCCCTTTTTTTACGGGAAAACCTGGGTTATCTGCCAGAGACCAATCCTCTTTATCTGGAGCTACGCGTTAGAGAGTACTTGAAATGGGTAGCAGAGCTAAAACAGGCGGCTGAGCCTCAAAAAGAAGTGGATAGGGTTATGGAACGCTGTGGCTTAAAAGAGGTGGAGAAAAAACTTATTCGTCACTTGAGTAAAGGCTATCGCCAGCGAGTAGGATTGGCCCAGGCTTTAATAGGAAATCCCAAGTTGATTATCCTGGATGAACCTACAGTAGGTTTAGACCCTACCCAGGTAAGAGAAATTAGAGAGTTGATTCGAGAACTGGGAAAAGAAAAGACCATTTTATTAAGTACGCATATTTTGTCTGAAGTAGAACTTATTTGCAAACGGGTCATTATCATTAACCAGGGAAGGATTTTAACTGAAGCTAGCTTAGAAGACCTGATTAAAGAAGGTACAGAAAGGTACTTTTTAAGTCTGGAGAGTTCTTCTTATAAAAGTGAACTAAGGGCAGATTTAGAAAAGGTCGTAAGAATAACTGCAGAAGATAGAACAGAAAAGGAAGTTCATTTGGAGTTTAAGGCCCAAAATAAAGAAGATATAAGGTTTGTAGTGGCTGACTTGGTGGCCAGTTATGGAGGTAAGGTCTTAGAATTTAGGCCCAAACGTTCCAGCTTGGAAGAAATATTTGTTAATCTTGTTTATAAGGGAGAGCAGAAATGAGAGCACTAACTTTGGCGAAAAAGGATTTAATTATTTTGTTTCGTTCTCCACTGGCTTATATTATTTTAAGTTCTTTTCTTTTTTTAAGTGGCTATTTTTTTGTTAGTTTGGTCAGTCAGTACCAGCTTTTTAGTTTACAGGCTATGCAACTTTCAGGCATAGAAAATTTTACTCCCCAGGAATGGATTATTCGTCCTTATCTCCAAAACTCAGGCATTATTTTACTTTTCTTTATTCCTTTAATTACCATGCGTTCTTTTAGTGAAGAGAAAAAGTTAGGTACATTTGAGTTGCTTTTAAGTTATCCAGTAAAGGAATGGGAAGTGGTTGTGGCCAAGTTCTTTAGTGTGGCAGTGTTTTTATTGCTGGCCCTAGTTTTAAGTGCTTGTGGACCTTTGTTGTTATTTATTTATTCTGAGCCAGAGGTTTTAAGTACTTTGAGTGGTTATTTGGGCTTGTTTTTACTTAGTTGTAGCTTTGTAGCTTTGGGCTTATTTTTATCTTCTTTAACTGAGAATCAAATCGTGGCTGCATCCTTGAGTTTTGGAGCTTTACTTATTTTATGGCTTTTGGCCTGGATTAAGGATGTATTGCCTAAAACCTATCAAAGCTGGATAGAAGGCCTTTCTTTGCTTTCCCATTTTGAGTCCTTTGCCAAAGGAGTTCTTACTGGAGTGGATTTGATTTACTTTTTTTCTTTTATTGTGGCCTTTCTGGGATTAACTTTTCTAAGCATAGAAAACCAGAGGTGGAGAGCTTAAGATGAAGATGAAAAATAAAGGTCAATTACTATTAACTGTTTTGCTTGGACTTTTTATATTGGTAGGTATCAATGTTTTAGTAAAAAAAATAGATTGGCAAATGGATTTAACCAAAAATAAACGCTATTCCTTAAGTAAGTCCAGTCAAGATTTGCTAAAAAGTATAAAAGAAAAGGTGGATGTACTTTGTTTTTATCGACCAGGAGAGAGAGGTAAAAAACAACTAGAAGATCTTTTGCGTTTATATGCTAAAGAAAATAAACTTTTTAATTATGAATTTATAGACCCGGATAGAGCACCTGGACTGGCCAAAGAATATGAAATACATCAATCTGGAGAGGTAATTGTAAAGTTTAAAAATAAAAAGGAGAAGTTATTTTTACCCGATGAAGAAAAGCTAAGCAATGCTTTAATGCGATTAAGTAGTGAAGAAAAGGGTAAGATATATATAGTAAGTGGACATGGAGAAGCCAGCTTGTTTGCTGGAGGTGATAGAAGTTTAAGCAAGCTTAAAAAGATTTTAAATGAGCAGGGACTTAAGGTAGAGGAAATAAGTTTGGTAAAGGCTGGTAAGGTACCGGAAGATGCCTTAACTTTGCTTATTGTAGGAGCAAAAAAGGATTTTCTGGAATCAGAACTTTCCATACTTAAGGAGTATCTGGATCAGGGTGGTAGACTGCTGGTAGCCCTTATGGCTGAAGAGAAAAACAATCTCTGGGGTTGGCTGGAAAGTGAGCTGGGAGTACAACTTAAACAGGGATTTGTTTTAGACCCGGTAGGTAAGCTGGTTTTAGGAAGTTTTATGGCTGCAGTGGGGCAGGATTATCCCTATCATCCCATTACTGAGGATTTTAATTTTATGACTGTATTTCCCACTGCTTTAGCTTTGGAAATAAAGGCAGGCAAGGGCAAGGCCTCTCCTTTGATTAAAAGCAGTGAAGGCGCCTGGCTGGAAACAGATTTAAAGCGCCTTAAAAAAGGTGAAGCTCAGTTTGATGAGGGGCAGGATGTACGAGGTCCTTTAAACCTGGCAGTGTGGTTTGAGGAAAAGGATAAAAAGGATAGAAAAAAAGAAACTCGCATCCTTGTTTTTGGAGATGATGATTGGCTTACTGATAAATATGTGGAGTTGGGAGGAAATAAAGAACTTTTAAGCAAAGGGTTAAGCTGGTTACGTTCCAGAGAAAAGCTCCTTTCTTTGTCTAAGCCTAAGGTAGCCAATTCCTTTTTGTTTTTAAGTCAAGGGGAAAAGTTAACTATTACTGTGGTGCCCTTGCTGGTTTTACCACTATTGTGTTTGCTTTTGGCAGGATTGGTTGCTCTAAGAAGACGCTCTTAGGGAGGAGTTATGAAACGCATCTTGTGGTTATCAGGCATAGCTCTTGGCTTGTGGTTGGGGATTTACTTATGGCCTCACGTAGATAGCTCTAAAGAAGAACAGATTCAGTGGCCTAATCTGGTTTCTTTAAATATTAACCGTATTATTTTTAAAGATTTTTCTTTACTTAATCAGACTGGAAAGTGGAAAGTTAGGGTAAAAGAGCAGGATTTTCCAGCCAATAAAGAGGAAGTAGAGAGTTTACTTAGATTTATTAGCCAAAATAAACCCAAGCGGGTTTTGGATAAAATAAATAGCGATAAATGGTCTCAATTTGGCTTAAACAAGGACAATAGTTTGGTAATTGAAGCTGAAGAAAAACAAATCCAACTTATCCTGGGAGGAGAAAATCCCAGCCAGGATGGAGTCTATGCCCTGAGTAATATTTTGCCCAATACCTTGCTTCTTTTGCCCTTTGATTATGAGCAAGAATTGAAAAAGAACCCTAAGGATTTTTATCAGTTAGCTATTTTTTCCTTTGCTGATGAAGACCTCAAAAAAGTTCAAATAGAAAAAAGGGTCAGCCCTATCTAGTTTTGAAAAAGGAGAAAAGGAAGATTTTCAATTTCTTTACCCTGAAGAGTATAAAAAAGAAAAGGTTAATTCCTCTGAAGCCACTAGTTTATTCTTTAATTTAGCTACCCTAAAAGCCCAGGACTTACTTTATGTGGACCCAAAAAATTTGAGCCCACCTCTTTATACCTATACCCTGGAATTAAAAAATTTAACTTCTCTTTCTTTGCAAATCTATTCCTATGAGGATTCTAACTATCTATTAAAATTAGATAAAAATCCCTGGTATTATTTACTTGACCAGGCAGGCTTAAATGGGATAAATAAAAAACCTTTTTTGTTGAAGGATAGGCACTTTTTGAATTTTGTCCAAGAAGACGTGAAGAGAATAGAGCTTGCTTCTCCAGAAAAAAGTTTGGATATTGTTTATAAGGACAGGGAAAAGGTGTGGAAGGTGGTTGGTTCTGGAGAAGAATTTAGTGGAGCCAGTCTTTATCTTTGGGAACTGCAGGATTTAGAATATTTAGACATTACTGGTAAACTTCCATCTGATTTATCTGTTGTTTTAAGTCTTACCCTTAAAAACAAGATGAACAAAGACTTAGTAGATGTAGAATTCTTTTCCACCAAAGATAAAGATAAGTTTTGGGTAAAAATTGCTGAAGATAGATATTATTTGGTGCAGACCGATTTGGTGAAAAATTTAACTTCTAAATTAAAAGAAAATTAACAGGGAGAGGTTTTAAATGGCTAGAATTACTGTAGATGATTGTTTAAAAAAGGTGAATAATCGTTTTTTGCTTATTCATATGGCTATCAAGAGAATAAAGCAATATAAAGAAGGTTATAAGCCTCTGGTAGAAAGTAAGAATAAAGAAGTGGTTACAGCATTGAGAGAGATTGCTGCGGGAAAGGTTTTGGTTGCTGAAGAAGGAAATCAGGATAACTAGTTTTGGCTATGAGTAAAAGAGATTATTACGAAATTTTGGGTGTATCCAGAGATGCTACAGAGGAAGAAATAAAACGAGCCTATCGCAAACTTGCTTTTAAATATCATCCAGATCGCAACCCTGACGACCCTGAAGCTGAAGCCAAGTTTAAGGAAGCTGCTGAAGCCTATGAGGTTTTGCGAGACCCTGAAAAGAGAGCCCAGTATGACCGCTTTGGGCATGCTGGAGTAAACGGCTCTGGTTTTGAGGGGTTTAGCAGTGCAGAGGATATTTTTAGCACCTTTAGTGATATTTTTGCTGAGTTTTTTGGATTTGGCGGTGGAAGCGGTTCTCGGGCAAGGCCTGGGGCTGACTTGCGTTATAATTTAAAGATTTCTTTTCGAGAAGCAGCCAAGGGTACAGAAGTAGAAATCAAAATCCCCAAACGGGATAGGTGTGATAGATGTTCTGGCAGTGGAGCAGAGCCTGGTTCTTCTGTGGAGACCTGTAGACAGTGTGGAGGTAGAGGACAGGTTTATCGTTCCCAGGGTTTTTTTAGGGTATCCATGCCCTGTCCCATGTGTAATGGTCGAGGAGAGGTTATTGCTAATCCCTGTAAGCGTTGTAAAGGCCAGGGAGTTGTGCATGTAAATAAAAAGATTCAGGTGCGCGTGCCTGCAGGTGTGGATAATGGGACCAGACTTAGGATTAGAGGAGAAGGCGAACCTGGAGAATTTGGAGGCCCTCCAGGAGACCTTTATGTGGTAATTTATGTGGAAGAAGACGAAGTTTTTAGAAGGCAGGGACAGGACTTAATTATTCAGCAGGAAATCAGTTTTGTGCAAGCTGCGTTGGGTTGTAAAATAGAAGTCCCAACTTTAGATGACCCCATAGAGTTGCAAATTCCCAAGGGAACCCAGTCTGGTAAGGTGCTGAAGATAAGAGGAATGGGCTTGCCCGCCTTAAACAGTGCCTATCGAGGTGACTTGTTGGTAGAAGTCATTGTAAAAACGCCAACTGATTTAACCAAGAGACAGGTAGAGTTGTTAAAAGAATTTGAGGCCATAGAAAAAGAAAAAGAAAAGTAGAGTAAAAAATATTTTTCGCAAGGTCATGGGTGAATAAAATGGGCTTTTCCCATCTAGATGAGCAAGGTCAGATAAAGATGGTCAATGTGGGAGAAAAACAGGACTCCAGAAGAATAGCCATTGCCGAAGGTTTTATACGCTTAAATGCTAAGACCTTAAGGCTGTTAAAAGAAAAGGCCCTGCCCAAGGGGGATGTGCTTACTACCGCCAAGATAGCTGGGATTATGGCTGCCAAGAAAACAGCAGAGCTTATTCCCCTTTGTCATCCTTTAAAGCTTACTTTTGTGGATGTGAGTTTTGAAGTACTCGAAGAAGAGCAAAGAATTAGGATAGAAAGTAAAGTGGAAACAACAGATAAGACTGGAGTAGAAATGGAAGCCTTGGTTGCTGTCAATGTAGCCATGCTTACTATTTACGATATGTGTAAGGCTGTGCAAAAGGATATTATTTTAGAAAAGAGCAGGCTCTTATACAAAGAGGGGGGTAAGAGCGGTATTTTTAAAGCAGATTAATTTTTACTTTTAATCCTGCCATACTTCTTCTTCCAGTTCAGCACTCCATTTAAAGTTTTTTAGATCAAACCAGGTTCCACCTAAGTATTTATCTCCTAACCAGGCCACACTTTGAAACTTGTTTTTGCGCATTTTTTCTAGAGTTTCTTTAAGTTCTTGTTTTAAATCTTCTTTAATGGTGATTTCTTTGCTGATTACCTCTGCCTCGCATTGGGTCATGACTTCTAAAATTATTTTCTTATTCTCTTTACCAGACAAGTCTTACTTTTACTCCTTGATTATGCATATATTTTTTAATCTCTGGAATAGACCATTCTCCATAGTGAACAATAGAAGCAATGAGAGCTGCAGAAGCTTTTCCTTTACTTACTGCCTCTACCATGTGCTCAGGATGACCTGCCCCTCCAGAGGCTATGACTGGGATACGGACATTTTCAGCAATGAGCCTGGTTAAGGTCAGTTCATATCCTTCTTTGGTACCGTCAGCATCAATGGAATTAAGGCAGATTTCACCTGCTCCCAGTTTTTCCACTTCCTGGGCCCACCAGAGGGCATCAATCCCCATGGGCTTTCTGCCGCCGTGTATGACCACCTCATACCCTGAAGGTATTTGCGAAGATACAGGGACCTTTAAAACATCCATGCCTACCACTATACACTGCGAGCCAAAGGCTTCAGCACCTTCACTAATGAGGGAAGGATTTTTCACTGCTGCAGAGTTAATGGAAATTTTTTCTGCTCCTGCCAGAAGAACTGCTCGCATATCTTCTATAGAGGAGATTCCCCCTCCTACCGAAAAGGGGATAAAAATTTGAGCAGCTACCTTTTCCACCACCTTGAGCATGATGGACCTGCCTTCATGGGAGGCAGTTATATCGTAAAAAACTATTTCATCTGCTCCTTGTTCATAATAGATTTTGGCAGTTTCTACAGGGTCGCCAATGTCCACATTGTCTTTAAACTTTATTCCCTTGGTGAGTTTTCCATCTCTCACATCCAGACAGGGGATTATTCTTTTACTAAGCATAATTATTTTGACCTCACATAATTGTAGAAGTTCTTTAAGAGGGTTAAGCCAGGTCTTCCGCTTTTTTCTGGATGGAACTGCACTGCCCAGAGGCTTTCTCTTCCCAAAACAGAGCAAAATTCCAGACCATAAAAGGAAGTACCTAGAATAAACTCTTTTTCTGGAGCGGGATAATAGGAATGGACAAAATAGAATTCAGCTTCTGGCTTAATACCTTCAAAAAGCAGACAATCTTTTTTTAAGGTAACCTGATTCCAACCCATATGGGGAATGTTGATGGGAGAGCCATCTTCTTCAGTTAAATCTTCCTGAAAGCGTAAGCACTTTCCTGGAATAAGGCCCAGGGTATGGGTCTTATTTTCTTCACTAAAATCTAAAATAATCTGACAGCCCAGACAGATACCCAGAAGAGGGATATCTTTAGCCACTGCTTCTTTTAGTACTTTGTCCAAGTGAGTCTTCTGTAAATGTTGCATGGCAGAGCCTGCTGCTCCTACGCCTGGAAAAATAATTCCCCTGCTTTGCAAAATATCTTGAGCAGAAGCAGTTATTTTATTGGGAATTTCTAGATAATCCAGGGCCCTTTTGACACTAGTTAAATTACCTGCTTTGTAATCAATAATAGCTAACATCTTTTTTCCTTTAGTAAGTTAAAAATAATTGGTATTATCTGCGTAATCTAAAGAAATTTTTAAAAAGGTTTTTTCCAGGGAATAAAAGGCATCCACCAATACAGGGTCAAAATGCATGCCTTTTTGGGAGAGGATGTAACGTACACATTTTTCATGCTCTAAAGCTTCTTTATAGCACTTTTTACTCCGCATAGCATCGTAGACATCTACTATAGCCATAATTCTGGCACTTAAGGGAATATTTTCTCCCTTTAAGCCCTTGGGATAACCTGTACCATCAAAGCGTTCATGGTGATATAAAATTATTTCCATGGCCAGAGTTAAAAATTGGGAGTTGGGAAACTTACTCTTGGCTCTATTGATAATCTTAGCCCCATAAAGGCAGTGTTCTTTAATCAAATCAAATTCCTGAATAGAGAGCTTACCTCGTTTAAATAAAATATTTTCTGGCACAGCTACTTTACCAATATCATGAATAACTGAAGCTTTTATCAGGTTTTCCAGGTATCTATTAGTAATAATTTTCTTATAAGGAGAATGTTTTTTTAAGTATAAAGCCAGATTATAAACATAGAGTTTGGTCCTTTCCAGGTGTTTACCTGTCTCCAAATCCCTTCCTTCTGCCTGATAGGCTAGAGCTTCGATAAGGGCTGTATCTTCTTCTATCATCTGCTTTTTTTCTTTGTGATTCCTATAGAAAATAAAGGCAAAAAGCAGGGAAGAAATAATAAATATAGCCAGCATCGCTATAAGTAAAAGGTCTTGAAACTGTGCCAGCTGCTTTAGTTTATGCAGGTAAAAGGTCTTATCTAAATCCACTCTTAAGTATAAAACTTTATCTCCAAAATAAAAAGGAAGATAATAAATTATACTATCCTCCTTTTCTGTATAACTAAAGGTTTGTTTTTTTAAAGCCAGGTGATAATTTTTATCTTCCAGGTATAACTTGTTGTCTGGATTTATCTGGGTACTTGCTAGAAGAGAGCTGTCTACATCAATAATAAAAACATCTTTTGCTTTTAAGTATTCCCTTATGCTTGTAGCCAGGTTAGGCCAAAAAAGGTCAGGCTTATTGGTGGCAAGAAGGTAGTTTTGCTTAAAGCGGGAATTTATGTTTTGAGTAAACTCCAGGCCCTTTTGACGAAAAAAATTATTTTTGATTCTTTGGGTAAGCAAATTTTCTAAGCTAAAACAAATCCCTATAAGTAGAGCTAACCAGAGTAAAAAGGAAAAAACTAGCTTGATTTGAGGCTTTTTAGGCATAGCTTTTAAGGTAGACTAAAAAAGAAAAAAGGTAAAGGGAGTATTTTTTAAAAAATATTAGTTTCTCCTAACTTTTTTCTTTACTTTTTGCTAAAAGAGTTTATTAACTTTTTTAAGACTTAAGTTCAAAGTAAACAAAGGAGTAAGGTTATGTGGGAATACACAGATAAGGTAAAAGAGTTTTTCTTAAATCCCAAGAATGTGGGAGAAATAGAGGATGCAGATGCAGTGGGAGAAGTGGGCAGCATTGCCTGTGGAGATGCCCTTAAGTTGTATTTGAAAATAGAAGATGGGAAAATTGTGGATGCCAAGTTTAAGACCTTTGGTTGTGCCAGTGCCATTGCTTCTAGTTCTGCTCTTACTGAGCTTATCAAAGGAAAAACCATTGAAGAAGCCAGAAAAATTACCAATAAGGATATTGCCGAGTTTTTAGGCGGGCTGCCCAAAGCCAAGATGCACTGTTCAGTAATGGGGCAGCAGGCTTTAGAAGCAGCCATTAAGAACTATCTAGGAGAAGAGGTAGAAGAAAAGCAACTGGAAGGAGAGATTGTCTGTGAGTGTTTTGGGGTTACAGATGAAGAGATTCGCAGGGCCATTAAGGAAAATGATTTAAAAAGTGTGGAAGACATTACCTATTACACCAAGGCTGGTGGAGGATGTGAAAATTGTTTACCTCAATTGGAAGAGATTTTAGCAGAAGTGCGTAAAGAACTGGAACAAGCTCAGGAGAAAAAGCCCAAAAAATTATCTAATGTACAGAAGATGCAAAAGGTGCTTAAGGTACTGGAAGAAGAAATAAGACCAGCTTTGCAGCGAGATGGTGGTGATATTGAACTTATAGATATTGAAGGAGATAAGGTGCTGGTATCTTTAAGAGGAAAGTGTACCAGGTGTCCTTCCAGCCAGTTAACTCTTAAGGACTTTGTGGAAAAGAGCTTACAAGAGAAGGTTTCACCTCAACTGACAGTGGAGGAAGCAAATGAATAAGGTGGTTTATCTGGATAATAATGCTACCACCAGGGTAGCTCCGGAAGTACTGGAGGAGATACTTCCCTTTTTAGCGAAAGGTATGGCAACCCTTCCAGTATGCATTCTTTTGGTGGTGAAGTGGGAAAGGAGATTAAAAAGGCCAGAGAAAAAGTTGCGGCTATTTTAAACTGTTCTCCTGAAGAAATAATTTTTACTGCCTGTGGTACAGAAAGCGATAATACTGCTATTTTTTCTGCTTTACGCAGTTTTCCAGAAAAAAGGCATTTAATTACCACCAAGGTAGAGCATCCAGCCATATTGAGTTTATGTAAGTACCTGGAAAAAAATTGGGCTACGAAGTTACCTATCTGGGAGTTAATGCCCAGGGTGAGTTGGATCTGGAAGAATTAAAGGCAAGTATTAGACCAGACACTGCCATTATCAGCGTTATGTGGGCCAACAATGAAACAGGAGTTGTTTTCCCCATTGCAGAAATTGCTGAAATTGCCAAAGAAAAAGGTGTGTTGTTCCACACTGATGCAGTCCAGGCAGTGGGTAAAGAGGAGATTGATTTGAGTAAGCTTCCAGTGGACATGCTTTCTTTATCTGGTCACAAACTGCACGCTCCCAAGGGAGTAGGTGCCCTTTTTGTTCGTAAAAAAACTCCTTTTCAGCCTTTTATGATTGGAGGCCATCAAGAACGAGGCCGAAGGGCTGGTACAGAAAACACCACTGGCATTATAGGTCTGGGTAAGGCCTGTGAGCTGGCTGCAAATAATTTTGAGGAAGAAAGAACCAGGGTAAAGGCTTTGCGCGACAAACTGGAACAGGGATTGTTAAAAATTCCGTATACCCGTTTAAATGGCCATAAAGAGAAAAGACTTCCCAATACCTGCAATGTTTCCTTTGGTTATGTGGAAGGAGAGGCTATTTTGCTTCTTTTAAATGAGTTGGGGATTTGTGCCAGTTCAGGCTCTGCCTGTACTTCAGGAAGTCTAGAGCCTTCCCATGTCTTACGGGCTATGGGAGTTCCTTTTAATTATGCCCATGGGTCCATTCGTTTTAGTTTAAGCAGGTATAATAGCGAAGAAGAAATAGAACTTGTGCTGAAAGAAATGCCCAGGATAATAGAAAAGCTACGCAGTATTTCTCCCTTTTCTCCTGAGGAAATGGAAAAGGAGTTGAAACAGGGAAAAGATAACTGGGGCCAATGTGCCTGTCATTAGGGAAGAAAACTTTTAGGGTGAAAAAATGATTTATTCCAATGTGTTAGAGTTAGTGGGTAAAACCCCTCTGGTTTATTTGAATAAATTGACCCGGGGTCTGCCAGCCAGGGTAGCAGCCAAACTGGAATATTACAATCCAGCGAGTTCAGTGAAGGATAGGATTGCCAAAAATATGTTGACCCGGGCCCTGGAACAGGGGTTAATTGAGAAGGGTAGTGTTATTGTGGAGCCTACCAGTGGAAATACAGGGATAGGGCTGGCTCTGGCCTGTCAGGTGCTGGGTCTAAAGTTAATTTTAACCATGCCTGAGAGTATGAGTATAGAGCGACGAAAGTTGCTTAAGGCCATGGGAGCAGAATTGATTTTAACCCCAGCTGAGGAAGGAATGGCTGGAGCAGTGAAAAAGGCCAAAGAAATTGTTGAAAGAGAGCCCAGGGCCTTTATGCCCATGCAATTTGAGAATGTCTTTAATCCAGAGGTTCACTACCTGACCACAGGAGAAGAAATCTGGCAGGATACAGAGGGCAAAGTGGATATTTTTGTAGCTGGAGTAGGTACTGGCGGTACCCTTACGGGAGTGGGAAGAAAGCTAAAGGAAAAAAATCCAGCCATAAAAGTGGTGGCAGTAGAGCCCTTAAACTCTCCGGTGCTTTCTGGTGGTAATCCTGGACCTCATAAAATTCAAGGCATAGGTGCGGGATTTATCCCCAAGGTTTTGGATTTAAAAGTAGTTGACCAGATTGAAAAGATAGCAGATGAAGAAGCCTTTTTAATGGCCAGAAGGCTCATTGGCGAAGAAGGCATCTTAGCTGGCATATCTTCTGGTGCTAATCTGGCCGCTGCTTTAAAACTGGCCAGATTGGAAGAAAATAGAGGAAAACTTATAGTCTTTGTAGCTTGTGATACTGCTGAACGCTACTTATCAACACCGCTTTTTGGAGAAGAATAAAATGGATAAAGAAGTATTTCAAAGGGTTGTAAAGGAGTTAGTAGAAAAAGAGTATTTTCCCAAGAGTAAATTGTCCATAGAAAGCAACCAGCCTCTTCCTTCCATTGCAGTGCTAAGGGAGGTGGTGGAAGATTTGCGAGCAGTTCTTTTTCCTGGCTATTTTGGTCCCTGTCATATCGACGAAAGAGCCAAGGAATATTATCTGGGCGCAACTCTGGACAGGGTGTACCGAGCTTTAAAAAATCAAATCCTCTATGGTGGCTGTTTTGTCTGTGGCGATGAAGACACCACCTGTATTAGTTGCGAAAAAGAAGCTGAGGAAGTAGCCATAGCCTTTATTCAAAAGTTACCAGAGATTAGAAGTTTACTGGCAACAGATGTACAGGCTGCCTACATTGGTGACCCTGCGGCCAAAACTCCAGGAGAGGCTATTTTTTGTTATCCTTCAGTGAGAGCTCTGACCAATTATAGAATTTCCCATGCCTTACATGAACTGGGGGTTAAAATAATTCCCAGGATTATTACTGAATTGGCGCATTCAGAAACTGGTATTGATATTCATCCTGGCGCCACCATTGGCAAAAGTTTTTTTATTGACCACGGTACAGGCACGGTTATTGGAGAGACTTGTATTATTGGCAATAATGTGCGAATCTATCAGGGAGTTACCTTGGGAGCCAAGAGTTTTCCCAAAGATGAGAAAAATGTTCTTATCAAAGGTCTTCCCAGGCATCCTATTGTGGAAGATGATGTAATTATTTATGCTGGTGCTACCATTTTGGGCAGGGTAACCATTGGCAAAGGCTCTATTATTGGCGGTAATGTATGGATTACCCATGATGTGCCTCCAGGTACCATTGTAAGACAGGCTAAAAGAGAAAACTATAAAATTACCAATGGGGAGGAAGAATAAAGAAAAGGAATGAAAGAAGAAATTTTAGAATTTGAAGACCAAAAAGTCCTGGTGGACTTGTTTGGTCCTTTGGGTTCGCACTTGGAACTAATCCATAAGACAACTGGGGTTTTTCTGGAAAATAAGGGAAATACACTTATCTTGCGGTCAGAAAATAAAGAGGACCTTAGTTGGGCCAAGAGGTGTCTTCTGGAGTTGTACCAGTTGTTGAAAAAAGGATATAAAGTTTATCCTGCTGATGTAGAAGCTTCCTTAAAGGTCCTGGCTAAAGATAACAAAACAGATTTACATCGTTTTTTTAAAGAAGAGGTTTTAACCGTAGCTGGGAAAAAGGTCATTTCGCCCAGGACTCTTTCCCAGAAAAGATACCTGGAAACCATTAAGAAAAAGGATCTGGTGTTTGCCATTGGCCCTGCAGGCACAGGTAAAACCTATTTGGCTGTGGCTGTAGCTGTGGCCTATTTTTTACAAAATAAGGTCAAAAGGATTGTTTTGACCAGGCCAGCAGTGGAAGCCGGGGAGAAACTGGGATTTTTACCCGGGGATCTGGTGCAAAAGGTAAATCCCTACTTAAGACCTCTTTATGATGCCTTAAATGATATGCTGGATTTTAAGAAAGTACAGGAAATGTTAGATAGTGGCCAGATAGAAGTGGCTCCTTTGGCCTTTATGCGTGGACGCACTCTCAATGATGCCTTTATTATTCTGGACGAAGCTCAAAATACTACTTCTGAGCAGATGAAGATGTTTTTGACCCGCATGGGCTTTAATTCCAAAATGGTAGTTACTGGAGATATTACTCAGGTGGACCTGCCAGAAAAGGTTACCTCCGGGCTTATTCAGGCCAGTCAAGTTTTAAAAAACTTACCTGAAGTAGGGTTTATTTATTTTGACCAAAAGGATGTAATCAGGCATTCTTTGGTGGGAAAAATAGTAGAGGCTTACGAAAATTTTGCTCCCAATGACAATGGAAATAAGTCTTAAGACCAATCTTCTTTTTTTAGTGCATTTAAGTCCCAGGGAAATAAAAGAGGGATTTTTGTTCTTGATGGATAAGTTTGCCTGTTCTTCCAAGGGCATGGAAGTTATTCTGGCGGAAGATGCCTTGCTGGCAGAACTAAATGAAAAGTTTTTGCAGTGCGTTGGACCTACCAATGTACTTAGTTTTCCAGCAGAAAGGGAAGATTATCTGGGAGAATTGGTGATAAGTATCCCGGCAGTGGTCAGAGAATCCTTTCTTTATGCTCAAGAGCCAGAGGAGCACTTCTGGCGATTGGCCATTCACGGTTTTTTACACCTGCTTGGTTTTGAGCATGGGGAAGAAATGTATCTTTTAACTGAAGAATTGGTGCAGGAGATAAATGCCTAGATACAAAGTGCTGGTGGTCCTTCCCTTTTATGGAGGGTCCTATCCCATAGGTAAGTTTGCTGCAGAAGGTTTAAGGGAACTGGGACATCTGGTGGAGGTCTTTGATTCAGGTCTTTTTTATTCTTCTTTGCAAAATTTAAAGCAACTTAGAATCAACTCCACCAGGTTGGAGCAACTGGAACAGGGGTTCATTCAAGTAGTATCTGAAGCTATTTGGGCTAAAATAGAAGAATTTGAACCAGGTTTTGTCCTGGCCTTAGCCCAGGCGCCTCTTACCCGCCAGGTCTTACTCAGGCTGAAAAGGAAAATATCCCTTCTGTAATGTGGTTTGTGGAGGATTTTCGTCTCTTTACCTATTGGCGAAGTTTTGCTCCTTTGTATGATGTTTTTGCGGTGATTCAACAAGAACCTTTTTTTCTGCCTTGAATAACATAGGCGTAAGCAATCACCTCTATCTCCCTCTGGCGTGTTTGCCTTCTTTTCATCGGCCTCTGGACTTAAATATTGTGGATAAGAAGCGTTATGGCAGTGAGCTTTCTTTTATGGGAGCAGGCTATCCCAATAGAAGAAAGGCCTTTAAGGAATTGGTAGAGTATGATTTAAAGATCTGGGGCACAGAATGGGAAGGAGAGCCCTTACTGGAACCTTTTGTGCAAGAAGGCGGAAGAAGGGTCAGTTCTGAAGAGGTGGTAAAGATTTTTAATGCCTCTAAAATAAACTTAAACCTGCATTCCAGCCTGCAGGACCAGGAGTTGGTAAGTAAAGGGGATTTTGTTAATCCCAGGACCTTTGAAATAGCAGGGTGTGGTTGTTTTCAACTGGTGGACAGGAGAGAACTTTTGCCTGCCTTGTTTAGTGAAGAAGAAGTTATTACCTTTGAGTCTCTGGAAGACTTAAAGGAGAAAATTAACTATTTTTTACCTCGGGAAGAGGAAAGGCATGAAATTGCAACCAGGGCCAGGGCAAGGGCCTTAAGGGAACACACTTATGCCCACAGAATGCAGACACTGGTTTCCTTTTTAGAAAAGAAGGTGAGCTTAAAGCCTCTGGATGAGCTTAAACTGGAGACTTCTTCTTTACCTGAAGAGGTGAGGCTGGAAATAGAGCGTTTTTTACGGGAAAAGGGATTAAAAGTGGATAGTTCTCTTGCAGATATAATCCATACTATTAAACAGGGGCAAGAAGAGCTTACTCCCATTGAGGCAGCTTTTTTGTTTTTGGAAGAGTGGAAAAAACAGTACTTGGGCCCTAAAAAATAGGTCCAGATTACAACCTGGTTGACAAGTGCTTAAAAAAAGAGAAGAAATTAAAACCAAGGAGAAAAATGTATCAGCCTAAAACAAGAATTTGTCCTGAAGGTGTGCCCTATCTTCTTGTAACTGGTTTTTTAGCCTTGCTTTTGGCCCTTTGGGAGTGTGAATTTTTAAGCTTTTTGGCCTTTGTGCTTTTTGTTTTGATTTTGAATTTTTTTCGCGACCCTCATCGGGTTATTCCTCCAGAAGCCAATGTGGCTGTAGCTCCTGCTGATGGGAAAATTATCAAAATCGAGCCAGCAAAGTGTCCTTTAACAGGTGAAGATAGGCTTTTAATCTCTACCTTTATGAATGTTTTCAATGTGCATATCAACCGTTCTCCCATCAAAGGCCAGGTGCAAAAACAAGTTTACATTCCAGGCAAGTTTTTTAATGCTTCTCTGGATAAGGCCAGTAAGGATAACGAACGCAATTTAATCCTCTTGCAGGATGAAGAAGGTAAATTGTGGACAGTGGTACAGATTGCTGGACTTATAGCCAGGCGTATTGTTTCCTTTGCCAAGCCAGAGGAAGCCCTGCAAAGAGGAGAGAGATTTGGCTTGATAAAATTTGGCTCCAGGGTTGACCTTTACCTGCCTTCCTCTTATGAACCAGAGGTAAAGATAGGAGATAAGGTTTTAGCTGGCGCTACCATTTTGGCTAGAAAAAAAGATGGATAAGGATAAACCCAAATATAAATCTCTGTACATTTTACCCAACCTTTTAACCACAGCCAGTTTGTTTGTGGGGTTTTGGGGAATACTTTTTTCCCTGGAGGGAAAATTTGAGCAAGCTGCCTTGGCCATTTTGATTAGCTGTTTTTTTGATGGTATAGATGGAAAAGTGGCCAGATTGGCCAAGGCCAGTTCAGATTTTGGTATTCAATACGATTCCCTGGCAGACTTAGTGGCCTTTGGGGTGGGGCCTGCGGTGCTGGTCTATCTCTGGCAGACCCATATTTTTGGGCGAATTGGATTGGTGATTAGCTTTTTGTTTCTGGCCTGTGGTGCTTTGCGTTTGGCCCGCTTTAACATCCAGACCAAATCCCTTTCTAAAAAGTTCTTTTTAGGTTTACCCATACCTGCAGCTGCCTGTACTTTGGCTACTTTTGTCTTTTTTAGCAGTTATTTGCCCGCCTTTATAACTCCCAGATGGCTGGCTGCCTTGACTCTGGGTTTGACTTTTGTTCTGGCTTTGACTATGGTCAGCAGCATTAAGTATGCATCTTTTAAAGATATAGAAATGGTTAAAAATCATCCCTTTACCAGTACGGTAATAGTTATTTTCCTTTTTGCCCTTATTGCTTCTGAACCCAAATTCTTGGGATTTCTTTTCTTTTTAGCATATCTTATTTCTGGTTATGCTTATTCCCTTTTTTACCTACGCCTAAGAAAGGCCAACCTACGGGAGTTCCCCCAGGAACTCTCGTAAGGCACTTAACCCCCCACATAAAAATTTTTTCTCTTTTTTTAAGTTTAACTAAAACAAACAGGAGGATTCCTTTTATGGATAAGGTCTATATTTTTGATACCACATTGCGTGATGGAGAGCAGTCTCCAGGCGCTACCATGAATTTGCAGGAAAAGGTGAGATTGGCCAGACAACTGGAGCGTCTGGGCGTGGATATTATTGAAGCAGGTTTTCCTGCTGCCAGTCCTGGAGACTTTGAGGCCGTGAGGGAAATAGCCAGGGCAGTAAAGGAAGTGCAGGTTGCAGGCCTTTGTCGGGCAGTGAAAAGGGACATTGAACTGGCTTATGAGGCTGTTAAGGAGAGCAGTAATCCCAGGATTCATACCTTTATTGCCACTTCAGATATTCATTTAAAACACAAACTCAGGAAAAGTAGAGAAGAGGTTTTGGAGCTGACCAGAGAGGCTGTTGGGTTTGCCAGCAGTTTGTGCCCCAATGTGGAATTTTCTGCAGAAGATGCCTCTCGTTCAGATTGGGACTATCTGGTTCAAGTCTTTAATGTAGCAGTTCAGGCTGGAGCCAAGGTCTTAAATGTACCGGATACAGTTGGCTATACCCAGCCTGATGAATTTGCAGAGCTGATTAAATATTTAATAGAGCATGTAAAAAGAGGTCCAGAAGTTATTTTTAGTGTTCATTGCCATAATGATTTGGGATTGGCTGTGGCCAATACCCTGGCGGCTTTAAAAGCAGGAGCCAGGCAGGCTGAGGTGACTTTAAGTGGTATAGGAGAAAGGGCTGGCAATGCTGCTTTAGAAGAAGTGATTATGAACCTTAAGGTCAGAGAGGACCGCTATAAACTTCTTACCAATGTAAAAAGTGAGCAGATATATCCTTCCTGCCGTTTACTTTCCATGATTATTGGCCAACCCATTCCACCCTATAAGGCCATTGTGGGTGCCAATGCCTTTGCTCACGAATCTGGTATCCATCAGGATGGCGTATTAAAGCATAAGGCCACTTATGAAATCATGACTCCAGAGAGTGTGGGCAAAACTTCTTCAGATATTGTGTTGGGAAAACATTCTGGCAGGCATGCAGTAAAGAAAAAACTGGAAGAACTGGGCTATCGTTTGAGTGAAGAGCAATTGGACCAGGTGTTTATGGCCATTAAAAAATTGGCGGATAAAAAGAAGCAGATTTTTGAAGAAGATGTGGAAGCTGTGGTTTTGGAAGAGATTTTTAGATTGCCAGACAAGTATAAGTTGATTTATTTAAGTGCCATTTCTGGCAATATGGCCATTCCTACAGCAGTATTAAAAATGGATGTAAATGGGGAAGAGAAAAAACTTGCTCACTTTGGTGTAGGACCAATTGATGCGGTTTTTAATACCATTGGGCGAATTGTAGGTAGAAAGCCTAAACTTTTACGCTACTCTGTCAATGCCATTACTGGTGGAACTGATGCTCAAGGAGAAGTTACAGTAAAAATTGAAGAAAACAACCTTACTTCTGTGGGCAGAGCTTCAGATCCAGACATTATTGTAGCCAGTGCTAAAGCCTACATCAATGCTTTGAACAGGTTGGTAAAAAAAGAGGAGGAAAAGAAAAATGGGTAAGACTCTGGCGGAAAAGATTTTGCAGGCCCATACCCAGGAAGAGATAACAGGCCCAGGGCAAATTGTACAGGTAAAGGTGGATAAGGTATTGGCCAATGACATTACTGCTCCTTTGGCCATAGAATCTTTTAAAAAGATGGGTGCCACAAGGGTCTTTGCTAAAGATAGGGTGATTTTGGTCTGTGATCATTTTACTCCCAACAAGGATATTAAGTTTGCTGAGCAGGTAAAAAAAGTTAGAGAATTTGCTGCAGCTCAGGAAATCCTTCACTATTATGAAGGAGGAGAAGCCGGCGTAGAGCATGCTCTTTTGCCAGAACTGGGGCTGGTGGGACCAGGAGAAATAGTGGTGGGAGCAGATAGTCATACCTGCACCTATGGTGGGCTGGGTGCCTTTGCCACTGGTTTGGGCTCTACAGATATAGCTTATGCCATGGCCTTTGGAGAAACCTGGTTCAAGGTGCCAGAGACCATCTTGGTAAAGGTTAGGGGCAAGTTAAATCCCTTTGTTACTGCCAAGGATATTATTTTAAAGTTAATTGGACTTATTGGCGTAGATGGGGCCCTGTACCGAGCTCTGGAGTTTCAGGGTGAGGCCATTGAACTCTTGGATATTGAAGGTCGTCTCACCATTGCCAATATGGCCATAGAAGCAGGAGGCAAAGCAGGACTATTTGCTGCTGATGAAAAGACTTTGGCTTATACCAGGGAAAAAGGAAGGGAAGATAAACCCCTTTTCCCAGATAAAGAGGCTAGGTATGAGCAGGTAGTGGAAATAGATGCCAATGGGTTGCAGCCTGTGGTGGCCTGTCCTCACCTGCCGGAAAATGTAAAAGAAGTGGAAGAAGTAAAGGGAATAAAAATTGACCAGGTAGTCATAGGTTCTTGTACCAATGGAAGGATTAGTGACTTAAGGCAGGCAGCTGAAGTCTTAAGGGGTAAAAAAGTGGCCAAAGGCGTGCGCTTGATTATTTTGCCTGCTACTCCCAATATCTTTAAACAGGCTTTAAAAGAAGGGTTGTTGGAGATTTTCCTGGAAGCAGGAGCAGTGGTTGGACCTCCTACCTGTGGCCCCTGTCTTGGAGGGCATATGGGCATTTTAGCTGGAGGAGAAAGGTGCCTTGCTACTACCAACCGCAATTTTAAGGGGCGTATGGGCAGTTTGGAAAGCGAAGTTTATCTTTCCAGTGCTTATGTGGCTGCAGCTTCAGCTCTTACAGGGGTAATTACCCATCCCAAAGATATTTAAGGAGGCGTTATGATATTTCAGGGAAAAGCACACAAGGTAGGTGATCACATAGATACAGATGCCATTATTCCAGCTAGGTTCTTAGTAACCACAGACCCAGAAGAATTGGGCAAACACTGTTTGTCTGGGTTAGAAGAAAACTTTATCCAGAAAGTGGCTAAAGGAGACATCCTGGTTGGAGGCAAGAATTTTGGTTGTGGCTCTTCCAGGGAGCATGCACCTTTGGCCATTTTGGGCGCAGGTATTCCTGTGGTAATTGCCCATAGTTTTGCCAGGATTTTTTACCGTAATGGTTTTAATATGGGCTTATTGCTTTTAGAGGTAGGCGAAGAAGTGGAAAAAATTTCTGAGGGAGATGAACTAAAAATCGATACCCAAAGAGGGGAAATTGAAATAGTAAATAAACAACTAAAAATAAAGGTAAACCCTGTTCCAGAGTTTATGCAAAAAATAATTAATGCAGGTGGACTTATTAATTTTGCTCAAGCCAGGATAAAAGGAGCTTAGAAATGGAATTGGAAATTTGTTTATTGCCAGGAGATGGCATTGGCCCTGAAGTGGTAAGAGAAGGGGTAAAGGTTTTAAAGGCTGTGGCCCAAAAATTTGGGCATACTCTTAAGCTAGAAGAAGCTTTTATTGGGGGCGCAGCAATAGACAAGTATGGTGAACCCTTGCCAGCAGAAACCCTTAAAAAGTGTAAGGAATGTAAAGCGATTTTACTGGGTGCTGTAGGTGGTCCTAAATGGGATAATAATCCTCCAGAACTCAGGCCAGAAAAAGGACTTTTGGCTATTCGCAAGGAGCTTGGCCTTTTTGCCAACCTCAGGCCAGTAAAACTCATTCCCCAGCTTCAGGAATCCAGTGTGCTTAGAAAGGATATTGTAGAAAAGGGAATTGACCTTTTGGTGGTAAGGGAGCTTACTGGAGGTATTTATTTTGGCACGCCCAAAGGGATTTTTGAAGAACAGGGCCAGTTAGTAGGCATAAATACCATGCGTTATACAGAAGCAGAAGTGGAAAGGATAGTTAGGCTTGCCTTTGAACTGGCTTTAAAAAGGAAGAAAAAATTAACTTCTGTGGATAAGGCCAATGTCTTAGAAGTGTCCAGGCTCTGGAGACAGGTAGTGGAAAAAGTCAAAGTTGACTATCCAGAAGTGGAAGTGGAGCACTTATATGTGGATAATGCAGCCATGCAACTGGTAAGCAGGCCTTATAGTTTTGATGTTCTGGTTACAGGGAATCTTTTTGGGGATATTTTATCTGATGAAGCTGGCGTAATTACTGGTTCTTTAGGAACTTTGCCCTCTGCTTCCTTGGGCAAGGAATTTGGCTTATATGAACCCATTCATGGCTCTGCTCCAGATATTGCCGGGCAGGATATGGCTAATCCCATTGCCACCATTATGTCTGTGGCCATGCTTCTGGAATATTCCTTTAACCTTTCAGAAGAGGCCGGCGCTATTTACAGAGCTGTTGAACAAACCCTTGGTTTTGGTTATAGAACCAAAGACATTTTAAGACCAGGTCTTAAAAAAGTAAGTTGCTCTCAAATGGGCGATTTTATTGCCATGCAAGTTTAGCAGGGGATAGCCCCCTGCTAACTAAAAGGGAAAAGATATGTTTTTAGAAGATGCGTGCACTAAAATTTTAGATAATCTCTGGGAAGGAGCCTATCTTTTAGATGAGGACAGGACCATTGTTTACTGGAACAGGGGAGCAGAAATTATTACAGGCTATACACAAAAAGAAGTTGTGGGTAGGCACTGTCGGGATAATATTCTGGTGCATATTGGAGAAGATGGGAGAGAGCTTTGTAAAGAAATATGTCCAGCTTTAATATCTTTACGAAAAGGCGTAACTAAACAGAACAAGGCTTATTTACAACATAAAAAGGGTTATAGAGTAGGAGTAAAAATAAAAACTTTTCCTGTTTATATTCAGGATAAAAAATATGTTTTAGAATTATTTCAAGAAAGTTATGATGATTATTTTGTACTCAATCACTTTGAAAAGCTAGCTCAAAGTAGCCTGTTAGACCCGTTAACTGGCCTTCCCAATCGTCGTTATTTATTAACCAAGCTAGAAGAAAATATTAATTTGTTTAAACGCTATAATTTTTCTTTTGGTGTAATATTTCTAGACATAGATAATTTTAAATTGATAAATGACACCTATGGTCATGGAGCAGGCGATGAAGTGTTAAAAGTGCTGGGAAAAACCTTGCAAAATCTGGCCAGGAAAGGAGATGTCTTTGGCCGCTTTGGTGGGGAAGAGTTTTTAGGCCTGGTCATAGTGAAAGGCCTTAAGGAATTGCAGTTAGTAGCCAATAGGTTAAGGGTAATCGTGGAGCATAGCAAGGCTTTTTATCAGGATAAAGTTCTTCGCTTTACAATTTCAGTAGGAGCCACTCTGGTTTCTCCAGAAGATACTTCAGAAAGCATTGTGGAGAGAGCAGATAGGCTTATGTACCTGGCCAAAAAAGAAGGTAAAAATAGAGTGGTAGTAGGTTGATTTTAAGATTTTCCACACTTGCAGCCTGCACAACCACATCCCTTTTGGCCCTTAAAAATTTGCCAGAATCTTTTACCCAAAAAAAACACACTCAAGCCAATAATCACTGCTAAAATAATATTTTCCATCAAGCTCACCTCTTTTTTGTAAAATTAGCTTAAACTAACTTTTAGTTAAGTTTTTAAATACAGGAAGTCAAGGGTTTGGTTCTTAAACTTTATTTTGCTGAAGAAGCAGAAGGGAGTATTCAGGTTTTCTTCTATTTTAGCTAATTAATTTTTTAATACTTCCAACTCCATAAGTTTCCAGGTAGAGTTGGCTATCTTGGAGTGACGAGAGAATTTCCAGAGTTCTTCTTGGGTTTTGGGGTGAGGGTCTGTGTTTTCTTGTAAGAGTACCTGAAAAGGACAGTGGCTACTTCCTTTTCCCCTATGTTTCTTATTTCTTTTACAGAAGCTTCTAGTTTTAAAATTTTGGGTGGAGAACTTGGTGGGTATTTGGATAATTGGGCATAAAGCTGATTAAAAAGTTCTGGGGTAAGCAGGTCTTGTAATAAATTCCAATCCTGTCTGCTTAGGCTTTCGCTTATCTTCAGGTAAGCCAGTTTAGCTCCTTTTAAAAATTCCTCTTCCCTGCTAAGGGCGGAAGTAGGAGTAGTGGCAGGTGTGCTGCGCAGTCTTGCCCAGAGTTCTTCTACCTCTTGAGTACTTAGCGGAGAGGAGTCATTTTTTTCAGGGGATTTTATGAGTTTAATAAAAAAGTAGATGGCCAAGCCTATTAAAAAAATATCTAAAATATTTAAAAAAGAAGGACCACCTGGGTACATTTTTACTCCTTTTAGGGGTTATTTGTGGGTATGATAGACATAGCCCAAGGGATGAGCATGCTCGTGTTTGTGTAATACCACAGAAGGATCATAAATGATTTTTTTATCTTTTAAAATAAGTTGCTTGTCTGTAGTCCTGGCCAAAAAGTCATAATCATGGGAAATAATTAAATAGGCTAACTCCAGATTGTTTAAGATTTCAATGAGCTTGTCTCTGGAATTTTCATCCAGGCCTACAGTGGGTTCATCTAAGATGAGCATCTGGGGTTCCATAGAAAGCACTGTGGCAATAGAGACGATTTTTTTTCTCCACCAGAAAGATTAAAGGTGTTTCTGGAAGCTAACCTTTCTATATTGAGTTGTTTTAATGTCTTTTTTGCCTTTTCCAGGGCCTGTTCTGGCTTGAGTCCCTGGTTTAGAGGACCAAAGGCTACGTCTTCCAGGACTGTGGGAAATATGAGTTGGTCATCTGCATTTTGAAACACAAAACCAATTTTGCTTCTTATTTTTTGAAAATCCTTTTCTTCTTTGCATACCTGCCCCAAAACTTCTATTTCTCCCTGCCAGGGCTGGATAAGGCCTGTGATTAAAAAGGCCAAAGTGGTCTTACCTGCTCCATTGGGGCCAATAAGGCCAATTTTTTCCTGAGGAAAAAGTTGCAGGTTTATCTCTTGTAAAAGAGGCTTTTCCCTTTTGTAGCCAAAGGAGATATTTTTTAGACTGACTAATGGTTTCATCTAGGTTAGCTGCAGATATAAAAGTAAAAGAAAATTTAACCCTGAAAAAGGGAAAAGTAAAGGTCTTTTTGCGTGAATTTAGGGGAATAAAGAGAGGGAAACTTTCCCTGGAACCCTCTTAGCACTAATGCCTTATGGACCCTATCTCCTCGTTCGTAGGCCTTAAGCAAGATAAGCCCTAAGAGATAGGCATAGGTTTTATAGGTAAAGAGATTGGTTTTGGGTTTAAAGCCTCTTATTTTTAGACTGCGTAAGAGTTTGTCCTTTTCCTCTTTGAGTAAAAAAAGATAGCGATAGGCCAGGAGAAAAAGATAGACCAGTTTTTCGGATATTTTTAGAGATTGTAATCCAGAGGCTAGTTGGGAAGGGGACAAACTTAAAAGTAAGCAGATAAAAATGAGCATCAGCAGGTTGGCTTTTAAGGTAATTAGCAGGCAGAACTTTACCCCAGCAAGGGTATAGGCGTATTTCCCCAAGGAAAATAAAGCTTTGCCCTGAAGACTAAAGGGGATAATTAACCAAAAAAATAGGAGAAAAAAATTAACAGGCTTTAATTTTTTTAAAATTTCTTTGCAGGAAAAGGGAGTAAGTACAATATAAAAGAGAACAATAAACAAGCTGGCCAAAAGGGGTAGAAAGCTTTTTTGAGCAGCTAGAAAAAAGGCATACACCAGACTCCAGAGGATGACAGTCCTGGGGTCAAGTTGAGCGATGGCCAGGTTATTTTTCATTTTTTTTAGCTAAAAAATAAAAACTTATCCCCATTAAACCTAAAATATAACCAAGTCCAGCCAGAATGTCTGGAAGGGAAATTTTTCTTTCCTGGAGCAAAGTGAGTTTTTCCAATACAGGATGTAGTTTTTTATCCATTATTTTGGAAATCAGCATTTCTAGTTCTTGTTTATCCACACTGGTAGCAGAAGCAGGGGTAAAGGTATTGCTTTCCCAGGGTAGAGAGGTGTTAGAGCCAGTGTTTTCTTTGCTTGAAATCTCTGAACTCTCTGCGTTTAGGTCAGAATAAGGGATAGTCCAGGTATTTCTATGTCCCATTCCAGCTAAAACTTCTGCTTCTAAGTCTTTTTTCCTGGCTAGAATATCCTGGGTAATTTCAAAGGACGCTTTTCCTTCTAGGTCTGTTTTTTTACTGGCTAAAATTTTTTGCGTCTCAGCTTCCTTTAGATTAATGGTGCCATGTTTTACTTTGTCTCCAGAAGGGTAGTTGGCCTCACAAGATATTTTTTTGCCTTCCACAAAGCAGAATATATTTACTCTATGAGCACTTGCCAGTGCAGTTAAACCAAGGATTAAAATAATGGTAAAAATAGCTTTCTTTAACATTTTAGCTTTTACTCCCCAAGTTGTTTAAAATAAGTTCTGGTTTGGTTTTAAAAATAAAAAGTAAGGTAAAATACCCTATAATGGTTTCAATAATAGCTATAGGTAGATGGGCTATTAAGATAAGCTTTGCTACTTGCAAAAAAGCTTCTCCTGAAAAACTCAAGACTAAAGCTGCAATAACTCCACTTCCCAAAACAGCAAACCCGCTTAAAATCCCTCCCCAAAGGCTTGAGGGTTTTAATTTAAAAAGGACTCCAGCTAAAATAGCTGGCAGGGACATAAGTAAGGTATTTATGCCCAGGACAGTAATCCCTCCAAATTGGAATAAAATTGCCTGTAAAAAAAGGCTGATAAAAAGTGTAGGAAGGGCTAAACTTCCCAAAAGTACTCCAATAAGACCATTTAAAAGCAAGTGCACACTAGATGGCCCTAGAGGTACATGAATAAGAGAGGCTACAAAAAAGACAGCTGCCAAAAGGGCCATTTTGGGGATATCATTGGCAGAAAGTTTTTTAAGGGTCCAAAAAAGCCCTCCACCCGTGTATACCCAACCACTTAAAAGCACTGGAAAACTCAAAATGCCTTCTGAAATATGCATATTTCTTTCCTGAGTTTTTTAAGGAAGGGACATAGCCCTTCCTTAAGGTTTAATTATTATTTTCCAAAAGGGGCAAAATAGAGCCACAAAACAGCACCCAATTCCACATCCTTTCCCTTTAACTTATAATCAGCTGTATTTAAAGCAGAAAATCCCCACCATCCAGGTGCTGGGGGAGTATAGGTGAAAATACCGTTTTTATCTGTTTTTACCACCTGGGTGATGTAGTATTCTCCAGGGGCTTTTACTTTTTGTTTCTGGTTAAAAAATTCTACTTCTACTTCACAGTTGGCTACAGGTTTACCCTTTAAAAGTACCTGACCCTGAAAAGTATTGCCTGCATATAGACCAAAGGGACGGGTTAAAGGAATGATTTCCGTAGGTAAACCTATAGCTTCATCCCAGCCTTCTTCTGCTCCATAAGCAGCTACATAAGTTTTGGTGTAGTGAAGGATATAGATGTCTTCAGCTGGTTCAAAATAGGGAACTGGAGAGCTAAAAAATTGATATACTCCAGGCCTTTTTAGAGTATAGCTGCTGGTCCAGGCCTTATGACCTAAATAGGTGAAGGGTTTGAGGGTGGCAGTTAAATTTTCTTTTTGGCCTGCCACAACCACTCCAAATTCTTGAGGCTTTTCCATGTCCATGCCTTTCATTTCCATGGGATGAATAAAACCAATAAGTAAGTTTAAGTTCTTGTCCTTACTGCTTTCAGCTGTGTTTTCAGAAGGAATAACCAGACCAAAATGGGCAAAAGCAGAAAGAGGGATTAAGAGTACCACTAAAGTTAAAAAAAATTTTACTAAGCGCATAAAAGATAACCTCCTTTTTAATATTGTAGCAACAAGTGTTATTAAACATAAAATAGTGAGAAGTGTCAAGGGTAAGGTGATTTAAATGGGGTTTTAACTATAACCTTTTTGAGAAAATTGCTAAAAATCCTTTTCCTGGTGTTAACTTTAGTTAGCACCCAAAAAGGGGTGTTTTGATTTTTTTTATTTATATCAGATAGTTAAGTGGTTAGCGAGGTTGGTATGTATATTGAAAGGGGTGGCTCACAAAATTAAAAAGGAGGTTTTTTATGGCTAGTGGAGATGTGAGTAGACCTAGCAATACACCCTTGTGGGTGTTGAGTGTGATCTTGTTGTGTTATGCTGGTATGGTTAAGCTTGGAGTTTTTGATGGAGTGGCCAAACTTTTCCATACCCACAAGTCCTTAGACCTTCAGTTTATTTTGAGCTTGATTGCTGGGGGTGTTGGTTTCGTAGCTGCCTTTTTAAGGCAAGTTAGAATGGGCAAGCCCCAAACCAATTTTGATAAGTTTGTCCTGGAAACCATTCCTGGAATTTTATTTATTTTACTTTTGGCCATGTTTATTCGCTGGTATCTAGAGCCAGTAGTTATTATTCTAAGTAAAAACATAGAACCTGTTATTGGTTTTAGTATCTATAAAATTTTAAATTTAAACTATGTAGTTTTGGGTATTTTGGTTGGTATTATTGTTACCAATACCTGGGGCATTCCTGTTTTTGCTGCTTCTGGAGTAAAGACAGCCAGGTTTGTCCTAAAAATGGGAGTTATCCTTTTAGGTGCCCGTTATTCTTTTGCTGAATTGGCCAAGCTGGGTATGGTTTCTGTTTGGATGATTGGCTTCTTTGTTTTGGGAACAGTATTTTTGGTACTTTGGTTGGGTGGTATTTTTAAACAACCCAAATCTATGACTGGTGTACTTTCTGCTGGTATGGGGGTTTGTGGAGTATCTGCCACTGTTGCTTGTGCTCCTGTAGTAAGAGCAAAAAGTTCTGAAATGGCTTATACCATTGGAACCATTTTAGGGTGGGGTGTGTTGTGTATGTTCGCCTTTCCCACCATTGGTAAGATTGCTGGAATGAATCCTACTCAATTTGGTGCCTGGGCTGGAACAGGTATCTTAAACTCTGCACAGGTAGCTGCTGCAGCTTTGGCCTTTAATGCAGTGGATATTCATACCCTTAAGGTCGCTGAAATTTTTAACATCACCAGAGTACTCTTTTTGCCCATTATTGTGCTTATTTTAGCTGCTTGGTATGGAAAATCCAATGGAACAAAACTTTCTTTTAAAGAAGTTGTTATTGATAAATTCCCCATTTTTGTTTTAGGCTTTTTGTTGTTGTTCTTTTTGTCTTCTATTGGCCTTTTTAGTCCTCCAAGCCACTATAAAGGAAAATATTTAGATTTTTCTTACAATAAAAGAACTGAGATAACCCCTGCTGAATTAGCCGTTGTAGGAGAGGCTTTAAACAAGGGCATTCCTGGGCTCAGTGCTGAAGAGTTAGCAGCTTTACAAGACTTATACAAACAAAGACAAATTGCAGGTGACTTTGAAGTTAGAGATAATAAAAAGCTTTTTGACTCTCAGGCCAGAAAAAGAATGGAAGCCTTAGAGTCTATTTTGGCTAAGGCTAAGGCTGGTCAAGTTGCTATTTCCAAGGAACTAAAGAGTGCTATTTCCCACGCAGTAAAACAAGTACATAAAAAATCTAAAACTATTGTAGTACTTACAGATGCCATGATTTGGTTCTTTGCCTATGGTTTAATTGGACTTGGTATGCAAATTACTAAGAAAGCTTTAAGTCAGGCAGGTGGATGGCCCTTGGTAATAGGAGCTATCTCTGGTACAGCTAAAGCTGTACTTTCCTTTATTGTGGTTATGTGGTTTGTAAAGGATGTAGTTTTAAATTAATAAACCAAAGGAGTTACAGATATGGCTGAGAATATAAACCATGTAGATGAGCAAAAAAAGATGGAGGAAAGAGCTCTTTCTGTTTTTGCCAGTGAAAGGAATGAAGATCTGGTGGCTTTGGGCCTGGTTTTAATAGTTGTTCTCTTGGTCTTGATTTTTACTAAGTGGTTGGCCTAAATCGCCTTAGGCAGGGTGAGTTGCCTCACCCTGCCTATATCTTTTTAAAAAGGATAAGTTATGTTTAACAGAATTTTATTAGCTACTCATGGAACTCTAGGAGCTCAAAAAGCAGAAGATTTTGTTTTAAAATATTTACAAGAAGATAATTCTGTTGAATTAGTAATTCTTAGTATCATTAACAAAGATTGGCAATTTATGATGGGAGATGATTGGTTAAATACTTCTGCAACCAGGAACAAATTTGCTTCCTATGTAGAACAAGAAATTAATGAAGAGATAGATCTTCTTTGGCAGAGACTTAAAAATAAGTTTAAATCTTTTAAGGTTAATTATACCAGAAAAGTAGGCAGTTTGGAAGAAGCAATTAAAGAAGCAGCTCTGGAAAATAAAGTTGAAGCAATAGTTATTGGCAGCAGGCAAAAAAAAAGATCCCCAGGTTTTAAAGCTAGGCTGGACTATAAAAAACTCCAGGACAATTTACCCTGTCCTTTAATCATAATTCCAGGATAGTTGGGAGTATAGTTAAGATGGACTTTTTATCTCCCCATATCTGGCATAAAACTAATTTAACTTGGACTACCAATATTTATTCTAGTTTTTCTCCTTTTGTGCTTGCCAGTTTAAATCCACACTGGGAATTGGAGCAAAAAGAGAAGAATTTGTTTTATGTAAAAGATTTACTTACAGAAAAAGAATATGAAGCTAAGATAAATATAAGTCTATGGCCAGAGAAGTTTGAATTGGAATTGGAAAATTTGGTTAAAATAGAAGGTCAAAAACAGAATAATAAATTGGAAATAAGATACATCCCTTATGTTGATGATGAACTTTTTTTAAAGAATTTTAGTTATTGGATTTTAAGTATTAGAGAATATTACAGATTGTTTACGCAAATAAATATATTTAATAAAGTTTGGCTCTGGCTTATGAAAAGCATTTGGTTAAAGATGTCTCCAAAACAGAGGAGAATTAGTCATTTAATTATTAAAGCAACTTTTGTTGAAATTATTCTAATCGCAGCTCTTATTATAGGATATTTTTATTTTGGGAGGTAATTATGTTATCTAAAGGTAGATTGTATAACTTCTTACGTCATTTTATTATCTGTTTTGGTGGATTGTTTTATGGATTTTCTCCTTTATTTTTTTTATATCAATGTTTTGGTTTATTTTTTGAGCTTCCAGGAGTGTTTTTGCATAAAATAACTACACCTACGGGACAGTGGTGGATAGAAATTAATTTTAAGCATCAAGTATTTATATCTTTTTGGATATTTTTGTTTTTGATTTCTTTTATTTATGCTTTGTTCAATTTAAATAATTTTAGACCTTATGCAGACTCTAAGATAAAAAGTTTACCAGGATTTTAAATGTGGGTTCCCTTTAAGGAAATTAAATTTCCATCAGATATTAAGGTAGAGAATAATAGTTTTTTAGGAGAATATTTAGTAAAAAATAAAATTTATAGAGGAGTTAATTCTGATTTATATTTGTTAGAAAAAAAGGTAAGTTTTATGTTTTAAAAACTCAAAATAATTTAGATATAGATGGTTTTCTAGCTTGGCAAAATGAAGCCAGATTTATCAATTTTAAAGATGATAATAGATTTATATTTCCCTTAGAAGAAAATAACCTAGGACTTATCTTTAAATATTATCCACTGAAAGATTTAAGATGGTTGATTAAAGATAAAAATATAGGCTTAGCTCAGAAATTAAAATTTCTTGCTTCTTTTTTGTATTTGATAAGTTGTCTACATACTTTAGGTATAGTCCATCATGATTTAAAGCCTGAAAATATTTTGTGGAATCCCCAGAATAATGAAATTAAATTGTTGGATTTTGGTTTTGCTTGGCTAGAAGGAAGAGATGATTTTTGGAAGGATACCAACTTACCTAAAGGCACTCCCGACTATATTGCTCCTGAATGTTTGAAAGGCATAAGAGGTTTAAAGAGTAGTGATGTATTTTCCTTTGGAGTGCTTGCCTATGAATTTTTAACAGGTAATCTTCCCTTTATTAAGGCCAAGTCAACTTTGGGAACCAGTTTAAGAAAGTGGCAAAAAATTAAGCCTCTTTCTCAATATGACTTAGAGTTATCTCCCAAGCTAATAGAAGTAGTTGAGGGTTGCTTAAAGGAAGATTATAAACAAAGACCCGAGATACTGGAAGTAGCAGAAGCTTTTTCTCAGTTTTCCCCATATGACCTGCTTGCAGATAAAGAAGTTTTTACTTGTAAATTACAGGCCGGGGGTGACCCGTTAGTGCGCAAAGGATATCTAGAAGGAAAGCCCCTGGTTTGCTGCTTTGTGCGACCTGATAGCCGTTTGTCTTTATTGCTGGAAAAGGGAAAAGCTTTGGCTCAAGAAGGATATGGGGTACTTTTTATTTCCTTTATTCCAGAAACCCTTACTGAATTTGAAAAGGAAGAGTTTAAAGCCAAACTTTTTGGAAAATTAGCTGGTTTTCTACCTCTTTTAAGACAAGAAAAGCTTTGCTTTGGTATTAGGCTCTGGAGCACTCCTACTTATACCAATGCTGCTTTGGAGGTTTTAAGAAAATATGAACCTAAAGTAATTTTGCTGGGAAAATCTAAGCGAGGAAATATTAGTAGTTTTTTTAAGCCTGGGTTGAATAAAAAAATAGGTAAGAGTGAGTTTGCATCTAATTTACTAGTGATTTGATGAAAATTTTAATTTTTGGGGACTTACACGCCAATTTTGCCGCCCTAAAAGAGGTTTTTACTTTTTATAAAGAAGTGAAACCTGATAGGGTTTATTTTTTAGGAGATTTGGTGGGATATGGCACTGAGCCAAAGGAGTGTTTGGATTTTACTTTAGAATGGAAAAATATTAATTTAATCCAAGGCAATCATGACCGAGCAGTTGCTGGAGATTTTATTGGTTTAGATAGATACTCTTCCTTTGCCTTTAATTCTTTGTTATGGACTCAAGAGGTGCTAGAAGATTACTATAAAAAATTTTTAAATTCACTCCCTCTGACTCTTACTTATGAAGATATGGGCTTTGTTCACTCCTCTTTTTTAAATCCTAAAAAATTTCCTTATATTAAAACCAATATAAGAGCTTGGTATGAACTTTTTAGAACAAAGCAAAAAATAATTTTCACTGGACATACCCATAAAGTGAAAATATGGGAGAAATATGGCTATAAAATTAAATTTTTGGGAAAAATTCAGCCAGAAAGCAAAATCTTTTTAAATAAGAAAAATAAGTACTTAGTTCAATGTGGTAGTTCTGGGTTTCAGATTGGATTTTCTGATGTGTTTGTTTTTGATGTTAAAGAATATAGTTTACAATTTTTTAAACTTAGATACAAAGCTAAGAGAAATAAAAATATTAATTTTAATATAGAAGTTCCTACTTTAATTTAAATGAAGTTAAGTTTGCAATCTAAATTTTTCTTAGGAGTTGCTTCCTTCTGTTTGTTTCTGTCTATCATTTTTATTTTAACTTTATATTTTCATATGAAAAATATAGCTTTAGAAGAGGTTAAGGATAAAGCTAATTTAACTATTAGCTATGTAGAAGCTACACAAAAATATGTAAGGTCAGTTTTGCGTCCTAAAATGTTTAATATACTAGGAAGTAATCAATTTATTATAGAAGCTATGTCTTCTTCTTATATAACTAGAAAAATAGCAGAAAATTTTAATCCCCAAACTGGATATTTTTATAGAAGAGTATCTATAAATGCCAGAAATAAGAAATACGAAGCCAATGATTTTGAGCGGAAATTAATCGCAGAATTTAAAACAAACAAACTTAAGGAATGGGAAGGAATAAGAGAAATTGATCATTCTAGCTATTATCTTGTAGTTAGACCTGTTATTTTTGAAAAAAGTTGTCTTAAATGCCATGGCTTGCCTTCGAAAGCTCCTTTGGAACTTATTAAAAAGTATGGAGATAAGGGTGGATTTTATAGAAAGGAAGGAGAGATTGGAGGAGCTGTAGTTGTTGGTTTGGCTATAGATGATATTATGAATAATATTAAAGATGTAACTATTGGCTATATATTTATTTATTCATCTATTTTTTTAATATTTGCTTTTTTAGTTTCTATTTATTTTAGACAAATAATTATTGTTAACTTTAACAAGATAACCTCTATTTTTAAGAAACTTTTTGTTGAGGCTAATATTCAGAACAATACAAAGACAGATTTTAGAGACGAAGTAGAAGAAATGGTTTACAATATTGAAGTTATGGCTACTGAAATATATAAAGCAAGAGAAAAATTAAGGGAGTATGCCAATACTTTAGAGGATATGGTAAAAATTAGAACTAAAAAATTAGAAGAAGAGATAATTTCTAGGAAAAAAGATATAGAGTTATTTATTAAGTTTGTGGATGTACTTAGTAAAAGTAGATCCAATGAAGATTTAATCTTCAATATTTTAAAAGCTATAGCTGATAGAATGCAAATTGAAGAAGCTGCTTATGTTTGTATGCTTTATTCTAATAAAAAAATGGTATGGTCTAAAACAAATAAAGATATTAAATTCTCTTTACTACCTATAGAAAATTTAAAAGAAGACACTATAGTTCTAGAAGATGGGTGGATTTATATTTTAGTCCACTCTCAAGACAGGAGATGGGGGACTCTAGTTATTCCAGAAACCAAGTATGCTACTCAAAATAAAGACGTCTTAATTGCCCTTGGAAAACAGATGGGTATGGCTTTGGAAAGTATTCAGTCTGTAAATGAACTTATTTATCAATATAAAACCCTTCAGTCTTTATTTGATGGTATTGCTGATCCTCTATTTTTAATAGATGAAAATAAAAATATTATTATTCAAAACATTGCATCGTTAAATCTGGATAAGAAAATAAAAAAAGATTTTTGGAAATTATTTTTGAATTCAGAAAAGATAAAAAAGGAATTGGACAAATCCTTAACTAACGGAACTTCATCTATTATAAGATGGAATGTAGATAACCTATTTTTTGAAGTAAGTATGTATCCATTGATAGAAGATCAGCATGGACTAAAAAGGATGATTATTTATATTAGAGATATAAGCAAAGAAGTAAAGATGCAAGAACAAATTAGAAGAACAGAAAAATTATCAGCAGTAGGTAAGTTAGCTGCAGGTCTTGCCCATGAAATTAATAATCCTCTAGGAGTAATTTTATGTTATGTTGATTTACTTCGTGAAAGCATTGTAGATGAACAGGGTAAAAAGGATTTAGAAGTCATAGAAAAACATACCAAACAGGCTCAAAAGATCTTAAAGGATTTGCTTAATTTTGCCAGGCCCAAGAGTTATTTTGGTGTGTGTAATTTAGAAGAATTACTTAAAAATATAAGTGAGGTTTTTAAGGTACAGGCCAAGAAAAAAGAAATTGATTTTCAGGTAGAGATAAAATCTAAATTACCACTTTTAAAATATGATAGTTCTATTTTAGAGCAAATATTTACTAATTTAATACTTAATGCCTTTGATGTAGTAGAAGAAAAACAAGGGAAGGTAAAAATTTCTGTGGATGTTAAAGAAGAATTTGTAGTTATTGAGGTGAGAGACAATGGACCTGGCATTCCAGACACAATTGCCAATTTTATCTTTGATCCATTTTTTACTACAAAAGAGGTGGGCAAGGGAACAGGCTTGGGTTTAGCTGTGGTTTATGGGCTTGTGGAAGAGTTGAAGGGGAAGATAGAATTTTTTAATGATAAGGGAGCGGTATTTGTAATTTATCTTCCTTTAAATACAAGTGAGGACTAAAGGAAATGAATAATATATCTGTTCTGTTAGTGGATGATGAAAAAGATTTTGTAGATGGTTTGGTTAGAATTATTAATCGTTATTTTAAGGTGAGGTGTTTTAAGGCCTATTCTGCTCAGGATGCCCTGGAAATTATAGATAACAACAATATAAATATTGTGCTCACAGACCTTAGAATGCCTGGTTTAAGTGGCTTAGATTTAGTTAAAAAAATTCAGAGTAGAAATAAAGATATTACCTGTCTGGTACTCACAGCCTATGGCAGTATTGAAAGCGCAGTGGAAGCCATGCGAGCAGGTGCTTATGATTTTTTGACCAAACCCATTTCTCCTGAACAATTAAAACTGGTTTTGGGCAAGGTTTTAGAAAGAAGCAAGATTTTAGAGGAAAATAGAAGGTTAAGGAAAAAAGTTTTTGCTTCTTGTTTAGGTGGGGAGATTGTAGGCGAGAGTAAGGCCATTCAAACTCTAAAAGAACAGATTTTAGCTGTTGCTGAGACTGATTTTACAGTGCTCATTCGGGGAGAATCTGGCACAGGAAAAGAATTGGTGGCCAGAAAAATTCATGAATTAAGCAAAAGAGGAAAAGAAAACTTATTTACAGTGAACTGCCCGGCTATTCCAACTACCCTTTTAGAGAGTGAACTTTTTGGTCATGTAAAAGGAGCTTTTACTGGTGCCCAGCAAAATTACGAAGGATTACTTAAAAGAGCAGACGGAAGTACAGTGCTTTTAGATGAAATTGGAGATATTGGCCTGGAGGTTCAGGCCAAATTGCTTAGATTTTTACAGGAAAAGGAAATAAAACCTGTGGGAGGCAGTAAAAGTTTTCAAGTAGATGTGCGAATTTTGGCCTCTACCAATCAGCCTTTAGAAGAAAAGATAAAAGAGGGTACTTTTAGAGAGGACCTTTTTTATCGTTTAAATGTGCTGGAAATAAGAGTTCCTGCCCTAAGGGAAAGAAGAGAGGATATTCCCCTTTTGGCTACCTATTTTGTGCAAAGGACCTGCACAGAATTACAGTTGGAAGAAAAGGAGCTTTCGCCAGAAGTCCTCACTTACCTGACCAACAGAGATTGGCCAGGCAATGTGAGAGAGCTGCAAAACTTTGTACGGCGACTGGTGGTTTTTTCTAAGAATAAACTTATTTCTGCTGAGGTGGTTAATCTGGTAGAGATGGATACCAAACTGGATAAGGAAGATATACTTCCCTATAAGGCCTATAAAAAGAAGGTACTGGATGATTTTACCAGAACTTACTTTCAAAAGGTATTGGAAAAGACCAGAGGGAATATTTCCCAGGCTGCTAGATTGAGCGGGATTGAACGGGTAAGTTTGCAAAAAATAATTAAAAGAGTGGGATTAAAGGTTTCTGATGAATAAGCAAAATATAACTATGGACCAGGAAAAGGTGTTAAAGTTAGCCAGCTATCTACAGAGCAATGGTTTAAAACTGGGAGTAGCAGAGTCCTGTACTGGAGGACTCCTTGCTCATACCCTAACAAATGTCTCAGGTAGCTCTTCATGGTTTATGGGAGGTGTTGTGGCCTATGCCAACTCAGTAAAAGAAAAGGTACTTGGGGTCTCTGCCCATACCTTAGAAAAATTTGGGGCAGTAAGTACAGAGTGTGTGCTGGAGATGGTAAGAGGAGTGGCAAATCTTTTAGAGGTAGAGGTGGCGGTTGCCATTTCTGGAATAGCTGGACCCACTGGAGGCACACTTGAAAAGCCTGTTGGCACTGTGTTCCAAGCCTACTTGGTAGGAGATAAGCTTTGGTCCAAAAAATTTTTGTTTTCAGGTTCAAGATATGAAATAAAAGTCCAGAGCGTGCAAAAGGCCCTGGAAGAACTTCTTGGATTTTGGGAGTAAAGAATATGCGAGTTTTTTTAGGCTTGCCCCTAAATACTTACTGGCTGGAAGAAATAAAAAAGATTCAAGCTGAGTGGAAACACAAGTTTCGTTCCAGAATTTCCTGGCCTGCACCGGGTAATCATCATATTACTTTAAAGTTTTTAGGGGAAGTGGAAGAGGAAAAAATAGCAGCTATTAAAGAAGTGCTTTCTGCTTTAAATTTTCCCAGGTTTGAACTTGAGTGGGAAGGTTTGGGATTTTTTTATGCGCAAAAACAAGTAAGGGTGATGTGGCTGGGCTTTAAAGTTCATCCAGTGTTAAGTGAGTTGGTAGAAAAGCTGGAAAAAGAGTTTTTAGCCCTGGGTTTTCCTCCAGAAAGGAGAAAGTTTGTTGCCCATTTGACTTTGGGAAGAGTTAAAAAATTTGAACCCCAGGACCCCTGGACGAATTTTAAGAAAAATTTGGAACAAAAGAGCTGGGCCCCTTATCCTGTGGAGAAAGTAGTCCTCTGGCAATCTTTCTTAAGACCACAGGGCCCCTTGTATAAACCTTTATTTTCTAAAGAAGCCTTTTAAGTGTAATCACCTCTGTTGATTTTTATTTCTTCTGTAGTGGTTAATACTTCCAGCTCGTTTAAGATGTCCTTAAGAGGTGAGGGCTGGTTTAGGTAATCTCCGCTGTTTTTAAGGTGCTGAACCTTTTCTTTAAGGGTGCTTAAAAGCCCATAGATTTCTTTGAGGTTAGCTTGTTCACTATTGAGTTTCTGGGTATAATCTTCCCATAAATTTAAGAGGTTATCCATTTCTTGCATAAAGTTAAACTTAAGATTATTTAAGTTAAGGTTGAGGGGGGTAATAGAGGATACTGGCTTGGCCTGCGCAGAAGAACTGCTTTCCTCCAGTTCCTTTTCTAAAAACTGGGCAAAGTCAGTTTTACTTTGCTGTTTATTTTTTCCCTGATTGGCAATGAGGTGATTTTGGTATTCTCCTTTGATTTTCATCGAATACTCCTTAAAGTAGGTAGGCAAAATTTTCCTTTTTTTATTTACTATGTCAAATAATAGCAATAACCTTACCAGAGCAAAAATTTTATCTCCAGAGAAAATAGAAGAAGCAGCTAGCAGGCTCAAGGCTGGGGAAATAGGTCTTATTCCTACAGAGACCTTTTGGGGGTTAAGTACCAACCCTTTTATTTTAAATTCTGTTTTGCGCCTTTTTGCCATAAAAAAAAGACCCTTGAACAAAACCGTGCCCCTTATGGCCTCTAGTATAGAGCAGGTAAAAGAAGTTGCTTTTTTGGATAAAAAGATAGAGCCTCTGGCCAGGGACTTTTGGCCAGGTCCCTTATCCTTGCTTTTAAAAAGTTCTTTGGACTTTCCTTGTCCTCAGGTTAAAAATGAAAAAAAGAGATTTGCATTCGAGTAAGTTCCCATCCTCAAGCCAGAGAACTTGCTTCTCTGGTTAATTTACCTTTAGTTGCCACCAGCGCCAATTTAAGTGGAGAGCCGCCTCAAATTAGGTGGCAGCAAATATCTTTGAGTGTACTTAATAAAGTGGATTTTATTTTAGATACTCCTTTATTACCTGCAGGAGGCAAAGCTTCTACAATTCTTCGCCTTGAGGATAAAAACATTCACTTTGTCCGCAAAGGAGCTTTACCTGAAAAAGAAATTTGGGCCAGGTGGGAAGAGTTAAAAAAATTGAACCTCCTTTAAACTTTTTTTTCCTGAAACTCTTATTTTTCAGTTTTCTCACTTTTTAGAGTATAAAAATTTTAACTAAATATTTTTTTCAGTTTAAATTTTATTTTTTAACTATCTATAATTATTATATATTTCTATTGAAGAGTAAGTGGCCCATTAATTGCTAGGAAAATAAGAAGTTCCTCCTTTTGATAAAGCCAGGTCCTTGAAGAGAGGATAACTTCAGGGACCTGGTTTTATTTTTCTAAAGGTAATTTTTGAGTTTTGTTCTGGTCTAAAAGTAATCTTTTTAGTTAATTTTAAAGTTTTCTTAAAGAAAAAAGCGTTTTTTCCTTTGTTGACGAGGTGTAGCTTTTAAGTTTAATATGCTAAAGAGTTAGCACTTAATTAAATCAATTTTAGGGGAGAGGAAATGGGAAAAAAGGAGATAAGGGGGAGGTTAAAGAGGCCAAAGAGGTAAAAGTAAAAGAACAATCTACTTTGAAAGTTGAGGTCTCTACTTCTGAAATAGAAGCTTTAAAGCAGAAGTTGGTGCTTACAGGTGAAGAAATTAAAAAGATTGGCGTGGAAGCTGAACTTCTGGTTGGAGGTAAAAATTATAACACTGCTATTATTAGCACCATTGAAAATGTAAGAGCTCCTCAGTTTAGAGCTATTTCTTCTGTTGCCTTTCATAAACTCTTGGATGAGACCAAAGTCAATGCTTCTGTGATTAGAAGGGTTGTGGATAAAGAATATGATGCTATAGATTGGAATGACAGTGAAGTAAACAAGGACCCAGAGTTTTTGCGTAAGTTTGTCCGCAACCTGGCCAAAAAGATAAAAGAACATCCTGAGCGCAATGCTTCTCAGGTTAAACTGCGTACTTTTATTAACAATGTGGTAGATGGTTTTGCTACTTCTCCCGAAGGAATAGATCAACTGCGTAAACGCTCTGTAATGGTTCAGGTAGCTATTTTATCCGTAGATTTGCCCAAGGAGGTAGAAGAGGAAGTTCGACAGGCTTATAGAGATATTTGCAAAGAAGCTGGAGAAGAAAATGTGCCTGTAGCTGTGCGTTCTTCTGCTGCAGGAGAGGATAGTCGTAAAAAGGCTTTTGCTGGTCTTCAGGATACTTATTTGAATATTGTAGGGGAAAATGAGGTTGTTGAGGCCTATCACTGGGATTGTGCTTCTGCTTATAATCTGCGCAGCATGACCTATAGGCGAGAAGCTATTCTGGATGCCCTGGCTAAAGCTGAAGCCACAGGAGATGAAAATCTTGCCCTGGAAGCCAAAAAGGAATGGGCCATTGAAAATACCTCTCTTTCTGTATGTATCATGCGAATGATTAACCCGGTGGTCTCAGGTACTGCCTTTAGTGCAGATACTGCCACTGGTTGTAGAGGTACTGAGCGTAAGGATCTGGTTTCCATTGATGCCAGTTATGGCCTTGGTGAAGCTGTTGTAAGTGGTATGGTTACTCCTGACAAATTTTATGTTTTTCAACGAGATGATGGCGAAGAAGTGGTTATTCGCTTCATGGGATTTAAAGATAAAAAGATAGTGTATGATGAAAGTGGCAGTGGAACCAAGGTGGTAAAAGTGCCTGAAGATATGGCTTGCCGTTGGGCTTTGTCTTTGGCTCAGGCTGAGATGGTGGCCAAAGGCGTTAGAGCCATTAGCAAGGCCTATGGCGGCATGATTATGGACACTGAATTTTGTATAGATGAATATGATAGATTGTGGTTTGTACAGGCCAGGCCAGAAACTCGCTGGAATGAAGAACTGGAAAAACATCCTCATACCATTTTTATGCGTCGTTTAGAAGTGGACCCCAAGTTTTTAAATAATGTGGAAGTGATTTTAGAAGGTAATGGCGCATCTAGAGGAGCTGGTCAGGGCGTGGTGAAGTTCTTACGCTCTGCTTTAGAACTCAATAAAATTGCCAAAGGCGATGTATTGGCTGCAGAGCGAACAGATCCGGACATGGTTCCAGGGATGCGAATAGCTTCCGCTATTTTGGCTGATGCTGGTGGAGATACCAGTCATGCTGCTATCACTTCTAGAGAACTGGGCATACCTGCTATTATTGGAATTCAGCGTCTGGAGGTTCTGCGTTCTTTAGATGGCCAGGAAGTTACTGTAGATGCTTCAAGAGGCAAGGTGTATAGAGGTCTTATCCCCTTAGTGGAAGTGGGTGGAGAGATTGATACCAGCAAGCTGCCTGCGACCAAGACTAAAGTAGGTCTTATCCTGGCTGATGTGGGCCAGGCCATGTTCTTATCCAGGTTAAGGGAAGTGGAAGATTTTGAAGTGGGCCTTTTAAGAGCAGAGTTTATGCTGGGCAATATTGGAGTTCATCCCCTGGCCCTGGAAGCCTATGATCAAGGAAGACTTAATGGAATTGTCCAGAAAAAATTAGAAGAATTAGAAAACAGATTAACTAAAATTATTAAAGAACAGTTAGCCAGTGGTATTGTAAGTCTGGATTTAAAATTGCGGAAGTATGTGGGCATAATTACTGGTCTTAAACAAAAAGTTAAAGAACTAAATGAAATAGAAGGAGGCAAAGGCACAGAAGAAGTGCTGGCCATTCATCGTCAAATTAGGGAACTGGATCACAAATGGGATCAATATCTGGACAAGGCCACCAACTACTTGGACCTTTTAAAAACTTCCATAGACTTAAAAGAGCATATAGTTGCTATTTTAGGATATAAGGAAGAACTGGTCACTTTAGTGGGTAAAGAACCTGAGATGGAGCAGAGAAAACAGGAGATTACAGAGGAAGTAGAAGAGATTTATCAAAAAATAAAAAGCGATCCTTATGTACTGGAAGTGCAGGAAAAAATCAGGTCCTTGCGAGAGGAGATTGCACTTAAAAGTGGTCTTAAAAAAGAAATGGATGAGATACGGGAGCTTCCCTCTAAGATTAAATCCATACTCAAGGCAAAAGGATACAGGACAGGTAAGGAACTATACGTGCAAACCCTGGCTCAGGGATTGGCCCTTTTTGCCATGGCCTTTTATGGAAAACCCATTGTTTACAGAACCACTGACTATAAGAGTAATGAATATCGCAACCTGGTGGGAGGAAGTCTTTTTGAAGAGCACGAAGACAATCCCATGTTGGGGTATAGAGGAGTTTCCAGAGGAATTCATGACTGGGAACTAGAGGCCTTTAAACTGGCCAGAGGTGCTTATGGCGGGAAGAACCTTCAACTTATGCTTCCCTTTGTGCGCACCTTAGAAGAAGCTAGAAGTATGAAACGCTATTTGGCTGATGTGCATCAGCTAAAGTCTGGAGAAGATGGCTTAAAACTTATTTTAATGTCTGAAATTCCCAGTAATGCCATTTTGGCTAAACAGTTTATTCAGGAATTTGATGGCTTTTCCATTGGTTCCAATGACATGACCCAGTTGGTTTTGGGCACAGATAGAGACAATGCCAGATTAAGACATATTTATGATGAAGAAGATCCTGCAGTGGTATGGGCTATTTTAGTGACCATTTTTACTGGGCAAAAATATGGCAAAAAAGTTGGTTTTTGTGGTCAGGGCGTATCTAATAGTAAAATTATTAGAGGCCTGGTCTGTATTGCAGGTATTGTTTCTGCTTCAGTAGTACCTGATACTTATGCTCAAACCAAATTTGATATTGCTGAGGTTGAAAAAGAAAATATTGAACTGGAAAATCTGGGTAACTGGCTGAAAGAGCAGCATCTGGCCAGATTAAGAGGCTTACTCAAAGAAAATGGCTATGAGCATATTGTAAAAAAATGCCCGGAAGCCAAGGACCTTTTGGAATGGTACGAAGGAGAGCTGGCCAGATTGCATGAGCAGGTACATTCCAACCTGGGTGATGAGAAAGAAGGCTTTTATCGGCAAGAGCTGGATAAGTTTAGAAGGACTTTTCATAAGCCAGTTATTTACGCCAATTGGGACTGGAACAGGACAGTCTTGGATGCCTTGCATCAGGCAGGTTTTAGTTCCTTTGAAGAACAGAAAAAAGCCCTGGAAGAACAACGCCAGAAGGTTTGGTAGGGTTGAAGGGATAAAGCAGTCTTTTCAAGAGGAGGAAAGAGGTAAGTCTTTCCTCCTCTTTTATTTTATTTAGGGTTCAGTTTGCTTGAAAAAAGGAGTGATTTTATGCTTAAGAGAAAAATAGTGGCTATTTCTATAGCTTCTCAAAAGGGAGTTAAAAAGGAAAATGTGCAGGAAGCCTTGCTTAAAGAAGAGCATGGATTGGTAGGAGATGCCCACGCTGGTCCCTGGCATAGACAGGTTAGCTTGTTGGCTTTGGAAAGTATTGAAAAAATGCATCGCAAATTACCCCAGTTAAAGCCTGGAGATTTTGCTGAAAATATAACTACCTTAGGATTGGATTTAACTTCACTACCCCTGGGCAGTAAGCTTAAAATTGGGGAAGTGCTTCTGGAAGTAACTCAGATTGGGAAAAAGTGTCATCAAAAATGTAATATTTTTTATGCAGTTGGCTTTTGTGTCATGCCCAAGGAAGGAATTTTTGCCAAGGTATTAAACGGTGGAACAATTAAAGTAGGTGATTGTATAGAGGTTTTATCTTAGTTGCATTTATATAACAAAGAGGAAAATATGCTGGTTTTAGATATTCCAGGAAGAGAGAAACTGGTTTTAGAGCACTTAATAACAGATTATAATGGAACTATTGCCCTGGATGGAAAAGTTATTCCAGGTGTTATTGATTTGTTTAAAATTTTGTCTAAGGATTTAAAGATACATATTATTACTGCAGATACCCATAACAACGTTAGTTCCCAGTTTAAAGGACTGGATTTTACAATTCATATTATTGATAAGAAAAATCAAGACTTGGAAAAGTTAAAGTATATTGAAAAAATTGGGCGTGAAAAATGTGTATGTTTTGGGAATGGAGCAAATGATTGTCTTATGTTGGAAAAATCTGCTCTGGGTATAGCAGTTTTGCAAAAAGAAGGTCTTTGTTCGTCTCTTTTATTTACAAGTAAAATAGTTGTATCCAATATACTGGATGGTTTAGAGCTTTTATTAAATCCCTTAAGATTGGTAGCTACTTTGAGAATATAGTTTTTTACAACTAGTTGTTTCTTAACCCTTAAAATTTTCCCTTCTTATTTAGCAGTTTTCCTTCCTCACCTCTTCTTATTGATAAACATAATCAAAAACAACAAAAAGTATTATTAAATAGAATTAGATGTTTAGGTTTTATTTGGATATCTAATAAATATTTTTTATAACTATTTATTATTAAGGAGGGGACTGGTCATGAAAAGGATTTTGTCTTGTTTAGTATTGGTACTGGGTTTTTTTGTTTTTAGTAGTTATGCTTTGGCTGAGAGTGATTATTTAAAACCTTTTAAAGGCCTTAAGGGTACAATTGATATTGCTGGTGGTACTGCTCATATACCGGTAATGAAAGAGGCAGCTAAAAGGATTATGAGTTATAATCCTGAGATTAGGATTTCAGTAACAGGAGGTGGTTCTGGAGTTGGAGTGCAAAAGGTTGGAGAGGGCTTGGTAGATATTGGCAATACCGGTAGGGCTCTAAGCGCTGAAGAGATAAAAAAATATGGACTTAAGTCTTTTCCCTTTGCCATAGATGGGGTGGCCGTGTGTGTGCATCCTGATAATCCTGTAACTTCTCTTACTTCCAAACAGATTCAAGAAATATTTGCTGGTAAAATTCAAAATTGGAAAGAGGTTGGCGGCAAAGATAATCCTATCCATCTTTACACCAGAGATGAAGCCAGTGGCACTAGAGCTGTGTTTTGGAAAAAGCTTTTACAAAAAGGAGTTATTGCTCAAAAAGCCAATATTATTCCTTCCAATGGGGCTATGAAAATAGCCATATCCAGAGATGAAAATGCAATAGGCTATTTAAGTATTGGGCATATTGATAATACTGTAAAACCCCTTGAAATTGATGGAGTTTATCCTTCTCAGGAAAATGCTAAGAACGGTGTGTATAAGGTGGTACGTAAACTTTACATGAATACCAAGGGTGAGCCCAATAAACTGGTTAAAACCTTTATTGACTATATTTTATCCAAAGAAGGAGCAGAGATTGTCCAAAAGTATGGTTTTATTCCTTTAAGTAAGTAAAAGGTAAAAGAGTAAGAAAAATGCCAGGGAGTAAGGCAGACCAGAGATTTATTTTTTGCTTAAAGTTGTGCGCTATTTTTTGTGCAGGGGTAGTAATGGCTATTTTGGGGTTTCTGCTTTACTTTACCTGGCCCATTATTCAAAGAGGAGAAATAGTTGCGGTTTTTTCCCTGCACTGGCAGCCCTATCAGGGTCAATTTGGCATCATTCCTATGTTTATTGGCTCTTTATGTCTTGCCTTTTTGTCCATGCTAATTGCCTATCCCTTGGGGATAGGCATAAGCCTTTTTGTGTGTGGCTTGGGCCCGAGGTTTTTAACTAAACCCATATCCAGGCTTGTGCAGTTTATGGCTGGAGTTCCTACAGTGGTCTATGGTTTTGTGGCTGCCTTTTCTTTAGTACCCTTTTTACGCAAAAGCTTTCCCTACGGTACTGGATTTTGTCTCTTAGCTGCTTCTCTTACTTTGGCCTTGCTTTTACTTCCTACCATTGTTCTTGTCTTAATTACAGGCTTAAAACCTTTACAAGATAGGTTAAGACTTACTTACCTTGGACTTGGCTTAAATACCAAACAGGCTTTGCTACATATAGTTTTACCTTCTACTAAAGGTTGTTTTTTAGCTGCAGGAATACTGGGGTTTGGACGAGCTTTGGGAGATACTTTAATTTCTCTTATGTTAGCAGGCAATGCTCCTCAAATTCCTTCTTCTTGGTTTGATTCCATTCGCACCTTAACTGCCCACATTGCCCTGGTAGTGGCTACAGATAGTCAAAGTGCTGCCTATAATTCTGTGTTTACAGCAGGTTTAATTTTATTTTTGGTTTCTTTAAGTACTAATCTTATACTTTATTATCTTCATGGAAAAACAAAAAATTAAGTTAAAAGAGATATTGTTTACTGCGCTTTCTTGGTGTGGCCTTGGCTATCTTTTGTCTGGCTTGGCTATCTTGGGTTATTTTTTAGCTACTAAAGGAATCCTGGCCTTAAATAAATCACTTTTTTGGGGAGATGCTCCCATTTATCTGGCAATTGTGGGTAAATATCCTGTTTGGGATGGTATCTGGCCAGCTATGGTAGGTACTTTTATGCTTGTTTTTATTTCTACTTTAATCTCTGTTCCTTTGGGAATTGGTTGTGGAATTTACTTAACCTTTTTTTTAAAAGGAAGATTAAAAGCTATCTTTAATTTTTGCCTGGATCTTTTAGCTGGCATTCCTTCTATTGTAATGGGACTTTTTGGTTTTGTTTTGATTTTATTTTTGCGCAGGACTATTTTCCCCAGAGCCAATACTTCTCTTTTATTGGCAGGGTTTTGTCTGGCTTTACTGGTTTTGCCTTATATTATTCGAACTACACAAAATGCGTTTTTGTCCTTAAGCGAAGAACAAAGGCTTATAGGACCAAGCCTGGGCTTTTCTTATTGGCAAAATTTTTGGTTTGTTTTACTGCCCCAGGCAAGCAAAGGAATTTTAAGCGGAATTATTTTGGCTATGGGCAGAACTGCGGAAGATACTGCAGTCATACTTTTAACTGGAGTAGTGGCCAATGCTGGCATGTTTCAAGGATTAACCGATAAGTTTGAAGCCCTTCCCTTTTATATTTATTACACAGCAGCTGAATTTCGTAGCCCAGAAGATTTGCAAAAGGGTTTTGCCAGTTGTATTATTTTACTGATCTTAACTTCCATGTTGTTTCTGCTGGCCAATACTTTACAACGCTGGATAAAAAAATGAATCTTGAGCCTATTGTAACAGTAAAAGACTTATCTATAGAGTTTAATAGAAAGCAGATAGTTAAAAATATAAATCTCAAACTTTATCCTAATAGGATAAATGTATTTATAGGAGCATCTGGAAGTGGCAAAACCACTTTTCTTAGGAGTTTGAATAGGTTAAATGAAGAACTTGGAGCTAAAACATCTGGTAGGGTGATAATAAAATTTAAGAATAAAAAAATAGATATATACAATTTGAAAACAGATGTTAGTTTGTTGCGCAGAAAAATAGGTATGGTTTTTCAAGTACCCAATTTATTGCCAGGCTCTATTGCTGATAATATCTTGTTGCCTTTAAAACTTTTATTTCCTTATGATAAAGAGACAAGAGAAAGGCAACTACTGGATTCTTTAAAAAAAGTACATTTATTAGAAGAAGTAAAGGACCGCCTACATATGGAGGCGAGTATTCTTTCTGGAGGGCAGCAACAAAGACTTTGCTTGGCCAGAACTCTGGCTTTAAAACCAGAAATACTTTTACTAGACGAGCCAACTGCTTCTCTGGATTTTCAATCTTCGAAAAGGATAGAAGAACTTATTTTAGAGTTAAAACAAAATTATACTTTGTTAGTAGTTTCCCATAGTCTATCTCAAGCCAGAAGATTGGCCGATTGTTTGTTTTTGTTTAAAGAAGGTAAGATTGTAGCAGAGTATCAGGATAAGAAGGCCATTGAATCTGGTTTCGTAGAGTTGCTGGAGATGTTTTAAAGCTCTGGTAAAGATATTTTTACTCTATTAAATCCTTTTTACTTAATTTTAAATATTGTTCCCACATTCTGGGCTTAATTGTAGTGGTTTCATCAAAACTCAACAAAGATTCAAAACCAGGAATTATAGCTTTTACTACAGGTAAACCTATATCTTGTCTGGTCAGATTTACATATATGGGATGATAACCATTGGCAGTAAGTAGATATTCCAATTGATATAGATTGGCTTCTATATTGCCCAGGCAATAGTTGGGAAACTCTTCCAGGGTCTTTTCCTTGAGATTTGCAGGCCAGTTTTGGGTTTTAGGACCATGGGGAAAGGGGTAAGGTACTTCTGTAAGGGCAGCAACAAGGGCTTTTTGGGCATCTAAATTGGCACCTGTACCTTTAAAGATTTCACCTTCTAAAGTTTCTACAAAGGCCTTGTAACAGGGTATTCCCAGTTCAGAGGTTAAGTCTTGAAAGGTCTCCTGGATTCCCGCTTGCTCCAGTTTGCTCAATAACCTGGTAAAAGGAGTTGATGCACTTTTTTGAGGATTCAGGCGAAAACATTTTTGAGGAAGGTAAAAGCCCAGGGCTTCAGAGTCCCTTTCTATTACTTCTAATAAGGCAGCCAGTTTAGCCTGAGCTAGAGTAGCTCCAGCTGCCAGACCTGTGGAGCCCAATCCATCAAAGAGGTCTATTTCATCTAAGTTACTGAAGAGATAGACCACCTGAAAAGGAACTAAAATCTTTTCTCTTTGCTCTGGCCTAAGGACCTGCTCTCCATAAATCCAGTGCAGAGGTTCTTCCTGGTAAGTAAAATCCAGACCTAGTTTTTGAGGTGAAAGACAGTTAAGCTCTTGTTTTTTAAGGTTAGAATAAGTTCCAATATAGATTGGCTTAGGTTCTTTTAAGTCCAGGACTTGATTATCCTTTATGCTGGCAAAAGAAGAAAACCTTTCCACTATCTCCATATAAAGTCCTACCCTGGCTTGATCCAGGTTAAATCCTCTACCATAGCTGGTTTGCAAAGAATTAAGAGAATAGTTTAGAGATGGAGTATTAACCTGACGCATTAGTTTCCACTGTCTAAGCAACCCAATGGGGCTTAAGGAGCTTTGGTGGCGCATTTCAATGCTAGCAAAGATGTTTTTGCTCTGGAGGATTTTATAGGCTTTTTTAGCCAATTCATAACTAGAAGGTAGTGGTGTGGGAGAAAAGGATTTAACAGCAATTTGAGAATGAATTTTGGCCAAAGAAGATACTTGGGGATTGATTGGGTTGAGTTTTATAGGAGAAGGAAGATTAATTTTTTCTCTTAAAGGCAAAGGTTGGTGGTGGATTAAATTTTGTTCAAAGATTTTTAGCCATTGCTGGTGTAAGCTTTGTGCGGGCTTGCTTAACACCCGGCTGATAATCAAAGGAGTATGTTGTTGAAGGCTTTTCAGGTCAGTAGATGGAAAGAATTTTTCCAGTTTTTTAAATTTGGGAGATAATAAAGAAAGCTCATAAGCCAGAGATTGTAAAGGTAGAGGCAGGGGAGAAAAGCTCTCTAATTTTTTTTCTATCTCTTCTATTGTTAAAGAACCTAATTTGTGAATTATATGCTTGCGCATAAAAGTATCTAGAGGATGCTTTAGAAGATAATTTAGACATTCTGTCAAAGAAAGCTCTTTGATAGGAGTGGCAGCAAAAAAACCAGTAGTTTCAGTGGTATTTATCAATTCTAATTTATATTCCATAGAAAAATCCTTTTTAAATAAACTTGAGTTAGTGATTCGATTTTAGCTAAAAGTAGTAGATTAAGCAATGGAGGTCATTAGCTCAAGTTTATTCAGGGGGCTAAGGAGGGATAAAAAATATGGGGTTTGATACTTAGAAGATACATAGGCTTGGCAGGAGAAGATTATTTTGAGATTAGAAACCCAGGTAAAGTTAAAATAACGACGGAAGATTAAGCAATGAAAGATGAAAATAAGCTTATAATTTTTGAAGATAGAGATTCAGCTAACAGAAGGAGAAATTTGGCTTAGCTTAAATCAAATGGCTTATTTATTTGATGTTCAAAAAGAAGCTATATAAAATTATATTAAAAATATTTTTGATTTTTGTGAATTAGAATTAGATTCAACCGTTTCCAAAATGGAAACAGTTCAAATTAAAGGTAAGAGGAAGGCTTTTAAACTCACAGTAAGAAGAGATTTGTTAATTTTTAATTGAGAATTTTAGTGGTTTTTTGTAGAGATAAAAAAGAGTTATATATACATTGAGTCAAAAATAGCGCAAAATAACCCAAAACAAAGGAAGAGATAAGAAAGATTGCAGACATCTATCACAAATGGCAAAAGGAAGATGAAAGTTATGAAGATATAAAGGGATTTTGCAAATCTGCTACCATAGAGGAAGTCAGAGAGCTTGATTATGTATTAACACCCGGTCGCTATGTGGGGCTTGCTGAAGAAGATGATTTTGATTTTGAAGAAAGGTTTACAAAGCTAAAAGCCGAGTTTTTAGAGCAGTTAAAAGAGGAAGAAAGGCTCAATAAGTTAATACTGGAAAATTTGAAAAAAATAGAAATGAGGAAAGATGAAGGATGAAGGATGAAGTATGAAGTGTGAAGGATAAAAGATGAAGGATGAAGGATGAATAGTGAAAATCAACTTGTCATTTTTGAAGACAAAGATAAAAAAGTTGAAGTCAGATTAGAGAAGGAAACAATATGGTTAAACCTTAATCAAATTTCAACACTTTTTGACAAAGATAAATCTGTTATTTCAAGACACATTAAAAATATTTTTGAATCCGGAGAATTAAATAGGGGGTCAACTGTTGCAAAATTTGCAACAGTTCAAACAGAGGGAAAAAGAAAAGTTAAAAGGACAATTGAATATTTTAATCTTGATGTAATAATATCTGTTGGTTATCGTGTAAACTCAAAAAAAGCTACCCAGTTTAGAATCTGGGCTACAAATGTTTTGAAAAACTACCTCATAAAAGGCTATGCGATAAATGAAAAAAACTCACACAAGAAAAACTCAAAGAACTTGAAGATACAATTAAATTTATAAAAGAAAACATTAACACACCTGCACTTACAGCTTCTGAGGCAAAGGGATTGCTTGAGATTATTGAAAAATATGCTCTTGTCTGGAAGTGGATTGAAGAATATGACACAGGAAAGATAGATGCAAAAATTACGAGAAAAGAGAGAAAAAGATAAGCTATAACGAGGCAAAACAAGCAATACTGGAATTAAAAAAATATCTCATTGAGCGAAAAGAAGCATCAGAAATTTTTGGAATAGAAAGAGACAGAGGGCTTTTTGAAAGTGCATTAAATAACATTTATCAAAGTTTTTCAGGCAAAGAACTTTATCCATCCTTTGAAGAAAAAGCAGCAAATCTGCTTTACTTAATTATTAAAAATCACCCATTTGTTGATGGAAATAAAAGAATTGGGGCTTTGCTCTTCTTAAAATTTTTATATGAAAATCTATCAAAAGAAGAACTATTTAAAAAATTCAACAGCAACACATTAACTGCCTTATGCTATCTTGTAGCAGCAAGCCCCCCAGGGCAAAAAGAGCAATTAATAAAACTTATAATGAATTTCATAGCGTTTGAAGGATGAAGGATGAAGTTAGAAAAGGTTTTACAACAACCAGAAAACAGAAAGCTTAAACTTAAAATCACGTTCGATTTTGTCAGATTACGGACGATTACGGGTGATTACGAACAATTACGACCGATTACCTACAGAAGAGAATAAAATATTGTTGTATTTATTAGATAATAAAAAAATTACTAAAAGAAAGGTAGAAGTGTATATTATGTTTTAAAAGAGGAAAAGCTATGAGTGAAAAAATACCTGAAGGATGGAAAAGGGTTAAGTTGGGGGAAGTGACTGTTTTTAATTATGGGAAATCCTTACCTGAAAAAAAACGAATAAGAGGAGATATTCCTGTATATAGCTCTGCAGGTATTACAGGATGGCATAATGAGGCTTTAGTAAATTCAAAAGGGATCATTGTTGGTAGAAAAGGAACTATAGGTAAAGTATATAAATCAAAAATTCCTTTTTATCCTATAGATACTTGCTACTATATTCTTCCAGACAAAAACTATGATTTTGATTTTATTTATTATTCACTCGTAAATTTGAAATTAGATGAACTAAATGAAGATAGTGCCGTTCCGGGTTTAAATAGAAACACCGCTTATTCTCAAGAAATCCTTCTTCCACCTCTTCCTGAGCAAAAAGCTATAGCCTCTGTGCTTTCATCTCTTGATGATAAGATAGACCTTCTCCATCGCCAGAATCAAACCCTTGAACAAATGGCTGAAACCCTTTTTAGAAAATGGTTTATAGAAGACGCAAAAGAGGATTGGGAAGAGGTTAAGTTAGGAGATAGTGAATTATCAACAATAATAAGTAGTGGAATAAAAAGATTTGAAGGTGAAAAAATTTATTTAGCGACTGGAGATGTCCAAGATACAAATATTACAGGTGGAACTAAAATAACTTATGAAAATAGACCTTCAAGAGCTAATATGCAACCAGTAAAATTTTCGGTTTGGTTTGCTAAAAAAGGTGGAGTTAGAAAACTTTTAATGTTTGATGATTATTCAGATACAAATAGATATATTCTTTCAACTGGATTTTCTGGCTTAAAAACAAATGAATTAAGCCATTATTATATCTGGTGTTTTATCTTAACTAAAGAATTTCAAGAAATAAAAGATTCTTTGGTAAGTGGTTCAGTTCAACCAGATATAACCAACGATGGAATTAAAAACATAATGATCTTAAAGCCAGATGAACAAACATTATTTAAATTTAACGAAATTGTAAAACCATTATTTTATAAATATCAGCAAAACAGAGAACAAATCCAAACCCTTGAAAATTTAAGAGATACACTCTTACCAAAACTTATGAGCGGGGAGGTGAGGGTGAAGGGTGAAGTATGAAGGATGAAGGATGAAGGGTGAAGGATGAAGGGGGAGAAGGTTTTTGATATAGGTGAAAGGTCTTTTAGGTATGCGATTAAAGCAATTGAGCTTTATAATCAATTGCAGTCTCAAAAAAATAGTGCAGGCTGGATTATTGGAAAACAGTATTTAAGGTCTGCAACAAGTATAGGTGCAAACATTCAAGAAGCCCAATCAGGAGAAAGTAAAGCTGATTTTATACATAAATACAGTATTGCACAAAAAGAAGCCAGAGAGAGTTTATATTGGCTTAAATTATTGAAAGCTTCTAAGATTTTAGATAATGAAGATTTATCATATCTTATAAAAGAAACTAATGAAATTATATCCATAATTACAAAAATTATTGTTAACACAAAAAAAGGACTAAAAAATGGAAAAAAACAATAATTTTCATACTTCAAAATTCAGCCTTCATAATTCAATTTCTGAAACAGAAATTGAAAACTTAACAATAGACCTTTTAAAATCCCAGGGTTACGATTATCTTTTTGGTGGAGACATTGCACCAGACGGGGAGAATCCACTGAGAAAATCATTTGAAGATGTGATTTTATTCGATAGGTTAAAAGCTGCTTTAGAAAGGATAAACACAAACATACCTCAGAATGCAATAGATGATGCTATAAAACAACTAACACAAATCCACACACCAGATTTAATAGCAAATAACGAAATATTCCACAGAATGCTAACAGAAGGGATAAAAGTAACTTACCGCAAAGACGGAACAGAAAGAGGCGATATTGTATGGCTTGTTGATTTTAAAATTCCTGAAAATAACGATTTTTTGGTAGTTAATCAATTTACAGTTATAGAAAATCATAAAAATAAAAGGCCTGATATTGTTATTTTTATCAACGGGCTTCCTCTTGTGGTGATGGAGCTAAAAAATCCTGCCCTTGAAGACGCCACTATAAAATCTGCCTTCAACCAGATTCAAACCTATAAGCAAACCATACCATCTCTTTTTACCTGGAATGAGATTTTAGTCATATCCGATGGGCTTGAAGCAAAAATGGGCAGCCTGTCAGCAGGATACGACCGGTTTATGTACTGGAAAACAGCAGATGGGAAAAAGGAAGCGTCACACCTTGTAAGTCAGCTTGAAACTTTGATAAAGGGACTTTTAAACAAAGAAACACTTGTTGATTATATCAGATATTTCATTCTGTTTGAAAAGGCAAAGAAAGAAGATGAGCGTGGACAAACCATTGTTCAAACCACAAAGAAAATAGCAGGCTATCATCAATACTATGCAGTAAATAAAGCTATAGAATCAACAATCAGAGCGATAGGCAAAAAAAATAATGTCGTAAAAGAAGAACCTCTTACCTATGGGCTGCCTGATGTAAAGAATCAACCTAAAGGGGACAAAAAGGCCGGTGTGGTCTGGCATACGCAGGGCTCTGGTAAATCACTGTCAATGCTATTTTATGCCGGGAAAATCATACAAACCATCAATAACCCAACAATTGTTGTAATCACCGATAGAAACGACCTTGACGACCAGCTCTTTGACACTTTTGCATCAGCTACACAAATTTTAAGGCAGGAGCCTGTTCAAGCCACCAGCAGACAGCATTTAAAAGAGCTTTTAAAGGTGGATGCCGGGGGCGTGGTTTTTACAACTATTCACAAATTCTGGCCTGATGAGGGTAATATCTATGAAACCCTTTCGGATAGGGACAATATTATTGTCATTGTTGATGAAGCACACAGAACCCAGTATGGATTTAAGGCAAAAGTCGATAAAGAAACAGGAGATATTAAATACGGTTTTGCAAAATATTTAAGAGATGCCTTACCAAATGCAACCTATATAGCCTTTACAGGAACACCGATTGAAAAAACTGACAGAAATACCCCTGCCGTTTTTGGAAATTATATTGATATCTACGATATTGCAAATGCTGTGGAAGATGGAGCAACTGTTCCGATTTATTATGAAAGCAGGCTTGTAAGAATCAATCTTACTGAAGAAGGGAAAAAGCTGATTGAGGAGTATGAAAAAGAATTAGATGAAGAAGGCTTATCAGAAGTAGAAAAAGAAAGGGCAAAATGGGCAAAACTTGAAGCATTGGTAGGCGCCAGGTCAAGATTAAAAGAGGTGGCAAAAGATATAGTCAATCATTTCGAAAGCCGTCTTGAAACCTTGGACGGTAAAGGGATGATTGTGACAATGACCAGAAAGATTGCTACCGAACTTTATGATGAAATTGTACAACTTCGTCCGGGATGGCATAGTCCAGAACTAAAAAAAGGACAAATAAAGGTTGTAATGACAACATCTTCATCAGATGAACCGGAAATATCAAGATTTTACCTGACAAAAGAAGAAAGAAGGATTCTTGCAGATAGATTTAAAGACCCGGAAGATGAACTTAAGCTTGTAATTGTTGTTGATATGTGGCTAACAGGCTTTGATGTGCCTTGTCTTCATACCATGTATATTGATAAGCCGATGAAAGGTCATACATTAATGCAGGCAATTGCAAGGGTAAACAGGGTTTACAAAGATAAAACAGGTGGGCTTATAGTTGACTACATAGGTATCGCTTCTGATTTAAAAGCAGCGTTATCTTTTTATGCTGAAAGTGGTGGAAAAGGTGAACCGGCTAAACTGCAGGAAGATGCCGTAAAAGTAATGCTCGAGAAATTGGAAGTTGTCAGAGATATGTTCTACGGTTTTGAATATCAAAGATATTTTCATGCGGATACTTCACAAAAGCTAAATATTATCCTTGAAGCAGAAGATTTTGTACTTGGGCTTGAAAATGGCAGAAACAGATTTATTGATGCTGTTACTGCACTGTCAAAAGCCTTTGCAATAGCTGTGCCCCATCCTGAAGCAATGAATGTAAAAGAGGAAGTGGCATTTTTCCAGGCTGTTAAATCAAGGCTTATAAAGTTTGATACGGACAAAGAAAGTAAGGGTGGTAGCTTTGAGACAGCTATAAAGCAAATTGTAGATAAAGCAATAGTTGTAAATGGTGTTATTGATATATTTGATGCAGCAGGGTTGAAAAAGCCTGAAATTTCAATATTATCTGATGAATTTTTAGAAGAAATAAGGAAGTTAAAACACAAAAACCTGGCAATAGAAACATTGAAAAAGCTTATAAATGATGAAATTAAGGGGCGAATGAAAATTAATCTGGTGAAAAGCAAATCTCTGATGAAAACATTGGAAGAGTTAATCAAAAAGTACAACAACAAACTTTTGACAGCCGCTGAAGTTATAAATGAGCTTATAGAGCTTGCAAAAGAAATAAAAGAAAGTGATAAAGAGCCAAAAGAGATGGGGCTGACAGATTATGAATACGCTTTTTATTGTGCAGTTGCTGATAATGAAAGTGCAAGGGAGCTTATGGGTAAAGAAAAGCTTAAAGAACTGGCAGCTGTTTTGCATGATAGGGTTAAGAAGAATACATCGATAGATTGGACAATAAGGGAGAGTGCACGGGCAAAATTACGGGTAATAGTAAAGAGAACTTTGAGACAATATGGCTATCCGCCGGATATGCAGAAACTTGCAACAGAAACAGTTTTAAAACAGGCTGAACTTATAGCTAATGAACTAGTTGATTAACGTGATTGTGATACAAGTAACATAAAAAACTATTTCTTATAAGAATTTAATAAGACATAACTATATCCAGACCTGGTCAATGTAAAAATATAATAAAAGAATTTATATATTTGTTTTATAATTCCTTTCTAAATAAGTGTTTAACTCTTAGATATACACTTTTTCCTATAAAAAGGTTTAAAAAGATTGTTTAATATTACAATATACCAACTTAAAATACGAGCATTAGGAAAAACAGGTAGGAAATTTTTTAATTTCCTACCTGTTTTAAGATTGGTTTTTTATGTTGGGTTAGTAGAGAACCAGTTGGGTTGATTTTTTAGGGAATAGACGGTTTTTTCTTCTTTTAAGGCTTGCTTAAGATACTTGGGAAGTATGGTAGAGCTAAAAAAGGTTTCTGAATCCAGAAACTTTAACTCGCCCTTTATTTGTTCGTTGATTAAGGTATCTATTTGTTTTGCTGAAAACGCTTTAAACTCCTTTAAGGAAACTAGAGAAAATCCTAGAGGAGTTAAATAACTCTGGCAAAAACAGAGACAAGCCTTAAAATAAGGGAATACCTGTTTTAGGGTATGGGCTACCCGGGTGAAGCAATAGTGATCAGGAGGGGCTGCTGGTCCTGACTGAACACTGATAATTCCCTCAGGAGAAAGTATCTGTTTTAGTTGAGAGAAAAATTCCACTGTAAAAAGAGCCAGCGAAGGCCCTTTTTCTATGGGATCTGAAAGGTCACAGATTATTACATCCCAGAGAGTTTGATTTTCTTTAATAAATTTAAAGGCATCTTGAATTATAATTTTGGCTTTGGGATGTTCTAAAGAATTTTGGTTTAAATCGCTTAAATAGGATTTAGCACATTCTATCACTTGTTTATCAATATCCACCAGAACCACTTCTTTTACACTTTGCCAGCGCAAAGCCTCCCTTAGTGCACATCCATCCCCTCCACCCAGGATAAGTACTTTTTGGGGATTGGCGTGATAAAGGCAGGGTAGATGCACCAGTAGTTCGTGATAAATAAACTCATCAGCTTCACTTATTTGGCAGATATTGTCTAAAAGCAGCACCCTTCCTAAAAGAGGCGATTTGATTAGAGCCAGCTGTTGATATCTGGTTTTTTCTAGACAGAGTATATCTTCTGCTGCATGCAGAAAAATATCTCCACCTGTGATGACCTCGGAAAAATAGTCTAGTTTCTTCTGGCCTGACATGCTGAGCAACCCTCTTGTTCTAAGTTTGGAAAGTAATTATCTTTTTTTACTTTGTTCCCCCGAGGAATAGTAATTAAATCATAATCTTTGGCTTTTAGAAAGTGTACTAAGAATTCGCAGGCCTTATGGGGATCAGAATGTTCCCCACAGGTGAAGATATCTATGGCTGCATAGCCTAATTCTGGCCAGGTATGAATGGAAATATGGGATTCAGCTAACAGGGCCAGAGCTGTTACTCCCATGGGATGAAATTTGTGACCGGTTAGGTTTAAAAGCGTGGACATGGACTGTTTGGAAGCTTGGGTGAGGGCTTCGCGGATGAGTTTTTCGTTATCCAGGATGTCAAAGGGACAATCCTTTACCTCTAAGACAAGATGAACTCCACAGATCTTTTTTTCAATGGTCTTCCCTCCTTATGGTTAAAGGTTACGCTAAGTAGGTGCCATACTTTCGGGCACTAATACCTTTTCTTTAATTAACGGTTCATCACTACTCATAAAAACCCCTGGGTTAATGGTTAAACTTAGATCCCCTTGAAAAATAAACAGGGAATTGGACATTATCCCTTAAACTTCAGTTTAATTGAGGAAAAAAATAGGGAATGTCAAGCCATAGATAGGCTAAAGAAGAAGTGGTTTATTGGCTTACTAGAAATTTTGAATAAATTGTTTTGGACTAGAGATGACTCAAATAAAAAGGCCTCAGCAAGCTGAGGCCTTTTTTAAAGGTTAATTTTAGTACTTAAAATACTCTTTTGGGGTCTCTTCAGCCAAAAATTTTACTGCTTGGTAAATACAGGTCCTAATGGCCTTTTCCATAGGAGTTTTGGCAAAAGCACCCAATTCTCATCCCATGGAGCCTCCACCTGTAAGTACATTTAAGGCACTGCCAATATTAACATCTTTTGATTCACCTTTTACAGTTGTAGCTGCCAAAATTTCTGTAGTGTTAGCATCAATAATTCTAATATCCATAGCCATAGAAGATTTTTTGAAACTTCCTTTTACACTTTGAAACCATTTCCCATAATCACCAAATAAGCTACCTCCGCCACCAGAGGTGCCAGGCTCCCAGCCGGTTACAGCAGCTACAATAATAAGATCAGCACCTTTAAATTTTCCTTTTTTTATACCGCTTTTATCGGTCCAGCCCTTTTGTTGCAATTGAATTTCCTTGGCCAGGACATCTAGATTTTGTCTTTCCAGGACCTTAAATCTTTTACTTTGGACCATAGCAGTGGTGAGCATATCCCTTAGGGCCTTTCCATATCCAGACTGTTCAGGCGTTTCTTTGATGGCAAAACTTCCCATAGGTCCACTAATGGTAGTGGTTTTGCCCCCGCTTTCCCCCACTGCCCACTCAAACCTGGCCACAGCAACCTTGGCTTTAGGGCCGTGATAGGGAGGTAATAATTCCTCCATTTTGTTTTCTGTTTTAGCACTTGGCTCTACAAGTTTTTCCATACATCCACTTAAAATAAACATTAACAAAACTACTAGCCATACGTATAATTTACGCATCATTCTCACCTCCTTTATTTTTTGGGTTTTAATTATTAAAAAAATAAAATATTTTTTTTAATCTTAAAATTACATATATTTTTTAGTGCATCAATAAATATTTTAATTTTTCCAGGTTTCTTTGTCTAAAAAAATTTTAACATTTTTAAGTTGTTAAATAAAAAAAGAGGCTTATTTTTAAAGTAATAACTAAAAATACGAAGTTGCTTTTATTTTTTAACTTTTTATCTTGAGGCTGGTTAAAATTTTAGTTATAATCACAAGTTAGATTGTTTTAGTTTTGGGAAATTATGTTGAAAGTTGTAGCCGGGATATTATTGCAAAATAATAAAGTATTGATTGCCAAAAGGCAGGCAGGTAAAGAGTTTGCCCATTTTTGGGAATTCCCTGGGGGTAAGGTGCAGGAGCAGGAAGGTTTAGAAGCAGCTTTGGCCAGAGAATTCCAGGAAGAACTGGGGATAAATCCCCTTGAGTTTTACTTCTGGAAAGTGTTAAGGCACAAATATTCTAAGTTTGAAGTAGAGCTTTATTTTTACATAGTTAAAAAATGGCAGGGAATAGTAGAGGCAAAAGAAGGTCAGGTGGTGAAGTGGGAATTTGTGCTTGATTTAAATCCAGAGATATTTTTACCAGCAGACAGAAAGGTAATTTATTGGTTAAAAGAGGAGTTTAACTAAAGGTTTCTAATTATCTTATTAATTCAGGGAGGGAAGTGGATGCCAATATTTATTTACAAGGCCAAAAACAGGGCTGGAAGAAGGGTCAAGGGAGATTTTGATGCGCCCAATATAGACCTGGCTCTTATGGCCCTGAAGAATAAAGGCCTTACAGATATTAAAATTAAACCCAAGCCCAAGGACCTGTTTGAAGGAACTTTTTTAGAAGGCAAGGTAACCACCAGAGATATGGTTATCTTTAGCCGTCAGTTTGCCACCTTGATTAATGCCGGTGTTCCTATGCTCCAGGCCCTGCAGGTTATGTGTGAGCAAACCCAAAATAACAAGCTCAGAAGAAAGCTCTATCAGGTAAGAAATGAAGTAGAAGCAGGCTCTTCTCTTTATATGGCTTTATCCAAGCACAAAGACGTATTTGATGATTTATATCTCAATATGGTGCAGGCAGGTGAGGCTGGTGGTGTTCTGGATGAGGTTTTACTTAGACTGGCAGAATATATTGAAAAAGCAGCCAAACTTAAGTCTAGAGTCAAGGGAGCACTTACTTACCCCGCAGTAGTTGTAACTGTAGCTATTGCTGTAGTAGCAGTTATCCTGATTTATGTTATTCCCACCTTTGAGTCCATGTTTGCCGATATGGGAGGAGCTTTGCCCTTGCCCACCCAATTGGTTATCAACTTGAGCCGCTTTGTAAAGGCCAAGTTTATGTATATGGTGGGAGGGGTAGTTGGAGCCTATATTTTATTTAAGTTTATTTATCGCACAGAAAAAGGTAAGCTATTTTTTGATCAGGTCTTTTTAAACTTACCCATTTTTGGAGACTTGCTGCGTAAAGTAGCTGTGGCCAAGTTTAGTAGAACCTTAAGCACCATGATTAGAAGTGGAGTGCCTATCCTGGAAGCCCTGGATATAGTGGCCAAAACCAGTGGCAACAAGGTAGTAGAAGAAGGAATTATGAAAGCTAAATCCAGTATCTCTGGCGGTAATACCATTGCTGAACCTCTGGATGAAACAGGAGTATTTCCTTCCATGGTAATACATATGATTTCTGTAGGTGAGTCCACAGGTTCTTTGGATACTATGCTGGAAAAGATTGCTGATTTTTATGATGATGAAGTAGATGTGGCAGTAGAAACCCTTACCTCTCTTTTAGAGCCGGTAATGATTGTCTTCCTGGGTACGGTGGTTGGTGGCCTGGTTGTTAGTATGTATCTACCCATATTCAAGATGGGAGAAGTTGTGGGTTAATCTTCTGGATTTTAAAGGACTTACTTTTAACGCCCCTGGAGAACCCAGGGGCGTTTTTATTTATTGGATTAGAAAAAGTGAAAAGGGGAGAGGCAAATAATGCACTTTCATCAATGGCGCTGATGAAGTATATACCTGTCGTATGGTTCTTGTAATTTTTGTTTGTTCAGTGATTTTTGTCCGGGCCGGCTATGTCTGCAATTTTCTGTCTCAGAATATTGCAGATAATGATTCGTTCTGTTTTCGGATCTATTCGGATAAGCGAATGATGGATATTTTTTGAGGAGATATTAAGCTATCTATTTTTGACATATCGATTTAGCGTTCCTGACGCTGTATGCTGGTGCTGCCTTTATCTTAAAAAACGAAAATAAAAAATTTAATATAAATCTCCGAATGAATGTCGATTTCAAGAAAAGTATAGATAGGAACTGATGCTTAACCATAACCTACTTTATTTATGCCTAATTTTTATAAATATTGAAAAATATAAAATAGAATTTTTTTGAATGATTGGAAAACGTTCTTTGTTAACAAATTTTATCTGCGTGAACATCATTCGGTCTACAAAACCTGTAGTTTAAACTTCGCATTTAAACTCTAATACATTCATCAAACACAATAATCTTTGTTGTCTTTGAAAGTACTATTCGATTGAAGACTTATTTATCTTCATTTTGTTTGTAGGCCAACTCAAACAACTTTTTTAATAATTCAGAGATTATATCCACATTAATACAACCACTTCATTGTTTTGAAAACATTAATTACCAAACAAAGAAACTATTGTAACTATATCTTTTGGTTTTGTCACTTCAATAGTAGAATTTCCTTTCCTGATGAAAATTTTATCACCTACATAGGTAGGCTCACTTTGTGACGGAATTCGTATTCGAATAACAGTATACTCTTTATAAAGAATTGTATCAATTTGAGATAAAACTTTCAATTTTGTATGATTAGAAAGTTTAGAGTTATTAATGAAATCAACTATTTTTTTTACGTATTCATCAATTGATATTTTTAATTTTTTGCATTCCCTGTCAATACCTACTATGAATTTTTCACTTACCTTATAAGGTTCAATTCCATAAATTTCTTTAATACGATATGCATCTCTTTCACTATCAGCAATGCCTATGTATATAAATCCTTCAGAATCTCTACCTAAATTAGCAATAGCACAAATTGTATTAACAATTTTTTCTAACATTCCGTTATTCTGACTTTTATCGTCATTGAGATTTAAAATACCTTGTTTAAACTCATAGCGGGGAGTCTCAATTTTAGACCTACGAAGTGAATTAATTAGATCAATTGTTAAACTTGGACCTTGTCCAAGTATTGGTGGTTCTTTTTTTACAAAAAAGTTTGAAATCAATCCCTTCGTTAAATTAATATTTTTAATTCTATCATCTGCTTTTATATAATGGCCAGTGGTAGTTAACTTTGATTGTAATCCTTGCAAGGCATTAACAATGCCTGAAAAATTATCTGGACTTTTTCCTTCTTTAACTATTAACTCAAATAATGCCATAAACACAGTGTAGAATGATGCTTTTGCAGGATTGCGATTTGCGCCCATAACTGTATCTCTAAAGAAGTATTTAGACTCACTTTCAAATATATTATTAAAAATTGAAAAAATTTCTTTTACTTCATTAAATAGTTTTTCTGCCCCATAAGAGGATAAACTAGAATTTATTGTTCTACTTAATTCAGTATCAGAATATAATTCATCAAGCATTTCTCTACTCCTATTAAAAGGCCTTTCAAGAAGTATAGAAGCTAAAATATCAGCTATAATTTCTTCATCTTCACTATCTCGCAATCCCCTTGCCCATAAAATTCCTTGTTTACACCATAAAGTATCTTCTGCTGCTAAGCCATAATTTAATTTTTGTTTAGCAGATTCAATACTTATCGTAGGCATATCTTGCAAACTCAAAATTTCCGGAGAAACGTCACCTCTTATCTCAGAAGCTATCTTTCTAACCAAATCTCCAAAAGGTGTTAAGACTCCAGCTTGTCTCCTTTCCTGATTACTTAATTGTTTTCCTCCTGAATTAATTCTATTAAATACTTCAGATGTCACATTATCTGATATTGCAGGAAAGATAGTTACTGCTAATTGATAATCCAGAAAATCTGCACATTGATCCCCACTTAATTTTTTTTCAGAATCATTAATAGGTTGAATCATACCCTCTTTAGCCAGCTGTTTAGTTCTTGCGAGTTGCTCAATATCAAAATATTTATTTTTATAGGAAAAATTATTCTCAATAAATTCAAAAATTGCATTAAGACGTTGTAATCCATCAATTATTTCGTAATAGATATTTCCGTGCGGATTTTTTCTTTCAGCAAAAAGGAATAATGGTATTGGATATCCTTGCAAAATAGTATTAATTAACTTCTCTTTTTCTTCTAATGTCCAAACAAGTTTTCTTTGATATTTTCTGTTTACCATTAATTTGTTATCTCGATAATCTTTATAAAGTGATTGAATACTTAAACCCTTTGGTGTAATGCTCATTTCATCTCCTTTGATATTTGGTTTGTTTTTATGCTGAAATTATAATTTATTTCTTCTACAAAATAATTTTAATCCAAAATAAAAAATTTTCTGAAAAATTCAAAATTAAAATTGTTCGTACGGAAAAATATTAAGTAAATTCAAAATTTTGTAAAAATTCATTTCCTCAAGAAGAAAAGGTACGTGGTAGAGCCACATCTTTAGCCTTACTTTTAACTTATCTTCATTGTACATTTTTTCTTGAGCCATGATTATTTTTTTCTTTCCAAGAAATTATAGCTCTTTTCTTTTATAACTTCAAGCCATTTTTATACAAAAATATGTACACACAACCATTTTATCCATATATCAGACTCATTATTTTTTTGTATTTTAGATTTTGTATTTTCTAAGTATCCGTCTCCCACTATGTCAGGAAAGATGTCGCCTGGGCTAGTTTAAGATAAGGGTATAATTAGCTTTCTTGTTTTGTTATCCTTCTCCCTAGGGGGAAGGGGAAATTTCAACCTGGGCGGTAGGAGATTTTTTTATGGTATATCCTGATAATATTAAAGAAAGTGTACTTAAACAAATTTTTGCCTCATCAAAGACAATTGCTGATATTGCAAGGGAGAATGGAATTCCATATACTACAGTGATAAAGTGGAAAATGAAAGCTCAAAAAGGATATTCTATGAATAAAAAAATTACAGCAGAGGAAAAATTAATCTTCTCTTTCAATTTCAAAGTGACTCAATGAGAATAAGATAGAGTTAGCTGTATTTTGCAGGAAATAATAAGTTTAAAAAGAAAGACAAGACCATAGCAGAGACCATGTCTCTATTGGTACTTAAAAAAAATGGAGGATATCTTGTGGAGCAAGAGGACGAAAGATAGAGTTTAAACAGAAAGAATAAGGACAATGATAGAGAATGTTTTAAGAAGTCCAGCTAATAAGTTTATCTAAACAAGAGAAGCAGAAGGTTTTAGATACTTGTCATTCAAAGGATTTTAGAGAGTTACCCCCTTGTAAGATAGTTCCAATGTTGGCTGATATAGAAATATACATAGGATTCAGAGAGCACCTTTTACCAAGTTCTTAGGGAAGCAAGGAAATTGACCCATAGAGGCAAGTTTAAGCCCAAGACATATTCTATATCCAAACACTATAGAACCACAGGACCAAATCATGTCTGGAGTTGGGATATAACCTGCTTGCCTACTTGTATACAGGGGATGTTTTTTGGCTCTTCGACGTTTACTGTGGAATTTCTGTTTGGAGCAGAGCCTGAATTGGGGCTGCAATGAGATAGATCATGGTTATGAAGTTCTCCACATTACGATAGCCTCTAGCTCTTGCACGTGCTGCCTGGAAGAGTCTGTAACATTATTTGTGTAAATCCGTATTTTGGTTTAAATTAGGATTTAAAGCAAGATTAATTCTATCCTCAAAATAGATATAGAGCTGAGGATAGATTTTTGACCAATTCTTTATAGTACCAGTCCATTTTTTAGATATGTCCTCTATAGCTAGATAGAGGATCTTAAACAGGGAGTCTTGAGTGGGAAAAACTCCCTTATTTTTTGTTACTCTTTTTAGTTTACTATTAAAGCTCTCTATGGGATTTGTGGTGTATATCAGCCTCCTTATTTCTGGAGGATACTTAAATAACGTACTTAATTCATCCCAGTTTCTCCTCCAGGACTTTATTACATGGGGATATTTATGGCCCCATTTTTCCTCAAAATGGTTTAGTTCTACCCTTCCCATTTCCTCAGTAGGGGCTGAGTAAATTTGCTTTAAATCCCTGGCTAATTCTTTTCTGTCTTTATATGATGCAAATCTTAGAGAATTTCTTACCTGATGGACAATGCATCTTTGAATCTCTGAATGTGGAAATACTGTTTTTATGGCCTCACTAAGGCCTGGTAAACCATCTATGCTAAAAATCAAAACATCTTTGACTCCTCTGTTTCTTAGCTCATTTAAAACAGTTAGCCAGAATTTAGCGGATTCCTTTTCCTGTATCCATAAACCTAGACATTCCTTCTTCCCTTCCATATTTATGCCTATCATGGCATACACGCATACCTCTTTTACTACCCCTTCTATACGCAATTTATAAAACAAACCATCTAAAACTACTATGCCATACAAAGAATTAAGAGGCCTATTTTGCCATTCTACTGCCCTTTCTAAAACCTTTTCTGTTATCCTGCTTATACTCTCTGCTGAAAATTCCACTCCATAAATAGATTCCAAATGCTCTTGTATATCTCTAGTACTCATCCCCTTAGCATACATAGAAATAACCTTTGATTCTAATCCTGTTATATCTGTTTGCCTCTTCTTTACTACTTGAGGCTCATATTCCCCTTTCCTATCCCTGGGAACTTTTAATTCTATCTCACCAAATGAAGACTTTACCCTTTTAGAATTATAACCATTTCTTGAGTTTTCTGTAGCTTTCTTTGATTTGTCGTATCTTGGATACCCCAAAGTCTCTGTTAGCTCAGCTTGATATATAGTCTCTATAATCTCTTTAACTACTGAATTTAAAACCTCACCTAGGTCCTTCTGATCCCTGAACATCCCCTGTTCATACATCTTCAGTATTGCTTCTTTATTAATAAACATCAGATCCTCCTTTCTAAGGCCTCAAACCCCAAGCCCCCCTAGGGAAGCTCGCATATCCTACTTCTAACCTTCTCTCAATACCTCTTACTAACTCATCCCTCATTGCCTTAAAAAGGATTTACACAGTTTATGTTACATAGCCTTCTAACTCTTTCTCGTTGTTTGTCACCAGAATAGCTTCTAAGGATATTGCATGGGCTGCTATTTGCATATCATATGCACCAATTGGCAGGCCTTGTGTTTCAAGCTCTGACCTTAGTATGCCATATTCTTTAGCCGCTTCTATGCCAAACTCGTATATCTCAAAGCTGTCAATAAATAGCTCAATAAGGTTTATCAATTTTTTTGAGTCTTTTTTGTAGGCACCATAAAAGAGTTCTGACACAACAATAGAGGATAGAGTTACTGTGTTTTCTCTGGATATCTGCTTTAGTTTTTCCTTTATATGAACTGGATGTTTTCTAATGATATAACTACATATAATTGTATCGAGCATGTAAATCATCTTAGAAAAGCTCTCTTTCTTGAGGTCCTGGTTGGCTTCTGTTTTTTAGGAAGTCTTGTTGATCTAATTTCTCAAGTTCTTCAAACAATTCATCCCATTGGTTTTCAACAGGCGTTATTATTATTTTGTTTTTCTCCTTTCTTATAAAGGTCTTTGTGCCTTTGAGTCTGTATTTTTTTGGTATTCTAACGGCTTGCGAGTTGCCGCTTTTAAATACTCTTGTTATCATTTTTTGTTCCTCAGGTTGAATTTGTTGTTACAAGAAGTATATACTAAGGTTATAAAAAGTCAAGAGGGGAAAGGAGATCTGGCGAATAGTACTTATTTCTCCTTTAGAGCCAGTAATGATTGTCTTCCTGGGTACGGTGGTGGGAGGCCTGGTTGTTAGTATGTATCTACCCATATTCAAGATGGGAGAAGTTGTGGGTTAATCTTCTTCTGGATTTTAAAGGTCTTACTTTTAACGCCCCTGGAGAAACCAGGGGCGTTTTTATTTATTTGAAGTGGAATTGTTAAAAGAATCAGAATGTAACTAATTAAAATTATTTGAATTTACTGGATATATTTTATTGTTTCTTTTGGGGCAAATTACCTTTAAAAGTAAAGCAACTTGCCCTCTGATTTACCTATTGGAATTAGGCTTCTATCTTACTTCCCAGAAGTTCTAAGAATTTCCTCATCCATTCAGGATGGGCTGGCCAGGCTGGGGCTGTGACAATATTGCCATCTACGTAAGCATTGCTAAAGGTTTCATTTACTTCTCCCCATTTGGCGCCAGCTCTTAAAATATCTGGCATGACTGCTGGATAGGCAGTGCAGAGTTTGTCTTTAATAACATCAGCAGCTACCAGAATTTGTTGGCCATGGCAGATGGAGGCAATGGGTTTGTTGTTGGCAGCAAAGTGTTTAACTATTTCAATGAGTCTTGGGTTTAAACGCAAGTATTCAGGAGCTCTTCCGCCAGGAATAACCAGGCCATCGTAATCTTCTGGATTGATTTTCTCAAAGTCAGAAGTAATGGCAAAGTTGTGTCCCCGTTTTTCGGTATAGGTCTGGTCTCCTTCAAAGTCGTGCACTGCGGTTTTTACTGTTTCGCCTGGTTTTTTGCCAGGACAGACTGTATCTACCTGGTGACCTACCATAAGGAGCATTTGATAAGGTACCATAGCTTCATAGTCTTCCACAAAGTCACCTACCAGCATTAGAATCCTTTTTTGAGCCATTTCTTCCCCTCCTTTTGCATTTTAAGTGTTTAAAAAGTATTTATAGGCTAGAAAAGTAGCGTATAAGTCAGCTTTGCTACTCAGTTCAAAGGGACTATGCATACTAAGTACTCCTGGGCCAAAGTCAATTATTTCCAGACCATAAATGGCCAGGTATTTGGCTACTGTGCCTCCACCGCCCAAATCCACCTTGCCCAATTCAGCCATTTGCCAGGGAATTTGTTGTTGATTTAAAAGATTTCTAAGCCAGGCCACATATTCAGCGTGGGCATCATTGGCCCCATACTTACCTCTATGGCCTGTAAACTTACACATTACCGGTCCCTTGCCCAACAAAGAGGCGTTTAGTTTTTCATGTACTTCCTGGTAATCCGGGTCCATGGCAGCGTGCACATCCGCAGAGATGGCTTTAGAGTTTAAAAGCATTTGAGCAAAGGAAGTATTTTTCTCTTCCCAGGCCAGGAGTAAGTCCTTTAAGCAATATTCCAGAAACAAAGACTTGGCTCCACTGGAACCTTCAGAGCCTATTTCTTCCTTGTCCCAAAAGACCAGTACCTGGGTATGCTCTGGAATCTCACTGGCTAAAAAGGCTTCCAGGGCCAGAAAAACACAGATGCGGTCGTCCTGTCCATAACCACCAATAAGGCCTCTGTCCAAACCTACTTCTCTGGCAGGTCCTGCTGGTACTGCCTGTACCTCTGCACTAAAAAAATCTTCTTCTTTTAGGCCAAAACGTTCTTGCAGTAATTTTAACAAATGGTTTTTTATCTTTTTTCCTTGGCCTGTTTTAAGGGAATGTGCCCTAAAATTACATTTAACTTTTCTGCTTCAAAGGCTTCACTTACCTTTTTTTCTATTTGTTTGTAAGCTAGATGTGGAAGTAGGTCTGCAATGGTAAAAACAGGGTCTTCTGGGTGCTCTCCAAGGTTGATTTCCACTTTTTCTCCACTGGTCTTTACTATGACTCCATGTAAAGCCAGAGGCCTGGCCAGCCATTGATGTTTTCTAATTCCACCGTAATAGTGGGTTTTGGCCAGGGCAACTTCACATTCTTCATAAAAGGGATGTTGTTTTAAGTCCAATCTGGGAGTATCTGCATGAGCGCCAATAAGCCTTATTCCCTCTTGTAAGGGCCTTTTGCCTTTGCGAGCAATAAAAATGGTTTTGTGGTGTAAAATGCGATAGACCTTTTCCTGGGAAAAATCTTCGGAAAATCCCTTTTCCTGCAGGATTTGCCTTACATAATTTATGGTCTCTCGTTCAGTTTTATTTTGAGAAAGGAATTTGAGATATTTTTGAGCCAGGGAGTTTATCTTTTTTCTTGCTTACTATAAACTTCCCAGCAATTTTGGGTTTCAAACTCTAAGTTCATGGGGTTATTTCCTCCTTAACCACTCTTCAAAATAGGCAATGGTCTTTTTTAATCCTTCTTCCAAAGAAGTTTTAGGTTCCCAGTTTAAAGTCTTTTTAGCTAAAGAAATATCAGGTCGTCTTTGCTTAGGATCATCTTGAGGTAAAGGTCTAAACTCTAGCTTGGATTTGGAATTGGTAAGTTCAATAATTTTTTCAGCCAATTCCAAGATAGTCATTTCTGCTGGATTACCCAGGTTTAAAGGCCCGGTTATTTCTTCTGGGGTTTGCATAAATTTACATATGGCTTCTACTAAATCGTCTACATAACAAAAGGAGCGGGTTTGCTCCCCCTGACCATAGATGGTTATAGGTTTGTTTAAAAGGGCCTGAAGGATAAAATTGCTTATAACCCTGCCATCATTGGGATGCATTCTCGGGCCGTAGGTGTTAAAAATCCTGCCCACTTTTATTTTTACTTTGTGTTGGCGATGATAATCAAAAAAAAGGGTTTCTGCACAGCGCTTTCCCTCATCATAACAGGAACGAGGACCTATGGGGTTTACCTTTCCCCAATAGCTTTCTGGTTGGGGATGCACCTCGGGGTCTCCGTAAACTTCAGAGGTGGAAGCTTGAAAAATAGTAGCTTTGACTCGTTTGGCCAGCCCCAGCATATTGATAGAGCCATGTACGCAGGTTTTAAGGGTTTGGACCGGGTCAAATTGATAGTGAATGGGTGAAGCCGGACAAGCCAGATTATAAATTTCATCCACTTCTAGGTACAGGGGAAAGGTTATGTCATGTCTTAACACTTCAAAATTGTTGTAATCCAAAAGGTGATAGATATTGCTTTTTTGTCCAGTATAAAAGTTATCACAGCAAATAACTTCTTTTCCTTCTTTTACTAACCTTTCACAGAGATGAGAGCCAATAAATCCAGAGCCTCCTGTTACCAGGACTCTTTTGCTTAAAAGGTCTTTTAATTCACCCTGATACATTTTTGGTCCTTTATTCTTCTAAATGTTTAAATATGTGGTAGATAAGATTTATTTCTGCAGGAAAAATAGTTCTTACATCTAGACAAAACCAGTCTTCTTCCACCCGGCCAATTAAGGGTGGGTCTGTTTCCAGCAGTTTTTTTCTCAATTCTTCTATACTAAAGTTTTTGGGTTTTAATTTTACTACATAAGTAGGTATTTCTCTTTCGGGCAAAGAGCCTCCTCCCACCTTGGAAGAAGACCTTTCTTTTTTTACCACTAGATTGGAAAGGGTCTTTAGTTTTTTACTAAGGGTTGCTGCTCTGTTATTTAAAGTGCTTAGAGGAGTAAAAATAAGTTTTAAAGTGGGGATATTTTGGAGCGCCTTTTCTTCATCCAGGTATAATTTTAGAGTTGCCTCTAAGGCAGCCAGGGTCATTTTATCTATACGTAAAGCGCGGTTTAGAGGATTTTTCTTGATTTTATCCACAAATTCCTTTTTACCCACGATAATACCTGCCTGTGGACCTCCCAGGAGTTTATCCCCGCTAAAAGAGACTACATCCACGCCTGTTTTGAGAATTTCTTTGACAGTGGGTTCGTCAAAGTGAGTTAATCCATATTGGCTAAAGGAAATCAAATTGCCACTACCCAAGTCCTTGATTACTGGCAGATGGTATTTTTTCCCCAGAGCTACCAGTTCTTTTAGACTGACTTCTTTATGGAAGCCTATAATTCTATAATTGGAAGTGTGCACTTTGAGCAGGGCACCTGTATTTTCACTAATGGCCTGCTCATAATCTCTGAGATGGGTTCTGTTGGTAGTCCCTACTTCCTTTAAGATGGCACCGCTTTTTTTCATTACATCTGGTATTCTGAAAGAGCCACCTATTTCCACCAGTTCTCCTCTGGAAACTATGACCTCTTTATTTTGAGCCAGGGTTTCTAGAGTAATTAATACAGCTGCTGCATTATTGTTGACCACCAGAGCAGATTCACTACCGGTTATGGTACATAGAATTTCCTCTACATGAGAATAGCGAGAGCCCCTTTTCCCTGTTTTTAAGTCCAGTTCCAGATTGGAATAATGCAAACAGATGTCTTCAACCGCTTCTACTGCTTCTCTGGCCAGTAAAGAACGTCCCTGGTTGGTATGAACCACAATTCCAGTAGCATTGATTACTCTTTTAAGATGGGGTCTGGTATTTTTTTCTAGAATTTTAGAAAGTTTTTGCAACAGAGCATTGGGCTCTAATTCCTGTGCCTGGATTTTGTTTTCTTTTATCTGAGTCCTTAGCTGGTCTAAAAAGTTATTGATGTGTTTTTTTAAAAGCAAAATGGGTTCTTGAGGAAACCTTTCTTGCGCCCAGGTAAGAAGTTTGTCAGTTGCGGGTATTTGAGAGAAAAGATGTGAGTTCAAGAGAAGACCTCCTTAATTTTTTTACTTAATTTAAACTATTTTTTAAGGGTTTAAAAGATTTTTATTTAACCACTCTGGTTGGTGGGCATAGATTAAAGCCAGAAGATAAAAAGACCCACAAATAAGGGTGGGTTTATTTAAAGAATTTAACTCCTCTAAATCCGGGAGAAGTTTTACTGTAGGATAACTCTTTTTTACTTCCTCCCAGCTAAGCGCCCTTGGGTTTGAGGTTAAAGGGTAAAAATAAAGAGTAGCATTAAATTCTTGCAGGATGCTTAGCATTTGCTTCCAGTCTTTGTCTTTTAGACAGGAAAAAATAACCATTTGCGGAAAAAAATTTAATTTTTGCAAAGATTGTTTTAAATGTTTTAGTCCGTGAGGATTGTGGGCTACATCCAGGAAAATCTCTGGTTGCGAACTGACTTTTTGAATCCTTCCAGGCAGGAAAAAGAAGAAATTCCCTGGCTAAGCAACCCGGAATTAAAGGGTAAATTTAGCTTTTTCCGTATCAATTCCCAGGTGGCTAGGGCCAGTTTTAAATTGGTAGTTTGTGGTTCAAGATAAGGGGAAAGGGAAATTTTAAACTCTGGATTGGTTAACATAAGGCTATTATTTTGTTCTTTGAAAAAGAATTACAAAAAAGTAAAGTAGCTTGTTTTTTTTGGGCTTCCCTGGTCAGAACCTTTACCACCTCTTGGGTTTGAGGAGCACTAATTAAGATTTGTTTTGACTTGATTGCTCCTGCCTTGTCTGTGGCTATTTGCGTTAGAGTTGAGCCTAGAATTTGAGAGTGATCCAGATCTATGGAAGTAAATACCAGAACAGGGTGAGGTAGGACAGTGGTGGCGTCAAAACGTCCTCCCAAACCTGCTTCAAAGATAGCCAGGTCTACCTGGTGTTTGGAAAAGAGATAACAGGCCAGAAGAAAAATATATTCAAAATAGGTAAGATGAAGGTTTTTACAAAAATGATAAACATAATTAAAACCTTCTACCCACTCCCGGGAAGGTAGTTCTTGCTTATTTATCCTTATTCTTTCACGTACACTTACCAGATGAGGAGAGGTAAAAAGGCCTGTTTTTAGTTTATGGGCAGAAGCCAGGCTTTCTAAAAAAGCAGAAGTGGAGCCTTTACCATTGGTCCCCACCACCTGGATGGACAAATAAGAAGGGGAAGCTAATCCTAGGAGCTTTAGACCTTTTTCCACCCTGTTTAAACTTAAATCCATGTGGAAAAGGCCTAAACCTTCTAAAAAAGTATTTACTTCTTTAAAATTGTTAAATTTTTTCAAATTTGTTAAAAAATCTTTTTTTGAGTTGACAATTTGGGCTCAATACCTCTAGCTTGTTACCTAAGCTAAGAGTAACCTTTTTAAGTAGGGTTGCTCTATAGCTTAGCTTAGATAGATTGTAAATTATTTAGGTAAAAATAAACTTTTAATAGTTAGGAGAAGCGCCTTGCTGTACAGACCTATTAATCAAAACTATCATGATTTTATTGTGCAAAGGGATAGAGAGCTTTGCATCAACTGTCGGGTGTGTGAGCGACAGTGTTCTTATCTGGTGCATTATTGGGATGAGAACAGAAAGCAAGTAATGCACGACAATGCCAAGTGTGTGGGGTGTCATCGTTGTGAAGCCCTGTGTCCTACTGGAGCCATAGTTATCAGGCATAATCCCTCCCAGTTTAGAGAAAATTCTCACTGGAAACCCTGGTTTATCAAAAATGTATACAAGCAGGCAGATGGGGGGGGAGTGCTTCTGGGAGCTATGGGTAATCCCCAGCCTTATCCCATTTATTGGGATAGGTTGCTTTTGGATGCCAGTCAGGTGACCAATCCTTCCATTGACCCCTTGAGAGAGCCCATGGAACTCAGGACCTATCTGGGCTCTAAGCCAGATAGTTTGGAATTTGAAGAAAAGAGGGCAAGCCCAGCTTAAAGACCAAACTTTCTCCGCAGATAAAGTTAAATTATCCCATTATGTTTTCTGCCATGTCCTATGGCTCCATTAACTTTAATTTACATATTGCCATGGCCAGGGCAGCTACAGAATTGGGTATAGTTTATAACACTGGTGAAGGTGGTCTACATCCAGACTTATATCAATATGGCCCCAATACCATTGTGCAGGTGGCTTCTGGTCGTTTTGGTGTACATAGGGATTATTTGAATGCTGGTTGTGGAATTGAAATTAAAATTGGTCAGGGAGCCAAGCCTGGAATTGGTGGGCATTTACCTGGAGAAAAGGTAGATCATGGCGTTTCCATTACCAGAATGATACCTGAAGGTTCAGATGCGCTTTCTCCTGCACCTCATCATGACATTTATTCCATAGAAGACTTACGGCAACTAATTTACGCTTTAAAGGAAGCTACAGAATATAGGGTTCCTGTGTCTGTAAAGATTGCAGCTGTGCACAATGCCGCAGCCATTGCTTCTGGTATTGTCAGGGCTGGGGCAGATATTGTGGCTGTAGATGGTTTTAGGGGAGGCACTGGAGCTGCTCCCACCATGATTAGGGATAATGTGGGTATCCCTGCAGAGCTGGCTTTGGCAGCCATAGACCAAAGACTTAGAGATGAAGGTATACGCAACAGAGCCTCAGTGGTCATTGCTGGAGGTATTAGGTGTAGTGCAGATGTGGTCAAGGCCATCGCCTTAGGTGCTGATGCGGTTTATATTGGTTCAGCTGCTTTGGTGGCTGTGGGTTGTACCATGTGTCAGCGTTGTTATACAGGCAAATGCCCCTGGGGAATTGCCACCAATGTTCCTTCTTTGGCTAGAAGGCAAAATCCTGAAATTGCCAAGCAAAAGTTGGTGAACCTGGTGCGGGGTTGGGCCCATGAGATAGAAGAAATGCTTGGAGGTATGGGCTTAAATTCCATTGAAAGCTTACGGGGTAATAGAGAAAAATTAAGAGCTGTAGGCTTAAATGAAGTAGAACTGGATATTTTTGGAGTAAAACCTGCAGGAAGGTAAGAATAAAATGAAAAGAGTTTATGTAAACCCAGAAGTATGTATAGGCTGTAAACTCTGTGAGCTTGCTTGTCTTACTGAGCACTCTCAGAGCAAGGATTTAATTATAGCTTACCGGGAAGAACGCATGCAAGGTCTTTTACCTCGCAATACAGTGGAAGAAAGTGGCTGGATTACCGCGTCCTTGAATTGCCGACATTGTGCTGAACCCTATTGTATTCAAGCTTGTATTTCTGGAGCCCTGACCAAAGATGCAGAGTCTGGACGGGTAGTTTATGAAGAAGAGCAGTGTGTAGGCTGCTGGTCCTGTTTGATGGCTTGTCCCTTTGGTGCTATTAAACGACATCCCATTAAAGAAAAAATTGTCAAATGTGATTTATGTCCAGAGAGAAGTATACCTGCTTGTGTCAGTGCATGTCCTAACCAAGCTTTAACCTTTGAAGAAAAATAGATTTTGGGGATAAGGTCATGAAATATTTAATTATTGGTAATGGCGTAAGTTCCATAGGAGCCATAGAGGGAATTAGAAAGCTGGACCAGGAAAGTGAAATCCTGGTGATTAGTGAAGAAGAATTTCCCACTTATGGTCGCCCTTTGATTTCTTATTACCTAGCAGGGAAAATAGGAGATGATAGGGTCTGGCTTAGAAAAAAGGATTTTTATAGCAAAAACAAGGTTACTTTAAAGCTCCAGCAAAAAGTAACTGCACTTAAACTTGCGGAGAAAAGGGTGGTACTCCAGGGGGGCGAAGAGGAAAGATATGATAAGCTATTAATAGCTACAGGGGGTACACCCTTTTGTCCACCTATAGAAGGATCTCAAGGAGAAGATGTTTATTTCTTTACCACTTTGGCCCATGCCAAAAAACTGGATGCCAATTGTGCTAACTTAAAGAAGGTGGTTGTAATTGGAGGTGGTTTGATTGGCTTGAAGGCAGCAGAAAGCCTTTTTGACCGAGGAGTAGAAGTAAGTATTGTAGAGCTGGCTCCTAGAGTTTTAAGTGCTGCCTTTGATGATACAGCTGGAAATATTGTAGCCAAGAGATTGAAAGAACTTGGCTTTAATATTTACTGTAATACCACAGCCAAGGAAATAAAAAGGACTGAAGAAGGAAGAGTAAAGGGCGTCCTGTTACAAAGTGGCGAATTTTTAGAAGCTGATGCTGTGGTCATTGCCATTGGAGTTGTCCCCAATCTTACTTTGGCCAAAGAAGCAGGCCTTAAGGTGAATAGAGGTATTTTAGTGGATAAAAAGCTTCAGACCAGTGAAGTAGATGTTTATGCTGCTGGAGATGTAGCTGAAGCCTATGACTTTCTGGTGGGAGAAAATAGGGTGGTTCCCATCTGGCCCAATGCCTATTCGCAGGGCTTTATAAGTGGTCAAAATATGGCAGGAGCCAATAGAGATTATACAGGTGGAATTCCCATGAATTCCATTGGTTTTTATGGCCTTTCTACTATTTCCATTGGTTTAGTAAATCCACCAGAAGGGCAGGGGTTTGAAATAAGTACTTATGTGGATGAAGAAGAAGAAATTTACCGTAAGCTGGTGTTTAAGGATAACTTTCTGGTGGGGTGTGTTTTGGTAGGTGATGTGGATATGGCTGGTCGTTATGCAGGTTATATTCGCTTTAAGGTGCCTATTACTGAGGACAAGGTAAAAGCTCATCTGATAAATAATCAGCCCACTTATCTGGAATGGCCAGAAGAAATGTTTCAAGCCCAATGGAATAGTGCGGCTAGAATAAGATAAAGGGGATACATAAATGTTAAAAGAGCGTATTTACTCTATAAGTGAGTACAAACAAAAGATTTTCAGCCAGAAAGAATATATGCGGGAAAAGGATATCTCTGGTTGTGGTCTTTTTGGAGTAATTAATAAAAAAGGCCAGCCCATTTCTGGTTGTGTGCCTGTAGAAGCCATTGCTATTCAGCATGATCGAGGAAATGGTCTTGGCGGCGGTTTTGCTGCCTATGGCATTTATCCAGACTTGGCAGACAAATATGCCTTTCATTTGATGTGTGATGACCAGCATTCCCTGGACCAGGCTGAAAGCTTGCTGAAAAAATATTTTGATATCCATCTTTCTGAAGCCATACCAACGCGTAGGACCTTAAATGTAATGGATTCCCCAATACTGTGGCGTTTTTTCTCACGGTAAAAAAGGATAGGCCCAGCTGGAATTTTTTAAGTGAAGAAGATTATGTGGTAGCTGTTGTTATGCTGGTCAATAAGAGGGTTCCAGGGGCTTACATCTTTTCCAGTGGTAAAAACATGGGAGCTTTTAAGGGTGTGGGCTTTCCCGAAGATATAGGAGAGTTTTACCGCCTGGATGAATACAAAGGACATATCTGGACTGCCCATAACCGCTTTCCTACCAATACTCCAGGCTGGTGGGGAGGGGCTCATCCCTTTACCATTCTGGATTGGTCCATTGTCCATAATGGAGAAATTTCTTCTTATGGCATCAATAAGCGTTATCTTTGCGAACACAAGTACGAATGTACTTTAATGACAGATACCGAGGTGGTGGCCTATCTTTTGGACCTTTTGATTCGTAAGCATGGACTGAGCAAAAAAATGGCCTGCAAGGTTTTTGCACCTCCTTTTTGGGATGAAATAGATAGAATGGAAGCAGAAGAGAGAGAAGCTTATACTGCGCTTAGAATGGTCTATGGTTCAGGGTTACTAAATGGTCCTTTTGCCATTTTATTTGCTGACCATAAGAGTTTGGTGGGCTTAAATGACCGCATCAAGTTAAGACCCCTTATTGTGGCTGAAAAAGGTGATGAAGTCTTTATGGCCAGTGAGGATTGCTCCATTAGAAGTGTTTGTCCTGATCCTGAAAAACTTTGGGCTCCTAAAGCAGGAGAGCCTGTTATTGTAGAACTTGAAAATTAAACAAAGGGTAAATTACTATGAGTAAGTTAGTAATTGATGCCAAAGGCATTTACTATCGAGACTTGAATGCCAAGATAAGAGAGGCTGTACGAGAAGGCTATAAGGAGTTTGAACTCCTCAATGTGAGTGGGCAGCGCTATATTGCTACTGGCCTGGAAGGTGATTTAAAGTTTTTAATTAAGGGTGTGGCTGGCCAGGATACAGCTGCTTTTATGCGTGGACCTTACATTAGAGTCAAAGGCAATGCCCAGGATGGCTTGGCCAATACCATGGATGAGGGAAGAATAGTAGTGGAAGGTATGGCTGGAGATGTTTTGGGATATGCCATGCGTGGTGGTGAAGTCTATGTCCTGGAAGATGTGGGATATAGGGTCGGGATTCATATGAAGGCCTATAAGGACAAGTTGCCTGTAATTGTAATTGGCGGCAAGGCAGGGGATTTTTTGGGTGAATATATGGCCGGAGGAGTCATTATTGTTCTGGGCCTTTTTAGCAAACACCCAGAAGCTCCCATTACAGGTCGTAGTTTAGCCACAGGTATTCATGGCGGAAGTATTTATGTGAGAGGCGGAGTCCCAGAATATCAGCTTTCTTCCAATCTTTTAGTAGAAGAAGCAACAGCAGAAGATATGGAACTTATAAGCAAGTATGTGCACAATTTTTGTAAAGAGTTAAATAAAGACCCCGAGCCTATTTTAAAGGAAAAGTTTATTCGCATTCGTCCCAAATCCCATCGTCCCTATGGTAATCTTTATGTGCCCAATTAAAAAACCTTAAATAAAAAAACATAAAAAAAGCCCCTCTTAAAGAGGGGCTTTTTTGTTGGTAACCTATTTTTAAACTATTCTTCTGGGTGAGTGCTTTTGTCCATGCATTCGTAAATAATGTCTCCCAGGAATTTTATTTCCATGTTTAGTCCGTAGTGGTGAATGATGTCTTCCAATCCACCGTGACAGTTATGGCATGGCGCAATAACTACTTCTGCTTCAGTACGCTTTAATTGTTCTGCCTTTACCTTGTTTCCCTTTACTCTTGTCTTTTTATAAGGAGGTCCACAATTGATGACTCCGCCTCCAGCTGAGCAACAATAGTTGTGCTCTCTATTGGGATGCATTTCTACAAAATCAGGGCAAAAGGCCTTGACCACAGTTCTGGCCATTTCCTGTAACCCCATGCCTCTTACTATATTACAGGGGTCGTGGAAGGTAACTTTTTTGGGATAGGTTTTGCCCACTTTAATTTTACCCGCCTTAAAAAGTTCATAATAAAACTGGACAGCATGGATTATGGGTAAAGGTGGCTCTTTCCAGCCCAGCCATCTGGTGCCAGTGTCATACACAGAACGAAAGGCATGCCCACATTCACCCATGACGATTTTTTTACATTTGAGCCTTAAGGCTGTTTCAAAGTGGATTTTTTTGAGGCGTCCCATAAGTTCGTAATCGCCCACATACATGGCCATATCACTATTGTCCCAGCCAGGAGTAGCTGGCATGGTCCAGTTTACTCCTGCTACATTCATAATCACTGCTGCCTGATAGATAAGCTGGCTTCTAAACTTGGGCTCAGGTCCAATCACAGAATAAAATACATCAGCTCCATATTTTTCCAGAGGAATTCTCAGATAGGGAAGTTCTTCTCTGGCTTCTTCTTCCTGCCATTGTACGCTATCTATCCATTCATCTTCCTTAACCCACATTTGATTCATGGTAGCTGCATGACTGTGGGCTGTATCTTGAATATACTGGGGAGTGACTCCAATGAGATGGCAGAATCTTCTCACCATAGCCATTTGATAGGCGATATCAATGCCAAAGGGGCAATACATAGAGCAACGCCTGCACAAATTACATTCAGTATAGGCTATCTGGGCAATTAGGGCCAAGTCCTGATTATTGACGTTTGCGCCTTCTTTTAAGAGCTTCCAGATGGTATTTTGAACTTTGGCAATGGGCATATAGGAAGGGTCTTTATGGGACATGTAAAAATGACAGGCCTCTGCACAAAGACCACAGTGAATGCAAGTGGAAGTGTATAATTTTAATCTGGTTTCAGCCTTTTTGGTAAAAAGCAGGTCTATGGCTTTTTTTATTTTTCCCCTGTCAATCCTTTTTATGCCTTCTCTTAATCCTATATCTTGGGCTAACTCTCTTTTCATGGCTTTCCTCTTTACCAGTCTTTGGCGTGTCTGATGGCCCCAAATTCAGAGCCAGTATAACTTCTGGAAAATAACCCTAAAAACATGTGCATAATCCGAGTAAAGGGAAGAATAAGCAGGAGTAATTCTGCACTTAAGACATGTAAAAATAAAAGAAAATCTCCCCCTATTCCTCTTACAGCCAAAAATCCAGTTAAAAAGGGTATAAGTACCAGTAAAAGTAAGCCAAAGTCCTTGCTGGAAGAGACATAACGGGCAGGAGGGTAAATTATTCTTCTTAAGAGCAGAAATATACCGCTAACTAAAGCCAGAAAGGTAAGTACATCTGAGAGTATATCCGGAAGCATGGGCGGTTCAAAGGGAAGGTCTATATATTCTTCTAAAATAAAAATATGGCCTGAATAGAAAATAGGAACCAGAATAATACAGATGTGAAATAGATAGGAAACAAAAAAGGTAATGGGATTTAAACGCATATTCCTGGCCTTGAAGGGAATTGTCCAGTTGATAAGAGAACGAAGGGCATATTTAAGGTTAAAAAATTTAAGCACAATAGGATCATTTTGCAAGGAGTGAAGAGTGAAGTAGGCTAATCTAAAAATAATAGCTATACAAAAAAAGCTAAAAACATAAAAAAAGGCCTTTTCTACTAAAAAGGTGTAAATGGAATAAAACATTTATCCCTCCACTGGAATTACTGCTCGTAAGTATTGGTTTTCAGTAATGCCTCTTAAAAGTATCTTTTTGCTATCCGGGCTGAATACAGGCATCCAGAGTTGGTCAAAGCTGTGAGGTAAGACTTTGCCATCAATGGCATAGGTATAGGCGCCCTTTTTTCCACTTTCACGGCCAGATGTTTGCTATCAGGGCTGAAAACTGGTTCAAAGACCATATCAAAGCTTTCATTCCAGACTTGGTCGTCCACTAATACAAACCACTTGTCTTTATTTTTCCCGGCAGCAGCAATTCTCTGACCATCTGGGCTAAAGGTAATGTCGTAAACCAGGGTTTCAAAGTGGGTTTTCCAGGTAGAGCCATTGATGCATACAGTCCATTTGCCTAAATCTGTGGCCACAATAGCTGCCCAGGAATCTCCCAAGGGTGAGAAGATAAAATTCCACATCTGGTAAAACCGGGGAGTGAGAATAATTTCTCCGTCCTGGGCTAAACCCCATTTTTTGCCTATTCTCACCGGCGCCATACAGGACCTGGTAGCCGGGTTAAAGGCAGGTCTCCACACACTGGAAAACTCTTTGTCCCAGACCTTCCCATCTACCACAATGGTGTAGGTGTAAAGAGATGTCCTGCACTGGGCACAGATGTGTTTGCCCTGGTGGTCAAAAATAGGAGTCCAGATATTTACCAGTTTGGTGTCCCAGGTCTGTCCATCAATGGCTACGCTAAATACACCTTCCTGGTACTTAAAGATATCTCCCTGACTTAAGTTTTGGGTCTGAACCACGGCTGCACTGTGATTGCCTTTGGGGCTTAAGGTAAAGTGGTTGGCATTGGGATATAGGGTAGGCCAGAGAACATCATTTACAGCCATGCCGTATTGTTGTTCATTTTGAATGGCTACTCCTATTTGACTTCCATCTGTAGAGAATTGCAGTTCCCAGGCAAAATCAAAACTGTTTTCCCAGGGCACTTGCTCTGTAACTACTGTCCAGCGACCTTCATCTGTGAGCGCCAGTACAGATAATCTGCCATCTGGTCCATATTTTAAGCTCCAGACTTTATCATAGGCTTCTTCCCAGTGAGTTTTATTTTGACAAACACTAAATTTATTTTCTCCTTCATTGATAATAAAAGCAATCTTTTCTCCATCAGGACTTACTTTGGGTTCTTCTCGCCAGATATAACGCAGAGGACAGTCCAGAAGTTCTACAATAACCCTGCTTTCTATCTCCCAGTCCCAATCCTTTTTTTCTACCATACCAGACTCCTTTAGCTCTTTAACCCTTTAGCCCTAGACTGGATTCTAGGCTTTTTAAATCTAAACAACTCTGGACCAATTTACAGGCCTGACTGAGTTTTATGGGTTCTCTTAGTTTAGAACGGAAAAGGATTGTTTCCACTTTTCTAGCTACAGTAAAGGTATCGTCTCTAACCACAATTATAGGGATACCAAGAACTTCCGAGCGAGTCAAAATAATATCATTGGGATATAAATTTCCAGTTAAAATCAAGCAGGGGCTATTTCCTTCCAGAGCTACCAATTGTACATCTGACCTGTCTCCTCCTACAATAATAGCTGCATCTCTATTTTTTCTAAAATGAGTCAAAAAATTTTCCAGTTGCATGGTGCCAATTAAAAAGTTTTTTACCACCCTGTCCCCTTTGGAACGCATGGAAATGATTTTCCCTCCCAGTTTATCTGCCAATTCCTGTACGGTAATGGATTTGAGAAGAGGGTCAGAAGGGATAGCTCCTAACACCCTGACTTCGTTTCTCTCCAAAAGAGGGATGATAAATTCTTCTGTTTCTTTCCAGTAATAATCAGGAATGTCGTTTAAAACTACCCCCAAAAGATTATCCCCCAGAACTTCTTTGGCTGCTAAAAGGTAGTCATAGTTAAGTTCGTTTTTAAAACGATCTACCAAAATTACCCTGGCTTTTAATAAAGAAGATATGTTTATCCCATCCAGTCCACAATATTTGCCAGAGTAGAGAAAACTTCCAGACCCACCAATAAGAACTATATCTTTATCTTTACTTATTTTGGTAAAACTTTCTTTAATGGTATCTAAGTAGTGATAACATTCCCCTTGATAGGACTTGATTTTAAAATCTCTAGTAATAAGCACTGGTGTGACTACTTCAGGTTCTTCTTTAAGGCCAAAAAAATCCAGACTTAAATAAGCGTCTTCATCCCAAAGTTTATCTTTGATTACTTTGGGCATAGCTCCTACTGGCTTAAAATAGCCAAGCTGGTAATTTTGTTTTTGAAAATAATTGCCCAAGGCTAAAGTAATGAGATTTTTCCCAGCAAAGCCTGTGGTAGAACCTATATATATGGCCTTCATCTTTTACCTCCCCTTGCCTGGTTAATCCAGGGTTAAACGAACATCAGCCACAAGGGCCTGTTTATGGTTGACTAAAATGGGATTAAACTCAGCTTCATAGATCTGTGGAAGGTCTAAAGAAAGCTGAGACATCTTTAAAATAATTTCTTCTAGGGCCTGGAAGTTAATGGCTGGCTCTCCGCGAAATCCTTTTAGGAGCAGATAGGATTTTATTTCCCTAATCATGTTTTGTGCATCTTCTCTGGTCAAAGGAGCAAGTCTAAAGGAAATGTCCTTCAGGACTTCTACATAAATTCCTCCCAGTCCAAACATGAGTAAAGGACCAAATTGGTCGTCTCGCTTAAAACCCACAATAACTTCCTTACAGCCCTTGGGTGCCATTTTCTGGACCAGACAACCTGTAATATGGGCTTCTGGCCTTAACCGCTGCGCCCTGCTGGTGATTTCTAAAAAGGCCTGTTTTACTTCTTCTGGTGAGTTAAGATTGACCAGAACACCTCTAACATCAGTTTTATGGGAGATATTGGGAGAGGCAATTTTAAGCACCACAGGAAATCCCATATTCTTAGCTATTTCTACTGCTTCTTCACTGGAACGAGCCAACTCGGTTGGGGGGTGGGGAAGGTTGTAGGCCTCTAGAATTTCCAGGGCCTGAAATTCCACTATTTCTCTTTGTTGTTTGGCTTGAGCCTGCAGAATAACTTCTTTTGCTCTGGAAAGATCTCTATCCATGATTTCTGGTTTAGAAACAGGTTTATTGCGCCACTCAGCATGTTCAAACATGGACTCTAAGGCATGGATGGCAGGTTCAGGGAAAAAATAGCAGGGAACTTTATGGTCTAGAAGTATTTTTTGGGCCGGCCGTACATGTTTTCTGCCCATAAAGACACAAAAAAGAGGTTTGTCTATAGTTTTACTAAAATTAGCTATGCCCAAGGCCAGGTCTTCCAGATGCGGTACAATTGCTGAAGTGGGAGTCAGAAGAACTAAAATGGAGTGAGTATTGGGGTCATCCTTGATAACTTCCAGGGTGTCTAAATACCTTTTGGCATCAGCATCTCCAATAATGTCTATGGGATTATACAGAGCTGCGTAACCAGGAAGGATTTTCTGTAAGTTTTCAATGGTCTTAGGTGCAAGCCTGGTCATATTTAGCCTGGAACTTTCACAGATGTCTGCAGCCATAATACCTGGTCCACCAGAGTTGGTAATAATGGTAAGGTTGGGCCCCTGGGGTAAAGGCTGATTGGAAAAGGCCAGGGCCAGGTTAAAAAGGGATTCTACATCCAGGATGCGAATTATACCTGCCTTTTTAAAGGCTGTGGAATAGGCCTGATCTGAGCCAGCAATAGCACCAGTATGGGAAGAGGCAGCCCTGGCACCAGCAGCTGTCCTGCCTGATTTTATAAGCAAAATAGGTTTTTTGCGGGTAACCTTTTGGGCAGCTTGAATAAATTTTTCTCCAGCACATACATTTTCTATATAACCCAGGATAACTTTGGTTTCCTCATCTTCACCCAAATATTCTATCATATCAGCTTCATCTAACACTGCTTTGTTGCCCAGGCTGATAAATTTGGAAAAGCCAATATTTTCTCCCAAAGCCCAATCTAAAATTGCTACACATAAGGCCCCTGACTGGGAGAAAAAGCCAATGCTTCCCCTTTGAGGGAGGCCCGCAGCAAAGGTGGCATTTAGGTTGGCGTGGGTATTAATTAGTCCTAAACAGTTGGGACCAAGCAAGGCAATGTTATATTGGTTGGCTATAGCGATAAGCTCTTGTTCTAAATGATAGCCTTTACCGCCTATTTCTTTAAAACCTGCTGAGATAACAATAGCTGCCTTAAGCCCCTTAGCTCCCAGCTCAGCCAAGGAAGAGACTGCAAGGGTACGGGGGACAGTAATAACTGCCAAGTCCAGATTGTTGGGCAACTCCTGGATACTGGAAAATACTTTTTGCCCAAGGATTTCCTTGGCTTTGGGATTTACAGGATAGATTTTTCCCTGAAAACCAATTTGAAGCAGGTTATTTAATACAATATGTCCGATTTTTTCTGGATTGGTAGAAGCTCCAATAATAGTAATGTTTTCCGGATAAAAGAGCGCTTTTAAATGTTTGCTCATTTCTCCTTTTCCTTTTTGTTGAAATTTTCTCTTTTTATAAACCAATTTTCAAATTAGTCCAATAATTTTTTGTGGTTTGCTTATTAACTTAGATAGTAAAAGGTTTTTTTATTTTTTTTTAAGTTTCTGTTAATAATCCTTTGACAAAGATATTTTTTTTCGATTATAAGCCAGAGTGAAAAAAATAATATCGTTTTTTATCAAGGTTTTAAGCCCTTTTACCGAGAAAGGGCAAACAAAATTGAGGTTTGCCAAAAAATTAAGGAGGTAGCAATGGCAAAGGTAGGAGTTTATGTATGTCGCTGCGGCACCAACATCGCTGGCGTTATTGATGTTGAGGCCGTAAGAGAATTTGCTGAAGGTCTGCCAGATGTTGCAATAGCAAGAACTGATGTATTTATGTGCTCTGATGCTGGGCAAGAAGTCATAAAAAAAGACATTCGTGAAGGCCTGGTAGATAGAGTAGTAGTAGCTGCCTGTACTCCCAGGACTCATGAGCCCATTTTTAGGGCTGCTTTGGAATCTGCTGGTCTCAATAGATACCTCTTTGAGCTAGCTAATATTCGTGACCAGGGTAGTTGGGTTCACCCTCATGAGCCAGAAGCTGCTACAGAAAAGGCCAAAAAATTAGTGGCTTCTGCTGTGGCCAAGGCAGCAAGATTAGAGCCTCTAGAAGATAAATATGTAGATGTAAAACAAGCTGCCTTGGTAATTGGCGGTGGTATTGCAGGTATGTCCTCTGCTCTGGAATTGGCAGAGATGGGTTATAAAGTTTATTTGGTAGAACAAAAACCTTCCATTGGTGGGGTTATGGCACAGTTGGATAAGACCTTTCCCACCAATGACTGCTCGGCGTGAATACTCACACCCAAGATGTCCCAGGTTGGGATGCACAAAAATATCGAGCTTCTTACTTACTCTGAAGTAGAAGATGTGGATGGATTTATAGGTAATTTTAGAGTGAAGATTAGAAAGAAACAAACTTATGTAGATTGGAACAAGTGTACTGGTTGTGGAGATTGCGCCGAGGTTTGTCCTGCCAAAGTTCCAGATGAGTTTAACTGTGGTCTGAATACCAGGGGAGCAGCCTATATTATGTTTCCTCAGGCAGTGCCCAAGAAGGCTGTAATAGATATGGATAACTGCCGTAACTGTGATGGCCGCAAGCAAGGAGAAGAGCCCAGGATAAGCAAGAAGACAGGTAAGCCCATTTTAGCTCCCTGTGAGAAGGCCTGTCCTGCTGGAGCCATCGATAGGGGCTTGAAGTTAAATCCTGAGGGAGAGATTTTGGAAGTGGAAGTTGGCTCTATTGTAGTGGCCACTGGTTTTAAGGTAATGGAAAAGGATTGGTTCAAGGAATTTGCACCCAAATCTCCCAATGTAATTACTGCCTTGCAACTGGAAAGGCTTATTTCCAGTATTGGTCCTACTGGTGGAAAACTGCTTCGTCCTTCTGATAATGAAAAGCCTCATACCATTACTTTTGTTTCCTGTGTGGGTTCCAGAGATGAAAAGTACCATACCTATTGTTCTCGTGTATGTTGTATGTACATGATTAAGCAAGCTCGTTTGATTAAAGAAAAATATCCTGACATCAACATCAATATGCATTTTATTGATGTTCGTTCTCCAGGTAAGGGTTATGATGAATACTATGTTGGTGCTCGCAAGATGGGTATCAATATTTTTAAAGGCAAGGTAGGAGGTTTGGAGATTTTGCCTGGGGATAGGCTGAGAGTGCTTGCCTATGATATGGAACAATGTACTCCCATTGAATATGAGTCTGATTTGGTAGTACTAGCTACTGCTATTGAGCTTCCTGATACAGCAGAAAAGCTTGCTCAAAAATTGGGCTTACAGTTCTGTGGAAGTCATTTTTATAGAGAATTGCATCCCAAACTTGGTCCAGTAGAAACCTCTGTGGCTGGAGTATTTCTGGCTGGTTGCTGTCAGGGTCCCAAGGATATTCCTGACACAGTAGCTCAGGCCAAAGGTGCTGCTGCAGTTGCCGCTGTGCCTTTAGCTCAGGGCAAGGTTAAGATTGAACCACTACTTTCTGAAGTAAATCCAGAAAAGTGTAGTGGCTGTGGGGTATGTATTCCTCTTTGTCCTTATAATGCTATTTCCATGAAGACCTGGGGAGATACTTTAAGGGCAGAGATTAATTATAGTTTGTGTAAGGGTTGTGGCGTATGTACTTCTGCCTGCCCATCTCAGGCCATAACTTTACATGGCTTTACTGACGAAGAGATTTTTGCACAAATCGATGCTTTAACATCCTAGGAGGTTTATGAATATGTCTGGCTTAAAAATAGATGACGCCAAAATAAAAGAAGCCATTGAAACCATCAGTAAATATGGTGGTGAGGCTGTGGTAAAATGTGTGCAGTGTGGAGCCTGCTCTGGCATATGTCCAGGAGTAAGAGTAGGTTTCAATGTCTTGTGTAGAATGCTTATTAAAAGGATTTTAACCGGTCAGTTGGAAGAGACCCTAGAAGAAGTATCTACCTGGGGATGTCAGGCCTGTAATAGATGTACAGAAGTTTGTCCTCAGGGAGTAAGGCCCATGGAAGTGGTTTTTGCCTTTAGGCGTTATCAGGCCTCTGAATTGGCCCTTTCCACTTCTGCCTTTGGTCCACAAATGAGTTTGTATAATGTGGGACATGCTGTCACCATTAGCCCTGAGGCAGTGGCTGAGAATAGGAAAAAAGCAGGTTTACCTGAAACTCCGCCTACTGCTTTAAACAACGAGCAAGCTCAAAAGGAAATCCAAACTTTATTGGATAATAGTCCAATGGCTGAATTGGGAATATTTTAAACCTTTAAGGAGTTGAAAAAAATGGAAAAAGTAGGATTGTTTTTAGGATGTAATATTCCTTTTAGAGCTCCAGATATAGAAAAGGCTTTTCGGTCTATATTGCCAGAATTTGGCATAGAGCCTGTGGATTTAGAAGGAGCCAGTTGTTGCCCTGCCTGGGGTACAGCTCCTTCCTTTGATCTGGATACCTGGCTTAGCTTATCTGGAAGGAATATTTCTTTGGCTGAAGAAAAGGGTGTGGATATTACCACTGGCTGTAACTCTTGTTTTGGGGTTTTGAGTGAAGCCAAACACATGATTGAGCATAAACCTGGTAAGTTTGATGTAGTAAATGAGAAGTTAAAGTTAATTGGAAGAGAATATAAAGGCACTTCTAAAATTTACCATATTATGCACCTTCTTTATGCCATTATTGGTCCTGAAAAGATTAAAGAGAAAATTAAATACAATTTTGAAGGGATTAAAGTTGCTTTGCAGCAAGGTTGTCACTCTGTCTGGCCCAGTGATGTTTATGAAGTCAAAGAAGAAAATCCCTTCTTCCCCATTCATTTAAAGACTATTGTAGAGGCAACAGGAGCAGAAGCACCTCACTATAGTAGGATAGAAGATTGTTGTGGTATGGGTGCTATGAGTTCTTCTGATAGGGAAAAATCTTTACAAACTTTTAAAAGAAAAATTTCTTCTATTAAAGAAGAAATAGATCCAGATGTGGTAGTTACTGGTTGTTCTTCCTGTTATTTACAATTTGATGGCTCTCAGAAAGTGCTTAAAGAAAGAGGGGATATTGATTTTGAAATCCCTGTATTTCATGTAACTCAGTTCTTGGCTATTGCCTTGGGCTTTGATCCCAAGCTAGTAGCTGGTATTTGTCAGGTGTCTAGAGATGAAATAGTTAAAGAAATGCAAAGTGAAAAACGCTTAGTGAAATAAGGAGGGGTAAAATGGAATTTAAACCCAATATAGTTGGTTTTGCCTGCCACTGGTGTACCTATGCAGGTGCTGATTTAGCTGGAAGTTTGCGTTTAAAGTACCCTCCAAGTATAAAACTAATCAGGGTACCCTGTTCTGGAAGAATAGAGCCAGAATACATTATTCAAGCTTTGGCCAATGGAGCAGATGGAGTACTGGTGGGTGGATGCCATTTTGGTGATTGTCACTACAAAGATGGTAACTACAAGACTGCTCGCAGGATGAAACAAGTAGAAGAAATGATTAAGGAGTTAGGTGTTGAACCTGGACGTTTTCGTTGGGAATGGATTTCTGGTTCTGAGGGACAAAAGTTTGCTGAGGTAGTTACCGAATTTACAGAAACTCTTAAAGAATTAGGTCCTAACCCTCTCAAGGGAGGTAATTAAGATGGCAGATAAGTTGAAATTTGCATTTTTACTTGCTGGCGGATGTGCTGGCTGTGAGATGAGTTTGGTAGATATTTCCGAAAATTGGTAGATGCCCTGGAACACCTGGAAGTGGTCTTTTGGGCACCTACTGTTGCTGACGTAAAGTATAAAGATTTAGAAGCCATGCCAGACAAGTCCATAGACCTGGCCTTTGTGGATGGTATGATTCGCAACAGTGAAAATGAACATATGGTCAAGGTCTTGCGAGACAAAGCCAAGATTTTGGTGGCCTTTGGTGCTTGTGCTACTTTAGGTAGTATTGCTGGTATGGCCAATATGCATACCAAAGAAGAGCTTTTTAAACAGGCCTATCAGGATACCTTTAGCACTGATAATCCCGATGGAGTATATCCCACTCCAGAATATCTTTTGGATGGCAAATACGATTTAACTATCCCAGAGTTTTTGCCAGAAGTTAAGGTCATTGATGAGGTAGTACCTGTAGAATACTATGTAGGTGGCTGTCCTCCTCATCCTGATTTTGTAGCTGCTGCTGTGGAGGCAGTTATTGCTGGTAACCTGCCACCAGCTGGTTCCTGGCTTACCAGTGGCAAAGCTGTGTGTGATGTGTGTGAGAGAAATCCCAGAAATCAGGGCACAGATCGTTTCTTAGTAGAAGAAGTATATCGTACCTCAGAAAAAGCTCCTGAAGATGGAGTATGTTTGCTTCAACAAGGTATTATTTGTTTTGGTCCTTTTACTCAGGGAGACTGTGGTTGCTCTTGCCCCAAGGTAGGTATTCCCTGCCGTGGCTGTGGTGGCCCCATTCCTGGAGTAAAAGACTATGGTGCCAGGGCCATGAGTGCCATTGGTTCTATTTTAGGTAGTGAAGAAGCTGTAGAGCAGTTAATGCAAAAATATCCAGTTTTAGCTAAGTTTTACTATCGCTACTCTCTACCCAGTTCTTTAATTGAGAGAAAGAAAAGAGCGATAAAAAAGGGTTAACCTTAACCCCCTTTTTTTAAAGGGGCCCTTATAAGGAGTGGTCCCATGAAAATACGAGAAGTTTTCTCCAAGTTTTTTGGAGGAGGAAAGACAGAACAAACAGGGAGGACAAACGTGAAAAAGATAGAAATAAACCCTATAACCAGATTAGAAGGCCACGGAAAAATTGCCATTTTTCTTGATGATAATGGCAATGTGGATGATGCCTTCTTTCAAACCGTGGAATTTCGCGGTTATGAAAAATTTTTGCAAGGCTTACCCATAGAAGAGGTTCCTCGCACTGTATCCACAGTATGTGGAGTGTGTAGAGGAGTTCACTTTACTGCATCCATGAAGGCTCTGGATGGCGTTTATGGGGTAGAGCCAACCCCTACTGCCAGGAAATTAAGAGAGCTTTTTTACATGGCTCACTATGTGGAAGACCACGCCGTAATTCTCTATGCCCTTGGTTTTCCTGATTTTGTAGTAGGCCCAGAGGCTGACCCTGCTACCAGAAATGTTATTGGATTGATTAATGCAGTGGGTGCAGAAACTGGTAAGGCAGTGTTGGCCAAAAGAAAACTGGCCGTGAAAATCTTTGAGCTCTTGGGCGGTAAACCCAACCATCCAGTTAGTGCTCTTCCTGGTGGCTGGTCCAAAAAGCTCACTGAAGAAGAGAGAAAATGGTTGATGGCTGGGTGGACGAGCTCATTGAACTGGGCAAGTTGACCTTGCAAATCTTTGAAGATGTAGTGCTTAAGAATGAAAAGTATCTTTCCTTGGTTACTGGAGATATGTACAAGGTAGTGGTCAACTACCAGGGTAGTGTGGATGAACAAGATCGCATTGCCTACTACGACGGTACTCAAAAGATTGTAGATACTGAAGGAAATGTTATTGGCACCTTTAGGGGCAAAGAATATCTGGACTTTATTGCGGAAAGGGTACTTCCCTGGTCTTACCTGAAGTTCCCTTATCAGAAAAGCTTGGTCCCTGGCAGGGCATTAAAGAAGGTAAGGGGACCAATCTTTATGCAGTAGGTCCTTTGCCCAGATTTAATGTGGCCAGTGGCATGGATACTCCAGAGGCCCAAAAACACTATGAAAAGTTCTTTGATACCTTTAAGACCAAACCCGTGCACTTTGTTTTGGCCTATCACTGGGCTAGAGCTATTGAGCTCTTGAATGCGGCTGAAAGGATGAAAGAGCTTATCAATGACCCAGATATTACTGGCACTGATAACTGGAATAAGCCCACAAAAGTGGTAGGTGAAGGTGTGGGTATTATTGAGGCTCCTCGTGGTACTTTGATCCACCACTATGTAACTGATGATAAAGGCATTGTTACCAATGCCAACTTAATCGTAGCTACAACTCACAACAATGGTCCCATTAACCTGGCCGTAAAGAATGCTGCTAAGCACTTTATTAAAAATGGTAATGTAAGCGAAGGTCTTTTAAACTATGTAGAAATGGCTTTCAGGCCTTATGACCTTTGCCTGGCCTGTGCTACTCATACCATTACTGGTGGAGTTCCTTTTGAAATTGAAATCTTTGATAGCGAAGGAAAACTGCATAAAAAACTAAGAAACTACTAAAAAGAGAAAGTGTTTTTTTACCAAAAAGCCAGGCTTAAAAATGCCTGGCTTTTTTTATTTACAGGAAAAAAGGAGTAAAAGAACTTATGGATACAGTGGTCTTAGGTATAGGAAATCCTCTTTTAGCAGATGATAGGGCAGGTATAGTAGTGGTGGAAGATTTGGAAAAAGAAAATTTACCGGCTCACTTTGAAGTGCTTTATACCGTGGGGTTTGAAGTGATTGATAAGGTTCTGGGCTATAAAAGGGCTTTAATTGTTGATGCCTGTAAATTGGGAAATCCTGTGGGGACAATTTTGGAAGTGGGAGTAGAAGAGATTTTTCTTCTCCCAACTTAATCAATTCCCATGCCATTAGTGTAGGTACTACTCTAAAGACTGGCTATACTGTATTTAAAGAAGAAATGCCCCAGGAAATAAAACTTTATCTCATAGAAGTGGAAAACATTGAAGAGTTCTCCAAGACTTTTACTCCTGCAGTAGCAGAAGCTGTGGAAGAAGTTAAAAAGAGGATTAGGGCAGAATTAAGATAAAAAAACTATTGAAAAAAGTAATTATTTTTCTCAAGAAGGAACAAAAATAAAAATAGATAAGATTTTACTTGCCAACTTTATGTATTTTTTGCATAGAGTTAGGTATAAAAATTAATACTTAAACCCAAAAGGGAGGTGCCCTATGAAGTATTTTGTCGGGCTAGGTAAGGATGACCCCTTAGAGCGTTTGGAAAGGAGAGGGGTATCCAGGCGTGATTTTATGAAATTTTGTACTGCTGTAGCAGTGATGATGGGAATGGGTCCTGGTTTTGCTCCCAAGGTAGCAGAAGCTTTGACCAGCAAAAAAAGACCCAGTGTTGTCTATTTGCACAATGCTGAGTGTACGGGCTGTTCCGAAGCTGTGCTTAGGACTGTAAGTCCTTTTATTGATGAGCTTATTCTGGACACCATTTCTCTGGACTACCACGAAACCATTATGGCTGCTGCCGGCGAACCAGCAGAAGAAGCCTTACATCAGGCCATTTCTTCTCCCAATGGTTATGTGTGCGTAATTGAGGGAGCTATCCCCATGAAAGATGGCGGTATTTATGGTAAAATTGCCGGCAAGACCATGTATGAGATTTGTGCAGAAATTGCTCCCAAGGCCATTGCTACCATTGCGATAGGAACTTGTGCTACCTTTGGTGGGGTGCAGGCTGCTGCTCCCAATCCTACTGGAGCTAAGGGGGTAAATGATGCCCTGGGTAAGCTGGGAGTAAGGGCCATAAACATTGCTGGTTGCCCACCCAATCCCTATAATTTTGTGGGTACAGTTGTTCACTTGCTTACCAAAGGCATGCCAGAGCTGGATGACAACAATCGTCCTGTTATGTTTTATGGAGAAACCGTGCATGACCTTTGTCCTCGCAAAAAGCATTTTGACAACAGTGAATTTGCTCCTTCTTTTGACTCAGAAGAAGCCAAAAAAGGTTGGTGCTTATATGAGTTAGGTTGTAAAGGACCTTATACCTACAACAATTGTCCCAAGATTAAATTCAATCAGACCAACTGGCCAGTAGAAGCAGGACATCCCTGTATTGGTTGTAGTGAGCCTAATTTCTGGGATGAGATGGTACCTTTTTATGAATCCATGTAAAATAATTTTCAAGGAGGAGTTATATGTCCGGTTGTAGAGCAAAAAAGGCCCCTGCTATTCCAGTTACTCCCAAGAGTAATTATTCTGGGCCCATTGTGGTGGACCCAGTAACCAGAATAGAGGGGCATCTAAGAATAGAAGTAGAAATTGAGAATGGTAAAGTAAAAAATGCCTGGAGTAAACCCCAACTTTTTAGGGGTTTGGAGATAATTTTAAAGGGTAGAGACCCTAGAGATGCGCAGCACTTTACTCAAAGAGCCTGTGGTGTATGTACCTATGTGCATGCTCTGGCTTCTGTGCGCTGCGTAGATGATGCCGTAAAGGTAGATATTCCAGCCAATGCTAGAATTATGCGCAATCTGGTCATGGGTGCCCAATATCTTCATGACCATATAGTGCATTTTTATCATTTACATGCCCTGGATTGGGTGGATGTAACTTCTGCCTTAAAGGCTGATCCTTACAAGGCTGCCAAGATTGCCAACAATATTTCTCCTCGTCCCACCAAGGCTGAAGACTTAAAGGCTGTCCAGGAAAAGTTAAAAGCCTTTGTAGATAGTGGACAGTTGGGCATTTTTACCAATGCCTTTTTCTTAGGTGGACATGATGCCTATTATCTGCCCCCAGAAGTAAACCTCATTGCCACAGCCCATTATCTGGAAGCTTTGAGATTGCAGGTAAAGGCTGCCAGAGCCATGGCTGTGTTTGGAGCCAAAAATCCCCATACTCAGTTTACTGTAGTGGGTGGAGTAACCAATTATGAGGCCTTGAGCCCAGAGAGATTAAGTGAATTTAGAAACCTCTGGCAAGAAACCAAGAAGTTTGTAGATGAAGTTTACATTCCAGACCTCTTGGCTGTAGCTTCCTATTATAAGGATTGGGCTCAATATGGTGGCTGCACCAACTTTATTACCTTTGGTGAATTCCCTGAAAAGGCCAATGACTTGGCTTCCAGATTTATGCCTCAAGGTGTTATTTTTAATCGTGACTTGAGCAAGGTAGAAGATTTTGATCCCAAAGAAATTTACGAGCACGTAAAATACAGCTGGTACGAGGGCGACAAGGCCAGACATCCTTATGAAGGTGAGACCAAACCTTACTATACCAGCCTGGAAGACAGGAATAAATACTCCTGGATGAAAGCTCCTCGCTACAAAGGAGAGCCCTGTGAAACAGGTCCTTTGGCCAGTGTGTTGGTAGCTTATGCTAAGGGAGTACCTGAATTTAAGGAAACTGTAGATTATGTCTTGAATTACCTGGGAGTAGGCCCTGAAGCTCTGTTCTCCACCCTGGGTAGAACCGCTGCTAGAGGTATTGAAACCAAAGTTATTGCTGCCAGGATTGAAAAGTGGCTGGATGAACTGGAGAGCAATGTAAAAGCTGGTGATACCAAGCTTTATCAAGAATATGAGATGCCTGATGAAGCTGAAGGTGTGGGTTTTGTTACTGCTCCTAGAGGTGCTCTTAGCCACTGGATTAAAATTAAAAATAAACAAATTGCAAACTATCAATTAGTAGTTCCCTCTACCTGGAGTTTGGGACCCAGGTGTGCCAATGGCAAATTAGGTCCCATTGAAGAAGCCCTTTTAAATACTCCTGTGGCTGATCCCAAGCGTCCAGTAGAATTGTTGCGTACTGTACACTCCTTTGATCCTTGTATTGCCTGTGGTGTACATGTCATAGATCCTAAATCTAATGAAACTTATAAGTTTAGAGTGCTTTAATTAAAAGTTCTTTGCTTCAAAAGAGCCTGAAGTTTTCTTCAGGCTCTTTTTTATTAAACTAATTTCTTAAGGAGCATATTGGTATGGAGGAGAGATTTCCCATCTTGGTGTTGGGCGTAGGAAATATCTTGTTTACAGATGAAGGCATTGGCGTAAAAGTGATTCAGGAACTGGAAAAAAGATACGAATTTTCTGAAGATGTGCATTTATTAGATGGTGGCACTCTGGGAATGAAGCTTATGGACTATCTTACTCGCTGTGATAACTTGATTATAGTGGATGCTGTGTTGGGAGATGGTGAGCCTGGTACAATTTATCGCTTGGTGGGAGATGACCTTAGAAAAAGCATTTCCTTTAAAAATTCTTTACACCAGACTGACCTTACAGACACTTTGATTTATTGTGAACTTATAGGAAGCAGGCCAGATACTGTGGTTATAGGCATTGAGCCCAAAAATATGGATGACGTGAGTTTAGAAGTCTCTCCAGAAATAGAACAGGCCATCCCTTTACTTATAGAAAAGGTATTGGCTGAGATTAAAAGGGCAGGGGGAAGCTTTAAACCCAGGTCTAACTAGTTAGCTTTTTGGATTTAGGGGTATATTTTTTCAACATTAAAGATAAGCTAACAACTGTTACTGAGCTCAAAGCCATGGCCAGGCCTGCAAATTCTGGTCTAAAACTTATTTTAAAGGCTGGATAGAGTACTCCTGCAGCTACAGGTATTAAAATTACATTGTAGGCAAAGGCCCAGAAAAGATTTTGTTTTATTCTCTGCATTACCTTTTGACTTAACTCCAGACTGGCAGGTACGTCCAAAAGGTTATCCTTTACCAACACAATATCCCCGCTTTCCATGGCCACATCTGTTCCACTACCTAAGGCAATCCCCACATCAGCTTGGGCCAGGGCCGGAGCGTCGTTGATTCCATCTCCCACAAAGGCCACCTTTTCGCCCCTGTCTTGCAAGGATTTGACCTTACTGGCTTTATCTTCTGGCAATACTTCAGCCAGGACCTCGTCCAGGTCTAGTTTTTGGGCAATAACTTTGGCAGTTCTTTGGTTGTCTCCTGTAAGTAAAATAAGTTTATAACCCCTTTCCTTTAACCAGGAAACAGCCCTGGGAGCACTGGGCTTTAGAGAATCAGCAATAGCAATAACACCTACAACTTGCTGGTCTTTTCCCACCAGACTGACAGTAAACCCCTGGCTTTCCAGTTCCTCTAGGGTTTGTTTTTGTTTATTATCAAGGGATATCTTTAAATCTTGAACCAATCTTAAGTTGCCTATGAAAAGATTTTCCTCTTTTAATCTAGCTTTAATGCCCTTACCTCTTAAAGTAATAAATTCATCTACAGGTAAGGGAGATAGCTTTTTTCCTGGGCTTTTTTGACAATAGCTTGAGCTAGAGGATGGGTGGAGTTTTTTCCAGACTCAGAGCATAGGTTAAGACCTCTTTTTCCGAATAAGGCGAAAAGGCTATTGTTTTTTGAACCTGTGGTTTACCCAAAGTAAGAGTGCCGGTTTTATCAAAGACAATTGTGGTTATATGTTCACTTCGCTCTAAAGTCTCTCCATTTTTAATCAAAATACCCAGTTCTGCTCCTCTACCTAAGCCTACGGTTATAGCTGTGGGAGTGGCCAAGCCTAAGGCACAGGGACAGGCAACTACCAGCACGGAAATCAAGGAAGTTAGAGCAAATAAAAGGCTTTCTCCAGCTATAAAATACCAGACAAGAAAACTTAAAAGGGCAATGGTCAACACCACTGGGATAAAATAAGAGACGATTTTATCTGCTAACTTTTGAATAGGTGGCCTACTTCCCTGGGCTTCTTCTACCATGTTAATGATTTTGGCTAGAACTGTATCTTCTCCTGTATGCGTTGCTTCTATTTTTAATAAGCCATCTTCATTTAAGGTTCCTCCTACTACCTTGTCTTTTACTTTCTTTAGTACTGGTAAGGGTTCACCTGTAAGCATGGATTCATTTACATAACTTTCACCTTCTACAACTATTCCATCTACAGGAATCATCTCTCCAGGTTTAACTATAACAACATCCTTTGGCTTTAAGGACTCGCTATCCACTTCTACTTCTCTTCCTTCAAAATAAATCCAGGCCTTTTTAGGGCGTAGTTTTAAGAGTTTTTCAATGGCTTCAGAGGTTTTTCCCTTGGCCTTTTGTTCTAAATATTTTCCCAGGATAAGAAAGGTGGCCAAAAATATAGCTGCTTCATAAAAGATAAAATTACCTGGCAAAACTTTAAAAGTAGAAAGTATACTGGCTAGATAAGCTGTACCCATACCCATGGAATACATTACTTCCATGGTTAGACTTTTATTTTTCAGGCTGCGATAGGCAGCTTTAAAGATATGACCACTGATAAATACAAATACAGGTGTAGTAATAAAAAACATAAGCCAGGATTTATCCCAGGATAAATCTAAGTGCATAATTAAAAGTAAGATAAATCCAGTTATGAATCCAAGAACAATTTTAAATTTTTGTCTTTGCAGGAGCCTGGCTTGTTCCTTGGGGTCTAGTTCTGCTTCTTCTGTGCCTAAAAACTTATATCCTGCCCTGGTAATGGCTTCTTCCAGTTCTTTTAAGGAATAGGCCTTAGTATATAATTCAAGATAGGCCTTTTCTGAGGCCAGATTGACTCGGACCTTTTTGACCCCTTCTACCTGGCTTAAGGCCTTTTCCACTGCCTTTACGCACATGGCACAACTCATGCCACCCACTTGGAGCACTCTTTTCTCTGTTTTTACTCCATACCCCAGCTCTTCAATACGGGAAATAATTTGCTTTAAAGATAACTTTGAAGGGTCAAATTGAAGAGAAAGTTTTTCTGTAGCCAGGTTTACCTGGGCTTCTTTTATCCCTGGTAAATCCTTTAAACTCTGGTCAATATTTTTAGCGCACATGGCGCAACTCATACCTGTAATAGCTAGTTCTACCCTTTTTAGCATGCTATTGCCTCCTATTTTCCCTTACTTAGCAGTCTAATTCCTTTTTAACCTCAGGGCAAGGAGGTAAGATAGAAAAACAATTTATTGAATTGAAGTATCAGCTTTTAAAAAAGTATTGCCTTTTTTGGTTTTTAAAGTAAACTTATCCTTAAAAAGTGATAACTTTCAGGAGGTAAAAAATGAAAGGAAAATACTGGTCTCCTTATCTAGCCGGTGGTTTGTCTGGGTTGGCCTTGGTACTTTCGGTGTGGATAAGTGGCAAATTTTTTGGAGCCTCCACTTCTTTTGTGCGAGTAGCTGGATTGATAGAAAAGGTCTTTGCTCCAGAATATGTAGCTAGTTTAAGTTATTTTCAGGCCAAGGTACCCAAGGTAGAGTGGCAGGTTATGTTTGTGTTGGGCATTATGGTGGGTTCTTTTGTGGCTGCTTTGAGCTCTAAGACCTTTCAAATTGTCTGGGTTCCTCCTATGTGGGCAGAAAAATTTGGTCCTGGTAGGCTCAAACGAGCCCTTTGGGCTTTTTTAGGCGGGATTATAGCCATGTTTGGAGCCAGATTAGCTGGTGGTTGTCCTTCAGGCCATGGCTTGAGTGGCGTGGCGCAACTTTCTGTAGGCAGTTTAATTGCTTTGGTATGCTTTTTTGTGGGCGGAATTATTTCAGCCAATCTTTTCTACAGGAAAAGGAGGTAGGGCATGAGTTTATTTTATGGTTTTATTACAGGTGTTGTGTTTGGCTTTTTATTACAAAAGGGACAGGTCATTCGCTATGACAAGCAAATTGCTGCTTTGCGTTTTTTGGATATGACTATTGTAAAATTTATGCTTAGCGCTATTCTGGTAGCTATGGTGGGTTTATACCTTTTAGAGGGAATGGAGTTGATTAAATTCAGTTTAAAACCCACTATTTTGGGAAGTGTAATTACAGGCGGTCTTTTATTTGGGCTTGGTTGGGGAATTTTAGGCTATTGTCCTGGCACTTCTCTGGGAGCAATAGGAGAAGGCAGATTGGATGCCCTTAGTGGAATTCTGGGAATGTTAGTGGGAGCAGCACTTTTTGCTCAAATCTATCCCTGGATGCAAAAAACTTTATTGCTTGTGGGGAATTATGGTAAAATTACCTTACCCCAGGTTTTGGGGATTAACCCCTGGATTGTGATTGTACTTTTCTGGCTGGCAGGTGTACTTTTATTTAGGTGGTTTGAACAAAAGGGATGGTAGGAGCAAAAAATGTCTTTAAATATGCCAGGTAGTATTTTACTTATTCCTGCAGGCTGGTTTGATTTTTTTCTACATGCTCTTTTTTTTATTCATCTTATCTTAATAAATATTGTCATTGGCTGGAGTATAATAACTTTAGTGGAAGAGGTAAAAAATAAGGATATTATTCCAAAATTTACTTCTTCCAGATTACCCACCCTGCTTGCCTTTGCTATCAATTTGGGAGTGGCTGCTCTTTTGTTTTTACAGGTTTTATGGTCAAAATTTTTCTATACTTCTTCTGTGTTGATAGCTCCCTTTTGGCTAAGTGTGGTTTTTGTGCTTATTCTGGCCTATTATCTTTTGTATCTCTATGACTTTAAATTTTATTCTCTAAGCTCTGCTGTAAGAATATCTATTCTGGCCTTAGTTGTTTTATCTTTTTTGTATATAGCCTTTATTTTTGTTAGCAATATGTCCTTGATGCTTAGGCCTGGTCATTGGCAATCTATTTACTTCAAGGAAAAGCTTTTTTTTAGTGGTGAGCCTAGCTTATTGCCCAGGTATTTTCATTTTATTGTTGCGTCTGTAGCTATTGGAGGGCTGGTCTTTGCCTTTTGGGGTAGTAAAAAGGGTAATTTACAGGTAAAAGTGGGGCTTAAGTGGTTTGTTGGAGCAACTTTCTTGCAAGTAATAATAGGGGTATGGTTTTTACTTTCTCTGCCTAAAGAGGTAATCTTAAGTATTATGAGAGATAAACTTAGTCTTGTCTATTTATCTACAGCTATATTTTTCCTTTTACTTAGCTTGTTTTTAGCCTTTAAACAAAAACTTATGCAGCTTATTTATAGTGTGTTTTTTTTAGTGTTATCTATGGTTTTGCTTAGAAGTAAAGTTAGATTTTTCTATCTAAAGGATAAGATAGCTGGAAATAATTTTATTTTACAAAATGATTATTCTTCTTTTGTACTTTTCCTTATAACTTTAGTTCTGGTTACTGGTTTACTTGGTTATATTTTTAAAGTTTATACAGAAAGTAAGCTGGAGGAGTAAGTTAAATGACTTATCCTGTATGGGAGCTTGGTTTTGCAGGTGGAGGATTACTTATAGCTTTAATAGGCATTTTTCATGTCTACATTGCCCATTTTGCTGTGGGTGGGGGGGTGTTTTTAGCTCTTACTGAAAAAAAGCTATAGCTTTAAATTCTCCTTCTCTTCTGGAGTATACCCGTAAGCATGCTTTGTTTTTTTTATTACTCACCATGGTAGCAGGTGGAGTTACAGGAGTGGGGATTTGGTTTACCATTTCTTTACTTCAACCTGCAGCTACTTCCTTTTTAATTCACCATTTTGTCTTTTTTTGGGCTACTGAATGGGTATTTTTCCTGGCTGAAATTATAGTTTTACTGCTCTATTACTATGGCTTTAAAAAACTTGATTCTCAAAAACACATCTTACTGGCCTGGTTTTATTTTTTATTTGCCTGGGCTTCTTTGTTTTTTATTAGTGGTATCATAGATTTTATGCTTACTCCAGGTAAGTGGCTGCAAAGTAAGAATTTGTGGGATGGTTTTTTTAATCCTTCCTTTTGGCCTTCTATTTTTTTTAGAACCTTTTTGGCCTTAAGCATTGCCTCTATCTTTGGCCTGGTTACTGCTAGTTTTAAGTTGAAAAATGAAGAAAGAGTAAGGATGTCCAGGTATTATGCCAAATATATAGTTTTCTTTACTATACTTACCTTTCTGGCTGGGGTTTGGTATTATAACATATTGGACCAAGGATTGAAAAATTATATCTTCAAGCTTACACCATATTATAAAAATATTTTAGATTGGTTTTTTTACCTAACTCCGCTAATTATTATTGTTTCTTGCTTTTATTTTTCCAGATTAAATGGCTCTTTTCAAAAGACTTTATCTTTAATTATGCTTATTCTTGGTATTATCTATATTGGAAGTTTTGAGTTTTTAAGAGAAGGAGCAAGAAAACCTTTTATTATTTATGATTATATGTATTCCAATGGAATAAAAGTGCAGGATTTAGAAGAAGTAAATAAAACGGGAATACTTGCTTTAAATAGTTATTGGTTGGATAAGGATAGAGCAAATAATAATCTTTATTTGGGAAAAGAAATATTTAAGTTAGAATGTAGTTCCTGTCATTCCAGAGGGGGACCTTTAAGGGATATTTTAAAATTAACCCAAAAGTATGATAATCCCTTTGGATTGGTTAGTCAGTTAACTGGCCAGGGTAAGATATTGAAGTACATGCCGCCTTTTTCAGGTACAGAAAGGGAAAAAAACTGCTGGCCGAGTATATTATTTATGGATTACAGAAAAAAGAAAAAGAGATTGGGGAAAAATTAGAGCTTAAACCTGTGGAGCTAAGCCTACCTCCTTTTGCTGAAGACCAAAGCGAATATGTGCTTTTGGCCTGGAACAATCTGGGCATGCATTGCATTTCTGATAGCTGGCCCTATTGGGTGCTTTTACCCCCAGCCAATGACCTTTTTGCCCTGGTGATAAAAAGAGGAGAATTGCCAGAAGTAGTTACAGAAGGGATTGAAGTTGTCTATGAGGTGGAAGAAGGATTTAGGCATCCAGAAGAGGAGGTTGAATTTTGGCAGGTGGCTCCTAAACTTTTTGGAAAAAAACTTGCTCCAGGAGAAGGACTTTCTGGCAACAGGGTTGTGGGTAAAATGAAGCTGGAAGAGGAAACAGGTATTTTTGGAGCGGATTTGATTCCTGTAGTGCCCTATTCTAAAAAAGGTTTTAACCCCTATCCTCAGTTTACCATTAAGGCTGTGGACAAAGAAAGTGGTAAGATTCTGGCTACAACCAAGGTAATAGCGCCTACTTCCACAGAAATGGGGTGCAAAAACTGTCACGGAGGTCCCTGGAGGAAAAAGAGGGTGCTGGTATTTCTGAAGAAACTGCTCAGGATGTTTTAAGGGTACATGATAGGATAAATAACACTACTTTGTTAAAAGAGGCCAAAGAAGGTCGCCCTGTCCTATGTCAATCCTGCCATCCAGACCCTGTGCTAAAAGCCAAAGGCAAACCCCATTTGCCCAATTTGCCCGCAGCCATTCATGGCTGGCACGCCAATTACCTTTCTGGAAGAGGTTCGGAGGCCTGTTTTCAATGTCATCCAGCAAGTTTAGCTGGTAGCACGGGGTGTCTTAGAGGAATACATGCAGCCAGGGGGTTAGACTGTACTTCCTGTCATGGTTATCTGGAAGACCATGCTTTAAGTTTGTTGCGCTTTGAAAAATCAAAGGGAAAAGCAGTGGAAAAATTGATGCTTAATTTAAAGCCTCGAAAAGTTGACTCTCTGGAAAAAATAAAGCCCAGAGAGCCCTGGCTAAATGAGCCTGATTGTTTTACCTGTCACCAAAACTATGAAAAGCCAGTTAAAAAAGAAGGCTTTAATGCTTGGACTAAAAATGCCCAGGCACTCTATCGCCATTCCTTTGATGAGAGTGGAGTTTTGCCTTGTATTGGGTGTCATGGCTCTCCCCATGCTATTTATCCAGCCAAAAACATCTATGAGCAAGACCTGGATAATATTCAGCCTCTGCAATATCAAAAGAATAGAAGGGCCATTGGCGCTGGTTTGAACTGTAAGGTGTGTCATTTAATAGATATGGAAGATGAGATGCACCATGTAAATATGTTGCGTCCATAAAAAAAGCCCCTCTTAAAGAGGGGCTTTTGGTTTTAAGGGCAGTAGTTTTTTTAGGCCACAGCCTTTTCTGGAGCAGAAGGCTTTTTCACCAGGAGAAAAGCCTCTATAATCATCCAGATTTCCAGTAAGAAAATAATTCCACCAATAATTACTAAAATCCAGTTTTGGGTAGCGTAGAATTTTTTCAGGTTTAAAACCATGGCCCAACCAGTCATGGCAATCATGAAAACCATGGGAATAACTGTATAAATAGTGGGTATTTTTTTCTTTACCAGATAGACAGTGATTACCAGCAAAGCAAGGCCAGCTAAGAGCTGGTTGGCAGTACCAAAAAGAGGCCAGAGGGTAAGAGCACCCTTTCCAGAACCATTGTAAAAGGACAGAATAAAGGCAGTAAGTACAGCAATCATAGTGGCAGGATGTCTGTTGGCCAAAGCAGGTACCTTACAGGCAATAGCCAGCTCGCCAATAATGTAGCGTTGCAACCTAGTAGCAGTGTCCAGGGTGGTGGCAGCAAAAGAAACCAGAAATACACCCATAATAGTTACCGTGATATTTTTAGGAATACCATAAGATTCAATTAAATTGGCTCCACCTTGCACAAAGGCATTTATCTTAGCTCCCAAACCACTAACAGCTGCCCAGGAAGAGTAGTAATGAGTAAAGGCTTCTGTGCCAAAAAAGGTGCCATCTTTGGTTATGAGCCCAAGTCCAAGTCCTGCAGCTACAGAAATGATAACCAGGGTGGATAAACTTCCTTCCATGAGCATGGCGCCATAGCCAATAAAACGGGCATCTTCTTCAGAATAACATTGTTTAGAAGAAGTCCCAGAACTGACCAGAGAGTGGAAACCAGAAATAGCTCCACAGGCAATAATTACAAAGAGAAAGGGCCACATGGAAGGAGCGCCCTGAGGATTGGGATTGATGGCAGGAGCTGTAATTTGGGGATGGGCAACAATAACTCCCAAAGCTAATAATCCCAGAGCAATGAGTAACTGGTGAGAGTTAATGTAATCTCTTGGCTGCAAAAGGGTTTGTACAGGCAAAGTAGAAGCAATATAAGCGTAGATATAGAGAATAATCATCCAGGTGATTATGGCTCCACTGGGACTAAGCCCCAAGGCCTTTAAATCTACAGGAACATAGGCACCAATAACTACAGTAATGTACATTACAATAACCGCAATAATTCCCCAGAAGGTATGGCTGGCACCTTTTTTATAGACCTGATAACCAAGAATAACAGCAATGGGTATTTCCAGCCAGACAGGAATAACAGCCTGGGGATACATGTCAAAGAGAATGGCAATAACCAGGGCAAAAACTGCAATTACCAGAAGGAGTAAAAAGAAAATAATAAGCAAAAAGAGAATGCGTACCCGAGGGGAAATAAGGTCGCCAGAAATATCTCCAATGGAGCGGCCATTGTGTCTTAGGGAGACAATTAAGGCTCCAAAATCATGTACTGCTCCTAAGAATATAGAACCAACAAAAACCCAGATCATTGCTGGGACCCAACCCCAGATTAGGGCTACTGCTGGTCCTACAATAGGTCCTAAACCAGCAATGGAAGTAAAGTGGTGACCAAAAAGAACGTGTTTGTTGGTAGGGACAAAGTCAATATCATCCCTTAGTTCATGAGATGGGCAGACTTTGTCTGCAGCTAGTTGAAAGATTTTTTTACCCAAAAACCTTCCATAGGTGTTATAGGCTACAACATAGCCCACACCTACCAACAGAGCTAACAGTAACGAGTTCATAATAAAAAACCTCCCTCCTTTTAATTTTACCTCCCCTGTACAAAGAGGTGATTGGCTATTTTATAGAGGCACTTGCAATCCTTCTACATATAGAGAGCTAAATTTCCAGAATCCCTGTTTTTTTAAAACAATGGGACCGATTTCCCTAAGTCTTCTATCTATAAAGAAGTGGTAATTATCCACTTTTTTCCAGCGATATGATTTTAGATTTTGAGGTTTTTCCAAAATCACCCGAATCTCCTTGGCCGTGCCAATGGGGCAGTTGGTATCTATTTCTGCTAAAGTTATGCTAATATCTTCAGCCTGACGTTCTTCCAGGTATTTTAAGGCCTTGCGATGAATAATGATTTTCATTTTTTTAGTTTAATTAAAAAAAAAAGCAATATTCAACAACTTATTTTTACTTAAAATTGAAAAATAGTCTTTTTAGAAAATATTTTTCTTGACCCTGAAAGGGAAAATAATTATTCAACGTTTGAATATATGTTCAAATGTTTTATTTTGGAGTGAGAGAATGAGTAAGTGTAAGCATGGGCTTAGGGCTGAAGATTTGGAAATTCTGGATTTTGGGGAAGAAGAGGAAAGGGAAGAGCTTATTTTAGAGCTAGCAGATATTTTTAAGATTCTTTCTGACCCCACCAGACTCAAGATTTTGCTCACTTTGCTCAAGCAAAAGGAATTGGCAGTATGTTGTCTGAGTGAAAGCGTGAAAATGAGTGTTTCTGCTGTGTCCCATCAATTGCGTTTACTTAGGGGCGCCAAGCTGGTCAAATTCAGGCGAGAGGGTAAAAATATTTTTTATTCTTTGGATGATGAACATGTGTATTTGCTTTTAGCTCAGGCTTTAGAGCATATTTTGGAGGAAAGGTAAAATGGCCAATGGTTGTAGTTGTTGTTCTTCTGGGAGTTGTACTCTTCCCCTTTCTAAAGAAGAAGTAAAAAGTGAGAACAGGGCTTTTTACTTAAGCATAGGATTGGGGAGTTTGTTTTTTGGACTTGCTTTAATAAGCGAGCATTTTTTTAACTTTTCTTTTAGCGTGTATCTTTATCTCTTAAGTTATCTCTTTTTAGGTTATGATATCTTATTTTCTGCCTTTAAAAGTATATTAAAAGGACTTATCCTGGATGAAATGTTTTTGATGTCCATAGCTAGTATGGGAGCCTTTTTTATTGCTGCCTATGCTGAAGCCTGTGCAGTAATGCTATTTTTCAAAGTAGGAGAGCATTTGCAAGAAAAGGCCTTAGATAAGTCCAGGAGAACCATTTCTTCTCTTTTAGCCTTAAAACCAGAGGTCGCTAGAGTGCTTAGATTGGGCACAGAAGTATTGTTGCCACCAGAAGAAGTAAAGGTAAGGGAAATAATAGAGGTTCAGCCTGGAGAAAGGATTCCTTTGGATGGAGAAGTTATAGAAGGAATTTCTTTTGTGGACACCTCGGCCTTGACTGGAGAGGGTGTGCCTAAAAGAGTGCGTCCAGGAAAAAAGGTTCTGGGTGGTAGCGTAAATGGCAGTGGCCTCCTTAAGATAAGGGTGACCCATCCCTACAGAGAGTCAGCTTTGGCCAAGGTGCTGGAATTGGTGGAAAAATCAGGTGCTAAAAAGGCCAGAGTGGAAAAGATGATTACGCGTTTGGCTAAGGTTTATACGCCTGTGGTGGTTGGCCTGGCTTTACTTATTGCCTTTTTACCTCCTCTTCTGGTCAAGTGGGGGCTTGTAAGCTTAGGAGATGCTTCCTTTTCTACCTGGCTTTATCGAGGACTTGTTTTTCTGGTGATTTCCTGCCCCTGTGCCCTGGTTTTGTCTATTCCTTTGGGGTTTTTTGCTGGTATTGGCGGAGCTTCTAAAAAGGGCATTTTGGTCAAGGGAGCAAGTTATCTGGAATTGCTTAGCAGGGTGAAAACTGTAGTTTGGGATAAGACAGGTACCCTTACTAAGGGTAATTTTAAAGTGAAAAAGATTTTACCAGCCCCTTCTAGTAGCGAAGAGGAAGTATTATTTTTAGCTGCCTTATTGGAGAGCAAAGTAAATCATCCCATTGCCAACTCCATTTTAGAAGAGGCCCAGAAGAAGGGCCTTCTTTTGCAAGATGAGGTACAAAAAGTGGAAGTAGTTGAAGGCAAGGGTGTAAGAGGGGAGGTAAAGGGAAGACCAGTTCTTCTGGGCAGTAAAGACTTTTTAGAGGAAAACAGGATAGCAGTAAAAGGCAATGGGGAAGCTGGAACTGAAGTTTACCTGGCTTATGCCGGGGAGTTTAAAGGTTCTATTGTGATTGAAGACGAACTAAAACCAGAATCTAAAAAGACCTTGCAACTACTACAAAAGATGGGAATAAAAAGGCATGTGCTCCTTACAGGAGATGTGCCTGAGATAGCTTTAAAAATAGCCAATTACTTGGGAATAAAGGAAGTATTTGCAGGGTTGTTACCTCAGGATAAGGTTTTTCATCTGGAAAAATTACTTCAAGAAAAATCCCAAAAAGAAGCTGTTGCTTGTGTGGGAGATGGGATAAATGATGCTCCCATGTTAAGGCTTGCTGATGTTGGAATTGCCATGGGAGAAAAGGGCGTGGATATGGCTATGGAATCTGCAGATGTGGTCTTAATGCAAGATAATCCACTTTTATTGGTAGAAGCCATAAGTAGAAGCAAAAAGACCTTGCAGATAATCTGGCAAAATATTTTCCTGGCCTTTGGGATTAAAGGACTGGTTTTATTTCTGGGTAGTCTGGGCTTAGCTACTATGTGGATGGCTATTTTTGCTGATGTGGGAGTGGCTCTCTTGGCTGTGTTAAACTCTATGCGGGCTTTTAAGTAAGTTTTGGGCTGGAATGATTTTTGGGTTGTTAAGCTTGGAGAAAAAATTAGTTTTTGGGAGTTGTAGCCCAAATACAGAAGGATTCTCTGCTTTTTTCGTCTCCAATGATGCCAACTATGTCTTCTGGCTTTAAAATAAAATTGGGTTGAGGATTGGGAAAAATTTCTCCTTTTCTTATTACAGCCACAATAGATGCTCCTGTATTTTTGCGTATTTCACCCTCTGCAATGGATTTATTGGTTATGGGGCTTTCAGGAGATAATCTAATCCATTGTAAGTCAAAATGTTGCTCTACACCCCTAAGTTGAGAGAGTAAACGATAGTTTTTATTCGAGTTAAATAAGCTGGCATAGAGTTCTTGGCGGGTATTTTCAATCTGGCGTTGAATTTCTGTAGGAGGAATGTTTAAATTTAGTAGAGCCTGGCGTGTGATTTCTAGACTGGCTTCGAACTCAGGCAATACCACCTCCAAAACTCCAAGATTTTTCAATACTTCCAGGTAGTCAGGTCCAGCAGCTCGGCTGATAATTTTAATTTTTGGATTTAAATTTTTAGCCTGGGCAATAATGGCTTTGATTGCTACTAAATCAGACATGGTTAAGATAAGAAGGTTGGCTTTTTGAATTTTGGCTGCTTCCAGTACTATATCTTGGCTTGCATCACCATAGATGACTGGTAGTCCTTCCTTTTTTGCCTGTTCAAAGCGTCTGTGATTGAGCTCAATGATTATAACCTCCATATTGAAGCGTTGTAAAATTTGGGCAATTTGAGAACCTACTCTGCCACCTCCTGCAATTACAATATGGTTGGCGTATTCTTTGGGAGAAAGATTTGAAGTTTCCAGTTGTTCATGTTTAAACCAGCGTTTTTTTAGGGCATAAAGTCTGGCAGTTTGGCTTGAGATAAAGGGAGTTATGGCCATGGATAAAATAGCTACAGTTAAGATAAGAGAATAGAGCTCATTATTTATTGAGCCAGTAGATACTCCAAGTCTAGCTAAGACAAAAGAAAATTCCCCCACCTGAAATAGCCCTAATCCAAGGGCCAAGGGTATTACATTCCGATATTTGAAAATATGGGAAATAAGGGAAAAGATTATGCCCTTTCCTATACAAACTACTAAAAGTAATAAGATAACTTCCTGGATATGACTGAGTAAAAACTTAGGATTAAAAAGCATTCCCACTGAGGAAAAAAATAAAAGGCCAAAAAGGTCTCGTAAGGGTATAATATCACTTAAGGCCTGATGCCCATAATCTGATTCACTTAAAACCATACCAGCTACAAAGGCTCCAAAGGCAAAGGAAAGTCCAACTAAGTGAGTAAGATAACCTACTCCAAGCCCCACAGCTGTAATAGCTAAAAGAAATAATTCTCTGGAACCAAGCTTGGCAATGTAAGAGATAAACTTAGGAATTATGCGTGTCCCCAATAAAACCATAGTTATAATAAAAACAGTGGCTTTTAAAACAGCAAAGCCTAAGGTAGATAAATCTATAACGGGATTATTTAGCTGAGGGAGAATAATCATCAGGGGAATTACTGCTAGGTCCTGAACAATTAACATGGCTATCATAACTTTGCTGGAAAGAGTACCCATCCAGCCTTGAGCCATTAAAGATTTAAGAGTTACCATGGTGCTGGAAAGAGAAGTCAAAGCACCAAGCCAAAGGGATGATTTCCAATCTAAACCAAAAAATTGTCCCACTCCAAAACCAAGTCCAATAGTGAGCAACATCTGAAGAGGAGTTCCAAACAAGGCAATCCACTTCACTGCTCGAAGCTTTTTAAAGGAAAATTCTAGTCCCAAGGCAAACAAGAGTAGGGCTACTCCAATTTCTGCTAATAGTTCAATTTCCCTTATACCTGAGAATGGTTAATCCGCCAGTATAGGGTCCTAGAATAACTCCTGCTAAAATATATCCTAAAAGGAGTGGTTGTCCCAGTTTTTGTAAAAGTAAACCGCAAAAAAAAGCAGTAACGATGATAAGAATAATGTCTGTTGCTATACCCATTTTTTTATAAGGGCTTAATTTAAATTAAAAAAATATTTTGAGATTATTTGTTTCGTATAATTTTAAACAATATTTTTATTTTTACTCTTTATTTAAGAAAAAGGACATCTAGTATACTAGATGTCCTTTTTTCTTTGTTTTTAGTTTTAATAAAGTCTATACCTTGAATTTAGCAATAAGTTCTTTTAACTTGGCAGCTAAATCTTGCAACTCTTTAGCACTGGAAGCTACTGTATTACTGTTTTCTCTCATTTCGCCTACAGATTCGTTAATGGCAGCAATATCTTTGGCTGTATCTTGCGCAACATTAGAGGCTTCATCCACATTGTTATTTATTTCTTCCAGGGAACTGGAAGCTATTCCAATGTTTTCTGCAATATCTTTGGTGGCTACGGATTGTTCTTCAATGGCAGCAGCTATGGTGGTGACAATTTCATCCACTTCCTGGATTACCTCCAGGATTTTACCAATTTGTCCTACGGTCTTATCTGTAGCACTTTGAATACCTTGAATTTTATTTTTAATATCTTCAGTTGCCTTGGCTGTTTGCTGGGCCAATTCTTTAATTTCATTGGCTACTACAGCAAAGCCCTTACCTGCTTCTCCTGCTCTGGCTGCTTCGATGGTGGCATTCAAGGCCAGGAGGTTGGTTTGAGAAGAAATGGCGTTTATGGTTTCCAGCACGGTATTAATCTCGTGGGCAACCACTCCCAGTTCATTTACTTCTGTGGAAGTTTCCTGGGCAATACCTACAGCATGATTGGTAATTTCCTTGGCCTTTCCTGTGTTGGCAGCAATTTCATTGATGGTAACGCTCATTTCTTCAGCAGCACTGGCCACAGTGTTGATGTTGTTGGTGGTTTCCCTGGTTGCATCAGCTACATTGTTCATGTTCACACTCATTTCCTCTGAAGCTGTGGCTACCAAATTGGCTTTTTGAGCATTTTCCTCGGCTATATCCACCAGTTCTTTGGACACCTGATTGAGCTCACTGGAGGAATCTGCCAGAATATTTACTCCAGATACCACCTCTCCAATAAGGCCTCGCATGTTTTTAACCATGGTATTGATAGAATTAGCTAAAATACCCAGTTCGTCTTCCCAGTTGGCTTTTACTTCTGCAGTAAGGTCTCCCTGACTTACTTTTTGAGCAGTGTCAGAGACCAACACTATTTTTTCCACCACTGTTTTGCGTAAAAAGATATTTAAAACAACTACCAGGAAAATGAGCCCTCCAACAGTAATTCCTCCAGAAATGATCTGGTTGGTGTTCAGGGTGGTTATTTCTTTGGCAATGCTTTGCTCTACAATCAAGCTTCCCAAAATGGGCTCACTTTTGCCATGGCAGTGATAACAGGAGGGTTCATTTTTTATTGAAGTAATGTTTACAAAATAGGGTATGCCCTCCATTTCTGCTATGGTATTGTATGTGCCTGCTGTTTTTAGGCTGGCTTTTACCAATTCTTGCACTTTAGAGTCTTTAGGAAGGTCCTTTAAGTAAGATTTACGCTCTTCTTCCTTTTTGGTGGCATAACAGATATCGCCTCTAAAATCTGTAAGATAGATGTGAATATCTGGGTATTGTTTGCCCAGCTGGAGAAATTTTTTCTCTGTGCCTTCGTCATCACCCGTGGTCATGGGTTCTTCAATGGCTTTTAAAAGCAGGTCAGATAATTTTAGGGCTGATTCCTTAATGGAAGCAATAGAAGAGGATTTTTGCCTGGAATAATTGGTAATAAAGAGAAGGGAAAAGATAATAATTAAAATTAAGCTAGAAATTACCCCCACCTTTAGACCAATGGACTTTTTTAGAAATTTCATTCTCCCTTTTCTCCTTGTGCAAGAATATTTTTCTTTACTTTATAACCAGCCCCATAAATATAGCAACTAAATTTTTCTTTCCTAATATTTTTGCTAAAAAGTAGGAACAAATTAGTAACAAGTAAGGGTTACCATCCTTTTTCTTGCAAAATGGATTTTATTTTTTCCTCATTCTTTTTTTCCACTAAAATCATTTTCTTGTTTTTGGCTTCTTTGATTAGAGATAAAAGTTGTTGAATGTCTGCAGGTTTTTCCACAAAATCAAAAGCGCCCAGTTTCATGGCTTCTATTCCCTTTTTTACTGTGGCCTGCCCTGTCAGGAGAATAATTTGTAGCTCTGGCATAGTACTCTTGATTTTTTGAAGAGTTTCCAAGCCATCCATGCCAGGCATAACCAAATCTAAAATGATAGTATCCACATTTTTTTCTTGAAGTTTTTTTAAGGCTTCATCTCCTGAGGTGGCGGTTAAGACCTCTAGTCCCCTAGCTTTCATTCTTTCAGCCAAGGTTTCACAAAACTCTTTTTCGTCATCTACGATTAAAACTTTAGTGTTTTCCATAAGTTAATCTCCTTTTAGTTTTTAGATTTAAGTTAAGTTTATACAAAGAGTGTTGTTTTTTTCTTCCAGTGTAATGTTTAACAGGCTAGCTATTTGCTCACTTTTGGAACTTACTTTAATTTGTGGTTCTATATAAATTTTGTTTTTCTTGACCAGAAAAGAAAGTTTTTTTTCTTTATTTTCTTCTTGTTGAGTAAAATCGTTTAAGATAGATATAATCAGACCTAAAAAAATAAAGGGTTGAGTAGAGTATTGGAAAGATTCTGGAGAAGTTAAAGTTAATTCTATATTTTTCATGTCTGCTATTCTTTTATAGACACTAAGGCTTAAACTTAAATATTCGCTTATGTCTATATTGAGACATTTGTCGTCTGGAGTGTGGGCTAATTTATTCAGGTTTTGCACAATCTTGTTGGCTCTTACTGTTTGATTGAAGATAGAAGTTGTAATTTCTTTTATTTTTTCCAGGCTTAAAGTATTATTATCTTCTTCACTTAACTCTATAAGGTCTTCTAAAAGTCCACTTTTTTCCTGAATAATAGCTAGGCAGTTTTTTAGCTCATGGGAAATACTGGCCGTTATTTGTCCTTTGATTTGAATTAAGTCCCATAAAGGATTGGATAGGTCCATTTATTTTTCCTCTAGTTCTTTTAGTTTATTAAAAAAGTCTTCAAAATCAACTGGTTTTACCAGATAAAAACACCCGCCTTTTAAAGAGCACTCTTTAAGGTCTTCCTTAGAACCATGTCCAGTTAAAAAACCGATTTTTAATTTAGGTTGAATTTTTTTTAACTCTTCCATGATTTCCAGGCCGCTGATTTTGGGCATTTTCATATCCAACACAGCCACATCATATTTTTTTTCTTGAATCAATTTCAGGGCTTTTTCTTTAGTAGTGGCAAAATCGGCTTCAATGCCCCTAAACTTTAGCCTTTCCACCAGAGCTTCTACTAATTCTTGTTCGTCATCTACAAGTAAAACTCGCAATTTATAATCCTCCTTATGCCTCCTTAGCTTTTACAGGCAGAAAAATAAAAAAGGTAGTACCTTTTCCTACTTGGCTTTCTACCTGAATCTCCCCTTTTAACTTTTTAACCAGGCCATAGGTGATGGATAGTCCCAGACCAGTACCTCCCTGGTCTTTTTTAGTGGAAAAGAAGGGGTCAAAGATTTTTTTCAGGTTTTCAGGGGAGATGCCAATGCCATCATCTTTAATAGCTACTTTGACCATGTCCTTTTCTTTCAGGTAGTCAAGAGTGATGTCTATATGCCCTCCTTTCTTAACAGCAGCAAAGGCATTATTGATTATATTTAAAAAGATTTGTTGAAGTTTGCTGCGATCACTTTGAATAAGAGGTATTTCTTGAGTTTTGGTTATGTTAACGTGAATATCTCTATATTGGGCTTCTTTTTCCAGAAAACTTAAAACTTCTTCCAATAGTGTCTGTAAATCTACTTCTTCTATTTTTACATCAATATGTCTGGCAAAGCCAAGAAGCCTATGGGTAATAGTTCTACATCTATCCACTTGTTTCAAGATGGAGTCAATTAAAGAGAGAAGTTTTTTGTCTTCTTTGTATTGGTCGGAAAAAGTAAAAATATCCTTAATTAGTCCTGCAGTTTCATTGATAATGGCTAAAGGATTGTTTATTTCATGGGCTACACCTGCAGCTAGACGTCCTATAGAGGCAAGTTTATTGGTATGCTCTACCTTATGAATTAGGGCTGCTCTCCTAAGATCTGCATAATAAATTTTTGTGACCAGCTTGGTAGAGATAATTACAACTACTACCAAGACAATTGCTATTCCTAAGACTAAAGTAGCTAAGGTCTCTTTTTTTAATATACTTAGTCCACTTTTCAATATGGTAGGCTTTTTTACTAAAACAAAACTAAAAGGTGTCCCTTTTATCTTTTCTTTTCCAAAAATCCAAGTTTTTCCCGTAGAGTCGCTAAACTCACAAATTTTACTATCTGGAATACATTTTATATTTTGAGGGGAAAAAATTTCTAAAACATCTCCAAAGAATTTTGAAGGAGTTTGAAAAACATTATTTTGATTTAAAATAAAAGCATCGCTATTCTCATCCAGTTCTAAACTGCCCAGGAGATTAATTAATTGGGAAGTATCAATTGTTGTTCTTAAGATAAAAAAATCTCCATTAGAAATATTTTGTTTTATAGATATGGTAAAGTGGGGGGTATTTCTATAACCTAAAAAAACATCACTTATATACTCTTCTTTAATCAAAACTTCTTTATACCAGTCTTGTTGTTTGTAGTTTTTTCCCTTAAGTTCATAAGGACCAACATAATTTATTTGTATCCCTTGAGAATCTATTATACCTAAATCTACGATATTGCCAAAAGAAGTTTTTAAATCTAAGTATATTTTACCTAAGACAGAAGTTTTTTTTATTTCTTCATAGGGGGTATTTAGTACAATAAATTTTAAAGCTGATTTTTTTTGAGTAATAAAGAAGTTAATTGACTTTTGAGTATTGGATATAAGGCGAACTAAAGGATACTCGACTTCTGCCTGGATATATTTTTCATAGATGTTTAAATTCAGGAAGGTTAGGATGAGAAGAGGGAGTATAGAGACAAAAGAGATTAGGAGTATTACGCCTATCCATAAATTGCGGTAATTAAAAAGTTCTTGTTCTTCTTTATAGATATTAGTTCCCTTCAAAAAAGGAGGAGATATTTGCTGTATAATTTTTTTTAACATTTTAATTTTATAAAATTTCTTTTATTTTTTTAATTAATACCTTAAAATCCACAGGTTTGTTAAAGCATTCTACTGCCCCCAGTTCCAGGCAAAGCTTTTTTTCTTTTCTGAGCCATGTCCGGTAATAATGATGACCCTGGTTTGAGGATATTGTTCGCGGATTATTTTTAACACTTCTAGTCCACTTAGTCCAGGCATTTTTAGGTCCAGAAGAACAAGTTTAGGCTTTTCCGCAGCTAACACTTTTAATCCTGATTCTCCGTCTAAGGCCATGAGACAGTCAAATCCCCTTAACTTAAGTCGTTCCGTTAAGGTCTCTAAGTAATCTTTTTCGTCATCGATGATTAAAATTTTGGGCTTAGGAGTCATGGGGTACCTCTCTTTTAATAATAGTTGGTAATTATTAAAAATAATAAAAATAAAAAATATTTTTTGACAAGCAAAAAAAGTCTGCCAAGAGTATTATTTTTAAGTTTCACTTTTTAACTTATGTTGAAAGATGAAACTTTATGGCTTGAGGTTAGTTTTAAAATGTAATACTTAAACTTATTGACATAAAATTCACAAATGAATAAAGTTTGGGTCGTGTTGCATAATTTAACGCTAAGGAGATGGCTATGGTAAAGAAAATCTTTGAGAAATTGTTGCTAGCCTTGAGTCTGGTTTTGGCTAGTCCTCTTTTTGCTTTGGCAGCAGAGGGTGCTGTGAATGGTGGGAAGCCCTGGTGGTTTTGGCCTTTGATTTTATTCTTTTTTTGTTTGGTTTTGGGAGTGATTGCAGTTTTAGCTGGTGTAGGTGGAGGCGTTCTTTATGTTCCTTTAGTAAGTGGATTTTTCCCCTTTCATATTGATTTTGTTAGAGGGGCTGGACTTATGGTGGCTTTAGCAGGAGCTTTAGCCGCAGGTCCTGGTTTGTTGCGTAGAAACTTAGCCAGCTTGCGCTTAACCTTGCCTATTGCTCTAATTGCTTCTGCTTGCTCTATTGCGGGAGCACTACTTGGACTTTATTTATCTCATTTAAATCCTGCTTATGTGCAAGTGGCTTTAGGTATTACTATTATGGGTATTGCCATTTTGCTTTTATGTTCCAAAAACACAGAAAAACCTGTAGTAACAAAGCAAGATGCTTTGGGTTTAGCCCTTGGACTTCAGGGTGCTTATAAAGAAGAGGGTACTGGAGAAATTGTAGAATGGAAAACCCATAGAACCTTGGTTGGTTTTCTTTTATTTATTATTATTGGAGTTATGGCTGGTATGTTTGGGCTTGGAGCTGGCTGGGCTAATGTTCCAGTTTTAAATCTGGTTATGGGTGTACCTTTGAAAATTTCTGTAGCTACCAGTAAGTTTTTACTTTCTATTACTGATACTTCTGCAGCCTGGATTTATTTGAATAAAGGCTGTGTGATTCCCTTAATGGCCATTCCTTCCATTATTGGACTTATGCTGGGTTCCTTTTTGGGAGTTAAAATTTTAGCTGTAGCTAAACCCAAGTTTATTCGTTATATGGTTATTGGAGTTTTAATCTTTGCTGGATTTAAAGCCATAGACAAAGGTATGGGCTGGAATATTATTGGATAATCGAAAAATATGGATTTAAGGAGTAAAAAATGGATAAAAGATTAGAAGAAATGATTAAGCCTATGCCCCAGCAGATAACCTATGCCAATATTTTGTTTTGGGGTGCTTGGGGTGGCATTTTGCTTATGACTCTTACCTACATAATCTATCTTGCCCACATCTTGCCTCCGCATGTGGATGTAAATTTGGTGGTCCAAAACTGGCATAAAGGGGTTGCTGAGTATAGAGAAATAACCAATTCTCCCCAAGGCTGGAATTGGCTTTTTTTGCTAAATAAAGGTGATTTTATCAACTTTTTAGGTATTGCCTTTTTGGCCTTACTTACTATAATATGTTATATAGTGTTGTTCTTTGGTTATGTGAAAAGAAAGATAAAATTTATGCTACTATTGTAATTGCAGAAATTTTGGTGCTGGCTTTAGCTGCTTCTGGACTTTTGGGAAGTGGTGGGCATTAAACCTATAAAATATGAGGGATAGTTATGTCTCCAAAAAAGAAAATTAAGATTTTATTGGTTGATGATGAGCAAGAATTTTTAAACTCTATTGCCGAAAGAGTGAAATTAAAAGGTTTTGAACCAGTTACAGCTACTTCGGGAGAAGAAGCTTTAGAACTGGCTAAAAAAGAACACTTTTATGCAGCAGTAGTGGATTTAAAAATGCCAGGTTTAGATGGGCTTGAGACCATTAAGAGATTGAGAGAATTTGATCCTAAACTGCATACCATTTTACTTACCGGTTTTGGTAATGAAAAAGTTAAAGAAGCTACCAATGCCTTAGAGTCTGAATATTTTGACAAGGCTGATATGCCTAGTTTTTGGGATTATTTAAAACAACTAGCTCATAAGGTAGAAGATTCCATGGCTGCTGCTGGGCTGGCCACGCATGGCGACTTAGAGGATGCTGAAAAAATAGAAAAAGGTGAAGAATAACCAAAGGGAGGTCAAGACCTCCCTTTGGTCTTATTCTGGAAGATTATAGTTTTTTAGTTTTCTCCACAAAGATGTCCTGCTTATTCCAAGTATTTTAGCTGCTTCTACTTTATTTCCTTTGGTATAGTTTAAGACTCGCAAAATATATTCCTTTTCTATTTCCGCCAGGGGTTTAAAGTTGTCTACCCTAAAAGAAGTCATTGCGCTTTTAAAGCGAGAAGGAAAGTGAATGGTATCAATTTCCTCACCTTCAGCTAAAATAACTGCCCGTTCTATTAGATATTCTAATTCCCTTACATTGCCTGGAAAGTCGTATTCCTTTAATTTGTAGAGGGCCTGGACAGAAATTTTAGTTATATTTTTTTTAAATTCCTTGGAGTATTTATTTAAAAAGTAATAGGCAAGTAAAGGAATATCATCTTTTCTTTTTCTAAGAGGAGGTAATTCCAGAGATACAGCATTTAGGCGATAGTATAAATCTTCTCTAAATTTTCCTGCTTTTATTTTTTCCTGAAGATTGCTGTTGGTTGCTGCAATTATTCTTGCATCTGCTTTTATTTCTTCATTTCCCCCATAGGGAATAAAGATTTTATGCTCTATGAACTTTAGAAGCATGCTTTGAATCATTAAAGGAGATTCTTCTATTTCATGTAAAAATAAAGTTCCATTATTAACAGCTTCCAGCAATCCCTTTCGTTTTCTAGTCTGTTGATTGGAATATTGATATTCTTCTCCAAAGATTTCTCTAAACAATATTTCTGGATTAAAGGTGCTACAGTGAATAGCAATAAATTTTTCTTTACTTCTAAAGCTTAGGCGATGAATGGTTTTGGCGATAAGCTCTTTTCCTGTTCCTGTTTCACCTATGATTAAAACCGGACAATCCAGCACTGCTATTTTATTGAGCTTTTTTTCAATTCTTGAATTTGCGGCGTTTCTCCAATAATCCAGGGAATTCTGGAAGAAGGAGTTTCTGCTTCTGTGGACTTTTCTTCAATATTTATTGGCTGAAAGGAGCGTAAAAATTCCCAGAAATCTCGCAAATCTTCTTTGGGAAAAGTGGGGAGTTTTAGAGGATTGGAGAAGTTTTCTTTATTTTTGCCTGTTAGAAGGGCTATTTTTAGATAGGGGTGGGTGACTACTATTTGTTGGAGAGAATTAAAGTCGTCCTGGGAGCTTAAAAATTCAGTATCTAGCAGCAAGAGAACGAATTGTTGAGAATTTAATAAACTAAGGGCACTGGAAAAGGATTGACTGGAAAAAGGTTGAAACTTTCTTAGGGCCAGTCTTTTACTTAAAGTCTCCAGAAAGTAAGGGTCTTTATCCAAGATTAACACATTGAGATTCTTCATAATTACCTCTATAGGAAATTTTAAAGAAGCTCTGGGTAAAAAGCAAGGTAAAAGAAATGCAGGTATTTTTAATCGGTGGCAGTGTCCGAGACAGGCTTTTACAAAGACCAGAAAAGGATAAGGATTTTGTAGTGTTGCAGGCTACAGAAGAGGAGTTTTTAGCCAGGTTTCCCCGGGCCAAAAAAGTGGGAAAAGGCAAAGCTGTTTTTTTGCTGGGAAGAGATGAATACACTTTAAGCGCCAGTGCTTCCATTGAAGAGGAGCTTGGGAAAAGGGATTTGACCATAAATGCCCTGGCCCTGGACCAGAAGAATAAACTTTATGCCCATCCTTTAGCCTTAAAAGATTTGGAAAATAAACTTCTTAGACCCATTGAGAAGAAGAATTTTTTTCAAGACCCGCTTAGAGTATACAGAAGTGCTAGGTTTTGGTCTGAACTTCCGGAGTTTAAACTGCACTCAACTCTCCTTTATATTTCCTGGTCTGTGCTAAAAAGTGAAAAGATAAAAACTCTTAGTGCTGAAAGGGTATGGGGAGAGCTGTTTAAGGCTTTGCAGGCTAAAAAACCAGGTAATTTTTTTCGTTTTTTAAATCTTATAGGTGGCTTTAACTTCTGGTTTGCACAACTTCAGGAAAGTGCCTTTATTCCAGCAGGACCTAAACAATATCATCCAGAAAGCGTGCTGGAACATACCCTGAACCTTATGGATGCCTTAGCTCCTGATTTTTGGGGGGCCTGGCTGGCCTTTTGTCATGACCTGGGAAAAGTTCTAACTCCTGCTGAGCTTCTTCCCCATCACTATGGTCACGAGGAAAAAGGAAGGACAGTTTTAAAAGATTTGGCTAAAAAATTACCCTTGCCCAAAAAAATGCTTAAATATGGAGCTATTGCCTGCAGGTATCACATGCTAGCTGGAAAGTATACCAGCTTAAGACCTGGAACCAGGGTAAAGTTGCTTTTGAGTTTACCTCAGGAAATCTTTGAGCCTTTTTTTAAATTGGTGCGTTTGGATCAGGGGATAGATTATTTGGAGCAAGCCTTACAGGACTTAAAAGTGATTCAAAGGGTAAAACTTCCTCCAGCCCATCAAAACTTGGGTTCCAGATCAGGGGCAATCTTGCACTCTCTTCGGGCCAAGGCCCTAAAAGACTTTTCTTAAAATCACTCAAAAATCGTGCCAAATATCTTGACTCTTTTTCTCCGGTCTTATTTTTTATCAGTTTATAACTTCTTTAAAATAAAGAATTTTTACAGGAGAATAAGAGGGTATGGAGTATAAGGATTATTATAAAATTTTGGGTGTGGACAAGGGTGCTTCTCAAGAGGAAATTGCCAGGGCCTATAAAAAGTTGGCAAAAAAGTATCATCCAGACTTAAACCCCAATAATAAAGAAGCAGAAGAGAAGTTTAAGGAGATAAATGAGGCTTATGAGGTCTTAAAAGACCCTGAAAAGAGAAAGCTCTATGACTCTTTAGGGCCCAACTGGCAACATGGGCAAAACTTTGAGCCACCTCCAGGTTTTGAAAACTTTCATTTTGAGTTTCGAAGTGGTGGTTCTGGTTTTGAAGACCTGGGTGGCTTTAGTGATTTTTTTGAGACCCTTTTTGGTGGCTTGGGTAGGCGTTCCAGGTCTTCCAGGCAGAGAAGTTATGGCTTTGATAATTTTTATTCAGCCAGAGGTCAGGACCAGGAGGCTATTTTAGAACTCTCTTTGGAGGAAGCTTTCCTGGGTGGAGAGAAGACCATTACTCTGGGACGAGGTTTGGAGCAAAGAACAGTAAAGGTAAATATTCCTGCAGGCATTAAAGATGGTGGCAAAATCAGGCTAAAGGGATTGGGAGAGCCAGGTCTTGGAGGTGGGCCTAGTGGAGATTTGTACTTAAAGGTAAAAATATTGCCTCATCCCTTATTTAAAGTAGAAGATAACAATATTCTTTATCGTTTACCTCTTGCTCCCTGGGAAGCAGTGTTGGGCACCAAGGTTAAAGTACCTACCTTGGCGGGAGAAGTGGAGTTAAAGGTTCCTAAGGGAGTTAGCAGTGGCCAAAAGCTTAGATTGCGAGGCAAAGGGCTAGGGCAAGGAGTAAATAAAGGGGATCAATTGGTGGAAATTGTCATTAAGACCCCTAAAAAGCTTAGTGCTCAAGAGGAGAGGTTGTGGAAAGAATTGGCCAGTATTTCCAGTTTTAATCCCAGAGCCTAGGAGGAAGCATTAATGGTTAACATAGAGATAAAGACCATATCTCAACCTTATCCAAGCAAAAAATTAAGCTGGCAAGAATTTGTATCCAGGACAGGCATCAACCCCTTGCGCCTGGAAGAACTTATAGAAATGGATTGGATTCGCTGTGAATGCGTGGGAGAGAATAACTATCTGTTCCCGGAAAGAGAAGTTTTAAGAGTGCAAAAACTACTTCGCCTCTGCCGAGACCTGGAGATTTCCACTCTGGCTGGAATGATTATTGTGGACTTGCTGGAGCGAATAGAAGACCTGGAAGAGAGGTTGAGAAAATTTTCAGTATTTTAAATTGAAAAACAAGGAGGAAATTATGGATATAAGCAAATTCACTCAAAAATCACAAGAAGCTATTGCTGAGGCCCAAAAGGAAGCAATTCGCTTTGGACATCAGCAAATAGATGCAGAGCACTTGTTTTATGCTCTACTTGGGCAAGAAGATGGCCTGGTTCCCAGGATTCTGGAAAGGGCAGGCTATGACCCGGAGGCTGTAAAAAACTCGTTAAAGTCTGAACTGGAGAAACTTCCAAGGGTTAGTGGCCCTGGAGTCCAACCCGGGCAGATTTATGTTACAGGCAGGGTGAACAACATCCTTTTGGCTGCTCAAGATTTAGCCAAAAAAATGCAAGACGAATATGTGAGTGTGGAGCACTTGTTGTTAGCCCTATTAGATGAGCCTCCAAGTACTGGAGTGGGCAGGGTTTGCAATACCTTTCGATTGGATAAGGATAAAGTATTAAGTGTGCTTACAGAGATAAGAGGACATCAACGGGTTACTTCTGATAATCCAGAAAGCACCTATGATGCCCTGAAAAAGTATGGTCGAGACCTGGTAGAAGAAGCACGCAAAGGTAAATTAGACCCGGTTATTGGAAGAGATAGCGAAATTAGGCGCTGTATTCGTATTCTATCCCGAAGGACCAAAAATAATCCTGTGCTCATTGGTGAAGCTGGCGTGGGTAAGACTGCTATTGTAGAAGGTATTGCCCAAAGGATTTTGAGAAAAGATGTTCCAGAAGGCCTTAAGGATAAGACCATTTTTGCCCTGGATATGGGAGCGCTTATTGCTGGAGCCAAGTTTAGAGGAGAGTTTGAAGAAAGGTTAAAGGCAGTACTCAAAGAGATTGAAGAGTCCAAGGGTAGAATTATTTTGTTTATTGATGAGATTCATACCATTGTGGGTGCAGGTAAAGCCGAAGGAGCCATGGATGCAGGCAACCTTTTAAAGCCCATGCTGGCTAGAGGAGAATTACACTGTATTGGCGCAACCACGATAGATGAATACAGAAAGTACATAGAAAAAGACCCTGCTTTAGAAAGGCGTTTTCAACCTGTGTTTGTGGACGAGCCTTCAGTAGAGGATACCATTTCTATCTTGCGAGGGTTAAAGGAGAGATTTGAGGTCCACCACGGTGTAAGAATAAGTGATAGTGCTTTGGTTGCTGCTGCTACCCTTTCCCATCGTTATATTACTGACCGTAACTTACCTGATAAGGCCATTGACCTTATTGATGAAGCTGCAGCTAAAATTAGAACGGAAATCGATTCCTTGCCTACAGAACTAGATGAAATCAATCGCAAAATTATGCAGCTGGAAATAGAGCAAGAGGCCTTGAAAAAAGAAAAGGATACTGCCTCTAAAGAACGCCTGGAAAAGATAGGTAAGGATTTAGCTGAGTTAAAGGAAAAACAGGCGAGTTTGCTGGCCCAATGGGAAAAAGAAAAAGAAGCCATTAACTCCTTAAGAAAACTAAAGGAAGAAATAGAAAAAACTCGTTTGGAAATAGAAGCAGCTGAAAGGGCCTATGATTTGAATAAAGCTGCTGAGCTTAGATATGGCAAACTAACTCAATTGGAAAAAGAGTTAAAGGAAAAGGAAGAGGCTTTAGCAAGTCAGGATGGCAAGACCTTGCTCAAGGAAGAAGTTGGGCCTGATGATATTGCAGAAATAGTCTCTAAATGGACAGGTATTCCTGTAACCAAACTTGTTGAGTCAGAAAGAGAAAAGTTGTTAAAATTAGCAGATGTCTTGCATCAAAGGGTAATAGGCCAGGACGAAGCTGTACGGGCTGTAGCAGATGCAGTTTTAAGGGCCAGATCTGGTTTAAAAGACCCCAGAAGACCCATTGGTTCTTTTCTCTTCCTAGGTCCTACTGGAGTGGGTAAGACAGAACTTTGTAAGACTCTGGCCAGGACCCTCTTTGATACAGAAGAAAACATGATTCGTATTGATATGTCAGAATATATGGAAAAACACACTGTAGCCAGGCTTATTGGTGCTCCTCCTGGATATGTGGGTTATGAAGAAGGCGGACAACTCACAGAAGCTGTACGCAGAAAACCCTATTCTGTGGTGCTCTTTGATGAGGTGGAAAAGGCCCATCCAGATGTTTTTAACATCTTATTACAAATTATGGACGATGGACGCCTTACTGATAGTCATGGTCGAATAGTAGATTTTAAAAATACGATTATTATTATGACCTCTAACCTGGGAGCCAATTATCTTTTAGAGGGTATTACTTCTAATGGAGAGTTGAAACCTGGAGTGGAAGAGCAGGTAATGTCTGTAGTGAAGTCCCACTTTAGACCTGAGTTTTTAAACCGGATTGATGAGATTGTGTTGTTTAAACCTTTACTCTTGGAAGAAATCAAGCAGATTATTGAACTCCTGTTAGATGAGCTAAGAGAAAGGCTAAAAGACAAGAAAATTACCCTGGAAATCACTCCTGAAGCCAAAGAGCTTATTGCTAGAGAGGCCTATGACCCGGTTTACGGAGCCAGACCTCTTAAAAGATACCTTATTCATCATGTGGAAACCAAGCTGGCTAAAGAGATTATTGCAGGTAGAGTGCAGGAAGGTGACCAGGTACTGGTCAGCTTAGAGCAAGGTGATTTGGTCATAGTTAAAAAATAACCAGAGGGGCTTTTGCCCCTTTGGTTAAAAAATAGCTAAAAGGTCCCAGCCTGTCTTTATTTGCCAGAGAGCTAACAACAAAATAAGTAAATTGTTAGCAGCATGTAAAAGAGGTAAAAATTTTCTTTTCTTTTTGTGAAAGTGCAAAATATAACCACTAATAAGGCCTACAATTAAAAGAAATAAAATCACTAATCCCACCTTGGCATGAGTGCCAGCCACAAATACCTTTCCCCAGAGTAGAAACAAAATAATACTTCCTCCAAAAGTACCTAAAAGCATAGCAATTAAGGCTATGCTCCCTACTAATACATGCCGTTTCCATAAAAAGGGAACAGGCTTTTGAAAGTGCAGGCTTTTTATCCTGTTTATACCCAAAAACAGGGCATAGAACCCAAAACAAATAGCCAAAAGCTGGAAAATAGGATGAAGGTAAATCATAATTCTTCCTTATTTAAATTGATGTAAGAATATGTAATCGTTATACTTATGTACTTGGTGACAGCCAATACATCCCTTTACCTTGCCCTCTTTGTCTATCTTACCCTGAGGTGAATACTTTACCCAAAACCAATCCCCGCTTTTGGGCGCATAGCCTTTAACTTTGTACATAACTGTAATTGCCTTGAGTTGCTTATCTTTACCATAATTTTCTTTAACCACAATGGTCCTATCCAAAACAAGAGCTTTTTTACTCTCTATTCCCCTGGAGTTTACAAATACCTTATGCAAAGGACCATGCGGGGCTTTGCCAGGCTGAAGCCCTTGATGATTGGGCCAAAAGCTCCAATTTTTATAGGGTGAGACCCTGGTTATGTATTGCCACAGAGCTTTTCCTTCAGGTGAGGGGAAGTCTTCTCCCAGGCCGACCTTAACGCTGCCAAGTAAAAATAGTATAAATAAAAACACTTGCCACTTTTTCATGTTTGACCTCCTTTTTTAATTACACTTTATGAAAAATACAGTTTGAAAAGTCAAGTTTTTGAAACGTTCTTTTTGTTTCAATTGTTTCAAAAAGTTTTATTTTGTTGTTTCTTTTTGTTTCTTATGGTTTTGCTGAATAGGGAGGTACTTCTATTAAATTATTGAAAACTATGTGTTTTTATTGTTTTGGCATGACTTTTGTTAGGGATTTGTGATTATTTTCTCAAGGTATACTGGTAATCCTGATGAGTATTTGTTTTTTTAGTAAAAATAAAAAATTATTCAAAGTTATGGAAAGTAAACTGGCCGGATATGGACCAGTAATGTTTTTCAGTGAAGTGTGGGATTTGCTGGAAAAAATAGAAAGCGGGTTAGAAATAAGGCTTTTAATTGTGGATTTTGTTTCAATAGCTCCAGAAGGTCCCAAGCTTGTAAACTTTGTGCACAGGTCTTTTCCTCATTTGCCCATCTTAATGTTAAGAGATGAAAACTATATTCAGTCTAACTTAGATTTTGTAAGAGAAAAACAATTGGCAGAACTAGAGTATCCTTTGGATTGCTCTAAATTAAAAATATTTGTAAGTAATTTATTGAAAAAGGAGGGATAATGAAAAATCTAAAAGTTAAAAAACTAGTTGTGCCTTTAGATGAGTTTTTAGTTGTGAACAAGGATACTTCCTTGTTGGAAGTGATTTTAAGCTTAAAAGAGAAAAAGAAAAAAATGCCAATTTTCACTCCACAGTATTTATCACTGATGATAGGGGAAAATTTATAGGAAAAATAAGTATTTTAGACATTTTGCGGGGAATTGAACCCAAGTACAAGGAGGTTTCAGATGTGGATTTGAGTAGATTTGGTTATAGTGAGGATTTTGTTCTTTCTATTTTAAAAAACTATGATTTATGGGCTCATCCTTTAGAAAATCTATGTCAAAATATTCCCAATATTTTGGCTAGCGAGGTGGCTAGAGATATAGATACTAATGAAACGGTGTCTACAGAAGATTCCCTGGATCTAGCTGTGCATAAGATGGTTATGAATAACTATACCTTACTTTTAGTAGAAGAGGATGGAAGCTTTGTTGGTGTTCTTAGATCTATTGATTTATTCTTCTTCATTTGTGAACAAGTAGAAAAATGTGATTTGAAATAAAGGGAGGTAACTATGACAACTTCTGTAGCAAATAGATACAAAGAAGAGATGAAAAGAGCCTTTTTTATTTTTTTGGGTATTTTTTTGTTTACAATAGTTTACTTAGCTCCACCTTTTCCTGATGCTGTAGATCCCTTTGGTAAGCATTTTGTCTTATCTAGAGAAGGAAAGGGTGCTTTAGCTATTTTCTTGTTAGCAGGTACCTGGTGGGTCTTTGAGGTTGTACCTATTGGCGTAACCAGTTTGGCTATTGGTGTGCTTCAGGCCATGTTTCTCATTCGTCCGGCAAAAGTAGCTTTTAAAGATTTTATGGATCCTTCAGTACTCTTTATCTTTGCTTCCTTGGTTATTGGTATGGTTTTTACCAAAACCGGGCTTACCAAAAGGCTTGCCTATAAAATGCTTATGCTAATCGGTGAGAAAACAAGTATGATTCTACTGGGAGTTTTTATTTTGACTTCTGCCATGACTCATGTGATGGCGCATACTGCAGTAGCAGCCACTATTTATCCTCTTTTAATTGCCATTTATGCCCTCTATGGAGAAGGCAATAAGCCAACTAAGTTTGGTAAAGCCCTATTTATGGGTATGGCTTATGTGGCAGGAGCAGGAAGTATTGTAACTTTACTTGGTGCAGCTAGAGGAGCTGTTGCTCTGGGATTTTTTAAGGAAATAATGAATAAGGATGTTACCTTTTTTGAAGTTACTTACTATATGTTTCCCATAGGCTGGCTTATGACCTTCTTGCTGTGGTTATTTTTCTTGGTGTTTTTAAAACCAGAAAAGGATAGAATTCCTGGTTTAAGAGAAAAAGCAAAAGAGCTAAATTCCAAACTGGGCAAAATCACTACCCAAGAAATCATTGCCGGTCTTACTGTTCTAGCTGTTATTATTGTTATGTCTTTGCGCTCTTTTATTCCTGAGTTAAAGGCTATAGACAAAACAGCTATTATCTTGCTTTCCACTATCATGTTTTTTATCTTAAAAATCTTAGACCTTAAAGACTTAGAAGAAATTCCCTGGAATATTATTTTACTTTTTGCTGGAGCTATGAGTATAGGTTTTTGTTTGTGGGAAACAGGGGCAGCCAAGTGGCTGGCTATTCATTGGCTTAGTTTCTTTCAGGATTCTCACTGGTTTGTTTTTGTTATGGCCATTGCTTTCTTTGTAATGATGATGACCAACTTTATTATGAATGTTGCTGCGATTGCTATCTCTTTGCCTGTAGCTTTGGTTATTGCTCCTTATTTAAATGTGGCAGGTGAAGTAATTCTCTTTTCTTCTCTGGTGACAGCAGGAATGCCCTTTTTGTTTTTAGTTGGTGCTGCTCCCAATGCTATTGCTTATGATTCCAAGCAATTTACTACAGGTGAATTTTTCTTATATGGAATACCAGCTAGTATTTTACTTATGGTAGTAGTTGGAATTGCTGTTTATTTTATCTGGCCTATTATGGGGATGTCTGTAACTTTAAATTAATATAGTTGGGAGATTGGTTATGAAAAAGTATATAAATTTAAAAAAGGCTATATTTAAAAATATTGGATATCTTTTGGATAAAAGAGAGGTTTTACATTCTTTAGAGGAATATGTTTCTAAGATAAAATTTATTTCTGATTATGCCGTATATGGTGTTGCCTTTCCAGAGATAAACTTAGGATTTCAAGCAAAGAATTCTTGTCTTTCTGGAAGTTATTTTTTGGGAAAAATTGAAGTGCTAAATTCCATTATTATTAATTCTGACTTAAGAGGTGATGAATTAAAAAGAGCTGGAGATGTATACCAAAAAGGTGAGCTAGAGGTTCCCCTTTGTCAGGATGAAAAACTTCTGGTACAGGATAGCTTGTTTGTAGATACTTTAGTGCATAATTGTTCGCATGATTTGGAAAATCTGGAAGTGCTTTTAATTAAAAATACTATTTCCTTAAATTGGGCGAATATTCATGGTACCAGTACCAGGTTTTCTTTGATTTTACCTTTGGCTACTGTGGATTTAAGTATAGTGTCAAGAAGTGTAGTGGGTGAGTTTTCCTATGTGCAGGGGGACTTGCAAGGAGAGATTGTTGAACCTGGGACTATTTTAATTAAGGGAGCGGAGTTTTTATTCAAGTATAGGCATGGTGATAATCTAAAACATTATGTTTGTTTTGCTGAAAATTCTTTAAAAGGAGAAATTATAGACTTCTTAGAAGGAAAACGAGAAGCTTTTAAGAATGTATTTAATACTATACCTGAAGAAAAAAGTATAGCGCAAGGTAGCTTTGCTTCTCCTTATGCTGTGTATAAAGGTAAAGTAGAGGTTGGAGAAAATGTGTTAATTTCTCAAAAGGCCTATTTGGAAGATGTGTTCTTAGGCAAAGGAGCCAATGCTCAAGAAAATTGTTATATTATAAATTCTTACTTATCTGGATATAATGTTAGTGCACACGGCTCAAAGATTATCAATACTTTCTTAGAAGAAAATGTTTTTGTAGGTTTTAATTCATACCTTAAAGCAAAAGATAAGTATGGTTTAAAAATTGGTAAAGGCTCTGTAGTGATGCCTCATACCATAATTGATGTGGATAAAGAGCTGGAAATTCCAGCAGGTACTGTAGTTTGGGGAATAATTAGAGGAAAGTCTGATTTAACAGAAAATTCTCTTTCTCTAGAAGAATTCAAAAAGATAAAAGGTAAATATTCTTTAGGTAATTTGGAGTTTGAAGGTGATGGAGAAAGGTTTATTTCTGCCTTTGCTCATCGTATTGAACATATCTTAGAAGCAAATGGTGCTTTTTTTGATGGAAAAAAGGTAGAGGGCATGCTCAAAATACTCAAAAAACTTCTTTTCATCTCCTTTCTTCCTATACAAAAGGAGATTACAAAGGAATTATGAGCGATATTAATTTATCATAATAGGAGGGATTATGTTAGTATCAAATTTGATGAGGAAACATCTGGTTCTTTCTACGCCAGAATGTAGTTTTAAGACCTTATTATGCAAGATGGGAAGACTTTCACCACGGCAAATTTATGTGGTGGAAGATGATTTGAAATTAAAGGGAATCATTACTGGTTATGACCTGTTAAAAGTAGTGCTGCCAGAATACATGGACTCCAATCTTTTAAAATCCATTCAAGAACCAGAGATTGATGATTATTTGCGTAAATGTATAAACAAAGTGGCAGATAAAAAAGCCAGGGATATGATGATTACGGAGTTTGTTTTTTTGAAATCAACCGACCATGTTATGGAAGCAGAGTCTTTGATTGTGGAAAAAGGCATAAATGCCTTGCCAGTACTGGATGAAAATGGTCGTTTACTGGGAGAAGTAAATAGAAGGGATATTTTAGAGTATATGGCAAGTATTTGTGATTATTGCCAGCAAAAGCACTTTGAAATAGTTGACCTGGAAGTTATTCAAAAAAATGGTGATTACCATAGTTGTTTTTTGCGTTTGCTAGGAGAAGACGAATAAAGGAGGATAGATAGATGTTTTGGACAGCGACTCTGATATTTCTCATTTCGTATGCGGTAATTGTATCTGAAAAGGTACACAAGACCAAGGTAGCCATGTTTGGTGCAGCTCTGGTTTTGATTTGCAAGATTTTACTCCAGCATGAAGCTTTTCACGATATAGAACTGGGAGTGGACTGGAACGTTATCTTTTTGCTCATTTCCATGATGATAATCATTAATGTCATGACCAAGACTGGAGTTTTTCAGTACGTAGCCATTAAATCCGCCAAGATGGCCAAGGGAGAGCCCTTTAAGATAATGGCCATATTTGCGGTAATTACGGCCATAGGTTCAGCCTTTTTGGACAATGTAACCACTGTATTGCTTTTAGCCCCAGTAACCTTGCTTATTGCTGAGCAGTTAGAAGTGGACCCTGTGCCCTACTTAATCACTGAGGCCCTGGCTTCCAATATAGGTGGTACTGCTACTTTGATAGGTGACCCACCCAACATTATGATTGCTTCTAAAGCTGGCCTAAATTTTATGGACTTTATTATTCATCTTACCCCGGCTATTATTGTTATTTTTCTTATTTGGCTTGCTATCTGGAAGTTTATTTTTGGCAAGAGACTTCACGTTACAGAAGAAAATAAGGCCAAAATAATGGCTATGAATGAAAATGAACTCATCACCAATCCTTTATTGCTAAAAAAATCTCTGGTAGTTTTAAGTCTGACCATTCTGGGTTTTATGTTGCATGGGGTTTTTCACTATGAGCCAGCCACAGTAGCTTTAATGGGCGCAGCTGCCTTGCTTTTAATTTCTGGTGAACATCCCCATGAAATTCTGGCTGAAGTGGAATGGCCAACTATTTTCTTTTTCATAGGCCTGTTTATCATCATAGGTGGTACAGTAAAGGTCGGTCTTATTGAACTTATGTCTGTGAAAATGATTGACATCACCAATCCCCAACCAGATAACATGTTCACTTTATCCATGGTTATGGTCTGGTTTTCTGCTATAGCCTCAGCCATAGTGGATAATATTCCCTTTGTAGCCACCATGAACCCCTTGTTAATTGAAATGGTGCATAAGGTTTATAATCTAACAGATCCTGCTACCATGGAACACATTCAACATGGAGCCATGATGCCTGTGTGGTGGTCTTTGGCCTTAGGAGCCTGTCTGGGGGGAAATGGCTCTCCCATTGGAGCTTCTGCCAACGTAATTGTAGTGGGTATGAGTGAAAAGGCAGGTTATCCCATTACCTTTGTCCGTTTCTTAAAATACGGCGTGCCTGTAACCATACTTACTGTAGCCCTAGCAATGCTTTATATCTATCTTAGATATTATGTGTTAGGTATATAAAGTAATTTTAACTTAGGGGTAAAAGGATTTAACCTTTTACCCCTAAAATTTATATATTTATGGAACATATTGCTCTTAGAACCAAAATTTTGATTGTTATTTTATCGATTGTTTTTACTTCTCTTTTGTTTTCTATAATTTCTATATTTCTTGTATACAATATAAACAAGTCTGTTGAGGAGTTGCGAGATAGGGCAGTTGATGAAGCTATTTTTGCCAGTGAGCTGGAAAATCAATTGTTTCTACAAAAAGGTCTAGTTACTTATTTTTTGACTACTAAAGATAAAAAATGGCTAGAAGACCTAGATAACTACAATAATAAATTCTTTGAACTTTTACACCAAATTAGAATTAAGTCTAAAAATGATTTGCATATTAATTATGTATCTTTAATAGAAAGAAAATATAGCGAATATAATTTTTTAAGAAATAGAATAATAATTCTTTATAAAAATAACAACTTAGAAGAGGGTAAGATTTTACACTCAGAAGCAAGAAAAAAGTTTGATGAGCTTGCTAACTTGTGTGAAAAGTATAAGCAAGCAACCAAGCAAGAGTTGGACTTATATTTTAAAAATATTCATAGAAAAGCCTTTTATGCTAAAATTTCCATAATTTCTTCTTTATCTTTGTGTGTTTTCCTTTCTTTGTTGATTGCTTATTATGTTTTTTACAAGATTTTAGTTCCTTTACGCTCTTTAGTGTGGAATACTGAGGTTTATCCTGCCAATCACAGATTTGAGGATGAAATCAAAATTCTTTCGGAGAGGATGAACACCTTGGTGAAAAAGTTTGACCTTGCTCGCAGTAAGTTGGAAGAAAGTAAGGAACAACTACAAGAGACCAAGAATTTGGTTTTATTGGGTAAATTAGCTGCAGGTATTGCCCACTCTATTAGGACTCCTTTAACTTCAGTAAAGATGAGAATATTTGCTTTGAAAAAATCTTTGACTTTAGAAAAAGAGCAAGAAGAAGATTTTGAAGTTATTACGGAAGAGATAAGACATATAGACAACATAGTAAGTAATTTTCTAGAATTCTCTAGAAGACCCAAGCCAAGATTAGAGCCTCTTAAGATTGAAGAAGTTGTTTCCTCTGCAATAAAGACTCTTTCTTATCGTTTTAATTTGTATCAAATAAAGGTAAATGTAGACATTGAAGAAAATTTACCTTTGCTCAACCTAGATAAGGAACAAATACAGGAGTGTTTAACTAATATTTTAAATAACTGTTGTGAAGCTTTAGAAGAAAAAGGTGGAAATATAGAGGTTATAGTAGAAAAGGGAGTTATTGAACCGGTAGGCAAAGTGGTAAAGATTGAAATTCAAGATAATGGACCTGGTATACCTATAAACTTGTTAAATAAAATTTTTGAACCTTTTTTTACTACCAAAGACCAGGGTACAGGATTAGGTCTTAGTATAAGTAAGCGAATAATAGAGGAGCATGGAGGTTGGTTGACTGTAAAGAGCACAGTGGGTGTGGGAACAATTTTTACCATAATTTTACCAGCTTAGGATATTATTGTCATGAGTTCCAAGATTCTTATTGTTGATGATGATAAGCAACTTAGAAAAAGTTTTCCCGCCTGTTATCTTTGGAAGGATATGAGGTAGAGAGTTTGGGTAGTGCAGAAGAAGCTCTTGATTATTTGGCTAATACAGAAGTGGATTTGGTGGTTTTGGATTACAAATTACCGAAAATGGATGGTCTAAGTTGTCTTAAGACACTTAAAAGACTTTATCCTGAGCTGCCTGTTATTATTATGACTGCCTATGGCACCAGTCATACTGCCATTGAGGCTATGAAAATAGGGGCTTTAGATTATGTATTAAAACCTTTTGAAGTAGATGAGTTTTTGTTTTTAATTAAAAGAGCGTTAAAAAATATTGCTGCTAAAGAAAAAATAAATACAGTTGATTCTCTTCCTGTGTCTAAGGGAGAAATCCTAATTGGCAAATCTAGGGCCATGCAAGAGGTCTATAAAAGCATTGGTAAGATTTCTTTACCCAGGCCAATGTGCTTATTTTAGGAGAGACAGGAACAGGTAAGGAGTTGGTAGCTAAAGCTATCCATCAATATAGTGAGAGAGCAAGCAAACCTTTTGTTGTTGTCAATTGTGTAGCTATACCAGAGACCCTTTTAGAAAGTGAACTTTTTGGCTATGAAAAAGGAGCTTTTACTGGAGCTAATAAAGTAAAGAAAGGCAAGGTAGAGTTAGCTCAAGGAGGTACTTTGTTTTTAGATGAAATAGGAGATATGCCCCTTGCCATTCAAAGTAAACTTTTACGTTTATTGGAAGCCAAAAGTATAGAACGGTTGGGCTCTAGTACTACCTTTTCTGTAGATGTGCGGATAATAGCTGCTACAAACAGGGACCTACAAGAAAGGGTGAAAACAGGAGATTTTAGGGAAGATCTCTATTATCGCTTGCAGGTCTTAACTCTTTATCTACCTCCTCTAAGAGAGCGCAAAGGGGATATTCCCCTTTTACTTGGTCATTATCTCCAGAAATGTAGTGAAGAACTAAAGATAGAAAAACCTTCTTTAAGCAAAGAGGCTTTGGATGTTTTAGAAAATTATAGTTGGCCAGGAAATGTGCGAGAGCTTAGAAATACCGTTACTAAACTTCTTATCCAGAGCAGTTCTAGAGTAATAGGAAGAGAAGAAGTAGAGAAGGTTCTTTTCACCGAGAGACCATCTTGCTTAGCCAAGCCAGAAGAGCTTCCAGCTTGGGCCTTAGCTATTTTAGAAAATCCAGAAATAGTAAATAAGTGGCAGGTTTTGACTGATTGTTTTCAAGTATCTGTGCTTAAATACTGCTTGGAAAAGTTTCAAGGCAATAAGTCACAGGTAGCTAGGTGTTTGGGGATTACCAGACCCACCATTTTAAATAAATTGAAAAATTTAGAACAATTACATTCTTTTTTGGAAAAGAATAAGACTACCAATTGAAGTTTTTCATTTTAGTTTTTTAAGATCAGAGAAATGTCCTTTTTTATTTTTTTTCTATAGTAATCTACCTGTTTTGAGTTGTTCATAATTATATCTAATTGTCTGGTATGGATTATAAGATAACCTAAGATTTTTAATCTTTTTACTATAGGCTTTACTTCATACCTATCTAATCTTGCATCTAATTTATCTTCTATAATTTCTACCTCAAAGTTATATTCCTTTAATATTTTTCCAATAAAGATAGCCCTTTTTTCCTGCGTTCTAGGTCAGTAGCTCCTCCTTTAAATTGGAAACGAATAAAATTATCTTTAGTCCTTTCTCCAGCCAAAGTTTCTATGCCTGTGAAGTGAAAACCAAATCTAGACTGTAAATGACAGAAATCTTTACTAATCATAAAGTAATTTTTTTGAGAATAACTGGAAGCAACCAGGGGTTCTAAATCAGGGTTAAGGGTAGATTGAAAAATAAGGCTAGCCAATCCCTTGCCATCAGGTACAGGGGGGCCTTCCCAAGGAATGGCTGTAATGCCATGCCATATGGCCAGCATGGGGATAGATCTGATGTTGTCCAGAGTCACATATTTTCCTTTTACAGGTTTTTTAAATCCATCTCCCAGATTTAAAACCCACCACTGCATGGGCACACTGGTCTTTAATTGTTTGGCCAGAGTGCCAGTAAAGTCTTTGGCCTGGGAAGTGGAAAACATTTCTTGCACGGCCTTTTCATGAATAAAACGAGTAAGATCATGCAAGGTCTTGCAACCAGAAGGTTTAAAGTTGCTTTTTTGGGGAGAAAGTAAATTTAGAGGAGTTATAAAGGTATTGATTTTTTTTAGAGTTTTAAAAACAGGGCCTTCCAAATTAACTTGAGGCGGCTTCCATTGGTATTTTTGGGCAATTTCTGGGTTTATTCCAGCCAGAATACTTTTGAGCTGGGCTATTAAGGTTATTTCCTGTCCACTTTCCAGAGATGAAAAGGCTTTTTTAACTCCTACTAGGGCAGGAAGATTAAACTCTCTGGCCACATTGGCCAAGTGTCCATTGACACTTCCAAATTCAGCAATAAGCCCAGCTGCTTGAGGTAAAACCAAAGCCCACTTGGGAGAGGCTTCTTTGACCACTAAAATGGCCTGGGGAGGAAAGGTCCAAAGATCTGCATCTTTTTGGGCTTTGTAAACTTTGCCCATGGCTACTCCTGGGCTGGCCACTTCTCCTCCTTCCAAAAGCACCTGTAACTTGCTGGTTTTAATTTTTTCCAACTCTTCTTCAGTAAAGGAAGTATTGCTGGTAGAAAGGGGACGGCTTTGTAAAATATAAAGTTGATTTTGGGAAAGCGTCCACTCAATGTCTTGAGGGTAGTGGTAATAACTTTCTATTTTTTTGGATTCTTGAGCTAAGAAAATAACTTGTTGAGCAGAAAGAGAAGGCTGGTTTTGTAGAGAAGGGGAAATTTTACTTTTTTCAATTCCCCTTTCCTTTAAAAAATAACCCCTTGTTTTACTGCCAATTTTTTTTCTATAATTACAAAGCGTTCTTTATCTTTTTTTACTTTAAAAACATCGTTTTCAATTATTCCTTCTACAATTGCCTTGGCCAAGCCATAGCAACTGCTTATAATGATTTCATCGCTTAAATTGATGGGATTAGCAGAGTAAACAACTCCAGAGACCTCTCCGGCAATCATTTCCAAAACTCCAACACACATCATTACATCTTCATCTTTTAATCCCATCTTCAGTCTATAAATAATGGCGTGAGGGTTGTACTTACTGGCAACTACTTCCTTATAGGCCTGAATGATTTCTTCCTTAGATACATTTAACTTGCTGGTGTATTGTCCAGCAAAGGAAAGATGAGCTAAATCTTCTCCCAGGGCACTGCTTCTTACAGAGACCTTTAAATCTTTTTTATTTAGTTTTTGTTGCATGGTCTCAAAAGCAGTTAAAATATTTTGCTCCAGTTCAGAAGGCAAGGAAGTAGATATAATTAGCTCTTTTATTTTGCTTGCCTGGTGAAAAATAGACTCCAGGTCATTGGGGTCTATTTCTGTTAATAAAATCCTTATTCTATCCTTTAGACTAGCTTGCTCCATAAAGAGCTGATAAGCATATTTAGTAATGGCAAAACCGTAAGGTACTTTTATGTTAAGTTTTTTATACAGTTCTCCAAGATTAGCTACCTTTGAACCTACTTTGTCTTGTAAATCTATATCTATATCTTCCAAAAAAATTATTTGTTCACCTTTTGCTGGATGCTCATCAAAGGAAATATGAGTTTCAATATTTTTAACTATTTCTTCAAAATAGATGTATAAATCTTTATATTTGTTATTAGAAAGAATATTTAAACTTTCTATCATTTTATATATTGTAGTTACTAAAGATATGCAGCGAGAACGAATATAATTTAGGCTTATAGGAATGTTTTCAGATAAAGCTCTCTCTAGTTCGGACATTATTTGGAGAGCCTGATTGTTATAAGTTAGAATGGATTTGAATATTTTGTAGTTTTGGTAAGCAAAGTTTTCATCTACAACTTTTTCTTTTTTTCTTTAAAAAATAAATTTTTAATAAATTTTAACATATGTTAGTGTTTTACTTTTTAAAAAATAAATAAATTGCGAGTCCTAACAGGACAAAGGCAAATATTTTTTTAAACATTTGCGTATCCACGTTTTCCAGAAGCCTTGCCCCCACTTGAGCTCCAATTATGCCGCCTATGCCCAGCAGGAAGCCCAGTTTGTAATTTACATTACTTAATTTTTGGTGAGCTAGTAAGGCAGAGATGGAAATAACCAAAATGGCTAAAAAAGAAGTCCCCACAGCTTGTTGGGCTTGATAGCCCAGGTAAATTAGCAAAGGCACCATTAAAAAACCACCCCCAAGCCCGGTAAAACTGGCAGCAATTCCCACCAGGATGCCTAAAAGAATAAATTTTAATTCATTCATGTTTCATTTCCTTCTCAAGTAAAAAGTTGGCTTGGGGCAAAGAGACTTTCTTTACCCCAAGCCAAAGAGAGTGGGAAGAGAAGAGGTTAATGTTCTACTTTTGCACCTTTTTTCATTACTAAACCAAATCCTTCAAAGAGATAGAATATTCCTAATCCAAACCATAAGGTATAAATCACATAAAAGACAAGAGCAAAGGTAAGTATACCTGCTTTGTTGGCCACTTTTTCAGGAACAATTCCCAAAAAGTTGTAGGCCAATTCCACTCCTCTTTTTTGCACTGAGTCTACCAAGTCTGCTTCTTTAACCTTTTTGTCCAGTTTTAGCTCAGTATTTATACCTTTGAGTAAGGACCAGTAAACAAAGAAAAGCTTTTTGGCTGGAACCCCATAGGTTTGTTCTAAGCTGGTGGTTTCGTTGTTGTAAAGAAGTTTTCCTTCCTCAATTATTCTATCTAAAAATTTATAGAGATTTACACTAAAAGTAAGCTCATTTCCATTTTGACGGATGTTTTCTGTATGAAAAGATAGTATTTTAGTAGTATCATTAATGATGTTTTCTTCTAGATTCAAAGTAAATTGATAGTTTGTATTAAAATTTAAAGTAATATTTTTCTTCTTTAAATCGTCGAAATAGTAAGAAGAACCTTTAGCCAGAGAATTGAATAAGTCATCTGCCTTGTCCAGGGCGCTTTTACCTCCAAATTTTGGTAAAAACATGACATAAAGAACTATAAAAAAGGCGACTAGCGTAATTAAACCTAGCCAGAAGTGCTTTTTATCTTTAATTAGCATCTTAAGCCTCCTCTCTTAACTGATTTAAATTGCCTACAAACTTACCTATAACCCAAAAGGCAAAGATACCTAGAATAACAAAAAAGAGATAATTTCCTATTTCTGCCAGAAGTTTAGCTGTTTGAGGATTTATACTGATAACCTTCATGTCGCCTAACTTTCCAGGTAGAGCCATTAGGCGGTTGGCAAAACCAGCTAAGATAGCAGTGGCATAAAAGCCTCTGATATAAATACCTTTTACTACTTTGGTGGTAAGGGCTCCAATTTGAATTCCCAATAAAGAGCCCAAAAGCATACCCATGGCCAAGGTATAGAAGATATAACCGTAAATGGCGTATTGGGAAATGGAAGCAAAACCAGCTGTAAAGATTATTTGTAAGATATCTGTACCCACTGTGGTGAAAGAAGAGACGCCAAGTACATAGACAAACATGGGAAAGGTTAAAAAGCCACCACCTACACCCATAATAGCAGCGACAAAACCTACAATAGCACCGCAGATAGCTACAAACCAAAAGGATATTTTCTTGCCTCCAGGCACTAAATCTTCGTCAAAGGTAATCATGGGTGGTAAGTTAAATTTTTGCAGTTTATGGGGAAGACCTTCTTTCCCTTCTTGCTCACTAGAAGAACTAGAAACTTCTACCGGAGCCTTTTTACTTTTCATAAAATCCATTAGGGCATAAATACCTAGAAATCCCAGTAAAAATACATAGATAAGGCTGATAAAAGCATCACTCATAACAGGACTAAACTCGTAAATAACCCGATTTAAGACTCCACCCACAATTACTCCGCCAAAGGAACCAACCAAAAAGGCAATGGCTAGTTTGACAGAAACATTTCCTAGTTTTTTGTGGACTACAGTGCCCATAATGGCTTTAGCAAAGATGTGAAATAAGTCTGTCCCTACTGCCAGAATTCCCTTTATGCCAGCACTCATAAGGGCCGGGGTGATAACAAAACCTCCACCAGCGCCAATACAACCAGTAATTAGACCTGCACAAAGGCCTATGGCTATGGAGACCAAGAAGATATTCAAAGAATAAAAAGCAGGAGCATAGGCTTTTTTACCACCCAAAATTAAAGGTAAGTCATCTGCAAAGGCAATTCCACCAATAATAATGGGAATTAAAAGTAGTCCTAAAATGAAGAGCCGTTTTTTGCTAGACAGGATGTTTTTAGCCATTCTTAGTTCCCACCTAGCTTGATAAGTGGAAGCCATTAGTAATAGGTTATAAAGTTTACGCATCCTTTCCTCCTTTTTTAGGTATATTTTTTTCTATACACTCAAGTAGTTCTTCCAGTTCACAGGGTTTTAAAAGGTAATCACAGGCACCCAAAGCCAGACCTTTTCTGGCAGCATCTTCAGAACCATGACCTGACAGCATGACCACAGAAAGGTTGGGCACCATTTTTTTTATAATGTTCAAAACTTCTAAGCCATCCATATCTTCCATTTTGAGGTCCAAAATTACTAAATCAAAATCTTCTTTTCTAAGCAGACGAATAGCTTCCTCTCCACTGTAAGCTCTGCTTACACTAAATCCTCTTTTGGTAAGCCTTTTGGTTAAAATTTCCACAAAGGCCTTTTCATCATCTACTAATAAGATTTTGGCTTTCATTTTTTAATCCCAAGATAAATGTGAAGTTTTTTCTTTCATCTGAGCTTCTAAAATTTTTTGTTCGTGTTCTTCTTTCTTATTCTTGGCTTGTTCGATTTTATCCAAGAGCTCTTCTAACTCACAGGGTTTCATAAGATAATCAAAAGCTCCCAATTTCATGCCTTCAATGGCTGACTCCACTGTACCATGTCCTGTAAGCATAATAACTTCAATTAAAGGGTATTTGATTTTTATTTCTCTTAAAGTTTCTATACCATCCATACCAGGCATTTTAACATCCAGGATGACTACATCGATATTTTTGTTTTGATTCAAAAAATCCATACATTCTTCTCCAGAGTAAACAGCGTATAAGTTTTCAATGCCTTTTTTCTTAATCTTTTGCTTAAAGTTTCCACAAAATCTTTTTCATCATCTACTAATAATAAATTAACTTTCATTTTCTCCTCCTTGTTTATTTATTGGTAAATAGATAGTAAAGGTTGTTCCTTTACCAATTTCACTTTCTACTTTAATATCTCCTCCCATCTTTTTGATTATTCCGTAGCAGATAGAAAGTCCCAGACCTGTTCCTTTACCCACTGGCTTAGTGGTAAAGAATGGGTCAAAAATTCTGGATAAATTGGCTTTGGGAATACCACATCCTGTATCTGTTATTTCACAGATTATTTGATTTTTTGCTCTTTTGGTAGAAATGGTAATAAGTCCACCTTTTTTTCATCGATAGCATCAATGGAATTATTGATTAAGTTGAGGAAGACTTGCTGTAGCTCTGAAGGAGAAGCATATATTTCTGGCAATCCAGGACTTAAGATAGATTTAATTTTTATATTACTAAACTTGGCCCTTCTGGCAGAAAGAGAGATAACTTCATTTATAAATTCATTGATTTGGATTTTGGATACTCGACTGTCAATGCGCCTGGCAAAACTTAGGAGTTTGTGGGTTATTTCCTTACATCTTTTGCCCTGGGTTTTTATCTGTCGTAAAGAGCGAGAAAATTCTTCTATTTTTCCCCTATCTTGAATGCTTTCTTCCAGAATATCTTCCAGCCATCCTGCTTCTTCCACCATGATTGCCACAGGGTTATTGATTTCATGGGCAATACCTGCAGCTAACTCACCTAAAGAAGCTAGTTTGCCAGCTTCTATTATTTGTTCATTCATAATTTCTTTTTCTTTATCTATCTTTTTTATATGTCTGACTAAATTTCTGGTTATTAGATAAGATAGAGCTACTATAAATATAGTACTTAAAACTAGAGAAATTATTCCAATTTTTTGAGTAAAATATAAATCTCCAAAAGCTAGTTTTTTAGGTTGTTGGAAAATTAAATACCAATTTTTATTTTCTAACTTTGATATTAGATAGATATTTAACTCTTGTAGTTCATTTTTCTTTTCAAAATAGTTTATACCTTGCCTACTATCATTTTTTTGTAAAATATCTTTTATTATGTTAGATTGAGACTCTAAAATAGGATTTTCACTGGTCTGTAGTTTGCCGTCTTCATTTACAATATAGGCTACACCAGAATGTCCTATTTTTATATTTTCTACTATTTTATTGAAATAGAAAAAATCTATAGTTGCTCTGATTAAATAAGTTTTTTGATTAGCTGTTTTTTTTACAGATATTATAAAATGAGGTAGTTTTCTAAATCCTAAGAATACATCGCTTATATAAAATATGTTGTTTTTAGCCTCGTTATACCATTTTTCTTTTTTATAATTTATTCCTTTAAGTTTAAAAGGTCCGACATAGGAAATTTGATTTCCTTCATTGTCTATAACTCCTATGTCTACAAATACATTTCCATAATTACTTTTTAAATTGTCAAATATTTTTTTTAGGGTATCTTCACTTTTTAATTCTTCAAAACTATAAATGTCAGATATAAGCAAAATATTAGATATTTTTTCATTTAAAAAATTTTCAATGTAGATTTTATGTTTTAAAAATATTAGTTTGATATTTTCTAAAGTTTTTTCCTTATAGGAAGTGTTAAATTTAAGAGCAATAAAACCATTGACCAGTAAAAGAGGAATGAGCGAAACAAGTACAATCAAAATCCACACTTGTCTGGTTAATTTTTTATAATAGTGCTCTGAATGATAGCCAGTGGATTGAGTGGTTTTCACAGTTTTTTGCTCCTTGTTTGATTGGTTTGATTGGTTTTATCTTTTGGTTATCAATAACTGTGCCTGCTTAACTTATTGATTTTATTAGCTTTACTTTGAATGGAGGTGTAAAAAAATTTTACAAGTGTAAAAGAAAAATACAGGGAGGTGCTAGAAAGCTTTTTGGCTGGGAGTTTAGAACTCTTGGGATAAGTAAAAGAGAAAGTCTAGGTAAGATAGATTAAGGTTTGTTTATGGTAGATGAGAAACCTGAAATATAGAAGCTAAACTATTGAAATAAAAGAAAAAAACAAAAAGCCACTATCCTTGGATAGTGGCTTTTTTCTTGATGGCGGGGTCGACGGGACTTGAACCCGCGGCCTCCGGCGTGACAGGCCGGCGTTATTACCATCTTAACTACGACCCCTTGTCAAAGTGGTGGGCGGAACAGGGCTCGAACCTGTGACCCCCGGCTTGTAAGGCCGATGCTCTCCCAACTGAGCTACCCGCCCTCCGTAGGAGACAGCTTTTTATATATTAGCTTGCGAGTTGTCAACATTTTTTTGAGATTTTTTTTCTTTTATCTCTAATATTTTGATATATTTAAGAAAACCATAGAAAAAGAATTTAGAGCCAAAATAAATCCAGCCTGACCGTCACGAAAGCCCTGTTTGAAAAGGTAGATTTTTAAAAAGCGAGCCAGCCCATGGCCCAGAGCCTTGAAGAGCCCACTGGAAACACCTTTACTGGCTAAATCCTTAGCTGCTTCCTGGGTATAGTAGTTTATTTTGTTTAGATGTTCGCTCAAATTGGCGTAAGGAAAGTGGATAATGTCTCCTTTTAGTTTTTTGGTTTTACCCTGAGGCTTAAAGCCATAGTGAGGCTCAGAAATATGAAGGTTAGTCTGAGGTAAAGAAAAGACCCTGAGCAGATAGTCTGGATACCAGCCAGAATGCTTTAAAAACCTGTCAAAGTAAAAGGACCTTCTGGGGCAGTAAAAGCCCACATAGTCCCGGGGATTTTGCAGGTGTGTTATGATTTCTTTTTGTAATTCCGGGGAAAGTATCTCGTCCTGGTCCAGGGAGACTACCCACTGGGTTTTTATGTGTTTAAAGGCATATTCAAACTGTTTGCCCGGTCCTGGCCAGGGATTGACTAAAACTCTGGCTCCTAAGCTTTGGGCAATTTCTCTGGTAGCGTCAGTGCTTTCTGAGTCCACCACTAGGATTTCTTGGCAAAAACTCAAACTTTGCAAACACTTTTCCAGGTATTTTTCACCATTAAAGGTAAGGACCAGTCCAGTTGCTTTTACTGACACTTGGCTTGCTCCAAGATGGTCTTTACAGCTAAAATGACATCTTCAATATCCCTTGCAGTGAGTTTGGCGGAAAGGGGAAGGCTTAGGGTTTGCCTGCCTATTTTAGCTGCCACAGGATAGTCTTCTGGCCTCCAGCCAAAGGTCTTTTGATAGTAAGGATGTTCTGGCAGGCTTAAATAGTGTACTCCAACCCCTATATTGTGAAAGGTCATCTGTTCTAAAAAGGCATCTCTAGAAATATGGGTCTTTTGTTCATCCACCAAAATAGTAAAGAGATGATAAGAGGGTTTCAGATAAGAGGGAAAAGGAGCAGGTAAGGTTAAAGGCAAATCCTGAAAGGCTTCCAGGTATTTTTCCCAGACCTCTTTTCTTTTTCCCAATACGTTTCCACTCTTTTTAATTGATGAATGCCAATTGCAGCTTGTAAGTCCATCATATTGTATTTAAAGCCAGCCTCAACCACTAAATAGTGCTTATATCCCTCATCTGAAAACCTGCGCCAGGCATCAGCACTCATTCCGTGCAGGGCTAAAATTTTTATGCGTTTAGCCAGTTCCTGGTGAGGAGTAATAACCATACCTCCCTCACCAGTAATAATGTTTTTGGTAACATAAAAGCTAAAACAGCCAAAATCTCCAAAGGTTCCGCAGGGTTTATCCTTATACTTGGCCTCTATAGCATGGGCACAGTCTTCAATGATTTTGAGTCCATATTTTTGAGCTATTTCTAAAATGGGGTCCATTTCACAGGGCCTGCCTGCAAAGTGTACGGGCAAGATAGCCTTGGTCCTGGGCGTTATTTTTTTTCAATGAGTTCAGGATTGATATTAAAGGTATCCTCTTCCACATCCACTAAAACAGGAGTGGCTCCAGCATGAATAATGGCATTTACAGTGGCACAGAAGGTAAGAGGAGTGGTGATTACTTCATCTCCAGGACCAATGTCTGCTGCAATAAGGCTTAAGTGCAGGGCAGCAGTGCAGGAATTAACAGCTATGGCATAGGGAATATTTTTATATTGTTTAAAGTCTTTCTCAAATCTAGCTACCTTGGGACCTGTACCTAACCAGCAGGTTTTTAAACTGTGTACCACTTCTTGAATTTCTTCTTCTTCAATGAGAGGAGAACCAAAAACCAGGAATTCTTCTTTAGAACGAATGGGTTGCATGGGAAGTTTCCTTTTTAAACCTAGAATTTTAGTTTGTTTTTTATCTTTTCCAGTAACTGGGCAAAAACCTTTTCTGGAGCAGGAGAGCCATCCAGGACAATAAAGCGTTCAGGATGTAAGGAAGCCAGGGTAAGATAACCTTCTCTTATTTTCTGGTGAAAATCCAAACTTTCTGCTTCAAACCTTCCTTCCTGTCTGGATTGTTTATTCTCTAAATTGCGCTCTAGAGCTCTTTTTAGACCAGTCTCTACTGGCAGGTCCAAAAGTATAGTAATATTGGGCTCCAAGTTGTTGGTAGCCAGGGCATTTAATTGGTAGAGCAAGTCCAGTTCAATACCCCTTCCATAGCCCTGATAGACCAGGGTGGAGTCCACATAGCGGTCAGAAATCACCACTTTGCCTTGAGCCAGGGCTGGTTTTATTACCTGTTGTACATGCTCTACCCGGTCGGCCAGATATAAAAAAAGCTCACATTCCTTGCTTATACCTTGATTTTCCAGGGAGAGCAGGATTTTCTAAGCTCTATTCCCAGTTTGCTTCCACCTGGTTCACGGGTTAAAACTACTTCCTTATTTTGTTCTTCTAGGTAGTGTTTTAGTTTTTTGGCTTGAGTGGTTTTTCCACAGCCTTCTATTCCTTCAAAGGTAATAAACATTGGTTTATCCTCGCAAGTTTGGCTTGGGAAGTTTCTTCAGAATTATCCTTAGGCCTAGGGGTTCTTTTGGGCCAGAAAAGTGGTCTGGAGAGTACTCGGTTATACTCAGACCAAAAGGGTTCTGTTTCTGAGTCTGGTTCGATATTTAAGCTCTGTTGCAGGAGATTGAGTTTAGCGTCCAGATTGTCTGCAAAGTGGAGCAAGATAGCCTCAGGCGTTTTGGGCCTTTTAGGTGAGCCAAATTCCAGCTCCCCATGATGAGAAAGGATGAGGTGCTTTAAGTGCAGGATTAACTCAGGTTCTTTTTCTTCCAGAGGAGTTAAAAAGGGCTGGAGCTTTTCCAGACCTAAAAATATATGCCCCAAAAGTTTTCCTTCATCTGTGTAATTGCGACTAAAACTGGATTCCAGTTCAAAGGCCTTGCCCAGGTCGTGTAAACAAGCAGCAGTAAGTAAAATGTCCCTGTCTATAAAAGGGTAGAGAGCACTTAACTGCAAACAGATTTTACACACAGCTAAAGTATGCTCCACCAGTCCTCCCAGGTAGGCATGGTGGATGGATTTGCCTCCAGGGGCCTGTAAAAAGGCCTTTTTTAATTCCTGGTTTTTAAAAACAGAAGTTAAGAGATTTTTCCATAGGGGATAGTGGATATTAGGCCAGAGTAATTCCTTTAGTTCCTGAAAAATTTCCTCTGGCGGCTTTTCAGTAGCTGGTAAAAACTGGCTTAAGTCTATTTCTTCCTGACTTAAAGGAGTTAATTCTTCTATTTTTAACTGTAGCTCCTGTCCAAAGGCTTGCACTGTTCCTCTAATCCAAAAAAAACTTTCAGGGGCAATTTCTTCCAGTTGCAAGCTCAAAGGACTCCAGATTCTGGCTTGCATTTGCCCGCTTTTGTCCTGGAGTACAAGTTGCCAGTAAGGACCATTTTTGGCCATGAGTTTTTGGGCTGATAAGACCAGGAAGATGTCCTCTACTTTTTCCTGTTCTTTTAGGTCTGTCAGGTATTTTTTTTTCTCTTTCACTGTTGCCTATCTTATTTATTTGGACTAAGAAATTAACCACTCTTGTTCCTTGGGATTTAAACAAGGAAGTATAAAAGCGCAAGTTTTATCTTATTTTTGGGGGTAAAATGGCTAAAAAGAAAGGTGAAACCATTGTTACTGTTTATCCTGCCTGGTGTAAAGGCTGTGGTATTTGTGTAAATTTCTGTCCGGGCAAGGTGCTGGAATTTGATGAACATGGCAAGGCCTATGTGGCCAGGATGGAAGAGTGTATAGGCTGTGGATTTTGTGAACTACACTGCCCGGACTTTGCCATTTCTGTGGTTGCTAAGGATAAAAAGGATAATAAAAGGAATAATTCTGAGCATAAAAACGAGGGAAAAAATTAAGTTATGGCTAGAAAACCTAAGAGAAAAGAACTTTTTGCTTTGGGCAATGAGGCTGTGGTGGAAGGAGCCCTTTTAGCTGGATGTAGTTTTTTTGCAGGCTATCCCATTACTCCTTCTACCGAAATAGCTGAAGGCATGGCTGCAAAACTTCCTCAACTGGAAGAGGGCGTTTTTGTGCAGATGGAAGATGAAATTGCCAGCTTAGGAGCAGTGATAGGCGCTTCTCTGGCTGGCAGAAAGGCTATGACTGCCACTTCTGGACCTGGATTTTCTTTGATGCAAGAACATATTGGCTATGCCTGTATGGCTGAAGTGCCTTTGGTTATTGTCAATGTTATGCGGGGAGGCCCTTCTACCGGCTTACCCACCAATCCTGCCCAGGGAGATGTGCAGCAGGCCAGGTGGGGTACGCATGGAGACCATCCCATTATTGTCCTTTCGGCCAGTGATGTGCAAGAGTGTCTACACATGACCATTGCAGCTTTTAATTTTGCTGAAAAATACAGGACTCCTGTTATTTTGCTTTTAGACGAAGTCACAGCACACACCAGAGAAAAGATTGTGCTTCCCAGACCTGAAGAACTTACCATTATTAATCGCACCATTCCCACCATGCCACCAGAGTGGTATGTGCCTTATGAAGAGACCATGCGGGGAGTTCCTCCCATGCCACCTTTGGGCTCTGGGTATCGTTATCATGTAACTGGTCTTACCCATGATGAGCATGGCTACCCTACGAGTAAAGCTAATGAAATAAGTGCCCTTATGCATAGGTTGTTTAGAAAAATAGACCAGTTTTTCTATGACATCCAGTTGGTAGAAGAAGTGGAAACAGAGGATGCAGAGGTGGTAGTGGTGGCCTATGGTTGTGTAGCCAGGTCTGCCAAGCTCGCCATTACCCAGGCCAGAGAGAGTGGTTGTAAGGCAGGACTACTTGTCCTAAAGACCCTTTTCCTTTTCCCAGGACCTATGTAGAAAAGCTGGCTAGACAGTGTAAAAAGGTAATAGTCCCGGAAATGAACATGGGACAGATTTCCAGAGAAGTAAAAAGGGTAAATAATGGCCTTTCCAGGGTGGTAACTATCAATAGAGTGGACGGACAGATAATTACTCCTGGAGAAATCTTGAAAAAAATTTATAAGGATTAGGCTTATGGTTGAAACCACAAAACTTATTCATGAATATTTACGACATTCTAAAAAGTTTCCTCATGTTTATTGTCCTGGTTGTGGGCATGGTATTGTGCTTGGTTCTATTATTAGAAGCGTACACCATCTGGGGTTGAGTAAAGATGAGGTGGTGTTAATTGCTGGTATTGGCTGTTCAGGCAGAATGGCTGTGTATGTGGACTTTAACACCATTCACACCACCCACGGTCGGGCTTTAACTTTTGCTACTGGGGTTAAGCTGGCCAACCCTAAGCTAAAAGTCATAGTGGTAATGGGAGACGGAGATGCCCTGTCCATTGGCGGTAATCACTTTATCCACGCTGCCAGGAGAAATATTGGGGTGACTGCTTTGGTTTTAAATAACAACATTTATGGCATGACTGGTGGACAGAGCTCTTCCACCACACCAGAAAATTCCTATTCCACCACCACTCCCTATGGTCATCTGGAAAGGGACTTTGATGTGGTCAACCTGGCCCTTGGTTGTGGAGCCAATTTTGTTTCTAGAACTACGGCTTTACATGCGCAGTTGATGGATAAGCTTTTAACTAAAGCTATTGAAAATCCAGGATTTAATGTAGTAGAGGTCTTAACTCCCTGTTTTACTCAATATGGGCGTAAAAATAAATTTAAAAATGTTGTGGAAATGTATTCCTGGTATAGAAAAAACACTATTAAAGTAGAAAAGTATAAAGAGCTGCCTGAAGAAAAAGAGCAGGCAAGATTCCCATTGGAGTATTCTCAGACAAACAAGAGCCTGGTTTTGAAGAAAAATATGGTCAATTAAGGGAAAAGCTTAGGAGTAAAAAATAAGATGTCAGCTAAAGAATTTTATCTCAACCGCTTTGAAATACGCCTTTCAGGCCTGGGAGGACAGGGTATCTTAACTCTGGGCAAGATTATGGGACAGGCCCTGGCCCTGGAGCATGGTTTTTATGTAACTCAAACCCAGAGTTATGGTCCTGAAGCCAGGGGTGGGGCTAGCAGGTCGGATTTGGTTATTAGTTCTTCGCCCATCAGCTATCCCAAGCCAGAAAACTTAGATGTCCTGGTGGCCTTGAGTCAGGAGGCTTGTAATCTTTATTTTCGCAATCTAAAGGCAGATGGGCTATTGGTGGTGGATACCTTTATGGTAGAGCAATTGCCTACTAATAACTATGTGGGCATACCCTTTACTCAACTGGCCAAGGAAAAGTTAAAAGTGGTTCAGGCTACCAATGTACTTACTCTGGGAGCTTTGTGTTATTTACTTCCCTTTTTAAATAAAAATGCAGCGGCTAAAACTTTAAAGGAAGTTTTTCCAGCCAAAATAATAGATAAAAATATAAAGGCCTTAAATTTAGGTTATAGCAAAGCCAAACAACTCTATCCGGATATACCTAAAAAATGGTCGTTCTCCTAACCAATGATGATGGTATTCAAGCCCTAGGCTTGCGTGCCCTGTATAGGGCCTTGCTTGGAGCAGGCATAGAAGTGGTGGTAGTAGCGCCCCTTACTGAGCAAAGTGCAGTGGGACACGCTGTGACCATCTTTTCTCCTTTGAGGAGCAAGCAAATCAAAGAAGATGGTTTTCAAGGTATAGGGATTTCTGGTACTCCAGTGGATTGCGTGAAGTGGGCCTTAAATTTTTACTTTCAGGAGAAAAAACCAGATCTGGTAATCTCAGGGATAAACAATGGAGCCAATGTGGGCATTGATATCCTTTATTCAGGGACAGTGTCAGCAGCTACAGAAGGGGCACTGGCCAATATTCCTTCTTTAGCTGTTTCCATTGATGACTTTAGGCCTGCAGACCTGGAACAAGAGGCCAGATGGGTAAGCAGATTTATTTTTGAGGTAGATTGGCCAGCACTTCCCAAGCGTACGGTTTTAAACTTAAATTTTCCTGGAATAGGGGTGGAAAAGAGTAAGGGGTTAAAAATCTGTCCCCATACAGATGTAATTTATGAGGACAGGTATGAAAAACGTCTGGACCCCAGGGGAAGGGAATACTTTTGGCTGACAGGAGTTATTCCCTTAAAAAAGGTTAGACCTGATACAGACCGCTATTTGCTTTCCCAGGGGTATATTACTTTAACTCCTTTGCAACTGGACCTTACCAATTATCAGTTGTTAAGAGATAAAGATAAGTGGTTTAAGAATAAGTAAAACCTTAACTTTAAGAGAGTTTAGGAGGTTAAAATGGCTATAAAAGTTGGTTTAAATGGCTTTGGGAGAATTGGGAGGTACTTAACCAGATTACTTAAAAATAGACCAGAGTATGAATTGGTGGTGATAAATGCCAGAGCTGATAATGCCTCTCTGGCGCATTTGCTGCGCTATGACTCTGTGCACGGCACTTTTGAGGCAGAAATAACTCCCAATGAAGAGGGTTTTATCTACGAAGGCAAACAGGTGTATGTGACCAGAAAGGCTCCTGGCGAGTGGGAGTGGGGAAAATATGAAGTGGATTTGCTGATTGAAAGCACGGGCAAGTTTAGAGACAGAGAGTCCTGCGAAAAGCATCTTGCCTGTGGAGCCAGAAGAGTCTTGATTAGTGCACCTGGAAAAGAGCCAGATGTAACTATTGTGGTAGGAGTAAATGATAAAGATTTAAAGCCAGAACATAAGATTATTTCCAATGCTTCCTGTACTACCAACTGCCTTGCTCCTGCAGCCAAGGTTATTCAGGAAAATTTTCAGATAAAACACGGTATTATGACCACCATCCACTCCTATACCATGAGTCAGAGGATTTTGGATGGCTCTCATAAGGACTTGAGAAGGGCCAGGGCAGCTGCCATGTCCATGATACCCACTACCACTGGTGCTGCCAAGGCTGTTACCCAGGTTATTCCTGAGTTAAAGGGCAAACTGGATGGCATGGCTGTGCGCGTTCCTACCCCCAATGTTTCTTTGGTGGATTTTGTTTGCGAGGTGGAAAAGCCTACTTCTAAAGAAGAAGTAAATAAGGCCTTGCAAGAAGCTTCCAGGACCTATCTTAAAGACACCCTGGGCTATACAGAAGAACCTCTGGTCTCCATAGACTTCAACGGTTCCACTTATGGCGGAGTAGTGGATGGGCTGTGCACCACAGTAATGGACTCCACCCTGGTAAAAACTTTGATTTGGTACGACAATGAAGCAGGATTTACCAATCAACTCTTACGCCTGATGGATAGAGTATCTAACTTTTTGAAATAATTTTATTTATAAAAAATCCCCTTTAGCCTGGAAGAACTAGAGGGGATTTTTTTATTTTTTCGTTTTTAGTTTAGAAAAAGAAAAAAATGATTCAGGCAAGTTAATCAAGCTTTTTTGTGGCCATGAAAAAGTTCGCTTCCAGCTCCTGGATAAACAGGAGATTGCTTATACTTAGCCGGGGTTGGCCAAAAGTGGGGGTTGGGAAATTTTCCTTCTTTAAGGGCAGCTACAGGTTCTCTATCCAGATGTTGCTCTAAGATGGATAAGTCTATGTCAGGCAAGGGCCAGGAAAATTCCAGAGGAATGTTGTTGGGGTCAAAGGTATAAAGAGAATAGATATAACCGTGATTTAGAATCTCTGACACCCAGAATTGATTGTATTCCAGCTTGTCTTTAAGCACAAAAAGGTCTTCTTTGCTTTCCACACTAAAAGCCAGGTGGTCAAAACCTAAAGGCGTATTGGTAGGATAGCCGTGTTCTTTTTCTGGCAGTTTTTCTGCACCTGGCCATTCAAAGAAAACCACCAATTCTTTAGGGGAAATTTTGAAAAATATTGGCGATAACTGGGGCTTCCCAGAGTCATAATGAGTTCAAATCCCAAAAGGTCTCGCCAATAGCGCACAGTTTTTTCCATGTCCTGGGTGATCAGGGCAAGGTGATTTACTCCTTTTATTTTGGGATACATAATAATCTCCTTGAATTTTTGGGACTAAAGGAATATCTATAAAGTTTATCTTTTTGAAGTCAATTTACTTTTAGAGCAAGGAGTTGAATTTTGCAAATAAGAGAGCTTTTAACTCAAAGGGATTTTTTTATTTCTCTGGAGTTTTTTCCACCTAAAGAAAAGGAAAAGTGGTCAGATTTTTTTGCAGAAGTGGAAAATTTAAAACAGATAAATCCTCTTTTTGTTTCTGTAACTTATGGAGCTGGCGGAAGTACCCAGGATTATACCCTGGAGATAGTAAAGATTTTAAAACAAGACTTTGCCTTGGAGCCCATGGCCCATCTTACCTGTGTGGGAGCTAAGGAAGAAAATATTACTTTCTTTTTAGAAAGTTTAAAAGCAGCTCAAGTGGAAAACATTCTGGCCTTACGAGGAGACCCACCCAGAGGGGAAGAAAAATTTGTGCCTGATAGTGAGAGGTTTAAGCACGCCTCAGATTTGGTCCAGTTTATTCGGGAAAAAGAAGGACAGGGATTTTCTCTGGGAGTAGCTGGTTATCCTGAAGGACATGTGGAAGCTAAGAGTTTGGAAGAGGATTTAAACTATCTTAAATTAAAATTGGACCTGGGTGGAGATTTTGTAATTACGCAATTGTTTTTTGACAACAACCTCTACTTTGATTTTGTAAGTAGGGCGAGAAAAATAGGCATAGACAAGCCTATTATTCCAGGGGTTTTACCCATTATGAGCCTTAAGGGCATTAAGCGGATTGTAAACCTCTGTGGAGCCAGTATCCCTCAGGAACTTTTGACTGAACTGGAAGAGGCAGAGAAAAAAAGGGAAGTGCTGGAGTAATAGAAGTGGGTATTAAGCAGGCTCAAAAACAGGTGCAGGGGTTGTTAGAAGGTGGTGCTCCAGGAGTACACCTTTATACCTTAAATAAGTCTCAGGCTTGTTTGGAGATTGTTAAAAATATTTTATAATTTATAAAAGGGGAGGAAAACATGGCAAAGTATCCAGTAGTGGCTGTAGTAGGAGCCACAGGAGCTGTGGGCAGGGAGATGCTCAAGACTTTGGAGCAAAGGGATTTTCCAGCCAAGGAAGTGCGTGCTTTTGCGTCTGCCAGGTCCAAAGGGACCAGGCTACCCTTTAAAGATACAGAACTGGTGGTGGAAGAATTAAAGGAAGATTCCTTTAAGGGTATAGATTTGGCCTTGTTTTCTGCAGGTGGCTCTACTTCCAAAAAGTTTGCTCCTTTGGCTGCCCAGCAAGGTTGTGTGGTAGTGGACAATTCCAGTGCCTGGAGAATGGAAAAGGACATTCCTCTGGTGGTGCCAGAGGTAAATCCAGAAGACTTGCACTGGCATAAGGGCATTATTGCCAATCCCAACTGCTCTACCATTCAGATGGTGGTGGTTTTAAAGCCCTTGCACGATGTGGCCAAGATAAAGAGGGTAGTGGTTTCCACCTATCAGGCAGTTTCAGGTACAGGCCAGAAGGCCATTCAAGAACTGGAAAACCAGGTGCGACAAATCTTTAATATGCAGGAAGTGGAGAAAAAGGTTTATCCCCATCAGATAGCCTTTAATTGTCTTCCGCACATAGATGTATTTTTGGAAAACGATTACACCAAAGAAGAAATGAAAATGGTTTTGGAGACTCAAAAGATAATGCACGCCCCAGAGATTAAGGTCACTGCAACTACTGTACGGGTACCAGTATTCTATGGCCACAGCGAATCTGTAAATGTGGAATTTTTCAACAAAATTACCGCTAAAGAGGCCAGAGCCATTTTAAGTCAGGCTCCTGGCGTAAAGGTCCTGGATAACCCCAGGGAAAATATTTATCCTCTGGCTATCTATGCTGCTGGCGAGGATGACACCTTTGTGGGCAGGATTAGGGAAGACGATACTGTAGAGCATGGATTAAATATGTGGATAGTAGCTGATAACTTACGCAAAGGAGCTGCCTTAAATGCTGTGCAGATTGCAGAGCTACTTTTAATCAAAGAATTAATTAGAGTTCCTTAAAAGGAGTAAAAATTGAAAATTGCTACAGATAAGGAAGTACTGGATAAGTGGCTAAGTTATAAAAGGCCAGGAGAAGAAAATATCCTGGCCTTTTACGAGCATAGACTTGGTTTTGTAGTAAAAAACCCAAGGCTTATGCTCATTCCCCTAGATGACCACCTGGTGCACAGAGGAGATGGTGTTTTTGAAACCATGAAGTTTAAAAACAGAAAACTCTATTTATTAAAAGAACACCTAGAAAGGCTCAAAAGGTCGGCCAGCTCCATTTATTTAGATCCTCCCTGTGCCTGGGAAAGGATAGGGGAATTGATTTTAGAGGTGGCTGCTACCACCAGGGAAAAAGATGGCATAGTTTCTCTTTTTATGGGGCGGGGCCCAGGAGGTTTTACTACTGATTTTAGGGAATGTCCTGAGTCCAGTTTGTATATAGTGGTACGCAGATACCCTTATAAACCTGAAAGTTTCTGGGAAAAGGGTGTAACTGCTTTTCGGGCTGAGACTCCAGCCAAGCAGTGTTATCTGGCCAGGGTAAAGACCGTGGACTATCTTCCCAATGTATTGATGAAACGGGAAGCTATTTTAAAGGGTTATGATTTTCCCTTATGTTTTGATGAAAAGGGCTTTTTAGCTGAGGGCTCTACTGAAAATGTGATTATGGTCAGTGAGCAGGGAGAAATCGTAGTGCCAGAGCTCAGTAATGCCCTGGCTGGCACCACTATGATGCGGGCCTTAGAGCTTTTAAAGGCAGAGCATCCCATTATTTTTCGGCCCATTCGGGAAGAAGAGCTTTATGCAGCCAGAGAGATTATCCTTTTGGGTACCACTCTGGATGCAGTAAGTGTGGTGCGTTTTAATGACAAACCTGTTTTTGATGTACGACCTGGTCCTTTGAGCAAAAAGATTCGCCAGCTTTTACTGGCAGACCAGGAAAGTTATGGAGTTCCCTTTTAATGGATTTTTCTGTAGTTCACCTGGATTTAGGTAAAGAATACAGAGGAGGGCAGCGCCAGGTCTTTTATCTCTTGAGTAGTCAGCTAGAAAGAGGGATAAAGGTTGCTTTAGCTGCCCGTAAGAATTCTTTCTTGTTGCTAAAAGTCCAGGAAGAACTTCCCCAGGTGCCTGTACTTGCCCTGGGTGGAGGAGAGTTCAACTGGTTGAGCGCATTCAAACTTGCTTCCTGGATAAAAAAAAACAACTGTACTTTTTTACACACCCATGAAGCCAGGGCCGTGGGTTTGAGTTTTTGGGTAAAAAAACTTTATCCTCAAATTCGCCTCATACACACCCGTAGAGTTTCCTATCCCTTTCGAAATTGGTGGAGCAAAAAAAAGTACACCCTGGCTGAAGCCTGGGTAGGCGTAAGTAAGGAAATCTGTGCCTACTTAAAACAACAGGGTTTACCTGCTTCCAGAATCTTTTCCATTCCCAGTGCCCTGGAGTTAAAGAGATATCCTCTGCGCCAGAAAGAACTGTCCTCACCTGTAATACTGGGTATTATTGGCGCTTTGTCTTCCCAAAAGGGACATGAACTTGTTTTGCCCTATTTAAAGCACCTTCCCTTTGCTTATCGCTTGCTAATAGTAGGAGAGGGAGAGTTGCGCCCCAGACTGGAAGCCCAGGTGCGTCTTTTGGGGTTAGAGGAGCAGGTTCGCTTCCTGGGGTTTAGGGAGAGCAATAAGATTTTGCCCAAACTGGATGTGCTTTTGGTCCCCTCTAAAGATGGAGAAGGAAGTAGTGGCACCATAAAGGAGGCCTGGGCTAGCAAGGTACCAGTGATTGCCTCTGACTTAAGAGCCAACCTGGAACTCATTGAGCCAGGGGTAAATGGCCTTATTTTTAAACTGAGCCAGCCTGAGACTTTGGTTGAAGAACTGGTAAAGTTAATTGAAGACGACGACCTGTACTTTCGTTTGACCCAAACGGGTTTTAAAGAGGTTTTGAACTTTCAGGTGGATAAAATGGAAGCAAAATACTTCCAACTCTATACCTATCTTCTAGCAGAAGGTTAAGGCCACGGTTTAAAAAATTTAAGAATTGAGAAGCGCATCAATAGCAGTAAAGAGTTTGCGCAGGGAAAAAGGCTTCTGGAGGTAAATGAATTCTCTTGGATTTAACTCCTGAATGAGTTCTTCTTTTTCTGGATAGCCACTGGTAAAAATAGTTTTTATGCGTCTTCTCTTTAGGGCCCAGGCAATGAATTCCAAGGCATTGCCGTCTTTAAGCATAATGTCGCTGATAATAAGCCCCAGTTCCTTTTCCTTTTCTTTAAAAATTCTTTTGGCTTCGCTGATAGAAGAAGCAGTGTAAACGGAAAAGTTTTTCTCCCTTAAGGCTTCTGCGGTAGCTTCCCGAATAATATCTTCATCTTCTAAAAGTAGCAGGGGACATTCTCGCAAAGCTAATACTTCTTCTTCCTTGTCCTGGGAAGCAGTAGAAACGCTTGTGGGGTCAGCTTTAAAGTAAAGTTTAAAAGTGGTTCCTTGATTGGGCCTGCTTTCCACTTCAATAAGGCCTTGGTGTTGATAGACTATTTTGGAAACCATAGCCAGGCCCAGGCCTGTGCCCTTGCCTTTTTTCTTGGTGGTAAAAAAGGGTTCAAAAATGCGCTCTTTAATCTCTTCTGGAATGCCCTGGCCTGTATCCTTGACCATGAGCAATACCTGGTCTTGAAGAGGAGAATTGTTTTCCGTGCTTAAGTGGATGTTGCGGGTAATTAAGGTGATTTCTCCTCCTTGGGGCATGGCATCTCTGGCATTGATGAGCAGGTTCATAACCACCTGTTCCAGCTGGTTGCTATTGCCCCAGATAGACCAGAGTCCAGGCTGAAAGTCAGTTTTAAAAGTGATATTTTCGCCCAGGAGGTTTTGCACCATGTTTAAGACATTGGTACACAGCTGGTTCAGGTTGATACTGGTTTTGGGTTCCAGTTCTTCTGGGCGGGAAAAGTTTAAAAGCTGGCGGGTAAGCAGGGAGGCTCTATCTATGGCCTTGAGACTTCTTTCCAGGTATTTAATGTTCTCAGGGTTTACGAGTTTTTGCAGGCATATTTCCAGATTGGTTTTCAGGGCAGTTAAAATATTATTGAAATCATGGGCCAGGCCACTGGTGAGACTGTCTATAACCTGGAGTTTTTGAGCCTGTAAGAGTTGTTGTTCGGTTTGTTTTTGGGAAGTGATATCCCGCACAATGGCAATAACTTCTTTATTGCTTATCCTAACCAGCCTGGCTTCAAAGAATTTGTTCTGCTTGGTCTGCTTGATTTGGTATTCAAAGCTATAGGGAGAGTGTTTTTTTACTTCTTCTAAGGCATTTTCAAAAAGTTTATTCACCCCTTGCACTGGAATGGTTTGAATTTTTTTCCCTAAAAGTTTATGGGGTGGCAGCAGAAAATGGGCAGAAACACTGCCCTTTATATCCAGGATTGTGCCTGTAAAATCCAGGCGAAAAATAATATCTGGAAAGGATTGAAAAATGGCCATGAGATTGGTGTTGGCTTCCTGGAGTTCTTTGGAGCTTAGAGCCAGGGCATTTTCTATAAGATACCTATCTTCTTCAAATTGATAATAGGTTTCATTGATGCGTTTAAGCAAGTCTAAACAGGGGCTTTGTTCTGGTACTTCTTTTAAAATTTTTTTTATCTGTCTTAAAAGTAGAGGGTGCCAGGGTTTAGTTTCCATTTATTTTTCTCTTAATACAGTAATGGTCATGGTTTCGTTGTGTAATTCACAACAGGATTGAGTCTTGAGCGGAGCAATTTCTCCATAGGAATAAAAACCAATAAAATTCTTATGTCCTAAAACCTCCTCTACTGCTTCCAGCTTTTCCTCAATCCTTTCTTTTAAAACAAGTTTTCTTCCAATACAACTGATTAAAATGGCCAATTCTGAATTTTTTTGTTTAGCTCCAGTAGCAGCCATACTTGCCCCTTCTAAAAGGTTATCATGACTGGCTCGCATTAGTTGCACATAACTTCCTTCAGGAATGTCACCTGCAAATATTAGACTCTTTTCCTTTTTATCTATTCCTATAATGGAGCGCACCAGTATTTTTTGCTCTCCTTTAATGAGTGCCAGGGGAAAATAAAGGGCAGAAGATGGTAGCTCCTGGGCGTATTTTCCTAAATAAGTACTATAAAGGTCCAGGGCCACAGTATTATCCAGGGTATATAAAATATTGTCTTTACTTTTAGTAACTAGTCGTACCGGGCCAAAGGGAATAAATCCACCTGCAGAGCCGCAGGTGATAGAAAGGTTATTTCCATATAGACCCAGACCCAAAATAAAGTTGTCTTGGATTTTCTGGTCATAGACCAGGAGGGTTTGCTCAAAGCGGGTACAATCTCCAGCAAGGCCTCCGCTTATGTTGATAGAAGGGGGCAAATCTTCTTTTAACCCTTCTAAAAGTTGACTGGCGTTAATATTTAGGCCCTTGCTTAAGAGAAAAATGTGTTTAAGCTGGGAGTTAAGCAGTTTTTTTTGAAGGGCTAGCCCAGCCTCATAGCTGGAATTAAAGTCGTCTAAATTGACCTTGACCAGTTTAAACTCAGTCTTTTCAAAAGAAATGGCTGCACTCACCAGAGAAGATTCTTTGACCTGGGTCTTATAGATTTCTCCAGCAGTAGAGCAGCCCATGATTCTGGCCTGAGGATAGTGCTGGATTAAAAATTCCACTCCCTTTTGGGCCAGAAGTTCCCGCTCGCCAAAAATTAGGACCAAACTCGCCTGCTTGAGCTTGGGAGTTTGGCTGGGGATGAGTTCCTGGTTCCAGGCAATAATTTCGCTTTTCATGATTTTAGGTAAGTAAGGATATTTTTGATGTATTTGTCTATTTTATCTATATTGGCCTTATCCTCTGCACTATTGGCCAAAAAAACAATAGCCAGGGTAGGTTTATTGTCTTCCAGAAAAAACCTTTTTATCTGGCCTTTAATCGCAATATCTTCTTTATTGGGCAGGGAAAATTTGAGCTCTACTTCATCTTCTGGGCTTAACTTATTTTTATCCCCTTCTTCCTTTAAAAGAAAAGCTGCTCCACCTCTGCTTAAGTTGAGCAAAACGCCTTCTATTTCCTTTTCTTTTTTAAGCTGGCAGGAAAAAAACAATTTACCCTGGGCACCTTGCGAAGATTGAGGGCATCTATTTTAAAGGGCTCTCTTAAAAAGAGCATTCCCGTGGGTTTAAAGGTAAAATAAAAGGGAGTGGTAATACAGGAATAGATTTCTCCATCTACCAGCAGGCGCAAAGTAAGGTCTGGTTCAGCCTGTAAGATTCTTTTTATGCCCGCAAAAGGGGGCAAAGTGGTGAGTAAGAAATTATCTGGATACCAGCCCAGGTAAAGGGTCTTGATAGTGCCTTTGGTGGGTATTTCAATTAAAATTCTATCGCCAGGAGTGATTCTCTTTAGGACAGAGTAGAGTTTTTGTTTTTCTTTTTCCAGATTTCCCAGCATATTTTTGGTCTTAAAGGTTAAGGTTAAAGCTTATGTTCCGTCCCTTTTTTTTAGCTTCATAAAGGGCTTTGTCTGCTAGGTCAATGAGTTCGTGTAAATCTGTAAAACTGTGTTTTAGGGTAGCTACCCCCACACTTACCGTAATGCTTAAAGCCAGGCTGGGACTTAAGTGAAAAGGCTGGTTGGCGATGTTTTCCCGTATGCGCTCAGCCACGAGCATGGCTCCTTTGGCATCTGTTTCTGGGAGCAAGATTACGAACTCTTCTCCACCATAACGGGCAGCAATGTCCACATCTCGAATGGAGTCCAGGATTCTGCGGGCGGTGCGAATGAGCACCTGGTCTCCAATGGAGTGGCCATAGACATCGTTGACTTTTTTGAAATAATCCAGATCCAGCATGAGTAGACTAAGAGGCCATCTGTGTCTTCTGGAGCGAAGTAGTTCCCTTTGGCCCTGTTTTAAAAAATAACGGCGGTTAAAAAGTCCGGTTAGGGGGTCAGTAATGGCTTCTTTTTCCAAAAGTAAGGACAGGGTCCTGGTCTTTAAAAGGGTTTTTACCCTGGCTAAAAGTTCCAGGTGCTCTATGGGCGTGGTGAGGAGTTCGTCTATTTCGTGGAAAAGATGGTTTTGATAAGAGCGAAGGTTTTTTTTGGTGGTAAGGAGTAAAGAGGGTAAGAATAGGGGGTGGACCTGGTTTTTTAGTTTGCGAATTTCTTCCTGGTAAGCTCGAAACCCAGGTCCATCTACTATAAGCAAGTCCTGTTCTGGAGGGAAGTGGTCGTTTAGGAGAAACACCTGGTAGTGCTGGGATAGATACTCTCGCAAAAGTTTTTTGTTTTGCTCGTTTTTTAACATTAAAAGGATTTTTTCCATAAGCTACCTTATTGTCCCAGAATAGTTTGTACCAGAGTTAAGAGTTGTTTAGGAGAAAGGGGTTTTATCAGTACCCCTCTGGCTCCTTCTTTTATGCTGGTGGCATCTAGCTTGTCAGTGCGGGTAGCAGAAATGAGCACAAAGGGGATGTCCCTGGACCTTAATTCCTGGCAGTAGGACCAGATGTTGTTGTCAAAACCACTTATGTCCAGCAAGGCTACTCCCAGGTCCTCATCCTGGAGGAAGCTTTCCAGGTCTTTGTAGTTAGCTGCCAGGCAGGAAGTTATCCCGTGCTGGTGGAAAAATTGAGACATAAGTTCCAGGTTTTTTTGGTTTTTGTTGAGGATGAGCACCTTTTTCATTACTTCTCCTCCTTCCTGAACACTGGAGTGCCACTTAAAATATTCTGGAGGTTGTTTAGTGGCTCGCCTACTTTAATGCCATAGCGGGTAATTACAAATTCGCGCAGGGTCTTTTCAAAATCCCCCAGGCGTTTTTTGAGTACACCAATGGCTTTTCTCATGGCTCCTTCTATTTCCAGGTAGCGCAAGAAGATAACATTATCTGCCAGATAGCTGATGTCAAAACTGGAAATGGTAAAGTCTCCAGTGATGTTTTTCACTTCACTGGGCAGTAATACTGTAACTCCCATCTGGGTGAGGTACTTGCACACAGCATGCAACTCAGAGATAAGCTCTTTGCCACGAATGGACTGGCTATAACCAGAGGTGGAGTCAATCATTACCACTTTGGTCTTGTTCTTTTCCACATCCTTACGGAGCATATCTGCAAAGGCGTCTGGAGTGTAAATTTGAGGCTCTATCTTTTTAATTTCCAGGGTGCCTTTTTCCATCATATAACTTGCTGCTATGTTTACCTGTTCACACCGACGGATAATCTTTTCTTTGGTTTCCTCAAAGGTATAGACCACAGACCTTTCTCCCCTACCTGCAGTTTCCTTGATAAACTGCATGCCCAAAGTGGTCTTACCCACTCCAGAAGGTCCGCTTAAAAGGGTTACGGTGCCTCTTTCAATGCCACCCATTAACAATTCGTCTATTTCTGGGACTCCAAAGGACAGAGTGTCAAAGGTGGGTGGGGTTAGGTAGCTTTCTTCTAAAGTGATTCTGGGATAGATGAGTACGCCCTGGTTTTCCTTTATGTCCATGGAGTGTTTACCTGCTATAAAGTCCGAGCCCCTGAACTTGCTTACCAAAAGATAGCGGTCCTGGTCTTGCACCAGGATTTCCAGAATGCCATCACTTAAAAAACGCAAGTCATCATCTGGAGCATCTGGGCTGGCTTCAGAGGTAAAGAGTACAGTAGCCCCGCTTTCAGCTAAAAAACGCAAAAAGGACAAAACCTGTTTTCTAAACTGAAAAACATCTGGAGCCAGATATCTAAACTGGGTCATGGAGTCTATAACCACTCTGGTGGGTTTTAGCTTTTCCACCCTTTCTTGAATGGCCTTAGTGGTGGGTTCCCTTTCCACTTCTGCCGGGGAAAAGATGTCATAGCTTTCCATTTGCGTAAAATAGGAAGACTCAGGGCTTAAGTCCAGAAAATCTACCTTTTTTAGCTGCAGGCCCAGATTTTGGGCATTTTCCCGAATTTGTTCCTCTTTTCTCCCAGACTGATAAAAAGGCAATTTTCCTTGTGTTTGCTGCCTTCTTCTAAAAAGTGCAGCCCCAGGGTGGTCTTGCCACTTCCAGGCCCTCCAGCGATAAGATAGGCCCTTTTTGCAATAAATCCGCCCTTTAAAATTTTATCCAGACCTTCAATACCTGAAGAGAGTTTTTGCATAAACCTCCTCCTTTAATTTATTTTGGTCTTTAGAATAAACCAAAAGGGAAAAATTTGTCAAAGAAAAATGAGAAGTTGAATAGTATTTTTTTTATTTTGGCCCTGGTAGGTTAATTTTTTTTATACCTTAAGTTTAAAAATAGTCAGGATACTACTATTTTAGAAGGTGAAAAAAACAAAAAAGTGGTTGCTAAAAGATTTTTTTTTAGTTAAAAAAAGATATAACTTTTTAGTATATTTTCGAGGTAAAGTCATGGATGGGGATGTGTTGGTTATTTATGGCAAGATATTTAAGGCCCTAGGGGAAAAAATGGAGGTCTTGATTGGCGAAAGTGCTTCCATTTCTGTGCTTCGAGCTTCCTGGCGACTGGTAAAAAAGGAATACCCCTTTTTAGCCCATCTTAATCCTTCTTCTCTGGACTTAGGGGTGTTTAAAACTACAGAGGTTGCTTCTGAAGAGCTGGAAAAAGGACTACAGGAGTTTTTAAATACGGTGCTGGAGTTGTTTTCTGACCTGGTAGGAGGAATTTTAACCCAAAAATTAGAAGAAGTACTTTTGAAGTGTAAAGAGGAAAAGTAAAGATGTCTGAGCTTAAGTTAAATCCTACTTGTATTCCTCTTTTGGACCACTTTTTACAAGGAGGAATTCCTGCTTATTCTTTAAATGTAGTAGCAGGATTGCCAGGGGCTGGAAAAACCATTTTTGTCCAGAATTTGGTTTTTAATTACCTTAAAAAACATCCTGGGGCCACTGCCCTTTACTTCTCCACCATTTCTGAGCCCACCTTAAAAATAGTGCGCTACTTATCTACCTTTAGCTTTTTTGACGCAGATATTTTTGGAGAAAGGGTGTTTTACTTTGATTTACATGAATATGTGGTCAAGCACACTTTAAATGCAGTTTCTGATTTTATCTGGAAAAAAGTAGAGGAAAAGGAGCCTTCCCTCTTGGTGATAGATTCCTTTAAGGCCATTAGCGATATGGTGCGCAATGAACCTGCCTTTAGACTCTTTTGTTATAACCTGTCCATGCGTTTGGCTACTTCCAGGTGTACTAGCTTTTTGGTAGGTGAATACTCCAGAAGGGATATGGAGCAGGATTCTGAATTTGCCGTGGCAGACGGCATCTTCTATTTGGACCGCAGTACAGACAAGGTAATCAGAAACCTGGAAGTGCATAAGTTAAGAGGCCAAAAGGTCTCTCTTGCTCCTTTGCCCTATACTATCTCCAGTGAAGGGATTCGGATTCTGGGCTGGGGCTATAATCTGGAAGCAGAGGAAAAACAACCCCTGGGACTGGGTAAAAAGGAAAAGACGAACATTTCTGGTCTGGATAAAATCCTGGAAGGTGGGTTTAGAAAAGGGCAAGGAGTGCTTATTTCAGGCACTTCTGGAAGTGGCAAGACCTCTTTTAGTTTAAATCTGGCCTATCACTACGCCCTGCAGGGGAAAAAAGTGGTTTATTATTCCTTTGAAGAAGCTCCAGAAGTGTTTGAAGGCTTTTTAGCCCAGGTGGGGCTGGATTATGGGCAGGTAAAGGACAACCTTGTTTTTAAGCACAGGTACTTGAGTCAACTGGTTTTAGAAGAAGAAATGCTTAACTTACAGGAGATTTTAACGGGTAAGGAAGTGGATGTGCTTTTTGTGGATTCCTTATCCATGCTCTTACATTCAGTGAAAGACTCTTCAGAAATCAGGACCTTTTGTTATTATTTGCAAAAATGTCTTTATGAGCAGGGAAAATTGGGCTTTTTTACCAGTGATATTCATTTTGGGCGCAATGATTTATCCCGGAGTGGAGTGGAAGAGACCATCTTTGATGTGGTAATCCATCTGAGTTTGTCCAATGGTTCGGGATTAAGAAAGCACTTTCTGGAAGTTTACAAGTATCGGGGCGGTTATGCCAAAAAGGGTATTTTTCGCTGGACCTTGGCTGAGAACAAAGGGCTCAGGATTTTTGATTTTACAGTGCCCTTGAGGCTGCCTGCACCTCCTCAAAACAAATTTTTCCTTTCCCAGTGGACTATCTCCTATCCCAGGCTTATCGTGGCCAAAATAGAATCCAAACTACTTGGCCTGCAGGTAGGGGCAAAGTTTTTGGCTGAAGGCCTGGAAAACGGAGAAGATATTTATCTTTTGGGCTTTTTTGAAGAAGAAGACAGGGTAAAGCAGGATTTGTCTTCCTTTGGTTTGCCGGATTCAGCTCAACTAAAGTTTTTAGGCCCCCTGTATAGATTTAATCAAGACCCAGAGGTCCTGTGTTTTGAACTGTTGAAATGCTTAAACGAACAAAATAAACCTGCCAGGGTTTTTATCCCCTTGCTTCCAGAGATGTTTTCTCTTTCCAGGGCCTGGCTTAAGTGGTTAAATCCCTTTTTGCAAAGTAAAGGAGTGGTGTTGTGGATAAACTTTTTGTCTGAGCAAAAACTGGCCCTTTGGCCCGGGCTTGCTGATTTGGTGTTGTCTGTAAAGAAAAGAACCGAAAATTTAATATTGAAAAATTTGGATAGAGAAGAAACCCTGGAGCTTAGTAGTTAGTTGTATGGTGGAGTATCCAGAAAGTTTTAGCAAACTTATTTTTGGTTTACATGCTTTAACCCGCAAGCTCATTGCTTCCTTAGACTATGAAAATTTTCTGCTTCAGTTGATAAAGTTTGTATTAAAAGAAGGAAAAGGAGATGTAGTTGTTGCTTTTTTAGAAGAGAAGCAGGATTATCTTTATTTTTCTTCTAGAGGTGATATAGATAAAAGGGTAGAACAAGAAATACTTACCAAAATAAAGTCCCTTTACTTTAAGTTAAAAAATAAAAAAATAAGCGTAGAGCTAAAAAAGGATATTTTACACCTTACAGGTAGTAAAATTGAAAAGATAGAAAGTAATTTTTTCCTTCCTCTTTTTGGAAAGGAAAAAGGGGAAATTATAGGACTTATTTATTTTGGGGCGCAGGAAAAAAATGCCTTTGACCCTGAGGATATCCAGTTTTATTATGCCCTGGCTGAGTATATTTCCTTTGCCCTGAGTTTACTAAAGGACCTTTTGGATGAAGAAAGCAAGAGGTTAAAGGTAATCTTTAGCGAGCTTCCCTATGGAGTGGTTTTATTTGAAGAGGGAGGCAAGATAATCGTGAACAATGAATTGGGGGAAAAGCTTTTAACCCTTTTTTGCAAAAGGGACATGGAAAAGTGTTATCAGTCCATTGGCCCCTATTCCTGGGATTTTTTGCTGTCCAGGGGAGAGCAGGGAGTAGAGCTGGAAGCAGAAGAAAAGGTTTTTGTCAGGATAAAGTGTAAAGAGGTTATCTATCGTCAAAAAAAAGCCTATCTGGTGGTTCTGGAAGATATCTCCAGGGCCAAGGAAGTGGAAAAGCAGATGATAGGCCAGGAAAGGCTGGCTGCCGTGGGTAAACTTGCAGCTGGAATTGCCCATGATTTTAACAATATTTTAAATATTATCATGGGTTATGCTGAGTTGGTAAAAAGGGATAGCAACCTTTCCTCCAAATCTTATGAACGCTTAAATGTTTTAGTAGAGCAAAGTGAAAGGGCTGCTGCTCTTATTCGCCAGATTTTAGATTTTAGCCGCAAGAGTATGTTAAACAGGTCTTTGCTTTCTTTGGTTTCTTTTATCAAAGAACAGGTCAAATTTTTCCAACGCATTTTTCCAGCTAATATTCAGTTTAAGCTGCAAATCCTGGAAGAAAACCTGATTGTCAAGGCAGATCTGGCTTCTTTGCAACAGGTGATTAACAATATTGTGATTAACTCTCGGGACGCCATGCCTGAAGGGGGAACAATTACCATTACTTTAGACAGAGTAGAAACTACTGACCAGGAGAGATTACATTATATTATGCCTGGGGGTAAGTGGGCTAAGATAGAGATAATGGATACAGGTAAAGGTATCCCTCAAGAGGTGTTACCCCACATCTTTGAACCCTTTTTTACCACCAAAGAAGTGGGGCAGGGTACAGGACTGGGACTGGCTCAGGCCTATGGAGTGATTAAGCAACACGATGGTTTTATTTTTGCCCGCAGCAAAGAGGGGCAGGGCACAGTAATGACCATATATCTTCCTTTGTATGAAAAAAAGAGCCCAGGTCAGAGGAATTAAAAGAAGAAGCCATTATTCAGGGGCAGGGTGAACTGGTTTTGGTGGTGGATGATGACCCGGATTTTTTGGATTTTTTAGCCTTGCTTTTAAAAGACCTCAATTTTGAAACCATTACAGCTCAGGATGCTACCGAAGCTATGGACAAGTTTTTGCGCTATCAAAAGCAGATTAGCCTGGTGATAAGCGACTTGGTTTTACCGGACCAAAGCGGGCTTGATTTTTTGTCCAAAGTTCTTTTGCTTAAACCAGACTTAAAGACCCTACTTATCTCTGGCTATGCCTCGCCAGAAATAAAAGACCCTGAACTAAAGGAAAAAATTTATTTTCTAAGCAAGCCCTTTGGCCTTAAAACTATCTCTTTTGTTCTTAGGAAAATTTTGCTAAACCCCTAGGCATGTCCAAGCGCACTAAAAAAATCTGGGTAGGTTGGGTAAGTGTTGGAGGAGATAGCCCAGTTCGGGTGCAATCCATGACCAACACAGATACCAAGGATGTGGAAGCCACAGTTAGGCAAATAAAAGAATTAGAGGAAGTAGGGTGCGAGCTAGTTAGGGTGGCAGTAGTAGATAAAGAGGCTGTTAAAAAACTTTCTTTAATTAAAAGACAAATTAATATCCCCTTAATTGCTGATATTCATTTTGATTACAGATTGGCCTTAGGAGCTATAGAAGAAGGAGTAGACGGTCTCAGGCTAAATCCTGGTAATATTGGAGATGAGGACAAGGTTGATAAAGTGGTAGCTAAGGCCAAAGCTTACAAAGTGCCCATTAGAATTGGAGTGAATGCAGGCTCTTTGGAAAAAGATTTATTGAAAAAATATGGTTCTACTCCTGAAGCAATGGTGCAAAGTGCCCTAAGACATATTAGACTGCTGGAGGCAAGGGATTTCAGGGAAATAAAGGTTTCCTTAAAGGCCTCTTCAGTGTTAAAAACTATTAGAGCTTATGAACTTTTGGGCCAGAAAGTAGATTATCCTTTGCATATTGGGATTACGGAAGCAGGAACTTTTTTAAGGGGAAGTGTAAAGTCAGCTTTGGGATTGGGTATTTTACTTTATAAGGGATTAGGAGATACTCTTAGAGTTTCTTTAACTGAACACCCTGTAAAAGAAGTACAAGTTGCCTGGGAGATTCTAAGAGCTCTGGAATTAAGGACTAGAGGACCTGAAATTATCTCTTGTCCTACTTGTGGTCGTACAGAAATTGATTTAATTGCTTTAACTAAAGAAGTAGAAGAGGCTTTAAAAGGGGTAAAAGAGGTTTTTACCGTGGCTGTAATGGGATGTGTAGTTAATGGTCCTGGAGAGGCAAGAGAAGCTGATATTGGTTTGGCAGGAGGAAAAGACTTGGGGATAATTTTTGTAAAGGGTAAAGTGAAAAAAAGGTAAAGGGAAAGCAAAATTTGTTAAAGTATTTTTTAGAAGAGGTCGATAATTTTCTTAAAACAAGAAAAGGAGGGATACAAGAAAAAGGAGGGATAAATGTTTAGCAGAATAAAATTTACTACCAAGCTTTATGTTTCTGTTGCTATCTGTATTTTTTTAAGCATTTTGATACTAACCCTGTTTTCTGTTTATAAAGCAAAAAAGAGTCTCATTATTTTAGGTAAAGAATCAGTAGCTGGTACAGGAGATGCTGTTTATAATACAGCTAGTTTAATGCATGATCTTTTATTTAAAAAGTTAAAGGAAGATTTAACTATAATGGAAGTGGAGATAGAACATATTGGTAGTTTTTATTTAGATAATAACAATAAGATAACCACTACTATTGTTAATCAAGTGACAAAAGAAAAAGAAGAAGTGGAAATTCCTGCTTTGGTGTTGGGTGATAAAATTATATTTAATAATTTTGAGTTGGTAGATCAAGTAAAATCAATGGTGGGCGGTACTGCTACTATTTTTCAAGTATTACCAGGAAAGTTGCTTCGAGTTTCTACTAATGTCTTAAAACTAGATGGAACTAGGGCAGTTGGTACTTATATCCCTGCAGACAGTCCTGTTTATAAAAGTGTTATGCAGGGCAAAACTTTTTATGGAAAAGCCTTTGTGGTAAATGACTGGTATTTGACTGCTTATAAACCTATGAAAAATGCTTTGGGTGAGATTGTAGCTGTGATTTGTGTGGGGGTGAAGATTGCTTCTCCTGAGTTTAAGCACTTTTTAGCTGAGACCAAGGCAGCTAAAAAGGGATATTTTGTAGTTTACAATAGTGCAGGTAAGTACATTTATCATCCCAATGAGAGTTTATTGGATAAAAATATTTTTGATTTACCCGGAGGGGTGGGAGAAGCTTTTAAACAGGCCAAGGATAAAGACTTTGTAGAATATACCTGGCAGGGAGAAAAAAAGGTTTCCTATATCCGTTATTTTGAGCCTTGGGACTGGTATTTTGAAGTGGGTTTAACTGAAGAGCAGATGATTAAAGGTTTAGATGTAGAACTTTTAACCCAGAATTTTATAGCAGGCTTAATTTTACTTGGACTTAGTATTTTAATTGTTTTTATTATTATTCGTTTTGTAAATAAGCAATTAATGGAGGTAGCTTCTCTTAGTGAAAAGGTAGCTCAAGGAGATTATAGAGTTAGTTTTAGTTATGCAGCCAATGATGCTATTGGTATTTTGGTCAATTCCTTTAACACCCTGGTAAAGCATACTAAAGATATGTTAAGGGAGATAATTGAGGGTACTGAACAGGTCTCTTTGGCTTCTTCAGAAGTAAATCAGGTGGCCAGGGAAGTTGCTGACAGTTCAAAAGAGATGAAACAAAAGGCCAATAAGGTAACAGAAGCTACGGCTGAAAATGTGGACAATCTCAATTCTGTTTCTGCAGCCATGGAACAACTGGCAACCAATGCCAATACCATTGCCTCTGCTGCCGAGGAAATGAGCGCAACTATTACGGAAATAGCTTCCAATACAGAAAAGGCCAAGGAAATTACTTCTTCGGCGGTAAGTAAAGCTGGAGTGGTTTCCAGCAAGGTGAATGAACTGGGAGGTGCTGCTGCAGAGATTAGTTCTGTGACTGAAACCATTGCCGCTATTTCTTCGCAGACCAATTTACTGGCCTTAAATGCGACCATAGAAGCAGCCAGGGCAGGAGAAGCAGGCAAGGGCTTTGCAGTGGTGGCCAATGAAATCAAAGAACTGGCCCAGCAAACCGCCAAGGCCACAGAAGATATTAAGGAAAAGGTCCAGGGGATTCAGGGAGCCACTGATATTACAGTCAAGGAAATAGAAGAGATAACCACTATTATTGCCGAGATGGACCAGATAGTTTCCACCATTGCTGCTGCCATTGAAGAGCAATCAGTTACTACCAGGGACATTGCTGATAATGTAGGACAGGTTTCCATGGCTGTGGGAGAATCCAATGAGAGCTTATCCAGGGTGGTTGAGCAAACCAGGGAAGTACAGGCAGAAGTGGAAGGCGTGGCCACAACTTCTGATGATTTGAGTAGAAACAGTGGCAGTTTAGAACAAAGTGCCAAAGACCTTGCTTCTTTATCTGCGAAATTAAAGGAATTGGTGAGCAGGTTTAAGATAGATTAAATAGTAAAGGTGTTTACAGGCAAATAAGGAACCGATAGCTTATCTATCGGTTCTTTATTTTTTATTAAAAGAGGGAAAAATGAACATACTTTGTTTGGACATTGGCAGTGGTACTCAAGATGTGCTTTATTATTTTCCAGATAGAGAGATAGAGAATTGTCCCAAATTTATTTTACCTTCACCAGCTCTGAATCTGGCCAGGCGAATAGAAAAACTAACCCAACAGAAAAAAAATATCTATCTTTACGGGCAAAATATGGGAGGAGGATTTAAGTTTGCTTTAAAAAAACATTTACAGGCAGGTCTAAAAGTAGCAGTAGAAAAAAACTCCTATTTTGCCCTGGGTGATGACCTGGAAAAGGTCAAAGCTTTGGGCGTAGATATGGTAGAAAGGGCGCCTTTAGGATATGTACCTGTATTTTTAAGCGATTTTGCCTATGATTTCTGGCAGGCTTTTTTAAAAGTGGTGGACCTGGAGTATCCAGACTTGATTTTGGCAGCAGTGCAGGACCATGGATTTTTCCCCAACTATAGCAATAGAAAAGGCAGGTTTGAACTCTGGATGAAGTTTTTAAAGGCAGGTGGTAATATCTATGATTTACTTTACCAGACTCCACCCAAAGAGTTTACCAGGCTTAAAGCCCTAAAGGATGCAGTGGGCAGTGGCCTGGTGGCAGATACAGGCGCAGTGGCCCTGTTAGGTGCCCTGTTTGTGCCGGAAGTGGAGAAAAAACAGGAAAAGGAGCCCATTTGTCTGGTCAATGTGGGCAATAGTCATATTTTGGCCTTTTTATTGTTTCAAAATAAGGTTCTGGGGATTTATGAGCATCATACTGGATTGCTTACACCCGAAAAGTTCTGGAAGCAGCTTACCAGCTTTAGTTGGGGCGAGCTTTCCAATGAAGAAGTTTTTGCTGATGAGGGGCATGGTTGTGTGCATTTGGGAGAAAGGATAAAAAATCCACCTGTATATGTGCTTGGGCCTAAAAGGAGTTTGCTGGCCAGTTTTCCGGTAGAGTTTTTGGCTCCAGGTGGGGATATGATGCTTGCTGGTTGCTTTGGTTTGCTCAAGGCTTATTTTAAAAAAAGAGAAGAATTAAGCTAAAGGGAAGAAGATAATGGAAACATATACTCTGGTTCGTCCAGAACACTTAAACCACTACGGTTATCTTTTTGGGGGCGTAATGCTCAAGTGGGTAGATGAGCTGGCCTGGCTGGCTGCTTCCCGGGAGTATGCTGGTTGTCCCTTGGTGACTGTAGGCATGGATGAAATTCGATTTAAAAAAAGGGTGGCAAGTGGCTCTATTTTGCGTTTTGTTATTGAAAAGCTTAAGCAGGGCAGAACTTCTGTTACCTACGAGGTAAAGGTTTTTGCTGATGCTCCAGGAGCGAAAGAGGAAGAGTTTGTCTTTGAAACCAGAGTCACTTTTGTACATGTAAATGAAAAGGGGAAAAGACACCTTTGCCCCTGAAAAGGGAGAGTTTATGAAAACGGGAATAGCCCTGGGTGCTGGCGCTGCCAAAGGTTGGGCCCATATTGGAATTTTGGAGACCCTGGAAGAAGCAGGTATTTCTTTTGACTATGTAGCTGGGACCAGTATTGGAGCCCTGGTGGGCGCAGTTTATGCTGCTGGGGCCTTAAAGGAATTTAAGCAAGACATTCTGGAGATGGACTGGAAAAAGGTCCTTTTTATGCTGGATTTGGTTTTTCCCCGCAATGGCTTACTTGACGGCAAAAAGGTGATTTCCTTTTTAAAAAAATACTTACCCCAGGAAAATATTGAGGATTTACCCGTGCCCTTTGCTGCTGTAAGTACTGACATTTACACAGGCAAGGAAATAGTCTTTACCAGAGGAAATCTCATTGAAGCGGTGAGGGCAAGCATTGCTGTGCCTGCTATTTTTACTCCAGTGGTAAAAGATAAGATGTGTTTGGTGGATGGAGGTCTGGTTAACCCTTTACCTGTAAGCGTGGTAAGGGAAATGGGCGCAGAGTTTGTTTTTGCCGTGGACTTAAACTATCGTACCAAAAGGTTTGACCTGGAAGAATACAAGGAAAAAAAAGAACCAAATGGTTTTAAAAATGAACTCTGGAATAGAATCAGTGATAAACTAAAAAAGAACTTGCCTAAATTTGACTTTCCTCTTTTAGAAGAGGTTAAAAGTTGGATTTTAAAGGTGGAAGAAACTCCCCATATTTTTGAGATTATGCAGACTTCTATTACTATTTTAGAGGAAAAATTAACAGATACCTTGCTAAAATTATACGCTCCAGATGTGTTGTTTAGGCCTCCTCTGGAAAAAATAAAATTTATGGACTTTCATAAGGGAAAGGAAGCCATTTCCATAGGTAAGAAAAACGCTCAGTCCTGGCTCAAAAAGGAAAAAAATATTCTTTCTAAGTTATCTAAATAAGATTTAAAATTTTATTTTAAAATATTATTTCTCCTTCCAGTATCTTATTTTCCAAGAATACTTGTTGTTGAGTGGTATTTTTTAGGTTTACCTTTCCTTTAAATGTGATATTTTCTCCAAACTTAAAATCTCCTTCAACCTTGATTTGACTGCAATTTTCTATTTTTACAGGAGAAGTAAAACGCTGCTCAAAGTCTTTGAAATTGGCGTAAAACTGTGGGTCCAGTTCAATAAGAGGCACGCATTTTTGTTTTTGATTAACTACAATATTGGCCTGCTCGTCTACCAAATAACAGTTGGAACGGATTAAAAGTAAATCACTGGTGGTTTTAACAGGAGAAAATCTGGTTCTGGGTACTACTAAAGCTTCTGCCCCATCAAAGGCAGAGATGGCTGAGCCAATGGCTGTTTCCAGTTGAATCACTCTGGGAGTGTTCTGGTCTTCAGGGTCTAAAGTCTTTTCATTGATAATAAGGTCCAGGGGCATGAGTTTGTGCCTGATAAACACTTCCCGTATTTTTTTCAGGTTGAGCCACAGGGAATTGGTATTAAAAAAGGAGTAGAGGTTGATATCCTGGAATTCTTCTTTTTCATTGCTGGGACACTGGGCAACCTCCCGTAGAGCCAGGCGGTAATTTTTTAGAAGCCTGCAAAGATGCCCTCCTTTTTTATCCAAAGCAGTCCTCTTGGTTACTTCCATAAGAAAGGAGAGCTTTTCTTCCACCAAATAGCCTAAAATTTCTGGAGCAATGGTTGCTCCCAGGTTGTCGCAATTGGAAACAAAGGCGTATTTATAGCCTTTTTCTAGCAGGGTATCCAGGAGTTTGGTGGTAACCAGGGCCGTGTAAAAATCTCCATGCCCTGGTGGATTCCACTCCAGATTGGGATTGGCTGGATATTTTACAGGCGTTAAGTCCTTTTCAGAATTCTAGGATATTTGTGCTGAACAAAGCTTGGGGGAAGCTCAGCTGGATTTAAGTCATCAGGCAAATATTTACTGCTTTCTTGATGAGTGTAAAAACTGTTCATAAAAATTAGGGGCAATTTTATGTTGTAGTGAGAACGCAAATTTTCTACTTGTTCCAGAATTATTTCTATAAAGTTTTTGTTGTTTTTAGCTTTAACCAGACCTTTAGGAATTTTTAAGCCCATACTCGTACCCAGGCCCCCGTTTAATTTAAAAATCACCAGTTTTTTTAATTTTTTTTCACCTAGAGAGCGGTACTTTTTTATCTGGGAAAGGGTTTTAAGTTCACTTTCTTTAATGGGAAGGATTTCTTTTTTGGTAAGTTTACCCTGGCTTCCATAGAGCAATTGGGAAAAATAACACTTGAAAAGATTAATGACAATGGGCGGTAGATTGTGCGCTTCCATCTTAAGGGCAAAGGGTTTGAAATAGGTGGCCAGTTCTGTTCTGGGGTCAGTAATACAGTCCATTGAAGTCATTTCTTTCTCCTTTTAGAGCATTTTAGCTGGTTGTCCTGTAGAAGATAGTACAGCACTCCAATAGTTGGAATCTGGATTGAGTTTCCTTCTTTTTTGGGTAACTAAAGAAATGGGCAGGTAGATGTAGCGGTCTTGGAGTTTGCTTACCAGCATGTTGGTGCGTCCGCTCATGCCTGCATGTACAGCGTGCTGGCCTAAAAACCCGCAATATACCCGGTCATTGGCATTGGCCGGAATAGAGCGAATGATATAGCTGGGGTCGATGTATTTTAAGGTATAGGGAATGTTTTTACTGGCAAAATATTTTTTTATTTCTTCCTTTATAACCTGGCAGATATCTCCCAGGATTTTATTGCCAGAAGGATCTGTTCCCAGGTCCTGAAAAAGTTCTTGGCCTGCGCCTTCAGCAACTACAATTACAGCATGTCCGCGCTTTTTTAATCTTTTTTCTAAATTTACCAGAAGGCCATTTTCTCCATGCAGGCTAAAGGGTACTTCTGGGATGAGGACAAAGTTTACTTCCTTTAGGGCTAGAGTTGCCTGGGCAGCAATAAAACCAGATTCTCTACCCATGAGCTTGACTATGCCAATGCCGTTGGGAGCACCCATGGCTTCTGTATGGGCGCAGCGAATGGCTTCAGTGGCCTTTTCCACTGCTGTGTCAAAACCAAAGGTTTTAGAGACCAGGTGAATGTCGTTATCAATGGTTTTAGGTACACCAATTACGCTTATTTTTAAATTTCTCTTTTTTATTTCCTGGAAAATGGCTCTGGCTGCTTTCATGGTGCCATCACCACCAATCATAAATAAAATGTTTATATTTAACCTTTCCAGGCTATCTACAATTTCTTCTACTGGCTGATGGCCACGAGAAGAGCCCAAAATGGTCCCCCCAAACTCGTGGATTTCACTGACTACATCAGGAGTTAGCTCCACAAGCTCGTGTCCATACTGGGGAATAAGCCCCTGGAGTCCGTATTTTATGCCCACTACCGAGGCTACTTTGTAATTATGATAACAGGTCATCACAATGGAGCGAATTACATCGTTTATGCCTGGACACAGTCCGCCACAGGTTACAATGGCACACTTGGTTTTGGGAGCATCAAAGTAGATTTTTTCCCTTGGCCCTGCTTCTTCACAGACGATTTCCTCTGGCCCTTCTCCCTTTTCGTCTAACAGTTCTCTGGGAATGGGCAGGGTTAGTTTTTTATCTTCAGGAATAAATCTACAACTAGCCAGAGGTGAAGGTATTTTAGCTGGTCCCAAAACTTCTACCAGGGCATTTAATCTCTTTTTTTGAGCCATGTTTTTCCTCCCAGGGGTTAAAATCTAAGTTATTTAAATAAAGGGATTAAAAAAAAATAGCAAGGACTAAACAAAGAAAGAGTCTTTTCTATTGACACCTCTAGCCAGGTGTTTAAAGTTTTATAAAGTTTTTTGTTTAATTTTTAAAGTAAGTTAAGAGGAGAGGTTGATAATGGCCAAACTTATTTTAAACCCCTGGTTAGAGCTACAGGATATGCGAGATGAGATTTTAAAACTCATGGAAGCCATAGAGGATGTTCCCTCCAAACAAAAGGAAAGGGATATTTATGGAGTGTGGAAGCCTGTAGCTGATGTTTACGAAGTAGAAGATGGTTTTGTAATTGAAATAGAAGTGCCAGGAATCAGTGAGGATAAGATTAACCTGGAATTAAAGGGCAGTGAACTTAGGATTTACGGAGAAAGGCGTCTGGAAAAGGATGTGAGTGGTAGTGAGTATCACCTGCTGGAACGCTCCTATGGACCTTTTGTCCGTAAGTTTACCCTGCCTGACTATGTGGAAAAGGATAAAATAAGCGCCAGGCTAAAAGATGGAGTCCTGGTTATTACTTTACCCAAGAAAAAAGACTTACAGCGCAATATTAAGATAGAAGTAAAATAGGAGGTGCAAAAGAAAAATGCGTAATCAACTAAAAACTCTTATTTTTCTTTCTTTACTTACTGGTCTTTTACTTCTGTTTGGTCAACTTATAGGAGGAAGACAGGGTTTAATTATTGCCTTTATCTTTTCTTTACTTATGAATGTGGGAAGTTATTGGTTTAGTGATAAACTGGTGCTGGCCATGTATGGGGCTAAAGAAGTGGCTTATGAGGATGCTCCTTTTTTACACCAGATAGTAGAAGAATTGGCCAGAAATGCAGGTATTCCCAAGCCCCGCATTTATATTACCCCTCAAGAAATACCCAATGCCTTTGCCACAGGTAGAAATCCCCAAAATGGAGTGGTGGCTGTAACTGAGGGCATTTTACGCTTGCTTTCTCCAGAAGAGTTAAAGGGAGTTTTGGCCCATGAAATAGGTCATATTAAAAATAGAGATATCTTGATTCAGACCATTGCTGCTACCATTGCTGGAGTTATTATGTTTGTGGCCAATATGGTGAAATGGGCTGCTTTTTTGGGTTTTGGTGGAAGGGATGAAGAAGAAGGAAGTAATCCCATAGTAGCTTTGGTCCTGGCCATAATTGCTCCCATTGCAGCTACTTTGATTCAACTGGCTATTTCTCGTTCCAGAGAGTATCTGGCAGATGAAACAGGTGCTAAATTAAGTGGCAATCCAGAGTACCTGGCCAGAGCTTTGGAAAAGCTGGATGCTTATTCCAGGGGCATGGTGGCAGGAGATATCAATCCAGCTACAGCCCATATGTTTATCGTCAATCCCTTAAGCGGAAGTAGCTTGCTGAACCTGTTTAGCACTCATCCACCCATTGCAGAGAGAGTAAGAAGACTCAGGGAAATGCGTTATGTTTAAACTTAGATTGGGGTTAATTGTTTTTCTGGGGATTTTGCAGTTTAGTACTCTGGTCTTAGCTAGGGAAAATCCTCGCCTTACTCCAGTGGTAAAAGCCATTGAAAAAACTGCTCCTGGAGTAGTGAATGTCTATACGCAAAAAATAGAGGAAAGGAGTTTTAATCCCTTTGACTCCTTCTTGGGCAACCCTTTCTGGGAGGAACTGTGGCCAGAGTTTAAGCAGAGGGTTCAAACCCAGAGCCTGGGCTCTGGGTTTATTGTGGATGCTAAAAATAGATATGTGTTAACCAATGCGCATGTAATAGAAGGTGGGACCAGTATTAAAGTTCGACTTTTGGACGGAAGAGAGTTTGAAGCAGATCTGGTGGGTTCTGACCCTGACTTTGACCTAGCTATTTTACGCTTAAAGGGAAAGGGAGAGATACCTCAGGTAACCCTGGGTAATTCTGAGGATATTCTCATTGGGGAAACAGTTATTGCCATTGGCAATCCCTATGGCTTTGGGCATACTGTAACTACAGGAGTGGTTTCAGCTTTAAAGCGCAGTATTCGTACCCAGGAAGGTATTTTTACTGACTTTATTCAAACTGATGCACCCATAAATCCTGGTAATAGTGGTGGTCCCTTAATCAATATTTTAGGTGAAGTAATAGGAATAAACACGGCTATTTATAAAAATGCCCAGGGGATTGGCTTTGCTATTCCCATCAACAAGGCCAAAAGGGCTATTCAGGAGCTTTTGCAAAGAGGTTATGTGCAACCTGTTTGGCTTGGAGTAAGTGGCCAAAATTTAACCCCTCAAATTGCTGCTTATCTGGGCTTAAAAGAGGTAAGGGGGCTTTTGCTTACAGAAGTTTATCCTCAAAAGCCAGCAGACCTGGCTGGTCTTAAGCCTGGAGATGTGCTGTTGCAAATAAATTCCTACCTAATCGAAGATAAAGACCAGTATATTGACCTGCTGCGTAACTTTACTTCCCTGGAGAAAGTGAAGTTAAAGGTATGGCGCAAGGGTAAGACATTTTCTCTATCTACTTCCCTGGCTCCTTTTAGTCAAAAAGAAGCCCTGGAACTTTTAGCTAAAAGATGGGGATTTGGAGTGAGGGAAAGTGGGGATAAAAGTCTGGTGGTAGAGCAGGTTTTCCCAAGGTCTCCTGCTAGTAGGTTAGGCTTACAGCCTGGGGATGTATTATTAAAAATAAGTGGAGTTAGAATTAAAACTCAGGAAGAATTGGCTTTGCTTTTCAGCAGGTTGCGTTTAAAAAATACAGTTTTGCTTTTGGTTTTGCGGGGGGATAGGGCCTATTATGTGCGTTTGAGAATTTAAATGCTTTTTTTAGATATGGGCAGATTAAAGGCCAGGGGAAACAAGTTTCCTCTGGCTTTTTTCTTTTGTTAAGTTTTTCTCAAATTGTCTTGACGATGAAGCCAGGCTAGTTTATTAACCCTTTCCAATCTGGCGCCATTAAAACCTTGGGAGTATCAATTAGATGAAATTTTATTCTTTGCTGAAAGAAAAGAAAAAAGCATTTTAAATGAATGGTTTGACGACCTGTTAAGTAGTTATCCTGAAGAGTCTGCCCAGTTTTTTCGTTCCAATCCCAATCAGTTTACCAATCCTGTAGGCAATACCTTTCGTCTAAATTTAGAAAAAATTTTTGATGAATTACTCTGTGAGAAGTGTTCAGAAAAACTTCCTGAATATGTAGATGCTATTGTACGCATTAGGTCTTTACAGAGTTTTGCGCCTTCTATGGCCTTGATTTTTGTTTTTTCCTTAAAAAAAGTGGTTTGGCAAAATTTAAGGTCAGAGATAAAAAAACATAATCTTTATGAAGAATATTACACCTTTGTAAATAAATTAGATGAACTAATAGGCTTGGCCTTTGACCTTTATATGCAGTGCAGAGAGCAAGTTTGGAGTCAAAAGTCTAATTATATGAACTCTAGGGTGCATAAGCTCTTGGAAAGAGCTGGTCTTATAAAAGAGGTTGGGGAGTTGTAAAAAAATTAAAACGTAAGAGGGGTATTGGTAAATGAAAGCGATTTATTCACTCTTCCTGGTCTTTGCTTTGGTTCTCATTGCCCTAATTGGGGCAGGAGGGCTCGGCCTGCATTATTTTTTTGGGGTGATTGTCCCTTATGTGGCCGTGCTCTTTTTTGTGGTAGGTTTTATTTTAAGGGTTGTGCGTTGGGGTAAGTCTCCTGTTCCCTTTAGGATTCCCACAACTGCTGGGCAGGAGTTTTCTTTGCCCTGGATTAAACAAAACAAAATAGACAACCCTTCTACTACCTTGGGTGTTGTTTTGAGAATGTTTTTTGAAGTGGTGTTGTTTAGATCACTTTTTAGAAACACCAAGGTAGAACTTCATGACGGGCCCAAGTTGGCCTATGCTTCTTCCAAGTGGCTTTGGCTTTTTGCCTTGCTTTTTCATTATTCTTTCTTGACTATTTTTGTAAGACACATGCGTTTCTTTACTGAACCTGTGCCTGCCTTGTTTCAGTGGGTAGACAAGGTAGATGGATTACTTCAAATTGGAGCACCCACACTTTATATGACTGATGTGGTGATTTTAGTTGCCCTTATGTATCTACTTTTAAGGCGTATTTGTGTGGCCAAGATTAGATATATTTCTTTGCCCGCAGATTATTTTCCTCTTTTCTTGATTTTAGGTATTGCTGTTTCTGGTATTATGATGCGCTATTTTGTAAAGACAGATGTTGTAGCTATTAAAGAGCTTACCATGGGATTGGTTACCTTTCATCCCACGATACCTGAAAGTGTAGGCACTATTTTTTATATTCATGTATTTTTGGTCTCTATCTTGCTAATTTACTTTCCAATAAGTAAGTTAATGCACATGGGCGGGGTATTTTTAAGTCCTACTCGTAATCTGGCCAACAACAGTAGAATGAAAAGGCATATTAATCCCTGGAATTATCCTGTTAAGGTTCATACTTATGAAGCTTATGAAGATGAATTTAGAGAAAAAATGGTTGAGGCTGGGTTACCTGTAGAAAAACCTTTAGAAGAACAGCCATCTGAAAGTAAGGAGTAGTACCTATGGCTCTACCAAATGCAAGAAAATTATTTTCTCAAATTTCCCACAGGATGCCCAAAAGAGAATGGATGGACATTCCTGTGGAAATTAAACCAGGTCGTTATTGTTATCCTGCTAACCCCAAAAGCCTTGAAACTGTGGGCATGCCCCATGCCAGGCAGTGGAGTCCTCTGGATGAGGATTGGAAACTGCCTGAAAACTGGATGGAAATTGTAAGACAGGGCATGAAGGAGCGTTTGGAAAAGTTTCGTTCCTTCAAGGTCTTTATGGATATTTGTGTGCGCTGTGGCGCATGTGCTGACAAGTGTCACTATTTTATTGGTACAGGCGATCCCAAAAACATGCCTGTACTCAGGGCTGAGCTTTTCCGCTCCATTTATAGAGGTGAATTTACCAAGGCAGGTAAGATTTTAGGCCGTTTTGCTGGGGCAAGAAAGCTTACTGAAGAAGTTATTAAAGAGTGGTGGTATTATTTGTATCAATGTTCTGAATGTCGCCGCTGTTCTCTGTTCTGCCCCTATGGTATTGACCAGGCAGAAATAACCATTATTGGCCGTGAGCTTACCAATCTTTTAGGCTTGAATACAGACTGGATTGCCACTCCTGCTGCCAATTGTTACCGTACTGGTAACCATCTGGGTATTCAGCCCCATGCCTTTAAGGAAATGCTGGAATTCTTCTGTGATGACATAGAAGAGATTACTGGTATCAGGCCTGAGCCCAGTTTTAATAAAAAGGGAGCAGATATCCTTTTTATCACTCCTTCTGGAGATGTTTTTGCTGACCCAGGTACCTATACCTGTATGGGGTATTTGATGCTCTTCCATTACCTAAAGGAAGAATATGGCTTAGAAGTAACCTGGAGTACTTATGCTTCTGAAGGTGGAAACTTTGGTTTCTTTACCTCCCATGAGATGATGAAACGCTTAAATGCCAAGATGTATATGGAGGCCAAGCGTTTGGGGGTAAAATGGATTTTGGGTGGTGAATGTGGACACATGTGGAGAGTAATTCACCAGTACATGGATACCATGAATGGTCCTGCTGATTTTCTGGAGGAGCCAGTAAATCCCATTACTGGCACTAAGTTTGAAAATGCCAAGTCCACCAAGATGGTTCATATTACTGAATTTACTGCTGATTTGATTAAACACGGTAAATTAAAACTGGATAAGAGTCGCAATGACAATCTTATCGTAACCTTCCATGATTCCTGTAATCCTTCTAGAGGTATGGGACTTTTTGAAGAGCCTCGTTATGTAATTAAGAGTGTATGTAATAACTTTTATGACATGCCTGAAAATACTATTCGGGAGCAGACCTTCTGTTGTGGAAGTGGTGCTGGTTTAAATGCAGGTGAGATTGAAGAGCTTAGGTTTTTAGGAGGTCTTCCCAGGGCCAATGCAGTAAAACACGTACATGAAAAATATGGGGTCAACATGCTTGCCTGTATTTGTGCTATAGACAGAGCGGCTTTGCCTCCTCTTATGAATTACTGGGTGCCTGAAGTGGATGTCACTGGCGTGCATGAACTGGTTGGAAATGCTTTGATTTTACCAGGCGAGCAAGAAAGAGAAACCAATTTGAGGGGAGAGCCCCTTCCTGGGAAGGAGGAGTAGAAAATGTACGATGGTGGTAAAATTATAACTGGTTTAATTATTTTTGTGGTCTTATTTACCTTTCCCTTTTGGTATAATATTGGAAGTGCTGCTTATAAACAGCCCAAATTAGAACTGCCAAAAGATGTAAAAGAATGCGTAGAAAGCAAAGAGTTTATGCGTACTGAGCATATGCAACTTTTAAATGAATGGCGTGATATGGTAGTTAGAGAACATATAAAAGACTATAAGAGTAAGTTAACTGGTAAAGAAGTAGTAATGAGTTTAACTAAGACTTGTATGAAGTGCCATGACAATAAGGCTAAGTTTTGTGATCAGTGTCATAACTCCTTGGCAGTATCTCCCTATTGTTGGGACTGCCATGTGGCACCAAAGGGGGAGAAATAATGAGAGCAAATAGAAGAAAATTCCTAAAGATAGCAGGATTAGCTACTCTGGGATGGAGTGTTTTTCCTAACCTTCTTAGAGCTTCTGAAGGAGGAGAAGGAGCAGGCCACGTTAGATGGGGGCTAGCTATTGATACGAAAAAATTAAATGACGAAGTGATGGAAAAAGCTATTGTGGCTTGTCATAAAAACCACAATGTTCCTCATATCCCAGATAAAAGAGAAATTAAGTGGCTTTGGAAGACTACCTTTCATAAAGCCTTCCCTGGGCAGATGTTAGACAATATGCATATTAGTGAGTATGCAGAAAAAGAAACTTTGGTACTTTGCAATCACTGTGATAATCCTCCTTGTGTTCGAGTCTGCCCCACTAAGGCCACCTTTAAGCGTGCAGATGGCATCACTATGATGGATTTTCATCGTTGTATTGGTTGTCGTTATTGTATGGCAGCTTGTCCTTTTGGAGCCCGTAGTTTTAACTTTTATGATCCTAAAAAGTTTTTAAAATCCGAAGAAATCACTACTCAATTTCCTACTCGAACTAAGGGTGTGGTAGAAAAATGCTTGCTTTGTTATGAGCGATTGGATGAAGGTAAAAAACCTTATTGTGTAGAGGCAGCAGAGGGAGTTATTTATTTTGGTAATCTAAATGACCCTGAGTCTGAGATTAGAAAAGTTCTAGCTGAAAGGTATGCTATTAAACGTAAACCTGAGTTGGGGACATTTCCTAGTGTGTATTACTTAATATAAGAGGGGAGAGGTCATGTTAGAAAAAGCAATTAAAGGAAGTAAGCTTTATTGGGGTTGGATTGGCCTTCTTTTACTGGGTGTAGCCACTGGCTTTTTTGCCTACACCTTTCAGATGAAAGAAGGTTTGAGCATTACTGGAATGAGCAGGGATGTTTCCTGGGGCTTTTATATTGCCCAGTTTACCTTTCTGGTTGGTGTAGCTGCTTCAGCAGTAATGATGGTTATTCCCAAGTATTTGCACCACTATCAGACCTTTGGCAGGGTGTTGATTCTGGGAGAATTTTTAGCTGTAGCAGCGGTTTCCATGTGTTTACTTTTTATTGTGGTGGACTTGGGTCAACCCCAAAGAATGCTCAATGTTCTTTTGCATCCCACTCCCAGGTCTATCCTGTTTTGGGATATGATTGTTTTAAATGGTTATCTTTTCTTAAATATTTTAATTGGTTGGGTTACCTTGCAGGCTGAAAGAAAAGGAGTTGAGCCTCCCAAATGGATTAAACCTTTTATTTACCTGTCCATTCCCTGGGCTGTTAGTATCCATACCGTGACAGCCTTTCTTTACTGTGGTCTTCCTGGCAGAGGTTTCTGGCTTACTGCTATTTTAGCTCCTAGATTTTTGGCTTCTGCTTTTGCTTCTGGTCCTGCCTTTTTGATTTTACTTTGCTATATTGTAAAGATTTTTGCCAACTGGGATCCAGGCAAAGAAGCTATTCAAAGTCTGGCCAAGATTGTTACCTATGCTATTATTACTAACCTTTTCTTCCTTTCTTTAGAAGTTTTTACTGTAGGTTATAGCCAGATTCCCGGTCACTTGCTTCACTTTAAGTATCTCTTCTTTGGTTTAGAAGGTCATGCTACCTATGCCCCCTGGATGTGGGTTTCTGTGGTTGCAGGCTTGCTGGCTGTCTTGATTTTGCTTTTTCCTCAAAACAGAAAGTCCGACAATGTCTTGGCTATGGCCTGTGTCCTGGTATTTTTGAGCACCTGGATTGATAAGGGAATGGGCATGATTTCTGGCGGTTTTGTTCCCAATCCTTTAGAAGAAGTAGTAGAGTACATTCCTACTAAGTTGGAATTGTTAATTACTTTGGGAGTTTATGCTGCTGGTTTCCTTATTTTGACCATTCTTTATAAAGTGGCTGTGGGTGTAAAAAAAGAGGTTGATGCCTAAAGTTTTCATTGACACAAAGAAACTTTCTACTTTAAAAGTAGTAAGTTTCTTTAACTAAACAAAAACTATTTTTGGAGGTTTTTACAATGGCATGGAAGGTAACTGTAGACGTTGATAAGTGTGTAGGCGATGGCGAATGCGTAGATGTTTGCCCTGTTGAAGTTTACGAACTTCAAGATGGCAAGGCCGTTCCTGTAAATGAAGAGGAATGCCTTGGTTGTGAGTCTTGCGTAGAAGTTTGTGAATCTGGTGCTATTACTGTAGAAGAGATTGACTAATACTTCTTTTAGGGCTTCCCTAAAAGGATTTTAGGGAAGCCCTTCCTTTTCTCTGTCTGGAAAAATCTTTTTTAAATAAAAGTTGGGAGTTGGTGATGGATTTTGATTTTACCCCTTATTTTTCTCGTTATGAAGAAATATTAAAGGGGTTGGATAAGATTTTTGTTAAGGTAAAAGAAGAGTATTCGCAGGAAGTTAAATGCGCTGAAGGATGTTGTGATTGCTGTTATGCCTTGTTTGATTTACACCTTGTAGAAGCATTATACTTAAATCATCATTTTAAGCAATTAACCACAGAAAAAAGAAATAAAATTTTAATAGAAGCAGATAAAGCGGATCGAAAAATACATAAAATTAAAAGAATGGCTTTTAAAATGCAAAAAGGTGGTGCTTCTGAGGAAGAAATTTTTGCAGAAGTTGGAAAGCAAAAGGTAAAATGTCCTTTATTAAACGAAGAAAATAAATGTGAACTTTATGCATATAGACCTGCCACTTGCAGGGTATATGGTATTCCTTTGAATATATATGGGAAGGCTCACTCCTGTTCTCTATCTGGATTTGAAGGTGGAAAGCAATATCCTACTGTACATATGGAAAAAATTTATCAAAGTTTGTTTTTGTTAAGCCAAGAAATTGTGCAAAATTTAAATACCAAATACACAGCTTTACATACTGTTTTAGTACCGGTATCCATGGCTTTATTGACAGAATATGATGCTAATTATCTTGGGATTATCAGGTCTAAAGATAAACATTTAGAGTCTGAAACGGAAAAAAGATTACTCCAGGAGTTTGGACTTTAGGGGAGCAGGAAGAAAAATGATAGATTATGTTGAACTTACTCCTGAACAAGAAGAACAAAAGAGAGCTATTTATAATTCTTTGTCTGAAAGAAGAAAGCGTTTTATAGACCGCATTGGTTATGATAAATGGAATCCTTTTCAAGAACCAAAGGATCCCAGAAAAGTAAAAAGAGATGTTACCAGAAGAACCGTTAAGCAGCTTTTTGATGAGTTTTTAATGGAAACAAATACAGAAGAGGAAAGTAATGCCTTTAAGCAAGGTGTTTTGGAAATATGTAGAGGCTTAGTAAATAGAGACGAAAAGATAAAGGGAATGTATTCCTTTTGTATTTGGTATTGTGAATTGTTGAAAAAGAAGGAAAAAGTTTAGATGATGACGAATTTTAATAATGTAAAAGGAGCTAAAAATGAATATTGATGAATATATTGAGGATTTACAGCTAAAGATAGCCAAGAGCCCTGATTGTGCTATTCATCATTACAACCTCGGAGTTGCTTATTTAAGTAAAAGGGAATTCGAACGGGCTAAAGATGCTTTTAAAAATGCTATTATGTGTAGTTCAGAAATGGCAGAAGCCTATGTACAGTTAGGTGGTATTGCCATGCATGAAGGTGATTTGGATAGTTGTTATATGTATAATAAAAAAGCAAGTGAGATTAGACCACGCTTTGCTGTACCTTATGGTAATATGGGGTTTATTTATTTACAAAAGGGAGAAATAGATAAGGCTATAAAAATTTTGAAACGAGCTATTTCTTTGGATCCAAAGTTTGTGCAAGCTTATACAACGCTTTCTAGTGCCTATCTGATAGATGGAGATGTAGAAAGATGTATTGAACATGCTACCAAGGCTATAGAATTACAACCCATGTTTGGCCCTGCTTACAATAACCTGGGGTTAGCTTATATGGAAAAACAAGAATATGAAAAGGCTAAAGAGTATTTTACAAAGGCCCAGGAAACAGGTTATGAAGTGGCTCCAGAGGTCTTGGCTGACTTAGAAGAAGCTTTAAAAAATAAAGTCTAACCTTTTATTTTAGATTGACAAATAAAAATTATTGTGGGAAAAATCACAAAGTGAATCTAGATTTGTGGATGTGTCCCTTTTGATTTTATAAACAAAGGGATTTAGGTTATAGGTGGGAATTTAAAAAAGGTATTAACCACTATTTTAAGGAGGATTGAAATGCCTAAACATGAAACCCCATTGTTGGATCAGCTGGAAAGCGGTCCATGGCCAAGCTTTGTCTCTGAGATTAAGAGACAATCTGAGTTCAGGCACAAAAATGCCGAAGCAATGGAAAAGGCAGGTAAGCCCTATCAGATTCCTGTAGATGTTTGTGATGATCTGTTGGGCGTATTGGAAATGTCTTATGAAGATGGTACCACTCACTGGAAGCATGGTGGTATCGTAGGTGTATTTGGTTACGGTGGTGGTGTTATTGGTCGTTATTGCGACCAGCCAGAAAAGTTTCCTGGTGTTGCTCACTTCCATACCATTCGTGTGAACCAGCCTGCAGGTAAGTACTATACTACTGAATACTTGAGACAAATTTGTGATTTGTGGGATTTTAGAGGATCCGGTCTTACCAATATGCACGGTTCCACTGGTGATATTGTTTTGCTGGGTACCAGAACTGAGCAATTGGAAGAAATTTTTGGTACTTTGACTCACGAACTGAATCAGGACTTAGGTGGTTCTGGTTCTAACTTGAGGACACCTGCTTGTTGTCTGGGTGAATCTCGCTGTGAATGGGCTTGTTATGACACTCAAGAGCTTTGCTATCAGCTCACCATGGAGTATCAGGACGAGCTGCACAGACCTGCTTTCCCCTACAAGTTTAAGTTTAAATTCGATGGTTGCCCCATGGGTTGCGTAGCTTCTATTGCTCGTGCTGATATGTCTTTTATTGGTATTTGGAGAGATGCTATCAAGATTGATCAAGAAGCAGTTGCTGCCTATATTGGTGGTGAATTAAAGCCCAATGCTGGCGCTCATGAAGATAGCGCTCCTTTTGATATTCAAAAGGAAGTTATTGATCTTTGTCCTACTCAGTGTATGTGGATTGAAGATGGCAAGCTCATGATTGACAACAAAGAATGTAATCGTTGTATGCATTGTATCAGGGTAATGCCCAGAGCTCTTAGAATTGGTGATGATAGAGGACTTGCTATTTTCTGCGGTGCTAAAGCTCCTATCTTGGATGGTGCTCAGATGGGCTCCTTATTGGTACCTTTTATCAAGGTAGAGCCTCCTTATGATGAAATCAAAGAAGTTATTGAAAATGTTTGGGATTGGTGGATGGAAGAAGGTAAGAACCGTGAGCGTCTTGGTGAATTGATGAAGAGACAGGGCTTGCAGAAACTCCTGGAAGTTACTGGTATCAAGCCCATGCCTCAGCACGTTCAGGAGCCAAGACACAATCCTTACATCTTCTGGAAAGAAGAAGAAGTACCTGGCGGTTGGCAGCGTGATATTAACGAATATAGAAAACTCCATCCCAGATAATAGATATTGTTTCGGGTTGGTTGGTTAATTTAAAGAGAAAATAATAGGAGGTTTAAAATGACCTTTGTTCCTTCTGGATATTACAATCCTGATAAGCCCATGGAAGGCAGAATTACTGATATCGGTCCCAGATATTATGCCGATTTTCTGCCTCCAGTTATTAAGAAAAATAAGGGTAAATGGTTGTGGCATGAAATTATTGAGCCAGGCATTTTAATGCACAAGGCTGAAAGTGGTGATGAAGTTTACACTGTTCGCTGTGGTTCTCCTCGTTTACTTAGTGTGGAGACCATTAGAGAGCTTTGTGATATAGCTGACCAATATTGTGGTGGCTATCTTCGTTTTACCACCAGAAACAATGTTGAGTTTATGGTGGAAAGCCTGGAACAAGCCAGAAAACTCAAAGAAGAATTAAATTCTCGCAAGCATCCTGGTGGAAGTTATAAGTTCCCTGTTGGTGGAACCGGTGCTGGTATTACCAACATCGTTCATACCCAGGGTTGGATTCACTGTCATACTCCTGCTTCTGATGCTTCTGGTACTGTAAAGGTAGTAATGGACGAACTTTTTGAAGAATTCCAGAGAATGAGACTTCCTGCTCAGCTCCGTATCTCCATGGCATGTTGTCTTAACATGTGCGGTGCTGTACACTGTTCTGACATTGCTATTTTGGGTTATCACAGAAAGCCACCTATCATTGACCATGAATGGTTGGAAAACTTGTGTGAGATTCCTTTGGCTGTAGCAGCTTGTCCTACTGGTGCTATTCGTCCTACCAAGACCAAAATCACCACAGCAGCTGGAGAAGAAAAGGAAGTAAAGACTGTTGCCATTAAGCAAGAAAGATGTATGTTCTGTGGTAACTGCTACACCATGTGTCCTTGCTTGCCTCTTTCTGACAAGGAAGGCGACGGTTTAGTTATTATGGCTGGTGGTAAGCTTTCCAACTGTATTTCTGCTCCCAAGTTCTCCAAAGTAGTTGTGGCTTTTATCCCCAATAATACTCCTCGTTGGCCTGAACTTGCTCAGACCATGCGCAAGTTGGTTGATACCTATGCCAAACATGCTAAAAAGTATGAGCGTTTTGGTGATTGGGCTGAGAGAATTGGTTGGGAAAGATTCTTTGAACTTTGCGAACTAGAGTTTACTCACCACTTGATTGATGACTTCCGTGATCCTGCTTACTATACTTGGAGACATACTACTCAGTTCAAGTTTTAATTGATTATTCATCAGGCGCCCTTTAAAAAGGGCGCCTAAACCATAAAGGGGTTTGGTTATGGAGAAAGCTGAAGCTAAACAAGCTATTTTAGATTTTTTAGAATCTAAAAAAGGTAGCAAGACCAAGTTTTATTTTAATGATTTTACCAAACTTTTACCTGATATGAAGAGCAGGGAAGTTAAAAAACTTTTAACTGAACTGGTGAACGAAGGTAAGTTGGAATTCTGGTCCAGTGGCAGCACTACCATGTATGGTTTGGCTGGTGCTGGTAAGCAGCATGCTACTGAAGAGGGAGAATAATTTTTTCTCTACCTGCTTGAAGGTAGAAGTTTAAGGGCAGGTAGAGGATAAATGGGTTTTCCGCGTTTTTTGCTTGCTGGCCTTAAAGGTGGCTCAGGGAAAACCCTGGTAAGCCTGGGGATTGGCAAGCTTTTAAGAGAAAAAGGTTATAAGGTTAAGGCCTTTAAAAAGGGTCCAGATTATATAGATGCCAAGTGGCTGAGTTTAGCTGTTGGTGAAAAGGCATTTAATCTGGACCCTTTTTTGTTTCCCAGGGAAAAGGTCAAGAGCTTATTTTTCAGCTTTGCCTCTCACTTTGACCTGGCTTTAGTGGAAGGCAATCGGGGCTTATTTGACGGCAAGGATATTCAGGGTAGCTTCTCCACTGCTGAGCTGTCCAGGTTGCTTAATTTACCGGTAATTGTGGTAGCTGATTGCACCAAAGTCACTAGGACCATGGCTGCCATTGTTCTGGGTCTCAAGTCCTTTGAGCCAGGTTTAAATCTGGCTGGCATAATTTTAAACCAAACAGCAGGACCAAGGCACAGGCAGATTTTAAGAGAAAGTATTGAATATTACACTGATGTTCCAGTACTGGGAGCATTACCTAAACTTAAAAAAAATCCCATTCCAGAAAGGCACATGGGATTAGTTTCCGACCAGGAATATGACTTAGAAATAGAAGAAGTTTTTAGCAACTTGGCCAGGATAATAGCTGAAAATGTGGATGTGGAAAGGGTTTTAGAAATAGCCAATACTGGAGATGATGTTGATTCTGTTTTGGCTGTAGAGCCTTTGGATTTTACTCCTAGCTCTATAAAAATAGTAGATATTGGGGTAATGTTGGATAAGGCCTTTTGGTTTTATTATGAAGAAAATTTGCGACTTCTGGAAAAACACGGTGCTAAACTACATTATTTAAGCATTGTGGAGCCAGAGAACTGGCCTGAACTAGATGGATTATACCTTGGAGGAGGTTTTCCAGAAACTCTGGCCTTTCAAATTGCCAAAAATAAAGAAAAGCTAGCTTTGGTAAAAGAAATGGCTGAAAAGGGCCTTCCCATTTATGCAGAATGTGGTGGGCTTATGCTCCTGGGGAAAGAGCTTAATTTTGCTGAAAAGACCTATCCTTTGAGTAATGTTTTTCCTCTGGAGATAAGGGTAGAAAAAAAACCCAAGGGTCATGGGTATGTAGAAGGAGAGATTATTCTTCCCAATCCCTATTTTCCTGTAGGATATCGTTTAAGTGGACATGAGTTTCACTATTCCCATTGTCCAAAAGTTAGAGAAGCCAGGTATGCTTTGCGTCTGAATAGGGGAGTTGGAATTTGTAAGGGATTGGATGGCCTGGTGTATAAAAATGTCTTTGCTGCCTATACCCATATTCATGCCCTGGGACATCCTTTGTGGGCAGAAAATTTTGTTTTAGCTGCGAAAAAGTTTAGACAATTAAAAAAAGAATCAGTGCAAATACCTCCCTTTGTAGTTTAAAAATTCATGAATAAACCTCAGCTTGTCTGGCTAGATAAGGGAAAAGAAACCTTTCTGGATTTAAACCAATATGACTTTGTTCCTGTGGAAAAATATGGTCCAGGAGATAACAAACTTTATCTGGGAGATAATCTGGTTCTACTCAAATATCTTTTGGAAAATAAGCAAAAAGTAGATTTAATTTACATTGACCCTCCCTTTGCAACTAACTCCAGGTTTTTCTTAAAAAGAAGTATTGGTGAAGCTGGCTATAATCATAAAAAGGGGGTTTTTAAGTTCCCCTGTTATGAAGATATCTGGCAAGAAGGCCTTGGTTCTTACCTTTCCATGCTCTACGAGCGCTTGAAATATATGCACCAAATCCTAAGGGAAAGTGGTAGCATTTATGTGCATGTGGATTTTAGAGTAAGTGCTTATGTTCGCCTATTGTTAGACGAAATTTTTGGAGAGGAAAACTTTATCAATGAAATAATCTGGTTTTACAAGACTGGGGGGGTGCCAGAAAAAATAGGGTTTAGTAAAAAACACGATACAATCTTTTTCTATGCCAGGGATAAAAAAAAGACCTATTGGTCACCTCAAAAGGAAAAGTCTTATTTAAAACATAAATACGGCTTTTCCAATATTTCCATAGAAGAAGATGAACAGGGAAAATATACCTGGGTTTATTGTAGGGATGTCTTTGATATTCCAGCCCTTAGAGGCAACCAGCCTGAGCGTCTGGAATATGCAACCCAGAAACCAGAAGAACTCTTAAAGAGGATAATTCTGGCTTCAAGTAAGCCTAAAGATGTGGTTGCAGACTTTTTTTGTGGCTCAGGCACTACTCTGGCAGTGGCCCAGAAACTAGAGAGAAAATGGATTGGTTGCGATTGTGGTAAATGGCCTATACATGTGTGTAGAAAACGCTTGCTGGGTATAGAAAAGAGCAACTTTTCTCTGTTAAAAATTGTTAAAAAGCAAGAGAAAAAGGCAGGTTTAGTTAAAGAAAATAACTCTAAAATAACAGATTTTTGTTCTAAAAAAGACCAAAAGACAGGTCAAAATTGTCCCCAGGTTTTAACTCTGGTTAGTTTTTTCAAAAAAATGACTTTTTTCTGGAAGAAAAAAGATATTTTTACAAACTAAAATGGATTGCTTAAAACCAGATAAAAAAACTCAAGAAAGCTTAAAGCAGGTGGAGTTTAATCTTTTTTTCAGGGAAAAAGCGTGGCTGTGGAATTGATAAACCTGGTGTATTTTTCTTTAGAAAAGACAAAAATTACCCTTCAACACTGGTCAGATTGGGTGGATTTTTGGGCAGTGGGAAGATGTAAACAGGACTATTTTGAGCCTTTGTGGTATTCTTTTCGCACTCGTTTTCAAAGAAAATTAGTGCTAAAAACTTCCTTTTTGTCTTTAGAAAATTTGGAAAATTTGGGAATAAAAGTGATTACTTTTGAACCCAGAGAATATTTATTCAGGCTGGGTTAACCTATTTTTTTGTCTTTATTTCTAACTAAATTTACTAGTTTTTTTGAGTAAAGTTAAAGTTTTTTGAAAAACTTCCTCTACTTTGATTGCTTTTAAACACCTGGGTTTAGAACAAGTTATCTGGGCTGTTGCTGAACAGGGCGCACAGGAGAGAGGAGACTTTAAAACCTCGCTTTGTTCTGGCTTCCAGATTAAGGAGTTAGTTGGTCCAAAAAGAGTAAGAGTTGGAATCTCCAATAGTCCGGCCAGATGTAAGGGGCCAGCATCATTGCCAATAACCAGAAGTGCTTGCTGCAGGGTGTTGATTAAATCTTCCAGGGAGTTAAGGGTTAAAATATTGGAAAGAGAAGCAGGGCCGTAAAGTTCTTGCTCTACAGGGCCAAAGATGAGAAAAGTGGGCAAATAGGTTTTGAGTTTTTCGCTTAATTTTACATAGTTTTCCAAGGGCCAATTTTTGGCTCTATGGCCTGAGCCTGGAAAGAGGAGAATTTTTTCTTTTTTGGGGGGTACAAATTCCTTTTTAAGGGAGCCTTCCAGTTTTTTGACCAGGGGAGGTTTAATTTTTGCAATTGTTCTTTTAAAAAGGACCTTACTGGTTTGGGATGGTTTTCATCTACCAGGTAAAGATAAAAGATATTGGGATGAGAAAAGGTTATCCTGGACCTGGTACTTATTTTAAACCAGAATATAAGACTTTTTTCCAGTTCTTCTGGGTAGTTGTCTTTAAAGAGTTCCAGTAAAAGCCTGGCTTTCGCAGAAGGTAAAGAGGGTATATTTAACTTTTTAAACCAAAAAGTATGTTGACTTTTTCCCCACCAATAGATTGAACTTGGCCTAAAATGTTGCTGGATACTGATGATTGCGGGCAAGGAGAGAAGAAAATCTCCCAGTGCTCCCTGGTGAATGATTATAATTTCAGAATAGGATGAAAACATTTTTTTAAAAGGGTTTTCCTATGCAATTTAAAGTCAAATGTCCTAAGTGTGGAGAAGAAGTAATAAAATATCGCAACCCCTTCCCCACTGTAAATGTCATCGTCTTTGTCCCTCCCTATAGCATTGTGCTTATTGAACGCAAGAATCCACCTTTAGGGTGGGCCTTGCCTGGAGGCTTTGTGGATTATGGAGAAAGAGTGGAAGCTGCAGCCAGGCGAGAAGTAAAGGAAGAAACAGGCCTGGAAGTGAGTTTGCTCTCTTTGCTGGGGGTTTATTCTGAGCCTACGAGGGACCCTCGCTTTCATACCTTAAGCACGGTTTTTGTAGGTATAGCCAAAGATATTTCCATGTTGCAGGCAGGAGATGATGCAGGCAAGGCCAAAATCTTTTCGCTGGACAACTTGCCTCCTTTGGCCTTTGACCACGCCAAAATCATCGCTGATTTTAAAGCAACCCTTAAACTTTAATCCATGTTTATCTGTCTGGATTTAGGTGGAACCCATTTGCGTGGAGCTTGTTTTAGCCAGGGAAAACTGGGGCCAGTACTTCTAACAGAGCACGGGCAAAGCCTTTCTGGTCTAAAACAGGCCTTGCTGGAAATGATTGAGACTCTGGCTAGAGGAAAGGAAATAAAGGCCCTGGGTATTGCTAGTGCAGGGCCTTTTTTACGCAAAGCCAGGGTGTTTTTAACCCCTCCCAATCTTCCCTATCTTCAAGGTTTTGCTGTGGGTAAATTTTTAGCAGAACATTTTCATTTTCCTTTGCTTTTAGAAAATGATGCCCAGGCAGCAGCTTTAGGAGAAGTGCATTTTGGCTGTCTTAAAGGCGCTCAAAATGCCTTGGTACTCACTCTGGGTACAGGCCTGGGAAGTGGAATTGTACTTAAGGGAAAGTTATTTAGGGCAAACCTGGAAACCGGGCCAGAACTGGGGCATCTTTTTTGGGGTGGCTTAGATAGGTGTGGTTGTGGGAAAAGAGGTTGTATTGAAACCTTACTTCAGGCCAGGGCACTTTTAAACCTTGCCAGCAAAGAGGGATTAAACCTTGCTCAGGTGAAAGATTTGACTCCCTTACTGGAGAAAAAGGAACCCAGGGCCTGGAGGGTAATGAAAGGTTATGGGCAAACCCTGGGAACTTTTTTAGCTGAGATGGTTCAGTTATTTGGTTTTGAAGACATAGCTTTAAGTGGTGGTATTAGTTATCTGGGCAAGTATTTTTTGCCTTTTGTCCAGGAAACTTTAGAAAATAGGTTAAAATCTAGAGTGGAATTAAAACCCAGGAGGTTGGTTTTAAGTGAAAATCCAGAGCAAAGTGGTCTCTGGGGAATGGCCTATTTGTTAACTAAAACCTTTAACCCTGAGGAGTAAGGACATGGCTTTTTTTTATACCCTGGGCGATCCTGCTGGCCTGGGTCCAGAACTGGTGGTGCGTTTTTACCAGGAAAGGGCAAAAGAAATCCCTTTGCCCCTGGTTATGGTGGGCCTGGAAGAAGCTCTCTGGTTTCATGCCCAACATTTTGCTGTTCCCAAGTTCTGGCGAAAAATTACCTCTTTAAAAGAAGTAAAAGAAAAGGGGATTTTTTTGTTGGAGCCCCAATTTTCTTTAGAGCCCAACTTTATTCCTGGCCGGGGAACTCTGGAATCTGGCTTAATAGCAGGAGAAAGCCTTACTCTTGCCTGCAGGTTGTTAAAGGAAGACCCCAGCCATATTTTAATTACAGGCCCCTTAAATAAGGCCAGGTTGCAGGAGGCTGGTTTTTTATTTCCCGGGCATACGGAATTTTTGGCCAATTTCTGGGACAAGGCTGAAGATGAAGTATGTATGCATTTTTGGAGTAAGAGCTTTAGCTTGAGCCTGGTTACCACACATCCACCCTTGAAAGAAGTAGCTGGTCTGATTACAGAAAAGAGAATTTTAAATGCCTTGCAGCTTACCTGGGATTTTATGCAAAAGAGGGGTCTTACAGAAGAATCCATTGGCGTGTGTGGATTAAATCCTCATGCTGGAGAAGAGGGTAAAATTGGAGAGGAAGAGGTAGAGATTATTGCTCCAGCCCTGGAAAAGGCCCTGGGCCTGGGTATAAATTGTCAGGGACCTTTTCCTGCAGATACCCTGTTTCATCGGGCTTTAAAGGGAGAGTTTAAGGTGATTTTAGCCATGTATCATGACCAGGGGCTGGCTCCTTTAAAGCTTTTGCATTTTGGAGAATGTGTGAATATAACCCTGGGGCTGCCTATTTTAAGGCTTTCAGTAGATCATGGAACTGGCTATGACCTCGTGGGCACAGGAAAAGCTAAATTGACTAGTTTAAAGGAGGCTTTTAATCTGGCACTCCAGTTAAAACTAGGTCTAGATTAATTCAATCTAAGAGTAAAAAGGAGAGGTAAGGTGAAGGAAAAGATTTATGTAGAGATTGCCAAAAGGCTAAGAGGGCTGCGGGATGCTCTGGATTTAAGTGTGCAGGATTTGGCTGCGAAGACAGGGTTTACAGTGGAAGAAATTGAAAACTACGAGCGCGGGGATAGGGAAATACCGGTTAGTTTTTTACATGAAGTGGCCAAAGCCTGCGGCGTGGATTTGACTGTGCTTATTTCTGGAGCAGAAGCCCATTTACAGAATTATTCTCTGGTCAAAAAAGGAAAAGGTTTAAGTGTCGAAAGAAGAAAGGATTATGACTATAAAAGTCTGGCTTATAAATTTATTGGCCGCAGAATGGAGCCTTTTTTGATTAAGGTAAGGCCTAAAAAGGAAGAAGAACTTAGTTTTAACTCCCATCCAGGCCAGGAATTTATTTACATGTTAAAGGGAAAACTGGAGATAAGTCTGGAAGATAAGAAGATTGTTTTAGAACCAGGAGATAGTTTTTATTTCTCTTCACGCATTCCTCATGCCTTAAGGGCGTTGGAAGGAGAAGCTGAATTTTTAGATGTGATTATCTAGGGGAGGAAAGGAATAATGTTTAAAAAGGAAAAGTACAATAGTTATGAGGAATTTGTAAAAGGATTTAAAGTAGAAGTACCAGAGAATTTTAATTTTGCCTTTGATGTGATGGACAGGCTGGCCAAGGAAACTCCTGATGATTTGGCCATGATTCACATTGATGATGACAAAAAGCGCAGAGATTATAGCTTTGCTTTTTTTGCCCGGGAATCAGCTAAACTGGCCAATGGTTTAAAAAAACTGGGATTAAAAAAAGGCGATAGGGTAATGGTTATCCTCTATCGCAAGGTGGAATTCTGGATTACCATGCTGGCCTTGCACAAACTGGGAGCAGTGGCTGTACCCTCTCCTTCTTTGTTAACTCCCAAGGATATTATTTTTCGGGTAAACTTTGCCCGCATTAAGGGCGTAATTGTGGATGAAAGTATTGTACCCAAGATTGAGGAGGCCAAGGGCGAATGTCCCAGCCTGGAAATGTTTGTTGTAGCTGGGGAAAAACCTTCTGGGGCCTGGACCAGTCTGGCAGAGATAAGTGCTACTGAAAGTGAAAACTTTAATCCCACCCAGAAGCCAGGTGGAAAAGATACCTTACTTATTTTCTTTTCTTCTGGAACTACCGGGCTTCCTAAAATGGTTGAGCACGACCACACCTATCCCTTGGGACATATTACCACAGCCTTTTATTGGCATGACCTGGAACCAGGAGATATTCACTTAACTGTTGCAGATACTGGTTGGGGCAAGGCTGTTTGGGGAAAGTTTTATGGCCAGTGGATGGCCAGGGCCGTAGTTTTTGTCTATGACTATCGGGGTAAATTTAGTCCCAGTGATTTGCTAGAGGTCATAAGTGAACATAAAGTAAGCACCTTTTGTGCTCCGCCTACGGTATATCGTTTTTTGGTGCGGGAAGATTTAAGTAAATATGACCTTTCCAGTTTACGACACTGTACTACTGCTGGCGAACTGTTAAACGACAGTGTTTTTCACACCTGGAAAGAAGTTTTGGGACTACCCATTTATGAAGGCTATGGTCAGACTGAAACCACTTTGCAGATAGCCACCTTTCCCTTTATGGAAGCCAAGCCTGGTTCCATTGGCAAGCCTTCTCCTGGCTGGGATATTGTGCTTTTAAATGAAGAGGGAGAAGAGGTTTTGCCAGGGGAAGAAGGAGAGATTTGCGTACGTTTGGACAAAGGCTATCCTCTGGGATTGTTTCGAGGTTATCTGGATGAACCAGAAAAGACAGCCAAGGTGGTGAAAAACGGTTTTTATCACACAGGAGACAAGGCCTGGATGGACGAAGACGGTTATTTCTGGTTTTTAGGCAGGGTGGATGACCTTATAAAGAGTTCTGGCTATAGGATTGGCCCCTTTGAAGTGGAAAGTGCTTTGATTACTCATCCCGCAGTAGTGGAAGCAGCTGTTACAGGCGTGCCTGACCCTGTGCGTGGACAGGCAGTAAAGGCTACTATTGTCCTGGCTCCTGGTTACGAACCTTCAGAAGAACTTACCAAAGACATTCAAAACCATGTTAAAAAGGTAACTGCTCCTTACAAGTATCCCAGGATTGTGGAATATGTGAAAGAGTTGCCTAAAACCATTAGTGGCAAAATAAAAATGGCAGAAATTAGGGCTAAGGACCAGGAAAAATACAAGTAACCTAGCAAAATTAAAAGAGGTAAACATGAAAATTAAGTTTCTTGGAGCAGCCAAAACAGTTACAGGCTCCTGTTATATCCTGTCTTATAATGGAGTGCGATTTGCAGTGGATTGTGGCTTACATCAGGGAAACAAGGAAATCGAGAAGAGAAATCTGGCAATAGAAGAATACGACCCGGCTAATCTGGAATTTATTTTAATTACTCATGCGCATATAGACCATTCAGGGCTTTTGCCCAAGTTGGTCAAAGAAGGATTTAAAGGCAAGATTTACCTTACACCACCTACTGCTGAGCTTTTAGAAATTATGTTAAGTGATAGTGCTCATGTTCAGGAAATGGAAGCAGAGTGGAAGAGTCGCAAAAAAGCAAGGCAAGGTCAGAAAAAAGTTAAAGTAGAGCCTCTTTATACTCAAGAAGATGTGGACAATACCCTGCCTTTATTTAACCCTGTAGATTATGGTCAGGAATTTTCTCCTCTTCCTGGAGTAAAGTTTGTTTTTTGTGATGCCGGCCATATTTTAGGCTCTGCTTCCATTAAACTGAAAATAGAGCTGCAGGATGGCAGTTATGATTTTGTCTTTTCTGGAGATCTGGGACGACCCAATCAGCTGATAGTAAACGACCCGACTTATTTTACCCATGCCGATTGTTTATTTTTGGAATCCACTTATGGAGATAGAGACCATAAAGATGAACAAAGAAGTAAAGAGGAACTCTTAGAGGCCATACTTTATGCCTATAACAATGGAGAAAAGGTAATTATTCCTGCCTTTGCTTTGGAGCGTACTCAAGAGATTCTTTTTGTCCTTTATATGCTTTATAGAGAAGGCAAGCTTCCTCAGGATATGCCCATTTTTTTAGATAGCCCTTTGGCCATCAGGGCAACAGAAATTTTTAAGAAAAATTATCAGTATTTTGATACCCAAAGTCAAAAGCTGTTGGCTCAGGGAGAAGACCCTCTTTCCTTACCCATGTTAAAGTATTCTCTCTCTACCCAGGACTCCATGCGTCTAAATACCCTGGAAGGTACGGCTATTATTATTTCAGCCAGTGGAATGGCCCATGCAGGTAGAATAAAACATCATTTAAGGCATAATTTGTGGAAAGAAGGGGCCGCAGTGGTTTTTGTGGGCTTTCAGGCCAAAGGTACCACTGGTCGTAAAATAGTAGATGGAGCTAAAACCATTAAAATTTTGGGCGAAGAAGTAGCTGTGAAGGCTAAGGTCTATACCATCAACGGCTTTTCTTCGCATGCAGGGCAAAGTCAGATTTTGGACTGGTTGAGTCACTTTAAAGATAAAAATATGCGTGTTTTCTTGGTCCATGGGGAAGAAGAAAAGCAAAAGGTACTTGCCCAACTTATTCAAGAGCGCTTTGGTTTTTCTGTACATATCCCGGATTATTTAGAGGAATGTGAGATTTCCCTGGAAAAGACTCTGGCCAGCGTAAAGCCTAAAGAAGCTTTGCCCAAGATTAACTGGAACTATCTCTTTAGTGAGCTCAAAGAAAAGGTATCCAGTCTGGAAGAAAAAGAAAAAAGCATTCAACTTTTGGATTGGACAGACCAGGTGGATTTAAGAGAAGAAGTCTTGGAAGCTATTAGGCTTCTGAGCAAGATTCACTCCAGTTTACCTTCTGATAATGCTTAAAATAACTGCAGGTAAATTTAAGGGCAGGTCTGTATATACCATTAAAGCTCCTGGCTACAGACCTGCCACTTCTAGAGTAAGAGAGTCTCTCTTTTCCATTCTGGGCTCTTTAGGAGTGGTTTGGACAGAAGTAAACTGTCTGGATATCTTTGCTGGAAGTGGAGTTTTGGGGTTTGAGGTTTTAAGTAGAGGGGGTAAAAAAGCTTATTTTGTGGAAAAATCCTTTAAGGCCTGCCAGAATATTTATCGAACTGCCCTGGAACTTAAACTGAGCAAGGATAGTTTTAAGATTTTAAAAGGTGATGGGTTTAAACTCTTAAAAGAGTATGAGTTTGCAAATAAATTCAATTTGATTTTTGTGGACCCTCCCTATGGTTTTAACTATTTTGCGCCTATGTTGGAACTGGTTTTAACTAAAGATTTGTTAGCAGAAGAGGGATTTTTAGTGGCTGAAGTGGAAAAAAATTTATCTCCCCAAACAGATAAATTATACTTGGTGAGAGAAAAACAGTTTGGACAAACCAGGGTGTATATATGGAAAAAATAGCTATTTATCCAGGTACCTTTGACCCTTTGACCAATGGACATGTAAGTTTGGTAAAAAGGGGGTTAAAGATTTTTGATCAGATTATTGTGGCTGTGGCCCTGCACTCACCCAAAAAAACTTTGTTTTCCTTGGAAGAAAGGATTGCTCTGGCCCAGGAAGTCTTTGCTTCCTGTCCAAGGGTAAAAGTGGAAGGATTTTCTGGACTTCTGGTGGATTATGTACGGAAGAGAAAGGCTGTAGCTATTTTGCGCGGCCTTAGGGCAGTCTCAGATTTTGAATATGAATTTCAGATGGCCCTTATGAATAGAAAGCTTAGCCGAGAGATTCAGACGGTTTTTCTTATGACAGATTACAAGTGGTTGTATATTAGTTCTACCATCATTAAAGAAGTAGCCAGTCTGGGTGGAGATGTGCACGGACTCGTTCCAGAGGTAGTAGAAAAAGCACTGTATAAAAAATATGGGAAGAAAGATTAAACTTATCTCCATCTTGGGGCAAACGGGTACAGGCAAAACAGCCCTATCTCTTTTTTTAAGCCAACATTTTCCCATTTCCATTATTAATTTTGATTCCAGACAGGTGTATGAGGACTTACCCATAGTTACTGCCCAGCCTAGTGTGGAAGAAAAAAGTAAAGCTCCTCATTATCTTTTTGGCTTTTTACCTTTAAATAAGAAGGTTACAGCTGGAGATTTTGTGGCCTGGGCCAGGGAAAGGATAGAAGAAGAGAGCAAAAAAGAAAGAATACCTGTTCTGGTTGGGGGCACAGGGCTTTACTTGCGGGCACTATTGTTTGGCCTTTCACCCATTCCCAAAATAACAGAAAAGATAAAAGAACAAATAGCAGAAAAGTTGAAAAAGAAGGACTCAGTGAACTGTATAGGGAACTAAGAGAAATAGACCCCACTTATGCAGCCAAGATTCATCCTAAGGATAAGCAGAGAATTACCAGAGCCCTGGAAGTCTTTTACCAGACCCAGAAACCTTTTTCAGCCTGGCACCAACTTACTCCTAAAGAAAGTATTTATGAATGTATAAAGATTGGTCTAAGAAGGGATTTAGAGGAATTAACTCCTATATTGGCTAGCAGAATTGAAAAGATGATTGAACTGGGCGCTATAGAAGAAGTAAGAAAAGCCATAGAAAAGTATAAAGATACCACTTTGCCAGGCTTTACAGGTATTGGCGTAAAAGAAATTGTTGCCTACCTGGAAAATAAAATTAGTTTTGCAGAAATGCAGCAAGAATGGTTGAAAAATACCAGAGCCTATGCTAAAAGGCAGGTAACCTGGTTTAAAAAGGAAAAAGATGTTTTATGGCTACCTCCTTTAAACAAAGAAGATATTTTGTCCTATTTAATAGACTGGTTAAGGTAGTTTTTTTTATTTTTCTTTACTGCCTTGCAAGTTTACCGGTTTTTGCTCAAAATTCCTTTTTTAATCCTGAACCCCTTTTAAAACAAGCTTCTTTGGCTTTAGAACAGGGTAATTTTCTGGAAGCCCTGGATAATTATGAACTTATTTATAGTTATAGTAAAGATAGGGACATAAGAGCTAGGGCTCTGGTTAGGCAGGGTGATATTTATGCCCTTTTTTTAGAGCGCAAACAAGAGGCTAAGCAGCTTTATAGGCAAGCCATTTACGAGTTTCCTAAGTCTTTAGAGCTTAAAAATGCCTATTTTAACCTGGCCATGCTTTCCTATGAAGACTTTGACCTGGAAAACGCAGAAAAACACTTTAAACTTTTTATCCAGCTTTTTCCCCAGGATATTAGAGTTTATACAGCTAAATATATGCTGGAAAGGATTGATAGAGAGAAAAAGAGCAATTGCCTGAAGAAAAAAATCCAGTGCGCCTGCCTTGGTGGCGCAGCAACAAGAACCTGTAATCAGGGTGTTGTTGGCAAAAGAAGAAAATTTGGAATTAGATTTTAAGCAAGAAATTCAGCTTTTCCAGGGCAAGCTGGCCCGGGGCAGGCATGTTTTTGAGTTTAAAAATCATGCCCTCTGGGTGGATGGTAACAAAGAAAGTAAGGTGTTCAGCACAAAAGGTTTAGGTGGCTTTGTCTGGCAAGGTAAGGAGTATACAGGAGAAATAACGGTTTTAGCCAAAGAGGGTAAACTTTGGTTAATTAATGTCTTGCCTTTAGAAACTTATTTAGAGGGTGTGGTGTCTAAAGAGATGTCCCCTTCCTGGCCTTTAGCTGCTCTTCAATCCCAGGCAGTAGCTGCCAGGACCTATGCCTATTATCTTTATCTTAAATCTGAAGATAGAGATTATGACCTCAGTTCTACTACTGCTTCTCAAGTTTATGGAGGAAAAAGCAAAAATAATCAGGTAGAAAAAGCCGTAAAAAGTACCAGGGGAGAAATTTTAACCTATGAGAATAAGCCTATTTTAGCCTATTTTCATGCTCATAGTGGGGGCATGCTGGAAAAATCCAGTAATGTCTGGAAAGTGGATTTTCCCTATTTTTTGATTAAAAAGGACCCTTTTTCTCCTGAAATTAAAAGGGAAGAATGGCAGCTAAAGATACAAAAAGAGAATATTGAAAAGGTGTTGCGGTCCAAAGGGTTTGCTTTGGGCTCTATTCAAGAAATTCAAGTGGGTGATATTTCACCTTCTGGCAGGATTATAAATTTAAAAATAGTTGCCTCAAAGGCTAAAGTAGTGTTAGCTAGTAATAGTTTTCGTCTCTGGTTAGGCCCTAGGGATATTAAATCCACTCTGGCTGAGATAAAGTGGCAGGGCGATGGACTCTGGATAAGAGGTAGAGGATATGGCCATGGAGTGGGCTTAAGCCAGTGGGGAGCCTATGCTTTGGCCAAAGAAGGTAAAAGTTATAGGGATATTCTGGCTTTTTATTATCCGCAAACCAGGTTAAAGGTTGTGTATTAGCATTATGGCAAAAATTAATAGAAGAAAGGCATTGGTAGCTTTGGCTACAGGTCTAGTTTCTTTAAATTCCAGGTTTTTATGGGCTGAAAGTGGTTTTGACCTGGGTTTAAAGGGACAGGAGCTTTTAGCGCAAGGAAAATATGACCAGGCCATAGAAGTTTTGCAAGCAGGAGTGAAGCTAGAGCCTGATAATGAGTGGCTTTGGGGGCTTCTGGGAAGGGCCTATTTTCAAAAAAAAGAACTAAGAAAGTCTTTGGATAGTTTCAGGCAGGTTTTGCGTTTAAATCCTGAGGACACCTATTCCAGAATGATGGTAGATATTATTTCCCAAAAGCCTTTGCCTCCAAAGATTGAACCTATTAAGCCTTTAACTCCTTTGGAAAAAAGGCCCTGGAAGAAGAAAAGCAAATTTTAGATCGCCTGCAGGTGGAAAACACTCTTGGCTATCGTATCCAGAGGATAGTTTTGGATCCTGGGCATGGGGGCTTTGATTCTGGAGCAGTGGGGCTTAAGGGCTTGCAGGAAAAGAGGTCAATCTGGACCTGGTCAAAAGGACTTCGCAAATACTGGCCCAGATGGATAAGGACTTAAAGGTATTTTTTACTCGTACAGAAGACTATTTTGTGCCTTTAAGTGCCAGAACTACTACAGCCAATCAGTATAGTGCAGATTTATTTGTTTCCTTTCATGTCAATGCCAATGAGAACAGAAAGCCCAGAGGAATGGAAACTTATTTTTGCTCAGAGCGAGCTTCCAGTAAGGAAGCAGCCAGGGTGGCAGAGTTTGAAAATTCTGTGCTTAAGCTGGAAAAAAACGAACTTATTCAAAAGGGGTATGTAAATATTGAAGAGATTTTGTTTTTATTTGAAAGAAAGCGCTACTGGGAGGCAGGGGGAGAGGTTGCTTCCCTTATTCAGAATAATTTAAAAAATCGTCTACCTCTAAAAAACAGGGGAGTGCATTCAGCCAATTTTTATGTTTTGCGTAGAGCCAAGATGCCTTCTATTTTGCTGGAGATGGGTTTTATTTCCAATCCAGAGGAAGAGAAGCTGTTAGCTCAAAGTGATTTTAGACACAAGCTGGCCTTATCCATTGCCTCTTCTATTGTCAGTTTAAAAAAGAGCAGGATATGAAAAATGTTAAAAAAGATAGGGTTAGTTACAATCTTTTTTTTATTATTCAGTGTAGTTGCTTATGCAGAAGATATTAATGACCTTATTTTTCAGGCTTCAGACCTTCACTACCAGGGAAAGTTAAAAGAAGCTAAGGCCTTGTTTGAAAAGGTAATTAGGCTAGACCCCAACAATGAATTTGCCCTAAATCAACTAGGGCTTTTAAGTGCCAAGCAAGAAGATTTTGCCAGGGCTTATAAGTATTTTAGTAAAGTGGTAGCTATTTCTAAAGACAATACCTTTGCCAGAATCTGGCTGGGAGTGCTTTTGCTAAAAGATAACAAAATCAAAGAAGCTACCTCTCAATTTGAAGAAGTTTTAAAGTTAGACCCCTATAATGCCAATGCCTATTATTTTTTGGGAGTGGTTTATGCAGTGGAGCACAATTTAAAACAGAGTATTTTATATTTGCGTAAAGCCCAGGAGGTAGGTTCTGACGACCCAGAGACTCATTATCGCCTGGCCCTGGCTTTTTTGGGTTTGGACATGGTCTATAACGCTGAGTTGGAGCTAAAAAAAGCCCTGGAGTTAAATCCCAAATATGTAAAGGCCTTAAATGAACTGGGCTGGGTTTATTATAACCGAGGTGAAGTAGATAGAGCCATTAAGACCTGGGATAAATCTTTAAAGATAAATGCTAAAAACAACGAAGCCAGATATAATTTGGCTAAAGTTTATAATGAATTAGCTTTAAAGTTTTATCAAGAGAAAAATTTTAAAAAAGCTGGATTTTATTGGCAAAAAACTTTAACTTATGAGCCAAGAAATAAGTCAGCTTTATATTATTTGGGAAAAATAGAAAAAAAATAGGAGGAGCATATGCGAAGATTTTTATTTTTAGTTTGTTTTTTGGCTTTTGGCCTTGGGTTTTATGGAATGGCTTTAGCGCAACAACCAATAATGGACTATGCTTATGTCCAGACTTTTGAAAACGGAAAGGTGAATTGGCAGACAGGTTTGGTTACTGCGACAGGCATAGGTGCTCCACCGGCTACAGCAGTGAATATGGCTCAAGCCAGAGCAATGGCTGTAAGGGCTGCTACTGTAGTGGCTAGAAGAAATTTATTGGAAGTTTTAAAAGGGGTACAGATTGATTCTACTACCACGGTTCAAAATTATATGGTCACCAACGACATAATTATCTCTAGAGTACAGGGTTTTTTACAAAATTCCCAGGTCCTGGACATTGCTTACATGTCTGATGGTTCAGTAGAAGTGACCGTGGGAGTTAGTTTGAGAGGAGGCCTGGCTGATGTACTTTTACCTCCTACTATCCCCTTTGGGACAAAAATTCAAAAGCCAGAGCGCTTAACTCCTCCTACACCTCCGGTAGCACCCAGCCAACCTCAAGTAAATGTACCTCAGCCCCCAGTTGTTGCTCCGCAGCCTCCTCAAGTTCAGCCAGAACCTACACCTGCCATGCCTGCTCCTCAGCCTGAAATGGTTTATACCGGTCTTATTGTAGATGCCAGAGGCCTTGGAGCCAGACCAGCTATGAGTCCCAAAATTTATGACGAAAATGGCCAGGAAGTTTATGGCTCTGCTTTTGTCAGCCGTGAATACGCCATTCAGCAGGGAATGGCTGGCTATGCCAAGGATTTGGAGAAAGCCAAATCCAATCCCAGAGTGGCGAATATGCCTTTTGTAGCTAAAGCTGTTCAGGTGAAGGGTAAAGGCAAGGCTGATTTGGTTATAGACAATGCCAGTGCCAACCAGTTAAGAGCTTTAAGTCAAAAACAGAGTTTCTTGGAAAAATGTAAAGTTATGATTATCCTGGATTAGCTTAAAAAGGAGATAGAAGGATGAAAGTATATAAAAGATTGAGTTTTGTCCTGGTGGTACTCTTTTTACTGGTGGTCAGTTGTACACCCAAAGGAAGGGCTCCCCAGGGAATGATGGATAATCCACTGCATCACTATAAGCAGGGAGTGGCCTATTTAGATGAAGATAAGCTGGACCTGGCTGAAGAGGAGTTTGAACAGGCCTTGAGTCTGGATCCAGACTATGGGCCTGCTCTGGCTGGAAAGGGACTTATTCAGGTTATAAAAGGGGATAGGGATGGTTTAAAACTTATAACCAAAGGCCAACAAAAGGCTAAAGGTAAGGAAGAAAAAATCTGGACCCTTGTCTCTGAGATAAGGGCTTATATTGCTTTGAAAAACAGAAAAAACTTTCTGACTATCAGCTTATAACCAAAGCCAAGGAAGCCTTTAGCAGGGGCAATGTAATTAAACCCAATTCTCCTGAGCTTTATTTTTACTTAGGAGAAGCTTATCTTTATGGTTTAGATTTTTATAAGGCAGAAGAAATGTATGCCAGGGTAAAGTCCCTGGGAGATAAGGATTGGGAAGAAAGGGCTGACTTGCGCTGGCAGTTAGCTCAAAAGGCCAATAGAGCAGCCCCTGAGAGTCAGCTGGGCAAGGAAATTGTGCTGGTGGATAAACTAACCAGAGGTGATCTGGCTGGCCTTTTGATTGAAGAGTTAAATGTAAAGCGTTTTTATACTAAAACTCAAGAAGCAGAGAAAAAGACCTTTGAAGCCCCTCAAGGCGTGCAGATGAAGTTTGAAGATATTTACACTGAGAACAAGGTCAAGGACATTGCCGATCATCCTTTGAAAAACGACATTCTTATGGTTGTGGGTTTAGGAGTTAGAGGCTTGCAACCCTATCCAGATCACACCTTTAGACCCAATGAACCAGTATCTAAGGTGGAAATGGCTTTACTTTTTGAAGATATTTTAATTAGAGCCACTGGAAATAACAAACTGGCCACAGAATTTATTGGTCAGGAGAGCAATATTCCTGATATTCCAACCACTCATTATGCCTTTAATGCAGTTATGCTTTGTACCACTAGAGGGCTTTTGAGTACAGATATTCGAAGTGGAGAGTTTTATCCAGACCAAACTATTTCTGGTGTAGATGCGGTTTTAGCTATAAAAAAATTAAAAGATATGCTTAGATTATTCTAGTAAATGGTTTTGAGTAGAGTTTTAAATGCACTGGATGAAATTCATCCAGTGCATTTTTTTAATTTTAAAGGAAAGTACTATGCGTAGAAAAGATAGGCAGATTAGTCAAAGCGAAGCTCTTACTCTTTTGGAAAAGGGTGAATTTGGAGTTCTTTCCACTGTAGATGGAGAAAATAGGCCTTATGGAGTTCCAATAAATTATTGTCTTTTAGATGATAGTATTTATTTTCACTGTGCTTTAGAAGGGAAAAAAATAGATAATATTCAGTTTCAACCTGTTGTTTCTTTTTGTGTAGTTGGGCATACCTGTCTTATCCCAGAAAAATTTAGTACCAAATACGAAAGTGTTATTGTTTGTGGAGAAGTTGAAGAGGTTTTTGCAGAAGAAAAAATAAGGGCGTTAAAGGGATTAATAAAGAAATACGCTTCAGAATACGAGGATAAGAGCCAGAAATATATTGCTTCTTATCTGGATAAAACCAGAGTATTTAAGATAAAAATCAAAGAAATTAGTGGCAAAGCTAGAAGATAACTACTTAAACCTAAAAGAAGAGATTGACAGTTAAAGGCTTTTTTTTGCAGATTTGACCACAAAGGTTGAGGGAAGGAAATGAAAATATGCTGAAAATAATTAAATTGTTTGTGATATTGCTTTTTTTATGTGGGGTGCAAAGTGCTTACGCTGGAGTGGAAGTAGAAGTTATCTGGCCTAAAGATAGTGCAGAAACTTTGAAAGATATAAAACCCAAAATATACGAGCAGGCCTTTTTACAGGCTGTTTTAAAAGAAGCCAATAACTTGTTGGACCAAAAATTATCCAAGCAGAGACTGGAGATTTTAGGGGAGTTTTTATTACCCAGGATAGATAAGTTTATTTATGGTTATAGAGAGCTTTCCTGGGTGGAGCAGGAAGAGACTTTAGAGTTAAAGCTGGACTGTGAAGTAAATAAAAGCCTTTTACGGCAAGAGTTAAAAAAATATGGACTTCTATTTACTGCCAATAAAAAACTGGCCTATGACCTGACCTTAAAGGGAGTTAGTCCAGAAGAATTTTTGACCCTGAGTCGCTTGCAAACTTTAACCGGGGTAGAAGTAAAAGTGGACGCCCCTTTAAAAGTAACTATTTTAAAGGGACAGGAAAAGTGGTTTGGAGAGTTAGTGGTAAAAGAGCACAAATTGGAAATTCAGGCAGATGACTTGGAAAATTTATGGATAAAACTCTGGGCAGGTTATTTTGATTTACCAGAGGTAATGAATGAACTGGTAGAAAGTTTTACTTTAGTTAGTAGTGGCTGGGTCACCATAGATAGTTTAAAGGAATTTGATAAAGACCTGGGCACCTGGTCAAGATTTGTATTGAAGAAGAATTTGCTAACAGTGGAACTAAGTGGTCCTTCCATAAAAGCTAGCTGGAAAGTTTGGAGCTTAAACAAAGAAGAGCTTGCCTTAGAGCTTAAAAAAGTTTTACATCCCCAAAATATAGTTTTTAACCTGGAGGAGTAATTATGAAAAAATTTATTTTTTTATGGGGAATATTTTTTTTCTTTTCTTCTTTTGTCCTGGCTGCAGAAATAGAAGTAGAAGGTAAAGTAAAAGTAAACTATTTAGAAGGTAAGGCCTTTGTACAGGATAAGGAATTGCAAATAGGCCAGTTTCTCACTCCTCCTGTTGAAATAAAGGTAAAAGAGAAGAGCAAGTTGGAGCTTGTATTGCCAGATGGAAGTGTTTTACGCTTTAATGAAAATACCACTTTGACCCTGGTTAAGGCCCTGTATGATGAGAAAAATAGTAAACGGGAGATGAAAACTCAATTGATGTTAGGAGAATGCTGGGCTTCTGTAAAAAAGCTCATGGCCAAGGATAATAAATTTGAATTAGAAACCCCTACAGCTGTTGCTGGAGTTGCTGGCACCAAATATAGAGCAGTAGTTGCTGCTGAATATAATAGATTTTTGGTCTATGATGGTAAAATTCAGGTGGGTTATAGGCCAGTTTCAGAAGAATATAAACCTGGAAAATCCTTAATGGCTCAGAGGGTAAGTGGACCCAAGAAGGTAGAAGGACCTAAAAGAGTTAGTTTGCAGGAGTGGTTAGTTATTGTGGGGGCAGGATATGAATTTGTGCTTTATCCAGATGGACGCTTTGCTCCTCCTAAAAAATTTGCCTTAGAAGAAGATGAACAAAATCCCTGGGTGCGCTGGAATAAAGAAAGGGATAAATTGCTAGGCTTTTAATGAACAAAAACCTGACCATTCCCAATATCCTTACTGTCTTTAGAATCTTACTTACTCCTGTGTTTGTGATTTTCTTTTTGGATAAAGAATATGCCTGGTCTTTAGGAGTATTTTTCTTAGCAGGTTTTACTGATGGCTTAGATGGATTTATTGCTAGGTTTTTTAGACAAAAATCCAAACTGGGTGCCTTGCTGGACCCTCTGGCAGATAAGGTACTTTTAATAACCACTTATGTGTGTTTGGGTATTGCCAGGTGGGTACCAGGCTGGCTTGCTGTCCTGGTGGTAAGTAGGGATTTGCTTATTTTAGGAGGAGTTGGCTTACTTAGCTTTTTGGGTTTTGCCATTAAAGACAATATTCGCCCTTCTTTTGTGAGTAAAGTAAATACTTTACTTCAAATATTACTGGTAGTTTTAATTTTAGGTGCAAAAAGTAGTTTTTGGGTTTTAAAGATAGAACTTGGTTATTTTTACGCTTTGGTTGGACTGTTTACCCTTTTATCTGGGATAAACTATGTTTTCCAGGGAATAAATTACCTTTCTTTAATAAACAACAATTCTAAAAATGAATACGATCGATAAATTAAAGGAAATTTCTTTATTTTCTTTTTTGGATACAGAAGTTCTAGAAAAGTTAAAATCAATTTCTATTTTAAAAAATTATATTTCTGGTGAGCATGTTTTTAGGGAGGGAGAGCCTGGAAAAGGATTTTTTGGAATTATTTCAGGAAGAGTAAAAATATATAAAAACAATTTTGAAGGAAAGGAACAGATTTTACACCTATTGGGACCGGGAGATATTTTTGCAGAAGTGGTTTTAGGAGGAGATTTTAATTATCCTGCCAATAGTTTGTGCCTGGAAGACAGTACTCTGGTCTTTATCCCCAAGGAAAAGTTTAAAAAGCTTTTTCAAGCAGAGCCAGATTTAGCCCTAAAAATGATTTGGCTTTTTAGTTTGCGCCTGAAAGAACTGGTTCAGAAAGTGGAGGATTTGAGCTTAAAAGAGGTGCCTCAAAGGTTAGCCCTTTATCTTTACTCTCTGGCTCTGGATAAGCAGAAGAAAGTAGTGAGGCTGGAAACCACTAAAAGCGAGCTTGCTTATCTTTTGGGAACTATTCCAGAAACCTTATCTCGAGCCTTTAAAAGCTTAAAAGAACAGGGGTTGCTTTTAACTAGAGGTAAAGATATTGAAATCCTGGACCCAGAATCCCTAAAGGCCTTTGCTCAACTGGGAAAGCACTTTTAATTAGATATCCCAGAGAGGAAGTCCGGTTTGTTGGTCCAGTTTTCTTTCTAAACTTGGGCCAGTAAAAGGAATAATTAGAAATTCACAGGCAAAAACAATATTTTCAGAGGAAAGGTGTCCTCCCAAAAGATTGCCCTTGTTGTCTCCCAGAGTGATGTGGGCGTGCACAAAGGGAGTATTATCCTTTAAAGATACATTGCCTATAAGAGACACTATTTCTAAGTGTTGATTAAAGGTGATGAGTTCATAATTTTGAGAGTCTTGATGGTAGTAGGCTATGGTGGCTTTTTGTAAGGCGCCTATGGCTTCCACTTTGCCCAAATTTATCTTTTCTTGTTTAACTATCTCATTTAATTCACTTAATAGGTCTTTTCCATAGCCTATTCTACCTATGATTACTCCCTCTTTAGTCTTTTTATACATTCTTTTCTCCTAAAAAAATTTTTTTGTTGTTTAAGGTAGTAAGATAACTAGACTCTTTTTTAAAAAAAGTCCACAGGTTAGAGGAAAAATGAGGAATGGGAAAGTAGTTTTTGCCGTCATAACCAGAAAGAAGGTTTTCTTTTTCCAATTTACTCAAAATAGTTAAGCCTAAATTCTGGCGTGGATTTTGACCTGGATAGTTTAAAAGCTCCTTAAGGTGTATATGCTGGACAAGTTTAAAGCCTTTTAAAAAGTTTATGATTCTGGCCAGGATAAACAAAGAATAGAGTTCATCTCTACTAATAAGAGCATCTTCTGTATCTAAAAAGGTAGACCTGGCCATAAAAAAATGGTCTTTATCTTTACGCCTGGGGTTAAAGAGGGCAGAGCCAGGTGCAGCATAGTAAAGAGAAGGACCTAGCAGTACTGGCTCTCTGGCAATAAAGGACATGGTTTTTACTATGGATTCCAGACTTTCCTTAGGTAAACCCAGAATTTGATAGACAATGAGCTTAAATCCCAGTTTAAATGCTGTGGTTATGACTTCTTGAAGCTTTTTTAAGTCCAGGGGCCTGGATAGGTCTTTGGCCAGATTTTTATTTAGGGTTACCAGGGAGAGATTTAGCTCTTTAAATTTAGCTTGTTGCATTAAAGAAAGCATTTTCAGGTCTAAATTAAAGTAGGCCAGGCCATTCATAGCTACGCATTCTATATCCTGCCCGGAAAAGGTTTTTGCTAGGGCTGAAAGTAAATGGGAAAAATATTTTGCGTTAAAGCTTAAATTATCGTCTTCAAAATCAAAGATTCTATATCCTTGCTGGTATCTTGTTTTTAGTTCAGCAATCACATCTTCAACTGGTCTTAGATTGTAATGGGGAAAGGTGTTTTTTACTGAACAGAATTTGCATTTATAAACACAGCCTCTACTGCAGGTAATAAAAGCAATAGGTTTTTCCTTAAGGTGTAATTGGCAGGAGAAAAATCACTGAAATCTGGCCAGGGCAGGTCTTGAAGGGGAAAGTTGGGTTCAGGTGGGGTTAGAATGGGTTTGCCTTGTTCTTTAAAACCCAGGTTGGGGACCTGGGTAAAATTTTTATCTCCAAGATAAGCTTCTAAAAACCTGGTTAAAGGCCTTTCCCCTTCTCCATAAATGACAAAGTCAATATATTCTTCTTTTAAAACACTTAAAGGAGCACAAGAAAGATGAGTGCCTCCAGCTAAAATGGGCACTTTTAAAATTTCTTTTATTTTTTGGGCACAGAGCAAAGCTTCTCTATAGTAAGGAGAAAATAAAATAGAAACTAAAACTAAATCTGGCCTTTCTTCCTTTACCTTGCTTACTATTTCTTCATAATCTGCTCCAAAGTGATAGTAGTGATGAAAAGTAGAAAAGGGACTTTTATCGGTGGGAAAGTAGTAGTTCTTTAAATAGGCCACTTCCTTTGGATAGGGTATGGTTTTGGCCGGGTAGCCCTGCTGAAAGTCCAAGATTTTGGTTTTTATTTGAGGAAAATATTTTTTTACTATGGCCTTAAGATAGGCCAGTCCCAGGGGTTGAAGCCTGATTTTGGTCTGGTAAAAGTCTTCAATAGGAGGCTTTAAAAAGACCAGCTTCATTTAGAAGTGTTTTTCCTGGGAATAGGCAAGTACTCTACTGAGGGGGTTTTTCTTACTGGTTGAGGGTATAGGCTTAGAAGTTGTAAAATCTCTGCTGGCATTTCTTTACTTACCTTTAGTCCCAGCTTACTGGCTTCAGAAAAGGTCAGAGGATAATCATGGGTCCACCTTCCTTCAGAAAGTATTTTAGCTAGTTCCCTGGCCTTTTCTTCCTCATAATTGCCCTGGAGCAGTTCATAAGCAGCTTCTTCTACCTGTTTGATAGCCATTTTGGCCATATCTCCCAGAATAAGGGTTTTATCTTCCAACTTGTCAATGGGTTTCTGGGCAATAGTCCTTAAAAGAGAAGCTGCCGGGTATTCTCCTAGCTGGGGGTCAATTGGTCCCAGGACAGAGGATTCGGTCATGACTATTTCATCTGCGGCCAGGGCAATGAGAGTACCTCCGCTCATGGCATAATGAGGCACAAACACAGTAACTTTGCCTTTGTGTTTTTTTAAAGCCCTGGCAATTTGCAGGGAAGCCAGCACCAATCCTCCTGGGGTATGTAAAACTATATCCAAGGGAATTTCTGGGTCAGTTAGGTGAATAGCCCTTAAGACTTCTTCTGAGTCATGAATGTCAATATAACGAAATACAGGAAATCCTAAAAAACTCATGGTTTCCTGGCGATGTATCAATAAAATAAGCCGAGAATTTCTTTTTTTTCTATCCTGGCAATTAACTTTTGTCTGGCTGATTCTAACATTTTTTGCTTTAAAACAGGTTGCAAGGCAGAAAGGATAAAAAGTAACCAGATTAAATCCAGGTATCCCATAGTTTACTCCTTAAAAAAATTGCTAAAATAATATTCATCTGCATACCAGGGACGATAGTTTTTATTTTTAAATAGTGGCAGAAGTAAGATTCCCACCACAAAACCTCCAATATGGGCAAAAAAAGCTATATTAGAACTAAATTGTTCAGAAGTGAGGGAAAACACTCCAGAAAATAGCTGAGAAATAAACCAGCCAGTTAAATAGAAAATAGCAGGTATTTCAATAAAATACGGAATGAAAAAGAGAGGAATAAGAGTTATTATCCTGGAATGGGGAAAAAGAATTAAATAAGCTCCCATAACTCCTGCAATGGCTCCAGAGGCTCCTACTGTAGGTATGGTGGAATTGTAGTTGAGATAAAAGTGACATAAATTGGCTCCCAGTCCGCACAGAAGATAAAAAATAAGGTATCTTAGATGCCCCATTCTATCTTCCACATTATCGCCAAAAATATAAAGGGCCCACATGTTGAAAATAAGGTGCAACCAGCCTCCATGGAGAAACATGTTGGTTAGAAAGGGTAGATAATTGTGCGGCGATAAACCCATATAAACCGCCCAAAAGGGATAGGTATATCTGGCAGGCACCAGGCCATACTCAAAGAAAAGGTGTTCCAGAGCTAAGGGCGGAAGAGAGGCTTCATAGAAAAAGATAAGCACATTTAAGATAATGAGGAAATAATTCACAAAAGGAGTGGTTCTGTGGGGTATGGAATCTTTTAAGGGAAACATGTTATGTGTATTAAGAGAAGAAAACAGGTTAAGTCAAGATTTTTTAGACCTGGCTACAAGGTTAAAATGTTCTAAACAAGAACTCTTTAATATTTTTAACTTGCTTTTTTCCTTTTTTCTTTTTAATAATGTTTAATAATAATTTTAGGAGTGGTAAAGTATGCAAGTAGCTATTTTGGGAGCCAGTGGTTTTGTAGGTAGTTTTTTAGCTGCTTATTTTCAGCAAAAAGGGCTGGAGATTGTTCCTTTAGGTAGAAAGGATTTGACTAATCTGGATGAGTTGGCTTTGAAACTAGATAAGGTGGATACCTTGATTAATTTAGCTGGTGCTCCCATTTCCAAAAGATGGACAGAAGAATATAAAAAGGTACTTTACTCCAGCAGGATAGAAAGTACTAAGATATTGGCCCAGGCCATTTTAAAGACCCAAAATAGGCCTTGTAATTATTTTTCTGCTTCAGCTGTAGGCATTTACGCTCCTTTAGAGGATAGGGTGCAGGATGAAGAAAATTTTGTTTATGGTGAAAATTTTTTAAGTAAAATTTGCCAGGACTGGGAAAAAGAAGCCTTACAGTTTACAAACTTTAATCTTCGAGTAGTTATATTTCGCTTTGGAGTGGTTTTGGGCAAAGGAGGAGCTCTGGCCAAACTGCTACCCTTTTTTAGATGGGGGATAGGTGGAAAAATTGCCTCTGGAAACCAGGGTTTTCCCTGGGTTCATTTAGAAGATTTAGCCAGGGCCTTTTATTGGGCTTTGAATAAAAAAGATGCCCGGGGGATTTACAACTTGTGTGCCCCTCAGCTTACCACCAATAAGGATTTTACCAGGACTTTAGCCAGGGTTTTAAAGCGTCCTGCTTTTTTCCCGGTACCCAGATTTATTTTAAAACTTGCTCTGGGTGAAGGAGAGATGGTTCTTACCCAGGGGGCAAAAGTCGTTCCTTCTAGGTTGCAAAAGGAAGGTTTTTCCTTTAAATATAATAAATTAGAAGAAGCTTTAAAAAATATTTGGGAGCATTGGTCATGAAAATAAGAATGCTACACAAAATGGTTTTGGCCTTTTTAGGTGCTACTTTGATTTTTAGTTTTGTAGCCATTTATGTTTTAAATAACATGAACAGGTTAAAATTGGGCATGGATAAGTTTATTTCCCTGCAAAAGGAAATAGATTATTTTAAAAATATAGATGGTTATTTAACAGAAGCGGAAAAGGTCATAAGTAATATTTACTTTAAAAAAGAAGATTTTAACCAGTTATTAGACCAATTTAAGAAGATAAAAGAGCAAGAGAAAAATATTTTAGTCTCTGATAATAAAGCCGTAAGTCAAAGTTTAGCTGATTTTTTTGCCTCCATGCAAGAAATTGCTTCTATAGAAAGAAGATGAGGAATAGATTTTATTCGGGCAAAAACTAGGTTTACCAATTCTAAAGAAAAGTTAGAGAACTTAATCACTAAAAATATTTTAGAATTGGAAAAGACAAAGACTAAAGAATATGTTTTTTTGCTGGAGCAAGAAGAAAAGGTTAAAACATTATCCTGGTATGGATTGAGTGGAGGGATTGTTTTTGCTTTAGGGATTGGAGTTTTGCTTTCCTGGTTTGAAACCAGAAGATTAAAAGCTGGTCTTAGTTTTGTCCAGGAAATAGAAAAGGGTAATTTTAAGGCAGAGATAGACTTAAAAGGCAGTGATGAGATAGTTGATCTGGTAGAAAAGATAAAAGACTTAAAGAGCAAGCTTATTTTTATCGAGGATTTAATACTCAAACAAAAGGAGGAAGTGGCCAAGGGTAATATTTTGTTTAAAATGAATGGTGAAGATCTGGAAGGGGATTTTAAAAATATTATTGTTGGAGTTAATAAGGTGGTAGAGGTTTTGGTGGGGCATTTAGACAATGCTCCTGTACCTGTGATGTGTATGGATAAAAATTTTAATATTCTTTTCCTGAATAAAGTGGGGTTAGGTTTACTGGGGAAAGACCTGGCAGAGGTAAAGATGCAAAAATGTTATAATTTTTTCCATACTGAAGATTGTCAAAGCGATAAATGCGCCTGTAAACAGGCAATGACCAAGGGGAAAAGTGCAGTGGAAGAAACCATTGCCAGGCCAACAGGAGAAGATATTTACATTCAGTACTATGGTAATCCTATTGTTGATGAAAAAGGAGATATTGTTGGAGCCTTTGAATATATTTTGGACATAAGTAATTTGAAGAGGGCTCAACTAAAACTAGCTAAGCTAGCCCAGGATGGCGAAGTGGTAAGCAGTCGTTTGTCTTCAGCTGCAGAAGAACTTTCTGCTCAGGTGGAGCAGGCCAGCCAGGGTAGTGAGGTTCAGAAAGATAGAGCCAGAGAAACTGCTACAGCCATGGAGCAAATGAATTCTACAGTTTTAGAAGTGGCTAAAAATGCTTCAGTAGCAGCAGAAAATGCCAATAGGGCCAGAGAAGTGGCTCAAGAAGGGGCAAAAGTAGTAGAAGAGACCATTACCAGTATTTTAGAAGTAAAAGAGCAAGCCCGATTTTTGGTAAAAAATATGCGTAATTTGGAAAAACAGGCTGAGGGAATTGGTAAAGTAGTGGGAGTAATTACAGATATTGCTGACCAGACCAACTTGCTGGCTTTAAATGCTGCCATAGAAGCTGCCAGGGCAGGTGAGGCCGGAAGAGGCTTTGCTGTGGTTGCTGATGAAGTGAGAAAGTTGGCAGAAAAGACCATGAATGCCACTAAAGAGGTGGAAACTAGTGTCAGTTCTATTCAAAATGTATCCAAGGATAATGTATTGGCCATGGGTAAAATGGATGAAACTGTTTTAGCCTGTAGCCAGAAGGCAGAAGAGGCAGGCAAGGCTTTAAAGCGTATCGTAGAAATGTCTCAAAATACCCTGGCTCAAGTAGAGGCCATTGCCACAGCTTCAGAAGAACAGTCTTCTGCTTCTGAACAAATCACCAGAAGTACCGAAGAGATTAACCGCATTTCTGAAGAGACTTCTCAGGCCATGCGAGAAGCTTCCGCTGCTGTAAGTGAACTGGCCAAACTGGCTCAGGAACTGCGTAGAATCATAGAAGAAATGGTGGCGATTTAAAACCTTACTAGGGAAAAGTTGTTGTACTAAAAAATCCCCTTTTAAAAGGGGATTTTTAGTTTTGGAAGTAAAAACTCCTTGACTTCATATAGCCAAATAACTATATAGCTAAAAACGGGAGGGAGTAATGAAGAAAATTGTTAAAATATTTAAAGCCGTATCTGATGCCAACAGGTTAAAAATCCTGGGTTTATTGCTGAAAAGAAAGAAGTGTGCGTGTGTGAATTTCAGCAGGTGCTGGAAGTGGCACAGCCCACTGTATCCAAGCATTTGAAGATACTGGAAGAAGCAGGATTTATAGAAAGCAGAAGGCAGGGTTCCTGGATGATTTATTTTTTGCCTTTAGAGATGGAAGCAAAGAACAAGCAACTTGTTGATTTGCTTGCCAGGTGGCTGGAAGAAGAAAAAGAAATTCAGGACCTGGCTAAACTTTTGCCCAATTTAAGAGAAAAGGAATAGGAGGAAAATAGAGATGGAAAATCTAGAGTGCGCTTGTGCGAGTGAGCAAAAGCTAAAAAGAGAAAATCCCAAAAGTAAGTTTTTTTATTGGTTTTGGGGGTTGGTGCTGCTGGGTATATGGACTTTACTTTATAAAAGTTTGCTTCCCTTTTCCCAGTGGTTTGCCTTTTCTTTGCTTGCTTTAAAACCAGGCTCTCATCTGGGAGAAGCAGTACAGTTTTTTGTTTATGATACTCCCAAGGTTATTTTATTGCTTACTCTGGTGGTTTTTTTAGTGGGTATTGTGCGTTCTTATTTTTCACCAGAAAGGACGAGAAAAATCTTAGCTGGTAAAAGGGAAAGCGTGGGTAATGTGCTGGCTGCTCTTTTAGGAATTGTAACTCCCTTTTGTTCTTGCTCAGCTGTTCCTCTTTTTATTGGTTTTGTTACTGCTGGCATTCCTTTAGGAGTTACCTTTTCTTTCTTAATATCTGCTCCTATGGTTAATGAAATAGCTTTAGTCTTATTGTATGGTTTACTGGGCTGGAAAATTGCAGCGCTATATCTTTTTACGGGCCTTTTTGTGGCTATAGTAGCTGGATTTGTTATAGGCAGGCTTAATCTGGAGCATTATATTGAAGATTGGGTCTTAAAAATTAGAACAGATGCCAATGTGGTAACAGAAGATAAGAAAAGTTTTGAGCAGAGGATAGAGTATGCCTTGCAGTCAGTAAAAGATATTGTGGGAAAAGTCTGGATTTATATTGTTATTGGTATTGCTGTAGGAGCTGGCATTCATGGTTATGTGCCAGAAGATTTTATGGCTTCTATTATGGGTAAGTCTTCCTGGTGGTCTGTGCCTTTAGCGGTAATTATTGGTGTACCTATGTATTCTAATGCTGCTGGGATTGTTCCTGTGGTAGAAGCTCTTTTGGGTAAAGGAGCTGCTCTGGGTACGGTTTTAGCTTTTATGATGAGTGTTATTGCCCTGTCTTTGCCTGAAATGCTTATTTTGCGCAAGGTCTTAAAAAAGAGACTTATAATTGTTTTTGCTTCTATTGTGGCTATGGGTATTTTGCTGGTTGGATATATTTTTAATCTGGTAATTTAAAAAAGGAGGTTTGGTTATGGAAGTAAAAGTTTTAGGCCCTGGTTGTCCCAATTGTGAAAAGACCATGAATGTGGTGATGGATGCCATTAGAGAGTCTGGCATTATGGCCAATGTCACTAAAGTAACTGACTATGCAGAAATTGCTAAGATGGGCGTGCTTTCCACTCCCGGGGTGGTGGTGGATGGTCAGGTAAAGTGTGCTGGTAAGGTGCCCACCAAGGAAGAGGTAATTTCCTGGCTAAAGGGAGAGTAGTATGTCTGAGGTAATTAAAAAACTTTCTTTTCTGGACCGTTTTCTCACTCTATGGATTTTTTTGGCCATGTTTGTGGGGGTGTTGGGGGGCTATTGGTTCCCCCAAATTAAAGATGTCCTAAATTATTTTCAGGTAGGTACCACCAATGTGCCCATTGCTATAGGACTTATTTTGATGATGTATCCCCCTCTGGCCAAAGTAAAATACGAACAATTAGGCGAGGTATTTAAAAACACGAAGGTCTTATTTTTGTCCCTGGTTCAAAACTGGATAGTTGGACCTATTTTGATGTTTTTATTGGCCATTGCTTTTCTTTCTGGCTATCAAGAGTATATGGTTGGCTTAATTATGTGATTGGGCTGGCTCGCTGTATTGCTGCAGTAAAAACACCTACAGGAGTATGTCATTTTAGTTGTGAAAAATAAGGAGAAAAAATGAGATTAGACGAATTATTTTTAGAAATGGATCTGGAATTTTTTGGTAGTGGACAACATGGGATAGGAGTAGATTCAGCTGTAAAACTTATAGGAAAGGAAAACATCTTTTTTTTAGATGTAAGGACCAGGGAAGAAAATGAGCTTTTACAGTTTCCTTTTGCCGTGAATATTCCAGTAAATGAAATTCCTAAGCGTTTGGAAGAAATTCCTAAAAACAAACTGGTGATTATTTTTTGTTCTTCTCTGGTTAGGGCTGCAATGGTCTATGCCTATTTACTGGAAAAGGGATATGATGAATTAAAGATTTTATTGGCTTCTACAGAACAACTGGTTACTTTATTAAAGCCCAAACCCATTTATGCTAGAAAATAAAGTTTGTTAAATGCAAAATAGGGCTCTGATAGGAGAAAAATAAAGTGGAAATTTTTACTATTTCTTTAATTTCTTTTGGTCTTAGTTTTCTTTTTGCTTTGGGTGGAGTGGGTTCTGCCCTGGTCCTGGTTCCAGTTTTGGCCTGGCTGGGAATACCTTTGGGAGAGGCCAAGCCTACAGGACTTTTTGTTAACACCATCAGTATGGTGGGTGCTACCTATGACAATATCAAAAACAAGCGCCTGGATTTTGGCTTGGGTATTCCCATTATTCTCAGCTCTATTATTTTATCTCCTATTGGAGCCTATATTTCTAGCCTTATTTCCCAAAAAATAGTTTTGTTTATTTTTACCCTTTTTTTATTTTTTGCTGCCAGCATTTTGTTGTTTTTTAAAGGAAGTAAGTATAAAGGCAAGGATAAATACAAAGAAGATAAAAATTGGCTGTATATGAGCTTTGTGGGAGGAGTGGCTGGCTTTTTTTCTGGCCTTTTGGGTATTGGAGGCGGGCTTATTATTTCTCCTCTTTTAATCCTTTTTGGATATGATCCCAAAAAAGTTACTACTATTACTGCTTTTGTAGTACCTTTTTCCTCTTTAACAGGTTTTATTGCTTATGTGCTTTTGGGTAGCTTTAATTTGGGGCTTATGCTTCCTGTGGGTATTAGTGCTTATCTGGGAGGATATCTAGGGACCCAATTTATGCAAGCCAGGCTGAAAGCCAGTACAGTTAAAAAGTTTTTGGGTATTTTAGTTATTTTACTGGCCATTAAAATGCTCTTACGCTTTTTTTAAAGGTATAAAGAGAGGTAATATTTATGTCTAAAAAAAAGATTTTATTTTTGTGTACAGGAAATTCTTGTCGGAGCCAGATGGCAGAAGGTCTGGCCAGAGCCTTAAAATCTGAGACAATTGAACCCTATTCTGCTGGCATACTCAAACATACCCTGGACCCAAGGGCAGTCAGGGTAATGCAAGAAATAGGAATAGATATTTCCAAACAGTATTCCAAGACCATTGACGAGCTAAAGGGTATAAAATTTGATTATGTAGTGACCCTTTGTGGCCATGCCCATGAAACTTGCCCTTACTTTCCGGGCAAGGTGATTCACCGAGGTTTTCCTGACCCACCCAGTATGGCTGTAAAGGCCAAAAGCGAAGAAGAAGCCTTAAATTTTTACCGGGAAGTAAGGGATAAAATAAAAGAATTTGTTTTATCCTTGCCCGAAAGTTTGGAAGAATAATTTCCCAGAATCCCTTATCTTTTTTTAGTCTTTACTTTTTTCTTAAAAAAATAGGTAAAAATTCCTATTTTTTCTTGATTTTTTCAAAAATATGATATAAACAAATTAAAACTTAAGTGTTGATGTAATTATTTGAATTTACTTGTTTTTACTTTAAGAAAGTTGTTATTTGTAAAATATATATAATAAAAACAATATGTTAAGTTTTAAAGAATGCTTGTGGTTGAGACTTAGGAAACTAAAAGTATGTAATTAAGGGTTGCCAATATTTATTTATTGGTTTAAATAAACCTAAAAAATAATGTTTTTAGAGTTGGTTTTATGGTGCAAGATGAGGCAATTGGCTAAAAAGAATAAGATATATTTAGTTTTTTTAGGCTTTAGTTTTTTTGGCTAAATTTTCTAAATATAATAAAGATAACTTTTGGGTAACTTAAGTTTTTTAGTAAATTAACCAGTAAAGATATAAATAAAATAGGAAAAGTAAACTATGAAACAGAAAAGGGTAATCATCCAGATATGTTGTGTATTATTAATAGTAGTGTTTTCAACGACTGGTTTTACTAGAGATGTGAAAAATAAATTCAGTAGTTTTAAAACGTTAGAAGAACCATTAAAATTGGTAGTTGAGAAGTATTTAAAAAATGGATATAAAATATACGGTCCGTATAAGGTAGATAAAATTGTAAGTGGAAAGGCTTATCTGTATGTATTTTCAGGTGAGCATGTTAGTATAGACTTGTTTAGTTCAAAACAGATAAATGAAAAAGAAAAAACTATATTAATTTCTAAAGATGATAAAGTTTATTTGTTAAAAAAAGATAAAGAAATTGTTTTGTTAAAACTTAAAAAAGGGGTGAAAGATGACTATTAAAAGAGTTTTTTTAGCTCTTTTGTTTATATTTTGGGCGATACCTGTAATTGCTGGAATGGAACAATATTGTGCTTCTCCCCCATTTCTTACTCAGAGTATAGATCCAAATGTTGTGTTAGTAATGGATTATTCAGGCAGTATGCAATTTCCAGCCTATTATGCCTGTGCCAATTGGAGCGGATATTATGAATCACAGGTTGCAGAATGTTATTATGGAGATTATGCATATGAAAACTATAACACATCCTATGATTATTATGGAATATTTGATTCAAATAAATATTATAAATATGATTCTCATAATGGATATTTTGTTGATAATACAGACAATTGTTCTTATTCCAACAAAATAGGTTCAGCACCAGATTGTGTTTCTGGAAATCTACTTAATTTTGTAACTACAACCAGAATAGATGCAGCCTTGAAAGCACTAATTGGCGGAAAGGCTGATTGTGGTGATAATTATTGTTATATAAAGGCTCAGGGTAGTAGGAGAAGAGTAAGATCCAGTAATATAGACTGTGATTTTTATGTAAGGCCCGAAGATTATTCAAGTGGTAACTATGCAGATAAAGAAATTTTACTAAGTGTATATGATTATGATGGTACATGCCCAGTAAAAGGATTGTCAAGTGCAAGGGTAAAATTAAGAATCTCAAAAGAGGATAGGGGTGGTTTACTTCAATCCATATTTGATAGTGTTAGAATTACCTTTATGGTGTTTGGTGGTACAAGGGAAGGTGAAATAAGGTATGGGTTTAATGAAAATAATTTAGACTCATTATTGAATAAATTACAGAGTGAAGTTCCATATGGCGGTACTCCAAGTGGTGAAGCCTTGTGGGAGGCCTATGATTATCTAAAACAAAGAAATGGTCATAATTATGAGAGTAATTCTAATTATATCAACGATGACAGCGAGGTAGATCCATATTATCAGGTGTTGGAAGATGGGAGTTTGGTTTCAGCCTGGTGCAGGCAGTCCAATGTTGTACTCATATCTGATGGCGAGTGGAATGGCAATGTAGACCCTGTTATTTCTGCTTATCATTTAAGAACTGATGATTTGAGGTTTGACTTATCCAATAAACAAACAGCAAGGGTATATAGCTTATATGCTTTTGATGATTCTAATGATGGTAAAAGTTCTATGAAGACCATAAGTGCTTTTGGAGGATTTACTGATATTAGTGGTTGTAATAATAGTTATCCATATACTTTTTCTGAGGTGCCAGATGATTCTTTAGAGGTTGCCTGGCCTCGTTCCAGTTGCCCAGGTGGTAGTAGTAATGAACAATGTTGTAAGGAATGGGATGAGGATAACAACGGTGTACCAGACGGATATTTTGCAGCAGAAAATGGAGCAGAACTTGAAGAGGCATTAAGGGTGATTTTTGTTGATATTTTAAAAAGAACTGCTTCAGGTACCTCTGCATCACTTCCCATTAGTGAGACAAAGATTGGAAAAATCTTGTTCAGGCACTTTTTTATCCAAAAAAACAATTTGATCAGATAGAGTTGGATTGGATTGGCTATCTTTATACATACTGGTTTTACTATTCTCCTACTGCTTCAAACATAAGAGAGGATACTATTGAAAATAAAGCATTAGATGTATGTACTAATGGAGAGACAGGAGGAGACTACATTGTTAATTTCTTACTAAATAATTCTACAGGAATTATGAATGTAAAGGCCTATAAAAGTACATGTAGTGGTACTAATTCTTCTGATTATACCTTGTATTCAACTTTAGATGATATACATCCAGTGTGGGAGGCAGGAGAGAAGTTAAAGAATACGAATGCAACACAAAGAAATATTTACACATATACAGGATATCTTCATCCAACCATACATCAAGATTTAACTAGTTTTCAGAATGTGACAGAAAATAAACTATTTGGAGATGAAGACAATGATGGAATAGTAGATGAAACAGATGAAACAACAAGATTAATAACAAAATCAATTTCGATCCAGGATCTTAAAGATTATATTTTAGGAAATGATATAGATGGTTATAGAAATAGATCCTATGATGGTATTTCCACCTGGAAATTAGGTGACATAATTTATTCTACACCCAAAATAGTGATATATGATGATTATTCAGTGGTTTATGTAGGAGCAAATGATGGAATGCTCCATGCATTTAGATTAGGTAAACCTCGCTATGACGGATTGGGACCATATCAAGATGTAAGGCTTTGTAATGACTCTTCTAAATATTGTTACAAAGATAAACTAGGTGAAGAAATGTGGGCATATATCCCTAAAAATAGCCTTCCTTATCTAAGGGCACTTACAGATCCCAAATATGGTGGTAATAATCACCTTTATTATGTGGATCTCATGCCTTATATAATTGAACTCAATTTAGATGATGATTCAGATATTGAAAAACGAATATTAATTGGTGGTATGAGGTTTGGGGGAGCAGTTGGATGCACAGATTCAGAGTGCATTAATCCTCCTGCTGATACTTGTGCTGATCCCTCACAATATAATTCTGCTACTAGTAATTGTGTGGGATTGTCTTCTTATTTTGCCCTTGATATAACCAATGCAACCAGTCCAAAGTTTTTATGGGAATTTACTGATAAAGATTTAGGTTTTACCTATACAGGACCTGCCTTTATCAAGGTAAAAAATGATGACAGCACCTATAGCTACTTTATTATGTTTGCATCAGGTCCAACTAATTATAGGGGAGAGTCCAAACAGGATTTGAAATTTTTTGTTCTCAAACTTGAGAGTACATGGAATGCTCAACCATCAGCATTTTTTACCATTAAACAAGTGACAAAACTCTCAGTTTCATCAGAAATGAAAAATGCCTTTGGTGGAAGGCTTTTTACTGAGGGTATAGATGTAGATAAAGATGGTGATACTGATTGGGTCTTTATTGGATCAACCAGGGGAGCAGGTAACACTTTACAGGGAGATGTGTGGGGAATTCATATTACAGGAAATATCCCTTCTGATTGGGAGATAGTAAATGTATTTAATAGCTCCCTGGAGCCAGTAACTGCAAAAGTAGAATATGCAAAATGCTTTGATATGAATTATATATTTTTTGGTACTGGTAGATATTTTTATCCTGGAGACGATCCAGGTAAAAATAATGAATTTAATAACCTCTATGCTGTAAGAATAGATGATTGTCTTGATGATGGAAATTGTAATATTAATGCAGCACATTCATCTAATGATCCTTGTAATGAACTCACTCAAGGTAACCCAAATAAACTATTTTCTTGGAAACAAGGACTAAATGAGAGAGAAGGAATTTATTTTAAAGAAAGAGTGATATCAGACCCAACTGTTACTGATTCCAATATAATTTATTTTACTACAACAGAGCCTTCTTCTGATTTTTGTAGTTTTGGTGGAAGATCCAGGGTATGGCAGCTAAATTGCGCAACAGGTGAAGATCTCAAAAATCAAAACTGTCCAGGATATCACGCAAGCAACCCAGGAGGAAAACTATTTTTACAACTATCCCGTGGTAATATAGAAGAAATAATTGTTGGTACAGATGAGACATCAACATTTAATGATGCTACTACTCCATGGTATACAGGAGTACCTCCAGAATCAGCTACCCCTTATGTAAATCCTGCAAAAAGTCCTAAGGGCAATATTTTATTATGGATAGAAAAGTAAAAGGCTTTACTTTAATCGAACTCTTGGTAATTTTATCTATTATAGCAATAGTTTTATCCATTGCAATTCCACAATTTACAAAATGGAAGAAAAAATATGATGTTCAATACGATATAAAAAATATTTATACCCTAATTCAAGATGCCAGAATGAAAAGCTTTGTTGAAAAAAAAGTTTGTGGATTATATTGGGGAACTACATCAGAATTTAAGAAGATATATGAAAGGTGTGATACAGATTATGATGGTGAGATTAATGATAGTGGTGGGTATGTTGATATAACAATTTTAAATTTAAAATCGAAATTTAAATCATCTAACTCAATTTATACATATATAAAATTTTCTAGAGGTGTGGTTGTTAATTTTGATAGTATTTATCTTACAGACCTAAACGAGGAAGAAATCAATAATTGTGTAGCAGTTTCAGTAACAAGAGCAAAAATAGGATCGTGGAATGGAACTAATTGTAATTAAAGAAAAAAAGGATTTACTTTAATAGAGGTCCTTGTTAGCATGTTGATATTGACTTTGGTTCTTCTTACGCTAGTGCAGAGTCTTGCTACTTATATTCGTAGTAATGTAAATAATTTAGTTAGGGATGAAGCTGTAAAAATAGCTCAAGATTGTATAGAAAATATAAGAAGTGGTATTGAATGTGAAGATAATGCAACTAAAAAATTTAGAAATTTTTCTTTAACTTTTGCGATAGATTCTAATTCTACTCCTCTAGATAGTGGTAACAGTCAAGTCCAAGTTATAGTTACTTATAAATATCCACCTAACAGTAATTCGACAAAAACTTATACCATAAATACAGTAGTGCATGAGCCATGAAAAATAAAGGTGTAACCTTAATAGAATTGTTGGTGGTGTTAGTAATTTTATCAGTGGTTCTAGGTGCTGTATATCAATCATATTTAAATGTATTGAAAGCATACACACAGCAGACTACTACTGCTGTATCCAATATAGATAGGCTAATAGGGGCTGAAATAATTAGAAGAGATATTGAGCTGGCTGGTTTTGGAATACCCAATGATAAATTGCCCCTAGAATATGATGAGGCAAACAATACTCTTACAATAAGTTCAACAGTATCTTCTAGAAATGATTATACGAAGTGTTATGGTTATGCAGATTTTAATGGAAAGAGATTTTTTACCCTTGATGATGCAGAAATTTCTGCCGAAGATTGTAATGATACAAATATTTGTTATTTAGCACTTGATTTAGATTATACCCAAAAATTTAATTGTTATAAAGTTGATTCATCTGATCCATCAAAGCTACTGCTTTTATTTGGTCTTAGTTCTAATTCTACGGATAATAAAATAACCTATGAATTAGACGACTACAATTCAGAAGATAAGCCATTAAGATGTGCGCAAAATACCAAAGTATTAAGAAGAGAAGATGCAAGTACTGGTGGTGCGCAACCAATACTGGACTGTGTAGAAAGATTTAAAGTGGCATTTGGTCTTGATACTGACGATGATGACATTGTTGATACATGGTCAACTACATTGCCCTCAGATCCGAAGGTTTTAAGGTCTCAGCTAAAACAGGTAAAAGTATTTATTGTTTACCACGAAGGTAGAAAAGACCCAGCCTTTAATTATTCTGGAGGCACAATTTATCTAAATACTTCTAATGGGACCATTGAACAATTTACTCCGACAGGGGATGATATACATTATAGATGGAAGCTATTTCAATTTTCAGTAAAACCCATGAATCTTAAGAGGGAAATTCGGTGATTTTCAAAAAGCAAGATGAGAGGGGTATAGCCCTTATAACTTCTCTAATTTTGAGCTTAATTGCTATAGTGCTTGCATCAGCTATAATGATTTTAGTGGTATCGAGTACCAAACAGTCAGGTATTGTAAAAAGGTATACATCAGCATTAGAAGCTGCAAAGGGGGGGGTGGAAGAATTTTTGATTGATATTAGAGATTCTACTTGGGATTCTAATTCATCAGGTTGGATACCTGGGCATGCCTGTAAATTAAAAAGAGATACAGATAACTGGACCACGGTATGTGATTTTTGTAATTCAACGAATGCATGTACCTCTAATTCAGAGCCATCAGATATCATTAATAATCCTGATTGGGAAGAAATTTATGGAGACTATATAGTGTATGGAAAGATAGTAGATACTAAGGGATACCTTGATGGTTATTTATACAATGTTGAAATTGTAGGTACAAATAACAGTACAAGTGAAATGGCTTGGATTAATGTATTGTACCAAATAAAATTAAATCCTTAATTTACTATAGCTTAGATTTATCTTTAAATTTATTTTTTTATTAAATTTAATTATTTTAAATAAATGGAAATATTTTTAAATTGGTTAATATTTTGATATAATTAATTTGAATCTATTAACTATCCAGGAGGTTTTATGTTTAAATTAAATATTGAAGGTATGAGTTGTCAGCATTGTGTAAATACTGTTACCAAGATTTTGGAGAGTATGGGTAATCTTAAAAATATAAAGGTAAGTTTAGAAGATAAAGCTGCCTATTTTGAGGCTGATAAAGGGGTGGATTTTGAGTTGATAAAATCCAAGGTAGAAGAAAAAGGATACAAGGTTACTGGCTGGGAAGAAAAATAAGGTTTTGCTTATAGGTTAATAAAAAAGGGGCTTTAAGCCCCTTTTTTATTTTTTACCAGGTAAGAGAATATTTAATACCACTCCGGTTATACCTGCTAGCCCGATACCTTTTAAGGTAAATTCTCCAGCAGAAAAGGACATTCCTCCCACTCCAAAGATAACAATTATGGCCACAATAGCCATATTTCTGGCCTCCATCAGGTCCTGGCCAGCTCTAACTAAAGTGTTGATGCCCACGACCATGATAGCACCAAAGAGGAGAATGAGAATTCCACCCATAACAGGAGTAGGAATAGTTTGTAAAAAAGCGCCTAGTTTGCCCACAAAGGAAAGCAAAATGGCACAGATGGAAGCCCAGGTCATAATAGCAGGGTTGAAGACCTTAATCAGAGCTACAGCCCCGGTTACTTCTGAATAGGTGGTGTTAGGAGGACCACCTAAAAAGGAAGCCAGAGAAGTGGCCAGGCCATCGCCTAAGAGAGTTTTATGTACCCCAGGGTCTTTTAAATAATCTTTTCCTGTAACTGAGCTTATAGCCAGAATATCGCCAAAGTGTTCTATAGCTGGAGCAATTGCTACAGGTACAATAAATAAAATAGCCTGCCAGTTCCATTCTGGAAAAGTAAAGTTAGGAATAGCAAACCAGGGTGCTTTAATTACAGGAGCAAAGTTTACTAGACCTGCTGGTATAGAAATAATATATCCAATAACGATGCCACAGAGAATGGGAATAAGCTTTAATAGTCCTTTCCCAAAAAGAGAGACTATAATAGTAACTGCTAAAGAAATCATGGCTATAATTAGAGCAGTTTTTTCTGGAACCAAAATTGCACTGCCATCACCGGTTTTACCCATAGCCATATTTACTGCTACAGGAGCTAGAATAAGACCAATTACCATGATAACTGGGCCGGTAACAATAGGAGGAAGCAAATTTTCCAGGACTTTTACTCCTCTTAAGGAAATGAGCAGGCTTAAGAGAATATAGATAACACCTGCTGCAGCCAGGCCACATAGGGTACCGGGAATGCCCCAGGTTTTTACTCCATAGATAATAGGTGCAATAAAGGCAAAAGAAGAAGCCAAAAAAACAGGAACTTTTCCTTTGGTGATAACTTGAAAAAGTAGCGTGCCACAGCCAGCAGTAAAAAGAGCCACATTGGGGTCAAGCCCGGTTAAAATGGGTACTAAAACCAAAGCCCCAAAAGCCACAAAGAGCATTTGCGCTCCCAGGAGGGAGTCTCTTAAACGAAAATCATACTTGGTTGGATCTTGTTGCATAGAACCTCCTTTACCGTGCACTGGTGTTTTTAAAGAACAAAAAAGACAAAAAAATAGGCACCAGGTGGTGCCTATTTAGTTCCAAAGATTTTATCTCCTGCATCCCCTAGGCCTGGCAGGATGTAGCCTTTATCGTTTAACCTCTTATCAATGGAGGCTACGTATATTTCCACATCTGGATGCTTTTCTGTAACTTTTTTTAATCCTTCTGGAGCAGCTACTAAAAATAATCCTTTGATTTTAGTACAACCTGCTTCCTTTAACAGGTCAATGGTAGCAATTAAAGTACCTCCAGTAGCCAGCATGGGATCTAAAATTAGGGCAATGCGATCTTCTATGTTTTTGGCCAGTTTTACATAATAGCGAACAGGTTCCAGGGTTTCTTCATTGCGATACAAACCAACAATGCTTACCTTAGCCCCGGGAATAAGGTCCAGGACTCCATCTAGCATGCCCAGTCCAGCTCTAAGTATGGGCACTACCGTAATTTTTTTCCCTTTGATGGTCTCTATTTCCACAGGACCTGCCCATCCCTGAATAGTGCTTTTTTCAGTTTCCAGGTCCTTGGTGGCTTCATAGGTAAGTAGTCTGGCTATTTCCGAAGCCAGTTCTCTAAAATTTTTGGTGCTGATATCATGTTTGCGCATGATACCCAATTTATGTCGAATGAGAGGGTGGTCTACCAGGGTTACAGACATATTTTTCTCCTCCAGCTACTTTGATGCTTTTTCTCAATTTGGCCAAATCGCCTTTGCTTAATAAGAAAAGAATTGTTTGGTCAAGATAGTTTCTAAAACTAAATCTATTTTTTCTCTAACTCTTTGAATTAAATTGGATTATTTTTTAAAAGAGAGGGCTTGAAAACTTAAAAGTTTGTTTCTTTTTAATTTGTTATTTCAATTTAAGTCCTTATTTTCTATCCACACGCTTAATTCACTCAAAGCTGTAGATAAAAGTAAATAAGGTTCTTTAAATTTAAGCGTACACTTCTGTATTTCTCTAAGTAGCTGGTCTAAAGGCATTTTATTTACCAGGTGTTTATCTATTGAAGAGTATTTGGCTATATGTCCCCACATGTGTTGAAGTGCATTTTTTATATTTTTTTCATCTGGTATGATTCTAAGATTTTCCACTAAAATTAACGCTAATTGCTCAAAGCCTATTTCTTTTTTAGCTACTAAGGGACCTATTTCTTTGTATAAATTGGGATTTCTAGCTAAAATTGAATACTTGTGCTGACTCCAGAGTTCTTGTTCATTTTTAGGAAGAGGTATTCTTCCCTCTTCTTTATTTTGATATTTTTGCTTAAGTAAGTTAAATTGGGCGCTGGGAGAATCAATATAAATTTCTGGCCATTTTTTAAAAGCAGAATTTACCTTAACATAAGACTTATGGTTAAAATTTCTTAAGCGCATTTCTGCTACTAAAAATTCATGTCTTATCTTTAAGGCCCAAAGAAAACCTGCCCAGCGCTTGGTTTCAGGATGTTTAGAATATCCCTTTTTCCCATGAATTAGAATCGAGAGGATTCCGTGTAATTCTCTGTGTTCGCCTAATAGACTTTGGCGATTTAAATAAGCTGGATGGATATCCCAAATTCGCATGCTTTTTTATATCTGCTAAAGAGGTTGTTTGTTTGATTGAGTGAGTAGACTTAGACCAGAAAAATAAAAGCAGGAATAGAAGACAAAAATCAGGTTATAAATCTTTAATTCTTTTTCCTCTTACCTGACCTGATATTTTACTCTGTAAACCAAATTTAACCTGTTTTGTTTTTGAAAATTAAATTGTTAACAAAGTTTAAACCAGCTTTTCTATTAACTCGATTCTTTTCAGGTGTCTTTCTCCAGCAAAAGAAGTGTTTACAAAAGTGCTGGCAATACTTTTAGCCAGGTCCACTCCAATTACCCTCTCACCTAGGCAGAGTACATTGGCGTCATTGTGCTCTCTAGACATTCTGGCCATGTATTCGTTGGTACAAAGGGCAGCACGTATGCCCTTAAAGCGGTTGGCAGTGATAGACATGCCTATGCCTGTGCCACAGATAAGAATACCCAGAGTTTTTAATTCCAGTACCTTTACGCAAAGATTGCGGGCATAAAGGGGATAATCGCAGCTATTGGTATCCCTTGTGCCCACATCTATTATTTCAAATTGGGGATGAAAAAAATCCATTAGTATTCTTTTGAGGTTAATGCCTGCGTGGTCTGAACCAAAGATTAGAGCCTTTTTTCTTCCATTTAAAAAACTCCTTTAAAAGATTTTAATCTTTGTTGGCGTTTGTGTAAAAAGAGGTTCTTAAAATTTTCAAGCTTTTCTTTTAGATATTCTACTTCTTCTTGTAAAAATTCTATTTGTTTGAGAGTTGTCTTTACTTCTTCAGAATCAATATCTTTTTTTCGCAAATTAGCTGTCCTAAAAAACATTGTTCTTCTTTTATTTTTTGCTGAATTTGTTTTATTTCTGCAATTTTTAAGATTAGAGTAAGAGAAAATAACAATTCCGTATAAGCTGTATATATTCCACTTAAAACTGTGTGAATAAAGGTTCTCATTTTACTCTTGCTCCAAGAGATTAAATAAATTTACATCTTCTGGCAATTTTAGCTCTAAATTATTTAAGTTTAAATTTAATTTTATCTTTTTTTGATAAATAGTTATTTTTAAGCCTTCTTTTTCAATAATTATTTTTTTAGGTATGGAAAGGTTTATGTTAGTCTTTACATAGTTAAAGTAGGATATGGTGTATCCTTGATAGTTTATTCTTTTTATTTGACCTAAAGGATAAATTTCTAGTTGAGTCAAGAGGTTTTTAGAAAAATTTTCTGAAGAAGACAAGGGTAGGAGAAACTGGACTTCTCCCAGGAGCAGTTTGACACTTTGAGTCAAGGTAAAGGGAAGGGGAAAGTCTAAGGTAGTAATAGCAGTCCTGGGGTGGTTGCTTTGATAAGCTCTTCTTTCATAGGGAAAAAAGACCAGGAGGTTGTTTTGACTTTCTTGCCAGAGGGAAATCTTTTGACCCAAAGAAGAGGAAAAATCCACTCTGGTGAGCTTATTCTTTTGGCCAAAACAGGTGTAGAGCAAGCGGGAAGCCTGTTTTTGGTCTTTAAAACTAAGGCTGCCCTGTAAGTAGTAGGTGTTGATTTGCTTATATTTTTGTTGCTGTTGCCAGAATTGTTCCAGCTTTTGTTCTGGAGAAGGAAGCTTTGGGGGAGCACAACTGGCTAGAACAATTAGCCCCAACAAGAGAGTGATAAATTTAGTTTTCACTTAATTTCTGGAGTAGTTTTTTTAGTTCCAAATTATGGGGATTTAACTTTAAGGACTGCTTATAGCCCCTGATGGCTTCTTTTTCAGGTTTAGACTCCTGGCAATGTCTCCATAATGTTGCCAAATAGTAGGGTCATCGGCAGTAAAACTTACAGCTTTTTGAATATATTCCCAGGCCTTATCTAGCTCTTTTAATTTAAAGTAAACCCAGGCTAGAGAATCAAGGTAATAGCCGTTGTTGGGGCTCATTTTTAAGGCAGTTTCAATTAAGAGCTTGGCTCTATTTAGGTCTTTTCCCTCTTCAGCCAAGACATAACCTACAAAATTTAAGGCAGGATCATAATCAGGATACAGGGAAATTATTTTTTCCATAAGTTCTAAAGATTTCTGGCGCTGGTTTTGGTTTTCCAGGATAATGGCTTTGCGATAAAGTATTTCTTTGTCTTTGGGCCATTTTTGTAGGGCCTGTTCTATCCAGGATAAGGCCTGGGTGTATTTTTTTTGTTGTTCAAAAGCGTATATCTGTAAAATATAAAATTCTTTGTGATTGGGATAGGCTTGTTTAACTTCATCTAGAGTTTTTTGAGCCAAGGCGTAATTTTTTTGTAAAAGCAAAATTTGAATTTTAAATTCTAGTGATTGAAGGTAAAAACTGCTTTTGGGTGTTATTTTATTTAAATATTGAAGAGCCTTATTGTAATTTTGGTATTTCTCATAGTAGAGAAGAGCAGAATAAAAATTTACCCTGTCTGTACCTTTTTCTTCTTTTTTTACATCTTCTAATATGTTTTCAGCATATTCATAATATTTATTTTCTAAAAATTTTAAGAATACTTTTAGTTTAAAATCTATATCTTTATCTTCTAAAAAAGTTTTAGCCTTTTTAGGGTTGTTTAATTTTAGGTTTAATTCAATTATTCTCAAAACCAGGTCTTCGTTATTTTCTTCTTGCTCTAATAATTTAGTGTAGATCTCTTCTGCTTCAGCATATTTTTTATTCATTTCATAGATATAAGCTAATTCTGCCCAGGCTTCAAAGAACTCTGGATCCAGTTTTAAAGTTTTTTGAAGCAAAGCTTCTGCTTTTTGGGTAAGACCTAGTTCAAAATTAGCCCTGGCTAAATAATAATAGGTTATTTTATTTTGCTTTTCAGGAGGTAGTTTTTTGAGTAAATCTATGGTTTTACTGTATTCTTTATTTTCCAGATAAATTGCTGCCAGTTCCTGGTACACAGAAAAGTCTTCTGGTTTAATGGCCAGATACTCTTCCAGGGTTGTTGCTGCGTCCTTGAGTCTTTTTTCAGCCAGATAGGATTTGGCTAGGGAAAGATAGAGGTTCTTGTTTTCTGGAAATTTTTTTAAACCCTGCTTTAAAATGTTTCTGGCTTGATTAAAATCCAGGTTGCGCCAGTAAAAGTTGGCTACTTCCAGATAAATATAGGGTTCTGGATTTAATTGAAGTAGTTGTTGGGCTTCCAGCTTGGCTTCTTCAATTTTCTTTTGGTTTTCCAGATCCAGAAAACGAAGAAAGGTATAAATTTTCTTGGCTTCAGGCGAAAGGGGAATACTAACAGGTCGGGGTTTGTGTAAGGGAGAACAACTAAGTAAGGCCAAAAGGATTAAAGTAAAACAAATTAAATTACGCATAATTTTCTATTTGTTGTAAGGTTTGGTAGAGATGTTTGCCTATAAGCAGACCACAATCCACAATTTCTGGGCCAAAGTTAATGCCTGTAGAAGTCCTAAAGGTATCTTTGATTTTTTGCATAAACTCTAAAGCCTGGGGCATTCTTTTTTCAGTTCTTCTATTCCCCATTGGTTATAACTACAAATGGACCAAAGGGTAGTGGTAAAATTATCTGGCCCCCAGCGAAATTTGTCTCCATCATAAAGAGCAGCACTTACCAGTTGGGCCAGGTCGTCTTTGATTTCTATCCTGGGTCCAAAGGCTTCGTGGTTTTTTATGGCCAGGTAAATAATTTCTTTTTCCTCCTGGCTAAGAGGATAGTCTTCTAGGATTTCCTGGCTTAGTTCAGCTCCTTTTAAAGCATGGTCTTCTTCTGTGCGACAAGTATCGTGCAGCAAGCCCGCTATCTGGCTTAAAAGAAAAGCTTTTTTAAGTAAAGGACTGGGCAGGTGTTTTCCTTCAATTAAGACAATGGTACTGGCATCTAGGGCTACCTTTTTGGCGTGCTCTATGCCATGCCCAAAGGAGTCCAGGATAAAGGGTAGGACATCTTCGCGTAAACGATAAATAAGAGGGTGGTCAAAAAAGAAGTTTTTGGCCTGGTTTTGTTCCCGTGAAAAAATAGTATAAAAAGAAGGAAGGTTTTGTTGAGCTATTTTTTTGGCTTCTGCTTTGAGGAGGTTAAAGACTTTATTCATCTAAAATCCAATCCCTGGAAAAATCTGTGATTTCTTCTTCTAAAAGTTTTTTTATCTTTTGCAGTAATCTAGCTTCGATTTGTCTTACTCTTTCTCTGGTAATACCATATTTTTCCCCTATCTCTCTTAAGGTAAGAGGAGAATCACTGAGCAATCTGAGTTCCAGAATATCTTTTTCCTTGTCGTTTAATTGGGGAAGAATTGTTTTTAACTTTTCTCTTAACAGATTTACTGTTTCTTCCTGAAAAATTTTATCTTCCACACTGCCTTCTAAGGCAGGCAAGACATTTAAAGGCGTAAATTCCTCATCATCATTTAAAGGCATATCCAGAGAAAGGTCCTGCTGGCCCATGCGTTTGCCCATTTCAATAACATCTGCTTCTGAGACTTGTAAGTTGTTGGAAATGGTTTCTGTATCTGGATTTATACCCATGGCTTCCAGACGTTGTTTTTCTTTATTGAGATTGTAAAATAGTTTTCTTTGGGCCTGAGTGGTGCCTATCTTGACCATACGCCAGTTGTCCATGATAAATTTTAAAATATAGGCCTTAATCCAAAAGGAAGCATAATAGGAAAATTTTATTCCCTTGTCTGGATCAAACTTTTGTACAGCCTTCATCAGGCCAATATTTCCTTCCTGGATAAGGTCTAAAACATTTTGCATCCAGCGACGCTGAAAATCCATAGCTATCTTAACAACCAGTCTTAGATTGGAAGTTATGAGTTTAAAGGCTGCATCTTGGTCCTGGTATTCTTTATAACGTCTGGCCAGCTCTATTTCTTCTTCTGGACTCAAAACTGGAAATTTATTTACTTCTTGTAAATATAAGCTGAGATTGTCTTTTATTTGGGGATAAGTATTGGTTGGTTCAATAAGAACCAATTCTTTACTTTCAGGAGACTGTTTTTTTTCTGGCATGCTATAGAACTCCTTTAATCCTTTTATTCCTATATTTTTTATTTGTCCTTTGCAAGGTTTTAAACTATGGCTTTAACTCAAGGTTAAGGTCCAGATGGGGAGGAAGGCAATAAATGAATTTTTTGACGCTACTAAAAGAAAATGAGTTTATCCTTTTTGATGGTGGATTGGGCACCTTATTGCAAGCCAAAGGTTTACCTGCCGGTGAAATGCCAGAAATTTTTGCCCTAAAAGAGGAGGACACGCTACTTAACTGTCATAGGGCTTATGTTCAGGCTGGCGCAAGGGTAATTACTACCAATACCTTTGGAGCCAACAGATTTAAATTGCCCGCAGGGATAAGTGCTTATGAAGTAAATAAAAAAATGGCTCTGGTGGCTAAAAGGGCAGCAGAAAACAAGGCCCTGGTAGCAGGTAGTGTTGGTCCCAGTGGCAAGATGGTAAGGCCTTTAGGGGATATAGACTTTTTAGACCTGGTAGATAGTTTTAGCGAGCAAATTCAGGGTTTAATAGATGGTGGAGTGGATTTGATTCTGGCGGAAACTCACTTTGACCTGGCTGAAGCCAGGGCTGTGGTACTTGCGGCCAGAAAAATAAATAGGCAAATCCCCATAGGAGTATCCATGACCTTTGAAGGTGGGGTGTCTCTTACAGGTACTTCTCCAGAAGTATTTGCGCTTACCATGTTCAATATGGGGATAGATCTGCTGGCAGTAAATTGTAGTTTAGGACCTGTGGAGCTTTTGCCTCTGGTGGAAAAGTTGCTTCAATATTCTTCTTTACCTCTTTTGGTACAACCCAATGCTGGTTTACCTGTTTTAGAAGAGGGCAAGACTGTATTTAAACTGGAGCCAGAGCCCTTTGCTAAAAATATGCTTACCTTTGCCAGAAAGGGAGTAAAGTGTTTGGGTGGCTGTTGTGGAACTACGCCTGAGCATATCCAGGCTCTGGCCCAGAAACTAACTCAAGAACAATTTGTCTCTCCTTCTCCTGCATCTCCTTCCCTTGCCCTTACTTCCCGTTCTAAATACGTGCTTCTGGGGAAAGAGGAAAAGACTGTTTTAATTGGAGAAAGAATCAATCCCACAGGAAAAAAAGACCTTACCCAGGAGTTGCAAGAGGGTAAATTGAATAAAGCTTTAAACCTAGCTCAGGAGCAACTCCAGGCAGGAGCTAGGGTTTTGGATGTTAATGTGGGTGCTCCTCTGGTAGAAGAGGAAAAGGTTTTGCCCAGGCTGGGATTGGAACTGGTGAAAAGATTTGATCCCGTGCTTTGTTTTGATTCCAGTAAGGTTAGTGCCATTGAGAGGAGTTTACAGATTTATCCTGGTTCTGCTTTAATTAACTCCATAAGTGGAGAAGAAGGCAAGTTGGAAGTGCTGGGTCCCTTGTGTAGGGATTATGGCGCTCCTTTTATTTTACTACCTTTAAAGGGAAAAAAGCTGCCTGTAAGTGCCAGGGAACGCATTGCCATTATAGAGGAAATGCTGAAAAAGTGCGCAGAGCTTTCCATTCCCAGGAGGTTGATTTTAGTAGATGCTCTGGCCCTTACTGTATCTTCTAAGCCAGAAGCAGCCAAAGCCTGTTTGGAAGTCATTGATTATTGTACAAAGTTAGGTTTGCCCACTACTCTGGGGCTTTCCAATATTTCCTTTGGGTTGCCTGCTAGAGAGCTTATCAATTCCACTTTCTTGGCCATGGCCATGGCTAAAGGTTTAAGTAGTTGCATTGTAAATCCCAATTCCTGGAAAATAAAAGAAGTTTTTTATGCCGGCCAGGTACTTTTAAATAAAGACCCCCAGGCAGAAGAGTTTATTGCTCATTTTTCCCATTGGCAGGCTGGAGAGCAAAAAATTACCCTGCAAACTAAAAGTAAGTCTCTAGCTTCTACACCTAAAGAAGCAGTTGTTTTAGGGGATAAAGAAAGGTTAATTGAACTTTTAGAGAAAGAAATAAAAGAGGGGAAAAAGGCCTTTGACCTGCTAAATGAGGAGCTTATTCCGGGTATAACTGCAGTGGGAGATAAATATGAGCGTAGGGAATATTATTTACCTCAGCTTTTACTTAGTGCTGAGGCCATGCAGGAGGGAGTTAAGTTTTTAGAACCCTGGCTAAAGAAAGATAAGTCTGGAAAAGGTCCCAAGATAGTAATGGCTACTGTAGAGGGTGATATTCATGATATAGGCAAGAATATTGTCTGTTTGATGCTTAGAAACCATGGTTTTGAAGTGATTGACCTGGGTAAGGATGTTCCAGCTAAAAAAATTGTAGAAGTAGCCAAAAAGGAGCAGGCTCCTTTAATAGGCCTTTCTGCCTTGATGACCACTACCATGGTTAAAATGGAAGAAACCATAAAACTGGTTCAAAAGGAAAAATTGAAGTGCAAGGTAATGATAGGTGGGGCTGTGGTAACTCAGGCCTTTGCCGATAGGATTGGGGCAGATGGTTATTCAGAAAACGCAGTAGCTGCTGTAAAACTGGCCAAAAAATTATTGGCCAGTCCGGAGGAAAAGAAATGCGCAGATTAATTATTATTTTTCTTTTTTTAGCTGTTTTTGGGGGAACTGATTTAACCCTGGCCAAGGACATAAAGGTTGCCAAACCCAGGGATATTATTTCCTTTATTGCCAATAGCCAGAGTGAATTGGTACTGGTCAATTTTTGGGCTAGCTGGTGTCCTCCCTGCAGGATGGAAATACCTTCTTTAATTAAGCTAAGAACCATTTTTCCCAGGCAGAAACTAAGTATACTGGGAGTGTCTGTGGATTATGACCCAGAAATGTTTTTTGCCTTTTATAAGGAAACCAACTTTAACTACCCTGTCTGGCTGGGCAAGGAAAGCGTTGGTGATTTTTTTCAGGTGGTAAATTTACCCAAATTGGAAATTTATCGCTCTTCTGGAGAAAAGGTCTTCACTCATGAAGGGTATATGGGCCTGGAAGAGTTAAAAATAAAGATAGAGGAGCTTTTAGGTGAGTGAGTTATACTTGCGCAAGGCAAAAATTTCAGATGTAAAGAGCATCCACCACTTACTTATGTATTATGCTAAAGAAGGACTTCTCTTGCCCCGTTCCTTTAGTGAACTCTATACTCATCTTAGGGATTTTTTTGTTTTGGCTCACCGCCAGACCCAGGAAGTCTTTGGGTGTTGCGCCTTGAGTATTATCTGGGAAGATTTAGCTGAGATTAAGTCCCTGGCTGTGGCTAAGGAAAAACAGGGCCAAAATTGGGGGAGAAGGTTGGTGGAGGCCTGTTTGAGTGAAGCCATTACTTTAGATGTTTACAAAGTTTTTGTCCTAACTTATCAGGACAGATTTTTTGAGCGCCTGGGATTTAAGGTGGTGGAAAAAGATGTTTTACCCCAAAAGGTATGGGCAGATTGTCTAAAATGCCCCAAGTTCCCGGAGTGCGATGAAATAGCCATGCTTATTGAAATGTAAGTAAATTTAGAGTATTGATTAAAATTTAGGAGGATTAAATGGGATTGGAAGTGGTATTTTCCCCTGAGATGATTGCCAGAAGAGTGCAGGAATTGGGAAAGGAAATAAGCAGAGACTATGCTGGCAAAGAACTGGTAGCAGTGTGTGTCTTAAAAGGTGCCTTTTTGTTTTTTGCTGATTTGGTTAGAGCCATTGATTTGAATTTAGAGGTTGATTTTGTCCGCTTATCTTCTTATGCCAATCAAAAATCCCGTACAGGCAAGGTGATTTTTTCCAAGGACATGGAATTGCCCATAGAGGGGAAACATTTACTTCTGGTGGAAGATATTGTGGATACAGGCCATTCCATGGCTTATTTAAAAAAAGTCCTGGAAGCCAGAAAGGCTGAAAGTGTAAAGATTTGTGCGCTTATTGATAAAAAAGAGCGTAGAGAAGTAGATGTAGAAGTGGATTATGCTGGCTTTGTTCTGGAAAAAGGTTTTATTGTGGGTTATGGTCTGGATTATGCGGAAAAATATAGAAATTTGAGCGGAGTGTTTGAACTTAAAGAGTGAGGCTAAAAGGGGGAATTTAGGATGCTGGTACAATGCCCCGAGTGTAAGGTAAAGTATAATCTTCCCGAGGAAAAGGTTAAACCTGGAGTTAAGCTAAAATGCACTAAATGTTCTCACATTTTCCCTTTAGAATTGGAAGAAGATAAGCTGGATTTAGATAGTCCCGAAGATATTGCCATTCCTGAAGTGGAAGAGCAGGCAGGAGTCAGTGTAAAGTCAGATAAAAAAATCAAAGTGGATCTGGAGGAGGAAGAAAAAGCTCCTAAAAGAAAAAAAGCAAAAAGAAGCTGATTATCTGGCTGATAGTTTTATTATTGTTGTTGGGTCTGGGTTCTGCCGGTTATATTTTCTTTCCTCAAATAAAAGCCAAATTTTTCCCAGAAAAAAGGGTGAGGTTGGACTCAGCCAAAAACAAATAGAAGAAAAGGTAAAAAATATTTCTCTGGAAAATGTAAAGCAATACTTTGTAAACAACTCCAAAATAGGAGAGATTTTTGTTATTGAAGGAGAGGCAGTTAATAAATTTGAAGAGACCAAAGAATTGATAAAAATAAAGGCCAGGATTTTTGATGATAGCGGTAAGGTGGTAGCTGAAAAGGAATTTTTAGCTGGTAATACTGCGTCTTTGTTTCAACTACAGGTTTTAACTCAAGAAGAACTGGAAGGAGTTTTAAACTCTAAGATAGGTATTTTAACCAACAACACCTTTGTAAAGCCCCAGGGTAGAGTGCCTTTTATGGTTGTTTTTTATAATCCTCCTGAAAACGTACAGGAGTTTGCTTTAGAAGTTATTGATGTGAAAAATCCACCTGAAAAGAAATAGTTTTGGCTAAACAAAAACAGCTTTATATCTGTAATAAGTGTGGAAGCAATTTTGCGACCTGGTTTGGAAAGTGTCCTCAATGCGGGGAGTGGAACACCCTAGAGTTAAAATCAATTTCTACTAAAACCACTTCTTCCTCCAAGCAAGAGCAACTGTTTTCTCCTATACCCATTACTCAGTCCTTTTCCCAGCAAGAGGTGTATTTTTCCTGTGGAGAAAAAGAGGTCAGATTTGTTTTTAGGTGGAGGACTGGTCAAGGGCGGGGTATATCTTTTGGGAGGAGAGCCTGGCATAGGCAAGTCCACCTGGCTGTTACAACTGGCAGGCTTGCTTGCCTCCAGAGGGTTAAAGACCCTTTATTTAAGCGGAGAAGAGTCTTTGCTACAGGTGCAAAGCAGGGGAAAACGTTTGGGGCTTGCTTCTGATAATCTCTATCTTTTTTATAGCACAAAGTTAGAAGAAGCTCTGGAAGTATTAGAAACAGGGTTTCAAATAGCAGTTATAGATTCAGTGCAAACCTTAACTTCCAGTAAACTGGAAGGAGTGGCAGGAACTCCTTCCCAGATAAGAGAGGTCGCCCTGGAGCTTATTGGCCTGGCTAAAGCCAGGGAAATTACTTTGTTTTTGGTGGGCCATGTGACCAAAGAAGGGCTTATTGCTGGACCCAAACTTTTAGAGCACATGGTGGATTGTGTTTTGTACCTAGAAGGGGATAGAGAGCACTTTTTTCGCTTGCTTCGAGTAAATAAAAACCGTTTTGGCCCCAGTAATGAGGTTCTGGTTTTAGAAATGTTAGAGCAAGGATTAAGGGTGGTAGCTGACCCTTCTACTTTTTTCTGGAAGGAAGTAACAATTTAAGTGGCCAGGCCCTTACTTTGACTTTAGAAGGGCACAAGGCTTTGGCTGTAGAAATTCAAGCCCTGGTCAGTTCTTCCTTTTTGGCTGTGCCTAGAAGAGTAGCACAAGGTATAGATCAAAATAGGTTGAATTTATTGGTAGCAGTTTTAGAGAAAAGATTAAAAATAAGTTTAAAAGATAAGGATATTTACTTAAAAATAGGAGGAGGGCTTAGCTTAAAAGACCCGGCTCTGGATTTAGCCATTTGTGTAGCCTTGCTTTCCTCTTTTTATGACCAGCCCTTACCGGAAAATAGTATTTTTTGGGGGGAAGTGGACTTAAATGGCCAGATTCGAAGGGTGCTGGGGCATGATTTGAGATTGAAACAGGCCAGGAAACTAGGCTATACTAATATTTTTGCTCCGCAAGAGAAATTGGTTTCTTTAGAGGATGTGTGTGAACAATTAAAGTTTTAAACTAAAAGATTCCAGGTGAGCAGATGATGAGAGAGTGTCTCTTTTTAACGCAAGGTAAGTAAGAATAAAAAGGTATAATATAACTTTGGCCTTGGGAAAAAGTAACTATTTTTTAACTTTTGGAGATGTCTTTTTCTTGCTTTTTAACCATAAGTTGAGGCGGTTTTCCATACCTTCTGTTTTGGGAAAATAGAATTGTTTGTTTTTAAGTTCTTGGGGTAAATATTCTTGCTCTATATAAGAGCCTGGATAGGCGTGGGGATATTTATAGCCATGACCATAGCCCCATTGTTTTTGCAGCTTGGTGGAAGGATTGCGCAGGTGTAAAGGTACAGGCTTGGGGCCGTTTAGCCTTACTTCCTTTTGGGCGTTTAAATAGGCAGCATAAGTGGAGTTGGATTTGGGAGCAAGGGCTAGATAAACCACTGTTTCTGCCAGAGGGATAAATCCTTCAGGCATACCCACAAACTCAACTGCGTGTTGACAGGACACAGCCAGGGGCAGGGCCATGGGATCAGCAAGTCCCACATCTTCTGAAGCAGAAAGGATAAGCCTGCGGCAAATAAATCTGGGGTCTTCTCCACCTTCTAGCAAGCAGGCTAAATAATAAAGGGCAGCATCAGGGTCACTTCCTCTGATGGATTTAATGAGGGCAGAGATAAGTTCGTAATGAGCATCTCCCTGTCTATCCCCGCGAATTACTATCTCTGGTAGGTGGGTTTTGAGATTTTCTGGCCTTAACTCTTCTTCTTCCAAATTGGAGATGTATTCCAGAAGATTTAGAAGGGTCCTGGCATCGCCATTACTCAGGGAAACCAAAAGTTCTAAACTATCTGGAGAAATTTTTAGATTGAGATATTTAGCGCCTTTTTGGGCCAGGGTTAATAATTCTTCCAGGGTTAAACTGGCCAGTTTTAGTACATGCAGTCTGGAAAGTAGTTGTCTGGTTACGCTAAAGGAAGGATTTTCTGTAGTAGTTGCCAGAAGGGTTATTTCACCCACTTCTAGGAGAGGTAGAAAAAAGTCCTGCTGGGCCTTGGAAAAACGATGGATTTCATCCAGAATCAGAACATCTATTCCTTCTATTTTTTTGCGCAAACCAGCTAAACCTATTTCTGGCGCACTAAGCCTGATATACTTTTTATTCCAGGCTTTGGCTAAAAGCAGAGCAAGCGTGGATTTACCACAGCCAGGAGGACCAAAAAAGAGTAAACTTTGCGGCCTTTTACTTTTGATAAGCGCTCTTAATCGGCTTTTTAAATGGCTTTGTCCAATAAACTCATCTAAGGAATTGGGTCTTAGCTTTTCCGCTAAGGGAATGGGAACGCTCATTTACATATCTTTAGTAACTTCTTGCAAAGCTTTAGTTAGTTTTTCCTGATCTTCTTTAAATAACTTGTAATTTAAAGAATCTTCCAAAGCCTGCCTGCTGGCCTCAATAATATTATAGGAAACGCCCACGGTTACCCATCTTTGTTTGGCATCTCCAGATTCAATCAAGACCCTTACCCTGGAGGCAGTGCCTGATAGGTCCTTTTTAAAAGAGGAAAAGACTCTTACTTTAAAATCAATAAGGTGCATTTCTTTTAGGCAGGGATAAAACTTTTCCAGAGCCTTGCGAAGGGCGTTGTCCAGGGCATTTACTGGCCCTTTTCCACTGGCAGCAGTATGCTCCAGCATACCACCCACTCTGACCATAACGGTAGCTTCAGAAAGAGGGTCTTCGTCTTTGCGTTTGCTTTCTAAGACCCTATAATTTTCCAGGGAAAAATAGGTTCTGGTTCTACCCAAGACCCTGTTTAACAAAAGTTCAAAGGAGGCTTCAGCTGCTGTGTATTCGTAGCCTTCACTTTCCAGGTGTTTTAGTTTGGCCAGAAGTTCCAGGACAAAGGGGTCATTTTTGTCCAGATAAAAGCCATATTGTTTGGCTTTAAATAAGATATTGGATTGTCCTGCTAAATCAGAAAGCAAGATACGCTGTTTATTCCCCACACTTTCAGGTGGAATGTGTTCATAGGTTCTGGGGTTTTTGCGCACTGCACTTACGTGAATACCGCCCTTGTGAGCAAAAGCAGATTTCCCCACAAAGGGTTGGCGGTGAAAGGAAGGTAAATTGGCCACTTCTGAGACAAAGAGAGATACAGAGGTTAAAAGACGCAAGTTTTCTGCCGGGATACACTCATAACCCATTTTTAACTGCAAATTGGGGATAATGGAGCAGAGATTGGCATTGCCACAGCGCTCTCCATAGCCATTTATGGTTCCCTGTACTTGCTCTACGCCAGCTTCTACAGCAATTAAAGAGTTGGCCACAGCAAGTTCTGAATCATTGTGCGTGTGGATTCCCAAGGTGGCTTGAGGAAAGCGTTTTTTTACTTCTTCCACAATGCTTTTGATTTCTAAAGGAGTGGTGCCACCATTGGTATCACAGAGGACTAAAACATCTGCCCCGCCTTCCAGGGCCTTTTGTAAACAAGCCAGGGCATAGTCCTTGTTTTCCTTAAAGCCATCAAAAAAGTGCTCTGCGTCAAAAAAGAGCTCTTCTACTTCTGGTTTTAATTTGGCCAAACTACCGGCTATAAGCTCTAAATTGTGCTCCAGAGTGGTTTTTAAGGCTTCCCTCACATGGATATCCCAGGTTTTGCCAAAGATGGTAATGACCTTTACCCCAGAGTTAATCAGGCTAGCCAGATTTTCATCAGTATCTGGGGTTTTATTTACGCCATGGGTGCTGCCAAAGGCTGTGATTTTGGCTCTTTTAAAGTGATAGTTTTGTATTTCCTGAAAAAAGCGCTGGTCTGTGGGATTGGAGGCAGGCCAGCCTCCTTCAATATAGTCTATTCCCAGTTCATCTAGCTTTTGGGCTACCCTTATTTTATCTTCTAGGGAAAAGTGGACATCTTCGGCCTGAGTACCATCTCGTAAGGTGGTGTCATATATTTTTATTTTTTTCATAGCTCTTAACAGGTTTTTTCTGGTTCTTTGTCTAAACCAAAGGCTTCATGTAAGGTCCTTACTGCCAGTTCTGTGTATTTTTCTTCAATAAGGCAGCTAATTTTAATTTCTGAAGTACTAATGATAAGGATATTTATGTTTTCATTTTTTAGGGCAGAAAAGGCAATGGCAGCTACTCCAGAGTGATTGCGCATGCCAACACCAATTACTGAGACCTTGGAAACATTTCTATCAGTGAGTACTTCTTTGGCTCCAATTTCTCCTTTGATTTTGGAGATAATTTCCACGGTCTTGTCTATATCTCCTTTGGGTACAGTAAAGGTCATGTCTGTGCGACCTTCTCTACTGGGGTTTTGGACAATCATATCCACTACAATACCGGCAGCAGCAATGGGCTCAAAGATTTTGGCTGCAATGCCTGGCTCATCATATACATCCACTAAAGTAACTCTGGCCTGGTCCTTGTCATAGGCAATGCCTGAAACCATAGCAGCTTCCATACTTTCATCCTCCTGAGTTACCAATGTCCCAGGTCCATCAGTAAAAGTGGAACGCACATACACTGGGACATTGTATTTTTTGGCAAATTCTACTGATCTTATTTGTAAAACCTTGGCTCCCATACTGGCCATTTCCAGCATTTCTTCATAGGCAATGCGTTCAATGCGTCTGGCCGAAGGGCAGATATTGGGGTCAGTGGTATATACTCCATCCACATCCGTATAAATCTCACAGAGGTCTGCTTTTAGGGCAGCAGCTAAAGCCACTGCACTGGTATCAGAACCTCCTCTTCCTAAAGTGGTAATCCTGCCTTCACAATCACAACCTTGAAAGCCAGCTACAACCAGTACATCATAGTTTTTGAAATAGGAACGAAGTCGGTCTTCATCTATATCTAAAATCCTGGCTCTTCCAAATTCTTTGTCCGTACGAATGGGGATTTGGTACCCCAAAAGAGACCTGGCCTTGATTCCTGCATCTTTTAGAAGCATGCTAAATAGGGCCACAGAGGTTTGCTCTCCTGTAGCCATAAGTACATCCATCTCTGCTGGGTCAGGTCTGGAAGACCAGGTTTTAGCTAACTCAATTAAACGATTGGTTTCTCCAGCCATGGCCGAGAGTACAACTGCCACTTTACTTCCTTGATTGAGGGCTCTTAAAACCTTTTCCTTTACCCTTTGCATACACTCAAGGTTGGCAACAGAAGTACCTCCAAACTTCTGAACAATAATTTTCATTTTTCACTTCACCTCTTTCCCTGAAATTAGCTTTTTAAAAGAAGACAAGATATTAGTCATACTTCCTTTGGCTGTAAACTCCAAAATGCGCTCTTTTTCTTGCAAGTGAAAACTTATCTTGAGCCAGTCTGCAAAATTTAAATAAGCAGGAAGGTGTTCGCTCCATTCTACCAAACGAATAAACTTAGAAGAAAGTAAAACCTCCTCTAAATCAGTATCCAGTTCTTCCCCTTGCAGTCTATAAAGGTCAAAATGGGCAATCTCTGGTTGGGTAGGGTAAATATTGAGCAGATTAAAACTCGGGCTACTTACTTCTGCCTGTTTACCCTGGGGAAAGGCGTGTACAAAAAAACGAATAAAAGTGGTTTTCCCTGCACCTAAATTGCCTTCAAAGAGAATAAGAGGTTTTTGTTGTTGTTCTAAAAGAAGATTTGCTAAAGTGATAGCTAAATTTTGAGTTTCCTCTAGTTCTCTAACTACTACTTTCATTTACCAGGGCCTTTAAAATGTCTGCTTTGCCAATGATACCTATGAGTTTTTGTTCTTCATCTACCACAGGTAAGGTGTGATATTTTTTCTCAGCCATAATCTGTGCGATTTCTTCCAGGGTATGCTCTGGTGATAGACAAAGAGGATTGGGAGTCATGGCCTCTTTTACTCTAACTGCACTCATTTTTTTTATTTCTTCTTCCAGTTTGTTTAAAGAAGATAGGGGCAAAAAACCATCTAACAGGGTAAAAAAAGAAGGCAGGTCCACTTTTTTTTGGGTCAGAATAAGGTCGCTTTGGGTAATAATTCCTATTACTTTATTTTCCTTATTCACTACTGGAAGGCCATTTATTTGATTGCCTAGCATTAGTTTGGCTGCCTGAATAATGGTTTCTTGGGGTTCAATGGTGATTACCTTGGTCTGCATGATGTCTTTAGCTTTTAGCATGCTTGTATTCTCCTATAACTAAAGGTAAATGATGGGCAATTTCTTGAGCCAGGTTTCCACGATAAGGATAAATTTGAGCCAGTTTTTCGCCTGTAAGTCCATGAACAAAAACCCCCAAACAAGAGGCTTCCACTAAGGAATAGTTTTGAGCTAAAAGGCCACCTATAATACCGGCTAAAATATCTCCTGAGCCTCCCAGCGCCAGATTGGGTGTGGCAAAGGGAGAGATATAAAGGGGACGATTGGGATGAGCTATGATAGTGGCTGCTCCTTTTAAAATCAGGCTTACCTGGTATTTATTCACAAATTGGCTGGCAAACTGGGCTCTGGCCTGGTTTATTTCTTCTGCTGTAGTGTTAAAAAAACGAGCCATTTCTCCGGGATGAGGAGTAAATAAGATTTTATCCTTTTGTTTACTTAAGTTTATTAAGGAAGGGTCTGTGGCAAAAAAATAGAGGGAGTCAGCATCAAAAACAGTTGGCGGATGTTCTAGTTGCAAGTATTTTTTTAGCAATTCTAAGGTCCTGGAATCTCTACCCATGCCCGGACCAAAAACTACAGCTTTAAAGCGAGAAAGGTGTTTTTCCAGAAGCTCAAAATCCTTGGAGGTTAAAAACTCTTCTTCACCTTGCAAGGGTAAGAGCATTATTTCAGGGAAAATTCCTTTTATCTGAGAAGCCAGTGGTTTGGGACAGGCTATTGTGACCAATCCTGCTCCTATGCGCAGGGCTCCAAGGGCAGCTAATTGGGGTGCGCCGGTAAGTCCTGTGGAACCTCCTACAACCAAGACATGTCCAGCTTGACCTTTGTGTAAGGTAGCAGGAGGAGGAGAAATGAGGTTTAAAATTTTGGAGGTAAGGGCATAGTGGGTACAGGGATTTTCCTGTTTTATTTTTTTAGGAATACCAATTTTTCCCACCTTTAACTGCCCAATATAGGGCTTGGCTGGAGGTAAAAACAGTCCCAGTTTGGCCTCTTCAAAGGTAATGGTTACATCTGCGACCACTGCAATGGGAGAGGGCCTTCCGGTTTCACCATCCAGGCCTGAGGGAATATCCAGGGCAAGCACAAAGGCCTGTTTGCCCAGTTTGTTTATCTTTTTTATCCAGGAAATATACTCTTTGCGCAGAGTTCCTTTAAAACCAGTACCCAAAAGGCCATCCACCACAATGTCCACCTGAGGTAGAAAGTCCATATTGTACTCAGGTAGATGCATAAGGGGAATATCCATTTTTTTAGCCAGGTTGAGGTAATAGCCAGCAGTGGTATTGAGGTATTCCTTTTGCCATTTGGAGTGTAAGACCATTACTTTTACTTCCTGGTTGGCTAAGTGCCTGGCCAGAGAAAAGGCATCTCCACCATTATTCCCTGAGCCAGCAAAGATAAGGGCGCTTTTGCCTTTTAAAGAAGAAAACCTTTCTTTTAATACATAAAGAGCTTCCCGGCTGGCATTTTCCATAAGTACCTCTGGAAGCAAGCCGAATTTTTCAATGGTAAGCTCGTCCCACCTAGCCATTTCCTGTGGCGTTGGTAAAGGTTGAAACATTTTTCTCCCCTTTTTAGTTTATCCTTCTAAGATGACCACTGCTCCTGCTACTAAAGTGTTATGCGTAAGAGATAGCCAGCTGTGTTTGGCTCCTAATTTTTGAAACCAGATTTTAGCTTCACCCGAAAGAGAGAGATAGGGTTTTCCTTGCGGAGTGTTTAGAGTCTCAATGTCTTTAAAGTTTATGCCTTGAGTAAAACCAGTGCCCAGAGCCTTTACAGTGGCTTCTTTTACGGCAAAACGAGAAGCTAAAAACTCAATTTTATTTTTTTTTCCTGAAAATGAGCAAGCTCTTTGGTGCCTAATATTTTCTGGGCAAATCTATTTCCATAGCGCTGGTAAATTTTTTTTATTCTTTCCAGCTCTACTAAGTCCAGACCTACCCCTAAAACCATAACTTAATCTACAAAGGTGTTTATGATATTAACCATTTGCTCTACAGCTTTACTTATGCCCACATAAATAGCTCTGGAGATAATGCTGTGTCCAATAGAGTATTCTTTAATGCCAGGCACTTTAGCAAAGGCCCAAATGTTTTGATAATCCAAACCATGCCCCAGATTTACCTGTAAACCTATTTTTTGAGCATATTCAATGGCTTTTAAAATTTTTTTTAGTTCCTGTTCTTTTTCCTGTTCATTTTTAGCATCTGCATAATGACCAGTGTGAATTTCAATAAATTCTGCACCGATTTCCTGGGCTGCTTTAATTTGTTCTAAATCAGCATCTATAAATAAGCTAGTCAAAATCTTTTTTTCTTTAAAGGGAGCGATAAATTCCCTTAACTCCTGTTCTCTGCCTTTGCAAATAAGCCCACCTTCAGTGGTTAATTCCTGTCTTTTTTCTGGAACCAGGCAAATCATATGTGGCTTTACCTGCAAAGCTATTTTTTGCATTTCAGCCGTAGCAGCCATTTCCAGGTGCAAATTGGCCTTTAAATGGGTTTTTAGATTAAATACATCTTTATCCTGAATATGTCTTCGGTCTTCTCTTAGGTGAACGATAATCCCCCTGGCTCCTGCCAGGATAGCTAATTGAGCAGCAGTTAAAGGATCTGGCTCTAAACCCAGGCGAGCTTGTCTTACTGTAGCTACATGATCTACATTTACACATAATTTGGGCATAAAGAAAAAACTCCCATTTTTTTTATTTTTAGAGTAATTTTCTCTATCCTCAATTGACATCAAGGTCAAGAAAGGAGATAATGCCTTTCAAAGTAAGAATGGAGTTACTTATATGTCTTATTTAGAAAAACCAATAAAGGATATTGATGCTCAGGAATTAAAAAAAATTCAGGCTGAGGAAAAAGAAGATAGTTATGTGTTAGTGGATGTAAGACAACCAGAGGAATATACAGAAAAACACCTTCCAGGAGCCTTACTTGCCCCTTTGCCAGATCTGGAGAGTAAATTATTTAGTTTTGATGCCAGAAAAAATTATATTTTTTATTGTCGTAGTGGCAATCGTTCCCGGGCAGCTGCTAGATTGGCCAGAGACAGTGGAATGTTTGAAAAGGAAATTTATAACTTAAAAGGTGGGATTCTGGCCTATGAAGGAGAAACTCTTTCCAATTGGCCCAATTTTAGAGTTTTTGCCCATTTAAATAAGCTAGAAGAAGTGGTAAAACAGGCCATTGAACTGGAAAAAGGAGCCTATCTTTTTTACAAGCGGATAAATGAAGAATTTGCCCATGTTATAGGCAGGGAGTTTGCCAGCTTTGAAGAATTGGAAAAAAACATGCCCATGTGATTTATAAGTGGGCAAAAGGAAAGCAAGTTTCCTTAGAAGGTTTTGAACTTTTATTTGAAAAGGCTTCAGGAGAAATTTTAGAAGGTGGAAAAAGTTTAGAAGACTGGTTAGAGGAAGTAAAGAAACAGGTGGATAGAAATTATTTATTAGAAGTAGCTCTGCAGATTGAAATAATGGCTTATGATTTGTATAAAAATCTGGTTTTTCAAAGTTTTGAAGAAGACAGTAAAAGTTTGTTTTTAATTTTAGCTGAGCAGGAAAAAGTACACATGCGAGTAATTGCCCAAAAATTTTCCAAAGAAATCTAATGATGTTAAAAAGGATACTTTTTCTCTTTATATTTTTAGGTTTAACTTTACCTTCCTGGGCTGCTTCTCAGAAAGATACCATTTACTTAGGAATGTCAGCTGCTTTTACTGGACCCAATGCAGTGTTGGGAATAGAACTTTACCGTGGTTCCTTTGCTTATCTGGAAAAGATAAATCAAGAACAAAAGGGACTTTATGGTAAAAAGATAAAAATCTTAACCTATGACGATAAGTACGAGCCCGAACTTACCCTGCAAAATACCTTTGAATTGGTGGACGAGAAAAAAATTATCTGGCTTTTTGATTATGTGGGCACTCCTACAGTAAATAGGATTCTTCCCTATTTAAGCATTGATAACCAGCATGGAGCTTTTTTATTTTTTCCTTTAACTGGAGGGCTTAGCCTAAGAAAAGAGCCCTATAAAAGGTATGTACTCAATCTTAGACCCCCTTATGCGAAGGAAATACAGGCTTTGTTAACCAGGTTTTTGGAGATAGGGAAAAGACGCATAGGTATTTTTTATCAATTAGATGCCTTTGGTAGAAGTGGCTGGCAAAGTGCAAGGGATTTTTTAAAACAAAAAGGGTTAGAAATAGTTGCTGATGCCAGTTATATACGAGGCTGTGGATTAAAAGATAGTTATAGACAACAGGTGGAGGTTTTTAAAAGAAATAAAGTAGATGTTATTCTCTCTATAGCCAGCACAAGTGCAGCTACTGGCTTTATTCGGGATTTAAGAGATGCTCAAATAAAAGTTCCTGTAGCCAACTTATCTTTTGTAGATGCTCAGGCAATGTTTTTAAATTTAAGCAAGCTGGAAAACAAAAATAATCGTTCCTATTCCTTTGGGCTTGTAAATAGTGTAGTGGTTCCTTTTTTTGAATTGAAACATTATAAAATATATGAAGAATATCTGGCTACTCTTCTTAAATATAAAGCTGATATAAAAAAATATGCCACTGCAGACTACAATCATCCCTTTTATGGACCTATTTCCTTTGAGGGTTTTTTAAATGCTAAGTTGATAGTGGAAATTTTAAAAAGATTGGGTCCTTCTCTGGATAGAAGTAAACTGGAAGAAGTTATTTATAATCCTAAGGGCTTTGAAATTGGCCTTGAAGATCCAGTAGTTTTTACTAGAGATAACCAGGGAGCTTTGAAAGAGGTTTACTTTGCTACCATAAAAGATGGCATGCTTCATCCTTTAAAAGACTTCAGGACATTATTTTATTAGATATGTTTAAATCCAGATTGCTTAGAAAAGTTATAGGTATTATTCTGTTATTTTTTTCTATTTATGCTATAGTTGTTACTTTTTACCTTTCCTTTTTTATTAGAGAAAAGTTCATCAATAATTACTTACAAAAAGCAGACTCTATTATATCCTCTATTTCCTATTCTTTACCTGAAATTTTATCTTCTGGAGATTTATCCAGGATTCAGGCACTTGTAAATCAATTTTTACAGGTACAGGGTATAGGTTATGTCCTGGTTATGGATAAACAAGGGGAGGTTATAGCTCATACTTTTGTCCCAGCTCCTCCTTTAACTGTTATTACTCAAAGTAAAATAGAAAAAAACAAAGTTGAGCCCATATATATTCAGATAGACGGAAAAAAATATATTCAAATAAAGAAAAGCGTACTTTTAGGTGAAGCTGGATATATTGTAATTGGAATAAAATATGCAGAGATTCAGAAAGAAATAATGAATTTTATTTTTAAGATAAATATTTTTAACCTTTTAGGCCTGGTGATTATTATTTTAATTACAATTTTCTTTATGAGAAAAATTATTTATCCTCTCAAAGAACTTACAGATTTTGCTTATAAAGTAAAAAAAGGAGAATTTAACGCAATCTTCTCCAAGAAAAGTGATGATGAGATAGGATATCTAGCTATAGTTTTTGAAGATATGGCCCAGGAATTGGGAAGATTTTTTGACAAATTAAAGATAAGTATTAGCAATGCAACAGAAGAACTAGAAGATGTTATAAATTATTTAACTGTTATTATGGATACTATGGCTGATGGTTTGGTTGTAACTGATTATAGTCTAAATATATCTCAATACAACAATTCTTTTAAAGAAATATTTAAGATTAAAGAAAAAAATCTTATAGCTAAAAATTTAAAGGATATACTTGGGTTTGATTTAATTCAAAACCTGGATTTAGAGAGTTTAAAAGAACAGTCTATGATAGAATTTGGTTATAATGTTGAGAAAGAGGATAAGTATATAGAGTGTATTTTAACTTCTGTTGAATTAAAGTGTGAAAACAGTCTGGTTTTTATTTTTAGGGATATAACGGAAAGAAAAAGGGCAGAGGAAGATTTGCAACTTTTAAACCAGAACTTAGAGCATTTGATACTGGAAAGAACCAAGAGGTTACAGGAAATAAATCTAAGATTAAATCAAGAAATAGAAGCTAAATCCAGGATAGAAAAGGATTTAAAAGCAGAAAAGGACCTTTTCCAGTTGACCTTAGCTGGGATAGGAGATGCTGTTATTACCACAGATATCAAGGGAAACATTTTGTTTATGAATAAGACAGGGGAAGAGATGATTGGTATTGAGCTGGAAAAGGTAAAGAATTCTTTTTTTACTGATTATATTTATCTTTATGAGCAGGAAGAAAATTTACTCTGTCCGGTTAAACAGGTTTTAACTAAAGAAAAGAACTGGGAAAGTGATAAATTGTATTTAGTAAATCACAAAGATAAAAAGATTCCTGTGGAAGTGAAAGTTTTTCCTGTAAGGGGATTTTCTGCTGAAATGGTGGGGACAGTAGTAGTAATTAAAGATATTTCTGAGAAAATTCAGTTAGAGCAGGAAAGGTTGCGTAAAGAAAAGCTAGAAGCTCTGGGCGTAGTAGCTGGTGGCATTGCCCATGACTTTAACAATTTACTTACCATAATTTTAAATCATCTTAATTTTTTGCGCCTGACCAGGCCAGAGGAAAAGGAAAAGCTTGTTGAGCAAATAGAAAAAGTGGAAAAGATTATTTTAAGAGCCAAGCAGCTTACTTCCCAGTTCCTCACTTTTGCTAAGGGTGGAGAGCCAGTAAAAGAAGCTGTAAAAGTGGATAAGATAATAAAGGAAACAGCCCATTTTTTACTTAAAGGTAGTGCGGTAAAAGTGAGCTTTGATTTTCCCAAGGAAGTGCCACCTGTAAATGTGGATGCCAGTCAATTTGCCCAGGTAATAGAAAATCTGGTTATCAACTCTTTACAGGCCATGGAGGGCAAAGGTCGTATTCAGATAGGTATGCGAGTAGAAGTCCTGGAGGAAGACAACTTCTGGGAGCTTAAAGCTGGCAAGTATGTGTTGATTTATTTTCAAGATACAGGGCCTGGCGTGCCCAAGGAAGTTGAAGCTAAAATTTTCGAACCCTATTTCACTACTAAAGCCAAAGGTTCTGGGCTGGGCTTAGCTTCTTGTTATTCTATTTTAAAAAGACATGGAGGAAGAATAGTATATAATGCCACTTATTCTCAAGGGGCAGAATTTATTTTGATTTTACCTGTAAGTAAAACCAATAATGTTTTGGCTAAAAAAGAAAAGCAAGATGCGCATACCCTGGAAGTGTTTTCTGTAAATAAGAGGGTTTTGATTATGGATGATGAAGAGGAAATCCTGGAGATATCCAGAGATGTCTTTTCCCTGTTTGGCTTTGACTGTACCTGTGTAAGAAGTGGAGAAGAGGCTTTGGAAAAGTATAAACAATCTTTGCAAAATAACAAATACGACCTGGTTGTTTTGGACTTAACTGTCCCGGGTAAGATGGGAGGAAAGGAAACTATCAAGGAGTTGTTAAAAATAAATCCAGAGGTGGTGGCTGTAGTGTCCAGTGGGTATTCTCAAGACCCGGTTATGGCCAGGTATAAGGAGTATGGATTTAAAGGGGTTTTATCCAAACCCTACTCTTTGGAAGAACTAAAGAAAATGATTCAGGAACTTCTTTTTCTTTAGAAAAGAAAAATTTCTCTGTTTGCAAAGAGTTGACAATCCCTTTATTTGAGAGTAAATGCCTTTGTTTACCTTTTGGGCCTATAGCTCAGTTGGCAGAGCTCCCGGCTCATAACCGGATGGTCCCAGGTTCGAATCCTGGTAGGCCCACCATTTGAGGAGAAACCTTGGATAGCAGTTCTAAAGTAGATAAAATAAGCAAACAATTAAAGGTAAAGGAAAAGGGTGCTTCCTTAAGCGTAAGAGGGAAGCACCCTTTTTTTATGCTTTATGCTAGTAGATGAACTAATTGAAATTATTGAAGAAGTTGCCCCTCTTGACCTGGCTCTTGGTTGGGATCAAAGTGGAGTCCTGGTTGCCAGTCCTCTTCGAGAAATCAAAAAAATTGCCTTGGCCTTAGACCCTACCTTTAAGACTTTAAATAAGGCCTTAGAACTGGGGGTGGATTTTCTTTTAACCCACCATCCTCTAGCTTTAAAACCCAGGTTTCCCAATAAAATTGATGGGTACTATCACCTATTACAGGGATTACTGGAAGCCAAAATGTGGTTGTATGCTGCGCATACTTCTCTGGACGCCAATATTAAAGGGCCTGCTGGTTGGTTGGCCAGGTCTTTGGGTTTGACTAATATTTCTTCTTTGCAACCTGGAAAATCAGAGCAGATATGGAGAATACACTTTTCTCCTCCTTTACCTCTTAAAAGGGCTGGTTTTTTAAAGGAATTAAAAGGAGTTTTGGCAAGTTCTGAAGACGAAAGGGGAGTTCATTATTTAGATATTTATGCTCCAGCCAGGGATTTTGTCCTGGAGCAAATTAATCTCTGGGAAGATTTTAAAGGTCTTGTAAGTTTATATCCTCTTTCTTCAAGGGAGAAAGGTGGGCTTGGACTTATAGGGGATTTACCCCTTCCCTTTTCACCTGCTGAATTTCTAAATAGGCTCAAGGATATTTTAGAAATAACCAGTTTAAGAGAGGTGGGAGGCCTTCCCAGGGTAGTAGAAAGGGTGGCTTATTGTCCTGGTTCTGGAGCAGATCTGGGGTTTTCTGCCTTTAAACAGGGGGCTGATGTCTATATTACTGGAGATGTTAAATACCATCAGGCCCAGGAACTGGCTGAGCGTGGCTGGGTTTTGGATGTTGGGCATTTTATTCTGGAAGAAAAAATGATGTTCTCTTTCTATAAATATCTTAAACAAAATTTAGATGAAGTTGAAGTCTTTTTTATAGAAGGAGAAGATCCTTTTGGGTTTATATAAATTTAGGAGGAGGTATAATGTATATTGAACAGATTAAAAAGCTAGTTGTCCTTCAAGATATTGACAACAAACTAATAGCTTATAGGGAAAAGATAGAATCTATTCCCCAAGCCTTAAATAGCTTGAAAGAAGAACTGGAAGAAGTTGAAAAAGAAAGCAGAGCTTCAAGAAAGATTTGATGCTTTGAATGAGCAAAAAATGAAAATGCAAACCGAGATAGAAGATAATAATAATAAAATTAAAAAAGTTAAAAATAAATTGATGCTTATTTCTAATTCAAAAGAATATCAAGCAATGATGAGAGAGCTTGATAATTTTGAGCGATTAAATAGGACCAAAGAAGAAGAATTGACTACTATTTTAGAAGATATAAGTTTACATAAAAAAGAATTGGATGAACTGGAAAGCAAAGAAGAAGAGTTAAAAACTAAAATAGAGGCCCTGGAAGAAGAGAATATTACTGCTCTGGATGAAGTAAAACAGGAAATAGAAAAACTGGAAAAAAAAGAGAAGAATCTTGTGCTTTAATACCTCCTCCTATTCTTGCCAGGTATAATTTTATCAGGGAAAGGCTCAGTCAGCCTGTGGTAGTGGCTGTGAGCAATGGTGTATGTACGGGCTGTTATATTAGTGTTCCACCGCAAACTTATGTAGAGCTCCAAAAAGGAGAGCAAATTTTAAATTGTCCCAATTGTCAACGCTTGATTTACTGGGAAGAACACTATTCCAAGTAATTACTTGTCAAAATAATTTGTTGTTTTAAAATATAAAACAGGGGAGTTGGGCGGACTGCCGCTTCTTAAGTTTTTTAAGAAGAGGAAAGTCCGGGCTCCACAGGGCAGAGCGCTGGGTAACACCCAGTGGAGGCGACTCCAGGAAAGTGCCACAGAAAACAGACCGCCCAGCACCCACTTTGAAGATGGTAAGTTTTGAATTTTTAAACTACTATTTACCGCCTTCAAAGTGGGTGCTGGGTAAGGGTGAAACGGTGGGGTAAGAGCCCACCAGCTACCATGGTGACATGGTAGGCTAGGTAAACCCCGCTCGGAGCAAGGCCAAATAGGAAGGCGTTTGAGGCTGGCCCGGCTGAAGCCTTCGGGTAGGCCGCTGGAGGTCAAGGGTAACCTTGATCCTAGATTAATGGCAGTCACCTCTTTTTAGAGGTACAGAACCCGGCTTATAGCCCAACTCCCTTTTATTACTATGAAAAATTATTGGGCCATAATTTTAGCAGCAGGTCAAAGTTCCCGTCTTCAAGAGCAGGGTTTAAAGACCAAGAAACAATTTCTCACCTGGAAGGGATTGCCTTTATTTTTTCACTCCCTGGTAAAACTAGCTAATTTTCCTAAGATAAGGGGAGTTGTTCTGGTTTTTCCTGAAAGTGAACTTTCTCTTTGGCAGGAAAGAGCTTTGAACTTGGCTTTTGAGCAGGGACTTAATCTTGCTTTGCGCTTTGCTGCAGGAGGCAGGTTGCGGCAGGATTCAGTATTTAATGGCTTGCAACAATTGCCTGAAGAGTGTGATTGGGTTTTAGTACATGATGGCGCCAGGCCTTTTTTTTCTCTTCAGCTGGTTTCCAGGCTTTTTGATCGGGCAGAAAGTCAGCCTGAGTTAGCTGGAGTTATTCCTGCGCTTAAAAGCAAAGATACCTTAAAAGAAGTGGAAGCCAACAAGGTAAAAAAGACTCTGGATAGAGATAAAATATTACGCATTCAAACTCCGCAACTATTTTCTTTTTCTATTTTAAAACAAGCTCATTTAAAGGCCAGGGAACAGGGACTAGTGGGCACAGACGATTCTGCTCTGGTTGAGGCTTTGGGCAGGGAAGTGGGAGTAGTGGAAGGGGAAGAGGAAAATTTAAAGATAACCACCCAAGATGATTTGAAAATGTTAAAAAAAGAAAAAAAGTAATTTATAAAAATGGCTTTGGCTATGATGTGCATCGTTATGGAGGCGATAAGCCCCTTATTTTAGGGGGAATTCCCATTTCTGAAAAGATTAAAGTGACAGCTCATTCGGATGGAGATGTGTTATTTCACGCCCTGACAGATGCCCTTTTAGGTGCCCTGGGAGAAGAGGATATTGGCACCTTTTTCCCAGATACAGAAGACACTTATGCCAATATGCCCAGTAGTATTTTTTTTCGGGAAGCTTTGCTTCTGGCCCTGAAAAAGAATTTTCAACTGGTCCACCTGGATTTGACTATTGTGGCTCAGATACCTAAAATTGCTCCTTTTAAAAGGCAGATTAAGAAGAATTTAATGGGGCTTACAGGACTTGGAGAAGAAGATATTGCCCTTAAGGCTACTACAGAAGAAGGGCTGGGATTTACTGGAGCTAAAGAAGGTATTAAGGTTTACGCTCTGGTGACAGTGAAAAAGAAGAAGAGGTGGAAAATGAAGATTTATAATTCATTAAAGAGGGAAAAAGAGAAGTTTGTTCCTCTTAGAGATAATGAAGTTAGAATGTATGTTTGTGGTATTACTGCTTATGATTACTGTCACATTGGGCATGCTCGCTCTGCTGTTGTTTTTGATGTTTTAGTTAGGTATCTAAGGGATAAAGGTTATAAAGTCATTTTTGTACGTAATTTTACAGATATAGATGACAAAATAATCAATAGAGCCCATAAGGAAAATTTACCCTGGGATGAAGTAGCCAGAAAATATATTGAGGCTTTTTATGAAGACATGGATAGGTTAAATATCTTGCGGGCAGATATTGAACCAAAGGCTACAGAGCATATTGAGGAAATGATAGAGCTGACTCAAAAGCTAATAGATATGGGTTTTGCTTATGTCACTTCCAGGGGAGATGTGTACTTTCGAGTGCGTAAATTTAAAACCTATGGAGAGCTTTCAGGTAGAAATATAGAAGAACTGCAAGCAGGCGCCAGAATAGAACCTGGAGAGGAAAAGAGGACCCTCTGGATTTTGCCTTGTGGAAAAGTGCCAAACCTGGTGAACCTAAGTGGCCAAGTCCCTGGGGAGAGGGTCGTCCTGGTTGGCATCTGGAATGTTCTGCCATGAGTGAAAAATATTTAGGACTTCCCTTTGATATCCATGGGGGAGGGCAGGACCTGATTTTTCCACATCATGAAAATGAAAAGGCCCAAAGTGAAGCAGCTTATTCTACTTCCTTTGTGCGTTATTGGGTGCATAATGGTTTTGTGCAGGTAAATTCAGAAAAGATGTCCAAATCCCTGGGCAATTTTGTTACCATAAGGGATATTTTAAACAATTACCATCCAGAGGTGCTGAGGTTTTTTCTCTTAACCAAACATTATCGTAGCCCCTTAGATTACAATTTGGAAAGTGTAGAAGAAGCTGAAAAGGGATTAAAGCGAATTTATCAAGCAGTAGAAGAACTGGAAGCTATTTTAAGCAATAAGAAGTGGAAAAAGGTAAAAGTTGATAGTAGTTTAATAGAAGAGATAAAAGAACAACAAGATAAATTTTTTCTTTCTTTAGAAGATGATTTAAATACTGCTAAAGCTATTGGTTATCTTTTTAATACAGTTAGAATTGTAAATCGTATAGCTACGGATAAAAATTTACGTAAGGCTGAGACAATGAAAGATATTCTGGTTGAAATTAGAGAGTTTTTGAGCAGAGCAGGCAAGATTTTGGGTGTACTCAATTTAGCTCCAGCAGTATTTTTAGAAGAATTAAAAGACATTCAGCTGAAAAGAAAGAATATTGCCAGGGAAGAAGTAGAAGCCCTAATTGCCAAAAGGCAAGACGCTAGAAAAAATAAAGATTTTGCCCTGGCTGATTCCTTAAGGGAGCAGTTGGTTGCTTTGGGTATAGAAGTAAAAGACACTCCTGCAGGCCCGGTCTGGGAGGTGGTTTCCTAAGGGGTGATTAGAATAAATAGTTTTCAGATTAAGAATTGAAAATTATTTTATTCTTTTTTTAAGCTTTCTGGCTCCACTAAGACTACTCTGGGAGTCACTCCTAGCCAGAGAGAAATGGAGTGTCTCAAGTTATCTACCAGACCTCTTTGCCTTTTCATCTGGTCATAAAAGAGTTCTTCTGTAATCCCTATTTTTAGGACCAGTTCATCTTTTTCCTCAGTCCTTATTACTTCCATTTTCCAGGCAACCTGGGTTTGCAAAATAGAATCCAGGATACTGGCTATGCGCTTGGGAGAGATGTTTATTCCTTTTACTATGAGTACATCATCTACCCGTTCTTTTATGGGCTCTATGATTTTAAAAGTCCTGCCACAGGAACACTTCTTGGGTATAATTATGGTTTTATCCCCGGTACGGTAGCGTAAAAGGGGAAAGCCTTCACTGACCAAAGTGGTAAGTACCAATTCTCCATACTCCCCAGGAGGAAGAGGTTTTAAGGTGTTGGGGTCAATGATTTCTGCTAAAATTACGTCTTCTGCTAGGTGTAAGTGTCTGTTTTGAGGACATTGATAGGCAATACCTGGCCCTAAGACTGCACTAAGCCCGTAAATATCATAGACCTGGGCTTGAAAAAACTCCTCAATGTCTTTTTTTAAAGAATCTTCCAGAGGCTCTCCAGTGCTTAAAATGGTTTTTAGGCGCAGTTTGGCCAAGGGATAGATATTCTGGCTCAGTCTATTTTTTAGAATTTTGAGATAACTGGGAGTGGCAATAAGGCAGGTGGTGCCAAAATCAAGCATCATTTTGATTTGTTTTTCAGTGCGCCCTGCTGAAGCTGGAATGGTAGAAGCTTTGAGTAAGTGGGCTCCTTCGTGAAAGGAAAAGGCAGCTGTACCCAGACCATAGTTTAAGGTTATTTGGAAAACATCTTCGCTACTTAAATTAAAGTTCTGATAGGTCCTTAAGACCAGGCTGGCGATTGCTTTCAGGTCGTTTTCTGTAAAGCCAATAACAATGGGATCCTTGTCTTTACCTGTGGTGGAATGGATGCGCACAATGTGTCGCAGGTTAATGGCAAACATATCATAGGGATAGGCTCTGGATAGGTCTTCTTCTGTGGTAAAGGGAAGTTTTTCCAGGTCCTTAAGAGAAGAAAATTCATCTGGGTCAAAGTTTATTTCTTTAAACCTTCTCTGGTAAAAGGCCACATTTCTTTGAATCCTTTGTAAGGTGCTTTGCAGCCTTTCCAGTTGAATTTGTCTTAATTCTGCTTCCTCTAAGAATTGATTTTCATAGGTGCAGAGCATAATGATTCATCCTTAAGGTTAAAGGTTAAGGCCATATTTGAGTAAGAACCCCATTCCTCCCAGGACATTTTTGGTTTGCTTAAAACCAGCTTTGTTTAAAATTAGTTGGGCTTCATAAGACCTTGCCCCAGTATTACATACAAGCAAAATTTCCTTATCTCTGGGAATTTTATCCAGATTGGCCCTTAAGTTTTCAGCTGGAATATTAAGCCAGAGGTCTCCGTACTTTTCTATCCAGGGTTTGGCGTTGTCTTCTCCTCTACAGTCAAGCACTATTCCTTGCTTATCCTGTAAGGATTTTTCTAAAAAGGCTTTTACTTCTTCTGGTAAGGCTCCCCTGTTTCTGTTTTCCAGAATATTTTCTGTGACATTAGCTACCACATTGACTATATCCATGGCAGCAGCATAGGGGGGAGAATAGGCCACTTCTAAGTTGCTTATGTGCTTTAGGGTGGGGTAAAAAGGCAAAAGACTGGCTACCGCATCTATGCGTGCTTTGAGGCTATCACCATTGGAGCTTATGCCCTGAATGCCCAAAACCCTTTCGTTCTTTTCTTCAACTACCAGTTCCAAAAGGATAAGGTCTTTTTCTGGATAAAAATGAGCCTTGTCAAACTGCAGAGCCAGACCGCTTTGGGCCTTAAAGCCACTTTTTTCGCCCTTTCCAGGCTTAAACCACTTCCAGCAATGGTCAGGTCAAAGAGTTTTAAAATAAAGGTTCCACAGGCTCCAGCAAAGGTCTGTTGGTAGCCAGCTAAATTGCTTCCTATAACCCTTCCCTGGCGATTGGCCAGAGAGCCTAAGGGAAAGTGGGCGTATTCTTGAGTAATCAGATGTTTTAAGGCAACAACATCTCCACCCGCATAAATATTGGGGTCAGAGGTTTGCAGATATTCATTTACTATCACTCCACCCCAGGAAGTAGTTTTCAGGCCTGCTTCTTTGGCCAGTCTGGAATCTGGAATTACTCCTGTAGCTAAAATAACCAGGTCTGCAGACAGGGTCCTTTTGTTGGTTATAACTTCTTTTACTGAATTTTCTCCTTTAAATTCAAGTACCTGTTCAGATAAATAGAGGTTTACCCCTTGATCTTGCAGATGTTTTTGAGCTACCTGGGCCAGTTCTGGGCTGATAAAACCAGGTAGAATTTGTTGGCTTATTTCTACAATAGAAGTTTCAATTCCCCAGAGGTCAGTTAAAGCATAGGCGATTTCCAGGCCAATAAAACCAGCACCAATAACCACGGCCTTTTCCACGCCCTGGGTTATTTTTTCCCTGATTTTAAGGGCCTGGCCTAAACTTTTTACTGCGTAAATGTTTTCTAAGTCTATTCCAGGTAAATTCAATTTTCTGGGAAAGGCTCCAGTGGCCAGGACCAGCTTATCATAGGGAAATATCTTTTCCTCTTGGTTTTTATGGTCAAAGGCCAAAACTTTTTTGGAGTTGCGGTCTATTTTTTGAGCTTCTACCTGGGTTAGGACCTTGACTCCTTTGGCCTGTTCAAAAAAGTTTTCATCTCTTAGTACATGATAGGAAGTGCTTTGGAGTTCCTTAATATCACTTACTTCACCAGAGAGATAAAAGGGAATTCCACATCCTCCATAGGAGATGAACCTGTCCTTTTCCAGGATAATCACTTCACTTTCAGGTTCCAGCCTTTTAAAACGGCAGGCTGCTTTGGGCCCTAAGGCCACTCCTCCAATAATAACTACTCGTTGCATCTTTTACCTCTTTTGTTTTTAAGCAATATCTGCAAAGATATCTTCCTCACCCAGGTATGCCTTAATTACTTCTGGATTTTTTTGAACATTTTTGGGTGTATCCTGGATAAAGGGTTTGCCTTCTATAAGTACCAGTATCTCATCTGATATGGACATGATTATATCCATATCGTGCTCTATTATAAGTAGAGTCAGGTTAAGTTCTTTTTTGAGAAAAGCAAGTAAATTGGCCAGTTCGTGAGATTCCTGGTTGTTAAGGCCTGCTGCTGGTTCATCTAACAGAAGGAGCCGGGGTTTGCTCATCAAACATCTGGCAATTTCCAGTTTCCTCTGATGGCCATAAGACAGTTGACTGGGAGAAAGCTTTTCTTTTTCTTTCAAGCCAACCAAATCCAGAAATTCCCTGGCTTGTTTTTGGAGTTGTTTATATTCCCTGGAATTAAAAACAAATAAATCTTTTAGCTTGGGCCTTATCCAGGAAGCAGCACCCAGAAGTACATTTTCCAGGCAGGTAAGGTCTGGATACAGGCTTAAGTTTTGAAAGGTCCTGGTTATACCCAAACGGCTGCGTTTATAGGCAGGGAGGTGGGTTATATCCTGGTTTTGAAAATAGATTTTTCCTTTACTGACTTTTAAGGTGCCTGAAATGAGGTTAAATAAAGTGGTTTTGCCTGCACCATTGGGGCCAATAAGCCCAAAGATAGTATTGGCTTGTAATTCAAAGGATACTTTTTGAATGGCTTTTACTCCGCCAAAGTGTTTACTTACCTCTTGCAGTTTAAGCATATGTAGTCCTTTAAATAATAAACAATGAGCTTTAACTTGCCCAAGTTTTAGGTCTTTGGCAAGTCTTCTAAACCTTGCCAAAAGCTTTTTTTCAGGCAGAAAAGTAGGGTTTAAGGGACAAAAAATAAAGAACCAGCAAACCAAGGAGGTAGTCATATGAGTGATAGCTATGCCAGACTTTTGGAAATTGGTAGACCTGAAAATATAAAAAAGCTTTTTCCCCATAGCAAAGCCCTTTTGGTAAGTGGCAAGGTCATTGATAGGGCCATGTTAAAAAAAGGTAAGGCCATGACCATTGCGGCTAATTGCCGTAATTACTTTGTTTTAAGAGGGGTTTTATTGGCTGCCCAAAGGGCCAATGCAGCTATTATTGTGGAAATTGCCAAGTCTGAAAGCAATTATTGCCACATCAATATGTGGAATCTGGCCAGGTTTGTAGATACTGTGGCCAATGAACTGGGAGTTACCATACCTATAGCTATCCATGCTGATCATTTTACCATCAAAAATGACAAAGACATAGAATTGGCCAGAAAACAAATTCCTTCTCTTTTTGATTTTGGCATCACTTCTATTGCCATTGATGCTTCACATTTGCCTGATACAGAAAATCTTTTGGCCAACATAGAATTGGCCAAATATGTACCAGAATGGGCAGGTTATGAAACAGAAGTAGGTGAAATTAAAGGTAAAGAAGGCCTTTCCACTCCTGAGGAAGCCCTATTTTTAATCAAGGGTTTAAATGCCCATGGTATTTTTCCTGATTGGATTGCTTTAAACAATGGTACCACCCATGGTATTCAGGATAGTGATGCTGGAATTCAGGTGGATTTAACTGCCAGGATACATAAGGCCCTGGAGCCTTATAAAATTTCTGGGGCCCAACACGGTACTTCTGGAAACAATTCTGATAGGTTAAGGGAGATTGCAGCCAAAACTGCTACCACCAAAGCCAATGTAGCTACAGCCTTACAGATGCTAGCCTGGGGAGTTAAAGTGGATGAATATGGCAATGCCGTGCTGGACGAAAACAAGGAATTGATTAAGGAAGAAGGTAAAGGTTTAAGCGAGGAGCTTTGGCAGGAAATGGTGGCTTATGCCAAAGAAAAGGGCTGGGCTCCTAAAAATTACAAGTGGTTGAATTTACCCTTTGAAATGAAGTTTTTAAGCGAACCCAGAGAGATAAGGGAGCGTATGACCAAAGCAGTGGAAGAGTTTACCTATGACCTTCTGGTGAATGTATTTAATGCCCAGGATACAGCAGATATTGCCAAGGAGCTTCTTTTAGAGGCTGGAAGTGCCAATTTAGGCCCCAAAGCTACTCAAATTGAAAATCCAGCAGATTGGACCGTAGAAAAAATAAAGACAATGGAGAATCTGCGCACCCATGCGGGTGATGGAGATTATGACGATTAAAAAAATTAGCCTATAAGCTAGTTTGATGAGGGCAAAGTATTATTACTTTGCCCTTTTTTATTTTTTTTTTGATTTAGGTCAAAGCTAAGTTATATTTTTTTACTTAAAAAGAGGCCAACCCAAAAGGAGGAGGCCTTAAAATGAAGAGAAAAATTATTTTTATTGACGAAGAGCTATGTACAGGTTGTGGGGAATGTATCCCTTCCTGTGCAGAAGGAGCTTTGCAAATAATAAATGGTAAGGCAAAGGTTATTGCCGATCGCCTGTGCGATGGCCTGGGTGCTTGTCTAGGGCATTGTCCCACAGGGGCGTTAAAACTAATAGAAAGGGAAGCTGAACCCTTTTCCGAAGAGGAAGTAAAGAAAAGGCTTGCAACTAAGTCCTGTCCTTCTACCAAACAGGTATCTGTCAGTAGTGAAGAGTCCTTTCTTCCCCATTGGCCCATTCAAATCCCCCTGGTTCCCAGCCAGGCTCCTTTTTTTAAATCTGGAGAAGTTTATATTTTTGCTGATTGTGTTCCCCCGGCCTGGCCAGATTTTTTTAAATTAAATTTAAAAAATAAGGCAGTGCTTTTGGGGTGCCCTAAGCTTAGCAATACAGTTCAGTATCTGGAAAAGTTTCAGGAGATTATAAGGCACAATGAATTACGCAAAATTACCCTTTTCCAGATGGAAGTTCCCTGTTGTGCTGGCTTACTTGCCTTATTAAAGGAAGCCTTAAAAAGAGAAAATAAAGAGGTGGAGATAGAAGTAAAAATTATTTCCAGAACAGGCAAAGAAGTACAAACTCCCCTTGAAAAAAACTCGGACCTACTCCTCTCTAAATTTTTAACTGAAAAGGAGTTGACTTTCTGCTTTTAATAACCCTAAGTAAAAAGACTTTAACTTAGGAAAAAATTTAGGAGGAGTTATGGATTTGGTAAGTATTGCTTATGCCATGGGCCAAAGTGGGGCTCAAGGTCAACAGGGTAGTCCTTTAGGGGCCTTTTTGCCCTTAATCTTAATGTTTGCTATTTTTTACTTTTTGCTTATTCGTCCTCAACAAAAAAAGGCCAAACAACATAGAGAGATGCTGGCTAGTTTGCGCAAGGGTGACAGAGTGATGACTGGTGGTGGCCTGTATGGTAGGATTGTGGATATTGATGGAGATGTTATTACGATTCAGGTGGCAGATGGAGTGGAATTGCAGGTAAATAGAGGATATATCGCAGGCCTGGCCAATCCGGAAAGAAAGGAAGAAAAAGCGCAAAAAAAAGGCAAAGAGAAAAAGTAGCCAAAATAAAGTTTTTTGGTTAAGAAAGCCTGGTTTTAAAGCCAGGCTTTTTTTGTTTAAAAACGTTAAAAGGGGTAGAAGTCTATGAGCATGGGGATTAGATGGCGTTTTTTGTTGATTTTAGTAGTACTTTTATTTGGTATTATTTATACTCTTCCTTCTCTTCCTGGAGTAAAAAATTCTTCTTTGGCCCAATTTTTACCTTCCAACCAGATAAACCTGGGACTGGATTTAAAAGGTGGCATCCATCTTACTCTGGGCGTGGATGTGGAAACTGCCCTGAAAAATTCTTTGATTCAACTGGGAGAAGATATTCGAGAAGAGGCAAGAGATAAAGAAATTTTTATTTTAAAACCTCTTTTAACCAAGGAAGGGTTTTTAAGTTTCTCTCTACTTAAGAGCTCTGACCAGGAAAAGTTAGATGATTTATTGCAAAAATACTTTCCCATGGTGCGAGTAATTAAAAAGGAAAGGTCAGGGGAGCAATTGGTTTATGTTCTGGCCTTTAAAGAAAAGTATAAAGAACAACAAAGCAAAATGATTCTGGATCAGGCAGTAAAGACCATTCGTAACCGTATAGATCAATTTGGCGTTGCTGAGCCTGATATTAGAAAACAAGCTGACAATAGAATTCAGATTCAACTTCCTGGTTTAGAAGATCCAGATAGAGCTATCAGGGTGATAGGCAAGACTGCTCATTTGGAATTCATGCTGGTAGATGACAGCGTGGGCTTAGAACAGGTCAAGCAAAACATTTTACCTCCAGGCAGAAAAATTTATTACTTATATAAAACCTTACCCTCTGGAGAGGAAAGTAAGCAACCCATTGTTTTGATAGATACTCCTTTGCTAACAGGAGAATACATTACCACTGCCAATGTGGCTTTTGATTCTTTTGGACGTCCTTATGTTTCCCTTTCCTTTAATGCTAGAGGAGCTAAAATCTTTGAACGCATTACAGGTGAAAATGTAAACAAGAGATTGGCTATTGTTTTAGATGGCAAGGTTTATTCTGCTCCTGTAATTCAAGAAAAAATTATTGGGGGTAGGGCGAGCATTACAGGTAATTTTAGCACTGATGAAGCTCACGACCTGGCCATTGTCTTAAGAGCTGGCTCTTTGCCTGCTCCAGTCAAGATTTTAGAAGAAAGAAGTGTTGGGCCTTCTTTGGGACAGGAATCCATTCAAAAAGGTGTCTTTTCTGCCTTGCTGGGTGGTGCTCTGGTGGTAATTTTTATGTTGATTTATTATGGCTTTGCAGGATTGATTGCAGATACTGCTCTCATTTTTAACCTGATCTTGATTTTGGCTGGTCTGGCTGCTTTTGGTGCTACCTTAACCCTGCCTGGTATCGCTGGTATTATTTTAACCATTGGTATGGCTGTAGATGCCAATGTTTTGATTTTTGAGAGGATTAGGGAAGAATTAAGGCAGGGGCTTACTCCCCGCAAGGCCATAGCAGAAGGGTTTTCCAGAGCAACTCTGACTATTTTAGATGCCAATGTTACCACTGTAATTGCAGCTATTATTCTTTACCAGTTTGGAACAGGACCCATTAGAGGTTTTGCTGTAACTCTTACTCTGGGTATTTTGGCATCCATGTTTACTGCAATTTTTGTGTCCAGGGCTATTTTTGATTGGTGGCTCTCCAGCAAAGAAGAAGTTAAGACTCTAAATATCTAAGGGGGCAGAAATGGGGTTACAAATTATTAAGCCAAATACTAACTTTGATTTTATAGGGCTCAGAAAAATTGCCTTTTTACTTTCAGGAATTTTAATCTTGATTGGTATTATTTCCCTGCTGGTTCAGGGTGGACCCAAGTATGGAATAGATTTTGCCGGTGGAGTAATTGTTCAGGTAAAATTTTCTAAGAACATAGAAGTAAAAGAAGTCAAAAAGGCTTTAGCCCAGGCCAAACTGCCAGGACTTGTGGTGCAGCGTTTTGGTTCAGAAGCTGACAATGAATACTTGCTAAGGCTTTCTCTGGGCAAACAAAGTGGTGAAGAGATAAGAAAAGAAGTAAGTGCAGCTTTACAAAAAAATCTTCCTCAGGATGTATCCTTTGAGATTCAGCGTTTGGAAATGGTTGGACCAAAGGTGGGCTCTGATTTGCGCAACAAGGCTCTGGAAGCTTTGTTCTTTGCTGTTTTGCTAATTGCCATTTATATTTCTGGCCGTTTTGAGCATAAGTGGGCAATTGCTGTCCTTATGGCTGGAGCTTTGGGATTGGGGGTTTATATTTTAAAATTATTATCTGTCCCCATAAGCTGGCTTATTGTGGCTGCCATGCTTATAACCTTGTTTTTATGCTGGTATTTAAAACTAAAATACGCATTAGGAGCAGTAGTAGCTCTAATTCACGATATAACTATTACTGTAGGAATATTTTCTTTACTGGGCAAGGAATTTGATTTAACTATTGTAGCTGCCTTGCTTACAATTGTTGGTTATTCTTTAAATGATACTATAATTGTTTTTGATAGGATTAGAGAAAATTTAAAAGATAAAAAAGTTTCATCTTTTGCAGAAACTATCAACAAAAGTATTAACCAGACCTTAAGCAGAACTATTTTAACCTCTGGTACCACTTTAGTTGCTGTTTTAAGTTTGCTTATTTTTGGTGGTGGAGTAATTCATGATTTTGCTTTTGCTCTGTTTATTGGTATTCTGGTTGGTACCTATTCTTCTATTTATGTGGCCAGCCCCGTTTTATTGGCCTTTAAAGAGTAATGAAGAAAAGATATAGATGAATTTTAAAAAGTCTCCTCATTCAGAATGGGGAGACTTTTTTTATAAATAAAATATGATTGCAAGCAAAACTTTTAGTAAATTTCAGGGTTATTTTTTTATTTTATTAGCTGCTACTTTGTGGGGAAGCATTGGACCTCTGGCTAAACTGGCCTTTGCCCAAGGAGTTACCCCCTTAGAAGCTGCTTTTTATCGGGCCATGTTTGGCTGGTGTTTTTTCTTTGTCCATGCTTTGGTTAAGAGAAGTATTAAGATTGAACTTAGAGAACTACCTTTATTTTTTGTTTTTAGTTTTTTTTGTGTAACCCTGTTTTTCCTTTCTTATCAACTGGCTGTAGCCAGGGTAGGAGCAAGTCTTGCTTCTGTGTTGCTTTATACTGCGCCAGCCTGGGTAATTGTGTTAGCCAGAGTTTTTTTAGGTGAAAAAATTAGTCCTTTAAAATTAATCGCTCTGGCTTTAACTTTGGTAGGAGTATATCTGATTTCCTTTTCGGGAAAAGATGTTCAGGTTAAAATTAACTACTTAGGAATTTTTTTTGGGCTTCTTTCTGGATTTACCTATGCTTTATATTATATTTTGGGCAAAAAAATATTAACCCACTATAACTCTTTTACTATTTTTACCTATATTTTGCCTTTAGGCTGCTTGCCTTTATTCTTTTTCCTTCCTAGCACACTTCCTTCTAATCAAGCCTTACTTACTTTATTTGGGTTGGGATTTGCTACTACTTATCTGGCTTATTTAAGTTATTATCAGGGGCTTAAATATCTAGAAGCCTCTAAAGCTTCCATGGTAGCCACTATAGAGCCCGTAGTAGCTTCTTTACTGGCATTTTTCTTCTGGGGAGAGGTATTAAGCTTTACGGGGTATATGGGAGCTGTATTGATTTTAGTGGCTGTAGTACTGACCATTAGATTATAGGATAAGTAGAATTTAGGAGATAAGTAGAGGCAAAAGAAGTATTTAATCGTAAAAAATAAAATTTTTTAATTTTTTCAAGCTAAAGAGATATATTAGCCTATTTTACAGCACTGTCAGATGAAACTAATGGGCTGAAATTGTTGTGACTTCTGCTCAAAGATATTCATGTTTAGACAATGAAATTTTAGAAGCGGAAAGAGGTTTACAAAAGGGCTCGTTCCAAACATCTCGAGCGCTGGTCTGGAAATATTCGGAATTGAAATTCACTCCTTACAGTAGACCTTAATCATCCAGTTAATGAGTAATATTATAAAAAAGCTGCATGATAGAAAAAATCGTATGGCTTTTGGCGACATCTTTATTGACAAATTTCGCTTAAAAAGGGGAGTAGCCGATGAGGAGAGGTTTTGGAGAAATGGTGCTTTCTTGAGGAGATCACAACATATTTAAAAATAGAAAAATCTACTCCTTATAAGATGACAAGGCAAGGAAAAATCCGTGCTGTTAGGGTTGAACCCAGGAAGAATAATAAAGCTATAATCTGGTTTCCTTACAATCAGGAAGTGATACATAAAGTTAAATTATTTCAGGCCGAAGAGCTACGGGAAAATATTGGGAAGTTTTCTATGATGAAAATTTAATATCAAGACTGCAAGTTCTTTTGGGAGAAATTGTTTTTATTGACCCTTATTTCTATTTTATCCCTTTACATACAAAACTTTTTATATGAAAATATTCCAGAAAATCTATCAAGTCGTATATGAGATATAATCGAAATTTTCTCATATTCACAGGCAAGAAGCCAGGAGAAATAGAAAATGAAGACATCAAAAAATATCTTAATCATTAAAATTAGAAAAAAGTCGTTTGATTCTTTTTCTGAGTTTAAAAAATTCAATGATTATGGAGCGCAGTAATGAGTTGGGATATTATACTTTTCAATACAAAACAAAAAATTGACTCGATTCAGGAAATTGATGAAAATCAGCTTGAGCCAATTGATTTTACTCAAATTCTGGAAAGCTCATTCAGCGAGATAGTTAAGGATGGAACTTATAGAGAAATAAAAGGAAAGGACTATTCTATTACCTTTTTTGCTGATGAAGAACCTGTAAGCAATAAAATGATTAGTATTTACGGAGAGAATGGATTTTTTGAATTGATTGAAATAGCGAAAAAGTATGATTGGCAAATATTTGATACAGGACTAGGTGAAATGATAGATCTGAATAATCCTGAGAAAAATGGATATGAGAATCATAGAAAATATGTAGAGAAGATTATGAAAAACAAATAAAAACGGTGTACAATAAAAAAATATACGCAGTGTGTGACATTTAGTAGGTTTAGACATTAAAACATTTAAGGCTATGTAACATAAACTGTGTAAATCCTTTTTAAGGCAATGAGGGATGAGTTAGTAAGAGGTATTGAGAGAAGGTTAGAAGTAGGATATGCGAGCTTCCCTAGGGGAGATTGGAGTTTGAGGCCTTAGAAAGGAGGATCTGATGTTTATTAATAAAGAAGCAATACTGAAGATGTATGAACAGGGGATGTTCAGGGATCAGAAGGACTTAGGTGAGGTTTTAAATTCAGTAGTTAAAGAGATTATAGAGACTATATATCAAGCTGAGCTAACAGAGACTTTGGGATATCCAAGATACGACAAATCAAAGAAAGCTACAGAAAACTCAAGAAATAGTTATAATTCTAAAAGGGTAAAGTCTTCATTTGGTGAGATAGAATTAAAAGTTCCCAGGGATAGGAAAGGGGAATATGATCCTCAAGTAGTAAAGAAGAGGCAAACAGATATAACAGGATTAGAATCAAAGGTTATTTCTATGTATGCTAAGGGGATGAGTACTAGAGATATACAAGAGCATTTAGGATCTATTTATGGAGTGGAATTTTCAGCAGAGAGTATAAGCAGGATAACAGAAAAGGTTTTAGAAAGGGCAGTAGAATGGCAAAATAGGCCTCTTAATTCTTTGTATGCCATAGTATTTTTAGATGGTTTGTTTTATAAATTGCGTATAGAAGGGATAGTAAAAGAGGTATGTGTGTATGCCATGATAGGCATAAATATGGAAGGGAAGAAGGAATGTTTAGGTTTATGGATACAGGAAAAGGAATCAGCTAAATTCTGGCTAAATGTTTTAAATGAGCTAAGAAACAGAGGGGTTAAAGATGTTTTGATTTTTAGCATAGATGGTTTACCAGGCCTTAGTGAGGCCATAAAAGCAGTATTTCCACATTCAGAGATTCAAAGATGCATTGTCCATCAGGTAAGAAATTCTCTAAGATTTGTATCATATAAAGACAGAAAAGAATTAGCCAAGGATTTAAAGCAAATTTACTCAGCTCCTACTGAGGAAATGGGAAGGGTAAAGCTAAATCATTTTGAGGAAAAATGGGGCCATAAATATCCCCATGTAATAAAATCCTGGAGGAGAAACTGGGATGAATTAAGTACGTTATTTAAGTATCCTCCAGAAATAAGGAGACTGATATACACCACAAATCCCATAGAGAGCTTTAATAGTAAACTAAAAAGAGTAACAAAAAATAAGGGAGTCTTTCCCACTCAAGACTCCCTGTTTAAGATCCTCTATCTAGCTATAGAGGACATATCTAAAAAATGGACTGGTACTATAAAGAATTGGTCAAAAATCTATCCTCAGCTCTATATCTATTTTGAGGATAGAATTAATCTTGCTTTAAATCCTAATTTAAACCAAAATACGGATTTACACAAATAATGTTACAGGGTCACAAATTCCGCCCCAAGTTCACCTGTCGCTATGGAGCGCAGCAGATTGATGGTCAACTGGAGCATTTTGTGTGGTGTCTATTTCAGGACTTATGTATTCAATTTTACCGTCTTTCCAAATTGGCACTTTTAAATTTCTCTTTTTTGCTTCTTCTATAGCCTTAAATGCGGCTCTCTTTAATGCCTTTAGTCCTAACAAGACATGGTCATCAAATTTATTTTCCATTATATCCCCCCGATTTATCAACAATAATTGGTTTAGGTCCAGATGTATCATACACTACCCAACCATCACACAAAGGTTTGTAAATCTCCTGAAAATTCTTCCAACTTCGGTGAAAACGACGCCTGATGTCTTCTACGGGCACATCATGGCCCCCTTCAGCTACACGTAATTTCACACGCTCTATTGCCAGATCCACCGAAGCCAATTTTAAAAAATAAATGAATACCCTGTAACCTTTCGCCTTCATATATTTGATTTTCTTGGTATAAGTTCTTCCAGATAATGTGGTTTCAAAAGCAAATGATTCTCCTTTTTGAATGCATCGGTCTATCAGTTCAAGCATCAATTTGCCAGCCCTTATTGCTGCTACTTCAGGTCGAAATGGAGATAATCCTGTTGCTATCAAATCGGCATTTATAAAATTTAAACATTTAGCATCCTTTGGCAAAAATTCTTCTGCAAACGTAGTTTTACCAGCTCCGTTTGGTCCAGCTATGATATAGCAAGTTTTAATCATCTCTCTGTTTTTCACTTAACCTCATTATTCACTTGCCATTATGAAACAAAACCAAATACCTTAGCTGATTGGGAGCCTACGTGCACCCGATTGTTGCGTTTTTAAAATGGACATATACTTTTTATAAAATTAGCTAATATATTAGTCCTATTGTCAATGTCGGTCTTAGTAAAAGATCCTCTTCTGCTAATTTGAGACGATACCTCATTACTCATTTTAAAAATACTTCTATCAAAAATAGATGTTTTGTCCATTGGCGTTTTATCTCTTGCAGAACTATTTAAACTTTTTTCTAAAATAGTCAAATTTCCAAGGCCCAATATATCAGAAAAGATGTCACCTAGTCTGGCTGAGATGAGGGGTGTATTATTCCTATTATCTTGTTAAACTGACTCCTCGGGGAAAGGGAAAATTTCAATCTGGCCGGTAAGAGATTTTTTTATGGTTTACTCTTCTGGTAATATTAAAAAAGTGTATTTAACCAGTTTTTTGTATCCTTAAAATATCCAGAGTGTTGGTTTGAAAATGTTTGCAATCCAGATCCAGTCTTTACAGTAGACTTTAATTTAGTTGATGACCACCACTACAAACTGGTTGCTTGCTGGATAAAATGACATAGCCTTTGGCGAAATTTTTATTGACAAGTTTTTGTTATCAAAATAATAAACTTAGATAATAAAATTAAAATGAGGTTATAAGAAATATTAGCCAGCTTTGTTGCCTTAAGTTTTTACCAATCTGAAATAGCAATTAATCTCTTTGAATTCTTAGCTGTAAACCGTGAATAGTGAATTAGTAGTTTAAAACTGTATATAGTTTTTTGATTGTTTAATGATAGATGTTGTAAAGTATATATCTCTAATACCACAATGTTATATTTATTTTTTTGAGCTAAAATTAATTTTATAATTAGATATAAAAAAATTGTAAAGTAAGTTATAATAATATGTTAACAAATTTTAAAAAATTTGGTTATAAATATATTTAATACTCTTTAAAGGGTTAGATTAAAATATGAATAATAGAATAGATGTAAACATAATAGAGACAAAATTAAGAGAGAATAAAGAATATATAAAAAAAGTTTTTTATGTTAAAGAAATAGGGATACTCGGGTTATTTGTTAGAGGAGAGTAGTCTTCAAATAGTTATGTAGATATTCTTGTGGAATTTAAAAAGGTCATAAAGATTTTTTTAATTATATTGAACTAAAATGCTATCTTGAAAAACTTTTGGAGAGGAAAGTAGATATTGTTATAAAAAATGCGCTTAAATCTAGACTGCGGAAAATGATTCTTAGTGAGGTTGAGTATGTCTAAATAAAGGGAGTATATATTTTTTATAGAAGATATTTTAATTTGCATTGAAAAGATAGAAAGGTATACAAACAACATTTCTTTTGATGAGTTTTGCAAAAATGAGATGGTGGTTGATGCAGTCATAAGAAATTTTGAAGTAATTGGTGAAGTAGTAAAAAGAATTCCTTTATAAATAAAAATAAAATATTCAGATGTGGAATGGAAAGAAGCTGCAGGTTTTCAAGATGTTTTGATCTATGATTATTTTGGTATTGATATAGAATCTATCTGGGATACCCTAAAAAATAATATTCTTTCCTTCAAAAAATAGATCGCAAAAGTTTTAGAATCTGAAAAGGCCCTAGCTACAAAATAAAGAAATTGATTTTTCCATCATTAAGTTTATTTGGCATCATTTTTTTTACTTTTAAACTCTTGATTAGAAAAAATTTGCTTTATATCTATTAATGTTTTTTGATATTAAAAATAACTACATTTTATAAACTTAAGTTCTCTTAAAAAGGGCATGAAACATTTCTGCCCTAAGGGGGAGAGAGGTAGGTCTTCCGTGGGGGCAAAAGGAGTTGTTGGGGCATCTTTGCCATTTTAAAATAAGACCCAGGGCTTCATCTGTAGTTAAAGTGGCTTTGGCCTTTATACTTCCTTTACAGGCCATAATCTTTAATAGCTCTTCGTATTTATCTATTTTTTTCACCAATATTTCTTTGAGAAAAGAGGTGCTTTGTTCTGGGGTAAGCAAGCCTGGTATGGTTTTTAAGTGCAGGATATTTTCTTTTAATTCGCCACTAAATCCAAGTTCACTTAAATAGCCAAAAAGTTCTTGAAAGCATTCCTGCTCAGATAGAGAGAGTTTTATAGTTAGAGGTAAAAGCAAATGTTTTTTTTCAATTTTTTTGTTTTTTAACTCTTCAAACAAAATGCGTTCATGTACAGCATGTTGATCTAAAAGTAAAAAATTTTCCCTATCTTTTAAGAGTAAATAGGTGGAATCTATTTGTCCCAGATAAATTAAATTATCTTTTTGGGCAGGTTCAGAGTATTTTTCTTCCAAACTGGTTGGAGTGTAGGGAGCTTTATTTTCAGCAACTTCTTTTACTTCAGAAATATCTTTTTCTGTTAAAGGTAAAGAAAATTCTTTTTTATCCATTAGAGCTGGCTTTATCTCTTCTTTTACTTCAAAAGAATAGGTTATTTTAGGACTTAAAACCTGTTCTAAAGCTTTTTTGACCAGGCTAAAAATTAGACCTTCTTCTGTAAAACGCACTTCTGTTTTTGCTGGGTGTACATTTACATCCACCAATTCTGGAGGAATGTGGATAAATAGAAGGGTTTGGGGAAATTCATTGCGTAAAATTTTTCCTGCATAAGCTTCTCTAATGGCTTTTAAAATAATTTTATCCTGCACAGGCCTATTGTTGACATATACAAATATTCTATTTGCTCTAGCCTGGATGGATTCTGGCTTACTGGTATATCCAGAAATGGTTATATCTTCTTTTTCAGATTAAAGTCTAAGAGATTTTGGGTTATGGATTCAGGCCAGATTTTTTGAAGGCGCAATAAGGGCTTTTCCTGCTTGTAAAAGTGTAAATGCTCTTTTCCCTCAACAAATAAAAGAAATTCCACCTGGGTGTGCGGCAAGGCTTCCCGAATAAAGGCCTGGATACATTTATTTTTCTCAGTAGCAGGAGTTTTTAAGAATTTTAGCCTGGCAGGTACATTTAAAAAAAGGTTTTCCACTTTGACTCTGGTTCCAGGGGGATGGCTTAAGGGGTATTTTTTTAAAAGCTGTCCAAAATGGACCTCTACAGCCATGCCACTTTCCTGCTCTAGAGTTTTAGAGCTTAAACTGAGCTGAGATACTGAGGCAATGGAAGGAAGGGCTTCCCCTCTAAAACCATAGGTAGAGATGGAAAGCAGGTCGGGGAAAAAGGAGATTTTGCTGGTAGCATGTCTGGTAAGGGCTAATTCCAGTTCTTCCTCCGGGATGCCCACTCCATTATCTTCTACCTGGATGAGCTCTAACCCACCTCTTTGGAGATAGACTTTTATGGAAGTGGCCAGGGCGTCCAAACTGTTTTCCAGGAGTTCTTTTAAGACACTAGCTGGTCTTTCTACTACTTCTCCTGCTGCAATTTGGTTTTGTACTTCTGGAGGCAGGACTTTTATGGAGGGACGGAGCATTATTTTCCCCCAAAGGAGCCAAGATTGAGCAGATTGACCATAACCTGGAAACGGTCTTCATAATCGGTTCTGGAGAAAGTGAACTCCAGACTAAAGCATTGATGCAGGTAAGTAAGGATTAAGGTTTTTTCCAGGTCTCTATCTGCTACCAAATCGTGTCTAAAGAGGAGGGAGATTTTCCAGCGAGGAATAAAGAGAATATCTCCTCCCCATTTAAGAATTTTTACTTCTTCAGTGCGTTTACGGGTATATTCATCTATTTCCCTTTCAAAATCCAGACTAAAAAAGCCACTTAATTTTTCTGGATAAGTAAGTCTTAGGGTATGTTCGTGTTCAGTGATTTTTTTTAAATAAAAGGAATAATAGGTGTTACCTGTATAACTAAAGTAAGAGTTAAAATTTAGATTGGCTTCCAGGAGAAGGTCAGAAAAAGGACGCCTGGGATACTCCTCAAGGTCATTATTTCTTCTGGCTTCTCTAAAGTTATAGCTTTGCTCCAGCTTTAAGCGCAAAAAATCAAGATATTCTTTTTGCAAGGTGCCATTACTCAAGGTGTCTTTACGCAGGGTAAAAAGATTGGTCAGGGAATAGGTAAGTTCTTCTTCTGGCCCCAGCCTATCCACAGAGTCAAAATAGGGGAGTTCTCTCTGGTCTTTTTCTGGTCTAAAACTATAGATAATTTCTGGCTTTAAATTGTGTTTGAGTTTGCTATAATGGCTTTCTCCTTCGGTTAAAGGCGAGTCCTGCAGGTCGTAGACTTTAAAGAGTTCTGTGTAGGTATCAAGATTAAAGTCATAGATGTTTCTGGCTTGAATATGACTGTTTTGATCTATGAGAGTACTTTCATTTTCAAATCTATCGATGAGATAAAGGGTTTCTCTAAAACCCAGTTTGGGGATAATAGTAGTGTGCCAGAGTTTAAAAGTCTTACTTATTTTGGGATAGATATCTATCCTTTCTCCTTTGGTTCCATATTCCCGCCAGAAATAAACCGTATCCAAATTTCCTTCTACATCCAGACCTAAATAGGGAAGAGGAGTTTTGTAAAAACTTAAATCCAGCTCTGGCAGGCGCTGTACTGTGGGGTCTTTACTGGCCGGGAGGTTGTGATTTTTGTAGTTTAAGTTTTCGATATAAACAACTTTACCTGTAAGAGAAAAATTTTCAAAAGAATGGAATAAGCTTAAGGTATTGGTCCTGGTCAAATCATCTGTTTCTTCTATATCGCGTCCAAATTCATTTAAAAAATTAGTCCTGCTTTGATTGAAACCAGAAAGTCCTGTTTTAAATTCCCTTAAATAATTTTGATCTGAGACATAATCCAGATCCAGTTTGAGTTTCCACTCTGGATCAAAGAGAAAAGAATCTATTTTACCCCGCAACCAATAACGGTCGTGGTTAGGCCTGATAAGGCCATCGTCTTGAAATTCAGATTCTTCGTCGTTTTCAGTGGTAGCTATTTTGGAGTCGTACAAATAATCTCCTCTAAGCAAACCCTTGGTTTGGACATTGGGGGTAAACCTGTATTCCAGGCCGTGCATGATTCCCTTCAGGGAATAGTAGTTTTCAAAAAGGGTTAGGTCTTGCTCAGCATTGATGACTTGGTAATAGGGCTGGTTATAATTAAATCCCTTTTTGGAAGAAGAGCCTATTTCAGGGATGAGTAGGCCGCTTTGTCTTTTGGTCTTGGCTGGAACTAGTAAAAAGGGAGAGTAAAGTACTGGTGTGTTTTTAACCCTGAACTTTGGATGCCAGAGTTTGGCATAACCTTCTAAGGTAATTTCTCCAGACTTGGTGCTTAAAGACCAGGCAGGGTGTGTGCCATCACAACTGGTAAGCGTAGCTTCTTCAAACTTATAAATATTTTGACCTTTTTTTCTAAATAATCTCCATAGATATAAATATGTTCAGGAGAGATAAAAATTTTCCCCTTTTTTACCCAGCCCACTTTATCTTTTAGATTAAACTCTGCCTCTTCTCCTTCCAGATAATCATCTTGCCATTTGATTTTTATTTTACCCTTTAAATAGGCCCAGTTGGTGTCTTTGTAATAGCGGATATAGTCTGCAAAAAGATAGTCTTTTCCTCTGGTGAGCATTACCTGCCCAAAACCTTCTATATAACCTCCTTTTTCGCTGGCATAGAGTTTGTCTGCTTCTAAATGCCAGGGAAGTTCTTCTCCATTGGCTGTAGCCAGGTAACTAAAAAAAATTAAAAGTAAAAGGCCAAGACAACGTCTAAACATTATCTAGCAATCATTGCCCTTAGAATATCTGCACAATTTTCACAGTTATGAGCCATGTCATCTATACATTGAACAAAGTGAATGAGCTGGTAAATATCTTTAAAATCCAAATCAGAGTTGTAAATTTTCATGGTCAGTTCTCTTTTGGTCCTTTGAATATTGTGGCGCTCCCTTCTTACTTTACGATAGTGCTCTTTTGTCCCTTCTCTATCCAAATTTTCTCCATGAACTAAATCAATAGTTGCCTTTAAAGCTGGTCCTAAAAGTTCAGTAATGGTTGCTACTTCATCAATTAAAAAGATAAGGTCTTTTTGAAATTCTTCACTTATTTTTACCTGACGCATTCCAAGCCATTGTAAGGCATCTTGAGCAGAGTCTAAAATATTGTCTTGAGATTTTGTATAGTTTAAAAATAGAGTTTTATCTACAGCCATAAACATACTTCTGGGCAAATGATTGCGAATATTACGTTTTATTTTATCAGCATGATTTTCAATTTCATCTATTTCTTTAGTAAGTTCAACAAATTCTCGACAAGCTCCTCCACCAGATACATAGCACTCTAAAGATTCTTTAATAATTTTTATACAACCTGCTATTTTATCGTAGTGTTCTATTAACTTTTCCATAGGAGACTTGGGAGCCAAAAGACCAAATAGGGGAAGTTTTAATAGTTTCATAATATATACCTCCTGATTAATATACTATCCATTTTAAAATTTGAAAAAATATAATAGTGGTTAAGGCTGCAAAAGGTACTGTTAAAATCCAGTATAAGAAAATTTTCCAGAGTATTTTAAAGTTTACCGCTGAAAATCCTCTGGCCAAACCTACTCCAATTACTGAACCCACTGCTGAGTGGGTAGTGGAGACAGGAAGGCCCAGGTTGGAAGCCAGAAGAACGGTAGTGGCTGCCCCAAAATCCACGGCAAAACCTCTGGTATTGGTTAAAGTGGTTATTTTTTTACCCACAGTAGCAATTACTTTACGCCCCAATAAATAAATACCTGTGGCAATACCTACCCCTCCTAAAAGTAAAAAGGATATTGGAACCTGGGCAGTTGGAGAAAAGGTGTGGAGTTTGGCTATGAGATATACTGCTGCTACTGGTCCAACAGCATTGGCTACATCATTGGCTCCGTGAGATAGGGCCATATAACAGGAAGTTAGGATTTGGAGGCGTCTAAATATTTCTTCTACACTTTCTGCACTTTTTATGGTTTCAGCAAAAAGTTTTCTGATTATAAACCTACCTATTATCCAGAAGATAAGTCCTGTAAAAATAATAACTAAAAGAGATTGGTACCAGACAAGATGTAGGTTTTTTCCTGCAGGTGTTTTGTACAAAAAGGAACCACAGATAAGGGCAAAGGTTATACCTATCCAGCGTGGTGCCCATATCTTGGCTTTTTCTAAGTAGTCTTTTTGAAAAAGTATGTATTTTCGAATGTGAGAAAAGACAAAAAATCCAATTAGAGCAGCAAAAAAAGGAGAAATAATCCAGGATAAAACCACTCCTCCCATTTTTCCCCAGTTGACTACATTGGGACCGCCTACTACCAGTCCAAAGCCAAAAATGCCACCTACAATGGAGTGAGTGGAAGAAACCGGCAACCCACTTAAAGTGGAAACTAGGACCCAAAAACCTGCAGAAATAAGCGCAGCAAACATGCCCAGCATGATGAGCTTGGGATCGCTAATATTACTAGGATTGATAATACCTTTACTTATGGTAGCTGTTACCTGAGCGCCAAAAAAAACCGCTCCTACTACATTTAAAATACCAGCAATAAACAGGGCCTGTTTCACAGTAATAGCCCTGGCTCCCACTGCTGAAGCCATGGAGTTGGCTACGTCATTGGCTCCAAGGTTAAAGGCCATTAAAAAGCCTGCCACCATTGATAAATAAAAAAACACATCAAAAACATTCATGGGTTACACTTACCTCTTTTCTAGATTTTTTCAAAAAACATAAGAAGACCCACTACTATAAAGCCAAGTGAAGCCACTTTTTTGATTGTGGCTGTGGGTAAAAAATTACAAATAAAATCAGCCAAAAGCACCCCTAAAAGACTTACTGAAACCAGGGCCAGGGATGAGCCCAAAAAAACAGTCCAGGGCTTTCTGCTTTGGGCTGTGAGTAAAACGCAAGCTAGCTGAGTTTTATCTCCCAGCTCAGCCAGGAATAAAGTGGCAAAAGTGGACAGAAAAAGTTTAAAATCCATTTTAGTCCCCTAAAGGAAAGGTTAGGATAAGTTCAAAACCTGGCCTTCCTTAAACAAAAAAGTCTTCTTAATCCAGAAAAAAATAGGCCCATTTATCAAAGCTTAATAAATTTTCTCTATAAGTCCCTGTTTTAAACACCAAAAGATCAAAAAAGCACCCTCTTCCTGGTGCAGGGCAAACTGGCTTTTTAAAATCTGAATAAGATGGTGCAAACTTTTGGGTTTGCTTAAATTCTGTAAAAGGAAATTTACCTGTTCCAGGCTTATAAAGTCTTCTAAAAACAAATAAAGGGAAGGAGTATCTTCTTGAGCCAGAACCTTATGCCCAAAGCTAGATAGCCGCAAAATTTGTTCAGGTTTTAAAGTAGTAGTGGGATAGTGGTCAAAAAGCTTAAAGGTAGAAAAGCTTAAAGGATGAACTTCCTTGTTTATAACTTTTTGTTCATTTAGCTCTTCCCAAAGTTTAATATACTTTAGAATTATCTTAGACCATAAATATTTTTGGGCATTTTTTTGGGCCTTATTACCTATTGTTCTTCTAAGTTCTTTGTTTTTTATGACTAAAAGTAGGGTATCCATGAAATTTTTATAATCAAAACCCACATTTTGAGATAATAGGAGATCATTTTGATTGTCAGATAAAAGATGGGAATAGGATTGTAAAAATAGATTGTTTTCAGGTGCATAGGTGGAAATCAAAAAACCATCTTCTTCATTTTTTATTAATTCTTTATAGCCATCAAAATCAGAGGCTAGCACACATAGAGAAGAAGCTTTTGCTTCCAGAATGCTTAAGCCAAAGGTCTCCTGGTAGTTATCTACTAAAGATAAAAATATGTCAGCAGCATTTAATAGATTTATTTTTTCTTCTTCAGATATATTGGTAAATATGTAAATATCTAAGTTTAAAAAATTAGCTATTTTTTGATAGGTTTCTAAAACCTTTTCTTCAAAATTTACCTGTCCAGCCAGAACTAAAGGTATTTTTTCTTTTAATTTGTCTTGAGCTTGTTTTAAAGCCCTAAGCAGGGGTATTATATCCATTTTAGAAGAATGGGATAGTCTTCCTAAGTAAAGCAGTAAGGTAGAAGTAAGAGGAAGACCTAACTTCTGGCGTATGTTCAGTTTATTTTCCTTATAGGTAAAAAATTTTTCTTCCACTCCCAGAGGAATGACTTTGATTTTAGGAGGAGATAGCTCTGGCTTTATTCCTAAATGTTGCTGTAGATGACGGTAAAAGTTTTTTAAGACTTTTTTGCCAGAATAAGAGGTGGAGATAATGACATCTTGAGGAGACCAGGAGGATGTTAGATGGGAAAGATAGCTGTAAATAAAGTTATTATAATTTAGGCTATGGGTTATAGAGGTTATGGGAAAGTCCTTTTGCCAGAAATTTCTAAAAGAAGATAGGTATTGAGGGTAATTTATACAGTCAGAAAGGTGAAAACAAAAATAAGAATTAGTTTTTATTTGGTGGTGTAATTGGGTTTTTAAAAATAACTTTACTTTTTTTACAATGGAAAGAGGAAAATTTTCTTCTAAAAAGTTCTGTACATAATCTTTGATATTAGGAGAGGGTAGGAAAAAATGATATTCATCAAAATAGTCGTGGAGAAGTAAGAATTTTAAAAAATTGCCATTAGCTACTTTTCTACCTAGGATGGGCCCAGGTTCAAAAAAAGGATCTAAAGTTCCCCAGATTTTTTTCATATTTTATCCACCTGGTTAAGGTGATGAAAAGTATTTTAGAGTAAAAAAAATACTTCTGGCAAGGATAAATTGCTAAACCCGGGGAAAAGAGGTTAAAGGGTAAGTTTTAGGCCAGTTTGTCCTGGATAAACTTTATGGGGAAACACTTCCTTTAAGTAAGAGATAGCTTGCTTGCCCGTACAATGGCAGGGAACTAGAAGTTTAAAATTATATTTCTTTAATTTTTCTGAAAGAGTTTTTAATTCTTCTTCATTATGACCATAGAGGTGAAGTCCACCAATTAAAATTATTTCTTTTTTCTGGGCCTTAGTTAAGGATTGTATATATTCCAGGGTGTTGATAATCCCTGCATGGCAACATCCAGTAAGGATAATCAATGTATCTTCTTTGTGAATAAACAGGGATTGCTCATCAGGAATAATATCTTTTCTCTTTAATTCTAAATCTTCAAAAAAATTCTTGTTGGCTGTGGATTCATACTCTCTGGGTATAAATCCGGTTATACCCAGGTAAGGAGACAAGAAAAGAGGGCTTGAATTCCAGATGATTTGTTCATCATCTATATTTAGCAAGGCTTTTTTACTATTTATATTAATTCCTATAAATTTGACTTCCTTTTTCCCATCTACACTATATCTAGGAATTACAGCATTGGGGTGAAGGATTATTTTGGCTTTAGGGGCAATATTCAAAGCCCTGGCTAGACCTCCTGTATGGTCATAATGGCCATGACTTAAAATTATATGAGTGGTTTGACTTAAATCTACTTTGAGTTGGTTGGCATTCAAGCTAAAATTAGCTGAACTTCCTGTATCAAAAAGTATTTTTTTCTCTTCTACTTCCACATAGATACTCAAACCATGCTCAGACAAAAAATTATTGGACGCAGTATTCTCAATAAGAAAGGTAAGCTGTACTGGAGAAGTGTTGGGTAAACACCCTGAAGATTTCAGGGTGTTTGTTACTAGTGATCGCATAGGTTTTGTCCTGTAGTCAGGGTGTTGTTTAAATACTTTTGGACAATATTTTCTGGCTTATCTGGAGAAGCACCTACTATTACCTTTATGCCCAGTTGTTCAAAAAGCCCAATGGCTCTAGCTCCCATTCCACCAGCAATAATTAAATCCACATTCCTTTCTTTCATCCAGGGGGGTAAAAAACCAGGTTGATGGGGTGGAGCTTCCACATATTCAATGCTTAAAATTTCTTTGGTTTGTTCATTTACCTCTAACATAGCGAATTGTTCGCAGTGGCCAAAATGAGGGCAAAGTTGTCCTTGGGCCATGGGAATTGCAATTTTCATAATACCTCCTTGTTCTTAATTATACTTTTTTATTACTTTATTTATGTTTTCCCAGATAATTTCCATTTTATCTTTTAAAGCTTTGTTAACTTCTATTACAGGTTGAGTTTTTAGCTGAGCCTTAGTAAAACTTTCATCATAAGGAATAGTACCTATGATAGAACAATCATTTAGATGCGCCATTTCTTCTATACTGGCTGCTATCTGGGGATTTAAATCCCATTTATTGATAATAAGGGCAGAAGGAGTTTTAAAATGCTTAGTAAGTTTTAATATCCGTTCAAAATCATGTTGTCCTGATAAGGTTGGCTCTGTGATTATTAGAGCAAAAGAACTACCAGTAAGAGATGCTATTACCGGGCAACCAAGTCCTGGAGGTCCATCTACCAATACATATTCTAAATTTTTCTTTTCAGCCAGTTCGTAAGCCTCTTTTCTTACCAGAGACACCAGTTTCCCTGAATTTTCTGCTCCTATATGCAGTTTAGCATGGATCATGGGACCATATTTAGTGGTAGAACGCATCCAAAGTCCGCATTCCTGTTCTTTAAACGCAATGGCTTGTTCTGGGCAAAAATAGGCGCACACTCCGCATCCTTCACATTCAATGGGGTCTACCTGGTAAAAAAAATGGTTGTTGGTTTTTTGTTTGTAGATAGCCTCAAACCTACAATCTTCCAGGCATAATCCGCATTTTGAGCATTTATCAGGTATAATTTGAGCTAGTTTTCCTGCAATAAAAGGATGACTTTCTTTTATTTTGGGTTTTAAAAGTAGATGTAAATTGGCTGCATCCACATCACAGTCAGCCAGGACTAATTTTCCTTTTAGTAAAGAAGCTAAAGAAGCCACCAGGCTGGTTTTACCAGTACCGCCTTTACCACTTAAAACAACAATTTCTTTAATTTTAGGCTTAGACATTATTTACCTCAAATTTATGCATTATGCATCTAATTTTAAAGCTTCCTTTACAATGTTGTTTACTTCCTTAGCTGGTTCACTTTCTGGATGGGTTTTTATATAAATATATCCTTCTTCTCCTGCTCTTACTATTTCTGGGTCTAAAGGCACTTTAGCCAGTAAGGGGAGATTAAATTCTTTTGCCAGTTTTTCTCCTCCTCCACTTAGGAAGATGTCTGTTCTCTCTTTACACTTGGGACAAATAAACCCACTCATATTTTCCACAATTCCTAAAATGGGATTTTCCAGCTCTTTACAAAAAGTAATAGATCTACGTACATCATCTATAGCCACTTCCTGAGGAGTGGTGACTATAATTCCATAGGCTTTTTTACCTAGAAGCTGCATAACACTTAAAGGTTCATCTCCTGTTCCTGGAGGACAATCTACTACCAGGTAATCCAGTTCTCCCCAGGCTACATCTCTTAAAAATTGTTTGATTAGCCCCATTTTTACAGGACCTCTCCAGATAACCGCTTCTTTTTCTGAAGGAAGTAGAAAACCTAGGGACATAACTGCCAGGTTCTTGCTCCAAAATACGGGCTCCATATAGTCCTTTTCCACATGAGGAAGAGTATTTTTTAGGCTAAGTAATCTGGGGACAGAGGGGCCATGTACATCTACATCCAGGAGCCCAACTTTTTTACCCTCTAAAGCCAAACCTACAGCAAGATTTACGGCTAAAGTACTTTTTCCAACCCCACCTTTTCCAGATAAAATTACCAATTTATGTTTTATCTTATTAATATTTTTTTCTAACTTTTTTTCTTCTTCAAGTTTACAACTATCCTGGTTACAACTATTTTTTTGATCACAACTGGAACATTCTTTTTCAGCCATTATTTACCTCCTGTGAGCTTTTTTATCTCATTTATCAGATCTACAAATTTTTGTTTAAAAAGGGGAATTTCTTCTATTAAGATTTTTCCTTGAGAATAAATCTTAGCTATTTCTTGATTATTGGGTATTCTTAAGAGAACAGGAATAGATTCTTGTTCACAGTAATTAGTTATCAAATTGCTTTCAGCTAAATCCTTATTGATTATTACTCCATAAGGTATTTGTAATTCTCTTATGGTTTCTACTGCTAATTGTAGGTCATTTAAGCCAAAAGGAGTTGGTTCAGTGACTAAAAGTACAAAGTCTGCTTTTTTTACAGTAGTAATAAAAGGACAGGAAGTACCTGGAGGAGCATCTATAAGAGTTAATATTGAACTGGAAATATTCTTTTTTAGTCTTTTAATTAAAGGTGGGGCCATGGGGTGGCCTATATTTAGTTTTCCTTCTAGCAAAGTAATATGTTCTTTTTGATAAGTAGTTATAACGCCTAGAGGATACTCTTTTTCCTGCAGGGCCTGAGTGGGACAGATTTTTATACAGCCACCACAACTATGGCACAACTCAGGAAAAATTAAGGGAATAGTGTTAAAGGACACTATAGCGTTAAACTGACAGATATGAGAACACTTAGCGCATTCAGAGCAAAGTTCTTCTTGAACCCAGGGAATAGGGACACTAACTTCTTCCTCTTTTATTTTTTTACCCTGAATAAATATTTGCGCATTGGGTTCTTCTACATCACAATCCAGTAAAGTTATTTTTTCTTCTAGGGATTTAGCTAAATTTACAGCTATAGTGGTTTTACCTGTACCACCTTTTCCTGAACCAATAGCTATAATCATGCCCAATGTCCTTCTACATTTGCTTGATTAAGTATTTCTACTTGATTGGATAAAAATTTATCTATTGCTTCTTGAACTGTTTTGGCCTCAACTTTATATACTTTTATTTTGGCATGAGATAGGGCAGTAAAGGCCTTGGGACCACAGTTGGAAGTTAGAAGTGCATCTGACTTTTTCTTTAGCAATATTTTGAGCTGTTTGTATACCTGCTCCTTGAAGGGCATTTAAATTTTGAGTATTATTAATAACTTTGTATTCTTTTTTTCTGTATCATAAATAATAAACTTAGCTGCTCTTCCAAATCTAGGGTCAAAACCTGCTTCTAAATTTTCTCCCTGGGTAGGTATAGCGATTTTCATTTTTTTCTCCTTTTTAAAATATTTTTTTAAGTTTAAGGGAAGTCTTGATAGAACTTCCCTTAAACTTAAAGCAAATGGAAGAAGGGATTTTACTTGGCTTGAAGCTCTTCTAGACGTTTTTTAATAGCCTCAGATTCTTTTTCTAGATAAGCCAGCCTGTCTTCTAAAAGTTCTTTTTCTTGTGCTAAATTTTCTCCTTGAAAATTGGGATATTGCCAATTTCTAAATCCTCTAAATCCAAAAAAGCCACATCTTCCTCCTCGTCTTCGACCTCCACGGCCAAAGCCAAAATTTCCCGACCCCAAAAATCCTCCTGGGCTTTTGTAAAAACCAGGAGTATTGTATCCTGAACAAAGGCCCAGACCTCTGCCCGTTCTTGGTCCTTCTCCCAAAGGTCCAGTTCTGTCTCCTCTAGGCATAATCCACCTCCTTTATTTTTATCCCCTGGTTAAAGGGGTATTACACCTGGGGCATCTTTTTTCAAAACAAGGAACACCTCTTTCATGCACTTCTTGATAATTACACTCAGGACAAACACATATTCCCGGTCCTTTTCCACCACCCTGGCCTCTTCCGCCCTGGCGTCCTCCTCCCTGTCCTTGTCCGCAACCTTTTCTTCCTGAGTTTTTAGGGTTGTTCCCTTGACCAAACATAAGTTTTCTCCTTTTTTGTAAGCAGCAACCTGGCATTACAAACTTTTGTTGATAAAGTTTTTTATTTAAAAAAGCAGTTAAAACTTCTTTTATTTCACCAGCAACAAAGGGAACTACTTCTATATTTTCTTGGAGTAAGTAATTCCATAGTTCTTTAGATAAGGCTCCACAAATAAGAATTGAAATCCCTGTTCTTTTTACTTCTCTGGCCTTAGACCAGAGTAACGTTGCTTTTAGCTTGATTTCTTCTTGTTTTAAAATTGCTCCCTCTTTTAATTGAAAGATTTCTAAAGTGGTGGCTACATCTAAAACTGGAGCAACTCTTTTTTGCCAGCTTACAATTCCAATTTTCATGCTGGCCATAATGCATTGAAGATGCCAAATAAAATTTGTTAATTATTTAAGAAGGTTATCTTGTAAGATGGTGGGCATTAAAGGGATTTAGTAGCAAAACTGCTACTTATTTAAGGGAAGGGAGTAGCCTTTTGGCTACTGGTGGTTGATTCCCAGTTTTTTTAATTTGCGAAAGAGGGTGGTTTTATGGATGCCTAAATCTTTGGCTGTGGCTGTTTTGTTATAATTGTTTTTGGCCAGGGCCTTAAGGATTATTTCTTTTTCCAGTTCTGCTTTGTTTTGTTTGAAGTTGGTAGGTGAGAGGGTAGGTTTTAGGGAAAAGATTTCCTCAGGTAGGTGAGCAGGGGTGATTTCTCCCTGGGAACAGAGGATATAAGACCTTTCTATAGTGTTTTCCAATTCTCGAACATTTCCTGGCCAGTTATAGCTCATAAGCAGGGAAAGGGCTTCAGCATTAAGACCAGTAATGGGTTTGGGTTCTATTTTTTTTAGTTTTTTTAAAAAGTAGTTTGCCAAAAGAGGAATGTCTTCTTTTCTTTCCCTTAAGGGCGGAAGTTCCAGGCGCAGTACATTTAAGCGATAATAAAGGTCTTCTCGAAAACGACCTTTTTTAAGCATTTCTTTTAGATTGCGATTGGTGGCTGCTAGAATGCGCACATCTACTTTTTGAGAAGTGGTGGCACCCAGAGGTTCAAAGCATTTTTCCTGGAGTACGCGTAAAAGTTTTATTTGCAGAGAAAGGGGCATTTCTCCTATTTCATCCAAAAATAAAGTACCCTTATTGGCCAGTAAAAATTTTCCTGGTTTGTCCTTGTAAGCGCCAGTAAAGGCTCCTTTTTTGTAGCCAAAAAGCTCAGACTCCAGAAGATTTTCAGGTAAGGCCCCACAATTTAGGGCTATAAAAGGCTTGTCCTTGCGAGCACTTAGTTGATGAATGGTTTGGGCAATAAGTTCTTTGCCTGTGCCTGTTTCTCCTAAGATGAGTACAGTGCTGGAACTTTCTGCAATAGTGGGTAAAATGCCAAAAATTTGTTGCATTTTGGGGGAGCGACTGATGAGTTTTCCCAGCTGGTAGCGTTTTTGCAACTCCTGGCGTAACTCTTCCACTTCACTTAAGTCTCTAAAGGTTTCTGCTCCTCCAATAATTTTCCCTTGTTTATCTTTGAGTACCGCAGTGGAGATGCTAATGGGGATTTTCTGGCCTTCAGAGTTTATAATATAGCCTGTTTTTCCTATAATGGGCTTACCAGTGCGCAGGGTTTTTTTTAGGGCACATTCCTGTTCGCACATATTGGAACGAAACACTTCAGCGCACCTTTTCCCCAGGGCCTGGCTTCTTTTTATACCGGTTATTTCTTCAGCAGCCCGGTTAAAATAAGTGATGCGCCACTCTAAATCTATGGTAAATACACCATCTGAAATGCTTTCTAAAATACTTTCTGTGCCAATCAAACTTTTCATAACCTAAAAATTATATTCCCTTTAAAGGGCTTTGACAAGGAGAGGGTGAGGGAGAAGAGAGATATCTAGCTAGGACTTAGGGAGGAAATGTATTTTTTACAATTGGCGGAGAGGGTGGGATTCGAACCCACGTGCCCTGCTCTGCACAGGACAAGGCGATTTCGAGTCGCCCCCGTTACGACCACTTCGGTACCTCTCCTTTGCGTTTGCGCAGGAAAAAAGCCTTAAGCAGTCCACCTGCTTCTTGGGATAGTACTCCTTCTATAACCCAGAATTTATGATTTAGCCACTTAAGGCTTGGGTAGTCAAGGCGAGAATAAATAGCCCCTGCTTTGGGGTCTCTGGCCCCAAAAATAAGTCCGCTTACTCTAGCTTGCACCAAAGCACCCAAGCACATGATACAGGGTTCCAGGGTCACCACCATTACACTGTTTAACAGCCGATAGTTGTTTATTTTTTCTCCAGCCTGGCGCAAAGCAAGTATTTCTGCATGAGCTGAAGGGTCATTTAAGGCAATGCTTTGGTTATGGGCTTTAGCTAAAATTTGATGGTGTTTTAAATCCCAGAGCACAGCCCCTATGGGCACTTCTCCTTTTTTCGCTCCCAAACCAGCTTCTTTTAGCGCCAGGTTCATGAGATATCTGGCTTTTTCTAAGGGAAAATCCATTATTGCCTTAGATATTCTACCCCGTTGGCAAAAATAAGAGTACCTAAAGGAGAGGTGACTCCTCTGGTCCATTTAGGGTGATTGGTGGGGTGATTATAGGCCTCTGGATGGGGCATAAGCCCTAGAATCCTGCCACTGGGGTCTGTTAGACCTGCAATGCCCAGGGGTGAACCATTGGGGTTATAGGGATATTCAAGGGTTGGCTGTTTGTTTTGAGGCGAGATATACTGCAAAGCAATGAGGTTATTTTCTTCTAATTGAGTTAGAATCTGGGAGCTAAAAGGAATGACCTTGCCTTCTCCATGTCTTACGGGCAGGTATAGGTAATCTAAATTTTTAGTAAAGATACAGGGACTGCTGGTATTGATTTTTAACCAGACCCAGCGGTCTTCAAACCTGGCAGAGTCATTATAACTCAGACTTACCTGTCTTTCAAAATAGTTGTTTTCTAAAGCCGGGAGTAAACCCAGTTTGGTAAGGAGTTGAAAACCATTACAGATGCCTAAAATGATTTTATTTTCCTTTAAAAAGTTTTCTAATTCCTGGCGCAGGGAAGTGCCTGATATGGTTTTGGCATATTTCCAGCGAATAGCTGCGGCCTGAGCGCCTCCTAAGTCGTCTCCATCTAAAAAGCCACCCGGGAACACGAGAAAGTTGTAGTCCTTTAAAAAGACCTTTTCCTGGATTAAATCAGAGAAAAAGCAAATATCTACTTTGTCTGCTCCAGCTTGCCTGGCAGCATAAGCACTTTCTCTTTCACAATTGGTTCCAAAACCAGTAATTACCAAAACTTTTACTTTAGCCATTTTTTTTCCTTTTCTGAATTAAGATGGGATTTTTTTAGAAAATTTCTAAAGGAAAAGCAACAAGTAGACGAAGCTAAGATTTGAGTGAAAAATAAATTTATGATTGTCAAAATTTTGAGAAATTGTTAGTTTTAGATAAAAGGTCTTATCTTTGCTAGGAATAGCTTGTGTTTTAAGCTAAAAATTTTTATAGGTACTAGAAATTAGGGGAAAATTTTAACCAGGAGGCAGCAATGGCAGAACAAGAAATAACTTTGGTTATGGACGGTGATATAGTGGCTTCTAGAGCACAGGAAGTAAAAGATTTGATTGCAGAGAAGATAGCAGAAGGAGTTGATTTGACTTTAGATTTAAGCAATGTTTCTTATGTTGATTCTATAGGAATAGGTATTATTATTGCTACTCATAATTCATTAAAATCTAGTGGAGGAAAGTTGAAAATTATTAATGCCTCTGAAGATATTCAAAATTTGTTTAAGACCATGAGGCTGGATAAACATATAGATATCTCCTAACTTTTAATTAAAAGTTAAAACAATTAAAAGGGGTTTAAGATGACTATGTTAGATGATGAAACCTTACAAATGTATGTGGAAGAATCTAGAGAGCATTTAGAAAGTATAGAAGCAGATCTTTTGGCTATTGAGCAAATGGGAGAAGACATTGATGAAGAACTGGTAAATAAGGTCTTCAGGGCTGCTCATTCCATGAAAGGTGGTGCTGGCTTTCTAGGGCTTAATACGATTAAAGAACTGGCTCATAAAATAGAAAATGTTCTGGACATGATTCGCAATAGAGAGCTGGTGCCCAATCCTGAAATTGTAAATATTTTACTTTTGGCCTTTGACCGTCTGGCAGAGCTTATTGATAATATTCAGGAAAGCAATGAGATGGATATCTCTGAGCATGTTACTGCACTTATGAGCATAACTTCTGGAAGCCTTCCTGAGCTAGAAAAAGAAAGTGTAATTAATGAGGTAGAAATAAAAGATAGGCAAGATAGAGTTGTTTTTACGGTTAAAGAATTTGATTTAAATCAAGCTAAAAAAGGTGGAAAGTTTATCTATCTTTTAGAGTTTGATTTAATACATGACATTCATAAGAAAGACAAGCAGCTCTATGAGGTGATTAAAGATATTCAATCTACTGGAGAAATTGTTGACATTAAGCTTGATTTAGATGCGGTAGGTACACTAGAAGACGGTAAATTTAGTAATAAGATACCTCTATATGTGCTTTATGCTTCTATTATTGAACCAGATATTATTAATACCCTTTTAAACCTACCTGAAGAGCAAATAAAACTTATTGAAATAGATGAATCTAAATCTATAGTAGAAAGTAAAGAAGCAGATTTTGGGCAAAGGGAAGACACTGGGGAAACAGAAGAAGTAATGGATATAGAGGAGGAAGAGCAAGGGCATTTAATAGAAGAAGAAATTGAGTCACGAGTAAGAGAACAGGCTGTAGAGTCTGGGCCTAAAGAGCAAGTTCAAGCAACCAGGCCGGTTGCTTCTTCCCCTAAAGTTAAACCTGCTTCCCTGGCTAAAAAAGTTTCTCCTTCTAAGTCTACGGTTCATACAGATGCCCAACCTGCAGCTTCAATGCATGCAGAAACTTTACGTGTACATGTAAGTTTGCTGGAAAATTTAATGAATTTAGCTGGAGAGCTGGTACTAAGTCGTAACCAGCTTATGCAGGCCATTAGTCAGGGAGATGAACATGAGATTTTAAATGCTGGACAGAGAATAGATCTGGTAACCTCTGAGTTGCAAGAAGCCATTATGCTTACCAGAATGCAACCTGTGGGCAATATTTTTAATAAATTTCCAAGGGTAGTTAGGGATCTGGCCAGGGATTTAGGTAAGGAAATAGAATTAATCTTAGAAGGAAAAGAGGTTGAACTGGACAAAACCATTATTGAAGGACTTTCTGACCCCTTAACCCATTTGGTTCGGAATTCTGCTGACCATGGCATAGAAAGTCCAGAAGAGCGTATTGCCAAGGGCAAAAATCCCACAGGTAAAATTATTTTAAAAGCCTATCATGCGGCTGGACAGGTAAACATTGAAATCAAAGATGACGGTAGAGGAATAGATGCAGAGAAGATAGTAAATAAGGCCATAGAAAAAGGGCTTATTACTGAAGAGCAAGCCAAGGGTATGAATGAAAAAGAAAAGTTGAACCTCATCTTTTTGCCCGGTCTTTCCACAGCCGAAAAGATTTCTGATGTTTCTGGTCGGGGAGTGGGCATGGATGTGGTCAAAAGCAACCTGGATAAACTGGGCGGTCAGGTGGATATTGAGACTGCAAAGGATAAGGGGACCACTATTAGAATCAAGTTGCCCCTTACTCTGGCTATTATTCCCAGTTTACTGGTTTCTGTGGGCGAAGAGCGTTTTGCCATTCCGCAGGTAAATGTGGATGAACTGATAGAAGTGCCTGCCAGTCAAGTAGAAGAGCGCATTGAAAAGGTAGGTGATGCCGATGTCTTGATTTTAAGAGGTGAGCTTATTCCCTTACTTAGCTTGGCTGAAATTCTGGGGTTAAAAGAATATAAAGAAGAAAGCAGTTTTGCTGATAAGTATAAGTCCAAAGGTGGTTCAGTAAAAGTAGTTATCGCTCAAGCTGGCTCATTTAAGTATGGATTGGTGGTAGACCAATTACATGATTCAGTAGAAATTGTAGTAAAACCTCTGGGCAGGCATTTTAAAAATTGTCAGGGTTATGCTGGGGCTACCATTATGGGTGATGGAAAGGTAGCCCTTATTTTAGATGTGGTTGGTTTGGCCAGATTGGCAGAGCTTTCAGCAATAAATGTGGAAGACAAGGTAGAGGATAGAGATAAAGTGGAACAAACAGGAGAAGAATATCATACCCTGTTTTTATTCAACAATGCCCCAGGGGAATATTGTGCTGTGCCTCTGGATCTGGTGGCCAGGGTTGAGCTTATTAAGGCCAGTGATATTGAAGTAGTGGGTGGTAAGAAAGTAATTCAGTATAGAGGTGGGAGTTTGCCCATTTTTGCCCTGGAAGAGGTGGCCAATGTGGGGCATCTGGAACTGGAAGGAGATCTGGTGGTTATTGTTTTTGTGATGAGTGGACACGAAGTGGGCTTGTTGGCCAATCCCCCTGTGGATGCCATGGAAACCAACGTAAAAATAGATGATTTTGCCCTCAAACAACCAGGAATTGCCGGCTCTACCATTATAAATGACCGAACCACTTTGGTGGTGGATATCTTTGAATTTTTTGAAACCTTAAATCCTGAGTGGTTTAAAGAGCGTAAAGAGGCTGTAGAAGAGATTAAAAAAGAAGGTGAACGCAAGGTGCTTTTGGTAGAGGATTCTGACTTCTTTAGAAATCAGGTGAAAAAATTTATCGAAGCTGAAGGTTATAAAGTGGTGGCTGCAGAAGATGGTCAGGTGGCCTGGGATTATCTTAATGAGCATCCTGACGAGATAAGTGTTGTAGTAACAGATATTGAAATGCCCAATATGGATGGTTTTGAATTGACCAAGCTTATTAAGGAAAGTCCTAACTTTTCTCACTTACCCGTTATTGCCCTTACCTCTTTAGCTGGAGAAGAGGATGTGGAAAAGGGTAGGCAGGTAGGTATTGATGACTATCAAATTAAGCTGGATAAGGAAAAATTATTACAAAGCATATATAATTTTTTAACCAAAAAGGCTGCCTAACAGGTAAAGGGGGTGCAAGATGAAGATAGGCTATAAGGTGATGAGCCTTACTACTTTTTTGCTGGTTATGATAGTGGGAATTGTCCTGGCTGTAGTTATATACAACATGCGCTCCATTGGTACCTTTACTCAAGAAAAGGTAAATTTATTTGGTGACTCTATTGTTAAAATGGTTAATGAAAACGGAAATGACATTGAAAATAAATTTGAAGAAATTTTTTACAAAGAAAAAGAGACTTTTTTAAAAAGTGAAGTGGATTCTATTGTTTCAGGCATAAGAGCTATAGTTGCTCAGGCCAAAGAAGAGGGTAGATCCCAGACAGAAATTGAAGAATTGGTAAAGATTTTTATCAATCATGTGCGTTATGGAGAAAATAAGGACGGATATTTTTGGGTAAATGACTTAAAGGCAGTGATTGTGGTTCATCCTGTAAAACCTTCTTTGAATGGCAAAGACCTTTCTGATTTAAAGGATAAAAAGGGGACTTTTATTTTTAGGGAATTTGTTCGGGTGTGTAAGGAAAAAGGTTCAGGCTTTGTAAAATACTATTGGCCCAAGCCAGGCAAGGATGAGCCTCAACTCAAGCTTTCCTATGTCTATCTTATCCCTGAGCTAGGCTGGATTGTAGGTACGGGTGTTTATATTGATGATATTCAGGAAAAGATAACTGAAGTAGCCAAAATGGTTGTTGCCCAGGAAAAGAGGTCCAGGAAAAAACAGCTAAAGAAAGTCAAAGCATGTATTCTAATATAAGTGATAAGATAGATAGCTTGGTTATGATAATCTCTGGAGTAGGAGTAGGAGTTGTTGTTTTGGGCTTGATTTTGGGATTTCTCTTTACTCAATTTAGCATCACCAAACCCTTGCAAAGAGCAATTGCTTTTGCCCAGGAACTTAGTTCCGGCAACTTAACCGTAAAGCTTGATTTAAAATCCAGGGATGAGATTGGTATTCTGGCTGCAGCCTTAAATGGAATGGGAGATAAGTTAAAAGAATTGTTTAGAATAGACGAGCTTAGACAGTTAGGAGATGTCCTGGCTCGGGCTTCTTCTCAAATGGATAGTATGTCTAATGAGTTTACTGCCAGGGCTGAAGGTATGGCTGGCAGGGCCAATACTGTAGCTACTGCAGCTGAAGAAATGAGTGTAAACATGAGTAATGTGGCCCAGGCTATGGAAGGAGTGCAAGAAGCTGCCAATACTGTAGCCACTGCAGCTGAAGAAATGAGTGCTACTATTTCAGAGATAGCTCAAAATTCAGAAAAGGCCAAAGAGATTACTAACCAGGCAGTGGAAAAGGGCTCTCAGACCTCAGAAAGAGTGCACCAGTTGGGTTTAGCTGCTGCTGAAATTACCAAGGTAACCGAAACCATTACAGCTATATCTTCTCAAACCAACTTGCTGGCTTTAAATGCCACCATAGAAGCTGCCAGGGCTGGAGAGGCAGGTAAAGGGTTTGCAGTAGTGGCCAATGAGATTAAAGAACTTGCTCAACAAACAGCCAAGGCCACAGAAGAGATTAAGGGGAAAATTGCAGATATTCAAAAGGCTACAGATGTAACAGTAGAGGATATTAAGTCCATAACAGAAGTTATTAATGATATAGATTCTATTATTTCTACCATAGCAGCTGCAGTAGAGGAACAATCTGTAACCACTAGAGATATTGCTCAAAATATAGGCAATATTTCTCAAAATATTGCTGAAGCTGGAGAAAATGTAAATCAAAGTTCTGAAGTTGCCCAGGATATTGCTAAGGATATTGCAGAAGTTAATGTAGAAGTTAATGAAATGGCCAATAGTAGTTCTCAACTCAAACAAAGTGCAGAGGAGCTTATTGAATTATCTAAAAAGTTAAAGCATATAACTGATAGTTTTAAGGTTTAAAGTAAATAAAAAGGGGTTTAGTTGCTATGGCAGAGATCGTAAAAAGAAGTGGCTCTTTTCAGGCATCTTGTTTTTATCTGGGAGAAGCTCTTTGTGGAATTGATATTAATCTTATTCAGGAGATTAACAAACAAATAAATTATACAGCTGTTCCTCATGCTCCAGATTATGTTCTGGGTATTATGAATTTAAGAGGAAGAATTGTTACTATTATTGATTTTGGGAAAAAACTTGGTTTGGGAAGTACAAAAGTTACAGATTCAACCAGGATTATTATTGTTAATTCACAAGAAGAACAAATTGGCTTGATGGTAGATAAGATTACAGATGTGATTACAGGTAAGTGGGAAGAAGTGTCCCCTCCACCAGCCAATATAAAAGGTATTCAGGGTAGATACTTTTTGGGAGTGTGTAAGTCCAAGGATAGGAAATTGGTAGCCTTATTAAATGTGGAGGAAGCATTGGCTGATGAGGGGAATTAATGGGCAAAAAACAGACCCCATTAATTTTGATTGCTGATGACTCTGTTTTAAATAGGGCCATATTAGCTTCTTTATTAAAAGATGCAGGTTATCATACAATAGAGGCCAACTCTGGGCTAGAAGCAAGGGAGTTGGCCCTTAAGTTAAAACCTGATCTTATTTTACTGGATATTATGATGCCAGAAGAGGATGGGTTGACTACCTGTCTAAAACTCAAAAGTCATCCTCTTACTCAAGACATTCCCATTATCTTTGTTTCTGCTCTAAATGAAAGTAGCTATGTGGTTCAGGCCTTAGAGATGGGAGGAGTGGACTATATTGTCAAACCCTTTTCCCATCCAGAAATTTTAGCTCGCATTAAGGTTCATCTGGGTCTTAAATTTGCCAGAGAACAACTAGTAGAAGCCCAAAGTGATAAGTTGAATCGGGTAAAAGAGATGCAAACTTCTCTTTTAATTTCTCCTAAGGATTTACCTCAAGCTCAATTTGACTTTGTCTATTATCCCTTGGAAGAAGCTGGAGGAGATTTTTTAGAGGTGATGGAATTGGGTGAGAAACATTTTTTGTATCTTTTAGGAGATATTAGCGGGCATGATATTAGTATTGCTTATTATCTTTCAGCTTTAAAGGCTTTATGCCAGCAAAATTTTGCCCTTTATACTTCAGTAAAAGATAGCCTGCAAATGATAAATAAGATTTGTAAAAGTATTTTTAAAGAAGATCAATATTTTACTGCTAATGTGATTTTGCTAAATAAAAATAATAATATTTTACAATTTTATAATTGTGCTCATTTTCCTATTCTGTTGTTTAGAGAGGGGGAAGTGAAGGAAATTTACGGCCAAGGCGATGTTTTAGGGGCTTTTGAAGAATTTTTTATTGAAGAAACTATTATAGAAGTTGATAGGAAGGATAGAATATTTTTATTTACTGATGGCCTGGTTCCCAATGATAAAAATTTTAGAAAGTATTTAGATAGATTGAAAAATATCATTTTAAAGCATAAAGGAGAAGATTTAAAAGGAATATGTAAAAAGATATTTAGTGATTTTTGGGGAAGAGGGGATAGATTAAAAGATGATGTTTCTTTGATGTGTATAGAAATTTAGATTAATGATTGTGAAAGTTGTAAAAAGAAATCAGTTTTTAAAGGTTATTTTTAAAGCCACTCTCAAGGCTGTAGATGCTTTATTAAAGGAAGTAAATGTTTTTTTACATAAATATAAAACAGTTGGTTCTAAATTTGGACTGGATCTTTGCTTGCGAGAAGCCCTGAATAATGCTATTGTCCATGGTGCCGGAGAGGATGAAGAAAAGTTAATTTTATTCTGGCTGAAAAAGGAAAAAAATAGGCTCTGTTTTTTTGTGCGTGACCCTGGAAGCGGATTTAATTATCTCAGATATGGCCAAAAACCCAACGAACTAACGCCTAGTGGTTGGGGGATATTTTTGCTGGCCAATTATACTTCAGGGTATAAATTTTTCCCGCCAGGAAATAAGTTGCTTTTTTGGTTTGATTTAGAAGAGTAGAGTAAGAGGTCAAAAGGAGGAGGGATGGCTTTAAGGGTTTTGGTAGTGGATGATACTATTGTTTATCGCAAAATTCTCACAGATGTGCTTGGAAATATCCCGGATGTAGAAGTTGTAGGTACTGCCAACAATGGTAAGATTGCTTTAACCAGAATTGAGAGTTTAAAGCCGGATTTGGTTACCTTGGATGTGGAAATGCCCATTATGGATGGGTTGAGCACTTTGGAGGAAATAAAAAAACGCAACCTGGATATTGGAGTAATCATGGTCAGTACCCTGACCAAAAGGGGAAGCCAGGTTACCATGCGAGCTCTGGAACTAGGTGCTTTTGACTTTATCACTAAACCTGAACATGAAAAGCAGGAAGATAACTTCCAGGAATTGACCAGAACTTTAACTCCTAAAATCAAGGCCTATTTAAGAAGGATAGAGATTAAAAAAGCCTTAAAAAAAGGAGATAAAACTTCTGTTTCTGGTCAGTTGGATGCTTTTGAGTCCAAAGATAAAATCTATCGCAAACCAGAGGTTATTAGAAGAATAGAAAAATCTCAAATAGTAGCCATAGGAGTTTCTACAGGCGGACCCAATGCCCTGGCCACCATGCTTCCCATGCTTCCTGGGAATTTGGGGGTACCTGTTGTTTTGGTACAGCATATGCCTCCGGTCTTTACCAAGTCTTTGGCTGAAAGCCTGGATGCCAAGTGTAAGCTTAAAGTCAAAGAGGCAGAAGAGGGAGAAGTTATAGAGCCCAATGTGGTGTATATTGCCCCTGGGGGTAAGCAGATGAAGATTGTAAAAGGGGCAGGGGAAAATAGGGTGATAAAAATCACAGATGACCCTCCAGAAAACAACTGTAAACCTTCAGTGGACTATCTTTTTCGTTCTGTAGCCAAAGAGTATAAGTCCAAAGCTACAGGAGTGATTATGACTGGTATGGGCAATGACGGCACCCTGGGTTTAAAGGTAATGAAGTCTTTTGGGGCAGTTACCATTGCCCAGGATGCTGAGACTTGCGTGGTCTATGGGATGCCCAAGATTGCTATTGAGGCAGGAGTAGTGGATATCATTGCTCCTCTGGATAAAATCGCTGAAGAAATCGTAAAAACCGTTCGTTTTGTATGAAAATAAAACCAGACGAATTTAAGATTTTAACCCAGTATATTTACAATATATCGGGTATTCACTTAGATGCTTCCAAGACCTATCTTTTGGAGACCAGGTTAAAACCTCTTCTGGAACAGGAGAAGGTTGGTTCCTATGCTGATCTTTATCGTAAAGCCAAAGCTGATGCGACCAAAAGAATAGAAAAGGCCATTATTGATGCCATAACTACCAAGGAAACTCTTTTTTTCGGGATAAAGGCCCTTTTGACCTGCTTAAATTTAAAATTTTACCTGACTTAATTGACCGTCGGTCTAAAACTACTTCCAAGTTTTTGCCCCTAAAGATAAAAATCTGGAGTGCAGCTTGCTCTACTGGTCAGGAAGTCTATAGTATTGCCATAGCCTTAAAAGAAACTATTCCTGACCTGGATAAATACAATATTACCATTTTGGGTACAGATATTTCAGATGAAGCCATAGCCAAGGCAAGTTATGGTAAATATAATAAATTTGAAATTGAGAGAGGTCTTCCTGCAGATAAGCTCAGGCGTTATTTTGACCCTACTCCAGATGGCAACTGGCGGGTAAAAGACGAAATCAGATTTATGGCCAATTTTAGAAAAATAAATTTAATGCAACCTTTTTCGGTGTTGGGCAAATTTGATATTATTTTTTGTAGAAATGTAGCCATTTATTTTACTCCTCAAGATAAGAAAAAGCTTTTTGAAAGATTGGCTCAGGTGCTCCAGCCAGATGGTTATTTAATTATTGGCGCAACTGAGTCTCTGGCAGGAGTTACAGACCTTTTTGTTCCCAAGCGATATTTGCGAGCAATTTTTTATCAATTAAAAAGTTTTACAGGTTAAACAGGAAAAGGATTTGTTTGACTTCTTTAAAGCTTTTAGAAAAAAAGAAGTCAAAGGGTTTGTTTTATCTTTTTCAGGTAAATAGATTTTTAGGGGAGAGCTAGATGAAGAGTTTTGAAGAGGTAAAAAAAGAACTTAAGGGTAAAAAAATTTTGGTGGCCAATAGAGGTATTCCAGCCAGAAGAATTGTGCGTTCCATCTATGAGTTGGAAGCTATACCTGTGATGACAGTTACGGATATAGATAAAACTGCTCCTTTTACCTCTGGGGCTGTGGATTTACTTCTTTTGGGGAGCGATCCCAGAGCATATCTGGATATGGACCTTATTATTAGCAAGGCTAAAGCCAAAGGTATAGTAGCCATTCATCCTGGTTGGGGGTTTGCCTCGGAAAATGATTTATTCCCTCAAAAATGTGCAGAAGCTGGGATAGTTTTTATCGGTCCAGAACAAGAAGCCATGCGCCTTTTGGGGAATAAAGTGGAAGTGCGTAAGCTGGCCAAAAAACTGGGCATACCAGTAGTTGCCGGGTCAGAAGAAGCTGTAAGTCTAGAAGAAGCCAAAGTTTTAGCGAGGGAAATTGGCTACCCGGTAATGCTCAAGGCTGAAGGCGGTGGTGGAGGTAGAGGAATCTATGAGGTTTATAGGGAAAGTGAACTGGAAAGTGCTTATATCAAGGCTTCTACCCAGGCTCAGGCAGCCTTTGGCAATCCCAGGCTCTATGTGGAAAAGTTTTTGCCTTCAGTAAGGCATATAGAGATTCAAGTAGTAGCAGATAAATATGGCAATGTATTTGCCTTTGATGAAAGGGATTGTACTGTTCAGCGCAACCATCAAAAACTCATTGAAATTACTCCTTCTCCCTGGTCCAAAATGACTGAGGAGTTGAGGAAAAAACTAAAAGAATATGCTGTTAAACTTATTAAAGAAGTGGGATATTATTCTTTGGCTACAGTGGAGTTTTTAGTTGATGCAGAGGGTATTCCTTATCTTATAGAAGTAAATACAAGACTACAGGTAGAGCATGGAATTACCGAGTGTCGCTACGGAATAGATCTGGTAGAAGAGCAAATTGCCATTGCTTTTGGTTCTAAACTTCGTTTTAACGAAGAAAACACTATCCCTACCAACTGGGCCATGCAGGCTAGAATAAACTTAGAAGATCCACAAAATAATTTTACTCCCAATTCTGGAGTTATTACTCGCTATATTTCTTCAGGTGGTCAGGGTATTAGGGTGGATTCCTGTGTAGGTGGAGGATATAACTTTCCCTCTCAATATGATTCTGCTGCTTCTTTGCTTATAGTTTATGGTAAAAGCTGGCCCAAGATTTTAAAAACCATGGATAGGGCTTTGCGAGAATATGTGATTGGAGGAGTAAAGAGTACTATTCCTTTTCATCGCAAAATTATCAATCATCCTGATTTTCAAACTGGAGACTTTGATACCAATTTTATTGCTACTCATCCTGAGGTAATGGTTTATAGAGATACTGAACCAGAAAGTGTTCGGCTTTCTCATCTGGTGGCAGAGATTTCAGCCAAAGGATATAACCCTTACCTGGAACTGGGTGAGTATAGAGGGCGTTTTGACAAACGGATAGGCAGGTTTAATCCCATTTTACCTGAAATTGATCCCAAGTCTTATACTTATCCTTATCCCCGGGGAGATAGAAAGGCCATTTTGGATATGGTCAGGGATAGTGACTATGTGCATTTTATGGACACTACTCCCAGGGATATAACTCAATCCAATAGTGGCAATAGATTTAGATTGGCTGAAGATAGGCTTATTGGCCCTTACCTGGATAATTGTGGTTTCTTTTCCATAGAAAATGGCGGAGGTGCTCATTATCATGTGGCCATGTTGGCCAATATGACCTATCCTTTTACAGAAGCTAAAGAATGGAATCAGTTTGCTCCTAAAACCCTAAAACAAATTTTAGTACGCTCTACCAATCTCCTGGGTTATAAACCCCAGCCTAAAAATTTAATGCGCCTTACTGGTGAAATGATTTGTGAACATTATGATGTGGTGCGCTGTTTTGACTTCTTAAACCACATAGAAAATATGTATCCTCTGGCTGAAGTGGTTTTAAATTCTTCCAGCAATATTTTTGAACCAGCCATTTCTCTTTCTTATGCTAAAGGATTTGATGTGGCCCACTATCTGGGAGTTGTGGAAGAAATTTTAGAAATGGTGAAAAAGGTTGCTGGAGTTTCTTTAAAACAAGCCCAAAAGCTCATTATTTTAGGCCTTAAGGATATGGCTGGAGTTTGTCCGCCTAAGTTTATGCGTGAGCTGGTAACAGCGATTAAAAAGGCATATCCAGACCTGATTATTCACTACCATAGACACTATACTGATGGCCTTTTTGTGCCTGCTGTAGCTGAAGCTGCTAAAGCAGGAGCTAAAATAGTAGATACAGCTATTGGGGCTGCAGTGCGCTGGTATGGTCAGGGAGAAGTGCTTTCTACTGCTGCTTACTTAGAAGAGCTTGGTTTAAAGACCAATTTAAATAAAGAAATGATTAGAAAGTGTAATTTTGTCTTAAAACAGATTATGCCCTATTATGACCGTTATACTGCTCCTTACTTTCAGGGAATTGATTATGATGTGGTAGAGCATGGCATGCCTGGCGGAGCTACCTCTTCTTCTCAAGAAGGAGCCATGAAACAAGGCTATATTCACCTGCTTCCCTATATGTTGCGTTTCTTGGCTGGAATCCGCAAAGTTGTGCGTTATCACGATGTAACTCCAGGTTCACAGATTACCTGGAACACAGCCTTTTTAGCTGTTACTGGGGCTTACAAGAGAGGAGGAGAAAAAGAGGTCAGAAGGCTTCTGGAAGTACTGGAAAAGGTGGTAACTCTTCCTGAGGATAAGCTGGATGAACAGACCAAAAAGGATAGGCTTTTGATTTATAGAGATAGTAATGATGCCTTTCGCAATTTACTTCTGGGTAAATTTGGAAAATTGCCCCTGGGCTTTCCACCGGATTGGGTTTACGAAAGTGCCTTTGGAGATAAGTATCTGGAAGCTTTGCAACAAAGGACAGAAAAATCACCCCTAGAAGATTTGGTGGACATTGACATTGAAGCAGAGCGTCGCAAACTGGCTACTCTTATTGAAAGGGAACCTACAGAGGAAGAATTGGTCAATTACTTAAATCATCCAGGAGATGCCCTGAAAACCATCAATCTAAGGACTCAGTTTGGAGATTCCAATAATTTGCCCCTGGATGTGTGGTTTGAAGGCCTGGAACCAGAGCAGGAGCTTAATTTTACTGATTCTAGAGGAAAACCTCATACTCTGGTGATTTTAGATATTTCTCAGCCTGACCAAAATGGTAATAGTGTGGTGCGATATAGTCTGGATTCAGAATTTTTTACTTATCAGGTAAAGGTGGCTGAAGGGACCAGGAGTGAGAAGGGTGAAGTGGAAATGGCTGATCCGAAAAATCCCTATCAAGTGGCTGCGCCCTGCAATGGTGATTTGTGGGTGATGCATGTAAAGCCAGGAGATAGGGTAAAAGAAGGAGAAGAACTTTTTAACATTTCTGTGATGAAACAGGAAAAGGCAGTTCTATCTCCTGTAAGTGGAGTGGTAAAAAGGGTCTTAAAGTTTGCCAATTATCAGGAAGATAAGAAAATGGTCCCTGTAAAAGAAGGGGAACTTATTGTAGAATTAATGCCAGTAGGTAAGTCCTGTCCTACCTGTAGAGAGGAAGTGGCTCTGGAAGAGGCCAGATTTTGTCCCAATTGTGGACAAAAACTAAGTTAAATTTACTTTTGAGGAGAAAGTTAGATGAAAAAAACACTGCTTATTTTAGAAATGTTTCTGTTGCTTTTAGGTCAGACAGTTTATGCCCAGGATGTATTAAAGGATTTTAAAGATAACCTGGCCCTTAATTTAGCCAGAAAAAATATAAAGAAAGAGCAAATTAAAGTAGAAAAGATTAGCGATGTTAAGGAAATTAAAGGATTTATCCTGGTCAGGGCAGAGATAACTCTACCCAACAAAAAACTTAGCCAATTTTTCCTTACCAATGGAGAAGTGGTGGCGCAAAACTTTATTCAACTGGCTACAGGCACAAATATTTTGAATAAATACATGACTCTTTATTTTAAAGATAATTTTGATTTTAAAAAACTTACGCATTTAAAGGGAAGTGGAAAAGAAAAAAATTATTTAGTAGAAATATCTGATTTTCAGTGTCCTTTTTGCAAAAAAGCCAATGCTTTTCTGGAATCTAAACTTGCTAAAGCCAAAGATTTAGATGTTTATTTTTTAAATTATCCTTTGGAAACTCATAAAAAGTCTTTTTTATTGGCAAAGATTTTTGAAGCAGGTTTGCAGCTAGACAAAGACTTTTCTTCAGAGATTTTTAGTAAGGACTGGAGTAAGAAAAAAGATGAGGAGATAGTAAATTATTTTGCTAAATTAAGTGGAAAAGAAGATAAGTTTAAAAAACTGGTAAATTCTAAAGAGATTAAGAATAAGATTTTAGAACAAAAGGAATTGGCAGATAAATTTGGTTTTACCTCTACTCCTGCCTTTATTTACAATGGTAATATTATTATAGGATTGGACTTAAACAGGCTGAATGCCATTTTTAAATGAGGTGTTTTATGAGTAAGAACAAGATTTTTAAGTTTGAGCAAAAAGTAAACAAAAGGGAACTGGCTTCTTTTTTGCGGGATTTTGCTGATAATTTAGAAAAGGGAAATTTATTGTTAAAAAGTGAAGAGGAAGAGGTGATTCTGGAACTGCCTGAAATGGTTAAGCTAGAAATAGAAGTCAGTCAAAAGGAAAAGGAAAAGGGCATTAGAAAGACCCTGGAACTGGAAGTTAAGTGGTATTAAGGAATGAATTCAAAAGAGTTAGCCCTAACTATTTTAAAACGCCTGGAAAAGCTATACCCTCTAAAAACTGCTTTAAACTGGCAAAATCCCTATGAGCTTTTGGTAGCTACCATTTTATCTGCCCAGTGTACTGATGAAAGGGTCAACAAGGTAACCCCTTTGTTTTTTAAAAAGTGGCCAGATGCGGAAACATTGGCTCAGGCCTCTTTAACCGAGGTGGAGGAAGTTATTCGTTCCACAGGTTTTTATCGCAATAAGGCCAAAAATCTCGTGAATACTGCTAAAATTTTAAGTTCCAAACATGGTGGAAAAGTGCCTTCCACTATGGAAGAACTGTTGGAACTTCCTGGTGTGGCTAGAAAAACTGCCAATATCATTCTTAGCAATTGCTTTGGAGTCAATGCAGGCATTGCTGTAGATACCCATGTAAAAAGGTTGAGTTTTAGGCTGGGACTTAGTAGGGAGAAAAGCCCTGACAAGATTGAAAAGGACTTAATGGCTATTTTCCCTCGCCAAGAGTGGGGAAAGGTAAACCATTTGCTGGTTTACCTGGGCAGAGAGATTTGTAAGGCCAGGAAACCAGATTGTCAGAAGTGTCCCTTAGCAGATATTTGTCCCAAACTTGGAATTAATTAAATTTATTTAAAAAAGTGTTTTCCTATCCCCTTTATTTTAAAAGGGGATATTTTTTTGTAAAAAAGAGTTTGAATTTCATTTCAAGGGTAAAGTTAATGCACAAAGAAAAGTTAGCAATTGGAGAGTTTAAACTAGAAAAACAAGAAGGCCAGGCTAGAGCAGGGCTTTTGCAGACAGCCCATGGCCTTATTAAAACTCCTGTTTTTATGCCAGTAGGTACGCAGGCCAGTGTGAAAAGTTTGAGCCCTGAGGATTTAAAGGAAGCAGGTGCGCAGATTATTCTGGGCAATACCTATCACCTTTATTTAAGGCCTGGAGATGAATTAATTAGAGATTTGGGTGGGTTACATGAGTTTATGAACTGGCCCTATCCCATTTTAACTGACTCGGGTGGATTTCAGGTGTTTAGTTTGGCCAAGTTGCGTAAAATAACGCAAGAAGGAGTGGAATTTTCTTCTCACCTGGATGGTTCCAAGCACTTTTTCTCTCCAGAAAAGGCCATTGAAATTCAAAAAAATCTGGGCTCAGACATCATGATGGTCCTGGATGAATGCGTGCCCTATGGAGCTGATTATGACTATACCAGGGCTTCAGTGGGACTTACTACTTATTGGGCCAGAAGGTGTAGGGAGTATTATCCTGAAGGAAAGCAACTACTTTTTGGCATAGTGCAGGGAGGTTTTTTTGAAGATTTACGAGTGGAAAGTGCCAGGCAGATTACAGCCATATCCTTTTCTGGCTATGCCATTGGGGGCCTTAGTGTGGGAGAAAGTAAGGAAGAGATGCTAAAATTTATGTATTTTACAGCTCCTTTGCTTCCAGAGCATAAGCCTCGTTATCTTATGGGAGTAGGCAAGCCCTTGGATATTGTGGAAGGAATAAGGGCAGGTATTGACATGTTTGACTGTGTTTTGCCCACCAGAAATGCCCGTAATGGAACCCTTTATACCTCCCAGGGCAAAATTAACATCAAAAGAGAAGAGTATAAAAGGGATTTAAGACCTTTAGATAGCAATTGTTCCTGCTATACTTGCAAAAACTTTTCCAGAGCTTATTTAAGGCATCTTTATGTTTCTAGAGAACTTTTAAGCTATCGTTTAAATACCATTCACAATGTATATTACTTTGTAAATTTAGCTAAAAAGGCCAGAGAATCTATTTTAAGAGGAGAATTTGCTAGCTTCTATGGACAGATAAAAGAATTGTACTTAGATGATTAGCGTTGTTGTATTTTGATGGTTTTACCTTCTTTGGTTTTTACTTCTATTTCTCTTTTCTTTTCTTTTTTGACTTCTAGCATGGTTTTATTTTCTTCTTTTAAACTTTCTTTTTGTATTTTTTCTTTTTTGTCTGGAAGGTAAACTAAAGAAAACCCCTGAGCACAAAGGCTAAAAAGAAAAATAAGGGTCAAAAAAAAGGTTTTGTTTTTCATGGCTAAGGCCTCTTATTAATATAAAGTTCCAAAGGCTGCATCCTGGTCTATACCTGCCTCACTTTTGCCCAGAGAAAGGGCAAATTCACTAAAGCTAACAAAGGTATTGCTATCTATACTCTGTATATCTCCAAAAGCATGCAGTCCTATTTCTGGTCTGGAATGGGCATTTTGTCCTGTGTCATTATAAAATTTATCTCCTTCTGGAGAGGTAAATTGAGTTAGACGGATGGTAGCTTCATCTTCCAGCAAAGTTGCCTCACTTACTTCTGGATTTAAAATCCAATAGTGAATGGCAGAAGTAGCTGGTTGAGGATTTGCAGCCACAGACACATCTCTAATTAGGGTAAAAAAATCTGAGGATTCTTGCCAGGCACTTAAATCCCAGAGAGGCCAGGTAATGGGCACAGGTGATGTATTAGAATAAGTTGGGTTATAGGCTTTTCTGTTGGTATTGTCGTACAGATTGTCTGCAATGTGGCTTTCTCTGGGATTGGTGGAAGCATCACCATAAAAGATTTTTACCTCATTTACCTTTTGACCATTTATTTTCTTTTCTTCTATTCTTAAGATTAGGGAAGTTAAATCTTCCAGCCGTCCACTATATTGCCAGCTGTCTCCTAAAATTTTAACATCCTCAGTTAAATCTTTATAGGCAATCCAGGTCCTTTTTATCTGTCCTTGTTTTACCTCTTGTTTCCAGAGAACCAGAAGTAACTTATTGGCTACTTCTTTATCGGTTTTATAAAAGGGCTTTATAGAATTGGGGATATAGTCATTGGTGCATTCTTCACTACTGGGTCGGTAAAACATAAAAGACACACCATAACCTTCATATTTGTCTTTGTATTCCAGGTTTTCTGTTTCTGCCCACCTGAAGTTTATGCCAGTAGCTGCATATTTTAGTTTATAACCCCAACCTATTTTGACCTGAGCTGTATAGGTGAGAAGTTTGTTGTTATTTTGCCAGAAATTGGATAATTCCTGCAACTTTTTTAAGGGTAAAATGAAGTATTTATAGGGATTTTCCACATAACCCAAGAAGAGAATAGTCCCTTTATCTCCTACTGCATAAATACCCACATTTTCATCTGACCAGACTTCATTTAGATTTTCCTTGGTAATATTTTTTAAGCTCAAGCTCTGCCAGGAGCTATCTTTTACTTTATAAATTAAAGTACCTTTATCTCCCACACTATAGACTAGATTACCACAATTTTGTCCCCAGATGCCGTTTAGGTTCTTTTTAGTAGGAGACTTTTGGGATTTCCAACTATTTTCCTCTCCCTGCTTGTTATTGTGATATATATTTCCTTTACTTCCAACTACATATATATCATTTAAATTACTTCCCCAGATACTATTAAAGGATTTTATGTTGTTGAAGGAAGCAAAATAACTTTTCCAATCTGGCTTTTCTCGAAAAATAAAGGCCTTACCCTGGGTAGTTTGCCCGCAAATAAAAATGGAAGTATTTCCATTTGCTTCTATTTCCCAGCTTTTTCTAAAATGTCTATCTTCCCAGCTTCTTATATCGTAAGGTCTCCATATACTTCCTGCAGGAAAATCTTTATTTTTATATTCATCTATGTATTTCCACTTATTTTTTTTCCAGATTTTTCTGGGCCACTTTCCTGCCTCTCTATACCACTTAAAGGGACTGGTGCCGTAATCTCCATAAGTGGTAATGTGATTCCAGCTAGTACCCCACACTGCATAAAGGTCAGAGACACTAAAGGTTCTACCATCTTCCATTAAAACTTTTTCCCAGTTATTTCCTTCCCACTTCAGGATTGTTCCCTCATCCCCTACAGCGATGATTTTTTCTTCTCCCTTACTGCCAAACCCATAGATATCTCTTAAATTTTTCTCTACAGGAGAGGTCATCTTATTCCAGGAACTTCCATCATAGTGCAAAATAATTCCCCCATCTCCTACTACATAAACATTGTCAAAGCTATTTCCCCAGATAGCCCTTAAATTGGCCTGAGTACCAGACTCCATAAGTACAGGGTTTAAGTCTAAAACTAAAGGCAGGTCGTGAAAATTAGCCATTCTATTTTTAAAATATCCATGGTTGCTCCCTATGTTGGAGTTAGTATCTACATATTGGTTGGCATGATTATTTCCTGTATCCCAGTTGTTAAGGTTTTCAAAGGTATCTTGTCCGCCTGGTTCATTACTTAGAGGTACAGTTTCTTCTCCACCTCCAGGGATTTTTAGTTCATCAGTAATGGGAATGTAGTAAGCTACTTTTCTACTTACCTTTAAAGGACTTTGCCCCACTATTCCTTCAGATTCAATAATAGCACTGGTTTTAAGTAGTACTTCAGTATCTTCATCAATAGAAATATTAAAATTAGTCCCATCTTCTTTTCTTAGTTCAGTTAAAACAATAGAGCCCTCTTCCTTGAAGTGGTAAAAATAGTTTTCTCCATTTATTTCAATATATCCATTGCGTGGAGGTAATATGGAAAAAAGAGTATCATTACCTGCCAGGACTAAAGAGGAGCCAGTAGTTAAAGTTTGCGAGTATTTGGGGTAAAAGACAAAGTAGGCATGAGCATTGGCACTTACTGTAATGGGTTGGTTTAAAGTGACTTTTACTTGAGAACTATCAATTTTTGTTCCCTGGGTATAGCTATAGGTTTCAGAGTTTATTTTTAGATTACCTTCTGCTGGGAAGTTTAAGTGAGTGGGCAGAGTGCCAGGAGCTTTTAAGATTATGGTGGTAGCTTCATTGTAGTCTGAAGAAACTCGCAAAAAATAAGGATAGATGTGCAAAGTAAAACTGGAGCCATCCTGAAATTGAAAGCTAGATTTGTCCAGCTCCTCCAGGCGATTAAATTTACTTACGATGTCTTCTTCATTTAAAAATTCACTGGCGGCATAACGATAGCCTGCTTCTGCCAGATAGGTAGCTCTTTCTCCTAAGGTGGTTAGAGGCTGGCTAAAAAGAGAAGTGGAAGAAAGTACATATAAGCCAGCTGCAAAAAGCAGGGCTATTAAAAGGACAATGGTTATAAAAAGAAGCACAGATCCTTGTTCTGATTTTAAACTTTTTTGCTTTTTTCTCATTTTTTCCTTGGTCCATTATAGGTATCGTTAAACCAGGGGTTAAGCCCAAAGTTAATACTTATTGGTGGAGAGGTATTGACGGTTAAAGAAATAAGTATGTTGCTTAACTCTTCTATCGAATCAGAAAGTTGCCAGCTATTTCCATCTACCTTTTCCAGCTGGAGCTTAAAAGCACTCACTTTATCTAAAAGGGTATAGCCATTTATCTTTAATTCATCTCCTACCAGATTTAAGGTATAATCTTGATTATCTCTTTTATAGGTAATGGACTGGCTGGTATATTTACTTACACTGTGGAGTTCTTTTAATTCTCTGGATATTCTGGAAAGAGCCACGCTTATTTTGAGATTGTATTCGCTATATTGCTTGCTGGTAAGATAGCTATTTACTGCTTCCATCAGGCCAAAGGTAGAAAAAGGGTAATTATACCCACAATAATAAGCACTAAAACCAGTTCTAAAAGAGTAAAGCCCTGTCTTTTGTTCATCTGGTAAACAAGTTAAAAATGGTTATTTTATCATTACTTAAACTAACTTTTAAAAACCTTTTTTTATTTTGCGTATCAGAAATTTCTTTATGTTCAGCATTAAAATCAATAAATTCTGTTTGTACTTTCAGGTTGGGGTCAATGGCCTTTACTCTGGCAGGAATTTCCTGGGCAAAGCTCGCTAAGTCGGTTAAGGCGTTTTCCTGGATAAGCCAGCGATAATAACCATTTATTTCTTCCATTGCCTGTACCAACCTGGAATTTTTTTGTAAGAAAAGTAATGGTTCGACGCTATTCAAAGGATGAGTACGGGTCAGGGTGTAAATGGTGGCTACTAAAATACCTCCTACTACCAGGGTAATGATGAGTTCTAAAAGGGAGAATCCCTGCTTTTTAGGGAATAAAACCTGTTTCTCTGGTAACATAGAGAGTTTGTCCCTGCCCTAAGTTTAGGTTTCCCTCTAAAGGAGTACTGAGTAAAAGGTCTTGAAAGGGCCTTCCCCAGTTGTCATATACTATTTGTAAGTTTTGTTGCAAAAAGGAAACTTCTACTTCCTTATTGTTTTCGCCAGGCAGCAGTAATTGGTCCTCAGGGTCTATTTTTTGATTGGCATTAAAGTCACAAAAAAAGAAGTATTTTTTATTTTCAAACCTTATCCCGCAAAGATAGTCTGAGTTGAGACTTTTTAATTGAGCGTAGCGCAGGTGGTTTTTTATTTCTTCCAGGGTAACCTCTTGTTCTGGAGAAAAGGTTACCCTGGAAAGGACTATGCCCATTAAAACACCCATTATAACCAAAACAGCCAGAATCTCTAGCAAACTAAAGCCAGCTTTAGAGGCCATAAAAGTTGGTTAGGGATTTGGATTGGTAAAGTTGCCGGTGACAGTAGTAGTTTCATCTGGAAGAGTTACTGTAATATTTATAATATTAGTTCCATCCTGACATGTTATTGTATAATCAGTATAGCCATCTTTACTGATTAAATTTTCACAATTACTAACACTACTCACTATGGCATTCCAGCTTGCATTTGTATCTCCATTGTTTTTCAATAACTCTTCTGCATATTTCATGCTTAAGGCGGATTGGATAGAGGCGATTAAACTACTTGCAGCTTTTTTCTGGCTTCTTCTTGTAGGTTTACAAACTTGGGTACAGCCACTGCAGCCAGGATTCCCAGGATTACCAGTACAGCAATGATTTCAATGAGGGTAAAACCCTTTTGCCTGTTGTTTTGAACTTGAGACATTATAAAAACCTCCTAAATTAAAATTTTTCTAAAAACTTCTAGCAAATTTTATTCCAGATGACAAGATGGATAAAAGGGGGCTTAATCTTTAGGTTCTGGCAGAAAACTTTGAACTTGTTACCAGGGTTTTCTGCAAAAAATTGAGATTAAAAAATCTATTCTACAAAAAATGAAGACGGGTTTTGCCTTAGTTCCAGCTTGCCTAGTATCCAGGAAAGGGAATAGGTGAGCAAAAAGTAAAGCAGGGTAATGGTAATCCAGATTTCAAAGGTCTTGTAGGTGGAGCTCATAAGTTCCATGCCCTGAAAGGTAAGTTCCTGAATGGAAATAACTGAGACTATGGAAGAGTCCTTGATTATGGAGATAAATTGGCCAGCTAAAGGAGGCAAGATTTTGGAAAAGGCCTGGGGAAAAATGACCAGTCTTAATTGCTGGCTATAGGAAAAGCCCAGGCTGGCTGCAGCTTCCCACTGCCCTTTGGGTATGGAATTTAAACCACCTTTGACTATCTCGGCAATATAAGCCCCTTCGTAAATGGACATGGCTAAAAGGGCAGATAAAAAAGAGGTGATTTGTTCTGGAGGTACGAATAGAAAGTTAAGTATTTTTTGGGTGCTGGGAGAAAGTTTTAAGATGGTGTTTTCCAGGGAAAAGAGGGGGAAAATCTGGTCTCCAATAAAAAAGTAAAAAATAAACAGCACCACCAAGGGCGGAAGGTTGCGAATACTTTGGACATAAAAAGTAGAGAGGCTTTTTTTTAAAAAACTGGGGCTTATGCGCATAAGCCCCAGCACGCTTCCCATAAGAGTAGCCAGCAAAGTGGTAAACAGGCTTAACTTAATGGTGGTAAAAAAGCCCTGTAAGAGGTAGTTGCTCTGGATTTTGCCTGTAGCAGGGTCAATAAAGAATAAGTAATGAAAAATGAACTGCCAATCCCAGTTGTAGTTGAGGTTGTTTTTTACTTTTAAAAAAACATATACCCCTAAAAGGCCAAGTCCTGTAAGCAGGAAAAGGTCTGAAAGGGTAAATTTTATTTTTTTCTTTAGCATCTCTTAAGGTTGAGATAACTTTAAACTACTTTAAAAGGTGTTCCCAGTTTTTGGTTTCAAACCAGTAGTGGTGTTTTTCTTGGAGCCAGCCTTCTGCTTCTACCACCCTAATCCAGCTGTTTAAATAGTTTAAAAAGTCAGGGTCTCCTTTACGAATGGCAAAGCCAATGGGTTCTTTAGTAAAAGTGCCAGAGATGGGCAAAAACAACTGCTCTGGATATTCCAGGGCCTTAAAGGCAGGCAGGGGAGCAGAGGCTACTACTGCGTGCACTCTTCCATTTAAAAGTTCTTGAATGGCCTGGGCTTCGTCGTCAAAAAGCTTTAATTGGGCCCGGGGAAAATACTTTTCTGCTGCCTTGGCTGCAGTAGTGCCCAATCTGGCTGCAATAAGTACTTCTGGTTTATTAAAATCTTCTAGCCGGGAAAAGCCTTGGGCCAGTTTTTTGTTGGCCACCAGAGACATACCTGAATAATCATAGGGAATAGAAAAGTTTACCTTCAGGTTGCGGTCAGGCCTTATGCTCATCCCTCCAATAATAATGTCAAACTTACCTGTAAGTAAGGCCGGGATAATGCCTGACCATTTGGTAGGCACAAACTGTACCTTTACTCCCATGTCCCTGGCCAGGCGCTTGGCCACATCTATTTCAAAGCCAATTAATTGACCCTCTTTGTCTTTCATGGCCCAGGGCACAAAGGTGGACATACCCACTTTAAGCACGCCTCTTTTTAAAATGGTTTCCAGAGTACTTTCTTCCACCAGCTTTTCCCTTACTTCCTTGGCCCAGGTAAGAGAGGAAAAAAGCAAAAACATACTTAAAAAGAGAACTAAAATTTTCTTAAACATCTTTACCTCCTGTCTAAGCTAAGTTTAAATTTAGTTTGTTTTTTTCCAGGATGTGCACTACAAAAACAATAGCCAGGGCCAAAGTTAAATATATCCCGGCTATAGTAAACCAGACTTCAAAGGTCAAAAAGGTGTTGGAAACAACTACCTGCCCCTGCATGGTTAAATCATAAAGGGCAATCACGCTTACCAAGGAAGAATCCTTTAAAAGGGAAACTATTTGACTGGTAAGAGGTGGGATTAGAAGCAAAAGACTTTGGGGAAAAATAACATAAAGATAGGCTTGCCTGGTATTGAGCCCGGTGCTTAAGGCGGCTTCCCATTGTTCTTTGGGGACAGACAAAATGGCAGCCCTAATAATTTCTGAGGCATAAGCTCCTTCAAAAAGGCTTAAAGAAAGCACTGCTACTGTAAAGGCTGAAAGTTCAAAAATAGGAGCCAGGACAAAGTAATTAAAAAGTATTTGAATAAGTAAAGGAGTATTGCGAATACTCTCCAGGTACACTTTGGCAATAAAATTGGCTGTAAAGGAGGAAGAAAGGCGTAAAAAAGCAGTACAAAAACCAAAGAAAAGGGTAAAAATAATACTGAGCAAGGTAATCTTTAAAGTGACTACCAGCCCCTTTAGAAAAGGGCCGGGAATAAAATCGCCAGCTTCAAAAGTTCCAAAGAACTGAGGAATTCTATACCACTGCCAGTGATAAGTGAGATTGTTTAAACTAAAGTAAGCTAATAAAAAAAATAAACCTAAAAATAAAAAGAGTTTGACCAGCTCTATAGGTTTTAAAAATAGATTTCCTTTGTTTTTATGATTAAATTTTAAAACCATGTGTTTTAGGTTAATAGAAAAGTCAGGAAAAAGTAAAGAAAAGGGTTTCTCTAAAATAGATAGAGAAACCCTAATTGGTCAATAAGAGGGATATATTATTTACTACTTTCTTTTTCTTTGCTTTCACTAGGGCTTACTTTTTCTTTTTCTGGAGAAACTTCAATTTCATCTGGCTCAGAAGTGGCCTTTTTAAAGTTTTTGATAGCCTTACCCATACCCGCGCCTATTTCAGGTAGTTTATTCGCTCCAAAGATAATGAGCACGATGACCAAAATAATAATAAGTTCTGGGATGCCTATACCAAACATATTTTCCTCCTTGGATTGTAAGCCATTTAGAACTGGATGTATACACCTAGCCCAAGACCTGGTCAAGCAAAGGATTTTAATTGCTTGCTTCATTTTTAACTAGTTGTCCTGGTTGGCAAGTGTTTAAGCTATTTTTAGTATTTTTTTTGCCCTATTTTTTTAAAGAACGGTAAGGTAATAAGAAAGGTGATAGAGGTTATAGAGGTTTTCAGGATGAATTATGCTAATATTGACTCTTTGCTAAGTAAAGTTTATGTTTTTAAGTAAAGCATAGTAATGGAGGCTTGGTATGAACATAGAAGTAATTGGTAAAATAAGTAGTAAAGGTCAAGTAACAATTCCTAAAAAAATAAGGGACTTACTTGGCACTGATATTATAAAGTTTAAAGTTGAAGATAATGTAATCAAGATTGAACCTATCGAGGATGTGGCGGGGTCACTTTCTAAATATGCTAAAAAGGGGGTATCTTTTGAACAGGAAAGACAAATTTCCTGGGAAAAAGAGGAGAAAAGTATATATGAGCAAAGTTGTTTTTCTTGATACCAATGTTATTTTAAGGTATTTACTAAAAGATAAACCTGAACAATTCCATAAGCTTAAAGAAACTTTTTCGTTATTAAAAACAGGAAAGGTTAGTGGATACATTTTGTCAGAAGTTTTGCTGGAAGCTTACTATGTATTGGTTAATTTTTACAAGGTACCCAAAAAAGAAGCATTGATTAGCTTAAAGAAATTATTACTGTATAAGGGGTTTATTGGTAAAGAAAAGGAAATATTGTTAAATGCAATTGATTATGTTTTAAATAATTCTGGGGTAAGCTTGCTTGATTGGGTTTTGTGCTTGAAGTCTAAGCAAAAGAAGGGAATAATTTTGACATTTGATAGAAAACTGGAAAGAGATTGTGAAAAATAAAGTTTAAAGAAAACAAAAGATGTTATCTTCTTTGTGGTAAGTTTTATTTTTAAGAAGGTACTGACAAGTTATCTCTAAATTTTTGTAATTAAGTAGTTAAAAGAAAAAATAGAAGAAAAGTAAAATACACCAAAGAGGTGATTGGCGGTGAAGAATATAAATTTAAAGCCAGGTAAATGCTTGGAGGTATCAGAGCTAAAAGATAGGCATTTTTCCATTAACTAAAAAATTTCAAAAATAGGTCAAGAGGATACTAATGATAGGAAAGTTAGCTACCTTCACTCAAAAAAATCTTTTTTGTCTTTTAAGGAAAAATTAAGGGAAAAGGAGTTGCTTGACAGAGCAAAATTTTCTTTCTAAGTAGTTTTGTTTCCTTGCTCCACCTGTTTTTAGAGCAGGCAGGGGCCAAAAGTCCAAAAGGAGGTTGTATGTTGAGAAAGTATGAGACTTTGATTTTGCTCAGTCCAGAGCTTTCTGCAGAAGAAAAGCAGGGGTTGGTGGACAAAATCGCTGAAATCATCAAAAGAGATGGTGGAGAATTGGCTTTGGTAGATGATTGGGGGATGAGAGAGCTTGCTTATCCTGTAAAAAAGCAAACCAGAGGATATTATGTACGTTTGGAATATGGTCTTCCCCCTCAACATGTTGCAGAGCTGGAAAGGAACTTGCGTTTAATGGAAGATGTTTTCAGGTTTGTAACTGTTAAATTGGAGGATGTTTTTGAGGCCAAGAAGGAGGAAGTAAATGAGTAATAATAGAGTGCGTAAATTTATCCCCCGTAAGAAATACTGCCGTTTTTGTGCAGATGAGACTTTGGTCCTGGATTATAAGCGTCCTGATATTTTGCAACAATTTGTAACTGAAAGAGGCAAGATTATTGGCCGCAGAATTACTGGTACCTGCGCCAAACACCAAAGAGCTTTAACCAGAGCAATTAAAAGAGCTAGGCAGATGGCTTTGATGTATTACACTACTGTTCACAGCACTGAAGTGAAAAAGAAGACCATGAGTATTTAAGGAGAGGAACCATGCAAGTTGTACTTCGTGCAGATATAGAAAATTTGGGACGTTTGGGAGATGTAGTAGAGGTAAAGCCTGGGTATGCCAGGAATTATCTTCTTCCCAAGGGTTTGGCCATGCTGGCCACAGAAAAGAACTTGAAGCTTTTTGAAAGAGAAAAGAAAAAATTGCAGGAAAAAATGGATGCTATCCGTTTTGCTGCTCAGGAATTAAAGGAAAAATTGGAAGAGCTGGAAGTGGTATTGGAAGTAAGAGTGGGTGAAGGAGACAAACTTTACGGTGCTGTTACTGCTGCCAATATTGCGGATAAGGTTCAAGAGTTGGGTTATGAAATTGACAAGCGCAAGATAGTTATTCCTGAGCCTATTCGAGCTTTGGGTGAGTACGAACTGGAAGTAAAATTACATCCAGATGTGCGCGCTACCTTAAAGGTAAAAGTTATTAAGCATGGAAGCGAAGAAGCCCAGGAACAGGGCTAAAAGTAAAAAAAAGGGGGGAGATCTTGCTTCCCCCAGGAAGTATTAGGAAGAGTCCCCCCCACAGTTTAGAAGCGGAAAAAGCAGTCCTGGGGGGGGTTTTTTTATCTGCCAGTCTTTTTTTTCCATTGTAGATTTACTGGTCCCGGAAGATTTTTATTATCCCCAGCATAAACTTATCTTTTCCACTTTTTTGGAACTGCATCGTCAAAATAAGCCCATAGATTTGCTTACTGTTACCAGCGAACTGGAAAAACAGAATAAATTGGAAGAAGTGGGTGGGCCTCTTTATCTGGCCAGTTTGCCCGAAGCAGTGGCCACCAGTGCCAATGCCTTATATTATGCGGAAATTGTAAAGGAAAAGTCCACCAGAAGAAGGCTTATTGAAACAGGTACAGAGCTTATCACAGATGGGTTTGAGGAAAGCAGGGATATTAAAGAAATTGTAGATGATTCAGAGCGAAAAATTTTTAGTCTGGCTGAAAGCTCCATAAAACCTGTTTTTGTTTCCAGTAAGGAGTTAAGCTCCAAGGTTTTTGAAGAACTTCAACAGCGAATTGAAAGAAAAGAAATAGTTACAGGCGTTCCCACTGGTTATTATAAACTGGATGAGCTGACAGCAGGGTTTCAGCCCACAGACCTGATTATTATTGCTGGTAGGCCCAGTATGGGGAAAACTGCCTTTGCCTTAAATGTGGCCATGCGAGCTGCAGTCCAGACCGAAACTCCTGTGGCCATATTTTCCCTGGAAATGTCCAAAGAACAATTGATGATGAGAATGCTTTGTTCTTGGGGAAAGGTGGACTTGAAAAATTTACGCACTGGTTTTGTCAGTGATGAGGATTTTATTAAACTTACAGATGCTGCTTTGGCCTTATCCCAGGCCCCTATTTTTATAGACGATACTCCAGCCCTTAGTACCATTGAAATCAGGGCTAGAAGTAGAAGACTAAAGGCTGAGCAGGGCTTAGGCCTGGTGATAGTGGACTACTTGCAACTGATGAAGGCCAGTAGGACCATTGATTCCAGAGAGCAGGAGATTTCAGAGATTTCCAGGTCTTTAAAGGCCCTGGCCAAGGAATTGGAAGTGCCAGTGGTAGCTTTATCCCAGCTTAACCGCAAGGTGGAAGAGCGTACAGACAAAAGGCCTAAATTGTCGGATTTGCGAGAATCTGGAGCTATAGAGCAGGATGCAGACCTGATTATTTTTTTGTATAGAGATGAGGTTTACAACAAAAAAGAAGACAATCCTAAAAAAGGCATTGCTGAGATTATTATTGGCAAGCAGAGAAACGGTCCCATTGGCGTGGTAGAGCTGGCCTATTTGGGGCGTTATACTGCTTTTGAAAACCTATCAGATATCCCAGCACCTTCTGAAGGTTAAAAGAACTTTTTCATTTTCCAAATAGATATAAGGGGGAGGGAAAATGGATTTTTTGCATCCAGAGGAGCGTTTGTCTAGGGAGGAGATAGAGTCCTTACAGCTAATCAGGCTTCGCAAGGTCATAGAGGAAGCCAAAAAATCTCCTTTTTATTCCAGGAAACTAAAGGGAATTGAACCAGAGGATATTAAAGAATTAAGTGAGGTAAGCAAGCTTCCCTTTACCACTAAAGAAGATTTGCGAGAACATTACCCTCTGGGTTTCCTAACCAGGCCTGTTTCAGAAATGGTTCGCTTGCATGCTTCTTCTGGCACTACAGGTGCTCCTACTGCCATTTTATATACAGAAAATGATTTAAACACCTGGGCAGAGCTTATGGCCAGGTGTCTTTATATGGTAGGGGTAAGTAAGGAAGATGTATTTCAAAATATGAGTGGTTATGGCCTTTTTACAGGTGGCCTGGGCATTCATTACGGAGCAGAACGGTTAAAGTGTTTAACCATTCCAGCTGGAGCTGGTAATAGTAAACGCCAGATAAAATTGTTGCAGGATTTTAAAGTAAGTGTGGTGCACATTATTCCTTCTTATGCCCTGCATTTAAGCACTGTGTTTGCAGAATTGGGAATTGACCCCAGGTCGTTAAACTTGCGAATTTTTCTCATTGGAGCAGAGCCACATACAGAAGAGGCCAGAAAGAGAATCGAAGAAATTTACGGAGTAAAGGCCTATAATTCCTATGGACTTTCAGAGATGAATGGTCCTGGAGTGGCCTTTGAGTGTGTATATCAGGAGGGTATGCACCTTTGGGAAGATGCTTATCTGGCTGAAATTCTAAATCCCACTACCCTGGAGCCAGTGGTAGAAGGAGAAGTGGGAGAATTGGTCATGACCACTTTGACCAGAGAAGGTATGCCCCTTATTCGTTATAGGACCAAGGATTTGACCAGGTTCTTGCCTGGCAGGTGTTTGTGTGGCCGTGAGCATAGAAGAATCGATAGAATTACTGGCCGTGCTGATGATATGATTATCCTAAAGGGTGTTAACATTTATCCCATGCAAATAGAAAAGGTTTTGATGGCCAGAAAAGAAGTGGGACAAAATTATGTAATTGAACTCTATAAAGAGGGGCATTTGGACCAGATGCGAATTAAGGTGGAGATAAAGGATGAATATTTTGTAGAAGACATGCGTGTCTTAAAACAGTTACAACAAAGTATTGCCAAGAGTTTGCGAGAAGAAATTTTAATCACTCCCCGGGTAGAGTTGGTAGAGCACAATTCCTTGCCCAAATCCCAGGGTAAGGCTGTGCGGGTAATAGATTTGAGAGACAAGTAAAAATAAGGAGGAATTAATGCCAAAGGTAGCTATTTTTATGGGTAGTAAGTCAGACCTGGATAAGGTTAAGCCCTGTAGTCAGGTACTGGAGGAATTGGGTATTGATTATTTTATGACCATTACTTCTGCCCATAGAACCCCTGAAAGGACAGCAACCTTGATTAAAGAAATGGAAGAAAAGGGATGTGAAGTTTTTATCTGTGCTGCAGGCATGGCTGCCCATCTGGCAGGGGTGGTGGCTTCCAAGACTTTAAAACCTGTAATCGGTATTCCCATAAATGCCAGCTTAGGTGGGCTGGATGCCCTTTTGTCCACTGTGCAGATGCCTCCTGGGTTTCCTGTAGCCACTGTGGCCATTGATAAGGCTGGAGCCAAAAATGCAGCCTGGCTGGCTGCCCAAATTCTGGCTTTAAAAGACGCCAATCTAGCTCAAAGGTTAAGAGAAGCTAGAGAAAAATTTGTCCAAGAAGTAGAAGAAGCAAGTAAGGAAGTGGAGGTAAAATAAAAGATGGAGAACAAAAATTTTGCCCTTATCTTACTCATCTCAGCTTTTACCGGTAGTCTGGTTATTTCCCAGGTTTTGGCCTCCAAGATTGTACTTTTGGGAGGATTGGTAGTTCCTGCAGGTGTGCTGGCCTATTCCATTACCTTTGTAGCTACAGATGTGATTAGTGAAATCTGGGGGAAGGATGTGGCCAAGCGAGTGGTTTGGGGTGGTTTTATTTCTGTATTAATTAGCTTACTTTTGATAAAAGGCGCTTTGCTTTTACCTGCAGCACCCTTTTGGCCACATGAACAGGCCTTTAATACCATTTTGAGTTCAACTCCCAGGATTATTTTAGCTTCTTTTATTGCCTATTTGGTAAGTCAGGCTCACGATGTTTGGGCCTTTCATTTCTGGAAGGATAGGTTTCAGGGAAGACATCTCTGGCTTAGAAATAATCTTTCCACCATTGTCTCTCAGGTAATTGATACAGTTTTGTTTATAGGCATAGCTTTTTACGGTAGTATGCCCATTTTACCCATTATTGCTGGGCAGTTAATCATTAAATGGGGCATAGCTTTATTGGATACTCCTTTGGTCTATCTGTTGGTGAAAGTTTGTTCTTCTTTCAAAGAGGTAGAATCCTGTTAAAATGATTTATCTTTTTTTGTTTTTACTTATTGTTTTTTGGGCTCTTAATTTTTTTAGCCTGCCTGGTAACTGGCTTGTTTTAATTAGTCTGGGGATTTTTGATTACTTTAACGCCTCCTTTTCCGCTTCTTTAATGTGGTGGTTAGGACTTGTTTTTCTGGCCTTAAGCGGAGAAATTCTGGAGTGGTTGGGACAGTACTGGGGAGGTAAAAAGTACGGCCTTAGTGGCAAGGGTAATGTGGGAGCTATTATTGGGGCCATTGGAGGAGCTATTCTGGGAGCCCCTTTTTCCTGGGCTTAGGTGCCATTATAGGTGGTTTGCTGGGAGCTTATCTGGGAGGCTTGTTTACTGAAAGGTTGAGTGGTAAATCTTGGGATGAATCCTTGCTGGCTGCCAAGGGTGCGGTTTTAGGTAAGTTTTTAGGTTTGTTGGTAAAACTTAGTCTGGGAATGGCCATTTTGGCTCTGGCCTTTCCCAGACTTTTGGCCTTGTCTTAAAGCTTGGCTATTCCTTTATCTCCAATATCTCGGCGATAATACATATTGTCAAAATAGATTTTATCCACTGCCTGGTAAGCCTTTTCCTTTGCTTCCATCAGGGTTTTACCCAGGGCTGTTACGCCTAAGACCCTTCCCCCAGAGGTGTAGTATTTACCATCTTTTTGAGTCGTTCCAGCGTGAAAAACCATAACTTCTGGGTCTTTTTCCACTTCTTCCAGGCCCTTTATCTCCATACCCTTGGGATACTTTCCAGGATAACCCTGGGCTGCCATTACCACACAAAGAGTGCTTTTGGGATTTATTTTTAGTTCTACTTTATCCAGCTCTCCCTTAACGCAGGCAAGCATTACTTCTACCAGGTCGTTTTCCAGGCGCATCAATAAAGGCTGGCATTCAGGGTCTCCAAAGCGTACATTGTATTCTAAGACTTTGGGACCTTCAGCAGTTAGCATAAGTCCTGCATAAAGAATTCCCTTAAAGGGATGACCCATTTCCGCCAGGTGCTCTATAATAGGTTTAATCACCATATCTCCTACTTTTTGCATGTCCTTATCCGGTAAAATAGGAGCAGGTGAGTAGGCACCCATTCCTCCAGTATTGGGGCCAGTATCCTTTTCTCCTATGCGCTTATGGTCCTGAGAAGAGGGCAGGTACTTAACCCTTTGTCCATCACAAAAGGCCAAAAAGGAAGCTTCTTCTCCTTGCAGGGCTTCTTCTATAACTACTCTTTTACCAGCAGCTCCAAAAATCTTTTCTTCCATTATTTGTTGAAGGGTAGTGTTTGCCTCTTCCAGGTTTTGGGCAATAACCACTCCTTTACCTGCAGCCAGGCCATCTGCTTTTATAACTACTGGAAAAGATTTGTTTTTTATATAAGCAAGAGCTTCTTGGTAGTCTTCAAACACTTCAAAAGCAGCAGTAGGTACACTGGTTTTGTGCATAATTTTTTTGGCAAAGGCCTTGCTTCCTTCCAGTTGAGCAGCAAAGGCCCCTGGGCCAAAACAGTCTATACCCACTTCTTCTAGGGCGTTTTTAAGACCCAGAACTAAAGGTAGTTCTGGTCCTACAACCACTAAATTAATTTTCTTTTCCTGGGCGAACTTAACTAGCTCAGGGATGTTATCTGCTTCTATGGGTACATTTTTTCCGTGTTTTTCTGTACCTCCGTTTCCTGGGGTAATGTATAGTTCTTTTACTAAGGGACTCTTAGCAATTTTCCAGGCAAGGGCGTGTTCTCTTCCTCCAGAACCCACTAAGAGTATGCGCATTTATTTCCTCCTTATTTAATTTTTTTATTGATAAATTTTAGCATCTTAGCTGCAGCATCAAAATTGGGGTTGATTTGCAGGGCCTTTTCTACAATTTCTTTGGCTTTGGCCAGGTCCTTTTCATCTAAATAAACTCTAGCCAGATTAAAGTAGAGATATTCATCTTGGGGATTGAGCTTTAAGGCGTGGTGGTAAGCCTTTTTGGCCTCCTCAAAACGCTTTAGTTTTCTCAGAGCAATGCCCAGTCGGTTAAAGACATGAATGGAGGTGGGGTCTTCTCTATAAGCCATTTTTAAATATTTTAAAGAAGAATCATAGGCTTCTGCTTCCAGGAGCTGGTCGCTTATTTCTATCTTGAGTTGAGTATCTTCCTGGAACTGCTTTATTAACTCATCATAAACCCCTTCTGCTTCCTTTACTTTTTTTTCCTTTAAGTAATTTTTAGCTTTGCTCAGTTCTTCTTTTTCTTTCTTTCCAGAGCAGCTAGTTGTTCTTGGGCTACTTCTGTTATGCCTTCCTGCAGTAGTTCTAAAATCTCTTTAAACTTTTCCAGGAGTTGTTTTTCCTCTCCTGGCTTGTATTCCACTAAAAGAGGATAGACTTCTCTTAGTTTGGGGTTTTGGTTTAAATAATAAAGATTTTTTTCAATGAGTTCTGCCAATTCTTTTTTTCGTTATTCATTAAAGGCTCTTTAAGAAAGGTTAAAACTCCCTCGTAAAAGGCCTGGGTGGCTGCCAGGACTTTATTTTGTTTTAAAAGAGAGTGGATGGAATTTAATTTTCGCCTGGCCTGGGTTAAATTGGCACTCATTTTTTCTTTCCTTTGTTTAATGGTTTGCTACTAAATCATAAAAACGAGCAAAAAAGGTCTGGCAGTCATGAGGACCTGGCCCTGCTTCTGGATGATGTTGTACTGCCATAATGGGCTTACTTTTGTGTTTAAATCCTTCCAAGGTGTTATCATTTAAATTTATGTGGGTTACTTCTAAAAAGTCCAATTTACTTATATCTACACAAAAACCATGGTTTTGGGAAGAGATTTCAATATGACCGGTAGCTAATTCTTTTACTGGATGATTTAAGGCGTGATGTCCAAACTTTAATTTATAACACTTTCCTCCTAAAGCTAAGCCTAAAATTTGATGACCAAGACAGATACCTGCTGTAGGATAGTGTTCTATTATTTTTTGAGTGGTAGCAATTATATCTGTAAGTGGTTCTGGATCTCCAGGCCCATTGGATAAGAAGACCGCTTTGGGATTTAGTTGTTTAACCTGTTCAAAGGTAGTGGTGGCAGGTACTACCAGAACTTCAAAGCCATAGGTTTGCAGTAAACGCAAAATGCTCCATTTTACTCCAAAATCAAAAACCACCAAGGGTAAGCCCTTGTTTTGCCATTTAAACTGGGTAAAGCTAACAGGTACGGGTTTATTTTCAAAGAGGTAGGGTTGTTTACAACTGACCTTATAGGCTAAGGCCTGACCCTGCATGGGAGGAAGTTTTTGCGCCTTTTCCTGGAGGCTTTTGGGATTTAAGTCTTCAGTAGAAATCATTGCCCGCATAGCACCATGTATTCGAATATGTCTGGTTAAGGCTCTGGTATCTATGCCTTCAAGGCCCAATACTTTTTGTTCTTTTAGGTATTGAGGTAAACTTTTACTTGCACGCCAGTTAGAAGGTTTTTTTACACATTCTTTAACTACAAAGGCATTTACCTGAATTTTTTCTGATTCCACATCTTCTTCATTTACGCCATAGTTCCCTATGTGGGGATAGGTCATACAGACGATCTGTCCCAGATAGGAGGGATCTGTGAGTACCTCCTGATAACCAGTCATGCCAGTATTAAAGATTACTTCTCCTCCTATTTCGCCCTGGCCTGTAAAGGATTTTCCTTCAAAAACAGTTCCATCTTCTAGAACCAATAAGGCCTTCATAGTTTATTCTCCTTTTCTTGGTTAGTTTTCATTAAGGTTATAACCTTTTGCAAGTCTTCTGGAGTATCCACTCCAAAAGAAGAGTGCTGGGTCAAGTGAACAAAGATTTTATAACCATTTTCTAATAGTCTTAATTGCTCTAAACCTTCTACCTTTTCCAGAAAGCTTTGCTTTAAGCTTGTAAAAATTTTTAAATACGCAAATCTATAGGCATAAAGTCCTATATGACCAAGATAAAGTTTATTTTCTTCCCTGGGATAGGGAATTAAAGACCTGGAAAAATAAAGGGCATTGTTGTTTTTATCTATTACTACTTTTACCACATTGGGATTTTTGGCTTCTTCCAAGGTAATATTTCTGGCCAAAGTGGTTATATTTACTTCTGGATTCTTAAAGGGAGTCAACAGTTCCTCTAACATGGCAGGATGTAAGAGAGGCTCATCACCTTGAATATTTACCACTATGGATTTAGAATCTATATTTAACTTCTGAGCTGCTTCTAATATCCTATCTGTACCGCTTTTGTGGGTGTTAGCAGTCATAACTACAGGAACATTTAATTCCTGAGCCTTTTGGGCAATGAGTTCATGGTCGGTAGCCAGAATGATATTTTGAAATAGAGGGCATTTTTTAGCCTGCTTGTAGACATGAAAAAACATGGGCTTGCCCAGGATATCAGCTAAAGCTTTTCCAGGAAAACGGGTAGAGCCGTACCTAGCTGGAATAAAAGCGTAACAGGGGGGCAAGTTGTTTAAGGACAAGATTAAGACCTCCTTTTTGCAAAGCCAGGATTTCTTTGGCTTGAAGATAAATTTTTTTTCTATTTTCTTTTTGAGGCCTTAATAAGGCCTGCAAAAGTTCTTTTTCATCTTTGACCCTGATAACTAATTGGGCAGCAAAAAGCTCTTCTCCTACCCAGAGAAAATTGTCCAGATAGGGCCCAACAAAGGGTATTATACCCTGGGCCAGGGGTTCCAGGAAATTTTGTCCACCTAGAGGCTGCAAACTCCCGCCTACAAAAGCCCTTTTGGCCAGAGCGTAAGCAAAGCCAAGCTCGCCAATTTTATCCCAGAGAATTATTTCTCCTGTTTTTACCTGCCGGGTGAGTTGGCTGCGAAGGATGTATTTAAAGTCTTTTAGTTTATTTTGCCAGTAAGGGATTCTTTCCATGTGTCTGGGAAAAAGGGCAATTATGGCCTGGGGTGCAGCTTGCAGATAGTTTTGAATGAGCCAGAAAATTTGTTCCTCTTCTTCTTTGCGTACAGAGCCCAAAACCAAAATATTTTTCTGGGGAGGAAAATAGCGGGATAAGGGATTTTTTACATAATCCAGAGGCTCTGTGTTTAAATCCAGAAGCTCAAATTTAAGGTTGGGTATGGTGGTAATTTGGCTCTGGGGGAAAAGGGTTTTAAAACGCAAACTGTCTTTAGGAGAAATAGCCAGAATAAGATCTGGAAAAAGGGGAGCCAGGGATTTTTGGGCAAAAAGATAGTGACTAAAGGTTTTGGAGCGCATGCGCCCATTGATAATGGCAAAGGGAATTTTTTGTTTTTTTAGTTGATAAAAAAAGCTGGGCCATATTTCTGTTTCCAAAATAAGTACCAATTTGGGTTTAAGGGCTTTCAGGAACTTTTTTTGCCACTTTGAACTATCTAAAGGAAAATAGACTATTTGGTGCAAGTTGTTAGCCTGGGAGAGAATGTCTTTTCCCTGTTTGGTATTGGTGGAAATGGTGATTTTAAGGCCTGGATACTGGTCGAGAAGTTTTTCTGCTACTAACAGGGCTAATTTGCTTTCTCCTACAGAAGCTGCCTGAATTAAGATGTCTGTAGGCAGGGGTTTTTTTTGTAGACACTTTTCTTTCCAGCCTGTACGCACTCTGGGAGAAATAAAGGCTAGGGGATAGAGGTAGTTGCTCAAAAAAAAATAGGTGGACAGTAAAGGAGTAGTTTTTATTGGCATAAAATCTAGTTTTTCTTTTTTAAACCCAATTCTATTAATTTTTTTATCAGGTCAGGAAAATCAAGCCCTATGGCCAGGGCTTCCTGGGGTAGCAAACTTGTAGGAGTCATACCAGGTAAGGTATTTACCTCCAGAATGTATAGTTTTTTGTCTTTAGTATAAATAAAGTCTGTGCGGCTATAATCTTTTAATCCCAAAAGCTTGTGAACCTGCAGGGCTGTTTCTTGAAGTTTTTGGGTTAGTTCTGGCTCTATGGGCGCTGGGCAGATTTCTTCAGCTCCATTTTGCTCGTATTTGCTCTTGTAATCAAAGAAAAATGATTTTTTTGGCCGTATGAGTACTGGAGGCAGGGCCTCTTTATCCAATACTCCACAGGTAAGCTCTATACCTTCTACATATTCTTCTATTAAATACTCCACTTCTGGATTTAGAGAGAGCTGTTTTAAGTCTTTTTCCTCCTGAATAATGGTCAGGTCAATGCTAGAGCCACCCAGGTTGGGCTTTATTACCAGGGGAAATGGGCCAGGATAGGAGCAAGAACTCATACTGGTTTTGTACAGGGTCCATGGGGGAGTTAGGAGATTGTGGCTTTTAAAGATTTGCTTGCTTAAGGCCTTGTTTAAGGCCAGGTAAGAACCTAAGGGACCAGATCCCTGGTAGGGGATGTGAAAGTGATCCAGTAGGGCCTGTAAACTGCCATCTTCTCCTGGAAGGCCATGTAAATTTAAAAATACAAAATCGTGACCTTTGGCTAGCTTTAGAAAGTGATCATAATCTGGAGTAAGATCCCATAAAGTCGCCTCATAACCCAGTTTTTCCATGGCTTCTTTTATCTTTTGGGCACCAGTCAAGGAGACTTCTCTTTCGCTAGACCAACCGCCGGCAACTAAAAGGATACGCATTGAGATCTACTCCTAAGATTTGGTTTAGTTGGTTTTCAATAGCTAGAGCCTGTTCTTTGGACCTTTGAATCATGGCTCTTTTTTCCTTAGAAGTGCCATAACGCTTAAAAAGATCCTGAAAACGAGTTTCAATGGAGACCACTTGGGTGTGTTTTACCCTTTTATCACTGTAAATAATGATTAAAGGTAAGGGAAATTTTTGTAAGTCCACTTCTCCTGGCCAGAACACATGGTGAATCACGCCCTGGGCCAAAGCTGGATTAAAATAGTGGTTTAGAACCAGACTTGCCCCAAGCTGGCTGTGAGCCCCTCCATGGACAATGGTATAGTGTTTTCCCAGGTCATGTAAAAGACCTGCAGCTAAAAAAAGCTCTGGCTTAAGTTTCCAGCCTTTTTTTTGGAGCAAAAAGGCGATTTGTTCTGCAATACTTCCCACCCAGAGGGAGTGTTTTTGGATGTGTTTGGGCATTAAATATTCTTTCCAAAGAGAAACACATTCCTTAAAGCAGGGTATGGGCCAGAGAGGATTGTAAGTAAAGGCTGTAAGTTTTGTTTGCATTTTTTTTGATTTGCTCATTAAATCTTCTATTCTTTAAACTTTTTTCTTTTGGCTGTAAACTCTGAAAATACTTTTCCTTTGAAAAGCCAAGGAATTTAGGATATTGGGTACTAAGTGGGGATGAGAAATTGTTTTCTAGATTGACACCAATAATCGAACCCTTTAACAAGAAGGGAAAATTTTTCAGAGGAGGGCAGCATGTGTTTAGCTGTGCCTATGGAGGTTAAGTCCATAGTGGGAGACGAAGCAGAAGTAGAAGTGGGTGGAGTAAAAAATAAGGTTCGTTTGGATATTATAGATGAAAGGCCAGAAGTGGGGGATTTTGTCATTGTCCATGCGGGTTTTGCCATAAGACGCCTGGATAGAGAAGAAGCTTTGGAAACCTTAAAACTTTTTGAAAAGGGGTTAAACATTGAACTTACTTAATCAGTTTAAGGATGCCAAGCTGTGTAAGCAAGTTTTGGCTGAGCTAACAGCTGAACTAAAAGCGCCTTTCAGGTTTATGGAAGTGTGTGGCACGCACACTGTAGCTATTTTTCAGTCTGGATTGCGTTCTTTGTTTCCAGAAAACCTCATTCACGTTTCTGGGCCAGGTTGCCCGGTGTGTGTAACCCATGAAAAAGAAGTGGCTCTGTTTTTTGAATTGGCTAAAAAAGATGTCATTCTGGCTACTTTTGGGGATTTAATGCGTGTGCCAGGCCCGGATAAAAAGAGTTTAAAGGACCTGCAGGCAGAAGGAGCTAAGATAAAAGTGGTTTATTCGCCCTTTGATGCCTTGACTCTGGCCAGGGAAAACCCTCTGGCCAAAGTGGTTTTTATCGGGGTGGGGTTTGAAACCACAGCACCTACTATTGCAGCCACTTTAAAAATAGCCAAAAAGGAAAAGGTGAAAAACTTTTTTGTCCTCTGTTTACACAAGCTGGTCCCCCCGGCCTTAAGGGCGCTGGTGGTAGATCCCCAGTTAAAGGTAGAAGGCTTTTTATTACCTGGGCATGTTTCTGCCATTATTGGCGTAAAACCCTATCTTTTTTTGGCTAAGGAATATTCCATACCAGCAGTGATTGGAGGCTTTGAGCCTCTGGATATTCTTCAGGCCCTTTATCTTTTGGTTAAGATGAAAAATGAAGGTAAGGCTGAGATAATAAATAGTTATAAGCGAGTGGTAAAAACAGAAGGAAATGTAAAGGCTCAAGAGGTGTTAGCAGAGGTGTTTCAGCCCTGTGCTGCACTCTGGCGAGGTATTGGCGAGATTCCAGAAAGTGGCCTTCAATTAAGGGAAAAATATGCAGACTTTGATGCCTTTCAGGTCTTTGATTTGCAGTTTCCTGAGGTTCCTCCCCTTAAAGGGTGTAAGTGTGGGGAGGTTTTAAAAGGGCTTATTCGTCCTGATGAATGTCCTTTGTTTAAAAAGGTCTGCACTCCGCAGCATCCAGTAGGACCTTGTATGGTTTCCACTGAAGGCTCCTGTGCTGCTTATTATAAATATTCTCTCTAATTCTAGGAGATAGGTTATGTCAAAATTGCTTTTGGATTATGGAAGTGGAGGTAAGGCTTCCCAGCGTTTAATCAAGGATATTTTTGTCAAATACTTTAGCAATCCTTATCTGGATAAGTTAGATGATGCTGCTTTTTTGCAGGAGATAAAGCCACCACTAGCCATGAGTACTGATTCTTATACTGTAGATCCCATTATTTTTCCTGGAGGAGATATTGGTTCTCTGGCTGTGCATGGCACGGTTAATGATGTGGCCATGCTAGGGGCTAAACCTAAGTTTTTAAGCTGTGCCTTTATTTTAGAAGAAGGTCTGGAATTGGACCTTCTGGAGACCATTGTGAAGTCCATGGCTGAAGCTGCCAAAAAGGCTGAAGTCTTTTTAGTAACAGGAGACACCAAAGTAGTGCCCAAAGGGGCTGTGGATAAGATTTTTATCAATACCACTGGTATTGGAGAAGTATTGGTGGAGCCTGCTCCTGCAGGTAGTAGGGCTAGACCTGGGGATGTGGTGATTGTGAGTGGAACTATAGGTGATCATGGCTTGACCATTCTTTCTAAAAGGCAGGGTATTTCCTTTGAAACCGAGATTAAAAGTGATTCTGCCCCACTTAACTTGCTTATTGAAAAATTGGTCAAAAATATTCCAGAAGTGCATGTATTAAGAGATCCCACCCGGGGAGGATTAGCTACTACTTTAAATGAGATTGCTGGTCAGTCCCAGGTAGGTATTTTTATAGAAGAAGACAGTATTCCCATAAGAGAAGAGGTAAAAGGAGGGTGCTCCTTTTTGGGATTGGATCCTCTTTATTTGGCCAATGAAGGCAAACTTATTTTGATTTTACCTCAAAAATATCAAGAACAGGCTCTGGAAATTTTAAAGGCTGATACTTTGGGACAGGATGCTACTGTTATTGGAGAAGTAAAAGAAGAGTATGCAGGCAAGGTGGTCTTAAAGACAGGCCTTGGTGGCAATAGACTTCTGGATATGCTGGAAGGGGAGCAGTTGCCCCGTATTTGTTAAATTTAGCTGGAGGATGAATAATGTATTGGTCTAGATATTATATTCCCACTTTAAAGGAAGACCCTGCAGAAGCAGAAGTTATAAGTCATAAGCTTTTGCTTAGAGCAGGAATGATTAGAAAACTTACTTCTGGAATTTATACTTATTTGCCTTTGGGCTTGCGTTCTTTACAGAAGATTTCTCAGATTATTCGAGAGGAAATGGAGCGCTTTGGAGCTATTGAAATCTTAATGCCTAGTGTACAACCTGGAGAACTCTGGCAGGAATCTGGACGCTGGAATGCTTATGGCAAGGAACTGCTTCGATTTAAGGACAGGCACGAGAGAGACTATTGCCTTGGCCCTACTCATGAAGAAGTGGTTACAGATTTGATTCGAGGCGAGGTAAAATCCTATAGGCAACTTCCTTTAAATCTCTATCAGATTCAGACCAAGTTTAGAGATGAAATTAGGCCTCGTTTTGGACTTATGCGAGGCAGAGAATTTATCATGAAGGATGGCTATTCCTTTGACAAAGACGACGAAGGAGCTAACAAGAGCTACGAAAACATGTATGAGGCTTATTCCAGTATATTTTCTAGACTGGGATTAAAGTTTAGAGCAGTGGAAGCAGATACGGGCCAGATTGGGGGAAACTTTTCCCATGAGTTTATGGTTTTGGCCAATACAGGAGAAGATACCATCGCTATTTGCTCTGATTGTTCCTATGCAGCCAATCTGGAAAAGGCAGAAGTAAAGTTAGAAAAGCAAGAAAATAAACAGGGCAAGGTGGCAGAACTGGAAGAGGTGCTCACTCCCAACCAACATACCGTAGAAGAGGTGGCCAAGTTTTTAAAGGTGCCAGCTCAAAAGATTTTAAAGACTTTGCTTTATAGGGTAGATGATAGAAAAGTGGCTGTTTTAATTCGGGGCGATAGGGAGTTAAATGAAGTAAAATTAAAAAACAAATTAAAAGCCCAGGAAATTCGTCTGGCCACTCCTGCAGAAGTGGAAGAATGGTCCAAAGCACCTGTGGGATTTGCTGGACCTGTAGGTTTAGAAGTGGATGAACTTTATGCTGATCTGGAAGTGGCTTTGGATAGTGATTATGTAATTGGAGCCAATAAAAAAGATACCCATTTTAAACATTTTGACCCTCAACGGGATGCCAGAATTAAGGAATACCTAGATCTTAGAAATGTAGTTGAGGGTGATAAGTGCCCTCGTTGTGGTGGAAACCTTAGCCTTACCAAAGGAATAGAAGTAGGACATATCTTTAAACTGGGCACCAAGTATAGTGAAGCGCTGCGGGCGACCTTTTTGGATGAAAATGGTAAAGAAAAACCAATGATTATGGGTTGTTATGGTATAGGGGTAAGTAGAGTTCTGGCTGCCTGTATAGAACAAAACCATGATGAAAATGGAATTATTTTCCCAACTCCCATTGCTCCCTTTGATTGTTTGATTATTGCTTTAAATCCAAAGGAAAGCAGAGTTCTGGCTTTGGCTGAAGATATTTACAGGGATTTAAAAGGTAAAAAACTGGATTGTTTGCTGGATGATAGAGATGAAAGGCCTGGATTTAAGTTTAAAGATGGGGATTTAATAGGGATTCCTTTGCAAGTAATTGTGGGGGCAAAAGGTATTGAGCGAGGTATTGTAGAAGTAAAACTTAGAAATACAGGAGAAAAAATAGAAGTACCCATTGCTAAAGCCAGTGAAGAAATAGAAGCTATTTATAGAAAACTAGAAAAGAGTTATGAAGGGAGGAAATAATGGCTGAAGAAAAGTGTTCTAGCTGTGCTAAAAAGGATAAGTGCCTTTCTGGTCAGGAAAAAGAAGATAAAATTAAAAAGGTATTATGTAGAATTAAACATAAAATAGTAGTGCTTTCAGGTAAAGGTGGAGTTGGTAAAAGTACTGTTGCCGTAAATCTGGCAGTAGGATTGGCCTTAAAGGGTAAAAAAGTTGGGTTATTGGATGTAGATGTACATGGTCCCTCTGTACCCAGGTTGCTTAGTTTGCAGGGCACTCAACCACATGTGGAAAAGGGATTTATGGAGCCTGTGCCCTGGGGCAAGAATTTGTGGGTGATGTCTCTGGGCTTTTTACTACCTTCTCAATATGAGGCAGTTATTTGGCGTGGGCCAGTAAAAATTGGGCTTATTCGTCAGTTTTTAGAGGATGTTACCTGGGGTGATTTGGATTACTTGATTGTGGATTGCCCTCCAGGGACAGGGGACGAGCCTTTAAGTGTAATGCAGCTTTTGGGAAATGACTCCTATGCTGTGATTGTAACCACTCCCCAGGGCGTAGCCATAGATGATGTACGCAGGTCTATTACCTTTTGTGGGCAACTGGGCAATCCCATTTTGGGGATTGTGGAAAACATGAGTGGCTTTGTTTGCCCCAAATGTGGAGAAAAAGTGGATATTTTTAGTGAAGGTGGAGGAGAAAAATTGGCTCAGGAAATGAAAGTGCCTTTTATAACCAAAATCCCTCTGGACCCAGAGATTGTAAGGGCAGGGGAGGAAGGTTATGTGTACATCAAGACCAAACCTGAAAGTGAAGCAGCAAAAGCTTTGGAAAACCTGTTAACCAGAGCTTTGGAACTGGATAGTTAGAATTTGTTAAAAAATAAGAAAAATAAAAAGCGCTGCTTTGTTAGCAGCGCTTTTTTTATCTTAAATAGGTAAGTTGGTTTTTTAGAGCAATTTACTTAAGATGCTATCTCTTTCTACAACTCCTTGAAATTTTTTTTCTTCATCCATAACAATAAGTCTCTTTATTTCCTTATCTTTAAAAATATGAATAATTGTCCCCAAATTTTCTTCTGGCAAGACAGATATAAAATCTGTGCGCATTATATCTTTTAAATATTTTTCTTTATCCAGGGAGCCAAAAATATTTTTTAACCTATTTAACAAATTGGAGCTGTCATCTATGAAGTATTTTATAAGGTCAGAATCAAAAACAACTCCTTTTATTTCTTTTTTCTCATTTAGACATACACCCATTTTAAGGGGAGATTTAAGGATGTCAGCAATAGCCTTTTCTATTTTTTCCTCTGGACTGAAAGTAGGTAGGTCCAAGGTAGCCAGTTCTTTGGCAGTTGTACCACTTTTTAAGGACAGGTTTAAACTGCTTTTAGGAGAAGTGTAGTGGGCCAGGTAGCTCAAGATATCAGTCCTGGTTATTAGACCTAGAAGTTCAAAATTGGAATTAACAATGGGTAATCTTTTTATTTTATTCTCAAACATAAAGTGTAAAATTTTATCCAGCTTCCATTGAGGATAACCTACTTTTACTTTTCTTTGCATCAGGTCTTTGGCTGTTAAGGATAGTTTTTGCTTTTCTACCATGTATTGTATTTCTTTGTTTAAATCTTCATAAGTTAAGTTTATTTTTAGCTTTAAATCTATTTTTTCTAAAATATCCTTTCCAGTGATAACTCCTTGTAAGGTTTTATCTTTTATTACTGGCAAAAATTTTACTTTATTTTTTAGGATAAGATTAAGAATGCTATTTAAATTTTCATTTTCTTCTACACTTATTACTTTTTTAATCATTATGTCTTTTGCTAGTATAGGAAAATGATAAGATTTTTCTATATCCAGAAGCACAATTGTCCCTTCTTTAAAAAAAGTTTTTATTATTTCTAAAAAAGAAAATATTTTATTTTCTTCATCTATAATTTCAATGATTATAGGTAAGTCTTCTGATAAACGCAGTATATTACTGGTATGAATGTAAGAATTGGAGCCAAATCCAGCTATACCCCTAATGACAGTAGCTCCTTTTAGGTTATGTTCTTTAGCTAAATTAAGGATATATTCATATAAATTTTTGTTTTTATACTTGTCTGATTCTCCAAGATAGATACGGAGCATTTTAAAAGAAGACATTGTTATCCCCTTAAATTAGTCTGGCTAGGATAATTCCTAAAAAAAGGAAAATAAATCCTAAAATGGTTTGCCCTAAAAAGTTTAAGGTTAAGAATAACCATTCCTGATTTTTGGTTAGCTGGAAACACTCAAAAATAAACGAAGAAAAGGTGGTAAAGGCACCCATAAAACCAACTAAGAGTATGGTTTTTAATTCTGAAGAAATAAATACTTTTTTATCTGCCAGTTCAAAAATAAAACCAAAAAGAAAGCAACCCAGAATATTTACTATAAAAGTTCCATAGGGAAAGGGGGGCTGGAGAAAGCGATAAACTACTCCTGACAGGAAATACCGACTAAGAGCTCCTAAACCGCCAGCAAAAAAGATGAAGCCAAGTTTTTGCATGGGAAGAATTTAAAAAGAATGAGGTTAAAAGTCAAAAGGTTCTAAGTTAAAATAAATTGAATTTTTTATGTAAAGTAAGTAGGTATTTGTTTGTTGGGTTGATTAAAAATCAGGAAATAGAAAAATGGCTAAAAAATATATGGGTTAAAAGGTTAGATTGTTAGTTTTTTATTTACAAGATAAGATATAAAGCAAGGATTTTTTAAAGTGAACTTGATAATTAAAGATATAAAAGTTTTAATTTTAAAAAAGAATATAAAAAACATTTATTTAAGTATTTTACCTCCAGATGGAAAGGTAAGAGTATCAGCTCCTAAAAATGTTTCTGAGGATTTTATAAAGTATTTTGTGCTTAGTAAATATAAGTGGATAAAAAAGAATATAGAAAAAATCAAACATCAAGAAATAAAAACAAAAGAATATGTTTCTAACGAAGTTCATTATTTTAAAGGTAAAAAATATATTTTAAAGCTAAAAGATGCTAAAAGAAGTAGAATAGAGATAGTTGATAAAAAACACATATATTTTTATGTTCCTTCAAATTATACTCTGGAGCAAAAACAAAAATATTATGAAAATTGGTTAAGAAAGGAATTAAAAAAAGAATTAGAAAGGTTAGTCCCAAAATGGGAAAAGATAATTGGAGTAAAAGCAAGAGAAGTAAGGATAAAAAAGATGAAAACCAGGTGGGGAAGTTGTAATTTTTATGCCAGAAGGATCTGGATTAATTTAGAGTTAATAAAAAGGCCTCTCGAACATTTAGAATATGTAATAGTTCATGAGTTAGTTCATTTTCTGGAAAAAAGCCATAATAAGCGTTTTAAATCCCTTCTGGACTTATTTTTACCCCAGTGGAGATTGTATAAACAAGAATTAAATCAGTTTATTTTAGACTATTAAGGGGTTAATCTCCTTAAAATAGTTATTTTTTATTTTTCAAATAAGTTAGGGCTGATTTGCCAGCAATAGCCCCTTCTCCTACAGCCACGCTTATTTGTAAAAATCTACCCACACAATCTCCAGCCGCAAATACTCCTGGAATATTGGTTTTTTGTTCGCAATCTGCTTCAATAAAGTTACCCTTAGTAATTAACCCCAGAGAATAGGCAAAATCAAGGGAACTGGCTTCACCCATAGCTATAAATAAGCCTGCTACTTCCTGACTTTGTCCATTGGAGAAATTGACCTTTTCCAGAGTTTCTTTACCCTCCAGAGATTCTATTTTTTCTTGTAAGATTTCAATGTTGTGTTTTTTTAGTTTTTCCAGAAAATTTTCAGGGATGTTTAAGTCTTTTCCCTGGGTGCAAAGACTTACAAAGGGAGTATATTCCAGAAGCTCAAGGGCCTGGTTAGCCGCAAAGGCCCCTTCACCTACAACCATTACCTTTTGATTTTTAAAAAAATATCCATCACAACTTACGCAATAGGAGACTCCTTTGCCTTCATATTCCTTTAGATTTTTGATGCCAGGCCTTATTCTGCTTACTCCTGTAGCTAGAATGATAGTCTGACTTGAGTAGAGGTTAGCGGTTGTTTTTACTTCAAAAAACTTTTCTTGCTGATGAATGGCTACAACCTTTTCACACTTTATAGTTGCTCCAAATTTTTCTGCCTGTCTTATTCCACGGGCAATTAGGTCTTTGCCCAGAATGGGCTCAGGAAAGCCAAAATAATTGTCAATGACATATTCTCCTGCTACTTTGGGATTACAGCCTAAAACCAAAGTTTTGGCTCCGCCTCTACTGGTATAAATGGCTGCAGACAAGCCTGCTGGACCAGAGCCTATGATAATAACTTCATGCATATTGCACTCCTTGAAGGTGAAAATTTTCCCTCTTTTTAATCTTGTTTTTAAGCATAGTTAAAGGTAAAATACAAGACTTATAGAAAAATAACAATAGGTGGTTCATGGAAGTTTTAAAGGGAGAAGTAAAAAATATTTTTTTATTCTCAGGACAATGGATATACTGCCTTTCTTTTTCATTTAAAAGAAGAGAATATTACTGCTTGTGGGTATTTGGGGGAGTTGTATCCTGGAGAAGAGCTGGAACTAAAGGGGAAGTGGAAAAATCATCCTAAGTATGGACGGCAGTTTTGGGTAGAAGAAGCAGTGCGCAAAGAACTTGTAAGTTTGGAAGGAATCAAGGGATTTTTAACCTCCAATTTAATTAAAGGAATTGGGGAAAAAACAGGAGAAAAGTTAATAGAAGCCTTTGGTAGTAGGGTTTTAGAGGTGCTTGATGATTCACCAGAAGAACTTTTGCAAATAGAGGGAATTGGTCCTAAAAAGCTAGAGCAAATTGTAAGTTCCTGGAAGAGCCAGCAAAATCTTCGTAATCTGGTACTTTTTCTCCAGTCACATGGGATTTCTACAGGCTATGTGCAAAAAATTATCAATAAGTATGGTCAAGAAGCCATTGCTAAAATTAAGCAAAATCCCTACACCCTGGCCAAAGATATTCGGGGAATTGGTTTTAAACGAGCTGATAGTATGGCCCTGAAATTAGGGCTTAGTAAAGACTCTTTTTCGTCTGGAAGCAGGAGTTTTTTATTTACTAAAAGAGTTGGCTGAAAAGGGAAATCTTTTTTACCCTCAGGAAGAATTAGTAGAATTACTAAAGGATCTTTTAGAAGTAGAAGAAGAAGTAATTTTATCTGCTTTGGAAGAAATGGCAGCTCAAAAGAAAATTTTTATCCTGGATTTAAAGGAGCAGGGACTAAAAAAGGCTGTTTATTTAAGTTATTTTTATTCCCTGGAACAAGAACTTGCTTCTAGAATCTATCATTTGGCTACCTTTCCTTTACCGAACATTCAGTTAAAGAATTTGGAAGAAAAGATAAAAAAAGTAGAACAGGAACAAAAGATAAATTTGACTCCAGAACAAAGAGAAGCTGTAAGGTTAGCCTTGGAAAACAAAGTATTCATTCTCACCGGAGGCCCTGGTACAGGTAAAACCACTATTACTAAAATTATAGTAAAGCTTTTTCAAACCCAGGATTATAAAATTAAACTTTGTGCACCTACTGGCAGAGCTGCTAAGAGGCTGGAAGAGTCCACTTATTTCCCGGCCAGCACCATTCATCGTTTACTTAAGGCTAAACCTGAAGGTGGATTTGAGCTGGGAGAAGAAAACAAACTAAAGGCTGAAGTGGTTATTGTGGACGAGGTTTCCATGCTTGATGCGCCGTTATTTTTGGCTTTACTCAGGGCTTTGCCTCTTACCTGTCGATTGATTTTAATTGGGGATATCAATCAGTTGCCTGCTATTGGGCCGGGCAATGTATTAAGTGACCTTTTAGAAAGTGAAACCATTGCCAGCAAAAGACTAACTTCGATTTTCAGACAAGCTAAAGAAAGTTTTATTGTGCTCAATGCCCACCGCATTAATGAAGGCAAATTACCCCTTAAAAGTAAACTCGAGGCTCCTTATTCTGATTTTTTTTGGATAGAAAAAGAAGATCCTGTGGCCAGCAAAGAGTTAGTCCTTAAAATGGTCAGTGAAAGGATTCCTAAAATCTATGGTTTTGATCCCAAAAAAGAGGTACAGGTTTTAACTCCTATGCATAAAGGCGAATTGGGGACCATAAGTTTAAATCAGGCTTTGCAAGCCAGGTTAAATTCTGGTAAAAACAAAAGAATAAAAAGAGGGCAAATTTATTTTTCTGAAGGGGATAGGGTTATTCAGCTAGCCAATAATTACGAAAAACAGGTTTTTAATGGGGATTTGGGATTTATTACCCGGGTTTGGCCAGAAGAAGGTAGTCTGGAAGTGGATTTTGATGGACAAAAAGTACTCTACTCTAGAGAAGACCTGGAGGAACTTAGTCTGGCCTATGCTGTAAGTATTCACAAATCTCAAGGAAGTGAATTTCCTGTAATCGTAATGGTCTTGGCAACCCAGCACTTTGTGCTTTTACAAAGGAATTTGATTTATACTGGCTTAACCAGAGCGCGTAAACTAGCTGTTTTAATAGGGTCTAAAAAAGCCTTATTTATTGGATTAAATAAAAAAGGTCTGGATAAGCGATATACTAACCTCAGGTTTATTTTGCAAAAGTTATTTAATAATTAAAGTTGAGGGTAAAATATGAAAAATATTTTCTATTTTTATTAATGTACTTTGTTTTTATTGGTAATAGTTTAGCTTTTGAAATATATAATTTAAGTATTGACAATTTAAATGGAAATATAAATTTAGATTTTCAGATTAATTTAAATGAACAGGATATTTTAAATAAATATGTAGATTTGGGAGATAGTATTTTTATTGATATTAAAGTTGAAGTAGTTAAAAGTAAAATATTATTTTTTGATTCAAAAATTTCAGAAAAAAAAGTAAATATAGTTATAAAAAAAGACATGATAAAAAATGAATATGTTTTAATAAAAGATGGAATAAAAAGAAATTATTCTAATTTTACTACTTTAGTTAATTCAATTAAAGTTTTTAAACTAAGTCTAGGTCCCTGGTATAAAATAGATAAAGGGTTTACCTACAAAGTAATAGTGGAAACAGAAATAACCGCTAGAAAAATACCTAACTGGTTAAAAAAGATTTTATTTTTCTGGAATTTTAATTTAAGTGGTCCTTATTACTATGAAATGGAAATTAATTATTAATCTATGTTAAAAAAGATAGAAGTAAATCCTAAAGATACTAAAGAAAGAAAGCGAAGACAGAGGGAGTTATTTGCTGCTGTTGGAGGTGTTTTTTTAATTCTAGGTCTTACCTGGGTAGAATTAAAGTTTTTTGGAGTAAACTCCTATCTTTTCTTAGCTCTGTTTAATCTTAATTTAATTTTACTGTTAGTAGTACTTTTTTTAGTTATTCGTAATGTATTTAGATTACTTATAGAAAGACGAAGAAAGGTTTTAGGTTCTAAACTAAGAACCAGGTTAGTTCTAGTCTTTTTTTCTCTTTCTGTTATTCCTACCCTGCTAATGTTTTTTATTGCTGTGCGTTTGGTGCAAACTTCTGTAGATTTCTGGTTTCAAACCCAAATAGAGACCTCTTTAGATAAATCTTTAGAAGTAGCCCAGACTTTTTATAGTTCTTCTCAAAAAAGATTACAAAAAATTGCCGGCTTACTTGTAGATCAAATACGGGAACAAGAATTTTTATGGGGCGGTAAAGGAATGGACCGCTTTTTAGTATTAAAGCAAAAAGAATATGGATTGAGTTTGGTTGGGGTGCTTACTCCTCAAGGAAGAGAGCAAAATTGGCATGCTAACGCATCCTGGGATAAGTTTTGGCCTAAAATCAAAGCAGAAGTATTTGAGCGAAAAAAGGATTTAGAACCTACTTATTTTACAGCCATTTATCCTGCTGAAGATGGGGATTTGATGGTGGGTATCTGGCCTGTCGATAAGGGTAAAACAGGATATTTAGTGGTAGGCGAGACCCTGGAGCAGGGTTTGTGGTTAAAACTAGACTATATAGCTAAGGGTTTGGAAGAATATAAGAATTTAAAGAGCCTAAAGCAGCCCATTAAGGCTGGTCTTTATACTACTTTGGGGATTATGACTCTGGTGATTATTTTTGGCTCTACCTGGTTTGGTTTTAAGCTTTCCAGAGAGATTTCAGCGCCTGTTCAGGCTCTGGCCATTGGTACTCAACGCATAGCTAGGGGGGACCTGGATGTCTTTTTAGAGGACAGTGCAGATGATGAACTTGGCTTATTGGTGCGTTCCTTTAACTCCATGGCCAGGGATTTGCGTAAAAGCCAGGAAAATCTCAATGAAGTGAACAGGCGTTTGGCTCAAAAAAATTTAGAACTGGCTAGTCAAAATAGTTATATTCAGGCAGTTTTAAATAATATTACCGCAGGGGTAATTTCTTTAAATTCAAGAGGAGAAATTAGTACAGTAAATAAAGCTGCAGAAAATATTTTAGACCTATCCAAGGAGCAGGTTATAGGCAAAAGACCCTGGGAATTGTTAAGTGCTGATTATAGAGAGTTGTTTGCTGAAGTCTGGGAGCAATTGAACAATTTCCCTTCTTCTCAATGGCAAAGACAGATGGATCTGGAAATAAATAATAGAGTTGTTAAACTTCTGGTTAGTGCAGTTAAGTTAAAAGAAGTTGGGGAAATGGGTGGTATTGTGGTTGTGTTTGAAGATATTTCTGAACTGGAAAAGATGCAAAGGCTTGCTGCCTGGAAAGAAGTTGCCAGAAGAATTGCCCATGAGATTAAAAATCCCCTTACTCCTATTAAACTTTCTGCCCAGAGGTTGCAGAAGAAATTTTTAACTCAAATAGAAGATAAGGCCTTTTATGAGTGTACCAGCTTGATTATTCGGCAGGTAGATCACTTACAGGAACTGGTTAAAGACTTTTCCAGTTTTGCGAAGCTTCCAGAAGTAAATTTACGCAAAGACTATCTCGTTCCCTTGCTGGAAGAAATTCTGGAAGACTTTAAAAATACTTATAGAGATATAAATTGGGAATTTTCTTGTAAAACAGAAATTCCTCCTTTTAGGTTTGATAGAGAAGCCCTTAAAAGGGTATTTATAAATATTTATTTAAATGCTGTAGAAGCTTTAAGTGAAAGCAAAGAAAAGATGATTAGTACAGAAGTCTTTTTTGAACAGGCCCTGGATAAGGTGTTCATAGAAATAAAGGATACAGGTCCTGGCATGTCTGTGGAAGAAAGAAGTAGAATTTTTGAACCTTATTTTTCCAAGAAAAAAGGTGGTACAGGCTTGGGACTGGCTATTGTAAAGACAATTATTAATGACCATCATGGTTATATAAGGGTCAGAGAAAATACTCCTAAGGGAAGTATTTTTGTCCTAGAGCTTCCTGTATAGTGAGGAAAAGATGTATAGGATATTGATTATAGATGATGAAGAAGACATTCGCTTTTCTCTAAGAGGTATTTTAGAAGACGAAGGATATGAAGTTCTGGAGGCAGAAAGTGGCGAAGAAGGGTTAACCAAATTAAAAGATTGTGATTTTGTTTTTTTGGATATCTGGTTGCCGGGTAAAGATGGCCTGGAGATTTTACAGGAGATTTTAAAGTTTAATTCAGACTTACCTGTGGTAATGATTTCTGGACATGGAACCATTGAAACAGCAGTAAAAGCCATAAAGCTGGGTGCTTATGATTTTATTGAAAAGCCTTTATCTCTGGAAAAGGTGCTTTTGGTCGTGCAAAAGGGGCTGGAGATAGGGAGGCTTAGAAAGGAAAATAGGGAACTAAGGGCTAAAATCAGTGCTTCCAGGGTCCAGGAAATTACTGGAAAATCCCCTAAAATTCGTCAACTCAAAAAATTGATTGCCCAGGTAGCCCCTACTGATACCTGGGTTTTGATTACTGGTGAGAATGGCACAGGAAAAGAGATCGTGGCCAGGTCCATTCATAATCAAAGTAAAAGAGCCAATTATCCTTTGATAGCGGTCAATTGTGCAGCTATTCCAGAAGAACTCATAGAATCAGAACTTTTTGGACACGAAAAAGGTGCCTTTACCGGTGCTTTAGAAGCTAAGAAAGGTAAGTTTGAACTGGCGCACAAAGGAACTTTGTTTTTAGATGAAATAGGAGATATGAGCCTTAAGACCCAGGCCAAAATCTTACGCATTTTACAGGAACAGTGTTTTGAAAGAGTGGGAGGGAGTAAGACCATTCAAGTGGATGTCAGGGTTATTGCTGCTACCAACAAAGATCTGGAAGAAGAAATAAAAAAGGGGAATTTTAGGCAGGATTTATATTTTCGCTTAAAGGTGTTTCCCCTGGAAGTTCCTCCTTTACGAGAAAGAAAAGAAGATATTCCGCTTTTAATAGAAGAGTTTGTAAATTTTCTCAGTCAAGAGCATAATTTTAAGCCCCTGAAGTTTTCTAGTGAAGCCCTGTCTCTGTTGCAGGAATATTCCTGGCCTGGAAATGTAAGAGAGCTTAAAAATTTTATTGAAAGAATGTATATTTTATATGCTGGAAAAATAGTTGGTTCAGAAGATTTGCCTGGAGAAATAAGAGGAGGTAGTTCTTTTCAGGAGCAGGATTTTTGGGAAGCATTTCCTGCTGATTTTAAAGAAGCGAGAAGTAATTTTGAAAGGTTATTTTTAGAGAAAAGTTTACAAAAATTTAAAGGCAATATTTCTGAGATGTCCAGAAATATAGGTCTGGAAAGAACTTATTTGTATAGAAAGCTAAAGAATTATAATTTAATCGACTAATACTATAAAGTTTCCCAGTCTCCCACAATTTTTATTTCGTCTATAAGAAAAAAATAAGTGGCTATTACATCTGGTGCATATGTCCAGGGAAAAAATATTTTCTTCAGGAATGCCTGTGCTTTTTATTTGTTCTTGGGTAAGTTGCCAGAGATTTATTTTTTCTTCAGGACTAAAATATGGCCAGAACTCCTGTGGCCAGTAATCTTTATAGTTTTTAAATTCTGCACAACAGGGCCCCAGACTTGGTCCTCTTACCACCAGAACATCTTGGGGAGAGAGTTTAAAATTTTGAATAAAAAATTTTAGGCCTTTTTGGGGAAAATTTAGTGCATTTCCTCGCCAACCACAGTGTAAGGCTCCAATAAATTTTTGCTTTTTATCTGTAAAAAAGAGGGGCTGACAATCAGCAGTTTTAATTAATAAACCTGTTTTGGGTTGAGTAGTAAAAAGGCCGTCTCCCTCTAGCTCAGGGCCAGAAAAAAGTCTTCCCTTTGTTGGGTAAAAAGGTGAATTTTATCTCCATGTACCTGTTTTAACTCCAGCCAGTATTTTAACTGAAGAGTATTTTTTACTGACCTGCGATTGGACAGGACATCCTGGGAGTCATCTCCTACTTCTAAGGATAGGTTGAGCGAGGAATAATTGTTTTTACTTTGGCCTCCTATTCTGGTGCCAAAGTAAACTTTTACTTTGTTTAAATTAGGAAATTGAAAGCTTAAAAAAACTGGATTTTTCATTTTAAAAAATTCCTTTTTCAGTAATAATTACATCTACAGGCCTATCCCATTTATCTTTAGGTAGTTTATTTACAATTTGAAAGTGATAGGCAAGACCTATTTTGAGAGTTGATTTAAAATCATCTTTAGCTAAAAGTCTATCATAGTATCCTCCTCCATATCCAAGCCTATACCTATTCCAGTCAAAACCTACTCCTGGTAAAAATATAATCCTGGGAGGAGTACCTAAATAGGGAGTGCATATATCTGTACGGGGTTCTGGTATATTGAATTTACCAGTTTGAAGTTGTTTTTTATCTTCCAGTTTATAAAAATGCATTAGTCCAAATTCTTCTTTACAACAGGGTAAAAAAACTTCAATCTTATTTTTCCAATAATTTTCAATTAAATACCAGGTATTGACTTCCTTTCTTATTGGAAGATAAAGAAAAACTCTTTCTGAAGAAGAAAGAGGGAAATATTTTAAAACTAAGTTGGTAATGGATTTGCTTTTTTCTGCTACTTGAGAAGGAAGTAGCTGGTTTCTCTTGGCGAGCAAAAGGGTGCGTAAATCTTTTTTTATTTTATCCATGGAGAAGTACCTATGTCTAAAAGTGAAGTTTTGTTTAGAGCTGTTATTGTCGGAGGCTCTATTGGGCTTATTGCCAGCTGGTTTGGTTTTGACCCTGCCAGAGCTCTGGCCCTGGGCATTTTAAGTGGTTTTTTTGCCGGTTTGACCAAGGTAATTGCAGATAAAAAAAAGAAAAATAGTTATAAAAATCTGGCTGTAAGAGAGTTGGGGTTGCTCTTAATTTCTGCTGGAGAGCCTGTGGCCATAATTTCTCCTCCAAATTCTCCTCCTCCTGGTCCTAGGTCAATGATGTAGTCTGCACACTTTATTACATCCAGGTTATGTTCTATTAAAATAACTGTTGCTCCTTTTTCCACCAATTTATGCAATACTTTTATCAATTTACCTACTTCATGAATATGTAATCCTGTGGTTGGTTCATCCAGAATGTAAAGTGTCCTGGGAAGGGTTTTTTTACTTAATTCTCTGGCCAGCTTAATTCTTTGAGCTTCTCCACCACTTAAAGTAGTAGCTGGCTGACCAAGCCTTAAATAGTCTAAACCAACTTCCTCCAGTAAGTTCAATTTGTTAACTAAACTTTGATGATTTGAAAATATTTTTTTGGCTTCTTCAACTGTCAGGTTTAAGACATTGTGTATATTTAAGCCTTTATAAAATATGTCTAAAGTTTCTCTATTGTATCTCTTCCCTTTACAAACTTCACAGGTAATATAAACATCGGGTAAAAAATGCATTTCTACCTTGATTTGTCCTTCTCCTGCACAGGCTTCACATCTACCACCTTTTAAATTAAAGCTAAAGCGAGCAGGAGTATATCCTTTTTCTTGGCTTCCAGAGTATTGGCAAATATTTTTCTTATTTCATCAAAGACTTGGGTATAGGTTGCAGGGTTGGAACGAGGGGTCCTGCCTATAGGCGTTTGGTCAATAACCAATACCTTATCTACTTGCTCAGCACCTATTATTTTTTCTACTTTTCCAGGATTGTTAACCTTTTCTCCCTTTAAGATAGCCAGGTGCTTATAAAGGGTATCTACCACCAGGGAGCTTTTTCCTGAGCCTGAAACTCCTGTAACTACAGTGAGCAAACCCAGAGGAAAAGAGCAGTTAATATTTTTTAGGTTGTTGGTAGAAACATTTTTCAGGGTAATAAAGTTTTGGGGTTTTCTTTTAGAGTAATAGGTTTCAATGGAGAGTTCTTTTTTTAGGTATCTGGCTGTAAGGGTATTGCTTTGCAGTAGTTCTTGAGGATTGCCCTGAAAAACAACTTCTCCTCCGTGCTCTCCAGAACCTGGCCCTAGTTCTATTATATGGTCTGCAGTTAAAATGGTCTCCTGATCGTGCTCTACTACCAGCACACTATTCCCCTTTTTTTGAAGTTCCTTTAAGGTTTGAATGAGTTTTTGATTGTCTTGAGGATGAAGGCCTATGGTAGGTTCATCCAGGACATAGGTTACTCCAACCAGCCCGGTGCCCAGCTGGGAGGCCAGTCTAATTCTTTGGGCTTCCCCTCCGGATAAGGAGGACATTGTTCTGGCTAAACTTAAATAGTTGAGTCCCACATTCTTTAAAAAGGACAATCTGGATAAAATTTCTTCTAAAAGAGGAAGGGCTATTTTTTCTTGTTCCTGGGAAAAGTTTAGATTCTGGAGAAAAGAAAAAAGGTTTTCTATGGAAAGGTTGGTGAGGTCAAAAATATTTAAATCATTTATTTTTACGCTCAAGGCTTCTTTTTTTAAGCGACTGCCCTTGCATTCTGGACAGGTATGAGAATTTAAAAAGATTTTTAATTGTTGATGCCAATAAAAATCCTTTTGGTACAACTGTTCTACAATATTAATCACTCCTGGCCAATTGCTATCTCCATATAAAAGCACCTGTTTTGCTTGAGGGGAAAATTGATTTAAAGGAGTGTCCAGGTCAAATTTATATTTTTTTCCTATGCTTAAGATAATGTCTTTGTATTTAGTTAAAAGTTTGCTTTTTCTCCAGGCAAGAATAGCTCCTTGTTTTAAACTTAAATTTTCATTGGGTATTATAAGATGAGGTTCAAAATAATCTACACTTCCCAGCCCTGAACATCTGGGACATGCTCCCTGAGGACTATTAAAGGAAAAAAGTTGAGGTGTAATGTTGGGTAAGGATATTTTACACTCTGGACAATGGGATTGAGTGGAAAAATAAATGGATTTATTTTCATCTACTAAAAAGAGTTTTACTCTACCTTCTCCCATTTTTAAGGCTAACTCAAGGGAATCTGCCAGTCTTTTGGCAATGCTTTTCTTTTTTATCAATCTGTCGACAATCAGTTCCAGGGTGTGTTTTTTGTTTTTATCTAAAACAGGGGGATTATCCAGGGTATAAACATTATTATCCAACCTTATTCTTACAAATCCTTGCTTTTTTAAACGGATAAAAAGGTCCTTAAAACTGCCTTTTTGATTTTCTTTTAAGGGAGTTAAGAGAAAAAATTTAGTACCTTCCGGGAGTTTAAGAATTTGGTCTAGGATCTGGTCACTGCTTTGAGGCACAATGGGTTTTCCACACTGGGGACAATGAGGTATACCCAGACGGGCAAAAAAAACCCTTAAAAAATCGTAGATTTCTGTAGTTGTGCCAATGGTTGAACGAGGATTTTTACTTAAAGAGTGTTGTTCTATAGCAATAGACGGAGACAGACCTTCTATTTTCTTTACCTTGGGTTTATCTAATTTGGGTAAAAATTGCCTGGCATAAGCTGAAATGGATTCTATGTATCTTCTTTGTCCTTCAGCATAGACAATGTCAAAGGCTAAGGTAGATTTTCCAGAGCCAGAAGGTCCACAAATAACCACTAATTTATTTCTGGGAATAGATAAGTTTATATTTTTTAAATTATTTTGCCTGGCTTCTATTATCTTAATAAATTTACTCATCTTATTGTAATTTGGGAAGACTAAAGTAAAAAACTATTTTTTCCTGTTTTTTATCTGTTTCCAGCCAGGCCTTTCCTTTTAAAATCCCTTCTCCTAAGAGTTTGATTAAGTAAGTTCCTACTCCAGTTACTAATCCTTGCTCGCTGATAAAGGGTTTAAAAATCCTGGCTTCTACTTCTTCTTCTAGTCTTCCTTTGTTTTCAACCCAAAAAATTATTCTTTCTTCTACTTCTTTAGTTCCACATAGTACCTTTTCTTTGCTGTAGTGTAAAGCATTTATCAGCATACTTTCTAGGATCATTTCAAGTAAATCAAAATCAAACCAGAATTCAACATCTTCACTTTCATCTGTTACAACTATTCTTTCAATATCTTCTTCTAATAATTTACCTAGCTTGTTTATGGTTTTATTTAATATACCAAGAGAAGAGAAAAAGATAGATTAGGAGTTATTTTATTTTCTTCAGCTTCAGATATTATTCTATATTTTTTTAGATTGTTTACTATTTTTTTTATCTCTAAGTTAGCATTATCTAAATATTTGTTCTTACATTTTTCCTTAGCAAAATCTATTGACAGGTTGATTGCAGATATAGAATCTATTGATTTATATAGGATATAATTTCTTAAAGCTAATCTTCTAAGTTTATTTTTTATATCAGTTATGTTTAATAAATATAAACTTATTCCTTTTATATATATTTTTTTACCGTCTATTTTTAAGTCAAAACTATCTATGGTACTATCTCTTTTACTTAATATATGACACTCAGTGGAGTATTGATCTTCTTGTTCTAAAGCCTGAAATGTTTTGTTGGCCCCACAATAAGCACAGTATAGAGTTTCTCCACAGCATGCATCCAGTTCTTGAGGATTTACGCAGCCCAGGATTTTTCCCAGGTATTGGCCCAGGATATCCTGATGTTTAACCTGGAGATAGTTTTCAAAACTTTTATTGGCAAATACGACCTGTCTATTAGGCAGGGTGAGAACCAAAGGGTGGAAAACGGCATTTAATAGGTTTACCACCTCCTGGTTTTGGGTTATTTGCTGATAAATAGCTTGGATTTCTTTTAAGCTATAGTTTTTTGTGGTATTCACTTGCTTTTCCTTTTGTTTTTTTATTTTTAGTTTACCAAACAAAAAATACCAGGAGACTTATTTGTGACCAGAAAAGAGTTTATTGTCAATGGAAGAGTGCAGGGAGTTGGATTTAGACCTTTTATTTATAAATTAGCCAAAGAACTAGATCTTACTGGGTGGGTAAAGAATTCTTCTCTGGGTGTAGTGATTGAAGTGCAAGGAGAAAAGAGAAAGGTAGAATGTTTTCAGCAAAAATTAGTTCAGGAATTACCACCTTTAGCTGAAATTGTAGATTTAAAGAGCAGAAATATAGGTCTGGTTGCAGAAGAAACAGATTTTAGGATTGTTGCCAGTGAAAAGGGCCAGGGACACAATGTGCTTATTAGTCCAGATGTGGCTACTTGTGCTGATTGCAGAAAAGATATTTTTAATCCTGAGAATAGAAGGTTTTTATATCCTTTTACCAACTGTACTAATTGTGGCCCAAGGTACACCATTACGCGTTCCATACCTTATGATAGGCCCCAAACTTCTATGGCCTGTTTCCCCCTTTGTGCCAGGTGCCAAGAAGAATATGAAAATCCTTTGGATTGAAGATTTCATGCCCAGCCAAATGCCTGTCCCGAGTGTGGCCCAGAGGTATGGTTAGTAGATAGAGAGGGCAAAGAGTTGGCAAGGGGAAGAGAAGCTTTGGAGCTTACTGCACAACTAATTTTAAAAGGGAAAATTTTAGCCCTAAAAGGACTGGGAGGCTTTCACCTGGCCTGTGAAGCCAGAGAGGAAAAGGTAGTGGATTTACTTAGAAAGCGTAAAAAAAGGCCGCATAAGTCTTTGGCTTTAATGGTGGAGAATCTGGAGCAAATAAAGTCCCTGTGTCTGGTCAATGCCTGGGAAGAAAAAGAATTGCTTGGCCTGGCTCATCCTATAGTGGTTCTGGATAAAAAAGAATCTTCTTTTTTGCCTGATAATATTTCAGAAGATACCAATACCTTGGGCATAATGCTTCCTTATACTCCTTTGCATATGTTACTTTTTTATTTTTTAAGACAATATGATTTTAAAGATAATTTTCCTGTTTTGGTTATGACTTCTGGTAATAGCTCTTCTGAACCCATAAGTCTTGGAAATAGAGAAGCCTTTTCCAGGTTAAGTTTAATAGCTGATTACTTTTTATTTCACAATCGAGATATTCTTATTAGGTGTGATGATAGTGTAGTTAGAATGGATAAAGAGAGAAGATTGTTTTTTAGAAAAGCTAGAGGATATGTACCTACTCCTATTTTTCTTTCTAAAAAAGGTGAAAGTATTTTAGGAGTTGGACCGGAGTTAAAAAATACCATTTGCTTTTTAAAGGACAACCAGGCTTTTGTCTCTCAACATATAGGAGACTTAAAAAATTTGGAAACCTATGAGTTTTTTTTAGAAATTGTAAAACATATGGAAAATATCCTGGAAGTATCTCCCAAAGCAGTAGTGAGAGATTTACATCCAGATTATCTTAGTAGCTCTTTTGCCCAGGAATATGCTAAAGAAAAAAATATCCCTCTTTTTAGTTTGCAGCATCATTATGCCCACCTTTATGCTTTATTGGCAGAGCATAAGCTCCAAACTCCTCTTCTGGGTTGGGCTGTAGATGGTACTGGTTTGGGAGAAGATGGAAATATCTGGGGCGGAGAATTGCTTTATGTAGAAGCAGAAAACCTGGAGAGGAAAAGGCTTGTTTCCTTTAGCCCTTTGCCTTTGCCAGGGGGAGAAAAGGCTGTTTTAGAGCCCTGGCGCATAGCCTTGGGAGTACTTTGGTTGTTACAGGAAGATATGGATTATAACTGGCCCTGGAAGAAGTACAATTTAAACAACCTGCAACTACTCTTTTCTATGCTGGAAAAGCAAATAAACACTCCCTGGTCTTCTAGTCTGGGGCGGATTTTTGATGGGGTGGCAGCGCTTCTTGGGCTTGTTAAGCACATTTCCTACGAAGGACAGGCAGCTATTAGGCTGGAAAAGATTCAAGATGTTCAGGAAAAGAAAATCTATACCTGGAAGACCATAGAAAAAGAAGACCTTCTTGTAGTGGATACCCTTTTTCTATTTCAACAAATTATCAGGGATATCAAAGACCAGGTTAGTCCTGCTCAAATAAGCAGGCGTTTTCATTTAACCATTGCTCAAATTCTTACTGAACTTGGCGTCCATTTTGCTAAAAAAATGGGAGTGGAGTTTTTAGGATTTAGTGGGGGAGTGATGCAAAATATTTCTCTAAATAAACTTTTAATCAGCAACCTTACCCAAAAACAGGTAAAGTTATTGCTCCACCAACAACTTCCACCCAATGATGGTTGTATTTCTTTGGGACAGGCCTATTTTGGCCGTTTGAAATTGGAACATGTCTAAAAGAATTTTGGTCATAAATTTGACGAGGTTTGGAGATATTATCCAGAGCCAGCCTCTTTTTCTTATCTACACCAGCAGGGAAAAGAGGTTGCTTTATTGTGTCTGGAAAATTTTCAAGCGGCAGCCAGGCTTTTGCAGTATGTGGATAAAATTTATACCTTTCCTGGAGGAGAGATTTTAGCTTCTTTGAGTAAAGATAAGTGGTGGAAAGGCCTTGAACAGCTTTTTGCTTCTTTAGAGCGAATAAAAAGAGATTTTCAGCCTGAACAGATTATCAATTTAACTCCTTCTTTGTCTGCTAAAATTTTGACTCTGGTGTTGGGAAAGGAGACTCTGGGCTTTGCGCTGGATAAATGGGGATTTAGTACCTACAACAATAGCTGGGCAGCTTTTTTACAAGCTTCTTCTAAATTTAGAGAGGCTTCTCCTATAAACTTAATAGACCTTTATTTAGGGATTGTAGATCCCCAAAAACAAGCAAAAGTAAGACTAGAGCTAAGAGCTACCTCTGAGGACAGTATTAGAAAATGGAAGAAATTTTTCCACTTACCCACAGGATATGGGCTAATAGGCTTTCAACTGGGAGCAAGTGACAATAAAAGAAGATGGCCTGTGGCTTATTTTGTCAGGGTGGGAAAAATTTGCCTCCAAAAATTTAAACTTATTCCAGTTTTGCTGGGTACTGAGAGCGAAATAGAGCTGGCTAACAGGTTTGAACAATTGGCAGATTATTCCCATTTTAACCTTGTGGGCAAGACAGAGCTTAAGGACCTGCAAGCTATTTTAAGCCAGCTTACTCTTTTACTTACCAATGATACAGGCACCATGCATCTTGCTGCAGGAACTAATTTAAAAATAGTAGCTCTTTTTTTGGCTACTGCCCAGGCCTGGGATACAGGACCTTATTTAGAAGATTGTATTTGCTTAGAGCCTAATTTAGATTGCCATCCCTGTAATTTTGATCAAGTATGTAATGATTATAAGTGTAGATATGCTATACAACCAGAAGATGTTATTTTAGCAATTAAACTTGTCCTGGATAAAGAATATAAATCCTTATCCTTAAATAGTAGAATTTATAAAACAACATTTTTAAATAATACTTATTTTTTAGAAAATTTAAATCATAATAAGGATAAAAGATATTCAAATATGTCTTTTTTTCACTTTTTTTATTTTAATTTTTTAGTTAATAATTTAGATTTTAGTAATAAGCATAATTTTGTAGCATTAAATCTAGATGATAAGCTAAAACAAGAACTTGCAGAAATAGAAAGTTATTTTTTTCTTTTTAAAGAACAACTAAGAAGCATAAGTGCCTATCCCCTTGCCAAAAGAAAACAAAAAATTTCTTTATTTCACTTAAAATTAACTTCCAAACTGGAGCAGACCAGGTATTTTTATCCCTTAACCCATCTCTGGTTAGCTCAATCTCAGCAAGGGTTTTCCTCAGTAGATGATTTTTACCAATTAGCCCACCAATATCACTCCTTTTTAAGAAAAGTTAAAGAAAAATTTTTTTAAATTGGTATATTTTTTGAATTCTTTTTTAAAAAGAACTTTTGGAGGAGGCCAATAATGATAGTTATCGATGGGCAAAAGCTCGATTTAGAAGTAAAAAAATTTAATAATTTAGAAGAGTTGTTGGTAAAAGTAATGGCTGAAGAGCCTTTAAAAAACAGGGTTGTAACAGATGTCTATGTTAATGACGAAGCCTTTTCAGAGATCTATCCTCATCAAGCTGAAGATATTGAAACTGAAGAAATAGAGAAAATAGAGATTAAAACAGTTAGTGTGGATAAGCTGGCAATAGATATTACCAGAGAGCTTTATAAGGTGATAAATTTACTACTTAAGGGAGGCAAAGAAGTTAGCGAGCTTTTTCGGGAAACTAATGACTTTGAAGCCCTGGATATGTATCAAGATTTTCTACAGGTACTTAGGGACTTTATGGGTATGATTGGGGCTATAAGGCAGGAACTTAATTTGATAGCAGTGCCACATTTAGAAGAAAATCTGGAAATTTTATCAGATCTTTTTACCGAAATACTGGATGTTCAAAAAAATGAAGACTGGATTTTGCTGGCTGATTTAATTGAGTATGAATTGCTACCTCATTTAGAGGAGTGGAAGAAGATAGTAAGTGATTTAAGAGAAGAAGTAAAAAAGGTTGCCAAAAATTAGAGCCATGAAAACTATTTATGATATCTATGCCCAGGAAAAAAAAGCCCTTCAAAGTGAAGATATAGAGCAGGCGTTTGCTTTGGCTCAAAAAAGAGAAGAAGCAATAAGAGAGGTTTTACAAAGTGATAGAGGCCAGCTAGAGAAGATAATTCATCTGAGAGAAGAAAATAAAAAGTTGATTGCCCTGGCTAAAGAATTACAAAAAAAGATTAAGGAAGAGTTAAAAAAGGTTAGCCAGGAAAATAAAAGGTTTTTGGGTTATAAAGAAGCCAGCAAAGTTAAAAGTATTTATGGCCAATATCTTAACAAGCGAGGATAGAATCTACTAGACTAAAAGGAAAAAGTGTTTATATAAATACTAAGCCTGGGATGTTAGTGAAGGTTAGTTGTTGGGGGACTAACACCAAGTAAAAAGAAAGGGCTGGTCCCATTAAAGAGACGAGTCCCAACCTCAATTAACCCACGGCATCCTGGGTTTTTTATTTTTTCTTCCTTGGAATTGACCTCTTTTTAAAAAAAAATTATTTTCTCATCCTAAAAAAATTAGGAGTTTACCTTATGCTTTCTCGCTTTTACCTGGTCTTTTTGGTTCTTGTAAGTTTTATTCTTTATTTTTCTACGTTTTCCTGGGCTGAAAACAAGCGTATAGTATTAGTGCACAGTTATGACTGTGATGATGCTTGCGGAGGACCTCAAAGGGAGGGAGTGTTAGAAGCCTTTAATAGTTCTCCTTTGGCTGGAAAGGTTGAGTTTTTTGATTTTTACATGGATACAAAAAATAAAAATGTGGAGCATAAATCAATTATAAAAGTAGCAAAAGAGGCCATAGAGTTTATAAAGAAAATAAATCCTGAAATAATTATATGTTTTGATGACAACTCCTTTTTATACGTTGGGATGAATTTTTTAAAAGATAAGAACAAGATTATTGTGTTTACTGGATTGAATGGATTACCAGAAGATTATAACAAAATTTTTAATTTTATGATAAGCAGAGAAAAGCCTGGATATAATGTAACTGGAGTATATGAAAAACTTTATGTTCAGAAAAGTATAAATGTATTTAAACATATCTTGCCTAATCTAAAGACCGTATTGGTTATTACAGATAATACTACTACTGGAAAAGCCTTGAGCAAGCAAATATTTTTAGAAACCAAAGACTTAACAGATATTGAAATAAAAAACATAGTTGTTGAAAATTTTGAAGAATACAAGAAGATAATTTTAGAAATAAATAAAAAAAAGCAGGTAGATGCTATTTATCCTTTGGCCTTATCTCTTAGGCAAGGTAAGCAGATAGTAGGACCTAATGAAATATTAGCCTGGACTATAAAGAATTCTAGGATTCCAGATATTGCTGTTAATTATTATTTTTGTCAGTTAGGCCTTTTAGGTGGAGCTACAGTGGATTTTAAGGAAATGGGTAAGCAGGCAGGAGAAAAAGCTATAAAAATTTTGCAAGGAGTAGCTGCAGGAAATATCCCTATAGATGATGCCAGAGCTTATGCTTTGGCCTTTAATATTCAAAGGGCTAAGATGCTAGGTTTAAATATACCGAAAAATATTCTTTTTGCTGCTCATAGAATATATAAGGATATTAAGGTATTTGAGTATGAAAAATAAACCAAAATCTTTACAGGTTAAGTTCTTATCAATATTTTTTATTTTTTTCTTTTCCTTTGTTTTGCTTCTTTCGATTTCACTATATTTATATAATGACTTGTATAACGAATATATAAAAGAGAATATAGACTCTTCTACTTTTTATATAGATAAAATATTGAATAATGAAGCTCAAAATATACTTGAAAAAACTTATCAAATATCTAAAGATAATGTTTTAGGGGTTGTTTTATCTTTAGATTTACCATTTTATGGAGAAAAAAGACTTAAAGAATTACTTAAAAGTAGTAGTATTGAGCATATAAATATTTTAGATATAAATGACAATTTGGTGTTTTCTACTTCTGAGAATGAAAATTTTAAAAAATATAAATTAAAAAAAGATGTAGAATTTGCTTTTCTAAATTCCAAAATATATTTGTCAGTTAAAGTTCCAATTTTACATGAAAGTATGAAAAGAATAGGGTACTTGGTTAGTTTTTCTCCTCTTCCTGGAGATAGTTTTTTAAAGGAGCTTTCTCAGAAAAATCAGCTGGGCTTAGCTGTAAAGTGGGGGGGGAAATTTGTTGTAGGCTCTTCCTGGCTGGATTTAGATAAGTTAAACTCTCTTAAGGTCTCAGGAGTAGATGAGTATCGCTCTTGGGAAAAGGGATTTTATTTAAAACCATTATCTTTTAAATTTTCCGGGGCAAATCTGGATTTATTTGTAATTAAAAGACTAGATGAGTTCATTCAAAGATTTAAAAACTATGCTTATATTTCTTTAATAAGCTTAATCCTTTTGGGTTTTATTTTCTTTTTAGCTGTTTTTTTTCTGCATAAAAATGTAATAAGTCCTTTATCTAAACTTACCCTTCTTGCTAAAAGAATAGAATTAAATGAAGATATAGATTGGCAAAAAGAAAATGAAAAGTTTCATTTAGATGAGTTTGGCTATCTTTACCAACAGGTAAAAAAAATGGTTTTGGCTTTAAAAGAAGAAACTCAAAGGGCTGAAAAGGCCAATAAATTAAAGGATAACTTTTTAGCTACCATTAGTCATGAAATTAGAACACCTTTAAATGTAATTTTAGGCCTAACTCAGGTATTGGAAACAAAATTAAAAATACCTGAAAATCAAAAATATTTATCTTTAATAAAAAATTCTGCTAACAACCTGGTATTAATACTAAACGATCTTTTAGATTTTTCTAAATTAAAAGCAGGTTCTTTAGAATTAAAAAATAAAACCAATAATTTAAGTTTTATTCTAAAAAATATTGCCCATACTTATCAGATTCAATGTGAGAATAAAAATCTAGAATTTATATTTGATTGTAATCTAGCAGATTCTTTTTGGGTATATTGTGATAAGCTTCGTTTAGAACAAGTTTTAAACAATTTATTATCCAATGCTTTAAAATTTACCTCTGAAGGTAAAATTATTTTCTCTTCAACTGTAATAAAAGAAGAAAAGGATATTGCTTGGGTTAAATTTTTAATAAAGGATACAGGAATAGGTATTCCTCTAGAAAAACAAAAGGATATATTTAAACCCTTTATCCAGGTAAGTACAGGGTTGAACCGAGAATATAGTGGTACAGGTTTGGGATTAGCTATTGCCTGGGAATTGGTAAAAAAAATGGGAGGAGAAGGAATAGAGTGTAAGAGTGTTCCTGATCAGGGAACAGAGTTTTCTTTTATCTTGCCTTTTACCCTGGATGTTCCCAAGCAAAAGGAAGAAGAGAAGTTAAGTTTAAAAAGGACAACAAAAGAAAATTATAAAATATTGTTAGCTGATGATAGTCTGGATAATAGAATTTTAATGACAGAAGTATTTAAGATTTTAGGGCAGGACAACTTTATTGTTGTAGAAAATGGAGAAGAAGTCTTAAATTTATTGCAAAGGGATAATCACTTTGACTTAATCTTTTTAGATATAGAAATGCCTAAATTAAATGGTCTTGAGTGCACAAAAAAGATAAGGGATTTAGGAGTAAAGGTTCCAATTGTAATTATTACTGGTCATGTGCTGGAAGAAATAAAAGAAAAAGCCTTTCAACTGGGAGTTAATTTCTTTTTAACCAAACCCTTTGATTTGAAAGATATAGAAAATATTTTTAAACAGGTAAAAAAAATAGATTAATCTTTTCTTCAAAAGACACAATTTTCTATTTTTCCTATTTTATCTGTTGACAAAAAAAAATCTTGTAATAAGTTCTCCCCTTTAATTTTTTAAGGAGTTCTGGAATGCGTTTAGATTGGCAGGTAATTAAGGCTGATTTACTTCTTTTGCTTACTGCTTTTATCTGGGGAGCTGCTTTTGTAGCTCAGAGGGTAGGCATGGACAGTCTTACCCCTTTTTATTTTAATGCTATTCGTTTTGCCCTTGGTTCTCTTAGTCTCTTACCTTTAATTTACTTTACTTATAAAGATAAAGAACCTCAATCTTTTTTTAAAGAATTGAAACCTTCTTTAAAAGCAGGCTTTATTTTGGGAGTTCTTTTGTTTTTAGGAAGCTCCTTTCAGCAGGTTGGAATGGTTTATACCACTGCAGGCAAAGCTGGTTTTATTACCGGACTTTATGTAGTTATTGTCCCTTTGCTTGGAATATTTTTCAAACAAAAAATTAGAATAGAGATTATTATAGGGGTTTTATTTTCTGTAGTTGGACTTTATTTACTTTCCATAAAAGAAGACTTTTCTATGGATTATGGAGATTTTTTGGTTTTAATTTGTTCCCTTATGTTTTCCTTTCATGTTTTAGCTATTGCCTATTTTGCTCCTAAACGAGATTGTATTTTGCTTTCTGCTATTCAATTTGTGGTAAATTCACTTATTAGTTTATTCGTAGCTTTAGTTTTAGAAAGTATTACTCTTCAAAATATTTATGATGGCCTAATCCCTTTGCTCTATGGTGGCTTTATGTCTGCTGGGGTTGCTTATACTCTTCAGGTGGTGGCCCAAAGAGATGCTCCCCCAGCCCATGCTTCTATTCTTTTGAGCTTAGAATCTGTGTTTGCAGCTTTAACTGGTTGGTTCTTGCTTGGAGAAACCCTTTCCTCCCGTTCTTTTTGGGGGTGTGTGTTAATGTTTAGTGGAGCTATTATTGCCCAGGTTTATCCCTATATTTTTAGAAAAAGTAAGTAGTTGGGTTTTCTACTGGTTTATCTTCATTTAACCACTTGAGACCTTTGATATTGCGTACAATCCACCAGATTAAGAGAAATATAAAAACTAAATAACCAATCAGGATAAAAGATAAAATTACACCTATTATTCCAGTTACAAAACTTATCCAGAAAGTTCTTATTTGCCAGCGAAAGTGGGTGTTAATCCATTCGGGATTTTCTGAACTCTGGTAAATATAAGCCATTATTACTGCAATGATACTGGTTACACCAAAAATTAAAGAAGCTAAATTTAAAAAATAAATTATTTTAGCAGTTTTCTTTAAACTCTCTACAGAGCCTTTGACCTCTTCACTCATTTTTCACCTCCTTTTATTTTATTTTTTAGTTTTGCATAAAAAAATATTTTAGTCAATAATTGTCATAAGATAAGATGTTTGTTTTGACTTTTAAAATACCTAATGGATTTAGGGTTATTTGATTATTTTTCTGAAAAAAACCCTTTTTGCCAGTTTTAAGGCCTAATCTGCTGGTTTTCCTTTAATTGCCTTAAATAACAGAAAAAACCAGGCAAAAAAAAACTTTTTTTTTTAGTTAGATAAAGGTAAACAAAAGGGGTTTTTTACTTCGGCTTAGTGGAGGTTTTAAGATGAGTGAATTTTTAGAAAAATTTTGGGAAATGAGGTTAAATAAGGTTAAGGAAAAGTTGGAAAAGAATAAGTTTTCAGCGTATGTGGTACCTTCTGAAGAGGAAGCTAGAAAACTGGTTTTAGAAAAGTTATTGCCAGCTATTAATCCTTCTAGCCTTTCCTGGGGAGGCTCCATGACCTTTGTGCAAAGTGGGCTTTATGATTTGCTGAGAAAAAGAGAAGATATAGAAGTTATTGATACTTATCGTAAAGACATTTCTCCAGAAGAGGCTTTGGAAAACAGAAGAAGGGCGCTTTTGGTGGATCTCTTTTTTACCGGGACCAATGCCCTTACTGAAGACGGCTGGTTGGTAAATCTGGACATGATTGGCAATAGAGTAGGGGCTTTAGCCTTTGGTCCTAAAAAGGTCATTGTGCTTGTGGGAAGAAATAAGATTGTCTCTGACCTGGATGAAGCAATGCTGAGAGTAAAACAGTTAAGTGCTCCAGCTAATACTATGCGCTTAAATAAAAAAACTCCTTGTCTTACCACTGGTGAGTGCCACGATTGTAACAGTCCAGATAGAATCTGTAATGTGTGGACTATTCACGAAAAATGTTTTCCAGAAAAAAGAATTACAGTAATTTTGATTAATAAAGACCTGGGACTTTAAAGAGAGGAAAGCTGGTGGACTTAAAAAGCAAATTTTATGAAACAGTAGAAAAATATAAAAACAATAATTGCTTATCTTTTGTAGGAGAAAAAAAACTTACTTACAATGATTTAAGAGAGGAAGCATTACGATATGCTTCCTTTCTTAAAGAGCATGGTTTTCAAAAAGGAGGTAGGGTAACAATAATAAGTGAAAACTCTCCTTATTGGGTGATAGCTTTTTGGAGCATAGTTCTGAATGAAGGAATATGTGTACCTTTATTGGTAGATTTTCCAACAAGCTCTTTAGAACACTTAATAAAGCATTCTAAATCTAGTTATGTTTTTATAGATAAAAAAAATTATCAAAAGTTTGCTGATTCTTCTTTAGATGGAGTATGTTTTATTGATATTGAAAATCTTTGTTTATTAGAAGAGGAAAGTACAGATTATTTTCAAAAAATATTTAAACGCGGTAAAGAGGAATTATTACGCTGGAAAAGTAAATTTCTTTTTACTGAAGCTTTAAAAGAATTGGAAGGATGTGTTTCTATTGTTTATACCTCTGGAACTACAGGAAATTCTAAAGGTGTAATGTTGACCCCTCAAGGTATTTATAAAGTGGCTAAAGAAGCTGCTAAGCTGGTAGATATTAAAGATGGAGATAAGTTTTTATCTATTTTACCTCTTGCTCATACCTATGAATTTAGCCTGGGAATGATAGCTCCCATATTACATGGAGCAGAAATATTTTACTTTAAAGGTAAGCCATCTCCTAAGTTGCTTATAAAGGCTTTAGGAAAAGTAAAGCCAGATATAATGTTAAGCGTTCCTTTGATTATAGAAAAGATATATAAAAATAGAGTTTTAAAGACAATAAAAAAGAATTTTCTTTTAAATCTTATTTATAAGGTTCCCTTTTTTAAGAAAAAAAATAAATAAGAAAATAGGTGCTAAATTAAAAGAAACTTTTGGTGGAAATTTAAAGGCTTTTTGTATTGGCGGAGCTTCTTTGTCTTTAGAGGTGGAAAAGTTTTTAAGAGAAGCTAAATTCCCCTATTGTATAGGGTATGGTTTGACAGAAACCTCTCCTTTGATAGCAGGTACTGGACCTAAAGAGACTAGACTTGGCTCTTGTGGTTTGCCTTTACCAGGAATTGAAGTGAGGATAGCTAGAAAAGGTAAGGGAAAGGAAGGAGAGATTCTGGTAAAAGGTGAAAATGTAATGAAAGGCTATTTTTTGGCTCCTACCTTAACCAGGGAAACCTTTACTTCTGATGGTTGGTTGAAAACTGGAGACCTGGGTTATTTAGATAAAGATGGCTATCTATTTATTAAGGGCAGAAGTAAAAGTGTTATTATCGGAGCTGACGGTAAAAATATTTATCCTGAAGAAATAGAATCTGTTTTAAATGATAATGAATTTGTCTTAGAATCTCTGGTATACTCTAAAGGAAATCAATTAATAGCCAGAATTTATTTTGATCAACAATACTTGGATGATTTTTTTCCTGGAAAAATTTTACGGAAAGTGAGTTTAGAAGTAAAAAAGAAAAAATATTAGAAGAAATAAAAGAAGAGGTAAATAAGGTTTTGCCAGCGTACTCCAGGATAAACAAAATCATAGAGCAAGTAGAGCCTTTTGAAAAAACTCCTACCCAAAAAATAAAAAGGTATTTATACGTAGGAGATTAATTATGGATTTTACTCATTTACACTGTCATACAGAATATAGTCTTTTAGATGGAGCTATTAGACTGGATGATCTATGTAAAAAGGCCAAGGATTTTGGTTCTTCTGCTGTAGCTATTACGGATCATGGAAATCTTTTTGGTGCTCTTACCTTTTATCAAAAGGCCAAGGATTATGGCTTAAAGCCAATTATTGGTTGTGAGATTTATGTGGCTCCTGATATGCAGGAAAAAAGCCAGGAGCGTTTTCACTTAGTACTGTTAGCTCAAAATGAGATTGGCTATAAAAATCTTTTAAAAATTGTTTCTAAATCCTGGTTAAAAGGTTTTTATTATAAACCTAGAGCAGATAAAAAGCTCTTAAAAAAATATAGTGAAGGGCTTATTGCTCTTTCTGCCTGTTTGCAGGGAGAGATTCCTTTTGCCTATCAAAAATTTGGAGCAGAAGAGGCTTTAAGAAGAGCTCAAGAGTATGCAAGTATTTTTCCTCAGAGATTTTACCTGGAAGTTCAGGCCAATGGTTTGCCAGAACAGGACAAGGTAAATGAATTTTTATATGAGTTATCCAAAAAGACAAAACTACCTATAGTAGCCACTAATGACTGTCATTATTTAAATAAAGAAGATGTAGAAGCGCACGATATACTTTTGTGCATTCAGACAAATGCCAAGGTAGATGATGTTAATAGAATGCGTTTTAATACTAGTGAGCTTTATTACAAATCCTATGAGGAAATGCAGGATTATTTTTCTTTTTGTCCTGAAGCTCTGGATAATATAGAAAATATTATTGAGCAGTGTAATTTAGAGTTATCTCTTGGTAATCACTATTTTCCTCATTACGAACTACCTGAAGGTGTATCTTTAGAAGAAGAATTTAGAAGACTGGCTGAAGATGGTTTAAAGAAAAGGCTAGCTAAGTTAAATTATGTGCAAGATGAAAATATTTACTGGCAACGCTTACATAAAGAATTAGATGTAATTTGTGAAAAAGGTTTTCCTGCCTATTTTTTGATCGTTCAGGATTTCATTAACTGGGCTAAGAAACAGGGTATTCCTGTAGGTCCAGGAAGGGGGTCAGCTGCGGGAAGTTTGGTAGCTTATTCTCTTGGAATTACCAATTTAGATCCCATTCGCTATAATTTGCTTTTTGAACGCTTTTTAAATGTGGAGAGAATTAGCCTGCCTGATATTGATGTGGATTTTTGTTATGAAAGGCGAGAAGAAGTAATTGAGTATGTTTCTAAGAAGTATGGTAAAGACAATGTAGCCCAGATTACCACTTTTGGTACCATGAAGGCCAAGGCTGCAGTAAGGGATGTGGGTAGAGCTTTGGGTATTAAGCTTTCTCTGGTGGACAAGATTGCCAAACTTGTCCCAGATGAACCCAAAATGACCATTAAAAAGGCCTTGGAGCAGGAACCAGAGCTGGCCAAATTAAAGGAAGAAGATGAAAAAATAGCCAAATTGCTGGAAATCGCAAGTAAGTTAGAAGGTCTGGCCAGGCATGCTTCCACTCATGCTGCTGGAATTGTTATTTCAGATAAGCCCATGTGGGAATATTTACCTTTGTATTTAGGGAAAAAGGGAGAAGTAGTTACTCAATTTGATATGAAAAGAGTGGAAAAGGCTGGCCTGATTAAATTTGACTTTTTGGGCCTTAAAACCCTTACGGTGATTCAAAATACCCTTAATTTTGCCAGACAAAATGGAAAAGAAGTGCCGGATTTGGATAACCTGCCTTTAGATGATCAAAAAACCTTTGAGCTGCTTTGTCAGGGAGAAACTGACGGAGTTTTTCAATTGGAAAGTTCTGGAATGCGCAATGTACTGAGAGATCTAAAACCCAGTTGTTTTGAAGATATTATTGCTTTGTTGGCTCTTTATCGTCCTGGTCCTTTGCAAAGTGGTATGGTGCAGGATTTTATTGATGGTAAACATGGCAGAAAAGAGGTTAAATATCCTCTTCCTCAACTGGAACCTATTTTAAAAGAAACCTATGGAGTAATTTTATATCAAGAACAAGTAATGCAAATAGCTTCTGTACTTGCAGATTATTCCCTGGGAGAAGGTGATATTTTGCGTAGAGCCATGGGTAAAAAAGACCCTGCTATTATGGCTAAGCAAAGGGATAGATTCCTGGAAGGAGCTAGAAAGAAAAATATTAAAGAAGAAATAGCTGAATATATCTTTGATTTAATGGAAAAGTTTGCTGGATATGGATTTAATAAATCCCATAGTGCTGCTTATGCGCTTATTTCTTATCAAACTGCTTATTTAAAAGCTCACTTTTCTGTAGAATTTATGGCTGCTCTTATAACTTCAGAAGTACAACACACTGACAAGGTCGTTAAACATTTAAATGCTTGTAAGGAAATGGGAATAGAAATTCTGCCTCCTGATGTAAATCATAGTTATTTTCATTTTAGTGTAGAAGAAGAGAAATTGCGTTTTGGCCTGGGAGCCATTAAAAATGTAGGTAAAAGCGCCATAGATAATATTATTGAAGAAAGAGAAAAAAATGGTCCTTATAAATCTTTGTTAGACTTTTGTTCTCGCGTAAATTTACGCAAAGTAACCAAAAGAGTAATAGAAATGCTTATAAAAAGTGGAGCTATGGACTGCTTTCAAATAAGTAGGCAGGCTTTGCTTCTGGGAATGGAAAAAGTTGCTGGTCTGGCTCAAAAAAGAAATAAGAATAAAACCTGTCAGCAGAAGAGTCTTTTTTCAGAAGCTAATATTGAGGATGAATGTAACTTACCTGGACTTGGTATAGAGGCAAAGGAGAATAAAATACAGGAATTTACAGAAAAAGAAAAGCTTAGTTTGGAAAAAGAAGCCTTAGGATTATACTTAACTGGTCATCCTTTAAATCCTTATAGAGAAAATCTAAAAAGATTAAACCTTTTTAATATAGAGCAATGTAAAGAATTTAGTCCTGGAAGCGAAGTCAAATTAGCAGTAATCTGTGTACAAAAAAAAGTAAAAGTGGATAAAAATGGCAATAAAATGGCTTTTTGCGAAATAGAAGACTTTAGCGGCAGAGCAGAAATGAGTTTGTTTAGGGATACTTATTTACAATATGCTAGATTCTTAGATGAAGAGGAACCTTTATATGTAGAAGGTAGGGTTAGTAGTTATGAAGGCAGGAATGACTCAGAAACTAGTGAAGAAGAAAGGGAAAATAGAGAGCTAAAAATAATAGTAAATACAATAGAATTGCTAAGAGAGAAAATAGGCGATAGTTCTGACCCTGTGGTTTTAGAAATAAGATATATAGAAGATTTATCTCTTGTAGATAAATTGAAAGCTACTTTTAATAAGTATCCTGGAAAGGTAGAGGTGAAAGTAAATATTATAAATGATGACTTTAGTTGCTTGATGTGTTTGAGTCCAAAATGGAAGATAAATCCAAATGAAAATTTTTGGAAAGAAGTAAAGTCTATAATTAATTAAGGAGTTATCTATGGATAAGAGGTATAGGCTTAGGATTAAGGACAAATTTAGTGCTGCTCATAGTTTAAGAAATTATGAAGGTAGTTGTGAAAATGTTCATGGTCATAATTTTGGAGTTGAGATAGAAGTTTATGGATATAGTTTAGAAAAGGATACAGAAATACTTATAGATTTTAAAGTGTTAAAAAGAAAATTAAAAAATATATTAATGGATTTAGATCATAAGTTTTTAAATGAATTAGATTTTTTTAGAGTAAATAATCCTTCTTCTGAAAATATTGCTAAGTTTATCTTTTTTAAACTAAAGGAAACTTTGCCTCAAAACATAAGCTTATCCTATGTAATGGTCTCAGAAAGTGATAATTCCCAGGCCTTTTATGAGGAGGTATAGGTGCGTTTTTTAATTCAAAGGGTAAAAAAAGCTGAAGTAACTATTCAAGAACAAACAGTTGCCAAAATAGGTAAGGGATTACTTATATTTGTGGGATTGGAAGAGAAAGACTTTTCCTGGACAGAAAGTCAATTCAAAAAAATGATTGAAAAAACTTTATATTTACGTATATTTTCAGATAAACAAAATAAGCTAAACCTTAATGTGCAGGAAATAGGGGGCGAAATATTACTGGTTTCACAGTTTACTTTATATGCTGATTGCAGGAAAGGTAGGCGTCCTAGCTTTTCTAAAGCCTTAGGAGGAGAGCAGGCTCAGGAACTCTTTGCGCGTTTAATTCAGTATTTTAAATGCGAATATCCTGAGGTAAAAACTGGAGTTTTTGGAGCAGAGATGGATATAAGCTTGATTAATCATGGTCCGGTAACTATATGGTTAGATAGTAAAGAATTGGGGATAGGATAAAAAATGAGTAAATATAAAGTATTAATGGCTGATACTTCCAAAGCTAACCTAAAGGTGCTTGCTTCTTTTTTAAATAAGGATTTTGAGGTCCATTTTGTATATGATGGAGAGCAAGTAATTGAAAAATATTACGAGTTAAAACCAGATTTAATTCTTTTAGATATAAATTTACCTAAAATGAATGGAATAAGTGTGGTTGATTATTTACGTAATAGCGTTAATGACCAAGATACTTATATTATTACTTTTGTTGCTGATGATAATGATAAACTAAAGGTAAAAGTTTTAAGTGTAGGAGCCAATGATATACTTTCAAAGCCTTTTACTAAAGATGAGTTAAAAGCCAGAATACAGGTTGCTAAGAGGCAGATAGTACTTTTGGAAAACTTAAGAAGAGCTTATAAACGTATTAATAGAGAAATGGATCTGGTTTCTTCTTTACAAAGTAAGCTTTTACCCAAAGAAAGTTTTCATTTCCCTAAGATAGGTCTGCAGTCTTACTATCGACCTTCTGGCCAAGCTAGCGGAGACTATTATGATTACATAAAAGTATCTGAGGATATATTACGATTTTGTGTGGCCGATGTTTCTGGGCATGGAGCCAGGGCGGCCTTTATTATGGCTATTGTAAGGACTATTTTTCGTCTGGAGAAGAATGAACAGTATTCTTTATCAAGACTTGTGGATTTAATAAATAAAAGTTTAATTGAAATTGTAGGAGATGAATCTGACTTTGTTACTTTTTTTATTGGAGAACTTAATTTAAAGGATAAAACTTTTTCTTATATTAATGCCGGGCATTGTCCAGCAGTGATAAGGATTGATAAAGAAATTAATTATCTTAAGCCTGATTATCCTGTTTTAGGATTTTTTCCTATTGATCCTGAACAAATTACAGTTGGTTATAAAAATGATTTTGCTATTTTTCTTTATACTGATGGTTTTTATGAATGGGATTTTGAAGATGGAGATCAGCTTGGTCTGGAGAGATTTTTAGATTTTGTAACCAAACATTTTAAAGGAGAAAAAATATATTTGGAGGAGATAATTTTTGGTTTAGATAAGCTGGGTGACTTTTCTCCCATGTATAGAGATGATTTAACAGCCTTATTGGTGTATAATAAAAAAGAGTAAGTTATGCAGTTTATATTTGAAACTATAGTTACTCCTAAGAGTGTAAGATTGTTAGTTGTATCCATAGTCGCAATTCTAAAAAAAATAATTAAAGAGGATGTTATTTATGACCTGGAATTAGCTTTAACTGAGGCTTGCACCAATGTTCTTACTCATGCCTATCCTCAAGAAGAGAAAAATAAAAAGATAAAATTTATTCTAGAAATAATTTTCCAGGATAGACTTATTTTTAAGGTGATAGATTGGGGAATAGAATTTAAACCTCCTAAGAGCTTGCCTCACGATAGTTCTACTTCAGGTCGAGGAATATATATTATTCGCAAAATAATGAACGATTTTATTTATAAAAGGGTTGGGGATAGAAATGAAGTGATAATGGTCAAAAAATTGGAGGAAAATTTATGGAAGAAATTTTAGTGGAAAAAAAGGATGATATTTATTTAGTTAAACTATCCGGAGAACTGGTTTTAGAAAATGTTGAAGATATAAAACCCAAGTTAGAAAACTCTCTTTCTGAAGAGTGGAAAATATTTGCTGTTGATTTAGCAGAAATAGAGTTTATGGATAGTAGCGGAATAGGTTTTTTAGTTGCTTTAAGTAATAGAATAAAACAAATGGGCAGAAAATTTGTTTTAGTAAACCCCTCTAAACAAGTTGTTAAAACTTTAAAGTTAGTTAATATATATCACTTTTTTGAAGTAGTAGAAGATATAGATGATTTAATTTTAGATATATAAGAAGTATAAAAGATAAATTATGCCCTACTTTCTACATCATTATTTTGATCCAGATTTCGACTATCAGCGTTTAAAGCCCAAGATAAGGGAAGATGGAAAAGTAGATCATTACAACTTAGATTATGTACAAAATGTTATCGCCGGACAGGTATTGGCAGAATGGAAAGAGGTAGATTTAACAGAAGTTGATAATCTGGACAGTCGCTTTGTGAGTGAAAAAAAACACTGGCCTTTAGGGCCTAATGTGGCTATTAATCCTCAAAATAAAAATCAAATCATTGCCACTGCCAATGGCTATGTGTTTTATTTTGAAGGAAAAATAGCTGTTAAAACTGTTTTAAATGTAAGAAGAGATGTCGATTTTCATACAGGAAATGTTTATTTTGTAGGTGATTTGATTGTGCATGGTACAGTGCGTAGCGGTTTTGAAGTAAAAGGACATAATGTTAGAATAAAAGGAAAAGTTGAAGCAGCCAAAGTTTATGCTGGAGGGTCTATTTTAATTGAAGGGGGGATAAAAGGCGGGGGAGAAGCCGAAGTTATAGCTCAAGAAAATTTAAAAACTTCTTTTTGTGAAAAAGCATTTTTATTTTCTGGTAAAAAATTGATTATAGAAGGATCTTCTCTGCATAGTAAGTTGTTTGCTGATGAATATATTATTGTAAAAGATAGAATGCAGGGAGGACTAGGAGTTTCTACTAAGCTGTTTTTTGCTCAAAACCAATTGGGCGGTGGCATGGGAGTAAAAACAGAAATTATCCTTGGGTATAAAGCTTCTTTTATAAAAAAGTATATGGAATTAGAAACAAAAATTAAGGATTTAATTAAGGAAATAGAAAATTTAAAATTGAAAATAAATAAAAATGATATTTATAAGGAAGAATATCAAGATAAGTTACAATCTTTAGAAATAAAATTAGCTAAATTAAAAAAACTTATGGCTAAAAATAATGAAAAAATAAATCACAACTTTAATGCTCAAGCCAAGCTGATAGCTCCAGGCAAAATACGTTCTGGGGTGGAAGTGAGTATTGGTCCTGCTTATTATAAAGTGGATGAAGATATGGAAAATAAGCGTTTTGAATTGGAAAAGGAAGAAATTAAACTTAAATCTCCTGCTATAGTTAAATGAGTTTAGCGAGGTTCTAAGGTATGGATATAGGTACTATTATTGGTATAGTCCTGGCTTTTGGATTGATTGTTAGCTCTATTGTCCTGGGTGGTAATTTTGGAGCTTTTATTGATATTCCTTCTATTTTGATAGTAGTTGGTGGAACTTTAGCTGTTACCTTTGTAATGTTTCCCATGGGCAGGGTTTTAGGGGCAATAAAGGTTATGCTCAAGGCCTTTTTTGGTGCTCCCCCAGACCCTAAGGCCTTGATTAAAAACATAGTGGATCTGGCCAATTTGGCCAGAAAAGAAAGCTTGGTAGCTTTAGAAAAAGCCAATGTGGACGATCCCTTTTTGAAAAAGGGAGTCCTTTTAGTAGCTGATGGAACTGCAGAGGATTTGGTGCGTTCAGTATTAGAAACAGAAATAGCTTTTATGAAGCAAAGACATTTGATTGGGCAAGAAATTTTTAAATCCATGGGCACCATGGCTCCTGCCTTTGGCATGATTGGAACCTTGATTGGTTTGGTGCAAATGTTACAGACTTTAGACAATCCTTCTTCCATTGGTCCTGCTATGGCCGTAGCTTTGTTGACTACCTTTTATGGCGCTGTGTTGGCCAATGTAGTCTTTTTACCTATAGCCAAAAAATTGGAACAAAAGAGTGTAGAAGAAGTCTTGTTTATGGAAATTGCTGTGGAGGGGATTATCTCCATTTTAAATGGAGAAAACCCAAGAATTACCCAGGATAAACTGGAAGCTTTCTTGGCTCCAGCCTTAAGAGAAGGTTCTGAAGGATAAGGGAGATGGCCAAGCAAGAAGAATGCAGATGTGAAGAAGGCTTACCTGGTTGGTTAGCTACCTTTGCAGACTTGATGTCCTTGTTGCTTACTTTTTTTGTGCTTTTACTCTCTTTTCCAATCAAGATGTGCAAAAATTTAGAGATATGATGGGTTCTATTAAGGATGCCTTTGGAGTTCAGGTTCAAAGAAAACAGGCTGATTATATTGCCTTTTCTCCTTCGCAATTTGAACGTAAGGATATTAAAATAGACCAAGATACGCGTATGCTTCTGGGAATGGTTTTAAAATTAAAAGCAGTGTTAGAAGAAAATGAATTGCTTAAAAAAAATGTTGATGTCACTTCTGATGATAATGGAGTACTTATTAGGGTAAGCAGTGGAGTTATGTTTAAACCAGGCTCTGCAGTCTTGAAGCCAGAAGCCTATCCTGTTTTAAATGAAGTTATTAAGCTGTTAAAGGAAAATAACTTTGATGTTATTGTTAGAGGACATACAGATGATACCCCTGCTGGAGCTAACTTCCCTTCCAACTGGGAACTTTCAGCAGCCAGAGCTGCAGCAGCTTTGCGTTATATTGTGGAAAAGGGAGGAATAAATCCTTCCAGGCTTAAAGCTGTAGGTTATGCAGATACCAGACCTTTGGTCCCCAATACTTCTCCCAGTAATAGAGCTTTAAATAGAAGAGTAGAGTTTTATTTTCATCGTCCGCAAGTTGAAGGCTGGTAATAACTGGAATTATGCCTGAAGAAAATAATGATTTTCTAGGAAATTATCCTGATAAATTCTTAAATAATCTTTTAGCTAAAGTAAAAGCAAATCCCAATCATATTCCCATTATTTTAGGCTATTCTAAAATAGTTGAAGAAAAATTATCATCTTTAACAAAGGACTTTTTATTTATTTTGCCCGGTAATCTTAAAGAACATATTAACCTTAAAAACAGACATGTTCTTCAGGATGAAAGGGAACAAAACATCATTAAAAAATTAACTTTCTGGCAAAAGGAACATTTACAGGGCAAGCCCTTTTTACCCATAACTATACCTTATTTCTGGAAAAAATATTCCAGTTTTTATCAGCCTATTTTCAAGATATTAAATGCCAATTATAAATTTAATTTTTGGGAAAAAGCAAAATATAAAAAATTTACTGCTGAACCCAAAATTTTATTAATAACCAGCAAGTATTTTTTAATTGGAGAAATAATTACTGCTTGTAAAAAGTTAGATTATCAATACTATCTTTTGCATCTAGAAAATCAAGAAATAGGTTCCGAAGAGTTTATTAAGCTCTTGTTAAAAGCAATCTTAGAATTTAAGCCAGATTTTATTTTAACTATAAATCATTTAGGTGTGGATAAAGAAGGCATTTTAATGGATCTTCTGGAAAAGCTGGAATTGCCTTTAGCCTCCTGGTTTGTAGATAATCCTCATTTAATTCTTTACATGTATCACAAAGTAAAAAGCAATTATAGTGTTATTTTTACCTGGGATATAGACAATATTTCTCTCCTTAAAGAAAGAGGATTTTCTAGAGTTTATTATCTGCCTTTGGCTACAGATACAACTCGTTTTAATCCTAAAAATAATTTAAAGATAGAAAATAGATTATCTATTCCTATCTCTTTTGTTGGCAATTCCATGTATTACAAGGTAAAAGCCAGAGAAGAAAAGTTGCTATCATTTGAAACTATTCTTCAACATTATAAGCAGGTAGCCTTTGAATTTAAAGATAGTGATTACTTGGTAGTGAGTGACTTTTTAAGGGACCATTATCCAGATTTATATCAATTATGGCGTGATTTACCTAGTATTGAAAGCAAATTGGATCTGGAAACCTTAATAACCTGGCAATCTACTCTGGAATATCGTTTGGAAAATATTAAAGAGATTTTAAGTTTTAAACCTGTAATTGTAGGAGATAGAGGCTGGTTTAAGTTATTAAAAGCAAATGACTTATGGAGCTATCATCAAGAACTAAATTATTATACAGAGCTTCCTTATTTTTATGGGCAGAGTAAGATTAATTTTAACGCTACCAGTGCTCAAATGAAGGGAGCTGTTAATCAAAGGGTTTTTGATGTGCCTGCTAGTGGAAACTTTTTACTTACAGATTATAGGTATCAAATAGAACACTTATTTGAAGCTGGAAAGGAAGTAATTTATTATAAAGATAAATCAGAAATAAAAGAGCTAGTAAAATTTTATTTAAATAAAGATAGTGAACGAAATAAAATCATAGAAAAAGCTAGAAAGAGAATTATTTCTGAACACACTTATGAAAATAGATTAAAAAATTTGTACTCTACAATGTCTAAACTTTTTAATTAAATGAAGCCAATTCTTATTATCCAATTACATAGAATAGGGGATATAGTTTTAACTTATCCCTTGTTTTTATGGTTAAAGCAAGTTTATCCCCATAATCCCATTTTTATTTTAGGAGAAAAAGCTTTTTGGCAGGATTTAAAGGATGTGTTTTTAGGCGTAAGCTTTTTCTTGGGAAAATTTATCCTTTTTAACTAAACAAAAATTTTCTTTAATTATAAACTTAAGCCATAGAAAGGAAAGTGCTTTTTTAACGAGGGATTTACAAGCAGAAAAAAAAATAGGTTTAATTGCTACCAAGAATAATGAATTTTATGTCTTGGGTAAGTGGCAACTCTATAAAAACAGTTTGGTTCATAACAATAGGCACAATAGTTTTCACTGGGCTGAATTAAATAGTTTAGATGTTATTCCTTACTCCCTTCTAAAAAATACAAAATGGAAAAAATTACCTGCCACTTCTCCTAAAAAAATAGGACTTTTTTTAGGGGCAAGTAGTAAGGATAAGACTCCAGGGGCAAGGTTTTGGATAGAATTGGCCCAAAAATTATTGTTTAAGGGTTATACTCCTTTTTTACTGGGAGGAGAAAAGGAAAAGGCTCTGGCTCAACAAATTGAGCAGGAGTGTTTACTACCCAGCCAGGCCAATCTTACAGCCAGGTTTGCCTTAAAAGAATTTAGTAAAAGTCTCAGTTATTTTGATTTGCTAATCACTCCAGATACAGGACCTATGCATATTGCTGTTTTTATGGGACAGAGGGTTTTAAATTTATCTTTAGGCAATGTTAGTGCCTGGGATACAGGCCCTTATTTGCCTGGAAATTTTGTTCTAAGACCTTTAATTAGTTGTTATCCCTGTTGGGAATGCAATAAAAACTTATCCTGTAAGCAAAAGGTTGAACCCAGGGATATACTTTCTTTTTTAGAGCATTATCCACTTTTAAATAAGCATATAGGTATAGTAAGTAGAAGAAGAGGGCTTTTTTATCTTGAGCATAATTTGCCTTATTTATCTTTTAAGGAAGAATTTAGGAGTTTTTGGTTTTTTTATTTTGGATACTTGTTTGGTTTGTGGCCAGAAGATAGAGCTAAAAGGTGTTTAAATCATATTTTTACTTTAAGGAGTAGTTTGCGAAAAGTATGGATTCAAGAAATTGCAAAATTTTTAAAAATATTAAAAAAAGATATTGATGAAGAATATTGGAAAAGGAGTGTTCCCTTTTTTAGAATATTTACTAGCTATGTTCTTTTAAATTTGCAAAATGTAAATTTTGCCCCAAAAGAGATTATCAGGTCTATATCCAGGTTGGAAGAGATGCTGGATTGGGTAAAAAAAGCTTAATTTAGGTTCGTAAAAAAGGTTTTCCTAAACCTTGAGGAAAGGAATATTTGCTATTTTTTCTGTTTATTAAGATTAAAATAACCAGGGGAAGTAAAAAGGGGAGCATTTTTAAAATATAGGCAGGAATAAGTTCTTTACCAATGGCCTGAAAATAAAATTGTAGGGCCATAAAAGCGCCGAATAAAAATGCCCCTACAAGTGCTCTTATTGGCTTTAAACAGGAGAAAATCACCATAGCAATGGCAATCCAGCCTTGTCCTCCGGTCATGTTTTCTTTCCAGCCCGGGGTATAAGCAAGAGATAGATAGGCCCCACCTAGGCCTGTTAACATTCCTCCCAGAATAGTGGCTAGATAGCGATATTTATAGACATTTAAGCCTACACTGGAAGCTACCTGAGGGTTTTCTCCCACACTGCTTAGATTTAGTCCCAGGGTAGTCTTTTTTAAAATAAAGTGAATTAGATAAGTTAAAATAAAAGCTAGAATTACCAATACATTTAATTGCCTGAGCAAAATATTAAAGTAGTAGCTTTTTAGACTAAAGGAAGCCAGGGATAGGGTTTGGAGGCCAATAAAACTTCTTCCTAAAAAATTGGCCAGTCCTGTTCCTAAAATGGTAAGAGCCAGTCCACTTAAGATTTGATCACTTCCCAGATGAATACAGAAAAAAGCATGTATACAGGCAAGTAAGCCACCTGCAAGCATTGCTCCCATAAAACCTAGAATTAAAGAGTGGGTGTACCAGGTACAAATAAATCCTATAAAAGCAGAAAATAACATTATTCCTTCTAAACCCAAATTTAAAATCCCGCTTTTTTCTGTAATAATCTCACCCAGAGAGGCCAGCAATACTGCTACACTGGATTGTAAAGTAATACCTAAAATAAATAAAAAATCTTCCATCTTAATTTTTTACAGTTTTAACTCTGGTTAATTTAAATTCACTAAAAGTTTTAGCCATTAGAAAAGCCAGAAGGATAAATCCTTCTAAAACCTGGGTAAAGGAAGCTGAAAGGTGAAATACACTCTGTACTTCTTCTGCTCCTACCTTTAAAATACTTAAAAATATACTTACCAAGGGGAGTAAGAGGGGATTTTTTTGCGCTAAAAAAGCTGCAATAATCCCGTCATAGCCATAGCCTATGGCTAAACCCTGTTGTAATCTTCGGTGTATTCCCAGGACCTCTTCTCCTCCTGCCAGGCCAGCCATAGCTCCGCTTAAAAGAAACATTGCGAGCAGGAGTTTTTTTTGTTCAAAATGGGCATATTGGGCAGCTTTAGGATTTTCCCCAATTACCTTTATTTTATACCCTGTGGGTGTCTTTTTTAAAAAGAAATAAAATAACAGGATTAAAGCTAAAACTATAAACAAGGCTATAGAAATCCTGGTATGCCAGAGTCGTGGCAGCCACACACTTTGGGGGAAAATAGCAGTGCCAGGAAATCCAAACCCCATAGGATCTCTTAAAGGTCCAAAGTAAAGATGCTCCATCAAGATAATGGCTACATAGTTTAAAAGTAAAGAGGAGATAATTTCATTTATCTTCCATTTTAGCTTTAAGATTACAGGGAAAAAAGACCAAAGAGCTCCACCTACAAGACTAAAAAACAGGGCAAAAAACAGGTGAGTAGAAGACGGAAAATATTTAGTAAAATAAAGGGAAAAGATACTGCTAAATATGGCTCCCAGGACCAATTGTCCTTCTGCTCCTATATTCCAAAGACCTATTCTTATGGCTATAAGTACAGAAAATCCAGTTAACATTAGAGGAGTTGATTTTACTATTACTTCTGAAAAGGAATAAAAGTCATAAAAGGGAGTAAAAAAGATTGTCTTATATATTAAAAGAGGGTTTTTTTTTAGAAAAAAGAGTATTAAGGCAAAGATTAAAAAGGAAGATAAAACTAAGAAGAAAAATATTGATATCTTTTTAGTTAAAGATATGTTTCTGGGTCGTAAAATCAGCAATTTTATATAGCTCCTGTTAGATATAACCCTATTTTACTTATTTCTTCCCTGTCCTGAGAAGAGAAGAGTTTTTTTATTTCTCCCTGGAAAATAATAGCAATTTTGTCAGCTAAGCTTAGAGCTTCTTTTATATCCCCTGTAATTAACAGAATAGCTGCCTTTTTTCTGGCAGCTAAAAGTCTATGCCAGACCTCTTCTGTGGCCTGGATATCTAAACCCTGAGTGGGTTGTTCGGCAATAATTAATTGGGGATTTTTGTCTAATTCTCTGGCTAGAATAAATTTTTGCAGGTTGCCGCCAGAAAGGTGACGGGCCAGAGTTTTATTGCCCTTGGGGGCTTTGACCTGGAAATTACTTAACAGGATTTTAGTCTTTTCTTTTATTTTATCCCAGAAAATAAACCATTTGGAAGAAAATTGAAATAATCTGGTAAGGATAAGATTGTGTTCTAAGTCTAATTCACTTACACTGCCTAAATTGTGCCTGTCTTCCGGAATGTAGCTTACAGAAGAGGGAAAATTTTTTGTCCAGGTATGGCCAGTATAGGTTTGGTTTTGAAAATAGAGGCGTCCTTCAAAATCTTCTATGCCTCCTAAAACTCTGGCCAGATTTTCTTGTCCATTTCCAGAAACCCCTAAAATAGCTACTATTTCTCCTTTTTTAATTTCCAGGTTGATGTTTTTTAACTTTTTTTGTTTTTCTTTAGTACAACTTATGTTTTCTAGTTTTAAAATAGTTTCTTGAGGTTGTATTTCTTCTTTATCAACCTTAAATACAATATCTCTTCCCACCATAAGTCTGGCTAGCTCTTTTTTACTTCTTATTTCCTGAGGTAAAAAAGTAGCTATAAGGTGACCTTTTCTTAATATACTTATTCTGTCAGCAAGTTTAAATACTTCTTCTAATTTATGAGTAATAAAAATAATGGTATGTTTTCTCTTTTTTAAAAACAAAAGAATCTCAAAAAAGGAATCTATTTCTTGGGGAGTTAAAATAGAAGTAGGCTCATCAAATATTAATATTTTGGCCTGTTTATAGAGTAATTTTAAAATTTCAACCTTTTGTTTTTCTCCTTCACTCAAATTTATTACTTTTTTATGTAAATCTACCTCTAATTTACTTTCTTTACTTATTTTTTGGATTTTATTTAAGATTTCCTCTTTAGGTATAGTAAATTTAGAAATAGTGCCTAAAGCAATATTTTCCCATACGCTTAGGTTGTCAATGAGCATAAATTTTTGATGAACCATGCCAATGCCATAATCCTGGGCAATTTTGGGGTTTCTAAAAAAAACTTCTTTACCCTTTAGATAAATTTTTCCCTTGTCTGGTAAATAATTCCCAGAGATTATGGACATAAGGGTGGATTTTCCAGCTCCATTTTCTCCCAAAAGGGCATGGATTTCTCCTGGGAAAATATCCAGATTTATATTTTCATTTGCCCAAAAATCACCAAAAGATTTACCAATGTTTGACAAACGCAAAATAGGTTCTTGCATATTTATAAAACTTGAGGGTTAGGTAAGGAAGCAAGGTAATTGACAGGAAAGTCAAAATTAAATTTAGTATCTCCTTCTTTGGCTACAAAATACCCAGCCACTATGGATAGAGGAGGAGATAGTTTAAAAAAATTATTTACCTCTTCAATGAGGTCTTTTAAGGCATAAAGGGTACTTCCAGTACTTACCACATCATCTAAGATGATAACTTTCTTGTGTTTTTTTAAAAAATTTAAATCCCTTTCATAAAGGGCTAAAAACTTTTCTCCACTGGTAATAGAGCTGGAGCCCAATTGAATAACAGGCCTGGTCTTTGGTTCCATATGTGGTTTTACACGATTGTAAGCAATGGCTATGACTTCCAGGCCCAGTTCATTGGCCACTACCTGAGCAAGTTGTAGAGATTTTTCCACAGGAGTAAGTAGAGCAATGTCTTTTAAATCAGGGAAGTCTATTTTGATTTGCTGGGCCAGAAGTCTTCCCAGGTCCTGGTTTACCTTAGTTTGTCCCAGGAGATTTAAAGATACAATTTTTAACCTGGGTGACCCCTCTAAAACTACCCAGGGAAGTTCTAGGGAATAATCTAACCCTTTTATAGTTAAGGAATATTTTTCTCCCAGTTCAAAGTTATTTAAAGAATAACTCATCTTTTAGACCCTTAAATAAGGGGGAAAATTTCCCCCTTTATCTCTAATCAGGAATGGTGCCCTGTACGCCCTTAACCAGCCAGCGCATGGTTAACAGGTCGTGATCAGTAAGTTTTTCTCCTGGTTTTACCTTTAAGTTGCCTTTTTGATCATAAATAGGACCTACAAAGACTTCATCTTGTCCTTGTTTGAATTTTTCCAGCAGGGCTAGAACCTTGTTTTGAACTTCTTTAGGTACAGAAGGGTGAAAAGGACTTAAAGTTAGCATATTTTCTTCAAACCCAGCCCAGTAAGCTTCTGGTTTCCAGGTACCTGCCTGAACTTCCTTTACAACTTTTACGAAATAAGGCCCCCAGTTCCAGATAGTAGAAAGCAAAACACATTTTGCTCCATATTGAGCAGCATCTGTTCCATAGCCAATGGCCGGAACTCCCTTTTTACAAGCAGCCAGGCTACTATCAGGAGTATCAGCCATTTGTCTAATTAAATCATGGCCTCTAGAAATAAGGGTTTCAGCCAGGGTAGTTTCATTGATAGGGTCTCTCCAGGCTTTGAGCCAGACCACTGTGTTTACCTTTTCTGGATTATACTTGTGTCCGCCTTCCTTTAATCCTTTAAGCAAGCCTAAGGTAAAGGCATTGATGCCCCGAATGGGCTCTGGAATAGGATTGGTGGCCACAGTTCCCACATTTTTAAAGCCCATAAGTCCAGCCATATAGCCAGCTAAATATTCTGCCTGATACATCCTGGCAAAATAGTTGCCCATATTGGCTGCAGTCTTATAGCCAGAACAGTGTTCAAAAACCCGGTCAGGAAAGTCTTGGGCCACCATGAGCATGGGATCCATATGTTCAAAGGTAGTACCAAAAATAATATCATAACCTTTGCGAGCATAGTTGCGAAATACCCTTTCTGCATCAGCAGCCAACACCTTTTCAGTATAACTGACTTCTACTTCATCTCCCATTTTTTCTTGCAGGTATTTAATTCCATTGTAGGCAGCAGTGGTCCAGCCCATATCGTCAATGGTCCAGAGCAAAGCAAAGGCTACCTTTACTTTTTTCTTTTGGGCCCAGGCAGGAGCGCTTACTAAAAAGACCAACAGAAAAATGCTTAGAGCCAGAATGTTTGTTTTTTTCATGTTAAAGACTCCTTTTCGGTTTGCTAGTCATACTTAATGGGACTTATTTTCATTAATTTTTCCCAATTGTGTTCAGCTTCTATCCTTCTTATGGTGCCAGTTTTTCCTCTAATAACTAAGGAGTGGGTAATGGCACCCTTGCCAGTATATTTTACTCCTCTTAAAAAGGTCCCTCCAGAAATACCTGTGGCAGCAAAAAAGACATCATCACTTTTAATCAGGTCATCAACAGTAAAGATGCGTTTTAAATCATATCCACCTTCAGCCAGGGCCTTTTTTTCTTCTTCTTTTTGAGGGTCAAGACGGCAAAGCATTTCTCCACCCAGAGCCTTGATAGCACAGGCAGAAAGAACCCCTTCTGGAGTTCCTCCTGTACCCATCATCACATCCACTTCAGAAGTTGGGTCTACTGCCATAAGAGAGCCAGCCACATCTCCATCCGTATGGAGTTGAATCCTGGCTCCTGCCTTTCTAATTTTTTCGATAAGTTGCGCATGTCTTGGTTTGTCCAAGACAAAAACCACTAAATCGTCTACATCCTTGCCTAAAGCCCTGGCGATTTTTTTTAAATTGTCAGCTACAGGAGCATCCAGGTCAATTACTTCTTTGGCTTCTTCAGGCACTACTAATTTTTGCATATAATAGCTGGGGCCTGGATCATACATGCTACCCTGAGGGGCAAGACCTACCACAGAAAGGGCATTGGGTCTGCCCAGGGCCAAAAGATTGGTCCCTTCTACCGGGTCTACGGCCACATCCACTTTGGGGCCTTTGCCTGTGCCCACCTTTTCGCCATTATAGAGCATGGGAGCTTTGTCTTTTTCTCCCTCTCCAATGATAATGGTTCCATCTATATCCAGGCTATTAAAGGAAAAGCGCATGGCATCCACTGCAGCTTTGTCCCCAGCCTTTCTTTGTCCTTTACCCAGCCAGCGACCAGAAGCCATAGCTGCTGCTTCTGTAACTCGCACCAGGTCTAAAGCCAAATTGCGATTGGCCTGCTTCATAGCCACCTCCCCTTCAAATTAAAGGTTTTCTTTTACAAAAGCCAAAGCCTTTTCTAAGGTAAAACCATATTTTTCTTCCAGAACCTTAGCTGGAGCTGAAGCTCCAAAATGGTCAATTCCTAAAACTTTTCCCTTTAATCCTACAAATTGATACCAGATATCCGGACTACCTGCCTCAAAGGCAAAGCGCTTTTCCACTGCTGAAGGCAGGACCTGTTGTTGGTATTCCAGAGGTTGCTCTTTAAAGAGCTCTACGCAAGGCATGCTTACCACTCTGGTGGGAACATCTAAGGATTTAGCCACAGCCAGAGCCAGATGAACTTCAGAACCAGTGGCTATGATAATTACCTCTGGCTTTCCAGTCTCAGCCTCTTTTAAGATATATCCACCTCTGAAAACTCCTTCTGGAAGCTGAGGATAATTATTTTCATCTAAAACAGGCAAGCTTTGGCGGGTAAACAATAGAAAGCTTGGTCTATCCTTTTGTTTTAGGGCAATTTCTAAACAATACTTACTTTCATTGGCATCAGCAGGTCTAAAGACCAGAGAATTGGGAATAAGCCTTAAGGAACTGGCGTGCTCTACTGGTTGATGGGTAGGTCCATCTTCTCCCACATAAAAAGAATCATGGGTAAAAATATGTACTACAGGCAGTTTTTGCAGAGCAGCCATTCTCAAGGCATTTCGTTCATAATCAGAAAAGACCAAAAAGGTGGCTCCAAAACCCACCAGGCCGCCATGTAGGGTCAAGCCATTTAAAATGGCTCCCATGGGAAATTCTCGCACTCCAAAGGCCAAATAACGTCCCTGGGGGTTTTCCAGGTTATCAAATAATCCTACACTTTCTCTAAATTTAACTGTCTGGTTGGAAGGATCCAGGTCAGCAGAGCCTCCCATTAAATTGGGCAGGGTATCAATAAGACTTTCCAGGCAAGCTCCAAAGGCCTTACGGGTAGCTAAGGGAGTTTCTGGAGAAAAGTTGGGCCAGTTAAAAACCCTTTTTTCTGGAGCGCTAAAAATAAAGTCAAAAAATTCCTTTTTGCTTCCCTGAAGCCGGGCAACCTGACTTTGCCATTTTTTAGCCTCTTCTCGTAAGGTACTAAAACGAGCCTGAAAATGCTCAATCACATCTTCAGGCAGGTAAAAGTCTTCTAAAGGAAGGCCTAATTTTTCTTTGGTAGCCTTAATTTCTTCTACAGAGAGAGGAGAGCCGTGAGTTTTTTCACTGCCTTCCAAAGTGGCACATCCCTTGGCCATGGTAGTGTGCCCAATAATTAAAGTGGGCCTGCTTGTTTCTGCTTTAGCTTGAGTTAAAGCCTCTCTTATCTCTTGGTGATTGTGACCGTCTATTTCCAATACCTGCCAGCCAAAACTGGAAAAAAGTTGCTTGTAATCAGTACTATCACAACGGGCAGTAGGCCCTGCCAGTTGAATTTTATTGCTATCATAATAGACAATAAGTTTTCCCAGTTTCCACTTTCCAAAAAGAGAAGCACTTCCTAAAACCACAGGCTCCTGCATATCACCGTCTGAAGCCAGGACATAGGTATAATGATTGCAAATCTCTTCCCCCAACTTGGCCCGCAAAAAGCTTTCAGCTACAGCCATTCCTCCAGCCATAGCAAAACCTTGCCCTAAGGGGCCGGTGGTCGCTTCCACTCCAGGAGTGAGGTCGTGTTCTGGATGGCCTGGGGTTCTGCTTCCCCATTGGCGAAAGTTTTTTAGATCTTCTATAGATAAAAAGCCGCACAAAGTAAGTAAGCTATAAAGAAGCATGGATTCATGCCCTGCAGAAAGGACAAAACGGTCTCGATTAAACCACTTGGAGTCATCAGGATTAAATTGGAGAAAATCCTTAAACAACACATAGGCAAAATCTGCAGAGGACATGGCACCACCAGGATGGCCCGAGTTGGCCTTGCGTGTGGCATCAATAATTAATCCTTTGATAACATTAACACTTTTTACATCTAAGTTTTCCATTTTCTTTAATCTTTCTTTTAGGTTTGAGAGGTTAAACATTAAAAAAACAGCCGACAGGCGAGGGAAACCAAGAAAACCAGACAAAGTCAAGTCTTGATTTCCTTCTTTTTTAAGCAAAAAAAATTTTAGATACAAGGAATTTTTAAAAATTATTTCTTGTCTTGTTTTCTTTTAGGAGGAGTTCCTTTTAAGAGAATATCTTTTTTTCTAAACAGGGTAAGGGAAAGTCTGTTGTATGAGTAAGACATTTTACAGGGCAGGCTGCTTCGCAGTTGCCACATAAAATACATAGATAAGGTTTATACTGCCAGGTACCTTCTTGTTTATTTATTTCAATACAATTGGCAGGGCACTTTAAAGAACAAGAACCACAAAAAATACACTTTTCTACTTGATTTTTTAAAATCCCTCTAACCTCAGGATAGGGAGCTCTTTTTTGATAGGGATAGGGCCTGGTACTTTTCCTTTTTAGCAAGTTAGTTAAAACTGTAGTTAAAAAAGGAGGAAATTTATACTCCATCTATTATCTCTCCGTACAACTAATACAGGGGTCAATAGATAAAATTACAACAGGGACATCTGCCAGTTCTATACCTGTCAACATTTTAGCTAGAGCAGGTACATTGGCAAAAGTAGGAGTTCTAATTCTAAGCCTATCTAAAAATTTACTGCCATTTGCTTTAAAGTAATAAAATACTTCTCCTCTTGGCTGTTCCACTCTAAATACATTTTCCCCTTCAGGATATCCTTTTACTTTTACACTTATAGGTCCTTCAGGTATTTTGCTTAGGGCCTGTCTTATTAAATCTATAGATTGAAACAGTTCAAAATAGCGAACTTGCATTCTGGCAAAGGAATCTCCTTCCTGGGCGATTACAGGTTCAAAGTCCAATTCTGAAAAGGCAGCATATTGGAGTTGCCTACAGTCTTGCGCTACGCCACTGGCCCTTAACACCGGTCCAACTGCTCCCAGATAAAGAGCTTCTTCTGCAGATAATATTCCTTTTCCTTTGGTTCTTTTGGATATAGTGTAATCTTTGAAGAGAGTATCTTTTACTTCTTCCAGTTTATTTTCTATTTCTTTTAATTCAGCTAAAATCCACTTTTGGTCTTCTGTACTTAAATCTCTTTTAACTCCACCCAAAATATTGACAGAAACTATAATTCTGTTTCCTGCAGTTTTTTCATTTATATCCAGAATCTTTTCTCTAATACGCCAGAAGTGATAAAAAAGACTTTCAAAGCCAAAACTATCTGCAAATAATCCTAACCACAGTAAATGTGAATGCATGCGATGAAGTTCAGACCAGATGGTGCGTAAGTATTTTGCCCTGGGAGGTACCTCCACTCCCATCATTTGTTCAATTCCTTCACAATAACAAAGGGCATGAATTTTAGAACAAATCCCACATACCCTTTCTACAACTTGAATCATTTTGTGAATGTCTTTTATTTCGCAAAGCTTTTCTAACCCTCGATGTACATAACCAAAACCAGGAATAGCTTCTTGAACAATTTCATCTTCTACAGTTAGAGAAAAGTGTAAGGGCTCTGGCAAAACAGGATGTTGCGGTCCAAAGGGTATAATTGTCTTGGGCATGATTTTTCCTATTTATTATTTTTTAAAAAAAGAGGATTTTTTTCTGGATAAAATAACTGTCCCTTGTAATCTATATTTAATTTAGCAAAACTTAATCCAAACTGGTCTTGAATTTCGTTTTCCAGTAAAAAAGCTCCCTCATAAATACAAGTAAGAGAGGGAATAGGAGTGTCCTTTGCAACTATAATTTTAAGATGTTTCAAGCTTAAATTTAGGTCAAAGGTATACAGAAGTTCAAACTTTTCTTCTACCTGGGTGCAGCTTATACTTACCAGACGGTATTTTTTTTCTCTTAGTTCTTTTACCTGAGTAAGTAAGTCCTGTAAATTGATTATTTTATAACTAAATTTTTCCATTTTTTACCTTATCTTCTAAAAGTTCTACGCTTTTTAAGACTCCTTCTAAAATCGCCTCTGGCTTAGGAGGACAACCCGGGATATAAATATCCACAGGAATAATTTTATCCACTCCACCAATTACATTGGGAGCTTCTGCAAATATTCCTCCACTAAGGGCACAGGTGCCTACTGCTAGAATAACTTTAGGCTCTGGTATTTGTAAATATAAATTGTTTAATATTTCTTGATTTTTTCTATTTACAGTTCCAGTTACTAAAAAGATATCAGCATGCTTGGGATTGCCCACATTGATTACGCCAAAGCGTTCTGCATCATATACAGGAGTCAGGACTGCTAGAGTTTCTATATCACAGCCATTGCAACTACCACAGTCAAAGTGAAGCAACCAGGGTGATTTTTTTATTCCAGTTAAGAGAAGTCTTTTGATAAATTTCATTTTATCCTTTATATAACCAGATTAGATTAATTAAAGCCAAAATAATTCCCACAGACCAGGCATTTTTTAGCATAAAACGCCAGGTTAAACGGCTAGTAATGTTATCTACAATAATTTCCAGAAAATAGGTCAGGAAAACCAAAATTGTGCTCATAAAAAAACTATTAGCCCAAAATAAAGATATAAGGCCTAAAATAAATACCAGCTCAAACCAGTGAGCTAGTTCTACTATAGCCAGATAACTACCTGAATATTCTGTAAAAACACCTCGTACAATTTCTTGATGGGCGTGATGAGAGGCTGAAATGTCAAAGGGTGATTTTCTTAACTTGATAGTCAGGGCAAAGGTAAGGATTAAAAAGAGTAAGGGAAGTTTGGCTAAAAGAGGATAATTTAGTTTATAGATGGAGCTTATTTCAAAACTTCCGGTAACTAAATAGATTCCTACAATTACTGCAATAAGTAAAGGTTCATAAGCTATGATTTGAAAAAGCTCTCTTTGTCCTCCTATTTGACTAAAGGGAGAAGATACAGAAAAGGCCCCTAAAACTAAAAAGATAGAGCCTACAGCCTGAACAAAAAAGATTAAAAGTAAATCAGCTTGTAAAAAGAATAAAAAGGCACAGGTTATTGCTCCACATAAATATACATAGGCACAAAAGGAAAGCCAGTAATTGGAAGTTTTACTTTCTTTGCCTAATAATTTAAATAAATCATAAAAGGGCTGGAAAATAGGCGGTCCAATTCTGGATTGTAAGTAGGCTGTCAGTTTTCTATCTATCCCCAGAATAACTCCAATAGCAAAGGGGCTTAAGAGAAAAAGAAAAAGTTTAAGAAACATTGGCACTAACGCAGCCCTCCACCCAAAAAGAGTAAAATAAAGATTAAGGACAATCTATCTATCCAGAGAGCTAGTTTACTGTTTTCTATAACTTGCAATAAGTAATAGTTGCTGGTTTTAGGGATTACCCTTTGTCCCAGAGGATTTACATAACCAAAAGAGGACTTATCAATGCTTAATCCCGAAAAATAGGGAATTTCCAGAGGTTTTCTTTTGGCCTTAAGGAGAAAATAATGAGCAATAAAAAATCCTAAAATAGCCAGGGAAAATAAGGGAAAAAGAGGAAAGGAACCAAAACTATTTTGGAAGCTTCCTCCCAGCAGTAAATAAAGGTTATTTTTCCATATATGAGAGTAGGTTAGGATAAAGGGATAAATTTTTTCCTGGTATAACCAGGGAGAATAAGCTGGAAGTAAAAAAACAGCTAGCAAAAGAATAAGAAGGGGGATTCTGGTTAACAGGGATTGGGATTCCAGCTTTATTTTTTCTCTTAACTTATAGCCCATAAATAAACCTGCCCATCTAGCCCAGTAAAGCACAGTAACAGCACTGCCTAAGGCCAGCATAAGTACCAGCAGGATGTTTTGAGCAGAGCTTTCTATAGCCATCCACTTGCCTAAAAGCATACCAAAGGGTGGTAAAATCATGGCAATTGCCCCAAATACAGTAATAATGGCAGTTAAGGGCATAAGGGTATAGAGATTGCGCATGTCTTCTAAGTTGCGACTGGCAATTTTTTGTTCAATGGTGCCAATGCATAAGAAGAGCAGGGCCTTGTTAAAGGCGTGGAAAAAGGTCAAAATTAAAGCAGCTGTGATACTGGCTGGAGTGTTGATACCTATACAGGCTATAATTAAACCTAAATTACTAATGGTAGAATAAGCCAGCACTTTTTTGGCATTATCCTGACCAATGGCCAAAAGGGCAGTGGCTAGAAAAGTAAAGCCCCCGCAAAGTGCCAGGGTGGTAGAAAAAAAGGTGTTAGCAAAGAGGGGAGAAAACCTTAAAAGTAAATAAATACCAGCTTTTACCATAGTAGAAGAGTGTAAAAGAGCAGAAGTGGGAGTAGGAGCTACCATGGCACCTAAAAGCCACTTTTGAAAAGGAAGCTGGGCAGATTTGACCATACCGGCCAGGCAGATGTAGGCCAAAAAGAGTAAAAACAAGCTGTTTACTGGCGCCTTTTGGACAATTTTAAGGATATCTGACCGAGGGAAAAATAAAGTATAACCCTGTACTTCCTATTAGGAAAAAAAGCCCTCCCAAACTATTTAAACGCAAAGCCAAAAGGGAGTTGGCCACTGCTTCTTGAGTCCTGTCATGCCCAATAAGAAGATAAGAACAAAGCGTAGTTATCTCAAAAAAGAAATAAAAGTGAAGTAAATGATTGGTTATAATAAGTCCATTCATGCCAGCTACAAAAAGAAGCAAAATGCAAAAAAAGTTATTATTGGAAGTAGTTTTTAAGGAAAAGTGTTCTCTATGTTTTTGCATGTAAGGAATGGCATGAATAAAGATAAAAAGAGAGATAATATTTACAAAAAGAAGCATAATTTGAGAGATGTTATCTATATTGATTAAAAAGTTAGGACTGTTATCAATTTTTAATTCTAAAAAAAGTAAGAGTAGTAATGATGAAATGTTAAAAAATAGTATTGGTTTGTCTTTATTTTCCCATCCTTTTTTTATAAAAAAAAGTAAAAGTATAAAATCAAGAACAGTAATTAGGTGAGAGTAATTAAACTTTAAGTTAAGTTGTGAATCAAAGTTGTTGAGATTAAATATCTTTATGGAGATAATTGAAGTTGTTATGAGCGCTAAAATAGGAATGTATTTTGCTTTAGAAAAGGGAACAATATATACTAATAAGGCTGCCAGTAAAGGAATAGAGAGGAGAGTTAAAATATAAATATCCATTATATAAAGTACACTTCAAATTTTAATAGGAAGAAGGACTTTATTCTCACTTAGGGTTAAAAGTCAAGTTTTTAATGGTGTTTTATTGCCTTTACAGGCAAGGCTAGAACTTTAAGTTCAAATTAATAGCCAAAAGAGGGGTAGAGGCTTGGTCCTCTAAGTTAAGTTGAATTAAGCCCTTTTCTCTTTTCCCTTTGCAAATAATTTTTTCTTTAGGCTTAGCAACTTCTTTAAAAAAGAGTACATCCAGGGAGTGCAGGTAAGAGTCTTCCATCTCTTGGGGCAGACTCTCTAGAGCAAGGGCGATAAGGATGGCATTGTTTACATGCTGATTTAAGTCAAAATCCAATTTGCGGGAAATATATTCTTCTTTCCAGGTATATCCACTATTTTGCTTTTCAGGTTTAGGTTTGGGAAAGGTAAGAATGTCCTTTTTATTTTCGTGTTTTTCCAGCCATTCTTTGGGTATAGAAGCAATTTTTCTCCTGTTTACATCTAAAAGAGACCACAAAGTGGTGCATTTGGCCAGAATACTATTTTCCTTTTCTATTAAAAAATCTCTTTTAGCAAAAAATTTATTTAAATTTACTGAACAGGTAGATATATTATAAAATTCATTTAAAGAGGGAAGATTATATATTTCCAGATAAAGCCTGGTAAGTACCCAGGAAAGTCCTTTTTCCCATAATAGATGACTGGAAAAAATTTTTGACTGCTATCTTCATAGGCAGCTTGCTGGATAGAGTTAAGCAAAGATAACAAAGAAAGTTTTTTATTTTTATCTACTTCAAAGATTTTTACTTTAAATCGGGTTTTGTACATAAGTTCTTACTGGCAATAAAGAATAAAGGGGCTGTTCTTTTCTCCCCACTCCCACAGCTCCCTTGTCTAAGTAAAGCACAAAGGCATAGGTGGGTTCAAAGTAGCTGGTGGTAGAAGATAAATAAAGATTTTTCAAGTCCTTAAATCCCTGCTCCTTTTCCAGGGCTGGATACATGTAAGCACAATTGACCAAGCTTTCCAGTTCATTAATGTTGGGAATTCTCCAGGTATATTTAGAGGCAGAGTTAAACTCTTTTAAACAAGTAAAAGCTTCTTCCCAGCTTAGATTTTCTTCTAGATAACCCTTTTCTAACCAAATCAAGTTGGTGTTTGTGTCCAATATTCCATCTTCTACTTTCTTAAAACGTTTATCCATACTTTTCCCAAATTTATAAAATCCATCGTCAAAATCAATAAAACTCTTTTTTTGACCTGTAGATAAAATGTTTTTGCTTTCTCCAGCTACAGGACAAACTAGATAGTATTGATCCTTTCTTCCGTAAAACATTCTACTCCCTTCTAAGTGAATAGCCCAGGCATAATTGTTATCACTGGCTACAGTTGTGGAAGTCCAGTACCAGCCTAAGGTAGTGTTTTTAAAAGGATGAGGAGAGGGTAAAGCAGGCTTTTTATGGCCTGGAGAAAAATACTTCTTAGCTCTCTACGGTTGGGTAAGCGCCAGTTATTTTTACCTAAAAAATTTTCTTTATTTAACTGATTGATTAAAGAGAAGGCTTCTGCCCAGGTTTGTGGAAAATCAAAAAAATTAAATTTTCGAGGAAATATTAAATTGGTTAACTTGTCCAGTACTCCTTCTTCTTTATAACTTGCAAATCTATTTTCCAGGCTTAATCCAATTTTAAATTCAGCATCCTGTCCTGTGTTTTGGCAATCTATTATTTCTCCTTTTTGATTATAACAATGTTGAAGATTGGTTTGCAGGATATAATTTACTTTTCCCATATTCTCTTATCTAGGATTTTTTTACTATCTTCAATCACGGGGCATTCCTCAATAAAAACAGAAAGTTTTATCTTTTCTTTTAATTGGGAAAATAAGGCCTTTGTATTGGTTTGTCCTTGAATATACAGAGTAAGTTTTTCTTTACCCTGGGGATTTTCTATGACCAATTGCCAGTTTTTTATCTCTGGAAAATTACTTATAACCTCTTGCACCTGATGTTCATAAACAAACTGTCCCTTTACTTTTACTGTGTTATCCACTCTGCCCACAATGGCCTTTATCCTGGGACTGGTGCGGCCACAGGCACAATAACTGTCATCTAAAATGGCCAGATCTCCAGTGCCTAAGCGAATCAAGGGATAGGTTGAAGAAAAGGGCGTGACCACCACTTCTCCTATCATACCAGGAGGGAGGACTTCACCGCTTTGGGGATCGCAGATTTCTACCCAGCACCTGGTGGAAAGGTGCATGCCCTGACCACATTCACACTCATAAGCAATACAACCTACATCAGCTGTGCCATAACCTTGCCTTAGGGTAAGGTTAAAACTTTTTTCCACTGTCTGGCGTAAAGAGGGAGTCAAAATTTCAGCTGCACTAAAGGCTACCCGTAAGTGAAAATCCTTATGCAGATCCAGTCCTTTGGCCTGAGCCCTTTCTCCAATGGTTTTTAAGTAAGAGGCCATGCCCACAAAGCCTGTAGCCTTTAATTTGGTCATCAGTTCTATTTGAAGATCTGTGTTTCCTGGTCCTGCTGGAATAATGGCGCAGCCCAAAGTCCTTAAAGGCTCTTCCATCATCAAGCCTGCTGGAGTCAGGTGGTAACTAAAGGTGTTTTGTACTATATCTCCAGGCCTAAAACCCATGGCATAAAAAGCCTCTGTCCAGCCCCAATAATCCTTCTCCCTTCCTTCAGGGTCAAATAGGGGGCCTGGAGAACTGTAAATATGGGCTAAATCTTGGATAGAAACTGCTAATAAGTCCTGAAAATTATTTTCCTGTAAGGATATGAGCTTTTTTTTGGGTAAAATGGGAATTTGTTCAAAGTCTTTTCTGTGGAAATTTCCAGTTTATTTACTCTATTTTGAAATTCTTTAACCTTTTCAAAGGCTAGTCTTACTGTTTTAAGTAATTTTTGAAACTTTTTTTTTCTTAATTCTTCTCTTGGTAAAATTTCCCAGGGATTGTATACATCTGGCATAAAAACTCCTTTACAGCCAGCGTTTTCTTCGGCGATAGTGCTTTACTTCTCTATAACTTTTCTTTTCTCCTGCATGTCCCATGCCCAGATAAAATTCCTGTACATCAGGATTATTTAAAAGTTCTTGGGCTTCTCCTTCCATTACAATGCGTCCATTTTCCAGAATATAACCAAAGGATGAAATAGTTAGAGCAGCTCTGGCGTTTTGCTCTACTAAAAGTACAGAGGCCTTTTCTTCCCTATTGATTTGGGTGATAATATTAAAAATTTCTTCTACTAAAAGAGGAGCAAGCCCTAAAGAGGGCTCATCTAAAAGCAAAAGTTTGGGCTCAGCCATAAGGGCCCTGCCAATGGCTAGCATTTGTTGTTCTCCCCCAGAAAGGTATCCTGCCCATTGCTTTCTTCTTTCTTTTAAGCGGGGGAAATAATGATAGACCTTTTCCAGGTTTTCTTTGAATTTTTTGGGGTTGGTATAAGCTCCGCACCTTAGGTTTTCTTCCACACTCAATTCTTCAAATACCCTTCTACCTTCCATTACCTGAAAAATGCCCTTGCGTACTATTTTTTCCGGAGGTTCATTGTGAATGGGGGTGTTTTGATAAAGAATCTTTCCTTCTGTGACCTCACCATTTTCACTTAAAAGCAAGCCAGAAATAGCCTTGAGAGTGGTGGATTTTCCTGCTCCATTGGCGCCAAGGAGGGCTGTAATTTGGCCCTCCCTGACTTTTAAAGACAGTCCCTTTAACACCAAAATTATCTTGTCATAGACTACTTCTACATTTGCTAATTCAAGGATATAAGCCATAAACTATTTACCCAGCCATTCTTTTTTCTTTCCAGATCAACTTGTTTTACAAAATTAAACTTACCATTTTTTATCTGATAAATAAATACAGACATGTTGGGGCGATGGTCATCAGGAAAATAACTTATAGGTGGAGTAAGTCCCAAGGGGTCATAATTGCGTAAAGTCTCTAAAGCTTGTTTAATAGCAGGACCACTTATTTGACCCTTTTGAGCAGCCAGTTCAATTCCCTTGGCCATTACCAGCATGGAAGCAAAGCCTCTGATATAGTGAGTCATTTGGACCTGGCCCTGGGTAAGGGATTCAATAATTTTCATCCCTGGCACCTGTTGTCCATAAATGGCTGCAGCTTGTAAAGAATAAATTCCTTCACAGGCTCCAGGAGCTAACTTCAGGATGTTTTCATCAGAACCCCAGATGTTTACAAAGAATACAGGAGAAAAGTTTAATTTTTTAGCGTCCTTTAAAATAACAGCTGTAGAAGGAGTAGTGCCCCCTATCCAGACATAATCTGGATTTTTCTTTTTTAAACTAAGTAATTGGGTAGTTGCATCAATGGCCTTAAGACTTACATTTTCTTCTCCCACGATTTCATAACCTATTTCCTGGGCGTATTCTTTAGCAGCAGGAATGGGGGCAAGACCATAGGGGTGATCTGGATAAATAAAGGCCAGTCTAGGCGCTCTAGGTTCTTTCCAGTTTTCTTTGAAGAACTTTAAGGCTGCTCGAATTTGAGTAGAATAATCAGCTGCAATAAAGAAGTTATAAGGTGCTTTTTTGGGATCTGTTAAATGGGCAGAATAAGAAGCAGAAAAGGTAGGTATTTTGTCTTTAGCTACAAAACGAGTTAAAGCCTCTGTATCTTGAGTTCCCCAGCCCTGAAGGGCTACAATCTTTTCTTTGTTTACAAAACGCTTATAAGCACTAATGGCTTGCTGGGCGTTGTAGGCATAATCTACTTGAATGGCTTTGATCTTGTATCCAGCTATGCCCCCTTGAGAGTTTAAATACTTCACACAGTCCAAAATTCCTTTTGCATAAGGTCTGCCTACTGCTGAGGTAGGACCACTTAAGTCAGAAAGCACTCCAATTTTTATCTCCTTGGCTGTAGCCAAAGAGACAAAGAGTAAAACCATTAAAAAACTCAACCAAATCTTACGCATAAAACCCTCCCCTTAAATAAGTTATCCCTTTTTAATGAGCAAAGGGATATAATTTAAAATAAGCCTTAATTAAATGCCAGCGGTGAGCCAGTCCTTCTGGCTCAAAAATAAGAAATAAGATTAAGATTAAACCAAAAATTCCTTCTTTTAGACCCAGGAGATAGGTGCTTATATCCGGGAAAAAAGCACTTAAATGTTGAGAAACTATAGAAAGAAATTCAGGCAGTAGAGTGATAAATACTGCACCAAATACACTGCCAATTATTTTACCCATACCGCCAATTATAATCATTGCCAGGTAGGAAATGGAAAGGTGAATGCCAAATTGTTCTGGAGTAATGTACATGGCATAAACAGCAGCAAGCCCTCCAGCAATACCTGCAAAAAAAGAACTTATTCCAAAGGCGTAAAGTTTGTATTGAAATAGATTTATACCAATTACTTCTGCAGATAAGTAAAAATCTCTTATGGACACAAAGGCCCGTCCATATTTACTGCGCATTAGATTACTTATGGCCAAAGTGGAAATAAGGGCAAAAAAGAAAAGTAAATAAAACATTTTTAAATCATTATCAAAGTAAAAGTTAAAGATAGCTGGAGCATCTAAAGCCAGGCCATTGGAGCCACCAGTTACGCTGTCCCAGTGCAAAAATACATATTCTAAAATCAGCTGGGCAGCCAAAGTGGCAATGGCCAGATAAATGCCTTTTAAACGCAAAGAAGGCAGGCCAAAAACAATACCTACTAAAGAAGCTACCAGGCCTCCCAGCAATAAAGCCTCAAAGAAGTTAATTCCCAGATTCATAAAATAACCTGTGGCATAGGCCCCAACTCCCATAAAGGCGCCATGGCCTAAAGAGATTTGGCCACAGATGCCAGTAATGAGATTGAGAGATACTGCTCCAATTACAGCAATAAAGATGAGGTTAAAGAGTGATAAGTAGTAACTATCTAAAATAAAAGGAACAATTAAAAGAAAAAGTAAAAATGCTCCTAAACAGGTTTTCTGAACAGGACTGGGAAAAATTTGATTTTCCTGGCCATAGCTTTCAAAAAAAAGACCGCACTTATCTGCCTTCATATCCTTTCCACCTCGTGACTGCCAAAAAGGCCATAGGGTTTAAGCATTAAAATAAATACCAAAATGATAAAGGCAGCTACTTCCTTAAAGCCCCCTAGATTGAAAAGTTCCTTAGCCAGTCCATCACATAAGTTTTCCAGCACTCCAATGATAAGGCCGCCCAGGGCTGCGCCCAATAAACTGTCTAATCCCCCCAAGATAACTGCTGGAAATACCTTTAACCCCATGGCTCCCAATTGAGAATTTATGCCATTAATATTGCCCAAAATTACTCCTCCAATAGAGGAAACCACACAGGCAATACACCAGGAAAGGGCAAAGATGTTTTTGATGCCAATACCCATGGACTGGGCTGCCTGCTGGTCAAAAGCAGTGGCTCGCATGGCAATCCCTATGGAAGAGTATTTAAAGAAGAGGGAAAAGATGGTAAACAAAATTACAGCTAAAATAAAAGCTGCTATGTACACAGGGGAAATGGGAAGCCCTAAGAGAAAAATGGGTTCATGGGGTAAAACCTGAGGATAGACTTTTATTTGAGTGCCCCAGATAAGCTGTACCAGGGCCTTTAAAACAGAGGAAAGCCCAATGGTAACCATAATTACACTAATTATGGGTTCGCCAATAAGTGGCCTTAGAATCAAACGCTCAATGCTTAGCCCTAGGATAAGGGAAAAGAGCAGGGTCAGGACAAAGGAGGCTAAAAAGGGTAAACCTGCCTGAACTGTAAGGGCAAAGCAGACATAGGCCCCTACCATAACTAACTCGCCCTGAGCAAAGTTGACCACCTTGGTGGCCTTGTAAATAATTACAAAGCCCAAAGCCACCAGGGAATAAATACTTCCCACTACCAAGCCGTTTATAATCAGTTGAAGATAGTATTCCATGTTAATTGGTCCCTTGAATTTTTATTTTTCCAGTTAGTATTTTTTTACGCCCATCTTGATAAATGATTTCTGTTTTTAAGTTTACTTCCTTTTCTTCTGCATACATGGCTTCTATTAAATCTTGATACCTTTCCTGTACAAATTTACGGCGTATTTTTCTGGTACGGGTAAGCTCTCCATCATCTGCATCCAGTTCCTTAAACAAAATAGCAAAATATTTTATTTTGTTTTTTTCAGGCAAAGTTGTATTTATATCTTTTATTTCTTGTTGAATAAGGGCATATACTTCTTCTTTACTGGCCAGGTCTTGATAGGTGGTATAGGTAAGCAGGTTTTGTTCTGCCCATCTACCCACAATATCCTGGTCTATACAGACAATAGCTACAATATAATCTCTGTTTTCTCCCACTACCATTGCCTCTTTGATATAAGGAGAAAATTTGAGTTTGTTTTCCAGAAATTGAGGAGAAAACTTGGTACCATCTTTTAAGTGCATAACATCTTTTAAACGGTCAATTACAACCAACTGTCCATTCTCTTTAAAATAACCTGCATCTCCAGACTTAAGCCAGCCCTGGACAATGGTTTCTTCTGTAGCCTGGGGATTTTTAAAGTAGCCCTGAAAAACCGCAGGGCTTTTGGATAGAATTTCTCCTTGTTCTGAGATTTTTATTTCAGTTTCTGGAATAGGTTTGCCCACGGTATCAAAGTCTATTTCCCCATCTCGGTGAATACAGGAAATGCCAGCTATTTCAGTCTGGCCGTAAATTTGTTTTAAATTTACTCCCAGGGCATGAAAAAACGAAAAGTATCAGGTCCTAGGGCAGCTCCTCCAGTAGAGGCAGAGCGAATTCTGGAAAAGCCCAACCTATCTCTTACAGCTCGAAATAAAAATACATTGGCTAAAAAGTATTGAAATTTAATCCACCAGGAAACCTTTTCCTGGTTTAAGACCTTATTCGCATATTTTAAGCCCAGGGGATAAAAAAGGTTGTAGAGAAACCTTTTAACAGGAGTGGTTTCCATAATCTTGACCTGGACTCTGGCTGCCAGATTTTCCCATACTCTAGGAGGAGAAAAGATTAAATGAGGTCCTATTTCCCGAATGTTTTCCTGCACTGTATCTGGCTCTTCTGGAAAATTAACGCAAAAACCAAATAAAAGGGCAGAGGCCACAGACATCATCTGTTCACCCATCCAGGCCAGAGGCAAAAAAGAGACAAATTCATCACTGGGATACTTGGGGTCTACCAACCCCAGGTTCCAGGCCATGGACAGAAGATTTTGGTGCGAAAGCATGGCCAGCTTGGGTTTGCCTGTGGTACCCGAAGTAGTAGCAATAAGACAGGTATCTTCAGGGTTTAAAGACTTTAGCCAATGAGGAAAATTCTGCTTTTCCTCTTTGCCCAGTTTTTCCACATCCCTGAAATCCATAAGCCCTGGGACTCGATAATTACTGAGACCTTTGGGGTCGTGATAGACGATGTACTTGAGGTGGGGAAGCTTTTCTCTTAGGGTGAGTATTTTATCCACCTGTTCCTGGTCTTCAGCCACAACTATTTTGGCTTCTGTAAGTTCAAATACATAATCTATTTCTGAAGCTGGAGCATCTTGGTAAAGACCTAAAGCAATTCCCCCTAAAGCCTGGATTGCCAGCTCTGCAAAGAGCCATTCTGGCCTGTTATCTCCGATTAAAATGAGGATATCTTTTTGGCCCAGGCCCAGTTTTTTTTAATCCTCCAGCAAAAGCTGCAGTGTGTTCGTAAAAGTCTAGCCAGGAAAACTTTTGCCAGATGCCCAGATATTTTTCCCGCAGGGCTGTTTTTTTAGGCCATTTTTCCTTATTTTGCCAGAGCAAATGAGGTAGAGTGGTGGCGTAAGGTTTTTTCTTTTCCATAACTTAGCGTCCTAAAAATAAACTATCTTCTTGTCCCAGGTAAGCAGCAATAACTTGGGGATTTTTTTGAATTTCTTCAGGCGTGCCAGTGGCTAATACCTGCCCAAAGTCCAGAACCACAACTTCATCAGAAATATCCATTACCACTCCCATGTCGTGCTCTACCAACAAAATACTTGTTTTCCAGTCTTCATTGATGTCCAGGATATATCTGGCCATGTCTTCGGTCTCTTCCAGGTTCATCCCGGCCATGGGTTCATCTAAAAGTAATAGTTTAGGTTCCAGGGCCAAAGCCCTTCCCAATTCCACTCGCTTTTGCACGCCATAGGGAAGAGAGCCTACAATTTTGTGTCGGTAAGGAGAGAGATTGAGAAAATCTATAATTTCTTCCACGCGCAAGCGATGTGTTTCTTCTTCTCTTTTGGTCTTGCCAAAATAGAAAAAGAGGAAAACAAGCCATACTGGAGATGGCTGTGTCGTCCCACCATGAGATTATCCAGTACGCTTAAGCCCTTAAAAAGGGCAATGTTTTGAAAGGTCCTGGCAATACCCAGCCTGGCTCGTTTGTAGGGAGGCAAGTGCAAAATGTTTTCTCCCAGGAAACGAATACTTCCCCGATCAGGTGTGTACCTACCACTGATACAATTAAGCATACTGGTTTTGCCTGCTCCATTGGGGCCAATGAGAGAGACTATTTTTCCAGCAGGAATGTTAAAACTGACACTAACTAAGGCGGCAATACCTTTAAAAGTAAGAGTAACCTTATCTACTTCTAAGATTAATTTTCCCATTGATCTGCAAAATCCTCTGGTCCTATAATGGTGTAGTTACGGTTAATAAGCTCTTTAACTATTGGAGTTGGGTCATCTGTTTGTACTCTTAAGACAACAATTCTTTTATTTTGATGGAAAAAAGTACCTGTAGATATTATACTAAAGCCAAGCTCTGCAATAAAAGAGGAAACTTCAGCAATTACTCCAGTCCTATCTTCTACTTCAAAAGTAATTCTGGCTCCTCCCTGTCTAAGTCCCATTTCTTCTACTAACACTTCTAGCATAACTGACCTATTTATATAACCTATGAGTTTATTTTTTCTATTAACCACTGCCAATCCTGGTAAGTCCTTTTCGTACATTATTTGAGCTGCAACTTCTATTTCTGTAGAAGGGTGTACACTTACAATGTCTTTGCGAATCAGCTTTTCTACAGTTAATTTGGCCAGAATGTAGTTAATTTCATGTTTACTCAAAGAAGTAGCTAGAGAAGGAAGGGCCTGACGCACATCTTCCTTGCGCAAATATCCCAGAAGTTTTCCTTTCTCATCAGTAATTAAAAGCATCCACAGTTTATTTTCTTCCATAATCTTGTCTGCATCAACCACTAAATCCTGAGGAGAAAGGGTGGGAAATTGGGTAATCATTTTTAAGCCAACATACATAAAAGCCTCCTTTAAAAGTTTTTTTTAGTCTTATTAAAAGTTTTTTCGTCAGTGGCTGTTTTTTTTCTGTTATCGGCCAGATTAATTCTTTGGATTCTAAAAAACTAAAATTTTAAAAAGTTTTACCTTTAAGTAAACGAAAGTAAAAACAAAAAGCAAGTTTTTCCTTCTAACCTTCTTAAAATAAAGCAAAATCCTTGACTTTTTTCCCAAAAAACGGCCAGAATAGTGCGAAAACTTTGAAATTGAGGAGCAGTTTAAATGCAGATTGTTGATTTTAAGGAATTAAACGAAAATCTAACTTTTTTTCTTAAAGCCCATAAAATTATTTTTCAGGAAAATAGTCTGGATAAAGCCTGTGCGAAGTTGTGCCAGGAAATAGGGAAAAGGCCAGAATACAAACTTGTATCTCTAATATTAGTTGCAGAAAAATCTTTTTTTTATGTGTGTTCGGATAAGGAAACAGAACACAAACTTGGTTTGTGGTTTAAGGAAAACAAGGAAAAATTGGAAAAAAATGGATGTCCTATAGAAAAATATTTTCAAGACAATAATTTTCTTGAATTTACTCTTACAAATTTAATTCCTGAAATAGACTTTTTAAAAGATATATTAAATGTAGAAATTAAAAAAATATATATTTTTCCTTTAAAATTTGAAGTTGGATATTTAGAAGTTTTAAATCAAAGAATAGATAGAAAAGTTTTTTATGATTTTAGAGATAGAGACTTTATTCTGGAAAAAATAAATCAAGATCAGGAAATAAACAATTATGAAATGCTTATGCGAAGCTACAAAGGTAGAGTATTTACTGGCCTTTTATCTGTAAAAAAAGTATTTTGGGAAGGAAGTGAATACCTGCTTATTTTGATTAGGGATATTTCTGAATTTAAGGCTTTGCAAAATATGTTGGGGCAGGCTCAAAAGATGGAATCTTTGGGACTACTTGCGGGTGGCATAGCTCATGATTTTAACAATATTTTAACTATTATTTTGGGATTTGCTGAACTGGGGTTAAAGCATCTTCAGGATAGTAGTAGGGTAAAAAAATACCTGGAAAATATTTTAACCACAGGAGATAGAAGCAAAAAGTTAATTCAACAACTTCTTACCTTTAGTCGTCAAAAAATGGGTGAAGATAGATATCCTTTAGAAGTAAGTCCGGTAATAAAAGAACAGTTGAAATTACTGCGTGATACTCTTCCTTCCATTATAGACTTAAGGGAAAGTATAAGTAGCCAGGCTCTGGTGCGTACCAATCCTACAGAACTGCAGCAAATTTTGTTAAACCTGGTTACCAACGCCTATCAGGCCCTTCAAAAAACAGGAGGTATTATAGAAGTTTCTCTTGTGGATGTAAAAGCAGAACAGGGCCTTAGAGAAGAAGATTTTTATCTGCCTTCTGGAAACTATGTCTGTTTGGTAGTGGAAGATAATGGGCCAGGCATACCTTCAGAATACCTTCCTCATATTTTTGAGCCTTTTTTTACGACCAAAAAACAGGGAACAGGCATGGGCTTGGCCATTGTAGTCAGTATTGTGAAAGGTATTGGAGGATATTTTTGGGCCAATAACAAAAAAGAAGGAGGAGCTATTTTTAAAATTTATCTACCTGTTTTTGAAGAAGTTGGCACTGGGATTAAAACAGAGGAGCAGACTTCTTTTAAAAAACTTCCCAAGGAATTGCCCGGATTAAATGTTTTGCTGGTAGATGATATTAAAGAGGTTTTGGAAGTAACCACTTATTCTCTGCAAGAACTGGGCTTAACTGTTAATCCATTTCAATATCCCAGGGAAGCTCTTGATTTTTTTGAAAAAAATTATGACCAGATAGATCTGGCTATTTTAGATTTAAGCATGCCAGGGATAAACGGTAAGGAACTGGCTCTAAAGCTTAGAGGGATAAAGCCTCAATTACCCATTATTTTTCTTACTGGTTATACTGATTTACTGGATGAACAAGAAGCCAAAGAACTACAGGCTTTATTTTTACAAAAACCCATTAAGTTAGAAGAACTGGAAAAAAATATATTGTTACTCTTAGGGGGGAAGTAAATGGTTAAAATACTTTTAGTGGAAGATGATGAGCACATACGCAATTTGATTAAAGAAACCTTATCCTTTAATAACTTTATCTTTTTGGAAACAGATAAGGGAAAGGAAGCTCTGGAAATATATACCAGAGAAAAGCCAGAGGTTTTGATTGTGGATGTGAATCTGGCAGATTCTGTCTCAGGGTTAGAGGTGGTTAAAGAAATCAAAAGTAAAGCTTCAAAAAGCAAAATTCTTATTTTAAGTGGAGCTATTCCAGAGCAAGAAAAAGAAAAGTGTTATAAGGTAGGAGCTGATGCTTATTTACCCAAACCCTTTAGTCCCTTAAGCCTTATTCAAACCATGGAAGATTTTTTAAATGAATTAGCTGGAGAATAAAATGTCTTCTACTGATAAAATTTTAGAACAGCAATTGCTGGATAAATATGCTAAAGACCTGGCTAAACTTTATGCCCAGGAAAAAGAAGAGAAAAGTAAGCTTGAAAATACATTACAAGAATTAAAAGTTATATTTAAAAATATCAATGATGGATTAATTATTGTAGATAACAATTTTAATATTAAAAGAGGAAATAGTAAATTTAGGTCTTTTTTTGGATTTAAAAAAGAAGATATTTTAGGCAAAAACTTATTTTCTTTGTTAAAGAGCAAAGAGCTGGAAGCTATTTTAAAAAGTAAAATTAGCAATAAGATATTTTTAAATGAATTGGTGTTTAATAATTATCCAGATAAGATATTTAAAATAACTGTCGTACCTATATCTGAAGAATATAAATTAATCATTTTTCAAAACAATAGCCTGATTTATCGCTTTAACCAGAAGTTAAAATCCCAGGAAGAATGGTATAGAGCAATTCTAAGTAATATTCAAACTGGACTGGCTATTGTTGATTTTGAAAGTAGAAAAATTATAGAGATAAATCCAGAATTGGAAGAAATTTTATCTTTATCCAAAGAGCAAATAGTTGGTAAAGAATGTTTTCAATATCTTTGCGCAGGAGATTATTCCCTCTGTCCTTCTGGAAATACTAAAGAATTGAATTACAATCTGGTAACTAAAAATAAAGAAGGTAAAGATATTTATTTATATAAAAAAGTAAATGTTATTAAAATAGAAAATAAAAAATATGTCTTAGAATCAATAACAGATATAACTGATTTAAAGTTAATAGAAGATAAACTGGTTCAAACAAATAAAAAAATACAAACTTTGTTTGATAGTTTACCTTTTATTTTAATTGACATTGATTTAGAAGATAAAATTGTAGAATGGAATCCTATGGCTGAAATTTTTCTGGGTCTTAGAAAAGCAGATGTCCTGAACAAAAAGCTTGAAGAAATCAAACACAAGATAGAATTTAAAGAAATTTTAGATTTAAAGATAAGTTTAGGAGTAGAGCAAAAGGAGCTCAGATATAAGCGTTCTGATGGAAGAGTGGGGTTTTTGGATGTTAGAATGATAGATTTGCGGACAAGTGAAGCAACAGAAGAAGAAATGCTTTTAATTATTGCCCAGGATATTACTGAATTTAAAATTATGCAGGGTCAATTGGCCCAGGCCCAAAAACTAGAAGCTATAGGGCAGTTGGCTACAGGAATAGCGCATGAAATAAATACTCCGGCTCAATATGTAAGTGATAATCTTTATTTTTTACAGGAAAATTTTCCACAGCTTAAATCTCTATATTCAGAAATTATATCCACTCTAAAAACAATACCTAATCTAAAATTAAAAGCCCTGCTTTCTAAAATTGAAGAAGAAGATGTGGAATTTTATTTGCAAGAATTTCCTTTGGCTATAGAGCAGGCCCTGGATGGTATAAAAAGAATAACAGAGATTGTGCAGTCCATGAAACAGTTTGCTCATCCTGGAACCAGAGAAAAGGTTTATACTGATTTAAACAAGGCCATTGAAAACGCTAAAGTGGTTACCAGAAATAGCTGGAAATATGTTGCTGACCTGGAGTTAAATCTGGATCCCAATTTACCTTTAGTAAAGTGTTATCCTTCTGAAATTAATCAGGTTCTACTAAATATGATTGTAAATGCAGCTGATGCTATAAAGGAAAAAATAGGAGAAAAAGGTAAAAAGGGTGAAAAAGGTAAAATCATTATTACTACCAGGTCCTTTGGCAATAAAGTGAAAATATACATTGAGGATACAGGAACAGGCATTCCAGAAGAGTTAAGGGAAAAGATTTTTGAACCCTTTTTTACCACTAAAGCCGTGGGAAAGGGTACAGGCCAGGGGCTTAGCCTGGCCCATTCCATAATTGTGAACAAACATAAGGGGTTTATTGCTGTAGAAAGCGAGGTAGGAAAAGGGACTACTTTTATTATTGAATTGCCAGTGGATGGAGAAAATGAGTAAAAAAATTCTTTTTGTGGACGAAGAGAAAAGGGTTTTAGAAGGTCTTAAACGCACACTTTTTCCTTTGCGCAAGGAATTTATCCTGGTCTTTGAATCTGATTTTTCCAGGGCTTTAACTTTGCTCACAAAGGACAACTTTGAGGTGGTGGTTACAGAAGTAAAACCTGACCTAGCTGATGGTTTGGAGTTATTAAAGGCAGCTTATAAATATCAGCCCCAGGCCTTACGCATAGTTCTTTCTGGATATTTGGAAACAGATTTATTGTTGCAAACCTTAGGGATAGCCCATCAATTTTTAAGTAAGCCAGTAGAGGCAAAAAAGTTAAAAGAGGTTATTCAAAGAGGCCTTAGTTTAAGAAATCTCTTTGAAGATAAAAGAATTTTACAACTCCTGGGGAAAATAACCACTTTACCCACTTTGCCCAAAATTTATCAACAGTTAAACCAGGCTCTGGCTAAAAAAAATGTTTCTCCGCAAGAACTAGCTGAAATAATTATTCAGGATATGGGACTTACTACTAAAATCTTACAACTGGTAAACTCTGCCTTTTTTAGCCTGGCCAGAAAAATTACCAGGATAGAAGAAGCTATTGTTTTTCTGGGCATAAATACCATTAAATCCCTGGTGCTGGGGATAAGTGTTTTAGAAGAAGGCAATAAAATCACTCTTCCCAACTTTTCTTTAGAATACTTAAGTGGTCATTCCCTAAAGATTGCCCAGACTTTAAAAAAACTGGGGATAAAGGAAGGCCTGGAACCAGAAAGGGGAGATGAGCTTTTTTTAGCTGGTTTGATACATGATTGTGGTATTGTGATTTTGGCTCAAAACTTTCCTTCGCAATATCAGGAAGTAGCCAGGCTAATAGCAGAAGGACAGGAACTGGAGCAGGCTGAAAAAAAAGTTTTTAACCTTACTCATGCAGAAATTGGAGCTTATCTTTTAAATCTTTGGGGTATTTCTGAAGACATAGTGACCATGGTTTTTTATCATCATAAACCTTTACAGGCTTTAGATAAGATACAAGAAGTATTTTTAATCCATTTGGCTGAATTTATGGATAGCCAGAACTTATTGGAAAATTTATAAGGGAGACATTATGGAAAAGATTCTTTTTGTTGATGATGATGTAAAAATATTAGATGGATTTAGAAGAACCTTAAGAAAAAAATTTTTAGTAGAAACTGCTGCCAGTGGAATGCAAGGCCTAAAAATGCTCAATGAAAAAGGTCCTTTTGCCGTAGTAGTTTCAGATTTAAAAATGCCTCAGATGGATGGTCTGGAATTTTTATCTAGGGTAAAAACACTTTTTCCTCAAACCGTAAGGATAATGCTAACTGGGCATGGAGACCTTCAGGACGCAATTTCAGCTATAAATAGTGGAGAAGTGTTTCGTTTTTTGGTTAAGCCTGTACAACCTAAAGACCTGGAAAAATCCTTACTCGATGCTTTACAATATTATTTACTGCAACAAGGTGAGAAAGAATTATTGGAAAAAACCTTAAAAAGTACTATTGATGTTTTAGTAGAAATATTAAGTATCACCAATGAAGAAGCCCTGGGCAGGGCTTTAAGGATTAAAAGGTATGTGCGGGATACTGCTATTATTCTGGGAGAAATGGATATCTGGAAGTATGAAACAGCAGCTTTACTTTCTCAGCTTGGCTGCCTTATTTTGCCTCCAGAAGTAATTCAAAAGGTCAAAACTGGCGAAAGATTGGAAGGAGAGGAATATCAACTTTATATGCAACATCCTTTTATTGCTTCTGACCTTTTGCGCAAAATTCCCAAGATGGAAGAAATAGCCAATATTATTGCCTATCAACAAAAAAACTATGATGGAAGTGGCTTTCCTATAGATTCAGTAAAAGGCAACCAAATTCCCTTGGGTGCTAGAATTTTACGCTTTGCTTTAGACTTTGATTTACACTTTTTAAGAGAAAAGAATAAAATAAATGCTTTAAAAAAGATTTTAGAACATAAAGAAAGATATGACCCGAAAGTATTTAAGGCCTTTTTAGAAGTATTGAGTGTAGATGATGAATACAGGCTTAAAAAAGTGAAAGTAGATGAAATTATACCTTATATGGTAGTAATGGAAGATGTGTATAGTTTAAATGGCATGGTCTTACTAAAAAAAGGCCATGAGGTTAGTAAAAGTATTGCTGAAAAGATTCGTTTTTTAGACAAGACCTATGGTGTAAAACAACCCATTCAAGTTTTAATGCCGCCTAAATTTCTAATAGAAAAACGCCTGAAAGCTCAAAGTGAACAAACACCAAATAAAGAGAGTAAGTAAAATATCCTTGTTAAATTCTAATACCAGGAAATTAATCTGGAGCTGGGCTCTTTTTGATTTTGCCAATTCCAGCTATTCTGCAGTTATTGGGGCAGTTATTTTTCCTGTTTACTATTCTACCTATATTGTGGGAGAAAAGAGTTTGGGAGATTTGCTCTGGGGAAGGGCTATTTCCCTTAGTATGTTTTTGGCTGCCCTGATGTCTCCTTTTTTGGGAAGTAGTAGGGATATAACTGGATATAAAAAGAAAACTATTTTTGCACTTGTTTTCCTGGGCAGTTTGAGTGTAAGTGGTTTTGCTTTTCTAAAGCCTCTGGATATTTATTTGGGCTTTTGGTTAGTAGTTTTGGCTAATTTTTCTCTGGAAACCAGTCTGGTCATCTATAATGCCTATTTACCAGAAGTAATTCCAGTTTCTTATTGGGGAAGAGTATCTGCCTGGGGTTTTGGACTGGGATATCTTGGTTCTATTTTCAGTTTAATTATAGCTTTATATTTTTTAAACCAAAAACAGTTTTCTTTTATCTGGCTAACAGTAAGTTTATTTTGGATATTATTTTCTTTACCACTTTTATTTTCTTTTCCAGCTGATATAAAGGGTAAATTTGAGGTTAATTTATTAAAAAAAGCCTATAAAAAGACTTTTTTTACCTTAAAAGAAGTTTTTAAAAATAAAAATTTAAGATTTTTCTTTTTATCTTATTTTTTTTATTTAGATGGAGTAAATACAGTTATTATTTTTTCCAGTCTTTTTGCCTATAAGACCTTAGGATTTAATTTTAAAGAACTGGTATATCTTTATTTGCTGGTGCAATTTACTTCTTTATTAGGCTGTTTTATTTTGGCCAAACCCTTTGATAAGTTTAATTTAAAAAAAATAATAAGTTTTTTGATTTTATTTTGGTTTTGTATTTCCTTACTTACTTTTTTTACTTATGCCAAAACACTTTTTTGGGTTGTGGCTACTTTGGCTGGTCTGGGTTTAGGAAGTATCCAGGCAGGCTCAAGGGCTTTTTTTAGTGCTCTCATTCCCTCAGGGCAGGAGGGAAGTTATTTTGGTTTTTATGGTTTGGTGGGTAAATCTTCTGCCATTTTAGGCCCCTTAGGATTTGGGCTGGTTTCTTATATCTTTAAGAGCCAAAGGCCAGCTGTTCTTTGGGTTGGTTTACTTTTTTTATTGGGGTATTTATTTTTCAAGCAAATAGACTCTAGAATTTAGAGTTTCCTTAGTAAAAATTGGATAACTACCTTATGGATAGCTAGCAGTATCAGGTGGAATTTTTCCTGATATAGTGGGTAAATAAAATTTTATCTTTTATTTTCCTCATACATTTTTGCGATCTCCTCTGCCAGGTCTTGTTTTAATGAAACTGGTTCAAGAACTTTGGCATTTGCCCCAAATTGTAGAACCTTCATTTTTATCTCTGTAAAATCAGCAACAGGAAGAGTTAAAATTACGCCATTTTCAGTTGTTTCAAGAATTTGATCTCTATGCCATTTTTGTTTTTTGATTATATTTGCTGCCTTGCCTTTAAACAAAATTTTCACCTGTGCGATCTGTTCTCCCTTAAAAATTCCAAAAGGTGAATCTAGAATTTTTTCAGGATCAACGCCCAGTTCTTTTGCTGATTTGCTTCTACTGCCCAGCAACTTTGCTTTTTGAATACGCGCTACAAGGAATGTGCGGAGTTCTTGCCTTAAATGGCAGTAAGCAAGTATATACCAGCTGCTTTGATAATTAATAAGGCGTATAGGATCAATAGTGCGGGTAGATGATTGTCCGTCTGGCTTGTTGTAATCAATTTGTAACTGTCGCTGGAGGTGAAAAGCCTCAATAATGGTTTTCAGAATTTCCGGCTCTACATTTTGTACTTCTATTCTTTCACACCAGAGGCAATCAAGAATCTTCTTATAATCAGTAGATAAGAGTTTTGCCAGTTCTTGTTTTAAGATTTCAATTTCTTTTAGACCTGATAGTCCTGATTCTTCTGCAAGCCTATGTACCATAGCCAGGAAAAAAATAATCTGAGGGCTATTTTCAAAGGGCAAAGAAAACTCTTCTTTATAAAAATAACCATTTTGATTACGATTGAAATCTAAAGGAGCGAGTAGTCTATCGCGCAAATATTCAATGTCCCGGCGGGCAGTAATTTTTGAGACTTCAAACTTAGCTGCCAGGTCTGTAGCATTTGGAAAAAGCCCCGCTTTTATCTGCTTGTGAAAATAATAAATCCTTTCCAGTTTACTCATTGGACTTTACCTACAATTTCTTCTTATTTTTTCTTTTTTATTTTTCCCAAAAAACAGAGGGTAATCATTATATGATAAGGGCTAAGTGTTAGATAGCAGGGAAAATTTATCAGCGTCAAGAAATAGAATAATAGTACTCAAGGCTTACGCGTCAAAAAAATCAGGAAGATAAGAAGGTAAAAATCTAGGAGGCGTGTTATGCAATTTGAAATTTTTATCCCAGGATTTAAGCGATTTGTGTTCCAGGCAACAAACTCAGGTCTTCTGGATATGATTTTAGAAGAACAAGCAAAAGAAAAAGTGCCTGAAGAAATTGCCACTACTGGTATTTGTTTTAATTTTAAAGTTTATTGACATTTATTTTGTTTATATATTAAACTAACTGTATTTTATTAAATATATAGAGTTTTTTTCTATCTTAGCAGGCTTTGAGTAGAGAAGATATATAAACATTAATTTTTATAAGGGTATATCTAGCCAAAATTTTGTTGCTGTATGTTTTTGCAGAGGCATCAAAAAATAGGGAGATGAAGAATGAATCAAGAACACATAATTAATCTTTGTTACAAAGTGAAAGGAGACACCTTGCCAGTTGATCATGGTTTTGCTTTATTTAGTAGTATAAGTAAAATCTTGCCTCATTTTCATTCAGAATCACGTGTTGGCTTAAGGCTTATTAGAGGTCGATATGTGGGCAATGGTCTTCTTTCCATTAAACCTGTAGCGGAATTAATATTCAGAATGCCAGGGTTACTTATCCCAGAATATTTATCATTGTCAGGAAAAAATCTGGATATTTCAGGACATAAAGTAATTGTTGGTGTTCCTACGACTCACCATCTCATCCCTGCAACGGTGCTTTATGCCCATCTGGTGACAACAAAAAATGGCCATAATGAGGAACGATTTAAGCAGGAAATCACCAGGCAATTGCACCAGCTTAAGATAAAAGGAAAATTTACCTTGGGTAAAAGACGTACTTTTAAGGTACATGGGAAACAGGTGGTGGGATATTCTTTGCTTGTTTCCGAATTAACTGCTGAAGAGTCCATTGTCTTGCAGGAACACGGGCTTGGAGGAAGACGTAAAATGGGATGTGGTTTTTTTGAACCCTGGAGGCCAAAGGATGGAATTTAAATATATGCTGGCTAAAGCCTGCCCTGATCCTGACAATCCACCTGGACAGGCCACACTTTTAGGACATACAAAGGCAGTGGTGGATGTTTTTATAAACCTTTTTGGAACTGCCAGTGCTCCTACCAGGCTGGCAAAGAGGTGGTTAAAGTTTTTCCGTCTTAATATAAAAGATTATCCTGTTTTTTTTGTAAATACTTTAATAGCATGTATTTTACATGATCTTGGCAAAGCAAATAGCGGATTTCAAAAAATGATTCGCAGACAAGGTGAACAGAAAATACGCCATGAACAATTAAGTGCAATGTTTTTATTATGTCCGAAAATAAAGGGCTGGATTGAAAACATAACAGATGCGGATTTTGACCTTATAATTAGTGCTGTAGCCTGCCATCATTTAAAGCTGGAGCCAGGTAACAAAAATTTACTCAATGGACAAAAAGGGCAGAGATTTATAGTCTTTCGTATCTATATTAAACAAATTTTAGAAATTATAAATTCTTTATGTAAATATATAAATTTTCCTTGTATAGTCAGCCTGTCATTGCCTGAAATTTGTGATTTAGATAATACGGAATATGAGTATAAAGAACAGTTAGAAAAAATTTTTAATGGGATAAATCGCAGATGTAAAAATAATAAAATATTTCAAAAAATTTTATTAGCTGTAAAAACAGCTTTGATTGTGGCTGACAGTGCTGGATCTGGACTTAGCAGGGAAAATAAAGATTTGTTCTCCTGGTTGAAAATGGCCTTTGATGAGGATGAATTGCTTACAGACCAAACCATCACTGCAAAAATAATAACTCCAAGAAAAAGAGATAGAAGCAAATAGTAAAAAGCCATTTCAATGGCAAGACTTTCAGCTTCTTGCTGATAAATTGCCACAAAGGGCAGTTCTTGTTTCAGCCTGTGGCAGTGGTAAGACTCTGGCTGCGTGGAGATGGATAAGGGCGCAGTTAAGGAAGAAACCCACTGCCAGAGTGATGTTTTTGTACCCCACCAGAGCAACAGCCAGTGAGGGTTTTAGAGACTATGTGTCCTGGGCGCCTGAAGGAATTCTGCTTCACTCTTCTGCTCCTTTTGACCTGCAAAACATGTTTGAGGATTTTGATGAACGTTCTCACGTTGATTTTGAAGTAGAAGATAGATTATTTGCCCTTGCTTACTGGCAGAGGCGTATTTTTAGTGCAACCATTCATCAATTTTTAGGAGTGATGCAATATTCATATCGTTCTGTATGCCTTTTGCCTTTGTTGGTAGATAGTATAGTGGTTATAGATGAAGTTCACAGCCTGGATAGTGCTTTGTTTTCAGCTTTAAAAAAATTTTTAGAGGAATTTGATCTACCAGTATTGTGCATGAGTGCCACCCTAACACCATTTAGACAAGAGAAATTAGAGGAGTGTGGCCTTAAAATTTTTCCTGATGATCCTGAAAAGTTGAAGGACCTATACCAAAAGATAAAGATCCCCCGTTATCAGGCAAACCTCATTGAAGATACAGAAAAAGCAAAAGATATAGCCTTGGATGCTCTGGAACAGGGCAAAAAAGTGCTCTGGGTGGTCAATACTGTAGATCGCTGCCAGCAATTGGCTCAAGAACTAAATAGTTATAAAGATGTCTTGTGTTATCATAGCCGCTTTAAACTGGAAGACAGACTTAAAATTCACCAAAAAGTAATTGAAAATTTTAAAAAGGATAAACCAGTGCTGGCTATAACCACGCAGGTGTGTGAAATGAGTCTTGATCTAGATGCCCATGTTTTAATTACTGAAACCGCACCTATTACCAGCCTCATCCAGAGAATGGGAAGATGTAATCGACATTTAAAATATGAGTGTGGTGAGGTTTATTTATATTTTCCAGAAGATAATACACCTTATAAAGACGGTGAACTGCAAGGAGTAGAAAAATTTGTATATAAAATAAATCAGAAAAAACTAAGTCAACTTGAATTAGAAGGCCTGCTGGAAGATCTGACTGCCAATATGATAGAAATAGAAAAATACAATGCTTTTTTTGGGAATGGCCCCTGGGCTTTAACACGAGACATTGCAGATTATAACAACCAATGTGTCCAGGCCATACTGGATAGTGATATTGAAAGGTTTTTTGATTTGAAAAATAAAAAAGAACCTTTTGATGGTCTTATTGTTCCTGTACCCAGAAAAGTGCCTGTAAGGCAAGTTTCTAAAATAGGTAGATTCCCTTTAATAGTTTCTTCAGATTACTATTGTGAACAATTTGGTTTAGCAAAAACACCCTGGGAGATGATTATATGAAGAAACAAGATAAAATTACTTTAAGCTATAATTTATTTGATTTGCCCACTGCCCAGCATAAGGCAGGCCTGGCAGGATTGCTGGTACTGATTGAATCTCTGAAAAGGAGAAATGTATCTCCCTTACCAGAAGTGGAAGAAATGACTCCATCGCGGGTGGTTATTTCTTTTACTAAAGAGAGTATACAGGTGTTGTTTGATGATTTGTATGATGCTGAATTTGTAGAGGTAAAATCAAAAAGTAAATGGAAAGATAAAAAGCCAAAAGGAACTTTTTTTACTACCTTTTATCCAGATGGTTGTGAGAATTGGTTAACCTTATGGAGACAGATGCTCTGGAATGTCTTGCGGGCCCAGCCAAAAACTCATGGAGTTTATGAAGAAAGGGCAGAAGGAAAACCTTCTTCTGAAGCTTCAAAGGTTTGGGACTCTTTAAACAAAGCCATAAAGGCCAAAAAACAGAAAGAGGAAAGTTTTGCTGGCTCTGTATTTATTGGCGCACAGGATAAGAATGCAGAGCTGGTGCCCTTTAAGGGACTTCCCCAGGAAAATTTTTTGCTTCACTTCTGGTATATTGTCAGCCTTGTTTTTGAAGTGCGATTTGTGGAAATCAAAAGAAACCAGGAAAGAAAAACAGAGATTAAGTGGAAAACTCCTGCTTATGCTATAGTCATTCCTGAACCTGCTAATAATTGTGCTTTTAAAGAAGATGTAATTGAGATGCTCTCCAATTTACCAGTTGAAGGAGAAAGTTATACACCAGCCTCAGGAAAGGTTAATCTTTTTGAAGAAGGAGCCTTAGAATACTTGCATTTTCTTGTGGTTAATAAAAGTCGTAAAATGGGTGGGTTCTTTGACTCTATTTCTGGCCTGGAAGTTTATCATGTGCAGAAGCAGGGCAACAATGTGCGTATGCTGGAAGCATCAAAAATAATTCCTGAGAGAAGAATTTTTGAAAAATATGAACGCATGCGACAGGCAAATATGAATCCTATTTTTAAAAGGTTTTATTTACAAAATATTCTTACCCAAAACCCGTGGTATTCAGGGAGCGAAAAATATATCAATATATTTCCTGCTGAAATATTTATCTGGAAAACTGGAAAAACTCCAGAACGAACAGCTTTTAAATTTTTTGGCCATGATTGTAAAAAAATGTTTGAACAAATAATAGAATCTTTAACAATAAAGGAGGTCAAAGAGGTGAATGAAGAAAGTAAAGAAATGTTTCTGGCAAAAATTATTTATAAGATGGTCAAGCATTATATTTTGCTTAAGGCATTAAACAAATCTGGATTATCCACTATAACTGATGAAAAAGGCCAGGCCATTTATCCTTTTGAAAATAAAGAATACAGGGAAGCCATTGAAAAGGTAAGTATGGATGCTTTTTTGGCTATGCGGGGGCGAAAGGAAGAGGATTTTGTGGAATATTTTACTGGCACTATTTGTTCTGTACCTCAATTTTTGCCTCAAGAAGAATACCTTCTCCTTTCTGAGGCCCTGGTGCAGGGCGGGTGGGAAAAGGTCAAATCCTTATCCCTGCTGGCAATTTCTGCTGCATCTTATCTGGCTAAAAATATTCAACACAAGGAGGACGAATAAATGAACATTTTTGGAACAGTATTAACCTATGCTGCCCCAAGTGCAAACTATCGGGGCGAGTCTGCTGAAAATAGAAGCGTACTTCAAAAAATAACCCTGGGCAGGTTTGAATATCCTGTTATTTCTCCAGAAGCTATGAGAAACGCTTTAAGAGACACTTTAAGAGAGCTTGGGCTTCCCTGTAATCGAGAGAGATTAAACGATGAAGAACAACTGGCAGTGAAATTTCAGGATTATCCTGATCCAGACAGATTTGCAGATGATTTTTTTATGGGCTGGCTTATTGCTGCTGGAAGCAATGATAGGAAAAAAATTTTAAAAGAATTAGAAGAAAGAGGGCGTGATCCAGAAAAATTTACTTTTAAAAGAGATTCTCTTTTACGGATGAATCTGGCTGTAGCTTTAGAGCCATATCGTTATGATTCTATTTTTACCCAGTCTCCCCAGGATGTAACTCCAAAAGAAATAAAGTCCTGTAAAAATGCAGAGAATTCTCAGCTTCTTCATCGGGAAGTAACCTATACTCCTTTTCAATATCCTTTTGCCCTCAATTTAAATGAGTGTAAACAGAAAATAGATTGGACAAAAACCTTGCTTAAGGCCATTGGCCAATTAAATGGTGTTGCTGGCAATCATGCCCGTAGTTATTTTGAAATGGCGCCTGCCAGTATAGTTATTCGCTTAACCAAGTTGCTTGTAGCTGGTTATTCCACTTATGGCTTTAAGATTAAAGATGATAAACATCTTTTCCCAGAGGTCATAGATGGAATTTTACATGATGATTATCCTGGTTCTGAATTTTATATTGGGGGCAAAATTGTCAAAGATATGGATGAGACACAAGTAAATCAGCTCAAAGAAAAAGGAGCCACCCTTGAAAGAAATCCTCAAAGGTTGATTGATATTGTTGCGGAAAAGATGTTCGCAGCAGGAGAATAGACATGCTTATCTTATATTTACAGGCTCCCTTTGCCACATTTCGCACTTTTACTGCTGGAAGTTTTAGGCCAACTGCCAGATTTATCACTCCCTCTGCTGCTTATGGATTACTCTTAAATATAGCTGGTATTGAAATGCGTTACGATGATGGCAAATCTGTAATGACGAAAATTGATTCTGGATTGCCTGAATGTTCTCTTGCTCTGGCAGCTCTGGAATTTCCCGGAATCCATAGTTTATATCAACAAATTCATAATTATCCTGTAGGTAGTAGCGGTAAAGAGCGAAAAGATATGGCTAAGGGGAGTAAATACAATATTTTTCCTGCCAGGCGTGCTTTTTTGTCAGGTATTAAGGCTTTTATAGCTTTAAAAGGTAATGATGAGTTGGAGGAAAAAGTAAGAAAAGGGCTAGCAGGAAAAACAGAAAGAAAGTATGGCCTGCCTTTTTTAGGAGACAATAACTTTTTAATAGACAAGCTGGAAATAATCACTGAACCAAAACCTGCTCACTGGTACATTCCTTTAAAGGAAGATGATGAAGTTGAGTATAATGAACAGATTGATAGACTAACTATCACCATTGATCGGTCTGAAATGAGTAAAACCAGATCAGCTCTGTTTGTGCCAACAAAAAGGCCAGTAAAAGACATACCACCAAAGGCATGGGTAACAGTCAAATATTAAAGTAAATTGTTATGTCCAGCACCATAGAAGACAAAAGCGTTTTCCAATCTTACTTTCTGGCAGAAAAAACAACAGATGAGCCGCTCATTCGAGTGATGGCTTTACATGCTCTGACCTATTGTGAGCGGCTCTTTTATATGGAAGAAGTGGAAGAAATAAGAGTTGCAAATGCCAATGTCTATGCTGGTCGCAGACTGCATGAAGAATTAGAGAAAGGATGTAAAAAATATACGTTAGAGCTTGCCAGTCAGGAGTTAGGTATTCGTGGCAAAGTTGACTATGTACGCACAGATGCCGGGGAACTTATCATTTATGAGCATAAGAAAGGTCATTCAAACAAAGGCAATCAAGCCTGGCCCAGTGATCACATCCAGGCAATTGCTTATGGCCTTCTTGTTTCTGAACACTTTAATCGTCCGGTAAAAGAGTTGCGTATTCGTTATCACGCAGATAACAAAACTATTATTATTCCTTTTGATCTGGCTAAGGCAAAAGAAGAAGTTTTAAAAGCAGTAAAAAGAGCCAGGGAACTACGTTCATCAGTTCAAAGACCTCCTGTTAATGTGTCTGAAAAGCTCTGTCGCACCTGTTCCCTTGCGCCAGTATGTTTGCCAGAGGAAGAGCGTTTTGCAGCAGAAGAAAAAGAAAAGCCATTGCGTTTATTTCCTGCTGAGGATGAAAAAGAGTGGTTCATCTCCTTGAACAGGGAACTACGATTCATAAGGATGGATATCAGTTTATAATTAGTTTACCTGATGGAAATAAGAAATCTATTCCAGGGTCAAACGTTGCTTCTTTTGTTTTACACGGCAATATTCAAATATCCACTCAAGCCATTCATTTTTGCGCTGCAAATGATATAGGTGTACATTGGCTTTCTTATGGAGGTCATTATGTAGGGGCGTTGCAAAAAGGTGCTGGATATGTGCAACGCCGTCATCGACAATATGAAGCATTTCGCGATCCATTTTTTAAAATTTTGCTTGTATCTAGACTTTGCAGGGCCAAAGTAGAAAATCAGTTAAAATATATCCTCCGAGCAACAAGGTCAAAGCGTTCAAATGAAACACAAGGCCAGGAAGAATTGCAGGCAAATATAAATAGAATTCGCTATGAAATAAAATCCCTGGCTAAAATAGAAGAATCCTTAAGTAAAATTAATAATGTAGACCTTATTCAATATGACAGGTTAATTAAAGAGATGCGTGGGCATGAGGGCAGGGCGGGGAAAGAATATTTCAATGCCCTGTCCTGTATATTAAATTTGAAAGAAGAAGGTTTTTTATATTTTGCTGGCCGTAATCGACGTCCGCCTAAAGATCCTTTTAATGCCCTGCTGTCTTTTGGTTATGCCTTGCTTTATAAAGATTGTGTAGCTGCTATTCAGGCTGTAGGGCTTGATCCCTGTTTTGGATTTTTTCATACTCCACGTTCTTCTGCCTATCCTTTGGCTCTGGATTTAATGGAATTATTTAGAGTAATCTTATGGGACATGCCACTTGTAGCTTCTGTCAACCGCAAGCAGTGGCGTAAAGAGGATTTTGAAATTACAAGTAAGCAGGTCTGGTTAAACAAAGAAGGTCGGAGAAAGGTTATTTCTTTGTATGAAAATCGCAAAAGGGAAAAATGGAAGCATCCAGTTTTAAAGTATTCTTTAAGTTACTCCCGCACAATAGAGCTTGAAGTAAGGCTGTTGGAAAAGGAGTGGACTGGTCAAGCAGGTTTATTTGCCCGTTTACGAGTGCGTTAACACAGAAGATTTTGTTTTATTTTAAACCTTACAACAGAAAAGTTAAATGGAGATAAAAAGTGAGTACAGATAAGCATTGGCATCTGGTTTGTTATGATATTAGGGATCAGAAACGATGGGCAAAGGTTTTTAAAATTCTCAAAGGATTTGGTGAACATTTACAATATTCTATTTTTCGGGTGCGAATGAATAAAACCCAGCTGGAAAAATTGCGCTGGCAACTATCTGAAATACTTAATGAAGAGGATGATTTAATGATTGTACGTCTGTGTCCTGCCTGTGCTAAAAGAGTTATTGACAGTAGGGAGGAGGAAAAATGGAAAGAACCAGCCCCAAATTTTGAAATTTTTTAAATAAATCAGGTGATATTTTATTGAGAATATATTGTTTGTTATTCTGTGATATAAAAACATTGAACATAAGGTGTTCAAGTAATTAAGAGATTGACTTTTGTAAAGTAAGGAATTTCCAGATTTAGTTAATATATTTATATGGTTATAAGTAAATACGCTTTTTAGAGGTGCTTGAAAAGCAAAAGTAATTGATATTATTTAATTTGGTTAATCTATGGTGGCGGGAGGTATTGAGTAGTTGAAAAGCGTTAAGCAGGTACTTGAAAAGTATTTTTTGAATATAAGGAAATACAACTGCTAAAACAGATAGACTGATTTGATCTCTGATGCCGAAAGGCGTTGAGCACTTAGAGGGTGTAAATCTTATAAAATAAATGGCCACTGATTTGATCTCTGATGCCGAAAGGCGTTGAGCACTAAGTCAGTAATAGATATATCTCGATTGTTATCTACTGATTTGATCTCTGATGCCGAAAGGCGTTGAGCACACTTTAATAAAATAAAAAACTAAAAGGAGGGAAAACTGATTTGATCTCTGATGCCGAAAGGCGTTGAGCACTTTTTATATGTTTTAATATTTTAAGGGACGATAACTCTGATTTGATCTCTGATGCCGAAAGGCGTTGAGCACGTCATTTTCGGTATTTCTACATTTTTATAATCTTCCTGATTTGATCTCTGATGCCGAAAGGCGTTGAGCACGCGGGACTTCGGGGGTTCTGCCGCCGGGTTGCGCCTGATTTGATCTCTGATGCCGAAAGGCGTTGAGCACATAGGTCTAGGTCAAAAAAACCATTTTTACCTGGCTGATTTGATCTCTGATGCCGAAAGGCGTTGAGCATCCGAAACTTTTTATACCCAATTGGACCATTTGAAATTCTAAATTTCTAGTTAAAATAAATAAATTGCCCTCCCAAAAATAAACTAGATTTTTGACCTCCTTTTTATTATGAGAGTCTGGTCTTAGCAGTAAATAGGGAGTTAAGTATGGAAGAGAAAATCAAACAGGTAGTTAAAAAGGTAGTAGACGCAGTAAGTAATGTCTTTTCTACCATGGCTATGGTAGAAGTTAAGCCTGGAAAACCCTATGTAAAAAAGGATACTACTTCTTCCGGGGACGTGAGTGGAATAATTGGTTTTTCCAGCCCAGATGGTAAGTCCAAGGGAAGTATGTCTGTAACTTTTACTGAGCAGAGTGTTTTAGGTATTGTTAGTCAGATGCTGGGAGAAGAATTTTCCACTATAAGCAAGGATGTAGTAGATGCAGTAGGAGAGTTTACCAACATGATTTCTGGCCAGGCCAGAAGGGGAATGGATGAAATAGGTATGACCTTTGAAGCAGGCATTCCTTCTGTGGTGACTGGAAAAAATCATTCCATTAGCCATGTTTCCAGTAAGGCTATTTTGGTCATACCCTTTGAAAGTGCTTTTGGTCCAGTAATTGTAGAAATTTGTTTTGCTTAAAAAAAGCCCCTTTTAAAAGGGGCTTTTACTTTTAATCTAAAATTACTTCTTCTTCTATTTTGGCCTCTACTAAAGCAGTAGAGGGAGCATATTCATTTAAAAATCGCTTAAAATTATCAATATTTTGCTCCAGTACAGGAAAAGAGCCCCAGTGCATAGGAATTACTTTTTTACACTTAAGTAATTTACAGGCATAGGCAGCTTGTTTGGGGTCCATGGTAAAAACTCCTCCTATGGGAAGTAAGGCCAGGTCCAAAGAATAGAGCTCTCCCCACACTTCCATGGAGTTAAAAATACCAGTGTCACCTGCATGATAAAGGGTGTAACCATTTTCTAAGCTTAAAATAAAGCCTACAGGTAAAGTATTGCTTCCAGAATGAAAGGCTTGAGTCATAGTAATTTTTATCCCTTTAAACTCTACTGTACCTCCAATATTAAAACCTATGCCATTTAAAATTTGTTCTGGTTTTACTCCCTTTTGTTGACATTTTTCAGCTACTTCTACAATAGCTCCTAAAGAAGCGTTAAAGTGTTTACAGATTTCCACTGCCTGCCCCAAATGGTCTGCATGGTCGTGCGTAACCAAGACCAAATCTACCTTTTTTAAATCTTTAAAACTGATTTTAGCACTGGGATTACCGTCAAACCAGGGGTCAATTAAAATGTTTAAGTTAGGGGTTATAATTTCAAAATTTGCGTGTCCATGCCAGATAAGTTTATTGCTCATACCTTAAACCTCCTTTTTAGTTTCTCCCCACGGAAGAAAAAGTTTATGTTCTATTCCCAATTGATCCAGAATTCTTCCTACAATTTGGTTGATTAAATCCTCTAAGTGTTGGGGTTGATGATAAAAGCCAGGGCAGGGTGGTAAAATGATTGCTCCAGCCCTTTTTAATTTCAACATATTTTCTAAGTGAATGGTATTTAAAGGCGTTTCCCTGGGGACCAGAATCAGGGTGCGCTTTTCTTTTAAACATACATCCGCAGCCCTATGAATAAGGTTGTGCCCAACTCCATTAGCAATGGCTCCCAAGGTAGCCATGGTGCAAGGGACAACAACCAATCCTGCGTGCTTCCAGGACCCGCTAGCCATGGGAGCAGTAAATTCCTTTTCTCCATAAATGTTTAAAGAAGAGGGAAGTCTCTCTGACCAATTAGGGACCTCTAAATCCAGGACCTGTTTTCCCACTTCAGAGATAATAGCATGCACTTCTATTTCCTTATCTCTTAGGAAAAGTTCTTCCAGGAGTCTGATACCATAAATAACCCCACTGGCTCCAGTGATAGCAACAATAATTCTTTTTTCAGCATGTTTATTAGCCTAAGGGATTCTTTAAACCTTGTCAAGAGCTTTTCTTAAGTCCATAGAAAACTGTCTTTGGGTTGGGTGGGCAATTAGCTCAGGTGGATAGAGCGTCAGCCTCCGGAGCTGAAGGCCGCAGGTTCAAATCCTGCATTGCCCACCATTTTTTTACTTCCAGGTAGCTATAATTTCTTTAGCCAATTTTAATTGACTTTCTCTATCTTTGGCTTTGCCTTCAAGAAAAGCCTTTTTAATCTTTTGAAAAATAAAATTAAATTTAGGTCCTGGTTTTAAACCAAGATTTATTAAGTCTTTTCCTGAGATAAAAAGTTTTAGTTTTCTATATTGGGAAATATATAAGGAGATGTTTTCTCTTATCTTTTCATCTTTTAAGATAGCTAATAGATAAATTATACCTTCCAAAGGAATATCTTCTAATAAAAAATAAATTTCACTTATTTTTAAAAACTTTTCTCTACTTCTAATTATATTTATATAGGAATTTTTTGATTTTTCTCTTATTTCAAAAAATACCCTGGTTTCTTTTTTAGATAATTTTAATCTATTTATAACCAATTTACAATCTTCATAATTTAGATCTGACAATAAAGCTAAAAGATATAATATATCTTTTCTAACCTTTTCTTTTAAATAGAGTAGAGTGTACCAGTGTAGCACCTTTTCTATCTCTTCAATTATTTTTATATTTTTTAGGTTTAAATCCAATTTAGGATGAATAGCAGTAAGTATCTCTAACTCCTTTAATCTTTTTAAACATTGAACTACTTTTTCTTCTTGAAAAATAAGTTTTAATTCGTGTAAGATTCTAGTCCCTGATAACTTATCAAATATTTTTATTTTTAAGGCACTTTTTATTAATTTTTCTGTTTGTTTACCTATTCTAAAGTTGAATCTTTGCTCAAAGCGAATAGCCCTTAAAATTCTGGTAGGGTCTTCAACAAAACTTAAAGAATGGATAACTCGAATAGTTTTTTCCTTTAAATCTCTTTGTCCTCCAAAAAAATCAATGAGCTTTCCAAAATTTTCTGGATTAAGATGAATGGCCAGGGTATTGATGGTAAAGTCTCTTCTAAAGAGGTCCATTTTTAAAGAAGAAAGTTCTACAATGGGCAGGGCAGCAGGATATTCATAATATTCCAGCCTGGCCGTAGCTACATCTATTTTCTGTTCATTATTTAAAATAATGACAGCAGTTTTAAACTTTTTATGGCTTCTAACCCTTCCTCCAATAATCTGGGCAAAATGCTGGGCAAAAGCTATTCCATCTCCTTCCACCACAAAATCTAAATCTTTTACAGGAACATTTAATAAAAGGTCTCTAACCACACCTCCTACTAGATATACCTGGAAGTTGAGTTGCTTGGCCACCTTGCCAGCTAGCATTACCAATTCTAAACTCTTTTTATCCAGCTTTTCTTTTAACAGTCGCTGGATATTTTTTTCTTTGGGATGGTTATTTAAAAGGTTTTCCGGAAGTTTTAAGGGCTCTTGTACCAGAAAGTTGATTAAATCTGTTCTAGTAAAAACCCCAACAACTTCTTTATTTTTATCTACCACAGGAACTAATCTCTGTCTTTGGCGTAAAATAATGTCTATAACTGTGTATAAAGAGGTTTCCTTATCTACACAAGATATATCTTTTTGCATATAGTCTTCTAAATTTAACTCTCCCAATCCATGTAAAATTGCCTTTTCAGCTATCTGATGTTCAAGTATTCCTATACATTCATTTTTTTCATTAACTACAGGAATGGCTTTTAATCCCAGTTTAGTCATAAGTTCAGCAGCTTGTCTTAAATTTTTTCTGTTTTCTATAACAATAGCTGGAGAAGTCATTAATTTTTTTACTTTTAACTCGCTATTTATAATTGAAAATAAAATGGCTAAAAGTTCTTCTTTTACTTGATTTAAAGTTCTATCTTTTATTGAAGCTGAGGCTGCATAGGCATGACCTCCTCCACCAAAATAGGAGCATACTTTACCTACATTTACCTCTGGAATTCTACTTCTGGCAACTAAGTGAATTCTATCATTCATTCTTGCTATGGCAAAAACTACTTTTAGATTTTCAATTTCCATGAATTTATGAACTATAAAAGCAAAATCACCTAAATATTCATCTAAAGATATGTAAGTTATAGTTATGTCAATAGAGTTTATATTTTTAGTAAATGAGTTTTTAATAAGGGTATTTAATATCTCTATCTGAGAAGAAGTGAAATCTCTATTAATAAACTCTGCAATAACATTTAAGTCCATTCCTTTGCTTTTAAGCCAGGCAGCAGCTAAAAAGTCATGCTCTGTAGTGGAGTTAAAAGTAAAGGAGCCAGTATCTTCGTAAATGCCCAAACCCAATAAAGTAGCTTCATCTGGAGTTATGTCTATATTTTGCTTTTTCAAAATATCTATAATTATAGTGGTGGTAGAGCCCCATTTTTTATATATAATTTTATCTGCAGGCAAATCATCTTCTGTGTCTGGGTGATGGTCGTAAATGTGGATGGATATATTTTTATTTTTTAATATTTTGTGTATATGAGGAACTCTAGAGTACTGTTTGGTATCAACCAAAACAACTTTTTTTACTTTTTCAATATCTACATCATTAGCATGTTTGAAGTTATACAAATAGCTTGTAGATTCGAGAAAAAATCTTTTATGTTTTTTTCTTGACTTCCAGGAAAAATTAAAACTCCTTCGGGATAGAGTTTTTTAGCAGCCACCATAGAGGCTATGGCATCAAAATCAGCATTGGCATGGCAAGTGATTATTGTTTCAGCTACTATTTTTTTATTCACTTAACTGTTCCTTAGATGTAATTTTTCGTAAATACTTTTTATTCGGTTGGAATTTACATGGGTATAGATTTCTGTAGCTGTAATGTCAGAGTGTCCAAGTAAGATTTGCACAGTACGCAAATCAGCTCCACCTTCTAATAAATGGGTAGCAAAGGAATGTCTTAATACATGGGGAGATATGTCTTTAATTATATTAGCTTGCTGAGCATATTTTTTAATAATTTTCCAGATTCCTTGTCTGGTCAATCTCTTACCACTTCTATTTAAAAAAATGTAATCTTCTTTGGGTTTAAAGAGTTTTCGCTTTTCCTGAAGATAGGTATTTAGTAATTCTTGAGCCTTGGAATAAAGAGGGACCAATCTTTCTTTTGAGCCCTTACCAAAAATTTTTAAAATTCCCTGCATAGGATCAAAGTCAAGGGGTTTAAGGTTTATAAGCTCAGAAACCCTAAGGCCTGCAGCGTACATTATTTCTAACATGGTTTTATCTCTAAATCCAAGTAAAGTAGAGGGATTAGGGGCCTGGAGTATTTGTTGTACTTCTTTTAGAGATAGAATTTTGGGAAGTGATTTGGGAATTTTGGGATTTTCCAAAGAAGAAGTGGGGTTGTTTTTAACCACTTGTTTTTCTTCTAAAAAATTAAAAAACCCCCTTAAAGCAGATAAGTGTCTGGCTATGCTTTTACTTTTTAAACCTTTTTGCCGAAGATAAAGCAGGTATAAAAAAAGAGAATCTTCTTCTGCAAAGCCTTGCTTATTTTTTTTTAAAAAAAATAAAAAATCTTCTAAATCCAAACAATAGGAGTCCACTGTTTGTTTGGAAAGTCCCTTTACGGCCAAAAGATAGTGTAAAAATTCCTCTAAATAAGCTTTTAAGTCCATTGGAAAATCCTTGCCCTTATTGAAGTTAAGCTATAAACTAAGTTTCATGTGTGCTAGTTATGAAGCTGTGTATCTTAGTCTGGGTAGTAATTTAGGTGATTTAATCCACAACTTAAAACTTGCTCGTAATAACCTCAATTCGTTACCCTACTTAATAGAAGCTCAAACTTCTTCCATTTATTATACAGAGCCTCAAGAAAAAAAAGACCAGCCCTGGTTTGCCAATCAAATAATCAAATTTTACTCTCTTTCCAGTGTAAAGCCAATATTTTTTTTAAACCAACTTTTAGCTATAGAAAAACAGATGGGAAGAAAACGAATGGAGAGGTATGGTCCAAGGATAATTGATATTGATATTTTAATCTGGGAGGGTAAAAAAATTAACTCCCCGAAATTAACCATACCTCATCCCCAAATGCTCAAAAGGGCTTTTGTCTTAATTCCCTTAAAAGAGATAGCACCTCAACTTAAAATCAATAACCAAAGCATTCACGCCTATCTCAACAAACTAAGTTATAGGTTAATTGGAGATAAAATTTACCAATAAAAAAATTAAAGTAAAAGTTTAACTAAGGAGGAAAAATGTTTAAAATTCTTTTAACTATTGCAGCTATTTATATTTTATTCAAACTCATTAGTAATGATAGAAAAAAGAAAAAAGCCCAGGAAAAAGCAGCAGCAGGACAACCTTCGCAAATAAGTGATGAAATGGTAAAAGACCCTATTTGCGGGGCTTATGTGGCTAAAAACAGTGATATTCGGGTGAAAGTAGGGGATAGGGTTGAATGTTTTTGTAGCTATGATTGTAGAGATCAGTATTTAAAACAATTAAAGGGAAAGGAGTAATTTTTCAAACCAGCTTTTAATTTTCATATTATTTTCTTTTTTTCCGTCTTCCCAATTTTTCCTTGTATAAAAAGTAAGGGCTTAACCAGCAACAAGTTAAGCCCTGATCCTAAACTTAGCCTCTAGCTTGTTTAGAGGTGGCTTTTGTATTTTAAGGTTCGGTTTTAATTTTCTAAAATTTTCTAAAACTGAAAAGCCATCTGTTTTTCCTTTAAGTTATCTAGAGGATTGAAAAGAATCACAACATAAAAATATTTCAAAAATACTTCTTCCTTTTATTCATCAGACAAACACCCAATGAGCAAATACCCAATGAGGTCTCATGAGGCCTCACGATTTTTTCTTACTAAAAAATTTTATTATATTTAAAATATTCAAACTGTTAAGAACAATTGTTTAACTAAAATATAAATAAATTTATACAATATCTTTAAATAATTTTTATTTTTTAGAAGATTTAATTCCTTAAATAATACCTCGCAAACATCCCTCAAGCAATTGCCTTATATTTCAAGAGGTTATTTTGATATAAATTTTTGTCTCATAATGTAAATTATGTAAACTTTAATAAAAATAAGCTGCCAAAGAAAGGAATTTTATCTGAAAAGGTAAACTTGTCTTGACGCTTAGTTTTCTTTGAGTTTAAAGACAAATCTCAGGATGAAGGAATTTTTAAAAGGTATAAATATTTCTTTTTCTAAATCAGGTGAACTTTTAATTTTAAGTTTCCTTATTTATCTGGTTCTAAGCCTGATTTGGAGACTTATTTTTAGATCTCGCCAACAAGGCAATACCTTTTCCTTTTAAAATGGCTTTTGTTTCTTCTTGTTTTTAACCTTATTTTAGGAATAAATAATCTAAAGGCCATTTTTCAAAATAAAGTTGCCCTTACCCTTAATCTCATTTCTTTATGGATGCTTTTAAAACATTTTCTAAAAGGATTTTATCAAAATTATTACTTACCTAAAATAAAAAATAAAAATATCAACTTTATATATTTTGACTTAATAATTATATCTACTTTTATTATATTTTTTATAATTTTTTTACGTGAAGTACTCAATATAAATCTATCTTCTATCTTAACTTCTTCTGCTATTATCACTGGTGTTGTTGGACTATCCATGCAAGATACTATTGGCAGTTTAATTTCTGGGCTTTTAATTCAAATAGAAAAACCATTTAGTATTGGTGAATGGATTAAAGTAAATAATTTAGAAGGTAGGGTTGTAGAGATAAACTGGAGATATACTAAGATACAAACTATAAACTTTGATTATATTTTCATTCCCAACAATAGTATCTCTAGAGATACTCTAATAAACTATAGTAGACCTATCTCTAGAATATATAGATATATAGATGTGGGAATAAATTTTTCTATTTCACCTGTCAGGATAAAAAACACAATTTTAGAAATCTTAACACAAATCCCGGAAATAGCTAAAAATCCCCTGCCCAGAGTGCTTTTAATAGATTATGATAATTTTAGAATGATCTATAGAATAGGTTATTATATAGATCGTTTTGAAAAACATCGGCAGGTTCAAGATAAAATTCTTTCTTCTCTCTGGTATGCTTTTAAACAAAAAAATATTTCTTTTCCCCTACCTAAACAAAACCTTATTTTTGATAGAAAAAAGAAAAAACTTATCCTATTGATTCTAAAATAATAAATATTCTTACTTCCTCTACCCTATTTAACAATTTTTCCAGCCAGGAAATAGAAAATTTACTTTTGCTTTCTGATCAAAGAACTTATCCACAGAATACTTTTATTTTTCAACAAGGAGATAGAAGCACTGAACTTTATTTTATTCTTAAAGGAAAAGTAGAAATAAAAACTGATAAAAAGCAAACTATTGCTGTTTTAGGGCAAGGGGATTTTTTTGGAGAAATGGCCTTACTAACTGAAGAGCCCAGAAGTGCTGATGTTTTGGCTGTAGAAGATACTCTCTGCCTGGTAATTGATAAAGAATGCTTTTCTACTTTATTAGCACACAATTTTAATTTTGTTCAAAACATAAAAAAGGTCTTTGAAGAGAGAAAAATTGATTTAGAAAAATACAAGCCAAAACATCAAGCTAAAGATACTTTATGGACTATTTTTAGCAAGATATTTAAATAAAAGGAGATTTCTGAGTGAAACAAAAAATATTTTTGTTTTTAATTATTTTCTCTATTACTAGTAATATGGTCTTGGCTTCAACTGTAAAAACAAAAAAGTCTGATTTTTCTGTCTGGCTTTATGAAGTTGGAGCTTATGATTTATTTTTGGATTCTTTAGATAATAAAGATTTAAACAACGAAAATTATTTCATATATTATTTAAACTCCTTATTTAAGGTAAAAGAATATGAAAAAATAAAAGAAGAAATTGCAACCAATCAAAATATTATTGAACAATTTTCACCTGAAAATAAAGCCTATATATATTTAGTTCTGGCTAGGGTTTTAAGAACGCAAAATAATTATTTAGATTCCATTAACGCCTATCTTAAGTTAATAAAAATTCTTCCTTTAAAAGAAGCTATAAAAATATTATCAACAGAAAAAAATTTAGAAGTATTATTTGAAGTAGTATTGCTAGATACTTTATGGAAATCAAATTTAGATAAGGATAAAGAAAAAGATTTTTTTCATCTTCTTGAGTTTGGATTGAAAATATGGCCTAAAAATTATCTGTTTAAAAAATTGCAAGAAGCTAGTACTAATAATAAAGCTTACGCTACTCAAGATATAAGTAAAAATGATGAATTAATGGTCATAAACTATATTTTAGCAAATTACTTAGGCTTTAATGACCTAGAAAATCATTTTTTAAATAGCATAGAGAATAATAAATTAAGAACTTTTTTAAGGGAAAGTTTTAATCCAGAAGAAACAAAGCAGGTATCTACGAATTTATTGAGAAATATTTTTTCCCAGGATTTAAATACCTTTAATACTAAAAAACTAGATTATTTTGATAATGAAAATTTAAATATATTTATTAAAGAACTTAAAACTAAAAATTTAACTGAAGGACTGGAATTTATAAAAAAACAATTGGAATCTTTCTTTTTAAATGAAAAAATTAAGGTTAATCTCTATGAAATATATTTTTGTTATCTTATTTTTAATTCAAGATTTAATGAAGCAGCTCAAATATATACAACTTACTTTAAAGATAAAAACAACTTAAAACTTGACAGTATAGCGTTTAAACTAGGTTTAATTAGCGATTTAAAATTAACCAATTATAATAAATATTCTCCTTATTTTATTATTTATTTGTTAAAGATAATGAACTACCCTTTTTCCAATTTAACCTATCCCTGGGCAGAACAATTTTTACCCTTTGAACCTATTGGTTTTTATAAACAATTAGCAGCAAAAAAATCTCTTGATTTTTCCACCAGTTATCATTTTTCCTTTCTTTTTCCCAAAAGTTATTTGGGGCAAAAATCTTTTTTGTTCTTAGCCAAAAAGGTGCATTCTGAAAAAAATAATTCACTTGCCTGGAAATATTTACAACAAATCGATCCTGATAAACTGGACTGGAATTCAAAAGTGGAGTTATTAAAAGCCAAAGCAGGTTTACTCATGGAGCTTAATCAAACTGAAGAAGCCTTAAGTACCTATTTAAAACTTTTATCCTTTGCTCCAAATCAGCTTTCAGTGGAAAAAAAATTAAAACTTGGATTACTGGCCCAAAGACTAAACAAGCTTTCTTTAGCAGAAAATATTTTTATAAATCTTTTGGCCCAAAAAGAATCTCTTACTACTTCCTTGCAAGCTGAAACCCTGTTTTGGTTGGCAGAAACTTATCAAATGCAGGGTTTGGAACAGGAAGCTTTAAAGAAATATCTGGAGCTAGCTTATAGTTACCCAAAAGAAAATATTTGGGCAGTTACAGCTCTTTATCGAGCTGGGCAATTGTGTGAAAAGAATAAAAACTATTCTCTGGCTAAAACTCTTTATTCTCTAGTGCTAAAAAAGGCAGAGCGTAAGAGTCAAAAAGAAGCAGCTAAGGAACGACTCAAATTTTTAGAAGATAGGATAAGTTCCTCAGCCAATACCCTGTTTCTTTTTTAATTGCCTGCTTATGAGTTAAAAAGAGAAGTAAAAGAAAACTTTTCTCCGTCAAAAAGTCCTCTATCTGTTATTTTTAGTTTAGGAATAACAGGCAGGGCTAAAAAAGAAAGATACATAAAAGCTAAGCTACCTAACCTACTTATCTTTTTTACTTCAGCATCTATTTCTTTTAATTTCTTTACTACCTCTTCTGCTCTATCTAAACTCATAAGGCCAGCTAAAGGTAAGGCTAGATAGGCACAAACTTTTTGATTGACTACTACCGCCAGTCCCCCTCCCTGCTCTCTTAAAAAATTAGTAGCAACAACCATATCTTTATCATCTACCCCAGCTACAATTAAATTGTGAGAGTCATGGGCAACAGTGCTGGCTAAACTTCCCTTTTCCAGTTGCAATCCTTGCACAAAACCCAGACCAATATTTCCTGTGTTTTTGTGTCTTTCTATGACTGCTATCTTTACTATATCTCTAGTTATATCAGAAACCACCCTATCATCAATTATTGTAGGTAATACCTCCTTACTATTGGTAATTATTTGATTGGGTATAATTTCAATTATTCTTATTTTATCTCCTTTTTGGGGAATATGAAAATCTTTTTCTGTTATTGGAGAAAAGTTTAATTTTTTAATCGGAAAATCTATTTTTTTATCGAATTTATGTTTATCTAGAGATTTTCCTTTTAAAAATACCTTTTCTATTTCTAATTCCTGTAAGTCATTTACTACCACCAGGTTGGCTTTATAACCAGGCGCAATTGCTCCATATTTATTCAGCTTAAAATAACTGGCAGGATTTATGGTAACAAGTTTGATAGCTTTAACTGGATCTATTCCCAGTTGAATGCATTTTTTTAAGTTATAATTTAAATGTCCATGATAATATAATTCATCTGCATGTCTATCGTCAGTAACTAAAGAGATGCGTTCAGAATTAGTTTTTATAAGAGGTATTAAGCTTTCCAGGTTTTTTTCTGAACTTCCTTCTCGGATAAAAATGTGCATTCCTTTACCTAATTTTTCTTTAGCTTCCTCCAATAAGCTACACTCATGATCGCTTTTAGCCCCAGCCAAGATATAAGCATTTAATAATTTTCCAGAGAGTAAGGGAGCATGTCCATCAACCGCTAAATGTCTTTTTTGAGCTAGTTCAATTTTTTTTAACAACTCCAAATCTCCTAAGTAAGCTCCTGGATAATTCATTACCTCGGCTAAGCCTAAAAAACGGTGCGCATGGTGAGAAAACAAGTAGTCTATATCTTCAGAGGTAAGTACTGCGCCAGAAGTTTCAAAATTACTGGCTGGAACGCAAGAAGGGGCCATAAAAAATATATCTACAGGCAAATCTTCTGTCAGTTGTAAAAAGAGTTCAATCCCTTTTCTGCCCAGGACATTGGCTATTTCATGTGGATCGCACACCACACAACAGGTTCCCCACCTGGCCACCACTTTTGCAAACTCTGCAGGATTTAAAAAAGTTGATTCTATATGGATATGACTTTCCAGAAAGCCAGGAAGTAAGTATCTTCCTTCTAAATTTAGGACCTCTTTGGCTTTATAGCCTTTTCCTAAGCCAACGATAGTATCCTTATAGATAACTACATCTTCTAAGTAAATTTCTTCTGTAAAAACATTGACTATTTTAGCCTTACTTAAAATAAGATCAGCTTCCCTTTCTCCTCTTGCCACCTCTAAAAATTTACCATATTCTTTTAACTGCATAACTTACTCCCCTTTAAGGAGGATTTAAATGAAATATATTATTTTTGAAGATTTTTCTGGAAAACCTACTCCTATTATTTTCCCGGAAAAAATTAATTACCTCGAGTTAAGAGAACAAATACCCTATAGCAAAGTTCTTTCTGCTGGTAAAATACTTTTTAAAGAGGGTAAATTTGTTTGCTTTGATAAAGCCAAGGAACTGGGGGTTGCTGCTCAAGCTGAAGATGCCCAATTAATAGCCTCTTTGTTTTCAGAAGAAAGCTAGGGTCTGGTTTTCCATCTTCGATGGAGCCAGTACCACTGTTCTGGAAAGGAATATACCTTTTTCTCCACTGCTTGAGTATAAAAAGAGGCAATATCTTTTACTTTATCTTTTAAAGTTCCTTGAAGATTTTGAGTATCCAGAGGATTTTCTAAGTAAAACTCAAATCCTTCTCTATTTCTAACTAAAAAAGTAGGCCAGACCAAAGCTCTGGTTCGCAAAGCAATTAAAGCAGGTCCCATATTTACTGCAGCAATTTCATTTAAGAAAGGTAAAAAAATTGCTTCTTTTCTTAAACAATTGTGATCTACTAAAAAAGCAGCAAGCCCTCCTCTTTTCAATTGAGGAAAGATTTTATGAGTTACCAATCTATGTCCTACAATTTCAATATTTTTACTTTCTCTTAACTCGCCAATTAGATTAGCTAAAAATTTATTTTTGGGAAACTTTACCACTATTTGAGATTTTTTTTCTGGTAAATAATATCTGAGCACCTTTAACAATAGTTCCCAGGATCCTAAATGACCTGTTACTACTACTGCAGGACGCTTTGATTTACTTATTTTTTCTAAGTTTTCCTCATTTTTGATTTTTACTTTTTCTTTTATAAATCTATAATCTACATTTTCTAGCATTAAGGATTCAAAATAGGAGATTCCCGTATGGATAAAACTTTTTTTAGCTATACTTAAGGCTTTATTATAGTTAAAATTTAAATGCTTAATAATGGATTCTATAGCGTATTTTCTTCTTGAAGAAAGTAAGTTCCAGAGCAAAATTCCTATTTTTTCCCCATAAATTTGATAAGAGTCCGTACTTATTTTTTTAGCTATGTATTTTATAAAATTTACACTTAGGTTTTCCATATCTTATTTTCCATGTATTCTTCTAACTCTTTTTTATAATTTGAAATATCTTTATCAGACAAAGAACTTATCCAAAAGGGTTTTCCATATTTCACAATACAAGAACTAAAAGGAAGTGGCAATTCAAATTTATCCCAGGAATTAAAAGTATATTTTAAAGAACACCTTGTTCTTACAGGTATTATGGGTAATTTTAATTTATAAGCTAAATAAAATATTCCTTCTTTTATCTTATGTCTAGGACCTCTCGGTCCATCTACAGTCAAGACTATATCATTGGGATTTTTTTTAAACTCCTTTAGTAAAGACACTAAAGCTTTTACTCCAGTTTTACTACTGGAGCCTCGAGCTAATAAAAAACCAAATTTTTTCAACACCCTGGCAATAAGCTCTCCATCTCTACTTGGACTGGCCAGGGCAATGATATTTTGTTTCTGATGGAGATAGATAAGGGGGAAAATTTCCCCATGCCAAATGGAAAATAATACTTTTTGCCCTTGTTTTTTTAGGGAAAGGTAATTATCATACTCTACTCGTTGATAGCGAAGGCTCTTCCCCCAGACTTTGACCAGAGGGGGTAAAAGGGAAGTTATTAGGTCTAGTTTATTCATATTATTATCTCATAAAAACAGGAGTAAGTTATGGAGATAAAAACCATTGAATGTCAAGGCTTACCTTGTCCTAAACCAGTGCTTAAAGTAAAAGAGTTTTTGAATCAAAGCCAGGAAAAGGAATTTATAGTAATAGTGGACAATAAAGCAGCTCAGGAAAACGTTTCTCGTTTTTTAGCCCAGCAAGGATATGAAGTAATTGATACAACTGTTCAGGATAATGAAATTAAATTAAGAGTAAAACAAGCAAAAGAAAGCAAGAATGTTTTAGATGTATCCCAAAATACAGATAATACTTTGATTTTTATAACCAAGAATAGATTGGGAGAAGGTAGTGAAGAATTGGGAAAGGGACTGATAAAAAATTTTATCTCCACTTTAAAGGAAATGAGCAATCTATGGCGTATAGTTATGGTAAATAGTGGAGTAAAATTAGCTACAAAAGATAGTCCAGTTCTTTCTCAACTAAAGGAATTAGAAGAAAAAGGAGTTTCAATTTTAGTTTGTGGAACATGTTTAAACTATTATAACTTATTGGAAGAAAAAGAAGTTGGTGATACCACTAATATGTTAGATATTATCACTAGTTTAGAAATAGCAGATAAGGTTATTACTATATGAATACTATTAATATTGGCCAGATATCTTATCTTAATGTCTGGCCTTTTTTTTATTTTTTAAAAAAAGAAAATCATCCTTATCATATTAATTTTATAGAAGATCATCCAGCTAAATTAAATGATCTACTCTTAAAACAAGAGATAGATCTGGCTCCAGCCTCTTCTTTTGAATACTTATTACACAGTGAAGAGTATTTTTTACTTCCGGACTTAAGTATCAGCGCCCTGGAAAAAGTTAAAAGCGTACTTTTTTGTTCTCCTGTGCCTTTGGATAATTTGTCAGAATACTTAAATAAAAATCAAAAAACAGTATTGTTAACTTCAGCTTCTGCTAGTTCCATAAATTTATTAAAAATTTTATGGAATTTTTATTGGCAATTACCAGAAGTAGATTTTAGATTTAAAGAACCTGGGAAAGATTGGCAAGGAGATTGTCCTTTTTTAGAAATAGGAGATCTGGCTTTTGAATTGTACTTACACTCTCCTAAAAATTTATTTATCTATGACTTGGCCCAGGAATGGCACTCTTTTACTGGCTTGCCTTTTATTTTTGCCCTCTGGATAGTGAGTAAAAGGGCTTTAGAAAAATTAGAAACCATTCTTGACTTAAAGGAAAAGCTTATCTCTTATAAACAAAAAATAAAAAAGAATTATTTAGAGTTAAGTAAAAAAATAAATTCTAGATTTTCTACTCAAGAAATAGCTAATTATTGGCAGACTATGGATTACGATTTAACTGCTGAGCATAAAGCAAGTATTTTACTTTATGCTCACTATCTTTGGAAATTAAATTTAATACCAGGGATACCTGGTTTAAAATTTATTTAGGGTTTCAATTTTTCAAAATTTTCTTCTTTTCCTACAATAGCTAAAACATCTCCCTTTTTAAGCTTTTGATCAGCTCTAGGGACAAAGGTATATTCTTTTCCACCTTTATGTTTTATAGCAATAACCTGTAGGCCATACTGATTGGTTAAATCCAAATCTCTAAGAGTTTTTCCTTCCCAGTTTTCAATAACTATTTCCTTAAGTAAAATAGCCTTGCCCATGGGTAAGTAGTCAATCAGCCCGGGTACTACTAGACTTCTAGCCAGTTGCTCTGCAGCAAAGCGTTCAGGGAAAATGACATGGTCTACCCCTATTTTTAGTAATAACTTTTCATGGTCATCACTAATGGCTTTACACCAGATATCAGGCGCTCCCAATTCTTTTAAGTATAAAGCGATTAAAATACTTGCTTCCATAGAATGACCAACACTAATAATAACATGATTGAGTTCAGCAAATCCAAGTTGAGCAAGAGCGTCTTTATCTGTTGCATCAGCCTCATAAACTTGAGTTAATACATCTTGAGCACGTTTGATACGTTCTGGTCGATTGTCCAGACCTACGACATTATGCCCCAGTCCTACCAGGGCTTTGGCTAAATAAAAACCAAACTTTCCCAATCCAATAACACCTATTTCAAACTTGGCCACTTATTTTCCTCCTAACCTATGAGTAAACTATTTTCTGGCCATTTAAACCTCTCCTGGGTTTGCCAGCTTTGCAAAAGAGTTAAAAACAAAATAGGACCTAACCTACCTATAAACATAAGTAAAATGATTATACTTTTTCCAAAAGGAGTTAAATTAGGCGTAAGTCCGGTGGAGAGTCCTACAGTACCAAAAGCTGAAACCACTTCAAAGAGAATTTCTATAAACCTTCCCTTACTTAAGTGATGGGGCATATCTCCCCCTTCAGTGGCAAGTAAAATAGCAGTAGCTAAAAAAACAATAGATAAAGCAAAAATAATTAAGGTTAAAGCCTTATTTAAACTTTTTTCTTCCAGGGCGTATTTGCCAATTACACATTGTTTTCTGCCAATAAGATTAGACCAACCAAAAGCAATTAAAGTACGAAAAGTCGTGGTTTTAATACCCCCAGCACAAGATCCAGGAGAACCACCAATAAACATAAGAAAAATCATAATAAATAAAGATAAATTGGTCATTTTACTGATATCAACGCTATTAAATCCAGCGGTTCTACACGTAATGGATTGAAAAATAGAGCTAATTATTCCTTTCGTAAAATCAAAATTAGAGTCTGAGTGGGCAAAGAACTCAGCTATAAAAATTAGAATTGAACCAACTACTATTAACCAAAATGTTGTTTCTAAGACTGTATTAGTATGCCAGCTTAGCTTATCTTTTTTTAAATTTACTTTTTTTATTCTCTTTTCGTATAGTTCTAAAATTACAGCAAAACCCAATCCACCCAAAATAATTAAAATCATAAACACTAAATTTATAGGTATATTGGAACTATATTCCATCAAACTAGAAGAAAATAAAGAAAATCCAGCATTACAAAAAGCAGAAATTGAATGAAATAAGGCAGAAAAAGGAGTAAACTTTGTAGGTTCTAAAAGATACAAAATAAAAGCCCCACTAAATTCAATAGCTAAAGTAAAATTTAACATTTTTATTAAAAAAGAGCCTAAGTGGAAAGTGGGATCGTGTAAGAGAGACTGTCCTACAGCAATTCTATCAGTAATAGAAATTTTTTTTCTCCAGAGATAAAATACCAAACTGGTATAACTCATAATACCTAAACCGCCAAGCTGGATAAGTACCAGAATAATACTTTGACCAATGGGAGAAAAAAAAGACCCTGTATCCACTACAATTAGACCTGTTACACAGGTAGCAGAGGTAGCTGTAAATAAAGCATCCAGCCAGGATATGGATGTACCCTTTAGGCTAAAGGGCTGATGAAGTAAGACTGTACCCAGCAAAATGGTTAAGGCAAAGAAGTAAACAGGTAAGGCAAAGGGAGAAAAAACTTTTTTTTCATCTTTAATTTCAATATTTTTAGATGGGCTGGTTTAATCTTCTGTTGCTAATTCTTAACCTTTTCTACAGTTAAAAGCAAATAAAAAAGCCTATCCTTATTTTGCTTAAGGATAGGCTTAAAAACAATTTATTAAAATTTGAGCTTAGCCCAAGCTATTCACTAATTTGCGTAGCTTAGAAACCTTGCGAGCAGCATTCTTCCAATGAAGAACCCCTTTTTTGGCAGCTTTATCAATTACAGAAGTTGCAGTGCGTAAGATCTGCTCTGCCTGCTCTTTGTTATTTTCAGCAACAACTAAGCGAACTTCTTTTATAACATTTTTTACCCTAGTCTTCACAGCCTTGTTTCTAGCTCTTCTTTTAAGACTCTGTCTGTGCCTCTTGATTGCAGACTTGTGATTAGCCAAGTTTACACCCTCCTTAAATTTTCTCTAGTTTTATTAAATTTTTATTAACCTTTTTTGCTGGCTTAACCAATAAATTATACCTGCAGGGCTGCAAAATCAGCCACAACCCTCAGCCTATTAGTAAGATATTGCAAAAGGGTCAAGCGATTTTTTCGTAGATTTTCGTCTTCTACCATTACCATAACCTTATCAAAAAAACTATCAATAAAAGGTTTAATTTCTAACAATAAACCAAAGATATACTTATAATTTTCCTTACTTAAAGCCTCGTCTAAGTCAGTCCCTATGGTTTTGATTTTGGAAAATAGTTCTTTTTCCTCTTTTTCCTGTAAAAATTCTTCTTTTATTTCAGAGAAGAATTCATCTGTACCTGCCTGTTTTTGAATGATGTTGGCCACTCTTTTAAAGGTAAGCACTGCTGGTTCAAAATATTCTTCCTGGGAAAATTCTTTTAAGGCCTCAAGTCGTAAAAAAGCATTATAAATATCATCAAAACCAGCACCTAAGGTAGCTTCTACTATTCTGGTGGCATAGCCCTTATCCTGCCAGAAATATTTTAACCTTTGCCCTAGAAATTCTTCCAAGGAAGCAAAAAGTTCTTTTTGGGAAACTTTGAACTTTATGCCTTGCTCCTGATATTGTCTATAGACTTCTTCCATTAACTCTGTAAGAGAAATCCTTAACTGAAAATGTAAAATCAACTGGATTATTCCCAGAGCTGCCCTTCTAAGTCCATAGGGGTCAGAGGCACCTGTAGGTATAATCTTTAATCCAAAACATCCTACCAAATTATCCATTTTGTCTATAAGGCTTAAAAGGGCTCCGCCTTTACTTGAAGGTAGTCCTTTTTGTCCTTTGGGTAGGTAATGTTCATAAATGGATGTTGCTACAAATTCCTTTTCTCCTTTTTTACGAGCATATATACCTCCCATAATGCCTTCTAATTCAGGAAACTCCCCTACCATTTCTGAAACCAAATCACATTTGCATAAAAGGGCTGCTCTTTTCAAATCTTCTTTATTTTCAGGGATAAGCTTTTCTCCTATCCAGCTAGCTAACCTTTCCAATCTTTTAACTTTATCTCCCATATACCCCAATGGTTCTAAGAAGGTAACTTTATTTAATTTTTCTAGCCAAATAGAAAAAGAACTCTTTAAATCTACCTGCCAAAAAAACTTGGCATCTTCTAATCTGGCTTTGAGAACCCTTTCCCAGCCCTTTTGTACTATGGATAGATTTTTAGGTTCCAGGTTTATTACTGTCAAAAAATAAGGTAATAATTTCCCTTTTTTATCTTTTACTCCAAAGCTTTTTTGATGGGTTTCCATACTGGTTAATAGTACTTCTTCAGGTAAGTCCAAAAACTTATCTTCAAATTTTCCCAAGACAGGTTTGGGATATTCAGTTAAAAAACTCACCTCTTCCAGTAAGCTATCTTTCCAGACAATAGAGCCACCTACCTGAGCAGCCAATTTGTTGGCTTGCTCTTGGATAATTTTAACTCGTTCCTGAGCATCAAAAATTACTTTTCCCTGTTGTTGTAAGATTTCTTTAAATTTTCTGGAGCTTTCCACTGTAAAAGGTCCACTGCCCATTACCCTGTGTCCAAAAGTAAGGTTACTACTTTGTAAATCTGCTAACTCAAAAGAAATTATTTCCTTTTCTAATAGGGCCAACAACCAGCGAATAGGACGGCCAAAGGCAAAACTGTCTGCCCAGCGCATTTTTTTAGGAAAAGAAAGGGAAGAGATAATTTGAGGACAGATCTGGCTTAAAATTTGAGAGGTCTTTTCTCCCCCTGTTTCTTTTTTTACAGCAATATATTTCCCTCTGGGCGTATCCACTTCATACAAATCTTCAGGTCTAACTCCTTGAGATTTTGCAAAACCTTCTCCAGCCTTGGTTAGTCCTCCTTCTGTGGTTTTGGCAATTTTTAGAGGAGGACCAATAATTTCCACCACTTCCTTGTCTTGAACAAGGGCTAAATCCTCAATTTCTACAATTATACGTCTGGGAGAAGCATAAGACTGTACAGAAGAGAAATTTATCTTTTTTCTTTTAAATTTTTATTAAACAAATCTATTATTTCCTGCTGTAATGAATTTAAAAAACGAGCAGGCATTTCTTCTATTCCAATTTCTAAAATAAAATGAGCCATTATAACCTCCTACTTATTTAACAAAGGATAACCCAAATCTTCTCTTTGTTTGGCATATAATCTAGCTATTTTAGAAGCCAGTTTTCTTACTCTAGCAATAAAGGTAGTTCTTTCTGTAATAGAAATAGCTCCTCTGGCTTCTAATAGGTTAAACAAATGGGAACATTTTAAGCAATAATCATAAGCTGGCCAAAGTAAATTATTCTCACATAAATTTAAACACTCTTTTTCACAGGCATCAAAAAAACTAAAAAGCATATCTACATTACTATATTCAAAATTGTAGCGAGAATGTTCTATCTCTCCCTGTAAATGTACATCGCCATAAGTAACTTTATCATTCCATTTAAGCTCATATACTGATTCTTTTTCTTGTAAATACATAGATATTCTTTCCAGGCCATAGGTGATTTCCACACTAATGGGATCTAAATCTATTCCTCCTACCTGCTGAAAATAGGTAAACTGGGTTATTTCCATGCCGTCTAGCCATACTTCCCAGCCTAGCCCCCAGGCTCCTAAAGTGGGAGATTCCCAGTCATCTTCTACAAAACGAATGTCATGTTCGCTGGGATCTATTCCTAAAGCTTTGAGGCTGTTTAAATATAAATCTATCACATCTTTGGGAGAGGGTTTTAAAATAACCTGAAATTGATAATAATGCTGGAGTCTATTGGGATTTTCACCATAGCGACCATCAGTAGGCCTTCTAGAAGGCTCCACATAAGCTACTCTCCAGGGCTCTGGACCTATAACGCGTAAAAAAGTAGCTGGATTAAAAGTACCTGCTCCAACTTCCACATCATAGGGTTGTTGAATTAAACACCCTGTATCAGACCAGTATTTTTGTAAAGTCAAAATAACTTTCTGAAAATTCATACTAACTCTCCTACTAAGTTAAATTGCTAGTTGTAAATGATATTGGGAAAAATTATTTACTATTTCATAACAGGTATGTTTTAAATTTACATCTAAATTCCACTTTATCCAGTCTTTAGGAGTAGAAAAAGCTATAGTTTTAAGTGTTTTTAAGGTTGCAATGGGCACTCTAATAAAATTATCTTTTTTACAATACATACAAAAAAATCCACCATCTTTAAAAGAAAAAAAAGTCTCTTTTTCCCACATAATATTTCTTTTGCATTTAAGACAACTATCAAAGAGAGGCAAATAGCCAAGATTAAATATTAAACAAGTTTTGAAAAGTAAAGGAAAAAAACTTATATCTTCTGTTTCTTCAATAGAATATAAAAAATCTTTTAAAAACAGATATACTTGCTTAAACTCTTCTTGAGAAATTCTTATTTTTTCTAAAAAATTTAAACTATTAACAACAACCCCTATTTTTTTTTTATCTTGTTTAATTAAAGAAAAATTTTCTATTAAGCTAGCTTCTTGTAATATATAATACCCTTTTTTTTTGTTTTCTATTTTACCACAAAGTATATTTAAAATATCCAAGCAACCACAAAATCTACGTTTGCTTTTCAATCCTCCAAAAGCAAAGTATGTCTGCAAACCTTTATTAGGTGAAAATACTTTTAACCATAAATCATATTCTCTAAACTTTCCCTTTTTTAAAATAATAAAATTTTCTATATAATCCATAAAGTGGTGCTATTCAGCAGTAAATTTTAAAGTTTTAACTTGCCCTGCTTCTGCCTCTAAGGGATACTCTTTCCCATCCAAGATTAATTTTACTCCACCAGCATTACCTAATTTTACTTCTAAAAAGGAATTATAATTTAAAACTATCTTTTCACCTGGATATAAAAATACTTCTCTGTTTTCATCATCCACTTTTGCCAATACCCAGCATTTGTCTGTAGAAATTATCTCTAAAGAATGTTTGGGAGAAATAAGAGAACTATTATTATCTTCTAATTTAGGAAGTACAATAGAAGAATTAACTGAAGTATTATTTTTATTTTGAGCTATAATATTTTTTTCTTCTTTTTCATTATTATCTTTATTATCTTCCCTTTTTAATTCTTGTATGGAATTATTTTTGCTAACAATATTACTTCCTTTAACTACATTAGTGTTTTGACTCAAAGTTTCTTGTTGTGATAAAGATGATTGTTCTATTTCTTTATCTGAACTATTCTTTATCAAACTTTTTATTCCCAATACTAAAATGAATAATAAAATTAAAACAATAATTGCTATTAGCCAAAAATTTTTACGTTCCTGTTTTACTGTAGTGGGCAGACTATCAATATCTTCTATTTTATTATTTAGTTCATAAATAGAGGCATACTCCTCACCTATTTTTTTCCAATCTAGGCCTAAAAATCTGGCATAGGACTGGATAAAGCTTTTTGTATATACAGGGTGAGGTAAAATATTTTCATTTCCTTCTTCTATAGCCTTTAAAATATAAATACTTACTTTAATATTATCATGGATATCCTTTAAGTCCAAATTTTTACTTTGTCTTGCTTCTTGTAGTATTTGACCTATTTCTTTTAAAGTCATATCCCCAAGCCTTCCTGTTAAAGGTTTACTTCTATTACAGCCTTTTTCCTAAGGTCATTTATAAAAGAAGAATATATTTCTTCAAATTTCTTTTCATATATTTTTTCTCTAATCTCTGCTTTTACTTTTTCTAAACTTTTAGTACTTCCGCTTTTTTTACTTACTAACTGTAAAATAATCCACTTTTTATTAAAATAAAAAGGTCTACTTATTTCTCCCTCTTTTAAATTAACTACAAATTCTTTCCAGTCCTCGTTTAAGTTGCTCCAAGCTACTTCTCCCAGATCTCCTCCTTCAGTTATGTTTGGACCAACAGAATATTTTTGCACAGCTTCAAGAAAAGAGATTTGATTATTTAAAATCTTTTCATATACTTCTTTAGCCTCTTTTTCTGTAGCAGATACTAAAGCTCTTAAATGTACTGTTTCTTCTTCTTTATACTTATTTTTATGCTTATTATAGTAGTCTTCTATTTCTTTGTCAGTAACAACTACTTTTCTTTTAACCATAGCTCCCAAAACTCTATGTTTTAGCATATTAAATTCTACTTTTTTATAAAATTGCTCATAGGTAATACCTTCTTTTTTAAGTTCCTTTTTAAATTCTTCCATGGATAATCCACTTTTTTTCTCAACTCGTTAATATAATTTTCTACTTCTAGTTTAGAAATTTCTATTTCATACTTAGATGCAAATTTTTTTATTAAAATGTCGTTAATCATATCATTCAAAATTTTCTTCTTTAACTCATAAATAGCTATTTTATCTTTATCTGTTAGCTGCTTGCCTTTAAAATTTTCTAAAAAAGGCTTAATCCTATTATTTAAATCAAATAAAGTTATTATTTCTCCATCCACAGTTGCTACTATCCTATCAACTGTCTCCATAGCAAAAGAATAAGAAGAGAAAATTGTAAAGATTAACAGGCACAGAACAAACTGTTTTTTCATTATTTATTTCTCCTTTATTAATACAGAACTTATTTTAATATCAGATTCTTTCAACTTATCTATAAACCAATCTTGTAAAAAGTTATTTATTTTTTGTTGAATTATATTTCTTTCTATAATTGGGTAAGCCTCAATTGGCTTTAAATATCTTGGACTTTCTTTTTTCTCAATGAATAGTAAATAAAATCCCTTTTTATCGTTTTTTATATTACTAAAACTATCTTCTGAAGTAGGCTTAATCAGATCAAGCCAAAATTGAGGTATTTGGTTCAAAGGTAAATTATATTCTTTAACTATCACGCCTGGATAAACTTTTTTTACTTCTTCTATAGATATTTTTTTATTTTTAATATTTATTAACTTATCTTTATCTAAAGAATAAAAGGAAACAAATTTTACCATTTCTCCGATATAAAAATCTTCAATATTTTTTTTATAATATGCTTCTAGCTCTTTTATATCTATTTTTATTTTAGGTTTTACAATAATATTTATAAATTTATCAATAGTTAATTTCATTCTTAAAAAATCTCTCCAGCTATCTATATCAATGTATTCTTCTACTAATATTTTTTCAAATTCTCCTGGTGGATAATCAGATCTTATTTTTTCTTCTTCTTTTTTTACTTCTTCTTTTGTAACTAACATGTTTTTATTTTTTAATTCTTCTTTTACTAGCTCATAAAAAAATAAATTTAATAGCTCTTTTTTATACTCGTCTTTGATTTTATTTAAAGTTGAAAAGTTATCTGCATATTCTAAATGGGTAAAATCATACTTTTTTTCTAAATCCTCCAAATAAATCTTATTGCCATTTATAATAGCAACTACGCCTGGTTCAAAAGAAGAAGAACAGGAAACAATGAATATTAACAAAGTAAATACTATTTTTAGCATAATAGATATTTTTCTAACTCCTTTATTTTTTTAGAGAAAAACTCTAAGGATGTAATATCTTTATTTTTTAAAATTTTTACTTCTCCTGTAGGTAAAAATTGAAATTGACTATTTTTGTTTAACCATTCAATTATTTTACTTACATCAAAAGATAGGCTGTTTTCATCCCACTTGATCAAGCATTCTGTATTTTTGATATTTATCTTTTTTATCTTTAATTTTCTTGCAGTATTCTTTAGGTTTATAAGAGTGATAAAGTTAGAAAATTCTTCAGGAAAATCTCCAAATTTATCTTTGATTTCTGTTAACACATCATCTTTTACCATGTTATTGCTAACTAGTCGTTGATAATAATGTAACCTTTCTTTTTCATCTTCTATATAATTGTTAGGTATGTAAGCAGGTACATTTACTTCTATCTCTGGATCTACTTTCTCGGTTATCTTTTCTCCTTTTAGACGCTTTACTTCATCATTTAACATTTCTAAAAATAAATCCAATCCCACTTTGCCTATATTACCACTCTGGGCTTCTCCTAAAATATTACCTGCTCCTCTAAGGCGTAAATCCTCCATGGCCAAGTGGAATCCTGCTCCCAAATAATCTAAGGCCAGAATAACCTGCAATCTTTTTTTACTTTTAGCAGGCAGTACTTGTAAATTGGGAACTAAAAAATAGGCAAAAGCCTGTTTTTCTGACCGCCCTACTCTCCCTCTCAACTGGTAAAGCTGTCCTAATCCAAAAAGGTGAGCGTTGTCTACCACTAAGGTATTGGCATTGGGAAAGTCCAAACCAGACTCAATAATGGAAGTACAAACCAGGATATCCACGTCCTTTTGCCAAAATCTGTGCATTACTTCTTCCAGTTTTTTCTCTGACATTTGTCCATGGGCTATCTCTACCCTTGCTTGAGGAACCAACTTTTTTATTTCTTCAGCTACTCTACTAAGACCACGTACCCGGTTATAAACCCAGAAAATCTGGCCTTGTCTGGTAAGTTCAAATTCAAGAATATTTTTTAAGACTTTCTTATTGCGCTCTAAAAGTTGAGTTTTAACTGGTTTTCTTTCTGGTGGAGGAGTTTCAATTACGCTTAGCTCTCTAATTCCAGATAAAGAAAGTTGTAAGGTTCTAGGTATGGGAGTGGCAGTTAGAGTTAATACATCTATTTCTTTTTTTATCTGTTTTAATTTATCCTTATGCCGAACTCCAAAACGCTGCTCTTCATCTAAAATCAATAAAGACAATCTGGGGATTATCACATCCTTGGAAAGTAAACGATGCGTTCCAATAAGAATATCCACTTTGCCAACTTTTGTTTGTTCCAATATTTTTTTCTGTTTACTTGGCTTGACAAAGCGACTTAGCATCTCCACGGAAACCCCAAAGGGTTCCATTCTTTTTTTAAAATTTTGATAATGTTGCTCAGCTAAAACAGTAGTAGGACAAAGTAAACAAACTTGATATCCATTTTGAACGGCTCTAAAAGCTGCTCGCATGGCTACTTCTGTTTTCCCAAATCCCACATCTCCACAAACTAATCTATCCATAGGAGTATCTTTATCCATATCCTTTAAAACTTCTTCTATGGCTCTGGCTTGATCCGGGGTTTCTTCAAATCCAAAGCTAGCTTCAAATTCATAATAATCCGCATCTAAAGGAGCATATCTAAATTTTTTTATAACTTTTCTATAAGCATACATTTCAACCAGATCTTTTGCTATCTTGGCAACTTCCTTCTGCACTCTGTTTTTACTTTTTTGCCAGTTACTGCTACCCAGCTTATCTAAAGCAGGACTAGAGCCTTCTGGACCTTTATATTTTTGAATTAAATTTATCTTTTCAACAGGCAGATAAAGTTTATCTTCATTGGCATAAATAAGAAGTAAAAATTCTTTTATACGGTTATCTATTTTTAAAGTTTGTAATCCTTTAAAAAGACCTAACCCATAGTCTCTATGTACAATTAAATCATTTTCTTCTAACTTATCGTAATTTTTAAGGCCTTTAAAATTTTTAATTTTTACACTTTTGCTTGGCAGTAATATGTTTTCGCTTAAAATTAATAAATTATCCCAGGATAAAGCATACCCTGATTTTATATTAGATTTAACTACAAATATTCCTTTTTCATCCAAATTGTATTTATCTTTTATTTTTATTTGTTCTGAGCTAAAAATTTTTAAAAACTTTTTTATTGCAGATTCACTTTTAAAGGAAAATATAATTTGTCTATATTCATTAGACCACTGAAGAATTTTTTCCTTTAAGGCTTTTATAGGTCTGATTTTTTCTTCTGGTTTCCAAAAGATATCTTCATAAGTGGAAAATTTTTCTTCTCTTAATTTAAAGTCATATTTCTTTTCTGTATGAAGATAAGGAAAAAATAATTTATTTTCATTTGTTAAAACATTCTTTAATTCTGCAGATTGAAAAAAAATATAAATATATGGCAATTTTTTATTCTGACAAAAACTATTAACCTCTTCCTGTTTTTCTTTTAAATTAAAAGAAAAGGATTCTGATTGGGGGATAAATAAAATTTTGTTCTGAGAATAAGACAGAAGAGATTGAGAATTTTCAAAACATAACCCCCAAAAACCTTTTCCTTCTTCCAGGGAAGTTAATTCACCTGTTTTCTTTAAATGCACTAATTTAGAATTTGCTTGAGAAGAAAATCGGGCAAAGGGAATAATTTCAGCTGATGAAGAAAATTTTATGGAAGTTTGCATTAAGGGTTCAAAAAAGCGAATTTGTTCCACATTATCGCCAAATAATTCTATACGCAGCGGATAAACATAATTCTGACTATAAATATCCAGAATATCTCCCTTTAAGGCAAATTCTCCCTTAGCAGTTACTTGCTTTACTCTAGTATATCCTTTATCAATCAGCCATTGAAGAAAAAAATCTAAATCCAGTTCATCCCCCACTTGAATGTCAAAAATATAATTATTTAAAGACTCCAGAGGAGGAAATCTTAGTAAAAAAGTGGATAAAGGGATAAAAACAAGCTTGGGATAATTATTTAGTAAAAAATATAGACCTTTTATACATTCAGAGAAAAAATTTGTATCCTCTTTTTGAGTTAAAAAGCTAGGAAAACAAAAAATTTTTTCTTTGTCTAAAAATAATTGGCTTAATTCAAAATACTCACTATAATTATCTGTATCATCTATAATGAAAAAAACATCTTTCTTTTTTTTAAGGATAAATTCACTTGCTATTCTTATCTGGGATGCTTTACCTGTTGAAGCTATGATAGTGTCTTTTTTAGATAAAATTTCTTTTATATTCATAGAAAAAAATTATAAAATATTAAAGCCGCCCTTTAAAGAGCGGCTTTAATAAATATACTTTTATGGTTTTCTTATACCTGAGATAATTCTTCTTTTTCTTGCTTACTTAACAACTTATCTAAATCTAAAAGTATCAATAATCTATCGTTAAGTTTTCCCACACCTTTTATATATTCTGATTCTACTCCAGCTACAACAGGAGGAGGAGCTTCTACTGTATCTTTAGATATTCTCAAGACTTCAGATACTGAATCTACAATAAAACCTACTGTCATATCATTTATTTCAATTACAATTATTCTAGTGTGCTTATCCTTATCTTTTATAGGTAAATTAAACCTTTTGCGTAAATCAAGAACAGGAATAACTCTACCCCTTAAATTAATTACTCCTTCTACAAAATTAGGAGCATTGGGTACTTTGGTGATGGTTAACATCCTGATAATTTCCTGAACTTTCAAGATATCAATTCCAAATTCTTCTTCTCCTAAATGAAAAGTAACTAGCTGCAATATTTCTTTTTCTTGCTGCTGTTCTTTTGAACTCATTTTCATTCTCTCCTTGGCCTTTTAGACCTGTTAACTTTTTTCCTAATTTTTTAACCGAAAATAAAGAGTTGTCAAACCTTTCCTCCATCTGTATAAAGGAAGAAATTTGAAGGAGGAGATGCTAAATGGGTAGTTTTTTACCTGAAGAGCAAGAATTTACCCTGGAAGAACAAATCAAAGCCTTAGGAGATGAAGAACTTTTAGACTTTTGGGAAGAAACTCATTTTTTTAACAAAACTTTAGAAGGTGAAGAAGAGCGCTTACTTACAAAAGTAAACTATGAAGTTCTTATTCTAAAAGAATTGAAGATTAGAAGCTGCAAGCGTATTTTAGACAAATAGCTGCTAGCTGGCAAAAGCATAGAGAAATAAAAAAGCCCGCTAAAAAGCGGGCTTTTGATTTTTAGTAGGTTCTTATTTAGCCTAGTATTTCTTAGGACGAGCGTGGTTTACCTTTAAATTACGGCCACCCAGTTCTGTGCCGTCAAGCTTTAAAGCATCTTCTGCACCACTTTCCATTTCCACAAAACCAAAACCTCTGGATCTTCCGGTTTCTCTATCTGTAATAATCTTGACAGAAGAAACCTCTCCGTACTGAGAAAAAAGATCCATAAGTTCTTGCTCTGTGGTCCTCCAAGGTAAATTCCCAACATACAAATTAGCAGACATAAAACAAAACTCCAAAAAAACTAAAAAGTTAACCCGCCTTTCGCCGCAAACTCACCCACTGAGTTTAAAAAACCTCAACGAAAGGTAATTTTCTCCTTACACTTTTTAAAAATCCTGGCAAGCTTTTTTTTAGATTATTTTTAAGGTTAGATATTACAAAAATGTCTAATTTCATAGAAATGAAAAAAATAAAAAACCCGCTAGAAAGCGGGTTTTTTTATCGTCCAGTTTTAATTATTTTCTAATATTTTTTAGGACGGGCGTGATTTACTTTTAAACCTCGACCTTCCAGTTCTGTACCGTCAAGCTTTAAAGCATCTTCTGCACCACTTTCCATTTCCACAAAACCAAAACCTCTAGATCTTCCAGTTTCTCTATCTGTAATAATTTTTACAGAAGATACTTCTCCGTACTGAGAAAAAAGATTCATAAGTTCTTGCTCTGTGGTTCCCCAAGGTAAATTTCCTACATACAAATTCGTAAACATAAAAACTCCAAAAAATAAAATGTTAATACCTTCCGTTGGGAACTCACCTACTGAATTCTAAAAAACATCAACGAAAGCAGATTTATTTACTTACATTTTTTATTTATCCTGGCAAGTTATTTTTTCATTTTTTTTAAAAAATTATTCTTTAATTCGTTTTATTTTTGCACCTACCTGATTTAATTTAACTTCCATATTTTCATATCCCCGATCTAAATGGTAAACTCGCCTTACTTCTGTTTTTCCCTTTGCTGCTAAACCTGCCAGTACCAAAGAAGCGCTAGCCCTAAGGTCTGAAGCCATTACTGGAGCTCCTTTTAGGGCTTTTACCCCTCTAATAAAAGCTGTATCCTTGCTTAATCTGATATCTGCTCCCAGGCGTACCAACTCCAAAACATGCATAAATCTATTTTCAAAAATAGTTTCTTTAATAGTACCAGCACCCTGGGCCAAACACATCAAGGCCATGATTTGAGCCTGCATGTCTGTAGGAAAGCCAGGATAAGGGGCAGTAATGACATCCACGCTTTTAATTTCTTGAAAAGGTTTCACCTTTACTTTGTCCTGGTCTAAAATTTCAAATCCTACTCCCATATCTGTTAATTTACTCATTACTGCATCTAAGCTGTGAATAGGACATTGATTTAAGATTAATTCTCCTTGAGTAATGGCTGCAGCTACCATATAGGTGCCAGCTTCTATGCGATCAGACATTATTTTATATTCTTTGGCCTTTAAATTTTTAACGCCTCTAACCTTAATAATACTTGTTCCATGCCCTTTAATATCAGCTCCGCAATGAATCAAAAAATTAGCCAGATCTACTACCTCTGGCTCTCTGGCTGCATTTTCTAAAATAGTTTCACCTTCTGCTAAAACAGCAGCCATGAGTAAATTTTCAGTTCCTCCTACTGTGGGAAAATCAAAGTAAATATGGGCGCCTTGCAATTTTTTACATCTTCCCAGGATATAACCTTCTTCCAGGGTAAAAGAAGCTCCCATTTTTTCTAAGCCTTTTAAGTGTAAATCCACTGGTCTGGCTCCAATGGCACATCCTCCAGGCAAAGCCACCTTTGCCTCGCCTAAGACAGCTAAAAGAGGACCCAAACACAAAATAGAGGCTCGCATGGTGCGCACCAGATCATAAGGAGCTTCAGGCTTTAAGGCGTGAGGAGTTATTCTTATACTTTTTTCCTTTTTTTCTACTTCACATCCCAGATGTTCAAGGAGATTTAGAGTGGTCCTAATATCTCTTAATTGAGGTACATTAAAAAAAGTACACCCCTTTTCCACCATTAATGAAGCCATTAAAATGGGTAAAGCCGCATTTTTAGCACCACTTATGGTGATTTCACCTTTTAAAGGATATCCGCCTTCTATTACCAGTTTGTCCATAATTTCTACCTCAAAAATGAATATTTCTCTTGACTTTGAGGAGCTATATAGGGCATTTAGAGTTTATGCAATCAAGAAATTTTCCCTTTCTTTTTTCCTTTTACTACTTTTTTTATTTTTGTGTAAAGTTAGGGTCTGGTGGCTAATACCACCTTAAGGGAGGAGTTTAAGCCACAGGCCCTAAAAGCCTGTGGCTTTTTTTTTAAATTTTAAAAAGAGGGAGGCTAAAATGTTGTATGATGTGGAAAGGGAAACCATGCCCAGGGATGAGCTGGAGGAACTCCAGCTTAGAAAACTTAAATATCTGGTAGAAAAAGTATATTATAATGTCCCCTTTTATTCCCAGAAGTTTAAAGAACTGGGAGTAAAGCCTGAACACATAAAATCCTTAAAAGACCTCAAGTACTTACCTTTCACTGAAAAACAGGACCTGCGCAATAACTATCCTTTTGGACTTTTTGCTGTACCTAAAGAAAATGTGGTTAGAGTTCACGCTTCTTCCGGGACTACAGGTAAGGCTACTGTGGTGGGTTACACTAAAAGAGATATTCAGATCTGGTCTGAACTTATGGCCAGATCCTTTGTAGCTGCAGGAGTTACCAGAAGAGATGTAGTCCATAATGCCTATGGTTATGGTCTTTTTACTGGTGGCTTGGGAGTTCATTATGGAGCGGAAATGTTGGGAGCAACCATTGTTCCTGTATCTGGTGGAGCAACTAAAAGACAGGTTATGCTCATGAAAGACTTTGGCTCCACTGTTCTTTGTTGTACTCCATCTTATAGCCTTTATCTTTATGAAACCGCCATTGCCCAGGGTATTGAGGTAAAAGAATTAAAATTACGGTTGGGGATTTTTGGAGCAGAGCCCTGGACAGAAGAAATGCGTTTAGACATCCAGAAAAAATTCAATATCAAAGCCCTGGATATCTACGGCTTATCTGAAATTTTAGGTCCAGGAGTGGCCATAGAGTGTGAAACTGCTCAACAGGGGCTTCATATCTGGGAAGACCACTTTTTGGTAGAAATTATTGACCCCAGTACTGGAGAGCAACTGCCTTTAGGAGAAACAGGAGAATTGGTCATAACCACTTTGACCAAAGACGCCCAACCTTTGATTCGCTATAGGACTAGGGACATCACCTCTATCATTCCCATTCCTTGTAAGTGTGGGCGAACCCATTACCGTATCGAAAGGCTAAAAGGTAGAAGTGATGATATGCTCATTATCCGTGGAGTAAATGTGTTCCCCTCTCAAATTGAAGCAATTTTATTGGAAACAGAAGGTCTTGCTCCTCACTATCAAATTATAGTTAAGCGAGAAAACGCCCTGGATATCTTAGAAGTTCAGGTGGAAATAGATGAGAAGCTCTTTTCTGATGAAATTAAACACTTGCAAAGACTGGAAAATAAATTAATGCGAAACATTAAAGAATTTTTAGGAGTAAGTGCCAAAGTAAAACTGGTAGAACCCAGAAGTATAGCCAGGTCTGAAGGTAAGGCCAAAAGGGTTATTGACCTACGCAAACAAAACTAGGAGGAGAATTATGAAAGTGGAACAAATTTCTGTATTTTTAGAAAATAGAGCTGGACGCTTAAAAGAAGTTACCAGAATTTTGGCTGAGGCAAATATCAATATTAGAGCTCTATCTTTAGCTGATACTTCTGACTTTGGAATTTTAAGGCTTATTGTTACCGACCAGGATAAAGCCAAAAAAGCTCTAAAGGAAAATGGGTTTACTGTAGGGAAAACCAATGTAGTAGCAGTAGAAGTAGATGATAAGCCAGGAGGTTTAAATCGCATTTTAACTATTTTGGGAGATGCAGGGGTGAATGTAGAATATATGTATGCTTTTGTACAGCAAAGTGGTAAAAATGCAGTGCTTATTTTTAGATTTGATAGAACAGATGAAGCCATAGAGATTTTACAGAAAAATAATATCAAGATTTTAAGTGGAGAAGAGTTGTATAAATTATAATTTTTTTAAGAGGGGAGGTGTTTACAATGAGAAAATATCTTATTTTTATTTTAATGTTATCTTTTTTTGTGATTTCCTGTTCAGAAAAATCAAAGCAAGAAAATAACAATTATAAAATAGGAGCTATTTTAAGGCTATCTAAAGGTGCTTCTGATGGTATACCTGCCAAGTATGGTATAGAAATAGCTGTAAAAAAGATAAATGAAAATGGTGGAATAAATGGTAAAAAATTAGAAGTTATTTACTATGACAGTAAAGATGATTCTACCACTGCAGTAAATGCAGCCCAGAAACTAATCTCTGTAGACAAAGTCCAGGCTATAATTGGACCTATGATGAGTGGTAATGTACTGGCAGTAGCACCTATTTGTGAAAGGAATAAAGTAGTACTTTTAACTCCTACAGGAACTTCTCCTAAAATAAGCTCTGCTGGAGAGTATGTTTTTAGGGTTTGTAGTAGAATAGATTTACAAGCCAAGGCCCTGGTAAATAAGGCTTTGGAATTGGTAAACAAGCCCAACCCAAGTATAGCTATCATTTACAGCAATGAACCTTATGGTAAAGGTTCTAAGAATCTTTTTCTCAAATATTTAGAAGAAAAAGGGATTAAACCTGTAGCCATAGAAGCTTTTCAAAGAGGAGATAAGGATTTTCAGGCTCAACTTACCAAGTTAGTACCTTTAAATCCCGATATTTTATTCATTCCTGGATACCTTCAAGAAACAGCACCTCTTATTGCTCAAGCCAGACAAATGGGACTTACTGGTCTTAGCGTAGGTGGCTTTGGAGATATAGCGCCTCAGTATATAGAACTGGCTAAGGATGCTGCTGAAGGACATTTGGTAGCAGGAGAATATAATCAAGACTACTCTACTGAAGATAATAAAAAGTTTGTGCAGGTCTATACTCAAATGCTTAAAAACAATCCAGATGCCCCCAATAATATCATGTTTGCAGCTCTAACCTATGATGCCACTAATATGCTTTTAGAAGCTTTTAAGCAAGGAGCTACAACAGGTACTCAAATAAAAAATTTTCTGACTAATTTGAAAAACTTTCCTGGAGTTACAGGAAATTTAAGTTTTGATACCAACGGAGACGTACAAAAAGGTGGAATATATCTTTTTCAGGTCAAAAACGGTAAATACGTAAAAATTAATTAACACCATGTTTTGGCAACAGGTAGTTAATGGTTTGGTTAGTGGCTCAGCCTATGCTCTAGTAGCTCTGGGTTATGCTCTGATTTATGGAGTCCTGGGCTTAATCAATTTAGCTCAAGGTGAACTTTTCATGGCCGGAGCTTTTGGGTTATGGATTGGCGCTACTTTATTGCATTTATCCTGGCCAGGAGCAGTCCTACTGGGAATGCTCCTGGCTGGATTAATTTCTTTATCTATGGAAAAGTTTGTTTTCAGGCCCCTATCTGAAAAAAATCCTCTTATTCCCATGCTTGCAGCTATTGGTTTATCCATATTTTTACAAACCTCGGCCCTACTTTTTTTTGGACCAGAAACTAAACCTTTTCCCTTTTCACTACCTCAAAAAATTTTTCAATTGGGGTTTATAAAACTTTCTGCCCTGCAGGGCATAGTTATCTGTTCTGCTTTACTAATGGTCTTTTTTTTATGGTGGTATCTCAACTTTTCCAAATGGGGAAAAGGATTACAGGCTGTATCCATGGACAAAGAAGCTGCTCTTATTATTGGCATAACACCTAATTTTTGTGTTTCTCAAGCCTTTCTTTTAAGTGGATTGTTAAGTGGCCTGGGAGGTATCTTAATGGCTGCTTATTATAATGCTACCTATCCTTATATGGGGATATTGCCTGGTCTTAAAGGTTTTTGCGCTGCTGTTTTAGGAGGTACTGGCTCGGTGTTTGGAGCCGTGGTTGGTGGCTTGGTTTTAGGAATAGCTGAAAACTTGGGGGCAGCTTATATTTCTTCGGGCTTTAAAGATGGTTTTGCCTTTACTATCCTTATTCTTATACTTTTAATTCGCCCTAAAGGAATTTTAGGGAAATAATTTTTTCTTTTAACCCAGAATGGAAGCTATCCTTTCTTGACCAAAGACAAACAATTAACTAAAAAGTTTATTCTTGGTTATTCCAATAAAATTTTAAGGAGGAAGGGAGTATGTGGAAAAAGGGTTTATTATTTTTAATTGGTCTGATTTTTGTCAGTCAAAGTGTCTTTGCCAGGACCATAACCTTTGCTGTAGATGCCACCTGGCCCCCCATGGAGTTTGTGGATGAAAATAAGGAAATTGTTGGTTATTCTATTGACTATATGAAGGCTGCTGCCAAAGAAGCAGGTTTTACCCCTGTATTTAAAAATACAGCCTGGGATGGTATCTTTGCTGGTCTTGCTGGTGGTAGCTATGATGCTATCTGCTCTTCTGTAAGTATTACTGAAGAAAGAAAAAAGGCAATGGATTTTAGTATTCCTTATTTCAAAGTTAATCAGGCCCTGGTGGTTCCTATTGATAGTACTGCTAAATCTTTAGAAGATTTAAAAGGTAAGAAGGTTGGGGCTCAAATTGGAACTACTGGTTATTTTTCTATTAAAAAAGTAGAAGGAGTAATTCCAAAATCTTATGATGAAATAGGTCTTGCTATGCAAGATTTGGTAAATGGACGTATTGATGGCGTGGTATGTGACGACCCTGTTGCAGCTAACTATGCTACCAGAGAAAAAGATTTTGCTTCTAAGTTGAAAATAGCTACTATTATCGAAGCCGGAGATGAGTATTATGGTATAGCTATAAAGAAAGGAAATAAAGAAGTATTAGATTTAATTAACAAAGGTATAAAAGCAGTGAAGGAAAAAGGTATTGAAGAACAGTTAAAGAAAAAATGGTTTGGTAAATAAGACAATAATACCAGGGGTAGCGATCGCTACCCCTGGTAAATTTTTCTTAAGGACATAACAACATGGACAAAGAAAAAGAGCTTAAAATAGATGTAACTGATGGAGCTGCTATACCCACTAAAAAGGATAAAGGACTTTTTACTGCCTGGTGGTGTACGCTAATAGGCGCTCTTGTTTTACTTTTTTATCTTATTACATTTTATCCTGATCCTTACTTAAGAGTGTTAAAATTTGTAAGTGATGGAATAGTAGTAACCTTTCAGGTTACTTTTGCTTCCATTTTCTTTTCTTTAATTGTAGGATTGATTACCGGACTAGGTAGAATTTCCAAAAATAGAGTAATAAATCTTATTGCTTCTGTTTATGTAGAAGTAATAAGAGGTATTCCTCTTTTAGTGCAATTGTTTTATATTTACTATGCCCTGGGTAGTTTTTTTACAGTTCCTCCTTTTGTAGCAGCCATTACAGCTATGACTGTTTGCTATGGTGCTTACATGGGAGAAGTTTTTAGAGCTGGGATAGAATCCATTGATCATGGTCAAACAGAAGCTGCCAGATCTTTAGGTTTTAATGGCAGGCAAACCATGTTTTATGTAATTATTCCTCAAGCTATGCGTACTATTTTGCCACCAGTTGGTAATGAATTTATTGCCTTATTAAAAGATACTTCTCTGGTCTCCATTTTGGCTGTAGGAGACTTGCTTAGAAGAGGAAGGGAGTTTGCTACTGAAACTTTTGCTTATTTTGAAACCTATACTATGGTAGCATTAATTTATCTGTTAATAACCTTAATACTTTCTAAAATAGTAAGCATATCAGAAGAAAAGATGAGGCCCTATGAAAAATAATAATTATATCATACAGATAGAAAATATTTATAAGTTTTTTCACAACATTACTGCTTTAAAAAATGTCTCTTTAAATATTAAGCCACAAGAGAAAGTAGTTATTATTGGCCCTAGTGGTTCTGGTAAGTCCACTTTACTTCGAACCATTAATAGACTGGAAAAAATAGATAAAGGCAGGATTATTGTAGATGGCCAGGATATTACAGACAAAAAATGTGACATCAATAAAATAAGAATGGAAGTGGGGATGGTTTTTCAAAATTTTAATCTATTTCCCCACAAGACAGTACTACAAAACATAACCATGGCCCCTATCAAGCTGAAAAAAATTCCACCTAAAGAAGCTGAGGAAATTGCTTACAGTCTTTTAAAAAAGGTAGGAATTGAAGATAAGGCCAATGTTTACCCTGCGCAGTTATCTGGTGGACAACAGCAAAGAGTAGCTATTGCCAGAGCTTTGGCCATGAAACCCAAGGTGATGCTTTTTGACGAGCCTACTTCAGCTTTAGATCCAGAAATGATTGGAGAAGTTTTAGATGTAATGATTAACCTGGCCAGAGAAGGTATGACCATGGTAGTAGTAACCCATGAAATGGGCTTTGCCAGAGAAGTGGCTGATCGGGTAGTTTTTATGGATGGTGGAGAAATTTTAGAACAAGGCACGCCTGAGCATTTCTTTACCAGTCCAGAACATCCCAGAACCAAAAAGTTCTTAAGCCAAATTCTCTAAGGAGGATAAATGAAGACGCTGTGGGCACCCTGGAGAATTGAATATATCCTGGGACCAAAACCAGATAGTTGCGTATTCTGTCTCCCCCAACATCAGGATGAAGATGAAGAAAGGCTTATTTTACTTAGAGCCAAACACTGTTTTGTGGTAATGAACAAATATCCCTATATGAGTGGCCATATTATGGTTACTCCTTACAGGCATGTATCTTGTCTTACCCAGTTAAACTCTCTTGAACTTGAAGAAATAATGAATTATCTTCAAATTAGTACCAAAATTTTAAAAGAAGTTTTTAAGCCTGAGGGAATAAATATAGGTCTTAATATAGGTGAAGCAGCAGGAGCTGGGATAGAAGAGCATCTTCATTTTCATTTACTTCCACGTTGGGTAGGAGATCACTCTTTTATGGCTGTCTTAAATGAAACAACTGTTATTCCAGAGCATTTAAAAATAACTTATGACAAATTAAAACCATTTTTTGATAAACACAAACCAAAAGGAGAATGAGTATGCGCTATTTTAAAGTAATTTTTATAGTATTGTTATTCTTTTTCTCTATGTTATTCTTTATACAAAACCCAGACTTAATTAACACCACCCTATCCTTAAAAATGAATTTATTAGGCAAGGTGATGGAATCTCAACCCATACCTATATACTTATTGGTCTTAATAGCCTTTGTGGTTGGTTCCTTCTTATCTGTAATTTATCTAATAATTGACAAACTAAAAGCTGGAAAGCAGATAAGAGAATACAGACAAAAAATTGCAGAGCTTGAAAAAGAATTAACCTCCTTACGTAATATGCCTCTTAATGATGAAACAGATTATCAAAGCTCTGAAAACCTATAAGGAGATTTAAAATTAGTTTTTTAAATTTTTTTTCTAACAAAAAAAAGAGATTTCCAGAGCTAGATATCAATAAATATCAAGGGTATCCACCTACTACCAAAGATACCCTGGTGGTTATTAAACAGTTAAGTGAAGTTGTAAAAAATAATCCAGATTCCATAGAGTTGTACCTAGCTCTGGGTAATCTTTTTCGTTCTCAAAGTGATTTAGAAAGAGCCATTCATTTAAGACAAACCATTATTGCCCGCCCCAATTTAGATCCCAAATTTAAAGCCAGGGCCTGGTATGAATTGGGCATAGATTACAAACGAGCTGGTCTTATTGATAGAGCTATTTATGCTTTAAAACAATCTAAAAAAATATTGGGTAATGATCCCAATATCTTAAGAGTGTTAGCAACTATTTATGCCCAGAGTAATGACTTTAAACAAGCTGTAGAATATTATGAAAAATTAGGAGATCCCATTGCTCAGGCTCATTACCTGGCCAAGTGGTCCAAGCAAAAACAGGATAAGGAAAAATTACACCTTTTAAAAAGAGCGCTTCATATTTATATTGGGAGTCCTGAGGCCTGGTTAGAGCTTTTACTAACCAACTGGAAGGACAATAAAATAAAAGAATTTAAGAATAATTTAGAACAGGCTTTATCTAATATAGAAAAAGATATTAATTTTACAATTCTTGAAGGTATTTATCAAGAATTTAAAAAAAGTAGTGATTCTAAATTAAATGCTTTTATCTGGGAGATACATAATGTTATTTCTACAATAAATCCAGATATACTTTTAACATATTACAATGCTCTGTTTTTATTATTAATTGGAGAAGAAGATAAAGCTAGAATATGGCTAGAAAAAACTCTTTTACTAAATACAAATTTTTGGCCTGCACGCTTAGTGCTTTTAAAACTGGATAAAGACAAACAGAGTTTACCAGAAAATTTCAGATTACATTTAGATTTTTTTATTGAAAAGGCGTCTTTTGTAAAAAAATTTAATTGTAGACGGTGTGGATTAAAAAGAGAAGTTATATTTTTTATTTGTCCTCGTTGTTCTTCCTGGCATTCTATTGCCTTTCGCAAACAATTAAATGACTAAGACAACTCTTTCTTCTCAAATAAAACTAACGCCCATGCTGGAGCAATATCTGGGCATTAAAGAAAATTACCAGGACTGTCTTTTATTTTTCCGCATGGGCGATTTTTATGAACTTTTTTTTGAAGATGCTGAAATAGCTGCCAAAGAATTACAAATTGCTTTAACTTCCAGAAGTCCTAACGCAGAATTAAAAGTTCCCATGTGTGGAGTTCCCCATCATGCTGTAAATGAATATTTAAAACAACTCCTGGAAAAGGGATACAAAGTTGCCATCTGTGACCAGATAGAAGATCCTAAAGAAGCAAAAGGGATTGTACGAAGAGAAGTTACCAGAGTACTTACTCCTGGAACAATTGTAGAGGATCTTAATTTAGAAGCAAAAAACAATAATTTTTTGGCTTCCATCTATTGGGATGAAAACAAAAAAGAAGGTTCTTTAGTTTGGGCAGATTTTTCTACAGGCTTTTGGACAGGTCTGGAAGTAAAAAAAATAGAAGAGCTATGGCAATGGTTAATTAAAATAGATCCCAAGGAAATACTCTTTCCAGATACTTTAACCATCCCTACGGAAATTAAAAATACTTTTCCAGATAAAATTAGAGTTGTAAATTCCATTACTTTTTTCTCTTTGCAAAATTCCATTAATCTTATTTTAAAAGCTCAAAACATTCCAGATTTAAGCTTAATTGATTTATCAGGAAGAAATAGTGTAATTAGGTCTTGTGGAGCAATTTTACAATACTATTTACAAACTCAGAAAAAAAGTACTTTTCATCTAGATACTTTTACTCTATTTCGTAGTAATAATTACCTTATTTTAGATGAAGTAACTGAAAAAAATTTAGAATTATTTAAACTCCTGGACGGGAAAAAAGGACCTGGAACTTTAATTTATGTTTTAGATAATACTTTAACCTCCATGGGAGGAAGGTTATTAAAAGAAATTTTAAGTAAACCTTTTAAAGATAAACAAGTTGTTTTAAAACAGCAAGAAAGTGTAAAGTTTCTTTTTGATCAGGATGAGTTAAGACAAAACTTAAGAAATCTACTGGCTAAAGTGTATGATTTGGAAAGATTAAGTGTACGTATATTTTTAGGCAAAGCCAATCCAAAGGATCTGGTAGCTTTAAGAGAAAGTTTAAAAATTTTACCTTATATACAAGACCAGTTATCTTTAATCAATCCTAAACCAAAATTACTTGAAAACATTTATACTTCCTGGGATAATTTAAAAGAGGTACAGGAAAAACTGGAAAAGGCAATTTTAGATAACCCCTCTCCCCTAATTACAGAGGGAAATATTTTTAAAACAGGTTATGACCAGGAACTGGACTCACTTATAGATCTTACTGAACACGCAGAACAAAAGTTGAAAGATTTATTGGAGAAAGAGCAAACTAATTATAACCTACCCAAGTTAAAATTGGGATATAATAAGGTTTTTGGGTATTATTTTGAACTAAGCAAGGCCTATAAAGGCGATATCCCTGCTCATTTTGAGCGTAAACAGACTTTGGTCAATAGTGAGCGTTTTATAACTCCAGAATTAAAGGAATTAGAAATAAGTATCTTAAATGCTAGTGAAAAAAGAAAATTAAAAGAATATGAACTTTTTCAGACTTTAAGAGAAGAGCTTAGTTTAGAAAAAGAGCGCTTTAAGACAATTGCCAAAAATGTAGCCTGGTTGGATTATTGGCAAAGCCTGGCCGAGACTGCTCGAAAGTGGGAATGGACTCAGCCTGAAATCAGTGAAGATATGGAATTAAGTATAATTCAAGGCAGACATCCCAGCATTGAAGGGGTTATAGGTAAAAACAACTATATTCCTACAGACGTTCATCTGGATAAGTCTACGCAGGTTCTCATCATCACTGGTCCCAACATGGCTGGGAAATCCACGGTGTTAAGAAAAACTGCTCTTATTTGTATTTTAGCCCAGATTGGCTCTTTTGTCCCGGCCAAAAAAGCCAAAATAGGCTTGGTGGATAGAATTTTTTCCCGGGTAGGAGCTTCTGATAATCTTGCTCAAGGCCAATCTACCTTTATGGTGGAAATGACTGAAACAGCAAGGATTTTAAGGCAAGCTACTAAAAGAAGTTTAATCATCTTAGATGAAATTGGGCGAGGTACAAGTACTTTTGATGGTTTGGCTCTAGCCTGGGCTGTAGCAGAAGAATTGTGTAAAAAATATGGGGGAATAAGAACTCTTTTTGCTACTCATTATCACGAACTAACTAAGTTGGAAAAGGAATACGCCAATTTAAAAAACTTCAACATTGCTGTAAAAGAATGGAAAGGAGAAATTATTTTCTTACGTAAACTCCTGCCAGGACCTGCAGATAAAAGTTATGGTATAGAAGTAGCTAAATTAGCTGGCATTCCTTTAAATGTAGTGCAAAGGGCTAAGGAAATTTTGAATAACTTAGAAAAAAGAAGAAGAAATAAAAAGAAGGGTAACCCAGAAAACTCTCTTTGCAACTTCCTTACCTTCAACTCCAAAAGAACCCCACCCTATTGTCCAAGAGCTGGAAAAGATAGATTTAAATCGCTTAACACCTCTGGAAGCAATGAATATATTATACAAACTACAAAAAAAATGGGTGAAAAAATGAGAATTAAAATTTTATTATTGCTCTGTTTTATTAGTTTATTGTTGAGTGCTTGTGGAAAAAAAGTTTGGCCTAACCCTCAAGAACAGGAAGATAAAGTGGAAGTAAGCATAATAAAAGCAGAAAAAAAGATAAATGTTACAAAGTATATCTCCAAATAAAAGGAGATAAAAACAATATTAGAACCATTCTGGTCCAGGGTGAAAATAAGGATACATCTTGTCCTACCTGCCCTTTTGAAGCCAATACAGAACAATCTGTATTTTTAGAAGAGGAAAAGGGACAGTTTCATGTCACCTATTGCCCAGATATGTCTCTTTCTAGAATAAGGTTGGTGGTAAAAAATGTATATAAAGCTATAAATGATTTTTATTCCAATGTTTATAAAATGGAGGAAAATTAACATGCACTACTTTGAGTACAAAAATGGAGAATTATTTGCAGAAGACATACCTGTAAGAAAATTGGTAGAAGAATATGACACACCTCTTTATATCTATTCTGCAAAGACTTTTAAAAGGCATTTTGAAGCTTTTGATTCAGCTTTTGAAGACTTAAAACATCTTACTTGTTATTCTGTAAAAGCCAATTCCAACTTGTGTATCTTAAAACTACTAGGTAAGCTTGGAGCTGGTATGGATATTGTGTCTGGAGGAGAATTGTTTAGAGCTTTAAAGGCAGGCATCTCCCCTCAAAAAATAGTTTACTCTGGTGTGGGGAAAAGAGAACACGAGATAAGAGAAGCTTTACTAGCAGATATCTTAATGTTTAATGTGGAATCCCTGGAAGAATTAGAAAAATAAACGAAGTAGCTCAGGACTTAAATAAAAAGGCTAGAATAAGTTTGCGCATCAATCCAGAAGTAGATCCCCAAACCCACCCTTACATCTCCACAGGCATGGAAAAAAATAAATTTGGTCTAGCCAGAGAATTTGCCCTGCAGGGCTATAAACTGGCTAAGGAACTCTCTCACATCGAACCCATTGGTATAGACTGTCATATTGGTTCTCAATTGACCAGTATTTCTCCTTTTTTAGATGCTCTGGATAAAATCCTGGATTTCTATGAGGAATTGAAAAACAGAATATAAACATTCAGTACTTAGATCTGGGTGGAGGCCTGGGAATAACTTATAACCAGGAAGAGCCACCCCACCCCTTAGAATTTGGAAAAGCCCTGAAAGAAAAATTAAAAGGACTTGACCTCACTCTCATTTTGGAACCTGGCAGAGTTATAGCTGGCAATGCAGGAATCTTGGTAACCAGGGTTTTGTATACCAAGAAAACAAAAAAGAAAAATTTTATCATTGTAGATGCAGCTATGAATGACCTTATACGACCTTCTCTTTATGGTTCTTATCATAAAATCAGTCCTGTGGTGGAAAATAAGGGAGAAATAATAACTGCAGACATTGTAGGTCCTATTTGTGAATCTGGAGATTTTTTAGCCCAAGACAGAGAAATACCAGCCCCTACTAAAGATGATCTTTTGGCAGTCTTTTCTGCAGGGGCTTATGGTTTTACCATGTCTTCCCAATACAACTCCAGGCCAAGGGCAGCTGAACTACTAATTGATGGAGATAAAGTAACTGTTGCTAGAAGAAGGGAAGTATATTTAGACTTAATTGCCCTGGAAGACAATTGCCTTTAATTTAAGGAGCTTGGTATGAAGTTAAATGAACATAAAAGTAAAATCCTTTTCTCTAGATATAACATTCCTGTCCCAGAAGGCTATCTGGTCTTACCTGCTGAAGTAGAAAACTTTTCTCCAGAATTTGCCTTTCCCTGGGTTATAAAAGCTCAGGTGCTTACTGGCGGAAGGGGTAAGGCTGGTGGAATTAAAGTAGTTAACAGTCGAGACGAGTTTATCCAAGAAAGTAAAAGAATTTTAAATCTGGAAATAAAAAGTGAAAAACCACCTTTTTTGAGAATAGAAAGAGGAGTAAATATCCAGAGAGAAATTTATTTATCCTTTACTGTGCATAGAAAAAGCAAGAGCATAGTATTTAGTACAGGGAGAGAAGGTGGAATAAATATTGAAGAATCCTCAAAAGATAATTTGCTTATTCAACATTTAGACAACTATGGATTACAAGATTATCATATAAAAAACAGTTTTTTTCATCTTCAACTGGATAAATCCTTATATAAAAAATACTATCAACTTCTAAAAAATATTTTTCTAGCCTTTAAAGATAATAAAGCTCTTTTACTGGAGATAAACCCTTTAGTACTAACCAAGGATAAGGAATTTATAGCCTTAGATGGAAAGGTAGAGCTGGATGACAGTTTTGTTTCTATTAACTCTAGTTTGGAAGAATACTATACTCCTGAACATAAAAGCGAACTAGAAAACTTGGCTAGAAAATATGGACTTAGCTTTCATCAATTAGATGGTTTTGTGGGTATGATAGTTAATGGAGCAGGTCTGGCCATGGCCACCATGGACTTGCTCAATTTTGCAGGGTTAAAGCCTGCCAATTTTTTAGATTTAGGCGGTGGCGCTACCCCGGAAAGAATAAAACAGGCCTTTAGTATTTTGTTTGCTGATCCCAAGGTTCAAATTATCTTTATCAATATCTTTGGAGGCATTCTGTCCTGTGATAGAGTTGCTAGTGCCTTGAGTAAAGTACTTACCTCTCCTCCACCCAAGGAAATCGTCATTAGATTTTCTGGTTTCAAAAATAAAGAAGCCAAAGAAATCATAAAAAACTTAAATTATCCCCAGTTATTTTTGGCAGATGACCTGGAAGAAGCTATTAAGCTTTTAAAATATCGTCTGAAAATAGAAAAAGATTTTAACTATCAAAAAACAACTAATCAGGAAGATGTTATTTTAACCCCTCAAAACAATGATACAACCTTTCCTTTAAATGAAAACTCTCAAATTTTAGTGCAAGGCATAACTGGCAAAGAAGGTTCTTTGCATACAGAGCAAATGTTGAAATATGGAACCAAGATAGTAGCAGGTGTAACTCCTTTTAAAGAAGGAGAAACTGTCCAGGGAATACCTGTATTTAACTCAGTAAAAAGAGCTTGTGCCAATTTTAAAATAGATGCCAGTATTATTTTTGTTCCAGCAGCTTTTGCAGTAGATGCAATTTTAGAAGCAGTAGAAGAAAAAATTCCCTTTATCATTTGTATTACTGAAAACATTCCCCAGCAGGATATGCTTGGCATTTTACCCAAAATAAAATCCTCTTCTAGTGTGCTTATTGGTCCCAATACGCCAGGGCTAATTGTCCCGGGCAAACTAAAAGTAGGAATTATGCCTGCTGATATCTTTAGACCTGGCCAAGTGGCTATTTTTTCTCGTTCTGGGACTCTGACTTATGAATGTGTCAACCAATTAAGCAAATCTGGTATGGGACAATCTCTATGTGTGGGTATTGGCGGTGATCCTTTTATTGGTAGCGAATTTAAAGACCTAATCAAGTTTATTGAAAAGGATCCTCAAACCAAAGCCTTGCTTATCTTAGGAGAAATTGGTGGCACAGCAGAAGAAGATTTAAGCTATTATTTAAAAGAAAGGAACTTTTCCAAACCCTGTTTTGCTTTTATTGCCGGTCAAACAGCCCCTCCAGGTAAACGTTTGGGACATGCAGGCGCTATTTTGGAAAAAGGCAAAAATAGCTTAGAAGATAAAATAAATACTTTAAAACAAAATGGATTTATTTTTTGCTCTGATTTGAACAACATTAGTGAAACGATAAGAAACAATATATGATATAATGAAATTTAATTCCAGGATAAAGTTAATATATGTTGGAAAGGTAAAAAAAGACTTTAATCAAAAAGCTATTCTTTATTATAACAAAATAATATCTAAATATGCTAATCTTAATAGAATAGAAATAAAAGATGTAAAGGATAAAAATATAGAAAAAATAAAAACAAAAGAAGGGGAAGAAATTATAAAAAAAGTTGAAGATAGAGACTATTTATTTTTAATGGATGAACAAGGTAAACAATTCTCCAGTAAAGAACTGGCTAAAAAATTGGAAGAAACCATTATTTACCAGCAGAAAAATCCAGTTTTTATCATTGGAGGGCCTTATGGACATGGCCCTCTTTTAAAAGAAAAGGCCGACTTAATTCTTTCCCTATCTAAGATGACTCTACCACATGAGTTGGCTCAGGTGGTCTTATTAGAACAAATATATAGAGCTTTCACTATTATAAATGGACATCCTTATCACAATGTTTAAAAATATTTAGTTAATTAACTCATAGGCCAACTGGCCTAACCTGGCAATGCCATTCTCTACTTCTTTATTCCAGAGTCCATTACAGCTTATGCGAATAAAATTTTTAAATCTATCTTGAGTAGAAAAGATATTTCCAGGAACTATACTGATACCTAATTCCAGGGCCTTTTGAAAAAATAAAATACTATCTATTTGCAAAGGTAATTCCAACCACAAGACAGATCCACCTTGAGGAGAAGTTGCTTTAGTACCTTTAGGAAAATATTTGTTTATGGCAACTAGAATGTTTTTCATTTGTAACTCTATTAGCTTATTTAATTTTTTTAAATTTTTTGTATAGGAATTATTTTTAAAATATTCTGCTAAAGCTAATTGACAAAGAGTAGTAGAGGATACACTGGTTGTTGCTTTTAATTCATATACCTTTTTATAAAAGCGTCCAGGAAGAATCCACCCTACTCTATATCCAGGACAAAGGGTTTTAGAAAAGAAGAACAATAAACAACTAAACCTTTTTGATCATAAGTTTTAAAGGCTTTGGGTCTATGAACTCCAAAATAAATATCGCCAGAAACATCATCTTCGATAAGAGGAACTTCCTTTTGAGCAAGCAAAGCAACTATTTCTTTTTTTTGTTCTTCTGTGGTTAAACTACCATCAGGATTATTAAAGTTAGCAGAAAAAATACAGGCCTTGACTTCAAACCTATCTAAAGCTTCTCTTACATCTTTGGGATTTATTCCCCTTTTAGGATTAGAAGGAATTTCAATGGCTCTCAGGCCATAATTTTCCAAAAACTGTAAGAAACAAAAATAAGTAGGAGATTGAATAAGAACATTATCTCCAGGTCTGGTTAAGGTTCTAACAGCTAAACTTAAAGCCTCCATAGCTCCATTGGTAATTAGCATATCTTCTGGATTTAGACTGGGAATAATATCCAGATATTCAAAAGAAATTTGTTTTCTAAGCAAAAAATTGCCTTCTACTTTTTCATAATTTAATATTTCTGCTCTATTTTCCTGCAAAACAGAACGCATAGCCCTGTTTAATTCCTTTAATGGCAACAAGCTAGGATGAGGAGCAATAATACCCAGGGGTAAAAGCTGTTCATTACCCAACACATTTAAAACTTCTAAAATAAGGTCCTTTCTTTTAAAAGTTCTGGGGGTAAAATCCGTCTGGGGAGACTTGGGATAATCTAACTGATGATTAGGATAAGAAAGGACATAGTAACCTGATCTGGGCCTGGCTTCAATTAAACCTTGTTTTTCCAAGTTTAGATAGGCCTGATTAACTGTACTTAAGGAAACCCCCAGAGTAACACTCAATTTTCTAAGGGAAGGAAGCCTATCTCCAGGTTTAAGTAAGCCCTTTTCCAGATAGGAAATAATGGTTGATTCAACTTCTGTATATTTAAAGCCCATCTGTTATGCCCTTTTTTAAGAAAAATTGTATCTGTTATCCATACAAAAAACAAGCTATAAATTGAGCATGGACAACTTGAAACAAGAAACTTTACAGGTTTTAAAAATAACTCTTCCCATAGCCTTAGGTTATATAACGATAGGATTTACCTTTGGAGTTATGGCCATTAAAATAGGTCTATCTCCCCTAGCCTCTTTGCTTATGTCCATAATAGTTTATGCAGGTTCTGCTCAGCTTATTGCAGTGTCTCTTTTTGCTCAAAAAGTTTCACCCTTAGTAATTATTATAACTACATTTATTGTTAATTTAAGACATCTTCTCATGTCCTTGGCCTTAACTCCATATTTGAAAAAATGGCCCAAAAAGCTTCTTCCCTTTTCTTTTTTGAACTTACAGATGAAACCTTTTCTCTTCATTATCTTAATTTTAGTAAAAACAACAATTCTATATACAAATCAATACTTATAAATATAATATCTCATTTATCCTGGATAACCGGAACATTTTTAGGAATAATTTTTGGCAATTTAATAACAGATATTTCTAAATTCGGTCTTGATTTTTCTCTAGTTGGTATGTTTGCAGTACTTATTGCCTGGCAGATTAATAAGCCTATTCATATCCTGGTGGTGCTTATCTCCAGTATGTTTACTCTATTCTTCAACTTTATCAATTTGAATAACTTAAGCGTTATTTTATCTTCTATATTGGCAGCTACAATTGGACTAGGAATAAGTAAATGGAAAAACAAATAATAATCACAATTATTTTTATGGGCTTAGTAACCTATCTTCCCAGGGCTCTTCCTGGAATTATTTTCTCCAAAATAAATTTACCTCAAGATTTTTTAAAATGGTTAAAACTAATTCCAGCTTCGATACTTTCCTCTCTAATTGTAAAAGAAATATTAACTTTTAAAAACCATAATCCAACCATTAACCTTCCCTATCTTTTAGGATGTATTTTAGCTTATTTTTTGGCTAAAAAGGGAGTAAATTATATTGTATCTTTAGGATTAGGCATGTTTTTAGTCTTTTTGTTAAGAATTATTGGTAGCTAGTAGTTATAATTTTTCCAATTCTTTTTTTATTATCCTGGCCTTTTTCAGACCAATTCCTTCAATATGACTTAATTCTTCTACAGAAGCTTTTTTTATTCTCTCTAAGGTATTAAACTTTTGCCAGATAAGTCTTGCTGTCTTGGGGCCAATACCTTTTATTTCTGACAATAGGTCTTTTGTATAACGCCTGGATCTAGCTCTTTTTTGAGCTTGTAAAACAAATCTATGAGCTTCATCCCTAAGCTTTTGAATAAATAAAGAAAACTTATCTCCTGGAGCTAACTCTAATTTCATTTTAGCAGAAGAAAAATATATTTTATCTTCAAGATAATTTTTACTTCGTTTATCCCCTTTGGCAATGGCTATCACTTTTATATTTTGCAGGCCATATTTTTTTAGCTCTTGAACAAAGTTTTTTAAATGTGTTTTTCCACCATCAATTAAAAACAAATCAGGTAAATCATTATTACCTATTCTTCTTTTTAAAAATTCTTTAAATACCAGAATATCATTATTTAAATTTTCAAATTTATACAATCTATACTTGTCTTTAGCTAATCTTCCCTTTTCAAAACGAACTAAACCCAAAAAAGTATCTTGGCCATAAAAATGAGATACATCCAGAACTTCTATACTATAAATATTGTTGTCTCTTAAAAAAATAAAATCTTCAGAATCACTATTTTCTTTGTTTATTAAATTTAAACGGGCTAACTCTAAAAGTTTGGCATATTTTCTTCTGTTATTAACAATTATAATATTTTTTTTAAAAAATTCAGAAAAAAAGCACTTAAATCATTGTTTTTTATATTCAAGGAAGTTACTATCTTATCAGGAATATAATCTTTAGTTAAGTAAAATTGAATAATTATTTTGAGAAAAATATCTTCTTTGTCTTCAAAGTAGATATTTTCAAAAGAATAGACAAAATTATCAAAAACCTTTCCTTCACGCACGCAGAGAACGCTCATTTTTATAAGCCAATCATCCATATAAAAATCTATAACATCTAAAGAATTATCTTCTTTAAATTCTACATATTGTTGCTCTAAGGTTTTTTCTATGGCAATCAATTTATCTCTTATCTCAGCAGCTTTTTCAAAATTTAATTTTTCAGAATAAGAAAACATTTCACTTTTTAAACAACTAACAAGTTCTTCTTTTTTGCCTTTTAAAAACAATCTAACCTTATTTAATTCAGATAAATAAAGTGATTTGCTTATTTCAAAAAAACAAGGAGCAAAACATCTATTTATATGATATTGTAAACAAGGACTTTTCTTTTTTTTTAAATTTCCACCACACTTACGTAGTTTAAAGTATCTATTTATAACTTTTAACGTATCTCTAGCAAGATTAGCTGACGTATAAGGACCATATATCTCATTAAAATTATTTTTCTTTCTAGTTAGTTTTAAATATGGATACTCAGTTTTATTATTCAGTATTAAATAAATATATTGCTTGTCATCTCTAAAATAAATATTATATCTTGGTTTATATTTTTTTATCAAGTTTGCTTCAAGGATTAGTGCTTCCTTTTCACTATGGGTAACCAAATATTCTATATTTTCTATTTGAGAAGACAATTTAAGAGTTTTGATGGACTTGAGATTATTTTGAAAATAAGAATTTACTCTTTTTTTTAAGTTTTTAGCCTTTCCAATATATAAAATATTATCATCTTTGTCTTTAAAAATATATACCCCAGGTAATTTAGGTATAGAATTTAAGTTTAACATATATTTTTAAGTCTATTTTTTATTTCTTTTTTATTTCTTTTATAGATTTTTTTTAAAAAGTTAGAAATCTTCTTTTCTGTGTTTTTACCAAAGGGAATCTCCTGATAAGCAGGAATACCCATTTTCTCCAGCTCTAAAGATTTGATTTTAAAATTATCATCTATATTATATACAAACATAGAACCTGTTATATCTGAATTATCTACATTCATAGTCATTTTTTTGGAAAATTGTAAAAATTTAGTTGGAGTATAAAAGGTGTTTATATCTTTTATTTTTCTATTTATTTCCTCAATCAATTTAAAAAGCAAGTTATAGTTAAAAGTTATTTTTTTCATCTTATTTTTAGAATCATATATTTCTTCTCCATAAAGATAATATTCTATTTCCTTGTGTAAAATATTATAATATCTTAAAAAAATATTTTTATATCTCCACCAAAAGAAAATAGATATTTTACAAGAATTAAAATTGTTAAAATCTAAATTTTCTGGATAACTAATATCTACTTTTAATAACTCCCAAAATTTTTTCCAATTGTCAGGAGTTACTAAAAGCCAGGCCAAAATTTTTTTTAAATTTTCAATTCTATTTTTTCTTTTTTTTAATTCTTCTATCTTCTCTTTTAAGAATTCTATATCCTTTTCCACCCTTACTCTACGGCCAAAAAAGTTATCCGCACTTTCTTTCAAGAGATTGTAAAGGAGTTCTTCTCCTAAATAGTCTTTGCCACTCATTTTTCTTGCCAAACACCTCAAAATAAGCGATAATTACATTTATGTTAAAGAGAAAAGATGAAAATAAATTACCCAATTGTCCACATTGTCAACATACTCTTAAGCTAAAACCTTCCTGACAAAAAGTAAACCTTTATTGCCGTGTCTGCAATAAACACTTTGATTTAAAAGACCTAAAAAACTCTCTTACAGATTATCTAGAAAATCTCTTAGAATCTATTCCCTGTGATCGGTTATAAATTTATTGCTTGCGCCTTTTTGGACTTGCTGCTAACCAAAGCTCCATGCATTTTGGTCAAATAATTCAAGAACTATCCATTTTCCTCTTACCTCTTTTACTAGGTATTACTTTACATGAAGTAGCTCATGGTTATGTGGCCTATCTGTTAGGAGATCCTACTGCTAAAAAGGCAGGACGGTTAACTTTAAATCCTTTAAAACATCTAGATCCTCTGGGGCTTATGGTGCTTTTAATTACTCGTAAAATAGGTTGGGCCAAACCTGTTCCCATAAACCCTGCTTATTTCAAAAACCTAAAAAAGGGGCTCCTATTGGTGTCCATAGCTGGTCCAGGTGCTAATTTTATTTTAGCAATATGCTTTTGGTTGCTTTTAAAGTTAGTTACCTGGCTTAATCCCAACCCTTATAGTTGGTTAACCATTTATTTCTTCAAGCCTTTATATCTTATCTCTTCAGCAGGAGTTATTGTAAATATTATTTTAGGAGTATTTAATCTTATCCCCATTCCACCTCTAGATGGAAGCAAAATACTGGCTTATTTTTTACCAGAAAAATGGACCTACACCTATCTTTCCTGGGAAAAATATGGTTTTATTGTTCTTATTTTATTCTTATTTACTGGACTATTTAATAAGTTTTTAAATATTGTTCTCAACTTCATTTACTTTTATATCTTAGGATAAGGAGAAAGTATGGAAAAAAGAGAATAGTTTCAGGCATGCGACCTACAGGTCCTTTACATTTGGGGCACTATTTTGGAGTTTTAAAAAACTGGATAAACTTCCAGGAAGAATATGAGTGTTATTTTTTTGTAGCTGATTGGCATGCTTTAACTAGTGAGTACAGTGAACCTCAAAAAATTCGTAATTTTATCTATGAATTGGTAAAAGATTGGTTTTCTGTGGGGCTTAATCCTGAAAAATGCATCATTTTTTTACAATCTCAGGTAAAACAACATGCAGAGCTTCATCTTCTACTTTCCATGTTAACCCCTCTGGGATGGTTAGAAAGAAATCCCACCTACAAAGAGGTTAAACAAGAACTTATTGCCAAAGATTTAAATACCTATGGGTTCCTGGGCTATCCGGTACTTATGGCTTCTGATATACTTGTATATAGACCTCAATTAGTGCCAGTAGGAGAAGACCAATTGCCTCACCTGGAATTAACCAGAGAAATAGCCCGCAGATTTAATTATTTATACGGTGAGACCTTTCCTGAACCTCAAGCCAAACTTACTGAAGCTGCCAGACTGCCTGGATTAGATGGTAGAAAAATGAGTAAAAGCTATGGTAATTCCATTTATTTAAATGAAGATATAAAGTCTATTGAAAAGAAAATAAGAGCTATGCTAACTGATACCAATAGAAAAAGAAAAAATGACCCAGGCAATCCAAATATATGCAATCTTTTCCCTTATCATAAATTAATGACCCCTGCAGAAGTGCAAGAAGAAATAATTACCAATTGTACCCAAGCCAAATGGGGATGTGTAGATTGTAAAAAAATATTGTTAAATAATTTAATTAAATTTTTAGAACCAATCCATGATAAAAGAAAAATCATAGATAAAGATAGCCAATTAGTGGATAGTATTTTAGAAAAAGGAAATAAATTGGCTAGAGAAAGTGCTGAAGAAACAATGAAAATTGTAAGGTCAAAAATCAATTTTATTTAGATTAGAGGCCAATATGCTAAATGAAAAGTTTTTAACTGACTTAGAAAATTACTTAAAATCTGGACAATTAGAAGAAGACTTCAAATACTCCTCTGAAGAAAGAAGAATGGAAATTTTAGATTATTTAGAGAGACTGATGGACTTAGCAGAAGTTGCAGATGAAGTTGCTACCAGATTAATTTTTAAAAACTCTGCTTTAGGTCAAATGTTTAATTCAAACAACCAAAAGTAACGATTTTTTTTCTTTACCTGGTATTTATAAGTCGTTTTTAAGATCCAGGAAGAAGGCGTTATTTTAGGTGTTTGTTCATTGGCTAAAATTATAACTTTTCCTTTAGGCAAAAGAAGGTCTTTAGCCAGGGCTAAAACTTCTAAATAGGGTTTAAAGGCCCTGGCTATAACTATATGTGCTCTACCCAATAAAGAATTAACTTCTTGAGCATATCTATCAATAATAAAAGTATTTTCTAATTTTAATTTTAGTATACAGTTCTTTAAAAAAACAACTCTTTTTTTCTAATTTCAATTAAATAATATATTCCTTCTTTATACAAGATTTTAAAAGGTATTCCTGGGATACCAGCTCCTGATCCTAAATCAAAAAAAATCAAATCTTTCTCTTTAAATTTTTCTTTAATAAAATCATACAAATAAAAACTATCGACTATTAAATTGTCATATATATCTTTTACATTCTTAAATCCAACCAGATTTATCTTTTTATTCCAAAATTCAAGTAAATTTAGATAATCATTAAGTTTATTTTCTTCTTCTTTATCCAAAGATATATTGATATTAATATTTTTTTCTGTAAGCACTTTTTCCCCACCCTATATTTTTCTCGACTTTCTAAGACAAAAAGATTATTCTAGCAAGCTTGATTTTTGTAGCAAAGGAGTGCTTATGACTTTTAGCGGAGCTATTTTATTTCCAGGTCAGGGTTCTCAAGAAAAAAATATGGGTAGGGATCTGGCTGAATATTGGCCAGAGGCCATGGAACTCTGGAAATTGGGAGAAAAGATATCTAACCTTCCCTTAAGAGAAGTCTATTGGGATGGAAATGAACAAGAACAATCTCAAACCTTATATGTTCAACCTGCTCTTACCATTGTAAATTTATCCTTTTTTTATTTTTTAAAAAATAAACTTTCTCCTGTAGCTCTAGCTGGCCATAGTTTGGGTGAATTTTCTGCTCTGGCAGCCAGTAAAGTAATCTCAATAGAAGATACTTTAAAACTGGTTAGCATTAGAGGGCGTCTCATGCAAGAAGCCACTTCAGACACTCCTGGTTCCATGGTGGCAATTTTGAAGCTACCCTTAGAACAATTAGAAGAAATAGTGAAAAAATTACAAAATAAAGGTATTATTTTAATAGCCAACTACAATACTCCTCTTCAATATGTAGTAAGCGGAGAAGAAAGCCTTATAGAAGAACTTATAGAGGAATCTAAAAATTTTAAATGTAGAGCTATAAAACTAAATGTAAATGGAGCTTTCCACTCTCCACTTATGCAAGAAGCAGCAAGGGAGTTAGAAAAAGAGATAGACAAAATAGAATTTAGAACTCCTGAATATCCAATATTTTGTAATGTATCTTCCCTAAAGGAAATAAACTCCCTAAATATAAAAGACAACTTAAAAAAACAAATGGTATCCTCTGTATTGTGGTACCAAAGCATAGAAAATATGTTTAAGGAAAATATAACTTCCTATCTGGAATTAGGGCCAAAAGGTGTTTTATCCAAAATGATTTCTCAAATTATTTCTCATCCTGAGTTAAAAGTCCAAAAAATAAGCACTCTTGAAGAAACTAAAATCTTAGGAGAAGAAAACTAATGGATTTAAAAAAGTATCTCAAAGAACAACTGGAGACTATCTTACAAAAATACAATATATCCTGGCCAGCTAAAGGAGTGCTTAATCCTCCTACAGATCCTAAATTTGGAGACTTAAGCACTAACCTGGCTTTAGTTACCGCTAAAGAGGTCAACTTGCCTCCCAGAAAATGGGCTGAAGAAATTCAAAAAGAGCTTTCTCAAATTGAATTTATTCAAAATATTGAAGTAGCAGGGCCTGGTTTTATTAACTTCACCTTTACTCCTCAAGTATGGCAAAAAATTCTTTTAAATATATTTCAAGAAAAAGAAAACTTTGGCCGTTTAAGCCTTGGAAAAGGCAAAAAGGTTCAAATTGAATATGTATCTGCTAATCCAACCGGCCCCCTGCACATCGGTCATGGAAGAGGAGCAGCTTTAGGTGATAGCCTGGCCAGAATAATGCGTTTTGCTGGTTTTGAGGTAACTACTGAATACTACATAAATGATGCTGGCAGGCAAATAAACCTTTTAGGCCGTTCTGTTTGGTCCAGATATAAAGAACTATTAGGAGAAAAAGTTAATTTTCCAGAAGACGGCTATAAAGGAACTTATATTTATGATATAGCCAGAGAAATAATTGAGTTAAAGGGAAAAAATTTACTCAATAATGAAGAAGAAGGGTTAAGATATTGTACAGAATACGCAAAAGATAAAATTTTAGAAGACATAAAGGATGATTTAAAAAATTTTAGAGTGGAACATCAGATTTGGTTTTCTGAAAAATCTTTAGTCCAAAGAGGTGAAGTTGAGAAAACTTTAACCTATCTCCAGGAAAAAGGATTTTCCTATGAAAAAGATGGAGCTTTATGGTTAAAAACTTCTCTTTGGGGTGATGATAAAGATCGAGTACTTAAAAAGTCCAGTGGAGATCTTACCTACTTTGCCTCAGATATTGCCTATCATGCAGACAAATTTGCACGTGGTTTTGACCTGGTAGTAGATATCTGGGGAGCAGATCATCACGGATATATTCCCAGAATGAAAGCAGCTATTCAAGCTTTAGGTAAATCTCCAGAACAATTACAAGTTATTTTAGTACAACTAGTAAATTTACTTAGAGAAGGTAAGCCTGTAGCCATGTCCACCAGAGCAGGTGAATTTGTAACTTTAAGAGAAGTATATTCTGAAGTAGGCGTAGATGCTGCCAGATTTATTTTCCTTACTAGAAAAAGTGATAGTCATTTAGACTTTGATTTAGAACTGGTTAAGAAGAAATCTTTAGAAAATCCAGTTTATTATGTACAATATGCACATGCCAGGATATGCTCTCTTTTGGAAAAAGCTAAAGAAAAAAATATATCCTATTCTCTGGAAGAATTAGAAAACCATCTTCATCTTTTAGATACAAAAGAAGACTTAGATTTACTTAAATGCCTGGCAAAATTCCCAGAAACCATATCTATATGCGCTGAAAACCTTTCTCCTCATCATTTAAGCTTTTATCTCCAAGAATTAGCAAGCCTTTTACATAGATATTATAATGAACATACAATTTTGGATAATAATAACTTAGAATTAACTAGAACAAGAATAAATCTTTTTCTTGGAGTAAAACAAATCCTTCATACTGGATTATCCTTATTAGGAGTAGAAGCCCCTAACAGAATGTAAAATGGACAAAAAAAAGACTAAAAACTTATTTTCCTGGCAACTTACTCCAATACGTATAACTTGTATAGTATTAATTTTTTTTATTGGGATGTGTTGGAGCTTTATTTTAGGTATTTTTGTAGGCAGAGGTTATAAACCTCCATTTCTTGAAATAGAAAATAAAAAAGAAATAAAACAAGATGAAAACATAATTCCCTCTGAAGAGTTAACCTTTTTAGACGCCTTAAGAAAAAAGATAATTTAAAACAAGATAAATCAAATTCTTTTCCAACAACAAACAGTATAGAAAAAGAAGAAGATAAATTTGTGTATATATATCAATGTGGATCTTTTAAAAATAAAAAAGATGCAGAAAGTTTAAAGTTAAAACTAGAAAAATTATCACTAAAATATAAACATGAAATATATTTAGAAGAAGTAAATATAAAAAAAGAAAAATGGACACGCGTTATGATGAAAATAATTTCAACTAAACAAGAAAATGAATCTATACAAGACACTTTACAAAAAAATAACATAACTTTTTTCATAAAGAAATATTCTAAATTATAGGAGGACCTTAAATGTTTGTACCAACGAAAGCATTTTTTACAACCGGAATAGGAAGACACAAAAACAAATTACAATCTTTTGAATTAGCTTTAAGAGATGCTCAAATAGAAAAACAAAATCTAGTATATGTTTCCAGTATTTTTCCACCTAATTGTGAATTAATCCCTTTAGAAGAAGGAGTTAAACTACTTTCTCCTGGACAAATAACTTTTTGTGTTATGTCTAGAAACTCTACCAATGAAAAAGGGAGGTTGGTAGGATCTGCTGTTGGTATTGCTTTACCTGCTGATAAAAATCAATATGGCTATATCTCTGAACATACTGCTTTTGGAGCAGACGAAAAAGAAATAGGTGATTTTGCGGAAGATTTAGCTTCTACTATGCTGGCTACAACTTTAGGTATTGAGTTTGATGTTAATAAAGACTATGATGAACGAAGAGAAATTTATCTTATGAGTGGAAAAATTGTTAGATCCTGGTCTGCTCCCTGCGTCACTACTGGAATAGGTGGGATGTGGACTACTACAATTTCAGCTGTAGTCTTTATACCCTAACGAATAGAGGGATTTATATGCAAAGTAAGTTCTTTGACTTGCCAGATTTTGCATCTTTAGAGAATAAGAAAAAAATCTGGGTACTTCCTGTTCCTTTTGAAGGAACTGTAAGTTATGGGACTGGAACTAAAAAGGGACCAGAAGCCATTATTGAGGCAAGCACTCAAATAGAGAGTTTTGATCCAGAACTTGCAATAAGTTTAGAAGAATATTGTTATTTTAAACTGTTACCAGAAATAAATAGAAATGTTCACGGAGTTGAATTTTTTTTAAAAGATATAGAAACTTTTTTACGAAACAACTTTGTTCCTCAAAATGATTTTATTTGCACTTTAGGAGGAGAACATTCTATAACTTTTCCTTTAGTAAAATTCTATAAACAAGCTTATAAAGACTTAGTAGTATTACAAATAGATGCACATGCGGATTTAAGAAATGAGTATGAAGGCAGTAAATACTCTCATGCCTGTGTTATGAATAGATGTTTAGAATTGGGCTGTGAAATTATACAAATCGGTATAAGAAGTGTATGTAAAGAAGAGTGGAACCTGATAAAAAACTCCCCCCGCATTACAACTTTTTTCCCTTGGGAAAATCTATCTCCTTCTCAAGTGGCTGAAAAATGTAAAGCAATTATCAGCAAAAGACCTCTCTATCTAACTTTTGACGCTGATGGCCTGGATCCAAGTATCATGCCTGGAGTTGGAACCCCAGAACCAGGTGGAATAAGTTATGAATGGTTTAAAACTTTTATAAGCGAACTTTGGCCTTTAAATTTAGTGGGGATGGACTTTTGTGAATTAGCACCTCAACCCTTTAGTGTACTATCTCAATCTGTAGCAGCAAAATGTATATTTAAAATATTGACCTCTTTTTTTTATAAACAAAAAAGAAAGTAATATTCAATAAACTATTTAATACAAACTCTTCTAACCTCTTTAATATCTGTTATACCTTGTAAACATTTTAACATGCCATCTTGTTTTAAAGTGTTCATACCTTCTTCCAGTGCTATTTTACGAATATCCTCAGTAGGAGCTTTCTTCTTAATAAGCTCTTGGATTTTATTATTATTAACTAATAATTCGTGAATACCAACTCGTCCTTTATAACCGGTATTTCCACAGTCATCACACCCTACAGGCCGATAAAAAATAAGATCTTCATCATAATTAATCCCAAGTTTTAAAAACTGTTCTCGTCCGTATTCATCCACAAACTCTTCAAATTCTTCTTGAGACGGATGATACCCTTCTTTACATTTAGGACACAATCTTCTCAGAAGTCTTTGAGCTAATACCCCTAAGAGAGAGTCTGCAAAGTTATGTGGATCTAATCCCATTTCCAGTAAGCGAGTAACTGTTTCAGGCGCACTGTTGGTATGTAAAGTAGAAAATACTAAGTGACCAGTAAGAGATGCCTCTATACCAGTAGAGGCAGTTTCTTCATCTCGCATTTCACCAATCATAATTACATCCGGGTCAGCACGCAGAAACGCTCTTAAAACTCTAGCAAATGTTAAGCCTATCTTGGGTTTAACTTCTACCTGTCTTAATCCTTCTTGCGTAATTTCTACAGGATCTTCAGCAGTCCAAATTTTTCTCTCCGGAGTGTTAATATAGCTTAAAGCTGAGTGTAAAGTAGTAGTTTTACCAGAACCCGTAGGTCCAACCACTAAAATAAGGCCATAAGGTTGAACAATAAGTTTCTTAAAATTTTCCATGTTTTCTTCAGTCATCCCCAGTTCAGGAAGAGCAAGAGGTTTACCTGCATGCAACAATCGCAGAACCACATCTTCATATCCACCTACAGTTGGTAAGGTAGCAACACGAAGCTCCAGTATAGTTTTTCCTTTTTGTTTAAACTTTATTTTTCCATCTTGAGGCAAACGCCTTTCTGCAATATCTAAATTGGACATTATTTTAATACGAGAAACAACAGGCTTAGCAAAGCTATTGGGAACTTCTGAATATTTTTGACAAACACCATCAATTCTAAAACGAATTATAGTCTTTTTTTTACCTGGAGAAGGTTCAATATGAATATCTGAAGCTTTTCTTTTATGAGCATCTAAAATAATCCTATTTACAAAACGAACAACCTTACTATCACTTTCTGATAAAAATACATCTTCTTTTTCTTCTATAGGTTCTACATCATCTTCAACTCCATCCACTAATTCATCTAAATCCATTTCAGATTCTTTAAGCTCAATCCTTAAGTGTTCAATCTTATCTCCTAAATAAAAATTAATAAAATCCAAGATATCTTCTTTTATAGATACAGCAAATTCTAAAATAAAGGACTCATCATAGCTATTTAATATAGCTTTTATGGTATCTGTTCTAGAAAAGTCATCTGGTTCATCTATAAGCACAATTATTTTGTTCTTCTTTTTTAATAACGGAAACCAAACATTATTTAATAGATAATCTTTTTTTAAGTTATGTATTAATTCTAAAGGAGGAGCATAACTCTTTTTAAATTCAAAAAAATCACAATCATAAAATAAAGCTAAAGATTTACCTACCTCTTCTTTAGGAATTTTAAAATCATGGATTAATATATATTCTACACTTTTACCTTCTTTATTTGCCTTCTTAATAGCTTCCTGAAGATCATCCTTAGAAATAAAAGTTTCTAGAATGTAGCTATATTTAGACCCCCCTTTAATCTTAGACGCTAATAGTCTTAATTTATCTTGAATAGTTTCTAAAACTTTTTGATTTTTAATATTTTTATAATAATCATATGCTTTTGAATATATACCTATTTTTTCTAATATTTTAGCTACTTCTAATCTTATAATATCTTTATATACATCTTTAACTTCATCATTTTTAAGTATCTCATCAAAAAATTTAACTACTTCTACTTTTTTCCCTAATCTTTGAAAACAATTGATAACTTTAGGAATTAATTCTACAGTTTTAAAATTAGATAAAATAAGATATTTATAGTCCTTTAAAGCATCTTCATAAATTCCAAGTTCAGTAAAAACTAATGCTCTTTCATAGATTTCATTAAGATTGCCTTCTTTAATTATTTTTTTTATCTTCGGAGAATCTTCATCTTTTTCTTCAATTTTTTTTAATAACCTTTCTACCTCCTTTTTTAAACTGATTAAAGACTTATCTTCACTATCATCATTTTCTAATCTTTTTTGTAAATCTAATAAAATATCCTTTGCATTGTCTAAAATTCCTTGCTCTATACAAATCTTTGCTTCCTTTAAGCGCACCTGGAAACTTTTATTAGGAGTCATAAAGACAACTCACCTTCCTATAATAAATTAGAAGAATAAGCATATCCAATTTTATCTATCTTATACTTATAGTCAAAAACATTATCCTCATCATTATCTTGCTTATCTTCTGGCAAGAAAAGCATATTTTTATATATATCTTTTACAAATAAAACTTTATAGGGATCTCCTTCTACTAAAATAGCATATTTAAATTTATCTACCAGCTCATCTGGATATTTATATACTTGAACTTCTAACTTCTTTAATTCTTTATCTTTTTTATCGCTTAAACTGCCTCGCATTTTCTTAGAAAGTTTAGAAAACAAACCACCCAATTCTTTTAAATTAAAACTTTCTTTACTATAAAGCTTTTTTGCTTTTGAAGGAGATACCTTATACATGTTTAAAATTAGTTCATCATCTAAAGCTATAATTTTATCTTTTAACTCAAACAAACGCACATAAGGATAAATATCTTTAGGAGCTTCCAATACCTTTTCTTCAATATCAAAACCATCTTCTTCTATTGCACTTTCTGGCTCCTTATCTAAATCAAAAACATCTTTACTTTCATCTTTTACTAGCTCTTCTTTTTCACTTACTTCTTCAATTTCAGCTTTTTCTTCTTCTATTTCTGGAGCAAAACTAATTTCACTATCCTCTTGTAAAAAGTCAAATTCTCTAGTTTTCGGAGAAGGCTTAGCGTCTAATGTTTTATCTGAAATAAACTCCTTTGCAAAAGTGCTTTCATTTTTAGAAATATTTAATTCTGACAAGCTATCTAATTTTTGCTCTAATTTATCAATAGCATCTTCAAATTTACGAAGCTTTTCTGTTATATATTTAAAATTTTCTTCAATTATCGTAGATAAATTATACTCTACTTGAGATACTACTTTTTTTACTATAGGAGTAATCACTTTAGTTAAATCTTCAGGAGTAACCTGCTTATCTACAGATACATTAGAGACTTCAGGAATTTTTTCTTTTACCTCTTCTGTTTCAACTTTACTATCAATAACTACAACTTCTTCTTTATTTTTCTCGGATAAATCATCCTTTTGAGCTTGAGTTACCTTACTTATAGCTTCTTTTAATCTAGCGTACTTTCTTTTTATTTCCTGAATATATTTCTTTTTTTCACTCTCATCTATTTCTGATGAATTATATTTAACAAAAAAATCTACTATATAAGCTAATACACTTAAGGTATCTGCAGGAGATTTTTCTTTAGCCAGCAATAAAAACTTAGCCACATTAGACATCATTAAAATAATGACTGAATTTATTTTATCTGTATATCTTGACTTTAAGTTTTGAAAAATCTCTAATAATTCTTTTATATCCTTGTCTGAATACTCCCAATCTAAGGCCAGTATTTTAGATTTTAAATTTAAAATTAAATCATCACTTCCTTTATTTTCTGAAAAAATATCATCAATTGCCGCAAAAGCTGCTTCTTCTATCTTTTTTACATCTAATTCAGACATATTTTTTCCCCTTTTAATAAAAACCTTCTACTTTTAAATTATGAATAATTTCAAACAGCTTATTGTCCTTTTTTTCTAGTTTCACCTGAATTCTTTTTTTCTCTTTGATTAAATCTTTCTCTTTAATATGACATCTATTACACTGACTAGTAGGCGTATCAGCACTTTCATATAACTCTTTTATCCTTTTATGACATCCCCAACATTTCATATGATAAGCATTCACAGCTTCTACTTTAGTTTTATTGTGACATTCAGCACAAGTTTTACTGTGTTCATCTGGAGTCCAAACATTTTTTCCATTTTTATAAATATGATGACAGGATTTACAACTTATCTGATACTCATTGGCATGAACTTCATGGGAAAAATAAACTGTAGGATAAGTATACTGTCCAAATTTACTCTTATAATAGCTATCTTCTATGGGGATTAAGCTAACTGGTTGCGCCTGTACAAAGCCAACTCCTAATAAGAGCAAAAGACTTAAAAAAATAATTATTTTTTTAAACATATTATTACCTCCTTTGAGAGCGACGCTGGAGGCGTTGAATAGCCTTTCTTAAGCTTACCTGCATCCTCCTCAAGGCATCAGCTAAATCTCCAATCTCATCTGTAGAGGTAATATCAATGGGAGTTTCCAATTCTCCCAAACTAATTCTCTCAGCTACTTCTGTTAAGTAAGTTATGGGCCTGGAAAGTCTTATACTAAAAAGTAAAGCCACTAAAATTACTATTAAACCTGTAGCAATTCCACCTATATGATATTGAAGCAAGAATTTATTTTTCTCCTCATTAAAAGCATACTTTAAATTATTTATAGGAGATTCTATTTCTTTATAGTCCACTCTACTAAAAACAAAAAGAGGAGAAGAAGCGATTTTAGCTATTACATAGTAATATTTTTCTCCTTTCTCTTCAACATATCCTCCCATAACCCCCTGTTTATCAGCCAAACTTAAAATTTGTTTTAATTTAAAATTTTTACTTATTTCTGAAGTTATATCTTGATCAATAAGTTTAGGATTAGGATGCAAAAAATATTTGTATTTATCTTTATCGCCATAAACAAGATAAGTAAAGCCTGTTTTTCCAAAAGTTTGAACACCAAAAGAAGTAAAAGAAGGATCAAACTGCAACAATTGAAGATCAAAATTCTCTTGAGTCATCATATTCATAGAAATAAAATGCTCTAAACTCTTTTTTATATCCAAAGTCTTTTGTTCTACTAATTGTTCATAGGCCTTTTCTATACTTTTACTACTTTCTGAAATGGCAACTTTACTAATTTCTTCAATATGATAAAAACCAGCTCCTCCAGCTAAAATCAAAGGAAATAAAGAAGTAAGTAAAAAAATTAAAATAAATTTCCACCTAATACTCATGAAATCCTCCTTACAATTTCTTTATTGTTGCTAACATTTTCTTTTGAAAGTCCAGTCTAACTTTAGGATTATCTATTTCCGAGGCTAATTTTTCAATTAAAAGAGGAAGTTTATTAATGGGAAATTTATCTACATCCTCTTCTAAATTATATATTTCATCTAAAATAATCTCCTTAGTCACAGGGCCTAAGGTTTTACTAAGCTCAGCACTTAAAGTAGACCAAAAAACACGTGGAGTATACTTGCGACTATTGACCTTATTTTCTTCTTTTTCTTCCCAAGTGTCTACCAACTCTATTATACCTTTGTCTTTTAATCCACTAACTATTTTTAACACTTCTTCTTTAGAATAAGCAGAAAGCTTAATTAAGTTATCTAAATTTATTTTATGCTGAGATAAGGCAAGTATTTTCCATTCTTTTGCACTAAAAGAAACCTCTCTTTCTTCAGCTATAAAGCGAATTTTTTTGTTTAGTTCCAGCATACTAGCCTCTTTTAATTTGTTTATGACAGTTAAAGTATCTATTGAAAAATCTTCTCTATTAATATTTTTATTATTAAAAAACTTATATTTTATATCTTTAAAGGCTATAATTTCTAACAAAGCATCAAAGCCTACTTTATTTAGATATTCAGCAGCATAAATATTTCCCTTATAAAAATAAACTCGACAATTTTTTTTAAAATCATCTCCATCACTTATAAACAAACAACCAGTATGTTTAGCATTAAAAAATATATTTAATATCTCAACTATACTTTTCATTAATTAATTAATTACCAAAACTTAAATTTTTTTATAAAACTATCATTATTTTTTAAATTTTCTTCTATGATTATATCTAATTCCATTTTTAGAATAGAAGTATCAACTTTATCACTAGCCCAAATAACTATATATTGTCTATTATTTAAAACTTCAATCATAAACAAATCAAATTCTGCTTTACATCCTAAAAACAGTTTTTCACTTTTCACTATTTCTTGACAATAGCTAACTACTTGATCCAGTTTGTCTTTAATCTCTTCATTTAAATCTAGAGCTATTTCACTAGAATATTTTCCATCTAAAACTAACCAAACCCCTTTTACTCCTTCAATCTCCATTATTTTTTTCAATATCTTATTCATATCTATAAACTATTTTAAAAAATTAAATTCCTTTAAACCATTATCTTCAATTATTTTCTGTAAATCTCTTACCTGTTGTTCAGAAAATTTATAATTATTAGCAATAGAATTTAATATAAAAGCAACTCCTTCTTTTACTTCTTGCCTATTAATAGTATCGTCAATATAAACTTTTCCATTTGAATATTCAAACTCTCCTGAAAAAGGGTCAATAAAAGGATACCTATTAGCTCCTGCTAAACACATCTTCTTTAAATTAAGAGTAAATTTTTTATCAATAGAATTAAGATAGTTAAATAAATCAGTTAACATTTTTTTGATTTTTTTGATTTGCTCTAATTCCGAAGCCAAACTAGTTTGTTCATTAAAGACAATTTTATATACATTAAAAACAGCTTCATTTATTGTTGGTATTAAATTTGACAACTGGGAAGTACCCCTAATAAACCGATTGTTTTCATTAGAAGATATCCCCAAAATATTTCCATTAAAAAAATAAATGTTTAGATGGTTTTTATTGTATTTTATGTTTAAAACTCCATTTAAACCTTCTGCTTTCAACTTATTAATTAATTTAACAGTATCAGTAAAATCAGTGCTTAAATTTTCGTAGAATATTTTACTATAATATAAATTTGACCAATAAATTAATTCATCTTCAGGCAACTTACATACATTTAAAACAAAATCGTTTTGAATATCTTGCAAAGTACAAGAATTAATCTCTTTATTTACACTAACTCCCTGATAAAAATTGCCCATTTCTAAAAATATAAAATTCTTTTTATTTGGAAAAATAAATTCTAAAAAACCATTAAATTCTTCTTTTTTTAAAAAAGATAAAAATTCATCTAATAAAATAAAGGAAGAATGGAGATTAACATAATAATAAGGAAAAATTGGTAGTCTCAGCACTAATTAAACCTCCTCCAATATTTGCTTAACCAGAGAATAAACCTCTTGAGGGTAAGCTTTTTCAAAAAATTTTATTTCTAAAATAGTTCCTTCTACAGGCAAAATAAAAATAAACCCTTTCTCGTTTTCCAGCCACATATATTTTACTTCACCAGAATCCACAAGGCCAGAAATGGTATTAAATATCTTAAAGATTTCTCTATATAAAAAAGAAAAATTTATACTCTTTACTCCCTTAATACGAGTTTTAATTAAATTAATTATTTGCTGTTGTTTTTCTTTAAGTTCATCCTTTTTTCTTACAGCTTCTAACAAGAGATATTCACAGGGAACCTCAATATTTCTTTCACTTTCCTGTACATTGGGATCAAAAGTAAAATCTCCTTCTTCTATATTCATCAATTGATAAAAGGCCTTTTCGCCACTTAAATTCCCCTTTTTAGACCAAACAATATCTCCTTTCCAAAAAAATATTTTTCCAATAACATAATTATCCTGATAAATGGTAAGCATTCCAGATTTACCATCTTGATGAAACATCTGGACCACACTAATTAAAGATACTGATCCCAGCTTACCTTTCAGCATCTATTAAAAACCTTCCCATTCTTCCTGTTGTTTTTGCCACATTTCTTTAGGATTCAAAATTTTAAAAGTAGAAGACCCACTTCTTAATATATCCCTTTCTACCTCCCCTTCTATTAAATTATTATCTATTTCTTCTGCAAAAATTACTCCCATTTTTTCTTCTCCCAAGTCAACCACCAAGGCCCATTTGGGATTTTTGCACATTTTAGAAATATGAAGGGGATAAATATTTAACTCTTTTGCCTGCTTAGCTGAATATTTACGTAACTCTCCTCTAGCATCTTTTACTGGAGAAGAAAAAGGAGACAAAAGCTGTTTTAGCTTAATAAAACTTTTCTTGGTAAGTTTTTTAGCTTTGTTTTTATTGATTTTAAATTGATTCAAAATATATTCATTATCTAGAACATAATAGTTATCTATTTTAACTTTAGCATAAAGACCTTTTCCACTAAAATATTCTTCTATTTCTTCCTCTCTTTTTCAATTACCTCAGCTTCTTTACTTATAATTCTATGTAGTATTCTTTGGTTTTCTTCAATTTTTATATTTATTTCATGTAATTTAGAAGATATAACCTCTTCAATGGTTTTTATCAGTTCACTGCTTTCAGCCTTACCTGTATTATTTTGTTTAGCTTTTTTATAAAAAGAAACCATTCTTTTTAAAATATTTTCATCTTTAGTATTTAAAAATTTATCAGTATTATTTTTTAAAAAGTAAAAAAGTTCAAAAATATTTCTATGAATAGATATCAAGACCAAAGAGTTTTTAATTACTTTTCTAAAATTCTCTAATTTTTTATCTTCAAATTGAAGCTTGCCTAAATCTTGAATCAAATTGTTAAGATCAGAAAATTCTCCTTTTTCCAAAAAAAGACAAACCTTTTTAAAAAGACTTTCTCTCTGTAAAAAGTTATCTTCTTGTGTGTCCTCTAAAAAATTGTCCAGATTAGACAATTCAGCTTCCAATCCTTCTAAATCTATTTCAAATTCTTCCATGCTCTTGGACATCTTATCCCCCAACAGCCAAATTATTAGCACTTATTTTATGTAACGCGTACTTTAAAGTAAGTCGAGAGGCCACTCTTAAGGTTTCAAAAACATTATATCCCTTAAGGGCACTGGCGGGAAAAGCAGGGGCATTATATTTTTTATTTAAATCATCCTGCATCTCTTCTATACTCAACAAAGGCACATCAGTCTCTAAATCTCTTTTATTCCATTGAAATACTAAAGGAATGTCTTCTAATTTTAAGTTATATTCCTGTAAATTTTCTTCTAAATTTTGCAAAGATTCTATGTTAGCTTCTTTTCTGCTAGACAAAGAGTCAGCCACAAAAACTATTCCATCGACTCCTTTTAATACCAACTTTCGAGTAGAATTATAAACAACTTGACCTGGAGTTGTATAAAGCTGGATTTTTAAATCCAAACCTTGAACCTTTCCCAACTCCAAAGGGAAAAAATCGAAATACAAAGTTCTTTCACCTTTAGTATCAATGGAAATAAGCTTACTGGTTAAAGAGTTACCCATCTTTTCGTTTAATCTATTATAAATATAGACTAAATTAGTCGTTTTCCCACTTCTCCCTGGTCCATAATAGACAAGTTTTACCTGAATAATCTTTTCTTTAAAATTTATAAGGGCCATCTTTCTACCCTTTTAGAAAATTTTGAATCTCTTTTTTTATAGCATCAGTTTTCAGTCTCAGCAACCCTAAAGAAACATAAGGTTTAAACAAAACAATGAGGAGTACATCTGAAGTAATATGGGTAAAATGAATATTTTCATTTTCTCCTCGATGAAAAAGTAAAGAAAATTCTTTTTCACCTATAAGCTTTGCAATTTCTCTAGTAGCAGCAAAATTGGCAGCGGATAAAACAGCCAGGGAGGTAGCATCAACCTTTGCCTTTCCAGAACTACAAATAAGATTTCCAGCTAAATCTGTGAGCAAAGCATAGGTGGCTCCACCTTCTTCTATTAGCTTATCTAAAATGGTCTCCAGTTCTTCCACATCTTCTTTTTTTAAAATCAAATCCATCCCACCCTCCTCTCAAAAATATGACTATTAAAAAATTAGGAACTCTTTTACCTATTTCTCCTTCCTATGTAAAGAAACAAATGCAAAATCTCCTAAAAATCAAAAAATTTTTGTTGAAAATACGCCTTTTCCTGAGAATTAAAAACAAGTCGTTGCTCTTTGGATTTTTTAGAAAGTGTAAAATAATTGTCAATAATAGCGTTTTCCCAGGAAAAGCCCAGATTTTTTGCCACTGTCTTTAGATTTTTACCTTCTAATTCTAAAAAAAAGCCAAAGGGAAGTATATCTAAACACACAAGGACTTCTTGTATCTTCCAGATTGTACGAAACTTTTCATAACTAAAGCTAACTCTAAACCCAAGCTCTTTAAAAATATCCTGCATGGAAACAAAATCACTTACTTCAACCTCTAACTCCCATTTCTCTTTAAATTCAGAAGAACTGTTTTGAACAGGCAATTTTAACGTAATCCTGGCTTTTTTATCCTGCCTTAACCTCAAAAGTACTCCTTTTTTTTGAAGGCTGCCCTTAAAATCATCTAAAACCAAATTTTTTTCAAAAAACCAAGATACTATTTCTTGCCCCTGTTTTCTAAGAAGTTGTAATATTTTTTCTAACTCTTCAAAATTATTAAGTTTAAATTTTACTTCTCGTTCTAAATATCTATTACTCATCTCACTATCTAAGCATCTTTACAGCGCAAAACTCTCCGCACATAGCACATTCTTCCTTATCCTCAAAATTAGATCTTCGGAAACATACCATTTCTCTATCCAAGGCAAGGTCTTTTATCTTCTCCCAATCAAGTTCTTTTCTAGCCTTAGATATGGCATAATTTCTTTTTTGAGCTGGTCTTCTACCCAGGGCAATTTCTGCACTACTAGCTGCAATCAAAGAAGCTATAATTCCTTCACGCACATCATCTAAAGAGGGTAAGGTTAAGTGTTCTGCTGGAGTCAAATAACAAAGAAAATCTGCCCCATTTAAGGCAGCCAATGCCCCTCCTATTGCTCCGGCAATATGGTCATAACCAGGAGCAATATCAGTGGGTAAAGGCCCTAACACATATAAAGGTGCATGATGACAAAGGCGCTTCATTACTTTTACCTGCTCTGCAATATAGTTTAAAGGAACATGCCCAGGTCCTTCAATCATCACCTGCACGCCCTCTTTCCAGGCCTCTAGGGTAAGCTCAGATAGAGTAATTACCTCTTCCCATTGCGCACTATCTCCGGCATCATCTCCAGCTCCCGGACGCATACCATCTCCTAAACTTAAAGTTAAATTGTATTTTTTAGCCAACTTTAAAATATCACCATAGTTTTCCAATAAGGGATTCTCTTTTTTATTTTTTAAAATCCATCTGGCCAGAATAGACCCTCCCCTACTCACAATCCCCAGGACTCTATCTTCCTTTTCAGCCAGCAATACGGCTCGCTCACTCACTCCACAGTGTAAAGTCATAAAGGAAACACCTTGTTCTGCCTGTTTTTCAATCTCTTCCAAAAGTTCGCTCCAGCTAAACTGAGATGGATCCTCGCCTTTGGCTATATATTTTTGGGCTACAGCATAAATGGGAACAGTACCAACTGGCAAAGAAGATTTCTCTAAAATCGCTTTTCTTATTTCATCTAAATTACCAGCTGTGGATAAATCCATCAAAGTATGAGCGCCAAAATGCTTAGCATATTCTACCTTTTCTAATTCAAGTTTTAAGTCATTGACAAACGGAGAAGTTCCAATATTGGCATTTACTTTAATACTACTAGGTTGACCAATCAACAAGGGTTTAATTTTATGTTTAGGATTGGCTAATAGTACCATCTGTCCTTGACTTAGCTTTTTAACAATCAAATCCTTAGCTAAATCTTCGGTCTGAGCTAAAAAATCTAAATTTTCTTCTAAAATATTTTTTAATAAAGTGTTTTTTTGCAAAATATCCATTTTATCTCCTTAAAAAAGCTAAAATTTTTTCTTTTATAGACGATTTATCTATTCCATATTTTTCTCTTAATTTATTAACATTACCATGTTCAATAAACATATCTGGAAGTCCAATTCTTTTTACTTTTATCTTATCTAAACAATCATTTTCCTCTAAAAATTCTAAGATAGCGCTTCCACATCCACCTTGCAATGTATTTTCTTCAACTATAATAATTTTATCATAATTTTTAATCATATCTAATAAAGATTTACTTAAGGGTTTTACAAAAATTAAGTTATATAAACCTATTGAAAACTCTTTAATTTCTTCTATAGCTTCTAAAGCAGGATACACCCTACTTCCAATAGCCAGTACTAGCGCATCCTGCCCTGCCCGTAAGAGTTCTCCTTGACCAAGGGGAAGGGTTCTAAATTCTTTTAACAAAGCAACTCCACTTCCCACTCCTCTGGGATAACGTAAAGCAAAGGGCTTATTAGCTTGTAAAGCAGTGTACAAAAGCAATTGCAATTCTGCTTCATCCTTGGGAGCACTAACTACCAGGTTGGGGATATGCCTCAAATAAGAAAAGTCAAAAGCCCCATGATGAGTAGGCCCATCTTCTCCTACCAAGCCACCCCGATCCAAACAAAAAACAACTGGTAGATTTTGCAAACAAACATCATGCACTATCTGGTCATAAGCCCTTTGTAAAAAAGTAGAATAAATGGCTACCACTGGCTTAAACCCTTCTTTGGCCAAACCAGCAGCAAAAGTAACTGCGTGTTGTTCACATATTCCCACATCAAAAAAACGCTCTGGAAATTGTTCAGCAAAAAAAGAAAGCCCTGTACCCTCGGGCATAGCAGCAGTTATGGCTACAATCCTGGAGTCTTCTTTGGCCAATTGACATAAAGTCCTGCCAAAAACTTCGGTATAAGTGGGTAAACTACAGGCAGCTATTTTTTTCGCCTTGCCTGTTTCTGGTTCAAAACAGCCAACGCCATGAAAATAGGTTGGATTTTTTTCTGCAGGTGCATATCCCTTACCTTTTTTGGTCAGGACATGCACCAGAACAGGAATGTTTAATTCCTTTACCTCTTCAAAAACAGTAATTAATTTCTTTAGATTGTGCCCATCTACAGGCCCAATATAATTAAATTTAAAGGCTTCAAACAAAATCCCAGGAGTAAAAAAACTCTTTAAGGCCTCTTCACTTCTCTTAGCATAGGTTAAAATATCTTCTCCAATCCTGGGAATTTGTTTTATGAAACTTTCAAAATCCCGTTTAAATTTTATCATCCAGCGAGAGGAAAGTTTACGACTTAAAAAAGAAGACAAGGCTCCTACATTCTTGGATATGGACATTTCATTGTCATTTAAAATCACCACCAGATCCTTATCCAACCCCCCAGCCTGATTTAACCCTTCATAAGCCAGCCCAGCAGTCATGGAGCCATCACCAATAATTGCCAGTACTTTATTTTTCTTCCCCAATAAATCTCTGGCCACTGCCATTCCCAACCCAGCAGAAATAGAAGTACTGGAGTGCCCTACTGCAAAATGATCAAAAGGACTTTCTTCTGGTTTGGGAAAACCACTAATTCCTCCCATCTGTCTTAAAGTGGGAAAACTATCTTTTCTGCCAGTAAGGATTTTATAGGCATAGGCCTGATGCCCCACATCCCAGATAAATTTATCTTCTCTGGGATCAAAAACATGCAATAAAGCCAAAGTTAACTCCACTACGCCCAAAGAAGGAGCTAGATGTCCTCCATTGCGGGCCACAACCTTAATAATCAAATCCCGTATCTCTTGAGCCAAAAAAGTGAGCTCTTCTAAACTTAATTCTTTTACTAGCTGAGGATTGGTTATTTTTTCTAAAATACTTTTTTCTAATTTTTCCAAACCTTCTTCTCCTTATAATAGCCTAAAATAACAGACAATTTTCTCTCTTGCTTTTTAAAACAATAAAAACTAATAAAAATAGTTTACACTTCACTTTTACTTTTTACAAGTTTAAGCAATAGGAACAAAAAATGAGTCAAAGAAAACCTCATATTTCTCTGGCCTCTGAGCGACTAATCAAGCGCGTTTTAAAATTAAATCTCAACCAGTTTCGTGCTTGGCCAGAAAGTGTTCAAAACCTGGCGCTCAGTTTGGCAGCAGAAATTTTTATTATTCGTTATAATCCTTTTATCAAGCCCCAGTTGGTAAGGCAAAGTGTTTTTTCCCGCCTGAAAGGTGAAAGGACCTCTCTTTCTGAAGAATATTATGAAATAATTTCCACCTGTTTAGAAAATTACTGGAAAGAATTTGAGCAGGATGAAGCTTTTAAGCAAAAAGTAGTTAAAAGACTAAAACAATTTATGGAAGAAGAGCAAATATCTTTAGAACCCAATGCCATTGCTGAATGTTCTACTGATGCCACAGACCTGCGCATGGAACTTCCCCTTATGGTCCTTTTTCCTGAAAGTACCACTCAAATTAGAAAAATCATTGAATTAGCCAACGAACTTCACTTTTCCCTTATTCCCCGTGGAGGTGGCTCTGGCCTTACTGGTGGAGCAGTACCTGCAGGAAGAAGATCTGTAATTTTAAGTCTAAGCAGGCTAAAAAAAATACTTAAAATTGACCCGGATAATCTCTATCTCTGCGTCCAGGCCGGAGTTATTACCTTAGATGCCATAAAGGCTGCTGCCAGATATAACTTACTTTTGACCGTAGATCCTGCTTCCAAGGCTGCTTCTTCTCTGGGCGGAAATGTAGCTGAAAATGCTGGTGGTCCTTATGCTTTTGAATATGGAACCACTCTGGACAATATCTTAAGCTACAAAATGATCTTGCCCACTGGAGAATTAATAGAGGTAAAGAGAAAAAATCACCCTCGTCATAAAATATTACCTCAAGAAACAGCTACTTTTGAAATTTATAACGAGCAAGGAAAATTAAAAGAGGTAATTCGCTTAAAAGGAGAAGAAATAAGAAAAGCAGGACTGGGCAAAGATGTAACCAATAAATATTTAGGAGGACTTCCTGGTATTCAAAAAGAAGGTGTTGATGGCATTATCACTGAAATTTGCTTTATACTCCATCCCAAACCTGCCCTGTCCAGGACTCTTTGTTTAGAATTTTATGGCAAATCCATGCGCAATGCAGCTCTGGTCATCAATGATATTGTAAAATTAAGAGATACCATAAGAACCCAGGGAGATCTGGTTAAAATCTCAGCTTTAGAAGAATTTGGAATTAAATATGTCCAGGCTATCGAGTATCAAAAAAAATCAACCCGCTACGAAGGTGAACCCATATCTGTATTACTTCTCCAGTTAGATTCAGATGACCTAGAAGCTTTAGAAGATGCTGTACACAAAATAGTAGAACTAACCTCTCCTTATGAAGGAGTAGATATTTTTGTAGCTAGAGATGAAAAAGAAGCAGAAATTTTCTGGGAAGATAGACATAAACTTTCGGCCATTACTAAAAGAACCAGTGGATTCAAAATAAATGAAGATGTGGTTATTCCCTTAGAAGCAGTACCTGCCTTTTCTGATTTTTTGGAAAATTTAAATTTATATTATTTAGCTAAAGCCTATAGAAAAGCTTTACAAAAAGTACAAAATCTTCCTGGTATAGACATAGAAGATGAATTTATTCACATGGAACTAGATATAGCTTCAAAAATCTTAAAAAATAAAATAAATAAGGACCAGTTATCTGAACAGGAGTTACAGGTACAAATAGGCTTTTTCTTTCAAGATTTGAAGTCAAGATATTCAGCTTTAAAAGTAGATCTGGATAATATTTTAAATGAACTTTTTCTTACTCGTATTGAAATTGCCAATCACATGCATGCAGGCGATGGCAATTGCCATGTAAATATTCCTGTAAACTCCAATGACCTAGAAATGCTGGCCCAAGCAGAAGAGGCAACAGAAAAAATATTTGCCAAGGTATTAGAATTGGGAGGTCAAATTTCTGGTGAACATGGAATTGGAGTAACTAAAATAAACTTTTTAGAAACGGAAAAGATAAAAGCCCTTAGAGAATATAAAAGTATAGTTGATCCCAATGACATCTTTAATCCTAAGAAATTGATCCAAAAAGAATTACCAGTAGAACCCTATACCTTTTCCTTTAACCACTTAATCCAGGATATAAAAGGAAGTGCTTTAAAGGAAAGCGAAAAACAAGAATTAATCACTCTCTTAAAAAACATTCAAATATGTTCTCGTTGTGGTAAATGCAAACAAGTCTGCCCTATGTATCTACCAGAAAAAGGGCTTCTTTTTCATCCTCGAAACAAAAATATCACCCTTGGTGCCCTTATAGAAGCAATTTATTATACCCAGCTGCTAACAGGAGAGCCTGACCAGGAATTGCTGCATAGATTAAGAAAAATAATGGAACACTGTACAGCTTGTGGTAAATGTACCTTTGTCTGTCCTGTAAAAATAAAAAATGCAGAAGTAGCTTTGATGCTAAGAAACTTTTTAGAAGGTAGAGAGTCTTCAGGCCATCCCATCAAACACAAAATACTCAATTTAATATCGCAAAATCCTGAAGAATATATACCCAAAAGCGCCAAATTTGTTAGCATTGGACAGAGAATACAAAATAAAATAATTCCTTTTGTACCTGAAGTCTGGCGTAAAAAAATAAACAATCCCCTTTTTAAAGAAAAAGGTCCAGAAACTGAGTTTCTCAATCTTTATGAAACAATTGATACCTCTAAATATTTTATTTTTACTCCTAAGGAATATAGCACAACTGTTTTCTACTTTCCAGGATGTGGGGCCAGTGTATTTTATAGAAGTATTGGCCTGGCCAGTATCTACTTACTCTTAAAAAGCAAAGTAAAAGTAGTAATACCACCAAAACATCTGTGCTGCGGTTATCCTTTATTGGTATCCGGAGCTCAAAATGCTTACTCCAAAATAAGAGAGTCCAATATAACCCTCATAGAAAAGATTATTTCTCAAAAAGAAAATCAAGACCTAAACTTCTTTTTAACTTCCTGTGGTACCTGTAGAGAAGCAACGCAAAATTATAACTTAAAAATAAATAATCAATCAATTACGCATCTGGATGTAGTTCAATTTATTTTAAACCATCTACCTGAGCTTTGCTCTATTCCTCAAGATAAAATAATTTATCATCCTGCCTGTCATAGTGAGTGGGTAGGAGTAAATCCAGTAAAAAGTCCTGAAGTATACGCTAAAAACATATCTAGCTATCTCAAAACCCCAGTTCAAATAACTCCTGGTTGTTGTGGAGAAAGCGGACTTGGAGCCTTAACTTCTCCAGAAATATATAATAAAATAAGAGAAAGAAAATTAGAAAACTTAAAAAAAGATTTAAAAGACTACCCTACTCATCTACCCATAATTGTAGGCTGTCCCTCTTGTAAGATTGGTATTAAAAGAGCTCTGAATATTTTAAAATACAAATATTCAGTTTTGCATACCGTAGAATATCTTAGCATGTGCATAGGCGGACCAAAGTGGAAAAATGATTTTATTAAAAAGATCAAAAAAAGCAAAAAAGAAAATAATAAAATTATACTAGATATATAATGAGTAAAGTATTGGGAATAGACTTTGGTTTAAAAAGAATAGGTTTGGCCTTAGGATATGAAGAGTTTAAAATGTCTTTTCCTTATAAGACATTAGAAAAAAAGATAATGAGAGCCTATTTATAGAACTAAAGGAAATAGTAAAAAAAGAAGACATAAAAAAAATAGTAATAGGTATACCCAGGTATTTAAATGGAGAGGAATCTTTAACTACCAGACAGGTAAAAAATTTTATTAAACGCTTAAATTCCAAGTTAGGCTTACCTGTCTTGAGTGTAGATGAGGCCCTGACTTCTTTTGAAGCAGAAAAAATATTAAAATCTTCTGCTAGTAAAAAAAAATTAAAAGATAAAAAAAATATAGACCAACTCGCAGCTGTCATTATTTTAGACTCCTATTTTCAAACTACATCATGAAAAAAGTTTTTATCTATTTTTTTATAACCTTACTTCTTTTAGTTATAGGTAGTTATTACTATCTGTATATTTTTTGGAAACAACCTCAAAAAAGACTAAATACTAATAGTATAACTTTAGAAATAAATCCCCAGACTCCTACTAATGAAGTATTAAAAGTATTAAAACAAAAAAAAATTATTGGAGATATCTTTTTATTTAAACTAGCTAAAAAAATTTTTTCCCCTTCTAAATCTATAAAAGCAGGAATATATGAATTTAATCCCAACCTATCCTTAGAAGAAATCTATAACCTTTTATGTTCAGGGAAAGAGGTTCTTTTTCCTGTAACCATACCAGAAGGTTTAACCTGGTGGCAAACAGCCCATATTCTGGAAAAAAGGGGTTTGTCTCCTTTGAAGAATTTAAAAGGGCCGTCTTTGATGCAGAGTTAAAAAACAAATTCCATATTCCAGGCCCCTCTCTGGAAGGATATTTATTTCCCAGTACTTACTTTCTGTCCAAAACCAAACAATACACTGCTAAAGAATTAGTCCTTTTACTTCTCAACGCCTTTAAACAAAAAACTGCCCACCTATTTCCAGACTTCTCTCCAGATCAAATTCAAAAAACCGTAATTTTGGCTTCTTTAATAGAAAAAGAAACCTCTTTACCAGAGGAAAAACCTCTTATTGCTGGAGTTTTTCTTAATAGATTGAAAAAAAACATGCTCCTTCAATGTGATCCCACAGTAATCTATGGACTAGGGTTAGATTTTGATGGAAACTTGAAAAAATCTCATCTTAAAGATAAAACTAATCCCTACAATACCTATGTATATAAGGGATTACCACCTGGACCTATTTGTTCTCCAGGCCTTGACTCTCTCAAGGCAGCCTTACAGCCTAAAAAACATTCTTATTTATACTTTGTAGCTAAAGGAGATGGTTCCCATTTTTTTAGCGAAACTCTAAAAAAACATACTAGCGCAGTTTTAAAATTTCAGTTAAAGGGGAGGCGATAATGGTTGGAGGGGGTGTTTTGTTTTTTTGTTAAACCTTTAAAAAAACCCTTTAACTGGGAGGTTTTGTATGCGCAAACTTTTTCTCTTGGACTAGGAATTCTTCTTAGTCTGTGCTTGTTTGGTTTGGCCAATGCTAAAACTTTAAGATTGGCCATGGACGCAGATCCTGTATCCATGGATCCGCATGTTCAACTTTCTGGTGGGATGTTGCAGTACTCCCAACTGGTCTTTGATCCCTTGGTTCGCTGGACTCAGGATATGAAATTTGAACCTCGTCTGGCAGTAAAATGGGAACGCTTAAATCCCACAACTGTGCGTTTTTATTTGCGTAAAGGGGTAAAATTTCATTCGGGCAATCCTTTTACTGCCAAAGATGTAGCCTGGACCATGGCTCGTTTGAAAAAAAGTCCAGACTTTAAAGGCCTCTTTGAGCCCTTTGCTGAGCCCAAAATTGTAGATGATTATACCATTGATATCATCACTAAGGGGCCATATCCTTTGCTCTTAAACATGGCTACCTATATTTTCCCCATGGACAGCAAATTTTATACTGGCAAAGACGAGAATGGTCAGCCTAAAGATGCTATTGTCAAGACTGGTCCTTCTTTTGCCAATTCTCACGAATCTGGCACAGGAAAGTATGTTGTAGCTTACAGAGAACAGGGAGTAAAATGGATTTTAAAGGCTTTTAAGGACTACTGGGACAAAAACTCTGGTAATGTAGATGAAATTATTTTGACACCCATTAAAAATGACGCTACCAGAGTTGCCGCTTTGCTTTCTGGAGACGTGGACTTCATTATGCCTGTTCCACCTCAAGACTATTCCAGAATTGAAAAAAATCCCAACTTGCAGCTTATTACTATGCCTGGAGCGAGAATCATTACTTTCCAACTCAACCAAAAGAGACGTCCTGAATTTGCCAACAAAAAGGTTCGTCAGGCTATTGTTTATGCTGTAAATAATGTAGGTATTGTAGAAAAAATCATGAAAGGCAAAGCTACTCCAGCAGGTCAGCAATCTCCTGAAGGTTTCTTAGGTCATGTACCAGAGTTAACCCCTCGTTATGATCTGGCAAAAGCCAAGCAACTTATGAAAGAAGCTGGCTATCCCAATGGTTTTGAGTGCTCTATGATTGCTCCTAACAACCGTTATGTAAATGACGAAAAAATTGCTGAAGCTGTAGCTAGTATGCTTTCTAAAATTAACATCAAAGTTAACTTAAAAACCATGCCCAAGGCTCAATACTGGGATCAGTTTGATGCTAGGGCTGCTGATATTCAAATGATTGGTTGGCATCCTGATACTGAAGATTCTGCCAACTATACTGAGTTCTTACTTATGTGTCCTGATGAAAAGACTGGCTATGGCCAATACAATAGTGGAAACTACTGTAACCCAGAAGTAGATAAACTTATTTTACAAGCTCAAACTGAGACCAATGTAGAAAAGAGAAAAGCTATCTTACAAAAGGTAGAGCGTATTCTCTACGAAGACGCTGCTTTTGTACCTTTGCACTGGCAACACCTTTCTTGGGCTGCTTCCAAAAAGCTTAAAAATGCCAAGGATATTGTAAATAAACAAAACTTCCCCTACTTTGGGAACCTAATTATGGAATAATAATTCCATTAAAAGAGGGGAGATAACTCTCCCCTCTTCTTTATAAAAAAATTGAGAGTGGAAGAGAAGAACTATGTTTGCTTTTATTGTACGTCGATTTTTACAAGCTGTCTTTGTTATGTTAGTGATAAGTCTTATTGGTTTTTCTATTCAGCATCAAATTGGAGACCCAGTAAGAGACTTAGTAGGTATCTCAGTATCCAAAAAAGAAAGAGAGGCCTTAAGAGAAAAACTGGGACTAAATGATCCCTTTTTCATCCAATATGGAAGATTTTTAAAAAAAGCACTCCATGGTGATCTGGGCAGGTCTTTTTTTTATAAGAAACCAGCTGTAGATGTTATTTTATCCAAAGCACCTGCCACTCTGGAATTGGTTTTTGTAACCTCTATTTTAGTCATTGTCTTTTCGATTCCTCTGGGAATCTATTGCGCTATTTTTCCTAAAAAATTCTTATCTCGACTGATTATGGGAGCTAGTGTGGTGGGAGTTTCCATACCAGTCTTTTTAACGGCAATAATGCTTATTTACATATTTTCCGTAAAACTGGGAGTAATGCCTTCCTTTGGACGAGGAGAGCTAGTTCATATAGGGGGATATTGGTATTCAGGGCTTTTTACCTGGGATGGATTAAAACACTTGGTAATGCCCTCTATTGCCCTGACCTCAATTATGCTTCCTCTTTTCGTAAGACTCATTAGAGCGGAAATGATGGAAGTACTGGAATCAGAGTATATTCGCTTTGCCTGGGCTAAAGGACTTAAACCCAAAAGAATTTGGTTCGTGCATGCCTTTAAAAACACTTTATTGCCAGTAATCACAGTAGGCGGAGTACAGCTTGGAACTCTGATTGCTTTTACCATTTTAACTGAAAGTGTTTTTCAATGGCAGGGGCTGGGATTTCTCTTTGTAGAAGCAGTGGAAAGAGCTGATACCACTCTTCTGGTTTCCTATCTAATTTTTGTAGGTTTTGTTTTTGTACTGATAAATACGCTGGTAGATATTATTTATGGTTTAGTAAATCCAATGGTAAGAATAACGGGGAAAAAATGAGTACTAAATGGCAACAATTTAAAAATTCTTACTTTTTTCACAGTTTTATTCACGATAAGGTGGCCATTGTCAGTTTCGTCGTGCTGGTAATGCTGGTTGTCTGCAGTTTTTCTGCACCTATAATAGCACCCCATGACCCTTATGACACCACTACCATTGATGTTCTAGATGCAGAAACTCCACCCATCTGGATGGAAGGAGGAAATCCTAACTTTCTTCTAGGCACAGATGCCCAGGGAAGAGACATTCTCTCCACCATGCTCTATGGAATGAGAGTGTCTTTACTTATTGGCTTAGGGGCAGTTTTTTTACAAGCTTTTTTAGGTGTGGTTATTGGTCTGATAGCAGGATATTTTGGCGGTAAACTGGATTCTCTGCTCATGCGTCTTGCTGATGTACAGTTATCTTTCTCCACCTTAATGGTAGCTATCTTTATCTCAGCTATTTTTCAGGCCTTTTTTGGGATAAATAAATACGAAGAACTGGCTGTACCCTTTCTTATTATAGTTATTGGCCTGGCTGAATGGCCTCAATATGCCAGAACTGTTAGGGCTTCTGTATTGGCAGAAAAAGAAAGAATATGTAGAAGCAGCTAAGGTTATTGGTTTTGGTTCTGGCAGGATTATGTGGAAACACATTCTACCCAATACCCTTTCTCCCATCCTGGTCATATCCACTATCCAGGTAGCCAATGCCATTATGAGTGAAGCTGCTTTGTCCTTTTTGGGATTGGGTATGCCTGTAACCAAACCTTCTTTAGGCTCTCTCATTAATTCAGGTTTTGAATATATATTTAGTGGTTCCTGGTGGATTACTATTTTCCCGGGAATTTTATTGGTGATTTTAATTTTGGTAATAAACCTGCTTGGAGATTGGCTAAGAGACGTACTCAATCCTAAATTATATAAGGGTTAAGAAACAATGGATAAATTGTTAGAAGTAAAAGATTTGGTAGTTAAATTCGCTCTGCGTACAGGAACACTTACTGCACTTAATGGAATAAACTTTTCTCTTCTTCCTGGCGAACGCATGGGATTGGTGGGTGAAAGTGGTGCTGGAAAGTCTGTAGCTGGATTTTCCATCATCAATCTTATCAGCAAACCCGGGTTTATTGCTGGAGGAGAAATTATTTTTGAAGGAGAAGATATAAGTAAATACAATTTTGAACAAATGCGGTCTATCAGAGGGAATAAGATTTCCATGATTTTCCAGGACCCCATGATGACCTTAAATCCAGTATTGACCATTGGCACTCAGATGACAGAAACCCTGCTAGCCCACAAACAGATATCCAAAGAAGAAGCCACAGAAATTGCTATAGAATGTCTCAAAAAGGTTTATATTCCTTCTCCAGAAACCAGACTCAAACAATACCCGCATGAGTTTTCAGGGGGAATGCGGCAAAGAATTGTCATTGCCATTTCCCTTTTAACTACTCCTAAACTTATTATTGCAGATGAACCTACCACAGCTCTGGATGTTACCATTCAGGCTGAAATAATGGACCTACTCTTAGAACTTTGTATTAAAGAAAAAATGGGGTTGATTCTGATTACCCATGACCTGGGAGTAGTATCCCAGACTACTCAAAAAATAGCTGTAATGTATGCAGGCCGAATAGTGGAAAAGGGAAAAACTCTGGATATTATCACTAACCCCAAACATCCCTACACCCAGGGTTTAATCAAGGCCTTACCTCAAACCCACAAAAAAGGGGAAAACTCTACCAGATTCCAGGCATAATGCCCAATTTAAATCAAATTCCCTCAGGCTGCCCTTTTCATCCCAGATGTACCTTTAAAAAAGACATTTGCAGTCAAATAGAACCATCTCTAAAAAGCGTAGATAAGGGAGAAGTGGCCTGCCATCTTTATGCTTAGAATTTTGGAGAAAATTTTAGGAGCAAATTAATCATGCAAAGGGAGCAAATCTTAGAAGTACAAAATGTGGTCAAACACTTTGACATTTCAGGTGGAATTTTAGATCAATTGCGTTTTAATAAGGGCAAAATATATCTGGAAAAGAAAACAGTAAAAGCCTTAAATGGGGTAAGTTTAACTATAAATAAAGGTGAAACCTTTTCAGTGGTAGGAGAAAGTGGTTGCGGGAAATCCACCCTGGGCAGGACTGTTTTAGGTTTGTATCCACCCAATAAAGGACAAATTTTCTTTAAAGGAAATCGCATAGATAATTTATCTCCTAAAAAGATGTTGCCCTTTAGAACCAAAATGCAAATGATTTTCCAGGATCCCTATGCTTCTCTTAATCCCAGAAAAACAGTAAGAACTACTTTAGAAGAGCCTATTCGCTTTCATCAACCCTCTTTAAGTAAAAAAGAAATCAAAGAAAAAGTAGAAGAAATAATGGCCCAAGTAGGTGTGGATCCAGGCTGGGCAGACCGTTATCCTCACGAATTTTCAGGAGGGCAACGTCAACGTATCAGCATTGCCAGAGCCCTTATGGTAGATCCAGAGTTTATTGTAGCTGATGAACCTATCTCTGCTTTAGATGTTTCCATTCAAGCCCAGATTTTAAACCTACTTATGGAAGCCCAGGAAAAAAGAAATCTCTCTTATCTTTTTATTACTCATGACCTTTCTGTGGTAGAACACATAAGCTCTAGAGTGGCAGTTATGTATTTAGGCAGAATATGTGAAATGGGCCCCACTGAAAATCTCTTTGATTCTCCCAGACATCCTTATACTCAAGCCCTACTTTCAGCCATTCCCAAACTAGGGGAAACTGGCTTAAAGCACATTAAACTAAAGGGAGAGGTGCCCACCCCTATTCATCTGCCTTCTGGCTGTGTATTTCACCTGAGATGTCCCCATGCCAATGAACGCTGTAAAAAGGAAATCCCTGAACTCATTACCCTGGACAACCAAACCCAAGTGGCCTGTCACGGAGTAGAAGAAAAAAGAATATAAGGTAAAAACCATGAAAGTCATCCTGCAACCAGAAGAAAAAGAAATAATTTTACCTAAAATTAAATCTGTCAGGGCCTTATTAAACAAGTTAAATCTTTACCCAACCCAAGCCCTGATTATTAGAGATGGAGAATTATTAACTCCTGATGAAAAAATTTATCCTAAAGACACCATTATTGTACGTCAAATTACTTCCAGAGGTTAAACTATAAATGAAATGTACGCGTTGTAAACAAAAGGCTGTAGTAGCTCTACCCAGTCATAATGCTGGTTTTTGTCCCAGCTGCTATTTAGAATACTTTAAACGCCAGGTGGAAAAGGCCATCAAAGCCCAAAATATGTTTAGCTTTGAAGATAAAATTCTGGTGGCCATAAGTGGAGGCAAGGATTCCCTGGCCCTTACTCTGCAATTAAAAGAACTGGGCTATAATGTTTCTGGCTTACATATTGACTTAAATATACCTGAGTCTTCTGCTGAAGTAAGAAAAACCGTGGAAGATTTTTGCACCCTGCATTCCATTCCCCTCTATGTCTTGGAAATGAAAAAGAAGGACTTTCCATTCCAGAGGTAAAAAAGCGCCTTTCCCGTCCCATTTGCTCTGCCTGTGGACAAATAAAACGCTACCATTTTAATCTCTTTGCCAAAGAAAAAGGTTTTACAGTGCTAGCTACTGGACACAATTTGGACGATGAAGTGGCCAGGCTTTTTGCCAATACCTTGCGCTGGGATATAGATTATTTAAGCGACCAGGGACCAGTTTTAAAAGAAGAGCAAGGCTTTGTAAAAAAGGTAAAGCCTCTCTATCGTCTTACTGAATTTGAAACAGCCAACTACGCCTTTTTAAAGGGTATAAATTATAGCTATAAACCCTGCCCCTTTAGCAAAGGAGCCAGTTTTACTTTTTATAAAAAACTTATTGCCAGTCTCGAACAGGAACAACCTGGTAGAAAATTAAATTTTTACGAAACTTTTTTAAAGCAAGGACAAAAACCCTTTAAATTAGCAGCTTCCAGAAAAAATTCTCCTCTTAATGCTTGCTCCAGGTGTGGATATCCCACTTCTGGAGAAATATGCGGAGTTTGCAGAATCAAAGAACTTTTAGCATGTTAACAATAGAAATAACTCTTCCTTCCTGGTTGGATAAGTATTTTACAAATACTACCTTTTCCACACCAGAAGAAAAAATGGAACTGGCTATTACTCTGGCCAGAGAAAACCTTGTACAGGATACAGGCGGCCCCTTTGGAGCTGCTATTTTTGATGCCAGTACTGGCCAACTTATCTCCCTGGGAGTAAACCTGGTAACTTCTACCAATTGTTCTCCCTTACATGCAGAAATTGTTGCCTTTTTACTGGCTCATAAAAAACTAGGACATTTTCATTTAAATAAGATTACCTCTGTAGAGCTATATTCTTCTTCTGAGCCCTGTGCCATGTGTTTAGGAGCTTGTCTTTGGGCAGGAATAGATAAAGTAGTTTTTGGCGCTCCAGCTTCTATGGCCAGAGAAATTGGCTTTGATGAAGGGCCAATTTTCCCTCAATCCTGGGAATACTTAAAGAACAAGGGAATAGAAGTTCAAGGCCCCTTTTTAGCCGAACAAGCTGGTGCAGTACTAAAAACCTATAAGCAAGCGCAAAAAGTAATCTATTAAACTTTATAACTCATAATATCCAGCATCACATCATTGGCTTTGGGCATGCCCAGGGCAATAATTTTGCTTAAATTTTGAATAGTCTCTTCCCCGCTTTTACCCATAAAACCATCTTCATAACCTATTCCATATCCATTTAAAGCCATATAAGCAGATCTTAGAGCTGAATCTGCAGAAGTGGCAACCTTTAAAGCACATCCACCCTTTGCTCCATCACAAAGCATGCCTCCAATATCACTGATAATATTATTTATAGCCAGAGAAATATTGCTCAGGTTATCCTTTTGTTGCTGATAAACTATAGCAGCTGCTGCTCCCACGCCAGCAGCAATGGCACAACCACAAAGAGAAGAAAGGCTCCCAGTAAAAGCTTTAACATAACTGTTTAATAAATGAGAAAAGCCTATACTTTTTACTATGGTTTCTTCTTTTATTCCAAATTCCTTACCCACCAAATAGGGTACTAAAATGGCAACAATTCCCTGGTTTCCACTGCCACCACTGGCCATCACCGGCAAGTTTACTCCAGCCATTCTGGCATCAGTAGCAGCAGCAGTTAAAATTTTTACCTGAGAGAAAATGTTTTTACTAATAAATCCCTTATCTTCTAGCCTCTGCAAATAATACCCTACTTTTTTTAATTTAAGCCCCTCTTCAGCTATTTTTAGATTAGTAAAAACTCCTTTTAAAATATACTGGTAATCTTCCTTATCTATAGCTTCCACCAATTCTATAAAATCAGAGATATGTTTTGTTTGAAGTTTCTTTTTATAATCATCTTTTTCTTTCTCTGTCTCTTTACTATTGTGAGCAGAAAAAATTATTTCTTTATTCTTTTTACCAATTCCAGATTGGTATGAGAATGTTGCACTACAACCCTTACATATTCTGCACTGGAAAAGATTCTAACCTCAATGTATAAATTTTTTTTGCTATGATCTAAAATTAACTTAGCTTTTTGAGAATTAACAATTTCTTTGGCCTTCTTTAACTTATCAGGTTCGACTTCTTTTAAAATCTCCATTTTTAACTCAGGTTTAGCAATAAGTGCACCTAAAACTCCAGCTAAAAGATTGCCCTTTTCTCCATTAGTATTGGGAATGTGCACAGAAAAACCATTTTTATACACCCCAGAATCCAAAACAATCTCCAATCTCTCCCAGGGAGAATTGAGATAAAAAGAAGCAATACTACAGGCATAGGCCACAGCAATGGGCTCAGTACACCCCAAAGCCAAAAAAACTTCTTTTTCTAACACCTTTTTTAACAGGTTCATCTCTAAAAAATCCTTTAATTTAATATAGTTAACTCTTTTAAAAAAATAACAAAATAGTTTCTACTTAGCAATGTAAAAATAACTGCCTGAAAAATTGATCCGACTTATAAAGACTAAAGAAAACCAGGAAAAGTTTCCAATCCTTCTAGATAGACGACCTTATCTCAAAAAGTCTCCAGGCAAAACAGATAAAAAGGATTTTTAAACCAGAGCTTAAAAAAATAACAGATAAATTAATAAGTAAACTAAATTTAAACCACTAACTTTAAAGCCTCCTGTAAATCCCTGACCAAAGTGATCTCTAAATCCTTTTTAATATCTTCTGAGACTTCACTCAAATCCCCTTTATTTTTTTCAGGTAAAATAACCTTTTCTACGCCAGCCAAAGAAGCAGCCAGTAGTTTTTCTTTTATGCCGCCAACGGGTAAAACTCTACCTGTGAGGGTAATTTCTCCAGTCATGGCTATTTTTCTTTTACAAGGCACATCCAGCAAAAGCGAATAAAGGGCCACAGCAATGGCCAAGCCAGCCGAAGGACCATCCTTGGCAATGGCACCTGCAGGTACATGGATATGTAAGTCATGAGTAGCAAAAAAACTGTCTGGAATGCCAAACTCACTGGCCCTGCTCTTAAAAAAACTAACCGCAGCTTGAGCAGATTCCTTTAACACTTCTCCTAAGGAGCCTGTTAAAATCAGTTTATTATTTCCTTTCATCTTAGACACTTCTATAAACAAAATTTCTCCACCTGTAGGAGTCCAGGCCAAAGCAGTACTAACCCCTACTCTATCCTGGGCATCTAAAACCAGAGGCATATATTTAGGCGGACCAAGTAACTCCACAATCTTTTGTTCATCTACCCTGGCTTGTCTTTTATCTGAAAGTAAAAACTCCTTGGCCAGTTTCCGACAAACAGCATCTATCTGCCTTTGCAACCCCCTAAGCCCGGCTTCCTTGGTATAATGCGCAATAAGATAGCGAATTCCTTGTTCAGGGAACTCCAGTTCAAAATCGCCTAAAGCAGATTTTTCAACGGCTTTGGGAATAAGATAATTTTTGGCAATTTGTAATTTCTCTTCCTGAGTATAGCCAGAAAGATGAATTACCTCTAACCTATCCAGCAAAGGACCAGGAATGGTCTCTAAGGTATTAGCTGTTGCAATAAACATCACCTTGGAAAGGTCAAAGGGAATTTCCAGATAATGATCAACAAAAGCTTTGTTTTGTTCTGGATCTAAAACTTCCAGTAAAGGAGCTGAAGGATCTCCTTTAAAATCCTGACTGACTTTATCCAGTTCATCTAACATAAAAACAGGATTTTTACTGCCACAATTTTTTATCTCCTGAATAATACGACCAGGTAAAGCTCCCACATAACTACGGCGATGCCCCCTTATCTGAGCCTCATCCTTTACTCCTGCCAGGGATATGCGGACAAATTTGCGACCCAGGCTTCTGGCAATAGAAAGGCCCAAAGAAGTTTTACCTGTGCCAGGAGGACCAACAAAACAAAGAATAGGTCCTCTAGGATCCAGGCGAACCATCCTTTTATTGAGGGCATTTTTTACGGTATTGCGAACTTCTGTCAGCTCCAAGGGCTTGGATAAAAAATGATAAGAACCTTTTTTTAAAGCAGAAACTGCACTAGAAACCGTGGCATAACCAGTAATGATAATAACTTCTATATTTTTATCCTTTTTCTTTACATAATCTAAAAGTTCAAAACCATCTACATCTTGCATCTTAAGATCAGTAATAACCAAGTCATATTTGTTATTATCTATTTTATGTATAGCTTCAGCTCCATTCAAGGAATATTCAACTTCATAACCTTCTTTTTCCAGGACATGCTTTAAGTTTAAACAGGTTATTTTTTCGTCGTCTACGACTAAAATTTTTACTTTTTTCCTACTTCTAAGTTGTCTTATGGCTAAAAACTCTAAAATCCTCTCTTTAACATCATCTAACCCATAATGATCTTCATCTAATATTTCTTTAGCATGCTTTAAATCTAAATTATCCTGTGTTATAATATCCCAGGGTAATTCTAAAACATAGTTTATGTAGTTTAATCCTATAGTGTACTCTGCAGAAGAAGTACTAATATATTTTATTTTTTCCAGTTCTTTTAATAAAACTTTTTTTACTTCTTCAGGTAAAGAAGAGTCTATAATTCTGGTTTCTAAAACTTTTAATTCTCCTGAATATTGTTCTTCACTAGTTTTAACTTCTTCTTTTTCTTGATTTTCTTTATCCTTGCGAAAAAACATAATCTATCCTCCTCAAATGACTATTTTGCTATAACTTAAAAAAAAGAAAAAAGCAAGAAATAGCCCTTCAGCTGGATATTGCCATTTGCAACAAAACAATATTTACATCATAACTACTTATAATATTTTATTTTTTATCTAAAACCATCCTACTTATCTTTAAAAGACTATTTCTTTTTGTAACAACAACTAAATAGAACTAAAAAATATATTCAATAATTTCAAAATGTTAATTATGGCATGCTTTATGCTCATTCCCTAAACAAAGGAGGGTAGAAAAATGAAACTCAGAGAAAAATTAGAAAAATTAATGGTAGCAATTAGTTTTGCTGAAGCCAATTGCCCTAAAGAGGCTAAGTTTTTTTTACAGGAATCTAAAAAACAAAACAATTTAAGGCCTGAAAAAAAGTTTGTTCCAGACCAACATCTAGACCTAGATGTTAGGAGAAGTTTATGAGTTGCATCCTACTTGCTAGTAGTAATTTTAACTTAAACCCCAAAGCATTAAAGTATGCTTGGGAATTAAGTGAAGAACTAAATAGTAAATTCTCTATCTTGGAAGTAATGTCTCTTTCAGCAGAAAAGAATTATTTAGATAAAATTAAAGATAAATTTAAAAAAATTAGATGGTTTTTAGAAGATAGCATGGTAAGTATAACTTATGCAGAAGCACTTACCTTAGATGAATACAAAAAAAATATCCAAAAAGAGTTAGAAATTATAAATAAATATAAACCCATAGATAAAGCAAAAATACCAGATATATACATAAAACAAGGTGATATTGTAAAAGAAATAAAAGAATTTATTATAAAGCATAGAAATATAGTAATGACTATATTACCAGTCTATTCTCTTGGTCTAAACTCTAAGCAAGTGTTCACTTTAAGAAAGGATATAAACACCCCTTTAGTAGTTGTAAAATAATTAAAAAAAATAATATAGGAGGATTTTATGTTTTTTAAAAAATTATTTAGCAAAAAAGCGAGAGAAAAATTAGAAAAATATCAGGAAGCAGTAACTTTTGCAGAAGAAGGAGACATTAAAGGAGCAAGTCAACTTCTGCAAGAAAAATCTTCTTCCAATACAATCTCTCCAAAACTTCTGGTTTTAAGTGAAAGTTCCAACTTTAGTGAAAAAATGATGGACTACAGTTTAGATATGGCTAAAAGAATGGGATATAAAATTCTGGCTTGTAATTCTGCACCTATCAAAAATGACACCCCCTTTAACCAAGAATTAAAACAAAATTTAGAGAAATCCTTTTTAGAAGAAAGCAAACGCTCCTTTGCTAGATTTCAAGAAAAGGCCAAAGAATTGGGAATAGAAATAGAACACAAAGTATTTCTTTTAGCCAAAGAAAAGGCTTTGGAAATTTTATCTCAAGAAAATCCCATTGAATTTGTTATCTCTGATATTGATAGAGAATACACTACCAATGCAGAACAAGCTGAAGAAAGGCTGTGTGTATATTCACTTTGTTAGGAGGAAAGTATGGGAAGTCAATTCTATTTTGGAATTTTTATTATCGTAGTAACCTTTATTCTCTGTTTCTTATTTAGAAAAGAAAACAAAAAATAAGCATTATAATAAATGAATTGATTCGGGAGGGATTATGACACCAGAGATGCTGCTTACTATGATTGTTTTAGGATTTGTTATTTTTCTTTTTGTTTCTGAGTGGGTAAGAGTAGATGTTGTTGGAATCATGATGATGGTAATCTTGCCTCTAATTGGCCTGGTAACACCCCAAGAAGCCTTTGTGGGTCTAAGCTCAAATGCTGTTGTTTCCATTATTGCTGTCATTATCATTGGAGCTGGACTGGATAAAACTGGCATAATGAACAAAGTAGCCAAACCAATAATTAAACTGGCAGGAAAAAGTGAAAAAAGAATTATTACCTTTATTGCTGGAACAGTGGGTATTATTTCCAGTATGATGCAAAACATTGGTGCGGCTGCCCTGTTTTTGCCTGCAGCCGAAAGAATAGCCAAACGCACAGGCGTTCCCATCTCCAGAATCCTTATGCCCATGGGATTTTGTGCCATTATTGGTGGCACAATCACTTTAGTAGGTGCAAGCCCCACTATTCTTTTAAATGATTTAATGGTCTTAAATGGAGAAAAATTAACCCCCTTTGGGCTTTTTACTCAAACTCCTATAGGTATAGCCCTCTTAGCCTCGGCAATTATTTATTTTGCTTTTTTTGGCAAATATGTTTTACCTGCAGGTAAAGGTACATCGGAAAAAGGTATTTCAGATTTATTGTTAGAGGCTTATACAGGACTGGAAAGTATTTTTGAATTACAAGTTCCAGCCAATTTTTCTCCCCAGAGTTTACTTCAACTCCAGCTAAAAGAAAAATATCTGGTTACCATTGTAGCTATTGCTAAAGAGAAAAAGAAAGAAAAAATTTTAGTTCCCAAAAGTGAAGATATCTTAGAACCAAACGATACGATTGCTGTAGTTGGTAAAAAGAAAAATGTAGAAATTATGGCCAAGGAATTAAATTTTATTTTAAAAAATGGATTAGAAGTATTTTCCGAAGAACTTGCCAAAACCAACGCAGGACTTGCCGAAGCCATTATCACTCCAAGATCAGAATTGATTGGTAAAACTTTGTATGAAACTAAGTTTAAAGAAATGTATGGAGTTACTCCCATTGCTCTAATCAAAAACAATAGAATATATTATTCTGGCTTAACTCAAATGAAACTTGGATTGGGAGATACTTTACTTTTATTTGGTCCCTGGGAAAAGTTTCATATTTTAAAAGGAAGACCTCAACCTAGGCCCATTGCCTTTGCCAGTCCTTTAGAAGGTGAAATTTTAAAACCCCATAAAGCCAAGTGGGCTGCCTTTTGGCTGGCTTTAGCCCTGGCTCAAATTATTTTCTTCAAAGTAAAACTTTCCGTAGCCTTAATGTCTGGCGCTTTGGGCATGATTATCACCGGAGTGCTTACTGTAGATGAAGCTTATCGTTCTGTGGACTGGATGACAGTATTTTTGTTAGCAGGTTTAATTCCTCTGGGTATTGCTTTTGAAAAAACAGGCACTGCCTCTTTTATTGCCCACAAGGTATTAAGCTTAATAGGTCAACCCACTCCCATTATTCTTCTAACAGTAATAGGATTAATGACTTCCTTTTTCACTCTAGTTATCTCCAATGTAGGTGCTACGGTACTCCTGGTGCCGTTGTGTATGAACATGGCAGTCATGGCAGGAGGTGATCCCAGAATGGCTGCCCTGGTGGTAGGCTTATCTGCTTCCAATACCTTTGTTTTACCCACACACCAAGTAAATGCGCTGGTTATGAGACCTGGAGGATATAGAACTGTAGATTATGCCAAAGCAGGGACAATTATGACCATCCTTTTCTTGGTGGTAGAGCTAGGTATGCTTTACTTTTTCTACGGTATTCAATAATATCTCAAAAAATAGTAAAAAGGAATTCAGGTCTTGTATGATCTGAATTCCTTTAGAAAAAGCTATGAAGTATAAACTAAGCTTGAGACAAAAAATTGTTATAACTTTTTTTATTTTATTTAGTATAGTTATACTAGTATCAATTTTAGGATTTTTAAACTATAATAGATTAAATACAACTATTCATATATTAGAAAAAAAGAATCTCTTCTAAATAATATATTAGAGTCAAGAAGATATGAGAAAAATTTTTTTATAACTAAAGATATAAGTAATTTAAAAATTGCAATTGAATTTTTAAACAAAGGAAAAATTCAGATTAATGAACTTCTTAAAGAAGAAAATAGTGATTTCTTAAAAAAAGAATTAGTTTTAATTGAAAATTATGAAAAAGAAATAAAAAATTTTATAACAAAATATAATTCTTCTCTTTCTCTAGAAAATATAAACATGACAAGTATACAAGAAAAAGGAAGACTTGCCACTATAGAACTAGAAAAAGCAATAAACGAGAAAAGAAGTGAAATAAAAAAAATAATACAAAGCTCAAGAATATTCTTATTAATAAGTATATCCTCTTTTGTTTTATTGGCTATTATAACCTTTCTATTTTTAGTAAAGAATGTAAATAAGCCCTTAAAAAATATAGAAAAAGCCATTCAAAAAATCGTATCTGGAGATTACGAATCTATTCCCAAGATAAAAACTGGAGACGAATTTGAAAATCTGGCAGAAAACATAAACAACCTCCTTAAAGAAATGCGCCTGCGAAACAGACAACTTTTACAAAAGGAAAAAATGGCTGCTCTAGGTACTTTAACCTCTGGAGTAGCTCATGAAATAAATAACCCGCTAAACAACATCTCTACTTCTCTACAAATTATCCTGGAAGAATTAGAGGGAGGAGACATTAAGCTGCACCAAGAGCTTTTAGAAGAGGCCCTAAGACAGGTAGACAGAGCCAAAGACATTGTCAAAAGTCTCTTAGAATTCTCCAGAGAATCTTCCTTTAATCCTAAGGAGGTTAATTTTAAGACTCTTATTCAAAAAACTCTAAAGTTGATCCAGGGAGAAATTCCAACTCATTTACAAATTGAAATAAAAGTGCCGGAAAACCTGATAGTCAAACTTGACTCCAGGAGAATTCAACAGGTCCTTTTAAATCTCATTTTAAATGCCATTCAGGCCATAGATAACAACCCTGGAAAAATCATTATAGGAGCAGAAACTGTAAACAATGATCAGGATTTACGCTTTTATATAGAGGATACTGGCCCAGGAATCCCCAAAGAAAACCTTTCAAAAATATTTGATCCTTTTTTTACTACAAAAGATGTAGGAGCAGGTTCAGGCCTGGGTCTAGCTGTTTCACAAGGGATTATAGAACAACACGGGGGTAAAATAGAAGTAGAAAGTGAACTAAATAAAGGAACTAAATTTACCATTACTATCCCTAAAGCTATAATTGTTTAAGATTATGACAAATACTATACTCATTATAGATGACGAAAAAATTGCTTTAAAAAATTTAGAGCATATTTTAAATAAAGATAGCTATAAGGTTATAGCTATAGATAATCCTAAAAAAGCTTTGCAGTTTCTAGAGAAATCAGAACCTGATATAGTTATAACAGACTTAAAAATGCCAGAAATAGATGGAATATCAATTTTAAGAAAGGTTAAAGAATTATATCCTAACACAGAAGTAATTCTTTTAACTGGTTATGCTACTGTAGATACTGCTGTAAAAGCAATGAAAATTGGTGCTTATAATTATGTAGAAAAGCCTTACAACATAGATAAAATTAGAAGTATAGTCAAAGAAGCTATAACTAAAAGGAATTTAATTTTAGAAAATATAAAATTAAAAAATGAACTTTCTAAAGAAAATATCTTGAGTAAAATAAAGGGAGAAAGCCCACAAATTAAAAGTGTTCTAAAAACTATAGAACAAGTTGCTCCAACCAATACCAATATTCTTATTACTGGCGAAAGTGGTACAGGTAAAGAACTTATAGCCAGAGCTATCCACGAATTAAGCCCAAGAAAAAATTATCCTTTTATTGCCTTTAATTGTGGAGCTTTTACTGAAGAGTTAATTGCCAATGAACTTTTTGGACATGAAAAGGGAGCTTTTACTGGAGCCTATAGTTTTAAAAAAGGGTTAATTGAAGAAGCCAATAAAGGAACTTTATTTTTGGATGAAATTGGGGACATGCCTCTATCTCAACAGGTAAAATTACTTCGGGTTATCCAGGAAAAAGAACTCTTAAGGGTTGGAGCTACTAAACCTGTTAAAATAGATGTACGCTTTATAGCTGCTACCCACAGAAACCTTCAAGAAGAAATAGAAGAAGGCAACTTCAGACAAGATCTTTTTTCAGGCTAAATGTAATTTCCATAACTCTTCCACCCTTAAGAGAGCGCAAAGAGGATATACCCATCCTGGCGAATTATTTTTTGGTGAAAAAACTCAAGAACAACAAAAAAACATAAAAGGCTTTGACCCAGAAACCATAAAGTTCCTTAAAACTTACACCTGGCCTGGCAACATTAGAGAACTGGAAAATGTAATAGAAAGAATGGTAGCTTTAAGTCAAAATGAAATTTTAGCTCCTGATGATTTACCCGGTTATTTAAAGGGAATGGACATAATTATTTACAACAAAGATTCCTCTGATATTCCATCGCTGGAAGAAGTGGAAAAAAAGTATATTTATTGGGTTTTGGAACAATGCAATTTCAATAAAACCAAAGCAGCTAAACTGATAGGAATAGATAGGGTGTCTTTGTGGAGAAAATTAAAAAAATATAATTTAGAATACTAAAACTTATCAGGGAGGATTTATGTTAGTATCCAGATTGATGAGGAGGCGTTTAGTCTTGGCGACTCCAGAATGCGGTTTTAAAACTCTATTGTGTAAAATGGGTAAATTGGCACCACGGCAAATCTATGTGGTGGAAGATGATTTAAAATTAAAGGGAATCATTACTGGTTATGACCTGTTAAAAGTAGTGCTGCCAAAATACATGGATTCCAATCTTTTAAAATCCATTCAAGAACCAGAGATTGATGATTATTTGCGTAAATGTATCAACAAAGTGGCAGATAAAAAAGCTGGAGAGATTATGATTACTGAATTTGTTTTTCTAAAGCCAACCGACCATGTTATGGAAGCAGAGTCTTTGATTGTGGAAAAGGGCATAAATGCCTTGCCAGTACTGGATGAAAATGGTCGTTTACTGGGAGAAGTAAATAGAAGGGATATTCTTGAGTACATGGCAGGAGTATGTGATATATGTAGCCAGAAAGAATTTGGGATTGTAAATTTAGAAGAGATACGAGCTGAAGAAGATTATCAAAGTTGTTTTTATAAATTACTAGAGGAAGACGAATAAAGGAGGATAGATAGATGTTTTGGACAGCGACTCTGATATTTCTCATTTCGTATGCGGTAATTGTATCTGAAAAGGTACACAAGACCAAGGTAGCCATGTTTGGTGCAGCTCTGGTTTTGATTTGCAAGATTTTACTCCAGCACGAAGCTTTTCACGATATAGAGCTGGGAGTGGACTGGAACGTTATCTTTTTGCTCATTTCCATGATGATAATCATTAATGTCATGACCAAGACCGGAGTTTTCCAGTATGTAGCCATTAAGTCCGCCAAGATGGCCAAGGGAGAGCCCTTTAAGATAATGGCCATATTTGCGGTAATTACGGCCATAGGTTCAGCCTTTTTGGACAATGTAACCACTGTATTGCTTTTAGCCCCAGTAACCTTGCTTATTGCTGAGCAGTTAGAAGTGGACCCTGTGCCCTACTTAATCACTGAGGCTCTGGCTTCCAATATAGGCGGTACTGCTACTTTGATAGGTGACCCACCCAACATTATGATTGCTTCTAAAGCTGGCCTAAATTTTATGGATTTTATTGTTCACCTTACCCCGGCTATTATTGTTATTTTTCTTATTTGGCTTGCTATCTGGAAGTTTATTTTTGGCAAGAGACTTCACGTTACAGAAGAAAATAAGGCCAAAATAATGGCTATGAATGAAAATGAACTCATCACCAATCCTTTATTGCTAAAAAAATCTCTGGTAGTTTTAAGTCTGACCATTCTGGGTTTTATTTTACATGGAATTTTCCACTATGAGCCAGCCACAGTAGCTTTAATGGGCGCAGCTACCTTGCTTTTAATTTCTGGTGAACATCCCCATGAAATTCTGGCTGAAGTGGAGTGGCCAACTATTTTCTTTTTCATAGGCCTGTTTATCATCATAGGTGGTACAGTAAAAGTTGGGCTTATTGAACTTATGTCTGTGAAAATGATTGACATCACCAACCCTCAGCCAGACAACATGCTCACTTTATCCATGGTTATGGTCTGGTTTTCTGCTATAGCCTCAGCCATAGTGGATAATATTCCCTTTGTAGCCACCATGAACCCCTTGTTAATTGAAATGGTGCATAAGGTTTATAATCTAACAGATCCTGCTACCATGGAACACATTCAACATGGAGCCATGATGCCTGTGTGGTGGTCTCTGGCCTTAGGAGCCTGTCTGGGTGGAAATGGCTCTCCCATTGGAGCCTCTGCCAACGTAATTGTAGTGGGTATGAGTGAAAAGGCAGGTTATCCCATTACCTTTGTCCGTTTCTTAAAATACGGCGTGCCTGTAACCATACTTACTGTAGCCTTAGCAATGCTTTATATCTATCTTAGATATTATGTGTTGGGTATATAAAAAAAGCCTCCCTTTGTGGGAGGCTTTTTTATTAATAAGTTTTATAAAAATTATTACCAGTCAATATTAAACTCAAACACAGCATCCTCAGCTAAATCTTCTGCTTCTCTAGCTACATTACTTCTTCTGCATTTAAAGCAGAGATTAGGATATACAAGTAAAGTATCTTCACCTAATTTTTTTCTACTAAATTCAATATTTTTTTCTGTAGTTACTACGCTACCGCATTGTTCACATATGACTAACTTATGCTCCGCAACTATCTGGTTTCCAAATATAATTTTTCTTTTACCTTCCTTATCCTCCAGTTTTACATAGCCAGTGGGACAAACCATAAAGCAAGCACCACACCCAACACATACAGAGGAAAGCTCATTAAAAGGAGTAGTAATATGAAACTCATGGCTTCTATCAGCCATACAAAGGGCACTTACCACATGAGTGGAACATACCCGGGCACAAAGACCACAGCGAATACAGTTATCTGGATATAAGCAAGCATATTTACTTTTGGTTCCATATTCCTTGGCCAAACTATTGAGCAAAGGAGAATCCGGACAACGAGTTAAAAGTAATTCCAAAATTACTCGTCTTCCCTGGCGAACCTTTTCACTATTGGTATCTACTTCTATTCCTTCTTTAATAGGAAAATTACAAGCAGTAACCAGTTTACTCCTTCCTCGGTCCTTTACTTCCACAGTACAAAATCTACACATACCCTTTGGCTCTACTGCAGGATGAGCACACAAGGTAGGAATATGAATACCATTTCTTTTAGCTACATCTAAAATATATTCTCCCTTTTCTCCACTTACCTTTTTCCCATCAATAGAAAACTCTATCATACCAGCTTAACCTCTCATGCTTTATTTTTTTATAGGAACAGGCTTTATACTATCAAAATTACAATTTCTATAACATTCACCACATTTTATGCATAAATTTTGATCAATCTTATGAGGAGATTTTTTTTCACCACTAATAGCTTCAGCCGGACATTTGCGTTTACAAAGTCCACAACCAGTACACTTATCTGGATCTATCTCAAAGTTAAATAGTTTTTTACATACTCCAGCCCGGCAAAAGCCTTCTTCTATATGCTCTAAATATTCATGTTTAAAATACTTAAGAGTACTAAGGACAGGATTGGGAGCAGATTTACCCAGACCACACAAGGAAAATCCTCCCACAACTTCTCCCAGGTCCTTTAATTTATCAATATCTTCTAACCTACCCTCACCCTGAGTTATGCGATTTAAAATTTCTTCCATCTGCACCAGGCCTTCCCTACAAGGCGTACACTGCCCACAGGATTCTTCTACTAAAAAATGCACAAAATAGCGGGCAACATCTACCATACAGTTGGTCTGATCCATAACAATCATGCCACCTGAGCCCATAATAGAGCCCAAAGAAGTAAGTCTTTCAAAATCAACAGGTTCATCAAGATATTCTTTGGGAATACAACCTCCAGAAGGACCTCCGGTTTGTACTGCTTTAAACTCTCTATTTTTAGGTGTTCCTCCTCCAATATCATAAATAATTGTTCGCAAAGAAGTTCCCATAGGTACTTCTACCAGGCCTACATTATTTACTGAGCCTGTGAGTGCAAAAATTTTAGTTCCCTTGGACTTTTCTGTACCAAGTTCTGCAAACCACTCCCAGCCTTTTAAAATAATACTGGGTACATTGGCATAGGTTTCCACATTGTTTAAATTGGAAGGAGAATTGCGAAAACCCTTTTCTACAGAACGAATGTACTTTGCTCTAGGACGCCCCACCTTTCCTTCTAAAGAAGCCATTAAAGCAGTGGACTCACCACAGACAAAAGCTCCTGCTCCAGTGGAAATTTTTATATCAAAAGAAAAATCTGTACCCAGAATATTATCACCTAAAAGCCCCAAGCTCCTGGCCTGCGCAATGGCTGTATGCAAGGTTTTTACAGCCAGAGGATATTCAAAACGAATATAAATATATCCTTCTTTAGCTCCAATAGCATAAGCAGCCAGAAGCATACCTTCCAGAACTCGGTGAGGATCCCCTTCCAGAAGGGATCTATCCATAAAGGCACCGGGGTCTCCTTCATCTGCATTACAAATTACATATTTTTCACCAGGATAAGACGAACAATACTGCCACTTAAGTCCTGTGGGAAAACCAGCCCCGCCCAATCCTCTTAAACCTGACTTTTTTACCTCTTCAATAACTTCCTGTGGACTCATGGAGGTTAAAGCCTTGACCAAGGCCTGATAAGAACCATGGGCAATAGCTTCATCAATTTCAAAGGGATCAATCTCTCCAATGTTCTGCAAAACCCGACGAGTTTGTCTGGCATAAAAGGGAATTTCTTCTGCTTTAGAAACCTTCTCCTTCTGTAAAGGATCCTTATACAAAAGATTATTAATCAACTCGCCTTGTTTTACAGTTTTTTCCACAATCTCTTCTACATCTTTTAACTTTACCTGCTGATAATAAATCCCTTCGGGATACAAAATAACCAAAGGACCACGGGAACAAAAACCATGACAACCTGTAGATTTAACTATAGGCTTTACCTTAACTCCTATATTTTCTGTTTTAATCTTTTCTTTTAAAGCTTCTAAAACTTCTACACTCCCACTAGCCTGACATCCTGTTCCACAACAAACAGTAATAACATTTTCAGTTTCTTTTATTTTTTCCTTAACTTGATTATGGTATTTATAAAAATCATCTATAGATTTAAGTTTAGAATTACTTAACATAATTATTCCCCTTGGGATAACTCTTCAATTATTTTATTCATTTCACTTTGATTAGTACTGGGATGATATTTTCCATCTACTACTGAAACCATGGCCAGAGCACAAGCACCAACACAGTTCACAGTCTCAATAGTAAAAAGACCATCCTCTGTTGTTTCTCCAGGCTCAACTTTAAGTCTTGAACATAATTCCTTTACTACTTTATCACTACCTTTTAAATGACAGGCTGTGCCAGTACAAATCTGAATAATATGCTTGCCTCTTGGTTTTAAACTAAAAGAAGCATAAAAGGTAACCACTTCATATATATGAGAAATAGGAAGACTGAGCTTTTCTGCCAAATAAACTAAAGCATCTTTAGGTAAATAGTTGTACTCCTTCTGGATAGCCTGTAAAATCATTATTAAATTTTCTTTATCTCCTCCATACTCTTCATCAATAATTTTATCCAAAAGGTTATAATCCACTTGAGCTTCTAGTTGTTTACATTTACACTCACTCATTTCTATTTATCCCCTTTCCACCATGCTTAAAGGTTCTTCTATTACTTTTAATTCTTGTAATTTAGTATTAATTTCATCTAAAGTTCCAAAATATAAACAGCCAGTAGTACAATTTTCCACACAAGCAGGTTTTAACCCTTGCTCCAATCTATTCACACAAAAGTCACATTTTACTACAGTATGCGAGGAAGGATCCCACTGAGGTGCTCCAAAGGGACAGGCCACTATACAACTTTTACAGCCAATACACAAAGAACGATCCATAGCTACAATGCCGTCCTTTTCTCTTTTATATAAAGCTCCAGTAGGACAGGCTTTTACACACCAGGGATTATCGCATTGAAAACAGGAGACAAAAATATTGGCTACTTTTACTTTTCCTTGAATTAATTTTGGCCCAAAGGTAAATATCTGACAGGGTTTTGGAGCAGGATTAGTTAGATTTTTGTTTTGTTTACAATGAATTTGACAACTAAGACAACCTATACACCTAGAGCGATCATGAAAAAGATAATAAATGCTCATCTCTCCTCCCAGTTAAACAATTCTTAATTTAGGAAGAAGGATAAAACAAAGGAGCAATATCTGTCAATTAGTGGTAAAAAAAATATAGGTTAACGCCTAGTTTTCTCCATAAGTGGTAAAAGTGTCTATGCTTTTTTTCTAAGAACCCGCTTATCCCCAATGCGCATGGTGATTTTCTCTTTATCAAAATATTCCAACAAAGGAATGGAATATTTTCTGGAAAGTCCGGTCAAGGCCTTAAAATCAGCAGGAGTAAGCTCTTGCTGTTGCTCAAAGTAAGCAGTTAACTTATCCAGTAATTCCTCTACTACTTGTTTAGCATAGACAATATTTTCATTAAGGCGAACCACTTTGCCTTCTTTTTCTAACAAGCGCAAAATATCGTTCAATTCTTTAGGAGAGCAAGATACCTTTTCTTTTAATTCTTTATAAGTGGGAGGAGTAAGTTTTCCTTTAGAGATCAAGTTTAAAACCATATTGTATATTTTTTCACTATCAGAATGAACTTTTACTTCATATCCATAAATTTTAATGTACTTATCTACAATTTCTATTTGTTTATCTTTTTTAAGATTATTCAATATATAACTAAAAACATGTTCATCAATTTTTATATCCAAACTAGAATAAACTTCATTCCTGCTAACTCCTTCTTCTAATGGATTACTCTTGTGAAATTCTTTTAAATAGTTTAATATATTACTTTTTATTTCTTTTACAATCTCCAGATGCATATAAAGCTTTTTATCTTTAGAGACTAAGAAAACAACTTTTTCAGAGCACAGCTTTTGCAAATACTTTTCCAGCTCTTTAATTCTAAAATTAGTTAAAACTAAAAGTTTATTTATATCTATTCCTTTAAATCCACTTCTTTTTATCTGGCCAGCAACAACCTCCTCAGGATTCAACTGCTCTATTTCTTTAAAAAACAATATTTCTTTGGATTTTCGCTTCAGGTGGGTAGCCAGTGGATCCAACACCCTTCCTCCCCCAACTGTTTGTAAGGGAGAAAAAGAACGCAAAACAAACCTATCTCCAAACAGGGCTACCATGGGTTGAGCAAAGCGAATCTGAGCCAGAGCACTTTCTCCTGGAGAAAGCTCATCCTTTTCCAGTAAATATACCCTGGCCATGACTTCTTTACAGCCGTGGTGAAAGTGAATCTCGCTCCTATGTTTTAAAGGCCTGGGAGCAGAACTAAGGTAATCTATTTTCACTGTCCAGGTTGTAGAAGGAAAAAGGCTTCCAGGCCTGGCCAGGATATCTCCCCGTTCAATCTTATCTTTTTCCACACCCTGCAGGTTAACGGCAGTACGCTGTCCAGCCAGGGCCTCTTCCTTGCTTTCTGAATGCACCTGAATATTTCTAATCTTAGCCAAAAGCTCCCCTGGATAGATTTGAACTTCTTCTCCTACTTTTATCCTTCCAGAAAGGGTAGTGCCAGTAATTACAGTACCATGACCATGCAGGGTAAAGACTCTATCTATGGGTAAGCGAAATACATCCAGAGGCTTTTCTTGCTTTATAGTTGCCACCATCTTTTCAATGGTTGCTTTTAGTTCTTCCAGGCCCTGCCCAGTAGTAGAGGAAACAGGAACAATAGGCGCATCTTTTAAAAAAGTAGAAGCCAAAAATTCCTTAATGTCTTCTTGTACCAATTCCAGCCATTCTTCTTCCACCATATCCACTTTGGTCAAGGCAACTATGCCTTTACTTATTCCCAACAGGGAACAAATTTCCACGTGCTCTTTGGTCTGGGGCATTACTCCTTCATCAGCAGCAATTACCAGCAAAACAAAATCTATGCCCACAGCTCCAGAAACCATATTCTTGACAAACTTTTCATGCCCGGGAACATCTACAATTCCAATTCGGGTATTTCCCAGATCCAGGTAAGCAAAGCCCAGTTCTATAGTAATCCCTCTTTTTCTCTTCTGCCAGACGGTCGCAGTCTATACCTGTAAGCGCTCTTACCAGGGTAGTTTTTCCGTGGTCAATGTGCCCTGCTGTTCCCATTACAATAGGCATATGTTCTCTCCTGTTTTTATTTAAAATAAGCTTAAAGGATTTACAGCTTCTCCCAACACAAAAAGGCCAAAATGTAAATGCGGGCCAGTGGCTCTCCCACTACTTCCAGCCAGACCTATAACCTCTCCTTTTTCTACCACTTTGCCCAAACTAGTTTTAAATTGGTTTAAATGCATATAAAGGGAATAAATCCCCAAGCCATGATCCAAAATCAAAGTATTACCGCCAAAAAAAAGACTTTTAGCCAGGACCACTTTACCTCTAGCAAAAGCTCGTATGGGTGTGTTTAAAGGAGCCCGAAAATCCACACCTCGATGATAACTTCGCTCCTCTCCATTTAAAATTCTCTTTACACCAAAAGGGGATAATACTTTGCTCCTTACAGGAAGCTGTATTTCTCTCAAAAAGCTATAGGGAGTAACTGTATTTAAAATTCTGTTAACAATATATTTTTCTTTTTTTATTCTTTTTAAATCTTTTTTAGAAAAATAAACAAATTTTTTAGGCAATTTTAAATATTGCTTAGAAAAGTTTTTTTTCAAAATTTTAATTTTATACTTTTCTTTAAAAAATTTTCCCTTTTCTTGATAATAAATCCAAAAGAGCCTATCTTTTTTTCTTTAGCAGAAACTCCAAGTATAACTCTACTTTTTTTCTGTTTATTTAAGGGAACTACCATAGTTTTACTGTTGTATTTTAATAAAATTCCATTTACTTCTGACGAATATTTAACTTCTAACCAAAAACAATTTCCCTGATAAACTTTTCTAGGATAAGAGACTTTTATAGAAGCATAAAGAGAAGTGGAAAAAAGGAAAAAAATATTATTCCTACACTAAATAATCTTAGCATCCTTCTTACCATCATAAAATCTCAACTCCACTTCCTCTTGAGACTTAAGTTCTTTTGCCCTTTTTACCAACTTATTATTTCTTTTTTTACTAATCAGAATATAACCTTTTTCCAGAGGTTTTAAAGGGCTACTTTGTTCAAGGTTATTGGCAAGTAAATCTAGTTTATAATCTTTATTTTGTAAAAAAAACTCAATCCAGTTTAAAAGTTCTTGCCTTATAAGGCTTAGTCTATATTCTTTTTCGTCAAGTTTAAAATTATTTAGTTTATCAAACAATATAGACTGCTTAGAAGACAAAATATTTTCTTTCTTAAGGATAAATTCTTGCCACAAATGAAGTAATTCTTGTTTTAAGTAGTTAAACTTATTTATTAAAGAATTAATCTTTTCTCTGGGACTTAAATAAAACAGCTTTTGCTTTAAGTGCAAAAAACTTTCTTCTTTTTGTTTTAAAAAAGCAAAAAAGCCCTGTTCCAGGTCCATTTGCAATTCATCTACCTGTCGCACCAGGTTTTCTTTTAAAGGCCAAAGCAGTTGAGGCACATGACTGGGAGTAGAGGCCCTCTTATCTGCTACAAAATCTGCAATAGTAAAATCCACCTCATGCCCTATTCCTGTAATTACAGGTAATTTGGAGGAAAAAATAGCCCTGGCCACCTCTTCGGTATTAAAGGACCACAGATCTTCCAAGGAACCGCCACCTCTAATTAATACTAAAACTTCAACTTCTTCTTTTAAGTTGGCAAGCTCTATGGCCCTGACCAACTGCTCCACACTTTCTTTTCCCTGAACACTGGTGGGATAAACAATAATCTCTTTGCTCAGACCATAATCTCTGGCAATCTTTAAAAAATCCTGCAAAGCAGCAGAATTAGGTGCAGTAATTACCCCTACTTTATAAGGATTAAAGGGTGTTGTTTTTTTATTTTCTAGAGCAAAAAGTCCTTCTTTTTCCAGTTTTTGCTTTAAGGCCTCAAAGGCTAAAAAAAGGCTCCCCAGGCCTACTTCCTGGACAAATTCGGCAATTAATTGATACACTCCTCTTTGGGGATAAACATTGATTTTACCTGCAACAATAATCTCCTGCCCATCTCCAAGCAATTCACTTAATTTTCTTCCCTCTCTATCTCTCCCCACCTGGCTTCCTTTAAACCAAACCACCTGCAAACAGGCCTGTTCATCCTTTAAGGTAAAGTAAATATGACCAGAAGTGGCCTTAGAATAGTTGGAAATTTGACCCCTTACCCACACAAAGGGGAAATTACTTTCCAAAAGGTCCTTAAGTCCCTGGGTTAGTTCGGAAACAGTAAAAATATAAGGCAAAAAAAACTCCTGTCTTGAAAGTAGAATTAATATTTAAGTAGGAGTTTAAAAAAGAGTGGAAGAAAAGAAAAGAAAAAATTTAAAAGGATTAAAGAGGTTTAAAACCTGGAGAGGTGAGTTCTTTTACCACCTGGTAAACATCACCCAGACATCACCTGCCTTTGGGATTTTTCTGCGCACAATCACAATTACCTTTTGCTTTTCTGCCTTTATTCTCTCCAGAATTAAAGATTTCCCATGTTTTTTAAAATCTTTCTCTATATCCTTGCGAGAATAACCAAAGCAATAACAAATAAGTTCTTCTGACATTTTTTCCTGCCTGAGCTTTAATTGGGCAATTTTCTACACTCTATTTCTGAAGAAGTACAGACCATATTCCTGCCACTATTCTTGGCCAGGTACAGAGCTTGATCAGCTCTGGCAATAAGCTCTTCAGCTGGAGTAAAGGGCTCTGGGCGCAAGCTGGTTACTCCTATGCTCACTGTAACTCTTATTTTTTTCTTACCAGAACTAAAATAACTCTTTTCAATTTTTTTCCTGATTCTCTGGGCTAAAATCCAGGCTCGTTCTTCTGGAGTTTCTGGAAGCAAAATAACAAACTCTTCTCCCCCATATCTGGCTACCAGGTCAGTTTCTCTGACACTCTGCTGGACTATTTGAGCAATCTTTTTCAGGACCATATCTCCTACTAAATGCCCATAGGTGTCATTTATAGATTTAAAAAAGTCCACATCCAGCAGGAGCAATCCCAGATTTCTGCCACTTCTTTGATGCCTTTTTAACTCCAGACGCAAAGCCTGGTCAAAATGTCGACGATTATAAAGGCCAGTAAGCCCATCGTGATCTGCTCGCAACTTTACTTCTTCAAAACGCAGGGCATTGCGAATAGCCAGCCCCAAGTGAGTACAGGCACTTTGTAAAACCTGAAATTGATCTTTACCCAGGCTTTCTCCAGCTAAAGTTAAAATGGCCATACACCCATAGACCTTTTGGGCGTGTTTTAAAGGTACCAAAATAATATTTTCTCTCTGTAATTTTTCTTGTTCTTCTTCACTGGCCAGCCAATTTAATTGAAACTCCCGAACTTCTTTTTTAGTAAATCTTTTGACCACTTCCAGTAAATATTCTTGCCAGGAAAATACCTTTTCTGCATTTCCCTGAGGAATAAAACACTGAATACTGCTTAAATCTTCCTGCCACCCAAAAACACCGCCTATCTCCTTTACCTCCAGAACCTGTTTTAACTCTTCTCTGGCAATCTTAAAAATCTTTTCCAGTTCTAAGGTTTCTGTAGATCTGGTTAAAATTCTATTTAAAAAACTAAGTAAAGCATTTTTGCGAGCCAAAATCTCTCGTTCCAGACTAATTTCTCTGGTCATATTCAATATATCCAAATAAGTAGCAAAAAGTTCCTGGGCTTTATGGAAAAGAGAAAAGAGGTTGTTTTTCTCTACAGGCAAGGATAAGAAACCTAAGAAATTTTCAGGTAGGTTTTCCAACTCACCAAATAACTGTCTGTTTTTACTAACAAAAATTACCTGTCCCTGTTCTTTAGGAAAATTCAAAGGTGCAGATTCCAAATCTATAAAGTAAAGAGGCCAAAAAGAAAAAGTTTCCTCCCCACTAAACCTATCCGGGGTAAACCATCTCCTGGGTCTTTCAGGCAATAACTTATCTATATCTTCAAATAATTTTCTTTGCTTACCAACAAAAACAAATCCTAGCTCTGGCATATTTTCCTCCTCAGGGAGAAAAATGCAAAAAAAATACCACAAGCCTGTAATCTCTAGGTTTCACTAAAAAAAACTTGAGAAAAACCTTTTTTTCCTTAAATCCTCTGAAACTGGAGGAGAAAATGGGCGGAAGAAAAAAAGTATCCTTTGACCAAAATTTAAAAGACCTGGAAAACATAGTAGAAAAGCTTAATCAAGAAGACCTTCCTCTAGAAGAAGGTGTTCAATTATTTAAACAGGGAATGGAAATACTGGAAAAATGTAAGGAACAATTAAATAAAGCCAAGGATGAAGTTAAAATTTATTTAGAAAATACTAAAAATAACAACAAAGACGAAAATTAAGTATGCAAAAAAAAACTTTTAATCCTCAATTTAAAACCAGGTTAACCCAACTTGCTGAAAAGATAAATACGACTTTAAAAGAAATTATAAGTACTACCAGTTGTCCTCCCCAGCTTAAAGAAAGTATGCAATATAGTTTACTGGCAGGAGGAAAAAGAATAAGGCCCATATTGTGTCTAAGCTGGGGTAAGATGTTAGGCCTGGAAGAAGAAAAAATTCTTCCCTTTGCCTGTGGTCTAGAATTTATTCACACTTACTCCCTTATTCATGATGACCTCCCGGCCATGGATAATGACGACCTTCGAAGGGGCAAACCAACCAATCACAAAATATATGGCGAAGGAATGGCCATTCTGGCTGGAGATGCCCTGCTCACCCAGAGTTTTGAATTAATGCTCTCCACTCCCTTACCTCCTTCTTATGTTTTGGCAGCCACTCTAGAGGTAAGTAAGGCTGCAGGTCCAAAGGGTATGGTGGGAGGACAGGTCCTGGATTTAAGTCTAGAAAATCAAGAGGATATTCAGCTAAACCAGATTCAAGAAATGCACACTTTAAAAACAGGGGCTTTATTGACTGTATCCTGCTTAAGCGGAGCCCTTTTAGCCCAAAGCAAAAAAGAGGATGCCAAAGCCTTAGAGCGGGCAAAGACCTATGGAGAAAATTTTGGACTGGCTTTTCAAATTGTAGACGATATTTTAGATCTTGTAGGCGATGAAAAAACTCTGGGCAAACCAGTAGGTAGCGATCTCAAACAGGGAAAAAGTACCTATCCCAGTTTAATTGGGCTGGAAAAAAGTTATGAATTAGCCTATAAAAGTATAGACAGGGCGCTTTTAGCCCTGGCAAGTTATCAGGGAGAAGAAAAAGATTTTTTGGTGGATATAGCTAAATATATCGTAGCCAGAATAAATTAAAAAAAGAGGTAACTATGGGATTTTTTAGTAAAATCAAAAAGTTATGGAAAAAAGACAAAGAACAACCTGCCGCTGCAGAGCCGCTTAAAACCTCAGAAATCACTCCGGAAAAGGAAGCTGTTAAAGATAAAAAATCTCTACCCACTATTACTGATAAAGCCATAGCTGAAGAGATTTCCAAAGCTTTGGCTTCAGCTGAGCCCAAATTAAGTGTATGGTTAAACATTTTGCTTCAAGGCCTTGAGAAAAAGGGGAAGAGCTCTGGGCCAGGCTAAAATTTTTATTGGCCAAACTGGAAGTGCCTGAAGAAGAAGCTGAAGATTTTATTGCCAAGTTTAAAAACTGGCTGGATAACATGGAATATGAATATTTAGAAGAATTTAGGTTTGAGCTTCAATATCGCCTTGCTCTAGCTCTAGATTTAGAAGATGAAGAAGATGAACGCAGCCGTTTGTTTTTAAAACTCTCTGAAGGATTGGCCAAAACCAAGGCCCAACTTTCTCGTCAGTTAGACAACCTCCTTAGTACTTCCAAAAATTTTGACTCTGCTTTTTGGGAAGAATTGGAAGAAATTTTAATCATGTCTGATGTGGGGTTTAACACCACCTTAAAACTCATCGACAATCTCAAACAAAAAGCCAAAGACTTAAGTCCAGGGGACCAGGAAGGGTTTAAAAAAATCTTTGCTGAAGAAATCTTCTCCCTTTTCCTGCCCCCAGTAAAAAATTAATTGCCCTAAAACCAGAAGTGGTCTTGATGATTGGAGTCAATGGAGTGGGAAAAACCACCACCATTGCCAAACTAGCCTATCGCGCGCAAATGCAAGGCAAAAAAGTGCTCCTGGTAGCTGGAGATACCTTTAGGGCAGCAGCCATTGAGCAGTTAAAAATCTGGTCTCAAAGAGTAGGTGTGGGCTTTTACGCTAAAGAGCACGGTGCAGATCCAGCAGCAGTAGCCTTTGAAGCCATGGACATTGCCCTTAGGGATAACTACGACCTGGTTTTAGTAGATACTGCTGGTCGACTCCATACCAAAGTCAACCTCATGGAAGAATTGGCTAAAATTAAACGAGTCTTAAACAAAAAACATCCTGGCTCTCCCCATAGAACCATTCTGGTCCTTGATGCTACCACAGGACAAAACGCCCTCTCCCAAGTAGAACTTTTTTCCAAAGCAGTACCCATTGACGAAATCGTTCTAACCAAGCTAGATGGCACTGCCAAAGGTGGCGTAGTGGTGGCTATTGCCAGTGAATACAATATACCCATTACCTTTGTAGGCTTGGGAGAAAAAATGGAAGATTTACGCCCTTTTAACGGACAGGACTTTGCAAACGCACTCTTAGGATTTGCCAATGGCCAGAAATAAAAAAACTCAAATCTTAGACACAGCACTCAAGCTATTTGCCTTACAAGGTTATGATGAAACTACAACTTTACAAATTGCTACTGAAGCAAAAGTAACAGAGCCGTTACTATATTATCATTTTAAAAACAAAGAAGAAATTTTTACCTGTATTTTGGAAAAAATTTTTTCTGAATATAAAGAAATGATATTCAAGCTTCCTAAAAATACTAGATATGAGTTTGACAAAATAGAAAATATAATTAAGCTTCACTTTAATATAGCTGAAAATAGACCCTTAGAAGGGAGATTGATCTTAGCCCACTGCCCAGCTAAGTTAAAAAACAATAATCACCTTTGTTCTAATATTGTAGAAGAACAAAAAAACATTCTTATTGAATATATAACATCCTGCCTGGTCAAAGGTATAAACAAAAAAGAATTCAAGGAAGTACCTGTCTTACAAACAGCTTTAGTGCTCATTGCTTTTATCAACGGGCTTTTTAGAAAAAAGCTATTTGAGCAAGAGGAAAATATCCCCTACGAAGAAACAGCTATAGAATTTTGTCGCTACAGTCTGCTAATCTAATTCTACCATTTCTGCTCATATTTATTTCGAAAATAAATAGCTATGCCATTTAAAAGCAACAAGGCTGCCAATAAAATCAAAATCGCAGCAGCAGTCCTTTCTTCATATGCCCTGAGAGAAGCAGAAGCCCAGGTATAAATCTGAGCAGGTAAAACTGTAGCTGCCTGAAAAATAGATTTAGGTGGATCCGGAATATAAGCTATCATGCCAATTATTAACAAGGGGGCAGTCTCACCAATAGCTCTAGCCAGGCTGATAATGGTCCCTGTTAAAATCCCTGGCAAAGCTGCTGGTAAAACCTGATACCAGACCATCTGCCATCTGGAAGCCCCCAGACCGTAAGCTGCTTCGCGTATGGAATCAGGAATAGACCTAAGGGCTGCTCTGGTGCTAATAATAATAACAGGCAAACTCATCAGAGCTAAAGTCATTCCTCCCACCAGGGCAGAAGACCTGGGAATGTGCATAAAGTTAATAAAAATAGCCAATCCCAAAAGTCCAAATAAAATAGAAGGAATTGCTGCTAAATTATTAATATTTACTTCTATAAGTTGAGTAAAATAATTATCTGGCGCAAACTCTTCCAGATATACAGCAGCCATAACTCCCAGGGGAAAACTTATGGACAGGGTAATGAGTAATACATATAAAGTTCCCATAAAAGCAGAAAAGATTCCTGCCATTTCAGGCAATTTGGAATCTCCATAGATAAAAAAGCCTTTGTTAAATTTTAACTTAATTTTTCCTTCCTTTTTTAACCTATCCACAACTTTTTTATCTCTAGGTTTCAACCTGTTGGGTTTTCCTTTAAGATACTGATCTACTTCTGCATCTGCCAGAACCCACTCTTTTATTTGTTTCCCTATAAGATCAGGGTTTTCTTCCATTTGACGAGGTATCAATCTTAACACCCCTCTACTTACAATGTTTTCCATTTCTTCACTAACTGCCAGAAAAGGTATTTCCCTGGCTTCTTCACTATAACTTATCTCAGTTAAAACATAAGCCTGTTTAAAGGCAGTATGTCCTTTATAAATCAAATCAGCAAAAAAAAGAATTAAAAATAAAATAGCTGCACATAAAGATAATCTACACACAGATTTAAAAATTTTTTCTTTTCTATGTCTTTTAGTAAGTAAGTTAGGACTTATATATTTTTCTAACATTACTTAAACCTCATATTGTTGTTTAAATTTTTTAATTACAATCAAAGAAATAACATTTAAAATTAAAGTAAAAACAGTTAAAGCCAGCCCCAGGCCAAAAGCTGATAAAGTTTCCAGGCTGTCAAAGGCCTGATCCCCGGTTAAGGCATCTACAATTCTTACAGTCACAGTGGTCATACCCTTTAAAGGATTGAGGGTGAGATTGGCTTGCAAACCAGCAGCCATGACCACAATCATGGTCTCTCCTACTGCCCTGGAAACAGCCAGTAAAAAAGCAGAAACAATTCCGGGCAAAGCAGCAGGCAGGATTATCTTTAAGATAGTCTCACTTTGAGTAGCTCCCAAAGCTAAAGAACCTTCGCGCATATTTTGGGGGATGGCATTAATCACATCATCAGATAAAGAAGAAATTAAAGGAATAATCATTATGCCCATAACTAGCCCAGGACTTAAGGCATTGGTATACTCTGCTTCCAGCCCCAGCTTAGTAGCAATATCTACCACCAAAGGACTGACTGTAATAGCAGCAAAAAAACCATATACTACTGTGGGAATGCCTGCCAGAATCTCCAGGGCTGGTTTTAAAATTTTTCTCACCTTTGGTCTGGCATATTCTACGAGATAAATGGCTGAAAACAGACCCACTGGTAAAGCCACCATTAAGGCAATGGAAGTAATAACCAGAGTACCGGTAAATAAAGGTACTGCTCCAAACTTGGGTTTAGCTACCAGTTCTCCGGTCCTACCAGCAGCACCTAAAAAGGCTGTATCTGGCTCCCACACCGTGCCGGTTAAGAACTCCCAAAGACTTACTTTACTAAAAAAATGAATGGCTTCAAAAAGTATGGATAAAACAATTCCTATAGTCGTAAAAATAGAAATAAGAGAAGCTAGAATCAAAAGGGCAACAATACACTTTTCAACAAAATACCTGGGTTTTAGAGCAGGTGTAATAAATTTAAGGCCAAGCCAAAGAGAAACTGCACCCACAATCAAAATAAAACTAAAAAGCAAACTCCAGGGGACTTGAATAAGCTTAAACCAACTAAGCACCACTACTATTACATTAACCAGCAAAACAGGGATCAAATAAACCAAAAGGGTAAACCAGCCATAAATATTGGCTTCAAAAAAAAGTCCCTTTTGAGGCAAAACTTTCTCAATTTTTTCCTGCCTAAATAAAAGGCCAGAAAACCAAAAATGCCCAAAACCAACCAGAAAAAAAGCTTAAAATTTACACTCACCCTTTCCCCCTAAAAACAGGGTGATGCCTTAAAAATAAAGGCATCACCCTTTAATTTTTCAAATCCCAACAGGGCTTACTTCTTTTGTAAATCCTTGAGAGTAAGAGGAGTTAAGGAAAATACGCGATTCCTTACCTCTTCTCTTTCTTTTTTAGGTAGAGGAATAAGCCCTATTCTCTTTAACATCCCTCTATCCCCAATCATTTTTTCACTTAAAAAGAGTTTAACATAATCCATAAGACCTGGAATTTTACCAACATGGGCCTTTTTAATGTAAAAATAAAGAGACCTGGAAAGAGGATATTTGCCGCTGGAAATACTATCAGGAGTTGGACTTACGCCATCTACCACAACTGCCTGAATACGATCACTGTTTTCTTCCAAAAAGCTATAGCCAAAAATACCTATGGCTTCTTTATCCTCAGTAAGCTTTTGCACGATTAAATTGTCATTTTCTCCAGAAGGAATATACACTCCATCCTGTCTAATTTTAGAATACTTCCCGCCATACTCTGGAATTTTTTTCGCAATCTTTTCCATGGCCAACTCTTCAAAGGCATCTCTTGTACCAGAAGTAGTAGGAGGCCCATAAAATTTAATTTTGCGGTGAGGCAATTGGGGATTAATTTCATCCCAGTACTTATAGGGATTGGGAACCAGCTTACCCTTTTGAGGGACTTCAGCTGCTACAGCCAGTAAAATTTCCTTACGAGTCAACTTAAGAGAAGGATTGTTGATATTTTGCGCCAGAGTAATACCATCAAAACCAATCTTAGCTTCTACAATTTCCTTAACTCCATTTTCCTGAGCCCTTTTAAATTCACTTAACTTAATTCTTCTGGAAGAATTGGTAATATCTGGAGTGTTTTCCCCTACTCCAGCCCCAAAAAGCTTATGTCCGCCTCCAGAACCAGTGGATTCAATAACTGGAGTGGGATACTTGGTGGTTGCCCCAAACTCTTCAGCCACATAACTGGCAAAAGGATAAACCGTACTAGAACCTACAATACGGATTTGATCTCTGGCCTGAGCAAAACCCACCAGCCCTAAAACCAACAGACAAATTGTTAAAAAAGTCAATTTTACCTTACTCATAAATAAACCTACCTCCTATAAATATCGTTTGCTCACCTTTGTAGGTAGGTCTGTTTACAGAATAAGGTAAAAAATGTTACATTTTGTTGACAAAACTAAAAGTTTTTTTCTTATCCTGCCTGGACAAAAAAATATATTTTTTTTAAGCAAAACTAAAAAAGAAAAAGGGGGGAATTCATGAAAAAAACATTTTTTCTATGCCTGGTATTAATCCTTATTATTCCTTCTTTAAGCCTGGCCCAGAATAAAAAAGTTACCTTTTCAGGAAAACAGGTAAAAGGAACAGGACCTCTAAACAATGCTAAGGTAAGCTCTGACACTTTAATTGTAAAAAAAGAAGCTAAAATTATTAAAGTCACAGGAAATGGCAAGTATTGTATCTGGCTTGTAGGTAAGTGGCCTGCTTATCTTTGCAGCAAAAAAACTTCTGACTTAGTGGGAAAAGTTTTACCAGAAGGAGAATATACTATCTTACCTTCTGTTGGAAAATATCAAAGTTATGCTACCACCAGTATAACTGTGGAATGTCCTAATTGTGAAATAAAAAAGAAACGATAAAAAATAGGTAAATTAAAATGCTAAAAAAATAATTATTTTAATAGGAATAGTTATATTTTTTTATTCAACCAATAGTCTAGCCAGGGTAAATTTTATAAAAGGGAGTATAAATAAAAATATTAATATCTCTACTCCATCTACTCCGTTAGTTCCTGAAGATTCTATATACAGGTATATGCCAAAATACAAACCAATATATTCAACCATTATCGAGTTTAAGATAGATAAAAATTCTTCTTATACCCTATACTTACATTATCCACCTCACAAAAATATCTTTTTTGTTAATGGCCAATTAAAATGAGCCCTAATCGGACAATAATTTTGAGCCACTTCTAGAGTGCAACAGATGGCAAAAGGCCATATCCTTCTAATTGTCTTATAAAGGACAATTAGGAGGATCAAAACTTGAAGGAATGGATCGTGATTCACAAAATCAAGGCATTATACGACGATGGCAACGGGCTTTCAATCCGAGCAATTGCCCGAGAACTAGGCATATCTCGGAACACAGTGAGAAAGTATCTGGGCATGGCGGAAGAGTCCATTCAAGCACAAAAGAGTCAACGAGAGCGCGCTAAGATACTTGATCAGCATCGGGACTACATCGTCCATCTGCTTCAAAGCTATCCAGGGCTTAGTGCGGTCAAGATTAGGGATAGACTTTTACGCAAGCATCCGGAACTTACAGTATCAAGTCGAACTGTCAGGCGATTTGTCAGGAGAGTGAAGGAGACTATCAGTTTCAAACAGAAGCGTTACTACGAGCCAGTTCTGGCCATGGAGCCTGGAGTACAGTGCCAGGTTGATGGTGGGGAGTTTCGCGGTTTGATGATCGGCGGAGAGGAAACGAGGGTGTACTTTGTGGTGTTTGTGCTTTCCTATTCGAGACTCATGTATGTGGCGGTGTGCAGGGAGCCTGTGGACACGGAGAAGTTTATACAGATGCATGATGCGGCCTTTCGTTACTTTGGAGGGTGTCCTGAGGAGTGTGTATATGACCAAACGAAGCTGGTGGTACTAGAGGAACGGTTTCGGGAGCTAAGGTTAAATGAGAGGTTTCACGCTTACGCCACAGCGGCAGGTTTTCGTGTGAGGGCCTGTGAGGGTTACGACCCCGAGAGCAAAGGCAAGGTAGAGGCCGGGGTCAAGTATGTGAAGCGCAACGCCCTTTACGGAGAGAGTTTTAGGAACTGGCAGGAGTTTGAGTCTTATCTATTGGAGTGGCTTAATGAAAAGGCCAACAAGCGTGTGCACGGCACCACGGGGAAGGTAGTGCGTAAGCACTACGAGGAGTGTGAGCGTTCTCATATGCGTGCCTACTTTACGCCCACGTATCTGAACCTACCTGAGGCATGTCAAGAGGTGCGGAAGGTGGACAAGACGGGGCTTATAGCCTGGAAGTCCAACCGCTATTCAGTGCCCATGGCCTATCAAAGGGCGCGAGTTGGGGTGAAGGAGAAAGGCCAGTGGCTGATAATCTCTAACCTTGAGACCGGAGAGGAGGTGGCGCGGCATGTTTTGAGCCGTGGACGAGGTGAGGTGATCAAGAACACCAACCATTACCGAGACAGAGAGAAACAGATTGCAGGTTACGAGACCGAGATCAGGGGGCATCTGGGAGAGGAAGGAGGTAGGAAGATATGTGGGCTTCTTAAAGAGACCTCTCCCAAGATTTACAAGGATCAGCTGGCAGGCCTAGTGAGGCTTCTTAGGCGTTATGAGATGCCAGAGGAGCTTTTAAGGTGTCTTTGCGAGCGACGGAGGCTTACTACCAGCCAGATCCAAGACTATCTTGAGGCCTGGGAGCATCGTCCGGAATATTTCTGCGAAGAATGGCTGGATAATCCCGCCGAAGTAGAGAAGAACTCAGCTCTTGGGCGGTATGCCAGGGTCACCTGTAAGGAGTTGAGCCATGAGATCCATTGAAGAGGTAGCCCATAAATACCGGAGCTTGAGGTTTAACAGCATTGGCGAGGCTTTGGCAGAACTTCTCCGTCAAGCCGAAGAAAACGAGGTATCTTATCTTGAGTTTGCGGACATGTTGGTAGAACACGAGCAGAAGGTGCGCAACCGGAAGCGAATAGAGCTCAACCAGCGTAAAGCAAGTTTCCCCACGGAGAAACATTTGGAGGGTTTTGACTTTAGGTTCCAGACGACCATTACGAAGCGTCAGGTGAACCGGCTTCTCACGTTTGAGTTTATCGAGAATCGGGAGAACGTGATCTTCATAGGACCACCTGGGGTTGGGAAAACTCATTTGGCCATAGGGATAGGAGTAAAGGCAGTGGGTGCTGGGTACAAGGTGCTTTTTCAGACGGCGCTAGAGCTGGTGGAGACTTTGGAACTGGCAGAACTCAAAGGGGAGTTGAAAAAGAAGATAGCAAGCCTTTTGAAATTTGATCTTTTGATCATAGACGAGCTTGGATATCTGCCGATGAGCAAGAGGAGCGTTTACAACCTGTTTCAGCTGATCAATAGCTTATACGAGTATCGTTCGGTGATGATCACGACAAACAAGGAGTTTACGGCATGGGGAGAATTTTTTCACGACGAGAACGTGGCAGTCCCAATAGTGGATCGCTTGATTCATCACTCACACATTTTCATGCTAGGAGGTGAGAGCTACCGCTTGAGAGAAAAATTGGAAAACTAGGGAGTGGGCAGGTGGGTCAATTTTGTTGTCCGAAAATGGATTAAATTTTTTGGCCATTGACACTTTTTTAACATATACCAGCAAAATCCACTTACTACTTCCAATCCCAGAAATGCTTATGCTATTTCTTTAGGCGCTTCCAATTATCCCTGCAGACTTGTTAGCCAGCGCTACAATTTGTCTTTTTCTCCCAAAAGCACTTCTTCCAGCCTATATTGCCTTATCTAGCTACCAGCCAAACTTACCAATTATTCTCAATCTCAAATACCCTACAGATCCAGATAGTTTGTTAAAAAGAAAAACTCCTCTTTATTATTGTCCTCAGGTAAGCATATTTTGGGGAGATGTTATCAAAAACCTCTTGCTTCTTCAAAGTACCAGCCCTACCCCTTCTAACTCTATCCTCTTAAAAACTGATAAAGCAAGCTACTCTCCTGGAGAACCCATAAAAGTTAACTTTTCTGGATTTCCAGGGAATAAGCAAGACTGGATAAGTATTGCCTATCCTTATTACCAACCCAATCAAAGTTTACAGTGGCAATACACGCAGGGAAGGACTCAAGGTACCATAAGTTTTAAAGGATTGCCTGCTGGAGATTATGAAGTAAGAGCTTATTTAAACTGACCTGAAGGCAAATACACCATAAAAGCTAGAACCCCTTTTAAAGTTACAAAGACAAATACAACTCTTCCACAGGACAACATAGGAAACCCAAAGGAAAAAATAGAAAATAATTTTAACGTCCTCACCTCTCAAGGCATAAGAATAGAAGCAGAAAAAGAGTTTGCCAAAAATCTCTTTCATCCCACTTCTCCACAAGAACAAGCCTGGCGCTCTAGAAAACTAAAAAACCTTCCTCATTCAGGAGATGGTTACTGGTATCTTTCTAGAAAAAATGATTGGGTAGCTTATCTCGTGAACATACCTTCTCCAGGAAACTACAAACTATGGCTCAAAGATCTAAATGACCACAAACATCCCTATGGGGCCAGAAGTCTTCTCCTTTCTATGGATGGAGAAATAATAGGTACTTTTCCTGAAAATTCAAATCCTCAGAAAAAAATCTGGGGATGGCATAAGCTTACTTCCCTTTATTTAAGCAAAGGACAACACATTTTAATCCTTAAAAAAGCTAAGACCACTTCTGCTGCTGCAGTAATAAATGCTATCTACTTCACTTTAGGAGAGGAGGTTCCAACCCAATAAACTTAAAACTAGAATAAGCTTTATCTAAATTACACTTGAATTTACTTTCTATTATCAAATTGACAGGAGTGTTTTATATTTACTCCTTTTTCTATAAAAACGACATTCTCTGCTATATTTGTAGATAAGTCAGCAATCCTTTCAAATCTCCTGGATATGTTCATGCACTCAACAGACCTTTCTATAGCTGGAGACTCTTTTAACATTAAGTTAATAATGGTCTTAAAAATATAAGAATTTAATTCATCAACCTCATTATCCATACGACAAATATAAAGAGAAAGCTCTGAATTAAGATTGGTAAAAGCCAAATAGCTCTCTTTTAACATCTCTCTAGCTTTGGTTCCCAGTTGATAAATATTATCGTAAAAAGAAAGAGGCGGCCTGGTACTCAAAAAAATAACAGACTGAGCTATATTTACAGCCTCATCTCCTACTCTTTCTAAATCCGAGCAACTGCGCATACAACCTAAAATAAAGCGCAAATCCTTGGCTACAGGCCCCTCCAGGGCCAAAAGTTTTAAAGCAAGTTCATCAATTTCCACTTCTTGTTTATTTACAATTATGTCATTATCTATAACTTCCTGACATAAATCAGCATCCATATTTTTTAAGCCCAAGATAGCTTTATCTACTGCTTCAATAACCTGAGAAAACATATTCAACATTTTTAATTTCAATTCTTCTATTTCTTTAACCAAAATCTTAGACATTTTTTACTCCTTTTAGCCAAATCTTCCTGTGATATATTCCTCGGTTTGTTTTTTATCCGGCCTAGTAAAAATCTTATCCGTAGTATTTACTTCTATAAGCTTACCCATATAAAAAAAGGCTGTATAGTCAGAAACTCTTGCTGCCTGTTGCATGTTGTGAGTAACAATGACAATGGTAAACTTGTCTTTTAATTCAAAGACAAGATCTTCTATCTTTTGGGTAGCAATGGGGTCCAGGGCTGAAGCAGGTTCGTCCATCAATAAAACTTCTGGCTCTACAGCAATGGCTCTAGCAATACACAATCTTTGCTGTTGCCCTCCAGATAAACCCATGGCTGAATCCTTTAACCTATCCTTTACCTCGTTCCATAAGGCAGCCATTTTAAGACTTTCTTCTACTCTATGGGCAATAAATTCTTTGTCCTTAACTCCATTTACCTTTAAACCAAAGGCTACATTTTCAAAAATAGACTTGGGAAAAGGATTGGGTTTTTGAAAAACCATGCCCACTCTTCGCCTAAGCTCCACCACATCCACTCCAGGCGCATAAATATCTTCCCCATCCAGGGTCAATTTGCCTTCTACCCTGCTTCCTTCAATTAAATCATTCATTCTATTTAAACAGCGTAAAAAGGTACTTTTCCCACAACCTGAAGGGCCTATTAAGGCTGTAACCTTATTTTCCAGCATATCCAGGGAAATATTTTTTAAAGCTTGAAATTCGCCATAATAAAAATTTAAATTCTGAGCCTTAATTTTTACTTTCTCCATTTTTATCTTCTTCTCTCCTTTTAGGTAAAGTAAACCAAAAAGCACATCCTCTATTATTTTTTACAGGACTTTCCAGCCAAATCCTTCCTCCCAATTTATTTATAATATGTTTACAAATAGCCAGCCCCAAACCACTGCCTTTGGGTTTTACTTCCACCTTTTCTCCTCGATAAAACCTTTCAAATATCCGCTTTTGTTCATCTGGAGGAATGCCAGGGCCATCATCAATCACGCCAATTTTAAATTCCAGAGGAGTTTCCTCTGCTACAATTTTTAATTCCCCTTTTGTTTCTAAACCATACTTCAAGGCATTATCTATGAGATTTTGAAGTACATGATATATTGCCTTATTATTAGCCAGAACCAGGGGGAAATTCTGGGCTATTTCTTTTTTAAACTTAACTTTTTTAGCTTCAATTCTTACCTTAAATTCCTGCAATAGTCTATCAATCAAAGAATGTACATCTACAGGTTCCATATCTATTATTTCTTTTTCTGTTTCCAGCTTAGATAATTGTAAAATATCATCTAGTAAATTACTCATTTGCTCACTATTACGCTTTACTACCTCTAGAATCTCCTTTCCTCTATTTTTTAAGATATCCTCATTATTAAGTAATGTCTCTATATAACCTTTAATACTGGTTAAAGGAGTTCTCATTTCATGAGAAGCATTGGTAAAAAAATCTCTTTTTATCTTTTCCAGTTTGAGTATTTCACTTATATTATAAAAAACAAGAATATAAAACTTATCTCTTCTAAATTCAAAAGGAATAATCTTGACCTCAAAAAACTCCTTTTCCATTTCCGTACGAAAAGATACCACCTCTATACAGTCTTTAGAAAGAATATCTTCTACCTTATTTTGTAAACTCTTATTTAAAACAACCTCCAGGAAACTCTTTCCTTCAACCTCTTCTCTCTTTACCATTTCTCTAAAGGACTTATTGGACCTTACTAAATTCATATGTTTATCTATAACTACAACTCCTTCCTGAATGTTGTTTAAAACATTTTCCAGCTCTCTTTTTTGACTTTCTATCAATTCAATCTTTTCTGAAAGATTATTAGCCATATTGTTTAAAGCTTGCACCAGATAAGAAAATTCACTTATATCACTAACAAACTTAGACCTTTTCCCTTCACTAAAATCCTTAGCTGCCAAAGAAAGGGAATAAATCCTTTTAGAAATTTTTCTGGAAAATAATATGGAAATAACTAAGGAAAGCAAGAAAGAAATACAGATTAAAAACCAGGCCACTTGTTCAATGGATTGAACAACTCTTTGTAATTGTGAATAAGGCCTGGCCATACGTAAATATCCTTTGAAAGGCCCAATGGATTGCCTGGATGCAATATAAATAAAATAGGTATCAATGGTATCACTATAGCGTATGGAAACTCCATACTTACTTTTTCTAGCTTCAATTAACTCCGGTCTATTGTAATGATTGTCTAAATATTTAATTTTACTTAAATCAAGATAAGAATCACTTATCACCACTCCCTTTTCATCTATAAAGGTAAACCTGGAAGAAAAAAGTTTACTGAGTTTTTTCAAAACTGAATCCAGGCTAGAAATGTCTAAAATATTACTAGATCTTAAAAACTCTATACTAATCAAATATTCCTTTTTTATATCAGCTATGCTTTCTTCTTTTAATTTTGATTCTACTTTATAAGAAAAATAAGCCAATGGTATTAAAGAAGATAATAAAGAAACCAAAAATAAAACTAAAAAAATAATTCTCTTCAAACTATTCATCTTTTATCCTTAATCTATACCCAGTACCTCTTACGGTCTCAATTATGCTGGAATAAGCACCAAGTTTAACCCTAAGCCTTCTAATATGCGTATCTACAGTTCTGGCATAGCCATCAAATTCATATCCCCACACTTTATCCAAAAGATATTCTCTGGATAAAACTGTATTTTTATTTTGTATGAACTCCTTTAATAATTTGAATTCAGTAGAAGTTAAATTTATTTCCTTATTTTGAATAATAAGAGTCATGGCCTTTAAATCTAAAGACATATCCTTATAGGTCCATACCTCTGTTATCTCTTGTTTATCTGCATATCTTCTCAAAATAGCTTTAATCCGCAAAATAAGCTCTCGTACACTAAAGGGTTTTACCACATAATCATCTGCACCCAGTTCAAATCCCACCACTTTATCCACTTCTTCTCCCTTGGCCGTAAGCATCAAAATGGGAATATGCTTGGTTTTGGAATTCTGCTTTAATTTTTTACAAACTTCCAGCCCACCCATCTTGGGCAGCATAAGGTCTAGAATGATAAGCAAAGGCTGTTCTCTTTCTGCCTTTTCATACCCCTCCAGACCATCTAAGGCATATAGTGGCTTAAAATTTTCAATCTCTAAATTAAGTCCAATGAGATTGGCAATATCAGGCTCATCTTCCACAATCAAAATTTTTCCCTTTTCCATAACCCCTTTTCCTCAAACAAGTTCTGCCTTTACTAGAAAAGAAATGTTACATTTTTGTTACTTTTAACTGACAATATTAAAACTTTGCTAAAAAAAATATACCCAAAGTTCAACCAATTGTAACTTATTTTTCATGTTTGACCTTTAACTCCTTTATAACTTTTTTAAGGAGGTGAAAAACAGATGCGAAAAGTAAACCTATTTCTCCTACCTGTGTTTATTTTTCTTTGCTTAGGAACGGCTATGGCTGCCAATTCAGCTAAATATGTATTTTTGTTCATTGGAGATGGAATGGGTATTCCTCAGAGAATGGCTGCCAGGGAATTTGCCCAGGGCAAGTTGATGGTGGACAGGTTTCCAGCCCAGGGTATTACCACTACCTCTGCGGCTAATCGCTTTATCACAGGTTCAGCAGCAGCGGCTACAGCCATAGCTAGCGGCTATAAAACCAATATTGGGTTTATAGGTCTCCTACCTGATGGAAACAAAGTTCCCACTTTAGCTGAGCTGGCCAAAAAACGCGGACAAAAAGTAGGAATAATCTCTTCTGTATCCATAGACCACGCTACTCCAGCAGGTTTTTATGCCCATGTACCTCAAAGAAGCATGTATTATGAAATTGAACTCCAATTGGCAGAGAGTGGATTTGATTTTTTTGGGGGCGGAGGATTTAAGGATCCAGAACATAAAAAGAAGAATGGTCCCAGATATGTGGGCAATGCTTATACTTACGCTCAAAAACAAGGATATAAAATAGTTAAGAGCAAAAAAGAGTTTTTAGCTTTAACACCCAAAAATAACCCTAAAATTTTAGCAATAAATCCCAATTTGCCTGATAGCAAAGCCCTTCCCTATGCCATTGATCGCACTCAGGAGGATATTTCTCTGGCTGAATTTACAGAAAAGGCTATTGAACTTCTGGATAATCCCAGAGGATTTTTTATCATGGTGGAAGGCGGGAAAATAGACTGGGCCTGCCATGCCAATGATGCCACCACAGCCATAAAAGATACTCTCGCTTTTGACCGGGCTATAAGCAAGGCCTTTGCCTTTTATGAACAACATCCTCAAGAAACCCTAATCGTAGTCACTGGAGATCACGAATGCGGAGGAATGACCCTGGGTTTTGCAGGAACCAAGTATGAGACCTATTTTCAACTACTGGGAAGACAAAAAATCTCTTTTAAAAAATTTTCAGACCAGATAGTGCCTCTATTTAAAGAAAAAAACTATTCTTTTGAGCAGATAAAACCTTTTATTACTGAATATTTTGGTCTAAAATTTAAGGGCAATCCCCAACAGGATTTGCTGGTACTATTACCAGAAGAAGTCAACTTTTTGAAACAAGCCTATCTTAAAACTCTAAATCCTGAAACTTCTAAAAGTAAAAAAGAATACATTCTCTACGGAAACTATGATCCTCTTACCGTAAGTATAACTCACCTGTTAAATCAAAAAGCAGGCATAGGCTGGACCTCCTACAAGCATACAGGAGTGCCTGTATCTACAGCAGCTATTGGTGTTTCTGCCCATCTTTTTAATGGCAGCTATGACAATACTCATATTGCTAAAAAAATAGCTCAAGCCATGGGGTTGGAAAATTTTGCAACCCCTTCTACTAAACAGATATTTAGTTATGCTAACTAACCCTATCCCCCTCCTTTTAGGGAGCCGTGTCCTTAACGGCTCCCTAAAAAAAGAACTCATCTTTATTTTTATTCTTACTCTATTTTCTTTTATTTTAGTTTTTCTTCCCAATTCATTTACCTTTGCTCCCGGTCAAAGTTTACGCTGTAAAGCTCAGGTGCTAGCAGTGGATAATTCTTTAATTCAAAATTTTGGTTTAATAAAAACAGGAGAACAATTATTAACTTTAAAAATACTAAATGGAAAATTTAAAGGTAAAATTATTAAAAGTAATAATATTCTTTTAGGGCATTTAGATAAAGATAAAATTTTTGAGAAAAACGACAATGTTCTCCTGGTGCTTAGTTTAAATCCCACAGGAGAAATAGTTTATGCCAATCCTCAAGATTATTATAGATTAGACCTGGAGCTTTTGTTTTTGGTTGTTTTCAGTTTAATACTTATCTTATTTGCTGGTTTTACAGGGATAAAGGCCCTCTTATCTTTTATATTTTCTGCTCTTTGCATCTGGAAAATACTTATCCCAGGACTCTTAAAAGGAGTAAACCCCATTCTAATTACCTTTTTTATTACCAGTTTTCTTACCGCAATCATTATTTTTCTTGTGGCAGGCTTTAATAAAAAAGGGCTTACAGCCTTTTTAGGTAGTATGTTTGGAATAGGAATTACAGCTCTTTTATCCATTTATCTTACCCAAAAAGCCCACTTAAACGGAGCTGTCCTTCCCTTTGCAGAAACTCTTCTTTATTCTGGATTTGCCCACCTTAATCTAAGCCAGATTTTTATTGGGGCCATTTTTCTTTCCTGTTCTGGAGCTGCTATGGATTTGGCCATGGATATTGCAGCCAGCCTACAGGAGTTAAAAAACAAAAATCCTTTACTTTCCTGTAAGGAGCTTATTTTGTCTGGAATAAATGTTGGTAAATCAGTAGTAGGTACAATGACTACTACTTTACTTTTAGCCTATTCTGGAGGATATATTACCTTACTTATGACCTTTATGGCTCAAAAAACTCCCTGGATAAATATCTTTAACTTGGTTTATGTAAGTTCAGAGTTTTTTAAAACCATATTGGGAAGCATAGGATTGGTGCTGGTAGCTCCCTTTACCGCTTTAGTGGGAGGAGTTATTTTTACTAAAAAAATTTACTTAGTAAAATTAAAAAAATAATCAATTTATCTAAAATCCCAAAACTTATCTAATAAAGAAAAAGATATTTTTCTAAGATTTTAGCATTTTCCTCACTTTCAGCAAGCATACTTTCTGTATCTTGCACATAAGTTCCACTTAGCTGTAAATCTTCTCCACAATTAGCAACTAGATTTTCCACCTCTTTTCTTCCTACTTCCAGGTGAAACTGCAGGCCCAGTCCATTGGGAGGGAAGAAAAAAGCCTGATTAAGACAAGCTTCACTTTTGGCCAGCCTCAAAGAACCCTTAGGTAAATCAAAGGTATCTCCATGCCATTGAAATACTTTTAACTTTTGAGGAAAATCAACAGTTAAAGGACAGTTAAGGACTTCTATAGGCCACCAGCCTATTTCTTTATATTTATTGGGATATACTTTAGCCTTAAGGCTTGCTGCTATTATTTGGGCGCCCAGACAAATACCTAAGACCTTTCTCCCCTCTTTTAAGGCCCTGGCCACAAAATCTATTTCTGTACTTAACCAGGGATATTGCAGGCTATCATATACTCCCATGGGACCACCCATAAGAATAAGGAAATCAAAATCCAAATCTGAAGGAGGCACTTCTCCCTGGTAAAACCTGGTATAACTAAGAGAGCTTATCTTTTTGATGTATAACCACTTCTCAATTAGCCCTATGTCCTCAAAGGACACATGTTGAAAAACCTGTACTTTCACTAATAAGCCTCACCAATCTGCTTTAATTTGCCAAGCAAGTCTTCTTTACTATAAGCTAGTACCCTGATCATAGGTTCTTTGCCCTTTTCTCCCGGGTCAGCAATAAATTCAATTTTTTGCCCCTTATTTTCAGCAAATACCTTGGCTACTCCCCACTCCAGGGTAGAGCCTTCTTTTTCCTTTACTTCTTTGGGCTCATCCTCACGATTAAAAGTAAAAACAGGATATCCAATTTTTCTAATAGCCTCTAAAATCCTGGGAGAATAGCGAATATTGGCAGCCAAAACTATCCTGGGATCGTATTGGGCAGCAGTAAGAACCACTCTGGCCATATGAGAAGATACCCCAAATAAGACTTCACCCCAGAGCAACCTGCCTTCTTTATCTACACTGATTCTTCCCTCAAAACCAGCCACATCCTCTTTATCCTGGGCATAAGGAATGAGCCTTACCATGTTCATTCTCACTTCTGGAACCAGAAAACCAAGCTTTTCAGTCAAAAGCTTTTTCTTTAGCCACCATAGATCTTCCAAGGCTCTATAGCGGTTAACCTCTTGATAGGTTTTAGCCAAATGATTTACTGGACCTGCACCTTTTCCTAGAGCATAGGCATTTTTAAGGGAAAAAAGTAAAAACTCCCTGGCCTTAGCCACACTAAGGGGAATATCCATCCCTTTAGCTAAAAAAGTAGCTATAGCTGCAGAAAGGGTACAGCCTGTACCATGATTGTTAGAAGTAAAAACCTTTGGGCTTTTAAATTCTATGGTTTTGCCCTCAGGAAAGGCCAAAATATCCACCACTTCCTGTCCATCCTCTGGAAAAAAGTGCCCACCCTTTAACAAAATAGCCTGACAACCCAGGGCAAACAGAGATTTTAAGCAGGCTGGAATATCCTTTCTACTTTCAAGCTTTACTCCACTTAAAAGCTCTGCCTCAGGGATATTGGGCGTTAGCAGGGTGGCCAAAGGCAAGATTTCTTTTTTCAATACCTCTATTGCCTTATCTTGAAGCAATTTATGTCCACTTTGACTCACACAAACAGGATCTACCACCAGAGGAACTGACATTTTTTTTAAAAGGGGAGCTAGCTTAAGGATAATCTCTGCATTAAAAAGCATCCCTGTTTTAACAGCCTGAACTTCCAGATCTTCTCTTACCACTTCCAATTGTTTGGCTACAAAACTGGCTGGAGGAGCTTCAATGGCAAAAACTCCACAGGTATTTTGAGCAGTGAGTGCAGTAATCACAGAAGCACCATATCCACCCAAAAGCGTAATGGTTTTTAAATCTGCCTGAATCCCTGCTCCTCCGCTCGAGTCAGAGCCAGCTATGGTTAACACCACCGGGATTTCTGGTCTGTAGGTATTGTCCAACAAAACTTTCATCTCCTATTTTTCGCTTAATTTAGCTTCTATTTTAGCCCAGGAATCTTTTAAAGTAACTGTGCGGTTTAAAACCAGAGACTCAGAAGTAGAGTCCCTGTCCACACAAAAATAACCCACACGCTCAAGCTGAAAAACATCCCCAGGCTTTAAGCCATAAAGAGCAGGCTCTACCAAGGCCTCCACTTCTTTTAAACTTTCTGGATTTAAAAGTTCTTTAAAACTTTTTCCTTTTTTTCTTCTAAAGCAGGATTTTCTACTAAAAATAACCTGTCATAAAGCCTTACTTTTGCCTTTTTGGCCTTTCTGGCATCTACCCAGTGTAAAGTGCCTTTTACCTTTCTACCATCAGGAGTATACCCCCCTCTACTCTCTGGGTCATAAGTACACCTAAGCTCTACAATATTCCCCTGCTCATCTTTAACCACTTCTTCACAAGTAATATAATAAGCATAACGCAACCGCACTTCCTTACCAGGAGCTAAACGGAAAAACTTTCTGGGAGGATCTTCTCGAAAATCGCTTTTTTCTATATAAATTTCTCTACTAAAAGGAATTTTGCGCTTACCTGCACTGGGATCTTCTGGGTTGTTGATGGCCTCCAGCTCTTCTTCCTGCTCCTCTGGATAATTGACAATCACCACTTTTAAAGGCTCTAAAACTCCCATAAACCTTAAGGCCCTTTTATTTAAATCCTCACGCACGCAATGCTCCAAAAGGGAATAATCTACCAGATTGTCACTCTTGGCAATGCCTATACGCTCACAAAAGTCCTTAATCGCTTCTGGAGTATAACCCCTTCTGCGCATTCCAGAAATAGTAGGCATTCTGGGGTCATCCCAGCCAGAAACATAACCCTCCTGTACCAGAAGATTTAACTTGCGTTTACTCATCACTGTATAGGAAAGGTTAAGCCTGGCAAATTCAATTTGTTGGGGATGACAGGGAGTATTCAACTCATCTAAAAACCAATCATAAAGAGGTCTATGATCTTCAAATTCCAGAGTACAAAGGGAATGCGTGATTCCTTCTATGGCATCAGAAAGGCAATGAGCAAAGTCATAAGTGGGATAAATACACCATTTATCTCCAGTTCGATGATGTCTAATCTTTTTAATTCTATAAATAACAGGATCACGCATATTTAGATTGGGAGAAGACATATCTATTTTTGCCCTTAAAACACATTCACCCTCTTCAAATTCTCCATTTTTCATTTTTTCAAAAAGCTCAAGGTTCTCTTCTACACTTCTATTACGATAGGGGCTTTCTTTTCCTGGTTCAGTCAAAGTACCTCTATATTCTCTAATTTCCTCTGGAGAAAGCTGGCAAACATAGGCTTTTCCTTTTTTAATTAATTCCAGAGCATAGTTATAAAATTTTTCAAAATAGTCTGAAGCAAAATATAGATGCCCTCCCCAATCAAAACCCAGCCATTTTACATCTTCTTTAATGGATTCTACATACTCAGGACTTTCTTTTTCAGGATTGGTATCATCAAAACGCAAATGACACCTTCCTTGATATTCTTCAGCCAGACCAAAATTAAGACAAATGGACTTGGCATGCCCAATATGTAAATAACCATTGGGTTCTGGAGGAAAACGAGTAATAATCGTTTTGTGCTTACCATCAGCCAGATCTTTCTCAATGATTTGCTTAATGAAATTGCTCTTTTTTTCTAACATGTTTACCTATCCTCATCTTTAATGTGGTTGTTAACATAAAAGAATATTCTAAATAATAGCTACCAAAACCTCAAGAAATTCTAATCAACTTTTAAAAGCCACAACACTACCATTAAAAAAAGTCTTAATTCTTCCCTTTTCTAACACTAGGAGTTCACCCTTTGGACCCAGTCCAGTCAAAATACCTTCTGCTCTGGTTTCTCCATCCTCAATCACCACTTTCCTGCCTTGAAAGGCCAAAACCTGATTAATCCTATCTATTAACACCTGAGAATCTTCAAAAAAATAGGTTGAAGCCAAGTTAAGCAAATGTTGTTTTAATTTCAGCCAGAATTCCAGCACATCCACCTCTGGCAATTCCAAGCTCCCTGCTGGAAAAATCCTCTCTTCCAGTTGGGGAGCCTGCTTAAGATTTAAACCAATTCCTGCTAATAACTTATCCTTTCTTTCTTCTAATAAAATTCCACCAACCTTTTTCTCTTTATAAATCAAATCATTGGGCCACTTTAAGCTTAGGAAAAAGCCCATATTAGCCAAACTTTGCTGGACTAAAAAACCCAAAAATAAGGAACTCAGCTGCTCCCATTTTCTCAGTGCAGAAAAGAGAATAGAAACATAGAGATTGCCTGGAGGGGAAACCCACTTCCGTCTCCACTGCCCTCGTCCAGCAAATTGTCTTAAGGCCAAAACAGAATCCAGTTCTTTTAACTCGCCTTTGCCTAAAAGATGCCAGCCCACTTCCATGGTTGACGAACACTCTTGAAAAACATAAATCCTTTGCCCGGTAGAAAGTTTTTTTATCTTGTCTGCCACTAAATTATCCATAAAAGTTACTTAACTTGCTTGCTTTCAAGAGTAAACCCTAAAATGTTAAACTCAGAAAATCTAAAAAACAAACTCTTAAAAATAAACAACAAAGGCTATAAAGCCTACAAAGAAATAGAAGGTGAATATAAATTTTCCAATTTTTATCTTTATATTGACCAGGCACAAAGCGACCCTTTTGCTCCACCTTCTAAAATAAGAATAAAAGTAAATCAAGAAGTATCCAGCTTACCTTATCATTTATTTTCCAATCCAATTCGTAAAATTGCCTTAGAAGACTATCTACACCGAAAACTTTACAATTCAAGTTTAAAATTATCCACTAAAAGTGGAAGTGGAAAAAGTGGTATTATTTTAGTAGATAAATGCTGTCAGGAAGTTTTACCCAGAAGCGTAATAAAAGTAGAGGAAAAGTTTGTAGAAGCCAGAATATATGTAGGTCTTCCAGCCAAAGGAAGAACAATACTTGCAGCTAAAGCTATAGAAATATTTTTTGAACTTATTCCCAGATTAGTAAATAACACCCTAATTTTTAAAAACCTGGATTCCAAAAAAATTCAACACCATATTGAATGCATAGAAGATCAAGAGTGGTTACGCAACAATTTAGATAAATTGGGCTTGGTCGCTTTTATTGCCAATGGCGCTATTTTACCCAGAGAAAGTGGGGTCAGTGAAAAGCCTTTAACCCAAGGTGCCCTTCCCTTTCTTGCTCCACCTTCTTTGGAAATAGAAGTTGAGCTTCCCAACCAGGGCAAAATAAAAGGGTTAGGAATAAAAAAGGGCATCACTTTAATTACAGGTGGAGGATTTCATGGTAAAAGTACCCTTCTCAAGGCCCTGGAAAGAGGAATATATAATCATATCCCAGGAGATGGCAGAGAAGGAGTAGTAACATTAGAAAGTGCGGTAAAGATACGGGCTGAAGATGGGCGCTTCATTGCCAGTACTGATATCTCCCCTTTTATCTCCAACCTTCCTTTTAACCTAGATACCCAAAAATTTTCCACCCCCAATGCCAGTGGCAGTACTTCTCAAGCAGCAAATATTATTGAAGCCCTGGAAAGTAAAAGTAAGCTTTTGCTCCTAGACGAAGATACCTGTGCTACCAATTTTATGATTAGAGATAAACGCATGCAAACTCTAATTCACAAAGAAGATGAACCCATAACCCCCTTTATAGATAGGGTTAAGGAATTATACACTAGTTTTGGAGTATCCACTATCCTGGTCCTGGGAGGGTGTGGAGATTATCTAGAGGTAGCTGATACAGTAATAATGATGAAAAATTATAAACCCTTAGATGTTACTTTGCCCGCCAAAAAAATAATTAAAGAAATACCTTTAACTCGAGAAAAAGAAACTATAAAAGACTTTACTCAATTGAAGTTAAGAAAAATAAACAAATTTTCTTTTCCTTTAATAAAAAAAATAAAAGTAAAAGACAAGTACCATATTTTAGTAGATAGAGAATTATTAGACCTAAGTTTTTTAGAACAACTTGCCTGTCAAGAACAAACTCAAGTAATAGCTTTAATCTTAAAACGCTTAAGTTCTTCTGTAAAAAAAGAAATGACACTTCTGCAAGCAGTGGAAGAAATATTTAAAGACTTAGAAAAAAAGGGATTAGACAGCCTATCTCCCTATTTTCCCAGGCATCCAGGGAGCCTGGCTCTTCCCAGGCTGCAAGAAGTAATGGGCGCAATCAACAGATACAGAAAACTAAAAATATTCTAAGCCCTTTCTGCTTTATCACTTCCCCTTATACCTTACTTTCTCGCAATATTTTTCTTAAAAAAACAAAATAACCTGTTTACAAACTATTTTTTTTTACCTAAGCATAATTTTAAAAAATAGCTTTTATAACTTATAGCTATTTAATATGTTTATAAAAAAGTATGGGCAAATATTTTAAAAACTCAAACCCAAAACTTAAGGAGGAGAAGATGAAAAATTATTTGTTTTTTGAAGAAATGTTGGTACCCAAACTCATCACTATTATCTACTGGATATTGTTGGTTATAGTTGTTATTGGAGGGATAGGTTCTATGTTTGCCGGATATGGTGGATTTACTTTTGGCAAGTTTCTTATGGGCCTGCTTACCATAGTGCTGGGGGCTGTAGGAGTTAGAATCTGGTGCGAACTCATCATTGTCATCTTTAAAATCTACGAAAACACTAAAAAGATTGCTGACAGTAAAAACTAGTTGTAAAAGAAAAAAGCGGATAGAATGTTCTATCCGCTTTTTAAATCATACAATTATCTCACCCAGTTATTTATTTTTTAACCAGGCCATCATACTTCTTAAGGTATCTCCTACCTGTTCAATTTGATGCTCATGCATTTTTCTCCTCAGAGCCATAAACGCAGGAGTACCAGCTTTATTTTCTAAAATCCACTCTCTAGCAAACTCTCCATTTTGAATTTCAGCTAAAATTTTCTTCATTTCTGCTTTTACCTGCTCGTTAATTACCCTGGGGCCTCTGGTATAATCTCCATACTCAGCAGTATCAGAGATGGAGTAGTGCATCTTTTTAAACCCACCTTCGTACAAAAGGTCTACAATTAATTTTAATTCATGCATACATTCAAAAAAGGCAATCTCAGGCTGATAACCCGCTTCTACCAGGGTTTCAAAACCAGCCCGAATAAGAGCACTTACTCCTCCACAGAGCACAGCTTGTTCACCAAAAAGATCAGTCTCAGTTTCTTCAGCAAAAGTAGTCTCAATTACTCCAGACCTGGTAGCTCCAATGCCCTTGGCATAAGCCAGAGCATACTTGAGAGCAGAGCCACTATAGTCCTGGTGTACAGCGACCAAAGCAGGAACTCCTCCTCCCTTAACATATTCTCTTCTTACCAGATGCCCAGGACCTTTGGGGGCAACCATAACCACATCCACATCTTTGGGAGGAACAATCTGGTTGTAATGAATATTAAAACCATGACTAAAAACCAATACCTTGCCAGCTGTTAGATTGGGCAAAACCTCTTCTTCATAAACCAAAGGTTGATACTGGTCCTGAACCAGAATTTGAATAACATCAGCTTTGGCTGCAGCTTCACTGGCACTAATAGGTTCAAAACCATCTTCCTTGGCTTTGAGATAGTTAGCACCGCCAGGCCTTTGCCCCACAATGACATTGACTCCAGAATCTCGCAAGTTTTGAGCATGGGCATGCCCCTGGCTACCATACCCTATAATGGCAACAACCTTGTCTGCTAAAAGACTCAAATCTGCATCCTGTTCATAATAAATCTTCATCTCATCTCCCTCTTTATTTAATCTATTTGCATGGAACGGCGCAAGGCTACTGTTCCAGAACGAGCAAACTCTTTTATACCAAACCGCTGTAAAAGATTAATTATGGCTTTAATCTTATTTTGATCTCCAGTAATCTCCAATGTCAAATCACTTGGACTAACATCTACCACCTTACACCGAAAAATATCAGCAATCCTTAGAACTTCCGCTCTTTTTTCATCTTCTGCATTCACCTTAATCAGAACCATTTCTCGCTCTACAGCCTGTTCATAGGTCAAGTCCACCACCTTAATAACAGTAATCAACTTGCGTAACTGTTTTACTATTTGCTCTACAATCTGTTCATCACCTCTGGTGGTAATGGTCATCAAAGAAATGTCTGGTTCCAGAGTAGGCCCCACATTTAAAGACTCAATATTAAAGCCTCTACCACTAAAAAGCCCTGCTACTCTGGAAAGTACTCCTGGTTCGTTTTCCACTAGTACAGATAATACATGTCGCACCTTAAGGCCCTCCTCTTATACCAATAACATTTCGGTTAAAGATGCTCCTGCTGGTACCATAGGATAAACATTTTCCTCTGGTTCAACCCAAACATCAATAACTGTGGGTTTCTTTATTTTAAGGGCCTCTTCCAAAACTGGCCTTACTTCCTGGGGCTTGATAATACGAAAACCTTCTGCCCCATAAGCCTTAGCCAGAGCCACAAAATCAGGGTTCTTATGCAAACAGGTGGCACAATAGTTTTTATCATAAAAAAGCTCTTGCCACTGTCTTACCATCCCCAAATAACCATTATTTAAAATCAAAATCTTAACTGGCAAATCATAACTTACAGCTGTAGCCAGTTCCTGGATATTCATTTGAATGGAGCCATCACCAGCAATATCCACTACCAATCTCTCTGGATGGGCTAACTGCGCACCAATGGCTGCTGGAAAGCCATACCCCATAGTTCCTAAGCCCCCTGAAGAAATAAAGGAGCGAGGATACTTATAGTGATAAAATTGCGCTGCCCACATCTGGTTTTGCCCCACTTCTGTGGTAATAATGGCTTCTCCCTGCGTGAGTTCATACAAGGTTTCCACCACAAATTGGGGTTTTACCTTTGTCTCGCTTTGCTCATAGCGCAAGGGATGGGATTCTTTCCATTCTGTAATCTTATCCAACCAGTCTCTATGTTCCTGTTCCCAATTGATATCCATTTCTTCCAATTCTTGCAGAAGAGCCTCTAAAGCCAGCTTACAATCAGCTACAATGGGAATATCCACCTGGACATTTTTTCGAATAGAAGTGGGGTCAATATCAATGTGAATAATCTTAGCCCTGGGAGCAAAGGTAGAGACTTTGCCTGTAACCCGGTCATCAAAACGAGCGCCCACAGAAATAAGCACATCTGAATTATTGACCGCCATATTGGCTGCATAGGTTCCATGCATTCCCAGCATTCCCAACCAGAGTTCATCAGGAGCAGGAAAGGCACCCAGTCCCATCAAGGTGGTGGTTACAGGAATTTTAAACTTGCGAGCCAAAAGAGTTAAAATATCATGGGCCCCAGAAGAAATAATCCCACCGCCACCATAAATAAGTGGCCTAGAACCTTTGGCTATAAGACGAGCAGCCTTTTTTATTTGTTTTTTATTTGGCTCATAGTGAGGATTGTAACTACGCAAAGAAATTTTTTCTGGATAAGAAAACGCTGTCTTTGCTTGCATCACATCCTTGGGCAAATCCACCACAACAGGCCCAGGTTTACCTGTACTGGCTATATAAAAAGCCTTTTTTACTATAAAAGCCAGGTCCTTTACATCCTTGACCAAAAAATTATGCTTGGTACAGGGTCTGGTAATACCTACGATATCCACTTCCTGAAAGGCATCATTGCCAATAAGCGCAGTAGGTACCTGGCCAGTAAAGACCACCAGAGGCACAGAATCCATATAGGCAGTGGCAATGCCAGTAACCGTATTGGTAGCTCCAGGACCAGAAGTAACTAAGCATACGCCAACTTTTCCTGTAGAGCGAGCATAGCCATCAGCTGCATGCACTGCTCCCTGCTCATGGCGAACCAATATATGCCTAAAAGGATAATTGGGTAAATGGTGATAAATATCAATAACTGCCCCCCCTGGAAAACCAAAAATATGGGAGACTCCTTCTTTCTTTAAACACTCCAGTAATATCTGAGCTCCGGTGAGCTCCATCTTATTTCTCCTCCATTTCTTTATACTTATTCAACAAAGCAAGTAACTTGGTTTTTCCTGCCAACTTTAACTTTTTCAATTCCTTGACTTCCAGTTCTTCTTCTGGAGTCAAGTAGGGTTTGCTCTCAAACTTTTCTAGCTTTTTTCATACTCTACATGATCTTCCCATAGAGCCTTTAATTCAGGATCTTCTTCACTATATTTAGCAATTAATTCCAATTCATATTGTTCCATGTTTACCTCCTACAATAAATTTAATAGTTTTTGCCAATTAACTTCTTCTGCTTTTATCCAAATCAATTTTTCCCTACTGGTTTCTCCTTGCACCAGTTTTAACGCACTTTTTTTTACTCCCAAAGACTTACTTAAAAATTCTAGTAAACACTCATTGGCCTTGTTCTCTACAGGAGGAGCATTAACTCGAATTTTTAACTTTCCTTCTACAACTCCACTAATTTCTGTTTTCTTGGCCTTGGGTTGCGCCCAAACACTTAAATACCAGCCACCCTTACTAGCTTTGCGTACGAATTCAGGAATCATTTTACTATAAACTTTACTTTTTCCTCTATAGTATCAAAACTATCATCTTCACCAAGTTTATCCAAAAGTTTTAAGTGCCCTTCAATAAGAGATCTTAGCTCTACTTCAAATCTATTTTTTTGCCTCTTTAATTCTGTAATATCGGCATGAATCTGGGATAATCTTTTATGAGCTTTGTTTAATATCTCTTCAGCTTTATTTTGAGCTTCTTCTATAATATTTTTAGCCTGTTTATGAGCATTGGCTTTAACATCCTCTACCATCTTTTGAGTGGTAATAAGAGTATTTTGCAGTATCTTTTCTCTTCCTTTATAATCAGATACACTTTTTTCTAATTCATCTATTTTAGACTTTAATACAGCATTTTCCTCTGTTAATTTCCCTATTTGCTCAGCAAGTTCTTGTAATAAAAAATCTACTTCTTCTTTTTTATACCCAAAGATAGATTTACTAAATTTATGATGGAGTATATCTACTTTACTTTTAGACATAACCTACTCCTAAGTTAAAGACATGGATAATTGAAACAAAGATTTTACCAGAAATACCTTTAAAAACTGAATTACTAATAAAACCACAACCGGGGAAAGGTCTAGCCCTCCAATATAGGTAAAGGGCAACCACTTTCTTACCCTGTAAAAAACAGGTTCAGTCAAGCTATGCAAAATGCGCACAATGGGGTTATAAGGGTCTGGATTTACCCAGGAAAGTAGCGCAGAAATAATCACCACCCAAAAATATAAGGTCAACAAGGTATCAATAACACTAGCTAAAGCTTGTAGTAAATTACTTAGGATAAACATCTTTAACTCCCTTTTAACAAATTTTTTTCTTTTTAAAAGCAAAAATTGGCGCAGAGAATAAAAATCAGGAATTAACATTTCAGCTTGCAGACCAGGATTTTTATAACTCCAAAAAGGCACTCCTGCCCTTTTGGCGCACTCTTCATCAACCTTGGAATCTCCAATATAGGCCACTTCTTTTGGTTCCAATTTCCAGATACTTAAAATAAGAAACAAACTTTCAGGATAGGGTTTGGGAAAGGCCAACTTGTCTGCAGTGATTACCGGGAAAAAATAATGATTCAACCCAAAGACCTCTAAAATAGGAAGCATGGTATTAGTTCTATTGGTATTTATGGCCAATTTAAATCCACATTGTCTTAAATCACTTAAAAGCTCAACCAGGCCTGGCTCCATTTTTAAATAAGGATAAAGCTTACTGTAATCTATTTTTTCCCTTATCTCTTCTATTCTAGGCCAAAACTCTGGAGGAAGTATTTTTTTAAAGGAATTATGCACTGAGTGCATGTGCACATATTCTTCCTCCTCTAAGCTTAGAGGAGGAAGACCAAACATTTCCTTGACCCAATTATAATATTTTATATTTACATCTTTAGAGTCAAACAAAACTCCATCGCAATCAAAAATAATCCCCTTAATTTCTCCATTAAGCTTAGCCAATGGATTACAAATAAACAAATAGCCCTCCCTGTTTAAGCTTCTGGAAAAAGTTGTGCTGCCATTTCCCGTAATTTGTACTTTTGAATTTTACCACTAGCAGTCAGAGGATATTCTTTTACAAAAGCTATATATTTAGGTATCTTATATCTGGCAATACGCCCTCGACAAAAATCTCGCACATCTTCAGGAGTGAGCTCATATCCTTCCTTGGGTATAATAAAAGCTCCCACTTCTTCTCCATATTTCTTGCTGGGTACTCCTACCACCTGAACATCTTTAATCCCTTCCATATTATATAAAAATTCCTCTATTTCCCTAGGATAAATATTTTCTCCTCCTCTGATAATCATATCCTTTAATCTTCCAGTAATACTCAAGTATCCCTCTTCGTCCATCACTCCCAGGTCTCCAGAATGCAACCACCCTTCTTCATCAATAGCAGCCATGGTAGCTTCAGGCATATTGTAATAACCTTTCATCACATTATAACCACGACAACATACTTCTCCCTGAACTCCAGGAGGCACTGGCTTATTGGTTTCTGGGTCCACCACTCTCACCTCTATTTCAGGCATGGCCTTACCCACTGTTTCCACTCTTTTTCAATGGGGTCATCCACTCTGGTCTGGGTCATTACGGGTGAAGCCTCAGTTAAACCATAACAGATGGTAATCTCCTTCATATTCATCTTTTCCATAACCTGACGCATTACTTTAATGGGACAAGGAGACCCAGCCATAATCCCGGTTCTTAAAGAACTAAAGTCAAACTTGGAAAAACTTCTATGCTCCAAAACAGCAATAAACATGGTGGAAACGCCATAAAGGGCTGTGCATTTTTCTGCTTCAATAGAGGCCATCACCAGGTAAGGATTAAAAGTTTCCAGGATAACCAGAGTAGAACCATGAGAGCAAGCAGCTAGTACTCCCAAAACACAACCAAAACAGTGAAACAAAGGAACAGGTAAACAAATCTTGTCCTCTGGCCCCAGCCTTTGGTTTTCTCCTATCCAGTAGCCATTATTCACAATATTATAGTGAGTAAGCATAACTCCCTTGGGAAAACCTGTGGTCCCTGAAGTATACTGCATATTTACCACATCGTGAGGAGAAAGGCTTTTTTGCCTGGCTTTATAATCTGCCTCACTAATGAGCCTACCCATGGACAGCACTTCGGGTAATGTGTACATGCCTCGATGCTTTTCCTGGCCTAAAAAGAAGACGCGTTTTAAATGAGGAAAATCCTTGCTCTTTAAAAATCCCCTCTCCTGGGTTTTAAGTTCTGGGACCAAATCATAAATAGTCTGCACATAGTCTGTATCTCTAAACCCATCAATTAAAAAGATGTTTTCTGCTTCAGATTGCCTAAGTAAATAGGCTAATTCATCTCTCTTGTAATAGGTATTTACAGTTAGCAAAATAGCTCCAATCTTAGCTGTAGCAAATTGTAAAGCCACCCAATAAGGCACATTGGTAGCCCAAATAGCCACCTTTTCTCCCTTTTGCACTCCCAGGGCCATCAATCCCTTGGCTAAATTATCTACCAGTTCAGAAAACTCCCTATAAGTAAGCCTAAAATCTCTATCTACATAAACCACAAAGTCATTATCTGGATATTTTTCTGTAGTCTCATCCAAAAGCTGACCAATGGTAATCTCACGCAAAGGTTTATCCCACATTTAGTAAAAATCCTCCTTTAATTTTCTGGAAAATAAAGAACTGCATAAATGGATGCTGGCTTATCTCCTTTACAAGACAAATAATGAGGAACTATAGAGTTATAATAAACACTATCACCTTCCTTTAAAATATAGGTCTCCTGGCCATAAATAAGCTCTATTTCTCCAGAATGAACTACAATAAATTCTTCTCCTTCATGGGAAGAAAGCTTTTCTCAGTAGAAGATTCAGGCAATATTTCCACAAAAAAAGGTTCCATGTGCCTGTCGCTTTTTCCCTTACCCAAAGAGTAAAAACGCAGACTGGTTGGTTTATTCTTACCCTTTAAAATGGTAAGCTCTTCACTTCTTTCTTCCAGCCTTATAATCAAAGGATCCTGACTTATAGTATCATCTAAAAAAGTACCCAATCTGGTACCCAAGGCTCTGGCAATCTTTAGTAAAGGACCTAGAGAAGGATATATATTCTCTTCTTCTACAGCTCTTAAAAAATCTTCATCCAGTCCAGTTCTGGTTGAGAGTTCTGCAAGGGTTATATCTTCCATCTCTCTAAACTTCTTAATACGCTGTCCAATTTTTTCCTTTGTCATTACACTGCCTCCTCTCTATCTTTTAACTTTTTGTAATAAACAAATTTACTGTTTTTATATTCTCCAGAATATGCAAAATAGTTATTTTCTTCTTTTTCTTTTCTCCACTCCACACCTTTACTTTTAAGCTCTTCAAATACACTCTCATCACTAACAATAAAACCAGCTTGTGGAGCAAAAAACTTAAAAGCTGGAAAAACTAGTTCTGCTTTTAACTCATATCTACCAGTAAGGTCATTAAAAAATAATTTTTTACTTAAGTTAAGTTCTTCTTCTACTCCCATAATATCTCTAATAGATGCTAATTTTTCATCCAAACTTTTTTCCAGATTTATTATTTCCATTATTCTTTCTTCATAGGCATAATATAAAATTAGCAACATATGATACTTACGATTTTCTTCTAGCGATTTTGTATTTTCCTTGGACTTATCTCTGGCCAGGAGCTCACTTTTTATACTTAGCACTCCTTCAGGCTCCAGGGGGCTGTTTTGTTGTAATAAGTAAGCTTTCATATCTTTTATATCTTTAAACTGTGCACCAAATTCCAAACAAAAATTCAAATAAGCTCTGGCCTCCTTAGGGGAAAAATAAAGATTAGAGGGAGTAAAAACCTGCGTCTTTGGTTCTAAAAAACCAATATTTAAAATCTTCCCCCTTTCCCTTAATTGAGGGTCAATATACTCTTCATGCAAATAAGGAAAAAACAACCACTTATCCATACCAACTCCTTCTAGCCTTCTTCAGCCAGGGTATAATGCTTACACTTTCCCTTACATTTAGGTAATTCATATAAACAGGTATAACCATACAAATAACGACAAAAATTTTCCTCTCCTTCTACAAAGTGAGGACATTTTTTGATTTCTTCATAACGGGTATTGCTTTTTTTGGTCCAAATCTTTTCGACCTTTTCTAGCTCCAAGCCAAAAACTTCAGCCTTATCCAAAAGCTGGTCATATTCTTCTTCCCATTTCAACAAGATAGTACATTGAAAGGACTGATTGTATCCTGGATTTAAGACTTCTGGGTAGATACAGAAACCAAGCCGATAAAAGACACAGTTTTTTGCCGGAAGGTAGTGAATTTTAACCATAAAAATTTAATAAATTCCCACTTAGGAGATATTTTTAGCTACAATTTTTCTTATATACCCAGAATCTCCCTATTTGCCAAGAATTATCTTTTAGCTCTTTGCCCAGGCAAAGCTTAGCTGAAAAAAATTCATCTATTTGACAAAAACACGGGCCTGGTTTATGAAGGTCTGTCTCACACTTTCACCAAAAACTCAACTAAAAGGGGTAGAAAGGAGCATGGCATATCTGGAAATACGTAATGTAAACAAATGGTTTGGCAACTTTCATGTTCTCAAAAACATCAATGAAACAGTGGAAAAAGGTGAAGTTTTGGTTATTTGTGGACCTAGTGGTTCAGGGAAAAGCACCTTGATTCGCTGTGTTAACAGGTTGGAGGAAATTGATAAGGGAGAAATCCTTTTTGAAGGAAAAAGCATTCATGAGCCTTCTGTGGATATAAACAACTTACGGGCTGAAATAGGAATAGTTTTTCAGCAATTTAACCTTTACCCACATTTAACAGTATTAAAAAACATTACCCTGGCTCCCATTAAGGTAAGAAAAATGCCTAAAGACCAGGCTGAAAGCATTGCCTTAGAGCTTCTGGAAAGGGTAGGTATTAAAGACCAGGCCCATAAATATCCAGCAGAACTTTCTGGCGGTCAACAGCAAAGGGTAGCCATTGCCAGAGCTTTGGCCATGAAGCCTAAAGTAATGCTCTTTGATGAACCCACTTCAGCTCTAGATCCAGAAATGATTAATGAAGTTTTAAATGTTATGAAAGACCTGGCTAGAGATGGAATGACCATGCTCTGTGTTACCCATGAAATGGGCTTTGCCAGAGAAGTGGCTGACAGGGTAATTTTCATGGATCAAGGAGAAATTTTGGAAAGAGGTACTCCAGAACATTTCTTTACCAATCCCACTCATGAACGTACAAAGGCCTTTTTAAAGGAAATATTATAAATAAAAAAGGAGGAGGTTTTTTATGAAGAGATTTTTAACCGGCCTAATGTTTGTTTTGGCCACAGTAATGCTTTTGTCCAGCCTGGCTTTCGCGGGAAAACTGGAAGAAATCAAAGCTAGAGGCAAACTCATTGCTGGCGTAAAGGACGCTGTTGTACCCTTTGGTTTCGTGGATGAAAACACCAATCAACTGGTGGGTTTTGATGTGGATATCTGTAGGTATATTGCCAATAAGTTAGGAGTGGAACTGGAATTAAAGCCTGTAACCTCTGCTACTCGTATTCCCATGCTTACCCAAGGCTCTGTAGATCTAGTTGCAGCTACCATGACCCACAAGTTCTCCAGAGATGACACCATTGATTTTTCCATTACCTATTTTATGGATGGCCAAAAAATCCTGGTAAAGAAAAATTCTGGGATCAAGTCTGTAGCTGATCTGGCTGGGAAAAAAGTAGGTACAGCCAAAGGTTCTACCTCTGAAAAAAACATCAAGGAAGCTCAGCCCAAGTGTATTGTGCTTTCCTTTGAAGGTTATCCTCAGGCTTTCTTGGCCCTTCAACAGGGCAAAGTGGCTGCTGTAACCACAGATTCCACTATCTTGCTTGGTTTAAAAAACAGTGCTCCCAATCCTGATGACTATGTCATTGTAGGCGATTACATTTCTTCCGAACCCTATGGCATTGGTCTTCCTGAAAATGACTCTGATTTTAGAGACTTTGTAAACAGAGCCCTGGTTGATATGTGGAACAGTGGTGAATACCAAAAAATATACAACAAATGGTTTGGTCCTCAAACTAAATACTATCTTCCTCTAACCTGGAAGATGGAAGTTTGGCCTTATTAAAAGCTAACTATACAGGGAGTTTGGGTAAATCCCAAACTCCTTTTTCTAAAAAATCCTGTAAAGAGGTGCGAACTTGAACTATCAGTTTGATTGGAAGTTGGTTTTAACAGGTGAATATGGCCAGTGGTTGATAGATGGTCTTATTGTAACCTTAAAGATCTCGGCAGTATCTATATTCTTTTCCTTAATCGTAGGGACCATCATTGCTGTGTTTAGACTCTCCAAAGTAAAACCCTTAGAATGGTTTAGTCTTGCTTATACTGAATTTTTCAGAAATACTCCCTTATTGGTCCAAATATTTTTCTGGTATTTTGGCTCAGATGCTGTTTTACCCAAAGCGGTAAATGAATGGCTATACCAGCAAGACTTTGAATTTGCTGCGGGAGTAATTGCCCTCACAGTTTATACCTCTGCCTTTATTGCAGAGGAAATTCGTTCTGGAATTAACTCCATTCCCAAAAATCAATTAGAAGCTTCCAGGGCTTGTGGGCTTAGTTTTATTCAAGCTATGTCTTATGTAATTTTACCTCAAGCCTTTAGAATAATCATTCCTCCCCTAATCTCACAATTCTTAAATTTGACTAAAAACTCTTCTCTAGTCATGACCATTGGTGTAATGGAACTTACTTACATGGCTAGACAGATAGAGTCTTATACATTTCATGGATTTGAAGCCTTTACTGCAGCTACTGTAATTTATATTGCCATTTCTTTAACTATTTCTCTATTGGTCAATTTATATAACAAACACTTTTTACGTAACTTAAAATACTAGATTCAAGAGAGGTAGACAGTGCACTGGGAAGTTGTATGGAATAACATGGACTATTTTTTAATAGGAGCCTACCCAGAAGGACCTCTGGGTGGTCTGGCGATGGGAATTTTACTGGCCATTGGTGGTATTTTTGGTGCTTTTTGGCTGGGACTTTTCTTTGGACTAATGCGCATCTCCTCTAAACCCTGGCTCAAATATCCAGCCATGGTTTATATTGAAATAGTTAGAGGAACCCCTCTTTTAATGGTTATATTCTGGTTTTACTTCTTAGCGCCCATACTCCTGGGACACACCTTGCCTGAGGCCACAAGTGCGCTCATCAGTTTTATTGTTTTTACCAGTGCTTATATTGCAGAAATCGTAAGGGCTGGCATCCTGGCTTTACCCAAAGGACAAATGGAAGCTGCAAGAGGTACAGGGCTTAACCATTTTCAGGCCATGCGTTATATTATTTTACCTCAGGCCTTAAGAAATATGATTCCTTCTTTTGTCAATCAATTCGTAAGCCTTACCAAAGACACCTCTTTGGCTTATATTATTGGGGTAAATGAATTAACCAGGGCTGCAACCCAGGTAAACAACAGGACCCTGATTGCACCTACAGAAATTTTTCTAACCATTGCTGTGCTTTACTTTATTGTCTGTTATGTTCTAACCTCTTTTAGCAGACGTCTAGAAAAACACTTAGCCAGATACCAGGCCCGTGGAAGATAAATTTTTAGGACTTATCCTCTCCTTTCCCAAGTCCCTATTAGAGCCTTTAGAGGGACTTCTCTACCTACTGGTTCCATGGGGATGGGAAGAACTGGAGTCCACTTCTCTGGAAGAGCAAAAAGTTCAAATTTTTTTCACCACTCCTCAGGAATTGGAAGAAACAGTCTCTTTTCTTAAAAGCAAATTCCCTCAAATAAAAACTGAAACCTTTTTACTTCCCAAACAGGATTGGTTAGAAAACTGGAAAAAATTTTTTACTCCCATTCAAATAGAAAACACCTTTGAAATTCTACCTACCTGGGAAAAATCAAAAAGCAATCTTTTGCCTCTTTTTATATATCCAGAAATGGCCTTTGGTACAGGACATCACCCCACAACCTATCTTTGTCTAAAGGTCATAGCTCAACTACATCAAAATAACTTATTAACTTCCAAAGACACCTTTTTAGATGTAGGAACTGGCTCTGGGATTTTGGGTATAGCCTGTGCTAAATTGGGCCTTACCGGAATAGGCCTGGATATAGACCCTCATGCCATTAACAATGCCAGACACAATATAAAATTAAACCAGGTGCAAGATTCCTTTTCTCTAGAGCTGGGCTCCTTAAAAAAATTAAATATTCCTCAAAAATTTTCTTTAATTTTAGCCAATATCCTAGCTACTCCTCTAATCAAAATGAGAGAAGAAATACTTAAACACCTTCAAGCACAAGGCAAATTGATTCTTTCTGGAATATTAAAAGAACAAGCTTCCAAGGTAAAAGAAGCTTACTTACAATCAGGACTTAAACTAACAAAAGAGTTTAATTCTAAGGAATGGGTAGCCTTGCTCTTTTCCTATGACTAAACAAGAAAAACTTCTTCAAATCTATTCCACCCTCTACTCTGCCCTGGGACCAAGTTATTGGTGGCCTGGAAACAGTGCCTTTGAAATCGCTCTTGGGGCCATTCTGACCCAAAATACCAACTGGAACAATGTGGAAAAGGCCATTCTCAACCTTAAAAAGGAAAATCTTTTAGATGAAAAAAAACTTTTTCTTCTTTCAGAAGAAAAATTGGCCAACTTAATTAGACCAGCTGGGTTTTACCGCCTAAAAACCAAAAGGATTAAAAACTTCCTACACTTCTTAAACCAAGAAGCCAACTTAAACCTAATGGCTTTAAAGAAAAAAGACCTTGCCGAACTAAGACCAAAACTTTTATCCATCAAAGGTATTGGGCCTGAAACTGCAGATAGTATCCTGCTCTATGCCCTGGAAAAACCTATCTTTGTAGTGGATGCGTATACTAAAAGACTTTTAAATAGACACGGACTGGTTCCAGAAGAAACTTCTTATGAAGAAGTACAGGACTTATTCATGACTAATCTTGAGCCAAATGTAGAACTATACAACGAATATCATGCTCTTATCGTTAGAGCAGTAAAAAGATGGTGCCATAAAAAAAATCCTAAGTGCGACCAATGTCCTTTAAAAAATATCTTCTAATCTTATCATACTTATCCCTAGCAATCTTCTTAACCTTTTCTCTTGGTTTTGGCTCTATAAGTGAAATAAAACAAAAGATAGAAAATTATAAAAAGAAAATAAGAGAAGAAAAAAAGTATTAAATTTACTTAGTAAAGAAGAAAGAAAGTCTGTACTAGAAATAACTAAAATTGATAATCAAATTATAGAAATAGAAAAAAAAGTAGAAGAAGAAGAAAAAATACTTGAAAAAATAAAAAATAAAGAAAAAAAGTTAATGAATGACTATAAAATAGTTGCTAAAAACAAAGAAAAAGTTAAAAAAGAACTGGAAAATATTTTAAATAATTTTTGGCCTATATATTTAAAACAAAAAGATAGTAGTATTCTTGACTATAAAAATGAAGAGGAATACAAGTTAAAAAGTAAATGGTTAGAAATAATTTTAAGTAAAATAAATGAAAAATATAAAACTTTTTCTTATTACAGTGAACAGTTAACCCTGAAACTGCTAGAAATTCAGGATACAATTTCTAAAAAAGAAAAACAACTTGCCCGTATTAACCAGGAAAAAGACTCCCTTCTGGCTAAAAAACTGGAATTCCTCAAAAAGATAGAAGAAATGCGCTTATTTAAACTCAAACAGGAAGAGCGCATTCAAGAAGTTTTGTCTATTGTAGAAGAGCTGAACTATAAATTTTTAATGCTCACCAGTAAAGACTTTGCCAAAGCCAAAGGAAAACTTCTTTGGCCTGCTCAAGGAAAAATAAAAATAAATTTTAACCTAAGAAAAAAACCACCTCAACGAGGCATAGGAATAGCTTTAAAAAAGGATGAGCCTGTTCGTGCAGTGTTCTGGGGTAAAGTAGTGCATAACGATCTTTTAAGAGGTTTTGGTAGGGTTATTATTATTTCTCATGGTAAAGGATATTATACTCTTTACAGCTTTTTATCTCAGAGTTTAGTTAGACTGGGACAGGAAGTAGAGCAAGGAGAAATAATTGGACTTTGCGGTTTTTACCCTCAAATAAAGAATTATGGCCTTTACTTTGAATTGCGTTTTAAACAAAAACCAGTTAATCCTTTGAAGTGGCTTAAGCATATTTTTTAGGAGGATATCCATGTCTCGTTTTATTTCCTTACTAGCAATAATAGGTTTGTGGGTTCTTCTTCCTCAATCCCAGTTGTTAGCAAAAACTTATTCTGATTATGAGGCCTTAAAACAGTTTAGCCAGGTCTTAAATCTGGTGGAACAAAACTATGTAGAGCCTAAAACCCGTCAAGAACTCCTGAAGGGGGCTATAAAGGGCATGCTAGAACAGCTAGACCCCCATTCTTCCTATATTGAAGCAGATGAACTCAAATCCATGCAAGAGGATTTTTCTGGTAAATTTAGTGGCATTGGTATTCAAATTGGCATGAAAGATAAAAGACTAGTAGTTATTGCTCCCATTGAAGACACTCCAGCCTACAAAGCTGGTTTAAAAGCTGGAGATATTATTTTGGAAATAGATGGAGAATCCACTCAAGGCATAAGCCTTATGGATGCGGTAAAAAAAATTAGAGGACCTAAAGGCAAACCAGTTACTCTTACTATTTTGCATAAGGACGCAGAAAAACCAGAAAAAATTACCATTGTTCGAGATACCATACCCATTCATACTGTAAAAACTCTGGAACTGGAACCAGGTTATGTCTATGTACGGATAACAGATTTTAAAGCCACTACTTCTAAAGAAATTCTAAATTCTTTAAAAAAATACAAAAATATAAAAGGCATGATTTTAGACCTGCGCAACAATCCTGGAGGACTTTTAGATCAGGCCATTAAAGTCTCTGATATCTTCCTATCCAAAGGACTTATAGTTTATACTCAGGGAAGACACAAAGAACAAAAAACAGAGTTCTTTGCCCATAAAGACCCTACAGATGTGACTGCTCCCTTGGTAGTGCTGGTTAATGCTGGTTCTGCTTCTGCCTCTGAAATCGTAGCTGGCGCTCTTAAAGACCAAAAAAGGGCTTTACTCCTTGGTGAAAAGACTTTTGGCAAGGGCTCGGTGCAAACCATTATTCCCCTTTCTGACGGCTCAGCCATAAAACTCACCATTGCCCTGTATTACACACCTTCTGGAGTCTCCATTCAAGCCGATGGTATTGAACCAGATTTAGAGATACCCTATCAGGAATTAAGTCCAGAAGAAGAAAAAATGCTTAGAGAAAAAGACCTTAGCCAGCATCTAAAAAACCCAACTCACCCAGAAGAAAATTCAAAAAAGAAAATAAATGGGGAAGCCCAAAAAATGCTCTCCAAAGACAATCAACTAAAAATCGCCTTAGAAGTGGTAAAAAAACTTCCTTTGCTAAAAAAAATAAGCTTCTCTGAATAAAGCAGAGGGATAATTCCCTCTGCTTTTTTTATCCTCATGGCCAAGAAAAAGAAAACTCGCAAAAAAACCCAAAGAAAAAAACATTCTTTTAGCTTGATTCTACTCTCTCTCCTTCTATTTGTATTAGCTATATCTCTATATAAAGCATATCAATACCTAGACCTTCCTCCTAAAAAATATAGTTTTTCCCAAAAACAAAAAATAAATACTACTCCCACTAACATAAAAAATACTCCTCAAAATAATCATCTGGAATATGAAGAAGAAGTAAAAAATGATTTTATTTTAAAATTAAAAGAAGTAGATTTAATTATTATACAGAGTTTGTATACAAATCATGGACAAAAAGTAAAAATAACCAGTCATAATTATAAAGATAGATATCTGGATAATATATCTTTTAAACTACAAGAACTTTCTCTTTATGTTTCGAATCCTGCAAAATTTATATCTAATCTTAAAAAAAACATCAAAAAGCTAACTCCTTTTGCTAGTATAAGAAAAGTTGAACCTCAAACCTATTATCTTACAATTAACAACATTTTAACCCATATTATTTATTTAGAAGAATACCTACCAAAAACAGTTACCCAGGGTAAATTAGTTATTGTTATCGACGATATGGGTAGAAGTGTGCCTTTAGCCAATAAACTACTGTCTTTACCTCTTAAACTTACCTTTTCTTTTTTACCTTATGCTCCTCATAGTAGAGAAATAGCCACTAAAACCCATTTAAAAAACCAGGGAGTGATGCTTCATCTGCCCATGGAGCCCCAAGGCTATCCCCAAAAAGCCAACCCTGGGCCTGGTGCTCTCTTTACCTTTATGGACTTAATGGGCATTGAACAAACCTGCTTACAAGATTTAGCAAAAGTGCCCTATGTGAAAGGAGTAAACAATCACATGGGATCAAGGTTTACGGAATATAAACCTGGAATGAAAAAAGTATTTTCCATACTTAAAAGAAAAATCTATTTTTCTTAGATAGCCTTACCACGCCTAAAAGTGTTACAACACTTCTGGCCCAACAAATGGGAATAAAACTACTCAAAAGGGATATTTTTCTGGATAATGTTCAGGATGAAAAAAGTATTCTTTTCCAGTTAAAAAAGGCTGAGGCTCTGGCTTTAAAAAAGGGAACAGCTATTGCCATTGGCCATCCTTATGAAGAAACCTTTAAAGCCCTGCAAAAATGGTCTCAAGAAAAATCTCCCCAGGTTAAAACAATCCTGGTAGAAGAGCTACTTTAGACTCTTTTTTATCCTTGCCTATTTAAAGTTTAAACTGTAGAAGAAGAAAAATTTTTAGGGAGGTTAACTTAGAATGGTTGAAAGGACTTTATCCATTATCAAACCTGATGCTACTGCCCGCAACCTTACAGGTGAAATTCTCAAAATGATTGAAGAAGCAGGTCTCAAAATAGTAGCTTTAAAAAAAATCAAATTAACCAAAGAGCAAGCTGAAGGATTTTATCAAGTGCACAAGGACAAACCCTTTTTTGACAGTTTGACTGATTTTATGACCTCTGGCCCTGTGGTTGTTTCTGTCTTAGAAGGTGAAAACGCCATTGAAAAGTACAGAAAGCTCATGGGAGCAACCAACCCTGCCAAGGCAGAAGAAGGCACTATCCGCAAAAAATTCGCCCTGGATATTGAAAAAAATTCTGTGCACGGCTCTGATTCCAAGGAAAATGCTGAAATAGAAATAAACTATTTTTTCAATAAGTTAGAAATAGTAGGTTAGACAATGAAAACCAAAATAGGTTTTATTGGTGCTGGAAATATGGGAGGAGCCCTAATTAAAGGGCTCTCTGCCCAAAAACAATTTATCCTCAATGTTTATGAGCTGGATAGTCAAAAAATTGAAAACTTAAGCCAAGAAGCAGATTTTCTTATTGCTGAAAGCGTTCAAGAACTCAGTAAAAATTCAGATTACATTATCCTGGCTGTAAAGCCTCAACACATCAGTTCAGTTATAAATCAAATACTTCCTCAACTGGGAAGTAGAAAATGCCTTATATCCATTGCTGCTGGAATAAAGTTAGAATCTCTAGCCCAGTTTAGTCAAAACCTCTGTCCTCTGGTAAGGGTTATGCCCAATACTCCAGCCCTTATAGGCAAAGGAGTTTTTGCCCTCTGCTTTGACCATCCAGAGCTCACTTCTGAACAAAAAGAAACTGTTCTCTCTATCTTTTCTTCCCTGGGCAAAACCTATGTGCTGGAAGAAAAGTTATTTGATGGCTTTACAGCTATGATTGGTTCTGGCCCAGCCTTTGTTTTTCTCATCCTGGAAAGCTTTGTCCAGGCAGGAATTACCCTTGGGTTTACTGCCAGGCAAAGTAAAGAAATGGCCTTAGCCCTCTTTGAAGGGGCTGTAGAGTTAGCCCAAAAAGAAGCTCTTACCTTAAGTGAACTCAAAGAAATGGTTTCTTCTCCAGCAGGGACTACTATTTATGGGCTAAACAAAATGGAGGAAAAAGGCCTGCGCACTGCCATCTTAGAAGGCATTTTAGCCAGTTTTAAGCGTAGTAAAGAGCTTTAAAAAACTACAGACAGGGCCAGATAATTACTCATAGTTAAAGTGGAATAAAAAACCATTCCAGAAAATAACGCCACTACCAACCACCACTTTAAATAAGTTCTAAACATCTTTATAACCTCCTGTTTAATTAAAACTTTCTTTGCTTATTCACCCTCCTTGTTACCTTTTTTTGACAAAAATATTTTTTTTTAAAAAAAACTAAAGTTTTAAAAAAAGTTGTCGATAAAAAGGTAGAAGAGGAGAAATATGACCATAAATCCTTACAATAAAAATCTAATTAAGGTTTATATCAAAGAGCTAAATCAGGGCAGGAGGATTGCACGCCTAAAGCGTATTCTCAGGCAAATGGGAGAAGATACCATATCTATCTCGCCAGAAGCCAAACGTCGACAAATGGTGGAAAAAATCTCCAGAGAAATTATTGAAAATCTTTTAACTTCAGAAAGCGAAAATCCTATAGTTTTAGAAATAAAAGCCGATTTAGAAAAAGAAGTGGGTATGCCTTTAATTTTTAAATACCCACCACCCAATGGAGATGACTTGCACATTTTAAAAAAGACAGCTAAGGGTTTAGAAGAATTAACTCCTCAAGAGAAGGAACAAATTTTGCAGAAATTATGGCAAATTACCATCAATAAAGTAAACAAGACCATGCTCTAAACCAGGAGAAGAGGTTATGGAAATAAAAAATGTTTTAGATAAAGTAAAAGCCTTTGAGCAAGAACAAATAGAAAAACAAAAAAAATCCTCATCTCCCAAAAAGTCCAGTTCTACTGCAGATAAAGTCTCCCTTTCCCAAGAAGCAAAACTCTATGCCAAAGCCCTAAATGTAGCTCGCCAAAGCCCAGAAGAACGCAGTGAAAAAATAGCTGTCCTAAAAGAACAGATAGTCAACAACACCTACCAACCTGATGCGCAAAAGATAGCTGAGAAACTGGTAAAAGAAGAATTAGATCTGTGGAGCTAAAGAAGTTTTTTTGTAAGTAAAGTCTTTTAATTTTAAATACCTACAAAGCTTAGGGTCAGCCAAAGCAATCTGTAAACCCAGGCGATCCTTTTTATTTATAATAATAGGACCACTAAAGTTTAAAGTTGTTTCTTCTGGTTCACCAGGAGGGATATTAACTGTTACCAAAACTACTATATCTTCCCTTTTCTTTATCTTTAAAATCTTTTCTTCGATAGAATTCAAACTAAAACTAAAGTTAGTATCAAATAAAAAAGGGTCTGTTACAATTAATCCCAAACGGCTATTTTTTATATTCTGCAAAAGGAAAAAAGGTGAATCATCTTTTATTTGAAGTAAAACAAACTCTTGATAGTTTTCAAAACCAATAAGTCCTCTGGGAAAAGTAATTATTTTATCCTTTTCGAGAGCTACTTTACCAACTCTAGAAGATATAATTATTTTGTTTTCCATAAATCTAAAACCTTATAAAAGTCTTCCTTGTTATTTAAAAGAGAATTTTTATTTTCTTCTTTAATTTTTAAATATATCTCTTCTCTAAAAACAGTTATCTCTTCTGGCACATCTATGCCCAACTTCACAGTTTTACCCTTACACTCTAAAACAGTGACTTTTATCTTATCTCCAATAAAAAAACTTTCACTTTTTTTCTAGATAATATTAACATAACAATTAAATATAATTAAGCAGATTCATTCTCATTATCATAGCAGAAGACTTCAAAACAGCTTGATATACTATTTGCTGATTGCTAAGCTCTGTCATAAGTTCTGCAACATCCACATCTTCTATATTACTAAGCCTCTCTTTTTCATTCAAAGAAAGACCAGAAAGAATAGTGTCTGCAACTTCCAAACGATTTTCCCTGGCTCCCACAGAAGCCAGCTGGGTAGAAATATGTTTTAAACTTGCACTTAAATTTTCCAGACTTTCCTGAATTCCATCCTGGTTATTGGTTTCTAAGAAACCAATAAATTTACCCACTGTTTCAAATAAATTTTTTCCTTCTCCATCAAACACAGCACTGCCTTCAAAAATACCTCCAAAGATATCCTTGCCTATATTATTGATTTGTACCTTTTCACTGGCTGAGATTTCCAATTCTATTTTGGCCCGAGCAGGCCTGATTAACAATTGATCACCTGCAGTTAAATTGCTGGTAGCATTTACTTCAATTCTTCCTTCAGGTAAAAGCAAGGTGGTATTATCTGTAGTATGCCCAGTATCCCAGGAAACTCCTCCATCTGTAGAATAGGAATAAGTAACAGTGCTTCCACTAATGTCATCAATTCTAACCATTACATCTCTGGAAAACTCTCCAAATACACTGGCAGTTAAAGCAGTATTTTGGGTATAAAAATCCAGTTCAATATCTTCTTCACTATCTCCCAGATACTCTGCGCTGGGCCTTATCCATAGCCAGGTCCCAGAAGTATCATTATAATCAGTGGCAGAATTAGCTGTTACTGTATAACCAGCACTAAAATCCACTTGTACTCCAGCCACATTAAGGGTGGTATTACCTGCAGTTAAAGTCCCTGTATTCCAGGTTTCCCCCCCATCAGTAGAGTATCTATAGTTTAAGGTATCTGTTCCTACTACTCCACTATCTAAAAATTGAACTAAAACAGTTTGTGAATTGCTTCCATTAATATTATTTATATAATTTTCTACATCATCATCCTGATTGGAAGTAATCCATAATACTTCTTGAAAGGCATTAGTCGTAGTTTTATGCCCGGAAAAAATAGTCTTGCCTTCATATTCAGTATTGGACAAATTCAATAGCTGGCTGAAAAGCTGTCTTCCTTCATAGGAAAGGGCTAATCTTTGATCTTTAGTCAAAGTCCCTGTGGCAGATTGCTCTGCAATCTCTTTTAGTCTTGTTAAAATGGTATTTACTTGCATCAAAGTTTCATCAGCTAGGTTTAACCATCCCTTGGCAGTATCAATATTCTTTGCATATTGCTCCAGAGCCGATATGGAATCTCGATAGTTTAAAACTCTTGTCATTCCCACAGGATCATCTGAAGGTACATTGATTTTTTTCTGAGAAGAAGCCTTTTTATTCAACTCCATTAATTTTGAAGTGGAATAATTCATCTGGTTTATAAAGTTTGTATATAAATCTCTTTGAGAAACTCGCATACCTTCCTCTCTATAAAAAATTATTTCATACTAAGCAAAACCTGTACCATCTCATTGGCTGCTTGAATCAATTTAGCTGCAGCAGTGTAAGAGTTTTGAAATTTAATCAAATTACTCATCTCTTCATCCATATTTACGCCAGATATCTCTTCCTGTCTACTATTTAAATCATCAGCCAATACTTTATTGTAGTTATAGTTATAATTTGTCATTTCAGTGTCAGCACCAACATTCCCAACCAAATTGTTATAATATTCCTGAATGGTCTGAGAAGTTGTTCCATCTATTGTTGTATATATTTTTACATCTTTGTTTCCAAGTTCAGCAATACTTAAAGCTATATAATTATCTCCTGTGTTTACTTCTCCATCTCCATTCACATGTCCACTATTTATATAGCTAATATTGCTATGAACAAAATCATTTATTTTTAAGGAATTCGCATCCTCACCAGCAAAAAAAGAGTTAAGCCCTAAGGCAGCTAAAAGGCCAGAACTATCCTCACCAAAGGCAAAAGAATAACTATCTCTTCTCTGAATAAAAAGCTTGTTGTCCACAATAGAAGCTGTAACATAAGTGCCAAAAGTATTGTTTATAGCATCCCGCACATCCTCTAAACTGTGAGAACTGGGATCAAAATTTTGGATTCCAGCAGTGCCTGAGTCAAAATCTAAAGGCCCATCATTTACTAAATTGCCACTACTATCATAGATAAAGAGGGAAAAATTACCTGTTTGTAATTTGCTGCCAAAGGTTAAACCAGAAGCAGCACTACCCAGGGCAACACTGGTATTGGTTACTTCATAACTTCCTTGATTATAAGTAAATTTTTCCAATCCAGCTCCCTGAGAATGGATTCTATTTACTTCCCAGGCCAGGGATTTGGCCAGAGCATCTAATTTTTCCTGATACTTGCCCACATAAGCATCTCGAAATAAAAAATAACCAGCAATACTTCCTCCAATAAGTCTACGTTCGTTTAAAGAACCATCAGGAAGCTGTTGGGGCGTAATATTCATAAAACTAGAAGCATTTTCATACCAATATAGGCCTGTTTTAGGGATAATGGTAAATTTATCTCCTGCAGACAAATTAGTAGTAGCAGCACTTTGAGGATCACTGGCACTGCCAAACCAGATTTTCAAATCTCCATTGGGCAAAGTAATTCTATTATTGTAGGCATCTGCAGCAAAAACCAGATCATTGCCGTCTTCATCTTTCAGAAAGGTTTTTCCTCCATCAATAGACACTTTAAACTGAGCTGTACCATCTGCCGCTCCACCAGTCGTTATGACAATAGTATATTCATAATTGGAACTACCCTCATAATAAATACTATCCGTAAAGGCTGAACCACTGGTTAAAGAAGTAATAGTTTTAGCAGTTTCAAATTTAAGTTCAAAATAAGAATCTCCATCCACCAGGGTATGTCCACCTTTTGTGGTTATAATAACATTCCCCAGGCCATTATCAATATAATTAATATCTATCTTTTCTGCTAATTCTCTGACCAGAGCATCTCTTTTATCTCTTAATTCATTGGCATTATTTTTTCCTGGCTCTTCGTGAATGGTAATCTCAGTGTTTAAGCTAGCTATCTCCTTTAAAATCTCATTAACCCTATCCACATCTTGCCCAATAAAGTCATCCATCTGCAATTCAAAATTATTTAAATCTGTAGAGGTAAGGTGAAGCGCATTAATAAGATTTTGGGTATGACCCAAAAGAGCAGTACGCACGCTACTATCTTCAGGGCGCTGGCTTAATTCCTGCCAATCAGCAAAAAACTGAGCTAAAACTTGGTTTATACCACTATCTTCAGACTCTTTAAAAAGTATTTCCACATTCTTTAAGGCTTCATATAACTTGGAATACATTTCCCTTTGAGAAGCTCTGGTATTGTATTGATCCTCTACAAACTGATCAAAATGCCTGATTACTTCTTTAGCCCTAACTCCAGTGCCCAACTGCCCTGGAGCATAGTCAATGGCTAGAGCTTCTTCCAGACGTACTTCTTGTCTTCTATAGCCAGGAGTATTGGCATTGGCTATGTTATTGCCAATTACTTCTATTGCTGATTGATTGGCAAAAAGGGCCTGCCTTGCAATGTCCAGGATAGAATTTATTCCAGGCATTAAAAACTACTCCTGAGTTTTCTCACATTGTCAATTCCTTGAACCTTTCCTCCCGCATTATAAATGGCATTATCTCTATTACTATCTTTAATTTTCTTTTGTAAAAAAGTAAGTAAATCAACTGTTTGTCTGGCTAAGGCAAAAGCCAGGTCACTATTGCGCTTGCTTGCCAAATGTATTTTATGTTGCTTTTCTTCCAGACTTTTCCACAAAAAAGCCTCTTCCCCTTGAGGATAAGTGGCAAAAAAATCATTTAAACCAAGAGAATTATCTCTTTGAATCCTTTCCTTAAGAAAAAATTTTTCTTTTTCCAGTTGTTCCAATAAAAGCTGAATAGAAGCTTCCAGAGAGGAAATTTTCTCCACTTCTCTACTCTTTAAAGCGGAAAATTCTTCCTCTAGTAAATTTAGCAATAACTCCATGGCCTTGTTTAATCTTTGCAAAATTTCTTTAAACATCTTTTTCCTCTTTTTTAATTATCTTAAGCAGTTAAAGAGTTATCTTCCTTGTTTTGCCAGGCCAGAGGATCTAAGGCCAGTTCACCTTTTCTAAGTTCAAAGTGTAGATGGGGACCAGTTGATCTGCCACTACTTCCAGATAAAGCAATTTTTTGGCCAAAACGCACAAACTGACCTTCTTCTACCAACAATTTGGAGTTATGAGCATAAAGAGAAATAAGTCCATTTTTATGCTTGAGGATAACGGTTTTGCCATAACCTGCCTTTTCTCCTGCAAAAATTACCTTTCCTGACCAGCAGGCTTTAACTTCAGTATTTTTTGGCACTGCAATATCTATCCCGCTATGCCAGGCCTTCTGACCGGTAAACGGATCAATTCGCCATCCAAAGGAAGAGCTTATTTCTCCCTTTACAGGCCAAACAAAGTTTTCCCCTGGTCTTTTATCAGGTGCAAGGCTCTGGGGAAAAGCAACAATGCCTCCCTTAGGGCTTTGCTTTTGCTCAACTATTTTCCTGGCCAATCTATCCACTTGCTCATCTATATTTTGGGCTTCTTTGTCTACTACTTCAGCAGGAGAATTTAAATGCTGTACTCGTTCCTTTAGTTGTTCAAAAATAAGCTCGCTTAAACCTATTCCTCCACTTTTGGCCATAATTTTACTCAACTCTATATCAAAAAGGCTTAAATACATATCCTCTTCTTTGCTATGTAAATAACCTTCTTTAGGTACAGTTTTGCGCATTTGTTCCCAGATTTTTTGCAAAAAAATAGCTTCAAAATCCTGAGCTACTTCTTTTAATTTTTTTAGTTCTCTTTGATTTTGCTGCTTATGAGCAATATTTACACTCTTTTCTGTAGCCTTTTCTAAGGCTATTTTACCTAATTTAAGAAAATAATCTGTTTTCATTTTAGATTATCTCTAACTTAGCGTGTAAAGCTCCTGCAGCTTTCAGGGTCCTTAATATAGAGATTAAATCTCTAGGTGTAGCACCCATGGCATTTAAACCTTTTACCAGTTCTTGAATAGTAGCTCCCTTTAAGAGAACAAGATTCTTTTTTCTTCTTTTACTCCCAGTTGAGTTCTAGGCACTACAGTTGTTTCTCCCTGAGAAAAACTTTCTGGCTGAGAAACCTGAGGCAATTCCTGCACCACTATGTGTAAATTGCCATGGGAAATGGCTACTGGAGAAATGGTTACATGCTCTCCTAACACCACTGTGCCAGTTTTTTCATCCACTACAACCTTAGCTGGAGTATCTGGATTTATTTCTAAATTTTCTAAGGTAGCTAAAAAGGGTATTAAGTTGTTTTTAAACCTTTCAGGAATCTTTACTTTTACAGTGGAAATATTGGGAGCAGAAGCCAAGGGAGCATTAAAACTACTATTTATTCGGTTTAAAATTTGATTGGTGGTAGAAAAATCAAAGGTTGCTAAATTTAAGGTAATCTCTTCTTGCTTGGAAAAATCAAAGGGAATACCTCGTTCCACAATAGCACCACCAGGAATTCTAGCCACAGTGGCAATATTTTTGGCAGCAGTAGCTGCCTCTCCTCCAGCAGAAAAACCTCCCACTGCCAGGGAACCCTGAGCCAGGGCATAAATTTTACCATCTATACCTCTTAAAGGAGTTTGCAATAACACCCCACCCAGCAAACTACTGGCATCTCCAATGGAAGAAACTGTTACGTCCAGTTTACTACCAGGTCTGGCAGAAACAGGCATTTGAGCTGTAACCATCACTGCAGCTACGTTTTTTACCTTAAGGGAGTTTCTATCCACTCTTACTCCCATATTTTCCAGCATATTGACCAGAGACTGAATGGTAAATTGGGTATTACTCTTATCTCCTGTACCAGAAAGTCCCACCACCAGACCATAACCAATAAGCTGGTTGGTGCGCACGCCTGAGACCTGGGCAATATCCTTTATCCTTACTCCCAGCACCCAGGAACTAGAAGAGAAAAGGAAAACAGAGACAAACACCAATATTCTTTGCCACATACGAAACTCCTAAAAAGGCCAGATATTATCCAACAATCTGGTCAACCAACCTGGTTTTTGCTTGTCTGCCAAAATCCCTTCACCATATATTTCGATTTTGGCATCAGCCAAATAATTGGAAGAAATGGAATTATCAGCAGCAATATCTTTTGTTCTGGCCAAACCTCGAACCACAATAATTTGGGTTTCTCCATTCACCCTGATTTCTCTGGCTCCTTCAATCTGCAACAGGCCATTGGATAACACTTTAACCACTCTAGCAGCAATACTGGCAGTAATATCTGATTCGCGTTTGGTTTCTCCAGAACCATCAAAGGTAGAAGCTGAACTGGCTTTTACTAAAGGAGTAGAGCCCACTGCTGCTCTTGGGCCCAGATTGGGACCAAATCCCAGAACAGAGCCTACAGGAACTGCTCGCATGTTTTGTTGGCCAAAAAAATTCGTTACTCCCAGGTTTAAAGTAGACTCTTTGTTTGCTTTGGTAGAAGCTTTATTCTTAGCTGAAACAGTTTCCACAATATTGACCACCACAATATCTCCAACCTGTCTGGCCCTGCTATCAGCAAAAAGCAAATTAACTTCCCCTTCTTTAAACAAACTGCCAGGGTTTTCTTCTGGCTGGGCTACCTCTTCCTGGGGCAAGGGAGATAAGGCAGGAACAGGAGCAACCTTTTTTTGACTGGGAGCACAAGCTCCCAAGATAAAACAAAAAACTAAAATAAGAGCTAATCTTTTCATTGTCTCTTCTCCCTAAAATACCCTGATTTCTCCAGAATTAATGACCTTGCCTATTATTTTGCGTTGACTATCCATATTTTTCACCACAATCTTTTCCCCTAAAAAACCATCTTCTAAAGCTATGCCTATTCCTTTTAAAAGCACACTATTACCCTGGTAAACAATAGTTACCTTGTCTCCTTTACTTACAACTGGAATGGGCTCTAACTTATCCAGGGTAAGTACTTCTCCCACTCCTAAACTTACTCGCAGCCGATAATTAAAATTTTTACCATTCCAGATATCTTTAGAAATATAAGCCAAGTTTTTTAATTTATAAGTAATTACAGCAGGATTCAAAGGTTCACCTCGATTCAAAGGAGCACCCAAAACCGGAACACTTTTCCACACATCAACAAAAACACTGCCACTATAACTTCCCCTTTTTTGGTTAAAAGCATCTCTTACTTCTGCTACCACTCCATTTCTACCCACCTTGGGTCGGCCGACAATTTTTATTTTTAAATGCTCTTTTTTATTTAAAAATATAGCTGAAGAAAACATGAAATCCCTGAAATTTACTTTTTCTCCTTTAGCAACAAAGATGGGCAATAACTCTTTCTGAACTAAATGAAAAATATCCTGAGGAGATAGAACCTTATCTGCTTTTTTCAAAACAAGACGAGAAGGATATATAAGCTTACTAGCAAGAGAGCCTATATGGAAAGCAAAAGCTTTATTTACTTCCTCTTTATTAAGATAATAAACCCTATTATCTTTAACTTTAAAAATAATCTTATCCTTTAATTTTAACCATAAGCTATCAAGTTTATTATTTTTATACACCAAATCTTGAAAATAAAACACTCCACTGGGAGTAGCTGCATATTCTTTAACCTTAAAAAATTCCTCTCCCTGACTATAGCTAACTAGACCCAAGCAAAAAACTAAAGTAAAAAAAATCCTTCTCATTATCTCTTCATTTGATTGGCAATCTGGAGCATCTGGTCAGAAGTAGTAATGGCCTTTGAATTTATTTCAAAAGCTCTCTGGCCAACAATCATGTTGACCATTTCTTCTACCAGCTCCACATTGGACATTTCTAAAAAACCCTGGGCAATGGTGCCCACATTATTTTCTCCTGGAGTACCTTCTGTGGCTTCCCCTGAAGCCTCAGTGGGTAAAAACAAATTGCGCCCCATACTTTTTAATCCACTGGGGTTAATAAAGGTATATAGGGGAATATCTGCAGAAGCCAGTTCATTGCCTTCTTTATCCAGGGCAGCAATATGTCCGGTTTCTGTAACCACTATATTTTGAGTCTCTGCAGGCACAGTAAATTCAGGCTGCAATACATAGCCATTGGCTGTAACCACTCTACCTTCACTATCCAGTTTAAAAGCTCCAGCCCGGGTATAAGCTGGCTCACCATTTACCATTACCTGAAAAAAACCATCTCCTTCTATGGCCAAATCCAAGGGATTACCGGTATTTTGATAATCACCTTGAGAAAAGAGCTTGTGCACACTCACAGGTCTGACTCCCATTCCAATCTGCATACCCACAGGAATTCTAGAACCCTGGTTTTCCACTCCAGCAATTTTTAGATTCTGGTACATTAAATCTTCAAACTCTGCTCTACTTTTCTTAAAACCAATGGTGTTTACATTGGCTAAGTTATTGGCAGTAACATCAATATTTAGCTGCTGGGCAATCATTCCTGTGGCTGCTGTCCATAGGGATCTCATCATATTACTTTCTCCTCTTTAATAAAAACTTATCTTGTTGTTCCCACATCTCTTATGGCCTTTTGATCCTCTTCCTGAGAGATAGTCATGGCCTTTTGTAAAGATTCAAAGGTCCTTAAGGTATCTATCATGCTCACCATTTCCTCTACTACCTGTACATTGGAATCCTCTAAATAACCCTGCTTGACCAAAGCATTTTCCAGAGGGACTTCTTGAGCTTTGTTTCCTTCAATATATAAAAGATTCTCTCCTTCTTTTTTTAAACTTCTTAAATCTGTCACGGTAACTACAGCTAAATTACCTATGATATCTCCATCCACGCTTATTTGTCCCTTTTCATTAATGACAATTTGACCGGTTTCAGGAAGTTCAATAGGTCCACCTTCTCCCAAAACAGGATATCCTTGAGCAGTAACCAGATTGCCACTTACAGGGTCTCTGGCAAAACTACCATTGCGAGTATACCTTATGCCTCCTGGAGTCTGGACTTTAAAAAAACCTTCTCCTTCAATAGCTACATCTAAAGAATTGCCAGTAAGCTTTAAAGCTCCTTGATTAAAGTCCACATAATTTCCAGTAAGACGAGTTTCTGACACGAGATTGGCCTCAGGCCAGGGCACTACTGGCTTTAAGGAAGTATTGGGGTCCACATAATCAGAGGCAAAACGGGTAAAAACATCTGCAAAAGCGGTTTTTTCCCTTTTAAAACCTACTGTGTTTACATTGGCCAAATTATTGGCAATTATATTCAAACGAAATTCCTGGCTTAAGGCTCCAAAAAGGGCAGAATACATTCCCTTCTGCATTTTTTACCTCCTTGTTGGTTCAACTAGCAAATAATAGACCAATACCTTTAAAATTAATCTTAAAAACAAAAATAAAATCCAAAAAATATACAAAAATAGGCTGTTTTCTCTTGACAAGACCCAGACTATACTGATTATAAATAGTTGCTTCGAGCGGGTGTAACTCAGTTGGTAGAGTGCAAGCTTCCCAAGCTTGGAGTCGCGGGTTCGAATCCCGTCACCCGCTCCACTCCACCCAAAAAAGGTAAAAGATGGAGTGGACCCCTTTTCGGGTCCACTTTTTTTTAAGGAACAAAAAAATGAATATTGAAGAAAAATTAAAAGAAATCATTCAACAACAATGCCTTATAAACCAGGTTGAATTATGGGGACTAGAGATATCTCTACCCAAAGGAAAAAAGGTATTATTAGAGTTTATGCAGATAAAAAAGAAGGTATTAACATAGATGAACTGGCTAAACTAAGCAGAGACATTGAAGTTGTCCTGGATATAGAAGAAATGATTCCCAATTCTTATGTTTTGGAAGTATCTTCTCCAGGATTAAATAGAAAATTTTTTAAACCAGAACAACTAACTCAATATCTTGGACAAGAAATAAAAGTTAAATTAAAAACTCCATTAAATAAAAGAAAAGTAATCAAAGGCAACTTAAAGGAAGTAAAAGAAAATATTTTTACAATTGATACAGGTAAAGAAAATATAGAAATAGATTTTTTTGAAACAGAAAAGATAAATCTAGAATATAAGTTCTAGAGATAGGAGTAAAAATATGAGTACTGAATTAAAAAAAGTAATTGAACAAATATCTAAAGACAAAGGTATAGATAAAGATTTACTAATTGATACTTTAGAAGAAGCTGTAAGAGTTTCTGCTTATAAAAAATATGGTGATGATATAGACATAGAAGTTAGTTTTAATGAAGAAACCAATGAAATAGAAGTATACCAATTTAAAGTAGTTGTAGAAGAGGTCAATAATCCTCAGTTAGAGATTTCCTTAGAAGAAGCTAAAATTCATGATGGAAACATTCAAGTTGGCGACGAACTTGGTTTCAAGTTGAAAATAGAAGATCTAGGAAGAATAGCAGCTCAATCCGCAAAACAAATCATCATCCAAAAGATGAGAGATGCCGAGCAAGAAATCATTTATGAAGAATACAAAGACAGAGTTGGAGAGATTATAAATGGTATTATTCAACGCAGAGACAAACAAGGACTAATTATTAATTTAGGTCGTACAGAGGCTTTGCTTCCCAAAAATGAAATGATCCCAACAGAGCGGTACCAGCGCAACGATCGTATTCAGGCATATATCATAGAAGTAAAAAAAGAAGGAAGAGGACCTCAAATCATTGTTTCCCGTTCTCATCCTGATTATGTAAAGGCATTATTCTTCAGGGAAGTACCAGAAGTGGCAGACGGGACAGTAAAAATTATGGCTGTAGCCAGAGACCCGGGCAAGCGAGCAAAAGTAGCAGTTATGACTCAAGACTCAGATGTTGATCCAGTAGGAGCTTGCGTAGGGGTAAAGGGCTCTCGAATTCACAACATAGTTTCTGAACTAAAGGGAGAAAAAATCGATATAGTTATCTGGAGTCCTGACATTGCCACCTATGCAGCCAATGCCCTGGCTCCAGCCAGAATATCTAAAATCTTTGTAGATGAAGAAGAAAAGATTTTGGAAATCATTGTTCCAGACGATCAACTCACACCTGCTATTGGACAAAGAGGACAAAATGTAAAACTTGCTTCCAGGCTCCTGGGATGGAAAATAGATGTCTATACTGAAACTAGATATAGTCAATTAAATGAAGATAAGCGCATCTTAGAACAATTAGCTAGTGTAGCAGAAGTTCCAATGCAAAACTTTTTAGACGCAGGATTTGAAAGTCTAGAGGATGTGTCTAATGCTAGTGAAGAAGAACTCTTACAGGTAGAAGGAGTCTCTGAAGAAAAAATAGCTGATATTAAAGCAGCAATAAATCTTTTGAGTAGTAATAAGTAGAGGAATGAAAAAAGGTCATATTCCCATAAGAACTTGTATTATATGTAAAAAAAAAGCACCTAAGTTTAAACTTATTCGCTATGTAAAAATAAATGATACATTGGTAATAGATGAAAACCAGATAAAGCCGGGTCGCGGATTTTATATTTGTAGTGAAGAATGTAAACAAAAATTAGCAAAATATAAAGGCTGGCCAAAGAAGTGTAAGGGGGTAAAAAATAATGGCTAAAAAACGTGTACGAGAATTGGCTCAAGAATTAGGAGTAACTACTAAAGAAGTAATCCAAGCAGCAAAAGAAATAGATTTGCACATAAAAAGTCATATGACTGGACTGACAGAAGAACAGGTAGAAAGCCTAACCAGGATTATTTCTTCTCAAAAGGAAAGTAAAAAAGAAGTAGAAGAAAGAAAGGCGAAAGACGGTGTAATTATTAGAAGACGTAAACGTACTAGAGTCAAAAAAACAAGCACAGAACCAACAAAAGAAGATAAGGAAAAAGAACAAAAAGAAGAAAAAAGATACACCAGAAACCAAGCCAACCCCCAAAGCTAAGATAATATCCACTCCTTCCCCGGAAAAAGTAAGCCAGCCAGAAGCAAAGGAAAAAACAGATAAAGAAATAAAAGCTAAAGAAACAGAAGAAACAAGAGAAAAAGAGCAAATTAAAAAGGAAATAGAAGAGAAAAAAGAATCTCCTAAACAGAAAGAGGAAAAACCTAAAGAATCCAAGCCAGTAAGAAAGCCAAGAAAAAGAAGAAAACCCTCCTTTCAAAAAGAAAAGGTACAGGTAAAAATCATATCTAAGCCAGAAGAAAAGGAGAAAACAGAACCCACCCAAGTAGATAAGACAACTCCGCCTGTAAAAACTCAAGAAGAAACTCAAAGCAAACAGGAAGAAAAATCTGCTCTTGCCCCTCAAAAACAAACGCCTAAAGTACAGTCAGAGCCTCAAGTGCTATCCAAAGCTGAAGAAAAAAGAAAAAGGGAAAAAGGCCTTTTGGAAAGAAAAAGAGGAAGAAGAAAAACTTTTTGAAACCAAAAAAAAGAAAAAAGGGAAAAAAGCGCTTAGAGAAAAAAGTACCAAAAGAGTTGTAGATTTTTCCGACTATTACGAAGAAGAAAAAGAAGAAGTCTTGGAGCCAATTATAGAAGAAGCTCCTCAAAAAACTAAGCCTTCCAAGGGTAAGAAGAAAAAGGAAAAGAAGAGAAAAAAAGCACCACTCCCACTCAACTCTTAAAGAGTACAAAACGCAAAATAAAAATAGAAGAAGGCATTAGAGTCGCAGATTTAGCCCAAAAAATGGGAGTAAAGGCCCAGGAAATTATAAAGCTTCTTTTCTCTTTGGGAATTATGGCTACTATCAACCAGTCTATTGATATAGAAAGTGCTTCTTTAGTAGCTGCTGAATTTGGGTTTGAAGTGGAGAAATCTGGCTTTAGTGAAGAAGAATATCTCCAAACAGCTCAGGAAGATAAACCAGAAGACCTTAAACCCCGTCCACCAGTGGTAACCATTATGGGACATGTAGACCATGGAAAAACCTCTCTGCTTGATGCCATTAGGTCCTCTAATATTACAGCCAAAGAAGCTGGAGGAATTACCCAGCACATTGGAGCCTATTATGTAAAGACTAGCAAAGGAGATGTAGTCTTCCTGGATACTCCAGGTCACGAAGCTTTTACTGCTATGCGGGCCAGAGGAGCTCAGGTAACCGATATTGTCATCCTGGTTGTGGCTGCTGATGATGGAGTTATGGACCAGACCAGAGAAGCTATAAACCACGCTAAAGCAGCTAATGTACCTATTATTGTGGCTATAAACAAAATTGATAAAGAAGGGGCCAATCCAGAAAAGGTCAAAAGAGAACTGGCAGAACATGGCCTTATCCCTGAAGATTGGGGAGGAGATACTATTTTTACTGAAGTCTCAGCCAAAAAGAAAATCGGCCTGGATGATCTTCTGGAAATGCTCTTATTGCAGGCAGAAGTTCTGGAACTAAAAGCCAATCCCAATAAACCTGCTAGAGGTTATATCATTGAAGCCAAGCTGGACAAAGGTAAAGGACCTGTAGGCACCCTACTTATTCAAGAAGGTACTCTAAAACAAGGTGATGCCTTTGTATGTGGGCTTCAGGCTGGTAAAGTTAGGGCTATGCTCAATGACCAGGGTAAAAAGATAAAAGAAGCTGGCCCCTCCATGCCTGTAGAAATTCAAGGTTTCGACGGCCTACCCAATGCAGGAGATGAGTTCATCGTTGTAGAAAATGAAAAGGTAGCCAGAAAAATAGCTGAAAACAGACAGATAAAACAAAGGGAAAAAGAACTGGCTAAAAAGAATAAAATTTCCCTGGAAAACTTCCTCCAGGGCAAGCTAGAAGGGGAAGCCAAAACCCTTAACCTGGTAGTTAAGGCCGATGTACAAGGTTCTCTCGAAGCTGTAAGTGAATCTTTACGCAAATTGTCTACAGAAGAAGTAAAAATAGAAATTATTCACGGTGGAACAGGAGCTATCACTGAAAGTGACGTAATGCTTGCTGCTGCTTCTTCAGCCATTATTATTGGTTTCAATGTTAGACCTACAGCTAAAGTAAAACAAGTTGCTGAAAGAGAAAATGTAGAGATTCGTTTCTATGATGTTATCTATCACTTAACTAATGAAATAAAAGACGCAATGTCTGGTATGCTTGCTCCTGTTGTAAAAGAAGAATACCTCGGGCAAGCAGAAGTATTACAGACTTTTAACGTTCCAAAAGTTGGTAGAGTTGCTGGATGTATGGTTATAGACGGAAAACTTATGCGTAATGCAAAAATAAGACTACTTAGAGAAGGAGTTGTAATCTATACAGGTAAGCTTAGCTCTTTAAAACGTTTTAAAGATGATGTAAAAGAAGTTCAAAAAGGGTATGAATGTGGAGTTGGGTTGGAAAACTACAATGATATTAAAGTTGGAGACATAATAGAAGCTTTTGAAGAAGTTGAAGAAAAAGCAACTCTAGGTTAAAATGATTGTAGGTATTTTAAAGGTAACCTTTAGACTCCATGGGATATTTTCTCTAAAAGAAAAAGAAAAATATCCTCTAGTTTAAAACAAAAATTAAGGAACAAATATAACATAGCCATTGCAGAAGTAGAAAATCAAGACAGCACTGATTTCTTGACCATAGGTGTCTCTACTCTATCCAATGAGATGAGACAAACTGAAAGCATATTGTCTAAAGTAAAAGACTCTATCGAAGCTATGACTTCAGAAGAAATAGTAGAAATAAATACAGACTTTTTTGGATATTAAATATGGAAAAAAAATCTTATAAAAAAGAAAAATTAGCAGAAGCTATAAAAGAGAATTTATCTCTTATCTTACTAGAAGAATCCAATAATGAACTTTTTTTAGCTCTAACTATTACAGGAGTAAAATTAAGTAAAGACCTAAGAAAAGCAATTATTTTATATACTCATTTAGAAGGGAATAAAGAAAATATTCTGGTATCACTGAATAAAGCCAAGGGATTTTTTAGAACCAACCTGGCTAAAAGACTAAAGACAAAATATATTCCAGAACTTATATTTGAATGGGATAGTTTTATGGAGCAGATGATTTATGAAGGATAAAATTAAAGAAGTTCTGCTCAAAGAAGATAATTTTTTAATCACTGCCCATCTCAATCCAGACGGAGATGCAATTGGGTCCATGTGTGCCGTGGGTTTTTTACTACAAAAATTAAATAAAAATTTTGTATTTTACAATCAATCTCCTTTTCCTCAAAAGTTTAGCTGGTTATCTCTGCCCTCTCCCTGGTCTCAGGAATTACCCTCCAATAAACCCAACTGGTTAATTATTTTAGACAGCGGAGATAGTTTACGCATAGGAGAAGACCTTCAACCCTGGTTAAAAGATATTCCCAGCATAAACATAGACCATCACTTAAGCAATCCTCTTTTTGGAACTTTAAATTGGGTCAATCCTCAAGCTTCTTCTGTAGGGGAAATGATAGCTGAACTCTGTGCGGACTTGAATATAAAACTTGAAGACAAGCTAGCAGAAGCTCTTTATTTAGCCATCTTAAGTGATACTGGTTCTTTTTCTTATGGCAACACTACTTCCAGGGCTCACTACTGGGCAGGAGAAATGATTGCCAACGGTCTGGATGTAGGTAAAATAAATGCTCTCTTGAATCAAAATCTAACTTTAAATAAATTAAAATTAATGGCCAGGGTACTGGGCTCCACTGAGTTAAAGGAAAAAGGACAAATTGCTCTAATTAAAATAACTCAAAAAATGTTTACTGAAACCAGCACCTCTATAGAAGATTGTGAAGGATTTATTAACTATATTCGTAACTTACAAGGAGTAAAAATAGCTGCAAGTTTAAGAGAAGAAAAAGACCAGACCATAAAATTTAGCCTTCGCTCCTATGGAGATATAAATGTCCAAAAAATTGCCCAGGAATTAAAAGGTGGGGGGCATAAGAATGCAGCTGGTGGCACTCTGCCTGGGCCTTTAGAAAAGGCAGAAGAAATTTTATTAACTACTATAAAAAAGAATTTAACTATATGAAAAACATAGACGGTTTGCTGTTATTAAATAAACCCAGAGGAATAACTTCTACTGCGTGTTTGAATAAACTAAAAAGAAAGTTTAAGTTAAAAAAAATAGGTCATGGTGGGACATTAGATCCTCTGGCTACTGGACTTTTGCTGGTATTTCTGGGTAAAGCTACTAAGCTTTCTCCCTTTTTGATGCAAAGGGAAAAGGTGTACAGGGGAGTTTTAGAACTGGGTAAAACAAGTGCCAGTTATGATGCAGATTCAGAAGTAATAGAAAAAAAGACTGGTCTTATCTAAGCGCAGAAGAAGTAAAAAAAGAAGTACTTAACTGGCTCAACCTTGAAGAACAAGAAGTGCCACCCATTTCTGCTGCCAAACACAAAGGAAAACCTCTTTACTTTCGCGTAAGAAAAGGCGAAGATATCCCTGTAAAGAGGAAAAAAATAAAGATCTTTGAAGTAAAGGTATTAAAAACAGAGTTGCCCTTTGTCCACTTTTGGGTTCGGTGTAGTGCAGGCACCTATATCCGTTCCCTGGCCCACAGCCTGGGGAAACGATTGGGGTGCGGAGCTATACTTACAGAGCTTACCAGGGAAGAATGCACGCCCTTTAAATTGGAGCAAGCTTACTCCCTGGAGCAAGTCTTAGAAGAGGGACTGGAAGGAAAAGTGCTGAGCTTTAAAGAAGCCTTAGCCAACTGGCCTCATCTTACAGTTAATCCCTATTTAGAGGAAAAAATAAAAAACGGGGCCATACTAAGCCCTCTAGAACTTCCTCTTCAACCCAAAGAGGGCCTGAAGGTTCTCATCTCTAATCAAAAAGAAGAGCCTCTGGCTCTCCTGGAGTGTCAGGACGAGTTAAACCCAAGGTGGAAAATTTTAAGGGGACTCTGGAGCTAAAAAATAAAAAGGAGGTATATTGCTGTGGTAATGACACCAGAAGAAAAGGCAAAAATCATTGAAGAATTCAAAAGGCATGATGGAGACACAGGTTCTCCAGAGGTTCAAATTGCTCTCTTAACTGCCAGAATCAAGCACCTAACAGAGCATTTTAAAGTCCACAAAAAAGATGTTCATTCTCGTATGGGCTTATTAAAACTGGTAGGAAGAAGAAGAGGTCTTTTAAATTATCTCAAGAAAAAAGACATTGAACGCTACAGAGCAATTTTAGAAAAATTAAACTTAAGAAAATAGTTTAAAAGGGGCTTCAAAAGCCCCTTTTAATTCTCAATTTACAAAAGAGAGGAACGAGTATTTATGTTACAAGTTAAGACAAGTGCACCTTACGGGGAGCAAGAAATAACCTTAGAATATGGCCGATTGGCTTTACAAGCCAACGGAGCAATCTGGGCTCAATGGGGAGAAACTGTAGTTTTAGTTACTGCTACAGCCCAACCCATTGAAATACAACCAGACTTTATGCCTCTTACGGTCAACTATCAAGAAATGTCCTATGCTGCAGGAAGAATCCCTGGTGGCTATTTTCGAAGAGAAATAGGACGTCCCAGTGAAAGAGAGACTTTAGTCTCCAGATTAATAGATCGTCCCATAAGACCACTTTTCCCCAAAGGACTAAATCACGAAGTACAGGTCATTGCCACTGTACTCTCTGCTGATGCCATCCACGACCCTGATATTCTGGCCATGACTGGAGCTTCTGCAGCTCTTACCATTTCTAATATTCCCTTTTTAGGTCCCATTGCAGGAGTAAGAGTGGGATATATAGAGGGTAATTTTATCTTAAATCCCACTACCGAACAAATCACCCAAAGTGAGTTAAACCTGGTTTTAGCCTGCACTCAAGAAGGCGTGGTAATGGTAGAAGGTGGGGCCAGGTTTGTTCCTGAAGACTTGTTAGCTGAAGCCATAGCCTGGGGACAGGAACAGGCTAAGCCTATTATCGAAGCTCAAGAAGAACTCAGACAAAAATGTGGACAGGAAAAATTAGTTTTTACTCTCCCAGAAATCCCTGAAGATCTTAAAGCTGAAGTTCGTAATTTAATTTATGAAGATTTAAAACACGCCTTGAGTATTGGAGAAAAATTAAAGAGAAAAACAGCTAAAAAAGAAGTACACCAAAAGGTTCAAGAACAATTAGCTGAAAAATATAAAGAAAATCCTGAATTCTCTTCTCAGCTAAAAGAAATATTAGAAGAGCTAGAAAAAGAAATAGTCCGCCAAAAAATAGTTCAACAAAATATTCGCATAGACGGACGAGACTTAACAACAGTAAGACCTATTGAGATTGAGGTGGGTCTTTTGCCCAGAACTCACGGATCTGCTATTTTTGCCCGGGGAGAAACCAAAGTCTTAAGTATTGCCACTCTGGGAAGTTCTTCTGACGAACAAAGAGTGGAAACCCTGGCTGGAGATAGCAGCAAGCGCTTCATGCTCCACTACAATTTTCCACCCTACTGTGTGGGAGAAGTAAAACCTTTGCGTGGACCTTCTAGAAGAGAAATAGGCCACGGGGCATTAGCAGAAAGGGCTCTAGAACCTGTTTTGCCTTCAGAAGAAGAGTTTCCCTTTACTTTGCGTATTGTTTCAGAAGTAATGGAAAGCAATGGTTCCTCTTCCATGGCCACTGTTTGCGGTGGTTCTTTGGCTCTCATGGATGCTGGAGTACCCATAAAGGAGCACGTGGCTGGCATTGCCATGGGCCTCATAAAAGAGAGTGATAATTATTATGTTCTAACTGATATTTTAGGAGACGAAGACCATCTGGGTGATATGGATTTTAAAGTAGCTGGTACCAAAGACGGTATTACAGCCATTCAAATGGATATAAAAATAACTGGTATCCCCAGTGAAGTCATGAAAAAAGCTCTTTTCAAGCTAGAGAAGCTAGATTACACATCCTGGAAAAGATGAACCAGGTGCTTTCTGCTCCCAGAACCGAAGTGTCTCCTTATGCACCCAAGGTAACCACTTTAGAAGTAGCTCCAGATAGAATTAGAGATATCATCGGTCCCATGGGTAAAACCATAAAGGCTATTACTGCCAGTACTGGTTCTACTGTGGATATAGAAGAAAGTGGCAAAATCACTATCTTTGCTCCCAATAAGGAAGCTCTGGACAAAACTGTAGAAATGATTCTCTACTTCAATCAGAAACCAGAATTGGGTAAAAACTACTCTGGATTAGTCAAAAAGATTTTAGATTTTGGCGCAGTAGTGGAGATTTTACCTGGTGTTGATGGACTTTTACACATCTCTCAGCTAGCTGAACATAAGGTGAACAAGGTTGAAGATATTGTTAAAGTAGGAGATACGGTAAAGGTAAAAGTTGTAGAAATAGATGACCATGGCAAGATAAGATTAAGTAAAGTTGCTGTGCTTAGGGAAGAAAACGGGGAAGAAATAGATTTAAAAGACTATTCCCAGCCTAAGCCCAGATCAAGAAATAACTCCCGTCATCCGCACCAGCGGAGGAGATAAGAGGAGGAAGAAAATGCCCATTTTTGAATTCCAATGTGTAAAATGTGGACACATCCAGGAGTTTTTACTCAAAAATCAAAACGATACAGTGGAATTAAAATGTGAAAAATGTGGAGGCGAAGAACTAACCAGAGTACTTAGTCAAGTCTCCTACTCTGTAACCACTTCTTCTGGCCAAAAGGCCTCGATGACCAGCAAGAATTGCGGTGGCAACAGTTGTACAACCATGAGCTTCCCTGGCCCAAGTTAATCTTGGGCCTTTTTCTATTAATCTTCTAGAGTTATATTTAGTTAAAAATTTAAAGATAGCTTGTTTTAAACAAACTATACTTTACATATAATAATCATATAGTGCTATTCAGTTTGTAGAATCTTTAGCTAGTGCTATTTTCCTAAAACATATTTAATAACCTTTTTTACTATTCTCGATCTAGGAGGATAAAGTTAATAAAAATCTATAGGGAAGATCAAATGAGCAAGCCCCAAAAGGAGCAAAATGCCAGCAAAGTTCAAAAAGACTTTACTGAGACTAAGTCAGGACAAACAAGTTGTTGTTGCCAGACTTCATCCTGTGCTGAAGCTTCTAAAGACATATCCCTATCCACGCCTGCTAAGCTGGGAGTTAAGGCCAGAGAAAGTCTGGGCAACAAAAAGACCTTGAACATAGAACTTCTGGCTATTGACTTAAATACCTGTCAGCGCTGCGCCCCAACCAGCGCAAACTTAAAAACAGCTGTGCGTCTTCTCACTCCTGTGGCAGAAGCACTCGGAATTCAGCTAAACCTCCAGGAGATTGTGGTACAAACTCCAGAACAAGCCAAAAAACTGGCTTTACTTTCTTCTCCCACCATAAGGATAAATGGTCAGGATATTGCCCAGGATATTCGAGAATCTGAATGCGAATCATGCGCAGAGCTGACCCAAAACAAAATTCCAATTAACTGTCGTGAGTGGCATTATCAAGGACGAGTTTATTTTGCCGCTCCCCTGCCCCTGTTACTGGAAGCAATCATGAAGGCCATGCTAAACATAGACAAACCACCAATGGTTCCTTTGCCCCTTGCAGAATTACCAGAAAATCTCCAAAAGTATTTTAAAAATAAAAAACAATCCTCCTCAAAGTGCTGTTAAGCCCTCATCCTTTCTTGCCAATCTACCCAAAAGCTCAAGATAATTTGCTCTCTTTTACGAACTCCTTATAAAATACAACCAGCAGTCCTTCCAGCTTAAATCCCTCTCTTGCCCTTAAGAAAGAGGCAAAATAAAGCAACTATCCTTTTATTTAGAAAATTAATCATTCTCACACCCTGAAAAATTCAAAAAATAACCTTTTTTTGACTTAAATCAAAGAAATAGATTATGAATAACACTAAACCTAGACTCAACAAAAACAACAAGGAGGAAACTATGTTTTGTTATCAATGTGAACAGACTGCCCAGGGTAAAGGTTGTACCAAGATTGGCGTATGTGGAAAACAACCTGATACCGCAGCTCTGCAAGACCTTTTAATATACGCTCTTAAAGGCTTAAGTGAAGTCAGTCTCAAGGCTAAAGAACTGGGGATAGACACCAGCAAAAACGACAAATTCCTATTTGAAGCCATTTTTGCCACTCTCACCAATGTAAACTTTGACTCTCAGGATATTTCCAGGTTTATTCAGGAAACAGTAAGATTAAGAGAAGAATTAAAAAAGGAAATCCTGGCCAGGGAAAAGGTAAAATTTTCTGAATTAGCCAATTTCCAACCTGCTACCAGCTTGGAAGAACTGGTAAAACAAGGAGAAGAGCATTCTCTTTTAGCTGAAAAAGATCCCAATGAAGACATTGAATCCCTGAAACAAACCCTTACCTATGGCCTTAAGGGCGTAGCAGCTTATGCAGATCATGCCTATTTACTGGGGCAAAAAGACCCAAGTATTGCTGACTTTTGTTACCAGGCCCTGTTAGCCACAACCACTAAAGATAAAACCCTGGAAGAATGGGTAAATCTGGTCCTGGAATGTGGTAAAGTAAACTTAAAGGCCATGGAATTCCTAGATGCTGGCAATACTTCCACCTTTGGACATCCAGTGCCTACAAAGGTGCCTCTGGGGCACAAAAAAGGCAAAGCCATTTTGGTCTCTGGGCATGACCTTTTGGACCTCAAACTTTTGTTAGAACAGACCAAGGATAAAGGGATTTACATCTATACTCACGGTGAGATGCTGCCTGCCCATGGCTATCCTGAACTCAAAAAATACCCCCACTTTTATGGCCACTACGGAACTGCCTGGCAAAATCAACAAAAGGAATTTGCGGCTTTTCCCGGGGCTATCTTAATGACCACCAATTGTATTCAAAAACCCCAAAAGACCTATCAGGAAAACATTTTTACCACTGGAGTAGTAGGCTGGCCAGGAGTGGAACATATTGGAGAAGATAAGGACTTTACTCCAGTAATCGAAAAAGCCCTTGCTTTGCCAGGGTTTGCTGAAGATGAAGAAAAAGGTGAAGTTATGGTAGGCTTTGCCCGAAATAGTGTCTTATCTGTTGCAGACAAGGTTATTGAAGGGATAAAAGCTGGTAAAATCAGACACTTCTTCCTGGTAGCTGGGTGTGATGGAGCCAAGCCCGGCAGAAACTACTACACCGAATTCGTGGAAAAAGTGCCTCAGGATTGTATTGTTCTTACCTTAGCCTGTGGTAAGTTCCGTTTCTTTGACAAACAACTGGGAGATATTGACGGCATTCCCAGACTTTTGGATATTGGCCAATGTAATGATGCCTACTCTGCTCTCCAGATTGCTCTGGCTCTGGCCAAAGCCTTTAACTGTGATGTCAATGACTTACCTCTTTCCTTAGTGCTTTCCTGGTATGAACAAAAGGCCGTGGCTATTTTACTTACCTTACTGGCTTTGGGTATTAAAAACATCAAAATAGGTCCTAGTTTGCCTGCTTTTATTACTCCTAACGTCTTAAACTTCCTGGTAGAAAACTATAATATCAAACCCATCTCCACTCCAGACGAAGATCTAAAAGAAATCTTAGGCTAAGACCCTTAAAGGGGAGCTTTAGCTCCCCTTTTTTAATTCTCTAAAAAAAGCCTATCTCTTCTCACAATAAAAAAACAAAGAATCTTTTTAAAAACTTTACAACCGTTCTTAACCCTCTTATTGACTACCTAAACAAAATAGCAAACCAGTTATGTTTATTCCTATTAGCAAAGAAGAACTCAAAAAGTTAAACTGGCCCCAGCCAGATATAATCCTGGTTACAGGAGATGCTTATATTGACTCCTCCTTTATTGGAGTAGCCCTTTTGGGTAAATTTCTTATCAAACACGGTTATAAAGTAGCCCTTATTCCTCAACCAGACTGGAAGTCAGGTAAAGACATCACCAGATTAGGAGAACCCAGGTTGTTCTGGGGGGTTACTGCCGGGTCAGTAGACTCCATGGTAGCCAATTATACTGCCATTGGTAAAAAACGCAAAACTGATGACTATACACCTGGTGGTATAAACAATAAAAGGCCAGATAGGGCTTCTATAGTTTATACCAATCTCATCCGTCGATACTTTAAAAATACCAAGCCTATTGTCCTGGGAGGAATAGAAGCCAGTTTACGCCGCATTGCCCATTATGATTTTTGGTCAGATTCCCTGAGACGCTCTATTTTATTTGACGCCAAGGCTGATTATTTACTCTATGGCATGGCTGAATACTCCTTACTGGAACTAACAAGGGCCCTGGAACAAAAGCAGGAAGTTACCTCTATTCGAGGACTTTGTTATATTGCCAAAGAAAAACCAGCCTCTGGAATTGAACTGCCCAGTTATGAGGAAGTAAAAGCAGACAAAGAAAAATTTACTCAAATGTTTTTGACCTTTTATCAAAACCAGGACCCAGTTAAAGGACAAAGGCTAATTCAAAAACACCAGGACCGGTACTTAGTGCACAACCCTCCTTACCCTGCCCTCACCCAGGAACAGATGGATGAGATTTATAGCCTTTCCTTTGAAAACAAGGCCCATCCCCTACATCAAAAACAAGGAAAAATTAAAGCCCTGGAGACCATCCAGTTCTCCATAACCACCCACCGTGGCTGTTATGGTGAGTGTCATTTTTGTGCTATTTCCATGCACCAGGGAAAAATAATTCAAAGTAGAAGTGAAAAATCCATTTTAGCAGAAGTAAAATCCCTTATTAAGCATCCAGATTTTAAAGGTATTATCCAAGACCTGGGTGGACCCACTGCCAATATGTATGGATTTGAATGTAACAAAAAACTAAAAAAAGGCAGTTGCTCGAACAAGCGTTGCCTTTTTCCCCAACCGTGCCCCAACTTACCTCTAGACCACACTCCTCAAATCAATCTTCTTAGAAAAGTTCGAAAAATCCCTGGAGTAAAAAAAGTCTTTGTTAATAGTGGACTGCGCTATGACCTTATTTTAGCAGATAAAAGGGCTGGTGAAACTTATCTTCAAGACCTGGTAAGCTGGCACGTCTCTGGCCAGCTAAAAATAGCACCTGAACACGTGGCAAAAGAAGTATTAGAAATCATGGGCAAGCCTGATAATCAAAACCTGTTAGAATTTAAGCGCAAATTTGATGAATTAAGTAAAAAAAAAGGGAAAAAAGCAATTTTTGACCTATTATTTCATTGCTGCCCATCCTGGCTGTACAGAAAAACATATGTATTTATTAAAAAAATTTGCCCTAGACCAATTAAAAATCAATCCCAGACAGATTCAAATATTTACTCCAACCCCTTCTACCTTTTCTACCCTTATGTATTTTACAGAAAAAAATCCCTTTACTGGCCAGAAAATAAAGGTAGCCAAAACCTTCAAAGACAAGCAAAAACAAAAAGATATTGTTCTAAAAAGGACCAAAAAAAGGGAGACCCAAAAAATATAAATTGGGACTCCCTTTTTTTTAGTTAGCTTATCATTTTTTGCAATACCTTATACACAGCAGCAAAGTCTTCATCACCCCAACCATTTTCTTCACCTATCCTGAAAAACTGCAAGGCTGTAGTTGCTTCTGGGATAACCGCTCCTGTTTCCTGGGCAGTTTGAAAAACAAAACGCAAGTCTTTACTCATGTGTTTTAAAGGAAATTGTGGAGTAAAATTTTCTTCTAAAAATAAATCCTTTTTCAGTTGAAACAAAAGACAATTCAAGGCTCCAGAATAGAGTACTTCCAGCATGGTTTCTTTGCTTAAACCACCTTTCTGGCCAAAGTGAATCATTTCTGCCATTCCAGCCATCATCACACCCAAAAGCAGATTAATGGCCATTTTCATCATAGAACCCTGTCCCACAGGACCGCAGTAAACCACCTTTTTACCCATTGCCAGCAACACATCTTCTACACCTTTTACTTCTTCTTCTTTTCCTCCAGCCAGAATAACCAGCTGTCCATCTTCAGCAGGCTTTTTTGAACCAGAAACAGGAGCATCAATAAATTTAACGCCTGTAGGTTCCAATTTTTGGGCTAATTCTTTGGTATAAGTGGGAGAAACAGAGCTCATGTTAATCAAGTATTTCTGGTCAGTTAAAGCAGAAAACAATCCCTCTTTGCCAAAGATAACCTGATCAATGGCTTCTGGGCCAGTTAACATGGTTATGATAACTTCACTCTCCTGCGCTACTTCCAGAGGAGTCTTTACTGCTTTTGCCCCTGCTTGAGTTAAGCCTATGGTTTTGGCAAAAGTTCTGTTATATACAGTTAGCTCAAAGCCTTTTTTTAAAATATTTAAAGACATGGGAATACCCATAATACCCAGGCCAATAAAACCAACTTTTTTCATTTGTCCCTCCTTATTATACTCAATTTTTTACCCAAAAACCTTTATTTTTACTAACTATCTTTTCCTGAGTAGTTAGGTAAAATTTTTCTTTATCCTTCCAGTAAATATCTATCTCTCCTAACAGGGCTGTATTTAACAAAGGGATATTCCTTTGTTGAAAATAATTTACTACTTTACCAGAAGGTAACCTATAAGGATTTAAAAATCCAGAGCTTACAATTACTAACTGGGGATTAACTTGAGTATAAAATTTCTCATTAAAACTATTTTTACTGCCGTGATGAGGTAAAATCAAAACCTGAGCTCTAAGATCTAAGTTAGAAGACACCAGATCATTTAAGCCTGCTTTTTCTATGTCTCCACAGATAAGCACTCTCTTTACACCTCTATCTACCAGCCTTAATACCAGAGAGTCATTATTAGAATTATTGCCCTTAATTTTAGGATGTAACACTTCCAGATAACTATCCTTACTTAAATTAATCCTATCTCCTCTCTTTACTATTCCTACTTTATCCCTATTTTTACTTAATATCTTCTCTAAAATCAACCTATCTCTTAAACCCAGAGGAAAGTCTCCATTAAAATAAAATCTTTTAAATTTAAATCTATCTAAAATATAATAAAGACCTCTTAAATGATCTATGTCTGGATGAGTTAAAAAAATCATATCTAAACCAGGATATTTTTTATAGGTTAAAATTTTACTTAAAACCAGTTTACCCAAATCATAATCAAAATTAAAACTTCCACCTCCATCAATAAGAATTCTATTTTTATCTATATTCAAAAAAAGAGATTGTCCTTGCCCTATATCTAGAACAGAAACCATATTGCCTTTATCTTCATAAATAATTTGAATAAAAAATAAAACCAAAGAAAAAATTAAAAAATAAATTACCTTTTTATTTTTAAGAATAACAAAAAGAAATAGCAGATAAAAGCTTAATATAATCCATCCGTCTGGCCTAGGAACAAGTACAGTTATAGTTGTAAGTATTCTTTCTAAAGAAGACAAAATAGAAAATAAAAAATCTAAAGATGTAGACATAATTTTTAGAAAAAATAAAGCTATACTTTGATATTTCAAAAACAAAAGAAATAGTAATCCAGAAGGCAAGGTTATAAAAGATAAAATGGGGATCCAAATAATGTTTATAAAAGATAAAGTATAAACTTGATTAAAATAATATACTTGTAAAGGTAGTAAAATAAGGTTTATTATTAGAGTTGAGAAAAAAATAAATAAGATAGAACTAAAAAATTTGTTCTTCACTTTCAAGCTCTTTAAAAGATATACTGAGAAATAGACTCCTAAAACTGCTAAAAAAGAAAATTGAAAAGATATATCAAAAACACTTGCAGGTAAAAAAAGAACCAACAAAAAAAGAGCTATAAAAAAACCATCTATAAACAATCTCTCTTTATTCAACAAGTAAAGTATTCCCCAGCTTAAAAACATAATTTCTGAACGTAATAGGGATAAAGGAGCTCTAGTTAACAACAGATAAAAAAGAGATAGAAAAAAGAAATAAAGATAGACATCTTTTTACGGGGTACAATCAGAGCACCATAGGGGAATATAAAATATAAGCCATAAACCAGGAAAAAACCTAAAGCAAAAACAATGCTTAAATGTAAACCTGAAAGCGCCAAAGTATGGCCAAGGCCTGTTTCTCTAAAAAAGTTTAAAAATTTATAGGTAAAAAGAGATTTATCATTTAAAAGTAAGGCCAAGATTACAGCTTTTGTTTCTTCTCTAGCGCTTATTTCATTCAAATAACTAAGAACATTGGCTTTTAAAAAATATATTTTCTGATATAAATACCTTTTAAACTTATAAATCAAATTACTTTTTTTATAATCTAAAATTCTTAAGCTCTTAGCGTAAGAACGATAAAAAATATTTTTACTAGTCCAAAAAAAGGAATAACCAAAAACCCCTTTATCTTTTAAGCCTGCAACAGGTTTTACCTTTAATTTTTCTTCTATTTTATCTCCAGGCAAAATATCTTTATCTTTTCCTTTATTATCTTCTAAAGTAATCATCAATTTATTTTTTATTTTTATATTATTAAAATAAACCTCATCTAAAAGTATTCTCTTTTTATTTTCTGGTAAAAACTCTATACTACTAACTATTCCTTTAACTTCAATCTTTTTTTTAAAAAAATCTAAAGCAAAGGGATAATAACTAACTGGAATAGTAAGATAAAAATAAGCTATCCCCAAACAATAAAAAAAGGCATAAAAGTATTTTTTAGGTTCAAAGAAAAAGAAAAGAAATAAAAAGATAAAAAGACTATAGACAGGAAATCTGGGAAAAATAAAACCACTTAGAAAAAGAGAAATGTTTTTTGCCAGGTAAAAAGCTTTAGCTGGGTCAATGCTTTTTAATTAAAACTTCTCGAGGTTTACTTCCTTCTGGAGGACCAATAATGCCATCTCTTTCCATTTGCTCTATAAATAAAGCAGCTTTATTAAAACCAATGCGAAAACGCCTTTGAATTAAGGAGATGGAAACCTTACCTGTTTCTATGGCAAATTCTACAGCTTCTTGATATTTGGGATCATTTACAATATCTTCATTTACTTCACTTTGAGTTTTTTCTTCTTTTTCTTCTTTCCATTGTTTAAAATCAAGCTCAAAGGAGCCAGGATAAGACTCTTTCCAAAACTCCACGACTTGAGCAATTTCTTCTTCACTGACAAAAGCACCATGGACCCTTTTCAAGCTTCCTCCACTGGCCTTAAACAACATATCTCCTTTACCCAAAAGATATTCTGCTCCATTGGCATCCAAAATAGTTCTGGAGTCATGTTTGGAACTCACCTGAAAGGCTATTCTAGCTGGAAAATTGGCTTTAATAATACCTGTAACCACATCCACTGAAGGTCTCTGGGTAGCTAAAATCAAATGTATCCCAGCAGCCCTTGCCAGTTGGGCCAATCTAACAATACTGGTTTCCACTTCTTTAGCCCCAGTAAGCATCAAATCAGCCATTTCATCAATAATTATAACCAAGTAAAAAAGGGATTCCCACTCTTCTTGATTATCTTCACTTTTCTTTAAATTACTTATTTTTTGATTATAGGCCTCAATATTGCGCACTCCCAACTGGGCCATAAGCTCATACCGTCTTTCCATTTCTGCTACTGCCCACTCTAAGGCTACCTTGGCCATACCAGGCTCTGTGACCACAGGATGGACCAGATGGGGAAGGTCATTGTAAACTGAAAGTTCTATTCTCTTGGGATCGATAAGCAATAACCGTAAAGAATCAGGAGTATGAGCAAAAAGTAAACTTAAAAGAAAACTATTTAAACATACACTTTTACCCGCACCAGTAGCCCCTGCCACTAATAAATGAGGCATTTTGGCCAGGTCTACCACTACAGCATTTCCTTGAATATCTTTACCCAGGGCCAGGGGGAGAATATGCTTTTTATTTTGAAAACCAGGAGTATCCAAAACTTCCTTTAAAAAAACCATTTCCCTTTCTGGATTAGGAATTTCTATGCCCACAGTATCCTTACCTGGAAGAGGAGCAATAATGCGTACGCGAGAAGATTTTAAACTTAAAGCCAAATCATCACTCAAGTTGGCGATCTTACTAATCTTGATGCCAGGAGCTGGTTTAAATTCCACCATGCTCACCACTGGGCCTGGCACTACCCTTTCTACCTTTCCTTCTATAGAAAAATTAGCTAAACAATCTGTTACTTTTAAGCCTATTTCTTCTAATATTTCTTTACTTACTTTAACCTTATTCTTCACAACTTCATTTAGTATATCTAAAGGAGGAAACTTAGCATCACCAGAATGAACATAATTAATGTTATTTTTACTATCTTTTTTAACACCTGACTCTTTAACTTCTTTTTTTCCTTCTTTTACAGGACTAATATCTTTATCTACATTCTTTTTTTTATTATTTCTCTTTATATTTTTAGATATCCTTTCTTTTCTCTTTATAAAGTCATATTTTAGTTTATAAATCAAACTATACCATGATATATTAAATACTATTTGTATACTACAAATTGTTAGTATAGACAAAATTACTATACTACCCCAGAATTTAAAATATTTTATACATAAAAGATATAAATTATTTCCTAAAAAACCACCACCACTTATACTATGAAAAGAAACAAAAGAAAAATAAGGAAAAGAAATCCAGATATGCAAAAGGATTAAAAGTAGAAAGAAAAAAGTCCATCTATACCAGGGAAAAGTAATATTTTTAATAATTAAAAGAGAAACCAAAAATCCACTTAAAGCCCACAAAAAAGCGCCCAAACCAAAAAGATCAAAAAAAAGGCCAGCCAGGTAAGCTCCTACCAAGCCAGCCTTATTAATTACTTTTCCACTAGCGATACCAGAAGAATTAAAAGATGGGTCTAAGGGCGAATAAGTTAGCAAGCTAAGCAAATAAAAAAAAAGAAAACCCCACAAAAACAATAGCAATATTTCTTTTTTTAACTTGCCCTCCCCAGTCAAAAAAAATACTCCTTTATTCTCGACCGATATATTCTTTAGTTCTGGTGTCAATTTTGATTTTATCTCCTTCGTTAATAAACAGAGGCACCTGAACTACCAGGCCAGTTTCCAAAGTAGCTGGCTTGGTAGCGCCAGAAACAGTATCTCCTTTTACTCCTGGCTCTGTTTCCACCACTTCCAAAACTACAGAAGCAGGCAAATCCAAGTCAATAGGCTGATTTCTATACACCAAAACCTTTACTTCTTCACCTTCTTTTAAAAACTGCCCCTTATCAGCAAAGGACTCTGCAGCCACATTGATCTGTTCGTAAGTGGTCATATCCATAAACACATAACTATCGCCTTCTTTGTAAAGATACTGATAGGACCTGGTTTCCAAATCTGGACGATCAAATTTTTCTCCAGCGCGAAAGGTCTCATCTACAATACTACCTGTAAGTAAATTTTTTAATTTGGTCCGGACAAAAGCACCACCTTTACCTGGTTTCACATGCAAGAAATCCAATACTTCATAGGGAACTCCCTCAATTTCTATTTTTAATCCCCGTCTAAAATCAGTTGTAGAAAGCATTTTACCTCCTTCAGCAATTATTTTTTAACTCTCAACTTGAGAAAGATAATGATAAAGAGCTTTTACGCCTAAAACATAACTATAGATTCCAAATCCAGAAATAACTCCAAGAGCTTTGGCCGATAAATAACTTTTATGTCTAAACTCTTCTCTGGCATAGACATTACTCAAATGTACTTCCACATAAGGTATTTTTATCCAGGATAGACAATCAGCTATGGCTATACTCGTATGCGTATACGCTCCTGCATTAATAACAATGCCAGAGACCTTTTTCTCCCATGCTTCTTCTAAATAATTAATCAATTCACCCTCTGAATTGGACTGCTTAAGGGTTAAATTCAACCGAGGACTAACCTCCTGAGCAACCAAAGAGGGAAGAGCATCCAGTCCCTTTTCTCCATAAATATGGGGCTCTCTTTGACCTATATACTTTAAGTTAGGTCCATTTAAAATAAGAATATCCATAAAAACTACTTGGCTTCAGCAGGTACTTTTAATTCTTCCAGATAACGAGGCTCCACCACCACTTCTGGCTTTAAACTATTTTCCGAAGCTGCAAGAGGCTGGCTTATAGCCTTAACTTCTACCTTTGGCAAGAAGATGATATCATCCACCTCTACCTCTTCTTTAACCTCATAAATTTCCCCTTGCGCTAACAAACCATACCCCTTGGTAAACTTATCTTCGGTCAAGGCCTGAGTAATTTTTCCCATGCCAGTAAGACGAATAATCCCCTCTTCTTTAGAAAATTTACCAATGGCAAAATACCTATTTTCCACTTCACCAGGATTATAATCTTCAAAAACAGCAATATAACAAAAATCATGTGTGCCAATGGCATAAGTGTTTTGTTTTAAACTAATTACCTTACCAGCCACAGCATAGCTCGGAGTTAAAGTTAGAGTAACTTCAAATTCTTGTTCCAAATCCTTGGTATAAGGATTTTGTTTGGGATTGATTTCTCCTTTATTGACCAAGAACTGAGCGCTTTTTATCCCTAGAGCACTAGGTCTAACAATCATACTCATTTTTAATATTTCCCTATTAATTTGCTGCATGGCTTCCTTTAAAGCAGCATTCCAAAAGGCACTTTTGCCCTTCTCCTTATACTCATCAGAAGAAAGCTTGACTTTCACCTTAATTGTTTTAACCTCAGTAGTTAGCTGGTTTTGAGGATTAAAAATCAAAACTGGCTTAACTACTTGTTTTTTTTGAGCACAAGCAACCAAAAACAAAGCAGCCATAATTATTAACCATTTTTGCTTCATAAAAAACTCCTTTTGGGATTTAAATCTAAACCTTAAAACTGTTAAATGTTTTTATACAACTTTTAAAAAAAAATTTCTAGAGATTTTATGATGAAAAGAACATTAAAATTAGAAAAAACTATTTACACCTTAGAACAGCTTACAATACCACCTATTTCGCAGGTAGCCATAGCAGGAAGATCCAATGTAGGCAAGTCATCTTTATTAAATTGCCTGGCAGGACAAAAAAAATTAGCTAAAATCAGTTCTTCTCCTGGTAAAACTAGAAGTCTCAACTTTTATCTGGTTGAACCAGACAACTTTTATTTAGTTGACCTTCCTGGATACGGTTATGCCAAGTGCTCCAAGCAAGAAAGAGAAAAATGGGCTCAACTAATCAATTCTTATTTAAGCAATAACGCCTATTTAAAGGCAATGGCCGTGCTTCTTGATTCCCGGCTTAAACCTCAAAGTTTAGACCTAGAGCTTATTTCTTTCCTGGAAAACAACCAGATACCTCTAATACCGGTACTTACCAAGGTAGATAAATGCAAACAAAAAGAAATTAGTGCAAGCCTGAAGAATTGGCAAGTCCTGTTAAATAAGTCTGCCCAAGATATAATCCTGTTTTCCAGTAAGACAGGAAAAGGTAAAAACAAACTCTGGCAGGCTATAGTTAACAAAGCCAAGTAGCTATTCTTTGAGTATTTTAAATAAATAGGGTAAAATTAAAAACATAAAAATTATATTGGCTAACCATCCACCCAAAAAAGGAAAAAGAACACCCTTTTTAGCTAAAGTACTTCCAATAACAAACAGAGTATAATAAGAAAATATAAGTCCCAGCCCCAACAAGAGAGATTTATATACATTTTTTAAATAGTAGACGATTATTACTCCCAATATACTTAAAATAATAATAGAAAAGAATAAGCATACTTACCATACCAGGTAGCAAGTAATTCTTCCACACTAATACCATTTTTCCTAAATACCTCTATAATCTTTGTAAGCTGAGTAAAAGAAAGGGCCTCTTGAGGTAAGTCCGAACTAAGTGTAGCTAAGGATTTAAAGTCTATTTGAGCCTTTAAATTTACTTGCTTCACCTGTTCTTTAGAAAAGAATGGGGAGCAAATATCCAGGCCTTATCAATTATTATCCTTTCTTTATTATAGACAAAGCTATCTCCAGTAATATATCTTAATATCTTATTATTGGAAAAATCAACCTCATACACTTTTATAGAGGTTCCTTTATTAGTAGATAAGTTAAACCTTTCAAAATGGATAACCTTATCTTTATCTATAAGCCATTTATTATAAATATCATTTTTAATAAGTTCCTTATTTCTCACATACTTTTTCCACATTTCAGCTGATTTAAACATACCATAACTACCAGCTTCTTGAATAACTGCAAAGTGTAAAAAAGAAATAAATACAGAAATAGACAATATAAAAAAAATTAATCTTCTAAAATAAATACCACCAGACAATATCGCTATAATCTCATTTCTATTATACAAAATGGAAAATAATATAATTATAGAAATAAAAAATATACCTGGCATTATTTGAGATAAAATCATAGGTATTTTAAAAGTAAAATAGAGTAAAATACTTGTTAAAGAAACTTTAGAAGATATAAACTCGTCTACTCTATCTAAAAAGTCAAACAACAAATATACCAATATCCCAGATAAAGATATATTTAAAAAAATAAATCCAAGTTCTCTTAGTAAATATTTAGATAATGTTCTCATCTTTTTAACAACTTATTTTTAATAACTCCATAAAGAGTTACTTCTTTACTAAGTAAATAAAAGTTAATTCCGCCGAGAACTAAAAAAATCAAGTTAGGCATCCACATAGAAATATAAGGATACATTTTTCCTGTTTCTCCAAGGGAATAAAATAGAGAATAAAGAGAATAATAAATTAAAAAGGAAAGTAAACAAATAATTATTCCATATTGTTGTTTCATACCAGAAAGACTTAAAGAAAGAGGAAGCACAAAAAAGGACAAAATCAAACAGGAAAACGGTAAAGCCAATCTCCTACTAAGCTCCATTTTGGCAATTCTACTTAATTCTGAATCAGAATTAATAACTTTTTTTAACTCACTTAAATACATCTCTTTAGGCTTCTTATCTTCTAATTTAAACCCACCCAAAATATTTTTTAGATCCAGAATTACATCGTATCTTTTATAGTTGAGGATATTACTATTCTTATTGGAAAAGATATAAATATTTCCATCTAACAATTCAAAAACCATACGATTATTATCTTTATCATAATAAATATATCCTTTATCAGCCACAATCACTCTATTTTGCTCTTTTCTATTTTCTTCAATAAATATTCCTTGCATAATTTTTGTTTTTAAATCTACACTTTTTGGATAAATAACTATACCAGGGAAAGATGAAGAAAATATGCCTGGCCTCAGTGAAAATTCTGTCTTTGACTGTATAATTTCTATACATTTTTCTCTAAAATTATCTATACCTTTAGGCAATAAAACTATTGCCATATATAAAGATATAAAAAAGCAGATTACAGAAAATAAAAAAGGAAAGTAAGTAAAATTTGTATAGTTCAAAGAGCAAGAACGTAAAGCAATCATCTCTCTATCTGAAGTCATCCTTAAAAAAACTAAAAATATACTTAGCATGCAGGATATGGGGATAAGAATAATTAAAAAGGAAGGAGATAAATAAAAAAATGCCAGGGCAATATCTTTTATCTGTACATTTTGTCCTAAAAATAGCTCTTTAAAATGAAGTAACCTTCCTATTAAAATAAAAATGAGAAAAGAAAAAAGACAAATAAAAAAAACAACAAAAATTTCTCTGGCCAGATAACGATTTAAAATACGCATTATTTATTATTCTTTTCTTCCTTAAAAAATCTCAAGACAAATTCCATTTCTTGGGGACTCAAATTAAAACGCATCCCCACCTCTTCTAAAAGTTTAGTTAAATCTTTTTTCTCCTGTAGTTCACCATCAATCCATCTTATGGCTTGCTCTACCCTCTTTTGATCCATGATAGTACTCATTTTTTACTCCTATTTGTTCTTGCAAGTTTTTTGAGCTTAGAATAAAGATAGGCCTTTACTAAGGTTAATACCGTTAAAATTCAACCCAAAAAAGGAGGTTAGTAAGTGAAACGTTTAATGGCAAGTATTTTATTTCTGATGGCTTTTTTTTCAATTATCTCCACTTGTTTTGCCGAAGATAACTCTTGGGAGCGAGTAAAAAGTAAAGGAGAACTGGTAATAGGATTAGATGATGCTTTCCCTCCCATGGGTTTTCGTCAGGCGGATGGTACACTCACTGGTTTTGATATTGAAGCAGCAGAAGAAGTAGGAAAAAGATTGGGAATAAAAATCAAATGGCAACCCACTGCCTGGGACGGAGTTATTCACTCTCTTTATGCCAAAAAATTCGATTGTATCTGGAATGGCATGACTATCACCAAGGAAAGGGCTCAACAAGTTAACTTTACCAGGCCCTACATCATGGACGGGCAGGTAGTGGTTGTACGCTTAAATGAAAAAAATATAAAAAGTTTCAATGACCTCAAAGGAAAAGTTATTGGAGTTCAAAAGGGTTCTTCTGCCTTAGAGGCAGTTAAAAAACTTCCTGTTCAGCCCAAAAAAGTACGTGAATATGACAATAACCCCAAGGCCTTTTTAGATTTAGATGCAGGACGCCTGGACGCTATGGTAGTGGATAATGTTTCTGGACGCTATTATATTTCTGTAAGACCTGGTAAATATAGAATTTTACCTGGGTTTATCACTAAAGAACCCTTTGGGGTTGCATTTAGAAAGGAAGATAAAAAACTCCTGGAAGTAATTCAAAAGGAAATTGATAAAATGGTTGCTGATGGTACCATGGCTAAAATTTCCAAAAAATGGTTTGGCGAAGACATCACTAATCCAGCAAAATGGTAAACAACATTAGTTTTTCAATTTTAAAAAAGACCAGAAGGATTTTCCTTCTGGTCTTAGTGTTTTTAAGTCTGGTTAGCTCTCTGAGAGCAGAAACCAATTATCTAAAATTAGGAGAGCAAGAACTAAGCTTGGGAAATCTAGAGCAAGCCAAGCAGTACTTTCTCCAGGTAAAACCTCCCCTTACAGATGAAGACTTAGATTTTCTAAGGGCCAGACTTATTTTAGCCAAACTCTATTTTAATGAACACGAATTTACATTAGCCAAAAAACAATGTGAACAGATCCTTAAGTACTATCCTCAAAACCTGGAAGCACAAAATTTACTAAAAGCCATAAAAAATGAAGAAAAAAGATTTTTCAACGCTTTTTAGATAACGGTAAAAAGTATCTTCCTGCCTTGTTAAAAGGCACTGTTATGACGCTTACTCTGGTTCTTTTTACCATGTTGGTCTCTCCTTTGGGAGGGCTGGTTATTGCTCTAGGTAGAATAAGCCGTTTCTTACCCCTTTCTCTTTTTTGCTGGTTTATTATCTGGATGTTCAGGGGTACTCCTTTACTCTTACAACTCTTTTTTATTTACTACGGCCTGCCTGCCCTAGGTATTACCTTAAAACCTCTAACTGCAGCTTTTTGGGGCTTAGGCCTAAATTATTCTGCCTATCTAGCAGAAATTATTAGAGCAGGTATTCAAAGTATAGATGCAGGCCAGATGGAAGCAGCAAAAGCCCTGGGGATGACCTATGGACAGGCCATGCGGAGAATAATTATTCCTCAAACCTATAAACGCATCATGCCACCTATTGGTAATGAATTTATAGCTCTTATTAAAGATACAGCTTTGGTTTCCACCATTGCCATGGTAGAACTAATGCGTTCAGCAGATCAGCTTTTTAATACTTACTTTGATGTCACTGTATTAATCTTGGCAGGAATCATTTATCTCTTATTAACAACTGTATTTACCCTTACTTTTGAAAAAATAGAGCGCAAAGTTGGAGCTTATGAACAAAGATAATCAGGTATTAGTAGAGTTAAAAAACATAACCAAACGTTTTGGAGAAGTTGTTGCTATAGATAAAGTTAATCTAAAGGTCCATAAAGGAGAAAAGGTAGCAATTATTGGACCTTCTGGCTCTGGAAAATCAACTCTACTGAGAACCATAAATTTTTTAGAAAAAATAGATGAAGGTCAAATTTTCTTTGAAGGTAAAGAAGTAGGCTATGTTTTTAAAAGAAATAAAAGAGTTTTAGATAAGCCTAAAAAAATATGTGCCCTACGCTCTGAGATAGGCATGGTTTTTCAACATTTTCACCTCTTCCCTCATTTGACAGTTATAGAAAATGTTATGGAAGGACCTAGAACAGTTTTGAAAAAAAACAAACAGGAAGCAAAAAGCATTGCTTTGGATATGCTTAAAAAAGTGGGTCTTCTAGATAAAAAAAATGTCTATCCAGCCTGTCTTTCAGGTGGTCAAAAGCAAAGAGTAGCCATAGCCAGGGCCCTGGCTATGAAACCCAAATTAATGCTTTTTGACGAACCTACTTCTGCCCTGGATCCAGAACTGGTAGGAGAAGTCTTTGAAGCCATAAAAAAACTAGCCCAAGAAGGCATGACCATGATTATAGTCACCCACCAGATGGGGTTTGCCAGAGAAATGGCAGATAGAGTTATTTTTATGGAACATGGTCGTTTTTTACTGGAAGCCAAGTCCAAAGAGTTTTTTTCCTCTTCTTTAGAAAATCCTCGAATAAAAAGTTTTTTACAAAAAATACTGGATTAAAAAGATGAATCCTTATTTGCAAGCTACTATTTTAGGTATAGTTGAAGGTTTAACCGAGTTTCTACCCATTTCATCCACTGGGCACTTGATTTTAAGTGGGCATTTACTTCAATTTACAGGAGAAAAGGCCAATACCTTTGATATAGTTATCCAGCTTGGAGCTATTTTAGCTGTGGTAGTTTTATATAAGGACTTTTTTTTAAATCTTTTTTTTGACTTCACTCCCAACAAAAAAGAGTTTAAAGGCATTAGAGGAATATATCTTCTCTTTTTAACTACTCTTCCAGCCAGTATTTTAGGGTTATTAACCCACTCTTATATAAAGAAGTACCTTTTTACTCCCTTTACTGTCTCTTTATCTCTTTTAGTTGGAGCCATTTTTATTCTCGTGGTAGAAAACAAAAAACAAAACAATACTACCTATTTTAAACTAGATCAAATTAACCCTAAATTAGCTCTGGGCATTGGTCTATTTCAATGTCTGGCCCTTTGGCCAGGTTTTTCTCGTTCAGCTGCTACCATTATTGGCGGAATGCTCCTGGGCTTAGAACGTAAGTTAGCAGCTAAATACTCTTTTCTGGCAGCAGTGCCCATTATGTTTGCAGCTACAGGCTATGACCTTTTAAAAAATTTTCAACTTTTCAATCCTCAAGACCTAACAATTCTTGGCCTGGGTTTTATCATCTCTTTTTTCTCTGCCCTTGTAGCTATTAAAACCTTTATTTACCTTTTAGGCAAAATAACCCTAAAGCCTTTTGCTATTTATAGAATTATTTTAGCCTTAATAGTTTTATTTTACTATATTTAATATGTTAAAATTTATAATTATTTTTACTTTAATTTACTCAATTTTAAACTTAACACCATTTTTAATATTATCTCGTAATTTAACTTTTTTGAAAAAAAGATATCTACATTTATTATAACCCTGCTAATATCCTTACCTTTTATCACCAAAATAATAGAGAATAAATTACCCCCCCAGCTTAAACATCTTTTTTGGCTACTTTCTTATCTCTGGCTGGGATTTATATTTTATTTATTTTTGTCTTCGATAATCTTACTCTTCACAATTTATATTTTAAAAAACAATAAAATAAAAAAATATCTAAGCTATACAGTTATATTTTTTAGTCTCTCTATTACTTTTTTAGGTTATCTAAACGCTCAAAAGGTAGTATATACTAAATACAACTTTACTTCCAATAAATTAAGAAAAAATTATAAACTTGTCTTTATCTCTGATGTCCATTTAGGGATTATTCCTTCTTATAATATACTTGAATTTATAAATAAAAACATAAATAAAATTAATCCAGACTTAGTAATTTTAGGTGGAGACATATTTAATGATCACTTAAGTATAGCTGAAAAAAAATTGGCTAAATTTACCTCCAATTGTAAAGCTCCAATTATAGCAATAATGGGAAATCATGAACACTATGTTGATTTTGAAAAAAGCATGGAAATTCTCAAAAAATATAAGGTAAAAGTTCTTCTTAATAGCAATTATAAGTTAGAGGATATTAATTTGTTAGGTGTAGATGATCCTGCAGGGCACAGTGCAGGAGCAAAAATGGATTTTTTTAGGAATCTAAAAAAAATCCTTCCTCTGGTTAATCCTCAAAAATACAATATTCTACTTACTCATAGACCATGGTATTTTAAAGAATTTAGCGTTAAACATAACCTGGATCTTCAGTTGGCAGGACATACCCATAAAGGACAAATTTATCCTTTTTACCATCTGGTAAAGCTGGTATATCCTTATATCTATGGCCATTATCAACAAAACGTCTCTAATTTGATTGTAAGCAGTGGTTTAGGGACCTGGGGCCCACCCTTAAAAATGTTTTCACCTGCAGAAGTGGTTATCATCAACCTAACTCCTGGCAATGCTTAGAACCTATTTAAAATTAATTTTAACCACCCTTTTTTGGGGAGGCACCTTTATTGCTGGCAGATATTTAGGCCAAAACCTAGACCCCTATTTATCTGCTTTTTTTAGATTTTTTTTAGCTACTACCTTTTTATTTTTAATTTTACCTAAAAGAAAACCCCATTTCTCACTTTCCACCTGGCTAGAAGTATTTTTTTTGGGTCTAACAGGCATATTTTTGTATAATATATTCTTTTTTAACGGTTTAAAATACATTGAAGCAGGAAGAGCTGCCCTGATTATTGGCCTAACTCCAGCTTTAATTACCATTTTTTCTTATTTTTTCTTTAAAGAAAAAGTTTTCCTTAAAAATATCTTAGGGATAGTTATCACTTTCATAGGGGAAATTTTAGTTTTAAGCAAAGGAGAGATAAAAGAGCTGCTTTATTTTAAAATAGGTACAGGAGAAATATTGATTTTGCTCTGTGTCTTAAGTTGGACAGCTTACTCCTTGATTGGTAAGAACACTCTAAAAAAACATGAGCCACTTATCTTAACCAGTTATGCTTCTTTGATAGGGACAATTTTACTTTTTCCCTTTGCCTGGCAAAAACAGTTGCTCCAAAATATAAAATTTCTTACTTTAAAACAAGGTTTTAGCCTACTTTACCTGGCTGTTTTGGGCACTGGGTTGGGTTTTGTCTGGTATTATCAGGGAATAAAGAAAATAGGTGTTTTTAGAGCCGGCATATTTATCAACTTGGTCCCGGTATTTTCCCTTCTTTTAGCCTATATTTTCTTAAATGAAACTCTATCTTCCAGTACTTATCTAGGAGCAATTCTGGTGATAACAGGCATCTTTTTGACTAACTTAAAAAGATAAAATATATTAAATAAAAATTTAATCTAGGGGAAAGATTATGTCCACACCCAAAATCATCTTAACAGACAAAGAAATAACCAAAATAATAGAACGTTTGGCTTATGAAGTTTTGGAAAAAGTGGAAAATGTTCATAATATAGTCATTATTGGCATCCAGAGAAGAGGAGTAGACATTGCCAGAAGAATAAAAGAAATTTTACAGGAAAAGACAAAAATTTCTATTCCCTTAGGATCCTTGGACATAAATCTTTATAGAGATGACTGGACTCGTCTAGAAGCAGCGCCCTTTGTTAATGCCAGTAACATTCCAGTAAGTTTGGAACAACGGGAAGTAATCTTAGTCGATGATGTACTTTTTACTGGTAGAACAGTAAGATCTGCTTTAGAAGCTTTGCTGGATTTTGGCAGGCCAAACAAAATAAAATTACTAGTACTTATTGATCGAGGACATCGAGAGCTGCCTATTCATGCTGATTTTGTAGGAAAAACCATTAATACCTCTTTGAAAGAAACTGTATCTGTATTAACTAAAGAACAAGATGGTAAAGACTTAGTAATTTTAGAGGAAAAACAATGTTAAACACCTATAATTGGGTTATAGAATTATTGCTCTCCTTTATCTATGGAGGTTTAATTGGATTTGAAAGAGAGTACAGAGGAGAGCAAGCAGGCTTTAGAACTAATATTTTAGTCTGTATTGGTTCTTGTTTATTAATGAATCTGTCTTTAGAACTACCTACTATTTTTTCTCATTTAAATGTCAATTCTGTAATTCGTATGGATCCAGGTAGAATTGCTTCTTATACCATAGCTAGTATGGGTTTCTTAGGTGGTGGAGCAATTATTAAAGGAAAAAATATCATTAAAGGCCTAACCACTGCTGCAGGGTTGTGGCTGGTAACTGCCATTGGCCTAAGCATAGGAGCAGGTTTTTACTTACCAGCAACCATAACTACCCTTTTAAGTCTCTTTGTCTTATATTTTTTAAGACAAATTAGAAACACTATTCCCAAAAGATATTCTGCCTTATTAAAAATTCAATGTAATTGCCGTTACGAAAGCTTTGAGCTTATCAAGGAAATATTAGAAAATTATCCTTTTGAAGTAGAATTTATCAACTATTCTTATTTAAAAGAGAAAAATATAATGAATTATAAAATATTTATCTCATCCCATAAAAAAATAAAACCCAAAAATCTAATAGACGAACTCTTAAGCATTCCTTCTTTAACTTATATCTCCTGGACTGAAGGGGTAACTGTACGCTAATAAAGGCCTTCTTTAATAGAAGGCCTTATATTCTGGCCTTAAATCAACCCTTTTGCTTTTAATATCTGAGTAAGCTTTTCTTTATTTGGAGTTTGCATTTCCACTAGAGGTAAACGTAATTCTAAATTAATTCGTCCCATCAAACTCAAGGCTGTTTTTACTGGTATGGGATTGGTTTCCATAAACATGGCTCTAGCAATAGATAAAAGATTAATCTGAATCTCTTTTGCTTTTTCTAAGTTACCCTTAAAAAACTCAGTACAAAGTTCATGAGTCAGTTTGGGCACAATATTGGAAATAACAGAAATAACTCCTCTTCCACCAACAGAAAGTAAAGGTAATATGGTAAAATCATCTCCTGACAAAAGAATAAAATCCTTTCCACAAAGCTCGTAAATCTCAGCTACCTGTCTCAAATTACCACTGGCTTCTTTAATCCCAATTACTGCATCGACTTCTGTATATAATCTTTTAGCTAACTCTGGAGTCACATTTAATCCAGTTCTAGAAGGTACATTATAAACTATTATCGGAATAGACACTTCCCTGGCAATGGTTTTATAGTGAGCAACTAAACCATCAGGAGTTGGCTTGTTGTAATAAGGTGTGATAAGTAATACGGCATCAGCGCCTGCACTTTTGGCAAATTGAGTAAGTTCAATAGCCTCTTTAGTGGAGTTTGATCCAGCTCCAGCAATAACAGGTACTCTACCTTTTACTTGCTCTACACAAATTTTAATAACTCGTTTATGTTCTTCATGGCTAAGGGTAGCAGATTCTCCTGTAGTACCGCAGGGAACTACTCCATCTATACCTTCTTCTATTTGCCATTCAATATGTTTCCTATAAGCTTCTTCATCTATTTGACCATTTTTAAAGGGAGTAACCAGTGCAGTAATTGCTCCTTGAATATTCATTATTTCCTCCTTATTTAGCTAGTCAAAATTTGCTTATTTAAATACCCTTTATAAACCAAAACTGCCTTTCCCTGTAAAAATAAATTTTCCCTTTCTATAGAAATGATCAACTTTTCCTGACCACTGGTGATTAATTCCACTGTAGAATCCACCAAACCCAAGTTAAAAGCCACATACGCTGTAGCTGCTGCTCCAGTCCCACAGGCATAAGTTTCAACTTCCACGCCCCTTTCATAGGTTCTAAGTAAAATCTTTTTTCTATCCACTACCTGGGCAAAGTTTACATTAGTACCTGCAGGTTGAAAATGAGAATGAAAACGAATTGTACGCCCCAAATTAGCTACTTCAGTAGTTTGCACATCTTCTCTAAAAACTACACAGTGTGGCACTCCAGTATTTACAAAATGAACTTTCCACTCTTTATTTTCTAAATCTAAGAGAATATTTAATTGTAAATCTTTAGGCGGAGTCAACTGGACCTTAACTTCATCTTCCCCAATTACCTGGGCTTTAATTAAACCTGCATCAGTTAAAAATGTGTGTTCTTTGGGAGCTAAACCTAACTTTACTGCCAGCCAGGCTGCGCACCTAGAACCATTGCCGCACATCTCTGCTCTGGAGCCATCAGCATTAAAAAAGTGCCATTTATAACTGGCCCCAGTGTCTTCTTCTGGTTCTAAAAAAATAAGACCATCCGCTCCTATTCCAAACCCTCGAGCACAAAGTTTTTTAGCCCATGCTTCCATCTCCTGCTCTGCCACTTTTACCTGGCGCAAATCAAATAAAACAAAATCATTGCCACTTCCGTGCATCTTATAAAAGACAAGATTTTCTTCTATCATCTAAACTCCTTTTCAATAAAATTGCTTACTTCAGGATCAGGATAAATTTTATTTCCTAGCCAGTGAGTTTTCCAAAAAAAATTCTCCTTGTAAAGCCACTTATTTTGTTGTTTATATTTTTCGTAATCAGTAATATCAATCTGGAATACAGCCTTACCTTTTGAGTAAGGACGAACCCACAGGGTGCGCCCTTGGTTTACTACTTTACCTTCTATAGCTCGTCCTGGCCCACTACCCAAAAAAACAGGGATATCAGGTTTATAATATTGTAAATAATAATCTTCCCAATATTCACCCCAAGAAGAAATAGCTATTAGTGGCAAAAAAGGATATTTATTTACAATTTTCTTTACAACCTGTTCTACTTGTTCAGAGAAGTAAGCTAAATCTTTTTTACCTTCAATAAAAGGTAAAACTAAGATTACCAATTTATTATCTAAAAGATAAAAATCTATCTCATTATCCACAGTTTTCCAAAAAGAAGGTATGCTTATTCCTTTAGCTAAAAACAGCTGTTTTTCTTTTTTACTTAATACTCCAAAGTTATACTGAAACTTAGAATAAATATTTACAAGGTGATTAAGATTGCTGTTAGAAGAATCTAGAGGATCTATAAATTCAAAAGGACCAAACAAAAAAAGGCTATTTTCTTTTGCAATTTGCTTGAAAAGGTTTTTCTCCTGGCCAGACCGCCAAAACTTCTTCCTCCTCAGGAAGGACAGGGTTTTATTTCTCCATAACTATTGGCCGTATAATAAATAGTTAGAGAAGAAGAAAAAAGATTTTTCTCTCCTCCCAAAAATAAAATTAAAAAAAATAGGAAAAAACCCCCTTTTTAAAGCAGGTAAGCATCTTAGCTATTTAAATAGTCTTTTAAGTCCTTTCCTACTTTAAAAAAGGGAAGTTTTTTAGGTTTTACTTCTACTTTTTCTCCTGTCTTGGGGTTTCTTCCTACATAACCTTCGTACTCCTTAATTTTAAAACTACCAAACCCCCTAATTTCTACTCTCCGTCCTTCTTTAAGGGCTTCTTTCATAGAGTTAAAAAAAATATTAACGATATCACTGGCTTCTTCAGGAGACAGATCTTTTTCCTCTGCCAGCTTTTGAATAAGATCACTTTTATTCATCCACTCTCTCCTTTTTGAAAATTATTACCCTTTCTAACCTAAAAGTGAAAATAAAATCAAGTCTCTTTTCTTTTATTTAGACCTTCTACCAGGCTTAAACCTCTTTTTATGGAATTGCTACTTTCTATTAGACGCAGGAGTTTTTTCCCTATCTTTAAAATATCTAAAGCAGCCTGGCTATCAGGGTAAAGCTTTTGAAAAGGTTTTTGCTCTCTAATAGCTTTACTTACCTTTTCATCATAATGAATACACCCAAGATAAAATAAAGACACACCCAAAAAATTTTCACAAGCAGTATTTAAACGCTGAAAAGATAGTTTAGCCTCTTGCTCAGAATTGACCGAATTTACCACGATGAAAAAATTTTTAAGTCCATAATTATTTTTCAAGATTTTAATGACAGCATAACTATCCGTAAGGGAAGTGGGCTCAGGCGTAATCACTATTATACGTAAAGGAGTAGAAGAAGCAAAAGCCAAAGTACTAGCACCTATTCCTGCTCCCAAATCTAAGAGAATAAAATCATAGGTACTAAGTAAGGGTTGCAATTTTTCTTCTACCATAAACTGAATATCTTCTTCCAGATCCAAAATATCCAAAACACCAGAGGTAGAAGCAATGATATCCAACCTTTCTTCTACAGGAATTAAAATTTCTTCTGGTTTAGAATCTCCCAGCAGTACATCCTGAATATTTTTTCTTGGCTCTAATCCCAAAAGAATATTTAAGTTAGCCAATCCCAGGTCACAATCCAAAATCACTACCTTTTGCTCCAAACTTTGCAAAACATAGCCTAAATTTAAGGCAATATTGGTTTTACCTACGCCACCTTTTCCACTTAATATTGAAATCCCTATATTTTTACTCATAACTAGCTCTTATATAGAAAATTTTTTTCTTCTTCCCCAACTAAAGTAGAAGACAACTCTTGTTTTTTAATCCAAACAGAAATGTAAAATCTATCTTTACCTTCTCTTTTTGACTTATATAAATTATTATCTGCAATTTTAAATAATTCTTCTTTAGTGACTTTACCTCTTCCTAAATAAACTGCTCCTCCACAGGACAAGGTTATATTTATATATCTATCATTTACACATATTTTTTTAGCTCTAATATTATCTAAAACTCTTTTAGCTATAATACTTGTTTGCTTATATCCACTTCCTTTTAAAATAATAGCAAATTCTTCCCCACCAATTCTACAAGCATAATCATTTGACCTTATACTTTCCTTTAAAGCTAAAGCCACTTCTTTTAACGCTATATCTCCTACATCATGCCCATAATTATCATTAATTAATTTAAATTTATCAATATCAAATAAAAGTAAAGATAAAGGAAGTGAAAATTTTATTGCATCATCCAATTCTCTACTCAAAGTTTTCTCAAAAAACAAACGATTATAAAGAGTAGTAAGATAATCAGTATCTCTAGATTTAGATAAAGATTGTATTAATTCAAAAATACTTAGAGATAAACTATATTTATTTTTTGTTAACTTCAAGTACTTCCAATTATATTTATTAAAATTGGAATTTTTTAACAGGCTATCTACTTCCTCTATTTTATCCAATAAAGTATAAACTAGATACTTATCTGAGTTTAAATTATCTTCTCTTATTATTCTCTTCTCCAGAGAATAAATTTCTTGATATAATTTATCTAAATATTCTTTATGCATTTATATTAAAATGAATTAAATATTCTTTTATAAAATTATCTAAGTTACCATCTAAAACATCTTCAACATTTGTATGTTCATATCCTGTCCTATGGTCTTTTACCAGTTTATAAGGATGTAAAGTATAGGTTCTAATTTGATTCCCGAAAGATATTTGGCCCTTAGAATTATACTCTACTTGTTTTTTTCTCTTTTCTTATCCAGCTCCAACTGTAAAAGCTTTGCCTTTAATATTTTTAAAGCAATTTCTTTATTTTTAAATTGAGACCTTTCATTCTGACATTGAACTACAATACCTGTAGGTTTGTGTACAACTCTAATTGCTGAACTGGTTTTATTCACATGTTGTCCTCCAGGCCCACCAGCCCTGAAAGCTTCTATTTCTAAATCCTCTTCTCTAAGGTCTATCTCTATCTCCTCACTTTCTTGCGGATAAACATCTACAGAAGCAAAAGAAGTATGCCTCCTTCCAGAAGAGTCAAAAGGAGAAATTCTGATTAAGCGATGCGTACCTTTTTCTCCCTTTAAAAAACCATAACTATAAAGACCTTTAATTAGTAAGGTAACACTTTTGATTCCAGCTTCATCACTGCCTAAATAATCTAAGTACTCCACTTGAAAGGAATGTCTTTCTGCCCACCGAAGATACATTCTAAGGAGCATACCTGCCCAATCCTGGGCGTCTATTCCTCCTGCTCCTGGATGAATTTCTAAAATGGCAGAAGACTTATCTTCCTCTTCTGCCAAGAGCAATTCCATTTCTAATAGGTCTAATTCTGCTTTTAGCGAATTTAACTGCTCTTCAATTTCCTTAAAGTTTTCTTCTGAAACCCCTTCTTCTTCAAATAACTCTATCCAGACTAAAACATCTTCTTTTTTATTCTGAATATCCCTGCACTTATGAACCAAATTCTCCAAACTTCTCTTTTGCTTTAAAATAGGAGTAAGCGTTTCGTGCTCCTCCCAAATAGAAGGAGAGCTTAGTTTTTTTCTATAGATGCAAGTTCTTCTCTTTTTTTCTAACTCAAAGACGCCTCCATAAATTATTTAATCTAGCAATAATATCAGCAGATTTTGTTTTTATTTCATTTAAATCAAGCATTAAACCTTCTCCTCCCAAAAAATAAACAAAAGAAAACAATTAAAATAACAAAAGGTAAATTATAAAAGTAGTAAAAATATTTATTAAAAAAAGTCTTTTCTTTTATAAAAGGGACTTTTTCTGAAATAGCTCCACTGGTAAAAAGCCCAATCTTTTTAGTTATTTTTCCTTTTGGAGAAATAAAAGCACTTATGCCACTATTAGTACACCTAACTACAGCCCTGTTTTGTTCAACAGCTCTTAAAACACTTAAATAAAGATGTTGATAAGGTCCAGAAGTATTACCAAACCAGGCATCATTAGAAATATTAACAATAACTTCAGCTCCCTTTCCAATCCTTTCTTCTACAAGAGAAGAAAAAATAATCTCATAACAAATTAAAATACCCACTTGGGAATTTTGAAAAACAAGAGGAGCTGTTCTTTCTCCTGGTGCAAAGTCTCCCACACCGTCATAAAAAAAACTAAACCAGGATGATAAAAAAGTAAAGGGCAAGTACTCTCCAAAGGGTACAAGCTTTTGTTTTTCATAATAATCCAAAATAGTTCCCTTAGGGGATAAAAGATAAGCTCTGTTATATAAATAGTATTTTTTTAGATCTACAAATCTATACCCTGGAGCACCTACAACTAAAAACACATTTTCTTGTTTAACAAAACTCTTTACCCTGGATGATAACTCATTTACTTCTTGCAAATAAAAGGGTAAAGCTGTTTCTGGCCAGACAATTAAATCAATTTTTCTTAAATCATCATCTCTTGACAGCTTAACATATTTATCAATTGTTTCTAATTGATATTTTTTATCCCATTTTTTATCTTGTTCTATATTTCCTTGGACCATTTTTATATATTTTGTGTTTTTAAAATTATTTGGCAAATTAAACAAGTAAAAATTTACAAAAATAAAAGCTAAAAAACATAAACAAGCTATAAATTTATGATATATTTTATCACTTAAAGACAAAATAGATAAAAATATAATTAAAAAAGATATGCCTTTACTTCCTGTATATTTTATTATTTGAATAAAAAAAGGATAAGGAGAAAAGCATAAAGCTAATTCTGGCCAAGAAAACCCAGAAAATAAAAACTCCCTTATTATTTCTAAAGACATCCAGAATAAGGGAGCTATTAGACTTAAAAACAAAATATTTATTTCTTTAAAAAAAAATTTTAAGAATAAAAAGTAAAAGAAAGGATATAAGGCTAAGTATAAACCAAGAAAAAAAGGAAAAATTAAAGAAATTAAAAAAGGGATATTACCATAAACATAACAAGGATAATATATCCAGTATAATAAAGTAGAATAAGCAAAAGCTAAAGATAAGTATATTTCTTTATTACATATTTTTTTTTTTAAGGCGTAATAATTTAAAAACAAAAAAAATAAAATTATAAAAGGAGGAAAGTTAAAATAATTATTAGGATAGGCAAAGTAAAACAGGATAGAAAAAAGGACTGTCAATTTAAAAAGCAATAGCCAGTCCAATTTATTTTTCGGGTAAAAAATAAAGTTTAACCCAGTGAACATGTTTTAAATCTGCTTCTTCAATAATCATTTTAAAATTTTCTTCCACCACCTCTTCTCCCTTTTGGGGAACCCTACCTAATTTTTCACATAAATACCCACTTAATGTATCTACTTGTTCAGAAACTAACTTTATCCCCAACTCTTCCTCAATCTCTTCCAAATACACTCGCCCTGAGAGAAGATAACCACCATCCTCCAGGGTGACAATCTCTTTTGGACGAGGACGATCATACTCATCTTCTATTTCACCTACAATTTCTTCTAAAATATCTTCCATAGTAACCAAACCAGAAGTGCCCCCATATTCATCCAAAACAATTGCCATATGAATTTTTTTGGACTTAAGCTCCAATAATAATTCTCTTACTTTCTTAGTTTCAGGAACAAAGTAAGGTTTACGCATTATAGACTGTAATTTTTTATCCTCATCATCTAAATAATAACATTTTAATAAGTCTTTAGCGTGAATTATACCTATAATTTGATCTTTATTATCTTTAAAGACAGGAATCCTAGAATGTCCTTTTTCTATTATTAATTTAACAACATCATCTATATCACTTTCAACATCTGCGCAAACCATATCAGTTCTAGGAACCATAATTTCATCTACTTGAATCTCTGCAAGTTTTAATACATTCAAAAGCATCTGATATTCATCATTCTTTAAAATACCATTTTCTCTTGCTTCACTTAAAAGTTCTTGCAGAGAAGAATTATCTTTAGATGAGAAAAAATTTTTTATCCAATCCCAAAATTTAATCTCACCAGAGTCTTCCACTTTAACCTCCCTATAGTTTTAAGCTAATCCTTTTTCTCTATACATATCTAAATAGACTTTAAAAAGCCAATTACCCAAAATTTCATCGCCCCTATTACTATCTAAATCTTTCCAGTTTAAAAAATTATTTTGCTGTTCTTTATCCCAAACTAAATCACCTCTCGCTACAAATTGCAATCCCCAAAAGTAATAATCTTTACTTTCTTCTGAATAATAATTTTTCAATCTACAAATAAAATAAAAAAAATCTTTTTTTAATTCTTTAGGATAATTTATCTTTAAATAAAAAAAAAGGTATTCATTTTCTCGCTTAAAATCAACAGTATTATGTATCAAATCTTTTCTAATACCAAGTTTAACTCCACCACTAGATATATCTTTCAACAAGAGCCCCTTTTCTTTTTCATTATAAATCCCAATAGGATTAGACCAAGTAAGAGGATCTTTAGAAAATCCAGAATACTTATCTAACTTAGCCGTCCAAATTTTAATTTCTTTGATATACTTAGAAGGCAAAGATACGCGTAAAAATTTTCTTTTCTGTCCTAAATATAATTTTAAGGGAAACTTAACTTTAAGAATATAAACTCCTCTATCTAAATAAAAATCTTCTACTTGAGTTGAAAAGTTATAATATATAGAAGAAAGCTTATCTTTTCCTATTTTAAAAAAACAATTTATTTTTCTTTTAAACCAAATATTACTTATTTTTAAGTAACTAGGCAACTCTAAGTATAAATAACCATTATCAAAGTCAATTAATGTACAATAAAAAGTTGACTTTGTTTTTCCAACTCGAACATCAAAACGGCTCCGTTGTAAAAGAGCCATATTAAATACATCCTTTAAAATATCTTTATCATAAACAGATCCATAATCATTTTCTTTCTTCTTTAGAAAATAATTAACAGTAAAATGAATTAAAATTAAGATAGGTATTGTGAATAGAAAAAATAAAAAAAAGTAGTAAATATATTGGATTAGTTCTTCACTAACACCAGTAGCTGCAAAAGATTTTCTGAGCTGACTTAAAATAAAATTATTGGATAAACTATAAATTGTCATCAAACTCACAATGCTCTAGCGCGCTGGTAAGCACTTTAATATGTAAATCAGCTTCAGGAGTATCAAGTATGTGCTTGGCTAACTTCCAATCTTCGATCAAAAACAATACCCAACCGTATTGCTTATCCACAGCAAAAGCCAGGTTGAGAAAATTTTTCTTCACCTTCTTATTCTCTGCAACAGTAATAGCCTTTCTCGCATAAACAGAACGATAAAGAGGATTTTTTTCTTTTTTTAGTAAATTGAGTAAAGAACTAGTATCTTTCTGATGCAACAATTTAGAATATAAAGCATCCTTTTCAGACTTATTTTGAATAAAAGGATTAAACTCTACGGCTTTAGTATACAAGTAATTAATTTCTTTTCCCAAATATTTTTCTAACTTGTATAAATTAAAATAATTATTTCCAATCTCATCCAGTTTATCAAATCTAGCAAAAATATTATTAGATTTATAAAAGTAATATTTAGCTTTACACTTTTCTCCTTTTAAAAAATGTTTAATAAACTTAGCTTGGTAGTCATAACCCAGATCAATTCCCGGTTTAATCAGATAAGGGTCTTTTTTGCTCCCCAAGGAACAGGAAAGTAAAAAAATACTTAAAGTAAAAATAATAAATTTTCTCATGGATTTGGTACTTCCAAAGTTTTTGAAGATTTTTCAGGTTCTTTAAAAGGCCATTTGTCTTTAAGATTTTCTAAAAGATCATTACCCACCTTTAAAGTATATTCCGCTTCCATCTTTAATAAATATACATCCTGGGTAGCTTTTTTTAACTCCTTGCTTACATCTTGAATATTTTTTAGAATTGGATCTATATCTTTCTTCATGGACCTGAGATCATTGACAAATCCCTTAACATCCTTGGTAATATTTAAAAATTCTTTTTCTATAGGTTCTAAATCTTCAATACGAGAAGTAGCATTAGTTATAAATCTGGTTAAATTTAGAGTGAGCTCATCAGTATGAGTAAGTAATTTATCAATTTTTTCTACAGGTTTTTTATCTTCTGTTAAATAGTATAATAAACCTCTATTTTGTAACATCTTATCTGTAAGTTGTTCTAGATTAGTAATAGTTCTTTGCATGCTCCCTTTTTTATCTAAAAATTGATCTGTTATTTTTCTAATATTAGCTACAATCACTTTTAAATCTTCTACTACAGGTTGAGCTTCTATTAAAAGTTCTTTAAATCCAGCAACTTTTGTTAATTTTATCACAGATCCGGGAGGAACAATAGGACTATTTTCACTTCCAGGAATAATTTTTAAATATGGATTACCTATTAATCCTTCTTGATCTAAAATAATTTTTGTATCCTCTCTAAACCATTTTTTATACCGATCTAAAATTTTGATTTTTATTTTAACATAATCAATATTGTCCAGAAATAATTTATCTACTTCTCCAATTTTAAACCCAGATAATTTAACAGGCATTCCTCTTTCTATACTATCTCCTGATTTACTAATAACATAATAAGTAACTCTTTTAGAAAAAATGTCTTTTTTAATGCCAAAGTAAACCAGAAAAGTAATCAAAAATATTAAAAACAAAAACAAAAAAAAGCCAACTTTATATTCATATTCTTTCATTTTTTTATCGAAAAACATCTATAACTCTACCTGTTCAAAGTTAAATTTATAAAATTGTGAAACTTTTTCAGCAGTAACCAAAATCCATATAAATCTATTTATTTCAAATTCTTTTAAAAATTTAACCACCAACTCTATTTCTGATACTTTTGGATATTGAAAAAAAATAATCTCTGACTCCGCACAAAGAGCCCTTAAAAACATAGCCCGAAAAATTTCTTCAGAGCTAAGTTTTTCTTTTCTTAACCACATTATTTTTTCCAAATCAAGTCCCTTAAGCCAAGGATAAAATTTTTCACAGCACTGCCTTAAAGAAAGATTTCTCTTATACATCAGAGGTAAAAAAACATTTTCAACCGTTTCCAGATTAGAAAGTAAAGGAAACTTAGAGCTAACAATACCAATATTGCCACCACTTAAGGAAAAAAAGTTACTAACTATATCTTCCTTTTTCTCATCCTGCAACACTATTAAAGTATTTTTTTTATTTTTTAATAATATGTATAATTCATTTATCATATCAAATTAAATAAAATATCTATAATGACAATTCCTAACAAAATAGACATCATCCCATCTATTAAATTTATTGGTACTTCAGTAATTGAAGACTTTACAGTAACTCCTTTTTGTATAGAAACTAAAGATAATAGAAAGCTCAATAAGATTGATTTAGAAAAAACAATAATAAAGTCTTTTAAGCTGAGATAATCTATTATTAGATTTATATAATTTTCATAATTTATCCCATATAAAAACCCTAACATTAAATATCCACCAATTAAACTTACAAATATGAAAAAAAAATTCAAAAAAGGAAAGCTAATTAAAAAAGCTAAGACTCGTGGCAAATAAATATACTCCTTTATAGGTATACCCAAAATAGCTAAAGAATCCAGTTCTCCATTAAGTTTCATTAAAGAAATCTCAGATATTACAGCTGTTGAAGACCTTATTAAGATAATCAAGGACACAACAATAGGAGCAAGTTCATAAAAAACAGAAATTACTATAAATTCACCTATCCTATCATAGCTATTTAAATTTATAAGTATTTTTAAAATATAATTTACAACTATCCCCCCGAGAATAAGAGCAGAAACAAACATCGGGAAAATACTCTGCACAGCAGTAAAGTAAATTTGTCTGATAAAAACTCTAAAAATAGCTTTATTAAAAATTTTAAAATTAAAAATAGAAGTAAATATAGAAAATAGAATGTTTAAGGCGTGAAAATAGGTAAAAAATTTATTTAAGAATACTCTACCTAAAAAAAGAATAAATCTGTTAAACATTTATTTTGATATCTTTTTTAAATAAATTTCCAAACATTGTAAAGCTGCTGGAGTCACCCCCGAGATCCGACTTGCTTGCCCTAAATTTATAGGTCTAATTTTATCTAATTTTTCCATTACTTCTCTAGAAAGTCCTGGAACCTGGGTATAGTCTAGACCTTCTGGCAATTTTATCTTTTCTAAATTTTTAAAAGAACGCACCAATTCCTCTTGTCTTTGCAGGTAGCCTTCGTATTTAACTAAAATTTCCACTTCCTTGCGAATATCTTTAGCAAAATCCATAATTTTTGGCCAGAAAATTTTTAAATCTTCTATCTCTATCTGAGGTTGCCTTAAAATGTGTGCCAGGCTTACCTTTTTTTTGGGTAAAGAAGCACCAATCTCTTCTAACTGTAAACAAGTGGTCTTATCCGGTCTTATTTCTATAGCAAACAGTCCATCCTTTAATTCTTCTAACTTACTTATTTTATCTGTGTATAGTTGCCACTGTTCATCTCCCACCAATCCCAGCTTACGGCCAACAGGAGTTAAGCGCTGGTCTGCATTATCTTCTCTTAAAAGAAGTCTATGTTCAGCCCTGGAAGTAAACATCCGATAAGGCTCCTCAGTACCTTTGGTAACTAAGTCATCTATTAAAACAGCCATATAGGCCTGACTGCGCTCTAAAACAAAAGGTTCTAATTTTTCTAACTTACAAAAGACATTTAAGGCAGCCCAAAGTCCTTGGACGGCAGCTTCTTCATAGCCAGAAGTTCCATTAATCTGACCCGCACAAAAAAGTCCTCGAACCTTTTTGCTTTCTAAAGTGGGCTTTAACTGAGTGGGATAGACAAAATCATATTCTATCCCATAGCCAGGTCTCACAATTACAGCCTGTTCCAGTCCAGGAATGGTCTTTAACATCTCCTTCTGGATATCCAAAGGCAGGCTAGTGGAAATACCATTGGGATAAACTTCAGGACTATCCAGACCTTCAGGCTCTACAAAGATTTGATGCCTTTCTTTATCTGGAAACCTGGCAACCTTATCCTCTATAGAGGGGCAATAACGAGCTCCTACACCTTTAATTATTCCCTGAAAAGGGGAGAGCGCTCAAACCCCTTTTTTATAACTGCATGCGTGTTTAAGTTGGTATAGGTAATGTAGCAAGGAAGCTGGGGTAAATAAGGTCCCTTAGAAAACAGCTAAAGGGTCTAATATCCTTATCTCCTTCCTGGACCTCCATTTGCTCAAAATCAATACTATCTTTTAATAATCTGGGAACAGTTCCTGTTTTTAATCTTCCCAGTTCAATTCCCAACCTTTTCAGAGATAAGGAAAGACCTTTACTGGCAGGATCGCCAAAACGTCCACCTGAATAATTTTTAAGTCCAACATGAATAAGACCCTGTAAAAAGGTTCCTGTGGTAAGAAGAACATTTCTAGCCAGGATAGTTTCTTCCAGTAAAGTTCTAACCCCTCTTACTTCATCTCCTTCAACCAAAACCTCTTCCACTACCCCTTCTCTTACCCAGAGATTTTTTTGGGAAAAGATATCCCTTTGTACCACATTTAAATATACTTTACGATCAATTTGGGTTCTAGTGGAGCGAACAGCAGGTCCTTTCCTGGTATTTAAAGTACGAAACTGAATGGCAGCCTTATCTGCCCATATTCCCATCATGCCGCCCAGGGCATCAATTTCTCTTACCATATGCCCCTTGGCCAAACCACCAATGGCAGGATTACAGGAAAGATGACCTATACGGTCAATATTTAAAGTCAACAAAAGGGTCTTAAGCCCAAGTTTACTGGCAGCCATAGCTGCTTCACATCCAGCATGACCTCCACCTACTACTATAAGGTCAAAAACTTCTGGAAAGGGTTCTTTGTAAGGAGACATATTTTATTACTTAAAAAGCATCTTAAACATTACTCTAGCATCATTTAGGGTATTAGTTATGGAAGAACGCTCATTGGGTTGATGGGCAAAACCAAGCAAAGTAGACCAAACAGCTGCCTCAAAGCCCTTTCTTCGCAAAAAGGCAGCTACAGTCCCTCCCCCAACTCCAATACACCTGGCTTTTTTCTTTAACACAGAAAAAATAGCCTTTTTTAAACAAGTTACAACTTCACTCTCTTCAGGAGTAATGGGAGCAGCTTGCTCTTGCATCACTATTTCATACTTAATATTGACCTTTCTCTTTTTTCCACCTCTTGACCAATTTTTCTTATTTCTTCTAACACATCGTCTAGCTTATATTCAGGTAATACCCTGGAATCTAAATAAAAAATATCCTTACCAGGAATCGTATTTATATTTTCCACATTGGCTTCTTTTTTGGTGGGACTAAAAGTAGAGCAATCAGGATCAAACAAAGGATTCTTTAGAGGAAAAATACTTTTTAGCTCTTCTAAGCGCAAAATAAAATCTGCACTGGCTACCAAGGAGTTGATACCCTTATCTGGAACAGAAGCATGGCACTGTTTACCTTCCACAATAATTTTCAACCAAAACATGCTCTTTTCAGCAATTTCAATACTATCTCCTTCAGGAGTACCGTGATCAGGAACTAAGAATAAATCATCCGGCTGAAAAATATCCTGATTTAACAGGTATTGTAAACCATATTTACTACCTGTTTCTTCATCAGCAACAAATAAAAGGCCGAGAGAATAATCAGGAGTTATATCTAGTTCTCTCAATCGTTTTAAAACCAAAAGAGAAGAAACAATCCCCTGATGATTGTCTTCTACTCCTCTTCCATAAATATAGTCCCCATCTACAACAATCTCATAGGGATTACTCTTCCACAAAGATAAATCACCTGGAGGAACCACATCCAGGTGAGAAAGAATCCAGAGGGTTTTAGAACTTTTTCCAGCATACCTGGCTACAACATTGGGACGCTTTCCACTTGCCACCCTTGTATCAGTAGCCCAATAAATTTGGGGATTAAGACCTAGCTTTTTTAAATAATCAACTAAAAAATAAGCCTTTTCTTCTTCTCCCTGACCACCATTTTCTGGACCCAAAGCAGTTCTTTGCACCAATTCCTGTTGAAGATAAATTACTTCATTTCTGTATTCTAAGATACCTTTATCCATATAGCTTTCCTGTAAAAAACAAAAGGCCCTCTAGAGGGCCTTTTTATTTTTTTATCTTCCCCTAGCAGCTCGCTTCGAAGCCTTTAAGGGGTTAACTTTTACTTGCCCGCTATTATCTACTACAGCCTTTACATGAGTAGCAAAATTACAAGCCTTATGGGCCCATTTAACAGCAGGTTCAGGATAACTCAGACAATACTTATTTCCGTCAAATTCCTTGATTCTTTCACAACCTTCGCATTGCTCTACAACAGGATAACATTGTCCACCTTTATAGGAACACCCTTTATCTGTCATAAAAGCACATTCAAAACCTGGTCTAACAGTAGTGCATTTCATATAAATTCCACCTCCTCAAAAATTATTAACAGGAAGTGCAAGAACTGCAACCTCCAGAAGAATTCATAGGTAAAGCGGATTTAACCACAAAACCCATTTCATTCATATCAACAGTAATTGGAGCTGCGCTATTAAATAAACTCTCTTCCACTAAAAAGGTAAAACCTTCTACCTCAAACACCCTATCATTTTCTCTTTGCTCATCCAGAGCAAGTGCCAATCTTGGCCCACCTCAGCCAGCAGCCATATAAACTCTGATAGGAGCCTTTTCTTGCTCTGCAAAATAACGCTCCAACTGAACCTTTGCCTTTTCAGTCAAATTAAACATATAAAAAACCTCCGAAAAAATTGAAGTCTTATTAACTAAGGTTTGTTTTAGTTTTTGTCAATTTTTAGCTTTAGACAAAATTGAGTTTAACTCTTTACTACTAAAATAAATTGAAATTATATGAAAACAATTACTTGAAATAAAGAAAAAAATTATTAAGGAAAGAGGCATGCAAGCAAAAAAGATATTTTTCTCCCTTATTCTCTTCTTACTCTTCTTAAATTTTTGCTCTTTCCCTGTGGAGAGTAAAAAACTGCCCAGACTTTTCTTTACCAAAAAAATGGTCATTTCTCAAAAACACTTAATTAAATATAAGGTTAAAAAGGGAGAGTGGTTATATAAAATTTTAAGAGAACAAGGTATACCAGAAAGAAAAATACCACATGTAGTAAAAATTATTAAAAAAATAAATCCTCACATAAAAGACCTTTCAAACCTAAAAGAAAATGACATTTTGCTAATACCTAAAATATATGTAAAATCTAAAAATTATTCATATTTAAAAAAGTATAAGTATAAAAAGTCTTTTTATATTGTAAAAAAAGGAGATAATGTTGTAAAGATTTTACGAGACAAAGTTGGTATTCCTAATAATTTGATATTTAACGAATACCTAACAATATTTAAGACTATAAACCCCAATATAGACCCAAACAAATTGGAAGTAGGAGATAAAATAAATCTACCCATACCTCTAAACTTAGCTAAAACATTAAAAACAAAAAGTGCAATTCCGGTCTCTCTTCAACCTCCCAAAACAAAAATAAAAAAAGTTAGTGTTGTAAAGTCTGATAAAAAGAATCTAGAGTTAATATTAAAAGAACTGGGATTCATTATAACTCCTGGTTTAAAGGCCTATTTTCCCAGAACAAATGGAGAATGGGTTTATATTGATTTAAAAGAAAACATTTTGCTTAACACCCCCTGGGGAGATAAAGTCCTTCTAACCCTCAAAAAAAACAAATCCCAAAACAATAATTTTCCCTATACTATTATCAGGCTTCCTTCTTTTAAAATTTCTCAAGCCCTGGATATACTTGCCCTGAAAAGTCCAAAGCAAATAAAAATCTGGAAAAGCCAGGATAATTTTATTATAAATAACACTGATTATTCTTTGGAGATAAAAGCCAATAAGTTAGTTAAAATAAATGACAATTTGTATGCAATATTTATTTTAGAAGATAAAATACCAAGCAATATTAACCTGGTGCAATCTTTTTTAAAAAAATTTAATTTAAAAGCTATTTTTCTAAAAAAAGAAAATAAAAAAATAACCAAGATAAACACCAACAATTTTAACTCTAACTATTTATATACACCTTCAGTTAACTCTGAAAATATATTTTCTATTTTAGGGATTAAAGAAAAAAAATTATCTACTTCTATTTCTCTTGACGACTTAAAGAATAATAATATACTAACTAAAGAAAAAATAAGTCTAACTATTCTTCAACAAAAAAATTCATATATAAAACTATATGCTAATGTCTGGAAGTCTTCAAATAATGTGTGCATTATAGAAGAAAATAATCCCTTTATCAGCACTTTTTTACTATTAAATAGCTATAAGGTCTACCTATGGCTATAGACAAATTTTACAAAAAATACGGTTATATAGAAGATAATTCTGCTAACTTAAAAAAAATAAAAGAAATCCTGGAAAATTTTTCCATTGAAGAAATAGAAATAAACAAAAACAGATTAGACTTTTTCTCTTGGGATAATTTTTATTTTGATTTAGAAGATTTACTTAAGTCTCTCAGCCAACACTTAAGTCCTCAGGCTAAAGGTCAGATTGATTATATTGATTATGAAGAATGGAAAATGTTGCGTATCGAAATAAAAAACGGACAAATGAAACAATATCCTATTTATATTGATAAGGCCTTAGAAAATTGTATTCTAGAACACTAAGATATTTTTTGTTGCTCCAGCCAAGACAAAGCTTCTTTTAAGTCAAGAGTTTTTTCATAGATTGCCCGGCCAGTAATTACTCCTTCCAGTCCTTCTTTGCTTAAAGGATAAAGTTTCTTTATATCCTCTAAATTGTGAATGCCTCCTGCCACCAGCACAGGTATAGAAGAAATTTGCAAAACTTTCTTTAAAGCCGAAATATTGGCTCCTGATTGCATCCCATCCCTTAAAATGTCAGTATAAACTAAAAAAGAGGCTCCTTGCTCTATGAGTTCAGGGATTACTTGTTCCACTTTAAGCCCTGTATCTTTAACCCATCCTCTACTCTTAAGAGTTCCCTTTTCTGCATCCAAAGAAACTCCAATTTTACCAGGGAATTTAGCGGTCAGCCGGGCAAACTCTTCGGGATTTTCTAAAGCTAAGGTGCCAATTATAAGCCTTGTAACTCCAGCCTCAAAATAATAAGAGGCAATCTCTATATTGCGTATTCCCCCTCCCAATTGAAGAGGTATCTTTACCTTTTTAGCAATCTCTTGAATCAAAGAAAGGTTTTTAGGCTCTCCAGCAAAAGCTCCATCCAGATCTACCAGATGTAAATATTGAGCGCCTTGACTTTCCCAAAAAGAAGCAACTTCTACAGGATTATCAAAATAAACTGTTTCTTCCTTGGCTTTGCCCTGACGCAAGCGAACACAGCGTCCATCTTTAATATCAATAGCTGGAAAAATAATCATAATCCCATTTCCTCCAATCCCAATTCCATTCCTTCTCTTGCCAACTCCTCAGCCTTAATCCATTTACCTTTGCGGGTAATAAACTTTTTTAAATTAAGTAAATTTTCACTCAAAGAGAGCTGGCGCTCATCAAAATGATAGCGATAAACAATCTTTTTTTCTTTGATATTAAGTAAAAAGAGGTCAAATTCTACAGAAGCAGGCTCCTCTACTCCATATTCTCCCCCCACTCTCTCTTTATATTTATAAATATAAGGAATGAGCAAATAATCACAGGGAACGCATTTACCCACCTGCACCCAGAACTCAAACATGGACAAAGTCTTTTTGCTTTTAATAAGTTCTAAACAAGGTGAGACCAGTTTAAAAGAAATAAAGTTAACTTTTTTTTGAACCAATAAGGATTCTAAATTGCTATTAAGAGTATTTAACACCTTAGAATCAATATCTTTATCCACTGGGTAGTAACCAGCAAGCATTTCCCAGGACCCACTGGGCAGATGAAAAGGAGCAATAGCTAAAGAAAAATTTTTTTCTTCAAATTTATAAATAGGTTTAGAAGAAGTACATCCTAATAAAAAAAGAAAAAAGATTATAAATATTTTTTTTATTCTCAATCTAAGCTCCCTTTAGTACTGCTAATTTGATTTGACACTAAAGTTAAGGCTTCTCTCATAGCAAGTCCTAAAGATTTAAAAGCAGCCTCTAAAAGATGATGTCCATTGGAACCATAGTGAAAAATAAGGTGTAAATTAAACCTGGCGCTAAAACTAAGACTTTTAAAAAACTCTCTAAACACATCTTTTTCTTCCCCAAAAACCAGAGCAGGAACTTGGGAAAACCCCTTACAGACCAAAAAAGGTCTTCCAGAAATATCCACGATACTCTCTACCAAAGCTTCGTCCATAGGAACCTTGGCCTGACCTACCCTAAGTATCCCTTTTCTATCTTGCCAGGCCTTATCCAAACAACTTCCCAGAGATAAGCCAATATCTTCTATGGTGTGATGTGCATCCACTTCTAAATCACCCTGGGCTTCTACCTTTAAATCCCACGAAGCCCAAAAAGCCAGAAGTTCCAGCATGTGGTCCAAATAGCCAAGTCCGGTACTAACTCTTATCTCTCTTTGTCCATCAAGGTTTAAAAAAACCTTTACCCTGGTTTCCTTGGTATTACGCTCAAAACTTGCCTGACGCATTAGTTTTCTCCTGCTTTGCTAGGTAAGTCTTCTTTGGCTCGCTTTTCTTTTTTACCAAAAAAATAAGCAATCCATACTCCCAGTTCATATAAAATAATCAAAGGTCCTGCCATTAATGTTTGGGTCACCACATCTGGAGGAGTCAAGATAGCAGAAACTACAAAAGCAATTAAAATGGCATATTTCCTCTTCTTTCTAAGCCCACTACTGGTGACCATTCCCAATCTGGCCAAAAAGAAAATAAAAAGAGGTAGTTCAAAGATAAGACCAAAGGCAAAAAGCAATTTTACACAAAAACTAAAATACTCCCGCAAGGTAGGCATGGGACGGATGAGTTCAGTGGCAAAGCCCATAAAAAACTGAAATCCAAAGGGAAATACTATAAAATAGCCAAAAAGAGCCCCTAATACAAAGAAGATGCCAGAAAAAAAGGCTATAGGTAAAAGATACTTGCGCTCATTTTCATAAAGACCAGGAGCTATAAATTGCCATAGTTGATAAAAAATATAAGGAGAAACAGCAAAAATTCCTGTAACCAGAGAAACTTTCAGATAAGTAAAAAAGGCTTCTGGGAGAGAAGTAAAAATCAAAGTACTATTGGGCGGAAGAACTCTTACCAAGGGTTGCATTAAAAGATTAAAGACCTCTTTAGAAAAGGCATAACTACCTAAAAATCCCACCACAATGGCAATAATACAACGAACTAACCTTTGCCTTAGTTCTTCTAAATGTTCAGTAAAGGTCATTTCTGTCCCTTCAGAAGAAGGAACCTCTTGTTCTGCCTGGGCGTCTTGTCCCTCGTTTTTTAATTCTTCACTCATTTAGGCTTTTGACTCCTCGTTTGTGCTCTTAGAACTGGAAATCTCTTCTTTCTCTGGATTTTCTTCCTGTATTGTTTTACTTTCCAGTTCCTTTTTTTGCTTCTTCAGCTGCCTTTTTTCTTCTTCTTTTCTATTTCCTGTTCAATTGTTCTTTTTACATCTGTAGAAACCTTTTTGAACTCAGCCATAGCCTTACCCAAGGTCCTGGCAATTTCAGGCAATTTAGAAGGACCAATAACAATCAAAGCAACTACTAGAATGACTAAAAGCTCAGTTGAACCTATTCCAAACATTTAGGCCACCTTATTACTCCCATTCAATGGTGCTAGGAGGTTTAGAAGAAATATCAAAGACTACCCTATTTACGCCCTTAACTTCATTAATAATCCTATTGGAAATACGTGCCAATAATTCTGAAGGAAGTCTAGACCAATCTGCAGTCATGGCATCTATACTATCTACAACCCGTAAAGCCACTACATGCTCATAAGTTCTTTCATCACCCATGACACCCACGGTTTTTAAAGGCAGTAAAACAGCAAAACCCTGCCATACCTTTCTGTACCAATCAGCTTCTAAAAGTTCATTTTGTACGATTTTATCTGCCTGCCTTAAAATCTCTAAACGTTCTGGAGTAATCTCTCCCACAATCCTTATAGCCAAACCAGGACCAGGAAAAGGATGACGCCAGATGATAAAATCAGGTAATCCCAGCTCTATACCCACTTTTCTCACTTCATCTTTAAATAATTCCCTTAAAGGCTCTATGAGCTTTAAGTCCATTTTCTCTGGCAGTCCACCCACATTGTGATGGCTTTTAATTACAGCAGAAGGACCTTTATAGGAGATACTTTCTATAACATCTGGATAAAGGGTGCCCTGAGCTAACCACTTTACACCTTCTATTTTTTTAGCTTCTTGCTCAAAAACTTCTATAAAAGTATGGCCAATAATTTTTCTTTTTTCCTCTGGATCAGTAACACCTTTTAAACGATTTAAAAACAAATCCTGTGCTTGAACATAATGTAAATTTAAATCAAAGTGCTTTCTAAGATAAGATACAACTTCTTCACCTTCATTCAAACGTAAAAGTCCATTATCTACAAAAATACAATGTAATTTATGACCCAAAGCTTTGTTGAGCAAAACAGCTACTACAGTAGAATCAACTCCTCCACTTAAAGCACAAACTACTTTATCTTCTCCCACCTGGACTTTTACTTCTTCCAAAACATTATCAATAAAAGAACTCATTGACCAGGAAGGTTCAAGCCTGGCAATTTGAAACAGAAAATTGGCAATAATTTGTTTACCAAAATCCGTATGCACCACTTCTGGATGAAACTGTAAGGCATAAATATTTTTTTCTCGAGCCCCAATAGCAGCAAACTCTATGCTCTCGGTTTTGGCCAGTACTTCAAAGCCTTGAGGAATTTCTAAAACAGTATCGCCATGGGACATCCAAACTGTAAATTCTTTATGATCAGGCCAAATACCCTCCCATAAAGGAGAAGAAGTCAAAAGTTCTAAAGAACTCCTACCATATTCTCTTACCTTTGCAGGCTCTACCTTACCACCTAAAAGATAGCTTATTAACTGCATTCCATAGCAAATTCCCAGAATAGGCAACCCCAAGTCAAATATGGCAGGGTCTATTTTGGGACTATTTTCCTGAACAACACTGGCAGGCCCTCCAGACAAAATAATAGCCTGGGGATTTATGGCTTTTATCTCCTCCAAACTAATATTACATGGATGTATTTCTGAATACACCCCTTCTTCTCGTACCCTTCTGGCAATTAACTGGGTATATTGAGAACCAAAATCTAAAATAAGGACTTTATCTCCTGTAAACATAAAAAACCTCTAATAATTTTCTATTCTATAATTGGGAGCTTCTTTGGTAATAATTACATCGTGCACATGACTTTCTTTTAAACCAGAATTTGTTATTTGTACCATTCTACTCTTAGTCTGCAACTCTTTAATATTTTTACATCCCAGATATCCCATACCAGAACGAAGACCACCAATCAATTGATAAATAGTTTCACTAACAGGACCTTTAAAAGGAACGCGACCTACAATTCCTTCCGGGACAAGTTTATGTGAACTATCCTGAAAATAACGGTCTGAACTACCAGCTTTCATAGCATCTATAGAGCCCATACCTCTATAAATTTTATATGTCCTTCCCTGATATAGTACAGTTTCTCCAGGGCTTTCTTCTGTACCAGCAAGCATACTACCCATCATTACTGAATCAGCACCAACAGCAATGGCTTTAACAATATCTCCAGAAAACTTAATTCCACCGTCAGCAATAAGACATTTATCCTTTTCTCTACAAGCTTTTACTGCTTCCATAATAGCTGTAATTTGGGGTACCCCCACCCCTGTAACTACTCTGGTAGTACAAATAGAACCAGGCCCAATTCCCACTTTTACTGCATCAGCTCCAGCTTCAATTAAGGCTTTAGCACCTTCATAGGTGGCAATATTACCAGCTACAATCTGGCAATGGGGAAAAGCACTCCTAATGCTTCTTACTGTATCCAGTACATTTTTGGAATGCCCATGAGCTGAATCCACCACAATAAAGTCAACTCCTGCTCTAAGTAAAGCCTCTACCCTTTCTTCTCTATCTTTACCCACTCCTACAGCTGCGCCCACTCTAAGCCTACCAAACACATCTTTACAGGCATTGGGATACTTTCTTACCTTTTCAATATCTTTTATAGTAATAAGACCTTTTAACTTATTTTCTTTATCCACTACCAATAATTTTTCTACTTTTTTCTTCTGCAATATCTTTTTAGCATCTTCCAAAGTGGTTCCCACTGGAACAGTAATTAAATTTTCTTTAGTCATTACCTCTTTTACTTTGGTGCGCAAGTCTTCTACAAAACGAACATCCCTATTGGTAACAATCCCTTTTAAGGTATCTCCTTCTACAACAGGAAGTCCAGAAATTCTGTATTCAGACATTAATTCCAGAACATAGGCCACACTATCTTCAGGACTAACAGTCACAGGGTCCAAAATCATCCCACTTTCTGATTTCTTTACCTTTTCAACTTCCAGTCTCTGACGCTCAATGGTCATATTTTTATGAATAACTCCCACTCCTCCAGCTCTAGCCATGGAAATAGCCATCCTGGCCTCAGTTACTGTATCCATAGCTGCGCTTAAAAGAGGAATATTAAGCTCTATCTCAGGAGTAAGCCTAGTCTTCAAATCAACCTGGTCTGGCAAGACCTCAGAATAAGCAGGCAGAAGCAATACATCATCAAAAGTTAAACCAGTGCCCACTATTTTTTCCATATTACCTCCTAAAAATTATAAGCCCAGATAAGCTTTCTTTACATCTTCATTGGTTAATAAATTGGCTGCACTATCTTCCATTACAATCCGTCCATTTTCCATCACATACCCTTTATGAGCAATCTTTAAAGCCTGGTGGGCATTTTGCTCTACCAGGAAAATGGTCGTTCCCTGCTTGTTAATCTTTTCAATAATTTTAAATATTTGCTTAATCACCAGAGGAGCCAAACCCAAAGAAGGCTCATCCAAAAGAAGCACTTTTGGTCTTGCCATAAGCGCTCTGGAAATGGCCAGCATTTGCTGCTCTCCACCACTTAAAGTCCCACCCAGTTGATTTTTTCTCTCTGCCAAAATGGGAAAAAGGTCAAAAATATAATCCAAATCTCTTTTTATCTCTGCTTTATCCTTACGCAAATAAGCTCCCATATCCAAGTTTTCCATTACTGTCATGCGTGGGAAAATAAGCCTTCCCTCTGGAACTTGAATAATACCTTTGGCCACAATCTGATCTGGAGACAGCTTGTGAATAGGCTCTCCTTGAAACCAGATTTCTCCCTTTTTAGCAGGAACAATACCACAAATAGACATAAGAGTAGTGGTTTTACCTGCTCCATTAGCTCCAATTAAAGTTACAATTTCTCCCTCTTGTACAGATAAAGACACCTCGTGTAAGGCCTGAATTTTTCCGTAAAAAGTGCAAACACCTTTAAGCTCAAGCATCATGATCCTCACCTAAATAAGCTTTTATCACTCTTTCATCTTCTTTAATCTCTTGAGGAGTTCCCTTTGCCAAAAGCCTACCGTACTCCATCACATAAACCACATCTGAGATATTCATTACCAGTTTCATATCATGTTCAATCAGCAAAATAGCTATCTTTTCTTGGTCACGAATCTGCTCAATCAATCCTTCTAGTTCTTTTGTCTCCTGAGGATTCATCCCTGCTGCAGGTTCGTCTAAGAGTAACAAACTGGGTTCTGAGGCCAGAGCTCTGGCAATTTCCAATCTTCGCTGTGCACCATAGGGCAAGTTGGAAGCCAACTCATTAACAAACTTTTCCAAACGCATCTTTTTCAAAATCTCATAACTAACTTCTATAGTTTCTTTTTCTTCTTCTTTAGTTCGCCTGTCCCGAAAAAGTGCTCCAAAAATCCAGGATTTTGTCCTGGTGTGTCTCCCAATCATAACATTTTCTAAAACGGTCATATTGGGGAAAAGTCTTATATTTTGAAAAGTCCTGGCCAATCCCAGCTCTGTAACTTTATTGGGTTTATAACCATTAACTCTTTTTTTCTACCTTTACGGTCTAAAATAAAAACATCTCCCTCTGTAGGTTCATAAATACCAGTAACGCAATTAAAAAAGGTGGTTTTACCCGCACCATTAGGACCAATTAAAGCTACAATTTGCTCTGGATAAACTTCCAAATCAATATGGTCCAAAGCTCTTAACCCACCAAAATCCTTACATAGTTCTCTTACTTCTAAGATTGCTTCAGCCATAACTTCCTTTCTACCTCTCCTTTAAATCATAAACATACTTACGCCTAACACTGGGAATAAGTCCTTGAGGTCTAAACACCATCACCAAAACCATTGCCGCTCCAAAAAGAAGCATTCTATATTCAGAAAAGGCTCGTAAATACTCAGGCAACAAAATCATTAAAAAGGCAGCCAAAATAACTCCTACAATGGAGCCCATACCTCCTAAAACCACTATGGAAAGAATAATGGCAGACTCTAAAAAAGTAAAACTGGCAGGGTTAATAAAAGTGGTTTTAGCCGCAAAAATTACTCCTGCAAAACCAGCCCAGGTAGCTCCCAGAGCAAAGGCAGCCAGCTTGGTTTTCATTCTATCTATGCCCATGGCTTCACAGGCCACTTCATCTTCCCTTAAGGCCAGCCAGGCTCTACCCAGACGAGAATTCTGCAACCTGTTTACCACAAAAATGGTTATAATGGCCATTAAGATCATCAAATAATAAATATAAATGGTGGCTTCTTCCACTCCCAACTTCATACCAAAAAACCCAGGGCGGGGAATATTGGCAATACCACTGGGTCCAAAGGAAAATTCATTCCAGTTTTCCAAAATCAACCTGATAATCTCACCAAATCCCAGAGTAACAATAGCCAAATAATCTCCTCTAAGCCTTAAAACTGGAATACCCAGAAGAATACCAAAGATAGCAGCTAAAAGCCCACCTAAAGGCAATACGGTCCAAAAGCCTAAGTGATAGTGATAATTTAAAAGGGCATAGGCATAAGCACCCACGGCATAAAAGGCTACATATCCTAAATCCAAAAGACCAGCTATACCCACTACAATATTTAACCCTAACCCCAACACTACGTAAATAAGAGCTGAGATCATAATATTAGTTTGATAAGTGGAAACTATCCAGGGAAAAATTAATAAAAATAAAAATACTAAAGCATAAATTGGTCTACTATACTTAGGAGTAGCAATAATTTTTTGTACAAAGGTCAAGCCTTCTTCTTTGCTTTCTTCTTTTTTACTTCCTTCTTCTTTTCTTTTAATTAAAAATCTCCAGATAAAAGAAAGAAAAAAGAAGCTAACCCTACATATAAAAGATTTGCCCATCTCCACTGGACAGTTTTTTCTACGGTATCAACTCGAATCACCATAATGGGAAAGGTTAAAAACATAAACCAAAGGGAAACCTGTAAAGACTTAATTATCTCTCTCATCGCTTATCTATCCTTAAACTTTCTGAGTATTGGTTCTGCCTAAAATACCTGCAGGCCTAAAAATAAGAATTATAACCAACAGACAAAAGGCAAATACATCTTCATAATCACTGGAAACATAACCAGTAGCAAAACTTTCTGTCCAGCCCAAAACCAAACCACCCAACACAGCTCCAGGAATAGAACCAATTCCCCCCAGTACAGCTGCAGTAAAGGCCTTAATGCCAGCAATAAATCCAATATAAAAGTTGATTTGCCCTATATGAGAGGCAATTAATACTCCACCTAAGGCAGCTAAAGCTGAACCAATAATAAAGGTAACTGAAATGACTCTATCCACATTGACGCCACACAATAGAGCCATTTTTCTATTTTGAGCAGTAGCTCGCATGGCTTTTCCAATCTTAGTAAACTTAATAAAAAGGCTTAGAATAACCATAGCAATAGCAGTTACTACAATGATTACCAATTCTGATGAACCCATAATATGGGCCACAGGCTCCATAAATTCAAATTCTGGAATCAAACTGGGAAAAGGAACAAAATCAGAAGTTTGTGCTAGTAAAACATAATTTTGTAAAAATATGGACATACCAATAGCACTAATCAAAGGAGAAAGTCTTGGGGCATTACGTAATGGCTTATAGGCAATCTTTTCCACTGTATAACCATACGCTGCTGAATAAAACATGGAGATGATAATAGCCAGAATTAAAATAGAAATTAGATTAAGCCCCAACAAAGAACATACTCCAGCTACAATAAGAGCTGTAAAAGCTCCTATCATATAAATTTCACCATGGGCAAAGTTAATGAGTTCGATAATTCCATAGACCATGGTATAACCAAGCGCAATCAAAGCATAAATACTTCCTCGAGTTAAGCCGCCAAAAAATAACTCCAAAAAATAATCCATGGTAATCTGCCTCTTTACAAAAGGATTTTATGAAAATCCAAAGGGTAGGCGTTCACATACACCTACCCTTTGTTTTAAAGCATCAAATAACAGTCTCGAATTATTTGGCTAATTCTACAAATTTACCATTTTGAACCTGATAAACAGAAAAGCCCACACCTTCAGCATCACCTTTTTCATCAAATCTAATTTTACCCAAAGGAGTGTCTACATATTCAGTTCTCAAGACTTTTACAATATCTTCATATTTGGTGGAGCCAGCTTTTTCAATGGCATTTAACATACATTGAGCTGCAGCATAAGCATTAAAGAAAAAGACTCCAGGAGCAGTGCCATAAGCCTTTCTATGCTCTTCTTCAGCCTGTTTGTACAAAGGATTAGCAGAAACATCCTTAGGACCAGTGGCATATACACCTTCAGCATACTTACCAGCTACTTTAATAAAGGTATCATCCTTTACTCCATCATCAGAGACAAAAGGAATTTTCATTCTTTTCTTACGCATGGTAGTTACAATCTTAGAAGCTTCAGGATGATAACCACCAAAAACAACCACATCAGCTCCAGACCTTCTAACCTTTTGCACTACTGCAGAGTAGTCCACAGCACCAGGAGTAACTCCTTCAAAGAGAACCACTTTAGCTCCACCCATTTGTTCAATAAATTGTTTTACATAAGTAGCATAACCCTTTCCATAGTCACCCTTATCATGGATAATAGCTACTTTTTTTAGTTTGAGTTTTTTAATAATAAACTCTGCAGCTAATTTCCCCTGAGCATCATCAGAGGCAATAGTCCTGAAAAAATTGGGATAATCGCCACTTTGAGTCAAAGGAGGATTGGTGGCAGAAGGAGACATAACAACAATTTTAGCTTCCTTATAAATAGGTAAAGCAGCTTTTGTAGCTCCACTACAAATGTGTCCCAGAACAATTACAGCTCCATCAGAAACCATCTTGGTGGCAACATTAGTAGCCAGCTCAGGTTTACACTGATCATCGCCCTTAATAATCTCAATCTTTTTACCCAAAAGACCACCTTTGGCATTATACTTTTGCGCTACCAATTCAGCTGCATTCACAGATGGAAGACCATAGGAAGCCAGGTCTCCAGAGTGAGCGCCAGCCACCCCAAATTTAAGGGTTTCAGCAGCCCAAAGCATAGATGCGCTTAAAAAAATAGTCACACTTACCAAAGACAACACTTTCCAAAGTTTACCCATAATACCCCCTCCTACTTGTTTTACCCGATTAGAGTTTTAAAACGATAGCTAACATTCTTAACCTTAAAGCTTTTTCCCTGTCAATTAGAAATACCCTCCAAAAGCTTGGTTGCTTCCTTCTTAACCTCCTCTTCTGCCTCTTTACTCTGAAGAACATTTTCCAAGTACACTTTGGCCTTAGCAGGTTCATTAAGAAAATTCCTATAAATAACCCCCAGATTATAGTTTACTATATAATTAGTTGGCTCCAAGCTGATTACTTGCTCATAATAATTAGCCGCTTTAGAATATTCTTTCTTTTGAAAATAACAAAAACCAATTTGGCTCAAAGCCATCTTATCCTCTGGAACTATCTCTAAAACCTTAGTCCAAAAAGTTATAGCTCTATCCCAGCTTTTAAGTTCCATAAATACAAGGGCTAGTTTTCTTAAGGATTCTATATCCTTAGGATTTTTACTGACCTTTTGCATCAGAGCAACAACCATACCCATAGGACTGTTTTGCATACTTTCATCTACAGTCTTTACGGTCAAGCTAGGATTAGCTATTCTATAAGCTAAAGAAGCTCCAAAAATAACAATAAAACTTGCTAAAATAATTATTAAAGTTTGCTTTTTTATAAACATTATTCTTCCTCTTTAATCATTTTTAATTCAAACAGTCTATTTTCTATATTCTTATGTTTTCTAAAAAGAAATAGTAAATACCCACTTATACCTATCCAAACCACAATATTAGCTAAAAAAATATATTTCATCTTTTACTCCTTTATAAGTTCTAAAAAGAGACCATCTAGTTTATTTTTTAACTTTAACTGCTTATAACGAAAAGAAAACAAAAAAATCCAAAGAAAGAAAAAAGTAAACAGACTAAAGAGCAAAGTAAAAAACATTTCCTCAGGAAGACCACCTTCCCTAGAAGCAAACACAGCAGGGTGAATACTTCTAAAGATTCTAGCAGAAAAAAAGACCAGAGGTACATCTAAAAAAGCAACTACACCTAACACAGCAGATAGTTTTCTTTTTCTAACCAGAGGTAAATCTAAAGTTTGGAGTAACAAATAAGCTGAATAGAGAAACCACATTACTAAAGTAGTGGTAAGCCTGGGGTCCCAGGTCCACCAAACACCCCAACTAGCCTTGGCCCAAATAGAGCCACTTACCAGAGCCAGTCCGGAAAAAAGCACTCCAATTTCTGCACTGGCCACACTAAGCAAACTATATTTTTCTTTTGCTTTAAACAAAAACAGTAAAGAAAAGCAAAAAACTAGAAAAAAACTAAACATTCCCCACCAGGCAAAGGGTAAGTGCAAGTAAAATATTTTTTGTACTATACCTAGAGTTGCTTCCACTGGAGCATAAAACCAAATCATCCACTGATTTATTATTAAAGAAAATAGGAATATAACAACTAATAACCACATATTTATTCTCCACTAAACACAAAGGGAAATAAAATATATCCACTTCCCAGGTAAATTAAATCAAAAGAAAACACTATTTTCATCCAGGAGGACAAACTAATATTTACTTCTCCCAGAAACCAGCTACCTGTCTTTACACCAGCAAGCACTAAGGGAACCAATAAAGGAAAAATAATTATGGATAAAAAGGACTCTCTTAATTCATGTCCTTGAGACAAAGCTCCCAGTAAAGAACCTACCAGCACTAAACCTAAATCAATAGATAAAAAAATAGCCAGGGCTAAAAAAGAAAACTGAACAACACTTTGCTCTAAAAACACAAAAATGGCTATTGAAAAAATAAGTTGAATAACCAGAGTAACCGTTAAACCACTTAAGGATTTGGCCAACCAGATATTTTGGCTAGCTAAAGGTGAAAGCAATAAGGCATCTTGCATTTTACTTTCTTCTTCTAAAAAATAAATAAAATTAAAAATCAAAATCAAAGCAAAAACAGTAGATATCCAGAAGATGGAAGCTGCTTGATTAGGAGTTATTCTCTCACCTATTGGTTTGGCTAGGCTAAAAATAAATATCAATAATAATCCCAATAAAATAGCCTGGACAAAAACACTGCTCCTTCCAAAGATAAGCTGGCAATCTTTTTTAACCAGAGCCCAAAAAGACAAATCAATGCTCCTTTATTTTGAGTTCTTTGTTTTCAATAGAGAGCTCAAAATCATAAGCAGAAAAGTTCTCTAAATGAGAAATCCAAATCACCAATTTTCCCTCTTTTTTAAAAAAGGTAATTTTTTCTCTCAATTTTGCTTGAAATTCTTTATCTAGACCTGTTTCTGGTTCATCCAACAAAATAACCTCTGGTTTACATAGAAACAATCTGGCTAAATTTAAACGTTGCTTCATACCCCGGGAAAAATTCTTTACCTTTTCTCGCGCAAAAAACTTAAGTCCAACTTCCTCCAGATAAGTCAATAAAGCTTGTTTACTAAGTTTTAGACCATAAATTGTAGCGAAAAAATCCAGATTTTCTTCTGCTGTCAAATAGGAATATAAAAAAGGCTGATGGGCCAAATAACCTACTTTATATTTGGGAGTAGAAGATATTACCTTCCCTTCTGTAGGCTTTAAAATACCTGCTATAATTTTAAGCAAAGTAGACTTTCCACTGCCATTAGCACCTCTTAGCATATAAATCTTACCTGGAAACAACTCTAGAGAAACATTCTTGAAAATTAAACGCTCTCCAAAAAAATGCGTAATATTGTTAAGCTCTAGCAACATAATTTATATTTTTTGCTTCCTAAATACAGCCAAAAGCCCAAATAAAGATAAAATACTTCCTCCAATCCATACCCAGTTAATAGCTGGATTTAGACTTACCTTAATACTTACATTTTTATCTTCATCAAAACCCAGTAAACTAATATACACTTCCTGACCTAAAGAAGGATAAGTATCCACTTCTACAAAAGGCTGTTCAAAATGAGCATATAGTCTTTTTTGAGGCAGCAATTCTCCTAAATATTTCTTCTGTTTATAAAGTTTAAATTTGGCCTCAAAAATCTTTATCCCTGGCTCTTCTTTTTGCACTAAATCCTCATAATGCAGTTCATAATTACTAAATGCCACCTTTTTTTGGGGAGATAAAATTAATTCTTTCTCCTGTTTAAAAGGTCCAGATAAAGCTACACCTATTACTAAAATAGCCAGTCCTAAATGCAAACCATAAACTCCCAAAAAAGAAATATTTTTATAAAGCTTTTCTTTAAATAAGCTAAACAAAACTGTACCTATTAAGCCAATAGAAACTCCTATAGCCAATAAAGAAAGAAGATTAGCATAACCTAAAAAGTAAAATAAACCAATAGAGCCCAAGGCTAAAAGCATAGCAACAAAAGATAAAGTTTTACTTTTTAAACTTCCTTGCCAGTTAATTAAAAAGCAAAAGAAAAGGACGATACTAATTAAGACAAATAAAGGCAAACAAACCTTATTATAAAATTTTGCATCCAATCCAATGGGGCTACTGGACCAAAGTTTAGAAATAACAGGCCACATAGTTCCCATAATAATAATTATTCCTATAAATATAAGTATCCAGGAAGTAATAAATAAAAGTCCAGACTTGGACCACACTTCATCTAGAGATTTAGAAGAAACTTTAACAAACAGATTTAAAATAACTATTCCTAAGTAAACCATCATAAAAACCACTAAAGGAGTGCCCACTCCTGTACTGCCAAAGGCATGCAAAGATTCCACTACATTACTTCTAACCAAAAAAGTGGCAAAAATACAGCTAAGAAAACTTAAATGTATCAGGGCATAACTGGTTTTATATAAGGTCTTCTTCCTTCTACTAATAAGAGATAAGTGTAGATAGGCAGTGGCAAAAAGCCAGGGAATAAGAGAAGCATTCTCAACAGGGTCCCAGGCCCAATACCCTCCCCAGCCCAACTCCATATAAGACCACCAACCACCCAGCAAAATACCAATGGTCAAAAAGACCCAGGCTAAAACAGTTAAATTACGAATAGGCCTGAACCAGTCTTTATACCTCCCCTCCAACCAAAAGACCAAGGCCAGACAGGCAGGTAAAGTAAACCCTGCATAACCTAAAAAAAGCAAAGGAGGATGAAAAATTATTCCCACATTTTGCAAGAGTGGATTTAGACCTCTTCCTTCTACAGGAGCAGGATCCAATTTTAAAAAAGGATTACTAGGACCAGTTAACATCAAAAGAAAAAAAGCTTCAATCAAAAAGTAAAATACCCAGAATAAAATCTTTTCTCGATCCCTTAAATTTTCTCTATAGGTGGGAGTAAAAATAAAGAAAACTCCCAGTAAAGCAATACACAATAACCAAAACAAAAAAGAGCCATCTTGCCCAGCCCAAAAAGCACTGAGTCTATAAAAAAGCGGTAAAAAGCTATCCGTATAATCATGGACATAAGAAAAAGAAAAGTCTTTTACTGCCAAGGCATAAAATAAAATAAATGAGGATAATAATACAGTAGCTGTAATTAGTTTTTGACATAATTCTAGATAACTTAACTTTATTTCTTCACCTTGATTAACAAGCAAAAAATATATACTTATACCTCCTCCAAGTATTCCTATCAATAAAGATAGAAGTAAAGAAAAAAAGCTACATAATGCATAAAATATCTCCTTACTTAATTAAACAAGTGAAATAGTCAAAAACAGACTTATAAGCTTAATTATTCTTCTTTTTATATTTAGAAGGACACTTGGTCATAATCAAAGTGGCATCAAAAATATTACTTTGATGATTCATTTTTCCTTCTACTATCACTTCCACTCCTGGCTTAAAGGTATCAGGTAAGGCCCCTTGATAATAAACAGGAATAACTTTTTCCTTATTTTCCTTATCTGCCAGTAAAAAGTTTACTTCCAACTTACTCTTAGACTGCTTAAAATCCTTTGCCTCTACCAGGCCAAAGAGCCTGGCCTGGTCAATCTTATCCAATCCCATGGCCACGGCTTCAGACACTTTTAAAAAATAGACCTTATCTTCTTTTAAAGCACTTACTCCCAGATAAATAATTGCACCTAAAATCAGCAAAAAAGCCAAAATATAATTCTTTTTCATTCTTATTCCCTTGTTCCAATAATTTTTTTTCTTCTCTCTCTAGCTAGCTCTCGCATATCTATCACTTCATCTGTTTCGTCAATGATTTCTTTACCCAAAATCTCTTCCAGCACATCTTCCAGGGTAACTAAGCCGGCCACTCCGCCATACTCATCCAAAACAATAAAAAGATGAGTCCTGGTTTCCAAAAGTTTCACCAGCAGCCTATCCAAAGTTACACTTTCAGGTATGAACTGCACAGGTTTCATAATTTTATCCAGGGTCAAATTATGTTTATCACTAGCCAAAGAAGAAAGAAGATCCCTTCTTAAAACAATACCAACAATATCTTCAGGATCCTTATCATACACAGGTATTCTACTATGTGGAATAATTTTTTTCTTTTCAAAAGCTTCCTGCACAGTTATATTTACGGGTAAAGTAAACATAACTGTACGCGGAGTCATAATATCACTCACTCTTTTTTTATCTAAGTTTAAAATATTTTGAATAGAAGTTTCTTCATAAGGTTTTATAATTCCAGACCTTCTACCTAAGTTTAAAATTGCGATTAAATCATCCTCTGTAGCTTTACATTTATCTTTATTCTTTTCAATAAAATATACAAAAATATTGAACAATTTAATGATAGGTTTAAACACAACAATAAGACCATAAAGAGGATATACTATATAAGGAATAATCTTATCATTATATACTACACCTACTGTTTTGGGAATAATTTCAGAGAAGACTAAAATTACAAAGGTAAAAACCAGGGAAAATAAAAAAATACTCCCTTCTCCAAATACTTCTACAGCAGCAGCACCTGCAATAGCAGCACCCGCAGTATGGGCAATGGTATTTAGAGTCAAAATGGCACTAATAGGCTCTTCTATATTAGCTCGAAGGTCTTCTAAAATCCTGCCTGCTCTCTTGCTTCTATCCTTTAATTTCTCCACAGCTCCCCAAGAAATGGAATAAAGGGCAGCTTCAGCCACAGAGCAGAGAGCAGAAACAAAGACAGCCAAAAAGAAAGCTAAAATTAGGTCTAGCATGGAGAAGAGAAGTTAGCTTAAAACCATTAGAAGAGCAAGTTTCTCCTCTGGACCAAATTTACCTTTTAACCTTATTTTATTCTAACTTCCTGGTTTGAAAATATTTAGCCAACCTACTGGCTTCCTTTTCCTGGGCTTCCCAATTACCAAAGCCCAAACCTTTGGCAATAAGACTGGTCATCTCCCTTCTCATCTGAGCACTTACTTTGCCTGCGGGTTTGCGGGCCCAGGGTGTGCCTGGCAAAGGAATAAAGGTATGGGCATGCACCTTACCTCCCAGTTCCACAATTTGACGCATCAACAAAATGCTTTTTTGTTCATCTTCCCAGGACTCTTGAGGTAGGCCAAAAATAAAATCCACCACTGGTAAAAAGTTAAATTTTCTAGCCAGCTTAACTGCCTCTAACACATCTCCAGCCGTGTGCTTTCTACCACTTAATTCCAGGATTTTATCACTTCCAGATTGAGCCCCAATCACCAGATTTTGATTGTCCACCCATCTGGAAAGCACCTTTAAACTCTTGACACTAACCTGCTCAGGCCTGACTTCAGAAGGAAAGGAACCAAAAAAAATTCTACCCTGAGGAGCTATTTCTTTTACTTTAGCCAGTAATTCTTCAATTGCTTCCAGATTAACTTCCTTTCCGTCCTTAGAGCCATAAGCTAAAGCATTGGGAGTAATAAATCTAAAATCCAATAATTTTTTTTGTTTAAAAAACCTTACCCACTCCAAAAGGACTTCTAAAGACCTGTGTCTTACCTTTGGACCAAAAATATAAGAAGTTTGACAGTACTTACAGGCAAAAGGACAACCCCTGGTAATTTCCAGAGGACCAAAGCGTTTTAATTGTTTACTAAAGGGTAAATAAGAATTAAAATCTATCAGTTCCTTTTTGTTTTTTACCAATCTTCCCTTTTGTTTAAAGGCTATACCAGGAATATCTTTTAGCTCTTTATCTTCTATAAAATTTTTAATAAAAAGAGGAAAACTTTTTTCTCCCTCACCCAAAAAAACATAATCAAACCCTAAATCTAAAGTACCTTTATAATCTCCTGTGGGATGAGGTCCACCAGCAAGAAAAAGTGCAGTGGGAAACTTTTTCTTTAAATAATCTATTGTACTTTTTACGGTCAAAAGATTAAAAGAGGAAAAAGAGAAACAAAAAATTATTTTTTCTTTTTCTAAAGATAACTCTATCTCTTCTATATTTTTAAAAAAATGAACCTTACACCAGGAAAGTAGCTTAAAAGTTTCCAGTGCTCCTAAAAGAGCATTTATACTATAACGATTTAAATTATTGGACCAGAAAAAGAGAAACTTCAGACATAGAAAAGAAAGCCAGGAAGAAGATCTTCCTGGCTTAAAGGACAACTGTATTCTCAAAAGCTTTTTGCAGAGCAGCAAAATTTTTAGGTCCCAACTTAGCCCCAAACCTTTCCATTAAAACTCCTTCCATATCTGCAGGAGAAAGTAAGTTGGTAGCCTTAAGCAAAGCTCCCAACATGGTAGTATTAGTAATGGGTACCCCCAAAGTCTCTAAGGCAATTTTAAGAGCATCCACTTGGGCTAAACGGGGATAGCTATATTTTTTCTTCACGCTTTCAGCTTGTTCTGGAGTATTAACTACCACCAACCCCTTTTCCTTAAGTCCAGCATCTACTTTAACCACATCCAATAAAGTAGGATCCAGCACCAAAACCACATCTGGTTCGTAAATCTTCTCTCTAATCTTTATGGGCTCATCTGAAACCCTGACAAAGGCTTCTACAGGAGCACCTCTTCTTTCTGGGCCAAAACTGGGAAATGCTTGAGCATATTTGCCTTTATCAATGGCAGCCTTGGCCAAAAGCTCAGCTGAAGTTACTCCTCCTTGCCCACCTCGTCCATGAATTCTAATCTCCAACATCATTTCTACTCCTAAATTTTCTGCCTAAAATTTAAAGATTGTTTCAAGGTTTCTTGATCCATATACTTGACTTCCGCTCCCAGGGGAATACCCTGGGCTAACCTGCTTAAAATTAAATGAGAAAAGTCTCTGCTGACCATATTTTTTATGTAAGAGGCTGTATTTTCAGCTTCAACGGTGGCGCCCAAAGCCAAAATCAATTCTTTTAACTCAGGATCAGCAAGCCGTTTGCGTAAGCCTTCTAGGTTTATGCCCTTTAACTCCTTATCTTCTAAAGGATTATAAAGACCACCCAAAATAAAATACTTTCCCCTATAAAAACCAGCCTCTTCTAAAACTAAATAGGAATCTAAATCTGCTACTACACAAAGTAAACTAGCATCTCTACTGGGATCTCTACAAATAGAGCACTCCTCTTCTTCGCTTAACAATCCACAATGAACACAAGGTTTTAATTTTTCTCTAAAAGTAAGAATAATTTTGCCAATATTTTGCACCTTTTCTTCTGGCCAGGTTAAGATTTCCATAACCATCCGTAAAGCGCTCTTAGGGCCAATCCCGGGAAAACCAGTAAAGACCTTCCAAAGCTCTTGTAAAGGAGCAGGTAAATGTTTAAGCATTGCTAAAACAATCCCGGGATATTCAGTCCCCCAGTAAGCTGGGACATTTCACTCTGAACCATTTCCTTGGCCTTTTTCAAACCATCATTAACCGCTGCCAGGACTAAATCTTCCAGCATCTGCACATCATTGGGATCTACTACTGTAGGATCAATTTTAATTTCTAAAACTTCCTGCCCTCCACTTACCTTTACCTGGACCATACCTCCGCCAGCTGAAGCCTCTACCACCTTATTCTTTAGTTCTTCCTGCATTTGAAGCATTTTTTTCTGTAACATCTGAGCTTGACGTATTAAATCGTTCATTTACTTCCTCCATTTAATTTTCTTATTTCCACTATTCTAGCATCAAATTCTTCTAAAATTTTGTGGACCAAGGGATGAGACTTTACCTTTTCTCGAAAATTTTTTTCTGTATTATTTTCTCTATTCTCTATTTGTCTATCTATAGTTCTATTATTTATTTCATTTTTTTTTCTGCTTCAACCTCTAAGGATAAGTTTTCTTCCCTAACAGGTACAAGTTTGGGCAAATAAGCCAAATTAAAAAGTACCAGCTCTAAAGCAAGAATGGGATCTGTCCCTTTTAAAATACTTTTTGCCTCCTCTAAAACCATCTGCCAGCTTAAATGTATCCTGCTTTCTCCAAAAGCCTGGGCTACTTTTAACCAGAACTCCAGAGAGTCTCCCTTCCATGGAACAAGAGAACTAGCTTTTTTACCTAACTGAGAAAGAAGAAATAAATTACGCCAGTAATTAATAAACTCTTTTAAAAAAAAGGAAAGGTCCAGGCCACTTTCTCTAATTTCTTCACTTATATTATGCAACCTTTCTAAATCACTGTTAAAAATACTTTTAAATATCTGCTCAAAAAATTCTTCTCCAGCCAGGCCTAAGAGAAGTCTTACCTCCTTGGCTTGAAGAATCTTTTCAGAAAAAACCAACACCTGCCCCAAAAGAGACATGGCATCACGAATAGAACCATTTCCCTTTTTAGCAATAAGTTCTACAGCTTCTGGTTCAAACTCTATTTGTTCTTTTTTTAAAACTTTTTTTAAATGCTCTTCAATTTCTCTTTGGGTAAGAGACTTAAAGGTATAATGCTGGCATCTGCTAACAATAGTGATGGGAAATTTTTCCACTTCTGTAGTAGCAAAAATAAAAATACAGTGTTTAGGTGGCTCTTCCAGGGTCTTTAATAAGGCATTAAAGGCAGAATTAGAAAGCATATGAGCTTCATCAATGATAATTACTTTATAGCGAGAGTTTAAGGGCGGTAAAAAAACATCTTCCCTTAACTTGCGCACATGGTCTACTCCAGTATGAGAAGCTCCATCTATCTCCAAAACATCAGGAGAAGTACCTTTGGTAATGGCCATACAACTGGCACACTCATTACAGGGTTCAGGTGTAGGTGCCTTGGTGCAATTAACCACCTTGGCTAAAATTCTGGCCAAGGTGGTTTTACCCACTCCCCTGGTGCCACTAAAAAGATAAACTGGGGCTACTCTATCTTCTTGAGCAGCCCTTGAAAGCGCTTTTTTTATAGGGTCTTGTCCAACAACCTCAGCAAAGCACTGGGGACGATATTTAGCAGTTAGTTGTTCAGCCATTAGATTTCAAATTTGGTCAGCCAACCAGCGTATTTTAAATTGTCTCCCTTAACAATCTTAAAATATTCAGCTTGCAATAACAAAGAGATAGGTCCAGCTTGCCCCTGTCCAATCTGCCTCCTATCCACTTCCCGAATAGGAGTAACTTCTGCCGCAGTTCCACAGAAAAAGGCTTCATCAGCAGCATACAGCTCATCTCTGGTAAAACGCTGCTCTACCACTTCATACCCCATGTCTTTGGCCAGAGTAATTAAAGAATCTCTGGTAATACCAGGTAAAATAGAATCCAAAGGAGGAGTTTTTATCCTACTGTGTTTTACAATAAAAATATTTTCTCCAGTAGCTTCAGCCACATACCCTTCAGGATCCAGCATTAAAGCCTCATCATAACCATCAGCTATGGCTTCTTGTTTGGCCAACACAGAATTGACATAATTACCACACACTTTGGCCTTGGTCATCATAATATTTACATGATGCCTGGTAAAAGAAGAGGTTTTAACTCTAATTCCCTTTTGTAAGGCCTCTTCTCCCAGGTAAGCTCCCCAGGGCCACACAGCAATGATTAAATGGACAGGATTTTTCCCAGGAAACACTCCCATACCACCCTGACCAATAAAGGCCAAAGGACGAATATAACCTTCTTCCAGTTTATTGGCTTTTAGGGTTTCAATAATAGCCTCTTCTACCTCCTTAGGAGAAAAGGGTATTTTCATCTCCACAGCTTTAGCAGAATTAAACAGTCTTTCCACATGTTCTTCCAACCTAAATACAGCTAAACTCCCATCCACGCACTTATAACACCTGATTCCTTCAAATACCCCAACTCCATAGTGCAAGGTATGGGTTAAAACATGCACCTTGGCATCAGCAAAGGGAATTAACTTCCCATCAAACCAGATCTTTTCTGCGCTTATCATAAGGCCTCCATTTATTTAAATTAACTCCTCGCCCTAAAATAAATCTTTAAGGGCACCATCTCCAAATTAAATAATTTTCTCAATCTATTTTCCAGAAACCTTTTATAACTGGGTTTTATCCCCTTAGGTTCATTCACAAAAAAGACAAACTCTGGAGGATTAGTCCCAGTCTGGGTTACATAATAAAATTTAAGCCTTCTTCCTTTTCCCAGAGGCGGCTGATGCCTGTGCACTTCCCTTAACAACTTGTTTAAGTGAGAAGTGGGAATACGGGTTCCACATTTAGACCAGAGTTTATGCACTAAAGGTAAAAGCCCACCCAAGCCAGCTTTAGTAACATTAGAAGTATATATTACTGGCACATAGTTACAAAAACGGAGCTCATAAGCTATCTCTTCTTTTCTTTGCTTAAGCTCATACTCCTCTAATAGATCTATTTTATTTACTACTACTATAAAGGGTATGCTTTCCCTTTCTAAAAAGGAAATAAGCTTTTTGTCCTGATGACAAACACCTTCTAAAGCATCTATTAATAGCAAAACAACATTTGCTCTTTTAATTGTTTTTAGAGCTTTTAAGACACTAAAGCGCTCAAGCTTATCCTCTATACTAGTACGCCTTCTTACTCCTGGAGTATCTACAAAGATATACACCTGCTCATCTTTTTCTATTTTTATGTCAACACAATCTCTAGTAGTTCCGGGAATAGAACTAACGATTTGTTTTTTTCTTCCCACAAAATAATTAATCAAAGAGGATTTCCCCACATTAGGACGCCCCAAAACGCATAACTTCAGGCCTTCTTCTTCCTTTTCTCTTCACTCTCACCTAAAAAAGGTAACCTTTGGATAATCTCTTCTAATAAATTAGAAACATTATACCTATGCGCAGCAGAAACAGCTATCAAAGGAAAACCAAGGCCATAAAAGTCAGCCAGTAATACATCTTCCTGCTCTAATCCATCCACCTTATTTACTACTAGCAAAGTATTTTTGCCACTTTGCCTTAACAAATTAGCAACATCCTTATCTGCTGGGGTCAGACCATCTTTTCCATCCACCACAAAAAGCACCAGATCTGCTTCTGCCAGGGCATCTTCAGCTTGAGCCAGAACCTCTTTTTCCAGTTCTTCTTCTCCTTCCAGAATAAGACCACCTGTATCTACCAGGGAAAACACACCCTGCTCATGTTTCACTTCTCCGTAGATATTATCTCTGGTCACTCCTGGCCGGTCGTGAGTTAGGGCCTTGTTTTCCCTGATAAGCCGATTAAACAAAGTGGACTTGCCCACATTGGGACGCCCTAAAATTACAACTAAAGGTAGCATACTTTTCCTATTTTCCCTCTTTTAAACGTGTACTAATTTCCTCAGCTACCTTAACTCCTGAAAGCAACATTCCGCCAAAAATAGGACCCATTCTATAGGAACCAAAGCAGGCATTAGCTGCCATTCCACAGACATAAATACCAGGAAAAGCCTCTCTGGTATTTTTTAAGGTATTTTCTTCAGCCACTTCAGCCCACATGGACTTTTCTCCTTCAATACCACCAGAAGGAGTAAAAAGTTTAATATCATTTTTACGCACCAAAGTCTTCAAAACCTCTGTATCATGGCCAGTGGCTTCTATAACGAATTTGGTTTCCAAAACCAAGGGATCTACATGTAGACCGGCTATTTCCACTGGGCTGTAATTTACCACCAGGCCAGCCACCCTTTTTACCTTACCCTCTTCTCTAATCACCACATCTTCCACACTCATACAATTAAAGATTTTAGCTCCAGCCTTACAGGCCTTGGAAGCTAAAGTAGTAGTAGCCAGTACAGCATCCACCACATAATAACCAGGCTTATATTCTTCACAGATAATATCCATTTCTTCTAAAATCTGCTTTCCTTGCTCTTGTACCACAATATAATTAAAGGTCATTCCACCTCCCCACATGCCACCGCCAATGGAGAGTTTGCGTTCAAAAAGAGCGACATTAAAGCCCTCTTTGGCCAGATGATAAGCTGCAGTAAGCCCAGAAGGACCACCACCCACAATGGCCACATCCAGATTAAGGCAACGCTTAAAATCTTCAAAATATTTACTAATGATAGCTTCAGAAATAATCTTTTCGTCTAAACTCATCCTCTTCTCCTTTTTATCTATTTTTCAAAAAACTAAAATCATAAGGATAGGAAAACACACCTTCTTCAGTAATTATACCTGAGACCAGTTCAGCAGGAGTAACGTCAAAGGCGTAGTTAAAGACCTTTACTCCTGCAGGAGTTATTCTCTTACCTTGGATATGGGTTACTTCTTCTTGCTTTCGTTCCTCTATGGGAATGTCTTCTCCTTTTACCGTATAAGGGTCTATGGTGTACAAGGGTGCTGCAACATAAAAGGGGATGTTGTGTTTTTTAGCCAAAACAGCCACGCTATAGGTGCCAATTTTATTGGCCACATCTCCCTTACTGGTAATTCTATCTGCACCTACAATGACTTTACTTACCTTTCCCCGCTGCATCAAAAAACCACAGGCATTATCACAGGCCACAATGACCTCAATATTGTCCTTTTGTAGCTCATAGGCAGTAAGCCTTGCTCCCTGTAAAAAGGGTCTGGTTTCATTGGCAATTACGGTTATTTTTTTCCCTGCTTCAATGGCAGCTCGAATCACGCCCAGGGCTGTACCAAAACCTCCGGTAGCCAGGCTTCCAGCATTACAATGGGTCATTACCACATCGCCATCTTCCAATAATTTGGCGCCCCAGGAACCCATTTTTCGGTTAATCTCTATATCCAAGCGGTGAAGGGCCAGGGCTTCTTGGACCCAAAGGCCATAAAGCTCTGAAGCAGAAAGTTCTTTTTTCTCTTCCCATTTCTTAGACATAAAATCCACCGCCCAGGTCAAATTTACAGCTGTGGGTCTAGCAGCTTTTAATAGATTTAATCCCTTAAGTAGTTTTTCCTGCCAATCTGCATAAGCCTCTACTTCCTTTAACAAAAGGCAGCAGCCATAGGCCGCAGTAATCCCTATAGCTGGAGCACCCCTAACCACCATTTCCTGTAAACTATAAATGACATCTTCCAGGTTCCTGGCTTCAAACCACTCTTCTCGCTCGGGTAAATAGCGCTGATCTAATAAACGCAAAACAGGCTCTTCTGGCTTAAAGAAAATATGCTCCATCTTTTTACCCCATTTTTTTCAATAAAAGAGAATTCACCAGTTGTGGATTGGCCTTTCCTTGAGTAGCACGCATTACCTGGCCTACAAAAAAGCCCAGAAGCTTTTTTCTCCCTGTTGAAAACGCTCCACTTCTTGAGGGAATTTAGCCAGGATAGCCTCTACAATACCTTCCAGTTCACCAGTATTGGAAATTTGTATCAGGCCTTTTTCTTTTACATATTTTTCAGGGTCAAGACCTTCCATAAACACTGGCTCAAAAATGTTTTTGGCAATCTTACCACTAATAACGCCTTTCTCAATTAATCCCAGCAGCTTAAAAAACAACTCTGGAGTAAACCTGGATTGAGAAAGGCCAATCTTTTTCTCATTTAAAAGCCTTAAAACCTCTGATAAAATCCAATTACAGGCCTTTTTAGGCTCCACCCCCAAAGCAATACTTTGTTCAAAAAAATCAGCTAGTTCTTTCTCACTGGTCAAGGTCAAAGCCTCATCTTCACTTAAACCGTATTCAGCTAAAAAGCGTTTATAACGCACATGAGGAAGTTCAGGCAGAGAAGCTCTTATTTCTTCTATCCAGCTGTCCTCCAGGTCCAGAGGAACCAAATCTGGGTCAGGAAAGTAGCGGTAGTCATGGGCTTCTTCCTTACTGCGCATGGATTTGGTAATGTTCTTTTGCGGGTCATAGAGCCTGGTTTCCTGAACTACCTCTTTACCATCTAAGACTAAATCTATTTGCCTTTCAATTTCGTATTCCAAGGCCTTTTGCACGTGTCTAAAGGAATTCATGTTTTTTATTTCTGTTCTGGTGCCAAACCTGGACTCTCCCCTGGGTCTGATGGAAATATTGGCATCGCATCTAAAACTACCTTCTTCCATATTGCCATCACAGATTTCCAAATAAAGCAAAATGGAACGCAAGGCCTTTAAATAGGCGACTGCCTCTTCTGGAGAGCGCAAATCAGGCTCAGAAACTATTTCCAGCAAGGGAACTCCAGTTCTATTTAAATCCACAAAACTAAGACCATCCCCACTTCCATGGATAGATTTTCCTGCATCCTCTTCCATATGAATTCTAGTAATACCTATCTTTTTTCTCCCTTTTGAGTCTGAATCACAAGATAGCCCTTTTCAGCAATGGGTAGTTCATATTGAGAAATCTGATATCCCTTGGGCAAATCAGGATAAAAATAATTTTTGCGGGCAAAAATAGAGTATTTATTTATCTTACAGTTGACAGCCAACCCCATTTTTACTGCATATTCTACTACTTTTTTATTTAAAACTGGCAATACCCCAGGCATCCCGGTACATACAGGACAGGTATTCTTATTGGGTTCCTGGCCAAAAGAAGTGGAGCAGGAACAAAAAATTTTGCTCCTGGTCTTTAGCTGAGCATGTACTTCTAAACCAATAACACTCTCAAATTCCATTTATTCCCCCTATTTAGCACTATAAAGCTCTGGATTTAAATTTGGATCATTATACATTTTAAATTGAAAATACACCTTAGGCACTTTTAAACCTGAAAAATAATCTTCTACAAGCTCTATTAAAGATTTTTTAAGGTCAAAATGCTGCTCTTTTAATACAGAAAGTTTATGCTTACAAGTTTCTATATGTTCTAATCCAACATCATCTCTTAAGGTCTGTTCTTGCATATGATATATTTTTAAACTCAAGATAGATAGTCTATCCATTATAGAACCAATAGTCTCTGTGTTATATTTTTTCTCTTTAACTTTAGGTAAATAGGGAACAATATTGTTGACAATCCATAAATCAATCTTTTCCATCCAATCATTTCTAAGCTGGTTTAATTTGTCTATTTCTCGTTTACAATTAGCTATAACACTATCATCTACATCCTTTCTTCTAGCCTTATCTTCCACATGCCATAATTTAAAATTACAGGCATGCTCAGTTAAAACTATTTCTAAAAAATCTAAACCTTCTTCATTTCTGCTTAAATCAAGTTCAATATCCTTTTCATGCCATTTAGAAGTATATTCTTCTTGTCTGGATATGGCTTGAGTTAAAATTTCCTTAAATTCTTCTCTAGTCATTTTCTCCTTTCCTCAACAGCAAGTACACCCTGGCTCTATGTTGTAGTCGTCCAGCAACAAACTCAGCTTCCCAGCCTGAACCACAAAAAAGATCCAAGTGCTCTCCCTTAATTGCTCCCCCTGTATCCTGCACAGCCAAAAGAGACGTAAAAAACTTATCGCCCACTAATCCAGGCAAAACTCCTTCTACCAGAAGGACACCACCCCAGGGTACGAAGCTATTATCACTAGCTACACTCACCCAGGGAGTCAACGGCTGGTTTATACAGCCAAAAGGTCCTTCCTCAGCCAGTTTAAAAAAGACATAGCTGGGATTGGCCTGCAGTATTTCATCTACGAGCAAGGGATTATCCTTTAATACTCTATAAATACTTTGCATGCTCACTTCATCTTTTTTTAATAGACCTTTTTCCACTAACAACCTGCCAATAGAAACATATTGTAATCCATTTTTGCCTGCATAAAGCACATGCTTTACCTTTCCATCGGGGAAAATAAGCCGCCCTGACCCTTGAATGTGTAAAAAGAATAACTTTATCTTATCCTTAACCCAGGCTATTTCTAATCCTTTTCCTGCCAAGGCCCCCTTGTCTATTTCTTTCCTGGAATAATAAGGTAATACCTCATTTCCTTCAATTCGATAATAGATTGTTTCTCCTTTAAAACGAGGATGAAACTGCTCTAAATCCAAAACCTTTAAATCAGCAGGAAGCCTATAAATGGGATAGAAATACTCTCCTTTTTTTCATAACTCGCTTCAAGCCATGGTTCATAATAGCCAGTAAGCAAGGTATTACTGGAAAGCAGATAAATATCAAAGAGTTTTGCTAAATATTCAGGGTTGTCTTCAATAAGCTCCAGGTTTTCCTTTAAGGTAACAACAGTATTGAGTAAGTCTTGATAGGTAACTTTTAGTTGTTCTAAATTTAAAGCTACTGCTTCTGGGTCTTTATTTTTTAAAAAAGCTTCCTGACGCTCTAAGGCCACTTTTATAGCTGGAGTAAAAGATAAACTTTCACTTTGTAATTTAGTAGCTAATTTTTCTATTTCTGAAGGAGAAAGTTTTTGCCAACCCAGTTCTACCTTAGGAGCACAGGAAAAAGGAAAAAAAATATTCCCAACAAATAATAAATAGCACGCATAATTAGGAATTGACCAATTTTACCAAACTGGCATCAAAATATTTACCCACTCCATATTCTTTTCTTCTAAAGAACTTGTCAGGAGCAGGCCCTATTATTTGCATTTCTGGATTTTTCTTCTGTACATCCAAAGCTATCTGCATTTCCTTGGTGCAACCTGTGGAAAAGGTAGCATCTTTGCCAGCCCAAACTGGAGGCACCTTTTCTCCCAAAAGCTCAAAACTCTTTTCTATGTCTTCCACAGTCTGAAAACGCCAGATATCTATAAGCCCACTTCGCTGCACCATCTCCCACATATACATCAAATCATCACCATCCATGCCTGGAATAAAATGTTCTGCAGGATTGATGATATAAATACTATCCAATTTACTACGCAAATAATTAACGAAAGCATTTAAAATTTTAATCGCTGTCTTGGTCTGGCCAGGTATACTACCCACAATAGCACTGTAAAACATCACCTTTTTACCCTGAGCCTTGGCTTTCTTCATCTCACTTTTAATTTGTTCAGCTTTGGCTATAATTTCACTTTCAGTTATTTTACGCACTTTTGGACTTTTGGCTTTAAATATACAGCGATGATTTCCTACTTTATCTCTATAAAAGACAACTATATCCCTAGTAAAAACATGAGAAGTAAGACATAGTCTTCTATAATTACCATACCCTTTAGCAATGATTAAATCACTTTCCTTCCAGGCTCTAGAGAAGGTCACGCTTGTTCTACACAAATTTAATCTTTCTCTAGTTCCATCAGATATAACTACCAAGTCATGCTCTTTCATTTTTTGCAAAAGTTCTTTTTTAGATATTCTTTTATTAGTAATAAAATAAGCACTTTTCAACATTTTTTGCAAAATCATATCAGAATCTATATCCCAGATAGTAGGATAATCAAAATAAAATCCATCTTTTAAAGCCAAAACAACTTTATGACCTAATCTAAGTAATAATTTGACAACCAATAAGTCAAAGACAAAAGCTCCAGCACTATCTGGCAAATAGAGTATTTTTAGGCTTAGATCTCGCTTTGGCCCCATATTTTGAAGTAAAGCCTGTTCAAAATTAGAGAACTCCTGCTGATAAAAAGTCAAATTTTGTTTTTTCTCCTTTTCTCCATTCCACAACTCCTCCTGTAGAGAGAGGGAAAAGAGTTGAGAAAGCTCAAACATATCTAGCTGCCAGCGTAAGTCCTTTAGGCTGGTACAGGGAAAACTACTTTGAGGACAAACATTGACCAGGCTTTCAAATTCAGTCGAGTGAATATAGTTATAAACCTGCTGGTTAAACCATTGTTTCCTTACTTCATAGGGATCGTGGACAACACATTGAGAAAGTAAAATTGTTATCAAGCGCTTGGTCAATCTAGAGGGGATTAAAATCAAGTTCTTATAGGCATGTCTAAATTTATAACGCCAGAGATTGACCAATTTTTTCCGTAGATAATCTTCTAAGGGTAATGAGTTTAAAAGCAAAACCAGTCTCTTCCAGGTAGTTAAATATTCTTTTTTTAAATCTTTACTTAACTCGCCTTTAAGCAAATTCAACAACAACCAATCAGTACAGGGAGCAAAAACCTGGTCTTCATCTAAATCCACCATAAAACGTAGTTGCTCATAAGAGGCATTTTCTTCTGGATTAGCTAAAGGATCTATATCATTTTCAGTCATAAAATTTAAAATCCAGGCATCCAGGACAGGATCTTTGCCATAGTAGAGATCCTTCAGAGAATTTATAGCTGGAATTTCTTTCATAAATAAAAACCTTTTTCTTTAAGTTTACCAAGATAGCTCTCTTTACTCTTCTGAAGTAAACCAAATAACCCTTCTTTACTCCTTACCCTTAAAGTATCCTCAGAGCTAAATTCAATCCCCCTTTGCCCATCAACAGTAAGCATGGCCAGGGCTTCTGAAGATACTATCCTCACTTCTAGTTCACTTTGCGCAGGTAAAACCAAAGGATAGGCCTTATTTAAAAAAGGACAAATCCAGGTAAGACTAAAGGCAGAAATATCAGGATGAAGCACAGGACCACCCGCAGAAATATTATAAGCAGTAGCTCCAGTAGGTGTGGAAAATATTACCCCATCAGCGCGGACTCGAAAAAAATTCCCGGCAAAACCCACTTCTATTTCCAATAATCTCGCAAGCCCACTTCTATGTAAAACCAGATCATTTAAAGCCCATCCCTTTTCCCTTCTTTCCACCAGTTCATATTCAAAGCCCAATCTAGTACTTAAAACATACTCTCCCCTTAAAACCGCCAATAAACCTTCCTGCCATTCTTCCAGTTCAACCTCAGTCATAAACCCCACTCTACCCAGATTGATGCCCACAAAAGGTATCTTAGGAAAGCCCAGCTTTCTGGCTACACTCAAAATAGTTCCATCTCCACCAGCCACTATAATCAGATCTTTGTCTTTTATCTTATCGGGTAAAGAGGTCCCTTTTACTTGATTTGAGAGAATTTCAGCCTTTACGCTTAAGGTAGCTAAATAGCTCTGAATTTCCTTAGCCACCCGCAAGGACAACTCATCCGCATATTTAATAGCTATAAGAACATTTTTAAATTTATAATTCATTAACGGACAAACTTTTTAGGATTTATGTTGTATTTCTTAACCTTATAATTAATAACCCTATAACTGGCTTTTAAATCTCTAGCAGCTTGCAACATATTTCCTTTAGCCTTTTTCAAAGCTTCAATTATAATTTCCTGTTCAAACTCAGCAACTGCTTCAGCAAAAGGGAGTTGATTGTCTGTAGCTGAACTTTCTGCAGTCTGCAATGTAGGAGGTAAATGATATGTCCTTATAACTTCCTCATTACATACTAAAACAGCTCTTTCTATGCAATTTTTCAGCTCCCTAACATTACCTGGCCAATGATATTGTACTAACAAATCTATAGCTGGAGTCGATATTCTTTTAATCTTTTTATTATACTCTCGAGCATAGTGTTCTAAAAAATTCTCAGCTAAAGGTAAAATATCTTCTCTTCTTTCTCTTAGAGGAGGAATAAAAATGGGAAATACATTGATACGAAAATACAAGTCCTCTCTAAATTTACCTTCCTTAATTAACTCTTCTAAAGGCTGATGGGTAGCACAAATAATGCGCACATCCACTTTAATATCTTTTTCCCCTCCAACCCTTTGAATCTCTCCTTCCTGAATTACCCTTAGTAATTTGGCCTGAGCTTCCAGGCTTAATTCTCCAATTTCATCTAAAAATAAAGTACCCTTATTAGCCAGTTCAAACTTACCTTTTTTACTCTGATAGGCTCCAGTAAAAGCTCCCTTTTCATGTCCAAAGAGTTCAGATTCAATGAGTTCAGAGGGTAAGGCTGCGCAATTCAACTTAACCAAAGGCCCATCTCGAACTTCACTTAAGTTGTGAATAGCTTCAGCGAGTAATTCCTTACCTGTGCCAGATTCTCCTCTCAGTAAAACCGTAGCTTTGGAGGGAGCGACTTGAGAAATTTGGGTCATAATTTGGGACATGGACTTGGAATAAAAAACCATTTTTCCTGGGGAAAACCTTTTTCTGGATTGGGACCCATATCTGGTAAAAAATGTTTCTTGGCCAATTCATCCTGTAAGTAAGAAGTATGTCTGGCAATAACTACCGCTAAAAGTTGCAAAAATTCACATTGCTCTTCTAGGTCCACCTGACTTCTTCTGGCTAAATCACAAGTAAGTACTCCAAAGACTTCCGCAATTCCATCTTTATTGATAAGCTGTACTGGCACAGCAATAAAGGCCAGTTGCCTGAGCTCTCTTTGGTCCCTATTAAAGGCTAAATTTAAAAACAGAGGCTCTTCTTCCATAATAGGGACAATAATGGGCTTTTTTTCTTTAACCGCTTTACCAATAATTCCCTCTCCCAAAGAATAGCTTTTTTGCGGCACCTTGGAATAACCAGAATAGATAGCAAATTCTATCACCTGGGAAATGGGGTCAAAAATGGCTAAGGACATATGCCTATAGCCCATTTTGCGACGCACTTCAGCTAAAAGCTGAGTCAGACCTTCTTTTAACGGCTTGGAAAACGAAAGGTCAAAAATAGCCTCCCGTAAAATCCTTAAGTAGTGCATTGGCTAAGCTCAACTCCTATTTGTACAGCCTTTAAATTAACATCTACTATTTTAGGTTTCAGATATTTCTTAATGCCCTCTATCAAGTCCTCTATTCCTATCTCCAGGCAACCCAAAGCCAGAAAAGCTGCCAGCAAAATGGTATTGGCAGTTTGAGGGACTCCTATTTTTTTGGCTCCTTCTAATACATCAAAAAAATAGGACTTTTTAGCACAAGCTAAGGACTTTTCCTCTATCTCAGACAAAGAAGGATAATTTTCCCTGCCTAAAGCCACTCCAATGGGATAAAGGGGATTTTTACTGGAAATAACCACTCCCTCTTTGGCCTTTAAGTAAGGAAGGGCCCTTAAGGTTTCCAGGGGTTCAAAACCCAGTAAAAAATCAGCCTCTCCCTTTTCTATCTTAGGACTTTTATAACCGCCCAGAAGTACAAAGGTATGTACCACTCCACCTCTTTGAGCCATACCATGAATTTCTCCAGCAGTTACTTCTATACCTTTATCTAAAGCCAGTTGAGCCAACAGATTGGTCACGGTCAAAGTGCCCTGACCACCCACACCTGCAAAAAATATCCTAGCTAAAGCCATAATAACTCCCTTACCTTGCCTTTATGGATTTACAAACCTGTAAACAAACCATACAACCTGCACACAACACTTCATCTATTTTGACCTGGCCATCCTGGATATAAAAGGCAGGACAAGCTAATTCTTGTACACAAGAAAGACAATTATCACATTCTGCACTTATATAGGCCTTTTTGGTTTTCTTTACTCCCAGCACCTTGCGAGCAAAAAGAGGACAGGGCTCTTCAGTAATAATAACCCTGACCCCTTTTTCCTCTTTAAATTCCAGGATAGCCTCTTCCAGGGCCTTTTGATTTAGGGCTTTAACCCGTTTTACCTTATTTACTCCCAGGGCTCTTACCACAGGCTCGATTTCTATTGGAGTTACCTGCGTGGCCATGGGTTTAGCTGTTACTCCAGGATGAGGCTGGTGCCCGGTCATAGCAGTGGTTTTATTGTCTAAGATAAAAAGTAAAATATCATGTTGATTATATACTGCATTGGCCAGACCAGTTAAACCTGAATGAAAAAGGTAAAATCCCCAATAAAGGCAATTACGGGCTTATCACTTCTTATAGCCAGTCCAGAACCAGCAGAAACAGAAGAACCCATACACAAAAGAAAATCTGCCATCTTTAATGGGGGCAAAATTCCCAGGGTATAACAACCAATATCAGAAGAATAATAGGCATCATCACCAAAAATTTTGCGCACTCTATAATATACTGAACGATGAGGACAGCCAGCACAAAGATTGGGAGGCCTTTTGGCCAGATCTTCTTCAACACAAAGCTCTGTAGCCTTATATTCTTCATTGGTCAGCTTAAACAAGGCCTGTGCCACTAACACAGTAGAATATTCTCCAAACAAAGGAAGCCCTATATTTTTACCCCAGACTTCTACTTTAAGTCCCTGTTGCTGCACTATATTTCTAATCTCTTTTTCCACAAGAGGTTCCAATTCTTCCAAGACCAAAACCCTGTCCACACCTTGTAAAAATTCCAAAATCAGTTCTTCGCTTAAAGGATAGGTAAATCCCAATTCCAGAACCTTAAATTGAAAGTGAGGATGGTCGGTAAGCACATCCTTAAGATAAGCTCTGCTAATACCAGAGACCACTATTCCTATATTTCCTTCTCCCCATATTTTATTAAAGGGAGATTTTTGGACTTCCTTTTTTATAGCTTCCAGTTTTTCCAGTAGGACTTTATGCCTTTCTCTAGCTACAACAGGAATGGGTACAAAACGCCCAGGATTTTTTTCCAGACTTCCCTTTTGCTTTACTTCAGCTAAAGAGTCAAAAACCACTTCTCCTCGCAAGTGATTCACTCTAGTAGTGGTGCGTAATAAAAAGGGTTGTTCATATTTTTTAGAAAGCCTAAAGGCTTCCCTGGTCATGTCTTTACACTCTTGGGCTGAAGAAGGTTCAAAACAGGGAAGCCCAGCCATCCTGGCATAATAGCGATTATCTTGCTCATTTTGGCTGGAATGACAAAAGGGATCATCTGCGCTTAAAATAACCATTCCTCCTGGAGTACCAATATAGGCCAGGGTAAAAAGTGGATCTGCAGCTACATTTACTCCCACATGCTTCATGGTCACCAAACTGGGCACTCCACCTAAGGCTGCTCCTCCAGCTACTTCCATGGCTACCTTTTCATTGACAGAGTATTCAAAATAATAATTAACTTCTTGCTCTCTTTGTAAACGATAAAAAGTATCTGGAGCTTCTGAAGAAGGAGTGCCTGGATAACAGGAAACCACACTTACTCCTGCTTCTAACGCCCCTCTAACAATAGCTTCATTGCCTAACAGTAAAACCTTCTTCCCTGGCTCATCTTTTAAAAGTAAACTCATCTTCTCACCTTTTTTAGCCTATATTTTTTCTTTTAGATTACTTATTTTAGCATCTAAATAAGAAGTATCTTCCTGCTTAAACTCTTTTTTTAATTCCACATAGTAAGCATAAGCATTTTTAAAATCATTCATTTTCTCAGCTAAAAAAGCCTTTTTAAATAAAGTTTCCCGCTTATAGTTTTTGTATTTATCCAAATCAATAGTTGAAACAAGATTATAAGCTTCTTTATAATCTCCCTTATCCATTAAAATATTTACCTGACTTAAAACACAAACAGCAAAAATATCATCATCTAGTTTTTTTAAATTTTCAAGCACATCATAAGCTTTGTCTAAATTGTTATTTTCAAAATACAAAGAAACCAGTTCCACATATATAGAGGGTTTTAATTCTGAAGGAGCTTTAGTTAAAAAACTTAATAAATCTTTTTCCCTGTCTTTAGAAGAAACAATAAGCATGCCCAATTCTTTTTTAGCCTTATTTAGACTAGAATACTTATAATATTTATAACCAGAATAAGCACCTACTAAAATTATAACTCCTCCTAAAACAATACCTATGGTTTTAAGGTTATTGACAATAAATTCTAAAAAAGGGTGTATGGTTTCATCAGCTTCTTCTTCTATTTGCTCTAAAATATTTTTTTTGTTTTCTTCCATTGTCTTCTCCTATTTGTTTTTTTTGGCTTTCACTTCCCTTCTAAGCCACTCATACCATTTATCCACCCCTTCACCAGTTTTAGCTGAAAGGGGAAAAATCTCTATTTCGGCATTTAAGCTCTTGGCAAAATTAGATGCCTTTTCCAAACTGAAGTCCACATAAGGCAACAAATCTACCTTATTTAAAATCATTACCTTGGACTCAGCAAAAATAAGGGGATATTTTTCTGGCTTATCATCTCCTTCTGCCACACTCAAAATGGTTACCTTATAATCCTCACCCACAGAAAATTCAGCTGGACAAACCAAATTACCCACATTTTCCACAAACAAAATATCCACATCCTTTAAATCCAGCTTATTTACAGCTTCTAAAACCATGCTACTATCCAGATGACAACCACCATCAGTATTGATTTGAATGGCTTGAGCACCAGTGGCAGCCACTCTTCTAGCATCATTGTTGGTCTGTAAGTCTCCTTCAATTACAGCCATTTTAAATTCATCTTTTAGCTCTCTTAGAGTTCTCTCCAGTAAAGTTGTCTTGCCTGCTCCAGGAGAACTCATTAGGTTTAAAACCAAAATTTTTTGCTGCAAAAACATTTTTTTTAGTTCTTGAGCTATTCTTTCATTGGCTTCTAAAATATTTCTTACGACTTGAATCTGCATTTTTCTCTCCTTAAAATTATTCTGCCTCTATTTCTTCAATAATTAACTCTTTTCCAGAAATTATTTCATGGCCAAACTCTGCCTCACAATAGGGACAATAGACAATAAGCACTTCATCTGGATCAGGAGAAAACTCCTTTTTGCATTTCCTGCATCTAGCTCTTAAGGGCACCTCTTCAGTGATAATTTTAGCTTCAGCCAAAGGAGTATCCACAGTAAGCACCTTAAAAGCAGTATCCAAAGCTTCAGGAACAATATTGGTAATCCTTCCGTATTTAATTTTTACTTTTAATAACTTGCTTACATTATGTTTGGCCATTTCCTCTTTAATAATTTCCAGAAGAGACTGGGCAATAGAAAGTTCATGCATTTTATTTTCCTTAAATTAAAAGCTTAAATTATAGGTAGCAACAAATTGACTTAGTCTTTCTCTGGACTTTTCTAATTTTAATTTTAACTCTTGCTTATACTTATCCAGGTCAATCTCTTTTCTGGCTACTTTGGTTTGCAGAGCTGCTTCTGCTACTGCTGGAGCTTCCCACTCTAAAATACGCAAATCCAAGGGCTTGGGGATAATATAATCTGGACCAAAATCCAAGTGCTCAAGCCCATAGGCCTTTAGAACTTCTGCTGGTACTGGTTCTTTGGCCAGGGCAGCTAAAGATTTGGCTGCTGCCAGCTTCATCTCTTCATTTATTTTTCGAGCATATACATCCAGAGCTCCCCTAAAGATAAAAGGAAAACCAGAAACATTATTGATTTGATTGGGATAATCAGAGCGTCCTGTGGCCATAATACAATCAGGCCTTACCTCTTTAGCCACTTCAAATTCTATCTCTGGGTCCGGGTTGGCCATGGCAAAAATAATGGGGCTATTGGCCATGGACTTAACCATTTCTGGGGTTAAAATACCTTTTACCGAAAGGCCTACAAAGACATCTGCTCCCTTCATTACCTGAGCTAAAGAGCCATAGTCTTTGTCCTGGGCAAATTCCAGTTTTTGCTCGTTTAAGTTTTCTCGCCCCTTGTGAATAAGGCCTCTGGAGTCAAACATAAAGATATTTTCCTTTTTCACTCCCAAACTCACATAAAAACGACAACAGGCAATAGCAGCAGCTCCAGCCCCAGAAACAACCATTTTGACCTTGTCTATATCTTTTCCCACGATCTCCAGGGCATTTAACAGACCTGCGCCAGAAATAATGGCTGTACCGTGCTGGTCATCATGAAAAACAGGAATATCCATTTCCTCAATCAGTCTTTTTTCTATATAAAAACATTCAGGAGCTTTAATATCTTCTAAATTTATCCCTCCAAAAGTGGGCTCCATAGCTTTGACAATCTCAATTAACTGATCAGGATCAGAAACTCGCAAATTAAGGTCATAAACATCAATATCCGCAAAAATTTTAAATAAGACTCCTTTACCCTCCATTACAGGCTTGCCTGCCTCCGGGCCAATATTACCCAGCCCCAGGACAGCTGTACCATTGGAAACCACTGCCACTAGATTTCCCTTATTGGTATATTCATAAACTTTGTGCTTATCTTTTTCTATTTCTTTACAGGCCAGGGCAACACCTGGAGTGTAAGCCATGGACAGGTGTTTTTGAGTAAGACAGGGCTTGGTAGGTACCACTTCCAGTTTACCCTTCCTCCCCTGTTGATGATAAGTCAGGGCTTCTTCTGGAGTAAACAAAGCAGACATATTTCCTCCTAAAATTTAATTTGACCATTACCTTTAAGCTAGTTTAGACTGGGTTTCAAGGAATTTAACCTGAGAAAAATTTTCTCTAATTAAAAAATGAAAAATATCTTATCCTATCCCTGGCAACTCTTCTTTTGCTTCTAACCTTTTTAGGCTATAAATTCTTTTTAGCAGAACCAGAGGTTATAAAAATAGGTCTTTTGGTCCAGCTATCTGGCCCAGGCTCAGAATTGGGAGTAAATGTAAGAAATGGAGTGAGAATAGCCATAAAAGAAATAAACCAGCAAGGAGGGATTAAGGGGAAAAAAATAGTACTCCTGGTAGAAGACAATAAACAGGATCCTGCTTTAGCCCAAAAGCTAATGCTCAAGTTAATCCAACAAAAAGTAAAAGCCATTATTGGCCCCATTACCAGCAATATTGCTCTAAAGATTGTACCCCTGGCCAATAAACATCAAGTAATCCTTTTAAGCCCCACTGTTTCCACTCCTCTTTTAGCAGAAAAAGATGACTATTTTTTTCGCCTGGAAAGTCCTTCCACTGAAGAAGCGAGACAACTGGCTCAATTTGCCAGAAACTTCCTTAAGCTAAATAAAGTGGGTATCCTCTGGGACGCCCAAAACCAGGCCTATACTTATCCCTATCAAAAAACCTTTGTTCAAGAGTTTACCCAATTGGGTGGAAAAATCGCCTTTAACTTAAGTTATAAAGACAACTATCAACATATAAGTAGTACCTCTCTTTCCCACTTTTCCAGTCTAACCCCTAAAGACGGCCTGCTTTTTATTTCCAATGACCAGGATTTACTAAAAGGCGCAGAATTTCTTATTTCTCCTGCCCAGATTATTCTTTCTGCAGGTTGGGCCATGACCCAAACTATCAAAATCAATTACCCTATTCTTTTTAGAAAAAAATCTTTTTTGCTTCCACCAGTTATCTAAAAAAAACAGTAAAGGAAAAACAGTTTGACCAAATATATCTAAATAACTATGGCAGATTACCCAATTTTGCTGCCTATCGGGGCTATGACAGCCTTAAAGTCCTGGCTAAGGCCTTAAGCTTAGGAGATGACTTAAAAAAGGAACTGTTAAAAATAAAAAATTTTCCAGGCCTTCAATATAAAATTACCTTTAATCGCTTTGGAGACTTAAATTTACCTGTTCACATCTATACCCTAAAAAATGAAGACTTTAGCCGAGTAGAATATGGACGCTAAAAGTATTCTGGAAATAGGCAATAAATTTACAGTAAAAAAGATTACTGTCCCTTCTATTTTAATAGTCATAGTACTTATTTTTTCAGCCATATACTTTCAATTTTTTATCTGGCTAAAAACAAGTAAAGAACATAGTAAATTTATCTCTCAACACATTAAAATATTTCTGGATATAAATGAAAAACAGTTAAAAAAAATAGAAACTTATTTAGATTACAACTTATATAGCTATACTCTAAACGAACTTTCTCTACCTTTTTTTGCCAGAAATATATTTGTCTTAAATAAAGAAAAGGAACTTGTCTTATCCTATCCCAAAAATCACAAACTGCCTCGTCTAGAACATATATTCGATAGGATAAAACAGGATATTAACTATTCTGTACCTTACTATTCAATAAATTTAAAGCAACTAAGCATATCTCTTTTGGATACATCTCCGGCTAATTTTTCCTATCTTGTAGAATTGGATTTAGCAATTTTAGACAATACCTTAAAAAAATTAGTAGACTTTTCTGTCGATGATTCTATTCTAGTTACTGATAGATTTGGAAATGTATTTGCTTCCAATCAAGAGGAATTTATACGTACCCAGGAAAATATAAATCATTTTAATTTTTTCAGTCAACTAAAGACTAAAAATTCCTTTATTGGAATAGAAAAAATACTTGGTTCCTATTATGTAATTTTTGCTAAAAAGGAAAATAACTTTGTTATTGCCCAATTAACTAAAATTAAAAAAATTATAATTCCTGCTATTGGATTTATAATATTTGTCATAATTGTTTTAAGCATATTAAATACTTATTTAATATTTTCTATCAACACTTTTGTAAAAAAGAATATAGCTTCTCGCTTAAAAGAATTAAGTAACATCCTTTCTAGACCTGAAGATGAACAAATTATTATTAGCAACCTATCGATCATAAAAAATAAAAATTATTTTCAAGAATTAAATGTTGTAATTAACAAACTTATTTATTACTTAAAAGAAATAGACAAAAAAAATAAATTTTTAAGTCAAAAAAATACAGAGCTAAGTTTTCTGATTAACAATCTACCCCTCTGGTTATGGTATTTAAAATCTCCCACCACCTTTGGTCTGGTCAATAAAAATATGGCCCATTTTTTCGGTTACGAACCAGAAGACCTGTCTTATCAAGATATTGAATCTAAATTATTAACCTCAAAAGAAGTGGTTCAGGAAAATATAGAAGAAAATAAGAAAATTTTTGCCCAGGGAATTATAGGGCAAAAACAAAGTTGGTATGAAAACAAAACAGGAGAAAAACGACTTATAGCCATTACCAAAATCCCTATTTTTAAAGAAAATACCAATAAAGTAGAAAGTGTTATTTGTGTGGGAATGGATCAAACAGAGGTGTTTTTAGAGTCTCAAAAAAGAAAAGAACTGGAAAAAAGGCTTTTAAAGGTACAAAAACTGGAGACAATTGGCACCCTGGCTAGTGGGATTGCTCATCATTTCAACAATCTTTTGCAATCCATTCTTTTCTACATTCAAAAAGTCAAAAACAAAGAAGAAAACAAAGAAATTATTCAAAAAATAGAAACACAGGTAAAAAAGGGCAAAGGATTTGTGCAAAGCTTACTTAATATAAGTCACAAAACTCCAGAAGAAATGGAAGTTTTTGAATTTAAAAATTTCATAGGCAATATAGTAGAGGTTATAAAAAACTCTTATCCCAAGAATATCAAGATAGAAGCCATTCTTCCTCCTTCAGAAATCAAAATTAAAGGCAATCCAGGGTTGCTGGAACAAGCAATTTTAAATATCACCAATAATGCTAAAGATGCCTTGAAAAATGAACCTGCAGGAAAAATAACTCTCAAAGTAGAGAGTGTTCAAGAAGAAACAGGTCAAAACTGGTTAGAAATCACCATCTCAGATAACGGACCTGGCATAGCTCCAGAAATAAGAGATAAGTTGTTTGAACCCTTTTTTACCACCAAAGGCATAGGCGAAGGTACAGGCCTGGGGCTTTACCTGGTATATCAAATAGTAAAAATGCATAAGGGAGAAATATCCCTGGAAGAAACTACTAAAGGTACCGCTTTCAAAGTCCTGTTGCCTATAACAGAAGAAAGGGAAGAAAAAGGATCAGAGCAGCAAAAACAAGTAAGCTCACTTCCCCAACTAAACACCATACTTTTAGTAGATGATGAAGAAATGATTGTAGAGGGCCTGGAAGAATTTTTAACCTCTGCTTTTAAAGTAAACATTCTAAAGGCCTTAAACGGCCAGGAAGCTTTAGAAGTTTTTCAAAAATACAGCCAGGAAATTTCCCTGGTTATTCTTGACTTAGGACTACCAGGAATAAGTGGAGAAGAAGTACTAAAAAAGATAAAAACCTTGCATCCCAAAACCAGAGTTATAGTTTGTTCTGGATACCATCATCATCCCATTGCCAAGAACCCCAAACAATTTGGAGCAGAGCTTTTCTTAAGTAAACCCTATGATTTTGAACAACTGATAGAATCGATAAAGGGAATCTTTTATGCAGACTAATTATGACTCCATTGTGGTTAACTTTGTCCAGAAGAAAAAAGGGCACTTTATCCTGGTAAGTGATGATGCCCTTTTTGAAAAGACCTTTTTAGCCATGCTCAAGACTCTGGCTTTAACTGAGGATAGTCTCACTTTAGCCACTTTAGACACGCTTATATTAAAAGTAAAAGAAAATATAGAATATGGAAACTTTCCCCTAGTTATTTTAGAATTATTTTTAAAAGGAAATTATAATATAGAAAAAATAAAAGAATTAAAAAATATTTTTAAAAATATCAAAATTATTTGCCTGACAAATGAGATAGATCGAGATAAGATAGCTCATATACTTGAATATGGAGCTGATAATGTTATTGTAAAACCCGTATCCATAAATTCTCTCATCCAAAAAATAGCCTTTACTGTAAAATCAAGTGGCCTAAGTAAACTTGTTGATAAATGTAAAGAACTTATAGAAAATAATAACCTTGAAGAAGCAGAAAGCATAGTAAATAAAATTTTAAAGATAAAGCCAGATAGTTCTATAGCTTATATTTTAAAGGGAGATATATTTAAGAAGAGAAATAAAATAAAAGAAGCAGAAGAATGTTATTTAGAAGCATCTAAAAGGAGCAAGTTATATCTTGAACCACTAAAAAAACTGGTAGAACTGCATGAAGCAATAGGAGACCTGGAGAAGAAATTAGCTTATTTAAAACGTCTGGATAAACTTTCTCCCCTTAATTATAACAGGAAAATAGAAATTGGAAAAACTTACATAGATTTAGATAAGGTTGATGAGGGTAAAGAATATTTAGATGAAGCGGTCAAGCAAATAAAAAAATATTCTCAAGAAATTTTAGCCAGTACCCTTATGGACATTGCTCTTAAAATCAAAGATAAAGTTCCCCATCTAAGCTCTAAGTATATAGAAGAAGCCATCAATTTTAAGGCAGATTTATTAAATATCAATGATCTCTGGATGTTTAATGAATTGGGAATCTTACTTAGAAAACAGGGTAAGTGGGAAGAAGCAGCCAGGTATTATCAAAAAGCTCTAAAAATTGCGCCTGCAGATAGCCATTTACACTACAACATTGCCCTGGCCTACTTAGAAGGAAACAAGCCATACAAGGCCTTAGACTTTGCTCAAAAAGCCTTAGATCTTGATCCAGAACTACCTTTAAAGGGTGAAAATATTGCCTATAATCTAGCCTATATTTTTTATAGAAGCCATAAGGTAATCGAGGCCCAAAAGATGCTGTCCCTCTGTTTTCAGCAAAACCCAAGGCATGCCAAAGCCATTGAACTTGCTCGCAAATTAAGAGGTTAGAGTTGTTTTCTCTCCTGATATTCTTTTTTTAACTGTTCCCAGAGCTTTTTTTCTTGCTCACTAAGGGCTAGCTCTCTGGCCTTTTGATAGTGAAACTTAAACTTCCTTTCTTCTTTTTTTAAAAGATAGGCATAGGCCAGGTTTAAGTGGGCCTGAAAAAGATTTCCCTGTTTACCGTAAAAGATACCTAGTTCTTCTCTAATTTCCGGACTATAGGGCATTTTTTCCAGGGCTTCCTGAAAATATTTTAAAGCTGTTTTCTCTCCCTTTTCAGCCAGAGCCCTGGCATAATAAAAAAGAGCCAGGGTATCTTTGGGGTTCAACAACACTGCCTGCTGCAAATTGTTCAAAGCCAGGTCAATTTTTCCCAAACGATAGTAAAATAAACCTATTTCTCTTTTAAACACACTATTATTAGGGCATTTTTTTAATTTTTCAAAATAAGTCAAAGCTTCTTTAAACCTATTTAGCCTTCTTAAAGCAATAGCTTTACCCAACAAGGAATAACAATCTTCTCCTTTAAAAAAGGACAAGGCCAGGTTAGGATCTGTATATTTGGCCCAAAGTAAGGTTTGTACCAATTTTAATTGTTCACTTTTTTGCAGGTTTAAAGGAATATTAGCCCTTTTTAGCCTATCTTCTAAATAACCAATACGCTCATTCACCTCTGGATGCGTAGAAAGATAAGAGGGGATACTACTACCACTCAACCACCTTTTTTTCTAATTAATTCAAATACCTGAACCATCCCCCAGGGGTTATAACCGCTCTTAACTAAATAATTAAAACCCACCTGGTCTGCTTCGCGCTCATTTTCCCTCGTATATTTAAGCATAAGGGACTGGGCTCCAGCCACAGAACCAATGACCATAGCCTCTCCCATTTCCCCTTTGCCCAAAAATACCCCAGCCAGTAAGGTGGCCAGGCTTCCCAGGCTAACCAGTTGAGATTGTTCTATGTTTTTAGCCACGTGTCTTTGCGTGAGGTGGGCTAACTCATGGGCCAAGACTCCAGCCAGTTCACTGTCACTCTGAACATTCATAATCAGCCCAGAATAGATCACCATATACCCAGCTAAGGTAGCAAAGGCATTGAGAGAGTTATTTTCCACTACATCTACTTCTATTTTAAAAGGATAATAGGGAGCTTCCTTAGCCAGTTTGGCTACCATACCTCGCACATAGGAAGTAATTTCTGGGTCTTCAATCAAAGGCAAACGAGAACGAAGGAGTTTTTTAAATTTTTGGCCTAATTCAGCTTCTTTTTTTAAACTAAATTCTCCTAAAATAGCTGCTGAAGGCCGGGATAAATTAATCCCCAGCAAAAAAACCAGAAAAAAATAAATAGCTTAAGGGGACGCATTAGTTTTTTATTTGTTCATCATATCTAAAAACTCTTTATTGGACTTAGTTCCTCGCATTTTATCCAGCAAAAATTCCATGCTTTCCAGGGGATTCATAGGAGCCAATACCTTGCGTAAAATCCAAACCCTATTGAGCACATCAGGCGGTAAAAGCAATTCTTCTTTTCTGGTGCCAGAACGATTAATATCAATTGCAGGAAACACTCTCTTATCAGCTAAATGTCTATCCAGATAAAGGTCCATATTGCCAGTACCCTTAAATTCTTCAAAAATAACTTCATCCATTCTGGACCCAGTATCAATCAAAGCTGTGGCAATAATGGTTAAACTTCCACCCTCTTCTACATTTCTAGCTGCACCAAAAAAACGTTTTGGACGCTGTAAGGCATTGGCATCCAGGCCACCAGAAAGTACTCTACCAGAAGAAGGAGTAACAGCATTGTAAGCCCTAGCCAGCCTGGTAATGCTGTCCAGTAAAATAACCACATCCATTTTTCTTTCTACTAAACGCTTGGCCTTTTCAATAACCATTTCAGCTACTTGCACATGTCTCTGGGGTGGTTCATCAAAGGTGGAACTGATAACTTCAGCCTTTACTGTCCGGGCCATATCAGTAACTTCTTCTGGTCGTTCATCAATAAGTAAAACAATCAAATATACCTCAGGATGATTGGCATTGATGGAGTTGGCAATGGTCTGTAAAAGCATGGTCTTACCTGTTCTGGGCGGAGCCACAATAAGCCCTCTTTGGCCTTTGCCAATGGGTGTAAGCAAGTCAATAATCCTGGAAGAATAATTTTCAGCTCCATTTTCAATTATGAATCGTTCATCAGGATAAATAGGAGTAAGATTGTCAAATAAAATAATGTTCCTTAGTTCTGAAGGTGGAGCAAAGCAAATTTCATTTATTCGCAATAAGGCAAAATATCTCTCCCCTTCTTTGGGTGGACGTATCTGCCCAGTAATCACATCTCCTGTGCGCAATCCAAAGCGCCTGATCTGAGAAGGAGAAACATAAATATCATCAGGACCAGGCATATAACTATACATGGGAGAGCGTAAAAAACCAAATCCATCAGGCAAAATTTCTAAAACACCTTCTCCATAAATAGAACCATTTTGCGAAGCATAAGCCTTTAGAATGGAGAAAATAAGTTCTTGCTTAGTCAGTCCACTTGGGTTTTCCACTTTAAACTCAGAAGCCAAATCCATTAACTCGGCCATAGACTTTTGCTTCAACTCAGATAAATTCATATACAAACACTCCTCTTATCTAAAAACTCTTTAAATTTATTTTTTATTTATTCTAGATTAATTGCAAGAGAACAATAACTTTGGATTTAATTGGATGGTCTATTTATTTGAAGGGATTTTGCATTAAAATCACAAAAAAATCACTTAGAGACTTTAGTAACAAAAATCAACCTATTTTTCGTCTATTTTTTCTTCCTCAGAAGGGCTTTCATCCTCTTTTTTATTTAAAATATCCGCAAAAAAACCTTCTATCATTTTTTTGGCTTCACTTTGAGTGACATTTAAAGCATAAGAAAGTTCCATAGAAATCAAAGACATAGCCTGTTCTAAAAGTCTTCTTTCTCCAAAGGAGAGCTCTTTATCCTTACTAATCAGATAGAGTTCCTTTAACACATAAGCCACATCTTTTAAATCGCTACTTTTCAACTTCTCTGAATATTCTCGATAGCGTCTATTCCAGTTTTGTCCCGTATAACCAGTAAAATCAGAACGATCTTGCAAGAATTCTAAAATAGCCTTTCCTTGCTCTTGGTTATAAACAGGACGCAAGCCCACATTTTCAGCATTACTTACAGGCACCATTAAGGTAACATTATTGCTTAAAATCCTAACAATATACAACTGGGTTTTAACTCCCCCAATTTCCTGCTCTTCTATCCTTTCAACCATTCCCACTCCTTGAGCAGGGTAAACGACCAATTCACCAACAGCAAACACCTTTTCAAGCCTCCTGTTAAAAGCTCCAATTCTTCTCTTTTACTTGCGAATTAAGAATACTTTATCCTAAAATTAAAAACAAGTCTATGCTTTTTAGAAGAGTAATTGGACAGAAACTGATTTTAAGCTTCAAGCCACAGCGAATTAAAACCTTCTTGAGCCTTAGCAAATCCTTGGTCTAAGCAAACTTTTAATCCTTCTATCCCGGTATTTATTACCTTAGCCACCAACTCTTGCTCCTCAGGATAAAAAGAAGATAACACATAGTCAGCAATATCTTCTCCTCTCTGAGGCCTACCAATACCTATTCTTAAACGCAAAAAACTATTAGCTCCCAAAAATTCACAAATGGATTTAAGTCCATTATAACCCGCAGTCCCCCCTCCTTGTTTAAATTTTATTCTTCCTAAGGGGAGGTCTAGCTCATCGTGGATAACTAAAATTTCTTCACTGGGAATAGAAAAAAAATGGGCTACTTTTTGTACTGCTATTCCACTTCTATTCATATAGGTAAAGGGCTTTAAAAAAAAGTATTTATTTTGTAAAAATACAACTTGAAATAATTCTCCCAGGTTATTTTGTTTTTTTAAAATTTCCACTTCTTTTAAAGACAAAAAACCATCTACTATTTTAAAACCAATATTATGCCTGGTATCTGTATATTTTTCCCCGGGATTTCCAAGCCCAACTATCAATTTTACCATTACTTTTACCTCAAAATAAAAGCCCCTTTCTGTGGAGAAAGGGGCTTTTATTTTATTTTTGTAAGATAACCAAACTAATAATTAAAGACTATTCCTCTTCTTCACTTTCCTCTTCTTCTTCACTTTCTTCAGCTTCAGGTTCAACTACACCTACTACTGCAAAATTTTCTTCAAAAACAGCCTTTACTCCTTCAGGCATTTTTAATTCTTCAATGTGTAAATTCTCATTTACATCCAAATCACTAACATCTACTTCAATAACTTCTGGAATATGCAAAGGTAAGCACTTTATCTCCAGCTCTTCTCTAAAAATCTCTAAAATTCCACCTTTTTCCACACCCTTGGCTTTGCCCACAACTTTAATGGGAACCATCAGATCAACTTCTTTTTCCAGATCTACCCCATAAAAATCTACATGCAATACCATGTCTTTTACAGGATGTTTTTCCACCATCCAGATAAGAGCTGGTTTTTTTTCCTCGCCCTTTCCATTGGTAATGTTCAATTCCACCACTTTAGTAGCGCCAGCCTCATGCCAGGTTCTCAGAAAAGCCCCTTTTCTAACCTGTAATAAAATATTTTCCCCTTTATAATCATAATAAATAGCAGGGATATATCCTTGATTTCTCAGTTTACGACTTTTTTCTTTTCCTTTTACATCTCTTTTTTCTACCTCAAGAGTAATCATCTCAGCCATCTTTGACTCCTTCAAATTTACTTTATACGTGAAAACAACACACTTACAGAAGACTCTGTATGTATGTTGTGAATTGCCTTGGCTATTAAACTAGCTACTGAAATAACCCTAAACTTGCCACACTTTTGAGCTTCTGCTTTTAAAGGAATAGTGTCAGTAACAATAATTTCTTTAAAACAAGATTTAGTTAATCTTTCTATTGCAGGCCCAGAAAGGACAGGATGGGTAGCACAGGCATATACTTCTTTAGCTCCATTCTCTTTTAACACCCTACCAGCTTCAACCATGGTACCTGCAGTATCTATCATATCGTCAAGCACAATAGCTACTTTTTCTTTTACATCCCCGATCACCCGCATAGCTTGAGCTTTATTTGGCGTATCTCTACGCTTATCTACAATAGCCAATTCAGCTCCTAAACGTTTGGCATAGGCCCTGGCCCGCTCTGTACCTCCAGCATCAGGAGAAACAACCACCAACTCTCCAGAAATAGTGCGCATATAATCCAGCAAAACTTCAGCAGCGTATAAATTATCTACAGGAATATTAAAAAAGCCCTGAATCTGACCGGCATGCAAGTCTACGGTTAAAACTCTGTTTACCCCTGCAACAGTAATAAAATCTGCTACCAACTTAGCACTGATGGGCACCCTGGGAACCACCTTTCTATCCTGCCTGGCATAACCATAATAGGGAACAACAGCAGTAACTCTACCCACACTTGCCCTTTTTAAGGCATCCAGCATCAAACAGAGTTCCATCAAGTTGTGATTTACAGGAGCACAGGTGGATTGTACTACAAAAACATCATCTCCTCGAACATTATCACCAATCTCAACCCTGATTTCCCCATCACTAAAAGTAGTGACCAGGGTAGGAGTAAGCTCCATCCCCAAGTGTTCACAAATAGCCTCGGCCAACTTAGGATTGGCAGTGCCGGTTATGATTTTTAATTCACCTTGTCTGGGCATTTTCTTATCCAAAAAAAATGGCTGGGGCGGAAGGACTCGAACCCTCGAATGACGGGACCAAAACCCGTTGCCTTACCACTTGGCGACGCCCCAGCATTATTATTTAAAAAATATAGGAATAATGGAGAATATTTTTTTGCTCTAACCTACTTAGAGCTTTCTCCCATTTTTGTTTTTCCCGAAATAAAAAAAACATGGCTGAACCCGAACCACTCATTATTCCTCCACTAGCTCCCACAGCCAGCATTTCTTCCTTTAAATTTCTCAATTCAGGATAAGTGGAAAATACTACGGGTTCGAAACTATTAAAAAGAACAAGGCGTCCCTGAGAGACAGATTTTTTATTTGGGTAAGGAAGTAATGTCAAGCAAGATTTTCCATTATTTTGAAATTTATCAAAAGTTTTATAAGCCCAGGCAGTGGAAACAAAACACTCAGGACAAATTAATATTCCCCTCAAATCTCTTAACTGAAAATTTAAAGGGTAAATTTTCTCTCCTATGCCTTCTACCCAGGCAGCCTGATTCCATAAGAAAAAGGAAGATCTGCTCCAAATAAAGGGGCAATTTTTTCTCGTAATTCTTGAAAAGAAAACTTTCTGCTTATCCTGGAATTTAAAAAGTTTAAAAATACTGCTCCATTGGCACTTCCACCCCCCAGTCCAGCACCTACAGGAACCTGCTTTTCTAGAAAAACCTTATATCCTCTTTCCAGAAGACCTTGTTCTTTAAACCAGTTAAAAATTTTTTCCAGAATATTATTTTGTTCCAGTTCTTTTTTATTGGATTCAAGCTGAAATTCCAGGGGTTCTTGTTCTTCTATGTATAAGGTATCTCTGGGATAGGGTAAAGGATAAAAAAGAGAGGCTAGAAGATGATAACCATTTTCTAACCTCTCTTTAATTTCTAAAAATAAGTTAACCTTGCAACCAGAATACAAAGTAAAGGTCATTTGGCTATTCTTCCAGACTAATCGTTCTAAAGATATTTACCCCATCTCTTTTGAGTAACAACATAAGTACTTTTTTGGGTTTGGCATCTTCCTGGAATATCTTTTCAAATTCTTTTACACTTTTCACCTCTTGACCATTGGCTTCTAAAATCACATCTCCAGGTCTAGAGATCGCTTCTGGCAGCCAAGGAGCCGTCTTCCACTGCAGTAATAATAAGTCCAGTGGTACTGTCTAAACCAAGGGCTTTGGCCTCTCTTGCAGTAAGTGGTCGCAAAGAAAAACCCAAATCAGCCAGGGCATATTCTTCGCCTTGAGGAGTTTTTCTGGCTAACTTACTTAAGTTCCTTTCTCCCAAAACCACTCTAAACTCTCTTATTTTTCCCTTCCTCCAGACAGAGATCTTCACCTTTGTGCCGGGCAAAAGACTACCTATCTTGCGAGTAAGGTCATTGGCATCCTTAACTTCTTCTCCTTCCACAGCAATAATCACATCTCCAGCTTTGATACCAGCCTTATCCGCAGGATCACCAGGAGTTACAGAAGCGACCAAAGCACCTTTGCTCTTGGGCAAGCCCAGAGCCTTGGCCATGTTTTCGTCTATATCTTGAATGGTCACTCCCAGCCAGCCACGTTGTACCTTTTTATGTTCCTTTAGCTGGGCAATGACTTTCCTGGCCAAATTACTGGGAATGGCAAAACCTATCCCCTGTCCAGAAGCAATAATGGCCGTATTAATACCTATTACCTCTCCATCCATATTTAAAAGCGGTCCCCCACTATTACCTGGATTAATGGAGGCATCTGTTTGAATAAAGTTGTCATAAGGACCAGAACCAATAACTCTACCCTTGGCACTGACAATACCAGCAGTCACAGTATGGTCCAGGCCAAAGGGATTGCCTATGGCAATAACCCATTGTCCCACTTTTAATTTATCAGAATTTCCAAACCTGAGCACTGGCAGGTTAGAAGCATCTATTTTTAGCAAAGCCAAATCAGTTTCCGGGTCTGTTCCCACCACCTTGGCAGGATAATTTTTTTCTCCATCCTTTCCCTGAAAAGTTACAGTTATTTCATCAGCTCCTTCTATGACGTGATTGTTGGTGACAATATAACCATCTGGAGAGATAATAAATCCAGATCCCAGGGATTTTTGTTTACGAGGTTTATTTAGCTCCTGCCCAAAAAACTTTTCAAACTGATCAAAAAAGTCTTCAAAAGGAGTACCTCTATGGGGAAAATTCTTAAAAAGCCCCCGCAAATTGGGTCCCTTAACTACTTTTACTGTACCTATGTTCACTACAGCCTTACCTGCTTCTTCTGCCAACTCGGTAAAATCGGGTAAACTAGCCCAGGCCAAAGTTACCCAGGAAAAAACGAGCACCAGACCTAAGAAAAACCTTTTTTGTTTCATTGCCTGCTCTACCTCCTAAATTTCTTCTAAGACCATGAATAAAAAAACTAATCACTTTATCTTATAGGGTCAATCTAGTTTTGAGTAATTTCTAAAAGAAACAAAGAAAGCTTGCGAGAACAAGGCTTTTTAGCTAAGCGCTAAATGATTCCACTATTTTCAGAGGAGTTTAGCATGCTTGCAGATGAAATCCAGAGACCCTGGCTAAAAAACTACGACCCTGTGGTAAGCCCTACTTTAAATTATAAAAGCATTCCTCTCTATGATTTTTTGGATAACACAGCCCAAAAGTATCCCAGGCGCACAGCCATTGTTTTTAACAACTGGAAAATAAACTATCAAAACTTGAAAAAACTCACTGATTATATAGCAGGCAATCTAAAGCAACTGGGCATAAAACCTGGTGATAGAGTGGCTATTATGCTCCCCAACCTTCCACAAACTATCCTTACTTACTGGGGAGTATTAAAAGCTGGTGGCATAGTGGTTATGACCAACCCCCTTTATATGGAAAAAGAAATCATCCATCATTTCAACGACTCCAGGGCCAAATTTTTAATCACCTTGGACTTACTCTGGCCCAAGATTTCTTCTCTTTTGCCCAAGCTACCTCTACAAAAAATATTTATCACCAAGATATCAGACTGTTTAAAATTTCCTTTAAATCTCCTTTATAACCTAAAAAGATTAAAAGAAGGCAATGCACCCAGCATACCCTTTGAGCAACAAAAAATCTTGCCCTGGAAGAGCCTGCTTAAAAAAAATCAAAATCGCCCCAAACTGCCCATAAATCCCAAACACGACTTAGCAGCTTTGCAATATACAGGTGGCACTACTGGCATTTCCAAGGGCGTTATGCTTACCCATTATAACCTGGGGGCCAATGTCCAGCAGTGTATTGCCATGCTCTACGAGTTAAAGGAAAAAAGCAGGTTTTACTGGGTATTCTTCCCTATTTTCACATCTATGGACTTACTGTTTGTGTTAACTTTCCCACAGCCATTGGAGCTACTCTGGTGCCCATGCCCAGATTTTCTCCCAGGGATGTATTAAAGACCATTGAAAAGACAAAACCTACTATTTTCCCCTCTGCTCCTTCTATTTTCATGGCTTTACTCCAGCAAAAAGATATTTCTAAGTTTGACCTCTCTTCTATAAAATACTGCATCTCTGGTTCAGCTCCCATTCCAGTAGAAATTATTGAAAGGTTCAAAGAATTTACTGGAGCAGAAATTATTGAAGGCTATGGACTCACAGAAGCTTCTCCTATCACTCATCTAAACCCCTTGCGAGGAAAGAAAAAATATGGTTCTATAGGCGTACCTTTTCCAGATACAGATGCCTGCGTGGTGGACATGGAAGTGGGGACTATACCCCTTCCTCCTGGAAAACTGGGAGAACTGGTTATAAAAGGCCCTCAGGTGATGAAAGGTTACTGGAATCGTCCAGATGAAACAGCTAGCACCCTACGGAACAACTGGCTTTATACAGGTGATATTGCCTATATGGATGAAGAAGGTTACTTTTTTATTGTGGACAGAAAAAAAGATTTAATCATTTCAGGAGGATATAACATATATCCCAGGGAAATAGATGAAGTATTATACGAGCATCCCAAGGTAAAAGAAGCTGTTACTGTAGGGATACCCAGCAAGACCAGAGGTGAAATAGTAAAGGCCTTTATTGTTCCCAAGGACGGGGAAACTCTGACCAAGGCTGAAATTATCGCTTTTTGTAAACAAAAGCTGGCCAATTACAAAGTGCCTAAGCAAGTGGAATTTAGAAAAGATCTCCCCAAAACCATGGTAGGTAAGGTTTTGCGCAGGGCCTTAAGAGAAGAAGAAATAAAAAAACAACAACAAAAAAAGACCAAAAGGAGTTAAAAGTATGTATTGCTCCAAGTGCAAGTACACCACCTTTGATCACTTTGACAATTGTCCCAAGTGTGGTCGCAATTGGCAGGAAGAAAAAAGCGGCCTGGGGTTGGGCTGGTTAAACTTTGCTTATACTCCTTTAGGAGGTATATCCGAAGAAAAATCAGAAAGTGTACTTGCGTCAGAGGAAGGTTTTGCCTTTGAAAATAATCAAACAGAGCCATCTTCTGAAGAATTTACCTTTAAATCTCCCTCTGCTTCCTTACTGGAAACAGAAGAGCCTTCAGGCGATATAGAAGCTGAAATTAGCTTTGACTCTGAAAACTTGGAATCCACTGCAACAGAAAATTTAGAAGAAATTACTCCTGAAATAGAAGCAGCCTCTACTCCAGAACCAGAAATAGAACCAGTGCTGGAAGCCAACTTGGATGAACCTGTTCTAGAACAAGTCCAGGAAAGTGATAGTCTGCTTGGTGAAGAGACACCATCTTCAGAAGATATATCTCTTGCTCCTGAAACAAAAGAAGAAAGCCTGGATGAAGAACTGGATTCTCTCCTGGATTTAGATGATACCGAACTAGACCTTTCTTTTGAACCTGCTTCCCTGGAAGAAGATCTGGAAGAGCCTTTAACTGAAGATTTAGAAGACTTAGAAGATTTGGACCTAGATTTAGAGTTGGAAGAAAAAAATAAAAACTTGACTAAGGTAAAGTTTACCGCTAGTAGTCGTCTTCTCATTTCGTTTGCGCCCGTAGCTCAGCTGGATAGAGTGCCGGACTACGAATCCGTAGGTCGCAGGTTCGAATCCTGCCGGGCGCACCATTAAAAGAGATTATATTTAAGGCGGTTATAGATTGCTTGAGGCAATCTGTGGCCGCCTTTTTTGTTCTCTGTGTCCTGACTGTGTCCCCCTTCTTTTCTATCACAGAGACCAGCTTCACGTGTACTCAGGCTCAAAAAATGAGAAAAACTTGCACGCATTTTGAGAAAAATAGTTTCTACATAATAGGAAATTTATAGAAATCCAAGTGAGTTTAAAAGTGTTACAATCGAACAATAAGGGTTGATAGTGAAAGTTTAGGAGAAAAAGGAAAATGGAGTTAAAGGAGATAAGAAAACAGATGAAGATATTATTAAGTAAGGCTTTGTTGTATTTAAGGAGATTGTAAGGGATTTAGAAACAATTAAAAGAAAAGTGGAAGGATAAAAATTTATCCTTACTGGTTATTTTCTTTTTAGTTATTCGGTTTTTTAAAGTTTTTTATAACAGTTTTTGCTCCTGCTTAAACTCTTCTAGAGTTATACAGTGATCTTTGTCTTTTCTAAAACCCCGAATAGCTTACCAAGTTTCCTTTGTAGATAAAAGTTTACGATCCGTATCCTACTATCCTTTGATCGGTTAAAAAAGGGATCCAAGGGATAACTATAAGAAAAATATTTTCCTCTGGTCATTGTTTTTTAATTTACCTTTTTGGCTAAGTGTAATTTTTCTTTTATTATGTCTAACTGCTGTTCGCTTAATACTTCTTTATCAAATTTTTTTATATATCCTGTTAGTCCGTAAGTCATTACATTGGGTGGTAATTTAGTTTTAAGTGTGGCTTCCCCGATAAAAAAAACAATATTATAAAAGTATTTTGATTCAAGTCCAAGGTATTCACTAAGGGCTTTTATGTGTCTAAAATTTTGCCATAAGGGGTTATAGAATCGAGTTTTTTTGCCATATATGTTTTGGGTCCAGTATTTTTCTTTTTCATTTCCAAAAATCCAGCCCTGGTAATTTTTAACTTCAATAACAAAAATTCCGTATTTTGAAATAACGACATGATCAATTTGAGTTTTTCCCCTCTGGTCAACAATTTTAATATTATTAAAAATTTTATATTTCTTAGAATCAAGATTAGCTAGCATTCCTAAATAAGCTCCCGTTTCTCCAAGTACACCCTTAACTTTTGCAGAATTTAAATATCGTTTTAAGAGACCAAAAATAATCATAATTGCGAAAACCCACCAAAAATGAAGCAAGCTGGAGAAAATAGCAATTGCAACATTAGTAGTGTTAATCATAAGTTCCCCTTTATTTTTTCTCTATTTTTTATTAAGAGATATAAATCTAGCCATGCAAATACGATAGGCGGAGTTCTATGATTGCCCAAATTCCAGTCTTGGACTATTCTATACGGAGTATCACTAAGTGCACACTTTTTGAGAGTGTGCCTTGCTTTTTGCAGGTCCATAGCTAATATGTATCTTTACTAATTTTAACTTATTATTAAAAAATTTACCTCTGTAAAAAATTTATAAATTTTAACAGTCTTGTCAACTTATTTTTCAATTGTTTATTTTACTGCCAAACAGTCCTGGATATCTAGAATTATCAAAACATAAATTAACAACAACCAATTCCAATTAAATTAATTTAATATTATATCCTCTTATACCTTTTAGTTAATTCTAAACAAGATTTAAATTAAGAGGTGTTAGTTGAAGGCGTTAAAGAAAACATGATAAGAGGAATCAAGTGGAGATATGTTGGATAGTTCAACTAAAGCAAAAGAAAGAAAGGAAGTTAAGGAGATTTATACCTCAACAGAAGGTGGAAATATTAGGAAATAAGAAAAAATGAGGAACAACATAGAGATAGTCAAAAATATTAAGTTTACCTAATACACTTTATCAACAAAAAAAGGCTTTAGTCGACATCTTCTCTTGGTGGGTCTTAAGACTAATTTTAAAATCAGCGCAGACAATTTCAAACAAAAAAAGGTCCTTAAGCCAAGCTTAAGGACCTTTACTTACTTTGTGGTGCCGAAGGGGGGACTCGAACCCCCACGGGCGTGGCCCACCACCCCCTCAAGATGGCGTGTTTACCAGTTCCACCACTTCGGCTTTTACCTCATTTAAAAACTTACAAAGAACCATCAAGCAAGAGGAAAAGGTCTATAAACCTTCCTTTTATTTTTGTCCAGCATTTTCTTTAGCTTTTTCCTGGGCAGGAGCCACAGGTGCTTCCACAGGATTGTCCAGAACAATGGAAGAAGTGGTCTGCACATGTTTTCTAGCAGACATATAAGTAAAAGTAAGTGAGGTTATAAAAAAGATAATAGCAGCTCCAGCAGTTAATTTAGCCAGTAATCCTCCAGCGCCAGAACTTCCAAAAACACTACTGCTGCCACCTCCAAAAATAACACCCATTCCTTCTTTTCCAGACTGCAAGAGAACTAAAATAACCAAAGCAATACAAGCAATTATGTGAATGGTGATAATTAAGCTTTCCAATCCCCTTCCTCCTTTATGGGCCTTAAGCCAAAATAATTTGATTAAAACTTTCTGCCTTTAAACTTGCACCACCTACCAGTACTCCATTGACATTGTCAAGGCTTAGAATTTTAGCCGCATTATCAGGCTTTACACTACCACCATAAAGAATACGCATCTTATCTCCACTGGCGAATCTATTTTTTAACCAATCACGGACCAATGCATGGGCTTCTAAAATATCTTCTTCTCCGGCCACTTCTCCAGTACCAATGGCCCACACTGGTTCATAGGCTATGGTAAGCAGTTCTGGGGCTAAATTTTTCTCCACTTCTTTTAACCCCTCTTCCAGCTGACTAGTTAAAACTTCCTTGATTTTCCCAGCCTTACGCTCTTCTAAGGTCTCTCCTATACAAAAAATAATCTTTAAACCTGCTTCCAACCCCGCCTTTACCTTACTGGCCAGAAAATCACTTTTCTCACCTAAAATATGCCTACGCTCTGAATGTCCCACCAGGGCATAGCTACACCCTAAATCCAGGAGTTGTACAGGACTAATCTCTCCTGTAAAAGCGCCTTCCTTGGCAGGATAAAAATTTTGTCCACCTAAAGAATAATTCTTCTGACTGAGTAAAATCTCTCCCACTCCTTTTAACAAAGTAAAGGGAGGAATAATCAAGACTTCTCTATCTTCAGGCAAATCTTTATGAGTTCCCACTAAAATTTCTCTAGCTGTAATTACCCCCTCTTCCCAGGTTTTAAACATCTTCCAATTTGCAGCAATCAAGGTCTTCATAGCCTAACTCCCCTTTTTGTTTTCAGTACATTCTTCCAAAGCTACCAAAGCAGGTAGAGGTTTACCCTCTAAAAATTTTAGAAAAGAACCTCCACCTGTGGAAATAAAACTAAACCTATCCACGCCTCCAGCTTTATGAATAAGGGAATCGGTATCGCCACCGCCCACAATGGTTAATCCGTCTACTCTGGCAATATCTTCAGTTAAATTTAAAGACCCTTGCGCAAAAACTGGATTTTCAAAAGCTCCCATAGGGCCGTTCCAAATAACTGTTTTGGCGTCCTTTAATACTTCAGCGTAAAGAGTAGAAGTAGCAGGACCTATATCCAGAGCCATCTCTTCCTCTGGGACTTCCTGATAAGGACATACTCCTTTACCTATCTTTTCTTTAGGGCTAATCCCTGTGATAAAATCCACAGGTAAATAAAGTTTTACTCCCTTTTCCCTGGCTAAGTTCAAAATCTCTCTTGCTTCCTCAAAAAGCTCTGGCTCCACTAAAGAATTGCCCATATTAAACCCCTGCGCAGCCCAAAAAGTATTGGCCATAGCTCCACCCACTATGATTTTATCAACTTTCTTGATAAATGCCTTAAGAATCCCCAGCTTGGTGGATACCTTGGCTCCTCCCAAAACTGCCACAAAGGGGCGTTCAGGCTGCTTTAAATTTTCTCCCAGATATTGAAGTTCCTTTTCCAGCAAAAAACCTGCACAGCACACTGCCACATACTGACAAATAGCAGCTACAGAAGCATGTTTACGATGAGCTACTCCAAAGGCATCATTTACATATACCTCAGCCACTTGGGCCAGTTTGCTAGCAAAATCAGCATCATTATCCTGCTCTCCTGCATAAAAACGCAGGTTTTCCAGAAGTAAAATTTCCCCTTTCTTTAATTCATTGGCTCTGGCAAGGACCTTATCTCCAATGCAGTCCTCTACAAATTGTACCTCTTGTTCTATAAGCTCACTAAGTCTTTTTGCTACTGGTTTTAAAGAAAATTCAGGTTTTACTGTTCCTTTAGGTTTACCCAAGTGAGAGCACAAAATAATTTTTGCTCCCTTTTCCCGCAAATACTTAAGGGTGGGCAAGCTAGCTCTTATTCTGGTATCATCTACAACTCTATCTCCATCTAAAGGAACATTATAATCAACTCTTACCAATACTCTTTTACCTGCAACCTCAACATCCTTTAAGTAAAGCATAACTACTCCTTTACTCTATTTTTAATTTTGCTCTTTCCTCTGGTTCTAAATGATAAACATGCTCTTCTGCAGGGAACACTCCCTGCTCTACTTCTTCTTTAAAATTTTTTAAAGCCTTTTCTATAGATTCACTCAAATTAATATACCTTTTCACAAACTTAGGTGTAAACTGAGAATACAACCCAAGCAAGTCGTGGAAAACCAAAACCTGGCCATCACAATATCTGCCTGCACCAATGCCAATGGTGGGGATAGAAACTTGCTCACTAATCATCCTGGCTACTTCTTCTGGTATAGCTTCTAAAACCAAACTAAAACAACCAGCTTCTTCTAGGGCTAAAGCTGTTTCTAACAACTTAAAAGCAGCCTCAGAAGTTTTCCCCTGCACTTTAAAACCACCCAAAAGATTATACTTTTGAGGAGTAAGCCCAATATGCCCCTGAACAGGAATACCTGCCTCTACTATGGCTTTAACTTGGGGTAAAATTTCCATCCCTCCCTCTAGTTTTACTGCCTGGGCTCCACCTTCTTTTAAAAACCTGCCAGCATTAAAAACAGCCTCCCTGACCCCTGTTTGATAGGATAAAAAGGGCATATCGCCAATAATAAAAGCCCGTTTTACTCCCCTACTTACAGCTCTGGTATGATGGAGCATCTCTTCCATGCTCACAGCCAAAGTGTCCTTATATCCCAAAACCACCATGGCCAGGGAATCGCCCACTAAAATTAAATCTATACCAGCTTTGTCCACTAAAGCAGCTGAAGGATAATCATAGGCCGTAACCATGCTTATTTTCTTTTTTGCTTTAGCTCCTACTATATCTAAAAGGGTAATCTTTTCCATTAAACTCCTCTTAAAAAGATTATTGCCAAAAACTCCCTATCCCACTAAAAAAAAGTTTACAACTTGGCAAGTAAGTGAGCGCTTTTCCTTATGCAAAAAGCCAAACTAATTAAAGTTCAAGAAGTCCTTCCCTGGTTCAAAGAGCAACTAAAGTCTTGTACCCTTTGTCCTAGAAACTGTAAGGTAAACCGGGAAAAAAGCCAGCTAGGAAAGTGTAAAACTGGCTTACTGGCTCAAATAGCAGGCTATGACCTGCACTTTGGAGAAGAATCTCCTTTGGTAGGTAAAGGAGGTTCAGGCACCATTTTTTTTGCCCAGTGCAATCTGGGCTGTGTCTTTTGCCAGAATTACACTCTTAGCCATAGTGAAAAGACCTTTCCTGAACTCTATCCCAACCAGATTGCCCATATTATGCTAGAATTACAAAAACAGGGCGCAGAAAATATCAACCTGGTTACTCCTTCTCATGTACTATACCCTATTGTAAGTTCCCTGGAAATAGCTTTAAATAAGGGATTACAAATTCCCATAGTGTATAATACCAGTAGTTATGATAGTCTGGACAGCTTAAAAAAGCTAAAAGGAATTGTGGACATTTATCTGGCTGATATAAAATTTTTTTCCTCTTCCTCTGCCCATAAATACTGCCAAGCCAGGGACTACCCTCAAAGAGCTAAAGAAAATCTCCTGGAAATGTATGCTCAGGTAGGAGGCATAAAATTTAAAGACAACATAGCCTATCAAGGCCTTATGCTCAGGCATTTACTTATGCCTAATAACCTGGGTGAAGTGGAAAAGTGGCTTCAATTTATGGCTGAAAATAAAATGTATGATGTGTATCTAAATATCATGGACCAGTATAGGCCTTGTTATTTGGCATCAAGTTACGAGGAATTAAATCAAACCATTACCTACCAGGAATGGGAAAAATATTATACCTTAGCTAAAAAAATGGGTTTTAAATATATAGATGAGGGTAACCAAAAAATATTTAAGTTACTCTTTTAGATTCAAAACCATAAGCAAAGCATGTTCTTTATTGTCAGGATAATAATTTTTTCTAAGACCAACCTGTTTAAATCCAAACTTAAAATATAGCTTTTGAGCAATGATATTACTTTCTCTCACTTCTAAAAAAACTTTCTCTACTTTTTGTTCTTTACAAAACAGGAGTAAGTTTTCTAGTAAAAAACTGCCCAACCCTTGCTTTCTAAAAGAGGGGAGCACAGCCAGGTTTAAAATTTCAGCTTCTTCTAACAGTAAGAAACAAGAAACATAAGCTACTAAACTATTTTTAAACACCCCAAACATAAAAATAGAAGGATTTTGCAAGGCCAATTGCAGTTGTTTTTTATTCCAGGGGTGGGGAAAGCATGTTCGCTCTAGAAATAAAATTTCTTCTAGATTTTCAGGAGAAAGTTTTCTAAATTCATATTTCATGAATAAATTTTCCTCTTCTCAAGATAGTTTTTTAGAAGTAGTAGATGAAAACAATGAAGTTCTGGCTTTACTTCCAGAAAAGGAAGTCCACTTACAAGGACTATTTCATCGCTCCTTTGTGCTGTTCTTATTTACTAGGGAAAAAGAAATTGTCTTAATAAAAAGGACTAAAGATAAACCTTTTGCAGGACATTTTGATTTTTTTTACAATCATTTATATCCTCAAAGAAGCCGCTTAGGCCAAATAAAGGACTGTATTCTTGCTTCTGGGTTAAGATTACCTAATCGAATTGATTATCTTACTACTTTTCCTGCTTCTTTAGATACCAATCTGGAATTTATTTATGTCTATCAAAGTTTTTTAAATATGGATAAAAAAGAACTTTCTTCCTGGAAGCATCTCTGGAGTTTTTCTCCTCTGGATTTAAAGTCTCCAGCTAACTTAAGTTGTTTAACTCCTTTAGTGGTAAGTTTTTTAAAAAAAAGCTGGCTTACCTTTCCCTTTAGTTGATAAAAACCTGACTAAAGACCTTTTCTTCAATCAAGGTCCTACCAGCTCCCCTTACTACTGTAGTAAGAGGTTCATCATCTATATTTACCTTTACTCCAACTTCTTTACTAATGAGTTGATTCAGGCCGCGCAAAAGAGCTCCTCCCCCAGCCAAAAGTAAACCATTGTCCACAATGTCTCCAACCAGTTCAGGAGGAGTTTTTTCCAAAGCCCTTTTTACAGATTTGACAATAATGCTTACTGGTTCAGCAATAGCTTCTCGAATATGTCCATCACTTACTTCCACAAACTTGGGAGTACCATCTAGCAAATTTTTCCCAGAAACCCTACAAACCAGCTTTTCAGCCAAAGGATAGGCAGCACCTACTTTTATTTTGACTTCTTCAGCCATGTTTTCTCCAATCAAAAGCTGAAACTCTTCCTGCATATATCTTTGAATGGCCTCGTTCATTTCATCTCCAGCCACCCGAACAGATTCAGCATAGGCCACAGCAGATAAAGAAATAACTGCCACCTCTGTAGTGCCACCTCCAATATCTACCACCATATTACCCCTGGGCTCAGTAATGGGCAGGCCTGCACCAATAGCTGCAGCCATTGGCTCTTCTATTAACAGGACCTCTCTGGCTCCAGATTGAAGACCAGATTCAATAACTGCCCGTTTTTCTACTCCAGTAATGCCTGAAGGCACTCCAATAACCAGTTTGGGTTTAAAAAGTTTATATCCGCCAATGACTTCCTTTAGAAAATAGGTAATCATGGCACGGGTAACTTCAAAATCAGCAATAACTCCATCCTTTAAAGGACGAATAGCCCTAATTTTATCAGGAGTACGTCCCAAGAACTCTTTGGCTTCACTACCTACAGCCAGGACTCGCTCACTTCTAGCATCCAGAGCAACCACTGAGGGTTGATTGAGTACTATACCATCTTTGGGAGTGTACAACAGGGTATTGGCTGTACCCAGATCCATAGCCAAACTTTTACCCAAAAAGCCAAATAATTTTTTAAACATAAAGTCCTCTTATATTTTTGCCCTATTCTTAAAATATAAATTTTCTAGAAACAAAGTAAGATAATCTCTTAGTAAGTAAAAAAAATCCTTTAGTTCTTCTTCAATTTCCAATTCTTTTTCATCAGCAAAAACCAAAATAGAGCGAGTCTTTTTATTGATAACTAAAGGCAAGCAAACTAAGCTTTTAAAAGACAAGCCTTCCTCTCCCAAAATATCTAACTCTTTTTCTCCTTTGCTTTTATCCTTAAATACAGGTTGCCCTTCTCGAAAAATCCAACCTAACAAACCATAATCAATGGGATATTTAACCTTTTCTTGTTCTGCAGATAACTCTTTATTGCACCCTTCAATAAAAAAGCCTTTTCCCACTTCATCTCTGGCTACGAACAAAACATAGGAAAAGCCAGAAGCTTCTTCCATCAATTTCAGGAGCTTGGCTAAAAAAACCTTCCACTTCAAGGAACTCCTAGGTAAAGACCAAATAAGCTTTAGATAATTGTAAAAAATTAATTTTTTATTTTCAAGACCAATTTGACAAAAATTCTGTTCCAAAAGCTCTATTAACTGGGCAAATTGACTCAAGATTCTAAGGTCTTTTTCACTAAAGGAATGAGCCCTTTTACTATCCACACATAGGGCACCTAAATTGTGAGATAAGGGCCAGCCCATAAAGGCCTTAATTTTATTCTCTTCATTGCCTTGATAATAGCCTAAACAAGCACTTTCCCTATTAAAGCTACTTAAACGCAAAGGTTGCCCATTTTTTAAAATCCAACCCACCAATCCTTTGCCTGGACTAAGAGTACATCGGGGAAGAATATTATCTCCCAGACTAAAAAACGACCTTAAGACATATTCATTTTCTTGCTGCCGTAAAAAGAGCACTGCTGAATAGGCATCAAATACAGAGCAAATTAAACTCAAGATATTATCCAGACAAAGAGATTTAGCCATAGATTACTTCAAATGTCTCTGACAATAAAATTCTAGGGAACGATTGTAGGTCTTTTCCTCTTCCTCAGTAAAATAACAGGCTGGCAATTCGCCTCTTTGGCGGTGATAGTGTAAGCATTCACAACAAAGGCCATGTTTGGGACATCCAGGATAAGTACAGGTACAAAACTTTGCATTCACTTGAGCCCGAGGACACTTATCTTTTTTGTTCATGTTTACTCCTCCTGTGGCTTTAAATATTTTTAGTGTAAGGAAGCAAATCTAAGAGGTCAACTCTATTTAACTGTTGAATATTTTTTCCAATTGAGTTATGAAAATTGGGTTTTGAGAAGGAGTAAAAAATGAGCTTAACCTCTTGGACAACACTTTTCACAGAAACACCTGAAGTCACCTGGCTAAATCAAAATACTCCTTCTTTATCCAAAAAAATAAACGACTTATTCGCTCTAAAATTTTTCCTCAATTTAGTCCAGATAAAACTCTGTCTGGTAAAACCCTATTTTGAAAACAAGAATTACCCTCTGGTAGAAGCAAGAGAACTGCTGCCTTCTTTTGAAGCAGATTTATATGAATATGAAAACCTCCCTGGCTTTAGCCTGGTAGCTTTAGCTAGACCTATTGATTATTTTCATGAAATTTTTCAGTTTGATATCTTACACACCAGCAAAGAAAAATTTTATCAAGAAAATACCATCTGTCCTCTTCCTGAAATAATTTTTGAAAACAACCTGAATACCTTCTTATCCAGATTACCCAAAGCCTATCAGGATAACTTTAAACAAAAATTTAAAGACCAGGATTTAACTTCTCTGGCAACCTATCCAGACCTTCTTCCCTATATTTTGGAAATGGATAGAGCCCATGTTTTAGCCCTGGACGGAGAAGACAACTTTTACCTGGCAGGGGTATATGCCTCTTTTCCTTCTGACCTGGACACAGAATTAAAAAGATTTGGCCTGCGTATAAAAAAATTTAAACCCAATGACAATTGCCTCTATGAATTAAATAGAAGCTTTGTTTATCAATTCTTAATGGAACTGTATGGATTTCCTATTGTCTCAGAAAGGAGGACTTCTGCAGCCCTCTTTTCCAGAAGACTCTTTAAGCTGGGAGAAAACTTTTTGATAAGAGTTTTAGGGCAAAGCGATAGAACCATTACTACTCTTTATTCTCACCCCGAAAATAAATTTTATCCTCGCGTGGAAAAAATAGCCCTGGTTAGTGTGGATAACCCCAAACCAGAAATACACAACTTCTTAAGCCAAAAGGGATTTTACTTAGATGAAAAAGAAAAGTGGTAATTTTAAAAGTAACCTATAAACAACACAAATATGACCCCAACAACATAAGAGAAGATAGAGCTTTATCTATATTTAAACAAGAAATAATCCATCCTTTAACTTATCAAAAAATGGATCATATCAACGTAATAAAAGATACTTACACCTTGGTTTTAAAATTAAACGATATTGTCAAAGGCGAGTTTACAGGAAGAGTAAAATATAAAAGAGAAATAGTAGAAGGGACTGATACTCATGAAAAAAGATTAAAATTTCTATACTCCTGGTTATCAAAACATCAAAGAAGGATAATCGGATATTCTGATGAATTTTATGCAAATGTAAACAAAGTTTTAGACAACTACTTACTTAACTCTGAACTATTTGACATATTTAATGAACATAACAATCTATATAGAGAAGTATGGGAAAAGTATAGTTATATACAGCAAGCTAGAAAAATAAAAATCCTAGAAGACTTGAAAGAAAGAATTTACAACAATCAAAAAATTGACTATCTCACCATGCTTAAATTAACTTACAAAATAATAAATGATCTTCGTTTTGAAGCAGTAACTTATTTTGAAGATATTATATCTAAAGCTATTGCTATTTTAGATAAGATGTTAAGTGATTCTTATCTAGTAAAAAAATACATAAAACAAAAAGAAGACAACTTAACACCTTATGGACAAGAAATAAAAAAAATTTATGGCCGTCTGGTAAGTCTCTTAGATGAACTAAAGGCCATTCAAAAAACTAAAACAAGGGAGTTAGGATATGGAACTATTTAAGACACCTTTAAATTCTTGGCATAAAAAAAATGGAGCCAAGATGGTTGAATTTGGTGGCTGGGAAATGCCTGTGCAATATGAAGGAATTATTAAAGAGCACCTACATTGTAGAAAAGAAGCTTCTCTTTTTGATATATGTCACATGGGAGAATTTATAGTAACAGGAGATAAAGCCAGAGAAGAACTCGCCTCTATTTTGACGCATGATTTTGCCAAGCTTCCTCCCAATAGATGTAAATATGGTTTTATGTTAAATGAAAAAGGTGGAGTTATAGATGACCTTATTGTTTACTGCTTAGAAGAAAATAAGTTTATGCTTGTGGTCAATGCTGCCAGAATAGAAACTGATTTTAACTGGCTTAAAAAACATCTAACTTCTAGCACCATAGAAGATATTTCTTTTCAAACTGCCAAGCTAGACTTACAAGGTCCTAAATCCTTTGAGGTTTTAAAAGATGTTTTTGCTCAAGAATTTAATGATTTGAAATACTTCTCTTTTAAAAAAATAGTCTTTAAAGATATCAATATATTAGTAAGCAGGACTGGCTATACCGGAGAACTGGGCTGTGAGTTGTATTTGCCCTGGGAAAAGGCAGAGGAAGTCTGGGAAGAGCTTCTAACACACCCCCTGGTCAAACCAGGAGGATTGGGAGCCAGAGATACCTTGCGCTTAGAAGTTGGTCTTCCCCTCTATGGCCAGGATCTGGATGAAGAGCACACTCCAGTAGAAGCAGGTTATGGCTTTCTTATTACCTCTGAAAAAAACTTCATTGGCAAGGAAAATTTAGGACAGGTTAAAGAAAAACTTATTCCTCTAAAGGTAGATAGTAAAAGAAGTCCCAGACATAATGATGAGGTTTATTGCAATAACCAAAAAGCAGGAATAGTAACCAGTGGCTCCTTTGCTCCCTCTCTAGGTTATGCTATAGCTTTAGCTTACGTAAAAGTAGAATATAGTGAAGAACAAGAATTTATTATTACTGATGGGAAAAAGAAATTAACTGCTCAAAAAACAACTCTTCCCTTTTATACTCAAGGAACAGCTAGAATAAAACTAAGTTAATGTCCAGATTAATAAAATACTACCTTATAGCCACCAGAAAATTAGTTCTATTTTTTCTGGTGGCTATTTGTTTTAGTATATTTTTACAAATAATAGTTAGATTATTTAATTTTACTCAATTTAGTTTTACTTTAGAGATAATTCAACTTTGCCTCCTCTTATTAGTTGCTTTTACTTTGCCTTTAGTTCTTTTTCTCAAGAGTTGTTAAAAATACAAATTTTTAACTTAAATACCAACTTGTTATTAAAAGTTTTAACTTTTCTAGCCGGGATATTGCTTTTATTTAGCTCCTGCAAACTAGGTATACAAAACTGGTGGCAAAAAACCCCTTTACTTAAAATCCCTTTAGGTCTGGGCTACCTGGCCTTTCTTTGGACTGCTATAGGCTTTATTTTCTATGCACTAACCAACCATGATTCTTAGCTTAAGTATCCTTTTTATCCTACTCCTGTTAGAAATACCCATTGGAGTTAGCCTTTTGTTTGCTACCCTAGGTAGTGCCCTTTGGGTTTATAATTTACCTCTAGAATTTATTTTGTATAGAATGTTTACCAGCCTTTATTCCTATCCTCTAACTGCAATTTTACTTTTTCTTTTAGGGGGAGAACTTTTGGTAAATAGCAATTATCCCCAAAAACTAGCAGAAATTAGCAGCTATCTGGGAAGTAAGATAGGATTGAGGTTGGGAGGAATTACTGTCCTTATGGCCTTTTTTCTTTCTGGACTCACAGGAGCTGCTGCAGCTGAAGCTGGAGCTCTGGCCAGTGTATTTTTCCCTGTCCTCACCAAAAAGGGATACTCACGTAACTTCTCTGCCTCTTTAATCGCTGCTGCCTCTACTTTAGGACCTATCATTCCACCAAGCATTCCTTTAATTATTTACGGTGTAGTGGCCCAGGTATCTATAACCGAACTGTTTAAACTCTCTTTGCTACCAGGTGTGCTAACAGCCTTTTGTCTTTTAATGTATGTACATTTTTACGAAAAAAAGAACAATCTGACTTCCTTTTCTTCTCTTCAAAAACCCTTCTTAGCAGCCATTCAAGAAACTATAACCTACTTACTCATTCCTTTTGCCATAATTTTTATTCTCTTATATGGAATTGTAACTGTAACCGAAGGTTCTTTTCTTTTTCTCTACTTGGTCTATACTTTTTCAAAAAAGATAAAAAAAAGAAAAAAATAACAGACATTCTGATTAAAAGCGCTATAAATACAACCCAGATTCTCTTCATTATTGCAACAGCATCTGCCTTTTCCTATCTCTTAACAATAGATCAAAGTCTGCTTAACCTCTTATCCCTATCCTGGATAAATACTTCTAAAATATATTTCCTGCTCACTATAAACTTTATATTACTTCTTGTTGGCTCTTTTTTAGAAACTGTTGCTGCTATTTATCTTACAGTACCCACCTTACTACCCTTGGCTCTAGCTCTACATCTAGACCCTCTGTCTCTAGGTATAATAATAGTTTACAACTTGGTCCTGGGCATGCTAACTCCTCCCTTTGGTATTGCTCTTTTTGTTACTTCTACCAGTACCAGGATAAATTTAAAAGACATGTATATCTATTCCCTTCCCTTTATTAGCATAGGATTAATTGTATTAACCCTAATTTGTCTATCTATTTTTTAAATATGGCCAGATTAAACTCTTTTTATTTAAATAAAAAAAATTGGCAAAGTCCCTACCAACTAGATGAAGAAGAAAGTAAACATTTTATAAAAGTATTAAGGGGTAAAAAAGGAGAAGTAATAAGAGTTTTTGATGGCTATGGAAAAGAAGGATTATTTAAAGTACAAGATATAAGTAAAAAAAGAGTATTGTTAGAGCCTTTATCCATAACCCAACATCCTGAACCTGAAAATAAAATTAAAGTAGCTCTAGCCTGGCAAAGGGCAAAAAACAGGGATTTTATCCTGGAAAAGTGCGTGGAATTAAAATGCTGGGAAATCCTCTTTTGGCCTGCCAAGTTCTCTCCTCCCTTTACTCCAAAAATAAAAGAAAGTTGGTTAAAAAAAATTATCAATGCAGGAAAACAGTGCCAAAATCCCTGGCTACCTCAAATCAAAATACTAAACTCACTGGAAGAGTTAACCAATTCCAATTCAGAGTACCAAAAACTATTTTTCTGGGAAAAGAGGAAAAGAGATTATTGACAAAAATCTCTCTAGAGAAAAACATACTTATAGTTATTGGACCAGAAGGTGGCTTTGCCGAACAAGAGTCTACTTACCTGAAACAAAAAGGATTTACCTCTGTTTCTCTAGGCAGCTCTACTCTACGCTTAGAAACAGCAATGCTAATAGGTATTGGCTATATATACTTATTTTTAGAATCCAGCACCTAAATAGACAATTCCCAACAATGTAAATCCAAGAAAAAATAAAACATAGGATTTTTGAATTCGCAAACTAAGAATACTACCAATAGCAGCTACAATCCAAAGTACATTCCAATTTATAAATTTAATTTCAGGAATAAAAGGTAGAATAGTTTTGTAAAAATTAAAGATAACTATCAAGGATAAATAAAAAAATATAAAATTATAAACTATACTTCTAAAAATAGACATTCTAATTATAGAGCTCAATTTTAAATCATCTTTAGATTTAATCCTTTTTAAAAGTTTGTTATAACTTAAATTATCCTGCAATCTACTTTGCCTTTCAATAAAAACACATATATAGCTGAATAAATTGGTTATTATAATTAAAGCCCAAAGCTGAGAAATATTTTTTAAAGCAAAAATATAACTTATACTTAAAGTAAGTAATACAGCATAAACACTTTGAGGTGGAATAAAGGTGCCAGCAGGAAATAAATCCAGCCAGAGAAGTTCAAAAAATATACCTAAATTAAGAGAGATATCCTTTTGGCCACTAAAAAGTGACCACAAAAAAGCAACTACTAAAGGACGTTCTAAAAAACCTATATTGATTTTAAAACGAAAGCAGGAAAAAGAGCAAAAAAAAACTGACTAAAAGAAAAAAGAGATAAGGATGTTCTAGGTAGTTCATAATTCTATCTGTACTGGTTTATGGGGTACACAACGAAAATCTAAATTTACTCCTTTTTTTAACAGATATTTTAAACAAAAAATATCCTCTTTACTCAAGGCAATATGGTCGCAAAATTGCTCCTTTCCTGGAGAATAGTGCAAATTGCCTACATTTAATACTTCAAATTTAAAGCCCTGTTCAAAAGCTACTCTTGCATCCTGACAATTGGCAAATAGCACCAATGTTTCCTTTTTTTGCCCTTTCAGGCCCATTTGCACTTGAGCCAGAGAGACAAATTTAATCTCAATATTGCTAGGAACTGCTAGCTTAATTATTTCCTGCTGTAGAATATCGTTGGCCAAGCTGTCATTGACCACTAAAATAAATTTAGCTTTGATATAAGGAATCCAGGTTTCAATTACTTGCCCATGCACAAGTCTATTGTCAATTCTAACCCACATATCAACCATTTAAAGGCTTTTTTAAAATTTCTCCTGCTACCTTAATGCTCTGCTTGGCTGTACTTTTTAAAGTCAAGGCCAGTTCTCTTAACTCCTTTTCTCTCTCATTTACTGCCTTAATAAGCATAGGTAGATTAACTCCAGTTACCACTTCTATGTCTTCTCTTTTACCCAAAAGGGATAAACTCAAATTGGTCGGCGTGCCGCCAAACATATCTGTTAAGATTAAGACCCCCTTGCCCTCATTTACTTCTGTGGCCTTTTGCTCTATTTCTTCTAAAATTTTATCCATACTTTTCTGGTTGTCCACGCACACCCACTTGCACCCTGAAAAGTCTCCCAGAATCATTTGAGCGGCCTTAATCAGTTCTTCCCCAAACTTTCCATGCGTTACAACAAGCAAACCTATCATCTTTACCCCAATTCTAAATGTCTATGTTCCACAGAAACAAAATATTTTTTTTTACGCAAAAAATCAGCTATTAATTCTGTGGTAGCCACAGAGCGATGCCTTCCTCCAGTACAACCAAAACCAATAGTCAAACGATATCGACCTTCTTTTACATATAAAGGAAGTAAAAAATCCAAAAATTCTTCTAATCTTTTTTTAAAACTCAAGCCTTCCTCTCGCTGGTAGATAAAATTCTGCACTTCCTCATCCAGGCCAGAAAGAGGCCTAAGATCTTCCTGAAAATAAGGATTGGGCAAAAAACGTAAATCCAAAACCATATCTGCTTCCAAAGGGACTCCGTATTTGAACCCAAAGGAAATAAGATGCACCCTTATAGCCCAGGTAGCAGTATCCCAAGACCACTTTTCCTGCAATACCCTTCTAAGATCGTGAATGGAAAAAAAGAAGTGTCAATAACCAGATGAGCCATATCTCGCAAAGGAGTGAAAAGCTCTTGCTCCTTGGTAATGGCTTCTTCCAACCCCAGACAGCTTCCAGTTAAAGGGTGAGGTCTTCTGGTGGTAGAGTATCTTTTAACAATAATCTCTTTTTGAGCTTCTAAAAAAATTAGTTCAAAAACTATATTTTTTTCCTTTAACTCCCTGACCAAGCCATCCCAACTCACCCCAAAATCAAGCTGCCTCAAATCCAGTCCCAGAGCAACTCCTCTATAACGCTTCAGCTTATCTTGGACAAAAAGTTCCAACAAAGAAGAAACCAAACTAAAAGGCAAACCATCTATACAAAAAAAACCCAAATCCTCAAAAACTCTAAGAGCAGTACTCTTGCCCGCTCCAGAAAGGCCACCCACTAAAATAAGAGGAAAGTTAATATTCACTTTTAAACACCTTTGAGCAAGGAATAAATATCCTCTTTGCTCTTAGCAGCCAAAAAACTTTCTCTAAATTCTTGATCCCGCAAAACTCTGGAGATATGAGCCAGAATTTTTAAATGCTCTCCTAAATTTTCTTCTGGGGCTAAAAGTAAAAAGATAATCTGCACGGGATTGTGGTCCAGAGAGTCAAAATCAACCCCTTTTGTACTCCTAGCTACTACCAGCAAGACTTCCTTTAAACCTTCCATCTTACCATGAGGAATAGCAATACCACTCCCAATTCCTGTAGTGCCCAGGCGTTCCCTTTCCAGCAAGAGGTTAAGAATTTCTGCCCCATTTAAATCTGGATAGACCTCGAGTAATTTATCTACAATTTCAGCCAGAACCTCTGGCTTGGTTCTGGCTGAAAGTTCGGTAATTATTAATTCTGGTTTTAAATAATGTTCTAAACGCATAACTAGATCCCTGGATCAATCAACCCAAAATTGCCATCTTTACGCTTGTAGATTACATTTACCCGCTCATTTTCCGCGTTTAAAAATACCAAAAACTCATAGTTTAAGGTATCTAGCTGCAAAGCAGCCTCTTCTACACTCATGGGCTTGGGTTCAAAATGATCTGTCTTTTCAATTACCGGAACAGGACTTTTCCCTTCTTCTTGAGAAAGTTTAATGACATCCATACGCACAGATTTCTTATTTTTATATCTATCTTTAGCCTTTTCTCTAATCTTTTTAACCTGGGCTTCCAATTTATCTAACACCATATCCACACTAGCATACATATCCTCACTTTCTTCAGTAGCAGAAAGATGAAGGTTTTTTGCAGTTAAAATGGCTTCTATGATATGCCTGTATTTTTCTACTTCAAAATTAACCTGTAATTCAGGATTGTCTTTACCAGTAAGATATTTAGACAATTTTTCAAAACGACTATGCGCATATTCTCTTAAGTGATCAGAAGGCTCAAAATTCTTAAAATTAAACTTAATCTGCATAGAAACCTCCCTCGGTTAAGGTTAAAAAATACACTTCCTTCTAGAAGAAGAAGGAATATTTAAAGCTGCTCTATATTTAGCTACAGTACGTCTGGCAATATTTACTCCCATCTCTTCATATAAAATCTTGGCAATTCCTTCATCACTTAAGGGCTTCTTTTTATCCTCTTTATCTATAATTTCCTTAATCTTGGCTCGAATACTTTCCGCTCCTACATTTTCTCCACTATCTGTACTAAGCCCGCTATTGAAAAAGAACTTTAACTCAAATAGTCCAAAAGGAGTAGATACATACTTGTTACTGGTTACCCTACTTACAGTGGACTCGTGCATTCCAATATACTCAGCAACATCCTTCAAAGTCAAAGGTTTTAAATAACCAACGCCTTTTTCAAAAAAATCTCTTTGAAAATAGACAATACTCTCAACCACTTTGTATAAAGTGCGCTGCCTTTGCTGTAGACTTTTAATTAGCCAAATAGCAGAACGCATTTTTTCTTGTAAATACTCTGTTTCCTCGGTAAAATCCTTTTTTTTACGGCCACGCTTAATCTCTATTTCTTCAAAAAGAGGATTTAAACGCAGATTGGGAATTCCATCATCATTTAAGAGAATGACAAATTCATCATCATATTTAAATACATATACATCTGGACTTATATAAACAATATCTTCAGTTGCATATTGAGATCCAGGATAGGGGTCTAAAGACTTTAAAATCTCTATGTAAGAGAGTAAATCTTCTTTTCCTATATTCAGTTTTTTCAAAACAACATCTATTTTCCTATTCTCAATGTTCTCTAAATGCTCGTCTACTAAAGTAAATAAAACATCATCTTTATAACCAAAATATTTTAGCTGTACCTTAAGGCATTCTTTTAGATTTCTAGAACCAACTCCAACAGGGTCAAAAAATTGAATCCTTGTTAAAACTTCTTCCACCATCTCAGGATTTACTGATAATTTCTCAGCAATATTTTCTATAGAGGAAGTAAAATATCCCTTACTATCCAGATTACCTATAATTTCCTTTCCTATCTCTATTTCCTTGGGAGAAAAATTGGAAAGTTGAAGTTGCCAGAGCAGGTGTCCTTCCAAACTGGGTTTAGGAGCATAACGGGCTTCCCAGGAAACCATTTCCTCTGGCAATTCAAACTCTTTACTGTCTTTGGAAACACTTGAAAAATTGCCCAGATAATTTTCCCATTCTGCAGTGGAAGCTAGATTTTTTTCTTCCACATCTATCTCTTTAAAACTATCTTCAGGCTTTTTAACCTCTTCTTCTAAAGAAGAAACTTCTCCTTCGCCCTCTTCCAGTAAGGGATTTTCCAGAAGTTCTTGTTGTACCAGTTCCACCAGTTCAATGCGCGAGAGTTGCAACAGCTTTATTGCCTGTTGCAACTGGGGAGTCATCACTAGTTGTTGGCTTAGTTTGAGTTGCTGTTTTAGTTGTAAGGCCATATTGAGTTTATTTTTTCCAGTTTAAATTTAATATAACTACCTTTAATCCCTCTGTAAATAGTTAAAGACAAAAAGTTTTTCCCAAGTATATCTCTTTTGCCTTTTCATTGGCACTTATCTCTTCTGGAGTGCCTTCCAAAAAAATCTGGCCATCATAAACCAGATAGGCTCGGTCACAGATACGCAAAGTCTCGCGCACATTATGATCAGAAATAAGCACGCCAATATTTTTTTCTTTTAAGGTAAGAATTATCTTTTGAATGTCGTCAATGGCAATGGGGTCAATGCCTGCAAAGGGCTCATCTAAAAGGATAAATTTGGGATTTAAAATTAAAGACCTGGCAATCTCCAGACGCCGCCTTTCGCCTCCAGAAAGAAAAGCAGCCTTTTGTTTAGCTAGTTTTAAAATCCCAAGCTCTGCTAGTAGTTCTTCTGCCCGTTGTTTTTGCTTTTTCTTAGGAATATCTGTATATTCTAAAATTAAGAGTAAATTTTCCAAAACCGTTAATTTTTTAAAAATAGAGCTTTCTTGAGGGAGATAGCTAAGACCTAACCTGGCCCTTGTGGATAAAGAATAGGGAGTTATCTCTCTATCATCCAGAAAAACCTGTCCATCAGTAGGCTCAATAATACCTACCAGCATATAAAAAGTGGTTGTTTTTCCAGCTCCATTGGGACCAAGTAAACCAACAACTTCCCTCTGGTGTACTGCAAGTGAAATCCCCCGAACTACCTCTCTTTGACCATAACGTTTCCGTAAATTTATTCCCTTTAAATTACTCACCTATTTTGGCCTCTTTTTTAGGATAAAAAACAGCTTCTACTCTTTTCTTGGAATTTCCCAGCACTTGAACTGCATTATTCTTTAAGAAAAATAAAATAGTCTCTCCCTTAATAACATTTTTATCCTGCCAAATGCTGGGGTTATCCTCTAACCTCACCTTATCTTCCGCAGGATAATAAATAGCTCGCCCACACTTGGCCTTACGCCCCTCTTTGGTGATTAGCACATCTCCTATAGCAATAATCTTTTCTATTTTTTGTTCTTCTGGAGATAAATCCTCATTTTGAGGAGCATCCTTTAAATAAACTTCTAACCTATTGGCCTCAAGTTCCATTTCTCCATTATCTGCCTTTACTTCCCCTTCAAAGACTATGAGTTTATTTTCCTGCAAATAACTAAGTTTGTTGGAATTAATCTTCAAAGGCTGTTTTTCGCTAGACCAAGCAGGAGAAAAATTAAATAAAACCAAACTCAACAGGACACATACTCTAATTACGGAAACCATAAAGACCTCACTTTTCCAAGTACATGAAAGGAGTTATCCTTTAAATTCAAATACGCCCTTTCTCCATCTATAGCCAAGTATTTTCCCTTTGTAAGTTTAAAACCCTCCAGGAAGTCAATCCTATCTTTTTCTTTATCAAAGATTAACTTATCACAAAAGACAAGCATATCTCCTCTGCTTATCTTCACCTTTGGATATAAGGTAATTACAGATGTTTTGTTATTTATTTTTCCTTCAGGAGATAATATTTTTGTTTCCTGTTTATCTAAGTAAACAAATTGTACATTTTGTAAAATTATATCCTCACCTATTTGAGTAGCCAGTTTAGCCTTTAACTTCCAGTTTAGTTTTCCACCCTCTCCGTCCAGATATTCTATATCTTCTAGTTCCATCTTACCTTTTATATTTTTAAGACTTGGAGAATAGGTGGATTCTTTTTTTTGCATCCAGTATCCAAGCCCCAGTACCAAAAGTAAAATTAAAAACAACGGAAATACTTTTTTTAACAAACTTACTCAACCCACTCTTGCCAGAGTTTCTCCAGTTTATTTTGAGCTTTTAAGAGAAAACTAACAGCCTCTCGCACTGCTCCCTGCCCTCCTGGCCTGGAGCTAATCCAGAGGGCAATTTCTTTTATTTCTGGAACCGCATTGACTACAGCCATAGGTAAACCAACTTTTAACATAGGAGCAGCATCTACCCAATCATCCCCGAGATAAGCCACTTCTGACAGGGTTAGGCCATTTTTTTCAACCAGTTCCAAAAGTTTAGGAATTTTTTGAGTATAACCTGTAAAATAATCAAAAATCCCCAACTCATCCAGTCTCTTTTCCACCGCCTTGGATTTAAGCCCTGAAATCACTGCAATCTTTAATCCTGCTTGTTGGGCCAGTTTAATCCCCAGGCCATCCTGGACATTAAAGCGTTTCATCACCTGCCCCTGGAGGTCATAATAAAGGCCTCCATCAGTTAAAACCCCATCCACATCCAAGACCAGCATTTTTATATTTTTAGCCAGCTCAATGGCTTTCTTGGTATTCACAGTTTAGTCTCCAAAACTCCAACAATTGCTTAAGTAAAGGAAAAACCTTTTCCAAAGGCCAGGAATTGGGCCCATCGCAAAGGGCCTTTTCTGGTTCTGGATGTACTTCCATAAATACGCCAGAAGCACCACAAACTACTGCTGATTTGGCCAAATAGGGCACAAATTCCCTTTGACCGCCAGAACAACGACCCTGTCCACCAGGAAGCTGAACAGAATGCGTGGCATCAAAAACCACTGGATAACCTAAGCTGCTTAAAATAGGAATACTCCTCATATCCACCACTAAGTTATTGTAGCCAAAAGAAGTACCCCGCTCGGTAAGCCAAAGCTTTTGATTAAAGCCTTCTACCTTTTGAACCACACTTTGCATATCCCAGGGAGCTAAAAACTGCCCCTTTTTAATATTTAGAACTTTGCCAGTCCTGGCTCCAGCCAAAAGTAAATCTGTCTGTCGGCAAAGAAAGGCAGGCACCTGTAAAACATCTACCACCTCAGCCACCACCTCAGCCTGCTCTGGAGTATGGTAGTCAGTTAAAAGGGGAAGACCTGTTTCTTTTTTTATTTTTTCCAACCACTTAAGGCCTGTTTCCAGCCCAGGGCCTCTAAAACTGTCTAGAGAAGTGCGATTTGCCTTATCAAAGGAACTCTTAAAAACAATTGTAACACCCAGTTTTTCTCTAATCCGGGCCAGTTCCACTCCCACTTTTAACGCCAGTTCCAGGCTTTCCAGCACACAAGGCCCAGCAATAAAAAAAATCTTTTCCTTTGAAGAGGTAAACAAGTCAGACATACCTTTATTTAGCCCCTTGGTTATATTTCTTGGCACTGGCAATAAAATCCCTAAACAAGGGATGGGGACGCATGGGATTGGACTTAAATTCTGGATGGAATTGACATCCCACAAACCAGGGATGATCCTTTAATTCCACAATTTCCACCAACTCTCCATCTGGAGAGGTGCCGCTAATAAGTAAACCTTGCTTTTCAAAGTCTTCTGCATATTTTTTATTAAACTCATAGCGATGCCTATGCCTTTCCATAATTTCCTCTTGAGCATAAGCCTGGTGTGCTTTGGTCCCTTTTTTTAACACGCAGGGATAAGCACCCAAACGCATGGTGCCGCCCTTTTCACTATCTTTATCTCGCTTCTGTACTTTTTGAGTCCGATAATCAAACCATTCCCTCATCAAATAAATGACTGGATGAGGAGTAGTGGGGTCAAATTCTTCAGAATTGGCCATTTCTAACTTCAATACATTGCGAGCATATTCAATCACTGCACACTGCATCCCCAAACAAATTCCAAAAAAGGGTATCTTATTTTTTCTGGCATAAGAAATAGCCAAAATCTTGCCTTCTACTCCTCTAGAGCCAAATCCACCAGGAACCAAAATACCATCCACGCCCTGCAACCTTTCTTCGCAGTTTTTAGGAGTAAGCTCTTCAGAATTTATATATTTTAATTCTACTTTTACCTCATTAGCAACTCCACCATGGACTAAGGCCTCGTGTAAACTTTTATATGACTCTTTTAAATCTACATATTTACCTACAATAGCAATGGTTACTTTGCCCTTAGGATTTTTTAACTTATATACAAGCTCTTCCCATTTGTCTAAATTGGGATTTCTAGCTGGCAATCTAAGCAAAATAGCTACTTTTTGATCAATACCTTCTTCATAAAGAGCCAAGGGAACTTCATAAATATTTTCTACATCCTTAGCAGTAAAAACCGCATCTCTATCCACATTACAAAAAAGAGCTATCTTTGCTTTTATATCTTCGGATAAGTCCACCTCAGACCTACACAAAATAATATCTGGCTGAATACCAATACTTCGAAGTTCCTTTACACTATGTTGAGTGGGTTTGGTTTTTAGTTCTCCAGAAACGCGAATAATGGGTACCAAGGTCAAATGAATATAAAGTACATTGTCTTTACCTAAATCAGAGCGCAACTGTCTTATGGCCTCTAAAAAAGGTAATCCTTCTATATCTCCAACTGTCCCCCCAATTTCAATAATTGCTACATCTTCATCCTTTTGAGCTACACTTAAAATGGCTCGCTTTATTTCATCTGTAATATGGGGAATGACCTGTACTGTTCCCCCTAAATAATCGCCTCTTCTTTCTTTGGTAATAACTGAATGATATATCCGGCCTGAAGTAAAGTTATTTAATTGACTGAAGTGTTGATCTAAATAGCGCTCATAGTGCCCCAAATCCAAATCAGTCTCTGCTCCATCTTCAGTCACAAAAACCTCTCCATGCTGAAAGGGATTCATGGTGCCCGGATCTACATTGATATAAGGATCCAGCTTTTGAATGGTTACTTTAAGCCCTCTGGCCTTTAGTAAAGCACCCAGAGAAGCAGCTGCCAATCCCTTACCCAGAGAGGATAAAACTCCGCCTGTAATAAAAATAAACTTGGTTTTCAGCTTATGGGGAAAATTATTTTCCATTTTAAAAACCCTTCCTTTTCAATTTTTATCCTTATTTTCTTCCAAGCATTTTTTCTTAACCCATCCTACCCACCTTGCCAAGAATTTCTTCCCCTCTTTTTTAAGGGAATAAAACCAATCCATATCAACCTTATAAGCTGGTTAACTTTTCCCCTTTAACCGAAAAACCCTTGCTATATTTCTTCGAACCTATTATTTTACTCCAACTAAAAAGCTAAAAACAAGGAGGAAGTTATGTTAAAAAAAATTTTATTTTTATGCTTAATTTTACTTAGCTTCTCTCTACCTTCCCAGGCCAGAGACTATGATCAAGAAATAGAAAATTTAAAAAGAGAAATTATTTCTCTGCAAAATGAGGCTCCTTTGGGCATTAGGAAATTTATACCTTGCTCCAGGATTTTTCACTATGGCTCTTACACACCTATAGACAAAATTGAATTACAAGGAAGTGGAGAGTTTCTTATTTACATGGAACCTAAAAACTTTTTTACCAAAGAAAATGATGGACAATATGAAACCTGGCTTACAGAAGATATGCAGGTTTTAGATGAAAGTGGAAATGTTATATTTAATAAAAAAGATGCTCTAAATATTCACTTAATAAGTAAATCACCCCTCTTTGATATCTTTTTTCAAAACAGTATGAATGTTGAAGGGTTGCCCCCAGGAAAATATAAATTTAAAGCCATCCTCTACAATCAACTCAAAAATCAATCTGCCAGTGCAGAAATAGAATTTAGTGTAAAATAGAAATTAACTCCCCAAAACAGATAAAAGTTATAATTTTCACATAAATACTTGCTACTAACTTTAAGGAAATATTTTTTTCCTCTTCAAAATCTGGTTCAAACTTGAATTGACAAGAGCTGGCAAAAGGTTTAGGGATTGTGAAAAAATTCCTAAAAAGGAGGAGTTAAAATTGAATATCTTAATTTTTGGACCCAATGGTAGTGGTAAAGGTACTCAGGGCTCTTTGGTAAAAAAGAAATACAACTTAGCCCATATAGAATCTGGAGCTATTTTTAGAGAGCACATCTCTCAAGGTACTGACCTGGGCAAAAAAGCCAAAGAGTACATTGACCGGGGAGAATTGGTACCTGATGACATTACTATTCCCATGGTTTTGGAGACCTTGCAGGAAAAAGGCAAGGATGGCTGGCTGTTGGATGGTTTTCCTCGCAATATCAATCAGGCCAAAAAATTATGGGAAGCCTTGCAAGAAGCCGGGATGAAACTGGATTATGTAATTGAAATCCTTTTACCCAGAGAAGTGGCTAAAAACAGAATCATGGGCAGACGTCTCTGCGTAAACGATCCCAACCATCCCAACAATATCTATATTGATGCTATTAAGCCTGTGGATGGCAAATGCCGTGTATGTGGTGGAGAGCTAAAAACTCGCTCTGACGACCAGGACGAAGCTGCTATCAACAAAAGACATGATATCTATTACGATGCTGAAACTGGCACTTTGGCTGCTGCTTACTACTTCAAAGAATTAGCTCCCAAAGCTGGGTTTAAGTACATTGAATTAAATGGTGAAGGAACAATAGAAGAAATTAAAGAAACTCTCTTAAAGCAGCTGGATTAATCCCGATTACCATCTACTTTTTATAAATTCTTTTCCTTAGCAAATGGGCCGTAAAAATACGGCCCATTTTTATTTCTTACTTAAAGTATATACCTGGACAAATCTCTATTGGCTTTTACATCTGCTAATTTTTCTTGAACATAACCAGCATCAATAACCACCTTTTCGCCCTTTCTTTCCGGAGCTTCAAAGGATAAGTCAGTTAAAATCTTTTCCATAATAGTGTAAAGTCGTCTTGCCCCAATATTTTCTGTTTCTTCATTTATCTTTTGCGCAAAGCTGGCAATTTCTTTTAAAGCATCTTCTGTAAATTCCAGTTCTATGCCTTCTGTCTTTAAAAGGGCTTCATATTGTTTGGTCAGGGCGTTCTGGGGCTCGGTCAGGATACGATAAAAATCTTCTTTGGTTAAAGAGCGAAGCTCCACGCGTAAAGGAAAACGCCCCTGCAATTCTGGAACCAGGTCAGAGGGTTTAGAAAGGTGAAAAGCTCCAGCTGCAATAAATAAAATGTGGTCCGTTTTAATCATTCCATATTTGGTATTGACCACACAACCTTCTACCACAGGTAAAAGGTCCCTTTGGACTCCTTCTCTAGAGACTTCAGCCCTGCTTCCAGAAGAACTTCCACAAATTTTGTCTATCTCATCAATAAAAATAATTCCGCCTTGTTCCACCCTTTCTTTGGCTAGTTCCACTACCCTGTCCATGTCCACCAAACGCTCGCTTTCTTCTTGCACCAGCATCTCAAAGGCGTCTTTTACCTTCATCTTCTTGGTCTTTTTTCTCTTGGGAAAAACCTTGCTAAACATGTCCCTGAATTGCATTTCCATATCTTCCATACCAGGGATGGTCATCACTTCTATACGCGGACCAGAAGACACCTTTACTTCCACTTCCACCATTCTATCATCCAGTTTTCCCTGTCTCCAAAGCTCACGCAACTTTTCTCTGGTTTCTAAATTTTCCTCTCCTTTGGAAGCAGGAAGTAAGATGTCCAAAAGCCTCTCTTCAGCATTGCTTTCTGCCTTTACCCTTACTCTCTTGCTTTCTTCTTCTTTGACCAGATTTACACCTATTTCCATCAAGTCCCTGACCATGGATTCCACATCTCTGCCCACATATCCCACTTCTGTAAACTTGGTGGCCTCAACCTTATAAAAAGGTGCACCAGCCAGTTTGGCCAGTCTTCTGGCAATCTCGGTTTTACCTACCCCTGTAGGGCCTATCATGAGAATATTTTTAGGCGCTATTTCATCCCTTAACTCTGGTGGCAATTTTCTTCTACGCCACCTATTACGCAAGGCAATAGCTACCATCTTTTTGGCTTCTTTTTGACCAATAATAAACTTATCCAATTCAGAAACAATCTCTCTGGGAGTAAGCACACTTTCCATCAAATTATTCCTCCTCTAACACTTCCAAAACTAGATTGTTGTTGGTATAAACGCAAATATCAGCAGCTATTTCCATGGCCACCTGGACAATTTTCTTGGCCTCAAGCTCACTATTTTTTAGTAAAGCCCTAGCAGCAGCCAAGGCATAAGGACCTCCAGAGCCAATAGCCACCACTCCATCATCAGGCTCAATCACATCTCCTGTTCCACTTAAAACCAAAATATGCTCTCTATCTGCTACTATGAGCATAGCTTCCAGTCTTCTTAAATACTTATCCATCCGCCATTCTTTGGCTAATTCCACACTGGCCCTTAGAATATTGCCATTAAATTCTTCCAGTTTTCCTTCAAATTTTTCAAAAAGAGTAAAGGCATCAGCAGTAGCTCCAGCAAACCCAGCCAAAACCTTATCTTGATAAAGTCTTCTTACTTTTCTGGCCTTGTGCTTTAAAACCACTGCTTGCCCCATGGTCACTTGACCATCTCCACCCATGGCCACCTGGCCATTTCTCTTTACAGCCAAAATAGTAGTACCCTTTAACTCCATCTAATTCTCCTTTTCCAACAATTTCTGAAATTCCTGCACAAAAAAGGTATAAGTCTCTTGGGCATAGAGATAAAAATAAATTTCCTGGACCAACCCCTCTTTTATTCCCCAGATTAAGCGTTTTAAAGCAATAGGTGCTGCTAATTCCAGAGGAAAACCATAGGCTCCACAACTAATGGCTGGAAAGGCAATGCTTTTTATTTTATTCTTTTGAGCCAAAAGCAGGCAGGACTTATAACTTTTATCCAATAACTCCTTTTCCTGAAACCCTCCTCCCCGCCAAATAGGCCCCACCGTGTGAATGACATATTTGGCCTTAAGTTCAAAACCTGGAGTAATTACAGCTTCACCTGGAGGCAAAGGACCCTGCTGGCGAACTATTTCCTGTCCAGCTTGCAAAAGTTTAGGGCCAGCTGCTCGGTGAATTGCGCCATCCACTCCACCGCCTCCTCGCAGGCCTGAATTGGCAGCATTTACAATTGCCTCTACCAAAGCCTTAGTTATATCACCTTGAACTAAAGACAGCTTTCTATCCGCCAGTTCATAGCTAAACATATCTCTTCCTCCCAAAGAATAAATAAATGAGCACTAAATCCCTAAAGTCAAGTAAATCCTATAGGAAAAGAGCATTGAAATAAAGTTAATCCTGTTAAAAATACCCGAAGTCTTTACCTTGCCCTTTTCCAGGGAGCGAGTTTAATTTATTTATCATAAGATATTAAAAAACTTTAAGAGTTGCGCATTTGTTAGTTGTAGGTTAGTTTAGGTTGATATTGAGCTCTGGGAATGATGGTGGAATTAAACAGGTTAAAGAGAAATAAAAAAAGCCACCTGAAACATTTCAGGTGGCTTAAACTCTTGGATTGGTGGGCTACCAAGGACTCGAACCTTGAACCAACGGATTAAGAGTCCGCTGCTCTACCAATTGAGCTAGTAGCCCAACCCGTGAGAAGGAGTATTTATAGTCTATGCTAAGCCTTGTCAATGAAAAAATTAAACTTTTTTTAATTTTATTGGCTGTAACAAGCTTTTCTCTAATAAACACTGCCCGGGCCCTTCAAGCTCCTCCCTATGACCTGGAAGCCAGGTTTGTCCAAATAGAGAAAGATAAACTTTTTATCCTCTGGATAACTCCTCATAAAGATTGGTATTTTTACGGACCGCAAAAAAGGAATATAGGTCAGCCCACCACAATTACAGCCTGGCTAGGAAATAAACCACTTCCAGTCTTTTATCCCCCCACCCAGGCCAAAAAGGACTATTTTAATCCTGCTACCACAGTACAAGTTTATACTAAAAAAACTCCTTTTTTTATTAAATTACCTACTTCATACTCAACTAATTCTAATCTGAAAATCAAAATAAGAATGTTACTCTGTTCCCCTACAAGTTGTTATCCTGTAAACGCTCAATTTAATTTCTTATTACAAAATCCAAACAGTAAACTTGCTCCTGCCTGGAAAAGCCTGTGGGAACAATCTCAAGTGTTACCTCCAGACTTTAAAGCTGACTCTGCTCTGCCTGGACTGGAAGTAAGCAGTTTAGGTAAGGCCATGCTTTTAGGATTAATCGCAGGTTTTTTACTCAATTTTATGCCCTGCGTCTTACCTGTACTGGGTTTAAAATTAAGGTCTTTTCAAAATCTATCCAAAGAAGAACAAAAAGAAAAAAGTAAGGAATTTAGATTACATAATATCTTCTTTATCCTGGGAGTATTGATTTACTTTTCTGCCCTGGGAATTTTTTTGGCTTATACCAAACTAAACTGGGGGGCTATATTTCAAAATTCCCTATTTATCCTGGCTACCCTTTTTCTCCTTTTCTCCTGGCCCTTTCTCTTTTTGGCTTCTTTACCTTGCCTATTTTAAACCTAAAGGCCAATGTCAAACACCCTTATCTTGACTCCTTTCTAACAGGGCTATTGATTACTCTTTTAGCTACGCCCTGTAGCGGACCTTTTTTAGGCGGAGTGCTTGCCTGGAGTCTACTAAACTCTCCCACCGTAATTTTACTGGTGTTTATAAGTATAGGACTGGGTTTAAGCCTGCCTTACTTTCTCGTGGCCCTTTTCCCCAAAACTATCCAGTTTTTTCCCAAAACCTCTAAAGCCAACCTTATCCTGGAAAAAATAGTAGCTTTTTTACTTTTAGGGACCTGCATTTATCTTTTAAGTTTACTTCCAGAAGACCTCTATCTAAAAATTTTAATTTCCTTAAGTATTGTATTCTTTTTATTCTGGCTAAAAAAGGAACTTGACTTACTTAAGTCCTGGTCAAAACTACTTTTTAATATTCTTATTTTACTTTCAATTATCCTTGCTCTTTTTTGGACCAATTTAAGACCTGACAAACCCCAAATATGGATAAATTATGAACCAAACTATTTTTTGAGCCAATTAGGTAAAAAAAATATCCTAGTAGATTTTACAGCCAATTGGTGCCCTACTTGTAAATTTTTAGAAAAGACAGTTTTAACTGAAACTTTTTTATCCAGAATAAAAACTAAATACCATTTATTATTGATAAAAGTGGATTTAAGCCAGGAAAACCCAGCAGGAGAAGAGTTTTTAAATTCCCTTAACAGTAAAAGTATACCCCTTGTGGCTATTTTCACTGCTCATGCTCCAGATAAGCCCTTAATCTTTAGAGATTTTTTTACGCAAAAAATGCTTGAGAAAAGCTTGCAAGAAAAACTAAGTCCTCCCCAAAATAGCCCCTAATTTCAAACTTGAATTCTATAGAATAATCCCTTAGAGATACTTTTGCTTTTGGGCTTTTCATCTCTAAAACCACTGGAAAAATTTTGGTGAGTACTACTGCTTCCAACAATTTATTAAAACTAGCTAAAAATACCTTTATTGTAGCCTCAGCCACCTTTCTAAGTCGTATTTTAGGCTTTATGCGAGACCTGACCTTAGCCATCACCTTAGGCGCTGGTCCGCAGGCTGATGCCTTTTTTGTGGCCTTTCGCTTACCCAATCTTTTAAGAAGATTATTTGCCGAAGGCTCTCTTAGCATGGCTTTTATTCCTGTATTTGCTAAAACAAAAGAAGAAAGTCTTCAAAAGGCCTTTGTTGTAGCTAGATCTCTACAGATATGGATAATATTTCTCCTTTCCCTAATTGTTTTCTTAGGAATAATAGAAGCTAATAGTCTTATTTCTCTTATTGCCCCAGGCTTTAAAGACAAACCTCAATTATTTGAATTAACTGTAACTCTAACCCAAATCTGCTTACCTTACATTATCTTTATCTCATCGGTAGCTCTTTATATGGGTATTTTAAATTCCCTGGACCACTTTTTATTCCCGGCTCTAGCTCCCTGTATCTTAAATTTAACTTTAATTTCCTTTGCCCTATTTGGTCATTATTTTAAGCTGAATATAAGCAAAACCCTGGCAATAGGAGTTTTAGCAGCAGGTATCTTGCAAGCACTAAGTCAATTTCCAGCTCTGAAAAAAACAGGCTTTTCTTTTAAAGGAAAAATAGAACTCTTTTCTCAAGAACTAAAAAAAATTTTTCTACTAACCTTACCCACTATTTTAGGCTCTGCAGTATATCAAATAAACATTCTTCTTATCACTTTGTTGGCTTCTTTTTTACCTGTAGGTTCTATTTCTTATCTCTACTATGCTGATAGATTGGTCCAGTTTCCCCTGGGAGTATTTGGCATTGCCATTGGAACAGTAGCTCTCCCTACCTTTAGTTCCCTTTTAGCTCAAAAAAAGATTAAAGAATTGGAGCACAACTTAAGCACTGCCATTAACCTAAACCTATTTATTTCTTTACCTGCTGCAGCAGGGCTTATGGCTCTATCCACTCCCATTATCCAAACCCTTTTTGGCCATGGTTCTTTCACCCAAGCCGATGTAGAGCTCACAGCCCATGCCCTTATTGCTTACTCCCTGGGTTTGCCAGCCTTTTCCTTAACCAAAACCCTGGTGTCCAGTTTTTATGCCTTTGAAGATACCAAAAGGCCTGTGTTTATCTCCATACTAAGTTTATTTACCAATCTCACCTTGGGATTTTTATTGATGAAGCCACTTAAACACGCAGGCTTAGCTCTGGCAGTATCTTTTTCTTCCTGGTTAAATATTATCTTGTTAATTTATTTTTTAAAGAAAAAAATCAAAATAAATTGGGATAAAAAAGAGATTACAATTTGTTTAAGCTTAAGTGCCATTATTTACTTAATAGCCTTTAAACTAAAATTGAATATTTTAGGATTACTGCTAACTATAATCATTTTAACTCTTTTTTATATTTTAAGCAGCTATTTTTTACAAAGCAAATCTTCTATATTAATTATAAAAGGAATTATGAAAAAAATAAAAAAGGAGTAGAAATGCCAAGGTTTAAACCACTTTTGTTTACCACTTACAACTGGGGAAAAGACATAAACCCTCAAAATATATGTACTCCTCCCTATGATGTGTACGATAACAAGTATAGAGAAATACTATTTAAAAAAAGTAATTATAATTTTGCTCACCTTGATTTGCCCTTAAGTTATGAACAAGCTCAAAAAAATATTTTAGAATGGCAAAAAAAAGAAATCCTCAGAAAACTTTCTCAAGAATCCTTTATTTTGCTTAAAACTGAATATGAAGTTGAAAATAAATCTTTTACGCGGTGGGGAGTCTTGGGAGGCTTAAAATTAAGTCCTTTAGGCAAAGAATATGTGTTTCCCCATGAAAAAACCTATCCCAAAGCAAAAGAAGATAGGTTAAAGCTTATGCAAAGCACCTCTTCCCAGTTTAGCCCTATTTTTGGACTCTATGCAGATAGCACTCTGTTTTTAACCAGGCTGGCAGAAGAAATAAGCACTTCACCCTGCTGGTTAACCTTTAGAGAAACTGAAAACTTAAAACACTCGGCCTGGCTTATTTCTGAAAAATTTAACTCAAAAATCATAAACTTTTTCCAGGATAAAAAAATATTTATAGCAGATGGACATCACCGCTACGAAACAGCTTTAAATTATCAAAAAATACAAAATAGACCTGGACCCTGGGATTATGTTTTTATGTATTTAAGCAACATGTCTTCTCCAGGAGTAAATATCCTTCCCTACCACAGACTGTTAAGCTGGGAAGAAAATTTCCATCTGGATAAAATAGAAAAGGCAAGTTCTGATTTTTTTATAACCAATTTAGATATAGATAATACAAAAAATGATTTTGATTTTATATTCTTAAGTAAAAATAAAACACTTGGATTTAAATACAAAAAAGAAAGAAAAGATAACTTTCACCACATAAGCACTTATATCCTGGACGAATATATTTTAAAGAAAATATTTAACATTTCTGAAGAAAAACTACTAACAGGAAAATACATAAAATATACCCCTTTTGCCGAAGAGGTAAAAACTGAAGTATTAACCGGTCACTATCAAGCTGGTTTTTTAGTACAAAAGGTAGAGCTTACTACTTTTCAAGAAATGTGTTTACAAAATCAACTTATGCCCAGAAAATCAACCTATTTTTATCCTAAAATACCTTCAGGGCTTGTTTTTTACTCATGGATTTAAGTACTTTTCCCCAGTCTTTAAGCCAACCTAAAAAGGGGTTTCGCTTTGCTCTGGACTCCTTACTCTTGGCTTCTTTTGCTCAACCCAAAAACAACTGGAAAATTTTAGACCTAGGTTGTGGATGCGGGGTAATAGGTTTGGCCTTGATTTTAAAAAACATTCAACTTTCTCTTAAGGTCTGGGGAATGGACATTGATTTACATATGCTTGTCCATTTACGCCAAAATTTACAAAAAACAAAGGTAAAAAACTATTTCCCTTTTATTGGAGATATAAAAAACTGTATTAATATTTTTAAAAAGGGAGAATTTTTCGACCAAATTCTTTTAAACCCACCTTACAGATTGTTAAATACAGGAAAGCTTTCACCCTATGAAAATAAAAACCAGGCTAAGTTCGAACAAAAAACAACTCTAAATGACTTTATACAGGGAGCAAAATTTCTGCTAAAAAATAAAAAAGAACTACTTCTATGTTATTTAAGCGAACAACTGGATTATTTAATGGAAGTACTGGTTGTAAATAGATTTAGAGTAAAAGAGCTACTCTTTATCTATCCTAGAGTAAATCATTATCCTAAAATCGTCCTGGTCAAAGCCATCAAAAACGGTAACCCTGGCCTAAAAGTTTTACCCCCTCTTATTCTCTATGCTCATCCTACTCAAAATATATATACTTTAGAAGCTAAAAGTTTTTGCCCCTTTTTAAAATAGGACTATTCTTATTTTTCCTTCTCTCTCCAAAACTTTTCCACTAAATTTCTATTTTCTTCTAAAAAAAATTCTACTTTTGCGGGCAGTAAAAAGGAAAGGTTTCTATGATTTAAAAATTTTCTTCTAATAGAAGAAGAACTAATGTTTATATCTAAAGAATTTAGAAGCAAAACCTCATTCTTACCTTTTTTCCAACCCCAAGTAGTTTCTTTCTCTACCTGTAAAAAGGAAAAGGCAAATTGAGAAAGTTCTTGTAAGTCTATATTATTTCTTCTAATTACAATTAAGCTTGTATAATCAAGCAGTGTATTTCCCTTATACCAGGTAGGTAAGGATAAAAAATCACTATCACCTAGTATAAAATAAAAATCATCCTGAGTATAATTTTTATTAAGATAGTCAAGAGTTTTAACAGTATAAGATATACCTCCAAGTTTTTCTTCTACTGTAGAAATCTCTATCTTTTCCAATCCTTCTAAGGCAAGATTTAACATCTGCAAACGATAAGGATAAGGTAAAATATTCTCTTGCTTCTTATGAGGAGAGATATAGGCAGGAACAAGCCAAACCCTATCCAGAGAATATACTTCTAAAGCTTCTATAGCCAAGCGTAGATGCCCGATGTGTACAGGATTAAAGGTTCCACCCAGTAAACCTATTTTCAAAGGCTTTACTCCTCTTTAAAAATATCTCTTTTAAGCAATCCACCACTATCAAAACAAAAGGGAAAAGTAAGAACAATAGATAAGACCACACTCATAGTAGTACTGGATAAAATGCCCAACATAATCATAATCTGGTATTTTACAGCTAATTCTGGACTGGCCCCACCTAGAATGGTTCCTGTCATCATGCCAGGCAAAGAAACTATTCCCATGGTAGCCATAGCTGCCAAAGTGGGTTTTAAAGCAAGCTTAACACTACTTTGCACATAGGGAAAAATAGCTTCTTTTACATTTGCTCCCAGGCTAAGTAAATAAAAATATCTTTTTTGATTATCTCTTATCTTTTCATAAACAGAAGAAAGGCCTACAATATTTCCACGCATCGAGTTTCCTAAAATCATTCCTCCTAAAACAATTAAATACCTGGCATCAAATATTTTTTCTAAATCAAGAACAAAACTATTAAGATAAATTACAACTAGAAAAACAGAAGCAAAAAAAGAAAAAAATACTGGCAAAAACACCTTTTTCCATTTCAAAGGAGAATTTTTTATCGCAGAAAACACAGCAGTAACAATCATTACTGCTAACCATAATATATTTATCCAGGTATTATTCAATTTAAATAAGTATTTTAAAAACAATCCAATCAAAATCAACTGCAAAGACATTCTAGCAACAGAGTATAAAACATCTTTAACTAAAAAAAGTTTAAAAAAAAGACTTAAGCCTATAGGAATTAGCAAGAGTAAAAAAGAATGAGCTAAATTAAAGTAACTTATTGTTATATTTGCCATTTATTTTGCTCCAGATTAAAAACCTTGGCTTTATTAGTATCCAGCCATTCACTATCATGAGATATGCTTAATACCGTCAGACTCTTTTGATTTAAAAAATAATCCACAACCTTTTTTTTAAGTTTTCTATCCAGAGAAGAAGTGGCTTCATCCAGTAAAAAAATTTTTCTCTTCAGCAACAAAGCAATGGCCAAAGCCAAACGCTGTCTTTCCCCACCAGAAACTTCTTCACTTTTTTCCCCAACACTGAAAAAGGAAGCTCCAGAAAGGTAAAAATATTTTCTCTTTCTTCAAGTGAAGGCTTTATTTTTTGATTGGCTTTTAAAGAAAAGACATATTCCCAAAAATTTGCAACCTTTCCTTCTGGAAAGGATACATCCTGGTCTATATAAGCTATTTGACTTCTTATCTTCCAGATATTTTGTTTAGATACTTTTTCTCCAGAAAAAAGTATCTCTCCCTGGTAATCATTTATAAATCCTAAAATAATCTTGAAAAGAGAAGTCTTGCCTATGCCAGATGAACCTATAAAAACGACTTTATCACCTGGATAAATTTTTAGGTTTAAATCCTGAAAAATTTTTTTTCATAACTTAAATTTACTTTTCTAAGTTCCAGCACTGGCACCATTTTATTTTCCTATAAGGTGTTTTCTTTTAATAATAAGTGAACCTTTTTAAAACAAAAATTCATCACTCCCTTAATTCCTTTAGATTTGGCTAAATTTAGGGCTTCTTCTTGTATAATTCTTTCTTGGAGCCAGATGTATTTTACTTTTCTCAAAATAGCTTCTTTAACTATATCTAAAACATAATCAGGGTGGCGAAATATAATCACTGTATCTATATCTATTTCCTGGGGAATATTTAGTAAAGAAGGATAACACTTTTGTTCCAAAATATAACTTTGAGCTGGATTGACAGGAATCACTTTAAATCCTTCTTGCAGTAAATAATTCATCACTTGATAGCTGGTCCTTTCCGGCTTAGGGCTTGCTCCTACTAAAGCAATTGTCTGTGTATTTTGTACAATTTCTTTGGCTTCTAAAGGTATTTGACTATAATCTGGTAAAGTACATTCCATACCCATTGCACTTACTCCTTTTTTAGTTTAAAAACATATCTACCTATATAATAATCTTACAACAACCTAATTTTTATGGAAAGCTTAATCTTAGTCCTTGTTTTAGGTATTTTAGGGTATTTACTGGGAGAATTTTTTAAAAAGCCTCCTCTCTTGCTTTACCTGGGTTTTGGACTTTTGCTAGGGCCTGCAGGTTTTCATCTTATCTCCCCTCTTCACTTAAAAGAAGTACTACCTTTTTTACTGGAAGGAGGCTTAGCCATAATCCTGTTTGAAGGGGGGTTAAGCCTTGTCTCCTATGGGCTTTCCTCTCCTCCTTCCTTTTTTATCCCCAACTTTTTGTTCACCAGTTTAATCACTTTTTTTCTCTCTGGGTTAAGTGCCAAGTTCCTGCTCCATTTGTCCTGGCCCTTTGCAACTTTCTTAGCCATTTTAACCCTAATCACAGGCCCTACAGTTATCAACCCTCTTTTAAAAACCTATCCTTTAAAAAGGGACGTGGAACTTTTTCTCCACTGGGAATCCATTTGGATAGATATCATTGGCATTTTACTGGCCAGCGTTTCTCTGCAATTTATTGGGAATCAACAACTAAGTCAAAATTTTTACAGTCTTTTACCCATTACCCTTGGTACCTTTTTAGGAATAGGAAGTGGATACTTGCTCCACTTTATTCTTCAGTTTCTCTTAAAGCACTTTAAAAAAGATAATGTAATACTTTTAACCAGTTTAGGGTTTATTTTAGGTCTTTTTTTTCTCACCGAACACTTTATGCCTCAATCCGGTCCCTTGTGTATTGCCTTAACCGGTTTTATTCTGGCCAAACAAAAAGGTTCTTACCTGCCGCAAGTACATCGCTTTAAGGATTTAATTAGCACTTTAACCATCTCTTTTTTGTTTGTCTTAATCTCTTCCCTGGTTGATTTCAAACACATCTTGGAAAATTTTGCTCCTATTTTAATATTTAGTCTAAGTGTAATTTTTCTTATCCGCCCCCTGGCTACCCTTTTGGGATTTAAGGGAAAATTAAAGGAAAAGATATTCATAGGTCTTATAGCTCCCAAGGGAATTGTCTGCCTGACCATGGTCTCCTATTTAGGACTAATTGTGCAGAACAAGGAACAAGAAATAATCTTACAGACCATATTTATTCTTATTGTCCTAACTTCTCTTTGGGTGAGTATGGGAACAAAATTTTTAGCTCAAAAATGTAATATTTTAATAAATTATGAAAGTACTGGAATTATTATTGCAGGAATAAATCCTTTCAGCCTAAAACTAGGAGAATTATTATCTTCCTATGTTCCAGTAGCCTTTTTAGATAGCAACCCTAAGATATGCTCTTACCTGGAAAAAAATATACAACTTCCTACCTGTTCTTATCTTTTAGATGCCAGTGTATATGAAAATGCGCTTTTAGAAGGATATAGAAGAATTATTATTGTAACCACAGATGAAGCAATAAATGAACTAACCGCCCAAATAGCCTCAAAATTCTTCTCCCCTCAATTGGTTTATAAAATACAAAACGCCAACTCTAACCAGGAGCAAACCTTTTCTGTTCCAGCTAATACGTTTCCTCTTTCCACTTTTGAACTAAAAAAGATAATTGAACAAATGGGCAATGAAGAAATTGTCTTAACTATAGAAAATTCTCCCTCTCCTCAAAGTAAAGTCCTGGCCAAAATTATAAATTCTAGACAAATATGTTTTGATCTGGATTCAAAACACCAGGCAGAAAAATATATAGTTTTAAAAAGTAAGAATTAAGTAATTTTACTAAAAAACTAATCACATTCTCCTATGCGTTTTCCTTTTAAGTGAGTAGTCATAACCATTCCTTGATAACTCATTTTCATAGTTCCTTCCATTTCTTCACCTTTATAAGTAACTTCTCCTTCACTAACGCTTTTTACTCCGCCATCTATACATTCAACAGTCCATTTTACAGTATCACCTGAAATAGATTGCTTGAGCACCTTACAATTATCATTATTCTTGCTTTCTTCGTCTACAGGAATGGCATTATCTGCAGTAAGACAAGTAACATAGTCAGAAGCAGGAATGGAGAAGTTAAAAGGCATCCCTGTAGTTTCCACTTTGGTGCTTATTTTCCACTTCCCTTCTTTTAAATTAGGTCCAGAAGAACAGGCTACTATTAATAACATAGCCAAAACTAAAAAAAACCTAAACATCTTACACCTCCTTTTTTGTAATAACTTATACCATTGTTTTTTCTCTTTTGTCTATGTTTTTTCTAAATTTGTAATTTGACAGAGAAAGGTTATTTTTTCAAAATAAGAAAAACCAGTAAAAAAGGAGATATTTAATGATTAAAGTAAACTCCCATTATTTAAAACTAAAATCATCCTACCTTTTTGCGGATATTGCCAGAAGGGTAAGGGATTTCCAGGAAAAAAGTCCCAATGTATCTATTATTCGTTTAGGCATTGGAGATGTCACCCTTCCTTTACCTCCTGCTTGTATCAAAGCCTTACATCAAGCAGTGGATGAAATGTCCAGAACTTCTACCTTTAGAGGATATGGGCCAGAACAGGGATATGATTTTTTAAGAGAAAAGATTGCCCAACATGATTATCAAGCAAGAGGAGTTGACATCTCTCCAGAAGAAATCTTTGTCAGCGATGGTGCTAAATGCGATACAGGTAATTTCCAAGAACTCTTTGCGCAGGACATAAAAGTAGCCGTGCCTGACCCTGTTTATCCTGTTTACGTTGATACCAATGTAATGGCAGGGAGAACAGGTGAACTTAAAGACGAGAGGTATGAAGGCCTGGTGTATTTGGCTTCAACCAAAGAAAATAACTACCTTCCTGAACTTCCCAGTCAAAAAGTAGATTTAATTTACCTTTGTTTTCCCAATAATCCTACAGGGGCTACAATAGGGAAAGAAGAGCTTACCAAGTGGGTAAACTATGCTTTAGAAAATAAGGCCTTAATACTTTTTGATGCTGCTTATGAGGCCTTTATCCAAGATGAAAACTTACCCCATTCCATATTTGAAATCCCTCAGGCGAAAAAGGTGGCTGTGGAGTTTAGAAGCTTTTCCAAAACTGCTGGCTTTACTGGAACCAGATGCGCCTTTACTGTAGTTCCCAAAGAGTGTGTTATTTATACAGAACAAGGAAATCCCATAGAACTGCACAAACTCTGGTTGCGCAGACAAACTACCAAATTTAACGGAGTGGCCTACCCCATTCAAAGGGCAGCAGAAGCTGTTTATTCGCCTGAAGGCCAGCAAGAAATCAAAAATAATATCAATTACTACCTGAAAAATGCCCAGTTGATCAGGACAACCATTAGTGACCTAGGTCTTCACTGTGTAGGAGGAGAAAACTCTCCCTATATATGGATAGAATGTAAAAGAGACTCCTGGGAATTTTTTGACCTCTTACTCCAAAAAGCAGGAGTGGTTTGTACTCCTGGAGTAGGTTTTGGTAAGTGTGGGCAGGGCTATGTGCGTTTAAGCGCCTTTAATAGTTATGAAAATGTCCAAGAAGCTATGCAGAGGATAAAAAATATTTTCTAAATGTTAATGGCCAATTAAAATGAGCCCTAATCGGACAATAATTTTGAGCCACTTCTAGAGTGCAACAGATGGCAAAAGGCCATATCCTTCTAATTGTCTTATAAAGGACAATTAGGAGGATCAAAACTTGAAGGAATGGATCGTGATTCACAAAATCAAGGCATTATACGACGATGGCAACGGGCTTTCAATCCGAGCAATTGCCCGAGAACTAGGCATATCTCGGAACACAGTGAGAAAGTATCTGGGCATGGCGGAAGAGTCCATTCAAGCACAAAAGAGTCAACGAGAGCGCGCTAAGATACTTGATCAGCATCGGGACTACATCGTCCATCTGCTTCAAAGCTATCCAGGGCTTAGTGCGGTCAAGATTAGGGATAGACTTTTACGCAAGCATCCGGAACTTACAGTATCAAGTCGAACTGTCAGGCGATTTGTCAGGAGAGTGAAGGAGACTATCAGTTTCAAACAGAAGCGTTACTACGAGCCAGTTCTGGCCATGGAGCCTGGAGTACAGTGCCAGGTTGATGGTGGGGAGTTTCGCGGTTTGATGATCGGCGGAGAGGAAACGAGGGTGTACTTTGTGGTGTTTGTGCTTTCCTATTCGAGACTCATGTATGTGGCGGTGTGCAGGGAGCCTGTGGACACGGAGAAGTTTATACAGATGCATGATGCGGCCTTTCGTTACTTTGGAGGGTGTCCTGAGGAGTGTGTATATGACCAAACGAAGCTGGTGGTACTAGAGGAACGGTTTCGGGAGCTAAGGTTAAATGAGAGGTTTCACGCTTACGCCACAGCGGCAGGTTTTCGTGTGAGGGCCTGTGAGGGTTACGACCCCGAGAGCAAAGGCAAGGTAGAGGCCGGGGTCAAGTATGTGAAGCGCAACGCCCTTTACGGAGAGAGTTTTAGGAACTGGCAGGAGTTTGAGTCTTATCTATTGGAGTGGCTTAATGAAAAGGCCAACAAGCGTGTGCACGGCACCACGGGGAAGGTAGTGCGTAAGCACTACGAGGAGTGTGAGCGTTCTCATATGCGTGCCTACTTTACGCCCACGTATCTGAACCTACCTGAGGCATGTCAAGAGGTGCGGAAGGTGGACAAGACGGGGCTTATAGCCTGGAAGTCCAACCGCTATTCAGTGCCCATGGCCTATCAAAGGGCGCGAGTTGGGGTGAAGGAGAAAGGCCAGTGGCTGATAATCTCTAACCTTGAGACCGGAGAGGAGGTGGCGCGGCATGTTTTGAGCCGTGGACGAGGTGAGGTGATCAAGAACACCAACCATTACCGAGACAGAGAGAAACAGATTGCAGGTTACGAGACCGAGATCAGGGGGCATCTGGGAGAGGAAGGAGGTAGGAAGATATGTGGGCTTCTTAAAGAGACCTCTCCCAAGATTTACAAGGATCAGCTGGCAGGCCTAGTGAGGCTTCTTAGGCGTTATGAGATGCCAGAGGAGCTTTTAAGGTGTCTTTGCGAGCGACGGAGGCTTACTACCAGCCAGATCCAAGACTATCTTGAGGCCTGGGAGCATCGTCCGGAATATTTCTGCGAAGAATGGCTGGATAATCCCGCCGAAGTAGAGAAGAACTCAGCTCTTGGGCGGTATGCCAGGGTCACCTGTAAGGAGTTGAGCCATGAGATCCATTGAAGAGGTAGCCCATAAATACCGGAGCTTGAGGTTTAACAGCATTGGCGAGGCTTTGGCAGAACTTCTCCGTCAAGCCGAAGAAAACGAGGTATCTTATCTTGAGTTTGCGGACATGTTGGTAGAACACGAGCAGAAGGTGCGCAACCGGAAGCGAATAGAGCTCAACCAGCGTAAAGCAAGTTTCCCCACGGAGAAACATTTGGAGGGTTTTGACTTTAGGTTCCAGACGACCATTACGAAGCGTCAGGTGAACCGGCTTCTCACGTTTGAGTTTATCGAGAATCGGGAGAACGTGATCTTCATAGGACCACCTGGGGTTGGGAAAACTCATTTGGCCATAGGGATAGGAGTAAAGGCAGTGGGTGCTGGGTACAAGGTGCTTTTTCAGACGGCGCTAGAGCTGGTGGAGACTTTGGAACTGGCAGAACTCAAAGGGGAGTTGAAAAAGAAGATAGCAAGCCTTTTGAAATTTGATCTTTTGATCATAGACGAGCTTGGATATCTGCCGATGAGCAAGAGGAGCGTTTACAACCTGTTTCAGCTGATCAATAGCTTATACGAGTATCGTTCGGTGATGATCACGACAAACAAGGAGTTTACGGCATGGGGAGAATTTTTTCACGACGAGAACGTGGCAGTCCCAATAGTGGATCGCTTGATTCATCACTCACACATTTTCATGCTAGGAGGTGAGAGCTACCGCTTGAGAGAAAAATTGGAAAACTAGGGAGTGGGCAGGTGGGTCAATTTTGTTGTCCGAAAATGGATTAAATTTTTTGGCCATTGACACTAAAATTAAAAAGCCAGGGGATGTAAGTAATCATCCCCTGGCAAGAAAAGATTATTTTATAAGATAAATAACCAACAAAAAACCAATAGAACTTAAAAGAATAGCAAGTAGTACATCATAAATCAGAGATTGAGTAAACTTATCATTTAGTATGTCCATCTGAACTTTGATGAATCTATAAGCAGATAAAAGAGCAATACTGGCCCCTAGAAAACCAAAAAAAGGCCTGCATAAAAATACACTAAGTAATTTTCCTTTACTCCGCTTTGAGAAACAAAATAAAAATGTTCTAGCCTTTCCAGAGCAAATCCAAAGGCCATAATTCCAATAGAGGTCCTAATCCAGGATAAAAAAGTCCTTTCATTGGCTAAAAGAAGGCGACGATTTTGATTTATTTTTTCCTTAGGTATATTTTTGAAAAACTTTCCCAAAAGCATAATATAATTTAACTAATAGCTACCTTTTGCTATTTTTTCTTTATACAAATTGCTTCTATTTCAACACTAACATCTTTGGGCAATTTTGATACTTCTACCACTGCTCTAGCAGGTTTATGGGAATGAAAATATTTCTCATAAATTTCATTTACTGCTTCAAAGTTATTCATATTTTTAAGATAAATCGTAACCTTGGCAATATCTTCTAAAGAAAATCCAGCTTCGTGAACAATACTTAGTAAATTCTTTAAAACCAGCTCCACTTCTGTTTTTATATTTTCTCTAACAATTTCATTAGAAATAGGATCTATAGGAATTTGGCCAGATACAAACAACATATTATCGATCTTCACGGCTTGAGAATAGGGACCAATTGCCTTTGGTGCTTTTTCTGTATTTATATACTCCATTTTCCTCTCCAATTTAAGGTTATAAAAAGATATTTTATCCAAGCAAGCAGCTTAATAATGTTTAATGATGTAGACTTTTTAATATTTATTTTCTTTTCTGTCTATTTAGATTTGCTTTAATTTTTTATGGGATTGGATGGATTTTTAGAGGCGTGGGGATAGGGAGATAAGGTATTAAGGGGAGTTAAGAAGGAGAAGTTTTACTAAAGAAGAGGAGTTTGGGTAAAAAAAAAGTCCTGGCGACGGCCTACTTTCCCACCTTTTAGGAAGGCAGTATCATCGGCGCTGGAGGGCTTAACTTCCGAGTTCGGAATGGGATCGGGTGTTTCCCCTCCGCTATGGTCACCAGGACGAAATTTTTATTAAACAGGGGTTTAGGGAAGAGTTTTTGGGAAAATTAAGGTTAAGACTCACGGACTATTAGTACCGGTTAGCTGAACGCATCGCTGCGCTTACACTTCCGGCCTATCTACCTGGTAGTCTTCCAGGGTCCTTTAGTCCCGCACCCACTTTAAGTCTCAAGAAGGCTTTCTTTTATCCTATTTAAAAGAGCTCTCTTGGCTCTACCATCTTGCTTGAGCCTCTTCTCTCTTAAAAGAGCATCTTTTTTACTTAAGTAAGCTTCATAATATACCAATCTCCATCTCTTATTTTTAGTATATCCTCTATTTGCTTTACTATTGTGCTCCTTAAACCTTCTTCTTAAGTCTTCAGTCATACCAACATATATCTTTTTTTTATCTTCACTTTGCAAGAGATATACATAGTACATCTTGACTCCTTTAAGACTTAAAGTGGGTGCGGGAAGGGAGACCTTATCTTGGGGAGGGCTTCCCGCTTAGATGCCTTCAGCGGTTATCCCGTCCGATCATAGCTACCCTGCTGTGCCGCTGGCGCGACAACAGGTCCACTAGAGGATCGTCCATCCCGGTCCTCTCGTACTAGGGACAGACCCCCTCAAGTCTCCTACGCCCACAGCGGATGAGGACCGAACTGTCTCACGACGTTCTAAACCCAGCTCGCGTACCACTTTAAACGGCGAACAGCCGTACCCTTGGGACCTGCTCCAGCCCCAGGATGTGATGAGCCGACATCGAGGTGCCAAACCACGCCGTCGATGTGAACTCTTGGGCGTGATCAGCCTGTTATCCCCGGCGTACCTTTTATCCGATGAGCGATGGCCCTTCCATGCGGAACCACCGGATCACTAAGGCCGACTTTCGTCCCTGCTCGAGATGTCTCTCTCACAGTCAAGCTCCCTTATGCCTTTGCACTCAACGGCTGGTTTCCAATCAGCCTGAGGGAACCTTTGCGCGCCTCCGTTACCTTTTGGGAGGCGACCGCCCCAGTCAAACTACCCACCAGACACTGTCCCCAAGCAGGATTACTGCCTTGGGTTAGAGCCCTAGATTACCAAGGGTGGTATTTCAAGGACGACTCCACCTGAACTGGCGTCCAGGCTTCCCAGTCTCCCACCTATCCTACACATGATAATCCAAGACCCAATGTCAAGCTGTAGTAAAGGTGCACAGGGTCTTTCCGTCCTGCTGCGGGTACCCGGCATCTTCACCGGGAGTTCAATTTCACCGAGCCTCTGGTTGAGACAGTGTGGGGATCGTTACGCCATTCGTGCAGGTCGGAACTTACCCGACAAGGAATTTCGCTACCTTAGGACCGTTATAGTTACGGCCGCCGTTTACCGGGGCTTCGGTTCAGAGCTTCGGGTTACCCCTAACTCCTCCCCTTAACCTTCCGGCACCGGGCAGGCGTCAGTCCCTATACGTCGTCTTACGACTTCGCAGAGACCTGTGTTTTTAGTAAACAGTCGCCCCCACCATTTCTCTGCGGCTCCCAGCAGCTCCAGTAGTTCTACTTTCACCACCAAGAGCACCCCTTCTCCCGAAGTTACAGGGTCATTTTGCCGAGTTCCTTAACCAGAGTTCGCTCGAGCGCCTTAGGTTACTCACCTCGCCCACCTGTGTCGGTTTGCGGTACGGTCTGCCAGTTAGTCTCGCTTAGAGGCTTTTCTCGGCAGCATGGGCTCAGTCACTTCGTCCGTTATAGACTCGTACTCACCCCTCAGCGTTAACAGGAGCCCGGATTTGCCTAAGCTCCCCGCCTACAGGCTTGAACCGACTATTCCAACAGTCGGCTGACCTACCCTTCTGCGTCCCCCCTTCGCTCAAACGACTAACCAACAGGTGCAGGAATATTAACCTGCTTCCCATCAGCTACGCCTCTCGGCCTCGCCTTAGGGGCCGACTAACCCTGGGCAGATTAGCTTTACCCAGGAAACCTTGGGCTTACGGCGAGAGAGTTTCTCACTCTCTTTATCGTTACTCATGCCAACATATTCACTTCTCTACAGTCCAGCACACCTCACGGTATACCTTCTTCCCGTAGAGAACGCTCCCCTACCCCGAGTACCTTACAGTACTCAGCCGTGGCTTCGGTAGTACACTTGAGCCCCGTTACATTTTCGGCGCAGAGCCACTAGACCAGTGAGCTGTTACGCTTTCTTTAAAGGATGGCTGCTTCTAAGCCAACCTCCTGGCTGTCTCAGTAGCTCCACCTCCTTTCCCACTTAGTGTACATTTAGGGACCTTAGCCGACGGTCTGGGCTGTTTCCCTCTCGACTATGGACCTTCTCACCCACAGTCTGACTCCCAGGCTAAACTTACGGCATTCGGAGTTTGGTAGGGTTTGGTAACCTGGTGGGGCCCCTAGCCCTTCCAGTGCTCTACCTCCGCAAGTCATCGCCTGAGGCTATACCTCAATATATTTCGGGGAGAACCAGCTATCACCGAGTTTGATTGGCCTTTCACCCCTATCCACAGGTCATCCGAGCAGTTTTCAACCTACACCGGTTCGGGCCTCCAGTAAGTGTTACCTTACCTTCACCCTGCCCATGGATAGCTCACTCGGCTTCGGGTCTAATCCGCAGTACTTATCGCCCTCTTCAGACTCGCTTTCGCTACGGCTCCACCTCTTAAAGGCTTAACCTCGCACTGCAGATTAACTCGCTGGCCCATTATGCAAAAGGCACGCCCTCATCCCGCACTCACTTTAAGCCGCGAACCCTTCTCAGGTTCATCTCAACTCACCTCGACTTAAAGTGAGTGCGGGACTCGGACTGCTTGTAGGCAATCGGTTTCAGGTTCTATTTCACTCCCCTCCCGGGGTTCTTTTCACCTTTCCCTCACGGTACTATCCGCTATCGGTCGCCAGGGAGTATTTAGCCTTGGAGGATGGTCCCCCCAGATTCCCACAGGGTTCCACGTGCCCCGCAGTACTCGGGTACTGTCCGCGCCACTTTCAGTTTCGCATACGGGCCTTTCACCCTCTATGGGGCACCTTCCCAGGTGCTTCTGCTACTTACTCATGGATCGCTTGTGGACAGCCCCACAACCCCGCGTGGCAAGCCACACGGTTTGGGCTACTCCCCTTTCGCTCGCCGCTACTCAGGGAATCTCTTTTGATTTCTTCTCCTCCGGGTACTGAGATGTTTCACTTCCCCGGGTTCGCCTCCCGCACCTACTTTACTTGCGACAACCTTACATACCTCAACCCCTACGGTCACAAGTAAAGTAGGTGCGGGATACCTGGATATGACTCCAGGTGGGTTCCCCCATTCGGAAATCCCCGGATCAAAGCCTGTTTGGCGGCTCCCCGAGGCTTTTCGCAGCCTTCCACGTCCTTCATCGCCTCCTGGCGCCTAGGCATCCACCGATTGCCCTTAATATCTTAACCTATTTTCCCGCTCTTCCCTTTTTACCCCTATTTAATTCTCAATGAACCCTTTCTAGGCTTATCTGAAGTACCTAAGTCTACACCTAGATACTCCATTCTAAACCCTTCTCTTCCTGGTGGAGGTGAACGGAGTCGAACCGATGACCTCCTGCGTGCAAGGCAGGCGCTCTCCCAGCTGAGCTACACCCCCATCTACTCCTCCACTTATGGTGGGCCTAGATGGACTTGAACCATCGACCTCACGCTTATCAGGCGTGCGCTCTAACCGAAACTGAGCTATAGGCCCATCTAAACCCTATCTTAACTCCTTTTCAAAGAACTTATTCCTTGCTCTTCATAATTAAATAGCGAGAGTGTGGTGAGTTCTTTCTCTATAAAGGAGGTGATCCATCCGCACCTTCCGGTACGGATACCTTGTTACGACTTCACCCCAATCACCAGCCCTACCGTCGGCAGCTGCCTCCCTTATGGGTTGGCTCACTGACTTCGGGTAGAACCGGCTTTCGTGGTGTGACGGGCGGTGTGTACAAGGCCCGGGAACGTATTCACCGCGGCATGCTGATCCGCGATTACTAGCGATTCCGCCTTCATGCAGTCGAGTTGCAGACTGCAATCCGAACTACGATGGGTTTTTTGGGATTAGCTCCACCTCGCGGCTTCGCAACCCTTTGTACCCACCATTGTAGTACGTGTGTAGCCCTGGGCGTAAGGGCCATGATGACTTGACGTCGTCCCCACCTTCCTCCGAGTTAACCTCGGCAGTCCCCCTAGAGTGCCCGGCTTTACCCGATGGCAACTAAGGGCAAGGGTTGCGCTCGTTGCGGGACTTAACCCAACACCTCACGGCACGAGCTGACGACAGCCATGCAGCACCTGTCTCCGCGTTCCCCGAAGGGCACCCCACTGTTTCCAGCAGGTTCGCGGGATGTCAAGCCCAGGTAAGGTTCTTCGCGTTGCATCGAATTAAACCACATACTCCACCGCTTGTGCGGGCCCCCGTCAATTTCTTTGAGTTTCATCCTTGCGGACGTACTCCCCAGGCGGGACACTTATCGCGTTTGCTTCGACACCGAGCGGATCTAACCACCCAACGTCTAGTGTCCATCGTTTACAGCGTGGACTACCAGGGTATCTAATCCTGTTTGCTCCCCACGCTTTCGCACCTCAGCGTCAGTATCGGCCCAGGTAGTCGCCTTCGCCTCTGGTGTTCCTCCCGATATCTACGGATTTCACCCCTACACCGGGAATTCCACTACCCTCTACCGAACTCTAGCACAGCAGTCTCAAGTGCAGTCCCACGGTTAAGCCGTGGCCTTTCACACCTGACTTGCCATGCCGCCTACGCGCGCTTTACGCCCAGTAATTCCGAATAACGCTCGCACCCTCCGTATTACCGCGGCTGCTGGCACGGAGTTAGCCGGTGCTTCCTCTGGAGGTACCGTCAGCTTGGTAGCCTGTTCGACCACCAAGGGTTCTTCCCTCCTGACAGAGGTTTACGACCCGAAGGCCTTCTTCCCTCACGCGGCGTTGCTGGGTCAGGGTTTCCCCCATTGCCCAATATTCCCCACTGCTGCCTCCCGTAGGAGTCTGGGCCGTGTTCCAGTCCCAGTGTGGCCGGTCACCCTCTCAGGCCGGCTACCCATCGTAGCCTTGGTAGGCCATTACCCCACCAACTAGCTAATGGGACGCAGGCTCATCCCTAGGCGGTAGCTTCTCCGAGAGGCCACCCTTTCCTAGCCAACCACTTAATAATTGACTAGCTTATCAGGTATTAGCACCGCTTTCGCAGTGTTATCCCTGTCCTAGAGGTAGATAACCCACGCGTTACTCACCCGTGCGCCGCTTTACTCACCACCCGAAGGTGGCTTTCTCGCTCGACTTGCATGTGTTAGGCACGCCGCCAGCGTTCATTCTGAGCCAGAATCAAACCCTCCAGTTATAATTCTAAACTCCTTAAACCTTACCTCACACCATCACTCTCGCTATTCAATTTACAAAGAACAAAGAATTTTCTTATTCGCCTCAAGAGAAGAATCTATTTAATCAGATTAACCTTCTCTGTCAACTTTTTCTTTCATCTTTTTTTAAATCTTTTTTTGTCTAAAGAACAATTTGCCATCGCGGCAGGAGGAAGCTTTTTATATATTTCCGCCTCTTTGTCAAGCAAAAAAAAATAAAAATTAAAAACTTCTTTAAAACTCCAGATTTCTAGGAGTTCTGGGGAAGGGAATAACATCTCGGATATTGCTAATTCCTGTAATAAACATAATGAGCCTCTCAAAACCAAGTCCAAAACCTGCGTGAGGTACAGTGCCAAAACGACGTAGGTCCAGATACCACCAGTAATCCTCTTCAGAAAGTCCCAGTTCCTTCATTCTGGCAACAAGGACATCCAGACGTTCTTCTCTTTGGCTACCACCCACCAGTTCTCCCACTCTGGGCACTAATAAGTCCATGGCAGCCACGGTCTTACCATCATCATTTAAACGCATATAAAAGGCCTTTATTTCTTTGGGATAGTCAAAAACAAATACAGGCTTTTTAAAATACTCCTCGCTCAAATAACGCTCATGCTCAGTCTGTAAATCCAGGCCGTATTCCACCGGATATTCAAAATCCTTTTTAGCCTTTTTAAGTAATTCTATGGCCTCAGTATAGCTGATGCGAGCAAAAGGCTCTTGGAGTACGCTTTCTAAACGAGCAAACAACTCCTTATCTAAAAAACGCCCAAAAAGCTCTATCTCATCCTTACACACTTCCTGGATATAACCAACCAGCCACTTGAGCATATCTTCAGCCAGGTCCATGTCATCCTTTAAGTCAGCAAAAGCCATTTCTGGTTCTATCATCCAGAATTCTGCAGCATGCCTGGGAGTATTGGAATTTTCTGCCCTAAAAGTAGGCCCAAAGGTATAGACATCTCCCAGGGCACAGGCCAAAATTTCAGCTTCTAGCTGTCCAGAAACAGTAAGATGGGCTTCTTGACCAAAAAAATCTTCTTTAAAATCCACCTTACCTTTTAGTGATTTTAAATCCAAGGCAGTAACAGTAAACATTTCCCCTGCCCCTTCACAATCAGAACCAGTTATAATGGGTGCATGTACATAAAAAAATCCTCTCTCTTGAAAAAATTTGTGCACCCCAAAGGCTAAAGCAGACCTAACCCGGTTAAGAGCTCCATACTTATTGGTCCTGGGCCTAAGATGAGCAATGGTCCTTAAGAACTCGTCACTATGACGCTTCTTTTGCAAAGGATAACTATCAGCAGGAGCCTCTCCTACCAAAAGCACTGTCCTGGCACTAACTTCCCACTTTTGTCCCTTGCCCGGAGATTCAACCAAGTCTCCCTCTACCACCACAGAAGCACCTGTGGTCAACTTTGCAAGATATTCTTTTTCTATATTCTCCCAATTTAAAACCACCTGAATATTTTTCAAACAAGAACCATCATTTATCTCTAAAAAGGAAAATCCCTTGGAGTCTCTTCTAGTCCTTATCCAACCTTTTAAGACAATTCCCTGTTTTTCTTCCAAAGCATTTAAGGCTTCTTTTACCTTCAAGCGCATAAACACCCTCCTACAAAATACTTAAAGGATCTAAATCCAAGTCCAGTTTTACCTTACCAGGCTTAAGAAATTTGTTTAATCTTTGCCCCAAATCAAAATAAAATTTTCTAATTGCCAACCAGTTATCTGCCTTTAATAACAAATGATATCGTTGCCGCTTTTTGAGATAAGCGATTATGGCCGGAACAGGTCCCAACACCTTGCCAGAAAACTGTAAACCAAGCAACTGAGAATATTTTTTTAGTTCTCCTAAAAATTCCTCTTCTTGAGCCCAGGATTTGGGAAAAGTAACTTTAATTAACCCCAATTTTACAAAAGGAGGATAAGAAAAGATTTTCCTTTTCTCTATCTCCTGTTTATAAAACCCCTCATAGTCCTCTTTTTTTACTAAATCCCAAAAAAAATGTTGTGGGTCTCTGGTCTGAATCAAAACTTCTCCCTGCTTATCCCTTCGCCCAACTCGACCTATAAGTTGCACCAACAACTGAAACATCCTTTCAGTGGCCCTATAATCAGGGAAAGATAACCCAAAATCCCCATCCAGTACTATACCCAAACCTACTTGAGAAAAGTCATGCCCTTTACTCAACATCTGAGTTCCAACTAAAATTTTGGCCTCGCCTTGCTCAAACTCTTTTAATACCTGTTTTAAATCCTCTTCCTTTTTTATAACATCTCTATCCAAACGTAATACTCCAAGCTGAGGAAAGTTCCTTTGAATAATTTCCTCTACTTTTTCAGTACCCTCTTGATAGTATTTAAAAAAAGAAGACAAGCATTTAGGACAAACTGCGGGCATTTTTAACACATTTCCACAATAGTGACATAAAAGTTTATCCTCTTTTTTATGATAGGTAAGAGTAACATCACAATTACTACATTTAACTATCTCTCCACATTGAGTACAATATAGAATATGAGCATAACCTCTTTTATTATGTAAAATTATTATTTTTTCATCAGAGTTTATATACTCAATTAGCTTATTCCAGGAATATATTGTAAATATTCCTTCTACTGTTTTTTCTTTATTCTTATCTAATATTTTAACTACAGGTGAAACACTTTTACCAAATCTTTTATCCAGGATATGTAAATCTAAAATTTTATTTTCAGCAGCATAATAGGTTTTAACATCTGGAGTTGCACTCCCTAAGACCAATGTAGCCTTATTTTTCTTGGCTAAAAAATGCACAATCTCCTTGGTTTGATAAAAAAATCCACCCTGTTCTTGCTTGTAACTCTCAACATGTTCTTCATCTACTATAATTAAACCAAGATTCTTAAAAGGTAAAAAAACACTAGATCTAGTTCCAACTACAACACTAATATTATTTAGGACCTTCAAAAATATCTCTCTCTTTTCCTTATCTTTTTTGATTCCTGTATAAAAGTAAATATGTGGAAAAGAAACAATATCTTTAACCCTCTTAAATATGGATAGGCCTAAAGCAATTTCAGGACAAAGCAATAAAACACTTCTTTTTTGCTGCAGTGTCCTTCGAATAAGATCAAAATAAATAAAGGTTTTACCACTACCAGTTATACCATGGATTAAATGTGAATTAAAGCTTTTACTTTCAATACCCTGGCTAATTTTATTTACTATTTCATTTTGAGTAGAGTTCAAAGTATACTTTTCAAATTTAAAACCAATATTATCTTCATTCTTTTTTATTTTTACAAAATCATTTTGTAAAAAAGAGATAATTTTTTTCTTACTAAACTTTTGTAATAAAAAACTTAATGTTTTTTCTTCCTCAAGCAGTAGACTTATTAAATCCTTATCTTGCTTTTTAAATGAAGATAGTGCATATTCTTTATTTTCTAAAAATATTAAATCCTTATGATCTAGATCTATAAGTTTTCCAGAATTCCATAAGTTTACCAGTTGTAGATATCTGGAGCTATCTTTTGTTAAGGATTTTAAATTGCAACGAGACAATATGCATTGTATAGAAAGGGGAGTTCTTTTTAAAGAACCTGGAATTATGGAAGCAATAACTTTCCCTGGAGAGCATAAGTAGCGTTTGGCAATATCTTCAGCTAAGAAAATTTGTTCTTCATTAAAGAAATGGTAATCTAGAGGAAAAAAAATATTCTTTAATTCAATATCACTCTTTTCAAGGGTTAACTTATCTTTTACCAGACCTAAACTTAAAGTATTATTTTTTCCAAAAGGAACTAATACTCTAATACCCTTTTTAAACAGAGAAAAATTAAATACTTCAGGAACCTGGTACCTAAAAATACCATAAGGGTTTCGTAAAATATAGACATCAACAACATTCATCTATTAAAAGGGAAAAATCAGGATATTTTTAAATAAGGGATTATATTTAACAGGAATTTGTGACCCCAAAGAAGAGTATCTCTTTTGAAAATAGCTAGTTTCAAAATAAAAATTATTGTTCAAAGAATTTAAGCTTCCCCATTGTAAAGAAAATTCTTCTTTAGCCCAGGGAGTTATAAAAATGCCCTGGGTTGGGAGATAGAAATTACCCAGGTAAACAAAATTTTTCCAGATCAAAGTAACATCATCGAGACTAAATCCCAAAGGATAAAAATATTCATTTAAGTAATAAACCCTTCGTGTACCTTTTCCCAGTTCCAAGCCAGGTTTATCCTGCCAAAAAACATATCTGCTTTTCTCAATATCCACTCCAAGTTGCTTCCACTTGGCAGGGGAATAAAAAAAATACACCACAAAGGGTAAAGGAGAGGTGAAGTCAAAGCTAGAAAGAACTTGCTGCTCCTTTTGAAATAAAACTGCTCCAAAAATTTGCTCCTGTTCCTTTTTTATTCCCCATTCAACCAGGGTATTTCCCTTTTTAAACCAAACTCTGGTGGTTAAGTCTGGATAGTTTTCCCAGGTTATTAAACAGGCAAAGGATTCAAGGCTGGAATAGTTTTCCTGCCAGGCTTGCTCTATGGTTTCTAAAGAAGGCAAAAAAGCCCTGGCAGTGTTAGCTGTAATTACCAAGCTAAAAAAACATATCAGGATAAAAAACAACCTTTTTAACTTGAGCAAGCCAAAAGCTCCTTCAGGCTTTTTGTCAGTTCTTGCTTTAACTCTTCATCCTTTAGCCCAAAGTAAATGTTGGCTGTAAGATAGTCTACCCAATCTCCAATATCAAAGCGTCTGCCACTTACCTTTACAGCCAAGAGTCTGTTTTCCCTGGCCAAAAAGTGTAAGGCATCTGTTAGCTGATATTCTCCCTGGGAATCAGGTTGCACCTTTTCCAGATAACTAAAGATATCTGGAGGCAAAACATATCTTCCCACCACAGCCAGACGTGAAGGAGCTTCTTCTGGTCTAGGTTTTTCGTGCAGCTTTTTTACTCGAAAAGACCTGGAGAAATTTCCTCTCCGCCAATAATACCATAATTGGAAACCTTTTCCTTAGGTACTTCCATTACTCCTACCACTGGCATTTGTTCAGTCTTGGCCACTTCTACCAGTTGGGCAATGGCAGGCTCAGCACTAAAAATCAAATCATCTCCTACCAAAACAGCAAAATGTTCCTTTTTTACCACTTCTTGAGCACAGGCAACTGCATGTCCCAATCCCAACTGTTCTTTTTGACGAACAGAAATAATATTAACCATATTGGAGACTCTTAACACCTCTTCCAGTAAATCTTTTTCCCTGCTCTTTTTAAGACCAGTTCCAGAGAAAGGTTGCGATCAAAGTGGTCTTCCAAGGCCCTTTTATTTTGATTGTTTACAAACACTACATCTGTAAGACCTGCTTGCATGGCCTCTTCCACTACATATTGGACAGCTGGCTTTTTGTATACAGGAAGCATTTCTTTGGGAATATTTTTGGTAGCAGGCAAAGACCTTGTTCCCCACCCTGCTACTGGGATAACTACTTTGGTTATATTCATTTTTCCTCCTCTTGGTTAAGCCAAATATTTTTCACTTACCTCTACCAGATAGTTAAGCCACTTCTCAACCAAATCTGGACTCTCTGCTTCTACCATTATTCTAAGCACTGGCTCTGTCCCAGAATAGCGCAAAAGCACTCTTCCCTTTCCTGCTAAATCCTTTTCCGCAGCCTTCAAAGCCTTATTTAACTCAGGAATTTGACTGTAATCCACCTTTTCCTTTACATGAACATTACGCAATTCTTGAGGATAGGGTTGTAAAATCTGTTTCAATTCAAAAAGGGATTTCCCTGTTTCCAGCATAATCTTAAGCAACTGCAAAGCAGTTAACAAGCCATCCCCAGTGGTACTGTGCTCCAAAAAGACCATGTGGCCTGACTGTTCACCCCCCAGGACATAGCCTCCTTTTACCATTTCCTCTACCACATAGCGATCTCCAACCGGAGTTCTGACCAGCTTTCCACCTTTGTTCTGCATAAATATTTCCAGGGCCACATTACTCATCACTGTAGCTACGAGAATTTTTTGGGGTAAGAGATCTTTTGTCAGCAAATAATTGGCACAAATGGCCATAATCTGGTCCCCATCCAGAACCTCACCCCTTTCGTCAATGGCAATTAGCCTATCTCCATCTCCATCCAGGGCAAAGCCCACATCTGCTCCTGTAGCCAGAACATTTTCAGCAGCTACTTCAGGATAAAGAGAACCACATTTTTTATTTATATTTAAACCATTGGGGTCAACACCCAGCTTGATTACCTTGGCCCCCAGTTCCTCAAAAATTAAAGGAGCTACTCTATAGGTTGCTCCGTGAGCACAATCCAAAACTATTTTTAAACCATCTAAACTAAGTTCACAGGGAAAGGTATTTTTCAAATACACAATATAACGTCCTGGACTGTCTTCTATTTTAAAAGCTCTGCCCAAAAGATCTGAGTTGGGAGTTTCCCACTCCACATCTGGAGATAAAACCAACCTGCTTATTTCCTCTTCCACTTCGTCAGAAAGCTTAAATCCCCTGCTATCAAAAAACTTAATCCCATTATCCATATAGGGGTTATGGGAAGCAGAAATAACCACACCCACATCTGCGCGCATATTTCTGGTCAGAAAAGCAATGGCTGGAGTGGGCATGGGACCCACCAAAAAAACATCCATACCAGAGGCACAAAACCCAGAAGTAAGAGCACTTTCAAACACATACCCAGACAAACGGGTATCCTTGCCAATTACCACTCTATGCCTTCTGGCACCATTTCTAAAAATCTGACCTGCAGCCAAACCAACCCTTAAAGCAATTTCTGGAAGCATTGGGAAAATATTTGCCTGTCCTCGAATTCCATCTGTACCAAAAAGTTTTCCCATCTTTCTTACTCCACCTTAATCTTTAACATAGAAGGCTTTTTTTCTAAAACAACTATATCTTGCGCAGCCTTTAGTTGAACAGGAAGCTCATATTCTCCTTTTTCTTTGGGTATTTCCACAAACACCTGAAAATTCTCTTTCCACTTATTTTTTTCCATAAGTAAAGAGGTATGCCTAGCTTTAGTTTGCATTTCTTAGTTGAGGATAAGAGTTTAAATTTCTTCTTAGCAGGATTTAAAAAATGAATGGTTCTAACCAGCCATAATTCCTTTCTTTTAGGAACTACTGCTAAATATACGTCTACACTACCCACTTCAGATTCTATTTGTTCATCCAGATCTAAGGGAACATTTTGTCTATATATTTTATTTTTTAAAGGATCTATTTCAATAGCTTTTGTTTTTAATTTATCTATATTTTTTATTATTCTGCTAGGTCCAGAAATCAAAACCTTTGGAGGATTATAAGAGATTTCTTTTAAATCAAAATATTCTGCAAAGTTTTTAAAATTTGTTTTCCAAACAACTTCCACTGAAACATTTTTCTTCATAATCTTATCTATGTCCAATTCTAGACGCGGTGGAAGAATAGATACTACTTCAACAGGAGGTGGAAACTTTAAATATTTACTTTCTAAAATAACTACTTGAGAGCCTATAGACAAATCAGATAAATTCAATCTATAACTATATTTTTCCTGTTGTAATCTCTCTAGTACAGTACGAGTTGCTCTAACTCTTACCTGTATCTTAGAAGGTAATCCTCCAATAATAACCATATCAGAAGGTAAAGAAACTACTTCCAAAGGTACTTCTACCCAATATTCTACCTTTTCTCTACCACTTACCAAGTACCAGACAAAAACAGCTAAAATAAGAGCCAGTAATCTATATTGCCAATCTTTCATTGTTATCGTTGCCATGCATTTTGAATTACTCTTCTAAGCCTTACTTCATCCAAGGCAGAGGTAAGTTTACCCCCAATAGCTACAGAAATAGCTCCTCGTTCCTCTGAAACCACAATAGAAATGGCATCACTTTCCTCAGTTATTCCAATAGCAGCCCTATGCCTAGTACCCAGTTCACTTCTGGGACTTATACCTACAGCCAAAGGCAACACACAACCAGCGGCCTCCACCCTTCCCTGGCGTATAATTACAGCGCCATCATGTAAAGGTGAACCAGGATAAAATATACTCATAAGTAATTCTTTGGTTATTTTAGCTTTTATCTCTACTCCTCTTTCTATAATATCTCCTAAAGGAATATTTTTTTCTAGAACAATTAGCGCACCTATTCTCTTATCTGCCATTTTTACAACAGCTAAAACCAATTCATTTAATACTTCCTCTTCTAATTTTTCCCTTGCAAACAATCCTTTAGCCCCTACAACAGCCAATGCTCTTCGTATATCTTTCTGGAATAGAATTATTACAACCAAAAAGATAGAACCCAAGAAGTTTCCCAACAGCCAATGCAAAGTATAAAATCCAAATTCTCCAGATAAATAATAAAATAAAATAACAACAAACAAACCATAAATTACTGATACAGCCCTTGTACCTTTAACTAGGAGAATAATAAGGTGAAAGAGATATCCAACTATAAGAATATCTACAATATCTCTCCAGGAAACAGTGAAGTGTCCGAATTCAATTACTGGCATTTTTCAAAGCTTCAACTATAGTCAGGGTTTCTTTGGTTTCTTTTACTTCATGAACGCGGTGAATGTAAACACCTTTTTGAGCCAAAAGCGCTGTAGCTACCTGGGTGGCTATTTGTCTTTCTCCTACTTTAAGTCCTAGCAACTTTTCCCACATGGATTTATTGGAAAGCCCCACATAAAGGGGTCTGCCCAAGGAAAAAACTTTTCTATATTGGCCAAAATAGCTAAATTATGCTCCAGGAGTTTGCCAAAACCAATCCCTGGATCCAGGACGATGTTTTCTTCAGGAAGACCTTTTTTTACCAATAAATTTAATTTTTCTTCGAAAAAAGCATATATTTCCTCTACTACATTTTCATAATGCGGATTTTCTTGCATGGTTTCTGGCCGTCCCAGGCTATGCATTAAAACATAACCAGGCTTATATTCCACTACAACTTCTAATAAAGAAGGGTCAAAAGTACAGGCAGAAACATCGTTGATAATTTCAGCACCCTTTTCTAAAGCCCTTCTAGCTACTTCAGCTTTATAGGTATCCACAGAAATCACTGCCTGAGGTAAATTCTCTTTAATAGCTTGCACTACAGGAATCACTCGCTTTATCTCTTCTTCCAAGGATACCCGGGGAGAAAAAGGCCTGGTGCTTTCCCCGCCCACATCTATTATATTTCCCCCTTGAGATAAAATTTCTCCAGCCCTGGCCAAAGCCTGCGTAGGGTCAAAATACTTTCCTCCATCATAAAAGGAATCTGGAGTTACATTGAGGATGCCTACAATTAAAAAAGGGGTAGGCTTCAGGCTACCCCTTAAAGTTTTCCAGATACTTTTCTTTTTTGTACCTTCCACTTCTCCCTACCTCTTTAGGAAATTTCAAAATCCTCCTTGCCTGAAGAGTCTTGTTCCTGTTTATTCTCTTCGCTTGGGTCATCTTCAAGACTGACCTTATCTAAAGACTCTCCTTTTAAAATCTTATCCACTTCTTCTCCACTTAAAGTTTCTCTTTCCAAAAGGGCTTTAGCCAGGGCATGCAAGGTATCTAAATTTTCTTCCAAAATGGTCCTGGCTCTCTGGTAAGCCTTTTGCACAATGGCCTTTACTTCAGCATCAATTAGCTTGGCTGTTTCCTCACTATAATCCTTGTGATGCACTAAATCTCTACCTAAAAACACCTCCTGGGAATTATCCCCCCAGGCAAGTGGGCCTAGAGTTTCACTCATACCCCATTCGCAAACCATTCGTCTGGCCATTTTGCTGGCCCTTTCAATGTCATTTCCCGCTCCAGTGGTCAGTTCTCCAAAAACAATTTCTTCTGCCACTCTACCACCCAAAAGTACGGCCAGGGTGCTTTCCAGGTAGGTCTTGGAATAGGTGTGCCTATCATCAATGGGTAGTTGCATGGTAACGCCCAAAGCCCTTCCTCTAGGAATAATGGAAACCTTATGCACAGGGTCTGCCTTGGGAGAAAACTTGGCTACCAGAGTATGTCCTGACTCGTGATAAGCTGTAACTTTTCTTTCTTCTTCACTTAAAATCACACTTCTTCTTTCTTTACCCATGAGCACCTTATCTTTGGCCTGTTCAAAGTCTTCCATATCCACTTTATCTTTACCCAGCTTAGCTGCATGTAAGGCAGCCTCATTGACCAGATTTTCTAAGTCTGCTCCAGAAAACCCAGGGGTTCCCCTGGCTATAACTTCTAAGTCCACATCTTCAGCTATAGGAGTGCGTCGCACATGCACTTCTAAAATCTTTTTTCTGCCATTAAGGTCAGGATTGGGCACAACCACCTGTCTATCAAAACGTCCTGGACGCAAAAGAGCAGGGTCTAAAACATCTGGCCTATTGGTAGCTGCAATCAAAATAACACCTTCATTGGATTCAAAACCGTCCATTTCTACTAACAACTGGTTCAAGGTCTGTTCTCGCTCATCATGTCCACCACCCAGACCTGCTCCTCTTTGTCTACCTACAGCATCAATTTCATCAATAAAAATCAAACAGGGGGCATGCTTCTTAGCCTGAATAAAAAGGTCTCTTACTCTAGCAGCACCCACACCCACAAACATTTCCACAAATTCTGAACCAGAAATGGAAAAGAAAGGAACTCCAGCTTCTCCAGCTACAGCCTTGGCCAACAAGGTCTTACCCGTTCCTGGAGGGCCTACTAAAAGTACACCTTTGGGAATACGGCCTCCTAACCGGGTAAATTTTTTAGGGTTACTCAAAAAATCCACCACTTCCTGTAGTTCTTCCTTGGCTTCTTCCACTCCAGCCACATCTGCAAAGGTAACCCTAATCTCTTCCTGAGTAATCATCTTGGCTCTAGACCTGCCAAAAGAAAGCGCTTTCCCTCCGCCTCCTTGCATCTGACGCATAAAAAAGATCCATACGCCTATTAACAAGATCATGGGAAACCAGGAAACAAAAACAGACACATACCAGGGAGTCTCTTCCTGAGGTTGGGCTTCTACCTGCACCTTATTGGCTAATAACAACTTTATTAGACCGGGATCGTCTGTTTTATAAACAAAAAAACGCTGATTATCAGTAAGAACACCATTGATTTTATCACCCTGGATTTTAACTGCTAAAACATCTCCATGTTCTACCTTTTGCACAAAGTCAGAATAGGTTAGTTTCAACTGCCCAGCCTGGGGTTGATTAAACAAGTTAAATAATACCACCATTACCAAGGAGATAACTATCCAGAGAACTAAATTCTTGGAAAAGCTATTCATTTAACCTCCATCCAATTAATTTATTAAAAATTGTCCTATAAACACTTTACTTGTCCTTGTCCATGAAGGGAAAAGAGTTTCTTTAATTTCCCATATCTAACTAAAAAAACTAAAAAATTAAAACTTGCCAAAAAAAAACCATCTTGTTAGAAAGGAGTTTTGACGGTGGAAGCGTATCGTCACCGGTGTGGCGCCTGGACTTCAAATCCAGTGGACGGCCGAAAGGTCGTCGGTAGGTTCGACTCCTATACGCTTCCGCCATTTTCTTTTAACCACTTATCTATTTCTTCAATTTGCTTGCTCACAGAAAGAGGACCAGTGCCTCCAGGGGTATTTCTTCTTTTTACAGCCTGTTTATAATCAAGCACTTGAAAAACATCACTCTCTATTTGAGGGCACACTGCCTGCATTTCCTTTAATTCCAGATCTTCCAACCCCACTCCCTTTTCTTCGGCTATGCCTACCAATTTACCAGTAATATGATGAGCATCTCTAAAGGGTATTCCCTTTAAAACTAAATAGTCTGCCAGTTCTGTAGCATTTAAATAGCCTTTCTTTAAGGCTAAAAACATATTTTGAGCATTAAATTCTATCTTGGCCAGCATCCCTTTCATAAGAATTAAAGAATTATATATGGTCTTATGCGTATCCAAAAAGGGCTCTTTGTCCTCTTGTAAATCCCTATTATAAGTAAGAGGCAATCCTTTTAAAATAGTTAGAAGGGCAATTAAATTGCCATACACCCTTCCAGTTTTACCTCGCATTATTTCAGCTACATCTGGATTCTTTTTTTGAGGCATAATAGAGGATCCTGTAGCATATTCATCAGGAAGTTTTACAAAGCCAAAACAGGGATTTGCCCAGAGTATAATTTCTTCACACAATCTACTTAGATGCATCTGAATCAAAGTAGCCACAAACAAACTCTCTGCCACAAAGTCTCGATCGGAAACTGCATCCATACTATTGGCAAATACCTGTTCAAATCCCACTTCTTGAGCTACTAAAAAGGGATTCAAAGAATAGGTACTGCCAGCCAGAGCAGCTGCACCCAAAGGAGACACCCGCACTCTTTGCTTTACATCTACGATACGCTCGTAATCCCTTTTAAACATGTGAGCATAAGCCAAAAGATGCTGAGCCAAAGAAACAGGTTGGGCAGGTTGCAGGTGGGTATAGCCAGGCAAAAGTGTTTCCTGTTGCTCTTTGGCCATGGTATTTAAAGTAGCAATAAGTGAGGTTAAAGCCTGCTGCCACTGACTTAAGCATTTATCCACAAAAAGCCTGAAATCCAAAGCCACCTGGTCATTTCTACTTCTACCTGTATGGAGTTTTTTGCCTGCATCTCCAATGATTTCAGTTAGTCGTTGCTCTATATTCATGTGCACATCTTCTAGCTTTTTGGACCAGGCAAACTTACCACTTTCAATCTCTGCTTTAATCTGTTCCAAACCATTTAAAATGGCTTGCACTTCCTCTTCACTAAGCAGGCCCACCTTACCCAACATTTTGGCATGGGCCATTGAACCCTTAATATCCTCTAAATATAGTTCCTTATCAAACTCTACAGACTGGGTGTATTCTTCCACCAAAGGAAGGGTTTCTTGTTTGAATCTTCCCCCCAAAGCTTCGTTTGTTTACTCATATTCTACCCTTATTTTCTTGCTAATAACCTTAAACCCTGCAATCTAATAAAACCTGCTGCATCTTTTTGATTATAAACCTCGTCTGCTTCAAAGGTGGCAAACTCTGGATTATAAAGGCTATAAGGAGAACGCCTGCCCAAAGGATAAACATTGCCCTTATAGAGTTTTAAGCGCACCTCTCCTGTAACCTTCTCCTGAGTCTTATCCATAAAAGCCTGGAGAGCTTCTCTTTCTGGAGAAAACCAGAAACCATTATACACCATTTCTGCATATTTAGGCACCAGGCTATCTCTTAAGTGTAATACTTCTCGATCCAGACAGATACCCTCCAGATCCTGATGAGCTACATACAAAATAGTGCCTCCTGGAGTTTCATAAACTCCTCTGGATTTCATCCCTACAAAACGATTTTCTACCATATCAATACGACCTATACCGTGCTTTCCTCCCAATACATTCAGTTCTTTTAGTAGATTAGCTGGAGATAGTTTTTTTCCATTCAAAGCCACAGGATTGCCTGCTTCAAATTCCAGGGTAATAATTTCTGGCTGTTCAGGAGCCTTTTCAGGAGGTACGGTTAAAACATAAGTGCCTTCTCCAGGCTCCAGCCAGGGGTCTTCCAACTCCCCACCTTCAAAGGAAATATGTAACAAATTGCGATCACAACTATAGGGTTTTTCTTTGGTCACAGGTACTGGAATGCCATTTTCCTGGGCAAAACTTATTAAAGCCTTTCTAGAATTCAAATCCCATTCTCGCCAGGGAGCAATGGTTTTAAGCTCTGGGGCCAGGGCCATGGCTGTAAGTTCAAAACGTACCTGGTCATTACCCTTGCCAGTGGCTCCATGGGCAATGGCCTGGGCACCTTCCTTTCTGGCTATTTCCACCAGCTTCTTGGCAATAAGCGGCCTTGCAATGGAAGTGCCCAAAAGATAGCGACCTTCATAAATAGCTTTGGCCCTGAACATGGGAAAAACATATTCTTTTACAAACTCTTCACGCAAGTCTTCTATATAAACCTTACTTGCTCCTGTCTTTAAAGCCTTTTCCTCCAGGCCACTAAGCTCTTCTTCCTGCCCCAGATCAGCAGTAAAGGTAATTACTTCACACTGATAAGTTTTTTTTATCCACTTTAAAATTACTGAAGTATCTAAACCTCCAGAATATGCTAAAACAACTTTTTCTATTTTACTCATACTTTCTTCACCTCACTTTTTAAGAAAAAGAAGTTCTAAAATAGCCTTTTGCATGTGTAATCTATTTTCTGCCTGATCCCAAACTATAGACATTTCACTTTCCAGTACATCTTCTGTAATTTCCTCTCCCCTATGCGCTGGTAAACAGTGCATCACCTTTACTTCTTTTTTAGCTCTGGAAAGCAATTCTTTGTTTACCTGATAGGGAGCAAATATTTTTTTGCGTATTTCTGCTTCTTCTTCCTGCCCCATAGAAGCCCAAACATCTGTATTAACATAATCCACATCTTCAACTGCTTCTTTAGGATCATCTGTACAATAAACTTTTGCCCCCATACTCAAGGCTCTAGCCAGGATATCTCCATCTGGAGCATATTTTTTAGGAGTGGCAATATTTAACTGAAAGGGAAAATAAATGGCAGCATTTATCCAGGAATGAGCCATATTATTGCCATCTCCAATCCAGGCTATTTTCAGTTGAGAAAAATCTGGAGTTCTTTCATAAATGGTCAATAAATCACTCATGACCTGGCAGGGATGATAAAGATCAGTCAAGGCATTGATTATGGGGATGGAACTAAAGGAAGCCAAAAGTTCCAACTTTTCCTGTTCAAAGGTGCGTACTACCAGGCCTTGAACATAACGGGAAAGGACCCTGGCTGTATCCTGCAAAGGTTCACTTCTTCCCAGCTGACAATCTCTAGGTGTCATAAAAATAGTTTTACCGCCTAAATGACTTATTCCAACCTCAAAAGAAACTCTGGTCCGAGTAGAAGACTTTTCAAAAATAAGAGCCAGGACCTTGCCAGCCAGCAAATCAGAACGATAATCTGTTGTTTTCATTTCTAAAGCTCTTTTTACTAAATCCTGAGCCTCTTGTACCTTCAAATCCAGAATAGAAAGAAAATGACGCATTCTATCTCTCCCCTTATGGTTTTATTTCCAGTAAATACGCTTTACTAAAGTCCAGGTAAGTGGAAGCTGTTTGTACAATATCCTCTTTGCTTATCTTGTTGACCTCTTGAATCATCTTTTCTCTAAAATCAAAATTAAGGTCTTGTAACCAAAGCTCTGCCTTTTCTCTAGCCCTGCTCCCCAAAGACTGTAAGTTGCGATAATAACTTCCTTCATACACATTTTTAGCCCGAATAACTTCTTCTTCTCTGAATTGACCTTGCTTTAACTGGGCAATCACCTCTTTAAAACCCTCCAGGGCCTTATCTTCTTCACCCTGATAAGTGCCAATATAAAAGGCCAAAAAGCCAGTTTTAGAAGACTGCCAGAGAAAAGAGGTCACGCTATAGCCAAGGCCTTGTTCGTCTCTTAACCTTTGAAAAAGCAAACCTGACTGCCCGCTTAACATACGGTTTAAAACTGTTAAGCCAGGAGTGTCTGTAGACTTTAAGCCCTGTACAGGAAATACCAGGAGCAAATGACTTTGATTCCTCTCTGGCAAGTTCAAAACCAGTTCTTTTTCCCTGGTCCACAAAAAGGAATCCTCTATCTTTTGGGAAGGACGTAGTTTTTCCCGTATTTTTTGCACAAAATTATCCAGTTCCTTTTCGCTTACATCTCCACATACAGAAATAATAAAAGGATATTGTTTTTGTTTTTCCCAAAACTCTTTAACCTGTTCCACTGAAAACCTGGCTACTCTATCTTCTTGACCCAAGTGATAAAAGGAATAGGGGCCAGATTTAAAGAGAAAAGGAAATAATTCTCTAAACAACAATCCTACAGGACTATCCTTTTTTCTTTTATTTCAGCAATCTGCTCCAATTTGGACTTTTCTACTTCTTCAGCCAGAAAACTTGGTTCCAAAATAATTTCTTCCAGCAGGGCATAAATATCCTCACTATATTTAGAAGGGAATTTGGCCTTTAAGGAAAAACTTTTGCGACCTGCTTCTGCTTCTAAATCGCTGGTTCTAAGGGCCAAAAAATCCTGTATTTCTAGAAAAGAATGCTTGGAAGTGCCTCTTAATAAAGCCTTGGCAGTTAAAACAGCCAATCCAGCTTCTTTTGGAGTAAGCAAACTGTCCCCACCTTTCCAGCTTATATTTAGGGCAGTATAGGGCAAGGTTGAGTCCTGCTCCACCACCAGCATTCTCCCCAATCCCAAATCCAGAACCCTTTGATTGCGGCCTCTGGCAGAAACAGCTTTTGGAGTTACAGCAGGAGATACCTTGATTTTACTCAAAAAATAATCTGCAGTTAAATTTACTTCTTTAGGCAAAAGAAAGGCTGCCACCAACCTTTCTGGCTGCAAATAGGTTTGATAAACTTTCTTTAAATCCTCAAGAGTAATACCCTGTAAGGCCTGCAGATAAGCGTTTTCTGCCAGAAAGCTTCCTTCAAAAAACTGAAAATAGCCCAGCTTGGAAGCAATGCCTCCCAGGGTCTCTTTGGCCTGCAATAAGTCGTTTTCCAGGTTTAATTTAGCCTGCTTTAACCTTACTTCATCTATGAGGCTCCAATCTAAATGCTGAAGATGTTGTAAAAAGGTACTCCAAAAACTATCCACCTTATCTGGATCCAAACTAACACTAAAGTAAAAAGCTCCTCTTTTGTCCAAAAGTAAGCTTGAGCTGGAAACATCGTCCACCAGCCCTTTTTCGTACTTCAACAGGCGATAAAAATAGGAAGTCTTATCTCCTCCCAGCAAATAAGCCAGCACTTCCAAAGCCAGGGCATCCTTACTGTGCATGGAAGGAGCAGGAAAACCTATATCCACATAAACTTTTTTCCAGGGACCCTGCACCACCTCTACCACTGGCTTTACAGGCTGATCCAGAGGTTGAGGAGAAAATAAAACCTCTGATTTTCTATTTTCTAACTTCCCAAAGTATTTTTGCGCAGCCTTAACAACCTCATCCTTTTTAATCTTACCACATACCACCAGAAGCATGTTTAAAGGTTGATAATGCTCCTGAATATAGTTTTTTAAATCCCTGGCAGTAATGCTTTTTACACTATCAACAAACCCAATAATTGGCCTGGCATAAGGAGAACCCTGAAAAAGCTTGGCTTGAATGGTTTTAAATAATTTTTGTCCAGGATTGTCTTCACCTCGCTCCAATTCTGCCAGGACAACATTTTTTTCCTTTTCCAGTTCTTGTTCATCAAAGCGGGAATGAAAAATCATATCCTCCAGTACTTCCAGGGCAAGTTCCCAATGTTTGGCAGGCATGTCCATCACATACACAGTATAGTCAAAACTAGTGGCAGCATTTAAATATCCACCTTTACTTTCAATGGCCTCTGCTATTTCGCCTGTTTTTCTCTTTTCCGTACCCTTAAACACCATGTGCTCTAAAAGATGACTTATACCTGCCTGTTTAGGATCTTCATAGGCAGATCCCGTACGCACAAAAAGACGCACAGAAACCAGGGGAAAACGATTATCTTCCTGAACAAGTACCTTTAAGCCATTGGGTAAAACCACTAATTCTGCAGCCATACTAACTCCACCTAAACTTAAAATAATAGCTACCAGCCAAACTCCCAGAATTCTTTTTAACATTTTAAGAGCCTCCTTTAGCTCTTGCCAGCAAAAGTTTAAACTTAAAGTTTATTCCCTTAAGTAGCAAATGTCAAAAAAAAGCTCTGCCCCTTTTAGCAAACTTTTTCTTTACAAAAAAAATATTTTTTATTTACTAATTATTATAAAATTAAACTCAAGGAGTTATTCATGGTGGACAATTTTGAACTGGCCCAAGAAGAATTTCAAAGTAGTGAGAAAGAATTAATAGCTCAGGCTAATAAAATACAAGAACAAAGGAAAAAACTTGGATTAGATGGATTGGTAAAAGGCCTGGAAGCCATTATCATAAATGTAGAGCCAGACAACTTTTTTAAGGCAATACAAGAGCTTCTAAACTATACAGGATATGATATTCAAGACAGTTTTTTCAATCAACATAGAAAATGCTCTGTACTGTCTTTACCTGGCTCTGCAGACATTTTAATTACAGCTTATAACACTCCCAGACCCAACCAAAATTTAAACCTATATCCCAAAACCCAATCCTTACCTAATACTAGATTAGAAACCTTTATTTTTAAAGTAGAAGATTTAGACAAGTACACCACTATTCAGGAAGAAGCAGGAATAAAGTTTGAAGAAAGGATAAAAAATAATAACTTCAAATATGTTAAAACCTATCCTTCTGCTTATACCAACAATTCTCTTGGCTTTATGGAGTGGAAAAATAAAAAATCATACCGCCTGGATACAGACCAAGACTTGGAGCTAAACCTTACCAAACCACAGCGTAGTTACCTTAAATACATAGGCAAGCTGGACCATGCAGCTACAAGAGTAAAAGCCATATGGCGCAATAAAGCTATTTTAGAATTTATGAGTCTAACCAATTATAACTTTGATTTTGCCATTTATGTAAACCAATTAAACTCCATCACCTCTGTAACTAGATTATCAGAAAAGGATTTTGCCTTGGTCTTTACTTCTGGAATTCAAAAGCTGGAAAGCAAAGAAATAATTGGACCTACTGAAGGTTTTATCCATTATTATGGGCCTAGAGTGCATCACCTGGCTTTTTATACTGAAAATATAGAAGAAGTATTTAAAAATTTAAAACAAGACGGATTAAGTTTTTTAATCGATTTAGTAGGTTCTGAAGAAGAAGGATTAAAACAAACCTTCTCTTGCCCTTCAGCCTATACTTTTTTAGTAAACGAATACATTAAGAGATTTGGAGACTTTAAAGGCTTTTTTACAAAAAGTAATGTTACTTCTCTTACAAAAGCAACAGAAAAACAGCTATAATTAATCCAGTTCTTCAATATTAAAAGCAGGATTGAGAAGCTCTGCCTTTACTTCATCTGGATCAGGAGCATAAAGGCGAATAATATTATAAAGGTGGTTAAAGGAAACTTCGTCCATTTTTAAAAAGTCAAAGGCTCCTCCTCTTTCATTCAAAGCAACCAATTTCGTAAGCACCTTTATTTCCACTCCTCCTCCTGGGGAAAGAAGTAAAGTGTACTTCTCACCCTTTTTAAAGGGATAACTTTCTTCTCCAAACTTAAGCAATACCCCTTTTAAACTGATATTTTCAGTCTGAGCCTTAATCCTTTTTCCTTCTACATATATCCAGGCTGGCAAAGCAAGCTCTATCCTGAGTCTACGCCTTTTTTCCTGCATAGCCTACTCCTTAAAAGTTTTTTAATCTACTTCTACCTATTTTTCTTTAAATAGACAAGGACTATTCTTCTTTTCCTCTTTTGTTCTAAGTTTATAACTTTTTTAACCCGTCCCCAATTAAGAGGTAATCTCAACCTGCTAAAACAAAAAAGGGGCTCTTTAGAGCCCCTTTTTAAAATCTAATCCCAAAGCACAAACTTCATTTAATATGTGCACAATGCCTCTATTTGACTAAAAATAGCTTCATCATCAAAACCATGCAAAAGAATAGCTTGGGAAGGACAGGCAGAAGCACAAACCCCGCAGCCCTTACAACTACTGGGTTCAATACTCGCCCTAAAATTACCTCCCATTTCTTTGAGAGAGATGGCTCCATAAGGACAAAGAGGAACACAAATACCACAACCACTACACTTTTCTGTATTTACCTCAGAAATCATAGGATCTATTTTTACCTTGCCTTCAGCCAGAGGTACAGCAGCAACTGCAGCAGCAGCCTTACCCTGGGCAACAGAGTAAGGAATGTCCTTTGGTCCCTGGGCACAACCAGCAATAAAAATTCCTTCTACAGAGGTTTCCACCGGACCTAATTTGGGATGGAGTTCTTTAAGGAATTTAGAACCACAGAACTGTAAGCCCAGAGTCTGGGCCAGCTTTTGAGTACTTTCAGGAGTTTCTACAGCTGTGGCCAAAACCACCAAATCAGATTCATATTCTATAGGTGTGTTTTGCTCCATATCATAGGCAAGTACTCTCAGTCTATCCCCAGGCAAAATCTCCAAACCTCCTACCTTGCCTTTAAAAATATTGATACCCATCTTGCGAGCACCAACATAGTATTCATCATAATCCTTACCAGGAGTACGCACATCAATAAAATGCATATTGATGTTTAAATCTGGATACTTTTCTTTAAGTAATCTGGCCTGTTTAAGCATATACATACAACAAATTCCAGAGCAATAGGTATGATACTTTTCATCTCTGGAACCAACGCAGGAAATAAAAGTAAGAGTATGAGGCTTTTCATTATCAGAGGGACGAAGCAGCTTTCCACCAGTAGGTCCAGTAGCAGAAATAAGCCTTTCCAGTTGCAAGGCAGTAATTACATTGGGAGATTTGGGTGCAAATTCCTTGAACCAATCCTTTTCCATTACCTTAAAACCAGTGGCCACTACAATAGAGCCAACTTCCACTTCCAAAATCTCTCCCTCAGGATTTAACTTCAAGCCCCTATCGATGGCTCCAGCAGGACAGGCCTTCTCACAGGGAGCTAAAATGGGCTTACCTGTCTTCTTGCTTATCCTGGGCTCTTCTCCTTGCTTGCGGCCATCACAGTTACGGCAGTTATCCATATCTATTACAGCCTTCTTGGGCACTGCCTGAGGAAACATAATATAGGCTGCTCCCCTGGTACTAAGGCCAGCATTATAAGTATCAGTTACCTTAGCTGGACAGACCTCGGCACAATCACCACAACCAGTACACTTATCCCAGTCCACATAAGTCTGTTTTCTTTTTACCTTTACTCTAAAATTGCCCACAAAACCTTCTAATCCAACCACTTCACTGTAAGTAAGCAGTTCCACATTGGGATGATTAGCCACTTCTACCATCTTAGGGGTTAAAATACAGGCAGAACAGTCATTGGTGGGAAAGGTCTTATCCAGCTGTGCCATCACTCCACCAATAGAAGGCTCTTTTTCCACCAAATAGGTCTTATAACCCATTTTGGCCAATTCCAAGGCAGCAGAAATGCCTGCAATTCCTCCACCAATAACCATGGCAGCCTTGGTTACATCTATAAATTTGTCCTCTAAAGCCTCCAGATGTACGGCCTTGGCCACAGCAGAAGCAACCAATTGCTTGGCCTTTTCTGTAGCTCCTTCTTTATCATGAGGATGAACCCAGCTACCCTGATCTCTGATATTGGCCATTTCCAAAAGGTATTTATTTAAGCCGGCAGATTCCAATACGCTTCTAAAGATGGGCTCATGCGTCCTGGGAGTACAAGAAGCAACCACAACCCTATCCACTAAACCAGCCTGAATGTCCTGTTTTACAATCTCTTGCCCTGCATTGGAACACATAAAAAGATCTTTTCTAGCTACAACCACATCCGGCAAGCCCTCAGCAAACTTTCTAACTTCTTCTACATCTATTACTCCAGCTATATTTGTCCCACAATGACAAACATAAACTCCGACTTTAGCCATAACTACCTCCTTAAATAAATTAAAATTTGGCTAAAAAGACACTTTGATAAGTAATAAACAGACTTGTTCTTTAAAAAAGTCAAATTACTTTTTTAAATAATAAAAAGACAATCAATAGATTTTATATATGAAGAATAAATAAAAACTATAGAGATCTTAATTTAAAATTTAAATCTCTATAGTTTAGTTCAATAGAAAAAAGAAATTGGACACAGGAGGGTAAAAGATAGTTAAAAGAAAGGTAAAAGATAATTTTGCCTTAAGCGGGAAGCTTAAGCTTCCTGCTTAAACTAAAAAAATTTTAATAACCAAGCTCTCCTGCTTCTTCTTTACTCTCACCACCCATACCAGGGATTTTCATCATACCACCTTCAGGAAGCTGCACATTTTTAATTGCTTTACTGATAGCTTTTAGATCAAACCTGTTTATTAAAGAAATAGCTTCCTTATCCGTTATATTTTGATAATTACAAACAAAATAACGATTTTTACCTTCCAAATGAACCAAAATTCCTCCACATAAGGTACAATCTTCCCCGCCCTTGGTCACATCAGCTTTAAACCCTTGAATGCTGGTCTTATAAAGATGCTCCTTCCCCTTAAGGCCTTGGTTGGAAAGTAAAGCTGGAGAAACATTAAGCGCTTGTCCCAGGACAATGGAAACGCCAAAAATAATATCCTCGTTTCCTCCCTTAAAATAATCCCTAGCAGCTATAATACTACCTCCAGCCTCAAATCCATCCAGTTCATCGGCTGTATAACCTGGAAGCTGAACTTCTAAAAAAGGATATAAGTCCTCATGGGTAAAAGCAAAAGCTAGCGTTCCACTTAAACAAAATAAAAAGCTAATTGCCAACATCCTAATTATTTTCATAGCTCCCTCCCCTTATAATTTAAAATTAACTTTTCCTATTTTAAAATTGTTTTTTTAGCAAGAAGTTAAATATTTTTAAAACAACTAAGGGAATTTTTAACTTTGGAATAAAAGGAATTAAAGCAGGTAGTTTAAAAAGGATAGAAACCAAAAGAAATAGATGAAAAAAAATAAAACGATTATAACCACTATATATTTCTGGAAAAATATTTTAATTTAAGAGTTAAAAGGACAAAAAAAGGCAGGTGGGGATAAAGGCAACTAAAAAATTTTAAACCTTAACCAGGTATGCACTAAAAATTAACCTTTTAAACTTAACCTACTTACAACTAAACCATTTTATTTTCCACTCAAAATCTGGTTAAGAAAAAGTTTTAGCCGTTCTTCCTGGGGATTGGTAAAAATTTGCTCTGGAATGCCCTGTTCAATAATTTTACCTTCATCCATAAAAATCACCCTATCTGCTACTTCTCGGGCAAAGCCCATTTCATGCGTAACCACCACCATGGTCATACCTTCTCTGGCCAAATTTTTCATTACAGCCAAAACTTCTCCAATCATCTCTGGGTCCAAGGCTGAGGTGGGTTCATCAAAGAGCATTACTTTGGGATCCATAGCCAGAGACCTGGCAATGGCCACTCTTTGCTGCTGTCCACCTGAGAGTTGACCGGGATAAGCCAGGGCTTTGTCCTTTAATCCTACCTTGCTCAATAAAAACAAAGCCTTTTCTTCTGCTTCCTTTTTTTTACGCTTTCTTACCACCATCTGAGCCATGGTAATATTTTCCAGCACATTCATATGGGGAAATAAATTAAAGTTTTGAAAAACCATTCCCACTTCTGCTCTAATTTGGTTTATCTCCTTTTTAGCTTTTAATATATCCTGACCATTTATAATTATTTCTCCACTGTCAGGAAATTCCAGTCTATTTAAACAGCGTAAAAAAGTACTTTTACCTGAACCAGAAGGCCCAATAATAACTACGACCTCTCCTTTTTGAATATCACAACTAATATCTTTTAAAGCATGTAAAGTATGAGGAACATAAAAATATTTATTTACTTTACGAACTTTTATCATATTTAAACTCCTACAAAATAGCCTTTCTTTCCAGGTATTGAACAAACATGGACAGAGTAAAAGTCAAAACCAAGTAAAGAAGAGCACACACAATCCACATTTCAAAAGGCTGCAAACTGGTAGTAACAATCTCTCTAGTGGCTTTTGTTAATTCTCTTATGGCAATAACTCCTAATAAAGAAGAGTCTTTGATCAAGCTAATAAATTGTCCTGCCAAAGGAGGTAAAATGCGGCGAAAAGCTTGAGGTAAAATAACTTTACGCATGGCCTGGGCATAAGATAAACCCAGGGATCTGGCAGCTTCCATCTGGCCTTTAGATACAGATTGAATACCTGCTCTGACAATTTCTGCAATATAAGCTCCAGAAAAAATAGCCAGAGAAATTACTCCATACCACAAAGAAGGTATGGGAGGAAATCCATATTTACTCAAGATGGCATTGACCAGGGTGCCCACCACAAAATACCAGAGAAAAATCTGCACCAACAAAGGTGAGCCTCGAATAATTTCAATATAGGTGATAGCCAGATAACGCAGGGCAGGATTTTTAGAAATACGGGCAAGACCAGTTAATAAACCAATAATTATGCCCAGAATAATAGCTAAAACACTAACTTCTAAAGTTATGTAAAGGCCTACTAAAAATAGACCTGGCTTTCCCTTTTTATAAAAACCTATCTTATCTCCTGGATATACATAATCCCCTTCAGACAAAAGCAATTCTGATTTAGCAGGTAAAGAGATGGTTTCCTCTTCTTCTCCCTTAATAACAACTTTTATACCGTCTTTGTCCTCTGTAATACTTCTTATCTCTCCTTCTAAAGGAGAAGTAACATCTATTTTAGCTGTATAATAAAAATATTGGGGCACTCTATACCAGCGCCAGGTATACTCTACAGACTGAGAGGCAAAATAAACCAGATAGGAAAAAAGAAAAATTATGCCTAAAAAAACTCCTTTCCAGAACAAATTATAACCCAAACCTGGAGGCCTTTCCATACTTAAACGCTGCATTCTAGCTCACTCCCTAAAAAATTTAGGGTAGTCTTTTAGACCCTAAAAGACTACCCTTCCTTATTCCTAAGGAAAAATACAATTATTCAGCAACTTTTTTAAACCAATCAGTATTTCTCATCCATTTATTGTAAATACGCTCATACCGTCCATCGTTTTTAATCTGGCGTAAAAAGTTGTTTAACCAGTTCAAAAAGTCAGGATCACCCTTTCTTATGCCAAAGGCCAGAGGTTCATAAGTAAAAGGCTTATCCAGGTGAACAACTTTGTCACTTCCGTGTTGAGCCACAAAGACCACATTAAAGGGAAAATCATAGACAAAGGCATCAGCCTTCCCATTTAAAACCTCTAAAGCACCGTCTGCTTCTTTATCAAAGGACTTATAAGTTGCTTTGGGCATGTATCTCTTTACAGCCATTTCTCCTGTAGTGCCAATCCTGGAGGCTACAACATATTTGGGGTTATTTAAGTCTTTATAGGACTTAACTTTACCTGCCAATTTTTTATTTAAAAGAATGGTTTGACCAACTACAATATAAGGATCTGCAAAGTTTATCTGTAGATTTCTCTGCTGAGTCACAGTCATACCACTGATAATAATATCAAACTTTCCAGTCATAAGAGCAGGAATAATGCCGTCAAAATCAGTATTTACAGGCACAAATTTAACTCCCATGGCCTTGGCCATTTCCTTAGCCAAGTCAATATCAAAACCAACATAATTCCCTTTTTGTCAGTCATTTCAAAGGGCATATAACCAGCATCAAAGCCCACTCTAAGCTCACCCCTTTTTAAAATCTCTTCCAAAGTGGACTTTTTGGCCAACTCAGCGTCTGCAGCCCAGAGATTAACTGCACCAAAGAACAACACCACGAACAAAAGTAAAATTCTTTTCATCAACACCCCTCCTTAAATTTAATATTTTCCTTCTACCAAAACTTCCCTGATGACCATTTCTACCTTACATACAGGGCAATTTGGTATTTCTTCCTCAGGCAGGTAAACAATCTTGGTCTCTTTACAAAGAGGACAAACAACTTCCACTGGCTCTCGTTTATATCTGTCTTTTAAAATTTTGGTCTCCATTTTTTCCTCCTTAATTTAAACCAAGACCTCCTTAGTGTTTTAGCCTCCTTTTGACAAGCGGCAAAGTGGCAAGTCCCTCATTTAAATGCTGTCTTTTTTCTTTAACCTATTTGTCACCTTTTCTCCACAAAAAATTTTTACTCTTGGCCCGTCCTTAAGGGGAAAAGATGAACAAGTTCAGTTATTTCTGGAACAACAAAATAAAGGAGATATTAAAGTTGCGTAAATTAGAGGAATTTTCTTTTACAAAATCCAATTACTCCAGTTTGATTTACCTGGAAATAGACAACTTCTATTTAATAGAAAATCTTTTTGATGCTGATTTTATCTTGCAGATAAGCAAAGAAATAGAGGATTGCCATAAGGAAATAAAAGATAAATTTTGCAAAATAAAAGATTTTTTCTTTCTAGAACCTGGAAAGTTTTTCTTTTTATCTCTTTATAAAGACGAAGAAGAACTATCTACCTTATGTTATCAAATAAAAACCATTTTTGAAGAAAAAATAAACACTCTTATCTTCTCCTTAAGCGGTTATAAATTAGACTTTTTAGTGAGTTATGCCCTATTAGAACAAGAAGAAAACATATCTTTACAACTAGCTAAATCTCTACAAAAGGCAAAATTCCACCTAAAAAACAAAATACCTTTAAAAAATCTACCTTTTTTAAAACTTTTAGAAGAGATTTTAGAAAAAAAGAACATTACCACCCTTTTTCAACCAATTGTCAATCTAACTACCAATCAAGTACTTGGTTTTGAAGCCCTGAGCAGAGGCCCTGCTGGCACTTTTCTGGAAAGCCCTTTAAATCTTTTCAAACTGGCAGAAGAAGTTGGGTTACTTTTTGACCTGGAAAAGGTCTGTAGAGAAAGGGCCATTTTACAGGCTGCCCCTTTTAAAAAAGAAGAATTACTCTTTTTAAATATCCATCCCAGAACCCTGGCTGACCCTAAGTTTATCAGTGGAGAGACCAAAAAGCTCTTAACCCGTTTAAACATTTCTCCAGAACAAATTGTTTTTGAAATTACTGAAAGACATTCTACCAAAGATTTCAGGCTATTTTTTGAAACCCTGGAACACTATCGTGAGCAGGGTTATAAAATAGCCATTGATGACTTAGGGGCTGGACACAATGGCCTCTTCTTGGTGGGCAACATTCAACCAGATTTTATCAAGATAGATTGCCACTTAATCCAGGACATTGAAACCCATCCTACCAAGCAGGCCCTTTTAGAGGCCTTTCTTTCCTTTGCCCAAAAAATGGACATCAATATTATTGTTGAAGGCATAGAAACCAGAGAACAACTTTTTTTCTTTGCCAGTTAAATGTTCCCTTTGGTCAGGGTTATTTTTTAGCCAGGCCCAATAAAGAAAAAAAATATCCCAGCTTATCCAATTTATTAAATAAAAAAGAGCATGAACTTAAAACCAATAATACCATTGAAAGTATAACCAGCCCGGTCATAAGCATTCTTCCTCAAGTGAAAATTAAAGAAATAAAAAAAATAATCACCAAACAGTCTCCCTTTAGTGGTATTGTGGTTGTAAACGAAGAGCAAAGACCTTTGGGCCTTATTATGAGCCACCACCTGGACAGAGAGTTAAGCACCTATTACGGAGTTGCCCTTTATTATGAAAAGGATGCCTCTTATCTTATGGATAAAAATCCCTTAATTGTTTCCCATGACACTCCTGTGGAAAAAGTAGCTAAACTGGCTATGCAAAGAGAACAAGCAAAGATATATGACCACATAATTGTGGTAAAAGACAATAAATTAAAAGGCATTGTCTCTGTACAAAAACTCACCAATTATCTGGCAAAATTACAGATAGAACTAGCCAAAGACACCAATCCCTTAACTGGACTTCCTGGCAATAAACACATTCACCAAGAAATAGAAAAAAGAATACAAACCAACCCTGAAAATTTATCCATAATCTATCTGGATATAGACAATTTTAAAGTGTATAATGATATCTATGGATTTTCCAGGGGCGATGAAATGATTAAAGGGGTGGCTAAATTGTTAAAGGAAGTCAGCCAAAAATACAAAGCAGAAAATATTTTTATTGGCCATATAGGTGGAGATGATTTTGTGTTAATTACTAAACCCAGTCTGGCTGAAGAAATTGCAAGTAATTTATGCCAGCGTTTTCAAAAACATATTCCAGCTTTTTATAACCTGGAACATCAAAAACAGGGTTTTCTCCAGGCCAAAGGAAGAGATGGAAAAGAAAGAGAATTCCCTTTAGCTAGCATATCCCTAGCCATTGTAAATGGCTATCCAGATATTAATCTGGAAAAAATAAGTACCCTGGCTGCAGGCACTAAAAAATTGGCCAAAAAAATACCTGGTTGTAGTTATGCCCTTAATCGCCGTAAAATTTAACCTATATTCTGGGCCACTACATCTACCAGATGAACCACTTCTACAGGCTTATCCTTTAAAAGGAGTTTAAGCTGGTACATACAGGCAGGACAGGAGGTAGCAACTGCTTTAGCCTTGGTATTCAAAATATTTTGCACCTTTTTTAAGCCAATTTTTTGTGAAAGCTCATAGTATTTTAAATTAAAACTACCTGCAAATCCACAGCACTCCTCACTTGCTTCCATTTCTACAAAATTAGTCAGGCTTTTTAAAATACTTCTGGGCTCTACATAAACTTTAAGGCTTTTTCTTAAATGACAGGGGTCATGATAGGTGTATAGATTTTCTTCTCTATCTTTTTTAAAATCCTTTTTGTCTAGGTGTTGATGTAAAAACACTCCTATATCCAATGTTTTGGAACTTATTTCTGTTAGTACTTCTCTATCTTCTAAAGACAAATCAGGGGCATAAATTTTCCATAAGGAAGAAAGAGTATAGGTACAAGAAGCACAGGGAGTCAGTAAATAGTCAAAAGACACCTGTTGATAGTACTTTAAATTTTCTAAAACCACCTTTTTAAATCCATCTACATTGCCACAGGTAAGTAAAGGCAGGCCACAACAAAGAGAAACTCCTGGGTAAAAAATGCCCACCCCCAGATAGCGAAGCACCTTGAGCATATTAAAGCCTACTTCTGGAAAAACCTTATCCACCAGACAGCCAGGGTAAAGGGCAACCTTTAGCTGGCCTCTGGTTTCATCTATTTTCCCCACTTTATGTTGCCAAAATTCCTTGGCCAAAGGTAAAATAGGTCTTTTTAAGCCCATTTTGGGAATTAAAAAGTCTTGCTCCTGGCTACTCCACAAAGGAGTGCTTTTTTTCAACAACAAACAGGCAAAATCCAAATTCTTAGGAGCCCTTAAAAGAGTAGCCAAGACCCTTTTTCTATAAAGCTAAGTCCTAAAAACTCCTTTAAAATTGTTCTGGCCCTTAAAAAAATCTTATCGCCCAAAACCCCACTGGGGCAGTTAAAGCCACAGGAACCACAAAGTAAGCATCTATCCAGATATTTTTGTACCAGTTCTGGTTGAGTGAGTAGGTTTTCTCCCAACTGCTTAAGCAAAAATATTTTGCCCCTAGCTACATCACTTTCTAACCTGGTTTCTTTAAACAAAGGGCATACAGCCTGACACAGGCCACACTGCATGCATTTTACCAATTCTTCTTCTATTTTCTTTATTTCTTTAGCCAGCAAAATAAGTTTGCTCTTTTTCACCTTATTCTACCACCTTGCCTGGATTTAAAATGTTTTTAGGGTCTGCAGCTTTTTTTATCCTCCGAAAGTAATTTAAAGTAGCAAGCCCTGTTTCTTGCACCAGAAATCTTTTCTTGGATAAACCTATACCATGCTCGCCAGAAAGGGTGCCTTCCAGTTCCAGGGCCTTGTTAAAAATCTCTTCAATGGCCTTCTCCACTTTTTGGGCCTCTCGTTTATCTCTTTTATCCGTTAAAATAGTGGGATGGAGATTGCCATCACCAGCATGTCCAAAAGTGCCAATGTCCAGTCCATACTTTTGGGCTATCTTTTCTATGCTTAAAACCATCTCTGTTATCTTACTTCTGGGAACGGTAGCATCTTCCAAAATAGTGGTGGGTTTCAACCTGGCCAGAGCAGGCAGGGCATCCCTTCTGGCCTGCCAGAGTTTATTTTTTTCTTCTTCATCTCTGGCTACAAAAACCTCACCCTGTTGCTTCTGACAAATCTTTAAAATAAGCTCGCTTTCTTCTTTTACCTGTTCTGGATGGCCATCTACCTCAATAAGTAAAATGGCTTGCGCAGAAGTGGGCAAACCTATTTGCCTAAATTCTTCCACTGCCTTTAGGGTAAATTTGTCCAAAAATTCCAGGGTGCAGGGAATAATTTTTTGGGCAATAATCAGGGATACGCTTTCAGCTGCCCTTTGCAGGGAATTAAAGAGAACCAAGATGGCCTGCGAAGATTTGGGAGGAGGAATAAGTTTAAAGGTAATTTCAGTAATAACTCCCAATTGTCCTTCTGAACCTGTGAGTAAGCCAGGCAAATTGTATCCACTTACCCATTTTACAGTCCTGGCTCCGGCCTTTATTTCCTCTCCCAGTCCATCTATAAACTTTAAGGCCAAAACATAGTCCTTGGTCACTCCATATTTTAAACCCCTTAGACCGCCTGCATTTTCAGCTACATTTCCTCCCAGAGTGGAAACAGCCTGGCTGCCAGGGTCAGGAGGATAAAAAAGCCCCTCTTTGCTTACAGCCCGGGCAAAATCTAAAGTAATCACACCAGGTTCCACCCGGGCATAAAGGTCCTGGGGATTTATCTCCAGAATTCTATTTAGTTTCACAGTTAAAAGGACCACTGTGTTTTCCCTTACTGGAATGGTACCGCCACTTAAGTTGGTCCCAGCTCCTCTGACTATAAGTGCCAGACCTTCTTGAGCGCAAAAACTCACTACTTGCCTTACTTGGTCTTGATTTTCAGGAATCACAACCACGCCTGGAAGTCTGGGCTTTTCTGGGGAACCATCAAAGGCATAAGCATGAAGTAATGCTTCTTCCTGTAAAACCCTTTCCTTTCCCAGTAATTGCTCAAGTTTTTTAATTAATTTTTTGTGCATATTGGCTCCATTTGAGGGGAGAAATAAACTCGCTTGATAACAACACCCAGGCTTAAAAGCTAAATCAAAAGCCCAAAGATTTCAATTTGACTTTGCCTAAGAAACTTGGCAGGCAAAAACCAGCCAAAATTTACAAGGAGTAACTATGCATACACCTGGCCCAAGACTTATCGCCTGGGAAGTAACCAGAGCCTGCAATTTGGCTTGTAAACACTGCCGGGCAGAAGCGTGCCTTAATCCTTTCCCAGGAGAACTAAACACCCAGGAAGCCCTTACCTTAATAAATCAGTTCAAAGAGGCTGGAGACCCGGTCATTATCTTTACGGGTGGAGAGCCCTTGCTTCGAAAGGATATTTTTGAATTAATAAGGCATGCTACCTCTCTTAACCTGCGCTCTGTTATGGCTCCCAATGGCACCCTTATCTCTGCAGATGTGGCCAGAGAAATAAAAAAAGCAGGTATTCAAAGGTGTAGCATTTCTTTAGATGGCCCCAGGGCCAGCAGTCATGATGACTTTAGGGGCGTAGTGGGAGCTTTTGACCAGGCCTTAAAAGGAATCCAAGAGTTAAAAAAAGTAGGTGTTCCCTTTCAAATCAACACCACTGTGACCAAAAAAAATCTGCCTCACTTTAAGGAAATTTTTCATCTAGCCAAAGACTTAGGGGCAGTGGCCTGGCACATATTTCTTTTGGTACCCACAGGCAGAGGAGCAGAAATTCAGGAAGAAATCATTTCTGCTCAAGAATACGAAGAGGTCTTAAATTGGTTTTACGACTTTCGCAAAACCACTTCCATGCACCTCAAGGCCACCTGTGCTCCCCACTATTACCGCATCATGCGCCAAAGAGCCAGAGAAGAAGGTTTAAAGGTAGATAGGGAAACCTTTGGTTTAGACGCCCATACCAGAGGCTGTCTGGGCGGAATAGGCTTTTGCTTTGTCTCTCATTCTGGCCAGGTTCAACCCTGTGGTTATCTGGAACTGGATTGCGGGCAGGTAAGAAAAACTCCCTTTCCCGAAATCTGGCAACATTCAGAAATTTTTCAAAAATTAAGAAATCCTCAATGCTATGAAGGTAAGTGTGGCATTTGTGAATATCACAGAGTTTGTGGAGGATGTAGAGCAAGAGCGCATACCATGAAAAACAACTTTCTGGCAGAAGAACCCCTTTGCACCTATATACCTCAAAGGAAAGGTTAACACTTATGGATAGCATAGATAAAAAAATCCTGGATATCATTCAAACTGATTTTCCTTTAGACTCCAGGCCCTATCAAATAATTGCCCAAAAAGTGGGCATTTCTGAAGAAGAAGCCCTGAACAGAGTCAAAAAACTGAAAGAAATGGGAGTAATTCGAAGAATTGGAGCCAACTTTCAGTCCCGTAAACTGGGCTGGTTTTCTACCCTTTGTGCTGCCAGTGTACCAGAAGAAAAAATTACTGAGTTCGTTCAAGAGGTTAATAAATATCCAGGAGTTACTCATAACTACTTGCGTAAGAACAAGTTTAATATCTGGTTCACCTATATTGGACCATCCCGGGAAGAAGTGGAAAAAGACCTAAAAGCTATCAGTGAAAGCACAGGAATAGAAGTACTTAGTTTGCCAGCTACTAAAATGTTTAAAATAAAAGTAGATTTTCCCATGCAACGAGGTGAAGATGAATAATAAAGAAATAATTTTAGCCCCTTCCATTTTATCTGCTGATTTTGGGAGATTAACAGAAGAATTGGCAGAGCTGGAAAAAGCTGGCCTAAAGTGGGTACACTTAGATGTAATGGATGGAATTTTTGTACCCAATATTACCTTTGGGCCACCTGTAATCAAAGCCTTGCGTTCCAAAAGCAACCTCTTTTTTGATGTACACCTGATGATAGATAAACCAGAGCGCTATTTTCAAGAATTTATAGAGGCAGGTGCAGACCTTATCTGCTTTCATGTGGAAGCCAGCCTACACCTAGAAAGAGCTGTACAAGCAGTAAAAGAAAAGGGTGTTAAAGTAGGCCTGGCCTTAAACCCAGCTACTCCTTTAACGCAAGTAGAATATTTAATTCCAGAAGTGGATATGATTTTAATTATGAGTGTAAATCCTGGTTTTGGCGGACAAAAGTTTATTCCCTTTTGCGAGCAAAAAATCCTGGATTTGGCTAAAAAAATAAAAGATAAGCAAGCCAGCACTTCCATTCAAGTGGATGGAGGGGTAAGCCCGGAAAACATTGGCAAACTAGTCAAGCTGGGAGCCAATATTTTTGTTTCAGGCTCTGCCTTTTTTAACCACCCACCCTATAAAGAAAGATACCAACATTTCTTGCAAGCAGCCAGGCAAGCCTAAAGCAAAGCTTTGGGCTTGTCTCCCTTTAACCTAGAGAAAAAAATATCTAGGTTGCCCTTTTCCTTTTTTCAATTAACAATAATTTTATGTATAAAAAGTTTATTCTCTTTATTGTTTTTTTTGTCTTTTCCCTTACAGCTTGCGAAAACAATGACTATCCCTATGTGGATTTAAGCAAGCGGCAACAAATCCCTCAGGTCTCTCAAAAATGGAGCTATACCTATGCCTATCTTCCCCAATACTCTCACCTGGTTTCCTTTAAACGCCAACACTTACTGGTGGAATATCTAAAACAAGCTACCAACCTGCCCATCAGACAGATTTTCCCGGATTCCTTTAGTGACCACATGAAAATGTTTGGAGAAGGAAGCCTGGATATCTCCTATTCCAATCCCTTTGTCTATGTAAAACTAGCTCACAGATACGGGGCAAAAGCTATTGCCAGGGTAGTGGAAAAATCAGGCAAGGCCGAGTTCCGAGGTCAAATTATTGCCAGAAAGGACCATCCTCAAATCAAAACCATTCAAGACTTAAGGGGAAAATCCTGGATAGCAGTAGACCCCAGCTCTGCTGGTGGCTATCTTTTTGTGCTGGGCTATCTTCAGGATCACGGTTTGGGATTAAAGGACTTTTCCCAGATTAGCTTTGCCACAGGTGCAGGGGGCAAACAGGAACAGGTAGTTCTAAATGTATACCTGGGAAAATATGACTTTGGTTCCATTCGGGAAGGTACCTTGGAAGTTTTGCAAAACGATATTGATATTTCAAAAATAAAAGTGCTGGCCAATACGCCCTGGTATCCAGGCTGGGTTTTTGCCCTTAGACCCAATTTACCAGAAGAAGATGCCCAAAAGATAAAAAAGGCCCTGTTAAGTTTAGATATCCACAATCCTGACCAAGCTCCTATTTTAAAAAACGCTGGTTTTATCAAAATCATTCCAGCCAAAGATGAAGATTATGACCCCATTAGAAAACTATGTAAAAAATTAAAAATAAATCTGGATGAATAGATAATGTTTTTAAAAGGATTTAATAGGCTTAGCTTTCGCTCTAAAATTACCTTTGGCTTGGGAGTTTTTCTTTTAATCTGTGGACTTAGTGTGGGTTTTGCTGTAACTAAAATATCTGAAAAATCTATCCTAGAAGAACACTACAAACGAGGAGAAGCTCTTTTACAAAGTATAGCCTATCGTTCACTAGAAGCCATACTTTCTGCCAATTATCTGGAAATACAAAAAATTATTACCAGTCTTAAAAAAAATCAAGAATTTGTCTATTTGTACATTCTGGATAAAAACAAAAACATTTTACTCCATTCTTTTAATTCTGGCTTTCCTTTAAAGTTATTGTCCATCAACAACAACCTAAAAAAAGAAATAAACATTCAGCCCCTTAAAACCAATGTGGGACTTATTGATGACTTTGGTTTAAAAGTAAGCATTAACGACCAAACAATTGCTTATTTGCACTTAGGTTTAAATAGAGAGGGTTTAAACAAAATCATTCGCAAACAACATCAAACAGGTTTTTTAATCACCTTTGCCATTGTTTCCCTGGGACTTTTACTTACCCATTTTTCTCCAAGACCATTACCAGACGAATTGAAGTTTTAAAAAAATCTGCTGATGAAATTATAAAGGGCAACTTAGAAGTTCAGGCAGGCCCTATTCTGGATAAAAATTGTTGGGAAATAATGGATTGTAAAAATGAAGAATGCCCTGCCTATAAAGATAAAAAAAGAAGATGCTGGCATCTTGTAGGGACTTTATGCGAAAACTGCAGTTTAAAAGCTTACCCAGATAAATTAGAATCTTGTATGCATTGTAAAGTATATAATAGGCTTTGTGGAGATGAAATTCAAGATTTAGCTGAAGTCTTTGACATAATGACTCTTAGCCTTAGAAACTATATATCTGAAATCAGGTCTCAACAAAAAAAGATAAAAGAAAAAGAAAATTTACTAAGAACCATTATCAATACAACTCCAGACTTTATTACTTTTCAAGATACAAATTTAAAATATAAGCTGGTAAACAAAGCCTTTTGTGATTATTTTAATTTAAAAGAAGAAGATATTTTGGAAAAAGATGATTTTGCTATTTTTTCTTCTACTCAGGCAGATTTAAACTATCATGAAGACAAACAAATTCTCCTAACTGGTGTGCCCTTATCCAAAGAAATTCAAGTACAAAAAGGCAAGCAATCCCGTTGGTTTCACATCTTAAAAGTGCCAGTAAAAGATGGAGATAAAATTGTGGGCTTGCTTTTAACGGCCAGGGATATAACCATGTTAAAAAAATACCAGGAACAACTCCTGGCCTCTCAAAAAATGGAACATTTGGGAAGATTAGCTGGAGGAGTAGCACATGAAATAAATACTCCTTTAGGAATTATTTTAGGTTATACCCAGCTCCTGTTAGAAGACGTAGATAAAGAAGAATGGAAAGAAGATTTAAAAATAATTGAAAAACAAACTAAAATCTGCAAAAAAATAGTAGCAGACCTTTTACGCTTTTCTCGAAAAGGACCTACTGAAGTCAAAGATGTGGATTTAAATCATTCTTTGCAAGAAGTTATTTCTTTAGTAGAGCACACCTTTTCTCTAAATCACATAAAAATAATAACCCTTTTGGAAAAAATCTTCCTCCCATCAAGGGAGATGAAGAAAAGTTAAAACAGGTCTGGCTAAACTTGTTAAACAATGCCTTTGATGCAGTAAAGGACAATGGCCATATCCTGGTTAGGACCAAGCTCTGTGCCCATAGACGCAGAGTGGTTATCCACTTTCTGGATTCAGGCTGTGGAATTTCCCAGGAAAATCTCAATAAAATTTTCGACCCCTTTTTTACCACCAAAGAAGTGGGCAAAGGAACAGGGCTTGGGCTTTCTGTTAGTTTTGGAATCATCAGAGACCACGGGGGCAAAATTTTTGCCTACTCTCCGCCCCCAGTAGAATATATCCCTGACCAGGCGGATAAAAACATTGAATGGGCAACCATTTTTATTGTAGAGCTACCTTTGCTGGAAGAAAGCTTACCAGAAGATTTAGAGCCCTGCCAAGACTAGGAGGTTTATATGGCTAATATACTGGTTTTAGATGATGTGGAAGACGCTGGTATTTTAATTAAAAGGATTTTAACCCGAAAGGGACATGAAGTTTTTAATTTTACCTTAGAAGAAGAGGCCTTAGAGTGGGTAAAGCAAAACAGTATAGACCTGGCAATTTTGGATATAAAGCTAAAAAAATCCAGTGGAATAGAAGTACTAAAAAGTATAAAAGAAATATCTCCAACTACTAAAGTAATTATGCTTACCGGTTATCCCACTCTGGAAACAGCTCAACAAGCCATTCAACTGGGAGCAAATGAATACTTAGTAAAACCAATTGATAAACATGAATTAGAAGAAAAAGTAGCTAAAGTACTTGCCCAAAAATAATGTGGATTAAAAAACTTATCTCTAAAGTAAGTGCTAAATCCTTTTCCTTTGAAGAACGCTATCTTTTGTTTCGAAAAATTCTGGATTTAGACAGAAGTAGCTTAGAAGAAATAGCTAAAATAGAAAAAATAATTCTAGAAAAAATACCCTGTGACTTTTATTTTTTAGCCAAAAAAATAGATAAAGTTTATCTCCAGATAAAAGAATTAGTTTTAAACCTACAAAAATTAAATCCAGAAAAGTATAAAGACCTCTTGCTCTATCTAAAAAAGATAAAATTTTACCTGGAATTAAATTTAAAATACGCCCTACCAACCCCTCAAAAACCCTTTGTCTTAAAACTAGAAGAGGCTACCAACCCCCACCTTTGCGGAGGAAAGGCAAGTTCTTTAGCCCATCTTAGCCAACACTTAAGCACTTCCTCTTTTACTATTCCACCAGGCTTTGTCATTACTACCTCAGCCTACTCTCTGTTTATAAAGGAAAACCAGCTGGAAGAATTAATAAAGCAAGAATTGGAAAGCTTGAGCTCTGCCCACCTTTCTCAAATAGATAAAGTCAGTGCAACGATTATCCAGTCTATCTTAAACCGCCCAGTTCCAGAAGAAATCAAAAAAGAGGTCCATTCTTTTTTAGAAAATCTAAACACCAAACTGGCCTTTCGCTCCAGTGCCTATCTGGAGGACAGTGAACTCTCCTTTGCTGGACAATATGAATCTGTTTTAAATATTTCCAAAGAAAATTGGACCCGGGCCTACAAACAGGTTTTAGCCAGCAAATATTCCCCTCAGGCCATATTTTATCGTTTAAAATACCATTTGCCCGACAACTTAACCCCTATGGCGGTCCTGGTCATGCCCATGTTATCTCCAGATTTAAGTGGAGTAATTTATACTTCCTTGCCCCAGAGGAAAAACTGTTTGGCCATCTATTATAATAAAGGACTGGGTGAAAATCTGGTAGGAGGCAAGGTCAAGGGAGACCACCTATATTTGGATAAGAACAATCCGCAACTTAGCTCTTCCTGGATAGCAAAACTATTTCAAATGGGGATAGAGTTAGAAAACTTCTCCCAACATCCTCTAGACATTGAGTGGGGTTTAGAAAAGAATAAAGTTTTTTTACTTCAGGCCAGGCCTTTTAAATTTAAAGAAGAAGATAAAAAGTATAATCTCAACTTACCACTCTTGCTTAAAGGAGAAAATATTTCTCCAGGCCTGGGTACAGGCAAGTTGTTTATTTTAAAGGACCTACAAAAAATAAAAGAAGTACCTTTAAAAAGCATCCTCTTTACCCCTTATCTCTATCCAGAATTAACTCTTATCTTAGACAAAGTAGAAGGAATTATCACTTTAGAAGGTAGTGCTGCCTCTCATTTAAGTCACATAGCAAGAGAAATGCAAAAACCCATTTTACGAGTTGCTCATAAAGAAGAAATTCTGGGTCATGCAGGTAAAGACCTCACCCTGGATGCCCATGAAGGAAAAATCTACTCGGGAAAAACAGTCTTGCCCAAATCCCCAAGGACTACCTCCCTACCCACTTTAAACAAACTCCTAAAACATTTATCCAATCTCAACTTAATTTCCACCCAAGAAGGCTTTACTCCTCAAAACTGTCAATCTTTACACGACATTATTCGCTTCTGTCACGAAATGGCCGTAAAGGAAATCTTTACTCCAGAAAAAAAATTTTCTGCCTCTTCCAAAGCTCAAAAATTAAGTACTGAACTTCCCCTTACCATTTATTTAATCGATTTAAGTAAAACTGCTACTTCCAACAAAGAAAAAGAAGTAAAACTTTCTCAAATCAATTCCTTACCTTTTCAGGTATTTTACCAAGGCTTAAGCCACCCTTCTATTCCCTGGGACAAAATCCCACCAGCTTTTGATTGGGACAAATTTGATCAAATGAGTGCAGGTATTTTTAATCCTCAAAAGGACCCTGAATTAAACAGTTTTGCCCTTATTGACCAGGATTACCTTCACTTTCTCCTTCGCTTTGGTTATCATTTTGTCTTGGTGGACAGCTTAATTGGGGAAGTTGCCGAACAAAACTATATCCAGATTAGCTTTAAAGGTGGTGGAGGATTAGAAAGAGGTCGTTTACTGAGATTAAAACTTTTAAAATTTTTACTCAAAAATTTACACTTTCAATTAGAGTCTCAAGGAGATTTTTTAAAGGCAGAGTTAAAAAAACGCCCCCGGGCTGAAATGTCTTTGAACTTAAAAAAACTGGGGTTCTTACTGGGTAAAACCAGATTGCTGGATATGCACTTAACCCATACCAATTACAAACAATATCGTGATAAGCTGAAAGATGAACTGGAAAAAATTACTTAATTTTTTTAAACCCAACTTTAGAATCGAATATATCAAATGGCTCACTCCTTATATTGCAGTTGGTCCTGCTCCCTTTTCTAACTATCACCTCAATCTTTTAAAAGAACATAAAATCAAGGCTATTTTAAATCTTTGTGCTGAATGCCCCAACCTGGTAGAAGTGGAACAAAAACATGGTTTTGAAGTCTATTTTTTACCAGTAGAAGACGAAAAAACACCTTCTTTAGAGACCTTAGAACAGGCCTTAAGCTGGCTGGAAAAAAACGTTTTCATTGGCAAAAAAACTTACATTCACTGTCGCTTTGGTATTGGCAGGACAGGTACCCTTTTGGCTGCTTATCTGGCTAGAAGAGGAGTAAAGCCAAAGAAAATAGAAGAAATTATTTCCAAGTTAAGAGCAACTCCTGAAAGCACCAGTCAAAAGGATTTTTTATCTTCCTATCAAAAACAACAAGGGGCTTTAAAAAATTTACATCCCTCCCTTTCTCTGGATTGCGAACTAGATTGTTTTTCCACTTTTGAGTTATTAAATAAAAAATACACTAAACTCTATCTATCCAGCTTAACTCCCAACCAGAAATATTGCGGCAAAGAACACAATATATGCTGTTTTCAAAATCTACAAATAAACTTTTTAGAAGCTTACTACTTACAATTCAATTTTAACATCATGCTTGATTTAACTCTAAGAGAGAAAATCTTAAAGACCATAAAAAAGAAAAACACCCGGATATGTCCTTTATATATAAAAAAATGTGTTCTTTTTGAGTTTAGACCTTCTGCCTGTAGAAGATTAGAAGTAAAGGATAAAAAGTTATTTTTAGAAGTGGAAAAAGAAATTGAAGAGTTAAATGAAAATTTCTTAAAAGAAAAGTTTAACCTCGAAAATTATCCAGAAAAGTTTACCTACCCAGAGGTAATAAGTGGAAAGTATATCCAGAAATTCTTTAACTTTTTAACTCAAAATCTAAAGAGAAAGTAATACTTCCTTTAACTTAAAAATTCTATCCCTTAACTGGGCTGCTCGTTCAAACTCAAGATTTTGAGCAAGTTTTTTCATTTCTTTTTCCAGTTTTTTTATCTCTTTTTCTAAACTTTCTGGAGTGCGCTGATACAAATTTTCCTCTTCTTTTAATAACTCTGGCTCATATTTTTGCTGTAGGTTATAAAGGGCGTGTTTTAGTTCCTTGTGAATAGTCTGAGGGGTTAAGTTGTGTTTCTGGTTATAGGCAAGCTGGATTTTTCTTCTTCGCTCTGTTTCAGAAATGGCTTCAGCCATAGCTGGAGTCATCCTGTCTGCATAAAGAATCACTTTGCCCTGAACATTTCTTGCTGCCCGGCCAAAGGTTTGAATTAAAGACCTGGCTGAACGCAAAAAACCTTCTTTATCAGCGTCCAAAATAGCCACCAAAGAGACTTCCGGTAAATCCAGCCCTTCCCTTAACAAGTTAATACCAATTAAAACAGAGAAATCCCCTTTTCTAAGGCCGTGGATTATTTCCACTCGCTCCAGGGTATCAATATCTGAATGCATGTACTTACACTTAATTCCTCTTTCAGAACATAAATTCTGCCAGATCTTCAGCCAGTCTCTTGGTCAGGGTAGTAATCAGCACCCTTTCTCCTTTTTCTATCCGTTTCACGCATTCAGCCAGCAAATCCGGGATTTGATTGGTAGTGGGTCTTACTTCTACTTCTGGGTCCACCAAACCTGTAGGTCTAATAATTTGCTCCACAATATAAGGTTTGGAGCGCTCCAGTTCCCATTCTCCTGGAGTAGCTGAAACATATACACATTGATTGATACAACTTAAAAATTCCTCAAAATTAAGAGGACGATTATCCAGAGCACAGGGCAAACGAAAGCCAAAATCCACTAAAGTTTTTTTGCGGGAGATATCACCATTGTACATGCCTCTAATCTGGGGAATGGTGATGTGCGATTCATCAATAAACAACAAAAAATCCCTGGGAAAATAGTGAAGTAGACAGGCAGGAGGCTGACCAGGCTTTCTGCCATCCAAGTGGCGAGAATAATTTTCTATGCCTTTGCAATAACCAAGCTCTTCAATCATCTCCAGATCAAACAGGGTTCTTTGTTCCAACCTTTTGGCTTCCAAAACCTTGCCCTCTTCTTCCAGTTCCTGGAGTCTCCATCGCAATTCTTCTTGAATGGAACTAATAGCCCGCTTTAAATTTTCTCGATCTGAAACATAGTGACTGGCAGGAAAAATAATGGTTTTCTTAAGTTTAGCAATTATCTGTCCTGTTAAAGGGTCTATTTCATAGATACTTTCAATTTCATCGCCAAAAAATTCTATTCTCAAGGCCCTTTCCTGCATATAAGCAGGTATTATTTCCAAAATATCTCCTCTAACTCTAAAGGTTCCCCTTTTAAAGTCATATTCATTCCGCTCATAATGCACTTCTATAAGCCTAGAAATAAGCTTTTCTAAACTTATACTTTGTCCTTCTTCAACAGGAACTATCAATTTAGCATAGTATTCAGGCGAACCCAATCCATAAATACAGGATACAGAAGCGACAATAATAACATCTCTTCTGGTAAGCAAAGCATGGGTAGCAGCGTGCCTGAGTTTATCTATATCTTCGTTTATGGAAGAATCCTTTTCAATATAAATATCCTGATGGGGTAAGTAGGCTTCTGGCTGATAATAATCATAATAGCTCACAAAGTATTCCACAGCATTTTCAGGAAAAAACTCTTTAAACTCTGAATAAAGCTGGGCAGCCAGGGTTTTGTTAGGAGCCATGACCAAAGTGGGACGGTTGAGCTTACTAATCACCTGGGCCATGGTAAAGGTCTTACCAGAGCCTGTTACCCCCAGAAGCACCTGCTCCTTTACTCCCTGCTTTAAGTTTTGCACCAAAGCAGAAATAGCTTTAGGTTGATCTCCTGTGGGTTTAAAAGGACTAACGAGTTTAAACGACATGGCCAACTTTTAAGCCAATCTGGTCCCATTGGGAACCTTTTTTTCTGGTACAGCCAGCACCACTTCTCCCCCTTCTAAAATAAAGCCTGTAATCAAACACTCAGACTTAAAATCAGCAATCTGCTTGGGAGGAAAATTTACCACCCCTAAAACCTGTTTTCCCACCAATTCTTCTGGTGAGTAAAGTTTGGTAATCTGGGCACTGGACTTTTTTATCCCCACTTCCGGACCAAAATCCACCCACAATTTATAGGCTGGCTTTCTGGCTTTGGGAAATTCTTCCACTTTGACAATGGTCCCTGCCCGAAGCTCTACCTTCCAGAAATCCTCCCAGGAAATAGTTGTCATTTTTTCCTCCCACCTTGATTTTTTTCTTCAATAAAATTAAATATTAAATAAGTTTAATAAATTAAACCAAGGAGAGCAATAATGCATCCAGCTATTTTGTGGCGTCCTGTAAAAAATCTGGATATCCAGTGTGAAGCCTGCTCTCACTTTTGCTATCTAAAAGAAGGAGAAAAGGGCAAGTGTGGAGTAAGGATAAACCAAAAAGGTCGCCTGTATACTCTGGTCAAAGATAAAATTGCTGCCCTCAATCTAGACCCTGTAGAAAAAAAACCCCTTTTCACTTTCTGCCAGGAAGCAAGACCCTTTCACTTGCCACCATGGGCTGTAATTTTGCCTGTATCTTTTGTCAAAATCACAGCTTATCTCAACCCCCTAAAAAAGATGGGACAATTTTGGGGGAAAATATTTCTGCTGACTCCATTTTGCAACTAGCCAAAGAAGAAGGGGCTTTGAGTGTTTCTTATACCTATTCTGAACCCACTATTTTTATCGAACTGGTCTTAGAAGTATCTAGAAAGGCCCAGGTGGAAGGCATAAAAAACATTTTAGTCACCAATGGCTATCAAAGTCCCAAGGCCCTGGAAGAACTAGGTCCTTACATTCAGGCAGCCAATGTGGATTTAAAAAGTTTTGCTGAATGTTTTTATCGAGAATATTGCCAGGCTTCCTTAAAAACAGTTTTAAACAACCTGGAACACATGAAAAAACTTGGCTGGTGGCTGGAAATAACCACCCTGGTCATTACTGAGCTAAATGATAGTCCTCAAGAATTAAAAAACATAGCCAGGTATATCCAGAATTACCTGGGAAAAGAAACTCCCTGGCATATCTCCCGCTACCATCCCAGCTATAAGCTAAACAACCCACCTACGCCCTTAAGCACTCTGGAAAAGGCCTATGAAATAGGTAAAGAAGTGGGACTGGACTATGTCTACCTGGGAAATGTACCCGGGCATATGAGTGAAAGTACCTATTGCCCTGCTTGTGGCAAAGTAGTTATAGCCAGAAGAGGCTTTACCCTGTTGGAGATTAATCTAAAAGAAGGAAAATGTGCCTTTTGTGATTACAAAATTGCAGGAGATTTTAGCAATCTCAACTAAAAATCTATCCCTTTTTTAGCTTTTACTCCCTTTTGAAAAGGATGTTTTACCTCTTTGATTTCTGATACCATATCCACTCTGGCCAAAAAATCTAAGGGAAAGTTCCTGCCTGTAAGCACTAAGTTTACTTCTTTTTGGCGGGCCAAGTCTATTATCTTTTCCACTTCTTCTGGTTTTATAACCCCTAAGTTCAGGGCATAAAAAATTTCGTCCAAAACCATTAAAAAGGGTCGTTCTGCAAACTTTTGTTCCAGCCAGGAAAAAACTTCCTTTATCTTTTGCCGTTGTTTCCTTTTATTTTCTTCGCTGCGAACAAACCCCAGGCCACAGGCCCAAAAGTCTTCCTTTAGCTGAGACTTAAGAAAAATCTGCTCTCCAGCTTGACCATCTCTTTTTAAAAATTGCAAAAAAACCACTCTAAAACCATGGCCTAAAGCCCTTATGGTTTGCCCTAAAGCTGCACTGGTTTTGCCCTTTCCTTCTCCGGTATAAACTAAAATCATCCCTTTCTTACCCTTTCCAAAATCCTTTGCACACACTCTCTGGCTTCCTCAATTATGTCCTCTTCTCCTTCCACCTTGCCCTTTTCCATTAACACCTTACCATCACAAATGACCGTATCCAGACAAGCGGGATTGGCAGAATAAACTAAATTGGAAATAAGGTTGTGGTTGGGCACCAATAAGTAGTGATTTAAATTGACCAACATCAAATCAGCAAGCTTTCCCTCCTTAATTTCCCCACTATCCAGCCCAAAGGCCCAGGCCCCTTGTTTCGTGGCCAAAGCAAAGGCTTCCTCAGCAGGCAAACTGGAAGGACTTTGGGCATAAATCTTGGCATTAAAAGAAGCAACCATCATTTCTTCAAACATATCCAGGTTGTTATTGGAAGCACAGCCATCTGTACCCAAGCTCAAGAAAACTCCCTTTTCTTTCATTGGGGCATAGGGGAAAAGCCCTGAAGCCAGCTTGATATTGGAAGAGGGAACATGAACTACTTTTACCTCTCTTCTGGCCAAAATCTCCATTTCCTCTTCATCTACCCAAATGGAGTGAGCAACCACCACCTTGGGTCCTAAAAAGCCTAGGGAATCTAAGTATCTTACAGGAGTAAGCCCATAAGTTTTTCTGCAGTCTTCTAATTCTTTTTTAGTTTCAGCCAGGTGGATATGAATAAACAGGTCCCTGGCCTGAGCAAAATCCTTTAACCAGAGCAAAGATTCTCTGGATACGGTATAAATGGCATGAGGACCAAGAATAAAAAACACTCGTTCACTATCCTGATTTTCAGCAAAAAATCGTTCTGTTCTCTCCTTGAAGTGTTTAGCTTTTTTATTATCATTAAAATCCACAAAAACAGTAGATAAGGCCGCCCTGATCCCCATTTCTTCTACAGCCTGTTTAGTGGCCAGAGGATGCCAGTACATATCACAAAAAAAAGTGGTTCCAGACTTTATCATCTCCAGACAGGCAAGCTTACTTCCTATATAGACATCTTCAAAAGTAAGTTTTTGCTCAAAGGGCCAGATGTATTGTTCAAGCCAGGTGTGCAAAGGTAAATCATCAGCATATCCCCGAAGCAAAGTCATGGCTGCATGAGTATGTACATTATGAAAGGTAGGCAAAGCAGCCTTATTTTTACCATCAATTTCCTGATCCACCTTTTCCTCTATATTCTCTGCAATTTTTACTATTCTATTTCCTTTGATTAAAATATCTACAGTTTTAAAATTCAGTTGCACCTTTTTTATTAAAATACTCACCTCTTTACTCCTTCAACTAAGCTATTGAGGCTCCTAATATCTTTTAGGCCTCTAGGTTGTCAAACTCTCCCCTTTTCCCAGAAAATTTTCTTTACTTTTCCCTGGAAATCACCTAAAAAATTAAGTTTAAATCAATATACCTAATATGAAACAAGAAATAAGCTCTACCCAAAAACTTATAGAAGGTCTAAAAGAAACCCAGGCGTGTAGATTACCACAATTTTTATCCCCTAAAAAATCCCTATTCTCTCTCACCAAAAACAAAGTAAATATTGCTTTAGATTTCAGGGAAACCTATCTGCTCGTCTGTGGCCTGCAAGAAGGAGACAGGCCTACACTTCTTTTTCTAGAAAAATAATCTATCCCAAGGATATAAAAAAAAATACTCCAGAATTTACAGAGTGGTTTAAGTCCTTTACCAAAAAACTCCGCAAACACTATCCACAGGCCCTTTACTGGATTTTACTGCCAGCCAATGCTGTAAAAACCCTTTTGTTTACTATTCCCAGGGTCAACAAAAAGCTCCTTTCCAAAACAGCTAAAATGGCCCTAAAAAAACATCTGGAATTAAATCTGGAGGGCTTAACCTATGACTTTCAGGTTATAGGAAAAACAAGAGAGCGGGGAGTAGAAAAATTAGAAATATTTGCCTATGTAGTAGATAAAAAGGCCATAGAGCAAGCACAAGACCTGGCCAAAGCTGGCAAACTGCCTAATTTAGCCCTTACCAGTTATCAATTTTCCTTAGCAGACCTATTTATAAGACAAAAAGAAAAAAATATTGGTTATCTTTTTCTGGGTTCAGACTGGTCACGCATAGATATTTACAATCATGGACGGCTTATCTTTAACCGCGAAATCAAAACCGGATTTATTAGCCTGGTTGAAGAATTGCTTACCTACTTAAAAACTCAAAACCTTCTCTCTCCAGAGTTTAAACAAAACCAACTGAAAGAAATAACCCTGGAGGATGTAAAAAACTTTCTGGGCCAAAACAAAGACCCAGACAATCCACTTTATAGCACACAAATACAAAAGGAAGAAATTTTAGAAGCTCTTCAGCCTGCTTTAAACAGGCTTTTACTGCAAATTAAACGCTCTCTACAATACTATATAAGTAATTTAAATAAAAACAATGTAACTATAATCTACTTCTCAAGCATTTTTAACATTCCAGAGTTTATCTTAGAAGAACTTTCTAAAAATTTAGAAATAAAAATAGAGCCCTTAGCACCCATTACTAAAAAAATTGTAGATTCTGAGTTTAGCTGTGAGTTTAGCCTGCAGGAAGAAATGGACTTTGCTCCAGCTATTGGAGCCTGCCTAGACTCTGCTAAATGTATAAATTTTCTTCTTACTTCTAAAGACAAAAAACAAAAACGCCTGGAAAATTATTTACGCACTGGAACAAGTCTATTTTTTATTTTTATTTTTCTACTTCTATTTATCTTCCACCTTCAAGTAAGCCAGGAGATAAAAACAACCAGAGGAAAAATTGAAAACCTATCTAATATTTTAAACAATTCCAAGCCAATACTTTCTTCTGCTTTAATCCAGAAAAAACTACAGGAGTTAACTTTAAATCAAACAAAATTAAAAAATAATTTACATTTTTTGAAAAACATAGCTATACTTAAAGAGTTATCAGTTCTTACTCCTAAGGACATAAAATGGACTAAACTTGATTTTAACCAACAAACCATATCCTTAGAGGGAGTTATTCTCTTAGAGCCAGAACAGGCAGAATTAGGATTGGCCAACTATCTATTGAAATTAAAGGATTCTCCTTTTATAAAGAAAACAACTATCACTAATAAATACTTTAAGCCTGTAGAGAATCAAAAGGCTATGGCCTTTGAAGTAGAGCTGGAATTAAAATGAGTAAAGTAAACTTAGAAAATCTTCCTTTTGGCTTAAAAATAATAGTAGCTCCTTTAAGCATTTTTCTTCTTTTAAGTCTTATTTTTTATTTATTTTTCTTAAGGCCAGAAGTAAAAGAATTAAAAAACTTAAAAAATGAGTTAGAAAATCTTGAATATAAGGTAAAATTTCAACAAGATTTTTTACCCTTATTTGCCAGACTAGAGAGTGAGATAAAAAAAATTGACAAGGACCTAAGTATTATAGAGTTTAAGCCAATCAGTATAAGAGATTTTAAAGAAGAATTACAAAAAAAATGTACAGACTATAATTTAAACTTAATTTATCTAAAACCTGACTTTAATTTAACAGAAAATAATCAATTAAAAATAGAAGTAGCCATACGCGGAAATTTTGAAAATTTTTTAAAATTTTTAGAAAATTTTCTAAAACTTGGTTATATCCGTAAAATAGATGCATTAAAACTGAATAAAGAACTGGACACCTTAAACATAGAATTTACCTCTTACATAGAAGTAAGCTCATGACTAAGAGAGAAAAAATTATCCTTAGCTTGGCTGGAATAGCCCTTTTATACGGCTTATATCATTTTATATTTGCCACACCTCCCAGGGAGTCCAATTCTAATGGGGAAAGAATTAACTTTTCCCCTTTAAAAACACAACTTATTAATTCCTTAAGCAAAATTAATTTAACCCCTGAAGAAAAAAGAATGTATTACCTGTTGAAGTTAAAAGAAATAAGAGATCCCTTCTGGTACGAACTAAAGGAAGCAAAGGTCCAAGCTCCATCTAATAATGAAGTGAGTTCTGCTGTTTTCAAATTTACAGGCTATCTCTTTCTGGGGTCCAAGCGATTTGCCATTATCAATGGTCGAGAGTATGCAGAAGGAGAACCCCTGGAAGAAAGTGGTTTTTCTTTACTAAAGGTGTCTAGAGATTATATACTGGTAAAAGGCCCAGGCAAAGATAATATTTTAAAAATACCTTTCTGGGATATTTTAGAAATAAAGAGTGGACCAAAAAATGAACAATAAATGGATAATTTTTCTCTGTTTTCTCTTGGTTTTGGGATGTAGTTCCAAAAAGCCAGAAAAGGACCCTTTTTTTGATCAGTGGAGGACCTTAGCCAAAGAAAGCTTAGGCCATTCACCCAGTCCTTCTCTAAAAAAGGTAGAAATAGAAAAAGGCCTTAAGCTGGCTTCTCCCCCTACTACTAAAAAAGCTTCTCCAGCTTTACCTACTTTTCCCGTAAGCCTTAAAATGCGCGATACAGACATAAAAGCTATCATTCAAGCGCTAGCCAAGGCAGCCAGACAAAACATTATCCTTAGTTCCAACCTGGCAGGTAAAATAAATGTCAACATTGAAAAGGTGCCCTGGAACCAGGCTTTTGAGGCTTTACTCAAAGCCAATGGTTTAACTTACACTTGGGAAGGTAATATTATCAGAGTGATGTCCAAAGAGGATTTTGCCCGCGACCTGGCCATAGAAGAAATAAAAACCCAGAAAGAAGCACAAGAAGAAGCCAAAAAACAAATCTCTCCCCTCATTACCCAGGTGATAAAAATAAATTTTGCAGATGCCAATAGCTTACAAAAGGTTTTAAGTTCTCTGCTTACCAAGGACAAAGAGGGAAAATCCAGAGGAAGTATTGTAGTAGATAGTCATACCAACTCTCTGGTCATTCAGGCTACAGAAGAAGACTTACAAAAAATAATTAAAATGATTGGAGTATTGGATAAACCTACAGACCAGATTCATTTAAAAGCCTATATTGTGGAAGCCACCAGAAATGTAGCTAGAGACCTGGGAATCCAGTGGGGTGGAAAGTGGTTTAGCCAAATAAACAATAAGGACCAAATTGGCATCCAGGGCCCCATAGGCTCAGACAGTGGAGATGCCTTTGGCACGGGTAGAAGTGGCAATAGTTTTGGCTTTAACTTCCCCACAGGCCAGGTTACTGGCTCCTCTGTATCCACTCTAGGTGCAGGTTTAAATATCTTAATTGGCAATCCTGCTGAAAACATCTTAGAAATGCAACTCTCAGCCTTGGAAGCAGAAGGGAAAATAAACATTCTTTCCAGTCCTTCCCTTACCACCATGGACAATCACATGGCTTTTACTGAAAATGGTCAGAAGGTGCCCTATGTTACCTATGAAGATGGAGATAAGGAAGTAAAGTTTGAAGATGCAGTCTTAAGACTGGAAATGACTCCCCATGTCATTAATGAAGATTATTTAAAAATGGAAATAAAAGTAAAAAAAGATGAAGTGGACTTTTCTGAAGAGAAAAAAGTAGATGGCAATCCCACTATTTATAAAAAGGAAACCCAAACTTCACTTATTGTGGGCAATGGAGAAACCATTGTTATTTCAGGATTAAGCAAACAAACCTTACAGGATAGTATCTCTGGTATTCCTGGCTTAAAAGACATTCCTGGTTTGGGCTATCTCTTTAAAGGAGATAGCAAGAGCAAGAAAATGGAAGAAATTCTCATTTTTATCACTCCTACTATTTTAAAACGCAAGTCTGAGTTAGCTAAAGAAGTTTCTCCCACCCTGAGTCCAGAAGACCTGGAACAACTAAAACCTACCCATGACCCCAGAGCCCAAAAGTGGCTGGCAGAAAGTAAAAAGTATTTGCAGGAAAAAAATTATAAAGAAGCCTTGCGCACGGCCTATCTGGCTTTAAGTTTAGATCCTGGTTTGGTGGAAGCTTACTTAAATGCCGCTCAGGCCTATCTGGCCCAGGCTAAGCCCCAGAAAGCCTTAAAAGAATGCAACAAAGCTCTTATCCTGGCTCCCAGCTGGCCTTCAGCCTATAATGTTAAAGGAGAAGTACTGGAAAAACTGGGTTATCCCCAAGAGGCTTTAAAATTCTATCAAAAAGGCTGTGCCCTGGAAGATGATTCTGCCTGTGAAAACCACAAACGACTATTTTACCAGCTAACAGGATAGGCATGAGTTATTACACTCTTTTCAATTTAACCAAAGAGCCCTTTGCCAACACCCCTGACCCTGCTTTTTTATACCAATCAAAAATTCACAAATCCTGCCTTCAACAGCTCCAGTTAAGTTTGGAATTAAAAAGAGGGCTAAATCTGGTCATCGGCCAGGTAGGTACGGGCAAGACCACCTTATGCCGTAAGCTTTTAACCATCCTTTTAGCAGACCAACGCTTTGTAGTAGGTCTTATTTTAGACCCGGCCTTTGAATCTCCTGAAGAGTTTTTACAAGAAATATACTCTGTTCTCTATCCGCAAAAAAAAGCCCCCTCTTCTTCCAGAACTTTAAAAGAAGAAATAAAAACAAGACTCTTAGAACTGCAACAAGAAGGAAAAACTCCTGTTATTCTTATTGATGAGGGGCAAAAAACTCCTATTTTTATTTTAGAAACCTTAAGAGAGCTTTTAAACTTTGAAACCAACGAAAATAAGCTCTTACAAGTAATTATTTTTGCTCAAGAAGAATTTTTACCAGTTTTAGAGGAAAGAAAAAATTTTAAAGACCGCATCCATCTAACGCTCTATCTCACTCCCTTAAATTTAAGAGAAGTAAAAAATTTTTTACAGTACAGATTAAGAGTAGCTGGAGCAGATATTTTTACAGCCAATTCTCTATTTACCTGGCCTGCTATATACTACCTAAAAAAATACAACCAGGGTTATCCAAGAAAACTCATTCATCTGGCCCACAAAAGCCTTTTACAGGCAACCATAAGTAACAAAGACAGAGTATCTTGCTCTGAAGTAAAGGCTATAGTTAAAAGAGAAAAACTAACCTATCCCAAATCTAGAAAAATTCTAATAGTTACAGGCACTTTTTTAGTGTTTCTCTTAACTTTATCCTTTTTTCTTCCTCTAAAAAACTTTTCTACTCTTAAGACTAGCTCCAGCAACTTCCCCAAAAAAGAATTTTTTTTACCAGCTTCTTTGGGTAGCATAGAAATCAAAGAAGGTTATGTGCCTGTAAAAATATTATCTAGGATTTATAATCTAAACAACCTGGAAGAGATAAAAATATTTTTTCCTCACTTACTTAAAGTAAATCCTAAACTAAAGGACCTCAACAGCGTATATCCAGGACTGAACTTAAATATACCTGCCCGTCCCTTTTTAACCCTAAAAAAAGAAGTGTCTTTTGACTATGTATATAAAGGTAAAAATCTGGAAGACCTTTTTCAATTTTCTCTACTAAATGACCCTGAAAAAAAACTGTACCTTTTTTTATGCTTTCAAAAACCAAAAGAAACCCAAGTAAATTTTTATCTTATAAAAAGAAATTCTTCTCCTCTAAAAGATAATTTACTATCTCTGCCTGCCGGAACTGTTATCTTTAACCATCTTCCCCTAAAAGAGGTAAGTTAAATGGCTTTAATAAACAAGAAAATAGGAGAGATTCTAGTAGAAGAAGGTTTAATCAGTCAGGGAGAACTGGAAAATATTCTTAAAAATCCTCCCAAAGAAAAACTGGGGGAATATCTGATTAGTTTAGGTCTAATAAAAGAAAAAGACCTGGCTCAGGTGCTAAGTAAACAGACAGGATTGCCTATTTTTGATCCTCATAAGTTTCCCATTGATCCAGCTCTTGCCCAAATTTTACCCTTGGATCTGGTACAAAAGCACAAAGTTATTCCTTTAAAACTGCAAGGGCGTATTTTAACTTTAGGCATGGTAGACCCTCTGGATATGGAAGCAGTAGATGCCATTGAGATATATACCAATAAAGAAGTAGACCCTGTTGTTTGCACCCCCACTCAATTTGAGCAAATTACAGCCACTCTTTATGGAAGTAAAAAAGAGCTGGATGAAATTATTGAAGAAATAGATGACTTAGAAATAGCTCAAGGAGATGAAGTAAAAAGAGAAGAAGATGAATTGGAAATTTCCAGTTTAACTGGTCTAGCTGAAGAAGCACCAGTAGTCAGATTGGTTAATTCCATTTTAAGCCAGGCCATAAAAGAGCGTGCCAGTGATGTCCATTTTAGCCCGGAAAGGGATCATGTGCAGCTTCGCTTCCGCATAGACGGGACCCTTTACGAAAGGCCAGCCCCACCCAGAAAAATGTTTCTGGCCATAGCCTCTAGAATAAAAATTCTAGCCAATATGGATATTGCCAATACCAGAATACCGCAAGATGGACGCTTTACTATAAGATTAGAAAATAAAGAAATAAATGTCCGTGTTTCCTCCCTTCCCACCATTTATGGAGAAAACATTGTTCTTCGCCTTCTGGATATGAACCGTAACATTTCTTCCCTAGAAGAACTGGGGATGGAGCTAGAAGACCAGGAAAAGATAAAAAAAATTATTTTAAATCCCTATGGAATGATTCTGGCTACAGGCCCTACAGGAAGCGGTAAATCCACTACTCTTTATGCCATTTTATCCCTTATAAACAAGCCAGATATCAATATCATCACCTTAGAAGACCCTGTAGAGTACAGAATGGCCAGTGTACGCCAGGTCCAATTAAACCGTAAGGCCGGCATGACCTTTGCCAGTGGCTTGCGCTCCATATTGCGCCAGGACCCAGATGTAATCATGGTAGGAGAAATAAGGGATCTGGAAACAGCGCAAATTGCCACTCAAGCCGCCCTTACAGGACATAAGCTTTTAAGTACCATTCACACCAATGATGCAGCTAGTGCCATCACTCGTTTCATTGATATGGGAATAGAGCCCTTTTTAGTAGCTTCTTCCCTGCTTGTTTCCATTGCCCAGAGATTGGTGCGCAAAATATGTCCCTATTGCCAGGAAGAATATTCTCCAGACCCCAAAATAATCCGTTACTTGGGTTTAGATAAGGAACCCATCAGCTTTAAACGCGGAAAAGGGTGTATACAGTGCCATCATACTGGATTTATCGGCCGTATTGGGGTATATGAAATACTTATCAATGACGAAGAAGTACAGGAAATGACTCTAAAAAACCTCTCTTCCAAACAAATTACCAGACAGCTAGTGCAAGAAGGGAAACTGCGCACTTTACAGCAAGATGTGCTAAATAAAGTAAAAAAAGGTATAACCACTCCAGAAGAAGCCCTAAAGGTATTTATTGCTTGATATGGCTAAATTTTATTACCAGGCCCTAAATGAAAACGGGAATTTAGTAGAAGGAAGTATTTCTGCATCTTCTTCTGAAGAAGCGGAAGTACTTCTCTTAGAAAAAAATTTATACCCTCAAAAAATAAAAAAAGAAGAAGAAAAGTCACTTTCAGACCAAGCTACTCTGTGGCAAAAAATAAAATCCACTCTTTTTAAACTAAAAACACCTGAGTTAATTATTTTTACCAAACAATTTAGAACCATGTTTAAGGCAGGTCTTCCAGTGGTAGAAATTTTTTCTATTCTGGAAAACCAGGTGGAAAATATAAAATTAAAAAAAGCAATTATCCAGATGTCTCAAGATATTAAAGAGGGAAAAACTCTTTTTCAGGCCTTTTCCAAACATCCTAAAATATTTTCCCACCTTTATTGCGCTATGATTCGGGCAGGTGAAACCAGTGGTTCTCTGGTAGAAGTAATGGACAGGCTTTGTTATCTTTTAGACCACGAATACAAGGTAAAACAGAGATATAAAATCAGCTCTACAATACCCAATAATCGTACTGGTTGCCCTTACAGGCGCTTTCTTTTTCCTATTAACTTTTGTTATACCCAAATTTGTTCTTATTTTTAAAAATGCTAGGATAACTCTACCCCTTCCCACTGTAATGGCTTTAAACCTATATCACTTTATCGTAGATTATTGGTATGTTTGCATTTTAGTAATTATGTCTATAATTACAGGATTTTACCTCTACTTTAAAACTGAATCAGGAAAAATCGCCAGAGACACCTTTTTACTCAAAATGCCCCTAATAGGTCCTGTGTTTCAAAAAGCTGCCTTATCTAGATTTTCAAGTATTTTTGCCATTTTGCAGGCAAGTGGAATCAGCGTTCTGAATTCTCTGGATATCCTTATCGGAACCATTGGCAATGCAGCTATTGCTGCAGAATTTGCTAAATTAAAAGAGAAGCTTAGAGAAGGAATGGGCATATCAGGCCCTTTAAGGTCAGCACGCTTTTTCACTCCCATGGTTATCTCCATGATAGCTGTGGGCGAAGAAACTGGAAATTTAGATGAGATGTTAACAGAAATCTCCAAACACTATGATGAAGAAGTGGCCTATGCTGTTCAAAAAATGGCTACCAATATTGGTCCTATTTTGATTGTGGGCCTGGCTGCTGTGGTAGGCTTTTTTGCCTTAGCCATTTTTATGCCCATGTGGGATTTGACCAAAATGGCCAAAATGTAAAAATGTTCAAAAAGATAATTCACCAGCTTAAATCTACTAAATTTTTCATACCCGCAGAGGTATCCATTGCAGTAATTCTAGCAGGTATGTCCTTTCTTTTCTTTTTTGCTGGTCTATTTTTAGGTAAATATCCTCTGTGGTTAAAAATATCATCTGGTGTGTTTGTTTTCTTTATTATTTTTATTTTAACCATTATTTTAATTAAAATAATTCTACATCCCATAGACAAATTTATAAAAAAAGTTAGTCCCATAATTGAAATAGAACCAGGAAAGGAAAAGAAGAAAAAAGTGAATTTAAATACGAATACTTTTTTAATCGCTTAACCAGGTCCCTGACTCAAGTAGAAAAAGAAGAACTTTTTCCCAATATAATCTGTAAAAGTGAAATAATGCGTCAAATATTAAAACAAGTGGCCACTATTGCCAGTACTGATACTACAGTTCTAATCCTAGGAGAAAGTGGTACAGGAAAGGAATTGATTGCTGAAAATATCCACACTCTAAGCAAAAGAAAAAATGGCCCCTTAATAAAGGTAAACTGTGCAGCTCTGCCTAAAGAACTCATTGAAAGTGAACTCTTTGGTTATGAAAAAGGAGCTTTTACTGGTGCCACTTCTTCCAAACCTGGTAAGTTTGAGCTTGCCCATAAGGGCACCATTCTTCTGGATGAAATAGGGGATTTACCCTTAGAACTACAGGGAAAACTTTTAAGAGTTCTTGAAGACAAACAGGTAGAAAAGTTAGGAGGGAAATATCCTCGCCCAGTGGACATAAGAATTATTGCTGCTACCAACAAAGAATTAAAGATCATGGTTCAGGAGGGAAAATTTCGAGAAGACCTATATTACCGACTAAGTGCCTTTCCCCTTTATCTTCCACCTCTAAGGCAACGCAAAGAAGATATCCCTCTTTTAGCTGAGTACTTTTTAAAACAAAATTTTCCACAAAAAAAATTATCTCCCAAGTCCTTACAAGTGTTAAACAATTACTCCTGGCCAGGAAATGTGCGTGAATTATTCAATGTCCTGGAACAGGCAGCCCTAATTTGCCCGCAAGAAGAAATTTTACCAGAACACCTGAATATCTCCAGGGAACAAAGTCCCGAACAAACCTCTTCTCTTCCCTTTTCTAACCTAGATGAACACCTGCAAGAAATAGAAAAACAACTTATTGTACAGGCTCTTAAAGAAGCCAGAGGAGTACAAAGAGAAGCAGCTAAACTCCTGGGCATAAAGGAAAGGAGCCTTTGGCATAGAGTAAAAAAATATGCCCTTGACCCCAACAAATTTAAATAAAAACACCTTTTACCCCCCTCCAACCCTATCTTAATCTTACCACAACTTCACCTAACGCCTTACAAAAAGTATATCTTTTTTAAAAAAGACCTTGACAAATTATCAAATCATATAGATATATGGAAATATATAAATAACATATTATAACCATACGGGAGGTCATCATGCAATTAGAAGAACTTTATGAAATGGGACTAAAGTTTCATGGCCACAAGTGTCCTGCTATGCCCTTAGGAATCAGGGCAGGTTTAGCAGCTATGAAGGTCTTGGGAGTGGAAAGGGCCAAAGATAAAGAACTTATGGTCATTTCTGAAACCGGAAAAGGCCATGCTGCGGGTTGTTTTTTAGATGGCATCATGGTGGCTACAGGCTGTACCTATGGAAAATCCAATATCCAAAAACTCTATTACAACAAAATGGCTTTTACTCTGGTTGATGCCCAAAAAGGAAAAGCCGTACGAGTGGCCTTAAAAGCAGATTTTTTTGAAAAGGCCTTAAATTCTCCCTTTGTTCAAAAAAGAAAACAAGGTATCCCTCCTCAAGATATTGAGCCTGAAATAGCCAATCCTTTAGTGGAAAAGATTTTAAAAATGCCTGAGGAAAACTTCCTGGAAATAGGAGATATTTTTGACTTTGAAGTAAAAAAAGGAAAAGCTGTTTTCACAGCTAAAAAATGCACTAAATGTGGAGAGCTTACTTTTGTAAACAAACTAAGAGTACTGGAAGACGGTAGCGAAGTTTGTATTCCCTGTAGTGGTTATAAGGAATAATTTATTCTTTGCAGCAGCGGACAAAAAAATATTTGTTCGCTGCTGCCAATTTTAAATATCACCATTTTCTAAGATCTTCTTTTCTTCATAAGGAACAAGTTTTTTTCTATACCATTCCAGTTTAGCATGCTCCATAGCTGAAGAGCACATGCTTAAATTGGCATAACTCTCTCCAATTTTTTCAATCACCAGGGAACTAAGCTTATAAATACAATAATTAAGCTCTCCTTCACTCTCTACATTTTTAGCTATTTCTTTTAAAAAAGAATCAAAGAGTTTTCTTCTTTCCTTTTTTATATAGGGCATAGACACTCCTTGTAAAAAAAATAAACTTAAGTGGAAGAACCTTTATGTTTACAATCTCTGATTCCTAAAAGATGCCGATAAGGACCTGGAGTGCCAGGAGGCACCAGGGCCACTCTATCACCATCTTTTAACTTGGTGTCAAAGGATTTTACCTTTCCATTTACAAATACCCCTTCCACTTCTTCTTCCTTAATATCTAATAATTCCAAAATATCTTTAGGAGTTGCTTCTTCTTTTAATTCTAAGATAGCGTTTTGACAGGGTATATTATTTTCCCTGAGTTTAAATAATAAAAAGCCAAAGGCATTAAAGGTGATTTTCATCTAGCTCTTCCTCTTTATAAAATTTTTTTAAACCACAACGAGCACAAGGTTCACAATCCTTTAAACACTTAGGGCTTTGTTTTCCTCTTTTAAAATCAAGATACTCCTTATACAGGTAAGCTTTATTTACCCCCATGTCTATATGCTCCCAGGGAAAACTTGTTTGTAAACCTTTCTCTCTGGTATAAGGATCCAATTTTTCTCTACAATTTTTATAGGCCCTAACCCAGGAATTAGTTTTTAAAGCTTCTTCTAAAAAGAAAAATAGCTTCTCATCTCCTCTGGCCAGAATCCCCTGTATCCTGGATAAAAGAGGATTTTCCAGGCTCACCTTTGTCCTGGGAAATTTGCCAATTATTTGTTTAAACCTTTTAGCTCTTTTTCCAGTTCTCCTTCTTTAAGCAACTCTATCCACTGCAAGGGAGTCCAGGGTTTAGGGACCAGAAAACTTACACTTACACTTATTAAATCCAATCCTTTTTTCCGTTTTCCCTTACCCCTAGCTCTAGCTTCTTCTATTTTGAAAAAAAAATCTTCCAATTCTAAAAAGTCTTCTTCTGTTTCTTGAGGAAATCCTAAAATAAAATATAGTTTTAAATTATTAAATTGTAGTTTGGAAATATGCTCTACTACTTCTAGAAATTTTTTCTCTGAAAATTTTTTATTAATGGATTTTCTAATTTTTTTACTTATTCCTTCAACTGCTAAAGTAATACTTCTGGTACCTGTTTTTCTCAAAAAATAAAGAAACTCAAAATCTAAACTATTTACTCTTAGAGAAGAGAGGGAAAATTTTATTTTTTTATCTTGTAGCCAGAAAAGAAATTCTTTTAAATAAGGCCAATCAGTAAGAGCAGTACCTACCAGCCCAACTTTACGCGGTTTTATATCTTCCACTATTTTTTTAGCTTCTTCAACTCTAATTTCTCTAAAAGGACGATAGATAAACCCAGCAGCACAAAACCTACATCCATACAAACATCCTCTATTTATTTCCAACAAAAGAGTATCTGGGAACGCACTTCGGTCAGAAATAAACAAGGAATAACTGGGGCTAAATCTATCTTGTACGCAAATAGCCCGTTTGGCCTTTTTATCTAGGGTAAGCACATAAGGAGATTTTAAAGCAACATTTAATAAATCTTGCTTACTACCTTGTTTTAAGTAGGTGTCTTTTAGACCTTTTAATAATTGAACAAATTTTTCTTCTCCTTCTCCTACAAAGGCAAAATCCAGAGTCCCAAGAAAAGGATAGGGATTTAAAAAACAAAGAGGACCTCCCCCAATTATAAGGGGGAAGTCCTCTCCTCTGGCTTCTGACTTTAAGGGAAGATTTAACTCTCTTAAAAACTTTAAAAAAGGCAAAATATCTAATTCAAAGTTTAAACTAAAACAAATAACCGGGAAGGAGGAAAGGGGAGTATTGTTTTCCACAGAAAACAAATCTTCTTTTCTCCCCTGTCCGTAAAAGCTTTCTACAACAAAGTCATCTTCTTCGCTTAACTCCTTATATATTCTCTGCCAGCCCAAAGTGGAAAACGCCAGACTTTCCTTTTCCGGAAAAACAATAGCTACTGGCAGTCGTCCACCCCATTCTTTTAGTGCATTTTTTAATTTGGGGTAGATAACACTCCTTTTTTCTTCATTAACCTAATTAATCAGCCTGCATACGAATAAAAGAGGGAATTTCAAATTCATCATCATCAAAAACAAAATCTTCTTTGGAATTTTCTTCCATTTGCTCCTGGAGTTCTGTAGATGCTACTTTCCCCCGCCTGAGATAAGCTGGAATACGCAGATCTTCCTCGTTTTCCACATTAACTTTTACCTTTCTAGACTTTTTCAGGCCCTGCTCTTTATATTTTTTGGCCTCAGAAATAGAAGTAACCTTATCTTCTCCCTGCCCACTTTCATCATTGTGCTCAATACCAGTAGCAATAACAGTAATTCTTAATTCATCTCCAATATTTTCATCTATTACAGCACCAAAGTAAATTTTTGCATCTTCGTGAGCAGCCTCATGAATAATATTAGCAGCTTCACTTACTTCATCTATACCAATATCAGGACCACAACTAACATTCATTAAAATACCTCTAGCTCCTTCAATAGAAATATCTTCAAGCAAAGGACTGGTAATTGCTTTCATAGCTGCTTCTCTTGCTCTGCTTTCACCTTGAGCGATTCCAGTACCCATCATGGCCAGTCCCATTTCTCCCATCACAGCCTTTACATCAGCAAAATCAAGGTTAATAAGGCCTGGGACCATAATCAAGTCAGATATACCCTTAACTGCATAATATAATACTTCATCTGCTTTTTTAAGCATTTCAATAAAAGAAGCTTTTTTAGAGGCTAAAGTAAGTAAACGGTCGTTAGGAATAACAATCAAGCTGTCTACGACCTTTTTTAAATTATTTACTCCTGCTTCAGCCTGTTTAATGCGTCTTTTTCCTTCAAAATAAAAGGGCTTAGTGACTACAGCTACAGTCAAGGCTCCCATTTCCTTAGCTATTTCGGCAATCACTGGCGCTGCCCCAGTTCCTGTACCACCGCCCATACCAGCAGTAACAAAAACCATATCACTGCCTTCTAATACCTCTTTTATCTTATCTGCGCTCTCCAGGGCAGCCTCTCGACCTACTTCAGGGTTGGCTCCAGCCCCTAAACCCTTAGTAAGTTTTTCACCCAGCTGGATTTTAAACTCAGCCTTGGACTTCTTGAGGTCCTGCAAGTCAGTATTGGCAGCAATAAAGGTAACTCCTTTCATGGCCGAACAAATCATGTTGTTTACGGCATTACCACCTCCACCACCAACACCTACTACTTTAATTTTAGCATTACCTTCCATTTCTAATTCCAAAAACTCCATAAGTTCCTCCTTCCCTTTAAGTTAAAATTTAACTTATATCAGAAAGCCATTTTTTCATGCGCCCTAAAATACGATTAAAAATATTTTTATCCCTTATCCTAAATCTGCTGGCCTCATGCTGTTTTTCAGACCCATATTTTAATAAACCTACTGCTGTAGCATACATGGGGCTATTAACCACATCCTTTAATCCCCCTACCCCAATGGGTTCTCCTACTCTGGTGGGCAGGTTAAAAATTTGCTCAGCCAAATCCTGAAAGCCTTCAATTAAAGCAGCCCCTCCTGTTAACACAACTCCAGCAGCAATAGATTCTTTGAATCCAGAGCGAACCAACTCCTGGTCTACCAGAGCCAGCAACTCTTCCATTCTTGGTTCACAAATCTCAGCCAAAATATGTCTAGACAACTTACGAGGTGCTCTTCCACCCACGCTAGGTACTTCTATTACTTCTGCATCCTGCACTAAATCTGCCAGAGCACATCCATATTTGACCTTAATCTGCTCTGCAGCAGCCATAGGAGTACGCAGGCCAAAGGCAATATCATTGGTCAGATTAGTCCCTCCAATAGCCAAAACGCCAGTATGCCGAATGGAATCATTGGAAAAAATAGCAATATCAGTGGTACCTCCTCCAATATCCACCAAAGCAACCCCGATTTCCCGTTCTTCTTCTGTAAGTACTGCCTGGGCAGAAGCCAAAGATTCCAGGACAATGTCCTCCACATCCAGCCCTGCTCTGTGGCAGGAGCGCACAATATTTTGAGCACTACTAACAGCTCCAGTTACAATATGCACCTTTACTTCCAATCTCACTCCAGCCATTCCCAAAGGGTCCATAATACCCCTTTGTTCATCCACAATATACTCCTGGGGTAAGATATGTATTACTTCCCGATCCAGAGGAATAGCCACAGCCTTAGCTGCATCTATTACTCTATCCACATCTCTGGAACTTACCTCTCCACCTTTAACTGCAATTACTCCATGACTATTAAATCCCTTGATATGACTGCCGGCAATGCCTGTATAGACGCTTCGAATTTCCCTTCCAGCCATGAGTTCTGCTTCTTCTACTGCCCGTTTAATGGATTTTACAGTCTGATCTATATTCACCACCACCCCTTTTCTAAGCCCGGTAGAAGGACTGGTGCCTATACCAATAACATCTACTCCTTCTGAAGTTATCTCCCCCACCACACAACAAATCTTAGTAGTGCCCAAATCCAAACCTACAATTAAATTGTCTTTGGCCATAAAAAGCTCCTTGCTTATACTTCAGTGGACATAGCTAACCCATGCCCTGTTGCCAGCTATCTTCACTTCTCGTACCCTATCCAATTCCTTTTTTAACTTTAAATCCATAAATACCTTTTTTAAAAAAGTTATTTCTCCTTCCAGCCCTTTCCTTTCCAGAGAAATCCATAAATTGTAACCATCAATAAAAAGCCTTACCTCTTTACCTTTTACCTTTATTCCCCCAATCTTCTGCCAGGAAAAGGAAAACCTTTTTCTCTTAAAGCAAACACAATGGGCTTTAAGGAAATATTGTCTCTTTTCACTAATAAGGGTAAAGACAGATATTTTTTAGGATTTAGAACATCTATTCTATCTCCATTTATATCTGCATAAAAAATTTTATCATTCTCTTTTAACAAGAAAAACGGTTCCTTTTCTTTTATTTCAATACTTAGTTTATCTGGAATAGTTCTCTTAATTATGCTTTCATAAACCCAAGGGTTTCTTCTTAGCTTTCTATTAAGCTCAGATATATTTAAACTAAATAAGTTATCACCAAGCCTAAGGTCAAGATAAGAAGTTATATCATTGTAGGTAAGCATTTCATTACCTTTTATTTCTATTTTTTTCAAAGAAAAATAATCCATAGTGGTTATTGTATAATACAATTTCAAAACGATAAAAGAACCTATAGCCACAAAACTAATAGCTAAAAACAGGGTAAAAAGCAAAGAAAATATATCTAAAGTTCTTCTTTTTCTCTTATATTTTTTACTGGTTAAACTTACTGACATTTTATTAACTTTACTTCTGGCTCCAAAAGAATATCTTTTTGTTTAAATACTTCTTCTCTGGCCATATCTATAAGAGTAAAAGCATCTGTAGGATTTCCCTGTCCCAAATTTATTAAAAAATTGGCATGCTTTTCGGAAAAAGCCATACCGCCTAAAACCTTTCCTCTAAAGCCACATTCTTCTAAAATTTTACCTGCACTAACTTCTTTATTGGGGTTTTTAAACACGCAGCCTGCACTGGGATATGCTAGAGGTTGTCTATCCTTTTTCTCTTTGTACCAATATGTTATTTTTTCCTTTACCAGACTCTTACTTACCTTTTTCAATCTTAGCCTGAGATTAACAACCAAAAAGAACTCATAGCCACAGTTAAAATAACGATACCCTAAAGCAACTTTATCTTTGGAAAGCTTGATTTTTCCTGTCTCAGCAGTCCATATCTCCACTTCTTCCCAGACCTCTCCTATTTCGCTACCAAAGGAGCCTGCATTCATGGCTACAGCTCCTCCCAAACTGGCAGGAATACCTGCTAAATTTTCCAAACCACTCCAGCCTTCCCTAACACAAACCTGAAGTAGCCTGGGCAAAGAAAAGGAAGCATCCACTCCAATAGTTATGCTTTCCTTATCTTCCCTGAGTACCTGTAAATTCCTTTTTTTAGGCAACCACCTTACTAAAAGCTGATTTATCTTTTCAGCAAAAATAAGATTACTTCCCCTGCCCAGAACCAGAAAAGGTTCTTGTTTTTCCTGGAGTTGGCAAATAAAGTCCAGATCCCTTTCTTCTTCTAAAAGATATAAATAAGTCCCCTTGCCCGGGAGCCTAATAGTAGCCAGTTTTTTTAAGTCTGGTTCTTTTATGACTCTCATTGTAAACCCAAAAACTTCTCCCCTATGGTATAAACACTACCCGCCCCTAAGGTGATAAACAAATCTCCTGGTTTCAAAATATCTTCCAGTTTATTTTGCACTTCTTCAAAGGTTTCAAAAAACAGGACCTGCTTTCCCATTTGCTTGATCCCCTGAGCTAAAGTAAGGCCACTTACTCCAGGAATGGGAGTTTCAGAAGCAGGATATATCTCGGTGAGTAAAAGCAAGTCTGGTTTGGATAAAACCTTGCAAAACTCTCCAAACAAGGCCTGGGTACGAGTAAACCGGTGGGGTTGAAATAAAACCACCAATCTTCTTTCTGGAAAACAAAGGCGCGCAGTATTTAAGGTAGCTTCTATTTCTGTAGGATGATGACCATAATCATCCACCACGATTATTCCCTTTTTTCTCCTTTGATTTCAAAACGCCTTCCCACTCCTTTAAAAGAAGAAAGTCCCTTAAATATGTCTTCTGGCTGAATACCAACTTCTAAGGATATACCAATGGAAGCAAGAGCATTTAAAACATTGTGTTTACCTGGATGAGGCAAACTAACTTCACCCAGATTTTTACCTTTATAAAGCACTCTAAAACAACTTCCCTGTTCACAATGAACTATTTTAGCCTGTAAGTCATTTTCTTCAGAAAAACCATAAGTAATTACTGGCCTTTTTACCAGAGGTAAAAGGGACCTTATATTCTTATCATCTCCACATACTACATTTAAACCATAAAAAGGAACTTTATTCATAAACTGCAAAAAGGCTTCTTTTATCTCTGTTATATCTTTATAAAAATCAAGATGGTCTGCATCAATATTGGTTACAATGTTAAAAATGGGAAACAAACACAAAAAAGAACCATCTGACTCATCAGCTTCAGCTATTAAATATTCTCCACTTCCCAAAACTGCATTGCTACCAAAAGCGTTTAATCTACCTCCAATAATAACAGTAGGGTCAAGACCTGCTTCTTTAAAAATAGTACCCAAAAAAGAAGTAGTGGTGGTCTTGCCATGAGTGCCAGCCACAGCAATACCCACCTTTAAACGCATCAATTCAGCAAGCATTTCTGCTCTGGGAATAATGGGAATTTTTCTTTTTTTAGCAGCAATAACTTCAGGATTATCATCCTTAACTGCAGTGGAGCGCACCACCACCTGAGCCTCTCCTAGATTTTCTGCTCTATGGCCAATAAAAATCTTTGCCCCCAGGGATTGTAAGCGTTTTACACTAGCACCTTCTTTTAAGTCAGAGCCGCTCACCTCATAACCAAGATTTAAAAGCACTTCAGCAATGCCACACATTCCTGAACCGCCAATACCAATCATGTGAATTTTTTTGATTTTAATTTTCACTGCTAAGCTCCTTGGATTAACCCTTCTATCTCTTCTAGAATCTTTTCTGAGGCTCTGTTTTCGCCCAACTTTAAACTATTTTCAGCCATCTGGCGCAATTTGGCAGGACTTTCCAAATAGTCAATAACCAGGGAAGCAAAATTTATTTCCTGTAAGTAAGGCTGTAAAACCACCAAAGCTGCTCCTATCTTTTCCAAGGCTTGAGCATTTTTTAATTGATGGTCATAGGCAGCATAGGGATAGGGTACCAAAATACTGGGTCTTTTTACTGCACAGAGTTCAGCAATGGTAGAAGCTCCAGCTCTACAAAAAACCAAATCAGCAAAGCTGTAGGCTTCTGTCATGTTGTCAATAAAGGCCTCCACCTTTGCTTCTGGATAAATATTTACATACTCTTTTTTTACCCATTCATAATCTCTAGGACCAGTTTGATGCCAGATGTTTATTTTTTGTTTTTTAAATTCTTTTAAATACTTAACTACAACTTTATTGAGAACAGTGGCTCCCTGACTACCACCCAAAATTAAAAGATTTTTAGAGCTAAAGTCTTCCTTAAAGGAAACTTTTTTTATCTCTTGTCGAATGGGATTTCCGGTAAGCACTGTCCTATCTTTAGGAAAAATGCCAAACTCATCAGGAAAAGAAAGAAACACCCTATTTACTTTTCTGGCCAAAAGCCTATTAGTCAGGCCAGGAAAGGAATTTTGCTCATGAATGGCCCTTTTTAGCCTTAAGATATGAGCAGCATACACTGGAGCAAATCCCGCATAACTGCCAAAGCCTACCACAACCTGAGGCTTAATCTTTTTCAGCCAGTAAATACTTTGAACAAGGGCCAGACCCAGGCCAGTAAGCTGAACAATCCCCTTTATGCCCCTGCCCATTATGCCTCGTACTGGAAGTCCCCTAAAGGCAAAGCCCTTTTCCTGCACAATCTTACCTTCAGGTCCATACTTACCCCCCATAAAGACAATTTCACACTCAGGATATTTTGCTTTTATTTCTTGAGCTAAAGCTAGAGCAGGAAAAATATGTCCTCCTGTTCCTCCAGTGGAAAGGACTATTTTTTCCAATCTTTTCAACTTTGACCTCGCTTGCTTAAATTTAAAAGTAATCCTACCAAAGTAAAAGACAACAAAAGATTACTTCCTCCATAACTTATAAAGGGCATGGGTATTCCCTTGGGTGGTACAACGCCAAGCACCACTCCCAGATTCAAATACATATTCCAGAGCAAGATAAACCCTGCCCCAAAGGCCAGCAACCTTCTCTCCAGGTCCTGTTGTCGCAAAAAAATCACTATCCAGCGCCAAAAAATCAAAAGAATTAAGACAAAAATTAAACTTAACCCCCAGAACCCCAGTTCCTCTCCCAAAATAGACAAAATAAAATCATTATGAGCTTCTGGTAGATAAAAAAACTTTTGTTTACTCTCTCCCAAACCAACTCCCCAGATTCCCCCATTAACCAAGCCATAAAAGGACTGAATAAGTTGATAGCCACTATCATAAGGGTCCTGGAAGGGGTTTAAAAAGGCCTTAATCCTTTCCAAACGATAAGGAGCTTGCAATACAGCCAGAACCACTCCGCCAATTCCCAATCCTAAAAGTCCTCCAAAATAGCGTAGAGGTACTCCTCCCACAAAAGCCAACCCCAAAAACACGCTCAGTAAAAATACAGCTCCACCAAAATCCGGTTGTAAAAAGAGGAAGGTGCAAAAAGCAAGAGTCAAGACCAGAGGTGGAAGTATTCCTACTGAAAATTTATCAATTTTATCCTGTTTAAATCCATAAAAATAGCTAAGATATATAAGCAAAGTAAATTTTACAAACTCTAGAGGTTGAACAGAAAAATAGTGAAAATAAAGCCAGCGCCTGGCTCCACCAGCACTTTTACTCCAGGGAGAAAATAGAACCAAACTTAAGAGCAAAATAGACACAAATATAAATATATACCTCATTTTAAAAAAAAGATTTATATTTATTTTATAAGTAACAAGCATAACTAAAACACCCACAGCCATAAAAACAGCCTGTCTAGTTAAGTAGGAAAACTTACTTTCGCTTAGAACAGAACTGGAACTAAAAATCATAGTCAAACCAATAACACACAGTATAAGTACAGAAAATAAAAGTATATTATTATATAAAAAGTAGTTTTTATACTTCTTTACCATCACTAAATATCTCTTTTACCAGGCGTTTAAATTCTTGTCCTCTCTCCTTATAGTCTTTAAACAAGTCAAAACTTGCTGTTGCTGGAGAAAGTAAAATATTTTCTTTAATTCCTATTTCTGCTTTTAACAACAAAAGACTCTCCTTTAGAGTGGGAGTCCAGGACATATCTACCAGGTCAGAAAAGGCTGCTTCAAAAATTTCTTTACTTTCCCCAAAAAGATAAACCTTCTTCACTTTTTGTTGAATCAAACTTCCAAGTAAGGTTAAATCTCCGCCCTTAAAAACCCCTCCGCAAAAAAGCCTTATGGGCTCTGATACACTTTCCAGTGCCACTCTAAGAGAATCTACAGTGGTAGATTTTGAATCATCAATAAAATAACAATCTTGCCATTGCCAAAAGTATTCTAACCTATGCGCAGGAGGCCTAAAATCCTGTATGTAGCCCTGAAATTCCTTTTCAGATAATCCCAGGTAATTTAAGGCTAGATAAGCTGCTTCTAAATTTTCCTGATTGTGTTTTCCTTTTAAATATTTATTTTTAAATTTATCTCTAGCTACAAAATAAATGCGTGAAGATTTAAAGTTGTATTTTTCCAATTTATCTTTAAAAATAAAAGGTAATATAGCCAGGTCCTTTTCTTTTTGCTTTCTAAAAAGATTTAATTTTGCTTCCCAATATTCCTCTAAGTCTAAATGAAAATCCAGATGATTGGGGGAAAAGTTGAGTAAAATTCCTATCTGGGGAGAAAAGGAGTTGCAATTTTGCAACTGAAAACTACTTACTTCCAGTACCAGATAATCTACTTCCTCTCCACTCAGCAAATATTCACTGAGAGGAGTTCCCAGATTTCCTCCAGCAAAAACCCGCTTTCCCCATTTTTTTAAAACATGTTCCAGAATCAAAGTTGTAGTGGTTTTACCATTGGTACCTGTTACCGCAATAATGGGCTTGTCCACAAACCAGGAAGCCAATTCCAGCTCTGAGTAAACAAAGGTCTTTGGATCTAGATAGCTTTCCAGATTTCTCTTATTCACTCCAGGGCTTAAAATAAGCATATTCAGCCCTTGAAAGTCTTCTTTAGCATGCTGCCCAACTTTTAACCTTACCCCCAGAGTATCTGCTAAGCTTTTCACCTCTTCCCTGATTTTAGCAGGGTCCTGCTCCAGCCAAACTATTTCTGCGCCTAGCCTGGCAAGTAGTTTTACCGCTCCCTGCCCGGAGCGACCACAACCAACAACTCCCACTCTATGACCCTTTAATTGACCTGGAAAAATCAACTGGCGCATACTTACCTCAACTTTAAAGTACTAAGAGCAATTAGTGCCAATAAAATGGATAAAATCCAGAACCGCACAATAATCTTGGATTCTGGAATACCTTTGAGCTCAAAATGATGATGAATAGGGGCCATTTTAAAGATTCTTTTTCCATTGGTCAGTTTAAAATAACCCACCTGTAAGATTACAGAAAGGGTTTCAATGACAAAAAGACCGCCTACTATCACCAAAACCAATTCCTGCTTGCACAATACCGCCATAAACCCCAAACTTCCACCCAGACTCAAACTACCCACATCTCCCATAAACACATCTGCAGGATGGGCATTAAACCATAAAAAGCCCAGGCCAGCTCCCACCAGGGCAGCACAAAAGACTGTAACCTCTCCAACCCCTGGAATGTAGGCTATTTGTAAATATCGTGCTAAATGAATGTGTCCACTGACATAGATAAACAAAGCAAAACAGGCAGCACAAACAATAGTAGGACCAATGGCCAAGCCATCCAAACCATCTGTAAGGTTTACCCCATTGGAAGCTCCGACCATGACCAGTACGGCAAAGGGCATATAAAAAAGTCCCAAGTCTGGCTGAAAATTTTTAAAAAAAGGAACCAGAAGCTTGGTATCATAACCTGGCAAAGTTAAAAGCAAAGTCACCACTCCCACTGAAACAATGACTTGCCCTAAAAACTTCCCCCTGGCACTAAGCCCTTTATTGTTCTTTTTTACCACTTTTAAATAATCATCTACAAAACCTACCAGGCCAAAACCAACAAAAACAAAAATGCTAAGCCAAATGTATTTGTTGGTAAGATCCCCCCATAAAAGCACACTGGTAAGTACACTAAAGGCAATTAATAACCCTCCCATAGTGGGAGTACCTTGTTTCTTTTCATGACAACTAACTTCTTCCTGAATGTATTGCCCAAACTTTATTTTTCTAAGCCAGCAAATAAATCTTGGGCCAAAAACTATGCTTAAAAGTAAAGCAGTAAGCAATGCATATATGCTCCTAAAAGTTATATACCTAAAAACATTAAAGACACTATAAACATCAGATAAAGGATATAATAAATGGTAAAACATGATTAAAACTCTCGTTTAAATTTGTTTACAAAGTTATCTAAACCAATAGACCTGGAAGCCTTAAATAAAAACAGTCCTTTTTTTAGATTATAATTTTTAATATAAGAAATAAATTCATCTTCATTATTTACTTCTAAAATACTATCTTCTTTTCCATAACCTTGAGCAACAAAGCGATAATTTTTACCTTTATAAAAAATCAAATAGGGATTTATTTCTCTTAATAGTTTTCCTAAATTTAAGTGTTCCTCTTCTGTTGCTGCTCCCAATTCAGCCATATCTCCTAAAACCAAAATCAAAGGAAGTTCATTAGCTATAGTTTTGGCACTATATAAAGAAGCCCGCATAGAAAGAGGATTGGCATTATAACTATCATCTATAACCCCAAAAACACCTTGCTGAAAAAAGTTAAACCTATGCTGGGGAAGTTCTATTGTTTTTAAGCCTTGAATAACTTCTTCTTTAGTTAGGGAAAAGTATTTGCTTAATAAAAGTGCACACTTTAAATTATCCTCAAATTGAATTCCCCAAAAAGGAAGCTCTACTTCAAATTCTTCCCCTATCCACGTAATTATAAACAACCCTTTTTTATCTTTAGAAATGCCTTTAAATTTTACCTGAATACTATCTTCTTGCTTGAAATATATCTTGTTAACCCGGGGATAATTTTTAGCTTCTTCCACCAATTCTAAATATTTATCATTAATAAAAGAAATACCACTGGAAGTAAGAAATTGTAGCAACTTCATCTTATTTTTAGCTACTTCTTTTACATTCTTAAGTCCTTCTAAATGACAGGGTCCTACATTGAGAATCACAGCCACATCAGGAGTCACAATTTCTCCCAATTCATCCATATCATAAGTGTTATTTATACCAACTTCCAGCAACCAAATATCTTCCTCTCCACTAAAATTGAAAATAGAAAGAGGTATTCCAATTTGATTGTTCCAGTTCTTAAAATTTCTCTCCACTTTATGTCTTTGCTTCAATAAAAAATAAGCAATTTCCTTGGTTGTAGTTTTTCCAGCTGAACCAGTAAAAGCCACTACTTTGGCTTTAGAATTTTTTCTTAAAAAATTAGCCACTCTACCCAGAGCCTTAATAGTATCATCTACTAAAAGCACAGGTATGTGAGGTTCATATTCTAAAGGCCTATGTACTACTAAAGCCAAAGCGCCTTTTTTTTCTGCCTCCTGGGCAAAACTATGACCATCAAACCTGTTGCCACGAATACAAAAAAAGATATCTCCCTCTTCTACCAGACGACTATCTATTTTTATACCCTTTATAGCTTTATCTTCCTGGCCTTTTAATTCTCCTATGGCCCTGGTAATTAAATAAATATCCTTTAGTCTAAGCTTCATTTAAAATTTCCTGCACCACTTTTTTATCTGCAAAAGGATAGCGAATTCCTTTTATTTCTTGATAATCTTCATGCCCTTTACCAGCAATAAGCAAAAGGTCTTCTGGAGTTAAAAGCTCAATAGCTCTTTTTATAGCTTTTTTTCTATCTATCTCTACCTCATAAGAATAATTCTCTGAAAACCCTGGAAGAATATCTTCAATAATCTTTTCTGGTTCTTCAAAACGAGGATTATCAGAAGTAACGATTGCCATATCAGCAAACTTACTTACTGCTTTAGCCATAAGAGGTCTTTTACTTTTATCTCTATTTCCACCACACCCAAATACAACGACTAGCTTTTTATCTGTAAGTTCTCTTAAAGTCTTACATACATTTTCTAAGGCGTCAGGAGTATGAGCATAATCTACTACTATATTTAAATTTTTCTTATTAACAATTTTTTCTACCCTGCCTGGAACTCCGGGAAAACTTTTTAAAACCTCTGACCAATCAACTGACAACTGTAAACACACTATTAAGCCCATACAGGCCAATAAATTATAGAGATTATACTTGCCCAAAAGGGGTAAAAAAACTTTTTCTATTCTATCTTTTAACTTTACTGTACCTTCTATTCCTTTTAAGTTAGCTATATAATCTAATACCTTAATGTCATTATAATTTTTAAAACCATAGGTTATACTATCTTTATTTTTTAAATCATCTATAATCTTTTTACCCCACTCAGAATCACCATTTACAATTGCCCTATTGGAATATAATGTAAACATCTTTTTCTTAGCTAAAAAATACTCTTCCATGCTTTTATGATAATCCAGATGATCCTGAGTTAAATTGGTAAAAATACCAGCCTCAAATTCAAGTCCTGCAACTCTATCTTGGTCTAAAGCATGTGAAGAAACTTCTATACAAGCATAATCCATTCCTTTTTTTCCATATCAGATAAATAACTATACAAGCTCAAACAATCCGGAGTGGTTAAAGAAGCTGGGAAAGAAGTATTTCCTATCCTTATATTTATAGTGCCAACAATACCTGCTTTAAACCCTATTTTTTCCAACACATGGGCAATTAAATAAGAAGTAGTGGTTTTGCCATTGGTTCCAGTAATTCCAATAAGTTTTATTTTTCGTCCTTGAGGAAAATAATAAGAATTGGCCAGTTCTCCCAGGGCCTGAGTAGGATTGGGATGAAAAATTCCTTTTTCTCCCAGTTTAGAAACTATTTCCTGGTTGGCAGAAAGTACATATTGAGCGCCTTTACTCAAGGCATCTTGTATGAATTCATTACCATCTACTGTAGTACCAGGCAAAGCCACAAAAATATCTCCAGGCTCAACCTTTCTAGAGTCAGAAACAACTCTTTTTCCTTTTTTAGCTAAATCCAGTAAAAAAGAGTATTCTTTAGACATAAATTAACTTTCTCCCAGCAATAATTCCACCTGCATATTTTTCTTCAATTCCACCCCTGGTGCAGGTTTCTGGCCTCTAACCACTAAACCCTGTCCTTTTAATTGAGGGATAAGGCCTTGGGAAATAAGCACATCCATTGCTCTACGCACTGACTGTCCCCTTAAATCAGGCAATCTATTTTTCCATACCACTTCTTTTTTTATCTCCTGGGAAAAAACATGTTTTGTTTTTGCAGGAACAGTAGTTGAAGGAAGTAAAGAGTGATCTACTGATAAAAGTCGCAAAGACATCTCCTTCACGCCTGGACCAGCAACTACCCCTCCGTAATGTCCTTTTCGAGGCTCATCTAAGAGTAAAAAAACAACATATTTAGGATTTCTGGCTGGCAACAACCCCACAAAGGAAGAAGTATAAACCCCCTCTTTATAACCACCTTGTTTTAAATCCGCCTTTTGAGCTGTTCCGGTTTTTCCACCTAACTCCACTTCTTCTAATTTGCTTAACTTTCCTGTGCCTTCCTGATTGACCACTTCCCAGAGCATGTCCAAAAGTTGCTTACCTGTTTGCACGCTAAAAATTCTTCTTCCTTTTCCTGCTCTACTGTAGGAGAACGTAATAACTTTAAGGGAACAAACTCTCCCTTTCTGGCAATAGCTAAGTAAGCTTGAACCAGGTGCAAACCAGTGGTTGCCCAACCCTGGCCAAAGGCAGCAGAAGCCAGGTCTACCCTATTCCACTTATAGGGTGGCCGTAACAAACTTTCCGAAAGACCAGGTAAAGGGATATCCACTTTATCCTTAAAGCCAAACTCAGCGAGAAAGCGATAATAGTTTTCAGCTCCCAATTCCAGTGCAATTTTACCTGCCCCAATGTTGCTGGAATATCTAAGGATTTTGTTTACAGGCAACCAGCCATAGGGATGAGTATCTTCAATAACTATGTTGTCCAGCTTCCACTTTCCCTGCTCACAAAAATAAATAGATTTGGGCTTCACCACTTTTTTTCTAAAGCTGCAGCTAATAAAAAAGGCTTAGCTGTAGAGCCTGGTTCAAAAAGATCCAGGGCTGCCCTGTTTCTTCTTTCTTGAGGAGTGGAGAGATAAAAGAGGTTGGGATTAAAAAAAGGATAATTGGCCAAAGCCAGGACTTCGCCATTGTCCACCTCTACCACTATAAGCTGACCATGCCTGGCCTGAAACTTTTGCACACTTTTTCCAAAATATCCTCGGCAAAGGCTTGAACCCTTGTGTCTATGGTTAAAACCAGGTCCTTGCCAGCTAAAAGAGGAGATAGGAAAGTGTATTTTATGAGCCTTCCCTTACCGTCCTGAAAGGCAACAAATTGTTTTTCCTTTCCCTGCAAAACCTTATCAAAACTCTTTTCTAACCCCTCTAAACCCTCTCCATCTATATTGGTAAAGCCCAAGACTTGCCCCAGCAGATGCCCCTGGGGATAAACCCTGGTGAACTCTGTAGTCAAATATATCCCTGACTCAGGTAAAAAGATTTTCTTGATCTGAGCCGCCTTGGCATCACTTATTTTTCTCTTAATCCAGACAAAAGAATTCTTTTTTTGCAACTTCTCTAATACTTCCTTGGAATCTAACTCTAAAATACGGGCCAACTGCTTAGCTACTGAAGAGGCACTTTTTACCTCATATGGTCTGGCAAATACTGAAAAGGTCTGGACACTCTGGGCTAAAACCACTCCATTGCGATCCAGGATCTTACCTCGATAGCCCTGGACCTTTTTTCTACAAAATAGTGATTGGAAAATCTGGCTTTTATCTCTGGAGCCCACCAAATTTGAATCCAAAAGGCCCTGGCCCAGAGCCCTAAAGTCAGGAGAAAAAACTACTGCTACCAGTCCAAAGCGATGCTTACTTTTGTCTTTTGCTTTCAGTCTATGCTTTAAGCTCATTTGGCCAGTACCCTTACTTCCTTTTCCTGAGGCGGCCTTAACCCCAATTTTTCAGCTTCTTCTTTTAACCTTAAAGGTGAGAGCAGGTATTCTTTTTCTGCTAGTAGCTTGGCCTGTTTTTCCTGAGCTACAAGAACCTTTTTCTCTAATTTACTGGATTGATAAGCCAAGTCCGCAATGGAAATACTGAGCCAGATTTTAAAAAAGCCCAACAAGAGTCCGCTAAAAATTAAAATTATCAGGAACCAGCTTTCCTTTTTCATATCTTTTCAGCCACTCTTAATTTAGCACTCCTGCTTCTGGGATTTTGCCTAACTTCCTCTTCTCCAGCTAAAATGGGTTTATTAGTTAAAATTTTAATTTGTTTTTTATGGCCACACTGGCAAATCACCACTTCTGGGGGACAAAGACAGTCTTTGGCTTCTTTTTTAAATACCTTTTTGACGATTCTATCTTCCAGCGAATGAAAAGAAATAATGGCCAGGCGACCCTGGGGAGCAAGATAGGAAAATATTTTATCCAAAAACCTTTTTAAAGAATCCAATTCCTTATTAACTGCAATCCTTAAAGCCTGAAAGGTCTTGGTGGCCGGATGGTTTCTGGCCTCTCTTCTTCGCTTGGCAGGATAGGCCCGGCTCACAATCTCTGCTAACTCTAAAGTGGTTTCTATAGTTTTCTTACTTCTAGCCTCTACTATGGCTCTGGCAATTCTTCCGGCCAAGGGCTCCTCTCCAAACTCAAAAATAATTTCCTTTAAGCGCTCAAAAGAAGCTTTATTAACTAAAAAAAAAGCAGATTCCCCCTCTTTTTTACTCATACGCATATCCAAAGGACCGTCTCTTAAAAAACTAAACCCCTTTGCAGCCGAATCTAACTGCAGGGAAGACACTCCCAAATCTAAGAGCACTCCATCCACTTTTTCCCACCCCATCTCAGCCAAAAACAAATCAAAATCCGCATAATTACCCTCAAATAAGTGCACCCTATCTGCAAAGGGAGTAAGTCTTTGTCTGGCTAGTTCCAGGGCTTGAGAGTCAAGGTCAATCCCCACCAGTCTGGCCTGGCTATGCTCTAACAAAGAAAAGGAATGTCCACCCAAACCCAGGGTCCCATCCAGAATTCTTTTTCTTTTTCAGGCTCCAGCCAGAATAAAATTTCTTTCTCCAAAACAGGTATATGTTCCATTGCTAAAACCTTAACTCAAAACCCTGTTCAGCCAGTTTATCCATTACCTGCTCAAAATTGGCTTCCACTTCCTGTCTCTGGGCTTCAAAAAGCTCTCTATCCCAGATTTCAAACTTACGCCCCACACCAGCCAGTACAATATCTTTCTGAAGTTTGGCATATTGCCTTAAATAGGGAGGAACTAAAATTCTTCCCTGCTTATCCAGGGAAACTTCCATAGCTCCGCTAATAAAAAAACGATGAAAATCTCGGAAAAGTTTATTGGCCATATTTAAAGAGGAAAAACTCTTTTCAATAGCCTCCCACTCAGGCAAGGGATACCCCACCACACACTGATCAAAATTGGTCAACATTAGCTTGCCCTCTGGAGAAAGCCGTAAAACCTCTTCCCGAAACTCAGGAGGAAGGAGTAGCCTTCCCTTGGCATCAATATTGCGCAGTGTGTGCCCTCTAAACATCCCTTTCCTTCTACTTTTTACCACTTTTTACCACTTTCTTTTACATAGCGCAAGAAAAAGTCAACTATTTTTTTACAACTTTACCCCTTTTTTTTTTTTTTTTCGATATAAAGAAAATAAAAGATACTAATCTCTTAGAACAAGGAGAGGCCTATGCGTACCAGGATTATTGCCACCCTAGGTCCTGCCAGTGAAAAAGTAGAAGTAATCAAAGGTCTTATTGAAAATGGCGTATCCATTTTTCGTTTAAACTTTTCTCACGGCCGGGCCAAGGACTTTGAAAATATAGTGCAAAAAATCCGAACCATTGAAGAAGAATTAAAAAAGCCTCTTACCCTTCTCCAGGATCTCTGCGGACCCAAAATCAGAATTGGACACCTGAAAAAAAGCCCTCTTACCGTACACAAAGAAGAGCTCTTCTACCTGGGAAAAGGGCCGCAGGAAGCAGAAAATTTCATCCCTTTTGCCAACCTGGAACTACTGGATACTCTTTCTCCCAAAGACCTGGTGCGCATCAGTGATGGTGGTCTGGCCTTTGAAGTGTTAAAAAACTCTTCTGAGGAATTACTCCTAAAAGCCAGAGACAATGGACTTATCACTTCTGGCAAAGGTATTACCTTCCCAGGCAAAAGATTAAAACTGGCAGCCCTTACTGAAAAGGACAAGCAAGACATTTTAGAAGGCATAGACCTGGGAATTGATGCCCTTGCCCTTTCCTTTGTACAGGGGCCAGAAGACATTGCCCAGGCCAAAGCCATTTGTGCCAAAAAAAATAAAAAATTACCTGTTATTGCCAAACTGGAAAGACAGGCCGCTCTGGACAGGCTGGAGGACATTTTAGCTATTGCTGATGGCATAATGGTAGCTCGAGGAGACCTGGGGCTGGAGTGTCCCCTGCCCAGCTTACCTTTTTTACAAAAGGAAATCATTCGCAAATGCAAACAAACAGGTAAACCTGTTATTGTAGCTACTCAAATGCTACTTTCCATGGTCAACAGTCCCATGCCCACCAGAGCTGAAACCACAGATATTGCCAATGCCATTCTGGATGGAGCAGATTGTGTCATGCTTTCTGAAGAAACAGCTATAGGTAATTACCCTGTAGAAGCAGTAAAATACATGCGCGAAATAGGAGAAGAAGCAGAAAAAAATTTCTTTAAATTGCGAAAATCCATTGCCGAGCCGCAAGAAAAAGATTCTGAAATGTCCATAGCTCACGCTGCCTGTGTATTGGCTCAAAAGTTAAAGGCCAAAGCCTTACTGGCCCATACCAACTCTGGCACTACAGCAAGATTACTTAGCTCTTTTAGACCAGAAGAGCCCATATATGGACTCAGTCCATCTGCAAGTGTGTTAAAGTATATGAACTTTTTCTGGGGAGTAATTCCAATATTGACTGGACAAAATATTATAGACCATTTAAGAAGAGTAGAATATTTTGTGGAAAATAGTAATAAATTTGTTTCCAAAGACTTGGTAGTAATTACTGCAGGGCATCCTAAAGAAGGACAGGATAGCTGTCCAACCAATTTGATTAAGGTCTACATAAAATGAAAAATATAAAAATTGATGCAGCTTCTTTAAATCAGGAATTTTATCAAATATCCCCTCGCATTTTAGAAAGTTTTCCCAAGTTTAGAATGCCAGTAAACTTATACCTCTTCAAAGAAAACATTGCCTCTCTTCAACCTCTTTATAAAAAAGAAACCAGACTCCAGGAAGAAGAAAGAGAAAACATCATCAATCTGGCCAAAGAAGGAGTTGTATTTGTTTCCAGAGACGACCATCCCATTTATTCCAAGCACATCAGTAAACAATTGGACCTTATTTTAGTGGATAAAAATCTAACTCCTACAGAGATTATAGATATTTTAAAGCTAGCTATTCCAGAAAAGATATTAGAATTTTATGAACAACCGGTAAAACCAGCCTGGGAACAGTTAAAAGAAGATGTGTTGGTTTTACTAGAATATGTGCGCCAGGACCCCTATCGCCTAAAAGGCCTTTTAAAAAATCTCTTTACCCAGACCTCTGAAGACTTGACCAAACACACTTACAATGCAGGTATAATTGGTCTTAGCATTCTTTTAAACATGTCCAGGGAATTTAAAGAAAAAGAAATTATCTTTATAACCCTGGGGCTCTTTTCCTATGAACTCGGTTTTTACCGTATACCCAAATTTATCCGAGAAAAAAAATCCAATCTCACTCCAGAAGAACAACAAAAACTTTTTAACCACCCCACCACCAGTGCCAATATAATGCGTAAGCTAGATATTCGGGAAGAACCTCTTTTAAACTGTCATCTGGAACACCACGAATTCTTAGATGGCAGTGGCTATCCTCGCAAACTTTCCGGACAGGAATTAAGCACAGCTGGCAGGATATGTAGCCTGGCCAACTTCAGTGCAGAACTCCTGGCTCAAGGTATTCAACCCATCCAACTAATAGAAGTACTCCCCTCCCAAAGCAAAAAGCTGGACTCCAAAGCCTATACTGGATTGTTAAATATTTTAACAGATACCTTTGTTAAATAAAAGATAATATTTTATAAGAACTAAAAATAACCCATTGATATTACTTACCCCTTACTTACTCCTTTTAAAAAAATAAAAAGTACAGTTTTAGTTGAAAACTTCCTAACCATAAAGTTAAAAAAGTCTTGACATATTTCAAAATTATTAGCTATATTTCAACATAAAAATAATTGTTAATCTCTGTTATCCATAGTAAAAATTGGAGGTTTAACTATGCAAAAATTTAATAAAGTTATGACTACATCTATATATGGGTTTGGATGTTTAATTTTAATTTTATTTTTGATTATTTCTTGTGCAGAAACTACTAATACCTATATGAAATTACCTTCTACTTTGTCTGCATATTCTTTCTCTGGGTATACTCCACAATCTTATTCACCCCCAGCATCAATACCACTTACAATCTCAGTAGTAGAACCTACATACAAAGAAAAACTTGCAAAAGATTACTATAAAGTTATAAAGAGTTTCAATAATAGCATTGGAATAAGCTTAGAGCAGATTATTATAGCAAAAGGAATGACCTCAAAAGGGCCATATTCTAGCCTGGATGACATACCATATCCAGATAAAAAAGACTCAAATTTAACCTTAACTGAAACTATTTATATTTATCCTATTGAAAAAGAAAACAGAGAGAAAAATGATTATTTTTATGATGATGGTTATGGCAATCCTATAAGATGTGAAGTTAAAACAGGCAAACTATTTGTAGAAATGTGGATTTCTCTTGAGATAAGAGAGCCTTTATCTGGTGAAAAAATGTGGATAAAAAAAATTGATTTAGGGATTTTAGAGAGAGAATATCAAGTTGGAATAAAAAAATATTGGTACTCCTATCCTCAAACGGATCCTTGGGCACCACCACAGGGAGAATGGAGGTATGGAGATATCATGTTTAATACTAAACCAGACATGTTAGCTGATATTTTAGGGGAAGTTTATCCAAAAATTCTTAATGCAGTTTGGTCATATTTAAATACTGACGAATTGTTAGAAATAAATAAAAAAGCTAAAGAAATTAGAGAACTAAAGAGATATTAGTTTATATTTAAAGAGTAAATATTAAATATCCATGCTATAAAAATAAATATTGTAACCAAAAGTGATACATATATTAATTTTTCTATATTTTTTATATTTTTTGTTCTATAAATATGAAAAGTTGAAATAATCAAAAATATAGACAACAAAATTAATAATAAGATAGAATTAATTTCAAGAATTTGCCCAATAAAAAAGAGACAAATTGTATAAGTAGTGATAAAAATTATACTTAAAATTTTGGGAAATTTTATATAACCACATATATTCATAACATTATTAAAAATATCTCCGTCTATATCTTTAAAGTCTTTTATATTTGAAATTGAAAAATAAGCAATAAAAATGTAAATTATAATATTTTTATTTATTATATTATAAATATCATAGTAAGACTTAATTAATGAACCTCCAGCCAAAAAAACACTAACCCCAATTGTTGCCAACAAAAGGTGACCAAATGGGTAAAATTTTCTAATTCTTAGAGGTGGAGCTGAATATACATAGGAGGCAGAAGCTATAAAAAACCAATAAAATATAAAGCTTTGATCCGTAGCTATAGCAAAAACTAATGAAAGCAGCAAAAAAATTTGCTTTAAGGACTCAGCAGTTTCTAATAACACTCTATTTGAGACGATCGGCCTGCTCGCATTTGAAAGTTTATCGATATCTATATCATATATATCATTCAAAATTTTGGCATATAAAAACAACATAATGATCGATATTGATGCAGATAAAAATTTCAACAAATCTTCAAAATTAAAAATCAGCAAGTGAATATTATTTTCCTTTGATATGAACAAAAATCCCATTCCTAACAAAAGTAAGTAAAATATCAACCTGCTTGGGTATAGAAAGGACAATATTGACGATAAATTTTCATAATTTTCTCTTTTTAAGGCATACAAAATTAAAAAAATAAGAACAATAAAAACAAATAAATACATATAAAAAAACTTCTGAGCTAAAGTTATCCCTGTTAATGAGAATCCTGATAATTTATAAAAATTTAACCCAAAGGTTTTAAAAATAGCAGGTAAGTATCCATATAAAAAAATTGTTGAGTATATTACAAGAGTTAAAACAATACTTAAAAACAATTTTTTTTCGAAGACAAGCAATGACAAATAAAAAGCTCCTAAAATCACTAATAAAATTTCAAGCCTGACCCCTCTACTTACCATATCTAATTCTACATATGGATTAAAGCAATTTAAATAGTTATATAAAAAAGTATTTATTTCAAAACTATAAAAAATATTTCCTCCTTGAAAATCATAATAAAAATAATCGAAAAGAGGAGGAATTATGGTAACTGGAGAAAAAATAACTGTAAGCCTAATAGATTCTATAATTTTAATCCCAAGAAAAAATGATAATATCACTGCAATTGTAAAATAAACACATAACCATGATAAATATATATGGGCATAACTTACTAAATTTAAATATAAATTTTTATAAAAAAACAAGCTATGATTCTTTTCTAACATAAATTCTAAATAAGTCCTAATTGTAATAACAGAAATCAAAGAATAAAATATTTTTTTTAATGTAAAATTTGAATTTGCAATATTCAAAGCTATAGATTCTTTAACACGTAAAATATTTTTTTCATTCCATACCCCTAATCAAAATTTAAACTTTAAAAAACCTTACTATTTATTTTTATACTTCTATTTTTTACATTTATCAATTATTATACTATCTAACAATCTAATCTATTTAAACCAATTCAAACAAAAATAACCATTAGATTTAATTAAAAAAATAATAACTATTTATCTTTAAAATATCAAATTATAAAAACTTTATATTATAAAAACATCATTAGTAAAAAAATATTATATAAATCATACAATTAAATTGTAAACTTAAATATATCTCTCAACAAACAAAAACTTTAAATATATTGTCTAATTCATTGTTCCTGGTAATATCAAATATCCACCGTAATGTTATCAAGTCTAAAAATAAAAAAGTCAATAACCATATGAAATAATTGTGAATATACTTAAATCTAGAAAAGTAAAAAATGTTTTTATAAAAGAGGTTTATTAAGTTCATATCAAATCCTAAAAGAATACTTTATTCAAAAGAAACTACCCATATCTATAAATAATTACAAATTTACTGGTTTGTGGAGACTTACTTCCTGCTTTTTAATCCGAAGAAACTCCAGGTAATCTTTTGGATACTCTTCTCACAGTGTGGGTCTTTTTCTTCGTTTTCTGAGGGCCATATTTCATTAAATGTAGCTGCAAAGGAGTTATCACAAATGGTGCGAGACCTCTTCCCTTTGGTCCTGCTGGCCAGAAGCTGCAACACCACGGCCTCAAAGCTGACTTCTTGGGAGGTTGCAGTCAATTTAATATTCCCACTTCCATCGCACTGTTGCATCTTTCCATTTATCTTTAGACCTTCTGGGATTCCAAGCATAGTAAAAAGGATCATATCTGGATAGGGAGCTCCACTGGGAGCTTTTTGAAGAAGCATTCTACTTTCTGAGGGAGGAGTATAAGTCTTTTGTCCCTGGTCAATATACTCTTCAATAATCTCCGGACAGTCTGGGGCATGCCCATAATCATAGACCTTTTCCAGAAAAGAGTATTGGATTTTAACCTCCTGAAACTGGTAAAAATCTTGCCATTCATTGGATTCGTCCACGAGATATCTTAATTTACCCTGAATAATCATACCACTAGACCCCACTTCCTCCACCGTGGGAGTACCAGTTTCGTCTACAACTCGGGGAAGTTCCCATTGATTTTCAATGTGAATGAGAAAAGAAACATTCCCCTTTTTGATTTCCAGATTCTTCTCATGCACAGATCCTGGGTCTGGCTCTTCCAATGGTCCGAAAAAGGTATCACTTGCTTCGTCATCGCCGTATTGCGCATGGATTAACAAAGGTTTACATTCTTTGTGTAAAAGAACCTGGTGCATCTCATAACGGCCTTCCTCATCTGCCTGAGTTTCCCACTTTTCATTATCCAGAAGGGAACGAACAGTAACCAGAGCTCCCTTGGCGGGTTTTTTTCCATTTGGGGTCACCACTGTTATTTTTCCGCGCAAGGTGCCATAGAAGCCTTGATTATATTGCCTTCCCTTGGGCAAGTTGTACTTTTCAGCAAGTTCACGGTAGCTTTTATGTCCCTTATCACAACCATTGGGAGGCGTCTTGCACATGGAATCCTTAAAAAACTCTTCCATCAAATCAGTGGCATCCTTTTCCGCATCTCCAAAGTTCCACCAGCGAGCCTCTTGGCATACCTGGTTTATCCAATCAAGCCCCCAATCTGTTTGCACTGCTGGCTCTCCCCTGGAGAAATAGGTAAAAGAACTGCGTGGCTCACAGTCTGTATCAAAATCTCGGTCTGGAATGACCAGATTACCTTGCTCATCAAGTGAGCCAAACCTTCCTTCCCGTCTCTTATATACGCTTTTCCCTGTAGGATTCCCCTCCACATCTCTGAGGCTAAAGTTAATCATGCACTTTGCTGCAGCCTTGACCCCTTGGGTAGCAAACCTGGTTTCCCTGGCCTTGAGGTAAATTTTTCGTCCGTAATTTTTCAACCGCTCTATTACTGTTTCCCAATTTGCAGCCTTGGGGGACCTGGGGTCTCTTATACGCATAAATTTCAACACAGCTCCGTTAACTGTAGTCTCTCCTGAACCTTGAGCCAAACGCAAAAGAGAAGAAAAGCGTGCTCCCCACATCTTATAGTCCTGATTTTCCGGATACTGCTGTACAAGCTATTTTATCTCTTCTAAAATGCCTTCAACTTCATCCCTGTCTCTGGCCTTGGCCTCCATCCACTGTAAATAAGGCTCCAATTCAGGAGGATCTCCTTTGGGTTGATTGTAATTTTTCTCAATCCGGGAATGGAGCCTCTCATAAGCCTGGCTCCATTCCTCAGGGCTTGAAGATTCAGCCATCCGAAGATTAAATAAAACAAGAAAAAATAATGAAATTAGGCTAAAATAAATCTGCTTTTTCATGGTGGTCCTCCATCCCATTTATAGAGATGGTTCATTGAATCAGGCCTTGAAAAGTTATAGGAGGCCAATTCAATCCTGAACACCTTCCCCTCAATCTTAACCTCTTCCCCCTTTGTTCATTGACAAAATCAGCAACACCCCAATCAACAGTCTCACAGCTATAGATGTAATGTTGCGGCATTCTGCTTACAAAGGGATGATCTTTCCAACCTTTCGCATCTGTTTCTGCCCAAAGAGTGGAGGAGGTTAAGAAAAGTAAAGTAGTAAAAATAAAAGACCAATCTTAATTAGCCTACCCATCTTTTACCTCCTAAAAAAGATATAGTACACATATAAAAATATATATTCAAAATAACTTTACATATCATACTCAAATACAAATACTTTTGTAGTTCACTCTAAAAGCACATTCAATTCTTTTAAAATAAGCTATATTCTTTTAAAATTAAATTTATATTGATAAACACCAAAAAAACAGAAAATTTTTAAACCCCAAAATGAGTTAAAATTTTTCTTGTTTTTATTTTTAATTTACCAATAATATCAAATAGATATTAAATATTTTTTTAAGCATTTTAACTTTATCACATCTTTTTAAGCCTGTAAATATCCCTGACTACAATTTGCAGGAAAATCTAAAGGCTATTTAGTTATATACTGTTAGCACACATTTAATGCTTTTGAATGTACGAACACCTGAACCTTAAGCACCTTAAATATTACCAGAAATAAAAAAAGACAATAAACATACAAAAATAACCAGCAATAAAAAATTAAAAAACATAATTTTTATTGGAAATAAAATGCAAGAAGTCTTAGATATATGCAACACTAATATATCTACTTAATGCTAATAGCAAAGAAACATTAAACGCTTTGGGTGTGAATTAAAAGTGAAAATACTACTGATACGGATTGACAATAATAATTAAGAGTCCCTGTCCAAAGAAATAAATTTAAAGAAAAGATAATACTTCTCAGTTCTGGCAATTACTACAGGATAATATTTAAAACTATTAACCCTTATTATCTCAGAAAAAAATAAAGTTAATAATCAATTTTAATCTAGTTCAATTCTGACAAGTTAAATTAAAAAAACTAAAAATGTTTTTCTTTATCTTCTTTTCCTCCTGTTTTTTTATTGTTATTATTGTTTTTTCTATTTTAAAATATTAACTATTATTTAAAAACATACTTTTACTATTTTTCTAATCAAAGGTCACATAAAGTTCTCCCCCATAGGCATCATTGACCACCAAAAGGGGAAAGTCCTCTACCTGTAAGGCTCTGATGGCTTCTGGACCCAGATCTTCATAGGCAATTATTTTAGCACGCTTAATACACTTGGAAAGAAGGGCTCCAGCTCCACCTGTGGCCCCAAAATAAACTGCTTTATATTTTTGCAAAGCTTCTTTTACTTCTGGGCTTCTTTTACCTTTACCTATGGTTGCTTTTACTCCCAGCTTGTGCAAGGTAGGGGCATAACTGTCCATTCTATAACTAGTGGTAGGCCCTGCAGAGCCAATCACTTTTCCAGGAGGAGCAGGTGAAGGCCCTACATAATAAATAACCGCACCCTCTACTGGAAAGGGTAACTCCTCTCCCTTAGCCAAAGCTTCCAGCAAGCGTTTGTGGGCAGCATCTCTGGCTGTATAGATTATACCTGAAAGTAAGACCTTATCCCCTACTTTTAGTTGCAAAATATCCTCTTCAGTCAAAGGTGTCTGTAATCTATATTCACTCATTTAAAGGATAACCTCCTTATGCCTAGCCGAATGACACTGAATATTTACTGCCAGAGGCAAAGAAGCAATATGACAGGGATGGACTTCTATTTTTACTCCCAGACAGGTTGTTTTCCCTCCCAGTCCCATGGGACCTATGCCCAGATTATTAATTTCAGCTAAAAGTTCCTTTTCCTTGGCAGCTATCTCAGGGTCAGGATGAAACTTATCTAGAGGTCTAAGCAAAGCCTTTTTGGCCAAAATTGGGGCCAGATCAAAACTTCCCCCAATGCCAATGCCCACAATAATGGGCGGACAGGGATTGGGCCCAGCTTCTTTTACTCTTTTCAGAACAAAGTTTTTTATCCCTGCAAATCCTTGAGCAGGAGCCAGCATGGTGCACCTGGACATATTTTCACTCCCGCCCCCTTTGGCCATAAAACTTATCTTCAACTTATCTCCAGGAACCAGGTCCAGGTGAATTATAGCTGGCGTATTATCTTTGGTATTCTGCCTGGAAAAGGGATCACACACGGATTTGCGCAAATAACCTTTTTCATACCCTTGTCTAACTCCAGCCTGAATAGCTTCTTTTAAACTGCCCTCTACCTTTACCTCTTCTCCCAATTCTACAAAAAATATGGCCAAACCAGTATCCTGACAGAGAGGAAGACCACTTTCTTCTGCCAGTTTATAATTGGCAATGAGCTGGCTTAAAATTTCTTTCCCAGACTCGCTTTCTTCCCTTTCCAGAGCAGTATGTAAAGCCTCTTTTACATCCTCAGGCAAAAACAAATTGGCTTCTACTACCAACTTAGCTACAGCTTCACTAATTTCTGAAGCCCTTATTACTCGCATTCCTTTCTCCTATTTTTCTTTGCGCCAGAAAAGATAATTTTTTACTGCTCCCAGCCCCATTTTGCGTCGTAAATAGCCCAACTGGTCTTGCAAAGGAATATTTTTGGGACACACATCTTCGCAGGCCAAAAGCCCCATACAACCAAAAATCCCCTGATCTGTTCCAATAATTTCAAAATATTCCTTTTCTGTACGCTTATCCCTGGGGTCCAAGATAAAACGAGCCACTCTATTTAGGGCTACAGCACCTAAAAAGTCCGAACGCATTTGGGCTGTGGCACAGGCAGCAATACAACAACCACACTCTATACATCTATCTAATTCATAAATCTTTTCGGCCAAACTGTTGTCCATTCTCTCTTCTTCTGCTGTAGGGTCAAATTCTTTATCCTGATGCACCCAGGCCTTTACCCGTTCATTCATACTTCTAAACCAGCTACCTGTATCTACAGAAAGGTCTCCCACCAGTTTAAATCCAGGTAAAGGCAAAAGATTTATCTGGTCTGGAAGGTCTTTGGTTTTGGTCTTACAGGCTAAAGAGGGCTTACCATTTATAACCATAGCACAGGCCCCACAAATAGCAGCCCGGCAACAAAAATCAAATTGCAAAGAAGGATCTTGCTCTTCTCTTATTTTATTTAAAGCAATAAATAAGTTCAAATTAGGAGTTTCTTCTAGGTAAAAAGTCTGCATGTGTGGTTTAGAATCCTCATCCTGGGGATTATAACGAAAAATATTAAATTGCAGCATTCTAGGCATTTTTAGACCTCTTTTCTGTTATTTTTCCTCTTCAAAGGGAAGAGGTTTGTCTTTGGGATAATCAAAGGGAACAATTTTGGCCCCACCATAGCCACGCTCTCCTGGAGGTAAAATGACCTCTTTAGTTGCAGGCTCGTATTTTAAGGTAGGCAAACTCTTGCCCTCTTCAAAATAGGCAAGTGTCCTTACCCACCAATCTCGGTCATTGCGGTAGGGATAGTCTTCTCTGGCATGACTACCTCTACTTTCCTTTCTTTCCAGGGCCCCGTAAGCAACACACAGAGCCAATTTAACCATACCTTCAATTTTCAAGGCCAGGGTAAGCTCTGGATTGGCTCCTTTGCCACTGGACTTTAAGCCCACATTCTTAGCCCTTTCCAAAATTTCCTGCAGCTTATCCACAGCTGTTTGCAGGTCTTTACCATTTCTAAAAATACCCACATAGTCCATAAGGACATCTTGCATGGCTTCTCGCACTTTATACACATTTTCCTTGCCACCAGAAATGAGCCTGGCAATGCGTTCTTCCTGTTTTTTTACTTCCTTTTCCACAACAGAAGTCTTAAAATTGACCTCCCTTTCCTGTAAAAATTCCACTATCCTCTTGCCCACAATCATTCCAGCTACCACTGTTTCAGCCAGAGAATTTCCCCCCAAACGATTAAAGCCATGCATATCCCAGCAAGCAGCCTCTCCTGCGGAAAATAAACCCTTTAAACCATAAGCTTCTCCATACTTATTGGTGCGAATACCTCCCATGCTATAGTGCTGGGTAGGACGCACAGGAATAAGCTCATGCACAGGATTTATTCCCAAAAAATTCATACAAATATCATAAACTTCTCTTAATTTGGTCTTAATATGGGCTTCTCCTAAGTGTCTAATATCCAGCCACAAATGCTCCCCATAGGGACTTTTTACGCCCAAACCTTTACGCATGTGCTCTACCATGCGTCTAGAGACCACATCTCTAGAAGCCAATTCTGCCTTTGCTGGCTCGTAAATATGCATAAACCTTTCTTCATTTACATCCAGCAAAGTTCCCCCATCACCTCTACAACCTTCTGTCACTAAAATATCTCCAGGAACAATGCCAGTGGGGTGAAACTGGACTGCTTCCATATTGCCTAAAGGCACTAAACCTGTATTTAAGGCAATTATCTGGCCTCCACCTTCGTTAATAACTGCATTGGTTGAAGCCCTATAGATTCTACCAAAACCACCTGTGGCAATTAAGGTCGCTTTAGCCAGATACACTCTAAGCTTACCTGTACGCAAACAGCGAACCACTGCACCCAGGCAATTTTCACCGTCGTGAATAAGGGAAATGGCCTCTGCCCTATCGTGTACTTCTACTCCCTTGCTCACTGCCACACTGTCCATGGTATAAAGCATGGCATGCCCGGTACCATCTGAACAATAACAGGCCCTCCACTTGGCTGTCCCGCCAAAATCCCTGGCTGTAATCAAGCCTTCTTTTTCTTTTTCTCTTCTTTTCTAACTTTTGTCCGCCTTTGTAATAAAAGGATTTTCCTGCCACCACTCTATTCCAGGGAACTCCCCAATAGGCCAGTTGTCGAATGGCAATGGGCGCTGTTTCAGCAAAAAGTTTGGCCACTTCCTGATCGCAGCCCCAGTCAGAGCCTTTGACAGTATCTTCAAAGTGAATATCCGGGTTGTCCCCTTCACCTTTAATACAATTACCTAAAGCAGCCTGCATTCCCCCTTGAGCTGCAGAGGAATGAGACCTTCTGGCCGGCACCAGACTAAGACAGATAGCCTTAAAACCAGCTTCTGCTGCCTCTACAGCTACTCTTTCTCCTGCCAGCCCTGCTCCTATACACAACAAATCTGTATAAATTGTCTCCACCATAACTTCCCCTTTTTATAAGAAGTAAAAACGAAATAAACTAATAAGGTCCAATAAAATTAAACCACCAATAAGCCCCCAAATCACCTTTTTTACCTGAAAACGATTACTTCTGGTAACAAAACCCCACTTGGCTCCTACCCGATACAGGCCTATTCCCAGGTGCAAAGCCACTGAGAATAAAAACAGTAGATTAAAATACAACCACAGCCCACTCTGAACCAGCTCTTTAGATTTTAAGGCAGTTATGGGCAAATCATTTAAAATCACCCAGACATGAATACTCCCTAAAAGCAATAACAACATTCCTGTAATGACCTGAACCAACCAGAGCCAGGTATCACTGTGCTTTAACATTAAAGCCTGTCTCCAGACTATTTTTTGCTCTTTGGTGGTAAAGGGAATTTTTCGCGCAGCTAAAATAAAATGCACCAGAAAAATCAAACCCACAATAGGCCCGCCTATTTGAGCTAAATTGGTGCTTTCCAAAAAACCCGCTACCTGGTCAAAAAATTTTGCTCCAAAAACAATCCCAAAGACAAAAAGGGTATGTCCCAGCATAAACAGACTTAGCAAAATTCCGCTTAAAGCCTGACTCAAATCCAGGTAAGCAGAACCTTTACCAACTCTGCCCACCATAACCTTGCTTGCACTGTTCATAATGCCTCCTACTTAAATTTCTACTTCCAAACCAATGGGACAGTGATCAGAGCCATAGACCTGAGCTTCAATCCAGGCCCTTTTGACCCTGTCTTTAAGACCAGCAGAGACAAAAAAATAGTCAATTCGCCATCCCGCATTTCTTTCTCTGGCCTTAAAGCGATAGTCCCACCAGGTATAGTGCCCACCTTCTTGCACAAACATTCTAAAGGTATCCACAAAACCAGCAGCTATAAATTTATCCAGCCACTTCCTCTCTTCTGGCAAAAAACCAGAACGGGTTTCATTTTGTTTAGGGTTTTTCAAATCAATCTCCCTGTGAGCAGTATTAAAATCTCCACAAATAATCAACTCCTTCTCTTTTTTAAGCTCCTGACAATATTCCAAAAAATGCTCATAATACCCCAGTTTAAACTTAAGCCTTTCTTCATTCATCTGCCCATTGGGAAAATAAACATTTAAAAGATAAAACTCTGGATAGACCAAAGTAATCATTCTGCCTTCATCTGCATATAAACCACTGGGAAACCCCAGGTAAAAATCCTCTGGCTCTTGTCGACAAAAACAAGCCACCCCTGAATACCCCTTTTCTTTTTGGAATAATTCCAGATAGAAGTATAACCTGGAGGATTTTTATCCCGGGGAGCAAGCTGCTCCGGATGTACCTTGGTCTCTTGTAAACATATAACATCTGCCTGGGTAGAAAAAAACCAATCCCAAAAACCTTTTTTAAGTATGGCCCTAAAGCCATTTACATTCCAGGAATAAAAAATCATCTTTTTTATACTACCCTCCAACTAAAAAGAAGTTTCCACTTCCAACCGACCATCTTGAAAAATAATCTTCACATAACCACCTGTAGCCAGAGTCCCGGGATTAATCACCAGAGTACCACCCACTTCATCCACACTTCTGGCCTCGTGAATATGCCCGGTAAGACAAATATCTGGTGCTACTTCTTGAATAAAATCTAAAACCGCCTTACTTCCCACATGCGCTCCAGAAAATAAGGTATCACACCTGGTCCCATAAGGAGGAGTATGGGAAACAAAAAGCAAGGGACTTTTATCCTGAACTTTACTTTTTAACTCACCTAACCAGGTAGCCAGGGTCTGTTCACTTACTTCTGAAGGAGTGCCAAAAGGGGTGGGCGTAGAATATCCCATTCCAGCCACATATAAACCAGGCTCCACATAGACCACTTTCCTGTGCAGGTTAACCCCTGCCTCTTCCAGGGCCTCTTCTACTTCTTTGCTATCCATATTGCCTATCTGAGCGAAAACCACAGGCACCTGCTTTTTTAATTGCTGCAAAAACTCAAGAACTTCTGCTTTATTGCCTCTATTGGTTAAATCCCCGGAAATAATTACCCCTTGGGCTTTATTTAAATCTGGCAAATTTAAGACTTTGGAAAAGCTATTATGGACATCTCCCAGACCAAGCCAGAAAATCTCTTCCATTTCTCCCTCCTGGCCTTAAAGTTTTTTTACCATTTGCTGATTCTTTTCCAGATCTATTACCAAATAACCCAGTTGTTTTAATTTCTCTCTAAGTTCATCAGCTAAAGAATAGTTTTTAGCTTCTTTGGCTCTTTTTCTCTGCTCCAAAAGCTCTTGCACAGCCTGGGGCAAAGTGCTTTCTTCACTTTTTAGTCCCAGAATATCCCTTAAAAAAGAAAATACATTTAACAAATTTTCCTTATCTTTTGAACTCAAATCCCTGGTCTGTATTCTTTTATTTACCAATTTTAAAAAGGAAAATATTTCTGGCCACAAACGAAAAAGCTGAAACCCATTGCTCAAATATAAGTTAACCTGTTCTTTTAGCCTGGAACAATAACCTTCTATTTTTAAAGAACTTTCTTCGCCTTGAGTGGTAATTTTCTTTAATTTCAAATAAGTATCTGAAAACTTGCGCCAGTTTTTCTGCCACATTTTTAAATTTTCTTCCTTTATTTCCAGGACCTTGGACCAGGAAGTAGCTGAAAACAGGCTCCGCAAAACAAAAAAATCTTCTTCCCTTAACCTTAAGAGTTCACTTTTGACCCCACAAATGTGCACCCATCCCAAAGGTACACCCTTGGCTGTATTTTGCCATAAACTGTGTAAATTATCTATGTGTGGCAGGATATGCTCACATCCACAAAATACCAAAAAGGGATTTTTAGAACGAGCCAGTACAATGCTTGCCTGCTGTAGATACCAAGAAGGCCTGACATTACCCCAACTGGTCTTTAAAACTTCTCCTTCTTTCAAATCTTGCAAGCTGGCCCTTTTGAGCAAGGTAAAATCCTTGGGATTGTCTTTGAGATAGTAAACTCCCAAACCTCTTTGTTCCAATCTTAACTTGGTGTTTTTTAACACCAGTTTCCCATATTCTGGCTCTCTTTGCACATCAAAGTAAACAGAGCGCAATTTTTCATAAGCCTTGCCTTTGGAGAGTGAAAGGGAGCAAAGCTTAACTCCTTCCTCTAACACCTCAGAAGCAAACAGAAATTGTACTTCTTGTAGCTTAAATCTGGATGCTATTTTTTCCAGCTTTTCTTTAGCCCTTTCCTTTAATTTCTCTCTTTTAAGGCCAAGGCTTCGGCATAAGTTTAAAGTCCTGTCTTCAAAATCAGCAATACCCACCAGGATATTGGCCTCTATATTTAAACTCCTGAGGTATCGAGCCAGGATATCCAAACCCACCATTCTCCGCCAAAAACCAAGCTCTTCAAGCTGATCCAGACTGGGCCCAAAGGTAAAAAGATCTAAATTTTTCTTTTCAATTTTTACAGGAGAGGTAAGGCCCTTTAAACTAAAGCTAAAGGCAGGCTCTTCCAAAAACAAAGGTGTACTTAGATAGCGCTCTCCTCCATCAGGGAAAACAACCACCAAAACACCCTGCTCTATCCTTTTAGCTATTTTTAAGGCCCCAGCCAGAGCTGCTCCAGAACTCATGCCCACAAGCAAACCTTCTTCTCTGGCCAAACGACGACAGAGCTCAAAGGCTTCCTCATCTTCCACCCTTAAAATCTCATCCAAAAGGGTGGGGTCATAAATACCAGGTGGATAGGATTCCTGCATATTCTTAAGTCCCTGAATCTTATGCCCGGGACGGGGCTCTATGCCCACACAAAATACTTTGGAATTGAATTTTTTCAAACGCTTGGTAGTGCCCATGGCTGTACCAGAAGTACCCAGGGCTGCTACAAAGTGGGTAATTTTTCCTTCTGTTTGCTCCCAGATTTCCCTGCCTGTAGTTTCATAATGGGCTTTAATGCTGGCAGGATTGTTAAATTGATCCATCAGCACATACTTTTCTGGCTCTTCTCTAGCCAGACGATAGGCTTCTTCAATGGCCCCATCTGTGCCCAGGTGGGCTGGAGTTAAAATGAGTTTGGCTCCATAAGCCTTTAAAATCTTTTTTCTTTCTTGAGAAGCAGATTCAGGCATAAGCAAAGTAAGCTTATACCCCTTTTGTGCACACACCAGGGCCAATCCAATACCAGTATTACCACTGGTAGCTTCTATAACAATCTTATCCTGGCTTAGCTCTCCTCTTTGCTCTGCCTCTTCAATCATGGCCAGGGCCACTCTATCTTTTATGGAGCCACCAGGATTAAAACATTCCATTTTGGCATAAATTTTTACTTGGGAATTGGGAGAAAATCTTTTTAACTCTATCAAAGGAGTATTACCTATGAGCTGTAATAAATTTTGTGGTTGCTTTGTTTTAGTAGTTTTCATAGAATAGCCTTTAAAGGAGTTTTTATGGTCAATCAAAAAAAAGCCTACTTTTTTGGTTTACTCACTGTCTTTATCTGGTCCACAGTAGCTTCAGCTTTTAAACTTAGCCTGCGTTATCTAACACCTCTGCAATTACTCTTTTACGCCAGCTTAACTTCTACTATTATACTCTTTTTAGTGCTTCTGATTCAAAAAAAACTCTCTTCTCCCCCTGCAAAAGAGTTGTTAAAATCAGCCCTTCTTGGTTTTATCAATCCTTTTTTTTACTATTTAGTACTCTTTAAGGCCTATGACCTTTTGCCTGCCCAAGAAGCTCAGCCTCTAAATTATACCTGGGGAATTACCCTGACTCTACTGTCCATCCCCCTCTTAAAACAAAAAATTTCTCTCCATCAACTCCTGGCCATTATTATCAGCTACTTAGGAGTACTGGTTATCTCCACGCACGGCAATCTACTATCCCTTAAGTTCACCAATGGCTGGGGAGTTTTCTTAGCCCTTTTTAGCACCCTTCTCTGGTCTATTTACTGGATAATGAATACTCAGGATACCCTTCATCCTGTGCTGAGGCTTTTTTATAACTTCTGCTTTGGCTCCCTTTATATATTTCTTACCCTTGTTTTTACTTCTACTCCTTTTAGCTCAGCTTTTCCAGGATTTTTAGGTGCCCTTTATGTGGGCACCTTTGAGATGGGTATAACCTTTGTTTTCTGGTTAACAGCTCTAAAATACTCTAGAACCACTGCTCAGGTAAGCAATCTCATTTACCTTTCTCCCTTTTTATCCCTTGTCTTTATTCACTTTTTGGTAGGAGAAGAAATTTTACCTTCTACCCTAATAGGACTTATTCTAATTTTAAGTGGTCTTATTTACCAGAATCGGGCCACTCAAAAATAGCCTGAGCCACTTCATCTCGCCTGTCCACCAGGGCATTACGCTGGTAAGCCTTAAGGCCAAAAAAGGGCAAAGCAGCCAAAAGATGATCAAAAATATCTGCCTGCAGGGCTTCGTATTCAGCCCATCGAATTTCATCCACAAAACAATATATTTCCAGGGGAATGCCCTTGTCTGCCTGAGGCTGAAGATGCCTTACCAAAAGAGTTAAATTTTTAACTACCCTGGGATGTTTTAATAAATAGTTATAAACATAGGCCCGATAAGTGCCCAGGTTGGTGAGATATCTTCCATTTAAAACAATTTGATCCTTTCTATCTTTATTGGCTTTGGCCAAAGCTTCTTCTTTCTGTCTTAAATACTCTTCCAACAATTTTATTTTTTTTAACTTTTCCACCTCTTGCGCAGATAAGAAACGCACACTGGACTGATCAATGGGAATGTATCTTTTTATCCTTCTAGCTCCTGCTTCATACATTCCTCGCCAGTTTTTAAAGGAATTATCCAAAAACTTATAAGTGGGTACAGTTACTATAGTTTTATCAAAATTTTGAATTTTTACCACGTGTAAAGATATATCTATAACATCCCCATCCACTCCAAAGGAAGGCATTTCTATCCAGTCTCCAATCTTCAACAAATTATAAGTATTTATCTGAACACTTGCTACAAAGGAGAGTATAGTATCTTTGAAAATTATCATAATAACAGCAGTTAAAGCACCAATTCCACTTACCAGCCCCCAGGGAGAACGGTCCAAAATATAGGCTCCCACAAATATTGCACCAACTATATAAATAAATATTTTTAGAAGTTGAATATATCCCTTTATAGGTCTATTTTTAGATATAGGTAGTGTATTATAAAAATCATTGCAAAAATTCAAAAATTTAGAAATTAGTAAGATTAACATTATTTCTACATAAACTATACTTACCTTCTTCCCATAAAACTCAAACCTGGGAATTAAATTGAAAAAATAATAGGCAATCATTCCCGGAACAATGGCCACAATATTTTCTACTAACTTGTTTTTTACAATTAAATCATCTATCTTATTTTTGGTCTTGGCAAAAAACAGATGTAGCCACTTTAAAATGACTTTTTTGGGAATAAAATAAGAAAGATATAATACTACCAAGAAAGCTATTAACTTGGCCCAGGGTAAAAAAAGACTTAAATCAAAAGAATTACTTGACATTTTTCCTCCTCTTCAGTTTAAGCTTGGCTTAAAACAAACTATTTACAAGCTCTGTTAACTCAAAAAAAAACAAAATCCAAGTAAAAAGGAGAAATAAATGTTTATCATCACTTCCCTATGTCTTTATTTACTCTTGGTAGTACAGCCTCTTTGGGCTAAAGTAAGCCAGGTGGAGTTATATCCGAGGGGAGCTAAAATTACAGGAGTAATCCAGGTTAAAGATTTTCCTTATACCTTTACTTTGCCAGGCACAGCCAATCCAGAAACTTTAACTTTTAAAACCAATTCTCAAACTGCTATCTACAACTTTAGCTACAAGTCCAGCCCCACGCCCCCGCCCCTTATTGCTTTCTGGGAACAAAAACTGGCTGGTTTGCTACAAAAACAAAAGGAACTGGAAACTCAAATTCAAGTAAAAGAGATTAAGCTTAATTTTTGGATAAAACAAAGCGAGAAAAATAGCTTTAAAGTGGACCTATTAAAAAAAGTGGCTCAAGAACTGGAAGAAAATGTCCTTATTTTAAACAAAGAAAAACTGCTTTTACAAGAAAAGTTAGACAAATTAAAAGAAGAAATAAATTCTATTCAAGATAAAATAAAGGAACTAGCAGCTCAAGATAACAGCTGGGAAGTAAAATTAGAAGGACAAGGACAAGGAACAATATACTATACCTATTTTACCCCTCATGCAGGCTGGAACAACTTCTATTCTCTGCACAACTTTACCCCAAAAGACATATCTTCTTTAATCTGGCAGGGAAAACTCTGGCAAAAAACAGGTGAGGATTGGCAGGAAGCAAAGATCAGTCTTATCAGTGGCTTTTTTCCAGAAAGTTAGAACCACCCTCTCTAACTCCCTGGATTTTATCCCCTTTTCCTGTGTTTCAGCCAATGGAAATGAACTTTAGAAAAAGTGCCCCCCTGAAGTCCCTGGACCAAGCATCCCCCAAACCTGGAGTACCTCAAAAAAAAGAAGGAATCTTTTTTGACAGTTATGAACTTCCCCAACTAACTCTTAAGGCAGGTGAAGAAAAGACTGTAACTCTTCAAAAGTTTACTCCCAGGGTAAAGCTTTCTTATATTCTAAGGCCCTATTTCTCTTCTCAAGTGTATGTACAAGCAGATTTAAAATTTTCCAATAACCTTAGGCTACCTCCAGGAAAAATTAATCTTTTCCTGGATAATGTCCTGGTGGGAAGCAAAAACTTTAGCCTGGCTACCAATAGCACTTCCCTATTTTTAGGAAATGACCCCCAAATAAAAACAAGTGTACACTTTAAAAAAGAACACGAGAAAAAGGAGTGTTTTCCAAAGAACACACCTATCTCTATCAGTATGAAATAACTTTAAAAAACAACAAAAAGAAAAAAGTAAAAATAACCATAGAAGATAGTAAACCCATCAGTGAAGAGAAAAAAGTAAGCATAACCCCTCTTTTTGAAGTAAAGCCTCAAGAAGAAAAGGATGTTTTTAAGTGGGAAATAAACTTAAATCCTCAAGAAAAAAAGACTTTTCACTACGGCTATAAAATAAGCTACCCTGCGGATTTAAACTTAGACCTGGGGAGATAAAAGAAATTGAACTTTGTCCTGCTGGCTGGCAACCAGGGAAACAACCCCTAAAGCCAAGTCCAGAACTAGTAGGCAAAGTTTGGGAAGTCTGGAAAGTAGAAGAAAATTAAATTATTAGGGCCTATGTGCTATCACTTTCAGACATAGGCCCTAAACTTATTTTTATTTTAAATCAGTTTTCTATCCAGTAAAAGATGGGAAAAATAGCCTAAAACAGCAGCTACATAATAAGGTAGTAAAAAAGATAGGGGGGTATTAAAAAAGAGAAAAGGCAGGACCAAAAGAATAAAAGGAGCCAGCAGCATGGCCCACCAGGTATGAGTCCAGCCTCTGTGCCTGCCCAGGGCAGGAAGCATAGCCAGAAAACCCAAAATAGCTGCCCACTTATAAAGACCTTTAATTAAAAAAGCCAAATCCAGGGCAGCTAAAAGACCATAAAAGATATTTTGCCCTTTAGAGTCAGTATCCAAATCAGGAAATAAAGCAAAAAGGACTCCTAAAATAAACGCTGTAAAGGCCTGAGATAAATCTGGCTTCCACCATTCAAGCCAGATAGCCACACCCACTCCCAAGCCTGTAAGGAGCATACCAAAACCAAAATGTGCTTTATATCCTGGCATTTTTAAAACATGTCTTTTTCAGTTTCAGAGATAATTTTATCAATGCTTTCCTTTAATTTCTTGGGCAAGCCCATAATATCCACATTCAAAAAGCCCCTTACAATGGTGGAAGTGGCTTCATCTTCATCCAGACCTCTGGCCATCAAATATTCTATTTCTTCTTGCGCTATTTTGCCTACAGCAGCTTCATGAGAAAGCTCTACACCTTCTTTGGTACCTTTAAGCTCTGGAATAGCATGAATGATTCCATCACTTAAAATAAGGCCTTTACATTCCAGGTGTCCCTTGGCTGGCACACTGTTGGCTTCAATCACACCAGGGGCAATCAGCTCTCCTCCAGTGGTAATGGCCCTGGAGATTATTTCTCCCCTTGTATCTGGGGCATTTAAAACAATCTTGTTTCCAGAGTTAATATAGCTTCCTGGATGAGCCACTAAAATGGAGTTAAACCTGGCAATAGAGCCTTTTCCATTTAAATAAATAGTGGGAAAGGATTGCACAGACTTTACTGGCTTTAACAAAATATAATTACTCTGAAAAACTCCTCCTTCTTCCACAATACCTACAGTTCTGGGCCTTACTTCTACCTTTTCACTCCAGTTATGCACCATAGTAAAGGTAAGTTTTCCACCTTTTTTAACATAAAACTCAGAAATTCCTAAATGCAAAGCTGATTGTACTTTATGCGAAGTAGCACAACCTGTTATAATGTGAACTTCAGAATCTTCTTCCACCACAATAATGTTGTGCACACTCTGTCCTATCTTTTCTCCTTTAATAAAAAGACAGGACTGTACAGGCTCTTTTATCTTAGCTCCTTTCTTGGTTCTAATAAAATATCCACCATGTACAACCTCTGCTGCTTTACGAGTGTATTCATCTTTATCTTTGTCTACAGCTTTCCAGAAATATTCTGGCAAACCATCGTACTTATCCAGAGCATCTTTAATATCCAAAATCTCCACGCCTTCCTGTTTGCTTCTGCAAACAGCCTTGGTGTGATTTAAGTGCAAATAAGTCCCACTTCGTTCTTCTTCTTTTACATCTACTCCTGCAAGCTCCAATTCTTCTTGATCTTCAACATCTATTTCTCTCAAGTCCTGCAGTTCTATTTTCTCTCCGCCACTAAACACATATTCTTCTAATTTTACCTTTTCTTTATCTAATTGAGACATCTTATACACTCCTTATATCCATACTTGCTAATATGCTCTAAAATATCCCTGGGCCTTCCTTCACAACAAAGCTTTCCCTGATACATGACCTGGCCTCTATCAGCATTTATATAATCCAGAATGTAACCAGTATGAGTAATAATTAACCCAGAGACCTTTCTTAGTTCTTTTAACTCTTTCATAGACATGCCAGGCTTGGGCTCGTGGCCATTGCCGGATAAAAGTTCTTTTACTACTTTGCCAATAAGCCCCATATTTTCTAAATCCACTCCTGATTCTGGCTCATCAAAAAGTAACAAATCAGGGTTTTGGGCCATAAGCTGTAAAAGTTCTGAGCGCTTGATTTCTCCTCCAGAAAAGCCAGCATTAATATCCCGGTCTAAAAAATCCACAAAATTTACCTTTTGGGCTAACTTTTCCACATCTACCTGTCTATCTCGAGCGCAAAGTCTAACCAAATCCCTTGTTTTTAAACCATGAATGGTAGGAGGCCGTTGAAAAGACATGCCTATGCCCATTCTAGCCCGCTCATACATGGGCAGATCTGTTATGTTTTTACCTTTAAAATAAATAGCTCCTTTGGTTACTTTATAGCCTGAAAATCCCATAAGGGTCATAAGCAAAGTGGTTTTACCACTTCCATTGGGGCCAAAGAGGATAAAGGTTTCTCCTTCTTTAATCTCCAGGTTTATACCCTTTAAAACCTCTTTTTCTCCAATTTTTACATGTAAGTCTTCTATTACCAGCATAAGAAAACACTCCTTTAGGCTTAAATGCTTTTTTCTCCCTTAATGCTTTTAGCCAGGATAGGCAAAATAAAATTATCTTCCTGGTTTTCTACCTGGCCTCTTTTAATAAACTCCTTAAAGTACTAAACTTTTTTCTTAATCTTTTTCTCTTTAAATCCAATAAAATTCCTTTCAGCGCTCTAACCTTTGTCCTTAACTCTTCCAGATTTCCCGAATTATTTAAAATAAAATGAGCTTCTTTTAATTTTTTTTCTTCAGGCAATTGAAAACTGTCCAGGGTTTCTATTTTTTCCTCTGACCAGCCTCGTTTTTTTAAAGCCTGCCAGCGCTCTTCTGGGTTTCTTTTGATGCCCACCAGCAATACATCCTTTTCCTTAAGCCCTGTTTCCAGGTAAAGGGGAATATCTCCTACAATAATGGGCTTTGTTGCCTGTGTTTTTTGAAAATTTTTCCATCTGGCCAAAACCAAAGGATGAATACTTTTTTCAATCTCTCTCCTTAAAGAAGGATTTTGTAAGTATTTAAAAAGCTTTTCCTTATCTATTTTTTTGTCAGCAGTTAAAATATCTGGCCCCAGGATGCGGGTAAGCAAAAAATAACCATCTGCTTGAGGCTGGTAAAGTTTTTCTACCTCCTTATCAGCCTCAAAAACATAAGGACTAAGCTCCCTGGCTACCAAACTTTTTCCACTACCAGGAAGGCCAAGCAAGACTATCTTTAAAGACTCCTTAAGCAAAAATAAAAGTGCCTGTTTAAAGTCCAGAGGCAAATCTGCCTCATATTCCTGCCAGCTATTTTGCCAGGGAAAGCGTAAATAAAAGGCGTGTAAAAGCTGTCTTTTTACCAGCTTGTTTAAAATTTGTTCTTGCCTGCTGCTAGGCGCAATTTGCCCGCCATAAAGTTCATCCCCTAAAATGGGGTGGCCAAGATGGCTTAAATGCACCCGGATTTGATGGGTCCTGCCCGTAAAAATCTTCACCTTAAGCACGCTATAATCGCCATTGGTCCAGAGCACTTCATAACTGGTTCTGGCTTCTCTTCCACCCTTGCTTAAAACTGCCTGTTTTATTTTACTCCTGGGGTCTCTACCCAGGGGCAAATCAATTTCTCCCTTTTCTGGAGAAGGACAGCCTTTGACCAGGGCCACATACTTCTTATCCACCAAACGCTGAGCAAAAAGAGAGCTCAGTTTCACTCTAGTTTCTTCCCTTAAAGCCACCAGCAAAAGGCCACTGGTATCCTTGTCCAAACGATGAACTATGCCTGGGCGCTCTCCCTGGATTTTTTTTAGTTCTGGAAAATGATGGAGTAAAAAGTGAACCAGAGTATCCCCTTTTCTGAGGGAGCAGGGTGAACACTGATTCCTGCGGGTTTATTTAAAACCAAAAAGTCCTCTTGCTGGTCTATAATTTGAAGCTGGCCAGGCTTGGCTTGCAGAGAATTCTCTTCTTCTGGAACTTCTAATTCTACCCTGTCTCCAGGCTTTAAGAGCAAGCTGGGCTTAACAATAACCTTGGTATTAACCTGACAGTGTCCGGCTTTTATCAGGGATTTTATTTTACTACGAGAAAGTTCTAAGTTTTCTCCTAAAAAAAGATCCAGCCTCTTTTCAGGACCAGAAAACTCCAGGCATACCTTCATTTACCATTATTCCTAACTGGGCACTATCTCAGTTCCAATACCTGCTTTGGTGAACATCTCCAAAATAATGGAATTTTCTATTCTGCCATCCACGATATGGGTCTTTTCTACTCCAGCTTCCAGGGCCTCCAGACAACACTTGACCTTGGGAATCATGCCGCCCTTAATTACACCCTGGTCCATAAAGTAAATGGCCTCTTTTTTGGTCAGGGAAGAAATAACCTTTTCCCTATCATCCATTATACCAGGAACATCTGTAAGTAAAATCAACTTGGCTGCTTTTAAACTAGAAGCTACAGCACTGGCCACAAAATCAGCATTGATATTATAGGTTTCACCTTGATCATCTACTCCCACAGGGGCAATTATGGGAATAAATCCCTTCTCCTGGAGAGAATAAATAAGAGCAGTATTTACCTCTACTACTCGCCCCACCTTTCCCACATCAATTATCTCCGGGGGAGCATCCTTTTTACTTATTACCAGTTGAAACTTTTCTGCCCTTAATAAAAAACCATCCTTGCCAGAAAGACCAACAGCCTTTCCGCCATTTAAATTAATTAAATTAACAATCTCCTTATTTACCTTGCCCACCAGAACCATTTCCACCACATCCATGGTCGCTGCATCTGTTACCCGCATGCCTTCTCTAAACTGGGTGGGGATGTTTAATTGCTTTAACATATTGCCAATTTGCGGGCCTCCTCCATGCACAATAACAGGATTTAAACCAATATATTTTAATAAAATCACATTTAAGGCAAAACTTTGTTTTAACTTTTCATCTATCATGGCATGTCCGCCATATTTAATCACTACGGTACGACCATAAAACTGACGAATATAAGGTAAAGCTTCTAGTAAAATCTTGGCTTTAAGTTTTTCTTGCTCCATTGTAAGGCCCTCACATTTTGTACTTGGTCAAATCAAAGTCATATTTTTCCAGTATTTCTGACCACTTCTTACTTTCTTCGTCTTTTAAGACTTCCTGTTGCTTTGAACCAATTAAATCTTCCACTTCTAACAAAATCTTTTCATCCACCATAATGTCCACCTTAGCCCTTAAAGCCAAAGCAATAGCATCAGAAGGACGACTATCTATTAGTAAGGTCTTACCCTCTTTTTTTACCACTAAATTGGCATAATAGGTGGAATCCTTTAATTCTGTAATTCTTATTTCTGCAAGACTTCCGCCCATGGTTTCCAGGGTGTTTAAAAACAGGTCATGGGTAAGGGGCCTGGGCATTTTTACCTCATTTAAGGGAATGGATATGGCCATGGCTTCCAGGGCTCCAATCCAGATGGGAAGCACATACTTTTCACTTTCATCCTTTAAAATAATCAAAGGCATTTTGGTGGTTTCATCTAAAGCCAGACCAAATACTTTCATCTTAACAAACATAACCCACCACCTCTCCTAGTAAAGAGTGTTTTTTGGCTTCAATGATTTTAACTTCTACCAAAGAACCAGGACCTACCTGGTCAGAAGAAGTTAAAACATTGACTACTCGATTATAAGGGTCTCTTCCTCTATAGGAAATTACACCTTCTAAGTCCTTTTTACTCCTGTCTTCTATCAACACTTCTGTTGTTTTTCCTTCTTGTTCTTTATATCGCCTTTCTGTAATTGTTTCTTGCAAGCTTTGTAAACGCATCAGCCTTTCCTGTTTTACTTCTTCTGCTATTTTATCTGGCATTTTTTCTGCCCTGGTTCCTGGCCTATCTGAGTATTTAAAGGAAAAAGAACTTTCAAAGCCAATCTGTTCTACCATTTCCAGAGTTTGTTTAAAGTCTTCTTCCCTTTCTCCAGGAAAACCCACAATCAGGTCTGTAGTTAAGGCAATGTCTGGACAATATTTTCTCAACAGCTCTACCAGACGCAAGTAATCTTCTCTTGTATATTTGCGTCCCATAGCCTTTAAAACCTTATTGGAACCAGCCTGCAAGGGAAGATGTAAATGTGGACACAGAGTGGCAAGGTCTTGAAATGCCTTTATCACCTCCAAAGACAGGTCCTTGGGATGGGAAGTGGTAAACCTAAGGCGCTTTAATCCTTCTATGTTCGCAACTTCTGTAAGCAGCTCAAAAAAAGTGGTGCCGTCTCCATATTTATCCTGGCCATAACTATTAACATTTTGTCCTAAAAGGGTAATTTCCCTGGCGCCTCGCTGGACCAACTCCTGACATTCCGCAAGGATTTCCTTTCTGGACCTGGATTTTTGTCTTCCCCGGGTAAAGGGGACTATACAGTAGGCACAAAAATTATCGCAACCCTGCATAATATTGACAAAGACAGAAGGAGGAGAACTTTCAGGATAGACCTTTTCCCTCTCAGGGTAAAATTCTTCAAAGGATAAAAGGCTTACCCTTTTTTGCGAGTCATTTACCAATTTTTCCACCTGCTCTGGCACTAAATAAAGTCCATCTGTCCCAAAAACCAAACGAACAAAGGGAAAGCGCTCAAAAAAACCATCGCCTATTTGCTGGGCTACGCACCCTCCCACACCAATAAAAAAGCCGGGATTGTGCTCCCATTTTTTCCTAAACCTTCCGATTTCACTATAGACCTTTTGTTCTGGCTTTTCTCTAACGCTACAGGTATTAATCAGGACAAAATCCGCCTCTTTTTCCTCTTTAGCCAGTTCAAAGCCTTTTTTCTGCAAACTCAGAGTCAACCAGCTAGAATCAGCAACATTCATCTGACAGCCAAAGGTAATTATCCAAAACTTCATCTTTTACTCACAAACTCCCTTTTCTTTTAACCAATTTATGGCAAAGGCATATATTTTTTCTCTTGCTTCTTCTAAAGATAAGAAGTCATTTTCCAAAGTAAACTCGGCTTTGCTGTCTTCTTCAAAGGGGACATCCACCCCAATAACTTCTCCCAAACCTGGAAATTGCTTGCCTGTTTTTTTCTCTCCAGGGCCTTGGCATAGAGATTGGCCATAACTTTACCTTGAGGCCTCTTGCTTTCCCGCTCCATGGCAGTGTTTAAAGTGCACTTTACATATATCTCAGCAAAAGGGGAAAACCTTGCCCTTAAAAAAGAGCGATATTTCTGTTTATAGGCTGTACCGTCTAAAATAACCCCCTTTCCTTCTTTGGCCAGAGCAAGCCCTTCTTCAGCAAACATTTGATAGGCCAGCTCCCTTTCTTCCTTGGTATAAGAAGGCTGGGGAAAGTACTTTTTTCGCCTTTCATCCATTTCCAGAAGTACTATGTCCAAACCCTTTGTAGCCAGTTTCTCAGCCAAAAATCTGGCTAAAGAAGACTTTCCACAGCCAGGCAGGCCTACAAACCAAAAGATAAATCCTGTCTTCACCGCTCTAATCCATGTATTTGTTTATATTTTTATAGTCAAAAACCTCATCCTCAAGCACATTTTCCAAAAAGCGAAAAAGGCCCTTTCTCACTTCTTCAGGATGATTGGGATACCACTCAGGAGAAGCAATAACCAGGCCCCTGAAGACATAAAAGGGAGCTATTACTTTTAACATTTCCCTATCATTGGTCTCTTCTAGATAGGTGTCCCAGAAACTAAGGTAAAGTTTTTCAAAATTACCGCTTAACCTGGGTTTATCATAGAGGCCAAAAAGCAAGTAATTACAACTCATAGTAGCCACATCATCTGCTGGCTCACCCCATTCTCCTCTACTCCTATCCAGGACTGTAAAGTCTCCATTGTCTCGCACTAAAACATTCCAGGGGTGAAAATCTCCATGCACAGCACTCAAACGCTGGGCAAAATGTCTTAGCTTCCAGCGCCAGTCAACCAATTTTTTTTCCAGGGCAATGAATTTCTCTGGTGGAAAATAATTATAAGGATAAGGATAGGCATCAATAATCCCCCAGATACATTCAGAATGCCCTATGAGGTCTCTAATCCTCCTTAGATACAGATCCACATCTTCTTTTTTGTGAGCGTGCACTCTAGCCAGCCACCTGGCAAAATCCCTAGCCAGCTTAAAATCTTCCTCCCTTGCCTCTCCTTTCCGAATCCTTTCCAAATCCAGAAAATAATCCCTGCCTTCCACCTTTTCCGTAAGTAAAAAGAATTCTCTGGGTTTATTTACCGGGATTAAGTTGCCTTCTTCATCTAAATACCCAAGTCCTTGCGGTCTGGCATGTTTTTCCATTCGGCCAGCAGTCTCGTATTGAAACATCAAAATAGCCGCCCTATCCCAGTAAAACTGGTGGCCATATTTATCTCCCCGCATGGTGGAAAAGACCACTGATTTTTGTTCTCCCTTTAAGTCGTAATGAATAAGCAAGGGTTTACCATAGCCAAAATCCTTCATCCCCTGCTCATCTAAAGAACCAATTTCTCCTACCCCTATAAGTCTGGCCTCTTCTCCAAAGGCCTGTTTTAAAAAAATTTGCAATTTTTCTAAAGAAATATCCATCTATTCCCCCTTTACTTCAGTATCTATCCACTGCAAAAATTCAGGATTTCCATCTTTAATCTGAAAAAATACCACACACGGGCAAGAATAGGAATGAAGTTCTTTTACTCTGGCCACAACCCTGGACATCAAATTAGCTTTGGTCTTAATAATCATTACCTGTTCTTGACCTTCTTCAGTTTTCCCTTCCCACCAATAAGCAGAAATAACCTCAGGAAAAATATTGGCGCAGGCAATAAGCCTTTCTTCCAATAAGGTTCTGGCTATTTTAGATAATTCCTTTTTATCAGCGCCAGTTATATAGCCAAGCACATACTCTGCCATTTAAAGCCCTCCTATTGTTGACTGAGATAATCAGCCAGAGCCTCCTGCTCTTCCAAAGACAAACTGGCTCCCTTATCCACCATTCTCTCAATGGTTATCAGCCAGGCATCTTTATCCTTTTTGGCCTTATAAACTACCTTTAAGGAATGACAACCTGTACATTTGCTCTCTAAAAGGTCTTTTTCCTCCTGAGCCAAACCAGGTAAAGCAAGTGCTATCCCCAGTAGACAAAGAATAATACTTGCTCCTATCTTTTTCATAATCCCCTCCTTTTTTGGGTATAAATAAAGATAAACTGAAGGACTTCTTTTGGCGACTTGAAAAGCCACTAATTATTTAAGCGCCTTAAATTTCTCAACCAGTTTTTAACCAAAAAACAATCCTTTTCCCCTTTAAGTTTTCTAACTTTTTTAAATCCAACAAATAAATTTAACTTTTTTTTTCTTTAATTTTCAGTTAGACTGAAGAAAAAAAGAGGTCTAGTTTATGAAGGAATTAACCATTAGTTTAGTGGGTTCTGCTGGCGAAGGCCTGGACTCCATAGGAAGCCTGTTTAGCACTGTGTTGGCAGAGCATAAATACGCTCTTTTTTCCTGGAAAGAATATGAGTCCAGGGTTAGAGGAGGATTTAATAGTTATCATCTAAAAATCAGTTCCCAGCCTCAAAACTACCCCAGAGAGCAGAGCGACCTGCTTTTAGCTTTAAATCCTGAGGCCCAGGACAAATACACTTCTTTACTCAAACCTTCAGGCCTTCTAATTGGTCCTAAGGAAAACTCCCGGTTTCAATCCCTGGTTCTATCCTTTAAGGATCTGGCTAAAAAGGAACTGGGTAATTCCCTTTATGCCAATGCCATTGCCCTGGGTTTTTTAACCGGAATTTTAAAACTCAAACTAGAACTCCTCCTTGAGGCCCTTCAGAAAAAATTTGCCACTAAATCCCTGGCAATAATCAACAACAACCTCGAAGGAGCAAGGCTGGGATATGGTCAGGCCCTGGATTCTTCTCTAAACTTAACCCTGCCTCCTTCTGGCGAGCACAACTACTTCTTTACCACTGGCCATCCAGCCACAGCCCTGGGTGCTGCCAGAGCTGGCTGCCACTTTATGGCTGCCTATCCCATGACTCCTTCCACAGGTCTCATCACTTACCTGAGCCAGAAACAAGAAGAATTAAAAGTCTTTACCTTGCAGGCAGAAGATGAAATTGCCGCCATTAATCTGGCCTTAGGTGCAAGTTTTGCAGGGGTAAGGAGCATGACTGCCACCAGTGGAGGTGGTTTTGCCCTGATGGTGGAAAGCATCAGTTTAGCAGGTATGACTGAAACCCCAGTGGTCATAGTGCTGGCCCAAAGGCCAGGTCCTGCTACGGGGTTGCCCACCAGGACTGCTCAAGGAGACCTGCTTTTTGCCATCTTTGCTGGTCATGGGGAATTTCCCAAAGTGGTTTTTGCACCTTCTGACCCGGAAGAACTGTATTTAAAGACCATCAAGGCCTTTAATCTAGCTTACAAATACCAGCTACCTGCAATTATTTTAACCGATCAATTTCTGGCTGATTCCAATTTTTCCTATTGGGATTTCAACTGGGAAGGAGAAACTCCCCAGTTTTTTAGAGCCAATCCTTCAGAATTTAAAGAATATAAACGCTACCAGTTTACTCCCTCAGGAATTTCTCCCAGGCTTTGCCCTGGACAAAGTGTCCACCTGGTAGGTGCTGATAGTGACGAACACGATGAATGGGGGCACATTACTGAAGAGCTGGATAAAGTAGCCAAACCCATGCTGGAAAAAAGACTAAATAAACTTAAAGAGTTGCAAAAAGAAATAGCTCCTCCTCTGGAAGTAGACATTGCAGACAGTAAATACATTTTTATAAGTTTTGGTAGTACCAAAGAAAGCGTTCTGGCTGCGCAAAAACACTTGCGAACCAAAGGAGAAAAGGTGGGAGTCATTCACTTCAGTGAACTCTGGCCCCTGCCCTCTTATTCTTTCCCCCAAAACGCTCTTTTAATTACTGTAGAAAACAATGCCACAGCCCAGCTGGCTAAACTCCTTAATTTAGGGTATAGCTTAAATCTTAAACACTCCATACTCAAATATAATGGTTTACCTTTAACTCCAGAAGAGATAGGGAGGAAATTTGATGAAATCCAAAACCAAATTTAGCAATAATGTCCCCAGTCAGTGGTGCCCGGGATGTCCCAACCATCTAATCCTCAAGGCCCTGCAAAATGGACTGGAGGAATTAGAGCTAACCCCTCAGGAAGTATGTTTGGTATCTGGCATAGGACAGGCAGCTAAACTGCCCCATTATTTAAAGGGAAATTTTTTCAATGGCCTCCATGGAAGGGCACTTCCTGTGGCCACTGGCATAAAACTGGCCAATCCCAAACTAAAAGTAATTGTCACCACTGGGGATGGTGATTGCTATGGAGAAGGCGGCAATCACTTTTTACATACCTTGCGCCGCAACCCGGATATTACCCTGCTGGTACACAACAACTCCATTTATGCCCTGACCAAAGGACAGGCCTCTCCCACTACTCCTAAAGGAGAAAAGAGGGCTTTAAACCCCAGGGGTGTGGAAGATGAGCCTTTAAACCCCTTAGCCCTGGCTCTTATTCAGGGAACTGGCTTTGTGGCCAGATGCTCAGCTCTGGAAATAGAACATCTAAAGGAAGTTATCAAAGAGGCCATCAATTATCCTGGGCTGGCTTATGTGGACATTTTACAACCCTGTATTAGCTGGCTCAAACCCAGCCTTGAGACCTTGAAAAAGAAACATTTTTCCTTTCTCACGACCCGCAAGACTTTGAACAGGCCTTAAAAATAGCCCTGGACCCTGCTCAAAAGTGGGGACTGGGAATAATTTATAAAAATCCCTGGCCCAAACCTGTGTTAGGAGAAGGATTTTATCAACACTTTTCTCTGGAGCAACTTACTCACCTTCCACCTCTGGATTTAACTATAGCTCAAAACCTATTAAAGGCCCATTAAAAGGAGAAAGCTAAATGGGAACTAACAACCTAGTTTTTTTGGAAGTTATTGAATGGTTTGACAATAAAGGCACAGAACTGGCCCATCGCATCCCTCAAGAAGGTTCAGCTGAAATCAAATGGGGTGCCCAGCTTATCGTTAGAAACAGTCAGGCTGCTGTATTTTATTACCAGGGACAGGCAGTAGATGCCTTTGGGGTGGGCAGACATACCCTTACCACTGCCAACATCCCCATTTTGACCAAGTTATTAAGTGTACCCTGGGGTTTTACCAGTCCCTTAAGGGCAGAAGTTTATTTTTTAAACATGAAAGTTTTCCCCAACTTAAAGTGGGGTACCAAAGACCCGGTGGCCTTTAAAGACAAAGAATTGGGGCTGGTTAGATTAAGGGCCTTTGGCAGGCTGGACATTAGAATCATTCAACCTGCTCTTTTTGTAAATTCCCTGGTGGGTACCAAGGCTTCCTTTACCATAGAAGATATTGAAGAATATTTGAGCCAGATTGTGGTTTCCAGGTTAAATGACTATCTGGGAGAAAAGGTGGACACCCTTTTTAACCTTCCAGGCAACTACAAACAATTTTCTCAAGAACTCCAACAAATCGTCTCGCAAGATTTAAGAAAATTTGGCCTGGGGCTAAGTAGCCTGTACATCAACGCCATTACTCCTCCTGAAGAAGTGCAAAAGGCTATTGATGACAGAAGCAGGGTAGAGGTATTTAAGGACCTGGGCAAATTGACCCAGCTAAAGGCAGCTATGGCCCTGGAAAAGGCAGCAGCCAATCCTGGTCAGGGAGGAGCTGGCTTTAATATGGGCATGGGCTTTATGTTTCCCTACATGCTAAAGGATGCCTTTCAAAACACTCCTCAAGAAAAGATTCGCAGCAGGTGTCCTGACTGTGGCCAGGTAGTACCTGAAAACTCTAGATTTTGTCCCTATTGCGGCCATCAAATTCTGGTTTTAAAGCAGTGCCAGAAGTGTGGGAAAAACCTCTCTCCAAAGGCTAAATTTTGCCCCAACTGCGGCACTCCCACTGAAAACAAGCCTCAACCCAAAAGGTGCAGCCAATGTGGCTTTGAAAATCTGCCTGACTCTTTATTTTGTAACCAATGTGGAGAAAAGCTAAGCTAGGGCATGAATTTTCAAGTTCACTATTCCTGCTCTCAATGTGGCGCTCCCTTTACCTTTGAAGAAGGGGAGCGCATTTTATATTGTCCCTATTGCCGGGTTAAATCCCTTTTAGTAGGCGAAAAATACCTTCGCTATTTTCTCCCGCCTAAATACAATCAGGAAGAATGCCTGTATGTACCCTACCTTCGGGTCAAAGGTCCTCTTTTTTTTACCACAACCCATGACCTTATTCCCCTCTGGATAGATTCCACCATTCTGGGGCTGGAAAAGCTCCACTTCCCTCTTTCCCTGGGCCTAAGAGCCCAGGCCATGCCCCTACAAATGGTCTATTCCCAGAATTTAAACCTGATCCAGGAAGAACTCTCTTTTAAACAGGCTCTGGCCAAAATAAAAAACAGATTGGCTAACAGCAAAGTACGAGGAACTATCTACTATCAAGACTTTATAGGAGAAAATTTAAGCTATATCTATCTACCCCTTTTACCCCAAAAAGGCTATTACTTTGATGCCCTGGCCCAAAGACCCCTTAGCCCGGTTTTAAACCCAGCAGAACTTGTTTTTCACCAGCAGGAAAACTGGCAGCTAAATATCTTGCCAGCTCTTTGTCCCAAGTGTGGCGATACCCTGGAAGGCCAAAACAAAGACCTCTTACTTATCTGTAAAAACTGCTCCAACCTCTATTACTTTGAAACAGAAAAATTAGAAATCATAAATCCTTACCTGCTCTTTTCAACTCCAGATGACCTCTACTTACCCTTCTGGCAGTTTGAAATAGACTTTGCTGAAGAAGATAGCGCCTTAGAAAGGCATTTACACTCCCTATACCTGGTTAAAGCAGATAATCTGGTTCTAAGTATACCTGCCTTTGCAGTAAGGCCAGATTACTTTATCAAATTTGCTACTGCCCTTTCCCTTTCTCCCCTGCTTCGAACCAATAACCCCTTTTCTTTGGAAGAAAAAATAAACTATATCTCTCCCACTGTTTCCAGAAAAGAGGCCATCATTTCCTTAAGACTTATTTTGGGCAATCTGATTAAAAATAAAGAGATATTGCAGGAATTAAAGAAGTTAAAAATAAAAATTAAAAAATTTAAGCTTACTTTTATTCCCTTTATTCAAAACCACATAGAATTAATTCAACCCCACTTACAATTGGCCATCAACAAAAACAGTTTTAGATTCTTTATTCAATAGCATTCTTTTTAAATTTACCAGAAGAAAAGAAAATATTGCCACAGAAATAATCGCAGCTCCACTATTTAAGTTAAAGTAAAAACTTAAAAATAACCCTGTATAGCTAAAAAACAAACTCCAAAGCGTTGATTTGAAAATCATTTTGTACAAAGTATCACTTTTGGGTTTGGCCAGGTATACAGGTATGGTCAATAAGGAGATAAGCAAAACAATACCTACCAGTTGCATAAGTATTACCACGCTAAATCCAGCCAAAACAATTAAAATTAAAAAACAGTTATTTACTTTAATGCCTAAAGTTTTAGCGTATTCACTATCAAAACTTATGGTCACAAATTCTTTGTACTTCCACCAGATAGTGCCAACCAGAAGAAAGTCCAAAACACAGGCCAAACTTAAATCAGACTTGCTTAAGGTAAGAATACTGCCAAAAAGATAACTGGTAAGCTCAGTTTTATACCCAGGGGTTAAGTCCAGTAAAATAATCCCTAAAGCCATGCCTCCAGCCCAAATAATGCCCACAATGGTCTCAGAAAGCTCCCTTTGGTTCACTACCAGCAGACCAAAAACAAGGCTAAGGAAAAAGGTATAGACAAACACAGTGGGTAAAACAGGCAAGGAGAAAAAAAGGCCAATCCCACGCCTCCAAAGGCAGCATGAGCCATGCCTCCAGCCAAGAAAACCTGCCTGTTAATTACCACCAAAGGCCCAATAAAACCACAGGCAATACTCAAAAGCAATGCAGCCACAAAGGCGTGTTGCATAAAGCTAAATTGAAAAATTTCCATTTTATTTCACCTTGGAAGCAAAGTACTTGGGTATCTCTTGAATAAATCCGTCTACAGCACAGGCATGGGTATGTTTGCCATAGATAAGGGACAGGAGTTGAGAAGAAAGCTCTTTTCTTTACTTACTCGCACCTGCCTATTGACCACTGCCAGGCCATCAATGCTGGCTGAAGCAATCACCAAGTCGTGGGTTACCACCACTACTGTCATTTCTCCTTTTAAAGAACTTAAGAGTTCATAAAGGCACACCTTTCCTTCAGGGTCCACATTGGCAGTGGGCTCGTCAAAAATCAAAATCTCTGGTTTACCCACCAGCGCCCTTGCCACCAGTGCCCTTTGAAACTGCCCTCCTGAAATATCAAGAATACTCTTAGAGGCCAGAGAAGAAATTCCCACCTTTTCCAGGGCCTCTTGTACCTGCTCTTTAGTTTTGGAAGCGTAAAAAAAGCCTCTTTTCTGAGAACGCACTCCCATACTGACCAGTTCAAACACAGTAAGAGGCAAAAGCATATTTTTTCTAACCTGCTGAGGGACATAGCCTATTTTGGTGGCTATCTCCTTAGCTGGTTTTCCAAAAACCTTTATCTCACCTTCCCAGGGCTTTAACAATCCTAAAATAAGTTTTAATAAAGTGGTTTTTCCTCCCCCATTAGGGCCAATAAGAGCCCAGAATTCTCCCTGAGGAATGCTTAAGTTAACCCTATCTAAGACCCTGGTTTTGCTATAGCCAAAACTAACATTTTTTAAACTAATTGCTATCTTCTGCACACTGCCCCCTTATTTTCTGGGCCATTTTCAGCAAATTTGCCTTCCAGTCTTTGGCCAAAGGGTCCACCACTTCCAGTTGCAGCTTAGCCTTCTGCACTAAAAATTGCACTTCTCTGGGATTAAATTGAGGCTGAATAAAAATGCTCTTTAACTTAAATTGGTTTATAGTATCTAGCATATGCATAAGCTCTCTAGGAGTGGGCTCTCTTCCTTCTACTTCCACACTTACCTGTTTAAAGCCATAGGTATTGGCAAAATAACCCCAGGAAGGGTGAAACACCAGAAAAACCTTTTTTTTACAGGGTGCTAAAAGTTTTCTAATCTGTGCATCCACTTCTTTTATTTCTTTTTCCAAAGCTAAGTAATTAGCCTGAAAACGCTCTTTTTGCTCTGGCCAGTTGGTTAAACAAAACTCATATATATTTTTTACCACTTGCAAACAATTTGCAGGGGAAAGCCAGATATGAGGGTCTAAAAAATGTCCTTCCTCCCTGGGTTCTTGCTCTGCCAACAAAAATTCACTGGTCTTTTGAAACTGGAGATATTTTATTCCCTGAGCACAATTTACAATTTTTAGATCAGGATTAAGCCCCTGAAAGCGCTTTAACCACACCTGCTCAAAAGGCAAATTCCAGGAAAAATAAACCTGGGCTTTGCTTAATTTCCGCAAGTCAGCAGGCTTGGGCTCATAGGTATGAGGGTCTGCTCCCTCAGGAAGCATGGTTTGAACTTCCCAAAAATCTCCTCCTAATTTCTCTAAGAAATAGGCCTGAGGCAAAATGGAAGTAAAAACCACAACTTTAGAATTAGCTAAACTAAAGGAAGTTAGGTTAAAAAACAAAAGAGCAAAGAAAACAATTGACTTTAAAAATGTTTTCCTGGACAAATAAGGCATGCCTGCTAATTTCTGGTCTGCTTTTCTTTTAACCTTGCTTGCTGGTATGGCCACTGGCATAGGCTCTCTCCTTTCTCTAGTAAAAACTAAATCCAATCCCAAATTCTTGGCTGGTTCTTTAGGGTTTTCAGCAGGAGTAATGCTTTACATTTCCTTTGTGGAACTTTTACCTTTAGGAAAAGAATATGTTAGGAAGGCAACCACTATAAGTCAAGGCGACAGTCTGGCTATTATCTGTTTTTTTGCTGGGATTTTTTGCGTAGCTGCCATTGACTTTCTCGTTCCCTCTTATGAGAACCCACATGAGACCAGGTTAATAAAAAAACATTCCTTTCCTTCTGCAGAAAAACTCAAAAAAACAGGTCTAATCACAGCCCTGGCCATAGGTATACACAATTTTCCCGAAGGTCTGGCCACTTTTATGAGTGGCCTTAGTTCCCTGGAACTGGCCCTGCCCGTAGCTGTGGCCATTGCCCTGCACAACATTCCCGAAGGCATTGCCATTTCCACCCCTCTTTTTGCAGCCACCCAAAGCCGTAAAAAGGCCTTTTGGCTTTCCTTTGCTTCTGGACTGGCAGAACCCATAGGAGCTCTGGTGGGATTTTTCTTTCTCCGCTCCTTACTGGGACCACTTATGCTAGGGGTATCTTTTTCCTTTGTGGCTGGAATTATGGTCTTTATTTCTTTAGATGAGCTTCTGCCCACAGCAGAAGAATTTGGTGAGCATCATGTGGCCATCTACTCCCTTATAGCTGGCATGGGAGTGATGGCCACCAGTTTGTTTCTTTTAAGCTAATAATCTTAATACCCTTCGTCCCAGGTATTGTAGTGAATCCTTTCCTTCTTAAACCTATCCACCTTACTGTATTCCTGGTTGGGAAACCCCAGAGGGATAAAAGCCAGAGGGACGACCTCTTCAGGGAGTTTAAATAAGCGCTGAAAACCTTTAACCCTTTCCTCTACTGGATAAATACCAGTCCAAACAGCGCCCAGGCCCAGGTCATGCGCAGCTAACAAAAGGTTTTCCACAGCAGCAGAAAGGTCTTGCACCCAGAAACCTGGAAACTTTTCCAGCTTTAATTCAGCACAAACCAAAATGCCCAGAGGAGCTTCTACTGCCATTTTAGCATAGGGATTTAACTTAGGAATTTGTTCCAAGATCTCTTTACTATCCACCACAATAAAGTGCCAGGGTTGAGCATTGCCAGCTGAAGGTGCAGCCATGGCAGCGCGTAAAACCGTTTCCAGCATCTCCCTGGGAATAGGGTCTGGTTTAAACTTGCGAATACTTCTTCGGCTAAAGATGGCTTCTAAGGTCTCCATTTAACTTCACTCTCCTTATTTTTTTACAATCTTAAACTCATCCCTTCTATTTTTGGCCCAGGCAGTTTCATTGTGGCCAGGATCCAGGGGATATTCTTCTCCATAGCTTACAATTTGCATTCTATTGGCTTCTACTCCCAAAAGAATCAAAAACTCATAGGCAGCACGGGCCCTTTTTTCACCCAGAGCCAGGTTATACTCTTCTGTGCCCCTTTCATCACAGTGTCCTTCTATAATCAACATCAAGTCAGGATGGGCCTTTAACACTTCTGCCTTTTTTTGCAAAACCTGTCTGGCCTCTGGTTTTAGTTCGTAAGAGTCAAAATCAAAGAAAATTCTTTCACCTATAATCTTCAGGGCCTCTTCTTTAGAAGCTTCCTTAGCCTGTTTTTCCTTTAGTTCCTTTTCCTTTAACTCCTGTAATTCCCTGGCTCTTTTTTCCTGAAGCTCTTTCAAGCCTTTAATTTCACTTCCTTGAGTCTGCTCGCTTACAGAAGTATCTCCAGTAGTGGCAGGAACAACTACTTTTTTCTTGGCACAACCCACAGTAAGCACACCTAAAAACAAACCAACTACCACCAATACTTTAATCTTCATAAAATCTTCCTCCTTCAAAAATCAAAGATTATTTACTCCAATTTATGCACCCAGGCAGGAGAATAGGCATTTAACTCCTGCGTATCTACCAGATAAGGGCCATCTCCATTTATGGTGGTAAGATAGAGTTTGTACTTACCACTTCGATTGGAACTAAAAAGGACAAAATAGCCATCTGAAGCAATAAAAGGCTCTTCATCATTTCCAGGACCAAAACTTATCTGTTTTTCCTGTCCACTTTCCAGATCGTGCACAAAGATACGGTGCCCTTCAGCAAGTAATCTGGAAAAAACCACCAGCCTGCCATCAGGGCTTAACACTGCGCTGGTATTGTATTTGCCTTCATAACTTACCCTTCTAATCCTGTTTTCCTTTTTAAGCCAAACAAAAATATGGGGATTGCCTAATCTGGCCGAGGTAAACACCATTTTTTCTCCATTACGGGCAAAAAAGGGAGAAATGTCAATAGCCCAATGTGAAATCAAGGTCTTTTTTATCTTAAAATCCTTGCTCAGAAGATAAATATCTGGATTGCCTTTTACATCCAGACTGACCACAATCTCTCCCTCTGGAGTAAATATGGGAGAAATAATACTATTGCCAGGTAACAGATGCTTTTCCAATTTATTACTTTGCTTATCCCAGAGCCCTAAAAAATGCCTTCCGTGCTCAATCAGAGTAAAAACAATCTTCTCTCCCCTAAAATCCCAGGCCGGACTGGCAATAATGCCATCTACCTCCAGCAACTTTTTTAAACCATAACCATCAGCATAAATCTCGTATAAAGCCTGTTTTTGCCTTTGCTTGTGCACAAAAACTATGGGCTCAGAAAATAAAGAATCCCTGCCTGTAAACTGCTGTAAAAGAGCACCACAAAAACTGCGCAAAGCCAAAGGAAGCTGGGCTTCACTTTGCAAATCATAGGCTTTACCTACTATTAACTGCTGTCTCAACACATCAAAGGCCCTAAGCTCTATCTCTCCCCAATTAGAACCTGGCTTTAAATTAATGGTCAGTAAAACATCTACCCTGGACAAAAGAAACTTTCTAAAATCAATATCAACCAGACCAGGCCCTTTTATCTCTCCTTTATTTAATACATCTTCTGCTGGAATAATTCTTAAAAAAGGTAATAAGCCCAGTTTATCCTTTAAGGTAGAAACCAATTTATCATCCACCCGGAATTGCTCTGCCACAAAAGGCTTGGCTATAAACAAATTTATCTTTTTGTCCCCTGGTCCGTAAATATTTATGGTCAGGGCCAAAAGAGATTGAAAATTAAAAAAAATACCAGCTAACAAAATAAAAACTATCTTTTTTATCATTTACTTCCCTCTAATTCCTGAGAATTAAATTCAATCTCAATACCTTCTCTTAAAATCTTTTCTCGAATACCTGGTGGAGGCAAAGGCAAAACTTTGGTATCTAAAATAGCCCTTAAGGCCAAACTATCATAGACTTCATCTCCAGAACTCTTTTTTAGGTGATACTCTAAAATTTCACCCCTTTCATTTATCTTTATGCTAATAAAACAAATCAAAAGTTTACCAAATTTAAAATTGGGATAACGAAAATTTGCCTTAATTTTACTTTCTACTATCCCCTGGTAAAATTCTTCAATTTCTACTCCCGCACTGCCTTCTTTATCTTCTTTTACCTCTCCCTGTATCTCCTTTAAAGCAGAAACCAATTCTCCTTTTTCTTCTTTGCTTTTTAGTTTATTTTCTTTCTTTAAAGTAGATAGAGTTTTTTTATATTCTTCTTGAGCCTGCTTTCTTTTTAGTGCTTCTATTTGTTTTTTACTCAGTTTAACCTTTTGCTTGCTTCCGCCAATAGTGGCAATCTTTTGTCCGGTTTTAATCTTTATTTTAGCTTTTTTATAGGAATAGGTTTTGGCCTTTTTTTCTTTAAGGTAACTAAATTTAGCTCATATCTGATTTTAGCTGGTCTTTTATAGTCTATATTATTCTGAATCTGGTAAACAAAGATATAGACCAAAAACAAGTGAAAAAATAAAGAAAAAATAAAACCAACAACTTTCATCTAATCTTGTTCTTCCTCTTCCACAATAACTCCCAATTTTTCTATTCCTGCTCCTTTCACCTTACTCATTACCTTAATTACTTCTCCATAGTTTACATCTCTATCTGCCTTTAAAAAAACCATCTCTTTATTTTTAAAATTCTTTTTTAAAAAGTTTTCCAATTCTTCAGCACTTACTTTATAAGTATCTACATATATGGAGCCATCTTTTTTAAGGGTTATGAGCATGTTTTCTGCATCTTCAGGCAAAGTGGTTACAGTTTCGGCCTTGGGCAAGTCCACCTCTACCCCTTGCGTTAGCATGGGAGCTGTAACCATAAAAATAATTAACAAAACCAACATTACATCCACAAAAGGAGTAACATTGATTTCTGAAAGCAAAGAATCATTTGGGGAAGTTTTCACTATTTTTCTCCTTGTTTAAGCAAGCTTAAGTTCCTTTCCAAAAGATTCAAAAAGACATTGGCCAGGATATCCAGATCCTTATCCACATCCTGCAATTTGGTTATAAAGTAGTTGTAAGCCATGGTAGCAGGAATAGCTACAGCTAACCCAATGGCAGTGGCAATCAGGGCCTCCGAAATACCTGGTGCTACTGTGGACAGGGAAGCGCTTTTCTGCAAGCCAATGGCATGAAAGGAATGCATAATGCCCCACACTGTACCAAAAAGCCCAATAAAAGGAGCAGAATTGGAGCAGGTGGCCAGAAAAGCCAAGCTCTTTTTTAGGCTCAAAAAAATCTCTGTCCTGGAGTTGAGTAAAGACCTTTGCAGATTTTCTTTAATGATTTCTTTTTTCTCCTGTTCAGAAGCATTTAACTGGCCAATTCGCTTTAATTCAAAAAGGGCTTTTTGGAGCATGGCGCTACCCACCCTGGAACTATGGGTTTCTAACACATTTTTTAAAGAGCCCAGGTTACTGCTTTCTTCTGTTAATCTACGCAGCAAGTGAACATCCCTTCTGGCCTTTAAAAAGGTTAAGAACTTGAAAAAAATAATAGCCCAGGAATAAATGGACATACAAAGTAAAACCACCAAAACCACTTTTACGGCCAGAGTAGCCTTTAACACCAGAGCCCAGGCAGGATTAGTCCCTAAAAAATCCATTGCTTTTCTCCTTTATTTCTCTTCTTCTAAAAAACTCACTATTTGAGGTAAAACCTCTTCAGCTCCCCTTGCTATTTTCAAATCTGAAACGCCTTCATAGGCACTAGGCCCCAGGTTTATCTCTATCACCTTACCTCCTCTGGCCTTGACCATAGAAGGAAGGGTGTTGGCTGGAGCCACCTCTCCGGAAGTACCTATAACCAGCATTAGGTCTGCTTTCCTACTTAAATCCTGGCTCAAATACAAGGCCTTTGTGGGAATAGCTTCCCCAAAAAAGACCACATCTGGCCTGATTACTCCCTGACACTTGCTACAAAGCCAGGGAAGCTCCTCTTTTTCAAACTAAAGGCCTTTTCCCTGGGATATTCTAAGCCACAAAGATTGCAATAAAACCTATTTACTCCCCCGTGAAACTCTATAACTTCTTTAGAACCTGCCTCCTGATGCAGTCCATCAATATTCTGGGTAATAATGGCCTTTAAAATTCCCCTGGCTTCTAACTCAGCCAGAGCAAAGTGGGCAGGGTTGGGCCTGGCCTGTTTAAATAATAACACAGCTTCTCCCAAAAATTCCCACACTCCTTTGGGATTAAACTTTAAGGCATAGTCAGAACAGACTTCCCAGGGATTAAACTTAGACCAAAGCCCGCCCGGGCTTCTAAAGTCAGGAATCCCACTGGGTACAGAAATGCCCGCGCCAGTAAGAGCCAGAGCAAACCTGGCTTGCTTTAACCATCTAGCTGCTAATCTACACTTTTCTTCCATGGCTCCTGCTCCGTATTTTTTCCACCAGTTCTAAGCTGTTGTTTTCTAGCAGGTTTACCTCTTCTAAAGTCAAACCTGCTCCCAGGGCAATCCTGGTCCTTAGTTCTTTAGAAACCAGGTCAGAAGGGCTATGGGCATCATTATTGATTACCACCTTTGCCCCCCGGGCTAAAGCCAATTTTAAAACATGACCATTGGTAAGGCTATGCCCCTTTCTGGTGCTTAGTTCCAGGTAAACTCCCTTTTCCCTGGCCAGGTCAACTTCTTCTGGAGAAATGAGCCCTGGATGGGCTAAAATATCTGCTCCACCTTCCAGGGCTGCCAGATTGGTCCCCTTTTGAACTGGCTCCACAATGGTTTCACCATGCACTACCACATACTGGGCACCCAAAGCCCTTGCCTGGGCAATGGTCTCTGGAATCAAGGCTGGAGGCACATGAGTCAATTCTACCCCCACCAATACCTCTATGTCTGCATAGGTACTGTAAAGAGTGGATAGAGGTAAAAGATTGTGCAAAATAAGTTCTAGATTACTGTGATCAGCATGATCACTTAAGCCTATCACCTGATAACCTGCATATCTGGCCCTGCGAATAAGCTCTGCTGGAATAAGCTCTCCATCACTAAAGGTAGTATGAGTGTGTAAATCAATCATTGTTCCTCCCCTTTAACTAACTAATTTTATACATAATTTAAACTTTATTGCCAAAAAAAACAACTTAAGTTAAGAAGGCCATCTCTATTTTTAAAGCCTTTCTAAACCCTTAAAGAAAAATGGTCAAAAGCTATGAGCTACCCCCAGAAAATATTCTTAGAGATTACTACTAAATGTAATCTAAATTGTAACTTTTGTGTGAAAAATATTTCAGCCAGCCTAAAAAAAGAAAAAATTTTTCCCTTTGCCCTTTTCAAAAAACTGGTCAAAAACTTTTCTTCTGTAAACAGATTAATTTTAAATGGCATAGGAGAGCCGCTTTTACATCCCCAGCTAGAAGAATTTGTCGCTCTAGCCAAAAAACATATGCCAGCTACTTCCACAATAGCCTTTCAAAGCAATGGCATGTTGTTTACTCCTGAAAAAGTGCAAAACCTGCTCTCAGCCGGACTGGACCAAGTATGCCTGTCTCTGGATGGAGTGGAAGCAGATTTTTTACAGCAAAAAAGACAGGGAGCTTCCCTAAGCAAAATCTTAACTTCTCTGGACATGCTAAACTTGCACAGACAAAAAATAAATCCCCACTTTAAAATGGGTATAGAATTTGTCTTGATGAAATCCAATTATAAACAATTACCCCACTTAATTGAGCTAGCCCAAGAAAAAAATGTAGATTTTATTTTAGTTACACATTTACTTCCCTATTCTAAAGAAGTAGCCAATGAATGTCTATTTGAACCCAATACCCATAAAGCTAAAGAACTCTTTAACAAATATAAGGAAAAAGCCCAGAAGTTAGGCCTGGCCATTAAAGATTATTTTCAAGTACGCTGGAAATTCCACAAAAAAGAGCAGGATAAAAAACTTATAAACCTGGTAGAAACAATGATAAAAGAGGCTGAAAAAGAAAATATTTTACTACATCTAGAAAACCTGGTTTTCTGGGATGAACAAGACCTTACAGATTTAGAAAATATCCTGGAAACATCTTCCAATCTTGCCAGAAAATATAATATCTCTTTAGACTTACCACCTCTAAGGGCTCAAAACAAAAGAAAATGTGAGTTTGTAGAAGAAAAAAGTGTTTTTATTGATGTAGAAGGCAATGTTGCTCCCTGTTATTTTCTCTGGCATCAGTATAGTTGTTATATGGATAAACGCACTAAACACATCTATCCTGTATTTTTTGGCAACATCAAAGAAGAGGACTTGCAAGCTATCTGGAACAAGGAAAAGTTTATTCAGTTCAGGGAAGAAGTACTGCAGGTAAATTATCCTTATTGCAGCAATTGTCCTCTGGTGCCCTGTGATGACCTCTTGAATGAATCCTTTCCCTTTGAACACGACTGTTATGGAAACACAGTTCCCTGTGGCCATTGCCTGTGGTGTATGGGAGGCATTAGATGCCTAAGGTAAAAAATATTTTTTTAGATAGAGATGGAACTATCATCAAAGAAAAACACTACCTCTCCAACCCCCAGGAAGTAGAGCTCATTTTTGGGGCAAAAGAAACCCTGCTGGAAATGAAAAAAGGGGATTAAAACTTTTTATCATTACCAATCAAAGCGGTATTGGCCGTAATTATTTCTCCCTGGAAGACTTTTATAAGGTGCAAAAAAGATTAGATAGCCTTTTAGGAGAAGAAATTTTTACCCACACTGCTTTTTGCCCCCACACTCCAGAAGATAATTGCAATTGCCGCAAACCCAAAACTGGCCTATTTACAGCCCTTAAAGAGCAATACCACTTAAATCCAGAGGAATGTGTGGTTATTGGTGATAAAGTTAGCGATATTCTCTGGGGGAAAAACCTAAATTTTGCCCTATCCTGTCTGGTGCTGACCGGTCATGGCCCAAAAGAAATAACCAGGCTAAATCTAAAACTACCCTGGCAACCATTACACTATCAAAAAGTGAAAACGGATTTTCCCCTTTTAATTGCCAGGGATTTAAAAGCTGCCTGGCAGGGGATAAAAGACCTGGATTATGTCTAAAGAAACCATCTTGCTTATTCGCTTCAGTTCCCTTGGAGATGTGGCGCTTACCAGCGGGCTGGCCAGGTATCTAGCAGAAGAGGAAAAAAAACAGGTTGTTATTTTAACCAAAAAAATTTTTGCTCCCTTATTTAAGGAAAACCCCTTTATACAAGAAGTGCTGGAAATAAAAAAAGGAAATGTAAAGGAACTCCTTCAGCTAAGTAAACACATAAGAAAAAAATATCCTCACCTAACCATCCTGGATTTGCACCAAAACTTGCGCTCCTTTTTAATTAAACTTTTTACTCGAAAACCTCACAAAAGTTATGCAAAACTATCTGTAGCCAGAAGGCTCTATCTCCTTTCTAAAGGAAAATTTAAAACACCTAAGTTAAAACTATCTGTGCCTCAACGCTATGGCCTGGCCTATTATTCCTTAGACAACCTGCCTCCAGCCAGGGCCTTAAGGCCTCAATTTTTTTTACATCCCGAGGAAATAGAAGAAGCTAAAAAACTTTTAACCTCCTTAAATATCCCTTCTCCTTTTGTGGCCATTCACCCTTATGCTTCTTATCCTACCAAGACCTGGCCTGGAGATTACTGGCAAAAGTACATTGCCCTGTTAGAACAGGCCAATATTCCCTTTATCATTCTGGGACGCTCTGCTTATTCTTTGGTAAACACTAAAAATGATTTAACCAATAAAAGCAACTTAAGGCAAACTCTGGCCCTTTTAAAACTGGCCAAAGTAGTGGTAAGTACAGATTCTGGACCTTTGCACCTGGCCTGGGGACTAGACAAACACATTATAACGCTCTTTGGCCCAAGCGATTCTGCCTGGGGTTTTTTCCCCTATGGAAACAAAGTTACATTAATCCAGGAAGCAGTTAGCTGCCGCCCTTGCTCCTTACACGGGTCTATTAGCTGTGCTTATAATTTACAGTGCTTAACAAAAATTAAACCTAAAAAAATATATCAATTGACAAAAGATACCTTTTTTCTTTAAGAGAGGTTTCTATAAATAACTTACGAACAGGTTTTTTAAAAATTAGGGACAATTTTTGTCAACCAACTGACAAAAATTGTCATTCAAAAGAAAAAAATAAAAATAACTCATTTAATTAGCTGGGGTTTAATTTTGGCATACTCCTTGAGAGTATACATAAAAAAGATAAAAAATTTTAAGGAGGTTTTTTATGAACAAGGAAAAAGGTTTTACCCTGATCGAACTTTTAATCGTAGTAGCCATCATTGGTATCCTGGCTGCTATTGCTATCCCACAATTCAACAAGTACAAAGAAAGGGCAGCCAGATCTGCTGCTGTATCTGATGCCAAAAACCTGGCTACTGAAATCGAAGCCTATTATGCTGATAACGGTAACTATCCAGGCGATTTAAACGCTACGGGTGGTAGTATTGTTCATATAGGAGAGAGCAATTTTACGCTGTCTGATAATAATTCACTGGGAGCTTATAACACCTATGCTAACGCGGAAGGATATAGCTATACTATTCATAATAAAGTTTACAGTAAATCTGTTGCTTTTGATTCCACTAAAGGTGGAGTTGACACTAATCTATGGAAATAAATAATAAGTCCTGCTGGTATTTATTTTATTAAACAAAAAGCAGGTAAGGATGAATCCTTGCCTGCTTTTTACTTTTTTTAAAAAATGCAAAAAGAAAAAATAATTAATTTATTAAAATCAAACATACTTTTTTATAACTCATGCTTTCTCCTCTTTTTTATTTTGCAGGCCAAAACTCTTACCACCGGAGATGGTGGTGAGCTTATTGGAGCAAGTTTTGGGTTGGGTATTGCCCATCCTTCTGGCTATCCTCTTTATCTACTTCTGGGCAAGCTTTTTACCCTTTTGCCTCTGGGAAATATTCCCTTAAAAGTGGTATTACTGTCTTCTTTATCCAGTGCAGTTATCCTTACCCTAATCTTTTCTTATTTAAAAAAACACTATTCCTTTGGGACTGGTCTTTTTACCGCTCTTTTACTCTTAAGTTCCTATTCCTTTGTAGGGCAATCCCTGCTGGCTAAATTTTACCCTTTAATTACTTTAGTTATTCTACTTGTTTTTTATCTTGGGTTAAAAACCTTAGAAGAATACAGCTTAAAAAATCAATTAATTATCTCTTTTCTTTTTGGCCTGTCTTTTAGCTTACACCATCTAGTCTTTTTAATGTTTATTCCCCTAGTAATTCCTCTGGTCGTACATTTTAAACAAGCAATAAAAAATATCTTACCAAGTTTACTTGTCTGCTGCCTAGGAGCAACTTCTACTCTTTATATTCTAATCCGTTCTTTAAAGCCAACTTTAATAAATCTTTCTCCTTCGCCTAATTTTTCTGGTCTCATTTATACTTTACTTAGAAAATCTTACAAACAAAGTTCTTCTCCAGAATTAGTCAAATCTCTATTTTTTATAAATATAGATAAGCTGGGTAATGCCTTAAAAAACTCTTTTTTACTCTTAAAAAATCAATTCCATATTTATGCTTTTGTCTTTTTTCTTCTGGGACTTATTTTTCTTTTTAGCCATAAAAACTTACGCACTAAAGTTTTTTACCTTATGTCCTCCTTTATAACCTATTGTTTTATTTTAGCCTATCTTACTTTTTCCAATCCAAACATAACTCTAGATACTGCTTATATAGTTGAACACCAGTACTTTCTACCTGCTCTTTTATTTTTTGCTCTTATATGCGCATTGGGATTTTTCTATATAGAAAACAAGCTAAAAAAAGTTAAATATTTTCTTTTAATTTTTCCCCTAATCTATATCCCCAACAATCTTTTCTTGAATAATTATGATAGCAATGAAGTAGCTAAATACAAAACTGTTGATTCTCTATTTATAAAACCAGTAAAATCAATTATTGTCTATTCTGGAGACAATGATGTTTTTCAAGGCTGGTATCAAAAAAATATTGAAAAATTTAGAGACGATATTTGCTTAATCAGTGCTCCAAAAGTTGAAAGTAAAATTTGGGATATTAACAATGGTTGCAACTACGAAATATATGCAAAATCTTATCCTGAGATCCATGATCTAAATAATATTTTTAATTGGGCTAAAGTTAAATCTTATATGAATAAATTCAGAGTATATTCTTCTTCTCCAATAGAAAATAATCAAAATCTTTCTCCATACTTAAAATCATATTATTCAGCATTAGATTTTTTAGTTTTGCCAAAAGAAACAAAAATAAATTATCAGCAAATTGACCATTTTAATAAGAACCTTAGAAAAAAATTAAACATTTTTATTCATGATAGAGTATGTATACGAAATAAAACAGATGACCTATTCTCAATGTCTTTATGTCGTAAATATTCAACTTTTTTTACTTTTTTAGCAAAAGACACTTCAGAAAAATACCCCTATGGTAAAAAAATAAACATCAATTTATATTTTGAAAATACAAATTACAGTTTTAACATTCCTATAAACAATCATACAGGCAAGTTTCTAATTCAATCTAAAACAATAGAAGAGTATAATAATTACAATCATTTTTATCTTTATGAAGAAAATAATAATTAGTTCCATCCTTAGTTTAATAATAATTTTTGTCTTTATTCTTGGAAAACAGATTTATCTCTATCACTCTGCTTCTTCTATAAAGTCCCCAAAGGAGAAAATAGACATCTATAGCAGGATTATTTATCTTCACCTTCCCTTTTCTCCTTTTGAAAAAAAAGCCATACAGAATATTTTAGAACTGGCAAAAACTCATCAAGAACTAGAATTATATGCTTATGAAATACTCAGAAGCACTATCTATGGCATAAGACACTTTTCTACTCCCTATAAAAGAGAACTTGCTTTTCTAGAAGATAAAATAGCTAACCTTAGAGCCCAAAAATTACTAGCAGACGGCTATAAAAAAAGCTATGAAGAAACCTATGAGGAAATGAAAAAAATCATGAGCACAGACCTGGCTCCCAATAGTTTTTTGTCCTTAATAAGCATTTTATCATTTCTCTTTTTTATATATTTTACTATTACTTCCATTTCTAAATGTTGTGAAAATAACAAATTTCAATATAAAAAATTTGCTTTTAGTTTTATAAAAATATTTATAATGTGGTTAATATGGATAACAACTCTGTATCTAGCTTAATTTTAAAAAAACTATTCTTATTCTTAAATAAATAAGGATATGAAAATTTTAATTACCCCTCAGTTTGGCATTGGCGATGCCCTGATGACTACACCAGCGATAAAGCTTTTAAAAGAGTATAAGCCTGATTTTGAAATTCATGTATTAACCATGAAAAAGGCAATTTATGATCTTTTTTTAAAAAATCCATATATAGATCAATTAATTTATTTTCCTCTATTAAAGAAAAATAAATTGGAGATATTAAAATTTATCCTTACCACTATCAGTTTTAAATATGACTGTGTAATAAACTTTTACCCTTCTAACCGCGCAGCTTATAATATTTTTGCCCTGCTAACCTTTGCGAAAAAAGAATTGGGCATTCCTATTTACACTCCAACTTAACTCAGTTAAATTTTCTAAAAAATTATCGCCCAATGGAGTTAAATGCCCTTCATTGCGTAGAAGAAAATGTAAGACTTTTAGAATTTTTTGGTATTAAACTTAAGCGTACTCAAATACCTGAAATGCTGGTAATGTTGTCTACAGAAGAAATAAAAAAAGCTCAAAATTATTTAAACCAATTCCCTACTCCACGAATAGGCATTCATACAGGTTCAAGTACCTTTAAAAACCATAGATATAAAAGGTGGCCTAAAGAGTATTTTCTTGAGGTAATCAATAATCTTTCAAATTATCAATTTTTTCTATTTGGAACTGATGAAGAGAAAATAGAAAATGACTTTATTTTCAAAAACCGCTTGTATGATAACGTAACGATGGTAAAAACTAAAAATATTAGAGAAACAGCAGCAATTATCAAAGGACTGGACTTATTTGTTAGTAATGATTCAGGTCTTATGCACCTATCTGCTGCAGTTGGCACAAAAACGATTGGAATTTTTGGCCCAACTAATCCTGTTTGGGTAAAACCCTGGGGTAAACAAAATGCAATCGTAAAACCTGAAATACCATGTTCACCCTGCTTTGTCTATTCTCCCAAACCCCTTGTTTGTAAAAATTACCATAAATGGGCTTGTTTAAAAAAACTAGATCCCCAAATAGTACTTCATACAATAGAGAAAGTCTTATGAAAACCCTGTTAGTACTTCCCACTTACAATGAAAAAGAAAATATTGAAAAGATATTAAACAATTTATTGCAGCAAACTTCTCTGGATATCCTGGTGGTAGATGACAATTCTCCAGATAATACCGCCCAGATAGTTAAAAAGATTCAAGCCCAAGAATCCAGAGTTTTCTTAATTGAGCGTCCAGCTAAGCTGGGATTGGGTACAGCCTATATCACAGGATTTCAATGGGGATTAAAAAAGAGTTATGATTGTTTTATGGAAATGGATGCAGATTTTTCCCATGACCCTAAAGACATTCCCAGATTTATGGAAAAGATAGAAAAGGGCTTTGACCTGGTAGTAGGTTCCCGCTACCTCCAGGGGACAATTAGTGTTGTTGGCTGGGATTTCAAAAGATTATTACTTTCTAAGTTTGCCAACTGGTATGCTACTACGATTCTGGGGATAAAAAAATACTCTGATGTCACCAGTGGCTATAGGGCTTACTCCAGAAAAGCTCTGGAAACCATAAACTTAGAAAATATAAAGTCCAATGGTTATGCCTTTCAAATTGAAATGGTTTACAAAATACACCAGGCTGGTTTAAAAACAACCGAAATTCCCATTATTTTCTATGAGCGAGAACATGGCTCTTCTAAAATGAGCAGGAAAATAGCTTTAGAAGCAGCTATAATAGTTTGGAGGTTAAGATTTGAACATAAAATTTAATAAATTTATATTTTATTTGTCTTATTTTTATTACAAAATGATTATTCCATTTGAAATAAAGAAGCCTAAGTTTAAATTTTTTATTTATGAAATTATTTATTCTTTTAAAAAACTTTTTAACTATTTTGATATGTTCAGATATCCTTTTAACGACAATAATATTATTACTAAATATGGTAAATATAAAATTAGACCTAAAACTACTGATGCTATAACTATCTCTCCAGCTTATGAAAGATTAGACTTAAACTTTACTATAAACTTAATAAAAAATAATATATCTAAAAATATATTATTTTTTGATATTGGAGCAAACATTGGCGGGTATAGTATTTCAATTGGAAATATATTTAAAAATAAGAAAAATTTAGATATTTTTTCTTTTGAACCTATTGAAGAAAATTACAAATTACTTATTGATAATATTAAATTAAACCAACTAGAACACAAGATAACTCCAGTTAAAAAAGGTTTATCCGATATATGTGAATCAAGAGAAATTAAATTTAAATTTGGAAAACATAGGCAAATTTGTGAAATTACAACATTAGATACTTTTTTTTGATTCGTGTATTAAAAATAAGTATGATTTAATTATACTTAAAATTGATGTAGAAGGTATGGAGAAAAATGTTATAAGAGGTGGAAAATATTTTTTAAATAAAAATAAAGGAAAAATATTTTTGATGGTAGAAGATTTTATAGATGAAAGTATAATTGAGTATCTATTTAAAAAATATAATGCAATTTTATTAAACAAATTTACACCTTATAATAGCTGGTGGCTACTATAAGAATTCGAGATTAGTAAAGATAAGATAGAAATAATTGCCAATTCAAATTTTTTAGTTATCACATCACCTTAGAAAGGTCAGAGATTCATTGCCATAAAAAGTTTGTCTATAATATGCAATTAAAAAAATGAAAATCCTTCATCTACTCTACGACCACATCCACAACCCCTGGATTGGAGGAGGTGCTGCTGTTCGAGCCTATGAGATTTATAAACAACTAGCTCAAAAAGGACACCAAATTACTATAATTTCAGGAAAATATCCCGATTGTAAAGATATTGAAGAAAAAAATTTGCAATTTAAATTTGTAGGTACTGGCAAGAACTATATACTTAGTACCTTTTCTTATGCTTACTTTGCCAATCAATTTCTAAAAAATAATTTTCATAAATTTGATGTAATTATCGAAGATTTTGCTCCCTGGAATCCAGTATTTTCCTATAAAATAGCCAGGCAAAAGCCTATTATTCTTCAAATTCATCATAGAGAAGAGTATAACATATTAAAAAAATATTTTATTTTAGGTATTCCTTTTTTTATAATAGAAAAATTTTACCCTAAAAAATTTATAAATATAAGTTCTGTTTCACAACAAACATCATATAAATATTCTTTGAAAAACTATAAAATAATACCAAATGGAATTGATGAAAATTTACTTAAAATAAATACAAATAACACTAACAATTATATTCTGTATGTAGGTAGAATAGATTTATACAATAAAGGCATAGATTTACTAATTCAAGCAACTCATACTTTTCCCTTAGCTATTGCTGGAAAAGGTAAAGATGAAAAAAAGTTAAAAACTAAAATTAAGAGTAAAAAAAATATAAAATTTTACGGCTTTGTTGATAATAAAGAAAAAATAGATCTAATATCAAATGCTAAATTTTTAGTTATGCCTTCTAGATTTGAAGGACAAGGTATAGTAGCTCTAGAAGCTGCTGCCCTTGGTAAACCTCTTATAGTTTCTGATATACCTGAGCTATATTATGTGGTGGAAAATGGTTTTGGTATATGTTTTAAAAAAGATGATCCTGAAGATCTGGCAAAGAAAATAAAATTTCTCTGGGATAATCCAAAATTAACTGCAGCAATGGGAAAAAAGGTCGTCAGTTTGCCCAGAATTTCACCTGGGAGCAAATTGCTAAAACCTACGAAGAATACCTACTTCAAACCTATAGAGAATTTCACTCATGTTAAAAAATATATCTTTTGTTTCTCTCTCTTTTTTATACATCAATATCCTTGGATATATTTTTCACTTTTATGTTAGCAGGCACCTGGGTCCTGCTGGTTATGGTGAATTTATGGTACTTTACTCTTTAATGTTAAGTGTTGGTAATATGGCACGTATCTTTAGCACTGTCTCCGTAAAAAGTATTGTGGAAAATTTTGAACAAAAATACGCAGTGCTCAGGTTTCTGCGTAAATTTGGGCTCTTATTTGGAATTCTACTTTCCCTTTCAGGCCTTATCCTTTCTCCTTTTTTAAAATCTTTTTTAAAAATAAGCTACTTGCCTTATGTCTGGGTTATAGCCCTGACCTGGGGGGCTATGTTTTTGGTAGCTGTAGAAAGGAGTTTTTTACAGGCTACTGATAGATTTGGACTTTTTGCCTTTTCCTCTTCTTTAGAACTCACCCTGAGGTTAATGTTTACGCTTATCTTTTTTCTTCTTGGCTTTTATATCTGGGGAGCAATTTTTCCTTCTCTTTTGGCCTTAATTCTTATTTTTATTTTGCTTTTAAGCATAAATAAAAATTTTTTTGGCCCCCTGAAAAAGATACCTTTAAAAAAGCTATTCCTTATTGCTGCCTATTCTTCACCTTCTGGTTTTTTTATTTATTTAGACGATATATTTATCAAAAGATTTTTTTCTCCAGAAAATGCCGGTTATTATGCTTCAGTCTCTATCCTGGGAAAGGCTTTAATCTGGTTTTCCCTTACTATTTTTTCTGTATTTTTCCCTAAATTAGTCGCCAATAAAAAAAATATTTCTCTTTTTAAAAACCTTGCCCTTAGCTCTGTATTGCTCACTACTGTTATTTTTATTTTAACTGAAATTTGTATCTTAACCATAGGCAAATTTGTATTTATTCATCTTTTTGGCAGTAAATACCTTCAGGCTTTTTCCCTGCTTCCCCTGTACATAATAGCCATATTACCTCTAACCATATCCATAATTATCATAGGCATAAATACTTCTACAGAAAAAAGACTAAAAACTATTTATATCCATCTATTTTCCTATCTCCTGGGTTTTTTAATTTTACCCTTTAACAACCTGAAAAACTATATGCTCTACATCTTTTGCTTAAATCTATTTTTCTGCCTCATCTCTTTATTTAACCTATTTTCTAAAGACAACCTCTTACCTCTTTCTGAGTCTGGATAACCTAAAAATATTTGACCAACCCAAACTATCCTTTTAATCTCTGGCAAAAAATCAAGGGGAGGGAATATGGAGACTGTTTACTTTATTGCTGGAGATGGAATTGGACCAGAAGTAATGTCTGTAGCTCAAGAAGTGGTAAAAGAAGCTCTAAAACTGCACAACCTGGAACAGGCAATAACCTGGCAGGAACTTCTGGCTGGAGAAAAGGCCTTTCAGGAAACAGGTGAATATTTGCCTGAGGAAACCCTGGCCACACTCAAAAGAGCCAGATTTGCAGTAAAAGGTCCTTTAACTACTCCTGTAGGCAAGGGTTTTAGAAGTTTAAATGTGACCTTAAGGCAAACCTTTGATCTTTATGCCTGCATAAGACCCATAAGATACTTTCAGGGTGTATCCAGCCCGGTAAAGCATCCAGAAAAAGTTGATATGGTTGTTTTTAGAGAAAATACTGAAGATGTTTATGCGGGGATAGAGTGGCAGGCCAATTCTTCAGAAGTAAAAAAACTTATCTCCTTTTTGGAACAAGAACTAAATATTGCCTTGAACCCAGAATCAGCCCTGGGCCTAAAACCCATGACTGAAAAGGGATGCAAACGCTTAATAAAAAAGGCCATAGAATATGGGCTGCAAAACAATAGAAAGTCAGTTACCCTGGTGCACAAAGGTAATATTATGAAATATACTGAAGGTGCCTTTAGAAACTGGGGCTATGAACTGGCCAGGGAAGAATTTGCAGGAAAAGTAATAACAGAACAAGAAGCCCAAGAAAACAAAAAGGGATTGGTTTTAAAAGACAGGATTGCAGATGCCATGTTTCAGGAGGTCTTATTACGCCCTGAAGAATACGATATTGTCGCCACTACCAATTTAAATGGAGACTATATCTCTGATGCTCTGGCTGCTCAGGTGGGAGGCCTGGGGATTGCTCCAGGAGTGAACAAGGGAGACAACCTGGCCATTTATGAGCCCACCCATGGCACTGCTCCTACCATTGCTGGACAGGACAAAGCCAATCCCTGTAGCATGATTCTAAGTATGGCCATGTTGCTTAGAGATATGGGGCTCTCTAAAGTTGCTTTCAGCATTGAACAAGCAGTGGAAAAAACCATTGCCCAAAAAACAGTTACCATAGATCTGGCCTCGCAAATGGAAAAGGCCAGCGTCCTTGGGTGTAAGGCCTTTGGAGAAAGGGTAATAAGTAATCTGGCTTAAAACTTAAGCAGGAGTGAGTATGAGCACTTTGGCAGAACTAAGCATTTTTCCTTTGGACAAGGGAGAAAGCTTGAGTAAGTATGTGGCAAAAGCTGTAAAAATAATTCAAAAAAGCTCCTTACCTTACCAACTAACCCCTATGGGGACCTGTATAGAAGGAGATTTTGAAGATATCCTAGAAGTGGTAAAAAAATGCTTTCAAGAACTTGAGCCAGAATGTAATCGTATTTATCTCAATTTAAAAATTGACTTTCGCCAAAATAGAGAACAGGGGCTTATAAATAAGGTAAAATCAGTCCAGGAAAAACTCACCTAAAAAACAAAAAAGGGAGGCTAAAATTAGCCTCCCTTTTCCTGGCCTCTTTAAAAAATCTTAATCCATACTAGATAAATAGGAATTAAAAATATTTTGATTTAAGGTCCTAAAAGCCTTGATAAGCCTTTTTTTCATCTTCTCTCCTAAATAATATAAACTGCGAAGAATCATAATTTACCTCCTTTTATCCAGGGTTAACAACCACTGACCGAAAACTCCTTTAAGCATTTAAGACATCCTGTCAAGTGAAAAATTTCACTTTCCTCCTTTTTACTCCCAGTTATTCTTTATAACTTTCAAACTTATGCTTTAACCTGCTAAATTAACAGCTTTTTTTGATTTGCCCTTTTGCCTGAGAAAAGTTATAGTTTTTTAAATTTAGCCTTAAGGAGACGCTTTTATGTACATAGTTACTGGAGGAGCAGGTTTTATAGGCAGTGCCTTTGTCTGGAAGCTAAATAAGCTGGGCCTGGACAACATTTTAATTGTGGACAACCTAAGCACTACGGAAAAGTGGAAAAATCTGGTGTCTCTGCGTTTTAAGGACTACATTCACAAAAATCTTTTTTTAAGTTTATTAGAGCAAGAAAAATTTGGCTCCATAAAAGCCATTATTCATATGGGAGCTTGTTCTTCTACCACGGAAAAAAATGCAGACTATTTAATGGAAAATAATGTTTTTTATTCCAAAGCCTTAGCCAAGTTTTGCCTGGCTCGCTCCATCAGGTTTATCTATGCCAGTAGCGCCTCCACCTATGGAGATGGCTCCTTAGGTTTTGCAGACAAAGAAGAGGATTTAGAAAAGTTAAGACCTCTTAATATGTATGGTTATTCCAAGCATCTTTTTGACCTCTGGCTCAAAAGAGAGCATCTCTTAAACCAGGTGGCAGGGCTTAAATTCTTTAATGTCTTTGGGCCCAATGAATATCACAAAGGGGACATGAAAAGTGTAGTCTGTAAAGCCTATGCCCAGATCAAAGAAACCGGCAAATTAAAACTCTTTAAATCTTATCATCCAGATTATGGTCATGGAGAACAAAAAAGGGATTTTGTCTATGTCAAGGATTGCGTGGAGGTAATGGCCTGGCTCTTAGAACATCCAGAAGTAAATGGTATTTTTAATGTGGGTACAGGCAAGACCAGGTCCTGGAATGAACTGGCCAGGGCAGTTTTTACCGCTCTAAATCTGCCTATTAATATTGAATATATAGAAATGCCTGAAACTTTAAAGGGAAAGTATCAATACTTTACCCAGGCTGAAATGACCAAGTTAAAACAGGCTGGGTGGCAAGAGGAGTTTACTTCCTTAGAAGAGGCAGTAGCAGATTATGTCCAAAACTATCTGGCCAAAGATTATCCTTACTTAAGCTAAATTCTCATCTACCAGACTAAGGCCTCCAGCTAAAACGGTTTTTAAATAAAGGATGTCTTCCACTTTTACTGGAGCCAGGGGATAACTATAGCCACACTGATCACATTTAATCATGGTGGGTTCTAAGGGGGCAATTACAGGCATTTTTCTCTGGCACTTGGGACAGGGATAAAAAAGTAATATTTCCACATCTGTAGGCCAGATAGGTTCTTGTTTACTCATTTTTTTCACCTAAAAGCAAAGATTTAGCGCTCATTTCTCTGGGCTTTTCCACCTGCCACAAATCCAAAATAGTGGGAGCAACATCTCCTAAAATTCCTTGCTCTCTCAAGCTATACCTGGAAGTCTCACTGATCAAAATAAAAGGTACAGGATTGGTACTATGGGCAGTTTTGGGTTTACCATTTTCCAGCATATCCTCAGCATTGCCATGGTCAGCAGTTAAAAGCACCTGCCCGCCTATCTGCAACATGCTGGTAACCACCTTGCCCACATTTTCATCCACAGCTTCACAGGCCTTTATGGCTGCAGGAATGACCCCGGTATGGCCTACCATATCTAAGTTGGCAAAATTACACACATAAAAATCAAAATCCCGAGCCAAAATGTGCTTACACAAGGTATCAGCCACTTCATAAACACTCATTTCTGGTTTTTGGTCATAGGTGGCCACTTCTCGAGGGGAAGGGATGAGAATGCGCTCTTCCCTGGCAAAGGGCTCTTCTACGCCCCCATTAAAAAAATAGGTTACGTGAGCATATTTCTCTGTCTCAGCAATGCGCAATTGTCTTAGACCCAAATGGGAAACCACTTCACCCAAAATATTTTTCATCAACAAAGGAGGGAAAAGTACAGGCACGGGAAAGTCCTTTTCATACTGGGTCATGGTAATGATATGGAGTTTGGGGTGTTTTTTGCGTTCAAAAAAGGTAAAATCCTGCTCAAAAAGAGCCTGGCAAATCTGCCTTACCCTATCTGCCCGAAAATTGAAAAAGATTACTCCATCTCCATCTTGAAGATAACCATTACTCCCCTGGATAAAAGTAGGTCGCACAAATTCATCGCTTTCACCCTGCTCATAGGCTGCTTCAAGAGCCTGGAGAGGATTTGGGGCCTGCCTGCCTTCTCCTAGCACTAAAGTGTGATAAGCCAGCGAGGTCCTATCCCAGCGTTTATCCCTATCCATGGCATAATAACGCCCACTTAAACTGGCTATCTGGCCAAACTGAATCCTCTGTAAAAAAGCACTTAGTTCTGCTAAATACTTTTTAGCACTTTTAGGAGGTGTATCTCTTCCGTCCAAAAAACAATGGATAAAAACCTCTTTCACTCCTTTTGACTTTAAAATTTCCAGCAAACTATATAGATGCTCCTGTAAACTATGTACTCCTCCGTCAGAAAGAAGCCCCAGCAGGTGAACTCTGGTCCCTTTTCTTTTACTTTGTTCACCAGTTCTTCTAAAACCGGATTATGAGCCAAAGAACCATCTTCTATGGCCTTGTTAATGCGCACAATATCCTGGTAAACAATCCTTCCAGCCCCTAAGTTGAGATGCCCTACTTCTGAATTACCCATTTGCCCGGCTGGAAGACCTACTTGCTCCCCACTGGCAACCAATCTGGTATGGGCATAGGATTGAAAAAGTTTATCCAGATTAGGAGTAGAGGCCAGGCTTACAGCATTACCTGGACCTGCAGGAGCCAGACCAAAACCATCTAAAATCAAAAGCAAAGTGGGTTTTATGTTCATTTTAAAGTTCCACCTTTTCAGCTTTAAACCAAAAACCTTCCAAATTATAAAATTCCCGAATATCTTCCAAAAAGATATGCACAATCACATCATTTAAATCCAATAAAATCCACTCTCCTCCCTGATATCCTTCCAGTCCCAGCAGTTCCCAATTCTCTTCTTTTACCTTCTCCAGGATATAATCAGCTAAACCTTTGGCATGCCTGGCATTGCTGGCTGTGGCCAAAATCACTCCTTCAAAAACATTGGAAAGTTTACTTACATCCAGTAAAAGCAAGTCTTCCCCTTTTTCTCTTCCAACCAGGAACCAATAAGTTTAAGCTTTTGAACAATCTCTTTTTGTTTTTCTTTACCCATCACTGATACTACCACTCCTTTTTTAAGGCTTTTCTATTTTGACTTTACCCAAAAGACAAGCTAAATTAAACTAAATAAATACATAATAAGCACTATGATTTGTCAAGCCAACCGCAAAATTCACTTGCTTATAGCTGCCTCTCTCTGGTTTTTGATAGGCCTTTTACTCCTAGTCAAGGCCTTAATTTTTTCTTCAACTTCTATAAACTTCTTATTTTTTTCGCTGGGACTGGCCTTTAGCCTGCTCTTTTTTGCCAGAATATTCTTAAAACTGGTTAGCAAGAATATCTTGCGGCTGCAAGGAAATAATTACAAATGTATCTTTGCCTTTCAATCTTTTAAAAGTTATTTAATTGTGCTTTTAATGATAACTCTAGGGATTATAATTAACCATTTTAAAATCAGGGGGAACTCTATAATATTCATTTATTCTGCTGTAGGATGTAGTTTGATTATTGGAAGTTTAAAATATTTTATAACCTTGAGGAAGGAAAAATGTGGTTTAAAGAAAAAGTAGACTCCTATCAAAGCCCGGAAAAAAGATATCCTGGATTGCCAGACATTTTCCAGGACTTTGCTTTTATCACAATCTAGTGCACAAGGTAGTTTTTCCAGCAGCCAAAAAGAGTAAACAGGGTGTATACACTGATGAAGAATGGGTAAACAGCAGTTATCAAACTCTGGACTATCTCGAACAGGTAGGGGTAAAATTTTTTATTGAAGGAAGAAAAAATTTTTATTCCTTTGAAGGGCCTTGTGTCTTTGTAGCCAATCACATGAGCACTCTGGAAACTTTTGTATTGCCCTGTATCATTCATCCCTTAAAACCCATTACCTTTATCATTAAACAAAGTCTTCTGGAATATCCTGTCTTCAAACACGTTATGCGGACCAGAGACCCCATAGCTGTTTCCAGGACCAATCCCAGAGAAGATTTCAAAGTGGTCATGACCCAGGGAGTAGAAAAAATAAAAAAAGGCCTTTCCATTGTGGTTTTTCCTCAAACCACCAGGACCAGCTATTTTTCTGAGAAACAATTTAACTCCATTGGAGTGAAACTGGCCAAAAAGGCCAATGTCCCTGTAGTGCCCATAGCCTTGAAAACCGATGCCTGGGGCACGGGCAGACTTATAAAAGACATGGGCAAAATAGATCCTCAGAAAAAGGTACTGTTTTCCTTTGCTAAACCTCTTTCTTCAAAAATGGTTCAAGAAGACCCCAAGGAAGCTCAAGCCCAGGTAGTAAACTTTATCAAGGCTAAACTCCAAAAATGGGGTGCTATAAATGAATAAACAACAACTGGAAGAAATCGTAGTAAAGTTTTATAAAGAAGGTTATACAGACATTCATTTAACAGGAAAAAGGCCCTTAGCAGCCAGAAAAGATAGGCAAACCCATTTTTTCCCCAAATCAACTTTACCCCAGAGCAAATAGACGCTTTAGTTAAAGACATCCTAACTACCAGGCAGTTAAACTACTTACGCGAAAATTGGGCTCTGGACCTTGCCCTGACCATCCAAAATATTCGTCTCAGGGTAAACATCTTTTCTTGCTTTACTGGTTTAAGCCTGGCCATTCGCTTTTTACCCTTTCACATCCCAGGTTTAGAAGAACTAAACCTGCATCCCTGCTTGCAAAAGTTTACCTTTTTGGACTCTGGTCTGGTCATCTTTTGTGGCTCTACAGGTTCAGGAAAAACTACCACCATTGCTTCTCTGCTAAATGAAATCAATCAAAAAAGGCATGTCCACATCATAACTCTAGAAGACCCCATAGAATATATATTTAACCATCAAAAAGCCTTTATCCAGCAAAGAGAACTGGGGACTCACTTTCATTCTTACCAGCAAGGGTTAATCAATGCCCTGCGCGAAGCTCCAGATGTAATTTTTATAGGAGAAATGCGTCAACCAGAAACTATTAGCCTGACCTTAGATGCTGCTCAATCAGGGCATCTTCTCTTTACCACTTTACACGCAAGCACTCCCGAAGAAGCTATTTACCGCATATGTAATTCCTTTCCCGCCCATATTGAACACTTTGTGCGGTTTCAACTCTCTTCCTGTCTTAAGGCTATTGTGGTCCAAAAACTGGTATATAAAAAGGAATTGGGATTCTCAGTCCCTCATTTAACCATTTTAATCAATACAAAACCCATAAAAAACTTAATTAGAGAAAATAAGCTCAATCAAATAAAAAGTATCATGCAAACCTCTTCTGAACATGGAATCTTTACAGAAGAACGCTACGAAGAGTTCTTAAGAGAAAAAAAGAAATTCTTCTCTCCCCAGGAAGTGCTTGGCAAAATTTCCAATGTTGTAAATCTCTCAGGATATAAATCAAAGTTGATAAACTACGAAGCTAAAAGCAACTTACCTGTAAAAAACAATCTAGAAGTTGAGGAAGAAATAGAAAATTATATTTCTATACTCCAAAATCACTCTCAAATTTAAAGAATACATACCTTTCTCACACTAGCAAAGTCCGTTTGCTTTTGTAAGACCTTATAGATTCCATCTTGCTTTAAGGTACGCATTCCTTCACTTTTGGCTAGTTTTAAGATTTCTTCCACAGGAGACTTGTTTACAATTAAACGCTTTATTTGAGGAGAAGCTACCAAAAGCTCATGGATAGCCGTTCTGCCAGCATACCCGCTTTGCCCGCAAAAGGAGCAACCTTTTGGTCTGGCCAAGGTAATATCTTCCCAATTAATCTCCAGTTCTGTTATTTCATCTTCTCCATACTCTTGTCTCAGAATATTTATTTCTTCTCTACTCGGCCTGTATTCTTCTTTGCACTTAGGACAAAGGGTTTTGACCAGCCTTTGGGCCAGGATACCCAGAAGGGCATCAGCAAAATTAAAGGGATTCATGCCCATATCAATGAGCCTGACTATGGTTTCAGGAGCAGAATTGGTATGTAAAGTGGATAAAACCAAATGCCCGGTCAAAGAAGCCTCTAGGGCAATATGAGCGGTCTCTTCATCTCTCATCTCACCCACCATAATAATGTCCGGGTCAGCCCTTAAAAAGGAACGCATGGCCATAGCAAAGGTATAGCCAATCTTTGGATTTACCTGCACCTGCCTGAGTCCCTTTTGGGTTATTTCTACAGGATCTTCAGCAGTCCAGATCTTTTTGTCAGGAGTATTCAAATAAGCCAAAATGGAATGCAGGGTAGTGGTTTTACCTGAACCAGTAGGGCCAACTACCAAAAAAATACCATAAGGCTTACTAATGATTTCTTTTATTCTTTTTAAATTAAAAGGAGTAAAATTCATTTCCTCTAACTTTCTGGGCTTTCCAGAAGCCAAAATCCTTAAGACCACATCTTCCAAGCCACCCACAGTGGGAGTAATTTCTACTCTTAGTTCAATGAGTTTATCTCTATATTTGAGCTTAATTTTTCCGGATTGAGGAAGCCTCTTCTCAGCAATATCTAAATTGCTCATAATCTTAATTCTATTTACCACTGCCCGCACATAACTCGCAGGAATCTCCAGGTAGGAAAAACACTCTCCGTCTCGCCTAAATCTAACTATAGCTGGTTCTTTGCCAGGATAAGGTTCCAGGTGAATATCTGAAGCCTTTTGGTCATAAGCAGCTTTAATAATTTGCGTAACCAATTTAATTACTGCAGGAGCTTCTTCATTTAAAATGTCTTCTTCTGTATTAGTCTCCTGGTAGTTTTCAACCTGTTCTGTTTTTAGCTCCTTTAAAACCTCATCTGCACTTGTATCACTCGCTATCTCTTTTTCATATTTTTCCAAAAACTTTAAAATATCTTCCCTTAATCCAACTACAAACTTTATATTTTCTCCTATTCCAGAGAAAAATACTTCTTGAGTCTTTTCCTGATCACCAGGATCATCAATTAACACCCAGAGTAAATTCTCTTCTTGTTTTAAAGGAACCCAAAAACGACTTTTAAGATAAGGTATGTTTAATCTTTTTTAAGACATCTATTGGCAAGAATACATCTTCACTATATTCTATAAACTCTGTATCATAATAAAGAGATAGAGATTTACCCACATCTTCTTTAGGTACTTTAAATTCATTTATCAAAATCCAGCCCACATCCTGTTTATAGGCTTGATCCTGTTTTCTAGCTTTGACTATAGCCAGGTCCAATTCTTCATAAGTAATCTTATGACTCTCTAAAAGGTAATCAAACTTACCAAAACGGGTCTGAAAAACATAAAGATGATAAAGAGCAGAAGCCAACCCTGGAGCAATCTTTTTAACCAATTGCTCATCTTCAACAGTAAATTCTCTGTTTTGCTTCTTGTTTATTAACTGAAGCACTCCCACCAGAGATTTTTCTTTCAAAATAAGAGGGCAAGCCAATACAGAACGGGTCCTAAAGCCTGAACGCTCATCCCAGCTGGCATCAAAACCAAGACCCGGGTATTTTTTGAGCCGCTCTTCTTCCACATAGGCGTCTTTTAAATTAACTATTTTTCTGGTTGCTGCCACATAACCTGCAATACTTTTTCTATTAATAAACAAACGTATCTCTCTGTGCTCGTTTCCTGATTTTAGTCTGGAATAAAGCTGTCTGGTCTTCTTATCTATGGCAAAAATTGTTATGCGTTCACACTCAAAGATATCTGCTAGCTGATCTTTTAACTTTAAAAAGATCTCATTGATATTCTCTGCTTGATTGAAAGCAAGAAGTAACTTATTTACCTTTTGCTCTTGGATGTAAAGTTTTTTAAAATCTGCTTGCATCTTATTCCCAAAGAAAAAGGTCTATAAATTTTAAATTACAACTTATTTTTCTCAATAGCAAGACCTATGTACGCTAAAGAAAGCCTCATTGATCAGATTATTCCCAGACTGAAAAAGTTGAAATTCACAGAAAAGATACTGCTAACCACGTACAAGCGTAATAGGAGTTTAACCATTTTAAAAATAAAAGAGGATACTTTTCTATTTGAGCAACGGGGGTATTGGGAAAAATCCTTTGAAGTCAAAGAGAAAAAACTGTCCAAAAAATTAAAGCAAGTATTAAGGGAAGAATTTCCCAGAAGCCACAAGGTAAGAGTATATTTCTTAAAAAAGGAAGAAAATATTCTGGAAAATCTAAAAAAGTTGTAAATACTTTCTTATTTTCTATATTCTATTAAGTCCTTAATCCCAGCTTCTGCAAATCCTTTAAGCCTGAGCTTACAGGCAGGGCATATTCCACAGGCAGGTCTCTCTCCTTTATAACAGGTGTGAGTATATCTATACCAATCTAAGCAGCCTAAATTTTTCATTAACAGTACAGTTTCTTTTTTAGAAAGGTACATAAGAGGAGCATGAATTTCAAAAGAAGAATCCACTGCCAATTCCAGAGTTGCATTAAGAGATTTAATAAAATTATTTCTACAGTCAGGATAACCGCTAAAATCTGTCTGAGACACCCCAACAACTATATTTTTTATTCCATAAAGATAGGCGATAGAAGCAGCAGAGGAAATAAAAAAAAGATTTCTAAAGGGCACAAAAGAAGAGGGAAGATTGGCATCTAAGTCAAAGGAAGAAGTTACATCTTTACTTTTATCTAAAAGAGAACTTACTTCTATTTGAGAAAATAGCTGATCCATTTGTATTTCAAAATGATGTTCGCACTGAGCCAGTTCAGATAGTTTTCTCGAACATTCCAATTCTATGGCATGTCTTTGCCCATAATAAAAGGAAACACTATAGACCTTTGTAAATCTATCTTTTGCCCAGGCCAGACAGGTGGCAGAATCCTGTCCTCCAGACAAGCAAACTAGAGCCCAATCTCTATTGGTAGGCCTCATTCTTCCCCCTCTTTAATCTTCTTCAAAAACCTTTTTTAAGGCCTCAATGGGTGCTTTGGCTGCACCACTACTTTTTAAAGCCAGTTTGGGGACTACCTTGAATATATCTTCTGGGCTCAAATTTAAAATGTCTTCCTTGCTTTTATTTAAAGCCAATTCACAGGCCACTTCTGCACAGACCACATCACTGCCACACCCATCAGTAAAAAAGGCTATTTCTACTACTCTATTATTTTCTAAGCGCAAAGAAATCTCCAGGTTTTTACCACAACTGGGCTTAGTTGTGACCACCTTGGTGGGATTTTCCACCCTCCCTGCAAACCTGGGATTTAACCAGCGAGACATAAATTCTGTTCCAAATTCTTTTTCTGTATCAGCATAAATTTTTTGTTGTAAATCTGTGCAAAAATCATCCAATTTACTCATTATGAGCCCTCCAGAGTAATTTTTCTTCTAAATCCAAGTCCAAATCAACCTCTAAGGTTCCCAACAACTTATCAATCAGAACCTCACCTAGAGGCATTCCCTTGGCTTTACGCAAAAATCTCACTTCTGTATACATTATTTTTGCCCTACCAGCTTCTTTTTGATAGCTGGAAAGTCCAGCCAAAATGGCTGCTTCTTGCAGGCTCCTTAAAGGTACTTCCTGATTTTTACTGTCCCTGCGTAAAAGCACATGAGCACCAGGGCCATCCTGAACATGAAACCACAAATCAAAAGAACTGGCCAGATTGAGCAACTTGTGATTGGCCTTTTGATTTTTACCCCGTAAGAGTAAAAAGCCATCTGAAGAAACAAAGACCTTAACTGCCAATCCCTGATATTTTTTAGGCAAAGTTACCTTTTTCTCCTCCACCTGCTTAATCTCATCTTTTCTTACCTGCAAAGAACAAAGTAATTTTTCCAGTTCTTGCTTTCTGTTATTTAAAATCAAAAGTCCTCTTTTCCTTTTTCTGCCTGTTTAAAACAAAAAAGCATGTTTTCTTTTATGGTTAGCTTGGGATTTAGCTTTATTTTTTCCAGTTCACCTTTTTCATTAATTACTTCTATTTCATCTACTTTAGCTTCTTTATCCAGAGTATATAAATTATTTTTAATCAATTCTCCTATTCTGGAAAGCTTTAACTTTTGTTCTAAATTTTTTAAATCTTCCTCTACTTTTTTAAGAATTTTCTTTACTTTTTTCTTCTTTTTCTGAATCTTTTTTTCTTCTATAGTTAAATTAAAAAGGGATTTTAGATGTTCCTGGGCATAAACCTGCATTCCTTCTAAAAAATTAGAACTGGAAAACAGAAAATTGTCCCCTTCTGGCCAGAGCAAAATGTTTTTGGGATAAACATAACAGGTTGAAAAATTTCCTTCCTGTAAATCCTGCCAGAATTTTTCTCTCTCCGTTCCTTCCAGAGATTTTATTCTTTTCCTAACAGGAGGAGTAAGTTGCGGAAAAGTTAAATATATTTTCTCATCTTCAAAAACCTGCTCCAAAGGCGGCCAGCTTACTTCTTCTAACAATAGTTCAGAGCTTAGATAAGGCTCTACATCCAAGCCCAATTTTAAATAAAGCTCTCCAAAGTCAAGATAAAACTCCCTTTTCCACCATCTAGAAACCACATCCTTTACTCGCCTGTTTTTAAGATGTTTTCTCAAATACATTACTTTAGGAGAAGGAGAAAGGGGATTGTCTATCCCCTTTTCCTGAAGACAAAAAAATTTTTTTCTGGGAACCAAAGATAAAATAAGAAATTTTTTAAAAGAAAACCTAAAGGTCCAAAGACCAGGAGCAGTAAAATAAATCTTTTCTAAGCGCTGACCTAAAAGATAGGGCTTTATCCTTTCTAGAGCTAAACGAAAAAAGTTGGCTTCCACTCTAACCTAACGCTTTAGTAAGGCTTCCTCTTCTTCCTGCTTGCTCTTACATTGAATACAAAGAGTAGTCACAGGCCTGGCCTTTAACCTGGCCATCCCTATTTCCTCTCCACACTCTTCACAAATACCAAAACTACCTTCTTCAATCCTGGTCAGGGCTTCGTCAATTTTTCTGACCAATTTTAAATCCCTATCTCTAAGCCTGAGGGTAAAAGCCCTATCGCTTTCAGCAGTAGCTCTATCTGCCGGGTCAGCATATACTTCCATATCTTCACTCATATCTTCCAGAGTGCTCTCCCCTTTGGCCAAAATCTCCTGTTTCATTTCTAAGAGTAAATTTCTAAAGAATTCTAAATCCTTAGGTTCCATAGCCAGCCTCCCGTAAAAAATAAATTTGTTTTTATTAAAGCACAATAGCCCGAAAGTAAAGACCCAGGCTCCTTCTATTAAGAATATCTTTTTAGTCTTTATTAAAAAGCTTGTATTTTAATAGTGTTATTGTTAGTTTTCTCAAAACAACATGAAGGAGGAGGTCTTTTTATGCTAATTGGTTGTCCCAAGGAAATAAAAAATAATGAATACAGGGTGGGATTAATTCCTGCTGCAGTAAAGATGTACACCCAAAATGGACATAAGGTTTTGATTGAAAAAGGAGCTGGGCTTGGCTCTGGAATACAGGACCAAGAATATATAGAAGCAGGGGCTACTTTGGTGGACACAGCCAGGGAAGTCTGGGAAAAAAGTGAAATGATTGTGAAAGTAAAAGAACCTTTGCCCCAGGAATATGATTTAATGCAAGAAAATCAAATAGTTTATACTTACTTTCACTTTGCTGCTGATGAAAATTTAACCAGGGCTTGTTTAGAGAAAAAAATCATTGCCGTGGCTTATGAAACCGTACAGGAAGAAAATGGCAATCTGCCTCTTTTAAAACCCATGAGTGAAGTAGCGGGAAGAATGGCCCCTTTAATGGCAGCCTTTTACTTAGCCAGATCCCAAGGTGGGCGTGGGGTCTTGCCCACTGGCGTACCTGGAGTACTTCCAGCCAATGTGGTGGTTATAGGCGGTGGCACAGTAGGCAGTAATGCAGCCAGGATTGCTGCTGGTTTTGGAGCCAAAGTAACCATTCTGGATATTAACGCCAACACCCTGGAACATCTGGGCAACATCATGCCAGCCAATGTTTTTACCTGTTATAGCGACCATTTGACCTTACAAAAATGTTTAGAAGAAGCAGATATTGTTATTGGTGCAGTATTGATTCCTGGGGCCAAGGCCCCCAAACTAGTCACCAGGGAACTCTTAAGAAAAATGAAACCAGGTGCAGTCTTTGTAGATGTGGCCATTGACCAGGGTGGCTGCGCAGAAACTTCCAGAGCCACTACTCATTCTGACCCCATTTATGTGGAAGAAGATATTATTCACTACTGTGTGGCCAACATGCCTGGAGCTTATGCCCGGACTTCTACCTTTGCCTTAAACAATGTTACCATTAAATACGGCCTGAAAATTGCCAACCTGGGCGTGGAAAAGGCCTGCAAAGAAGACAAAGTACTTCTCAAGGGTCTAAACATGTACAAGGGCGTTCTCACCTGCCCTCCAGTCTCACAGGCCTTTGGTTTAGAAAAGGAATGTAAGCTTCCTGAAGAAGTATTAAACTAACTCTAAAAAAAGGCCCTTTTTTAAAAGGGCCTTTTTCTTTTAAAACCAGTACACCCCTGCCCCAAAAAGCACCAACACCAAAAAGACTACAAAGAGAACAGGTTTTAGCAGATACTTATAACTCGCCAACAAATTGGCCTGAAAATAATCCTTTGTCACCAAAAAACAAAGATGCACAGGCGAAAGCATCATCCCCATATACCCAAAAGTATAAGCCAGTGCTGCCCAGGATAGATAGGACAGGGAAGATGGCTCTGGAAACATGGGAATAATAAGGGGGAAGGAAGCCCCCACAAAACCAATGGCAATACCTGTAATAAACCCGGATAAAAAGGGCATAATCATAACCACTAAAACCAGAGGAATGTGATAGGCAATAAGTTCTTCTCGTACCAAAAAAACAGCATTGGTCTTAGCCAGCATATTTTTAAAAATCATAATGGAAATGACCAAAAAAACCATATTTAAAAATTTTTTATTGTAAATAAACGTCTTTAATTCTCTAACAGAAACTTTATTGGTAAACATAATCCAAACTAAAGAAAGTAAAAGCCCAGGTATAATGGCCGTAGAGCCAGGAATATGTAAATTAACTCCAATTTTATGTAAAAAGTATTCTAACAAACTTAAAACTAAAATAGATATGACAACTATCACTATGGGCATAATCTCCCACAAAAATTTTTTTATTAAAGAAAAAGAAACTTTTTTCTTTTCCCTAAGAGGACAGGATATAAAATTTAAAATAAAAACTTTTCCAGCCACTACAGATAACACACTAGGTAAAAGCATAAATCCAATAAATTTCCAGGCTGGAACTTTAAGTAAAGCTATAGCCAGAACCACGCCTGGATAAAGAGGCCACCAATACTCCCAAATATGCCTGAACCAGTAATTAAGGGCGACTTTTTTCTCCGCCTCAATACATTCCTTTCCCACTCCAGCTTCCACCATAGGTGCAGAAAACAGGGCCCCTCCAGGCATGGGCAACAAACCAATAAGGGCAGGCATAACACTGGCCACAAGTCCAGGACTGGCTGTGAGCTCCTGAAAGGTGAAAACCATCCTCTCAATCTGGCCAGTGGACTGCATTAAGGCACTCATTATCAAAATAGTAGCTACAATCAAAACCAAAGAAATGGTAGTCAGTTCTTTAAGGCTACCAATACCACTTTGCACAAAAAAAGAAAAATCAAAACCCATCCACAAACAAAGCAAAAAGGAACCACTAAACAGGGCAATTCCCAGAGGAAATTTTCTGTTTAAGATTAAAATAAAAAGAAAAATAGTAAATATCTTTAAAATTACAGGCATATACTTCTCCAAGATGATAATTTAAATTTTAAAACCATTTAACTGCAATCTTTTTTTCATTTTTTCAAAATGACTTCCAGGCCAGTAAACCTTTTTACATTGGGGACAAAAGTGAAACTCTTGAAAATATTTTTTAGTCCTGGGTTCAAGTAAAGGCAAGACATCTTTTTTAGCCACAGGCTTTAAAGGAGTATTACAAAGCAAGCAACGCTGAAAAAAACTCCTGGGTTTAAGACCAAAAACCCTTTTTATTTCTTGCAACTGCTCATCTGGATTGCTGGAGCGCAAAAGATAGCCAAAGTGAATCTGCTTTCGCTTTAACAAGCCAATATCTTTGGTTAAGACAACCCTTTGTTCCAGACTGGCCAGGTGAGCAATCTGTTCATCTCTTAACCTGGCCGCAAAAAGGGTATCAAAGCCAAGCATCCTAAGTAATACAGCTAATTTGCCCACATTGACATCACAGATAAAGCTCAGTTCTTTTTCTAGTTTGGGTCGTAATTTTGTCTTTTGACTAAAATCAAGAGGAAGGGTATGATAAAAAATATTTATTTTATCAAAGGCCTCAGGAATATAGGAAAAATTTAATTTTTGTGTTCCTCTATAAAGAGAGCCAATCTCTGTATGAGGAACCCCCAAAGCTTCTATAATATCTTTTATAGAGGCTTTACGCTGTAGAGGATAAGTAACCTCAAGCTCTTGATGTTTGAAAAAATATTGATATTCTTTGCTAAAGCAAAGAACAATAAAAGGAGTAGTAGACATTATGGAGCCTTTATTCTGGAAAAATCTCTTGATTTTCCTTGTACTCTTTAACTTTGTCTTACGTCAGGGATTAGAACTCTTAAACTTAAGACACCAAAAAACCAAGCTTCCTGCAGCAGCCAGAGATATTTATTCTCCTCAACAATATGCCCAAAGTCAACTCTATACCAAGGAAAAAACCTACTTTAAAATACTCTCTTCTGCTTTAGAGACAAGTTTACTAATTTACTTTCTTCAAACAGGATTTTTGGGTTGGCTCTATCATCAATTGGATTGGCTAAATATAAATACCATGGGGCAACAAATCCTTTATCTCCTTTTCTTATTACTCCTTACCACTCTTTTAAACCTTCCCTTTGAACTGTATGAACACTTTTACCTGGAAAAAAAATATCAATTTAACCGCATGAAACTTTCCTTATTTTTTCAAGACAAAATAAAAGAATTTATTCTTAGCGCTCTTATTAGCTCCATTCTTTTGAGTATAATTATCTATCTCTGGAGCCATTATCCCAATACAGCCTGGTTTGTTGCCTGGGTTATTATTTTTGGCTTTGTCTTACTCTTACAATATCTTGCTCCTAAATTTATCTTGCCCCTCTTTAATCGCTTTACCCCACTTCCAGAAGGCACTTTACGCCAGGATATAACGCAATTGGCCCAAAAGCTTGGCTACACCCTGACCAACATCTATCTTATGGATGGCTCTAAACGCACCAGTAAAGCCAATGCCTTTTTAACTGGTTTTGGAAAATACAAAAAAATAGCCCTTTTTGACACTTTATTGGACAAATTAAAGGACCAAGAAATCCTGGCAGTGCTTGCCCATGAACTAGGTCACTTTAAGTTAAAGCACATTTTCAAAAACTTGATTTTATTTTTATTGCAACTTTTTATCTTTTTCTATTTAGCCAGCTTCTTTTTAACCAGTCTTCAGATAGCTCAGGCTTTAAATTTTAAACAACCAACAGTTATAGCTGGTCTTATTGCTTTTATGCTTCTTTTCTCTCCTTTAAGCCTATTGTTAAGTATTGTTAGCAATTATTTTTCCAGAACCTTTGAAAAACAGGCAGACAAACTAGCCTGCAAATACATTGACAATAAATACTTAATATCTGCTCTAAAAAAATTAGCCCAAAATAATTTAAGCAATTTAACTCCCCATCCACTCTATGTATTTTTCCACTACAGCCACCCTCCCCTGTTAGAACGACTAGCTTACTTAAGTAAGGAGAAAAAATGAAACTACTTCATACCGCAGACTGGCAAATAGGTTTAAAAGTCAATCAACTTGCCTATGCAGGAGAAAAGGTTCGAGAAGCTCGGTTTAAAACAATAGAAAGGATAATAGAGCTGGCTAATAAGGAAAAAGTTGATTGTATTTTAGTTTGTGGTGATGTCTTTGACCACAATGCCATAAACCCTAAAACCCTTTCTAGACTATTAAATATCTTAAAAAGATTCTCCAATCCCATTTACTTACTCCCTGGCAATCATGACCCTCTGGTCTATGGTTCTATCTGGGAAAATCCTTTGTGGTCAGAAGTGGAAAATGTTTTTCTTCTTAAAGAAGAAAAGCCTATAGAATATGCTAACTACATTCTCTATCCTGCGCCGGTAAAAGATCCTTACACCCAAAAAGAATGTTTTCACTGGCTAAAAGAAGTAAATAAAAAGAAAATAAGTATTGGCCTGGGGCATTTAAACTTAGCTCTGGACGACAAATACCAGGAACTTTACTTAACCCCGAACCGAGCCAAAGAATTGGACTTTTCCTACCTGGCTCTTGGACACTGGCACTCTTATTACCAATATTCAGAAAAAATAGCTTATTCTGGCACTCCAGAAACCACCAAATTTGGAGAAGAAAACTCCGGTCAGGTTTTGCTGGTAGAAATTAAGCATCCCCAGGAACCACCTCAAATAACTCCTTTAAAAGTAGGAGAAATATCCTGGCTAAAAATGGAGAAAGAACTCTTTAGTGCTGAAGATATAGCAAGTTTAAAACAAGCTCTGCAAAAACTTATGCCAGAAAAAACCATCCTGGAGCTGACCCTAAAGGGCAATTTAAGCCCTACTAACTGGCAATCCCTAGAAAATCTTATTAATTTGGCCAGAGAAGAATTCCTGGAAATCAAGATAAGAGAAGAGGATTTATTTTTCCTGGAAGAAGCAGAGCTGGTTGACTCCATTGCTTCAGCCCTGGGCAAGGAACTGCTAAACTTTTTAAAGCAAGAAAAAAGGAAGAAAGTATAACTTCAGCCGAATACAAAGAAGCTTTAAAACTAATCTTTAGTTTGGGTAGATAATTATGCAGCTTATAAATATAAAAATAAAAGGATGGCGCTGTTTTTTAGAAGAAACCACAATTGGACCTTTTTCTCCCAAAATCAATGTTATTTATGGTCCCAATGGTACGGGCAAAAGCTCTCTTTTTGAAGCTCTGTACAGGGGACTTTTTGAACTGCATCATTTAAAGAACAAAGAAATAAAGGCTATTGCCCCTTTGGGCAGACACCTATCTCCAGAGGTGGAGATAGAATTTAAACAAAACAATACCACTTATAAATTACAAAAATCCTTTTTAGACAGAGCCAATGCCCTTTTGCTTAGAAAAGAAGAAGACCTCTTTTTCCCTTTAGCTGAAGGAAAACAGGCAGACAATAAGTTAAGAGAAATCCTGGCTCTAGAAAAGGACAAAAAAAGTCTTAACCTGGAAGACTCTGGTATTTTCCATATCCTACTAATACCTCAAGATAGAATAGATTATCAAAAAATAACTCCTGAAATATTATCCTTGCTCCAAAATAAAAGAGATATCTTTTCTGATTTAGCAAGCAAAGACCTGGAAGAAAAAATAACCAATTATTATTTTACTTACTTTACCTCTACTGGAAGAATAAAAAAAGGGCAAAATGCCCCCTACATAGTAAAACTGGAAGAAAAACTAGAAAAAATAAAAGAAGAAAAATTAGAATTAGAAGAAAAATTAAAAGAATATGAAAGTTTAAGTACAACAATCAAAGACTTAAATACTCAAGAAAAGAAATTAAAAGAAGAAATAACTCAAGTAGAAATAAAGATAAAAAAATTAGTCCAGGAAACAGAAAAATTTACCAAATTGCAAACAGAATTAAGTAAAGTAAAACTGGAAAAAAGCAAGTCTGAATCAGAGCTAAAACTCATTTTAAGAAAGGTAAAGGAAATAAAAGATAAAGAAAAAAGATAGAAACATTAAAAAATAAACAAAAAGATTACTCTAAAAAAGAACTGGACTTAAAAAAGATAAAAGAAGAAAAGAGAAAAAACTGGAAAAATTAACTAAGGAAATCAAAATAATAAGCGAAGAAATAGAAAAATGGCAAATCCTTAAAGATAAAAAATACAAACAAGAAAATTTTTTAGAACTGGAGAAAAGGATTCAAGAAAAACAACCTATTCTTGAACAGGCTCAAAAACTGGAAAAAAAATATTATGAACTAACGGAGGAAATAAAAAAAATAAAACTTCCTTCTGCAGAAGAAGAAAAGAGAATTTTAGCTTTAAAGGAACATCTAAAAAAACTGCAAATTCAAAAGGAAAGTTTTCAAATTAACCTGGAATTGCTTGCTCTGGACGACATTAACATAACTCAGGAAAAGGAGAAAAAAGAATAAAAAAAGGAGAAAAAATAAACCTAAAAAACTTTCCAGAAGTAGAACTGGAAATAGACAACATAGCAAAAATAAAGTCATCTATTGAAAATAAGGATATCAAGAATATAAAGGAAAAGAAGAAAAAATAAATGCAGACATAAACCAGATATTAAAAACTTATAACCTAAAAAATATAGAAGAAATAGAAAGAAGAAAAAAGAGATTGAAAGAAAACAAATAGAAATAGATAACATAGTTTCAACCATAAGAACCATTTTAAATGAAAAAAAATTGGCTCTATTTAGAGATGAAATAAATAAAATTATACAAAAAAAAGAAGAATTAGAAAAAAGTTTAAATTTAAAAGAAAAAATAAAAGAAAGCTTAGAAGAAATAGAAAAAGAAATAAAAATAAGAATAGAAAATCTACAAAGTAAAAATCTTTTAAATAAAAATTTAAATGAAGAAATAAGTAAACTCTCTTCTGAGTTAAACTATCTCTCAAGAACCCAAGAAACTGTGGCAGAAGAAATTAACAAGCTGGGATTGGAATTAGAGCAAAGCAAGCTCAATCTTGAAAGCTTACAACAAAATGCCCTTTTACTGGATATGGGTATAAAAAACATAAAAAAGGAAGAAGAAAGGCTAAGTCAGGAACTAAAAAAATATTCAACTGACCCGACAGAAGAACTAAAAAACACAGAAAAAAAACTGGAAGAATTACAAAATAAATATGGACAGATAAGTAGGGAACTAGAAAGGGCTAAATGGAACCTGGAACATTTAAGCAAAGAAAACATTTACATCAAGCTGGCCCAAAAAGAAGAAGAGCAAAGAAAACTGGAAAAAGAAAAGGAAAGAGAGCAAACCAAAATGCAGGCCATAGCCCTTTTATTCAGGGGCATAAATCAACTCAGGGAAAAACAAGCCCAGGAACTCATTCCCGACCTGCAAAAAAAGGCCTCTGCTTATTTTCACCAGATAAACGGCAGGCCAGGAACAATTGAACTTGATTCCCAGCTTACTCCTCAGGGAGTTATAAATTCTACTTTTAACCTGGGCTTAAATTTTCTCTCTGGAGGAGAAAAGAGCAAATTTTCCTTGCCCTGAGATTAGCTCTGGCTGACTTTCTCTCCCAACAAGAACCCCAACTTCTGGTGCTGGACGATGCCCTGCCCTACACAGATAAACAAAAATTAGCCAATTTTTTTCAACTGGTAGAAAAGCTAAGTACTCGTATTCAATTTATTTTTCTTACCTGTCACCCGGAAAGGTTTGAAAATCTTCCAGCTACTTTCTGGAACCTGGAAGAGATTAAGTTGACAGGCAGCCATAAAAGTTAATACTAACAACCTTCATTCTACCTAAGGAGTATGCCATGAAAAAAATAGCTATTTTTCTCTGTGATTGTGGAAACAATTTAGCCGAAAAATAGATTTTGACCTGTTAGAAAGTACTTTAACAACTTATGAGCATGTAGAGAAAGTTTTTAGATTCTCCCTTTTATGCAAAAAAAACAAACAAGAATTAGAGCATCTAAAAGGAAAATTTACCCACCTTCTTATAGGCGCCTGCTCAGAAAGGTCTTCCCTTACCTTTACAGAAGATAGGATTTATCAACTTTTAGATTACTTAGAAATAAATAGGGGACATTTTGAAAGCGTAAACCTAAGGGAACAATGCGTCTGGCATCACCCCAAAGCATCCAGAGAAGAGCTTACCTCCAAGGCTTTGGATATGTTTAATATTGCCTACACTAAACTTCTCTTCAATGAAAAGGCCTTAGACCTGCCTAAGTTTGCAGAAAAGGTCCTGGTAGTAGGCGGTGGTGTAGCAGGGCTTAGCGCCAGTTTAAACCTGGCCAAAATGGGCATTAAAACCACCCTGGTGGAAAGGGAAAAGTATCTAGGCGGAGTAGCCAGTAAAGTGCCCTTTCTCTGGCAATCTGAAGGCAGTTATGGTTTTTGTACCAGTGAATGTGTGCTTCCTGTCCTGGCCAGGGATGTACTTTTTGAGGAAAAGGTTACGCCCTTACTTTCTACAGAAATAGCCAGCATAGAAAAAAAACAAGGTAATTTTAAAGTAACTTTTCTGCAAAAAAACAATTTTGTAAATCCCAGCTTGTGTATTTCTTGTGGTAAATGCCAGGAAGTCTGTCCCGTAACCACGCCCAATCCTTTTGATTTTGGATTAACCCAAAAAAAGGCTATTGCTAAGGAAAACTTCCTTCTCTTACCAGATACTTACTCTTTAGATCCAGAAAACTGCACCTTTTGTGGAGAATGTGCGCAAATCTGTCCCACTAAGGCCATAGACTTAAAGGCAGAAAACCAATTAAGCACAGATACCTTTGGAGCCCTTATTCTGGCCACTGGTTTTGAAGCCAAATTGCCTCCAGACATCTCCTTTGAGCCAAATCATCCCAAAATTATTACTTTTACTCAGTTTGAACGCCTGGCTGCCAATCGTTTTTTTGGCCGTCCACCCCTTAGTGTGGTCTTTGTGCTTTGCCAAAAGGAACATACCGGCCATTGTTCCAGACTTTGCTGTACTATTGCGGCCAAACACGCCTTTCGCATGGCTTCCTTTTTTATGGGCACAGAAACCAGAGTAATCTATCAAGACTTTAAACCCATAGGAAGAAGTGGAGAATTTTTCTACAAGCAGGCCCAAGAAAAAGGCGTGGAGTTTATCAAAACCAGAATTAAAACAATTGAAGGAGAGGAGTGGTTAACCCTTACTACTGAAGAAGGAGAAGAAATAGAGGCAGATCTGGTGGTAATGGCTGAGCCCCTTTTGCCTCCAGAAATCTCTTTTTTAAAGGACCTAAAATTACTTACTGACGAGAAAAATTTCCCAGAAGAATTTCAACCCAAGATTATTAGACCTGGAGAAAGTTTAGTGGAGAGAGTCTTTTTAGCTGGTTCAGCCAGGGGAATAAAAGACGTGCAGGAAAGCATAGAATCAGGTGCCAATGCAGCCCTAAAAGCCAGCTTTGCCCTGCAAGGAAAAAAACAAAAATATGTCTCTCAAATTGACTTAGATAAATGCTCCCACTGCGGCCTATGTGTGCCCATCTGCCCTCATGGAGCCATTTTAAGCTCCAAAGATACTCCTTTTTTTATTGACCCTGGTTTTTGTAAAGGTTGTGGACTTTGTGTTAGTTCTTGCCCCTCCAGGGCCATTAACCTCAAAAACCTTACAGACTTACAAATCCTGGAAATGGCCAAAAAAGCCTTTGAACACGCCTTACCCTCTGAGCCCAAAATTCTGGCCTTTTTATGCTACTGGTGTTCCTATGCAGCTGGAGATTTAGTGGGTCCTAAAAAATTAGAGCTACCTTTAAACACCAGAACCATTCGGGTACGCTGCTCTGCTTCCCTCAATCCAGACCTGGCCCTGGAAATACTCACCTCTGGCTATGCAGATGGAGTCCTTATTGCAGGCTGCCCTCCTAAAAATTGCCACCATCTCTGGGGCAATTACCTGGAAGATAGAAGGGTAAAACTGCTCAAAGGGACCTTAAGTACTCTGGGACTGCCAAAGGAAAGCTTACGCTTTGAGTATATCGGGGTAACCCTTTCTGACAAGCTAGCTAAGGTGCTTAAAAGCATGAGTAAAAATATCAACCTCAGCTAGATTTTAACATTTTTCTCTTTTTTATTTTTAAGTTTAAAATTTCTACAAAAAGAGAAAAAATCATGGCAAAATAGATATAGCCCCTTTCAATATGTTTTCCTAAGGCTTCTGCTATTAAGGAAACACCAATTAAAAGTAAAAAAGAAAGGGCCAAAATTTTAAATGTGGGGTGTAATTGTAAAAAGGAATTTAACTTTTCCGCAAAAAACATCATTATAGCTACAGATAAAATAATAGCTAAAACCATAACCCAGATTTCCTTTGCCATAGCTAAAGCAACAATAATTGAATCTAAAGAAAATACCACATCCATAAAAACTATTTCTAATAGAATAATTAGCAAAGAATGTCTTTGTTTATTCTTTTTAAATTCTTGTACTCCTTCTAGACGAAGATGTATTTCTTTTGTCCCTTTATACAATAAAAACACTCCACCTATACAGAAAACTATATTTCTAATGGAAACAGGAAATTTACCAATAAAAAACAAAGGAGAAGCAAGATGCAAAAAATAAGCCAGGACAAAAAGCAAAAGAATTCTGGAAATCATTGCAGCCAGTAATCCCAAATCTTCTTGCTCTGGGCTGAGATTTTGCTGGCAATTTTTCTGAAACTACAGAGATAAAAACAAGGTTATCAATACCCAAAGCTACTTCCATTAAGGTGAGACTAAATAAAGCCACTATTGTTTCCCAACTAAGCATGTGTTTTATCCTCCTTTTCTCTCTAAAATCTGTTGACAAAATTTAAGTTAACTTTAAGGCAATATCCTTTCTTGCACTTTATTCAGGATAACTATAAGATTAAACCCTACTTTTTCAAAGGAGAAAATTCATATGTTTACCCAAGAGGAACTACAAAAATACGCTCAGGTTCTTATCTGGGGAATGGAAAAGGCTAGAAGCACTAAGTTTTCCCCCCAAGATATAGTCTTGATAAGAACCGATAAAGCTGCTTTACCTTTAGCCAATATCCTTTTGCAGGAGCTTTTGCAAAAGGATTTAAATCCCCTAGTTCGCATAAACTATCCACCAGAACTGGAAAAGACCTTTTTTGGTCAGGCCCGGGACTTTCAGCTTACCTTTAAAGTGCCAGGAGAAGAAGAGCTCTATTCCAACTTAAATGGTCTGATTTCCCTTTTGGCACCCGAATCCCTCACTCACCTACAAAGTGTAAACCCAGAGTCCATTGGCAAATTTGCTCTGGCCAAAAAATACTTAAGAGACATTTTGGAAAAGAGAGAAAATCAAGGGTTATTTGGTTGGACCTTATGCCTTTATCCTACAGATGAACTGGCTAATAAGGCTGGCCTATCCCTTGCTGAGTATACTCAAGAGATTAAAAAAGCAGTATTTCTGGAGACAGAAAATCCCAGTCAAAAATGGGAAACCATTTTTAGACAAAGTGAAACAATTAAAAGCTGGCTAAATTCTCTGGCCATAGAATATGTGGAAGTACGCTCAAAACATACGCAACTCAAAGTGTTTATAGGTGAAAACAGACGCTGGATTGGGGTCTCCGGCCACAACATCCCCAGTTTTGAAATTTTTCTTTCTCCTGATTTTCGCTTTACTGAAGGCACTTACTTTGCAGACCAACCTTCTTATAGAAGTGGCAATTTAGTAGAAGGTGTAAAGCTTACTTTTAAACAGGGAAAGGTAGTCAGAAGTAAAAGCGAAAAGGGAGAAGAATTTGTTCGCAAACAACTAGAAATGGATGCAGGAGCTAGTTATTTGGGAGAGTTTTCTCTAACTGATAGAAGATTTTCACCAATAGGCAAGTTTATGGCCAATACCCTTTTTGACGAAAATTTTGGAGGAAAGTTTGGCAACTGTCATATAGCAGTAGGAGCTTCCTATGCAGATACCTATGCTGGCAATCCCCAGGAACTAACGCCTGAAAAAAGAAAGAACTGGGTTTTAATGAATCAGCCTTGCACTGGGACCTGGTAAATACAGAGGATAAAGAAGTAATTGCTCACTTAAAAAATGGAGAAAAAATAACCATTTACAAGGAAGGGGAATTTCAGGTAAAACTTTAAAAATAACCCAGGCTGGTGAGATAGGCTAGCTTTTCTTCCTTTTCCCTATCTCTACCAGCCCTTTCCTCTCCACCTGTCACCATCTTGGTACAGGGAATACAGCCTAAAGAACGATATCCTTTCTCATATAAGGAACAAAAAGGGACATTTTCTTTATACAAAAAGGTCCAGATATCCAGCTCTGTCCAATCTAAAATGGGATTTACCTGTAAATAATCAGGATTTTCTCTTTGTTCTTTATAGTCTCTCTGTTTTCTAAATCTATGTTCGTCTCTTCTAAGACCTGTAAGTAAGACCTCTATACCTAAAGTCTTAATGCTTTGCTTTAAGGGTACAATCTTTAAGTCATAACAACACTTCACCTTATCTTTAGCTATCTCATAGTGCAATAAGTTCACGTCTGGCTTGGCAATATGTAATTCTATATTCCAAAGAAGACTTATCTCTTCTCTAAAAGCAACTATCTCCGGGAATTTAAGACCTGTATCTATGCTAAGAGCCTTTACTTTATTTATATTTTTCTTTTCTAAAAGATTCTTCCATAGATATAATACTGTGGTTGAATCCTTGCCTCCTGTCCAGGAAACAAAAATTTTATCCTCAGGATAAGAACGCAATATATTTTCTAGCAACTCATTACTTTTGGCTATCTTGTCTTCCAGACTCAACACCACTAAAATCTCCCAATATCCTGCCTTTCCCTTCCATTTTGGCTTTGTAAAGCAAATTGTCTGCTCTTTTAATGATTTCACTCACACTGTCAATATCAGGGAACAAACTTATACATCCTCCGCTAAAGCTAAGTTTTACTTCTTTGCCTGCAATATTGGTCAACTCCTTCAACCCCCTAAGCATTCTCTTACCGACTTCCAGACTTTTAAATAAATCTGAATTTAAAAGCAAAACGCAAAATTCATCTCCTCCATAACGGAAAATAACATCATTATCTCTCAGGTAAGAACGCATAACTTTACCTATTTCTTTTAAAACCAAATCTCCAAAATCATGTCCATATTCATCATTGATTTTTTTAAAATCATCAAGGTCAAAAAACATTATAGATGTGGAAATTTTATGCCTTTTATAAGTAGCTATAGCTTCTCGAAACCTCATCTCCATATACCTTCTATTATAAAGACCTGTTAAGTAGTCAACAAAGGAAGACTTTTCTAATTTCTTATTAGCTAACTCTAATTCTTTTTTTTGTTTATCAAGATCTCTCAATAACAAAAAATTGTTTCTATCTAACTTTTCTATTAAAAATCCAGCATATACAGAGCAAATAAGGGAAAATATCAAAAAAGAAACATCTATAATGATATATTCAATATCAAGATGAGGATTATAAAATAAACCAGCTAAATAAACTCCCCAAATAGCTAAAACAGATATGTTTACATAATCAACCAAAATCCGAGAAAAAGTATAGGAGTAAATAAAGACCAAAATAAGTCCAATAAAATGTAAATGGGCTTTATGGTCTATAGACATATTTGTTATATAAATAATGCTAAATCCTACCACAAATACAATAAAAGAAACTAGATAAGGAAGCCAGTTTTTAAAATAATCAGAAAAACTTAAAATAAAAATTGGAAAAAAAGAAAAAGTAAAAGCACTCCCTTGATTAACCAGGCCAGGGGATAAATATCTGGAGTTAAGATGGGATCAATCAAGAAAAAGAAAGAATAAATCAGAGCACCCAACAAGAGGGACAGGCGAATATATTTTATATTATAATATTGGCGGAACTCTTCCTCCAATTTAGAATCCTTAAATCTTAAGTAAAAAGAAGGAAACTTAAGTTTCTGCATAAATATTTTACATAAACATCTGTTATCAAAAGAAAAAAAGATACCACCCACTACTTATTGTTAATATATAACCTGATTTTTAAACTATGTATAGGGTTTATTTATAGATGTTGTGCTATTTTTTGAAAAAAGACAAACTATCTGAAACAAAACCTATAAAAAAAGGAAGGTCAAAAGACCTTCCTTTTCACAATTTACTGAAAGGGTTTTATTATTTTGTCCTAACTTCCCAGGTGGCAACTTCTTCTTCTTTTTCCACCTCTTCATACCCTGTAAACATGGCCTTAATGTGGGTGAAAATAGTCTCTCCAGTTGTGGTCATGTAAATGTGTACAATCAAAAAAATGAAAAAGGCAAAAGCCCCTGCTGTATGCAGATAAGCAATACTATCCAAAGACAACTTTATATTCCATTCAGTCCATTTGTTGTAATAATAATACAAAAATCCAGTAATAATTTGAAAAGGAACCAGAAAAGAGACTATCATTAAATAGGTAATCCTTTGCAAGGGATTGTGTTTACTTTCTGTTTTGGGTACAGGATGAGGCTTGCCCCTAAAAATATCAAAAAGATAATAGCGTACAACTTCCAAAAGTTTTCTGTAAGTGGGCAGATATTGCTTCCACTCTCCTGTGGTAATAAGCCAGAAAACAATAAAAGCATATAAGATTAACAAAGACCAGGCACAAAAGTTATGTACCTGAAAAGCCTTTTTAAACCCAAGCCAGACATAACTTCCATGTATTTCCAGGCCTGTCATTAATAAAATTATAATCAAAAGGGCCTGAACCCAGTGCCAAAAACGTTCAAAACGGGTATAGAGATATATTTTCATCTCTTCCTCCTAGTCCTTTTTATAAAAAATTCTAAGTAAGCCATGAATCAACACTCCCAACAAAGCAGCTACCACTCCACTCCAACCAAGTACATCTAAAACCTGTAGAGAATCCCTTCCTGGCATGTAAAAACCAGTCAGTTTCTTTAATCTGCCATTCTTGGAGTGACATTCATTACAATTTAAAGCCTTTTCCTTAGGAGCAACCATGTGAGTAGTAGGAAAGTAATACTCTGTCTCCACAAAAGAGTATTTTCCACTATAGGGAAGTTCAGCGTACTTCATTCCAGCTTCAATGGCTGCACCCCAGTCAAAATTTTTCCAATAGGCCTTGGATTCTTTGGAGCCAAAAAGATGAGGTACAACAAAGGTATTGTTTATAGGATCAAAGGGTTGCTTTCCTCTATGGACTTTAAAGGGATAAATTCTGGACTTGGGATCATCCTTACTGCCTATAACCCGGTTAATCTTAATAGGTTGTTTTTGAGGATCTACCTTATCTGTAAGCAAGATATAATCCATGGAGCCATTAAACCACAGGTATTCAGGCACCACATTTTTCTTCCAGACAAATTCTCCTTTTAAGGAGTTATATTTATGTTTTCCCAATTCATCTTCTACTGAATAGGGTTTACCATTTTTTAGCTTTCCAGCCTTGGACCAATCCCAATACATCTTTGTGGGCAATTTTCTGGCAAAAGTGGGAATATGACAACTCTGACAGGCAACTTTATCCGTGTGATCGTTTAGTTTGGCCATGTTTTTGTGAGGAGTGGCTGAATGGCAGGATTCACAGGCAATTCGCTTAATCTGGTCGTCTTCCAGCAAGCTTTTTCTCTCTCTAAAAGCAGGTTGTTTATAACACCTGCCTGCAATTTTATGGGCCTCTGTGCTATGGCAGCGTACACAGGTAAAGTTAGCACCCTTGGGACTCATGTGGACATCCAGGTCCCTGGAAGGGTTAAACATGGAAGAATCCAGGTCTCCGTGCTTTACGCCATCACCTCCACCTCCAAAAAAGTGACAGGTACCACAATTATAACGCGTAGGCCTGCCCACACTCTGGGCAATGGTTTTATAATCAGGTGGATAAAAGGTCTTTTGACCAAATTTTTTGGGTTCAGATACAGGATAACCAGCTAAGGTAGGGAACTTTTTATAGGTGCCAGTCTGGTCATGGCAGACCAGGCAATCCACTTTATCCTGCCTGGAAAAATCAAAATGCCTATCTTTCCAGCCAAAACCAGCATGACAGGAAGTGCATCTGGGCTCATTACTCCAAATGGAAATGCAGTAATTGTTAAAAGTCAGCCCCCCCTTACCCATTTTTTTCTCCGGGTCATAAGGACAAAGCCAGGTCCAGTGGATAGTCTTTTGCATCTGTTTGGCCGCTTCATTATGACAGGAAAGACAGGCAGCAATAACCTCTTCCGGGGTTTTAAAATCTTGGTTTAAAATTTTGTGCTTGCTGTGATCTGCGGTAATCCAGTGTACAGGTTCTTTGGGACCTGCCTGCACCTTCTTTTCCTCAGCACTTAAAGCAAGCCCGCTAAATAGACCCAGCCAAAATACAATCAAAAAGGTAAACTTTTTGCCCATATCCCTACCTCCTACAACTTCCTTTTGGAGATAAGGATAAACACAAATAAGTAATCAAAGTCAACTTTTTTTTACTTCTGCGTAAGTAAGGAATCCAGGCGGGGTTGCAAAGAAGCAATATGTTTTAAATAAGAATCCATTTCCTTTTTAGAAATAGGAGTGGTAGGAGTGGACTTTAATGTCAAGGGGTTTATATACAGACCATTTTTTTTCACTCTAAAATCCAAATGCGGCCCTGTAGCATAGCCTGTCTTACCCACATAACCAATAACTTGCCCCTGTTTTACTTTTTTACCTGTTTTCATGGCCCTGGCAAATCTACTCATATGGTTATAAATGGTCTCATAACCATTTTTATGCCTGATTTTAATAAACTTACCAGCAGCTTTATCCCAACCTATCTGCACTATCACCCCATCTCCCACACTTTTTATGGGTGTACCTAAGGGAGCTGCATAATCCACTCCCTGATGGGGCCTAACCACCTTTAAGATGGGATGTTTTCTATGTAAGGAATACCCTGAAGATATCCTGCTAAAGGCAAGGGGAGCTTTTAAAAAGGCCTTTCTCAAAGAACGACCCTGTAAGTCAAAATAATCTTCTCTATTTCCTGTCCTATAATAAAAAGCATAAAAAGGCTTGCCCTGATTAATAAATTTGGCTGCCAGAATTTTACCATAACCAGCAAACTGGTTTTGCCTGTATCTTTTCTCCACCAAAACCACAAAACTATCTCCAGGCCAGATATCTCGAATAAAATCTATATCCCAGCCAAAAATATTAGCCAGATTAATGGCCAGGGCAGGCTCTTCTCCTGCCTTTTTCACAGCCAAAAACAAACTATCTTCTATTGTGCCCTGAACTAAAACTTCTTTTACTTCATAGTGAATTTTCTTTAAGCTAATCTCAAAATTTCCTCTGGAAATAAGTACACTTAAAACATTATTCTCATCAATTTCATAATCAAAGCCTACCAAAGTGTTATCTCTAAAAAGCAACCTATACTTATGCCCTACCCTTAAATCTTCCAGGGAATAATAAGGCCTGGCCCTGTTTACCAGAGCATAAATCTCTTCTACTCCAAGATACTCTCCCAGAAGAGAGATCAAATTATCTCCTGCAACTATACTTGCTTCTTTTACTACAACTTCCTGCAAGGGCTTAAAAGCAGTATCTTCTTTTAAAGCTAGGGTATGTGCTTTCTCTAAATCTGGCCTGGGAGGAAGGCTGGCTTCAATATTGGAGCTAACAGGAAAGAAAAAATAAAAATAAAAAACAGCAATCCCACAAATGCCTGCCATTAGCCACCAGAGCTTCTTGGCAGGAGCCTTGCGCCTGAGTTTAAGCCTTTTTAACCTCACCCTTGGCTTATTATATCCAATCAAAATCATTAACTCCTTTTTAAAAATCCTTCTAAATCCAGAAGTTAAGTTATTTTTTTAAAAAAAGTCAAGAATCAAAAATAGTTATTTTTACCTTGATATTTTTCTGCAACAATATCAACCAGCTAGCCTAATAAATTTTATTTTTTAATAATTATGACAAAAAAGTTTAAATATCTTAAGTTTAAGTTTACACTTAAAAACTTTTAGCTTGTTTTTAAAAACCAATTGACTTTTTAGCATCTTTTGTTTACTTCAAAAGTAAAGAAGTGGTGATAAGCGGTGATAAAAAAGAGTATCTATTTCTTCTTTATTTTTAGCTTTTTTTTAGTGCTTGTTCAAAACCACCTACACCTATTCCTAACTGGAATTTCAAAGAAAAAGCAATAACTATTGAATATCAAGCTAATCCCAATCTAAACTATTATGACAATTTCCCCCATTCTTTACTAGTAGTAATCTGCCAGCTAGATGATCCCAACAATTTCAAAAAACTATCTTCTTACAAAGAAGGCCTGCTAAAAATTTTAAATCAGAATTTACAAGATAACAATGTCCTTACTTATAAGAGGATATTTATTGAGCCAGGAAGTAAGGATAAAATAGTCTTAGATAGAGTAAAAGACGCGCAATGGTTGGCCATAGTTGCTGCTTACTACAATTTAGAACCAACCAAAACCACTTTGTTTATTCAAATACCTTACAAACTAAAGAAAAAGGATTTTTTTCTAGAGAAAAAATAGCAATCATACCAGACCTCAACTTAAAATTAATTTTTACTGAAAATAGCCTGCAAGAGTTAAAGGAGACTACTCAATGAATTTTTCTCCAGTATTTTGGTTCCAGGGTCTTTTTTTACAGCCTCAACACTTTCAACAGCAAGAAATATACATCCAAAAGATAAATGCTTACCAGCTAGAAAACTTCAACTACTATTGGGGAATAAGTGAACTAAAGTTTAGAAAATCTTCCCTGGTAGAAAATCTTTTAGAAATAGAAAAGGTAAAAGCTCTTTTTCCAGATAAAACTTATGTAGATTATCCCCAAAATGCCATTCTTAGACCTCGCAGTCTCAAAAAATTGGATGGCACAAAAGAAACTTTGGTCTATCTTGGCTTAAAAAAATTAATGCCAGATAGTTCAAATGTAACTGAAGATATAGAAGAAGGGGTCATAGGTACTAGATTTGTTTCCTCTCCAGATCCCAGAGACGTAAAAGACATTTATTTAGCAGACTCTCCTGTAGCCAAGGTTAGGTTTTTGCAATATGTGCTAAATATTTTTTTTGAAGAGGAATTAGAGTCTTTAAATGACTATTACCTCCTTCCCCTGGCTAAAGTCAAAAAAGAAGAAAAGGGATGGACTATTACTTCTGATTTTCTTCCACCCTTACTTAATGTAAAAAACTTCTCTTATTTTTCTAATTTTTTACTACAGCTAAAAGAACACATCCTTTCTAAACTACAAACCTTGGAGGGTTATAAATTAAACAAAGACTCTCAACGCAATAATTTTGAAATAGGATATTTAAGATATCTTCTGGACCTTTTAGTGCTAAATAGAAATATTCCTTTGCTGGAGCAATTTATTCAAAGTAATAGCTTGCATCCCTTTAAATTATATTCTTACTTAAGCCAATTAGTAGGTGAGCTAAGTACCTTTACAGATAGAATAAATGCCTTAGGTATTACTTCTGAAAATAAAAAACTCTTGACTGGTTATCAACATAACAATCTCTACCAAAGCTTTTCAGAATTAATCTTACTCCTGGAGGAACTGTTAGATGCTATTGTCATTGGTGCAGAAAACATCTTAAGGTTGACTAGAAAAGAAGACTTTTTTGAGGTAAGTCTTCCTCTTAATCTATTGCAAGATAAGTTTAATTATTGTTTAGTAATTACCACCCAAGAAGAGAGCTCTATCCCCAGCTTGGAGTCCTTAGCCAAGATATCTACCAGTTCCCATCTAGAAACCTTAATTGCCCGGGCCTTACCTGGCCTTCCCTTCTTTCAGCGCACTTCTCCTCCACCAGGATTACCCAAAAAAGAACACACCTACTTTTTTGTTTTAGAAAAGGACTCCAAAATCTGGCCCAGGATTAAAGAAAGTGGAGACTTAGCCTTATATTGGGAGAATGCACCAGAAGATGCTTCTGTAGATCTAGTAATTTCTAAGCTATAGAGAATTTTTTATGAAAAATTTTAATTATTATGCAGAACTTCTAAGTTATACCCTATACTTGACTTCAAGAGAAGAAGAGTTCTCCTTTGATGAAATAAGTGAAAACTATAAAAAGCTTATTTCTCGCTCTCAAGAATTGGCTGAAAAAAACAATTTTACAGATTGGAAAGAGTATTTTTTTCCAATAGCTGCTTTTATTGATGAACAAATACTTTGCTCTAACCTTAAAGATAAGTCTAAATGGGTAAAAAATAAGTTACAAAAAACATTTTTTAACACTGATCAAGCGGGTGAAGAGTTTTTTCAAAAGTTAGAAAATATCCCTGACGAACAAAAGGATTTAAGAATATTGTACGAATTATGCCTGGCTTTGGGTTTTAAAGGTAAATATTATGATTCTATAACAGAAGGAAAGTTAGAGGACATAAAATATTCCAATTTAAAAAAACTAACTTCTAACCCCAATTTATCTTTACCCCAGTCTCTTTTTACTTCTTCTTACGAAAAAAACACTGCCAGGCAAAAAAGAAACTTTACTCCCTGGAAAGGAAACTCCTGGAAGACCTGGATAATAATTATTCTTCCTCTTATAATCTTAATAGGCCTGTATTTATTTTATTCTTATGAATTAAATCTCTTAATAGATAATTATTTTAAGGGCATATGATAAAACTATTACTTAAAACCTTAAAAATACTTCTTATTCTTGTTTTCATAATATCAATCGGCTACCTATCTTACTTTATCACCCAAAAAATGTCCTGGCCCCAATGGTCTAGTCTGATACTTTTCACTTTTGGCTTAGCTTTGCTTTTTGGTATTTTCTTTTTGAAAAACTTTTTCTTCGAAAAAGAGAAAAAAAATTCATTAAACACATTATTGAACACGATACTACAGCTATTCAAGATTCACCTCATCCTCAGCGCTTAAAACTAGAAGAGCTTCAAGCCCACTGGAAAGAATCTATAGAAAAGCTACAAAACTCTCATCTAAGGAAATATGGCAATCCCCTATATGTGCTGCCCTGGTTTTTGGTTTTAGGTGAGTCTAGAAATGGTAAGACCTCTGCCATAAAAAATGCCAGGCTTAGTTCTGCCCTAACAGAGGTAAGCAAAGCTAGTGGTATTTATGGTACTCGAAACTGCGATTGGTGGTTTTTCAAAGAAGCTATTATTTTAGATACTGCTGGTAGATACGCTGTGCCCATTGAAGAAGGTCCTGATTTAGAAGAATGGAAAGAATTTCTCCTGCTTTTAAGTAAATATCGCAAAAAAGAACCCTTAAATGGCGTCATTGTAGTTATTGCAGCGGATAAACTCCTTCAAAACTCTCCTGAAGAATTAAAGGAGATAGGACAGAGTTTAAGACAAAGAATTGACCATATGATGCAAACCATGGGCGCCAAGTTTCCTGTTTATGTGCTTATTACCAAAATGGACCTGGTGTATGGTTTTACGGACTTCACCAGCATGTTACCTGAAAAGGCCCTTGAACAGGCCATGGGATATACCAATTCCAACCTCCATGCCACCTCTAAAGAAGTACTGGATCTGGCTAAAGAGGATATTGAAAACAAGTTAAATGAACTACTTCTCATCCTGGCCCATAAAACTTCTCCTCTAAAGCCTGGCGCTTTTACTTTTACTTTAGAAATGGAAAAGCTTTTAAACAAGCTTTCCTTTTTCCTGAATGGTGTCTTTGAGGAAAATACCTATCAGGAAAATGCTCTTTTTAGAGGCATCTATTTTTCCAGTGCCTTAAGAGAAGGTCTACCCAACTCTGATTTTTTAACTACCACCAAGTTAAATCCAGAAAATACCCCAGGCAATCTACCTTCAAATAAGGGAATATTCCTAAAAGATTTTTTTCAAACCATCTTACCCCAGGACAGGAATCTCATTTTCCCTTTACCTTCTTTTCTAAGTTGGAAAAAATTGGTCAACAACTTAGGGACTGTTACCTATCTTTTGTTGATGCTTTCTCTAGGAAGCTTACTCTCTTTAGCTTTTTACCTAAATGTAAAAAGCATATCTTCTTTTAAGGAAGAATTTCCCCAGCTTCCCAACCTTACTTCTCAAATAATAGACAACCTTCTCCTCTTAGACAAAATGCGCTTAAAAATATTGGATATGGATCAACAAAACCAAAACTGGCTTATCCCCAGATTTGGACTAACTCAAAGCCTGATTGTAGAACAAAAATTAAAAGAGCACTACAGTTCTCTATTCAAAGAAGGCTTTTTAGAAAACTTTGACCGCTATCTAGATTTAAAAATATCCCAAATAGATGAAAATACCCCCCCCTGAAATTTTTGTAGATTACTTAGCTTTCGTAGCTCTACGCATGTCCATAATAAATGACAACTTACAAAATAAAGATAACTACTTAACTAAAGAATTTATCTATATTACTAATGATTTGTTTCAACAAAACAAGAATGATAAGAATATAAGCAGTTTGAGTTATACTTTTATAGATAACTATTATACATATCTTAATTGGAATAAAGATAAAACTTATTTTAAAGAAAAATTATCAATATATAAAAACTTATTAAGAAAACTCCTGAGTAAAAAAGGTAAAGATTTACTTTGGCTTATAGATAAAAATATAGCTAACTCTCCCAGAGTTCATTTAAACGACTTCTGGCAAGTAGAATACATAGGTTCTTATCAAAATTAAATATATGTATCTTCTGCTTATACTAAACAAGGAAGAGAAAATATAAAAAAATTTATTCAGTTAATAAAAAATGACACTCAATATACTGACCTAAAAACAGATATAGAATTAAAGGAAGTGCAATTCTGGAAATGGTATAAAAATCAATTTTATCAAAAATGGTACAATTTTATTCAAAATTTTAATATTGCTCTATCTAGAATCAACTCTGAAGAAAGCTGGAAAGAACTGGCAGAGACAATGACTAAAAATTATAATCCTTACTTTCTGCTTTTGGATAAAGTTATTGAGGAAATTAATGCTCTGGAAAAGGATATTGGAAACCAAAAAGCTCCCTACTGGGTAAAAGAGTTAAAGAAAATATATAAAGTAAAAGAAAAATCTACAGAATTAACCCAAAAAAAAACAGGGTTCTATCCTGGCTTCCTTAAAGTCTAAAGCACAAAATCTAACAAAAGATGTTACTCAAGAAGTAGATGAAAAACTTGCTCAAGAAGAGTTACAATTAATTGAAAGAGCAAAAGCCTTTTTAGATTACCTTCAATCCCTGAACATAAGTATTAGTGTAGCTACAGAGCAAGAAGCCTTTGAAGAATATAAAAAGACCTTTCTGGCAGACGCTCTGGATAAGAGCGAGTTAGTTACTGCCTATAAAAAATATTATCGTTTCAAGCTTTCTATGAATCCTTACCCTGATACAAGCTATGTCTATGACTTAGTCTTTGGCCCTCTAGACTTTCTGTTAGACTTTAGTTCAAGAAAGGCTAGTTGTTACTTGGAAAACAAATGGGAGCAGGATGTATTAAGTGTTGTTAAGGCAAGCGATGAAGATAGCCTTACTCAAAATCTATTTAAAAAGGATGAAGGAGCTCTCTGGAAATTTTACAATACTTACCTCACTCCTTTTATTATTGGTGGAGAAAATGGTTACAGACTAAAGCCAAATTTTAGAAAGATGTATCTTCCTTTTAATAAGGAAATTTTATCCCTTCTTCAAAAAAGTAACAGACTAAGTCTAAATCAAAAAGACAATTATTCTATAGAATTAACTACTATACCCATAGAGGTTAATACCAAAGCCAATGTAGTTCCTTATTATGTAAGTTTAAAAGTCAACTGCTCTGACACCAATTTTACTCTCAACAATTATAACTATTCTCAAACCTTAAAGTTTAACTGGTCTCCCCAAAAATGCGGTGATACCACCTTAAGTATAATTTTTTCTGATTTAAGTTTACACAAAAACTATCCTGGTTCTTTAGGTTTTGCCAGGTTCTTACAGGATTTTAAAAATGGGAGTAAAACTTTTTATCCTCAAGATTTTCCTTCTAATCAAGAATACTTAAAAAAAGCTAATATAAAATGGATAAAAATAGGTTATAAATTAAAAAATCAAGAAGATATCTTAAACTTACTTAATTCTACCCCAAAAACCATACCTCAAACAATTATTGAGTGTCCCTTTGAGGAGTAACTTAAATATGGATTTGGAAAATTTAGGCCAACTTCCCATAAGTGAAGATAAAAGAGCTGGAGAAGATGTTCGCTATGAACCTGAATACGAAGCAGTCCAGCAAGAAATAGACAAACTTTCTTCCCCTACAGCTACTACTCCTCCAGATTGGGAAAAAGTCGCCAAATTAAGTGAGTTAATCTTAAAAGAAAAATCCAAGGATTTAATTATTACTACCTACCTGGGGATTGCTCTTTTTCATCTACAAGGAATACAAGGTCTATTTATTGGCATAAAGATTTTACGTGATATACTTTATAACTTTTGGGATGAGCTATATCCTCCTAAAAAAAGAATGAAAGGAAGAAAAAATGCTTTAAACTGGTGGAAAGAAGAAATAGAAAAACGCTTAAAAATAGAACAAAAATATAAAATTGAACAAAATGAAAAGAAAGCCCTTTTAAAAAACCTTGAGGATATAGATAAATTTATTGCAGATAAGTTGCCAGATGGTCCTTCTTTTCTCAACTTAAAAGAAAACCTGGAAGAAATAATTACTGCCCCTTCAGAGAGTTCTATTCCCCCGCCTTCTCCACCTTCAAATCCACCTCCCTCTTCTCCACCACCTGATTTTTCTCAAAATCCCTCACCAGAACCTGCCACTGCTTCAGAACCAGCCGCAAGTGAAGAAAACTCCCAGGCCTTAATGGAGCAAGGATTTTCTCTCTTAAATAAAGCCAGCCTTATTATAGCTAAAGAAAAACCCTACTGGCCAGAGTTATTTAGATTAAACAGAATTGTAAGCTGGCTAAATATAGAAGATAAACCCATGGCTGAACAGGGAAAAACCTTATTACCACCTCCAGATCTAACTATTATAAACGCCCTGAAAAATCTCTATCAAAATCAAGACTGGCCAGCACTCCTAGAAACTGCTGAATCTTATGTGCCTCAATTCTTATTCTGGCTGGATCTGAGTCGTTATTCTAAAGAAGCCCTAGAGAATCTCGGACAAAACTTAGCTGCCAAAGCCATAGAACAGGAAGTAAAGTGGTTTCTAAACAAACTACCAGGGATAGAGCAGCTTTGTTTTTCAGATAATACTCCCTTTGCTGATACCAATACCCAAAAATGGTTAAAAACTTTAAATAAACCTGTCTCTAGTTCACTCCCCTTATCTGATATTACCAATCACGATGAACTTTTTAAAAAAATAGACACAATTTTTACCTCAATAAAAGAAAACATTAAATCCAAAGGACTGCAAGAAACTTTATTAAAATTACAAAAGGAAATATCTTTAACCCAAAGTAAAAGGGAAAAGATATTCTGGTATATAAAACTTGTAAATTTATTCTTGGAACAAAACCAAAATAAACTATATTTTCCATATGTTTACAAGATACTAAATTTTATAGCAAAGTATAAATTAGACGAATGGGAACCTGAATTAGCTGTACAAGGTCTGGTTGCTTGCCTTAAAGTATTACAAACCGGTAAAGATAACCATCAAGATATGCTAGAAAGTATTTACGATAAATTATCCTTACTTAACCCAGCAATAGTTTTAAATTTTTTATAAATAAAAAACCAAGAAGGGATTAACATGTCTAAAGAAGCATCTGTTGCACCTAAAGAAAGGGTAAACATAGTTTATAAGCCAGCTACAGGAGACGCCAAAGAAGAAGTGGAGCTTCCTTTAAAAATGATGGTTATGGGAGACTTTACTGGACAAGAAAGTGAAGAACCTTTGGAAAATAGAAAGGCAATCAATGTAGATAAAGACAATTTCGATGAAGTATTGGCAGGAATGAAAGTAAAACTAGATACAGTGGTTAAGAATGAATTAAGTGACGATCCAGATGCAGAAATGAGCTTAAGTTTAGAATTCAAAAGTATTAAGGATTTTGAACCAGATGCTATTGTAGAAAAGGTACCAGAACTAAAGAAGCTAAAAGAGCTTAGAGATGCTCTAAAGGCAGTAAAGGGACCACTGGGTAATATTCCAGAATTCAGGAAAAAAATAACTGAATTAGTAAAGGATAAAGATAAAAGAGACAGGCTATTTAAAGAATTAGGTATAGAAGAATAAGGGGGATAAAATATGTCTACTCAACAACAAAAAGAAGAAAAAAACAAACAACTGAACAAGAAAGCTCTCTTCTAGATGAAATTGTCCAAGCCACTAAATTAAAGCCAGAAGATGAAGGATATGAAGTCACCAAAAAAGGTATAAGCGCTTTTCTGGATGAACTTTTAACCTCCCAAAAAGAAGACTTACGCATCTCTGCTCCTATGGTAGATGAAATGATAGCTCAAATAGACCAAAAAATCAGTAAGCAAATGGATGCTATTTTGCACAATAAAGACTTTCAAAAGCTAGAATCTGCCTGGCGCTCTTTAAAGTTTCTAATAGATAGGATAGATTTTAGAGAAAACATAAAAGTGGAAATCTTAAATGTGACCAAAGAAGAGCTTTTAGAAGATTTTGAAGACTCACCAGAGGTAGTTAAGTCTGGCCTGTATCAAAAAGTATACACTAAAGAATACGGCCAATTTGGGGGTCAACCCTATGGCCTGTTGGTAGGTAATTTTGAATTTAGTCATAATCCCAGGGATATAAAACTACTCCAAAACATTGCCAGCGTAGCAACCATGTCTCATGCTCCCTTTATCGCCGCAGCTAGTCCTGAATTTTTTGGCATCAAAAGTTTTGCAGAGCTTCCTAATCTCAAAGATTTAAAGTCCATCTTTGAAATGCCTCAGTACACTAAGTGGAATGCCTTTAGAGAAAGTGAAGATGCCAGAAATATAGGTCTGACCCTTCCTAGGTTTTTGCTTAGACCTCCTTATAACCCTGAATCTAATCCTACTAAAAACTTTAATTACCACGAAGACGTGTCTGCTGGAGACTCTAATTTTCTCTGGGGCAATACTGCTTTTGCCTTTGCTTCCAGAGTTGCAGATAGTTTTGCCAAATATCGCTGGTGTGCCAATATCATTGGCCCTCAGGGAGGTGGAACTGTAGAAGACCTACCTCTTTATCAATATGAAGCCATGGGAGAGTTACAAACCAAAATTCCCACAGAAGTACTCATCTCTGAAAGAAGGGAGTTTGAACTGGCTGAATTAGGCTTTATAGCTCTTACTATGCGCAAAGGTAGCGACAATGCAGCCTTTTTCTCAGCCAATTCTGTCCAGAAACCCAAAAAGTTTGCCAATACAACCGAGGGCAAGCAGGCAGAACTAAATTACAAGCTGGGCACGCAACTTCCTTTATTGTCAGCAGGCTGGCCCATTATCTCAAGGTTATTCAAAGAGAAAATATTGGCTCCTGGAAAAATAGAGGTGAGTTAGAAACAGAGTTAAACAAGTGGATTAGTCAATACGTATCTGACCAGGACAATCCATCTCCAGGCGTTAGAAGCAGAAGGCCCCTGCGCAAGGCCCATATCCAGGTATCAGATGTAGAGGGAGAACCTGGCTGGTATAGAGTAAGTATGATGGTGCAACCTCACTTTAAGTACATGGGAGCATCTTTTACTCTATCCCTAGTAGGTAAATTGGATAAAGAATAAACTAAAAGGAGGCATTAAATCATGGCTATGACAGGTTATTTGACCTTAGAAGGTAAAAACCAGGGTAAAATTGAAGGTGATTGCACTCAAAAGGGTAGAGAAAAGACTCTCTTAGTCTATGCCATAAAACACGGAGTGGAAATCCCCAGAGATAGTTTAAGTGGACTTCCTACAGGACAGAGAGTGCACAAACCCTTTATCATCACCAAGCATGTAGATCCCAGTTCTCCTCTCCTTTATCAGGCCTGTACCTCTGGAGAGCAAATGAAGACCTGGCAGTTGGACTATTATCGCATCAATGACAAAGGCCAGGAAGAACTCTATTTTCAAGTAAAGCTGGAAAATGCTATTGTAGTGGCAATTGAGCATTATAAGCCCAATACCTTAGACGCTACCCAAAAGGCCCTTCCAGATTTAGAAGACGTAGCCTTTACTTACAGCAAAATTACTTGGTCCCACAAAACTGCCAATAAAGAAGCAGAGGATGATTGGAGAGCTCCTAAAGAAGGTTAAACTATGGCTGAAGAGAGATTGCTGGAGAGAATCTATAATCTGGAAAACCCAGAATCCCAAGTGGGGACAGGTATCTCTCGGGCAATCTCTTCAGTCCTCAATCACTTAAACCTCCTCCTCAACACCCGTAAAGGAAGTGTACTTTTAGACCTTGAATTTGGGATACCTGACTTAACCAATTTTCCCTCAGAAAGCATGGAAACCATGGGGCAAAAAATGGCTACAGAAATTCAACACTTTATAAGCAAATATGAGCCCAGACTAACCAGAGTAAAAATCATTTATGAACCCAATCCCAGGCAAGAATTATCTCTACATTTTCGCCTGGAAGGTTTTTTAAAAGAAAAAGGAAATATCCCCATTACCTTTGAAACCTGGATAGACCCCAACGGACAAGTAAAAATAAGTGAGTAGGTATGCAAGAATATTATCAACGACAACTCTATAATTTAAGAGTACTAGCTAAAGAATTTGCCCAAAAACATCCCACAGCAGCGCCCATGCTAAGTGGTGAATCTGCAGACCCAGATGTGGAAAGACTTCTGGAAGGAGTGGCCTTTTTAACAGCTCTTATTAGAAAAAAAATAGATGACGATTTTCCAGAAATCATTCACAATCTGGCAGCCATAATCTTCCCTCAATTCTTGAAATCTGTACCTGCTACTTCCATTGTCAAATTTTTTCCCAAAACCAGTCTGAGTAGTCCTTTAACCATACCTAAAGGAATTTCTTTAAGCACTCCTCCTATTGAAGAAAAAGGAAGGTGTATTTTTCAAACCTGCTTTGAGACTAAAGTTTACCCCTTAGAAATTGTACAGGTAGAAAAAGAAGATATACCTGGCAACAAAGAAAAAATCACTATTACCCTCAAAAGCAAAATGGACCTAAAGAGCCTCTCCATAGATTATCTGGATTTTTTCTTACACGGAGATTTTATCACCGCAACTGAAATTTTCTTAGCTCTTACCACTAACTTAGAAGATATTGTACTTACCTATCCTCAAGATAATACAAAGGAATATTTAGGAAATAAAAGCCTTTATCCTCTGGGGTTTGATCCTCATAACTCTATTTTACCTCTGTCAGAAAATATTTTCCCAGGATTTACCTTAATTCAAGAATATTTTCTTTTACCTCAAAAATTTCTCTTTTTACGCTTAACAAATTTAAATAATAGATTAAAATCTACAGAGGAAGTTAAGCTATCTTTTATATTTAAAAATAGAAATAGGAATTTAAAACAGGTAGGATTAGATAACTTTGTTTTATATGCAACTCCAGTTATCAATATTTTTGAAAGTGAGTCTGAACCAATTATATTAGAACATACAAAAGAAAAGATAAGAGTGCTTCCAGAAAGACAGGAAGAGTTAGATCCCATAATATATGACATACAGGAGGTATCTGGATATGTAGAAGGAAGTGTGGAAAAAATTGATTATCTTCCCTTTAGCATATTTACCCCTACCAAAGAAAATCAAATTTATTACCAGGTTAGACACTCTCTTTCTCCTGTTAGCAACAAACCAGAAACCTTTTTAAAAATATTTTATCCAGAAAAGTTAAAAGAAATAAAAAAGCAAACCATAACCTGCAAACTACTCTGTACCAATGGAAGTTTAACCGAAAAAATACATTTAGGAGATATATCTGAGCCTACCAGTAATTCTCCAGAAACTGTTGAGTTTAAAAATATAATCCCAGTAACTTCCAGTGTCATGCCTCTTCTCAGTAAGGAAAAACTTTGGGATTTCATTTCTCATATCTCCTTAAATTTACTGTCTCTAGCTAACACCCAGGGTTTGAAGAAAATATTAAAATTTTACAATTTTCAAGAAAGAACAGATAAAGCAAAAGTTTTGGCAAATGACAAAAGAATAGACTCCATTAAAGATATACAGGTAAAAGCTGTAGATAAAATAGTAAAAGGAATAATACTCAGGGGAAGAGAGGTTTTACTAACTCTTAATCAAGAAGAATTTGCCTCTACAGGAGATATGTATCTCTTTTGCTCTGTTCTAAAGGAACTTTTTAGTCAATATACGCACTTAAATTCTTTTATAAAACTAAAAGTAACAGATTTATCTGGAGGAATAAACTTTACATGGCCAACAACCATAGGACGCAGAACTCTGATTTAATAGAGCACCTAATTGAGAAGAGCAGTCAATTTTCTTTTATCCAGGCTTATAGACTACTTTGCCTGATTTTAAAGGAAAAAGGTGTTTCTGAAGTAGAAGAAATCATTAGAATAAGGCCAAAACTTTCTTTAGATTTTCCAGGTACAGATATAGTAAAAATAGAAAAAGGGAAACCAACCATTCCTATCAATTTGATATCACAACTACCTTTCTTGGACTTTATGGAGCCTCTTCTCCTCTTCCTACTTATTATACAGAAATGCTTTTGGAAGAAAAAGAAGAAGATAGGAGTATTACCAGAGATTTTATTGATATCTTAAACAACCCTCTTTACCATCTTTTATTTCAGAGATGGTCTAAGTATGAGTTAGGATATAAGATAATTGAAGAACAAGATACCGCAACTATAGATAGATTATACGCGTTAATTGGTTTAAAAATAGAAGAATTTAGAGAAAAAGTAGAAAATCATACAATATTTTTAAGCTACATTGGGCTTATTTCCCAATTCCCCAGATCTGCTACTTCCTTAGAAATTCTTTTAAAAAAAATCTTAAACCTCCAAGACCTGGAAATTGTCCAGTGTGTTTTTAGATGGGCAAGTATTCCTCAAGAACAATGGCTACACTTGGGCCAATTTAATCATAGCCTGGGAGAAAGCACTTATCTAGGGGAAAAGATACAAGATAGAATGGGAAAATTTGCAATAATAATTGAGATAAAAGAATTAAAAGAGCTCTTACACCTACTTCCCTTTACTGAAAAATATAAACAACTAATACAAATTATAGATTTTTATCTAGATCAGCCTTTGAAATGGGATTTAATAGTGAAGTTGGATTCCACTATAATAAATCCCATTAAACTTGGACAACAAGAAACAGGCTATCTAGGATGGAATACCTGGTTGGGTAAAACTAAAACCAACCAAAGACAGAAAATATGTCTTGCGCAACATTAAAGGAGAAAATCAGATGGTAAGTGTTGATTTAAAAGGCTTAATAGAAAACTTAAATGAAGTATGCACTTCCACCTTGCATGGAGCTGCAGGACTATGTGTATCCAGAACCCACTATGAAATAAGTTTAGAACACTTTATTCTAAAAATTTTAGAAGAATTAGAAGCTGATTGGTTTTTGATCTTAAAACATTTTTCTGTTGATATAGAAAGGCTTAGAAGGCTTGTTGAGCAATCTTTAGAAAATCTAAAAGTCGGCAATACAGGGAAACCTGTTTTTTCTCCTATACTTATAGAACTTTTTGCAGATAGCTGGCTTATATCTTCCATAGATCTTAAAGATGACCAGATTAGGTCTGCTAGTTTGCTGATGGCTCTACTTAAAAGACCTAACTTTTACCTATTAGAAAAATATGGAGAGTTATTAAAAAAAATAAATCTCCAAAATCTAGAAGAAAACTTCTGGAGTATCTTGGAAAATTCTAAAGAAAATCCAGTTAGTAAAACAGAAAAAGGAAAAATTCCTTCTGCCCAAAAGGGAAGTTTTTTAGACCGCTTTTGCATTGATTTTACCCAAAGAGCAAAGGAAGGAAAAATAGACCCTGTGTTTGGAAGAGACAAGGAAATAAGACAAATTATAGATATCCTGGGCAGAAGAAGAAAAACAATCCCATCTGTGTAGGTGAACCTGGAGTGGGTAAAACAGCAGTGGTAGAAGGCCTGGCCTTACGCATTGCCCAACAGGATGTCCCTGATTTTTTAACAGACGTCTCCTTACTAGGATTAGATTTGGGGTTATTAGAAGCTGGCGCAGGCATGAAGGGTGAATTTGAAAACAGATTAAAGGGAGTAATTGACGAAGTAAAGGCCTCGGAAAAGCCCATTATCCTCTTCATAGATGAAGCCCACACTCTAGTAGGGGCAGGAGGCTCTGCAGGCGGAAGTGACGCAGCCAACCTCTTAAAACCAGCCTTAGCCAGAGGAGAATTAAGAACTATCGCAGCTACCACCTGGAGTGAATATAAAAAGTATTTTGAAAAAGATCCTGCCCTTGCTCGAAGGTTTCAACTGGTAAAACTTGATGAGCCAGATGTTTCAACTACCAAGTTAATTTTAAGAGGAATAAAAAAGAATTATGAAAAATCCCACAAAGTAGTTGTTAGAGATGATGCCATTGAAGCCTCTGCTAATTTAGCTCATAAATATATCACTGGCAGGTTTCTCCCAGATAAAGCCATAGACTTGTTAGACACAAGCTGTGCAAGGGTAAGAATAAACCTTACCTCTAAGCCAGCAGAAATAGAAGATAAAGAAAGACAAAAACAAGCCATAGAAAGAGAAATAGAAGCTTTAGACAGAGATGCACAAAACAACATTACTATAGACAAAATACATTATAAAAATTTAAAAAACAAAATAAAAACAATAGAAAAATAGATTAAAGACTTAACATCTAAATGGAAAAAAGAAAAAGAATGTGTAGATAAGCTTCTAAATTTAAGAGAAAAACTATCTCAAAGCACAGGAGAAGACAAAGATAAATTAAAAAAAGAAATGGATAAAATCCATCAAGACCTAAAAAAAAATACAAGCCCAAAAATCCTTTTTACAAATAGAAGTAAATCCTGACGTTGTAGCTCAAGTGGTTTCAGATTGGACAGGTATTCCTTTAGGCAAAATGCTCCAAGACGAGGCCAAACTTTTACTCAGTCTGGAAGAAAAATTAAAAGAGCAAATAAAAGTACAAGATCAAGCCTTAGAAGTCATTGGCAAAGTAATTAAGGCTGGAAAAGCTGGCATTGGCAAGCAGGATAGTCCCATTGGAGTATTCCTCTTGGTAGGACCAAGTGGGGTTGGCAAGACTGAAACTGGACTTTGCCTGGCAGAGATACTTTTTGGCAGTCGCAAACAAGTAGTTACCGTTAATATGAGTGAATTCCAGGAAAGCCATACCGTGAGTAGACTCATTGGCTCCCCTCCAGGTTATGTAGGTTATGGGGAAGGAGGTATGTTGACTGAAGCAGTAAGACAAAAGCCTTATAGCGTAGTCCTCCTGGATGAAGTGGAAAAGGCTCATCCAGATGTTTTAAATCTTTTTTATCAGGTATTTGATAAAGGAGTATTAACAGATGGAGAAGGTAAAGAAATAAGCTTTAAAAATACTATAATTTTTCTAACCAGTAATTTAGCTTCAGATATTATTCAGGAAATGACTTTAGAAGGAGAAGAATATCCACCTCTGGAAACCATTAGTACTGCTATAAGACCAATTCTATCCAAACATTTCAAGCCAGCATTACTAGCTAGAATGAATCTTGTGCCTTACTATAGTCTAAAGAAAGAAGCTCTTAAACTAATCGTAGAACTAAAACTAAACAAATTAGCAAATAACTTAAAGGAAAATAATAAAATAAACTTTAGTTATTCACCTAAAGTTGTTGAAAAAATTACAGATAGATGCACAGAAGTAGAAACCGGGGCAAGAAATATAGAATTTATTTTAAATATGAATATTCTGCCCAAATTATCTCAAGAAATCCTTTCTCATTTAAGTGCAGGCAAAATGCCCTCTAAGGTGTCCTTAGAAACAGATGAAAAAGGAGAATTTCTTTTAAACTTTAGCTAAATTTAATGGAGGTATTTTCGTATGTTCTTTAAAAAAGAAAAATTTAAATTTACTTCTAAGGCAGTAGATGAAGATACATTTTATGTAATCTCCTTTTGGGGTAAAGAAGGTCTATCCCTACTCTATCAATTTGAAATCCATCTAATTTCTGAAAATGAAAATATTAAGCATGAAGATATCATAAAAAATAGAGCCAGGTTCAGCATTATCAGAGAAGATGGCTCTAAGGTAAATTTTAATGGAGTTATATCTTCTTTTGAACAGCTACACCAAGTTGACAAGTATACCTTTTATAAGGCTACTTTAGTTCCAAAGCTTTGGTATTTAACTCTTACTTATCACAACCAGATATTTCTCAACAAAACTCCAATTCAACTTATAGAGGCAATTTTAAAAGATGCAGGTTTATTTAGAAATGATTATGAATTAAAATTACAAAAGAAATATCCAGAATATGAATTTGTATGCCAATATAATGAAACTCATTTTAACTTTTTAAATAGATGGTTAGAAAGAGAAGGAATATACTATTACTTTGATCAAAGTGGAGATGTAGAAAAAATTATATTTACAGACACTAAAATTTCTCACACTGCTCATCCTAATGGTAGCACTTTTTACTATTCTCCTCCCTCAGGTTTAGATCATGAAAAAAGAAACGAAATTATTCAAAGTTTAATCTGTAAATACAATAATATTCCTCAAAGAATTTTGTTAAAAGATTACAACTATATGAAACCATCCCTAGAAATATCTGGCAGTGCCCTGGTAGATAAAGAAGGGATAGGAGAAGTATACTATTATGGTGAGAACTTTTTAACTCCAGAAGAAGGAAATAGACTGGCCAAAATAAGGGCTGAACAAATTCGCTGCACTAAAAAAGAGTTTATCGGCAATAGCACAATTCCTTACTTAGCCCCAGGCTATCTTTTTACTCTAGACAACCATTACCGAGAAGATTTTAATCAGCAATACCTAACAGTAGAGATTAACCATGAAGGAGCCCAAGGAGGTTATCTTATTAGTGGCCTTTCCTCTACTCTCTCTACTCAGGAAAAAAAGTTTTTTACCAAAATAATTTCAAGGCAATTCCTGCTGATATCCAGTTTAGAGCTGAGAAAAAAACGCCTGCCCCTAAAATAGTAGGAACCATAAATGCGAAGATAGATGCAGAAGGTACAGGAGAATACGCTGAACTAGACGATCATGGCAGATATAAAGTAATTCTTCCCTTTGATTTATCAGGCAAAAAAGATGGCAAAGCATCTACCTGGATAAGAATGGCTACGCCTTATGCTGGTTCTAATCATGGAATGCATTTCCCTTTACATAAGGGAACAGAAGTTTTGATTACTTTTGTTGAAGGCAATCCTGATCGCCCAGTAATCGCAGCAGCAGTACCAAATCCAGATACTCCTTCTCAAGTGGTAAATACCGATCAGACCATGAGTAAAATTACTACTGCTGGAGGGAATAAGATTCATATTGAAGACAAGGCTGGAAAACAAAACATTATTTTACACACTCCTACTCAAAATACTTTCATCCGCCTGGGTGCAAAAAAAGATGAAGAGGAAGGACATCAACATAAAAATGGCAAACCAAAAAAATCCTCAGAAGAATCTGATGATGGTTTAAAGGTGTACACTGTAGGGCCCTTTGAAATAAAAGCTGGAGTTAAGAATGAAATAATTGGGGGCAATGTTTCCGAATATATTTTTGGAAGAAAGTCAGATACTATTATTGGAATGGAAAACAAATTGGTAGGAGGAGTACATACGCTGGCAGTAATAGGAACATCTTCAACTACTCATATAGGAGGACACGACACTTATAAATCATGGAAGACTGCCTTAATACCTGCTTATAGTCTTATTTCTAAAGCGTCAGATTACTTACTTGGAACTAACTTAAAAGTGGTTTCAGAAGAAACAGAAGCAGCAGAAATAAAAAACACTATGACAGAAGAGTTAAATATGCTTGCAAATTTGGTCTTAGATTTACAAGAAGAACTTACAACATTGCGCAGTCAAGTTACAAAGCTCGAACAAGAGAACCTAACTTTAACCATGGAAGTTTCTGAATTACAGGGAGATATTAAAACATTAAGTGGTCAACAAGTAAATCTTACATCAATGGCTACAAAAATTGAAGATAATGTAAATGAAATTAGAGATGTACAAAATCAAATTGTAAGCAGCGTAATAAATTTAAGAGAAGAAACTTTAGCCATTAACAACACAGTAGCCAACTTAGCAAATGTGACTTTGATGATATAAACATGAAAATATTAAAAGATAATTCCATATCTCTCTTTATAAAGTCTATAAAGATAAAAGATAAAATCTATTTAGTTTGTTCTAAATTTATACTTTTTGATCTCATAAACCCTAAAAATATTTTAACTGAGCAAGAGCTGTGGCAAAAACTACCTAATACATTAAAGGGCAATTCAATACTTGATATGGGCATACCGAAGCCTCGGGGAGAGCTATTACTTACTGGCAGTTGCTTTAGCCCAAAACAAAAAGCAACACCCGTGTTAGAAGTCAGAGTAAAAGTAGGGAATTTAAATAAGACCTTAACAGTTTTTGGAGACAGGTATTGGAAACCATCTCCCTTGGGCTGGAAAATTTCAGAGCCCAAACCCTTTACGAAGATGCCCATATCCTGGAAAAATGCCTTTGGTGGCAAAAATTATAAAAAAAATCCTCTAGGTAAAGGTATTGATAAGGTATTACTTCCTGATGGAAAAGAAGTAATTCCTCTCCCTAATGTGGAATATCCAAATCAATTGATAGTATCCATAAAAGATAGGCCTGAACCCGCTTCCTTTGGTCCCATCGATATCATGTGGCCTCAAAGATTTAATAAACAAGGGACTTATGATGAAAAATGGTTAAAGGAAAAATGGCCTTACTTTCCAGAGGACATGAATTATGATTTTTTTAACATGGCTTCTGAAGATCAATTTTTAAAGGAATATTTCCAGGGTGATGAAAAAATAACCATCACCAACATGCATCCAGATATACCTGTAATAGAATCTAAACTCCCTGGCCTTAAAATCAGATGCTTTGTTACTAAGATAAAATATTCTAAACAAGACACTTTAGAAGAATTTGTTGAAGTAAAAAACAATATTGATACTCTCTGGCTTTTCCCTGAAATAGAAAAAGGGCTTTTAATTTACAGAGGTCTAACTGAAATCCAAGACGAAGAATTTAGAGATGTAAAATATATTTTTCTAGCCCAAGAGTCTTTACATGAGGAGCCTAAACCTAAATCTCATTATTTAGAAGAACAAAAAAAGAAAATAAATAGAGCTGTTGATATTGACTTATCACCTTTTGAAAATGCTCAAAAAGAAATAGCTAAGACCTTAAAGAAAATTAAGTCTCTTCCCAAAAAGATAGAAAATGCAAAACTAAAAGCAATGGGCAAAGCTCCAAAAATGACTTATACCTTGGATGAAATAGAGGAAAAAAAGATTCAAAGTATTCAACAAACCAGAAAACAAATAGATAAACTTGAACTCTTAGCCCAAAACATGCATACCAAGTGGGGACATTTAGTAAAAATACCTTTAAATGCATTTGATCAACTTAGAGAAAACCTGGATAAAACAGAAAGAAAGATTCACAAAATCTTTTCCTCTATCAAACAACATAAAAAAAACAGCTTAGACCAACTTGAAGCCATTAAAGAAAGTTTGAAAAATAAATATAAAGAATTACCAAAAGAACAGCTCCAGCACCTAGATAAGGAGCTTGACCTGGATCACATCTTAGAAAAAAAGGACCTGATGATCCCTGGCATAAACAGGGTTTTCCTTTAGTTGTATTCTGGAGGAAAAATTTAGAAAAAAACAAGGACGTAAAAAAGATTTTAATCTCAATGGGCTTTGAAAAAGAAACTATTGAAAAGGTCTGGTTGGGATTAAACCAAGAAGAAAGAAAAGAAAATCTAAGCAACTGGAACATAAAAAACAAAAAAGAGATTATTATTCCCAAAGGATTGGTAATCCCCTACTTTCAAGAAGAAAAGTTAATTGGCTTTAAAGTAAGAAGCTCTGATTGGGCCTCTTCTTATGATGAATTTTTGATGCCAGGTTCTCAATTCAGTCCTATTTTTTTACCTGCTGTTGAAAAAGAAAAAGTACCAGTAATTATTATTGAAGACGAACTTGCAGCCTATCTTTTAGAACAAGAAGTAGGAGATGCATGCACTATTTTGGCATTAAAAGATATTGAGGAGATAGATAAACTAGATGACACTATAAAAAAAGCCATTGATGATGCCATGTTACTTATTATCGCTGTACCTAAAAATTATTCTGAGCACAAATTACAGGTCTGGAGGGATAAATATCCAAACATAAAAACATTACCATTTACTATTGGAAATAATTTATTTGAACTACCCAAAAATAATATAGACATTAGAACTTGGGTAATGGAGGTTATGCCAGAAGACTTTGTTAAGAAACACAATATAAATATCAATCTTCCGAAACCAGGAAAACTATCAAAAGATTCTCTCTTAAAAGATTTTAGCTTACCCACTTTAGATATAAAAGGAATTATAAAAAATTTTCAAACTGAATTAAAGGCCTTTCATCAACCTAAGATAAACGATTTAGCATCTAAGAAAACAAAATTGGAACAAGAGATTACAAAAATAAAAAAAGATTTGGAACCAAAATTAAAAAAAATGGGTCTAGAACCAGAAAAGGCATTAAACTCTAAAGTTCCTGAACCTAAAGACTTAGCTCAACAAGGAAAAGAACTCGCTAAAATCATAAAAGAACAAAAAGAACAATTAAGAAGTCACAATAAGCTTACTCCAGAAATAGAAGCTAAACTGAATACAAGTGCAAAACAAGCAAGTCTAATGGGAGAAAATGCTGCTAAACGATATGCTACAGAAGTAGACAAGCTAACTAAAGCAAAAGAAAAAATAGCCAACTTAAAATCAGGTAAAACCATTGAAGAGTTTAAAGACAAATTAAAGACTCAAGGACTAAACCCAGATAGATTAGAACCTCTTACCAGAGAGCAAGTTATTGAAAAATACCAAAAAGATAAAAACCTTAGTCAAACCATGTTAGCTGGCCTAGACTTATCAGGTCTTAACCTTGAAGGAGCGGATTTCACAGAAGCTATATGTTCAAATACTAATTTTACTAATTGCAATCTAACAAAGGTCACGTTTAACAAAACAATTGTAGACAAAGCTATCTTTTCTAGAGCCAACCTAGAGGGCTCAAAAATTAAAAAAAGCATTTTAAAATATACAAATTTTGAAAATACTAGCTTAAAAAAATGTACCATATATATGTCTATCATCTTAGAAACAAATTTTATAAAATCAAATTTCGCAAGTGCCAATATCAAAATGTCTTCCTTACAAAAGGCAAAATTAAAAGATATTAATTTTCATCAAGCAAAATTGAGTATGAATTCCATATCAAAAAGTAATGTCAACAATGCAATTTTCTTGGAAAGTAAAATTTCAAAATGTATATTTCAAGATAATACTCTAGATAATACAAACTTTTCTAATATTTCTTTAGACAATACTATTTTTATAAAATCAAAAGCAAAAAATATTCTATTTATAGACTCTAAACTAGTAAACATGCGTACTGCAAAAGATGCTGACTTTAAAAATTCTAATTTTACTAATTCAATTATTATAAATGGATGCTTTAGAGAAACCAAGCTAAATAGTGCCAATTTTCAAGGAAGTACTATTGAATCAACCATATTTGAAGATTGTAAGTTAAAAGAAAGCAATTTCTTTTATGTTCCAGCTAAAAACAGTAGATTTATAAAGTGTGACCTTGAAAAAGCTAATTTAAGAGGAATAAATCTTTTTCAAGGTTCTCTTAGAAAAACAAGATTAGTTAATACAGATTTAAGGGATTCAAACCTATTTGCAGTTGATTTTTATAAGGCAATCATGGGAAATACTAAGATAAGCAGAGCTAACATAAAGAAAACTTTTCTAGAAGGTAGAATTGATTTATTGCAAGATGGAGAGTTAAGTGACTAAAGAAGAAATCTTAAAAGCAATAAAGAATAACGACACTATTTCCAATGTTAACCTTACTAACATTGATCTATCCCATACAGATTTAACAGGAGGGAGATTTGAAAACGTATCTTTTAAAGGGGCAAACTTAAAAAGAGCAAACATTCAAAAAACAGGGTTTAAAAACTGTGATTTTACGGGTGCATGCTTGGATGAAATTGAGCTTAACAGAGTCATTTTATCCAACCTTATTTTCAAAGAAACGAGTTTAAAAAATGTCAAATTTCATATGTGCGTAATGAATGAAATTAATTTTTCTCTGGCCAATTTTTCAAATGCAGTTCTTTCTTGGTCCTCATTTTCTCAATCAAATTTTGAAAAGGCATGTTTTGAAAATTCAATTTTAGAAAAAATAATTTTAAACAAAACTAATTTAACAGCAGCTAACTTTAATAATGCAAAACTCACTAAAGTCACTTTCAACGATGCAAAATTAAAAAATACTATTTTTAAAGGAGTTAACTTTTTAAAGATACTTTTTAATAAATGTGATCTCGAAGAATATGATTTTAGCAATGTTAAATTTATTCAAGTAAATGCTAGCGAATCAAATTTAAAAAAAGCAAACTTCAATAGAGCAGAGATATCCTTTTCCTACTTTTACAAAACTAATTTAGAAGAGGCAAATTTAAAGGAAGTAATAGGCGAAAATACTATGTTTATGGAGGCTAATCTAAAAAAAGCAAACATAACTAACTCATCCTTTGCTAAATCATTTTTTGGAAAAGCTAACTTGAGAGAAGCCAATTTCACTAATTCTAATTTAAAAAATTGTGTTTTCTCCAAATCTTCATGTATAACAACCATATTTAAGTATGCAGACTGCTCTTACTCTGACTTTTCTTTTGCCAATTTAACTGGTGCTGACTTTACTCAAGCAAATTTATTTATGGCCAATCTATATAAAACAATTGAAGAACACACTATTTGGGATGGAACAAACAAAAAAAATATTACAAAAAATAGACAAAGATTTAGAAGAGGCAGAAAATTGGCAACCCAATATTATTTAGAGGAGAATTCTATGAAAAACATTGCTAAAAAACTAGACCTTGACCAGCCATGGCTAGAATATGGAAATATTGTTGCGTTTAAAAACCAACAATGGATTGTAAAAACTAATAATGGAGAAATACAAACTAAGAAATCTATAAGTTGCTTAATCAAACCAGAAATAGGAGATAAAGTATTAATATCTATAGATAGTCAAGGAGAAAGTTTTATCTTGTCTGTATTAGATAGAGCAAAAGAAAACAAAGACATAAATCTAAATTTTCAAGGCAATGTAAATATTGAATCTAGATCCGGCAAAATAAATTTAATTGCTAAAAACGATATATCCCTAGCAAGTCAGAACAATTTGACCCTGGCTTTAAATATTTTTTTTATTTCTTCTCATAAAGGAGATATAAATATTCAAAGTCTCGCATTTACTGGTAAAAAAATTAAAGCAAGCCTAAAAAAAATAAAAATGGTATGCATTTCTGTAGAACAAGTAATTGAAAGATTAACCCAAAAACTTATAAACTCCTTTAAATTTGTAAAAGAACATAATGAAGTACAGTCAAATTCATCTAGATACTTGGTAGAAGAGACACTTATTATGCACTCAAAAAATGCAACTCATATGTCTGAAGAAATTATTACCATAAATGGAGAACAAGTACATTTAGGTTAAAAAAGGAGTAAACTATGTTTATGTTAACTACAGGACCAGGAATGAATTTTGGTTTTCCCGATGTATGTATTACCCCAGAAGCAGCAGGAGCACCACTTCCCTATCCCAATTTGAATATGAGTATATTAAGCGAACCAGTAGTTCCCAATGTTTTAGTGGATTGCATGCCTACGATTAATCTGCTTTCAAAAGGGGTTTTAAGTTTTGGAGACGAAGCAGGTACTGCTGGTGGAGTGGTTTCCCATCTAATAGACGGACAAACAGAATATATTGTTGGCTGTACTACCATATTGGTAGGTGGAGCCCCTGCTCAAAGACTTACCAGTATTACTGGACAAAATTCTTTAGGAATGCTTCCCAATTGCATGGGAAGTTGTATTGTTCCCAGTCAAGTTACAGTTTTAACCCTAGGCTAAAGAGGTAATTTATGAGTATTTGGATAACATCCTTAATTAAAGAAAAAAATATTGTAGGTCCCTTACTTAAACTCAGTAAACAATATGGACTTGAAGCCCAAGGTCACTTTTGGACAGATGAATTAGAAAAAATGGCCTGACTTGCTCCCTTAAAAGAACTAAAAGCAGACGAAACCAAACTCTGGATAATCATTGCTAACCAGGAAAATTTAACCCCTTCTATTAGTTATGGACTTTCTTTGCTTGCTATTTATTTACAAAATATAAAATCCATCAATTTCCCCATTCTCTGGCTAACTCTAGATGAATCTCTAACCTTAGATCATTTACCCACTCCGTTAAAAGGAAGCACTCTCTTACCCTTAAACCACCCTCACTTGGGAGCTAAACTGGTGGCTAAGTCCAATCTACCTGTCCCTACAGAGTACAACCTGGAATATTCGTTAAATGTTATTGCCTACCCAGGGCTTGGGATCTGGTTTGAAGTGGGGCCAGGGAAAAACAAGAATTGGGAAGGAGCTATTTTGGGAGTAAGTAAAGCAGAAATAAGCGCTCACGGAGTTGGAGAAAAAGGCAAACTACCTGCAAAATGTATCTTAAACTATCCCCTTAAAGGTCTTAAAGTAAATTTTAAGGAAGAAGAATTTACAGCTTGGGCAGTTAAAAATCCTTTGCAAGATAAAGATTCTTATTTTGTAAAAGTAACAGGTATTCCCAAAAAACTATTTTTTGGTCCATACCAGGAGGGCGACAATTTGGAAGTCCACTTCTTAAACTTTTATTAAAATTTATTCAAAGTCATTTCAAAAAAAGAATGTCTTGCTCCTCTTATCTCTTTTCGCTAACTATTTTTAGCATCTAAATCACAGGAGCAAACAATGTACTTTCCCACTGCCAACTTAGAAATTAGCTGGTACATTCCTCCTCTGGTGGCCTTTGGCATTTCCTTTTTTACTTCCATGGGAGGAGTTTCTGGAGCCTTTTTACTTCTGCCCTTTCAAATGTCTATCCTGGGTTATACTTCTCCTTCGGTAAGTGCCACCAACCAGGTCTTTAATATTGTTGCCATCCCCAGTGGAGTCTATCGCTATTGGAAAGAAGGACGTATGGTCTGGCCCTTAACTCTCCTGGTTATCTTAGGCACTCTTCCAGGAGTTTTTCTAGGAGCAATCATTCGAGTTATTTACCTTCCGGATCCCCGCAATTTTAAATTCTTTGCTGGCTTGGTCCTGGCCTACATTGGCTTAAAAATGGTAAAGGAATTAAATAAACAAAAATTGTCCACCAGTGAGAAGAAATTTGAAAATCTGGTAAGGTCCCTTAAGGAAAAATCGCAACGTAAAAACCTGCCCGGAACCAAAGTTATTGCTTTTAACTGGAAAAAACTTGCCTATTCCTTTTATGGAGAAGAATTTGAGGTTTCCTTTTGGGGAATCTTTACTCTGACCTTTGTGGTGGGAATTATTGGAGGTATTTATGGAATAGGTGGAGGGGCAATTATTGCTCCCTTTTTAGTTACTTTTTTTGAACTTCCAGTTTACACCATAGCTGGAGCAGCTTTGATGGGCACCTTTGTTACTTCCATTGCTGGGGTTATTTTCTATCAACTACTGGCTCCTTTTTATCCCCATCTTTCCGTAGCTCCAGATTGGCGATTGGGTCTACTCTTTGGATTAGGTGGTATGGCTGGTATTTATCTTGGGGCAAGATGCCAAAAATATATTCCTGCTAAATTCATTAAAATAATTTTAATTTTAACTATATTTATTACTTCTTTAAAATACATTCTAAATTTTCTTATTTAACTCAATTTTAAATGAAGCTTTAAGTAAGTATGATATAAACTAGATAATAAAGTTTTTTGTAAATATACTAAAGACCAAAATAACTAACTAAAACTAACATTTTTTAGATTTAAATTGTTTGAAACCTTTTAAAAGTTAATTGTTCCTTAAAATTCATTATATTTTACCTTTCATGTATTCCCTTTTTTACCAAAAATTCACCAAGACGTCTATCCACTTCCAGAATATGATTGATTAACCAGGATTTTAAAAATTCAATGATATTATCAGAAAATACATACTGTTTGTCTTTGTTTAGTTCTAACACCTCCTGGGTTAATCTATGATGATCCTGAATATGCTGCTTTATCTCAGGGTAATTGTATTTTTCCATTAACTCTTCTTCGTTTCTAAAATGATTTACTGTATAATCAAGTAATTGCTCAAAGGCCTTAGCCACTTCTTTTTTACTCTTAGAGACAAAAAGAGCATCTCCAAATCTATTGATAAGCAATATAAGACCTCTGTGCTCCTCGTCAATGGACTGGATACCAACGGAATAGTCATCTGACCAGACTATTTTTTCGAAACTTGTAGGTGAAGTAATAGCTTTTTTATCTTCTTTTACCAGCAAAATTACGGAATCATCTCTTTCAACCAGGGTGTCTAAACTAGGATTTTCAATAGTAATTCCAGATTTACGTTTTAAAGCAACTACACTAATGGCATTATATCTATCTATAATATTTTTTAGTTGAGCATTTTTTGAATCAAAATACTTTACTAGTTTTAAGTTGTATCCCAATAAATTGGGAGGAGCTAAGTTTGTAGAGTCTTCTAAATCAATACCATATTGTTTTCCTATAAATTTGGCCACTTGCTCACTGCCTAAACGTATAGGATAAACCACTTCATCAGCACCTGCTCTAATCATCCTGGATTCATTAGTGGGAAAAGTTCCTAGAGAAATTATATATGTTGGGATTGAGTTCTCTGGCTGCCAGGGCTATGAGTAAATTTGTCCCGTCATCTGAGCAGCAGGTTACCAATCCCTTAGCCCGTTCAATGCCAGCAGCAAGCAAAGTCACATCACTCCCTGCATTCCCAGGTACTGTTAAAAATCCTCTTTCCTCAGCAATTTGTAATGCCTCTTCTCTATTGTCAATGACCACAAAGGGGATGTTCAACTCGTATAACTTTATACAAATAGTAGAGCCAGAGCGTCCGTGTCCACAAACAATGTAGTGATTTTATAATTTGCTAATCTTTTTTGACACTCTTTTCCTCCTAAATGCTCCTTTTATTTCTCCTTCCAACAAAAACTTGGCTACCTTTGTCATTGTAGTGGCAGCAACCCCAAGTCCAGATAAAATTAAAAAAATGGTAAAGACACGCCCTGCAGGAGAAAGCTCGTGTATTTCTCCATACCCAACAGTGGTAACACTTATTATTACCATGTAAAAGGCATCCAGCAGTGACCACCCATCTTCTAAAAAATAATATCCAAGAGTACCTATCATTAAAATAGAAATTATTATAATTGATAATTTTAGCCATTCTTTGCGATATTCTTTCATTTTGAAAAATTCTTGCTCAATAAAAACTTTAAGTTTGCCCTGTAAACTTATTTTTACAACTATACTACTAGACTAGATACACAAAATAGCAATAACCTATTTTCTGACATATGGGAAGAGTCTTTTTGGCAAAAATGAGAAAGGAATATCTTAAGTTAAATAATTTTTAAAAGGTTCTAAAGAAATGAAAAACCGTTGGAGACCAGGGGAATGTTATAAAATAAAAAATCTCAAAGGAAGGAGTGTTGACGGAAAATATATAAATTGGAATTAGATAATTTTAGAAAAATTTGGTGGAGGGCTCGCCGCCTTCCGGAAATCCAGTCCCCCCAGTGCCAACACACCAAAAGCCCTTTATTTACAATGCGTTGAGAGCCTCCGAATCACGTTCTCCGCATCCCTACGCGGGAAATGTTTTTCTCCACATTTTCTCCAAACAGAGAATGGACATGGGTTCGATTCCCGTTTGCATCAAATGCGGTGATATCGTAATTCAGGTCCTCAAAATCAACCGCACAATCAGATCTCCATTCCCGCGTGTAAGCCTATTCAGAACCGTTCTCTTTCACTCACAATTAACTGAAAGCTTTCAATATTAATGGGTTATCAAAGAATAGGTCGTTTCCTGTGGGTGGGGGGAATGAGGTTGAAGACCATTTTGTGGTCTCGTCCCTCCAGCTTGCACAGGACCAGAATGGACTTGTCCGCACGGTATACACACAGGCAAGGAGGACCTTTTTTGTTGTCCAATATGAATATTGAGTGCATCCATCTCCACCCTATAATCCTTTAACATCGGTTAAAGACGACTATAATTGATCGGGGCACCGTGACATTCTTTTCACTAAAGAAGGTTCAGGCTATTCTTTTCATATATTAACGTCCTGAAACTTATTCCAAAAAACTCAGTTGTTATCTTCGTTGACGCCACCAGCTTATTTGGGCTTCAAGATGATTTTACATCCTCTACATCCTCCCGCTTCTCATGATCGATATCAGCAACCAGAAGCCCATGGCGCCTGCAACCATGAAGCCGATCAGGCCGATAACGGGGATTTCATTCCATTTTGGTGGAACTCCCGAAAGAACAATAAGGCCCGAGCCGATCACCAGGGATGCCAGGACAACGGCAAAGGAAAGCCGGTTGCTGATCCGGTCATTGGCGGCGATCATCGGTTCCAGTCCACGATGTTCAAACTCCATTTTGACCTTGCCCTGTCTGGCCAATTTGAGAATTGTTCGAACCTCTCCCGGTATATCCTTTAAAAGGTGGAAAAGATCGGTCCCGGAATCGACCATGTCTTTTCCGATTCGTCGGGGGTGGATACGGTTTAACTGAATGCGTTTCATGAATGGAGCGGCCTGTTCAATAACATCCAAATCCGGATCGAGTGCCCGGCCGAGCCCTTCCACCGTACTCAGGGCCTTGATCATTAAGAACAGATCGGACGGAATACCCAGACGATGTTTTTTCGCCATCTCCATAAACTGGTGTAACAGCGGTCCCAGTTCCACATCCTTTAGTGGACGGTAGCAATGCTTATCCATAAATCCGGCCGTATCTCTTTGAAGGGCAGGATAATCCGGTTCTTCTTCCGAAAGCGTGAGCCGTAGCAGAGCTTTTGCTGCCTCTCGCTCATCCCGATGAACGATACTCATGATCAGATCGGCGAAACGTTCCCGCGTTTCCAGATCCAGTCGTCCCATCATGCCGAAGTCTATATAGCAGAGGACATTGTCCGGAAGGACAAAGATGTTGCCCGGATGGGGATCGGCATGAAAAAAACCATGAACAAAGATCTGCTTCATGATCAGGATGAGGCCTTGTCGGGCAATTTCGCTTCGGTCAAGCCCCTCTTTTCCAACCGGTCAATATCGGAAGCCTTAATACCACTTATATGTTCCATAGTCAGAACCCGTGATGTGGTTACTTCGCGATAGACCTGCGGCACATAAACCGCCGGCTCATCCTCAAACTGTCTGGCAAACCGCTCCGTGTGCGCCGCTTCCAGAGTATAGTCCAATTCCTTCTCCAGCGTATGGGCAAATTCTTCCACTACCCTGGTTGGGCGCTGTATATCCCATCCTTCCAGGTGATGCTCCATCAAGCCCGCCAGGTGCGTCATGATCTCCAGGTCTACTTCGATAGTACGCTGGATGCCTGGCCTCTGAATCTTGACGACCACATTTTTTCCATCAGGCATTCTCGCTTGGTGAACCTGACCGATAGAGGCGGCGGCAAGAGGTTTTTCATCAAAACTGGAAAAAAGCTGATCAATCGGTTTTTGGAGTTCCTCTTTGACAACTGCTTCCACCTCCGGGAATGGAAACGGCGGCACTTCATCCTGAAGCTTGGTAAGCTCTTGCATAAACTCAACCGGCAACAGGTCGGGCCGGGTGGAAAGAATCTGGCCCAGCTTGAGGAAAGTGGGACCCAGTTCTTCCAGTACCATCCTTACCCGAACAGCGCGGGAAAGCGTCCCGATTTTCTCCCGGCGTTTACGGGAGATCATCTGTAACCCAATTTCCAGGTACTGTTCGATCTTAAGCGCGTCAATCAGGTCTCCAAAACCATATTTAAAAAGCACGGCAAGAATTTGGCGATAACGCTGCATGTGGCGGTAGGTGCGCCCGATATCTCCGATCTTGAAAAATGTCAAATTTCTGCCCTCCTTGCTACGACCGATTTGAGAAAATCAAAACTCAGTATGTAAAGGAAAGGGTGATGGAACCGAAAACCTGGTCATCTTCTTGTCCTTCGAACTCCTTTGTCCGCAAAACATGGGTGTAGCAAAGCTTGAAGCGATAAATGATCAATCCGACGCCTGCTCCAATATCAGCCACAAAATTTTTTTATCAACGCTGTGGCTGTCGGTAAAGGTGTTTCCGTCCAGAAAGATGTCATGCAGCACGGCACGCCCGTCAGCCGCGGCAAACACATACAGACCGAATCTTGGACCACTGGAGACGCGTGGGTCCCGTGTATTCATAGGGGCATTGGAATCGCCGGCCGGTCGGATTAGAGACGTCCCGAAATCCCTGGGGATATTCCATCCCAGCCGGGCTTCCATTCCGGCATTGGCATAGGTGTAAACATTGCCCAGTGCGCCGCCTATATGAGGAATGACATCAAAACCAAGTTTCCCGACATTCCAATCATACAGAAACCGCCATTTTCGTTCGTATATGACGGCAAGTCCGGGTTCGTTCTTGATTTGATTGTCCCAGCCGTTCGGGCGTTGACAACCTCTCCATTCATGAACCCGTTTTTGCGTCTGTTCGGCGAAAGATGCGGGACCTGTCATGCCGAGCTGGATCTCCATCAAATCCAGACGGCGCTCATTTTTACTGTGAAGGCCGATGCCGAAGTAGGTCCATCCCGCATATGGGCGGTCATCTTCAAGCAGTTCTTCAGCCTCAATATCCTCAGGTGTGTACATGTTCTGCCCGATGGAGAGGACTACATTGCGTTGCAGCCCCGGCTCATTAATGAAAGGCAGCCGACGGATGATCGGCAAACTCCACTTCGGCAGCCTGCCACTCTCTGCATAACCTGTCAAATCATGTGAAATCCAGGACAGCTTTACACCGTTGGTGTAGCCCTGGTCGGTATCCGCAAACAGATCGTTTTCAAAATAAAAGCTGAATGTCCGTGAATTTTCCGTAGCTTCACACGGTCTATCCCCAAAAACAAGTGCAATGCTCATTGGCAGCATCAGCAGTACCAAATATTTGAATGCAGTTCGTTTCACAGTTTCATCTGTCACTATAAGTCCTTGATCCTCAATCGCTTTTTCTTGCCATGAAAATGCTGGGTTGAGTCGCTACTGGTTGTCCTTTTCTTTTTGAAGAGCGTCTTTTGCCCCCTTCCACATTCCCGAGATGGCCCCCTTTGCAACGTCCACGGATCTTTTTCCAAGCGCTATCGCCTCTTCGGCCATGGCGCGGGCTAGTTTGCCGGCGCTGTTCACGCTCGTTTGGACGGCTTCTTTTCCGGTTTTTTTCAGCCTTCCGGCGACTTTTTCCGCTGCGTGGCCGCTTTTTCTCTTAGCACGGAAGTCGTTCTTTCAGTTTGTTCCACCAGATCGACCAATACTGTCTTTGCTGTTTCTCCGGAGCGTTTTGCCACCCTGCCGGCAGACTCCAGGAAAAGCTCCTCGATTGCTTCAAGGTCTTCCTTTGTCCGGGCAAGATCATCGTGGACAAATTCCTTAGTTTTGTCTCCAATAGACTCTACCGTTGACGCGATTCCCTTTTGGGCCCCTTCAAAGGCACCATGGGCAACATCCTTGACCTCTTGACCCACTTCCTCCGCGGCCTCCACTGCGCCGGACATGACCTTTTCGGCAATTTTCTTCACCCGGTCAGCGGTGAACCGGCTCTCTTTAAATGCCCTTTCCGTGGCATCCTTGGCAATCTGAGTCACGGTCTCTCTCACATTCTCGCCGGTTTCGATGGCCTGTTTGACCGCCTCCTTGACCGTCTCCCTGGTCAAACCTAATATTTCCGTACTATTCAGTTTGATGTCGGTCGCAACCGATTCGATCTGAGTTCGGATCTCTTCTGAAAATGTTTCGCCAGCGTCTTTTGTTCCCTGGAGGGCATCTTTGACAGATTGTGCCAGTTCGGCTTTTTCCGTTTCAAGTTTCGCTTCAAGTTCACGTATCTTTTTTCTGACAACATCGATAGCCTGATCCTTATGGACACGAACACCATCTACAGCTCCTTCCAGAGCAGCCTTGATATTCTCCGCGACATCTGTGTCGGCAGCCCTTAGTCCTTCCACGGCGGCGGACAGGGCATCGGCCACGATGGGCCGGATTTCTTCAGCGCCACCTTTGGCTTCCGACACGGCATCGGCCACAGCCTTTCTGACGATTTCATGAATCTTATTCGCGGTAATCTTTCCCGTCTCCTTAGCAATCTTTACTTCTTCAACGATACGGTCCTTCACTTGATTCTCCGACATGATTTGTACCTCCTAAAATTTAATGATGTTGATGGTTACAAGCTGATTCTTCGTTTGATTTTCCGCACTTTTTCCCAAAGTCCCAGACCGGACACCCAGGCCCTCCATTTTTCAACCTCCAGTGATGCGTAATTGTTGAACATATACAGTTCTTGCGCCCATACAGTGGGAGTGGTAAAGCGCTGAACTGTTTCCGGCCCGACCAACGTTCCCTCCTCGCGGGCCACCTGTTCCCGTGCCGCTGTTACCATGAAGTGGAGGCGGTTCAGCAAATTGACCTCGCTTGCCCCCGCATCCATGTCGAGAGAAAGCAGATTCAAATGAGGGAACATCTCCCTGAGTTTATTCTCCATCCCCTTTCCGGTAATGTGATTGGCAATGCAGCCGAAGGGCTGGAGACAGACGATGTTGCCGACACCTTCATTGAGCATGGCGATCATTTCAGCCGTAAGAAGCCATCCTTCGCCAAACTGGTTGGCCAGGCTGACAACCTCGTCGGTTATCGCCGCCAGTTTTCTTAAGTCATGAGCCTTTCTGTAAAAACGAAATCCCTGCATAATCCGCTCGATTTGGCCGACATGGTAATTTGAGTATATCTCCAGCAGCCTGTACTTGATACGATCTACCAAAGAACGTTTAAAAAAGGCCTTTTGGTCGTAGGTTTCATTGATAAAGCGCTGGGCGAAAAAACTCTGTATTGGAGGAAGGATCACTTCCACCCCTTGTCCGGACAGCCAGTCGATGATGTTTCCGTTGGAGAAGAAGTTATATTTAACGAAGATCTCTCCAACGATCCCGATTCTTGGGACAGGCCCGTCGTTTGTCTCAATCCGGTTGAAGTCCGCCACGGCTTTTTTCAGAAGATTGAGAAGATAATAATAATCTACATTCTCGATGCCTCTCTCCATTTCGGAGAGGTATTTTTCATGCAGTTTTTTGGATGTCCCGGGCACCTTTTCCCTGACCATTGTGGATAGATACATCTTGGCCAGGGGATCGGCAAAAATAATTCCCAGGGCTATCCGTTTTATCAGCCCCGTTTTATCTATATTAAACCACGGCTGGGGATTGATTTCCTCATTAGAAGATATGGTGATTATCGGAACTTCATCCAAGCCGGTGGCGGCCAGTCCTTTTCTGATAAGCGACACGTATGAGGACGCTCGGCATTGACCACCGGTTTGGGTCATGACGACAGCGGTATTTTCAGGATCGTAGCGGCCTGATTGGAAGGCCTTGATAATATCGCCGGCGACCAGGATAGAGGGATAGCACATGTCGTTGTTGATGGTTTTAAGACCCCATTCAACCGAAGTTTTGTCCTGGGGAGGGAGGACTTCAACCTGGTAACCCAGGGGCCTGAAAGCAGATGGGATCAGCGGTGAATAAAAGGGTGAAAAATAAGGGGCGATCAGGATCTTCTGCCTATTTTCGCTCCCAACCGCCCGGTCTGTTTTCGGTGCGCCGGCCCGTGCGGGCCTTGTTTTACCGTTCTTTTCTCTTATCGCATCCAGCATGGAGCGTAGCCTGATCTTGATGGCACCCAGGTTGGCAATTTCATCCATCTTAATCAAGGTATGGATTTTCCCACCGCAACGCAAAATCTCTTTTACTTCGTCGGTCGTAATCGCATCCGGTCCACAGCCAAAAGAGGTTAACTGAACCATCTGGGCATTGGCTGTGTTCGTTACCCATTGGGCCGCTGCGTACAACCTGTTCGCATAGCTCCATTGGGTCAGGACATTGACATCTGCCAGTGAGACCTCATCTGCATTCACAGGAACAGCCGTTTCACTGATGACGTCCACTCCCAGTTCCGTCAACAGATTTGGAAGACCGTGGTTGATAAGCGGGTCAATATGATAGGGACGGCCGGCAAGAACAATAGTTGTCCGTCCCTCGGCATTCGCCTTGTTTAACTGCGTCTTCGCCATAGACCTGAGTTGTTTCTTGTAATTCGATTGTGCCTTGACGCCCTTTTCAACCCCTTCCGATATCGTGCGGTAATTGATTCCAAACCGCCTGAAGAACAGATAAAGCTGATCTTTCAGCAAACCGAAATCCTTAAAGCTGACAGATGGATTGTCCAGGGGGATTTTGAATTTTTTCTCTGGATTGACAGCACTCTTCAATAGATCGGGATATCCGGTAACCACCGGGCAATTATAAGTATTTAAAGCATTTTCGTATTCTTCCTGCTCATAGACCACGGTAGGGTAGAATATCCTGTCGACTTTTTTCCGATAAGGTCGAAAATGTGACCATGGGCAAGCTTAGCGGGAAAGCAGATGTTTTCCGACATGACAGTGGCGGAACCCTTTTCATATAATTGGAAATTGGACTCGGACGAGAGAACCACCCTGAAGCCGCATGTGGTCAAAAAGGCGCACCAAAAGGGAAAGTTTTCATACATGTTCAGGCAGCGGGGGATACCGTAGGTGAAAATCGGTTCGCCTTCGGGTTCCGTGTTTCGCTCAAACAGGAGCCTTATCTGATCATCAATCAGGTTCCTTCCTTTGCGTTGAGCATCCGGATTGTTGCTGAAGCGCCGCTCGCATCGGTTCCCTGTATAAAAATGGTTTCCGTTGCTGAAAGTCAGCTTCAAAACCCTGCACCTGTTTTCGCAGCCCTTGCAGCGGATCTCCTTTTTTGAAAAATCACTTCCCATCGCCAACTTTTCGAGGAACAAACCATTTGCTTCCTGCAACGCTATTGGCGTCTCTGAACGCTTAAGTGGTGTTTGATGTAGAGCAGCAGGTTCCACAAGATTCGCGCGATGATTTGAAAGGGCTGTCAGGGCCGCGCCGTATGCACCCATCAGCTCGGAAATATCCGGCCTTATAACCTCCTTGTTCAGCAATATCTCCAATGCGCGTAATACAGCTGGATTTCGAAAAGTTCCGCCCTGAACCACGATTTTGCTCCCCAGGACATCGACGTCCTTTAGCTTCAGCACCTTGTACAGGGCGTTTTTAATAACCGAATACGCCAAACCGGCCGAAATATCGGCGACCGTCGCCCCTTCCCGGAGCGCCTGCTTCACTTTGGAGTTCATGAAGACGGTGCAGCGGGTTCCCAGATCAAAAGGTGATTTGCTATCGCATGCAATCTCTGCGAATTCCTGGACACTATACCCTAGCGAACGGGCAAACGTCTCAATAAAGGAACCACATCCGGATGAACAGGCCTCATTGATCTGAATTTCAGCCACGGCGTTGTCATGAATATAGATCGCCTTCATGTCCTGCCCGCCGATATCCAGAATAAAGGATACATCCGGCTCAAAGCGCCGCGCCGCCCGGTAATGCGCCATGGTCTCAACCAGGCCGTCGTCCAACCCGAAGGCGGTTCTTATGAGACTTTCACCATAGCCGGTGGCCGCCGTTCTGGTGATCCGCGGGGCAAAGCCGGCAGAAACAAACTTTTTTCTGAATTCAGCCAGTCCCTTTTTTACCGCCTGGATGGGATCGCCGTTGTTGGGGCCGTAATAGCTCAGAACCAGTTTGCCTTTCTCATCGACAAGGACGATCTTGGTGGTGGTTGACCCCGAATCCACACCTAAAAAAAGATCTTTTCCCTTTGTTTCAGACAAATCAATCCTGGGAACCTGCTTCCGCGCATGCCTTTTTTGCCATATCTCAAATTCGCATTTGTCCTTAAACAGGGTGGGCAGCCTTTTGGTGCCGCTGTTGGTTGCACGGCTGACACCTCTCTCGGACATGGATAAAAAATTGCTGATCCGGCCCCGACATGGTTTGCCATTGCGCACCATGGCCGCTCCCATGGCGGGAAGCAGTTCCGGATGATCCGGAAGTACCAGGTCATCCGGATGCTCAATGCCGAGCAGATTTGCAAAGGCTTTCCGCAGGTTCGGATAAAACGTCAGCGGGCCGCCCCCGATCAGTATTTTTCTTTCCATCTCCCGTCCACGGGACAAGGCGGTTATCACCTGAAGGGCGACCGAATGAAATATGGAAGCCGCAACATCTTCTTTGGATACATGACGGCTTAGCAGAGCCTGAATATCGGTTTTGGCAAAAACGCCGCACCGGGATGCAATGGGATAAATATTCGTGGATTTTCCGGCCAGCGTGTTCAGTTCCGATACATCAATATCCAGAAGAACTGCCATTTGGTCAATAAAAGCGCCGGTGCCCCCGGCGCAACTGCCGTTCATCCGGATATCGGGACGACCATTGTCGTCGAAAAATATGATTTTGGAGTCTTCGCCGCCGATTTCGATAAAAGTTCTGACTCCCGGAAGAAATTTTTCAATGTAGTGCGCGGAGGCCACCACTTCCTGCACAAACGGCAGGCCGAAGAATTCGGCCGCACCCATCCCCGCCGATCCGGTAACCGCCAGATCAAGTTCCACGTCGCCAAGTTCCTCAAGGGCCTCCTTGAGAATGTCCCGTATTGTTTCCACGGTTTTGCCCTGATGACGACAGTAGCGGGAAAACACCATGCCGCCCTCTTCATCCAGGACGACCACCTTGGCCGTTGTTGAACCTATGTCAATCCCAGTAAAATAGTGACTTTCTGCATGGTTCGTCATTTTTTTTCGTCTCCCGGTTCCGAATGAACGCAAAGGGTGGTCGCCTTTGCGGGTTTGTCTTGTTGCTTCACGCTCAAATAATCTCTTGCAGAGCAAAATGTATCCACCAGTGAGACGACAAGCGACTCCATATAACGCGGAGGAATAACAGTAAGCGGCCACATGTGTTTTTTGATAATATCCTCTTCTTTTTCAGTAAGAATGGTTATTTTGCGAGCGTTTTTAAGAGCGATGTTATGGTGCCGGAAACCGTGCAATCTGGGCCCTTCGTGCAGCCAGTCATAATAGAAAAGGTCGTGCAACAGCGCACCACGCACAATCGCTTCACTGTCCAGGGAAAGTCGTTTGCTCCAGAGAAAGCTCAGGTATGCGACCTCTTTTACATGCTCTAATCTGGTCTTTCCCCTGTGATGTTCATACTGCGACAATTTTGCAACCTCAGGCAGTTCAAGAAGTGGCTTTGCCGTATTGATGAATTGTGTTTCCAGCAAGGTTTTCTCTTTTGGTGTCAGGCGGAGAAAATGCCTGATCCCAACCATCAGGAAATCCATCAACATTATTGAAGCCGTCACTCCCGTAAAAAGGCCCTTGAAAGCGGGTGACAGCAGTATGAGTATGCTTTTATACGGGGGTAATAAAAGATATTCAAAGGCAAAGGCCAGTAATATCCAGTAGATGGAAAACTTGAGGCAGATGTGCCCTCTATAGCTGAAGCGTTGATCCGAATAGTCCCAAAGACGGGGCCAAGAAAATATTCTACAATAAATCCGCAAACGAGTTCAAGTCCGGTGGTGATGATTAAATAGGCAAGTGCTTTGGTCAACACATGGTAACCCTGCAACATGGAAACCGCCACCATGAGTATCAGGGCACCTGTACCGTAGAGGGGAAGATACGGTCCCCTCAAGAGGCCGGGGTTGACGAACCGTTTGTCACGCAAAGAGCGATAGGAGACCTCCAGCATCCATCCAAGAATGGAAAAAAGGAGAAAGAAAAGAACATGTTTACAACATCGGCCGTCATTTTGCTCTACTCCGGTGAACCAGCGAATACACTAGAGGTACCAGAATCAATGTCACAAGGCCACTGACTAATAGTCCCCCGATGACCGTGATGCCTAATGCATTCCATACTTCCGAGCCCTCACCACTGGAAAGGGCTAAAGGGACCATGCCGAATATTGTGGTTAGACTCGTCATGAGCACCGGCCTCAGGCGTGTTCTTCCTCCCTTGACAACCGCTTCGTTCAGACTCATCCCGCGCTCTCTCAGTTGCTTAGTGTAGTCCACGAGCACAATGGCGTTCTTTACAACAATGCCCATGAGCATGATTACCCCTATGAAGCTCATCAGGTTGAGCGGAGTGGCCGTAAAAACGAAGGCCCAGATCACTCCAACGAAGGCGAAAGGAACCGAAAACATGATGATGAATGGATCAACGAAATCTTCGAATTCCCCTGCCATGACCATATATACAAGGACTATTCCCAAAATCAAAAGGAGGGCTAGGTCAAGGAACGCTTTTCGCTGTTCCTCCACCTCCCCGCCCCATTCGATGGAAACGCCGGGAGGCAGGTCAAGCGAGGTCATCTTTTCTCGAATATCTCGTACCACATCACCCAGAACCCTGCCCTGGACGCCCGACTGAACCTTTGTGACGCGGGTCCTGTTTTTCCGATCGATCTCCACAGGCCCAAAGGTTTCACGAACAGATGCGACGTTTCGGAGCTTAATGGTCTGACCGTTTAGGGTTGTGATGGGGGTTTCCCCGATTTCACGAATCGTTTCCCGCTGGTCTTTTTTTAGGCGCAACTCGATGTCGAAGTCGTCACCCGCCTCTCGGAACTTCGTATCATCGAAACCATAGTAGTTGGTTCTTAATGCGTCGGCGACAAGCGCCACATTCAACCCCAAAGATGCCGCCTTATCCCGGTCAAGACGAATCAGCACTTCCGGCCGTGGTTTTTTTCGACTGATAGAGGCATCCACCGCGCCAGGTGTTGATTCCACGATGCGTTGGATTTTCGCAGCAACTTCGTTTGTCATCTCGATATCATGGCCTAGAATCTCAATGCTGATTGGACGTCCTCCACCGAAGAATAGTTTTTGAATTGCGCTGATTGCCCGAACCGAGATTTTCTCCACCTCAGGCAGAGAATCAATTTCCGGACGGATTTTCGCAGCAATCTGCTTGGCCGAGCGCTGCCGCTCTTCCTTCGGAACGAGGCGGGCTCCAACACGCGCCAGATTTGTGCCCTCCTCGAATCCTAGAGCACTCAGGAGTCCTTTTTTGCTTTGTCCAGCCAGGCCATAAGATGCTTCCACTTCAGGAATCTTCTGAAATATAGCGAGTATTTTGTCAGCCGTCTCAGCAGTGAGTTCTCCTCGTGTACCTTCAGGTAATTCGGCAACGATTTCGATCTCTCCCGAGTCGACTTCCGGGAGGAATTCGGTACCGACCAATGGAATAAGAACTAAACTGCCAACAAACGCGATGGCGATGGTTGAAAGCGCTATCTTACGATGCCTTAATCCCCACCCCAAAATCTGGGCATAAATAACATCAATTGTATTCAACACGCGTTCGCTCCAAGCAAATACCGGATTGAGTGTTCTTTCCTTCTGCAAAAGGAGCAAACGGGAAGAAGCCATGGGGGTCAACGTCAGTGAAATGAAGAGCGAAGCCAGAATCGTGATCAAGATCATGAACGCCAACTGACCAAAGATGATACCAGCGATCCCTTTCACTAAGAGAAGAGGCGCAAAGACGGCCACAATGGTCAACGTTGACGCGGCCACCGCCATGCCCACCTCCGATGCCCCATCAACGGCGGCCTGCTTTGGAGACCTTCCTTCATCCACATGCCGTACGATGTTTTCAAGAACTACTATTGAGTCGTCAACAACCATACCCACAGCGATGGCAAGGCTCATCAGGGAAATGACGTTGATGGTATAATTCATGACGAAAAGGCCGATAAAGGCGATGATAATCGAAAAAGGAATTGCCATTGAGACGACCAGGCTGGTGCGAAACCGCCGAAGAAACAGGAAACAGACGACAATGACCAAAAGACCTCCGACGACGGCGGCTTCGGTCAAACTATTGATCATCGCATAAATGTGATCGGAGTTATCCAGAATCCCGTGGATTTCGATATCCGCCGGCACTTCGGTCTTCAGTGTCTTGAGGCGATCTTTTATGGCTTCGATCACGTTGACGGTGTTGGTCCCGGACTGCTTCTGAATAATCAAGGCAATCGCAGGAAGCTTGCCGGAACGCGCCCACTCCTGCGGCTCCTCAAAGGCATCGGTGACCGTGGCCACATCTCTGAGCCGCACAAGCGCGTCGCCGTTGCTTCCGATCACCGTATTTGCGATTTCCGCTGCATCCCGATAGCGCCCCGCCACTCTGATTTGGAGTTCATTCCTCCCGATCTTGACGGTGCCCACCGGAAGGTTCAGGTTTTCAGCGGCGAGAACATTTCTGATCTGCTGGACGGAAATGTGATAAGCATCTATTGCTTCGCGGTCGAAATGCACATTGATCTGTCTTTCCTGACCGCCGATATAGACGACAGCGCCCACGCCGGGCACACGCTTCAACGGATCGGCGATTTGCTTGTCCACAATTCTGTAAAGATCGGGACTGCTTTCTTCCGCCGTCACTGTCATGACGAGCACCGGCACCATGGAACTGCTGAACTTGAAGATAAAGGGGTCTTCCGCTCCATCGGCAAGGTCCGGCTTGGCAAGATCGATCTTCTCCCGGATATCGTTGACCGCAACATCCAGGTCGGTGCCCCAGTTGAATATGCAATTGACGATGGCGATGTTGTCTTTTGACTTTGACTCCAGCCGGTCGAGATTCGGTGTGGTTGAAAGCTGGTCTTCCAGGTACTTGGTCACCTCCGACTCAACATCCGTGGCGGAAGCCCCCGGATAGAGTGTGATGACACTCACGGCCGGAGGTTCAATATCCGGTAACAAGTCGAGGTTGAGCCTGAAAAAAGCCACGCAACCCAGCAATGTAATGGCAGCGAAAACCATAACGGTCGTGACCGGCCTGCGGACGGATATCTCCGGTAATTTCATTTCTGTTCCCCTTGCTTGTCGTCACCGTCAGCTTCAAAAAAGTCGACTTCCGTCTTAAGGTCCCGAAGGCATTTGCTTTGCTCGTGCGAACATATCCTGGCCCAGGCAATAACGCTGATCCAACCTGCTGCGACAAGAGAAAGGATAGCGGCGGTTTTTCCATGAAAATGGGTTGTGATGGCCCAGATTGCCAGTGCCCCAGATGTGATTCCAACAGTCAGCCAGACGAATAGATGGCAAGTGCACGGATCACGATCAGGGACCGGAGGAGAGAACCAAATCCGTTCCCCGATCTCAGTCCGTTCGAATTCTGCGTCATCAAGGTTTGTTTCAATTATCCTGTTCTTGAACTTGACAACGACAATCTTCCTTTCGGGCCGTCCACTGAATGATTCCATTCTTTTTTCTCGATCACTTCTCCTTTGACCCTCAGAGAACGCAGACGATCAACGAGGCGTTTTTCTTGTAACTGACAAATATTAATTCCCATCTTCCGTCCTCCCCGGTAAAAAACCTCCTGGTAAATCTCTTTTGGCAGCACATTTCCATCTTTCTTTGAGCTGCGCCATGGCTTCTCGGTATCCCTCGGCAATGGCCTCCTCGGCCCGATGGAATTCGAGAAAACGAATATCCCCCAGCTTTGGCCGAATCAGCAGATCGGGCGGATCGGTTGCCAATCTTGTCGCGGTGATCTGCACTTCCATAATATTGATTGCAGTCGTCAACACATCAAAAATATTTGGCACGGGGTCCCTTTGCAGCCACTGGCGCACTTGCGATAACGCGGGCGAATCGAATTCGCTGAGCCTGTTGGTCAGAGCCTGCGCGATTCTCCATTTTGCGGGCTGGGGCTGATCAACCGCAGCTTTTAATGAAGGAGCAACCGGGTCGATGCTGCCTGCACTCCTTTTGTCGACGATGTCATGGTTCAAATCAACAGCGATGACGTAATCCGCTCCCATTTCCCTGACAGCGCTCACCGGCACGGGGTTGACCAGCCCCCCATCCACCAGAAAGCCGCCGTTTTTCCTGACCGGCGTGAAAATGCCCGGAACCGAGATGCTCGCGCGGATTGCCTCTATGAGGTCCCCTTTGTTCAACACGACCTCACGACCCGTGGCCAAGTCGGTGGCAACCGCGCAATAGCGGAGAGGTAATTCTTCAATGTTCATTTCTCGAACATGAGAACGAAAGAAATCGCTGATCTTCTTTCCATCAATGAGTCCCGACCTCGGAAAAGTTACATCCAGGAAGGAAACAATCTGTTTCCAGTCGAGCTGACGGGCAAAATTTTCCAGCACATCCATTTTGCCAAGGGCACATGCGGCCCCTACCAACGAACCAATGCTGGTGCCGGCGACGTACCTGATTTCTATTCCTGCCTCAGCTAGTGCCTGCAATACACCGATATGAGACCATCCCCGTGCGGAGCCGCTACCCAGAGCCAGGCCGATATTTTTCGGAAAACCTGAGCTATCGTCCGACATGTTCACCGCCGTTCTTCTTGAAAAGTTGTCCCCCAGAGTTATCCGTCCCATTCTTGTTCAAAATATCTTGCACGCTTACCTCCATGCCTGACTGTAAACGTCCCGCTCCGCTGGTGACCACTTTGTCATTCTCAACCAAGCCGCCCATCACTTCGGCAAATTGGTCATCCATGGCCCTAATTTCGACCGTTCGCTTATGGGCCTTATTTCCTTCCACCACAAAAACGTAATAGGTGCCGCTGCCGGGGAGGCGTTGCAAGGTTTCACGGGGAACGGCAAGGGACCTTCTTTTCTCTGCCGAAAGCTTCACCCTGGCATACATTCCGTCCACCAACTTCCCGGACGGATTCGGCACCTCGATTCTCATGCGGAAAGTACGCGTCTTTCGGTCCACCAATGGATTGATAACGGTTACTTTCCCTGAATACTCATGTCCCGGGAAGGCGTCTGTCGTGATCAGCGCAACAGTTCCAACGACAATCCGGCCAATGTCTGCTTCCGGCAAATCGACATCCAGGTTCAGAGATGTTTGGTCCACGATTAGCAGAAGTCGGCCGCCGGGAGCGACCGCCTGACCGATTTCCACATTTCTCTCCACGACAGCGCCGCCGATAGGCGATCGGATATCTGCATCCTTGAGATGTTCCAGCGCTGTCTCCAAGGCGGCCTTTGCCTGGTCCCTCTGTGCTCGGGCGTAGAACACCGCTTCCTTGGCGCTTTTAAAGGCCGCTTCTGATGCATCAAAGCGACTTTGCGGAATCACTTTTTCCTTCAGCAGTTCGATTGCGCGTCGGTATTCTTTCTCGGCCTGTTCAAAATGGGCTTCAGCCTGCGGAACTGCTGCTTCCGCAGCTGCTAGCGCCGCCCGGGCCTGCTTGACGCCGAGATCATAGTTTGTTCTGTCCAGTTTTATAACGACCTCACCGGCATTGACGCGCTCACCGATATCAACCAGAACCCGGCTCACCGTTCCTGCCACCTTGGGGCTTAGCGGACTCGTGTCTCGGGCTTTCAAGGTGCCGACGGCGCTGATTTCATCAGCGAATTCGTGCGGGACAACAGATGCGATTGTGACAGGCAACGCCTTGCCCGCCGCGTTCGGATCTTCATCTTTTTGCCATTGCTTCCTGGAAACTTGGACAGCCAAGAACGCAATAACAGCAGCCGCAATAGCAATGGATATATAGACTCCTCTTCGTCTCATTCGGCAGACTCCTTTTCCTTGATATCAGGCGGCTCTATCACCATTACGCCCACCGCTCGATGAAGGGCGGCAAGGGCAACGTTGTAATCAAAAAGAGCCTGTGTGTGATTCGCTTCAGCTCGACTTAAGGCCGTACGAACGTCCAGCACGTCGGTATTTGTGCCTTCTCCTGCCCGGTAGCTGGCTCTTGCCAGGCGGTAAGCCTCCCTGGCTGTCTTCAGTGCACTCTCAGCCGCATCGATATTCTTTTCTGCTTTTCCGAGGTCCAGGAAGGCTTGGCGCACTTCAAGACGAATGCGATCTGTCGTTTTATCTCGCTGGATTTTTACCTGAACCAGTTGGGATTTCGCCTCTCTGACCTTGGCAGCGGTTTTCCCCCAATTCCAGAGGGGAAACTGCGCCCCTATTCCAACCGTCCAATGCTCTCCGCCTTCCAGATCCCGAAAATCGCCTTCCATATATTCGTAACGCCCTTCCAGGGCAATGGTAGGCAGGTATTCTCCCCTGGCCGCTTTAAGCGCCTGCTCCGCAGCTGCCATTTTGGAATCCATTGCAGACAGTTCGGGACGTTGCGAAAGGGCCAACTCGGTGAGAGACGAAAGATCCGCCCCCGGCCCGGGCGACCGCACCAAGGCTTCCGTCAAACGGACTGATTCTTCAAGGGGCATGCTCAGCAAGTTCTTAAGTGCAGAATATGCCAGGTCGACGGCGTTGTCAGCGCCATTCAGATCTTTGCGGGCATTGGCAAGTTCCGTTCGGGTGCGAAGCAGGTCAATTTCCGGATTCGCCCCTTTCTCCACCAGAATCGCCACGTCATGTTCATGCACATTGAGAAGATCGACGGCCTCCACGGCAACACCTTGAAACGCTTCGGCCAACTGTGCGGTCCGATAAGCGCGTGTAACCTGGAAAACGACTTCCTCTTCAACGGCCCTGTTCTCTTGAGCTTGAGCGTCTCGTGAATACTGGGATGCCTTGCGCGCCGCATTCAATCGCCCTCCCGTGAAAATGGGCTGCCGGATGACGAGCCCCGCCTTGTATTGATCACGATCCATGAAGGTCAATGATTGCGGTCCCATTGCAAAACTCAACTCCTCGTCCAGTCGTGTATAGGAAGCCTCCGCCCCCAAAAATGGGAGCATAGCCGATCTGGCCTGAGTTATCTTTGTATTGGCTTGAGTCAGGGCTTCCCGTGTAAGGCGGATATCGTAATTGTGTTGCAACGCTATTTTCAGGCAATCGCTTAACGAAAGGTGTATATTGCCATCCTTTTCGAGCTTGCGAAGCTCCTCAACGGGAGCAGAGGGACGATTGCCTTCTATTTCCGGCGATTTTTCGGCGATTGCATCGGAATGGCCGTGCAACGGCTCGGCGGCAGCGCTAATAGAAATACAACCCGCTGTCAGCAGCAATCCACCTCCCACCAGAAGCATAACCATGGTGCGAGCTGTTATCCTTAAGGCTTTTTTCATTCGGCCATCACCCCTTTGAGAAACATGTCACTGATCACCGGGGCATTCGCCTTGTATGAATGCCGTTCCGGATCTTCCAGCCAACAGAAGAGAAAAGCGTTGGTGATTCCCTCCAGGGCCACGGCCATATAGTAGGGGTTCAGATCGCGAAGCACGTTTTTGCGAATACCTTTTTCCAGTGTCGAAGCCAGTTGCTCTACCAGTTCGTCATAAAGCTTGCGAATGTCCTGATCGAGACCGGCCTTGATGTTGAAACTCGCACCCCGCGTTTCAGCAAAATAGAGCCGCAACGTGGCAACGTCATCGGCAAAGATCCCCGCTTTAGCGGAAATGTAGTCTTTGAGAATAGTCAGGACGTCACCTTCCCGTGAAAGGACTTCGCTCAGGGTATGGTGATATTCCGCTGCCTTTTCCATCATGAGGGACTTATAGAGGTCTTCTTTGTTTTTGAAGAACTTGTAAAGCGTACCGATGGCAAACTCGGCTCTTTCCGCGATCTCGTGCATGGAGACGTTGTGGTATCCTTTCTTCGAGAAAAGCTCGAGTGCAGCAGCAAGCATCTGCCGACGATGTCTGCGTTTTCTCTTTCCCGACGTGGGAGCTTCTCATCTTGCATTGCCTGACCTCCGTTTCCTTGGCAGCATAGAACATTTAAAAACGTGACGGCATGTTCATTTTATGACGTTATATTCTAACCAATACGCGCGTTGGCTCCTTGTGTCAAGCGGAAAACCAATAATCCGGATAAGGCCGCAAAGATCGGTTCACGGGCGTAACCACTGGCCACTGGCGACTCTTTCCGCGTAAGGCGGGCATGGAATCCAATAGGTCCAGGCTGGAATCGAGGTGCGACCGCATAGCACCGCCACCATCACCCGCTGGTACATGCTGTGCCCGCCGGGCCGGAAGCCTTCCAGCCGGTCGATGGGCGGCAGGTCGCGTTGCGGGTCGGTGAAGGTCACCAGCTCTCCGTGGATCAGATTCCAGTCGCCGGTCGGGCGTCCGAAGCACGGCGTGCCGATCTCCTGCTGTCTGCGGGCGTCGGCCAATGGATCAACACTGCCCCGGGCCAGGATCAGGCCTTCCGGCACCTCGATGGCCGGGAACCCGGCGTGGAGATGGTAGAGCCTGCCCCAGACCACGGCCTGTTCGATGCTGCGGGCCTGGGCGCAGAAGCGCTGATGGTTCCAATAGCCCCGTTTCAGGGTGCCGTAGACGAAGAGCCGGAGGATGGTCTCGGGACTGTCTTCCGGATTTGTGTTCAGCTTTGATGGTTCTCCAATGTTCATGCATTCACTCCTTCGGGCAGTGTCCCTTTGCGCTCCTGGGGTATGAAGCGGAATTCGCTGTTTTCGATGGCCCGCACATCCTTGTGGCGGATGGTGAGCATGGTCATGGGCGGCACCTCCAGCTCGCGCCAGCCCGGATCAAAGTCCACGGCAAAGTCGATGAAGGCTGGCTCCGAGGCGTAGAGCACCACCCGGTGCTGGCGGTGGATGCGCAGGCAGAGCGGTTTGTTGCCCTTGAGCACGGTGATGGTGCCGGGGTCGAGCCGCGAGGCCAGCACGGCGCTCATCTGGCCGCGACAGAGGGCGAGCGCCTTCTTCAGGCCCTCCTGGTCGATGGGGCCTTCGGGCGCGAAGCGGTCGGCCAGGCGGAAGATCAGCTCGCTGTCCACTTCGGCGAAGCGCGGCAGCCCGAGACGGCGGAACAGATAATCGGCGTTGTAGATGGTGCTGTTGTGGGTACCGATGACGATCCCGGCCCGGATGGGATGGTTGTTGCGGTTGTTGAACTCGTTGCCCCGGGTGCGCCAGCGGGTGTGGCCCATGAGGATGGTGGTCTCGTTGTCGACCTGCCCGAGCAGCTCCTGGAACGGCTTCTCGTAGACCAGTTCGTGCGCCCGCATCGGCCGCTTGAAGATCCGGTGGCTGCCGTCGATCTTGAGCCAGGCCAGACCGGAGGCGTGCGGGCCGCGCTCCTCGCTGTGCAGCAGCATGCGGATGAAGACCTCGCGCAGGTAATCCTGCTCGTCCGGCCGTCTGCGCTTGCGGCCGAAGATGATGCCTACTTGTCCGCACATGGAGCCGGGTCCTCCTTGCCGCCGAAGTTCTTGCCGAGCGGTCTTGTCCCATCGAGGACGAAGGCCGCGTACTCGCGCCGGTGGCCCGTCAGCCACTCGGCCACCTCTGGGTAGCCCATCTCGGCGGTCAGCCGGGTCACCTCCAGGTGGTCGAGCATGTTGGTGCGCCCGGAGAGCCGCACCGTTTCCAGGGCTTCGAGGAATCGTTCCGGCCAGGGATCGCTGGCCTTGTCGTCGGGCAGGAACTCGATCAGGCCGTGCCGCGCCAGGCGGGTGAGAAACTCGGCGGCCGCAGCGGCGGCGTCCTCCGGCAACGGCTGGGTCGGACCGCCTTCGATGCCGGAGAGCACCTCGGTCATGTAGTCCCGGGGCGCTCGGCTGGCGGTAAACGGCGTCTGGCCGCGCATCAACTCGACAACTTCGAGGCAGTCGGCGGCCTGCAGGGTTTCCCCGCTGCCGGGGATCGGTTCGCCGGAAAGCCGGGTGGAGCGGATCAGAATTTTCATGGAGCCCCTCCTTAAACAGTGAGGCCGGGAACTTGCCCGGCCTCGTTGGTGTGAGTGGTGGTTTCGTCCGGAAGGACCTCCTCCGGTTTAGGCCGTCCGTTCTTGAAGGCGGCGTCGCCGGGCATGTTGGCCATCAGATGCTTGCGGGCGGTCTTAAACTCGTCGCCGATCAGGCCGAGGTGGAGCAGGAAGACTCGAAAGTCGTACTTGGCGCTCTGGGGATCGAAGTCCCGCTTGCGGCTGGAGGCGGCCCGACCGTTGAGCGCCTTGGCGGCGACGGCGAGGCAGAACTGCAGGTAGGCCTTGATCCGTCCCGCGTGGAGGGTCGCCTCGAACCAGCGGAACTCCACCGTGCCCCGGTACCAGATGTTGTGCAGGTTGACCCCGTGGTAGCGGCTGTTGTCGTAGTGCTGGGGCTGGCGGTTGTGATAGCCGTACCAGATGCGGTTGAGCTGGTCCTTGGTGCGGGGGCGATGCTGTTCGATGCGCTGGATCAGCTCGTCGCTCACCGGCCGCGTGTAGCGGTTGAGCCGGTCGCGGCTGATGCCGAGGGCGTGGAGGATCAGCGGCTCCTGCTTGTAGATGATCTTGGCCAGGTTACCCAGGTGCCTGCCGTCGAAGGGCGCGGCGTCGATATGGATGTGGATGCCGCACTGGCTGTTGATCTTGCCTCCGGCGCGGCGGATGGCCCGGACCGCCTCCTGCAGTTGCGGGATGTCGTCGTAGCCGAGCACCGGGCTGACCACCTCGGCCCGCAGATGGGCCGGGACGCTGGTCAGGGAGGCGTCCCCCACCACCTTCCAGACGCGGCCGCGCAGGTCCTCGACCTCCCAGGGGTCATAGCTGCTGGGGATGCCGACATGGCGGACCGTGCCGCCCACCACCGAGTGGATGGCCCAGGCGATCTGTTCCCGGGTGCGTTTTACGGTCTCGATCTCGATCCCGTAGTGGATCTCTTTCAGGTTCATGCGTGCCTCCGTCGTTCGTGGCGCTTCTAAGTCGTTGTCAGGCAAGGCTTTTTAGCCTCCGCTTACACCATGAATGCTTCTTTCCGGACACAAATCAAGTAGAAGAACAGCCGAAGCCGACATTTAACACGTTTATTTTCAATGACTTGCGAACTAGGCCGGATTGGGCGGCGCACAGGCGGCAGAAACCCCGGAACGGGCTGGCCGTATCCGGGGTTTCTGGGTTGGCGGTGGCAGTGAGCCGGTCAGCCGGAGGCGGTATCAGCGGTGATCAGGCTGGCGTGCAGCTCGAGGTTGCGCGACTCGTCGGCCCGCATCCGCGCCAGCAGCGCCGTGAAGGCCTCCGCTTCGTCGGCCGGGAGCTTTGATGCCCGTTCCAGCCGCGCCAGGCGCTGGTGCAGGTTTTCGAGCAGGCCCAGGGCATGGTCGCGGATCAGCCCGTCGCGCTTCTCCTGCGGCGAGGGAATGAACTCGGTCAGGCCGCCTTTGCGTCGAACGATCATGGCCGTGCCTCCTTAGCTCAGGGTCGCGCCCAGCGAATGGATGCGCGGGTAGATCAGCGGCGTGCCGGTCATCTCGGCTTTGTAGCGCACCTTGTTGCCGGTGTTGTCGGTGAAGGTGCGCACCAGGGTGTACTCGGTCCAGTTCTCGTCGATGGGCCGGGTGTCCTGGATGGTCATCGCCTCCCAGGTCAGGCCGCCGTCGTTGCTGGCGAACCATTGCAGGGTGGTGCCACTGGGGATCTGCATCTGCACATAGGCTTTGGTCGATTCCACACCCTGGGTCAGCTCGTTCTCGCGGGTCAGGTAGGCCCCGGTGGTCTTGTTGAGGTAGCCCACCAGGTTGACGTCGCGAAAGTTGATGGCCGGAGTGTCGTTGGAAAGCGAGCTGCTCAGGCGCACGCGGATCTGGACCCGGGTGGCGAGGTTGGGCAGCCGTTCCTCCTCGGCGGGAACCATGGCGTCCCAGGTCACGCCGCCGTCGGTGGAGTATTCCCAGTCGAGACCGGTACCCTGGGGGATGGCCGAGTATTCGTCGAGGTTGATGTCGGAGAACTGCACGCCGGTGATCGGCTGAAAGCGAATCATCCCCTCGGACTGGAAGTTGTAGCCGTAGATCTTCATCGCCAGGTCGGAGCCGTTGAGCGGCGTCCAGGTCTCGGCGTTGGAGCTCTCCAGCAGCACGCCTTCCATGTAGGTCTGCCGGGTGATGATGCCCCAGCGGCCCATCTTGCCCAGGGTGGCGGTGCGCACCTTGTAATTGGTGCTGTTGGTCAGCAGCACCACGGAATAGCTGGTGTTGGCCTCGGCGTAGAACGGGTCGTCGAAGCGAATGCGGGTCTCGCCGCTCAGGCTGATCTCGTTCGGGGCCAGCACTTTCTCGGCGAACACCACGCCGTTGGGCAGACCGGTGGTGACGCCGCGAATCTGCACCGTGACCGGAATGCTCGGGTCCCTGGCGGTGAACTGCAGTCCGATGCTGGAAATCACCTGGTTTTGGGTGAAGCTGAAAGTCTGGGCCAGCGGATCGCGGGGCACGAAGATGGTCTGGGTGCGCCAGACCACCTGCACCACGGGCACGCGGATGATGCGGTTCTCGATGATGCGCTCGATGCGGGTGATGACCAGCGGATCGTTGATCTGCAGGCTGGCCCGGGCCGAGTAGACGCCGTCGGCCATCTCCACGATGCGGTTGCCGTTGCGGGCGTTGGTCGGGATGGTGAAGGAGGCGCTGACCCGACCGGCCTCGTCGCTGATCAGGTTGCTGGCCATCACCTGGCCGTCGCAGCGCAGTACGATGCCGGATTTGCTCGGGGTGAAGTTGATGCCGGTGACGGCGATGCCGGTCTGGCCGCGCCGCCCGAGGTTGGGCGTGATCTGCAGCATGGCCGGGGGCTTGTCGAACACGGCGTAGGGGTTGATGTTCCGCTCCTCGGACCAGTCGTTCTGTTCCACCAGCACGGTCTCGTTGCCCGGCAGCAGTGCCAGGCTGCCGAAGAAGCTCGCGTTGCTGCCCGCCTGATCGACCGAGAGCACCGTGGAGTGAGGAATGCGGTCCGGCGCGACGAAACGGGCGATCTCGTTGACTCTGTTCGCAATCCGCGCAGCGAGTTCATGCTCAAAGAGTTCGAAGATATCGTTCAGGGACAAATGCAACTGCCCGACGGAAATAGCTATGGCTTTGTCTCCGAGCTCAATGACCTTCAAAAGGATATTCTTTCCATCCTCAACGTTCCACTTCACTACTATGATTACCAACATCTGATCGACTCAAGCTGAACCGATGTTCGATCAATAGAACAAGCAATGGCGACTAAAAAACAAAAACGTACTTTTTCAAAGAGCGAAATCAAAGTTTAATTGATTAGTTTTTGTGAGCCTTACAGGCTCGTGTTTTCGGGCGGTTTGAGTGCGCCAACACTCGCCGCCCTTTTTTTGTGCATAAAAAAAGCCCCCAACGAGGCTCAATTATTCTGATAATCCGGTATAGCTTGTCAATTTATTTTGAAAATTTTATGCTAAGTTTGGTTCATATATTCTGATTTCTTACAGCTGGACAGGGGCAAAGCCATCTCCGATGTAGGCGCGCATATACTCCAGAGGATTCTTATTACTAATCTGGAGATTCGTAATTTGCATCAGGTACGCAATGTTCAGCAGACTGTTCGCGAGTTGTCCTTGATCTGGTAAATGTTTTTCGCAAAAATCGAGCGGGAAGATGTGGTGCAGGTTGGGATGGTCCGTCAAAGCGTAGTAGACGGAAGTCAGTACTGAACGATCCTTCTGTTCCCAGTCTCGAGGCATCTGGTTGGCATAGAGGGAAAGAATCGCTCGGGAGAGTCTGCCTTTCGTGCTATAACTGGTTCTGCGAAGCCGTTCACGATCAATTACGAACCGACCAAACTCGAAGTCCTTACCTTCGCGTGCTCTTTGGAACCGGCCTATGTGGTCACGCAGGTGGGTGGTATTGCTCAGAAGGTCATCATTATGGAAACTGATAAACCAGAAGTAACGCTTCAGGAGATTATAATCAGGTGTGCCATTTCTGAAGAAATACGATGCGAGCGAAAGGAAAAAGTAGCGATAAGGGATCAAAGCTGGACCAGGCAGATGTAAATGGTTGTCGAAAAAGTCAAAGACCTTACGAATAGCCGTGGTACCATCCTGCCAGATTGTCTCCAAATGTTCTGTCTTTAGAACATTCAGGTATGTGTCTGTAATGTTCCGAACCCCAGCGTCCGGAATGGAGTCACGAACCAGCACGGTGAGAGCTTGGAGAAACGTCATATCATCAATGCAGCCGAAACGGCTACCAGCCGTTTTCAGTTCGTGGCGGAATTCCTCACACAAGCCTCGTAGGTAGAATCCTGGAACATTCTCTTCCTCCGGTCTGAACGTTTTGGCCACTACAATGTCAAACATGCTCAAGGGTTGCCCAGCCTGATTGATGCGTTCGAATATTTGGCAAACCTCCCCGACCTCAATTCCCCGGAGTTCTATGAACGATAACTTGTAGTTGTCTATCACTTGCTTGAAACGGCGCAGCTGCTCTCGGGCTGGTGCGTCATAATCGGTCAAGCCACTCTCGACGAGACGTTTCTCCACCTCGCCGTATGAGTGAGCAATGTCCTTTAGACGGACTACCAGTCCTCGGTCGTATTTTTGCTTGCGACCGACATTGCGCAGCAACTCGCCGCCTCGGTCGTCGATCTCATCCCAGAACAAGAATCTTTCACGCCAGGAACCATCTTCAATCTCGACTGGTTCTTCCGCTGTCAAGTTTACATAGAGTGTGGGATCGCGCTTTTCCTCCCCTTTAATCTTCCCACCGTACATGGAGGTAAGCAGCGCCGTCGTTCGTTGCTGGCCATCCAGCAGGTAATGGAACTCAGATTCCGTTCTTTCGTCCTTCAACTCGTGACCGCCAATCTCCCGGTGATTCTGGAGTTTAGTTCCGGTCCGCCACACCAAAATGCTACCCAATGGGTAAAATTTATAGATGCTGTCCCACAGCCGTTTGACTCGGTCTCGATCCCATACCACATTACGCTGAAATGTAGGTATCTGATACTGACCTCGCTGCAGATTCTCAAGGTAGGTTGTAATGCCATATGAATCCGGCTTGATCCTGTCTACATAGCTCCCCATCTGCATCTCCAATAATGCCTTGTTGTTGTCTTGTTGCCGAACGCAAACATCTGCGGTTTATCCGTCAGTATGTTTTTGTTTAGTTTTTTAACCATATTGTTGTATGAATTCAACAAGTGCTGTATAATCTGCTTCCAGGTCTTGATTTCCATTCGGATGTCCATGAATCATTTAGCATTTTTGGTTTCGCCATGGCCCTGTCAGCAACATTCAATTATGATGTTTATCAGCCGCGTAATCCTAAGGCAAGCGCATATTACAAGTGTGTCGAAAATCACTTTGAAGAATTGGAACGTGCCTGGGATGACATGTATAAATCCCGGTATGGATTCTGGCGGACATATGTCATGACCGTGATCTATAAATATCTTGACTGCGGTGATCTCCATATGGGATTTGCCAGGGTCCGTTGTGAAGAATGCGGCCACGAGTATTTGTTGGCATTTTCTTGCAAGCGTCGGCAGTTCTGTCCGTCTTGCCATCAGAAACGGGTGATCGAATATGGAGAATGGCTGTTGACGGAGGTGCTGAAAGATGTCCCTCATCGGCAGTGGGTTTTCAGTATTCCCAAACGGCTGCGGATTTATTTTCTGTATGACCGAAAACTGCTGGCAAAATTGTCGATTTGTGCCTGGAAGGTGATGAATGCATATCTTAAATCCGTTGTTTCCGATGATACTGCCGTTCCTGGTGCTAGTATCGCAGTCCAGACTTACGGAGATTTTTTAAATTTCAATCCTCACCTGCATGCTATAACCACTGACGGCTGTTTTCTTGATGATGGAAGTTTCAAAACAGCTCCAGGTTTTATGCTGGAGGATCTGGAAGAGATTTTTCAGTATGAGGTTTTGAAAATGCTCAAGAAAGAGGGCAAGATAAATGATGCTATTATTGAAAACCTGCTTTCATGGCGCCACAGTGGTTTTAATGTATACATCGGTGGCAGGATTTATCCTTCAGACAAGACTGGTCTTGGCAACCTGGCCCGTTACATTATCCGGGCTTGTTTTTCCCAGGAACGGATGGTCTATGTTCCGGGTGAAGACTCAGCAGATGGTATTGCCAAAGTTGTTTACACATCCAAAGACCGGAAATCCAGAAAAGTTTTCAACGCTTTGGACTGGCTGGCCAGGCTGGTGACTCATATACCAGGAAGATATGAGCAGACGGTCCGTTACTATGGTTGGTATTCGAATAAATCCCGAGGGATGAGAAAAAGGCTGGTACGGATGATGTTATTCCTGCTGTTATGCCAAATGATCTGTCCTCCAAGGAATCCCGGCAGAACTGGGCACGTCTGATTCAGAAAATTTATGAGGTTGATCCACTTGTGTGCCCCAAATGCCAGGGTGAAATGAAAATCATCAGCTTTATCGAAGAACTTGACATCATCGAAAACATATTACGTCATCTTGATCTCTGGGATGTCCGCAATCATGACCCGCCGCAAAAGGTTTCAGATTATATTCTTGAACTGGTCTGTGATGAGGCAGACTCTCGGATTCCGGAACTGGAGAGTTGGTATTGATTTTTTTGAAATTGGACTGAGGGATTATGGTGTGCTACGCCCAAAATCATCCCAGCCTTGGTATTTTTTAAAATTTTTTCAAGAACCTTTTGCTATTTTCTTTTCAAATTTTCGGACTTTGATTTTTCCCTTGACTTAAAATTCGTTCCCCTGATACAAGCACAACATGTTGTGCTTGTATCAGGGGAACAGTAATATTTTTAACTTTGGGAATTTTCGATACTTTCTTTAGCAAAAAGGAAGTTCCTATCCCTGGTGGGTTTCACTGACGGAGTGAGACCGTTGGCTGCGGCGATCTCCTCGGCGATTTCAGAGTAGAGGATGCCGGGCGGCGGTTTCTTCCAGACCTTCTGGTTTTCCTTTCCGGCCAGCTTGAAACCTTTGTCGTAGGCCTTGATGCGGATGGTCGGGTCGCCGTTTTCGGGAAAGTCGTAGTCGATGTCCTTGATGACCGCCTTCTTGCGCGGCGAGAGGTTATCAACATAGCCGAAGCGGGCGACGATCTCGTTGCCCTCCTGGAATAGCGGGTCGTCCACGAACTGGAGGTTGCGGTCCGTGACGGACAGCTCCAGCACGTCCAGCTCCTCCTCGTTGTCCTCGAAGACGAACGAGGTGATTTCCTGCGTGATATCCGCTGATAATGTCTGCCCCTCGATCTGGATGAGGAACGTCGGTTTGAATGTATCAAGGTCCATGCGCCTGTCTCCGGTCATACCGCCGGTATGGCGGTCTTCACCGGATACTTACCGGCGCTCAAGCAAAGGTGTCGGCACGGAAGGAACGAAAGGCGGGCTCAGCTCAGCAGCCGCATCTGAACATGCTCCACGGAGGGAATCCGGAGCACGGTGCCGGGCTCGAGCTCCAAGGGGAAAAAGATGTCGTTGTAATCGCAGATGATCCACCACAGGTCGGCCCGGCCCAGGTAGTGGTGCGCCAGCAGATCCAGCCTGTCGCCGTCGACCACGGCGTGGAAACGGTCATCCGGGCGGGGAGTTGTATCGACGCGCGGACGGGCTCCCAGGAATTCTTCACCGTGATCCGTATAAAGGATGCCCGCGGCGTAGCGGGAACGACGTCCGATCATCCGCGCACCTCCGAGTAATCCACCGATTCATCGATGTACTCTTCCAGCACCATGTCGACCTCGGCATGCTGCGGCAGGAGGCTGTCGCGGTCGAACATGTGGAAGAAACGCGCCTTTACCTGGCGAACCACGCAAAGCACCCCAGGATAAAGGTCGCCGAACATGAACAGCACACGGTGCGGGGCGTTCTTGAGCATGGTTCCGGCGTGCTCCGGGTAAAGCAGTGAGCGCAGCCAATCCACCGACTCTTTGACCGGTCCCTTGAAGAACAGAAGCTTGAAGCTGATCTTGCGCGGCTCGCCGGCCACGTACTGGTAGCGGGGGTGGCTCATACCGGGGATTTTGATGGCCGCATACGCAGTGCTCTTGTCGTCAACAATATCGTTGGGGTTGTACTGGAAATCGAGATAATCGCCCGTATCCACATCCACGAGGTAGGCGGTGATCTCTTTCTGGTCCCAGGCCACTTGATTCCTCACAGCGTCTCGTAATTCTTAATCTTGCGCTCGCGCAGATCGCGGTAGACCGACTGCGCGACCTGTCGCCCATCAAGCAGGGTGGTGACCGATACATCGATGGGCCGCTCAGCAAGCGCGTCAAGTTTGGCAAGGATGGCCTCGAACACGGGCAGCAGGTTTTCTTCCGTCACTGGTTGCGCGAAACCGGTGTTTCCGGGAGCAAGGACGCCCCTGGTCTCACCGAGAAGACGCGATTGTTCGGGAGGCGCGGCCGCCGTGCGTGTTTCAATGGCCGCCGGTTCAGTTCCTAAGAGAGGGGGCGTTCCCGCCCAAGGGACCTCGCCCGCGACGACCGGCGTGAGCGCCAGGGTCCCTGCCAGCATGGCCGGTGCGGCGACCTGTCCCGCCATATCGTTCATGAAACCGAAGGCACCCGCGATTGCCCGGGCGGGTATTGTCGCGGCTCTCGCGATTCCTCCGGCAAGCGTTTCCAGGAGAGCCGAACCGCTGCGGGTGAGGTTGGCCAACGGACCTTCCTTTGCGTCAGAAAACGGCAACAGGTTGCGAACGAATGACAGGGCCGACTTGGCGGCCCGGTACGGCGCGGTTACCGCCGATTTGATCCCTTCGCCCACCGTGGTGAGAATCGCCTTGCCACTTTCAAAAGCGGACCCCGCCAGGTTGGAGACAGTGGATGTAACGGATTCCCACGCGCCGGAGGCGGCGTTCTTCACCTTTTCCCACGCGGAAGATGCAACCGAAGCGAGTCCTTCGAAGGGGGCTTTGATCCACTCCCAGGCGCTTTGCGCCATGGACCTGAGGCCGTCCCAGGCCGCGGATGCGGCATTGGTGATATGGGTCCACGCACTCGAAGCCGCATCGGCGATCCAGGTAAACGGCGCGCTCACGACGGACCACGCCGACTGCGCAAGGTTGCCGAGCCCGCTCCACAATCCGGTCGCTGTGGCGCGGATGCCGTCCCAGGCGTTCCGGGCCGTGTCGGAGATCCACTGGAACGGAGCTGTCACGGCATCCAAGGCGGCGGTTCCAAGAGCCTTGATTCCGTTCCAGGCGGAAGCGACCACGCCCGTGAGACCGCGCCAAGCGGACGCCGCAAGCAGGGCGCCCTTCCGAAACGGCCAGGTCACCGCGGAAAGGATGCCGGCACCGAGCAACTTGAGACCCTGCCATACCCAGCGGGCGGCGGCGAGCATGCCCTTGAGCGCCATCCCGAGGACCTTGCCGGGTAACGACAGTAAGCCCGCCATGCCCTTGGCGAGCGTTTTCAGGATCGCGGCACCCGAAGCGGTCAGGCTGGAAAGCGGCCCTGTTTCCGCGTCGGAAAACGGCAGCAGTTTCCTGAGCCAGCCGAGGGCTTTCTTGAGCAACTCGAAGGGATAGGTCACCGCTGACCAGATGCCTTTTCCGAGGGCAATCAGGATGCGCTTGCCAGCCTCGAAGAAAGTGGTGTCACCCGAGAGAAAGCTCCGGACCGCACCGAATACGTCCGCCAGGGTCCGCACGAGCGGCAGGTCCATGAAGGCTCCAACAACGGCGGTCGCCACGGAATTGAAAAAACGTCCGATGGCCGAGAAAATCCCCTTGATGAAATCCCAGACACCGACGATCACGTCCCGGGCCCACTGGAACGGGGTGGCCAGGAAATCGAACACGGCGCTGCCGATGGACTTCAAGCCGTCGAGCACGGAAATGTCGCCGGTCAGCACCTGCCAGACCGTGTAGACGACCCGGCCCACCATGCGGAGCGCCTGGACCAGGAGCCGGATCGGCAGGAAAAACTTGTAGATGAACTTTCCCGCCTCGATGAAGGCGGTGACGATCACCTTGCCCAGCCAGACAACGGCGCGCACCACCCAGGCGACGACCTTGATAAGCGCCACCAGGTTGTAGATCACGAACTTCAGGAGATATGCACCCACCTTGGCGATGACGCCAAGCACCGTGCCGAGGGTCTCTCCCAGGCTTCGATAGGAAGAAGCGTCGGCGGATTTGGCCGCCAGACCGAAGATTTCCAGCACCGAAAAAACCGCCTTGTAAAGGGCGCTGTAAGCCTGCATGAGCGCCCGGACCGCCGGTTCGAGGATCGCCCTGATCTTTCCGAAAGCGCTGGAGAAGGCCTGCCACAAACCGGTCAGGAATTGCCTTACCCGGTAATAGACGCGGAACACCGTGACCACCAGTCCCATGAGACCCGCCTGCTCGAGCTTCTGCGCCAGCTCCGCGGACATCCGGCCCGTGCCTCCGCTCAAGGACGAGATCAATTCCCGGATGCCCTGAAAAACGAGTTTCACCTTCTCCCACGCCCCCAGGATCGTGTCGCGGATACCGCCGAAGTTGGTCTCCCAGGCCCGTTTGAGCAGGTAGACGGCCAGCACCACGCCGCCGATGATGGCCACCACTGGCAGGAAATAGGTGGCGAAGGCCGAACCCACACCGGCTACGGCCGCGCTCATTGCAGCGAGCCCCGCCTTGATGGCGGGGAGCATCAGGCCGATGGTTCCCGCCGCGGCAATCACACCGCCGACAACGGCGAGCACCGCGCCCAAGGCCATGGACAGGGTGAGAAGGACCCTGGTCAGCCCCGGCATGGAGCGGGCGAGCTTCTGGAAAAACAGGATCGCCTTGGAGATCCCTTGGATCACGGGGGTCACCACCGGCAGGAGGGTTCGACCGATGATCTCGAAAAGGTTGCCGATCTGCTGCCGCAGGAGTTGGAACTGGCTGCCGATGTCCATGTTCATGGCCTGCGCCATCTCTTCAGTGACAGCGGTGCCGGTTTTCATGGCCTGCTCCACGGATCGGATATTGCCTTCCAAAGACGCCATGCCCTGTGACATCTGCAACAGGAACTTGACGGCCTCGTCGGAGCCGAAGGCCTTCTTGATCTCCACCTGGGCCGCAGCCTGGGACAGGTCGGGGAACCGCCCCTTGATCTCTTGGAGGATGGGGATGATCCCTTTCAGCCGACCCGTGGAATCCACGAACGATAACCCGAGCTTTTCGCCCGCCTCGGCGGCCTTCATGATGAACGCCTTGTAGAGGGTTCCGGCCTCGGACCCCGGCATTGTCGTCTGCAGCTGTCCGAGGATGGCGAGCTGCTCCTGCAAAGGAACGTTGGAGGAGGCGGCCACCGCGCCGATGTTCTTGATGGCGTCCGCCATCTGGCGGCCGTTGGTCTTGAAGGATGCCACGGTCTGGGCCATGGCCCCGGCGAAGCTCCGCGCCCATTCCGCATCTGACATATCCTGCATGATGGGCTTGAAGATGCCGTAGGCCGTGGTGAAGGTGCCGACCATCTCTTCGGTGGTCGCCTTGGTGGCTTTGCCGGTGAGCGCGGCCATGGCGGTGAACGCGCCGACCGCCTCGTCGGTCAACCCTGAGAGGGCGGAGCGGACGTCGTAGGCGGCGGTGATAAACTCGGCCTTATTGGAACCGGCCCATGTGTTGGTAAAGGATTCCGCGGCATTCTCAATGGCCTGCAAATCCTTGACACCGAGGGAGGACAGCTCGCCCAGCGCTTTCTGGGTGGCGGCGGTGGATGCCACGAGGCCGACCGGCACGGCCATGAGAGCCAGACCCGCGCCGATCATCATGGTGCCTTTCTGGATGCGGTCGAGGTTCCGGGTCATGCGCTCGCTGGATGCGGCGACCGTGGCGTCCAGCGACTGCATGGACGCGCTCACTCGGGTCGCGTTCTGCGAGAACGCGTCCTTCATCGAAACGATGACGCCGAGTCCAAGATCTCCGTTCATGTGCGTATCCGCTCCAGTTCCTCACGTTCAAAAGCAAGCTGCCGCGAAAGGAACTCCACGAACTCGCGGCGAACCCGAAGCGGCAGCGCCCGTGTTTCCGAATAACTCCAGTGGAGCCCGCCGTAGGCGAGGAAGAATGCGTCCCTTACAAGCGAACTCCGGGGAACAAAAAACCCGGCTCGGCCTCCAGACGCGTGCGGATACGGGTGCCGCAAACCTTACACTCGGTCTCCACGGTGGTGTCGACGCCCCCGTCGACCCTCAGCATCTCCTGTCGCAGGGCGCTGCGGTCGCGCAGGGACATTTCGTTCATCAACTTCTTGCTCGGGGCCGACCCGTCGATGTCGATGAGACGAATCAGCATGGCCGAAGAGATGGACGGTTCCTTGAGCGCGGCCAGCCGTTTTTCCTTGTGTCCGTCCAGGTATTCGAAACGCACCTTGCGCTTCGATCCGGGCAGGACAAAGGAGAATTCCCGGTCCTCGCCATAGGGCGTAATCTCCAGATCTTCCATGTTGACGGTCACCACGTTCGCGGCGCGGCAGGCTGTATTGGGACAGACGAGTTCCAACTCCACTTCATCGCCGAGAGAAATCTGGCGAAGCTTGACCAGGATGAAGAGCCGGTCTCCGGACAGAAGATCGAGCACGTCTTTGATAGAAGGTTCCTCGTTCTCACCCAGCCGGACGATGCAGTTCTTGAGTACCTGATTCACTGCGTCGCCGGTACGGATGAGCCTCTGATTGGTGAGCAGCTCTTCCTCGGTCCCGGTCATTTCCCTGAGCTCGACTTCTACGCCACTCGGCAATTCAAAAATGTGCATGGCTTACCTCCTCGGATCAGGTCCAGTACTGATAGCTGATGGTGAGTTTCTCGATGGTGTTGTCCGTGTTCGCCCCCTCGAGTTCGTCGTACTCCAGGACCTTGATCCACGCCCCGTGCAGGGTCCAGCGCCGAGTTTCGTTCCCGGCGCGGTCGTAACGAACGATGTCGATGTCGCGCATGTAATCGTTGGGCAGGCCGCCGACCACGGTGTTGACGTCCACCTGCTTCTTGACCCATTCCCTGGCCGCTTCATCCGAGCCATCCTGAAGGATGCCTTTCTCCAGGGTGATGTCCTCGAACTTCACCCGGCCTGCGACCTTCTGGTCGAACATCGAGCCGGCAGGGGCGAAGGCCACCTCTTCGAACTCCGTTTTCGGTTCCTGGCCCTTCTTGAAGAGCGCCACGTCGAAGCCGTTTACCTCAATGGCGAACTGCCAGTTCTGATACAGACTTTTTGGCATGTTTCCGCTACGCATGGCCTACCTCCTTACGCTGTCTTGAAGATTTCTTTGAAGTCGGCCCCGGTGGCGGTGAGCACGAAATTGAGTTCTATGAATTCCGCCGTCTTCGTGGGCTTGACGAAGATGCGGGCCACCAGTTCATTGCGGTCGATGACCGCGGGAGTATTGGTCTCCTCGTCGCACTGCACAGCGAAATCGTAGAAGCCACCTTTGTCCTTAATGTCCTGCAGAAAGGGATTGATCAGCCGGATCAGGGCCCGCCAGGTCTGCGGGTTGTTGGGTTCGAAGACCACGAAGCGGGAAGACTCGGCGATGGCTTCTTCGATGTACATCATCAGCCGCCGCACATTGACGCGGTCCAGCGCCGACGGCTGGCTCTGCAGGGTCTTCTGGCCCCAGATATTGATGCCGCTGTCCGGGAACGAGGCGATCACGTTGACGCCCTCCGGGTAGAGCACGTCGCGCTCCCCGCGGCTGGCCTTGTAACCGAGCGACAGGGCGTTGAAGATGCGGCCGCGGTCGATGCCCGCCGGGGCGTACCAGACATAGGTCTTCTGGTCGCTGCGAGCGTAACAGCTGGCCACTGCGCCTGACGGCGGCACCAGCTTTCGTTTGCCGCTCACCGGATCGTTGATCTCGATCCATGGGTAGTAGAGGGCCGCGTAGGACGAGTTGAACGCCGCATGGTTGTACATGCCTTGACCCTTGCGGAAATCAACTGCCTCGAGCGGCTCCAGGTGCATGGGCGTGTCGGCGATGAACAGCAGGTCCTTGCGGCTTTCGGCATAGGCGATGCCCGCGTTGATCACCGGCACTGTGGTGACGCCGGGGACCATCAGCAGGTTCAGGGCGTCGATCTCGTCAAAGCCATAGAGGCCGGTATGCTGCGAGGGATCGCCGATGAAGTCCGCATCGGCCAGATCGGTCAGACCATTGTCACCGCCGCTGAGCGTGAACACGCCCAATGCCGGACGGTCGCCGGGCGTTCCCATTGCTGCGGCCAGATCCTGGACCAGGATGAAATCCGAGCGGTCGTTGATCGCCAGCTCCACATGGTTCGGCAGCGTCTCGTTCATGCTCAGATCCTTGAACACCTCGACCACATCGCCTTTATGCCGGACCACCAGGTTGAAATGGTTGGCCGGGTCGAGGGAGCCGTCCTCAATGGAGACGGAGAGCCGGTCCCCCCAGACGCCTTCGTTCACGGCCTCGATCCGCAGGGCGTCGGCGGGCGTCGCCTCCCGGTTCTGCAGCACGATGGAAGATTTGAGCGCCGTCAGGGTGTCCCGGTCGGTGGAGTCGGTGAGATGGGCGATGCGGGTGACGTAGAGGACCGAGCCGCCGTTGTCGAAAAACGCCCGGGCGGCGTAGGCCAGATAGCTCTCGTTGATATAGGAGCCGAAACGGTTGATGAACTGCTCCCAGCTCGTCACCAGCACGGGCTTGTTGATCGGGCCTTTCTCGGCCACTCCGACCATGGCGGCCATTGATGTCGAGATCTGCTTCACATAGAAACTGAAGTCCGTTTCCCGGGTGTAAATCCCGGGGGATAGATAGGTCGGCATGGTTATTTCCTCCGCTTGCTGGTGGTCTTGGCCTCATCGGCTGCGGCGTCATCGGTCGCCGTGGGCTTTTCCGGCTCCGGTTCCGCGCCGCCGGTCAGGTCGGTGATGCGCACCAGGCCGCGTTTTCCGGCGGTCTTGATCTCGGCGGAGAGGTCCTTGCGGGCGATGCTCTTGTGCTCTCGCGGTCCGAGGTGGATGGTTCCCTGGCCGGAGAGGTTGAACGTCAGGGGTTGGAACTGCAGGTTTCTGATCTCGATCACGGTTGTTCTCCTTTACGGTTGAATGGTTCGTTGCTCTGTCACGTCGCCGTGAAACTGGAAGGTCCGGTCCCGGATCAGCCGACCGTCGCGCAGGTCGCCGTCGTACACCGGGCAGGATTCGATGCGCAGCCGACCTGAGCTTTGTCGCAGATTGGACAGGTTCACCCGGGCAAGCCCGCCCAAAGGCACCAATTCTGTAAGATTCAGCTCACCCTTGTCAGCAATAGGGATCACTGTGTTGAACTGAATAAAGCGGGATACAGCCTCATGGAATTGAAGCAGTTCTGCCTCACGGTCCACGGTCACCACCAGGTCGAAATCCAGGTGGTAGAGCCTTGGAAAACGGCACTCCTCGAAGCTGAGATCGGCCGTATCTTTCTCGAACAGCCGTGCCTGGCTGCGACGTAACCGGTCCTCGGTCAGCTTCGGTCCTTGCAGGATGACGCTGGGGGTGTTGTGTACCTCGAACAAATCATCAGCGAACACCAGCACGGTGTCCGGGTGGATGACCTGCTTGACCAGACGGATCAGGGTTTCTGTGACTGTTTGAATGGTGCTCAATTATCGCCTCCGGTCATTCTGGCGTATTACTTACCGGAGGTGATTTGGATGTGTCGGGCTAAGGTAGGATAATCAATGAACAGAGGTTCGTCTAAAAGCTGTGGATTATTGACGTTTGACTGGATTTTTTAGAGGCGCACGTAGTGTAACTTTGATTATTTCACTCCTGTGCCACAGCCGCATGCGCGGCCCCCATGTTCCAGTACCCCTGCTGACCAGCAGTTCCATTCCATTAATGTCATATCGTCCTGCAAGAAAAGGATATACTCTTTGAACGAGATAACCGAAAGGCCAAATTTGTCCGCCATGCGTGTGGCCAGACAGCATCAGTTCCACCCCGGCTTGAGCGGCACGATCGGTTTGCCAGGGCGTATGTGACAGCAGAATCGTAGCTCCCTTCGGGCGGTTGGCAAGCGCTGCTGCCAGCGGATCGCCATCGATATTTCGACGTCGTTGATTGGTCAAGTCGTTCACGCCGGACAGGATAAGACCCGGTGCAAGTTCAGCCCATTGGTTTTCAAGACGACGGAAACCCGCCTCTTCCAACACCTTGAGGCCGGGTTCACTACTATGATGTGATTCGTGATTGCCGTCGACGTACCATTTCCCAAGTGGAACGCTCAAATGATTCAAGGCCGGGATAGGATCTGGCATAGCGCCATGCCCTTCGAAAATATCCCCTGTAAAAACTAAAAGGTCAGGTCGCAAAGCCTGAATTTGCACGATCCGATCATTCATCCATCGGCTGTCAAGAATAGCGCCAAGATGCGTATCGGAGAGGGCCACCAAAACTGTACGGTCCAACTCGACCGGCAGGCTTGGAAGGGTTACTTCGTATGAAACCACTGCGGGCTCTCGAAGTCCTTGAACCAGGGCAATGCTGGCCATTGCCGCACCAGCGACCAGCGCCAGACCAAACAGGGGCGGCCGCCGCTTTGGCAGCAGGAATCCGAAGAGAGTGAAAAGGTCCACAATGAATACAGCTGTAGCAATGAGGAACACCACTCCCAGAATGGTCATGCCGGCAACCTCGATAGCGCCGGCCAAGGCGCCCGCATTCTGATGACCAAAGAATCGGCCGAAGAAAAAACGAGCCAGACAAGGGTGCCAAGCCCCACAATCCAGCGGCGTGAAAAATAATTCTTGAAAAAGGCACCGATCCTGCGCGCCACAAGACATATGCGAGCATCAAGGTGAACCCGGCGGTCAATAGGGTGCCGAACATGAGACTCCTTCCTCTACGAATAGAACGGACTCAAAAGTGCTCGATTGGCGTCTTGCGTCGTTTCTAATCTCATTTTGCCTCCCGCGGATCATTCATGACGTGCCTCACACGTTAAATACGCCAGCAACATCGTGACCACTTCATTTACGAAAGTGGCCCGGGGGATGAATTCATCGTCCGGGTGAGCTGCGAACCGATGGGTCAGGCTTTCGACGCTCTGCACAACAACGAAACAAGTATGCTCCAAACCGCTTTGTCGAACCTCGGGATACAGGCGCAGAAGGCCGGCCACCGTTTTGGCCGCTTGCCGTTCGGATTCGAGCAAAGCCTGGTGGACGCGCTCAGGAATTGGCGTTTCTTCAAGCAATATGTGCTGCAGCCGCGGTTGTCGGGAATGCATCTCCAACATATCGGTTACATAATCGTTCAGGGCCTCACTGAGACTGTGCTGCTCCACCACCATGTGGCCGACCCACTCGTGCAGACGATGGCCGGTATCGGCGATGTGCTGCTCGAGCAGGGCCACGGCGATCGCCTCCTTGCTTGAAAAATATTGATACAAGGTTCCGATGGAGACCCCGGCTTTTATCGCAATCCGGTTGGTGGTGCCGGCCGCATAGCCGTGAGCTTCGAAAACCTGAGCAGCTGCAGCAAGAATCGCATCCACCGTTGCCTTGGAACGATGTTGAACCGGTTGTTTTCGGGGATTAAGGCGTTTTTGTCGAGTAGGCATAATCTCCAATCTAATGCGAGTTGACATAAAATGAGTTTTTTGTTACCGGACAATGATATTGTCACCCCTGTCTGGGACAATAGAAATGTCATCCCATGAAGACACGGGGTGACGTACTCATGAAGGCAGAGGAAGCGCGGCGAGCGTTTGTGATCAAGCAGGCAGTGGCCGGAGCGTTCACGGTTCGGGAGGCGGGAGAAGTCCTCGGACCCCGCTGCCGGCAGGTGATTCGACTGAAAAATCGGTATCGTGAGGAGGGAGCCGTGGGCCTTGTCCACAAAGGACGGGGCAAAGCGTCGAATCGGAGAATTGCCCAGGAAATCCGTAAGTTCGTTGCCGAGAAGGCGAAAAGTGACTTTGAAGGGGCGAGCTGTCAGCATATGGAAGAACTTTTCGCTTCCAGGTACGGGCTTGAGCTCAGCGCCAAAAGTATCGGCAGGATACTCAAGGAACAGGGCGTGGCGTGTGCGCATCGCCACCGAAGTCCGAAGGGGCGCAGATGCCGGGAGCGGAGCCGTCGGAGGGGAGATTTGGTGCAGATGGACGCATCTCCGTTTGATTGGCTCGGGGACGGCGTTATGCGCTCGCTGCATGGGGCCATCAACGATGATTTAGCCGAATCTCGTAATCGGCGCCTGACTGTTAATTGAACTTGGGGGAAAAATGTACATGCATAAAATCATCCTGTTATCCTTAATAGCTATCTGTATCGCAGGATTCGGGTCCTTGTTTGCTACCACCGGCATGGCCGATGATGAACATGGATTTAGAAGGCATTTTGAGCGGGAAGACCAGCACAGCATCCCATTTTTGGAATCCGACAACGAGGGCAATGAAACCGCCGGCCAGATGGCAGCATGGCTTCTGCTTGTGGCCAACCTACCCGTGGCATTGAGCCTTTTGATAAAAGGGACGAATCGATTTGCGCCGTTACCAACCGAGTTAAAGAATGCACTAAAGAAATTGAATCGGACGCAGAAAAACGCCCTCATGTGGCTGCATTTCTATCTCAGTCCGGCGAGTCTTGGCATTGCCCTATGGCATTGGTTGTCCTCGCGCTGCAAATCGTCGGCCCTGCCTGAACTTGGGCTGATAATGATGGTGACCGTGATCGCATTGGGCTTTCTCATAAAATTCAAGTTGTGTCCCAAAGCTTTTCGCAAGTATGCTTATCAGATCCATACGCAACCGGTGATATTTCTTGCCATGTTTCTGGTGTTGACGGTCGGACATCTGATCGTCGATTAACCTTGACCTTCAATAGGGAGAAATCAGGTATCCCTTTGCATAACCGGTATCGACCGGAAAGGAGGCAAACCATGAATCTTTCTCGCATTAGAGCCATCGGATGGGTATCGTTGTTAATGGTTTTGGTTGTATTTACACCGACCATAGGCGCCGACGATGATGGCAGAAAGCATCAACAGCGCGAACGCAAACACCATGACAACAATCATTCTGGTGACGGGAACCTGAAGCAGGTCAGCAATTCCACCTATGCCGACCAATGCGGGGCCTGCCATTTTGCCTATCAGCCGGAGTTATTGCCGGCCGCATCGTGGAAAAAAATCCTTGAGGGCACCGATGATCATTTCGGAGAAACGGTGGACCTCGATGAGGGCGCAAGGCTTGAGATCAGTGAGTATCTGGCCTCGAATGCCGCTGATAAATCATCTGCCAAACTATCTGGCAAAATAATGCGCTGTCTGGGAGGCATGACACCGCTGCGAATCACAGACATTCCTTGTATTCGCAAGGAGCATCATGAAATCACGCCGCAGATGGTCCAAAGAAAGTCTGTGGGTTCATTGTCGAACTGTATCGCTTGCCATCGAACTGCGGAAAGCGGCGTATATGACGATGATAGCGTATCCATTCCTGAATAATAGCGGCGGTATCTTTCAGGACTAAAATCAGAATAACTCTTTAAACGGCTCATAGGCCGAGGCTCCTATGAAATATGGCCTGATTACAGTACTCATCTGCATTGTCATTTATGAAATCTTCGAGCATCTCATCGTACCGTTGTTCTGGATGATTCGATATCGCAAGCGGAATTCAGCTTGCGGTCCTGAGGGCATGATTGGGAAAATATGTACGGTTCAGCAGTGGAGCGGAACCAGCGGCAAGGTAAAAGTTGGCGCCGAACTGTGGAATGCGAGCAGTCCATCACCGCTGATTCCGGGAGACGAGCCGGTGATTAAGAGCATCGAAGGGCTGACGTTGCGGGTTTCATCTCAATCGGAAAGGCTGCCCGATTTACCGATAAAGAGGTTCTACAAGGATCATGCAGATGATTCCTCAAAATAGGTACCGATTAAACGAGTATCAGATATCCAAGATGGCGGATGGCCGCCTTTGGTGGACTTCCCATACCGGTTTTGCAGTTCAGATTAGTGGACCGTGTTATATTTATGGAAATGTATTGTTGATGGGAGACCGACACGATGAAGAAAATGGGTTTATGAAATCTGAATTTCTAGATTATCTGAAAAATCTCCCATTGTGGAATGGAACCCGGTACTATTGTTTTTCTTCCGCTATAATGGATACAGCTACCGGAGGTCACCTCAGCGAAGAAAGATTACAGCGATTGACTCGCTTGCGTACTGGACCCGGTTTCGACGCTATCGTCGATGGAAAGGCTGAAACCTTCAAGTTGGGGAAATATCAGATATCCATCTCCATCAAAGGTGATATCAAATGGAAGTCTTATTCCGGAATAAGCCAAATTATCGAAGGTCCTGTTTTGATCGAGTCTGATATCCTATTTATAGGTCCGAAACTATGTGACGCTCCTGAAAAAAGCAAAAGGGAATTCATACACACCTTGCAATCTCTTCCAAAATGGAATCGAACTACTTTTTGGTGTCGCAGCTTAGCTTTACGGCCTGTTTCAACTGATAAAAAAAGGTCGGCACATGTCGTCGTCGAAAGTGCAAAAATTCTCCAACCAGCGGAAAGAGAGTTTAGAAACCATCAACGAAAATTTGTCCAAGAGTTATGGCCCCACGTAACTGATGTTAGTGCCAAATGGGCCTCAAGAATAAGGACTAAATGGATTGAAAAGAAAAAAGCATTTCGGAATAAAATTGATTAAGATCTAAAAGGCACGCTGTTTACCTGAGGCAGTTAAAATCCTTCGCGCCTAATCGCCTTAATGAAATTCTCAGCAATCTGATCCCGATATTTTTCCATCACAGGATGCAAGAACGGACGCGGTGGAATGATGATGGTGGCGCCGTTCGGATGCTTAACCGTGGCACCATATTCCATGACGGCACCAATGTTGACTATGTCCTCGCCGTCTTTGTTGGTTGTGCCGCGCAGCAAGCCGACGAAGGCCTTGTCGGCCATGATCTTTTGGGTGATGGCGTTGATGAGAAATCCGGTGTCGATCAGGGCCTTGCTGGAACCCTTGCGCCGGATGGTGCTCTCGGCCAGCTTCACGAACGGTTTGCCGCCGGGAGCCTGGCTGCGGATGCCGCGTTTAATCTCGCGAACAAGGAGAATGGCGTTTTTGACAGTCGCCTGCCGGAGCGCCAATGCCAGCCGGGCACCGGGATTACCGGCCAGCTTCGCCCGGGCCTTGTCCCAGTCTCCGAATCGCTTAACTCCCATGGAGACGCACCAGCTTCAATACCTTGTGGGTCACCACGCCGAAGAGCCGTTCCTCCTCGACGGTCTGGACGCGGAACTCCCCGTTGTCCGCCCGCAGGTGGTCCTCGGGACGGATATCCACGTCCGGAAGAACGCAGGCAACGGCGTCGATTTTGTTGTTCAGGTCTTCCGGAGGGGTTTCCACGAACTCCAGAGGGAACGACCCCGCCTCCGTATAGGTCGCGTCATCAGAACCGTAAAGCCGCTCGCCTGGCTGGCTTCGCAGAAGGACGGCCTCCTGTCCGGAGGCCAGAATCAAGTCCCGCACATCTTCCGCGGCCTGGATCTTCTCAGTGTCGGTCAGCAAACTCACAGATCGCCTCCCTGCTCGTAGATGACCGGCTTCAGGCCCGAAGGCGAGATGATGTAGTCCTCGGGGCTTGACGCGGCTCCCGGTTTCACTTCGCTCAAATGGTGTTTGTACAGGGCTTTGAGGTCCTCCTCGAGCTTCGCCCAATGCTCGGGCTGCTTGGTCTTGTCGACCCGTTTGTCACCGCTCGAAAATGAAAAAGCGTTCGCCGTGGTGGCGCGCATGACCTGGCAGGCGTGTATCTGCCCGAGCACCAGGAGCAGCTCGCGCGTGTCGCCTTCAGGTTCCGGCACGACCTCACCATTCACCACGGAGAGTGAAATCTCCAGATCGCGTGCCAGGCGGTAGACACCCTTATGGATGCACCGCTGAAGCACCTCGTCTGAAAAAAGGGCGCTCTCCGGATCGGCCAGATCGGTGCGAAGCGTTGCGACGAGATCAGCTATCGCCACCTTCCACCTCCGCCAGCCGCTTCTTCAAAGCGTCGATCACAGTGCGCCGCTTCTCGTTGGCAAGATGGGCTTTAAGTCTGGAGGTGTCGTTTTCGGCCCCAACCTTTGAAATGGCCTCCGCCGCCGGGAGCTTGGACAGGTCAACGTCCGTCTCGCCGGCTGCTTCTTCCCCGGTTGTGATATTCGTGTCTGCGGGCGGGGCTTCCGCTTTTTCCGCCCGGGCGAGCAGGCCGGCGGATATCGCCCGCTCCAGGTGAGGCGTTAATGTCTCGACTTCCAGGACATGCCCCGGCTCAAATCGTAGTCCCGCGTCCGCCACGATCAGGATTCCCGGGCGGACGTTCTTTATTTTGAACATAATCAACCACCTCCATCAGCCGAGAATCTTGATCTTCGCCAGGATGTCCGGGCGCGTGATACCCTGGCCCAGTTCGGACCAAACCAGCCAACCGGTCTTGAAGCGGGTTTTCTGCTCGATGGCCTCGGTCTTGAGGTTCTCGCGCACGGGCATCTTGCCGACCTCTTCGTCAGGGATCAGCAGGACTTCGTCCAGCGCCTGGGCGGCGGTAAGCAGGATGCCGCCGGTTCCGTAGTTCTTGATCACGCCCTTGGCGCGCAGTTCGGCCTTGGTCTGTGGATCGAGGTTCCAACTGCGAAGATCGTTGAAACGCCGGCCCCGCATGACGATGTACTTCACCGACAACTCCAGGTCCTCGATGATGGAGATCGCCTCGTTGAGCGCCTCCTCAGTCAGGGTGGTGCCGGTGACCTCCACCGTGTTGGCCGCCGGAACCGCGGTCGAAATAACCGTGATGGTCCGCTTGTCGATCTCCTTGCGGATCTCGTCGGCCGCCGAGGTCTGGATGTCCATCAGCGTACCGATGTTGCCGTTTTTAAGGACGGAAACATCGACCATGGGTGCCGAGTGGATACGATGGGTGGGAAATTCCACCTCGTCCTTGCCGAGTTCCTGTTCCTGGGCCTCGCCTTCGTTGCTGATCCAGTACGCCTTGACCTTCGGCTTCTTCTGATACAGCGGCCGTTCTCCTTTGGGTAGGGTATGGCGCGTGAGCAGGAGTGACGAAATCTCCTTGCGTTTGATCTCCTGTTCGATGGGCGCGGCAATGGCTGCGGCCAGAGCGCGCATCCCCTCCGGAGACTCCAGCGCCTCGGACATGAGGCGGGCCATGGTCTCCATGTATTCCTGGCTGTGTACGTTCACGTGAGTGTTCTCCATGTCGGTTCCTCCTGTAATCAGATAAGCAGTCGGAACTTCAGCGTTCCGCCGGAGACGGAGATGGCCCGCGCGATAACCTCTTCGCCGGCCTGCACACCCGCCGTGAGCTTGCCGCCCCCCGAGACCTTCAGGTCGTCGCCCGGGTTGATGGTCCCCTCGAAGACGTCGGTCTCGTACACGCCGCCCATGCAGTAAATGCCGGGCATCTCTCCGTTCTTGTAGTCTTTGATCAGAATGCCGAAGGACTTGATCGTCGGGTCGGTGTTCACGGCGAACAGATCGTCACCGACGATATTCACCACCTGACCGAGCTGGCCGTCCCCCTGCATGTAGCCGTCGCCGTACGCGAGGCCTCGATGGTTCGGGTTGATGTAAGGCATGGTCTATCCTCCTCGCTTAATTGGTTTGAACCGTTTCGCCGGTCGCCAGGCCCACGCGCTGGCGATAAGCGGCCATGAAGCCGTTCTTGAGCCTGTCCTCGAGACTCTTCTTCCGGTCGTCCACGTCCCTGGGACGCACGCCGGCGTCGCTTCGCATCGGCGGATCGTCTTTCGTCTCATCCGCTTTCGCCTGCTTTTTCTCGGCGGTGTTTTCAGGCTTGGTCTCGCCCTTCCTGGCTTTCTCAGCGTCCGCCTTGATCATCCGGTCAAAGGCGTCCTCGGTCGCGGTGAAGGCCTCGTCGGAAAGTCCTGCCAGGCGGGTCAGCTCCTTCTCGCGCTCCTCGTCGTTTTCGAAGGCGATGCCGTGCTTTTCCACTTTACTCAGGAGCTTTTGAGCCCTTGCGCGATTGGCCGCGGCCTTTCGCTCCGCTTCCATCTCTTCAACCTGCTTTTGCAGGGCGAGCACCTGTTGCTTGAGCTCCTTGTTCTCTTTCTCCAGCTCCTTGATTCGAGCCTTGTCGTCAGCGGCGTTTCCACCGCCCTCTTCGGTCTTCTTGGCGGCGAGGGCCGCCTCGTCTTTCGCTTTCTGTTTCTCGTCCATCGTCGGACCTCCTTCGTTAAGAGTTTCGGAAACCTCGCCCCGCTCAGAGGCGACCTGAGTGATGCGTGCGTTTTCGTCAGCGCCCTTGCGATCAAGAAGTCCGAGGCCGGTGAACGTCACGCCGTGCAGGATTTCAAAGACGGGCTTTCCCTGGAACGCGCCGCCTTTGTACTTGCGCAGGTGAATGCAATAGTCGTTTTTCGACTGCACCCGCTTGCCGCAGATGGAGCACTCGCCCTCTTCGTAGTCACATTCCATCGAGACCTGGCTGATGATTCCCTTCCTGATCAGCTTGTAGGCCAGTTGCGCGTGCGGGCTGTCCGAGACATAGAGCTCACCGGCGCACTCGATTCGCCCGCCGCTGTCGTCCTCGATAAAGTCCGCGGCCACGATGCCGCCCACGATGTCCGTGAAATCCTGAGAATGTTTCAGGTCGATCTTCTTGTTGACCGCTGTCATATACCGGGCCGCCAGCTCTTCCGGCGTGAAGTGGTCGCCGTTCTTGTTCGTGCCGGCCCTGCAGAGGATGAACGTAAACTGCGGGTCCCCGGCGTCCTTGGCGAGATCCAGGCCCTCGGCGCGAAGGCTTTCGTGGCAGGAGCTGCCCAGTTCCACCGGAAAGGAGGTGTGGCAGGCCGCGGCAGAGAACGAACCGGACGAACGGGGCGCGCTGCGTGGTTTGGAAGAGACGAACAACAACTCCCGGGCGTGTTTCCCTTCCCGGCCGATGTCCTTGGCGATGTTGTAATCCACTTCCATCCCGCGGACGCGCACCAGACCGTAGTGTTCGCCGAAAATCTCCCGGATCTCATCCTCTCTCGGAAAAGCCCGGTCGCGGTACGACAGGAGGACCGTTCCATACCTGCCGCGGGCGTCGGCGGCTAAAGTCTCCATCAGGGTCCTGATGGATTCCTTGGTGTACCTGGTACGGGACGGAAAATTCCGGCGCGGGTTGGAATGAATCTTCTTATCCGCCCACCGGGTCATGAGGCCTTCGACGAAGTGCAGGGAATCTTCGTAGTCGTTCGACCCGAACTCAGTCACGTAGGGCGGATCGAGATACAGGACATCCGCTCCGTAACGGCGGACCGCCTCGGTCGCGTCCAGGTTGAAGGCCTTGCATTCCTTGCCGTTGTCGAACACGAGATTGTTGAGCTGGCGAACGGAGCGCTTGAATGACTCGATGAATTTCGATAGCGGCGGATTGGAGAGCTGCGACTGCTCCAGGCTCGCCTCCGATTCCAGGCCGGCCTTGCGGTGCATCTTCGAGCGTGAAAACTGCCCGAAGGCGCTCTTGGCCTTGACCGTGCTCCCGAGGGCGGCGAGAGCCAGGTCTTTCTTGTATCCGTGAAGCTTCTGGATATTGGCCCACACCTGGTCGAGCCAGCGGAGCACCGGCTTGGTGTAGTAATAGCCGTAGAATTGATCGACGATGAAGGTGCCGGCGTCCGGATTCGGCGCGAGAATCTTCTCCACATCCTCGTCGGTCAACTTCTCGCTGGAGTTCTCGATCACCGCCCTGGCCAGATGGTACGGGAACCGCAGCAGGTCGTTGGCGATGACCTTCATCCCTTTGCGCTTGAAGTGATAGGCCACGTTCGCTCCGCCGGAAAAGGCGTCGAGGAAGCTCTCTGCGCCCTTGGGTACCTGGCTTTCAATCCAGCCGAGCATCAGGTACTTGCTGCCCATGAACCCGGTAACGCGCACCGCGTCCTCCTTGCCGGCCTGGCAGGTGAGGAGGTCCACGGCCTCGCCGAGGGGCGCGTCGGCCAGGGCGCGAAGGTTCTCGTCCACACGCAGAGCGGCCTCGGTCGACGTGGAGGCTTCGTGTTCCTTGATCCATTCCTTGGCTTTTTCAATCGTCCAACCATCCGGGTTGCGCTCCGTCTTGCGGGCGAACCGGTAGGCCTGAAGCACCATGGAACGGGGATTGTCGCCTTCCTGGACGAACTCCTTTTTGAGCCTGCCGATGATAATGGAGACCCCGTCGATGCCCTCGAGCGTCTTGCGCCGGAAACTATCCGGTTCGAATTGCTTCGGGTCCCGGACGCGGTAGCGGATCTCGTTCTCGGTTTCCTCCCAGATCGCCTGTGATCTCATGGCTTCGGCGGAGGCGGCGGCATCCGCTTTGGCGGATTGGCCTTTCCCGTGTTTGCAGATGAAAAGCCGCTCCTTGGCGTGGGAAGCGTCTCCATGGCGCGAGGTGATGGCATAGTGGTGATCGCGGGAACGCATCGCCGGCTCATAGCCGTGAGCCGTTATGATCCCCCGCATCTCCCGCTCGTTGGGATGTGCGTGATCCCGGTACGAAATCAGCCAGTGAGGGATGTGGCGCGCGTTGCCGAGAAAGGTCTCGAAGAACTCCTTGGCGTTGGCGCGGGTGACGGTCCGATGGTCTGTTTCATAATGCTTTGTCTTGGAACCGCCGACCAGGGTCAACCCGTCCCAGTAGGTCATCAGACCTTCCACGAAGTGGTAGGCCTTCTCGTAGTTCGTGGTTGAAAACTCGGTGGCGTAAGGAGGATCAAAGTAGGCCAGGTCCACACGCACTTCAGGCAGCAGACTGTTCACGTCCTTCCTGTAGGCCTTACACTCCTTGCCGTTGTCGAAGACCAGCGCATTGATACGGGCCACGTTCTTGCGGAACCGATCCTTGAACTCCTCCGGGGTGTCCTCGCGTTTGCCGTATCGGGTGGACGAGGAGAAGTGTCCGAAACCGCCCTTGCCGGACATGCAGGTCTTGCCCAGGGCGAAGAGGGCGATGTCTTTCTTGTATCCTTTGAGCTTGTCGATGTTGGCGCGGATGGTGTCGATCAGCCCGTGGACGCCCTTGGCGAAGAAGATGCCCTTGAAGTTGTCCCGAACGAAGGTCCCGGCCTTGGGATTGTCGGCGAGCAGCATATCCAGGTCGTCGTCGGTAAGGCGGACGTTGCGGTTCTCGATGATGGCCCGGGCGGCGTGGTAGCAGTAGCGCAGCCGGTCGTTGGCCAGGACCCGCAGGCCCTTGGTCTTGTACATGTAGGCCACCACCGCGGAACCCGAGAAGGCATCGATAATCGATCCCACATCTTCCGGGGTGTGTTTCCAGATCCAATCGACCAGCTTCTGCTTCGATCCGATGTAATTGGTAATGTATTTCGGCCGCTTGTCCGGCGGCAGCTCCTCGGTGACAAGCTCCCCGGCCCGGGCTTCGAGGTCCTCGAAGTCCAGGTCCAGAGCAGCGTCGGTTTCCAGCAGGAACGCCAGCCGGTCACGGTCGGTGGCAAACAGATCCATTCGATTCTCCGGTCATGTCGCGACAATTTTTCAGCCCTCCACCCGTAAACCGGATGTAAGGAGAGCCCTGTCGCTGGATACCTACCGGAGGCTGGCCAAAAGTGTCGGGAGGTCTGTCAGAAGGTTTTGCCTGAAGAGATTCGTTCGAGGATAGTTCGAGCGCACGCTTCTGGGGAAAGATACTCTTCAGTCTCTGTCACAGGTCCGCGCATGCCGCGGTATGGCGAGAGGGTGGCCTGATGGTAGGCCAGGAAATCTTCGGGCAGGGTCCTGATATCGTTTTCCACCAGGCGGTTGACGATCCACTCGGCTTCCTCGCGGGCCTCGGTGTTCCCGGGCAGGAACTCGATCACGAGATCCAGGCCAGGGCCCGGACCCTGGACCCAGACGCCGACGGGCTCGTAGCGGGGCTCCCGGATGCGGTTGCGCAGGGCGTACTCGACCATGTAGCGCAGCTTCATTCCCATTCCTCCGCGATCCTCACGTGCTCGGCCAGGAGATCCGCGTCGATCCGCTCGAACCGGTCCCGGTTCTCCGACTTGTACCGCCGCCAACTTCTCCAGTCTGAAGCCAGGTCCGGCTCCTGGTCGGGGAACACGAGCTCCACATGGAAACGCCGGCCCCGGTCGTCCGTGAGGTCGATGAGATAGGTGTCCTCCTTGGACCAGCGGACAACCTTGACGGTGTGTGCGTGCTGGAAGCCTTCGTCGTAGCCGACCGCCTTGAAGAGGAGCCAGAAGTCCACCCGCTTGAGCTCGCCCTGGGCGTCGAAGTGCGGTGCCACACGAGTCACCTTATAGCTGTCGACGAGACCCATGCGGACCGGCTCCCGGCCGGACTCGATCAGCGTCATCCACGAGCCGCCCTCGTTGAACGGCTCGAAGAGCGCCTGCAGCCTGGCCTTTTCCTTATCGATAAACTCTTTCATGGTCACCTCACCAGGATAATGTCTTCGACCTTTCGGCCATCTGGCAGTTTGGAGATCTTGCGCTTATGGAACACCTCCAGCAGCCGCCGCTTCTCCCGCTCGCTCCCCACGACGATCACGTCGATGTTGTCGAGCAGGGTGACCGAATACTTGAAGATCGTTTCGTTGCTGCTCCGCCTTGCGAACTTCTTCCATTCCGACGGCGTACTCCCGCGATGGTGGGAGACGTAGTCGTCACGCACCCGCCCGAAGGCGTCGTGGTCGTAGCTGATGGCGTCCATGCGCCGCAGGAGCCGCTTCTTGAAATAGAGCCCTGTGTCCCGTGATCCCCCGGCCGTGGGGAGTTTCCGGATGCGGGTAAAAACATAGGTCGCTCCGCCGGTGTCCATGTCCGCCGCCGGAGACATGCCGCCCACCGGGATACCGGCGCGCAGTTTTTCCACGGTGCTTACCATAGCGCCGTTGTTCTCCAGCACAGTTTCGATGAAGGACGGCAGGTCTTCACCGTTGGTGAGCCGGTGATAGAGTCCGTAACCTTTCATCTGTTTTTCCAGGTCTTCGTCCGAGATATCGAAACGGTACTGGTGCCTGTAGCCGGCCTTTTTGCCGGGGGCTTTGAAGGCCAGTTGGTACTCGCCCATGGGGTCGTACCCCGGCATCCGGGTCAGGTCCTTCACGCCGAGCCGCCGCTCCCAGAATCCGCGCATCTCCTGGATGCGCTCATCCTTACCCGCTGCGCGGCGGTCCAGCTCAGCGACCAGCCGTTTGTATTCCGGGTCCCGGTCCACCTTGGTCAGATAGGCCTGTTTGTGGAGATAGAGCAACTCCGCGTCCTGCGGTGTGGCCGCCCCGGCCTTGAGGCCGAGGGATTCCATGTTGTCCAGGGCACGCTCAAGGCTCTTGGCATCGGGACGGTCCGGGAGTATCAGCTCGAACTCGCCCCGCTGGGCATACAGGTTCTTCTCCGACCAGGGGCGGTACACGGCGCGCACTCCGTCTCCGAAGTCGATTTCGTACTGCTCACCGCCCTTCATCGTACGTCCACGGAACAGGGCCGAATTGTCCGCTGCTCCATCCACGACAACGAGCTCGCCGTTCCTGAGCTCCCGTTTGGGCTGGAGCACCTTCGTCCGCCGCACGGTGAACGGGACATCCTTCGGCTTCCTCTTGCGGGTGGCGCGCTTTTTCAGGTAGGTCTCGAAACGCTCGTCGATGGAGGTTTTCCCGCTGGCTGCCTGCTGGACCTTTTCGATCCAGGCGATATAGGTCTGCGCCATCTCCCGCACGTCGGGATCGTCCGATCCGCTTAACCGCTTGAGAGCTTTCAGGTGGTCCGCTGCCTTTTTGAGGGTCGCCTGGTTGTACTTGTAGTCCTGGGCGTGGTAGTTGATGGTCTTTATAGCGGCCAGGATATCGTTTGCGAAAATATCATCCGGAAGCTGCTCACCGACCCGCGCCGCCGCCGTGTCTACACCGGCCTTGCGCAGAACCGCGAGCAGTTTTTCCTCCGCCTCGGGACGGACCTTCATCTTCACCACCGTCCGCTTTCGGCCTTTGATGGTTTCCACGAAAATCAACGCGTTCTGGTCCTCGATGTCACCCTCGTCAAAGGGCAGCACCTTGCCTTGCCATCCGAGCGAGCGTATCTCTTCCAGGAGCACTTCTTCGGCCGGCCCCAGTTTTCCCTTTGGCAGGGCCTCCAGAACATCATCGAAACGAAAGTTCTTTTTCCCCAAGACGTCCGCATAGAACGCCTCGAAATCCCGTCGCAGGTTGCGCTTCCGCGCCAGAGCCATATCATAGAAGGCTTTTTTTCGGGCTTCATTGCGGCCGAAACGACCTTCCACATAGGGGCGCAGGATAGCCAGGTAATCCTCGTCGGGGATCTTCTCGACCTCGCGGATGTAGCGCAGGGTCACCGATGGGTCGACCTCTACCTTGCCCGCTTTTACGGCCCGGAAAATGGTGTTGTAGAAGGGTTCCTGCTCGCCGTACCGGGCGTTGGGGTGATAATCGATGGAGAGGCGGTCCTCCCCCAGATGCTTGAAGAGCTGCCCCTTGTCGATGCCGTAGACTTTTTCGTTCTTGGCCCGCAGGAACTGCTTCGCGTGGCCGTCGTGGTTCGAGATCAGCCAGTCGATCACGTGTTCCCGCTGGATCTGCTCGATCTCGAGTGTGGTAAGGTCGGTCGGGTCCACCCCGGCGAAGTCGAGCCGGCTTTTGAGATCAGTCCGCCATTTCTGGATGGAACCCAAGCGTCCGTTCAAGCGGATAGTACGGACCTCGATGGCCTCCGGATCGATGAGCCGTCCGATCTTGTAAGCCGCCTCCTCGCCATAGGAGATGAACTCATCGCCGCCTCGCTCGATCGGCTTGAAAAGCCATCGATCACCGTTTTTGTCGGTCCAGAATTCCTTGGCGTGCGCACCGCCCACCTGCGCTTTGCCCGCGTAAGTGAACTGCTCCTCCTTGCCTTTTTGTTTCCATTCGTTATCGGCCGACGCGAATTCCGCGCCTTTCTTGGAAAAGACGGGTTCCGGAGCCGAGGGAGATTCCGCAGGCGAAGGTTGCTTCACCGGCTTTGGCTTCGCTTTTTTCTTCTTGCCGCCGTGTTTCTCCAGCCACGCCGCGTGCTTCTTCTCGATGCCGGCCTTGGCCGCCTCCAGCTTGCCCGGATCGGTCTCGGTGAAGATGGTGACCAGCTCGTCCTTGTTCGCCCACTGCCAGTGCTTGAGCTTGGTCTCCTTGGCCAGGGTCTTGAGGTCGCCGACCTTCATGGCCGCGACCTGGTCGTGGAAGAGCTTTTTCTTGAGGGCGATCTCCTTGGCGTGGGCTTCCAGTAACTCCTGGGGCAGTCCGGAACCTCCGGCGAGCGCCGATTCCGCTTCCTTGACGGCAAACAGGAAATCGGCGTATCCTGCGGGCGACTCGGGCACGGCCACCTTTGCCGCGGCCTGCTCGAGGGACTCTTTCGCCTTCTTGAGCGCTTCTTTCTTGGCGGCTTCGACCGCTTCCTGTTTGGCTTTCTCGGCCAGTTCCTCGCCGGCGGCCTTCTGCAGTGCCTCGATGAGCTGCTGCTTGTTCTTGAGGGGGCCGATGTGGTGTTTTTTCTTGGCCGCGATAAGCGCCTTGCCCGAGAGATTCGAGTGGTCCACGCCCGGCTCCAGTTCGTCCAGCAGATCGATCACGTCCTGCTTGGTCATGTTAAGGGAGATGCCCTTGGCCTTGGCCATCTCCTTAAGTTCGACCACCGTCAGGTCCTGAAGCCCGTCCGCCGGGACCTTTTTCAATTGCTCCGCCAGTTGCTGGGCTTGTTTCAGCGCCGTCTGTTTTTCAGCCAGGAGCTTGATCAACTCCTCCTTGGTCCGCAGCAGGCCGATCTTGTGTTCTTTCAGCTTTGCCTTCAGTGCGGCCCCGGTGAGGTTCGTATGGTCGAACCCCGGCTCGGCCTGGTCCAGCAGCTTGATGAAGTCCGCCTTGGTGCGGGCGATGGAAACGCCGTTCTGCTTGGCCATCGTCTGGAGCTGCTTCACGGTGAGGGTGTTCAGGTCGGCTATCTGGCCGCTCTCGAAGGCTGCCTTGAGCTTGGCGTCTTCCGCGGCTTTCGCCTTTGCCTGCTCTTCGATGGCCTGGGGCGGAAGGATGCACGCCGCGGGTTCGGCCGCCGCCTTAGCCCCCAGCTCTCCGCCGCAAACACCCAAGGGCCAGGCCACAACGCTGGTGCAGCGGCAGTTGGGATGGGCGGGCTGCTGAGGGAAACGACCCGTGTCGAAGACCTTGCCGTCCAGCGGGCCGCAGATCGGGCAGACCCGCTCGTCCTCCATGGTCATCCATTCGAGCTTTTGGACTCCGACCTGCCGGTGGAATTTGATCCGTCCCTGGTTGTGGGCGCGCAGCACCTCGGTCCGGGCGATGACCTCCATGCGGTACTGGGCCTTGCTGAACACCTTGGAGCCGGCATGCCGGAAGGACTCGCGATCTTTTACGACATGTCCGAGATCGCGGACGATGTCCTCGACTCCTTTACCGGTGGCGATACCGCTCATGACGGTGCGCTTGATGCCGTCGACCAGTTCCCGGTGGACGTCGCCGGCCAACACCAGGTTGTAGTTGGTCATGAAGTCGAGAGCGTCAGTGTCGACAATGGTGAACACGCGGGTGGTGAGCTTGTCGATGCCATCCGGACCGAGGTCCCGGTAAAAAGGCATCTGCGCCGCGGCGAACTCCTTGATGCCGCGGTAGATGCCCTGGCGGAAGGACGCCTTCGCCGCCTTTCGGAAAAGCAGCGTCTGGTCCCGGTGAAGCCGGGTCATGGTTTCCCGGATGTCACCTTGCAGTTTCTTAAGGCCTTCGAGAGCAGCCAGCTTGTTGTCGGGGAGTGAGCCGAGACTCTTGTATCGAAGAATGGCGCGGCGAACTTCGCCCTCGGCATCGGCAAGCATGAGAGCCAGTTCGGCGACCATCTGCTCGGTATAGAGATTACGTGCTTGAACAGCCTTGGCTGTAGCGTCACGAATGGCCTCGGCCTGAGTCTGTGATTTGCCGGCCGCCAGCGCTCCTATCATGAGCCGCACTCCCGACAAGCCGCTACCGAGGATGGGTCATCATCCCGACGGGGCGCTATCCTGGTGGATGCCACGCCGGAATCGAAAAATCGGCAAGCCGGGGTGTCAAAAGTGGTCTCGCTCCGTTGAACGCGGCACAGGTTGCTTTCTTCTTCGAAGTGCGAGCAATCGTCGCACACGGCATCCGCATGCACCGCTCGGGCGAAAGGTCCTCCCCAGGATGCCTCGGATTTCCCCCCTGGTGTGTTCTTGGCAGGGTCGAGTCCCAGCATCTCCTGGGCGGTCTCCACGCTCATGATGCCGGCCATGACCATGTCCACGATGGGCTTGACTTGCTTTTCGTCGAGCAGGTCCACCGACTTGCCTTCGTTCTCCCGGTTGGCCGCCTCGATGTCGGGGTCGAGGTCCATCTTTAGTTGAAGGCTGGAGCGGCTGATGAGCTTGCGGTCGTACAGCTCGATGAGCAGGCGCTTGAAGTCCACCGCGTCCGAGAGGTCGAGATCGTTGAAAAGAAACTGGAGGGTTTTGTCCTTGTAGCCCTTGAGCTCCAGCCAGTCGTCAAAGACCCAGGCGAGGATGTCGCGGGCGGCCTGCTTGATCTCCCGGATCATCACCAGCATTTTCTGCAGGCTCACCGAGGCGGTGGCGAAGTTCGGCCCGTCACCGGTGACCAGGGAACGCGAGAGCCCCAGGGCGACGACGATGTCCTCTTTCACCTCCTTGACCTTGTCCTCGACGTTGAGGACCTGGCCCTCGGTTCCGTGGGTCTCCACCGTGACGTAGAAGGGCACGACCAGGCCGCTCTTGAGGTCCATCTTGTTGACCATGTCGCGGACCTGCTCGAGCATCTTCTGGTCGGGCATGACCATCTTCTGGCCGAAGGCCCCGCCCACCTTGAGCAGACGGAACGGGGTGGCCCAGCGCTTGGCGATGGCCTGCTCGGCGCGGCGGTAGTCCCGGAGCAGTTCGATGGACTGGAAAGCGGGCAGGACCAGCGAGTTGCCCCGTGGGGAAAAGGAAGGCGCGTCCCACTTGAGGTGGAGCACCTGGTCGACCGGCAGGTCCAAACCATCGTCCGCACCTGGGTTGTCATCCGGATATTGGCGCGCCTCCACCAGTTCTCCCTGGGCGTATTTGACCTTGACGGAAACCGGATTGACGCAGACCACTTCCTCCAGGTCCTTGCCGTCCTTGGTGTAGCGTTTGAAACCGACGGCATCGCCTTTGACCAGGAGTTGGAGAACCATGTCCTTGACGAAGGCGGAGACACCGAGCCTGTCGGCGAGCGCTATCGCCTCCCACTTCACGTCCTCGTCGTCGCTGGTGATCTTGATCTCGTCGCCTACGGCGAAGGTGCGCCAGGAGTTGACGCAGTTCTTCACCAGGGGTTCTTCGACGTAGTACTCCCACGCCTTGCGGGCGCGCTCTTCCCACGACGCCGGGATGGCCTCAGAGGCGTTTACCCGGCTGAAAACGGAGGGGTCCAGTGCCGCAGCCGCGGCCAGCGGAACAACCACCAAACCATCGACATGAGGCGTGGTGTCCGATTCGCTGGCGGCAGCAGTTGCCGCCGTGTCTGGTTGTGAGCGCTCGTTTCGTCCTTCCACCGATGACCTCGCGTTTCTTTGCCCGTGTGGGCGCTACATCTGCGCCGTGTGGCGAGAAAAACCAATCCTGGGGGTTATCTACCGGAGGCGGGGAAGAAGCGTCGGTTTGGCGGTAACTGAGGTGTTTGACTCATGAGCGAGATGGTTGCAAGAAAGCCAACCTTATCTCGCCTTATTGACAAAAAGCGGGCTGCAAGATATCTGATCTGTTCTTCGGGGGGGCTACTTGACAATAGTTCGTGAAACCCACAAAGAAACCGTGTGTATCTCGTCTAATTGTCAAGTGCCAACCTACTTTCGACATGCAGCCAATCATTCACCTACGTTCAAATGAACACAGGGTCTGTCAGCACAGGCGTCAGGGAAACGGTCTCCTCCCCGATCTGGTCATGGTTGGCCTGTTCCCTGGCCAGCAGGGCGCAACGGACGGCATCAATAATGTGGTCGTTGCCCTTCGAGTAGACCACCCGGCCGTCGTGCAGGGTGTAGGTGTGAGTGGTGAACTGGTCCTCCAGTTCCAGGTCTTCAGCCGGGAACACAACCTGCCGGCGCTGAAGTGCTCCGTTGATGAGGCTGGTCATGAACTCCTTGGTGCGCTTTCTCATCTCTTTTCCATCGCGTACGGCCAGGGTCGTCATTCCACCGAAATCGTATCCGCGTAACCGGCCTTCCAGTTGGAGGTCTTTGTATTTGTCCAGGGTAAGAAGCTCCTGCACCACGGCGAGACCGTTGCCGCCGTTGTCCACCCCGATGCCGGTGGCGGTATAGTAGCGGTCCAGCAGTGCGATGGACTGGGCGATGTGCGGGTAGGCCACGTGCTCCATGTGGACGCGCAGAATGAGTTTCAGCACCCGGCGGTCGCCCAGTTCCAGCTCCTGGAACACAACGATCTCAGTCGGGTCGTTGGTATAGCCGAGATCGCCGCCGATCCAGAACACACCTGTCTGCGGCACGAGATTGAGCAGCATCTCCAGCCGGTCGTGAGACTCTTCCTCGGTGTCGCAACCGCGCAGCTCGTCGCCCGTGATGACCACCTTCTGGTATTCCAGTACCTCCTGGCGGCAGAGGTTCAAGTGCTCGATGTTAAAGGCCCCATAGGATGGTTTGCCGTGTTCACCGGCTACCTCGTGCTGCCAGCCGGCGCTGTCCCGACCGCCGTAGAACTCCAGCAGCTCCGCTTCCCGTTCCTTGGACCATGTTGGGTTGAGCCAGGAAGGCCAGCGAAACACCTTGAACTGCGTCGAGGTGGTGAGGCGGTAATAGGTGGTGTTCCGCATCCCGTTCGGAGTGGAATAGATGCGCAGCTTCCCGCCCGACTTCAGGCACTGGCGCAGGGCCTTCCACGCCCGCTCCGTAAGCCAGGCCCCCTCATCCACCCAGACACGCTCGACATGGAGTGAGCGAAAAGCGTCGCCGTAGGCTCCGGCCGGCCGGAAATAGAGAATGGTGCCGTTGGTGAATTCGAGCCGGAAGTAGGGTTTCCGGTGGATCTTGGGCTTGCCGTACTTGGTCAGGGCGATGCTGGCCATGAGGTCCGGATTGGCTTCGAGCTGGAACTCGATTTCCTCCACAATGGTATCGAGATGCCCCTGGTGTGGTGCAGCGATCAAGCCCTGGCCGCCACGGGTGGTAAAGGCGAAATGGAGTGCGTCGGTGCTGATGCAGACACTCTTGCCGACGTCGCGTCCGTCCAGGTGGATGATGTTCTTCTCGGCGCAAAGCAGGTCCTCCACCTGGTGCGGCCAGTAGACCCGTTGTCCGCCGTCCCGGTTGCGCAGGTACGCTTGGCCCCACAGGACCGGATCGGCCAGGGTCTGGGCCAGCTTGCGCTCCCTGGCGGATATCCGCGCCATCAGGGCAACCTCGACCTCAGTGCCGCCCCCAACACCGTTCCGACCAGGTCGGCAAGGATATGCTGCACAGCGAGCATGCCTTCCCGGTCGCGGATAACACCCTCGATGTCGACGCGGGCCTGGTCAAGCTCGTCCCACTCGGCATATTGCCCCTGGGCGGCAGCCAGCCGAGCGAACGCTTCGTCGATTTTGCCGGCGGCCAGTTCGGCTCCTATTTCCACCAGTTGCCGCCCGGCCTCCCGGACCGCCGCTTCATTCTGTTTCAGGATTTCCCTTATCATTGTTCCTCATTCCCGTCTTTCCCCTGTCCGTTCGCCCAAGCGTCAAGCGCCTGTATGGCAGCGGCCAGGCGGTCGCCGATGCCGGTCAACCGTTCCTTGTCCGGGTGGTCGACGGCTTCCAGGGCCTTGTTGGATTCAGCCACGTACTCGGGCATGTAGCGGTTGATCGTATGGACGGCGGACTGGATACGCGCGGGCGGCCTGGTCGCCGCGCATCCGGCCAGTGGGGCCGCCAGCGCCGCGGCCAGGAGCGCCTGCAGTACGAGTTCCAACTGTTTCCTCATGCTTGTCCTCCCGAGCCTGCAAAGGTCTGCACCTTCTTCAGAAATCCGCGGGAAACGCCTTGACTTCCCGCCCGCGTGAAGCGTGTATGTGAATGTGCGTAATGGCTTTTATTACAACGGGTTATACGGGCTATGGCGGTTTCCGAGCTGGTTTCGGCACGGGGCTGGAACCGCGGAATCCTTGCCGCGCCCGGAAAGGAGGACACGCCATGAGTGAAACGTTGCACGAGGCCGCGAAGGCCTACATCGAACATCTGAGGACCCAGGGCAAGACAGAGCGTACGCTCTACACCTACGGGAAGGACTTCGAGCAGATCGAGGCCTTCTTCGGTGCCGAGCGGAAGCTCACCAGCATCCTCACTCCGCACGTGGGAAAATTCTTCAAATCCGATGCGCTCCTGAAGCTGCCCAGCGGAAAGGAGCGGGCCAAGCCCACGGTGGAGAAAACCAAGCGGGTGCTGCGCATGTTCCTTATCTGGGCCAAAGATACCGGCCGCATTGAAAAACTGCCCCTGCCCAAAGGGACACCCATGGGCCGGAGCGTGAAGAAGGGAGGTAAGATGAATGACGAACACGGCAAACAGTCCGCTTCGACCCCTGCCCAGGACTGAGCCTCTCGAGCAGGCGGTGGAAGCCTTCGGCAGGAGGCTCGCAGCCGATGGTCGCTCGTCGAACACAATCAGCGCATACCTGCGGGACCTGAAACGCTTCACCGGGGTGCTTCTGACCCGGCATCCGGGAGTGACCATCAGCCAGGTGACTCCGGGTATGCTGGACGAGGCGTTGACGGCGTCGGCTGTCGCGCACACCGTTTCGGGTGCCCCTCGCTCACCGGCGTCTCTGCACCGGTTCAAGGCGGCGATCAGGTCGTTTTTCGCCTGGGCCGAGGAAACCGGGCTGGTCTCGGAGAACCCGGCCAGGTCGGTGACCTTGCGCAGGCTGTCGCGCACACCGCCGGTCTTCCTGACGGAAGCGGAAAAGCGCCGGCTGCTCAAAGAGCTCCGGGGCCGCTCGGGGGCGTTGGCCAGACGGGACCGGGTCATCATCGAGATGTTCCTGGGGACCGGCGTCCGGCTGCAGGAGCTTGTCGACCTTGACGTCGATGACGTGGACCTCGACGCCAAGCATCTCCATGTCCGCGCCAAGGGCGATGTTCCGCAGGTGAAGTTCCTAAAGTCCAATCTTCGCTCCCTCCTGCGCAGTTATCTCAAAGAGCGCCGCCGCCAGGGTGACGGGGAATGTCCGGCGCTGTTTCTCTCCAACCGCGGGTCGCGCCTGTCCGAGCGCCAGGTCGCGCGAAGGCTCGAACACTGGCTCAAGGCCGCGGGGATAGACAAACAGCTCACTCCCCACGCCCTGCGGCATACCTTCGCCACCCATCTCTACAGTCGAACCGGCGACATCCTGGTTGTGCAGCGGGCCCTCGGACACCGAGACCTGTCCACCACCCAGATCTACACCCACCTGGTCGACGGGGTACTGGAAGACGCCATCGAAAGGCTGTGACCGGTATTCCGGTCCGGGAATACTGCGGTCCTTCGGGACCGCGTTCTCGTTCGTGGTTACAGACAGGCAATGACGATGGAGAGTGACAGTCACCTCACAGTGGCGTGCCTGAACACAATTCCGGATCATGCTTCGATCATCATCGCGCCGCATGATGGGCGTGGGGAAAAAGCAATTGACGAATCTTTCCCTCCGGCGCGGCTTCCCGGATGTCAGAGAACACGTCTTATCTGACATTCCATCAGACAGAAACGCCGTAAACCCGCGTCCCTGGCGGTCTCTTTTCCGGGTCGCTCCGGTGTTATCCGACATCATTTCCGCGTTTTCCTTTTCTTGGCCGACTTCCTGGCCGGTTTCTTTTGCGACTCGGCCAGTTTTTCCAGCAGGGCGGTGGCCCACTCGGCCGGCGTGGTTTCCGGCCCCCTGGAGGCTTCGCCCTCGCGGGCGATCTTGGTGGCCTTCAGATCCTTGAGATGGCAGCGGATCATCCGGTCGAGTTTTTCGGAAGCATCCATGTCCCCGTTGATCTGTGCCCTCACGAGCTTCACGGAGTAGACCGCCACCAGCTCGACCTGAAGGAAGTCGCTGGATTTGTTGAATTCGAAATCATTCCAGAGCCGCTGGATGATCTCCCTGAACAGCTCCCGCTCCTCGTCGTTGAGGCACTGGTTGGCCCAGATGCCGTGGGTCATGGGGTTGAGGTTGTTTTCAGGGGCACCGGTACGCTTGGGCGGTTTGGCTGTTCCCTCGGCACGATGCCAGCGGTCCAGGTGCTGCTTGTCTTTTTCGTTCAATCCCACAGTCGGCTCCGGATATGTGTTCAAAACAGAGATTCTTGTGTCCCCATCTCGGGGTTCGGGGCGGGAGGCGAATTTCGCCCCATATCGCGTCCTCGCGGACCGCCCCCTGGTTACCTACCGGAGGCTGCTTCAACGTGTCGGTTTTCGATCTCCTTCCGGTGTGCAGCGAGGATCTGGTTGACCCGTCGTGTGGTGACTCCGGCCAGTTGGGCTATCTCCTTGGTGTTGATGCCCTGTTCATGCAGGGCAATGACGAGTTGGCGACGTTCCTGGTAGAAGCGGCTTGGGCAGGGAATCCAGAGCACACCGGTGTGATATTTCTGGACCTCTTCAAGCAGTTCCTTGGGCAGAATCTTTCCCGCGTTGGCGTATCTTTTCATTTGTCAGGCTCCACCTTCTTGAGCCATGGCTGCGGGACGTCCGGGTTGTAGAACCGCAGAGTGCTGGGCCGCTGTGTTCCCGCGCCATGGATGATTTCAATGAATCGTTCCGTAACCGCTCCGATTTCCTGGTCACCGTCGACAAAACAAACCAGCCCGTAATCCTGGCCGCAGGGAAATCGAAACCGGCCCTGGTTCTGGTACAGCCGGGCCTCACTCCATCCCTTGGCCATGGCCTCGTCGCGGATGGCGTCCACTTTGGCAACGGCCCGGGAAGTCACCGGCTGCTTACACTTCCAGGTTTCTTCCGCGGGATAAATCCAGTCCTTTTTCTGATGCTTGGCGGGCGCTTCATACGTTTTCGGATTCAGGCTGCGAACAGACTTCTGCAGGGCCTTGTCGCCGAGCTCCTGAATCGCCAGTTCTTGTACGCGGTTGAACCGTTCCCGCAGGAGGTTCCAGGTTCTGTCTGGCAGTTTCCCGGCCTGATGGGCGCTGCGGGCCGCGACCATCCTGGAACGAAGCCAAGCGAAGTATTCGGGATCGAGCCGACGGAATACTTTCCCGTCGTATTCAATGTCGCGATCCTTGGCTCCCAACTGGTCGAATCTCCGGAACTCCAGATCGGTCGCCACGAAAAGGATGCGGGGAGGAACGGGGACTTCTTTGGTTTGCTCGACGGGATTCTGGACGGGCAACTCATCCTCTTTGCCGAGGTGAGTCATCATCGTTCGTAACAGGCTCATACGCACCTCTCCGGAAGTTGGGATTTACCGTTCTTCCCGTTACCTACCGGAGAGCCTGCCTGAACGTCGGGCTGCCGAATGTGCCGAAAGGTCTTTCGGCGCTCCGAGACTTTCGGCACCACCTTTCGGCACGGCAGACGGCCTTTTATCTTCTTTTATTACAATAAGTTATAGATAGATGTAGATAGATATGCCGAAAGTGCCGAAAGGTTACGGGTATGTTTCCACGTGTGGAGCCATTTTTTCCTACACAGCGCGTTCGAACCTGATGAGTGAAAAAAATATCAAATATGGAGTGAGACCTCTGAAACCTTTCGGCACTTTCGGCGCTTGGCCTGAAATCCAGTATTGACAAGCAGTTACAGCGCCGAAAGCACTTTCATGCCGCCGAAAGGTAGCTTTCGGCAAAGACTACATCGGGCACAAAAAAAGCCCGAAGGCGTGAACCAACGGGCCGGATATAAGCTGATTGTTGTTTCAGTCCGCTTGTATCGTGTAGAGCTTCGTGCCGTTCCTGTTTTTCGTGATGTGGACTTCGAATCCCGCCTCGCGCAAGGTTTCCAGGTCGTTTGCGAATCGCTGGGCGAACTGCCGCGATGAATCCATGTCAAACCGCAGGCCAAAATCGCGGGCGATGCGCTTCAGCGCCACGAAGAGGTCGCGGGAAAGGGCGTTCTCGAGCCTTCCCCCATCGCTGAAGGTGACCTGGTAACGCTGGACGAACTCCTGCACGTGATTCTCTTTCCTGTCGCTGTATGCCAGATCCTGGTCCGCATCGACGGCGTTGCGCCATGCCTTGAACAGTGTGGCCAGAGCCGTGGCGGTGTGGTTTGAATCCCGGGCCGTTTCCCGGCTGGTCCGGTTGATGGATTCTATCTGTTCGATGAAGGACGGGACCAGACGTTTCATCCCCGCTTCAATCTCTTCGATGGGCGACCCGGCCAGGAGCATGAGATACATCAGGCTCAGGTACTCGTTGCACCGGCGCTTGTCGTGATTCCCGAGGGTCTCGTGCAGCAGTTTCATCGTCCGCGTCCGCAAACCGGCTCGCATCATGGCCAGGACTTCCCTGGTTCTCTTCATGATGGCCGAGATGATCAGGTCCCGGTGTTTCTGGATTGCGGCGATGATTTCGGACTCGATAAAGCAGTCGTTCCCCTGGTTGGCGATATCGAAGTTGATGACAAAGGTCCGCGACTGGATTTCCGAGAGCTCTCCCAGCAGAGGTTCAATGCCGGTGGTGTTGAGCAGGCATTTCGTGCGCTCGGTGACGGTCTCGCTGTCGGTGCCGCTCTTGCGCTTCTCCTTGGCGATGCCGGTGATACTGGTCAACATGAAGGTCGTCAGCTCCTCGGTCATCTGGCGGGCTTCGATATTGTCCAGCACGATGAGCGGATTCTGCGAACCGTCGGTGTAATTGGCCGCGTCGGTGGCCTTCTTGTGCTGCGGCTCCCCATAAAGCAGGGCCGAAATCAGTTTGCTGGCCGTGGTCTTGCCCGAGCCGGCCGGACCTTCGAAGCGGGTCATGGGGCGTGTCCCGGTGAAATCGAGCAGCAGGAAACAGGAAAGCCAGGAGAGGATGAGAAAGCGGTCGCCCTGGGGGCAGGTGATGTTGCCGACCAGCAGTTCCACCAACTTGCGGTCGGCCTCCTCCGGATCGGCGTCGTCCAGGTACTTGATCGGCTTCATTTTCCGCGAGCCGTCGAGGATGATGCCGTCGGGGTTGCCTCCGTTTTTCATGATCTCGATAGCGTCCGGTGTGATCTTCGCTATCTCGTGCTCGGCGTTATTGAGGTTGAAATAGACCGTGTAGTTCGAGACATCGGTGTGGAGCCAGGAGAAGTGATCCCGCACCTGTCCGCGGATGATGGCCAGGCTCGGCAGCACCTCGAAAAACGTCCGGCCGCCGCCCGATGTCGGCACCAGCCCGGTGTGTTTATAGAGCATGGCCGCGTACTGGCGCTTGCGGCCCCGGTCCGGGGAGTCCATCCAGTAGATGGCGTTGTCAAAATACATGAACGGTTCGCCCTGCCGGGTGTGAAAGAACTGAGCGCCGTTGGCGGTGAACCAGTCATAGGCGGCTTCGGCGGCCTGGGTGTAGTCCGGAGCACCGTTTTCCAATTCGGTGTCTATGAGGATTTCTTCAATCCTGGCGCGGCAGGAACCGGAAGGTGCGTTCGACCGCCGTTTCTCCCGCTTTTTCTCCTGTTTGGCCTGGGCGCGTTGGTCTTTCTGGATCGCCCGGACCTGGTCGCGCAGGGTGGCGAGCGATAGACTGGATTTGCCGAAGTGTTCCTGTATGAGTTTCAAGTGCCGGGTCTGCTCCAGGGGCGACAGTTGCGCCACCTCGCGCAGAACCGGTTCCAGTAAGCGGTTCCTCTCTTCCTCGGACACGTCCGCGGGCAGCCGCGAGATCCCGAACTCAAGCGGCATCTTCGCCTCGGCGATGAGGCCTTCGAAATCCTCAGCGGTGTGCCCGGCGGCGAAGAAATCGTTGACATCGATCTTGGCCGCGGCCAGAAGTTCTTCCGCTTCCCTGACTTCTTTTTCCGGTCGTCCGGCAAGGCGCTGGGCGAGCTCCCGCGGACCCACCGCCGCGTCCAGGCCGAAGCGCTCCTTGAGCTCCTTGCGGGCGTTTTCCCGACGCTCGTCGAGGGGAAGGACCACCAGCCTGGTTTGAATCTTGTGTCCGGCGAGGACGGACGCGGTTTTGAGCGCACCGTGCAGTCCGGCTTCGGATATCTCGTTGTCCTGGCAGATATAGACGGTCTTGACGCTGCGCAGGCGAGGCAGCAGCCGTTCCCAGTCGGCCTCCCGGATATGGACCGTGACCGGCGACACCGCTGCAAACCCGTGTTCCATCAGAGAGATGCAATCGGTGACGCCTTCGGTGATGATCAACCGCTCCGGGTTGGCGAGCAGACAATCCTCATTGAAGAGATACCCGTTGTTGACACAGGGGGCGATGTGTTTTTTGGAAGCGTCGTTATGGACCGGGAGCTTCTTGTACTTGCTATGTTCCCAGTTGGTATCGGGCGTCCACGGCGTTTTGCGTCCGATCATGAAGACCACGCGGCCGCGGCTCCAGTAAGGGAAAACGATCCGTCCTTTAAAGAAAGGGATAAGGCCGTCCTGGCCGGTCGGGACAAACGCTCCCGTGGCGGCGAGCTCTCGCAGACTGAAGCCGTGTTCCTTGCCGGTCAGCGTGGCGATGACGCCTTGACGATTTTCCGCGCCGGGACCATTGTCCGCGTAACCGATCAGCAGTTCCTCGATGGTCTCGTCTTTGATCCCGTACTTGGAGCGAAGCCACTGAAGCGCCTCCGGTGATTCCTTGAGGCGGCGGTGATAGAATTTTGCTGTCTCGGTCAAGACCGCTTGAACGCGGAGTTCCAACATCCGCGCCGATTCGGCCTCGGCCATTTGCTCCGGCGACAACCCGTAGCTGGACAACGGGGGAAGCCCGGCCTTGGCGGCCAGGAAATCACGAGCCTGCTGGTGGCTCTCCGGCATGGGGCCGGACTGGCCCCGCGTTACGACTCCGAAACGGACGAACTCCACCAACTGCAGCACATCGCCGCCCACGCCGCACCCGAAGCAGTACCATCCCTGCTTGTCCAGCATGACATGCAGCGACCGGTGTGATTGGCTCTTGTGGTTGGGGCAATCGCACTGAAGAAGGCGGGGGGACTCCTGCACGATCCTGCCGGCCAGAAGTTCTCTCGCCACGAGGCCGATGTCGACCTCGGTAACCAGGCGATAATACTCCTTGACCAAGCACAGCTTGGGTTTAGCTTTGGCTTCGTGCCTTGAACATAGTTCGGTGGTCATAGAAAACTCTCATCACCCCTATTCGCACCGGCGCGTCGCCGGTTCGGCTGTTCCGATGCCATGCCGGTTCCGCTCCCATTGATATCCACGCCTACAACTCGACCGAATTCGCCGAAGCGCGTGACGGTTCCACGGGAGGATGGGCAAGGAGCAGCGAGAGAAACGTCTTTCGTTCATCCTGCCGGCGCTTTCGGGCGCAATTCTGCATTCCCCAGCGATCCCCGATGATGACCGCCGTTTTCCTGGCCCTGGTCACACCGGTGTACAGGAGGTTGCGGTGATGCATGAACGAGTGGGCCTTGTGGACCACCACTATGGCGCACGGAAACTCAGAATCCCTGGGCCTTGTGTATCGTGAGCGCGTAAGCCAACTGCAGGTCCTGCAAATTCGGTGAGCCCGATTCAATATCTACCGGCACTCCGTCGAATTCGATGGTCATCGATCCATCCCGGCCTATGTGCGTCACCTTGCCCATCGCGCCGTTCATCACGCCGAGTTCATAATTGTTGCGGGTCTGAATGACCTTGTCGTGGACGAGGAACTTCGGTTTGCGTCCCGGCTTCGGAACCGGTGCCTCGACGCCCCACAGCTTCTTCTGGATCAGCCTCTGAAGCTCGGCGTTGAGCGCCCTGGTGCCGAGTGGGCCCTTGTGCGTCGGTGTCAGGACCTGGACGTCGTCCCGGAGGTGAAATCTCAGCCGCTCATCGAGCACGTTCTCGAACAGTTCGAGCAGGAATCTTTGCGCGTCGGATTGGTCGGTGAATTGATCGACCACATACCACGCCCGGCGACCGGAATCTTCCGGGTCACTGGTCTTGCGGATCTCGCCGCCCAGCACGGCTATGCTGTTTTCCTTGAGCACGCCCGCCTGACGAACGACCGTGTCCAACAGCACCATGGGGACGGCCCGTGACTGTGTGAGGTCGCGAAGCAGGCTCCCGGGCCCCACCGGGGGCAGCTGGTTATGGTCCCCCACGAGAACCACCGCGGTACGCTCCAGGTCGATGGTCCTGAACAGGTGCCAGGCCAGCGGAATGTCGACCATCGACACTTCGTCGATGATGATGACATCGGCATCGATGGGATCTTCCGGGCCCCGCACATAGTTCTTGCCGTTGAAACCCAGGAGACGGTGAATGGTGCTCGCGGAATGCCCGACGACTTGCTCGAGCCGCTTGGCGGCCTTTCCGGTCGGCGCGGCCAAGACCACTCGCAGGTCGTGTTCCTCGAATATGTCCGTGACGGCTGAAACGGTGAAGGTCTTGCCGCTGCCCGCGCCGCCCGAAATGAGCGAGATGGAATTCTTCAGGACGGTCAGAACGGCGGCCCGTTGCCCCTCGTTTAGCTGCGGCGCGACGTGTGAGATCAGCGTTTGCAGGTCGTCCTCACCGTCGAAGTGGGGATTCGCCCGCTTTCCGTTTGCGAGAGTCGCCGCCAGGTCCTCTTCCATTCGGCGAATCTCGGGTTTCGCCACAAGGAACCGTCCGCCCCAGGATGTACACGAGAGCGAGCCATCCTCTATAAGGGCGTCCAGCGACTTTTCGATCCGCTCACGGCTGTCGAGAACATCCATGACAAGCAACGTGTTGGCCCGGTCCACCAACTCCTCGTACTCGACCCAGCAGTCGCCGTCATTGAGAGACTCCTCCACGCAATGGAGCAACCCGGCCCGGATGCGCGTACCGTGCTCCTTGGGCGTACCCATCTTTCGGGCGATCTTGTCCACCCGTTTGAATCCGAAGCCGCGCACCTCCCGGACGATGATGTACGGGTCGGCTTTGAGCAGGCCGAGGACGTTGTTGCCGAGTTTCTTGACGAGGCTTGTCACCTGGTGGTGGGTCAGACCGAAAGCGGCCAGCCAGGTGATCGCCCTGTTGACCTCCCTGGTCTTCCGCCACTCGTCACGCAGCCTTTCGACCGCCGCCAGCGGAAGTCTCGCCGCTTCGGATACGGTTTCCGGTTGTTCAATGAGCACCCGGTCGAAATCCCGGCCGAAGCGTTCGGCGATGAGTCGCGCCTTGACCGGCCCGATGCCCTTGATCTCCGGATGATTGGCCAAGTAGTGGGCGAGTCCTTCCGTATCCAGCTCGAGGTCGTATTCCATGGCTTCGACATCAAACTGGCGTCCGTACTTGGGGTGTGTGATCCAGCGGCCGCGGAGGACGACCTGCTCGTGCTCACGCACAAACAGCCGGCCCGCGAATTGGATCTTTTCGCCGGAGGGCGTTACCAGCCTGCCCGCGGAAAAGCGCGGACCGGCATAGAACACCGCTTCGACGCGACCGCGGACAGTTACTGGAGCTTGGGTTGTTTTTCTTCGCATCGTCTCGATACCTTCCGGTGAAATCGCAGTAAAAATTCCTCCACAAACCGGCAGGCGACCTGCCGGTCGGAGCAAAAGAAGACCGGGATTTGGAAGTCGACGACGATGGAAAGGACGGTTCCAAGGACCGCGTTCGGATGGGCTCCTGATCGATAATGCCCATTCAGGACATCACGCAGATCGGATTCGACCACAACGCACGCGGCTTCGTACTCTTCAAGGCGCTGCAGCTCCCTGTAAAACCGCTTCCTGTTGCGGATGACGGTGGAGACGAAATCCTCGAGGGTCTTTCGCTCCACCGCCACGGAGTCTTCGAGTCCTTCAATCGAGTAATCTCCGGCGGGAAGTGCTCGGCGGACCATCTCGCACCGGGGATCGAAGGCGTAGGGCTCCTGTTCCCGCGTATCGACGACGACGGTAATCCGGTCCACGTTAGAACGGAGCCAGGGCGTCTTTGGCCGCGGTGTCGTACTCGTCGCCGCCGTCTTCGAGCACAATGCGCTTGTTGAGGTACACGTTTTCGTTTTCGCCCCGCGTGCGTTTGGTGACCTCCAGCTTGATGTTGATCAGCTTCTCGAGGTTGGCCGGAAGATCCGAGATCTTCTCAAGGCTCAACCCGCATGTGTGCAGGTCGGTCTTGAGCCACTTGATATTCTCTCGGGTGGCCATGACGTTGTTGCGCCAGAGCAGGCGTCCCCGGAACCGGGGCGCGATGATGCGCAGGGTCCACTTGAGCATCGGATTGCCCGAGGTCTGGGCGCGTGTCAGCTCCACCCGCTCGACGTTGACCTGGTACTTGCCGTCGGGGATCGGCTCGAAATCGCGCTCTTCGACTTCCGCTTCGGCGAAATCATCGTCGAACTGCGTGAGATCGATGTCGTCCTGACCGTAGTCGTAGTTTCCGTAGTTTTCGTTTTCCATGGTTCTATCCTCCAATCAGGGGTTTATTTCCCGGCGGAAGCAGGCACCTTGCTCTGCTTATCCCCGGAGCCGACTTGAGACCGCGAGGCACTCGCCTTGTGCGCGGTCGCCGGCGCGTTGAACACTTCAATGAACTTGTTGAAATCGAGATCGATGGTCTCGGGAAGGCGTCCGGTGCGGTCGCCGGCCTCGTAGTTGGGACTCGGTTTCGTCCGCATCACACGGCGGTACGTGGGATTGCCGTCCTCGTCCTTCGTTACCTCGAGGTCGCAGAAGAGAATGAGATCGACCATGCCGAGCACGATCTTCCGCGCCTTGTCGGGCAGGGTCGGAACGATGCGGGTATGTTTGCCCGTGCGGGTTTCGATCTCCTTTTCCTGGGAGTGCGAAACGAGAAAGAGGCCGTAGAACATGAAGGCCAGCTTGGTCAGGACGCGGTGGAATTCGTTGTTGATCAGCGCCCAGCCCTTGCCGTAACCGAGATCGGATTCATGCTCGATCTTGAATTTCTTGCAGATGTAATCGCTGCACATCCGGTAGGCGTTGTCGACGGTGTCGATGATGATGGTCTTGAATGGATGCTTGCCTTCGGCGATCTCGCCGCAGGCGGCAAGCAACTCGTCCCAACTGCTCACCGGAACCTGGAAGACATCCAGGGCGTTGAGTCCGGGTTCGGTCGCCAGGAACAGCGCGCCGTCGGACTTTGAACACCAGGTTGATTTGCCGATCTTGCTGCGGCCATAAACCAGCACCGTGAGATCGGCCAGGTCTTGTTTGGGTGGGGTTTTCTTCGTCGGTAACATGTTCATCTCCTTTTCTTTGGTCCTCAGAATGCCGGGGCCTCTTCGATGTGCGAGCCGCACAGGCAATCTTGCGGTTCGCCACCGGTCCCGGCTTGCCGTGGCGGATTGTGTCGGCCACAACAGGCGTTTGCGCGGCGAGCACAATTCGCCTGCGGTGGCTCACCGCCCCCGTCCCGCAGCTCTTCATGCGGGGGGACTTTGTGGTACAGGTTCTCGATGACGTTGGGACTGCCGCCGGAGCGACACAGCGGGAAGTAGGCGCAAGGCCGGTGGTAGTGGAAACAGAAGGCGGTGTTGCGGTAGAAGACACCGCGCCTCCGCGCGTCCAGGAAAGCCTGGGTCAGTTCCCAGAGCTCCGCCTGCAGAGCGGCGAACTGGTCGCGGGAGATGTAGAGGGTCTCCCGGTGAAACATGCCGGGCTCGGCATATTTGGCGGCCAGCCGCTCCTGGAACGCTTCATCTGATTCAGGGAGTTTGCGCTTGGCCGAACTCTTGCCGGTCTTTGACTTGGCGGCAAGACGCCGGCGGCGTTCCTCGAACTCCGCTTCCGTCTCGCCGCGGCCCTGCTGAAGTCGGGCTTTGACCAGGATATTGTAAAGAATGCCCGCGATGCGGAGCCCCAGCGTCCGCTCCACATACCAGGCGTAAAGAATGATCTGGAAGTCGGTCCACAACCGTTCCAGGTAATCGGCGTCGATCTGCGAGGCGGTCTTGTGCTCCAGCAGGAAGAACTCGTCGCCGATCTGGACAATGCCGTCGACTTTCCCCGCCAGGACGAAGCTCCGGGATGAAGCTCCCGTGGCAGGGTTGACGATCTTTCCCTTAAAGGTCTTCTCCAGCGCGACGACCTCAAACTCCTCGGTGGGGTAGCGCGCGGCGTAACCCTTCATCATGGCCGTGGCCAGATGCCAATCGCGCAGCTCGCGCTCGTCCTGGGCCTGGTTGGGACACGCCCGGTCGATGTGGTCCAGTACCCGCTTCAGTTCCCGGTCCCGATGCCAGATCTCCAGGCATTCATGGATCAGGGAGCCGAAGCTGAGATTGTGGTCGCGCTCCAGCGGCACGAGCTCATGCAGATAGCGCCAATCGCAGGCCTTCCGGCAGTTGCGGAAGAGACTCCACATCGAGTAGGTGGTCAGCATAGGCCCGCTCATCATGCCGCCCCCGTTGCCTGGAGTTTTCTTTCCTGCTCACCACTCTGGCCCAGACGTTCGACCCTGAAGGCCTCCTCGCCGAACTCACGAGTAATGAAGCCGGTGAAGATGCGGGCGATGTGGCGGCCCACTTCGGTGCCGGCGTCGACAACGCAGGTCCGTTTCTTCTCTTCCAGGCAGAAGGATGCGTCCAGCCGAACAAGGGAGCGCCCATGCAGACTCTCAGTCGCAAGCACCGCCAGGAGCAGCGACTCCTCCACGTCCCTGAACGGGACTCCGGCGGTGAAGTTGTATCTGTAAATTTCTCGGTTCATGACTTTGCCTCCGTTCCCTTCGATTGCTGTTTACAGAAGGGGCGCGCCCGGGTCCGATGCCGGGAAGCCTTGTTGCGCTTCCTCCGGACATCCGACCCGTTCAATACCTACCGGAGCAGGGCGAAGAGCGTCGGACGATTACAGGTAGTCCTTCAGGCCCGCGTCCTCGAAGATGGCGCGAAGCTTCTTGATGGACTCGTAGATCGTGCCCCGCGGGATGCCCGTGTCGCGGGAGATCTCCGTGACGCTCTCGGTTTGGAGCCGCTTGCACAGTTCACGGAGTTCGGGCGGCAGCGTCTGAACGGCGCTTCGGAGATCAATGGACAGATGCCGCAACTCGGACATGGGGCGGGAGAGCTTGCCGGTGCGTCGCAGGTAGTCTTCCTGGTCGATGGTCTCCATCCGCTCTATGGACCTGCCTTCTTCGTCCTCCAGGCGGTCGTTCAAAGAGCAGGAGCAGAGACGGTAATCCCGCATCCCGGCTTTCTGTGCCTCGATGATCGTGGCGACCTTGTGCTCGACAATCCGAGCGATGAACGTGTTGCGCCCGGCGCGTTTCGGATCGAACTTCGGCAGGCGGCGGAGCAGGTCGAGCACCATTTCCTGCTCCAGATCTTCGCGGTCGGACTCGGTAAACCCGACCCGTCCGACCAGTTGCCTTGCCTTGTACTTGATGAGCTGAACTGCATAGTCGTCGATTCCCTGATAGCGATTTTCGTAACCCATTTGAGCCTCCTCGAGGCCGAGGAGGAGCTCGTGTGGGTGCCGACATTCGCCGGGACGGTCGCGTTACCTGTGCCTTGCGGAGGAGCTGCGAGTTCGCCGGTTCTGGCGACACCCACAACGACCTCCGCTCTGCGGCCAGTCTGTTGTCTGGTGACCTTGTTTCTTGGCTCGGGGCTCTACACCCGAACCGTCTCTTTCAAACTCATGCGGAAGGGGAGCCCGTGCTTGATTTCCAGGCTCAGCACCGTTCCGTTCCCCAGGCGGTCGAGCTGCGCGAAAAGCTCAACGGCCTGGGACTTCAAGGCGAAGTCTTCGACCGTCATCTCTCGCCTCGGGCCGTTCTCTCCGCCGAACTTGATTTCACGAACCACTTGCGGGGGCGGATCGAAGTCCGGTTCGCCGTCGCGCACGGCCAGCTCCTCGATCCGCCCGAAGTTGATCCCCTGCATCAGTTCAAGCAGGCGTCTCCGTTGGGGAGACAGCGACGCCTTCGTTGCCACGTTGTTCATTCCGAACCTCCTTTCGCGCCTCGCGGCGCACAAAAAAGCCCCTGGGAGGCAGGTCCGGCGAAGGGTCCTCCCAGGGGCACTCGCCCGGTTTCCCGGACGATGTTCTTACGGGGTGAAGGTCTCGCCGAACCTGTCACCCTTCTTTGGCGAAATTTCGTTCGAGGCTCGGATTGGTGTGGCCTGAAGAATGGAGCGGAAGGAGAAATGCTTGAAAAAGCGGTGGATTGGCGGAATCAGAGAGGAGAAATTTTTCTTAACTTTTTTTGCCGCCCCTCAGTGAAATTTCGCTGACCTCACCGATTACCGGACAATTCGGCAGGACAGCCGAAGGGTGCGAGCCAGGGACGGCGAGCATCAAACGGGCATAAAAAAAGCCGCCCGCGAAGGTCGGCCCCTGTGTCGGCTGCGATATGTGCTTTACGTTCAGTCGGTGGTGAAGCCGAACATTGCCCGCTGCTCCATCCAGTCCACCGGGAAGGTTCTGGTCAGCTTGGCCAGCGACAGGCCGGCCGGCTCCTCGCCGTTCAGGATCGCTTCGATGATGTCGGGGGCGAGCGTGGTCAACTTCAGAATGCGGGCCACGTAGGAGTTGTCCACATCCAGGTTCGTCGCAAGTTCACTGATGGACTTGACCTCTCCGCTCTCGATCACCTCCGCCCAGGAGAACGCCCGGGCCAGCGCCTGCACGATGGCGGTCTGCACCGTTCCCGGGCTGTCGGGAACATCTCCGTCAAGCGCCTTGGGAGCGATGATGACCTTCCGGCCGCGCATCCGGCGGATCAACATCGGAATATGGATATGTAGATTGCCCGTCTCGGTAACAGTGATGGTGGGTTGCTTGCTCATTTACCATTCCTCCGTTCCCTGACTTCACACGCCAGTCCGGTCAGCTCGGTGATGAGGGTGGTCAAGCCGTTGGTTTTGAGCTCCATATCGATGCCGGTTTCCCTGATTTCCACTTTCTCGACCAGCAGTCGCACAAGCCGATTACGTTCCAGGGGAAACAGGTCTTCCCAGAAGGTTTCGATGCTCTCGAAGGCTTCCGATACATCCCGTTCGGTCACATGATTACCCTCGAACACCCGCAGCCTGGCCGACACGTTTGCCAGATGTCGGGTCAGGGTCACCGCGCGCTGGTTGACCTTTGCCAGTTTTTCTTCCCGGTCAGGCTCGTTGTTGCCGGGTGACATCAGTTCAAGCGCCCGCTTGCGGACCGCAGCGAGGTTTTCTTCAAGTTGCTCTTTCTGTTTCACTAATCTTTCCCGCTCCGCTTCTTCCATCTCCTTGGCCGCGAAGTAGGTTTTTGCCACCAGCGTCGGGGTTCGGAATACAGCGCCCAGCTGTTCCAGCACAGCCTTCTCGATGTCTCCGGCCGGGACCCGCTTCAGCGGACATCGGCTGACAGCCCGCTTGGCATCCTTCTCACAGATGTAATAGGTATAGCGCCGCTCACCCTTTTGGGTGTAGGTGGGGCCCATCGAACAGTCACAATGGCCACAGCGAATCACCCCCTGCAGGGGGGAAATTATCTTGCTCCTGGCTTTGCTGAGCTTGGCCCTGGTGTTCTCCGAAAGAATCGACTGGACCTTCTCCCACAACTCTTTCTCGATGATGGCCTGGTGCTCTCCGGGATAGCTTTCACCCTTGTGGACCACCTCGCCGATGTATATGCGGTTGCCCAGCAAGCGGTAAATGTGGCCGGTGTTCCATTCGGTCCCTTCCCGATGTTTCCCTTTCTTCGTGACCCACGACTTGGTTTTGTATCCCTGCTCATTGAGTTCCCGCGCCAGCTTTCTGGCCGATGCCAGTTGCGTGAATCGCCGGAAGATGTGTTGCACCAAGGGCGCTTCATCCGGATTGACCAGCAGTTTCTTGTTCTCCCGGTCGACATCGTATCCGAGTATGGCCGGGCCGCCGCAGTATTTGCCCCGCCGTTTCGCCGCTGCCACCTTGTCCCGGATTCGTTCGGCGATGACCTCCCGCTCGTATTGCGCGAAGGTTATCAGGATGCCGAGAAACATCCGGCCGGTCGGGTCGGTGGTGTTGAAATGTTCGGTAACCGAGACGAAATTGACACCCTTCTTATTGAACAACTCTATCATGTTCATGAAGTCGAGCAACGAACGTGAAAGGCGGTCGATCTTGTAAACCACGATCACATCCACTTTCCCCGCGTCCACGTCGGCCAAAAGACGCAGCAAGGCCGGACGCTCCATGTTGCCGCCCGAGAATCCACCGTCGTCGTAGCGGTCGACCAGGGCCCGCCAGCCCAGCATTCGTTGGCTTTCGATATACGACTCGGCAGCCTCCCGCTGGGCATCCAGCGAGTTGAATTCCTGTTCCAATCCTTCCTCGTGACTTTTCCGGGTATAGATGGCACAGCGCAGCGGCTTCTTCCTGGTGGAGGTCATGTTGACGTTATCAGGCATTCTTGCCACCTCCGTTCTTTTTCCGTAGGTCTTCTTCAGGCCGAAAAAGACCTTGCCGTTCCAACGGGTGCCGGTAATTTCCCGAGCCACCGCGCTGAGTGATCGAAAGATCCGGCCGTCGTATTCAAAGCCTTTTTCCCGGGCGACGACCTCATATCGACGGTCATTCCAGACCCTCACGAACCTTGTACCCGGCAGGATGTTTTCATTGGACTTGCGCTCCTCGGGCACCTTGCGCTCGACCGTCGCCACGGGATCATCCTGGGCGATTTGCCGTAGACGCGTCTTGGCGCTCTCGGACAGGCCACCGTAAAAGAGCTCCTGAATACGATAGGCGAGGCGTTTGACGAGGAACTGTTTCTTGTACCGGGGCGGGTCGCTGCCATAAAGGTCGAGCCACTTCTCGCGAAGTTGCTCCAGCGTCATATTCTGTAACGTCGCCAGTTGCCGCAGGACGGAATTCCGGGTCCGTCCGCCGTTCTTCCCGTTGCGGGTTTGTTTTTGTAACTCATTCATACACAACTCCTTATCATGCGTTCCGGACGCGTTTGTCATGAATGAATGCTTAAGTTCCTGCAACTAATCAAGTCCTTCTCCGGCAGTTCCGGAAGATTCTTCGATATCCTCCATACGCCAGCTGGAAGCGGCTTTGCGGACTTTCGAACGCAGCACAGCAACCGCCAGGATCGAGGCGATTGCCCCCAGTCTCTTTTCCGGGGAAAGGAGTTCGGACTCGGGAAATACATCCGCTTCAAGCGGGTCGGGATCGGTTGTTTCAAGAGCAAAATCGGCATCCAACATCGTGACCTCCGGCTTGCGTGACCGGGTCGGTCGGTGTGGATGCCGGGAAACTCGCCGGACGGTTGGGATGCGGGTTCACTGGCACCCACAACCGCCTAAGCTCTGCTTCCGGTCAGTTGTCTGGTTTCTAACTCTCAAGTCCGGGCGAAATGCCCGGCCCTGTCGATGGTTACATACCGAAGGCGTTCCCCGACTGTCGGAAGGGTTTTTCCATAAGACTTCTTGACCTGACGGATATCAGGTCGTATATTATAGTTTTATTCGGCCCGATGGGGCTTTTCGTTTTTGGTAAATGTGGGAGCCATGGGCAGAAGCAAAACAGACGAGATTACACCACTGCAGCGGGAGACCCTGGACGAGATATGCCGCCATATCGACGCCAAGGGGTACCCGCCGACAGTGAAGGAATTGAGCGAGACCTTCGGGATCAGCCATTCGAGCGTGCATGAACGTATCAACCAGCTGGTCCGCAAGGGATATCTGAAACGTGAAGGCCGCAAGGCTCGCGGGCTGACCGTGGCCAAGCGGCCGGAAGACATGGCGGCCGCCCTCGTGGCGGTGCCCGTTATCGGTACGGTCGCTGCGGGACAACCCATCCTGGCGGAAGAAAACATCATTGGGGAAGTACTGGTTGAGGCATCCACGGTCAGGTCAGGAGAGTATTTTGCTCTCCACGCTTCCGGCGACAGTATGATCGGAGCGGGGATAAACAATGGCGACCTGATCATCGTGCGACGTCAGCCGCTGGCGGAAACCGGAGATATCGTCGTGGCTCTTCTGAATGACGAGGCCACTGTGAAACGATTGAGAATCGAGAATGAGCGTATCGAGCTCGTCCCGGAGAATCCGAGACACGCGCCGATTACGCTTCGTCCGGAGGATGACCTCCGGATATTGGGTAAGGTTGTGGGTTGGAAACGAACATGAGAGTAGCCCATGAAAGGAAACTGACGAACGGAAAGTAGGAGGAAAAAATGGCAACTTTTAATCTACGCCGCTTTTCGAAGCCGGAAATGCTCCGGAGGATCGACCGGGAGCACCTCATTGCATTTCTTGAACCGCATGCCGACTATTTTTCGGCTCGCGGCGTGGAGTTGCCATCGTTGAACACCGAGGACGAGCTGGATTACAACGCTCTGAGCGAGGTCCTGCTCAACCCGAGCACTTCCACGCCGGAGGACTTGGCCGAAGCGCTGTATTACGTGAACGAGATGTCAACCCCGGAAGGCTTCGACTCCATCCAGGACGCGATTGACGGGACCGAGATCGACGTTGTCATCGACAAGGACGCCGCCCGCGCCGATCTGGCCATTCAGGTGTGGATGAAGGACCGCGATCTCATTGAACGTCTTCATGCCGAACAGTTTCTCTTCCGTCCCCGTTCGTTCGAGTATTTCAGGGCCACAAACGGTTCCATCCCCGAGTTCGAAGATCCTTCAGAAGAGACAATCCACGCCCTGGAGGCCGAACTTGACGAGTGGTTCTCCAAGAAGCGGCGGGGCCGGGCGTCAAAGGTGTTTGTGTATGTGAAGCCCGACTTTGTCTGGTTCCTGGTTCGCCACGGAGAACCCTTCACCCGCGAGAGCATCATCAAGGACGGGGAATCGTCGAGTGTCTACTATCGCCCCGAGAAATACGATGTCCTCGTTTACAACCCTGAGACCGGGGAAATCCGCATGAACGCCCGATCCAAGGGCGAGAAGGAACTCTACCGCACCAAGTTCGGCCAACATTTCTTTGGTGACAGCGAGTTCTTCAACGGCAAGAGCAAGTTCACCCTCGAGCCGCTGCGGGAGGTCGGCGAGGATTCCCTCCTGTGCGACGACATTGACGGGCTGGAGTGGGTGAGGCTCAAAGAGTTCCAGATCTTCCGTGGCGGTTCTCAGAAGGAAGTGGAGATCCGCAAAGCCGAGGATATCTTCGCATCCTTGCGCGAGCGTGAACGGTCATTCCCCAACAGCGGTCCTATTATCAAGGCCAGCTTCCTGATCAAATTCACCGACTCCAAGACCGCTCGAACGGTCACCATAAGCTCCGGCAACAGGGCCGGGTTCAAGCGTGATGACGATGCTGACATCCTTGAAACCTGGATGACCAGGCGCGGGTTCATCATCGCGGATGCAGAGAACGGCGATGAGTGAATACGCGATCTGGAAATACCTGGAAGACTTACCCGGCCAAGCCGCTCCTCTGGTCGAGTGGAATCAGCACCTTGACGGGTGGCCGGGATTTCAGGGGTTTCACGGACGCTACCTCAAACTGACCCGCGATCACGCAACGGCTGTGGATTGCCCGACGGAATGTGGCCTGGGGTGCCCGCGCAAAGTCGTAACGCACTCTCGCAACGACATCGTGGCCGTGTGCCCTGAGCAGGAGGAAAAACCATACCCCCTCAAGCGGCAGGACATTCTCATCTATTCGGTGAACAGAGCTTCCCTGCACAAAGACATCTGTTCGGCGTTGGGGATCGAGCATCGCGAAAGCAAGGTCGACGCATGCCGGCGAACGTGGCGTCTGGGTGACTTTGTGCCCACGGCCGGGCTGGTCTTTCCCGTATTCCTGACTCAACAGGAAAATCCGGACGAGTTGCTTGAGGTCGTAAAGAACATTTGTCTGCTCCATGGCGATCCCTTCGTACTCTTGGCTCCGACGCGGCGACGGGTGTCCCCTCCAGTTGAACAGATCCTGGCGCAGCGCAACGCCATCTTCCTGGCACTGGATGAAGAGATGCCGTTCGACGAGCAGGGCTGCCTCCAGGTACGTCGGACTCCCGACGAGCTGTTCGCACCGCTCCACGAAAAAGTCCCGGAGCCTGGTTCCGGTGGCATGGTGCATTTCCCAACGCCGGCTGGAACCCGTTGGTCCGATATCAAGATTCAGTTCCGGGATGGATTCACAGTCACAGTCTGGGCTGGCGAAGAGTCTGGGCGATACAATTACACCCAGATGGGCATGGCCAACAAACGGAATGGAGAAGCGACAAAGCAGTGGACGCTCCTCCTGGACTTTGCTGAAAACCGCGGGGAGATTGATAAAAACAGCCGCAAAGAGACCCCGTATCATTTCTTGAAAAACGAAAGCAGGAACTGTCGAGATGCCTGCGGGAATTTTTCCGCCTTGACGAGGACCCCATCGAATGGGTCAAGGGAGAAAAATGCTACCGCTGCCGGTTCCGTATCCTGCCCGAGAGCGCCGACGATTATTGATATTCCCCGCCGGGAAATCCGCATTAATCCCATTTCTCAAATCCTGCGAGGGACTTTTGGTTCGAAAATTCGGGTGTTTTTTCATACCACAGGACGTGTTTCCAAACTTGCGAAAACGGCCGGTCGGCTTAGGTCCTTGATATAAAAGGGATTGCCCAACCGGACGAGCTTCGGACTTCGTCCGGAGAAAACAGAGAATCTGGGGGGCAAACAGAGAATTAAGGCTAAGAAAAGAGGGAGATTCAGGCGGGTGGAGAACGGGTCGTAAAAGATGTGAAACTGGCGCAAACCCTTTGAAAACAAGGGGAAATAGAAAACCCGTCGTCCCGGAGAATAACCCCGGAGAGACGGGTTGTCTTTTTCAAATGGTGGAGGCGGTGGGAGTCGAACCCACGTCCGAGAAGCTTCGGACAAGGCTTCTACAGGCTTAGACCAGGTTTTAACATCTCGTCTTTAGGTTAGCCCCTGGTCAGGCACCTAAAGACCGGTCTGGATTTATTTTCACCTTTGGCCCTCCAGACAAAAACCAAAGGCTAGCCTGATGCCTATTCCGCCTTTATCCTCCCCTCAGGCAAGAGAAGATAAAGACGCTCGCTTTAATTAAGCAGCGAGAGCGTATTCGTAATTATCGTTGGCATTTATTATTTCGCTGCGTGTTTTACGAGGACCTCGCAGCACCTCGGCCTGCAACCTTGACCTACAAATCTCCCCGTCGAAACCATTTCGCCCCCAGGCGAAATTTATATCTAAAAGAACTAATCTCTAAATAAACATTCTTTGTTCTGTAGGCAAGCCCAAAAACAAAAAGAGCCCCTTTTTAGGGCTCTTTTTATCCTCTGGTAGCGAGGGAGGGACTTGAACCCCCGACTCTGCGGATATGAGCCGCATGCTCTAACCAGCTGAGCTACCTCGCCGTAGGAGAAGACTCTTTACCTTTTTTTAAAAAAAAATCAAGAAAAAATTTTTCACTTAAAATTTTATCCTTTTATTTAAAACTAATTGGACTCAATGAATTTTTCTTAAAGAAATCTTTGCTTAACTACTAAAAAAATTTATAAAGGAATATAAATCTTTACTATTAAAAAATACTTATGTAATATTTATTCAAATTTTTAAGGAGGTGAATAGTGAAGATTAAAAATTTCTTAATCCTAGGAGTAAGTGCTATCTTTCTCTTCCAAACCATGTCCTGTGGATATTTTATCTATCCTGAACGCAGGGGACAAACTGGAGGAAAAATTGATACTTCCATTGCTATTCTGGATGCTATAGGTCTATTATTTTTCCTGATTCCAGGCCTTATCGCCTTTGCTGTAGACTTTTCTTCAGGTACCATTTATCTACCAAATACCAATAAAAATACCAAGAAAAGTGCCTTGGATAACTCCTATCCCCTTTTAAGCTATGAAACCCATGACCAAAACCTTTCTAAAGAAGAAATAGAAGAAGTGGTTTTTAAGTTAACGGGTAAAAAAATAGACCTGGATGCCCCTGAAGTAAAAATTAGCAAACTAAAAAATCTCAATCAGGCCATTATAGAAATAAGTAAAGCCAATGCACAATTAAACTTAGTCCACAAATAAAAAAAGGGAGCTTAAGCTCCCTTTTTTATACTATATTTATCTCAATTTTACTTGGTATTGCCTATTACTCCCTCTACAAACCAATCCATGCCCAAAAGCTCTTGGTCACTAGCTACCTTTCCAGCAGGAATTCTAATCTTGCCCTGTTGATCTTTAATAGGACCTGTAAAAACCTTAAATTTACCTTTCTTAATTTCCTCTTTTATCTTCAATACCTTTTCCTTTATCTTTTCAGGCACCATAGGCCCAAAAGGAGATAACCCTACAACTCCTTTTTCCAGTCCATACCAGATATCCCTGCTCTTAAACTTACCTGCTTTTACTTCTTCAACGATTTCCTTATAAATGGGAGTCCAATTCCACACTGCTGCTACTAAATGAGCCTTGGGAGCGAATTGGGCCATATCAGAATTATAACCTATAGAATACACTCCAGCTTCCTGAGCTGCTTCCTGGGTTGCTGGAGAATCCTGATGCTGAGTCAAAACATCAGCCCCTACATCCAGTAAACTTTTGGCAGCTTCTTTTCTGTAGCAGGGTCATACCAGGTTTTAGTCCAGACCACTCTAACCTGGACCTTGGGATTAACGCTCCTGGCTCCCAGAGTAAAAGCGTTAATACCTCTTATAACTTCAGGAATAGGAAAGGCTGCTACATAACCCAGGATATTGGATTTAGTCATCATTCCAGCCACAATACCGCTTAAATATCTGGCCTGATACATTCTGCCAAAATAAGTACCCATATTTTTAGCCCGTTTAAACCCAGAACAGTGCATAAAAAGCGTTTGAGGAAACTTTTGAGCTATCTTATACATGGAGTCCATATAACCATAACTAGTGCCAAAGATTATATCATAGCCTTTTCTGGCCATATTTAAAATAACCCTCTCGGCATCACTGCCTTCTGGTACTGCTTCCACATAAGAAGTAGTAACCCCTTCCATCTTCTCCAGTGCCTGTCTTCCCAGGTCATGGGCATAAGACCATCCCGCATCTCCAATGGGAGAAACATAAATAAAACCCACCTTAAGATCTTTGGCCCAAGCTGAGGATAACCCCAAGGCCAAAAGAGCCATCCCAACAACCAGAAAAAACAAACTTTTCTTCATAAAACCACCTCTCCTCTTTTTTTTATGGGCTAGCCATATAGTTTGTTTTTCATTTTAGCAAGAAAAGAAAAGGGAGTAATCTCTCAACTTAAGATTACTCCCTTAAACCAAGTCTTCACCCCTCCCCCTTCCTAAAAGGGAAAACTTTATTCTTCTAAAGTGGAAGTATCACCTACATCTTCTCCCAGTTCTTGAGCTTTTAAAACTCTGCGCATAATCTTACCACTTCTGGTCTTGGGTAATTTGTCTCTAATTTCAATACTTTTAATCACAGCTACAGGTCCTAATTCTCTTCGAACATGGCCTTTTAATTCTTTAATTAGTTCGTCAGTATTTTCTACTTCCACATCAGCACTCAAAATTACAAAAGCCTTGGCCACCTCTCCCTTAATGGGATCAGGAATACCTATAACTGCTGCCTCAGCTACTGCTCTATGCGATACCAGAGCGCTTTCCAGTTCAGCTGTACCCACTCTATGTCCAGCAATATTTAAAACATCATCAGCTCTACCCTGAATCCAAAAATAACCATCTTCATCTTTTCTGGCTACATCACCAGCTAAATACCAACCAGGAAACTTTTCCCAGTAAGTTTTTTTGTATCTCTCAGGATCTTTATAAAGAGTTCTCAACATAGAAGGCCAGGGTTTTTTAATAACCAAAAGCCCACCCTTTCCTGGAGGCAAGGAATTACCTTCTTCATCTACCACATCAGCAAAAATCCCTGGTAAAGGTTTGGTCGCTGAACCTGGTTTTAGCAGGGTAATAGGTAAAGGACTAATCATAAAAGAACCTGTTTCTGTCTGCCACCAAGTATCCATAATAGGACACACTTCCCTACCCACATTTTTATAAAACCAGACCCAGGCTTCTGGATTTATGGGCTCACCCACAGAGCCTAAAATCCTTAAGGTAGATAAATCGTGTTTCTTGGGATATTGAGAACCAAAACGCATCAACATCCTGATTAAAGTAGGTGCGGTATAAAAAATAGTAACACCATAACGGGAAACCATATCCCAGAGTCTATCTGCCTGAGGGTAAAGAGGATGTCCTTCATACATTACTGTGGTAGTACCAGCCATAAGAGGTCCGTATACCACATAGCTATGCCCAGTAATCCAGCCCACATCAGCAGTACACCAGAAAATATCTGTAGGTTTAATATCAAAAACCCACATCAAAGAACGATATACCCCCACCATATATCCACCATGGGTATGTACAATACCTTTAGGTTTACCCGTGGTACCAGAACTATAGAGTAAAAAGAGCATATCCTCTGAATCCATTACTTCAGTGGGGCACTCTGGACTTTCCTGCCTTACCAAGTCTTCATACCAAATATCCCTGGCATCTACCATTTCCACATCCACATTGGCTCTGTGTACTACCACTACTGTTTCCACACAATCACAACCCTGGGTAAGGGCTTCATCCACTACTGTTTTTAAATTTATTACCCGCCCATTGCGATAAAATCCATCTGCAGTAATGACCAACTTTGCTTTTGCATCCTGGATTCTATCCCTAAGAGCCTTGGCAGAAAACCCCGCAAAAACCATACTGTGAATAGCACCAATCTTGGCCACTGCCAAAAGTGCAATTACGGTCTCTGGTAAAGGTGGCATGTAGAGTACCACCCTATCACCTTTTTTAATACCCAGAGCCTTTAATCCATTGGCAAAACGATTTACAGCCCTATAAAGCTCATAATAAGTAAGCTTTTTTGTATCTCCAGGCTCTCCTTCCCAGATAAGAGCCAATTTATTTTTATTTACTGTCTCAATATGTCTATCCAGGGCATTATAAACGATATTACACTTGGCTCCCACAAACCACTTATAAAAAGGAGCCTCTGAGTCATCTAACACTTTATCCCATTTTTTAAACCAATTTAATTCTTTGGCAGCTTCTTCCCAGTATTCTAGATAATTATCTTCAGCCTTTTTAATGGCTTCTTCATATTCTTGGGGATTCACATTGGCTTCAATTACCAATTGAGGCAAAGGTCTAAATACTCGCTCTTCTTTTAATAAAGCGTCTAGAGCACCTTTACTTTCCATATTATTTCCTCCTTTTTCCAAGACCCCATCAAAGGTCTCTCGTTAACCTTGTTCTTAAATTTTTAGGAACAAGGCAAATATAAATAAAGTAAAATAAAAAAAAAGACTTTTATCGATTAAAGGTTTAAACACATAGTTAAATGGTAAAAGGCTTAAAGACCCAAAATCTCTTTTAACTCCCCTATTCTGCGCCTGCTAATGGGCAACTCTATTTTTTTCTTACCTGTGGTGCGCAACATAAAATTGCTTCCAGGTAAAGAAGCTATCTCTGTAACCATTTCCAGATTTACCAAATACTTACGATGAATTCTAAAAAAGCCATAAGGAGTGAGTTTCTTTTCTAAATTTTTCAATCTATAGGAGGTAAGATACCTTTCTCCTGGAGTATGGACATAACTATAATCTTCATAAGCTTCCACAAATACAATTTGATGATAAGGTACCAAGATAAGCTTGCCATCCTGATTGATGGGCAACTTTTCCAGGTCCTTAATCTTCCTTTCTTTAAAGCTCCAGGCCTTTCTCAAAGCCTGCAGAATATCCTCCTGTTCTTCTTCTTTTAAGTCCAAATGTACAGTATCCTGCTCTTCTGCTTTTTGAGCCTGGACAATATGTTCTGGGGGCTCCAGTAAATACTCTACCCTTTCAATAGTCTTGATTAGTCTCTCTCGAATAAAGGGCCACACCAAATAATCTATTGCTCCCACTTCAAAGGCCTTAAAGGCCAAAGTCTCATCTTGGGCAATAAAAGCAATCTTGGGTCTTTTCTTGCGTTGATTTAAAATTTGCGCCAGTTCAAATCCATCTACTCCACCACTTAAATCAGTAGTAGCCAAAAAGAGATCATAGGGTATGTTTTCCAGAAGCTCCAAGGCCTCAAAAGCAGTCTTTGCTTCTCCTAAAATTTTAACTCTTTTCTCTTTGGCCAAAAAATCTCTAATAGTTTCTGAAATTTCTTGATCTGGAACAACCAACAAAAGTTTTATTTCCATATTTCTTCTCCGCCTCTTTTGTTTATTTAATAAAAAAAAACTCCCCTTGGCAACCACTAAAACCGAAAAGTTTCTACCTTCCAACGATGATAAATTTTGCCAGATTTGAAGGCCTTTTATCTTAAAAGCAATTGACTTTAATGCATTTTTGCTTTTAAATAAGTGCTTAAAAAATAAACCTAAAGCCAACCAAGGAGGCAAACCATGGCTAAACTATTGCGTATTAATACCAAAACTAAGGAAGTCTCTTTTGAAGAACTGGGAGGAGAGCTAAACCTTCTGGGTGGTAGAGCCTTAACCTCTAAGTTAATTCGCAAAGAGGTTCCTCCTACCTGTCATCCTCTGGGAAAAGATAATAAACTCATTGTAGCCACAGGTCTTTTAAGTGGAACTCCTCTAGCCAATTCAGGAAGAATTTCTGTGGGCGGTAAATCTCCTCTAACTGGTGGCATAAAAGAAGCCAATGCTGGTGGAACCTTTTCTCAAAAAATGGCCAAACTGGGCATAAGAGGCATTGTTTTAGAAGACAAACCAGAAGAAAAGTCCACTCGCATTATCTACCTAGACAAAGATGGAGTAAAAATAGAAGACATGCCTGAGTTAGCAGGCCTTGGCACCTATGCCACTGCAGAGAAACTCTTTGCCAAGTACGGCAAAAAAGTGGGGATTTTAGTTATTGGCCCTGCAGGAGAGGACTTACGCTTGGGAGCATCCATTCAATTTACTGACCCCAAGGGAAGACCTGCCAGAGCAGCTGGTAGAGGTGGTTTAGGCGCAGTAATGGGCTCTAAAGGCATCAAGGCCATTGTGGTAAATGACGAAGGCGCTCCTGGAACAGAAATAGTAGACAAAGAGACCTTTAAGGCAGCAGCCAAACGCTGGGCTGAAATTTTAACCAATCATGCAGTTACAGGCCAGGGGCTTCCTTCCTTTGGCACCTCCATTTTAATCAATATTATCAACGAAGCAGGGGCCCTGCCCACCAAAAACTTCCGCTTTGGCCGTTTTGACAAAGCTCAAGAGGTAAGTGGCGAAAAAATGGTGGAAATCATTAACAAAAGAGGAGGCGTAGCCAAAGAAGGTTGCCATCCAGGCTGTATTATCCAGTGCTCTCAATCTTATGTGGATGAAAAGGGAGAATACATAACTTCTGGTTTTGAATATGAAACAGTCTGGGCTTTAGGCCCCAACACTTTGATAGATAACCTAGACCATCTAGCCCAGTTGGACAGGCTCTGTGATGATTTGGGCCTGGATACCATTGAAATGGGCAACACCATTGCTGTAGCCATGGAAGCAGGCCTAATCCCCTGGGGTGATGGCCAGGCTGCCATAGACCTTTTGAAAAAGTCTATGACTCCAAAGACTACCTGGGCAAGATTATTGCCAATGGAGCAACTTTCACAGGTGAGGCCTTAGGAGTAGAAAGAGTACCGGTGGTAAAAAGACAATCCCTGCCAGCCTATGACCCAAGGGCAGTAAAAGGTGTGGGCGTAACCTATGCTACCAGTCCCATGGGCGCAGACCATACTGCAGGTTATGCAGTATGCCAAAACATCTTAAAAGTAGGTGGAGATATTAATCCTCTGGGTAAAGAAGGAAATGTAGAAGTCTCCAAAAACCTACAAATCGCCACTGCAGCCATAGATTCTACGGGCTTCTGCCTGTTTGTGGCCTTTGCTGTTTTGGATACAGAAGATGCCCTGGAGACTATAGCCAAGCTAATTTCTGCCAAAGTAGGTCAAAACATCACTGTAGATGATATTGTCAACCTCGGTATAAGCGTACTTAAGGATGAGTACTCTTTTAACCAGGATGCAGGCTTTACCAAAGCTCAAGACCAGTTACCTGACTTCTTTATCAATGAACCTTTGCCTCCTCATAATACTGTCTGGGATTTTAGCATTGAAGAATTACAACAAGCTAAGGTATTATAATCTCACAAAATAAAAAAGGGGTTGGGAATCTTTTCCCAGCCCTTTTAAAAAGCTAAACCATGTTAGAAGTAAAATGCTTTGCCACCTTACATGAATACACCCCGGACCAGGGCAAGCTGGAATTTACCCCTGGGATGACCGTACAAGAGGTGATAAAAAGGTTAAATATTCCCTTAGAAGAAGTAAAAGTGGTGTTTGTAAACGGAGGGCATGCTTCTCTAGACACACCTTTACAAGATGGGGATAGAATTGGCATTTTCCCAGCTGTAGGAGGAGGATAATTTTTGAGTAAAGTTAATTTTTTAGCCTGGGAAAATCTTGCTTCTTTATTAGAAAAATCATCCCTCTCTTCTCTTCTTCACCAAAACCTTTTACCCTTGGGCTTAAAAAAGAATTTTAAGGCCCTAAGTATAGAAGAACAAAAAAAACTCCTGCAAAGCAAGGTATTGGTCGTAGGTTGTGGTGGGCTTGGAGGCTATGTCTTAGAACTCTTGGCTAGAAGTGGAGTGGGAAAACTTGTCTTTGCAGATGGTGATACTTTTGAAGAGACCAATTTAAACCGCCAATTGTTTTCCACCCTTAAAAACCTGGGCCAAAACAAGGCCTTAGAAGCTAAAAAAAGGCTGCAAACTATTTTTCCCTTTCTTCAGTTAACCCCCCTAGACTACTTTTTAACTGAGCAGGATTTAGAAACTCAAATATCCCAGGTAGACCTGGTAATAGATTGTCTGGGAGGTATAGGCTTTAAACCAGTTTTAATCCAAAAATGCCAGCAAAAAAACATTCCCATTGTTACAGGAGCCATTGCTGGCTTTGAAGGTTTTTTAAGTACTGTTCTACCACAAAGCAAAGCTCCTCTAGCCTTTTACCAGGGTAGTCAAGAAGAAGGTGCAGAAAACACCCTGGGGTCCCCAGCACCTATGGTAAGCCTGATAGCTACCTTACAAAGCGCAGAAGCCATTTCCTTTTTAAGAAAACAAAAATTTCACCTGGTAAATAAAGTTTTTTATGTCTCTTTGACTGACTTTATCTTTGAAACTTATTCTCTTTAACCTCTAATTATCTTTTATTTTTTCTAATACAAAAACATCTTAAAAATATATCCTATTTTTCCATTACAAACTTGTTTTCATCATAAAAATTTGCTACCATATAAAAAATAAAAATTTTTAAAAATATCTGCTCAATAGGAGAATAAAATATGAAACTCCCAATTTCTTTATATTGGTTGTTATTTTTCCTTTTAGGGACAAGTCAGCTTGCCTGGTCCAACTTTTTACCTTTGATTGAGCTCTGGCAGGCTCAAGGATTTTGTTTAGAAAATCCAGAATATGAACAGGACTATATTCAATTTAAGGGCAAAAATGTGTATGGAGCTTATTGGCAATGCAACAATTAATTAACTTTAGGGGGTAGTGAGAATTAGGTTTTAACCCCAAACCTCTAACTACCCCCAAGTCAAAAACAACTCCAATATTTCCCTTTCCTTCCTGCACCCCCTTGTTTTAAGCCTAGACTATTAAAAAAAATTAGCCTAAAAGATTATTCTCAAAAAATCTGAAAGGAAATCTCAATGAAAATACTCTTAGCCACATCCAACAAAGGAAAAATAAGGGAAATCCAGAGTCTTCTCTCTACCACTGGAGATTTTGAAGTAGTTGGTTTAGACCAGTTCAATTTAGGAGATATCCCAGAGACAGGCACAACTTTTCTGGAAAATGCCTTGCTTAAAGCTAAAACTGCCAGTGAAAAAACCGGGCTTATTACCTTAGCTGATGACTCTGGTCTAGTAGTGCCCTACCTGGGAGGAGAGCCTGGAGTTTATTCGGCCAGGTATAGCGGAGAAGATGCCACTGATGCAAAAAACAATGCAAAACTTTTAGAGAAGTTAAAGGGAGTACCCTTAGAAAAACGCCAGGCTTTTTTTGTCTGCGTATTGGTAGCGTACGCACCTCAAGGTAAGTATTTTTGGGTAGAAGGCAAATGGGAAGGACGCATTGCCTTTGAGCCCAGGGGAACTAAAGGCTTTGGTTATGACCCCATTTTTATTGACCTGGAAACAGGCAAACACGCCGCAGAAATGGACTTGGAAGAAAAAAATCAAAAAAGCCATCGGGGTAAGGCCTTGCAGGAGTTTCTAAAAAAATGGCCTAAGTTTTTGACAGAAATTAAAGGAGAACTTTAATGTGTGGAATTATTGGCTATGTAGGACATAGACCAAGTGTACCTTTACTCATAGAAAGTCTACGCCGTTTGGAATACAGAGGCTATGATTCAGCTGGCCTGGCCTTTTGCTTAAACAATAAATTACAGGTCATAAAAAGTGAGGGCAAGTTAAGCAACTTAGAAAACAAATTAAATCAAAGCGAATTCTTCCTGGCTACCTCGGGTATTGGGCATACCAGATGGGCTACCCATGGTTTACCCATAGAAAAAAATGCCCATCCCCACTTGAGTATAGATGGCCGTTTTGCCCTGGTTCACAATGGAATTATTGAAAACTATGGGGAACTTAAAGAAAAATTAGAGAAAAAAGGCATTACCTTTTCCTCTGAAACAGATACAGAGGTATTGGTGCAACTAATTGCCCATTATGTAAGAAAGGGAGATTCTATTCTCCAGGCAATCTCTAAAAGCCTAAAAGAGGTAGAAGGCTCTTATGCCTTTGCCCTTATTGAATGCTCTCAACCCGATAAAATGTGGGTAGGAAGACATTCCAGTCCTCTTATCCTGGGGCTGGGACAGGGAGAAAATTTTGTAGCTTCTGATATCCCTGCCTTCTTGCCCTACACCAGGGAAGTAATTTTTCTGGAAAACGAAGAAATAGCTGAAATCACCACTTCTTCTTATCAAGTCTATGATTTAGACCTAACCCCTTTAAATAAAAAAGTTACTACTATTAAGTGGGATATTCAGGCTGCGCAAAAAGGTGGTTTCAAACACTTTATGCTCAAGGAAATATTTGATCAGCCCCAGGTAATCAGGGATTGTTTAACCGGGAGAATCAACAAAAGCAAAAAAAGTGTTATTCTGCCAGAATTAGAAAACTTTCCCCTGCCTCATAAAATCCATATTATTGCCTGTGGCACCTCTTTTCATGCGGGCTTATGGGGAAAATATCTCCTGGAAGAACTGGCCCAAATTCCTGTGGAAGTGGATATTGCTTCAGAGTTTCGCTACCGTAAAGTTCCCTTAAGCCCCCAAGACCTGGTAATGGTCATCAGTCAAAGCGGAGAAACAGCAGACACTCTAGCTGCTCTAAGACTGGCTAAAGAAAAAAACTCAAGGTCCTGGGACTGTGCAATGTGGTGGGCTCCAGTATTGCCAGAGAAGCAGATATTACCCTTTATACTCAAGCCGGACCAGAAATAAGCGTAGCCTCTACCAAAGCCATGTTAAGCCAGATGTTGACCCTTTTATTACTCACTCTTTTCTGGGGAAACAAGAAACAATTACTAACTTCTACTTTTCTGGAAAAGGCCATAACAGTTCTTAGCAATTTGCCAGAAATTTTAGAAGAACAACTTCCAGTACTTAAAAACACTGCTGAAGAACTGGCTCAAAAATACGCCTGGGCCAGAAGTTTCTTTTACTTAGGCCGGGGACTGGGATACCCCCTGGCTCTGGAAGGTGCTTTAAAACTAAAAGAAATCTCCTACATTCACGCTGAAGGCTATGCTGCAGGTGAAATGAAGCACGGCCCCATTGCCCTTATTGACCCAGATTTTCCCACTTTTGCTTTGGCTTTAGAAGATGAACTCTTAAGCAAAGTGGTGTCCAACTTAAAAGAGGTCCAGGCCAGGGGTGGAAAATAATTGCTCTAACCACTCCAGAGGTTAAAGTAGAAGCAACAGACCTTTGGACTGTGCCTTTTTTAGAAGCGCCCTTTAATTCCTTTTTGGCCTTGCCAGCTCTACAACTATTTGCTTATGAAATGGCTGTGTACCTTGGTAAGGATGTAGATCAACCTCGCAATCTGGCCAAAAGCGTTACTGTAGAATGAAAAAACTACTCACCTTTTATTTTTTTTGTTCTTTTTTACTACTTTCTTCTCCTGCAGGAGGGCTATCCCTTTCTGCCCAATACCAAAAGCAAGTAAATTATTTCCACTATCTCTTAAAAAATCCTAAAAAAGCCAAATATAGAAGCACCTGGCTGACTTTAAGCAATAATTTTCTAAAAATATACAAAGCCACTCCCAAAAGTTCTCTAGGCACCAAAGCACTCTACTACGTAGGCAGAAGCTATGAAGAGCTGGGGAAACGCTCTCACTTAAAAAAAGATTTTCTAGAAGCCATTGATTACTTCCGCAGGGTTACCCTTCATTTTCCCCATCACAGCTGGAGTGATGATGCCCAATTAAAAATTGCCAAAATATACCTATATCATCTAAAAGATGAGCCACATGCCTATGTAGAGCTCTTAAAAGTTGTTTATTCCTATCCTCAAGGAGACAAACAAAAGGAAGCCCAACAAATACTGGAGAAACTAGACCACAAAAAAATCGCCCAGAATAAAAAAAACAATTCTACTCAAAAACTGGCCATATCTAAAGTAAGTACAAAAAAGACAAAACCCAAGACAATCCAGTTAACCAGCATAAGACATTGGTCCAGTGATGATTATACTAGAATCGTCTTAGACTTAGAAGATGAAACTAAATATTTCTACAAATTATTAAATCCAGACCCCAAACTACACACTCCCTATCGCCTTTTTATTGACCTGGAAAATACCAACTTATCTTCCTCAGTACCTACTGAACAGGTTATTGCTGATGGTATCTTGAAAAAAGTAAGAGCAGCCAAGCATTCCACTCAAAAAACCAGAGTGGTTTTAGATATAGAAAATATCAAAGATTATCGTTTATTTTCCTTAAACAATCCTTACAGAATAGTTATTGATGTCTTTTCTGAAGAAAAAAAGAACCTGCTTCTGCCAAAACTAAAATAAACCTAGACCCTAAAAAAAGAAAAGAAATTGCCAGTCAAAATCTCATTGAACAACTGGGCTTAAAAGTAAAAACTATTATGCTGGACGCAGGACATGGAGGAAAGGACCCTGGAGCCATAAGCCATGGAATTAAGGAAAAAGATATAAATTTAAGAATGGTCAAAATCCTGGGAAAACTTTTAAAGGAAAAAGGATTTAGAGTTATTTATACCCGAACTACAGATACTTTTATTCCCCTAGAAGAAAGAACAGCTATGGCCAATTCTAAAAAAGCTGACTTATTCATTTCCATTCATTGTAATGCGCATAGAAGCTCCAAAGTAAAGGGACTGGAAATTTATTATTTAAACCTGACCAAATCCAAAGATGCCTTACGGGTAGCTGCCAGGGAAAATGCCGTGTCTGAAAAAAGTATTAGTGATTTACAACTTATCTTAACTGAACTCATGTTAAATTCTAAAATTAGTGAATCCAGGGACCTGGCCAACCTGGTACGCAAGAGGTGTATTCAAAAGGCCAAAAAAGTATACCCTTCCCTTTGGACCATGGAGTTAGAGAGGCGCCCTTTTACGTGTTGATGGGGGCAAAAATGCCAGCTATCTTAGTGGAAATTGGTTATCTAACCAATCCTTATGACCGTAAAAAAATGACCAGCTACTCCTATTTATCAACCCTGGCCCAGGGATTGGTTCAGGGCATTTTGGCCTACAAACAGGAAGTAGAAAAAATAGCCAATCTGCCAGGAAATACTACAGGCAGTTAAAAAGTTACCTCTCCACACCAATTGGAATTTAAGGCCCTGGGGACAAAGCTTAACCCCTTTTCACTATAGGCACAAATAAGCTTGCTGACCAGAGCTTCTCTGGTCATATCCCAGGCAGGTAAAACTCCCAAATGAGTCAAAACTTGCCCTGTGGCATAGGCTTGAGGACGTACCTTACCCTTTAAGCACTGGGTACGGTTAAAAAAAAGAATCCCTTTTCCCTGCCTTTTTCCAGGGCCCTTAAAAAGGCTTTATTATCCTCAGGTGCATTGCCACTACCAAAGGTTTCTAAAACAACCATCTGCACATCTTGAGTTGCAATCAACTGTTCCAGGGTTTCTCCAGAAAATCCTGGGAAAAGAGGAAAAATGAGTAAATTGGGAATAGTTATCTGCTTTACCCGCAATTTACACTCTTCTCTTAAAGGTGGTAAAAGAAGCTCTTTATTGATTTTAAGCTCAATCCCCACCTCACCCAGAGGAGGAAAATTGGGAGAAGCAAAGGCAGCAAAACTATCTGCATCTACCTTACTGGCCCTTACTCCTCTTAGAAGCTTATTGCCAAAACAGATAACTACCTCTTTTAAATCCTTTTCTCTGGCCAATAAAAAAGAGGCAATGAGGTTCTCCCTGGCATCATTTCTGGTTTCAATGAGAGGAATTTGAGAGCCCGTAAAAATCACAGGTTTTCCTAAGCCTTGTAGCAAAAAAGCCACGGCTGAGGCTGTATAGGCCATGGTATCAGTGCCATGCAAAACCACAAATCCCTGGTAAGAAGAATAATGTTCATAGATGTCCTTAGCTATTTTAAACCAATCCCAGGGAGTCATATTAGAAGAATCCAGCAAAGGAGAGTATTCCAAGACATCAAAGGAAGGTAGTTCTCTGGCTTTTAATTCAGGAATCCTTTCTGCCAAAAGGGTTTTTAAATATCCCTTTTTAGGCTCATAGCCTTTTTCCCCTGGAACCATGCCGATGGTTCCTCCAGTATAGATTACTAAAATTTTCTCACTCAAAACACACCCTCCCCTCAACTTTAGCTAGTTTCACTTGACGAAGCCAGAGCCTAAAAGCTACTTTGTTTTTATACCCTGGTCAAAGGAGAAGTTTAGATGTTAATCAACAAATTTTCTTTAAAACAGGAATTTGAATTTCCTCAACTAAAAAAGTGGTTGAGTAAACGCAATGAATCCAACTTAGAAATAGAAGATAAAGTAAGAAAAATCATTGCTCAAGTAAAAGAAAACAAAGACCAAGCACTTCTGGAATATACCAGACAGTTTGATTGCCCTGACTTTTCTCTAACCAACTTAAAGGTAAGAGAAGAAGACCTAAACAAAGCTCTAAAGGAAATCCCTGCTGAAGATTTAGACATTATCCAGGAAGCTAAAGAAAATATCTGGGACTTTCATCTCAAACAAAAACAAAACTCCTGGTTTACTCCTCAGGAAGACGGAACTATCCTGGGACAAATAGTAAATCCTGTAAACAAGGCAGGACTTTACATTCCTGGAGGAAAAGGAGGAGAAACACCTCTTATTTCTTCTCTGTTAATGAATGCCATTCCAGCCCTGGTGGCAGGAGTAAAAGAAATACATCTGGTCTCCCCGCCCAGAAAAAATGGCAGTTTAAACCCCTATCTCTTGGCCACAGCCAAGATTTTAGGGTTAAAAGACATCTATGCTGTGGGTTCAGCCTGGGCCATTGCAGCTTTAGCCCTGGGTACTGAAACCATCCCAGCAGTAGATATTATCGTGGGGCCAGGAAATATTTTTGTGACTACAGCCAAAAAAATCCTCCAGGGACAAGTGGGAATTGACATGATTGCAGGTCCCAGTGAAATAACCATCCTGGCAGATAAAAAGGCCTCTCCTGCTTACCTGGCAGCAGACCTTCTCTCTCAAGCAGAGCACGACCCTCTGGCTGCCAGCATCCTGATTTCTCCTTCTCCCATCTTACTGGAAGCTGTGGAGATAGAGTTGCAAAGGCAACTGGACAACCTGTCCAGAAAAGACATTGCAGCTAAGTCCTTGCAAAACTGGGGAGCCCTTATTGAAGTGCCTTCTATTGAACAGGGCCTTAAGCTGGTAAATCTCATTGCCCCTGAACACTTTGAGTTTATTGTGGACAATCCCTGGGATTATTTGGGACAAATCAAAAATGCCGGAGCTGTTTTTCTGGGGGAATATACTCCAGAACCTGTAGGAGACTATTTTGCCGGTCCCAACCATGTCCTGCCTACCATGTCCACAGCCAGATTTGCCCAGGCCCTGAGCGTGGAAACATTTTACAAAAAAACAAGCTTAATTTATACTCCTAAGCATTATATCCAGAGGCAGGGTAAAAAAATAGCCCGTCTGGCCAGACTGGAAGGTCTGGAAGCCCATGCCAGAAGCGTTGAAATTAGATTACAAAATTAAGGAGTAGTTAAAATGAAAGTAATTTCCAGTACCAATATCCAGGAATATCCCCTTTATTCCAAAGGTAAGGTCAGGGATATCTACGAGTTGGATGAAGAACACTTGCTCATCATTACTACAGACCGCATGAGTGCCTTTGATGTGGTTATGCCCAATCCCATACCTTACAAAGGCGTTGTCCTGAACCAGATTACCATCTTCTGGATGGAAAAGTTTTCTTCTCTGGTAGACAATCACCTGGTGGAAACAGAAGTATCCAGATTTCCAGCCAAGCTACAAAAATATGGAGAAGAGCTGGAAGGAAGAAGCGTAATTGTAAAAAAAGCCAAACCCTTGCCCATTGAGTGTATTGTTCGGGGCTATATTACTGGCTCAGGCTGGAAAGACTATCAAAACACAGGTAAAGTCTGTGGTCATGTATTGCCAGACAATTTAAAAAAGTCAGATAAATTACCTAATCCTCTTTTTACTCCTTCTACCAAGGCAGAATTGGGAGAGCATGATGAAAATATAACCATTGCTCAGGCCAAGGCCAAAATAGGCGAAGGACTCTTTAAATTGGTAGAAGATATTTCCTTAAAAATTTACACTCAGGCCCAGGAGTACGCCCGCAGCAGAGGAATTATTATTGCTGATACCAAATTTGAGTTTGGTCTAAAGGATAAAAAGCTCCTGCTCATTGATGAAGTGCTGACCCCAGATTCCTCCAGATTCTGGCCTGCTGAAAGTTATACCCCTGGAAAAGACCAGCCCAGTTTTGATAAGCAGTATTTAAGAGACTGGCTTACTCAAAGTGGTTGGGACAAGACTCCACCTGCGCCCAACTTGCCTGAAGAAGTAATTGAAAAGACCAAAGAAAAATATCTCAAGGCCTATGAATTATTAACCGGTAAAAGTTTATTCTAAGTTAAAAAGGAGTTTTCACTATGTTGTTAAAAGATAAAAAAGCCCTAATTTTTGGTGTGGCCAATGAACGCTCCATTGCTTACGGGATAAGCAAAATTTTTAAAGAACAGGGAGCAAAACTAGCCTTTAGTTATCTGGGAGAAGCCCTGAAAAAAGAGTAGAGCCTATTAGTGAACAACTGGGAGGAGATTTTATTTTTCCCTGCGATGTTAGCAAAGACGAAGACATCCTGGCAGCCAAAGAAATAGTGGTTGAAAAATGGGGCAATTTTGACATCCTGGTTCACTCAGTAGCCTTTGCTCAAAGGGAAGACTTACAGGGTCGCTTTATTGAAACTTCCAGAAAAGGCTTTCAAATTGCCCTGGATATCTCAGCCTACTCTCTGGTAAAACTCTGCCAGGATTTTGAAGAGTTGCTTAATCCTGGTGGCTCTGTTCTTACCATGACCTATTATGGTTCAGAAAAGGCAGTACCCAATTACAATGTAATGGGAGTGGCCAAGGCTGCTTTAGAGGCCAGTGTGCGCTACCTGGCAGTTGATTTGGGTGCCAAAAATATTCGTATTAATGCCATTAGCGCTGGCCCCATAAAAACCCTGGCTGCTTCTGGCATTAGTGGTTTTAAAACCATTCTTAAAACCATTGAAGAAAAAGCTCCCCTGGGACGCAACATAACTCAAGAAGATGTGGCCAAAACCGCTCTGTACCTGGCTTCAGACCTATCTTCTGGAGTTACAGGTGAGGTAATTTTTGTGGATGCTGGGTATAACATTTTAGGACTATAAGATGAGTGGAGATTTAATCCTTTTAATAATTTTTCTCATTATCTGGATTTTGTTAATCAAATTTGGCTCTAAGCTGGGAATTCCCACTTGAGGCCCAGCCAAATCTTGTCAGTTGGACAAACAAAAGGAGCAACAAGATGAAGATAGTAGTCCTTGATGGCTATACCTTAAACCCAGGTGATTTAAGCTGGGAAGAGTTAAAAACTCTGGGAGAAGTAGTCATCTATGACCGAACCCCCAAAGACCAGGTGGTAGAAAGGGCCAAAGATGCCCCCATTTTAATCACCAACAAAACCATTCTGGACCGAGAAAACCTTCAACACCTGCCTCAGGTAAAATACATTGGCGTACTGGCCACAGGTTATAATGTGGTAGATGTGGATTACTGCCAGGAAAAAGGGATTGTGGTCACCAATGTACCTGGCTATGGGCCCAAAACTGTTGCCCAGATGGTCTTTGCCCACATCCTGGAATTAACCAACCGGGTTTATGCCCATCACTTAAGTGTAATTGAGGGAGAGTGGTCCAGGGCTCTAGATTTTTGTTATTGGAAGTACCCTCTGGTAGAACTAAGTGGCAAGACCCTGGGAATAATTGGTTTTGGGCAAATTGGAAGAGAAGTGGCTAGAATTGGCCAGGCCTTTGGGATGAATATTCTGGTAAAAACCAGAAGCATACCCAAAGAAGTGCCTGAATATGTAAAACTGGTTTCTTTAGAAGAATTAATTACCCAAAGCGATGTCATTTCCCTAAACTGTCCCTTGACCAAAGAAACAGAAAACCTGGTCAACGAAGACTTTTTAAAGGCTATGAAACCAAGTGCTTACCTGATCAACTGTAGCCGGGGACAACTGGTAGATGAGCAGGCTCTGGTTAAGGCCTTAAAAGAAGGGCAAATCGCTGGAGCAGGCGTAGATGTCTTGAGCCAGGAGCCACCTCCTGCCAATCATCCCTTTTTTACCTGCCCCAACTTACACCTAACCCCTCATATTGCCTGGGCTACTAAAGAAGCCAGACAAAGGCTATTAGACATTGCCGTGGATAATTTGCGTTCCTTTTTACAGGGAAAAGTGAAAAATAGGGTGGTTTAACTCTTGCCTAATTAAACATTTTTAGCTAAAGAGGTTTTCTTCTGGCCCGGAGAGGTGTCCGAGATGGCCGAAGGAGCACGATTGGAAATCGTGTGTACCGGCAAAACCGGTACCGAGGGTTCGAATCCCTCCCTCTCCGCCAGCAAAAAAAAGAGAATAAAGGGGAGCCAGGCGGCAAGGACGCTACAAACCCCGTCAGGCCCGAGAGGGAGCAGCGGTAGTAGTTGTCCTTGGGTGCCTGGTTTCCCTAAAAAAGGCGCTAATTAGCGCCTTTTTTTATTTTGAACAAACTTTCTTTAACTCCCTAAAATATCAACCAAAAACCTGATTATAAGGTGGTCAACCTGGATTTTACCAGGGCAAGTTCAGGTTCTTTTAACCATCTGGGCCAGGATAGGACCTCCCAGCCAGGAAAGCGCAAATAAAAGTGGTGTAAAAATAAACAATCAGCCTTTTCCTGGCCATAAAGAGGGTCTCCCAGGATAGGAAAACCCAAACCAGCCAGGTGGGCTCTAATCTGATGCCTTTTACCCTTTAAAATTTTCACCACCAACAAAGAAGAGTTTAAATCCCAACTAAGAGGATAAACCCAGGAATATCTTAAAGGGTCTTTTTCTTCCTCTTCCAATACCTTTACTTTTTTCTCTTACTTACTTCTAAACCCCTTTTGGCCACTAAGGGCTTTTCTATCTTTCCCTTAACCCTTACTAAGTAAAACTTTTCCACCTGACCCTGATTTTGCCACTTCTTGTATTCAATTTCTCTTTCAACCTTATCTGTAGCTAAAACAATGCCTGAAGTTAAATAATCCAATCTATTTAAAAGAATTAAGGGTAAGCCTTTGTATTTTAACCAATCTTCTAAACTACTTTTTTCTTTTCCCCTGATAGAATGTAAAAAGGAGGGTTTATCTAAGGCCCAAAAAGAATCTTTTTGTTTTAAAATTCTAATTGAAAATTTTAGAGAAATATCCTCTTCTCTTACCTCTACCCTATCTCCTGGTTGTAACAGCCAAGAAGTCTTTTTTATCTTTTGAGATTGGACCAGTACTTTACCTGAACGAATTAAATCCTTGGCCTGACGCCTACTAAAAAATCTGGCCAAAAACTTACTTAAAGTAATTGCTTCTTGCTCTGTAAAAGGATAAATAAAAACTTTTTTAGACATAAAAAAAGCCCCTTTAGGGGCTTAGAGTTAAAACTGCTTATTAACTTCTATAAAGCGTTGTATCACCGTAAACAAAGTTAAAAATACATATACAACCAGACCTATAAAGAAAAGGCCTTCCCTAAAACCAAATAGGGCCAAAAGCAGTCCCCATACCAATAGAAAAACTGTTCTGGAGACTCTATCCATAAGCCCGGACTCACAAATCTTTCCCAGAGACTGGGCTCTAGCCTTAAGATAACTAATCAAAAAGGAAAAGCCCACAGCCAGAAAAAGCATTACTCCAGCTTCCTTATACCAAACACTCTGCGTACTTAAGACATAAAAACCCAGTAAATAAAAAAGGTCGCTTATTCTATCCAGAGAAGAATCCCAAAAAGCCCCCTTGGGACTTACCTTATTTTGCTCTCTGGCTACAAGGCCATCTAAAGTATCAGCCAGTCCAGAAAGGCCAATTAAAACCACTCCCCAGAAAGCATGTACATAAAACCCCAAAGGGACAAGCAGGGCCAGGACAAAGCCACTAAAAGTAAGCTGGCCGGGAGTAATTTTTTGAGAGTTTAGCCAACTACCAAATACCTTTTTAACTATTTCATAGTACCTATCGGTCAAAGGACATTTTTTCCAATCCATGTTAACCTCCTTAATTTATTCTATCTTTTAATTCAACAAAAACAAAGAAGCAAGACCTAAAAAGGTAAAAAAGCCTCCACTGTCCGTCAGGGTAGTCAAAAAGATAGAAGACGCCTGGGCCGGGTCTCGTCCCAGGGCCCTTAAGATCAAAGGAATGGAAGCTCCAGCTACTGCCCCTAAAACCATATCCAGCAACAAGGCTAAAGCCATAACCAAACCCAACTCCCTATTTTGGGTCCACAGATAAATACCTGTATAGACCATAAGGGCAATCAAAATCCCATTAACCAGGGCAATTTTGGCTTCCCTGGCCACTGCCTTCCAAAATCTTTTGGGGTCAAAGGTTTCCAGAGCTAACTGTCTAATCATTACTGCCAGGGATTGTTGGCCTGTATTTCCGGCTTGATTGGCCACTATGGGCATCAACACTGCCAAAATCGCCATTTGAGTAATGGAACCTTCAAAAAGATGCACCACATAGGCAGAAATGGCAGAGTTAAACACATTGATAATCAACCAGGGCAGTCTTTTTTTTACTGAGTAAAACCAGGGGGTATAAAGGGTTTCATCTGAACCAGCACCCACCATGGTCTGCATGTCTTCACTGGCTTCTTCTTGAATAATATCAATAACATCGTCTGCAGTTACAATACCCAAAAGCCGCATCTCATGGTCTACTACTGGAATGGCCAAAAGGTCATAACGACTAAGAAGTTTGGCCACCTCTTCCTTGTCCTGGTCATAGGTAACAAAAATAAGGTGCTGGTCCTTTAACAAAGATTTTAAAGTCTTATTGCCTGGAGCCAAAAACAAGTCTCTTAAAGACAATACTCCTTTTAAGTGTCTAAATTCATCCACGATATAAGCATAATAGGGAATTTCTATCTCTTCTGCATTTTCTCTAATCAATTTAATGGCCTGTTCAACACTGAGATTTTGATCCAGGACCAAAATCTCAGTATTCATCACGCCACCAGCACTATCAGGGTCAAATTTTAAAAGATGTTTAATGCGAACTGCATCTTCTTTTTCTATATACTTTAAAATTTTATCCCGAATATCCTTAGGTAATTCACTTAAAATATCCGTAGCATCGTCAGGAGCCATTTCCTCCAACAGGTCAGCAGCAAAGGCAGGAGGCAAGGTGGACATTAGAGCCACCCTTTCATGCTTTTCCATTTCAGTAATAGATTCAGCACTCACTTCCAGAGGTTGAGAACGAATAAAGGCCTGCTGCTCTTCCAGAGAAAGTTCTTCTAACTTATCTGCAGCATCTGCAGGGTGCAGGTTATCAATTTTAGCTTTAGGCCATTCTACTTTTTTGTAATGCATTTTTTCATCTTTCATCAGGGCCTCCTTTTATTAGGCCAAAAATAAAAAACTCCAGATAAAGGGATTCTTTCCCTATTGACGAGTCTTCAAAGTTTCTTTACCCAGACTTCCAACCATGGATAACTTCTCCACTTACTTCCCACCTCAAAAAAAGCCTCTGCTACTTAATCTTATTGACCTGGCTTGGCAAGAAGATGGTGAAGACCCAAGTAGCCTAATTTTTCCTTCAGATCACACCTCTTCAGCCAAGTTGATAGCCAAAGCCCATGGCCTTATTGCTGGACTACCCCTTTTAAACTTAATTCAAGAAAAATTCAAACTTTCCTTAAAAATTACTCTTTTGGTTCACGAAGGAGCCAGAGTTAAGCCCAGACAAGTCATTGCCAAAATCCAGGGAAAAACCAGAGACCTATTAAGAGCAGAAAGGATTTTTTTAAATTTTTTAAGCCATCTTTCAGGCATAGCCACCTTAACCAGCAAATATGTGGAAAAGACTAAACCTTATGGCGTAACCCTTTTGGACACCAGAAAAACTTTACCCGGGATGCGTTATTTAGAAAAATATGCTGTACAAGTAGGGGGAGGGAAAAATCACCGCCTGAACTTATCCGAGATGATTATGCTTAAAGACAATCATCTGGCAGCCTTTCCTCACCTGCAAGAAGCAGTAAAAACTTTGAGAACCCAACTTAATCCCTGCCCACCCATTGAGGTAGAATGTGGGACCTTAGAAGAAGTAAAAGCAGCCATTAAAACCCAGGTGGACAGAATTATGCTGGACAACATGTCCCTGAAGCAAGCTAAAGAGTGTCTGGCCCTTATTCCTTCTCATATTGAGACAGAAATAAGTGGCAATATAGACCTTAACAACATAGAGGCGTATGCCCGGTTAAAACCCACCTATATTTCTGTAGGCAAATTAACCCATTCTGCCCCAGCTTTGGATCTCAGTTTAAAGATAGAGGGAAAAAATGAAAAATAAAATTTTACAACTCAAGGAAAAGCTTGGCACGCAAGTAGCCATACTGGCCCATCACTATCAGGCCCAGGAAATAGTAGAGATTGCAGACCTCACAGGAGATTCTCTAGAACTGGCCCAAAAAATTCCCCACTTAACTGCCAAATATTTAATCTTTTGCGGAGTCCACTTTATGGGAGAAACAGCAGCTATTCTGGCTGCAAAAGGACAAAAGGTCTTTATGCCTGAGCCTCAGGCTGGCTGCGTCATGGCCAATACTGCTCCCACCTTTTTAGTTCAAAAGGTAGTGGAAGAACTCACTTCCCTGGGGAAAAAGGTAATTCCTCTTACTTATGTAAATTCCACAGCAGAAATAAAAGCCCTCTGCGGGAGCCTGGGAGGTAGCACCTGTACTTCTGCCAATGCCAGGCAAATGCTTAGCTGGGCTTTGAAGCAAGGCGATTTGGTATTGTTTTTACCTGATAAAAACCTGGGTCAAAACACAGGAAAATCTCTGGGACTAAGCGCTAAGGATATGGCTACCATCTCTCTAACCAACCTGGAAGAGTTAAAAAGCATAGTTTCTAAAAAACTTTTACTCTGGCCTGGAGTGTGCGCAGTACACTTTAAGTACAAACCCAAACATCTTATCCAGATTCGCCAAAAGGATTCCCAGGCCCGGATTGTTGTTCACCCTGAATGCTCTCCTGAAGTCGTAAGTTTAAGCGATGCCAATGGCTCCACTTCTTTTATCATTAAGTATGTAAAAAACGCTCCTGCTGGCTCAAAAATCTATGTGGGCACAGAAGAAAACCTGGTAAAAAGGCTGCAAAAAACTTATCAAGGGCAAAAAGAAGTTTTGTCCCTCTACCCAGTATGTTGTTCTAACATGGCCAGAACCAGGCTGGAACAGGTCCTAGAGACCTTAGAACATTTTCCTGCTGCTAAAGAAATTACTGTCTCAGAAAAATTGAGCACCTGGGCTAAAAAGGCCCTGACAACCATGTTTGAGGTTTGCTCTTAATGAGCCCTAAAAGCGAGGTCTTAATTATAGGCAGTGGCCTGGCAGGTCTTACTGCTGCCCTTATCCTGGGTAAGGCTGGTTTTACAGTAAATCTTCTTACTGAAGAAGACCTAGGCGAAGGCAACTCTTACCTAGCTCAGGGTGGAATCGTTTATAAAAATCCTCAAGGCGACCCCCAAAGCTTAGAACAGGATATTTTTCAAGCAGGATGTAAATTAAACTATAAAAAAGCTGTTAAATTAACAGCACTTCAAGGACCTCAACTGGTTGAAGATATCCTTTTAAAACAACTAGATATACCCTTTGCCAGGGAAGGTAAAAAACTCCTACTGACCAAAGAAGGAGCTCATTCTTTACCTCGCATTCTTTTCTGCAAGGACTTTACTGGTAAAGCCATAATGGACAAACTAATCCAGGAAGTAAGCAAGCTAGAAAGCGTAAAAATATATCCTCAACACCTGGCCATTGATCTGCTTACCAGTCATCACCACTCTACTCGCCTGGAATTTAAGTATCACCTGGAAAACCAGTGCTTAGGTGCTTATGTCCTGGATAAAAAAAATAAAGTGGTTCTTCCCTTTTTGGCTGAATATACCCTTCTGGCTACAGGGGGATTAGGACAGATTTTCTTACACTCCACCAATTCCCTAAGCAGTATAGGTTCTGGCCTGTCCATGGCCTATCGGGCTGGTTGCCGCTTGTTAAACCTGGAATACATTCAATTTCATCCCACTTCTCTTTTCACCTGGCTCCTAGAAAATTCTTAATTTCTGAGGCAGTAAGGGGAGAAGGTGCCTTTCTGGTCAATCACCAGGGCAATCCCTTTATGCAGGAATATCACCCCCAAAAGGATTTAGCGCCCCGAGACATCGTAACCAGGGCAATCTGGGAAGAAATGTTAAAACACAATCAGGAACATGTGTTCTTAAATATTTCCAGGGTAAAAAATTTTCCTGAACGCTTTCCCACCATTTATCAACAATGTGTACAAGAAGGCATCCAGATCCAGAAGGAACTTATCCCTGTAGTGCCAGCAGCTCATTATTTTTGCGGTGGAATTCTGGTCAACCATCAAGGCCAAACCACTTTAAAACGCCTCTATGCTGCTGGAGAGTGTAGTTGTACTGGCTTACACGGAGCCAATAGACTGGCCAGCACCTCCTTACTGGAAGCACTCCTCTGGGGTTATAGAAGTGCCAGGTCCATTCAAAAGGCCTTACAGGGTAAAACCAAACTGCGCAAAGCGCTTTTAGCTTCTATTCCAGATTGGGAATATCCCCAGACCCCAGAACCAACTGACCCTGCCCTCTTAAAACAGGACTGGAGCACTATCAAACATACCATGTGGAACTATGTGGGAATTATTCGAAGTAAAGCCAGATTAAAGCGAGCCTTTGAAGAACTACAACTCTTAAACAAAAGATTACACGACTTTTATAGAGAAACAGAATTAAGTGCGGACCTGGTAAAGCTCTATCACGCCTGCCAGAGTGCCTATATTATTACCCGGGCAGCCTTAAAAAACAAAACCAGCCAAGGATGCCATTTTCGTAAAGACTAATCCTTGGTCCCAGAATAGGTAAACCCTTTAGCCACCATTTTGTAAAATGTTCCCTTATCCAGACCTATTACCTGCCCACAAGAGCAGTAAATCTTACCCTCTCTTTGCACAAATCCATATACTTTCTTTATTCTAGCTTTATGACACCTAAGGACTTCACCAGGACCTATTTTGTAATATTTAAAAAGCTTTTTCTTACAACCTGAACATCTAACAACAAGCATAAAGCTATTCTTTTACCTTACTTTTTAACCACTTAATCTGCCTGCAAATCCCCATAAACAGGTTATATTCATTTTTCCTTAATTTCACCCGGTTAAAAAACCTTTTTACCGGCAGCATAAAGTAGTCTGGATTATTATCTGCATGCAAAAAATCAATGGCCAATAAAGTTTCCTTTAGATTGTCAAAAAGTACCTGCAAATCCTTTTGCGAGGCCAGTTTGAGATTTTTGTCGTGAATGGGTCTTATTTTGCGGGAAGATAATTGCTTAAAACACTCATAAAGCAAAATCATAACTGCCTGGGCCAGGTTTAAGGACCAGGCTTCTGGCATAGTAGGTATGGAAACCAGCCTGGAACAAAGGGATATTTCTTCATTGGTAAGGCCCTTGTCCTCTGAACCAAAGACCAAAGCTACCCTACCCTTTAAATATACCATCTCCTTAATCTCTTGAGCAGCTTCTTCTGGAAGCAAGATATTTTTGCGCCATCCCCCAATTCTAGCAGTGGTGGCCACACTTAAATTAAAGTTTTTAAGCGCTTCTTCCAGAGAAGAATAAAGGGCAATGCCCTCTAAGATTCTTTTCCCTTTGGGAGTAGCTAAAGGCAAGGCCTTTTCCAGGTCAAAATTAAGGGGATTTACCAGATATAAATTGGGGCAGCCCATATTGGCACAGGCCCTTGCTACAGAGCCTATGTTTTCCGAAAATTTGGGCCGCACCAGAATTACACTGAGATTTTCTAACACCAAATTACTCATTTAGACATTAAAGCGAAAGGTTATGATATCTCCATCCTCAACTATATAATCCTTGCCTTCCAGACGTAAGGCTCCCTTTTCTTTGGCCAATTTAAAATCCCCATACTTTTCAAAATCTGCCCAGGACAAAACTTCAGCACGAATAAATCCCTTTTGTAAGTCTGAATGAATAACTCCAGCAGCTTCAGGTGCTTTACTCCCCTTACGCAAGGGCCAAGCCCTTACTTCCTTTTCACCAGCCGTTAAAAAGGTAATTAAATTTAAAAGCTCATAGGTTTTTCTAATCACCCTAGCCAAAGCAGATTCCTTAATTCCCAAATCTTCCATAAACATCTGCAGTTCTTCTGGGTCACTTAATTCAGCCATTTCTTTTTCTAATTTGGCAGAAACCAGGATGTGCTCCTGTCTGGGTTTGCCTTCTGGTAAAGAATAAGAACTTAACTTGTTTTCAGATACATTCCAGGCATACAAAATGGGCTTGGCACTTAAAAAACAATAACCTCGAAGTTCAGGAGCTAAAGCCAGTTCTTCCACTTCTCGCAAAGGTGTTTCAGCTTCCAAAGTTGCTTTTACCTGTTCCAGCAAGGCTTCTTCCTTGGGGTCTACTAAACCCTTGGCTTTTTTCTTGTCTATGGCCATCTTTTCCAGCTTTTTTCCACCACAGCCAGGTCTGCAATCAAAAAATCCGTCTCAATAGCCTGCCACTGATTTTTGGGCTCATTTACTCCAGAAAAGCCATCCAGTACAGCCAGCAAACAGTCAAAGGCCCTGATTTCATTTAGCAATCTATTGCCCAGGCCCTCTCCCTTGCCTCCACCACCGGGAATATCCACATATTCTATTTCTGTATAAGTAATCTTTTTGGGATTAAAAAGAGCAGCCAAAGGGTCCAAACGAGGCTCAGGCACCTTTACCATGGCTCGGTTTAAATTTTCACTGCCTGGGCCAGCCAAAGCCCCAAAAAGATCTGTTTTTCCACTGCCAGCAAAGCCTAAAATAGCGGTTTTCATATTACCTCCCTAGAATAAAACCCATTATACAAATGGGTATTAACATCTATAAAGTAAAAATAGAAATAATAGCTCCTGCCATTACTACCCAAAGAATATCCACCTTGCGATACAAGGCAATAAAGGCCAATATCGTTATAAGTAGTTTATACAAGCTCCAATCTACAGCAAAAGAAAATTTAACAGTAACTGCAAGTAGTAAACCAACAAAAGATACCAAAACTCCATTAAGAGCCCTTTTAAAATAAACATTATGTTGAATTTTATCAAAATAGGGAACAGTAAAAGTTAAAACTATAATGGAAGGACTAAACATACTAATAGTAGCAACAAGAGCACCAATAATACCAAAACACAAATATCCAACAAAAGTGGAAGTTATAACTATAGGGCCTGGAGTAACCTGGCCTAAAGCAATTCCATCCATAAAAACCTTGCTGCTTAGCCAATGCATATGTTTAACAACTTCATGAAACATTAAGGGTAAAGAAGCATATCCTCCTCCAAAAGCAAACAAATCAATTCTGGCCATAAGATAAGCTAGCTTAAATAATTTTTTATCAAACAAGAAAAGTAAAAGTAGTCCCAGCAAAAAAATAAACAAAAGAGCAAAAGAGCCAGCTGAATTTTTTTTAGACTTTAACGAAACCTCCTGAGCATTAATTTTTTCATAATTATTCTTTGAGTATATAAAAACTCCCAGGACAGCACATCCTAAAATAGCTAAAATAGGATTGCCATTAAATAGTAAAAATGTAGCAGCCAATATAGTAAACACTATATCAGCCCAAGTCTTTAAAATATTTTTGGCAAAACTTAAGGTTGCATTAGCTACAATGGCAATGACAATAAGTTGAAGGCCATTAAAAAGGGACATCACAAAATTTACATTTGCAAAGCGTTGATATAAAGTGCTAAAAACAAGCATCAATAAAAAGGCAGGTAACCCAAAGCCTATATAGGTACAGAGTGCGCCTAAAACTCCTCTAGTTCTCAATCCAACATAAGCAGCCATTTGCATGGCAGTAGCTCCAGGTATAGACTGACAAATAGCAACACCATTTTGAAAACATTGGCCTGTTAGCCACTTATTTTTATTTACTGCAAGCTCTTTGATATAAGCTACCATAGCTGGACCACCAAAGGCGGTAAGGCCTAATCTTAAAAAAGAAAAAACAGTTTCCTGTAAGGTATATTTTGGGGGTTCATTATTTTTTCATTTAATACAAAGAAGTTAGCATGCTTAGAGTCAGGAGACCTATCAATGAACCTCTCGTCTTTAGTCAACCTGTGCCTAGATAATGAAAATTCACTGGGCTGTCTATGTTGGAAATGGGGAGAAATAAGACACTATCTTTAGACTCGCTGAAATTTAGGCAAGCTATTTCAGCAAATAAATTCAAATATAACAAAAAAGCTTGCCTAAATTTAAAGAAATTATAACAAATCCAGGAAAAATTCTTCCTATTTATATTTAAATATTCTTAGTTAAATACTATATATTTAACCATAATTCTTTCTAATATATTATCTTTTTAATATATCTAAAATTTTTTTTAAAGAATTATCTAAATTTGTATTATATATAAATGTAATATTATTAGTATCAGGCATAATATTATACCTGGACAATCTCTTTTTAATCATATCATCAGGTTCTCTCTTTCTCATATTAAGTCTTTCTTCTATCTTTTCTACACTCTCAGTTATATATAATGTATGTACATAATTAAATTTCCTTTCAAAGCAACTTACTTTTTTTCTAGATATAGAAATAATAACTTTTTTATTTTTTAAACAAATTTCGTTAAAACTTATCCCATACAAATTATTATAAGCTTTCCAGGTGGTAAAAAAGAATCCACTTTTCTCTAAAATAAAAAAAGCTTCTCTAGATAAATAATAATTTTCCTCATTTTTATCAGGCTTCCTAGTAATATATCTTTTCAAAAAAATAACTTCTTTATTATCCTTTAAATATTCCTTTGCTAATTTAATCAACGTATCTTTACCCGCACCACTAGGGCCAGTAACTAAAAATATCTTTGTATTCATTATATATCCTTAGAATAAACAATTTTTCCATTACAAATAGTCATAACAACTTCTGGTGGATAATCATTATCTTTAATAGCTACTAAATCCGCTTTCTTACCTTGAGCAATTACCCCTCTATCATTTAGTCCAAGAATTCTGGAAGGATTATAAGTAATGAAAGAAAAGGCTTGTTCTAAATCCATATTCATATCTTTATGCAATAAATAAACTGCTTTAAGCAAGGAAGAAGGATGATAATCTGAACAAAGATAATCACAAAGTCCCATATCAATAAGTTCTCTAGCCGCAATATTGCCAGATTGACTTTTATTTCTTACTACATTTGGCGCCCCCATACCTATAGCAATATTTCTTTTCTTAGCTTCTCTAGCTACTTCTAAAGATACAGGAAATTCCGAAATAGTTATTCCTGCTTTATAAATAAAATCCAACTTCTCTAAAGTATCATCATCGTGAGAAGCAACCTTCAAGTTATGCCTTTTTGCCAGATCAATAACCTTTAAAATATGTTCTACACTCTTATTCATTTTTTTATTTTTTAATAGTTCAAGTTCGTCTAATTCCAGTTTATATCTAGATGAAAAATAGTGATTCCAAGCTTCTATAGATTTAAATTGTCCTTGTCCTGGAGAATGATCCATAATGGAGATAAGATCTACATCTCCATCCTCTATTAAACTTTTAACTATTTCTATAGATTCATAAGTGGAGACATCATATCTTAGATGAATTAAATTATTTACATCCAAACCATAATGCAACTCCTTTATTTTTTTTATAATATTTTTAGAAAACTCATGACTTCTTATTTTTTCAGGAATCTCTGTCTCAAAGGCAATTGCATGAAATACAGTAGTTATCCCCAAAATCTTAATTTTTCTATCCAAATCAATAATAGATTCTTCTAAAGGGAAAAATACCCCTGTTCTGGGTTCTATCTCTTTTTCTATAGCATCAGAATGCATATCTATAAACCCAGGAGTGATAAGCATATCCTTAAGATCATAATCTACATCCTGGTTGTATTTTTCACATATACTATCAATAATATTATTTTTAATACAAATAGTGCCTGAAACAATTCTATCTTTTATTAAAATTCTTTTTGATTTTATCTTAAAACATTTTCTATTCATTATAGAAACTCCCTATTTTAAAAAATCTATCACTAACATCTTTTATTAAATCAAACTCATGAAATATACCAATAATAGTTACCTTATCTTTTTCTCTTAATTTCTTTAAAATATCGATAACTATCTTTTTTCTCCTTTCATCCAAAGAGGCTGTTGGCTCATCTAGAAGGAGTAACCTTTTAGGAGCAATGATTGCTCTAGCAATATTTACTCTTTGTTGTTCGCCACCAGAAAAAGTTAAAGGAGATAAGTCATGAAGACTTTCTTTTATCCCTAAAAGCAATAATAACTCTTGTGCTCTTTCTCGAGCTTCTTTTTCAGCTACACCTAGTTCTAATAAAGGTTTTGCTACTAATTTTAAAGTAGATACCCTTGGCAAGACTCTTAAAAACTGACTTACATATCCTAGCTCTTTTTTTCTAATCTCTAAAATTTCATCATCTTCTATAGAATGTAGATTAATGTTTTCTCCATTATCTTTAGTAAGAATAATTTCTCCAGAAGTTGGTTTATAGGTTCTATAGATACACTTAAGGATGGTCGATTTTCCAACTCCACTCGGTCCAATAATTGTCAGGAATTCTCCTTGCTTTAGATTAAAAGATATCGAATTCAATACTTTTATTGTCTTACCTCTCTGAGTATGTAATTTAAACTTTTTTTCTAAGTTATAAACTCTTAATTTCAACATATTCTCTCCTATAACATACTACTTATAAGCAATTGGGTATAAGGATGCTGAGGGTCTTCTAAAATTTGATCTGTCAATCCCTTTTCAACTATCTCTCCATTTTTCATTACAGCTGTTATCTCTGTTAAATGTTTAATTACATTTAAATCATGAGATACTAAAATCATTGAAAATTTAAATTTATCTCTAAGTTCTTTAATCAAATCAATAATTTTTGCTTGTATAGAGACATCCAGTCCTGTAGTTGGCTCATCTAATAACAAAAGTCTGGGAGAATTAGCCAAGGCTTTGGCTATCTGAATTCTTTGTTGCTGTCCTCCTGAAAATTTCATAGGCAAATCTTTACTCCTAGAGATATCTATTTCAGTTTGGGAAAGTAATTCTAAAACTTGTTTTTTTATATCGTTAAATCTTCTATTACCAAATCCAATAATTCTTTCAGCTACATTAGCTCCTGCTGAAAAATGAAAATTTAACCCTCTTTCTACTTTTTGAAAAATTATAGAAGCAAAAGAATTTCGATATCTACTTTGCTCTAATAAATTAAAACAAAAAGCATTTTTAGGAGAAGACATATTATCTTCATATAAAAACATGCTTCCCTCATCTGGATTTTCTAAAAGGTATAAAATATTTAGTAAGGTAGATTTTCCACTACCACTTTCTCCTACAATCCCTAAAGATTGACCATCTCTTAAAGAAAAATTAACTTTATTTACAGCAACAATACTGTTACAATATGGACATTTAGAGGTATTATAATTTACTCCTGTAAATTTTTTACATCTTCCACAGGAATTACCAAATATCTTACTTACTTCTTTTACTTCTATAAGCATATCTATTCCTCTCACAGAAATCTGTATCATTACAATAATAATGTTTTTCACCACAACTATCCTCAAATATATCAAAAAATACCCCTTTGGCCCCACACTTTTCACATCTTATTTCTTCATATAACTCTATTTTAAATTCTATATCTTCAAATTTAAGTGGTTCAACTTTTGTATAAGGAGGTATTGCATATATCTTTTTTCTCTACCTGCTCCAAATAATAACAAAGATTTATTATTATTTAACTTAGGAATATCAAATCTAGGAATAGGAGATGGATCCATAACATATCCATCATTAACTCTAACAGGATATCTATGTGTAAATCTACTATCACCTACTGCAAAAATATCATCAAAAAGAAGAATCCATAGCTTAGAATAGTCATGAAAAGCATGTAATTTTTTTTGTATATAGCTATCAGGCTCTACAGTAACCAAAACATCTGGATATGGCACCTGAAAAACTAAGATTTGCTCTTCTGTAGTAGGAGTTTCTGGAATCCTATGTCTAGTCTGAATTATACTGGCTTTAGTTGTATCTTTTGTTGTCTTACAAAAAGAACAGGAACTAATAAATTCTCTAAGAATTACTGCATTAACAGAATCGTCACTTCCTTGATCAATTACTTTTAATATATCCTCTTCTTTAATTATAGTTAAAGTTATTTGTAATCCTCCTGTCCCCCATCCTCTAGAAATTGGCATTTCTCGTGAAGCAAAGGGTACAATATATCCAGGTATTGAAATGGCCTTAATTATAGCTCTTCTTATTTCCTTCTTAGTGTCTTCATCCAAATAAGAATAGTTAATATATTTACTCATCTTTTTTACTCCTTTCCACAACTTTAAGATCAGAAAGAAAAGTAACATAATGAGGTAATTTATAATGATTGCAAAATCCAAGGGACTCAATACTATCTATATGCATCAATACTAACTCTTTATTCTGAACAATACTCTTACTATCTAAAGTGTAAGATGGATAACTCATGGCAATATCTAAAACAGCCATAGCAATAGCCTTTGTCTCATTAAAGCCAAAACAAAAACCATATCCAACTGTGAAAAAAAATTCATCATCTTTTTTTGAAGTTCCAACAACTTCACAGGAAGTAGCTCTTATTTCTCCTAATTTTACCTTTTTACCAGTAAGTGGATGTTTAAAATAAATACCAACATAACCAATTCTCAAATCACCTATAGTAGGATGAACATCTCCATAGCCTCTCATAGAGGTATAAGCTAATAAGAGCATCCCTCCAGTTTCTCCTCTTGACATTATTTGTAAAGCAGCAGAACGAGGATAAGGCGGGGAAGGAGGGATTCTGGTAATATCAAAAGGCTTTTCTTCTTCTACTTGCAGAGGCAAAATTAATCCTTTATTTTTTATTAAATCTACAGCACTAGCTAATTTTTCATTATCTATTAACCTTTCATACTTTAAAGGTTCTTCTATATTTTCTTTTAAATTAAAAATATCATTATTTAAAATTTTTAACACATAATCGCTAGTTGGGCCTAATATTTGTCCACCAGGTATATCCTTAAAAGTAGAAGAAATTCTTCTAATCACTCTAAAATCTAAAATAGATATAGGAAAAGAATCTCCAATTCTCTTATAAGTAGTTTTTTGTGCTCTTAAATAAAATGAAGAACAAAAAGAATCTCCTCCTGCTAATATAATAGCCTTATCTACTAATTTTTCAGAATAGAGCCCACCTTCACTTAACACCCTATCTATTAGATAAATATTCTTATTTTCTTTAATGAACTTAAAATATTCTATCCTAGAATGTTTTATAGCTTCTTCTCCACCTTTAGCAGCTACGTAAGCCATTATTCTACCTCTATGTTGATTGTTCTTGGTAACCCAAACACCTTACCGTCTAAGGTTAAAATAAACATATCAATACCCAAGGGAAAATTTTTATTTTTATTTAAAAATAGTTTGATAATTTCATAATCTATAAGTAAATAGACATCTAATTTTCCATTAACTCCAGGACCAGATAGGCAATATCTTATGTTATTACTATAGCCAGTCTCTAAAAAAACAACAGCACTTTTTTCTGGATTTAAAAAATCACCTATTTTAGCTTCTTGAATAGCATAAAAGTTTTCAATTTTACTTAGAAAAATATAATCAGCTTCTTGAATAGAGCTTTTTTTACCATTAGTTAAAATATCAACATAACCTAAGATATTTTTATCTTCTAAATCTACATAGTAACTTGCCTCTGAGAACACAAATACAGAAATTGCTGATAAAAGATAAGATTTATTAATGGGCTCTATAACAAAACACCTTCCAGGAAAGGCTAAGGCATTCATAAAACTTCTAAAATTGTTTCTATTTATCTTTTCAATATCCATTTTTACACTCCATATTTAAACCATAATTTCAAAGTCTACCTTTGTACTTGTAGCTATCTGCCTGTCTTTATTTATTACTAGATTATAATTATCTATTCCATTTTTTAATAATTTTTTTATTTCTTCAACATATATACCCTGTGCAAAACAAGAGTCCAGAATAGCAATATACTCAGAGAGCTTATTATCTATATCTTTTACCATTGACCATCCTTCAACTTTATTAACCTTCACATAAGATTGAGTAAATAAAACCTCTCCTGCATAAAAAATAATATCAGAAACCTGATCTTTTACAGGTATGTTTAACAATACCTGGTCTGGTGGGACAACAACTTCTACATTTTCTTTCTCTCTTATATTTTTTATTACTTTTTTTATCTCACCCCTATCACAATACTGTAAAAAAAAGTTTAAATCTTCTCTTTTCATATTTATACCACCTTATATCTAATATAAGCACTTATTTTATCAATAATATATACTGTAATTACTATCATAATCAAAATAGTTGAAACACTTCCATTATCAAAAGAACGCATGGCATCAAACAAATAAAAACCTATTCCACCAGCACCCACGAAACCAAGGACAAAAGCGGATCTAACATCAGACTCAAATCGATATAGAACCATCGAAACAAAATGAGGAAGAGTCTGAGGTAAAACAGCAAATCTTATTACTTTTAAAAAACTAGCTCCTGTAGAAATTAAAGCTTCTATAGGAGCTGGATCTATATTCTCATTTCCTTCAGCTAACAGCTTGGCTAAAACACCTGCGGTATGAATACCTAAAGCTAAAATTCCAGACATAGGTTCCAAACCAACAGCAGTAACAAAAATTAAGGCCCACACAAGTTCATTGATAGACCTAAAAATATTAGCTAAAATAAAAGCAAAATAATATATGCATTTCCTTACAATAATATTTTTTACCTTTTTACCTGGAATCATAATATTTAATAAATTCCTAGAAGATAAAAAAGAAAGAGGAAATGCTATTATTATAGAAATAATTAAAGCCAATAAAGCCATCTGGATAGTTTCTACAATAGCTTTAAAGTATATTTTTAAATAATAAGGACTTAAATTTAAATCAAAAAAACTACTATTTTTTATGTTGGGATTTCCCTTAATATATATCCAAATAGATTCTAATCCCTCTATAAGTTTTAAAAACCCCATTTCTGTAGAATGCCAAGACCAGGCAAGCACCAGGAAAAAAATAACAAATATTACAACATTCTTTAGCTTTAAAGGAGAAATTTCTTTTTTTATTTGTAAAGCATCCATATAGACATCCAATTTTTGTTTTTTAAAGTCCTCTATAACTAAGATAGAGGACTTTAAAGTTAATTATTTCCTTTTTAATTTTTCTTTAAACTCTATTAACTCTCTTACACTATTATATAGACTATCATCCGCAGGACCATAACCCTTTATTTTCAATTTATTTAAACCTTTCTTATCCTTAAAAGAAATGAAAGCTCCTTTTAAAGCCATTTTTAAAGAAGATGGTAAATCTTTTCTTACTGCAATTGGAGATCCTGGAATCATCTTAGATTTCCATATAATATTAAAGTCTGACTCTGACCAGTGCTTACCCAAACCTCTAGCAAAATCTAAATCATTAGTAGAAGCAGCATCTACTTTGCCATTTTTTACAGCTAAAATAGAAGCTTCATGACTTCCTGAATATAATACTCTACTAAAGTATTTATTAGGATCTATCCCTATGCGAGCAAAAAACACTGAAGGAACTAAAGTACCACTTGTAGACTGAGGATCTGTAAACGCCCAACTATGGCCTTTTAAATCTTCTATACTCTTTAATCCAGAACCTTTTTTGGTAATAATCAAACCATAATACCCAGCAACTCCTGTATCTTTATTTAACTCTACAGCTATAGCTTCTGCATTAGCCCTCTTAGCAGCTTCACAATAAGATTTTGGACCAAAGTAAGCTACATCTACCTTTTTAAACATCATGCCTGTGATAACAGCAGAATAATCATCAGCCGTTTTAAAATCTACACCAATCCCCAACTCATTTTCTAAAAAATCAATCAAAGGTCTAAAACTTTCTGTCATTTCCCTACTAGAAGCTACAGGAATTACAGCAAAAACAATTTTCTTAGGCCATTCTTGTCTTTCATCTTTAGCAAAAGACAAATTACTTACCAACAAAAAAAACAAACTAAATAGAACAAACAAAGCTTTTTTCATAATTTAACCTCCTAAATAAAAATAAAAATTATGCAATTAAATACTTATCATACACTTCAGAAGTATAAATATAGCTATTAGCATCTGAAAAAATATTTTTAACATGTTTCTCCAGTAGAAAATCTGCTCTATTATTAAAAACTATTTGACCATGTTTTATTCCAATAATCTTTTTTGCATATTGCTTAGCTATATCTAGCTGATGAAGGTTAGCTACTACTGTAACCTGCAATTCATTATTAACTTTACATAATATATCCATCACCTGTTTTGAACTATATACATCCAGGGCAGCTACTGGTTCATCTGCCAGAATTATTTCTGGCTCTTGAGACAACGCTCTAGCAATTGCTACTCTCTGTCTCTGGCCACCAGATAACTTATCACATCTCACCAGTGCTTCTTTTTCTAACCCAACTATTTTTAAACAATTATAAGCTTTTTCTAAGTTCTCATCTTTATAAAGCTTTATCACAGATCTGCATAATGATATTTTAGAAAGCATTCCTGTTAATACATTTTCTATAGCACTCATTCTTTCCACAAGATTAAACCCCTGAAAAATAAAACCTATTTTACTTCTTAATCTGGAAAGATCTTTCTTATTAATATTATTTAAATCATAACCTAAAACTCTTACTTCTCCCTCAAAAATATCTGTTTTTCCAGATAACGTTTTAAGAAGAGTAGTTTTTCCAGCCCCAGAACACCCTATTATACCTACAAACTCTCCTTTTTTTATACATAACTTTATAGAATTAAGTACTTTTTTTTCCTTATAACCTATTGTTGCCTTTTCAATTTCAATAACCATAAAACCTCCTTTGTTTTGTTAGGAAGTATATTAGTGTACTATGTTACCAATATATTACATAACAATAAAAAAAAGATTACATTGTCTCTATCAACCACTAATCCTATGAAAAACACTTCAAAATCTCCCAAAAAACTTCTAGACTTAACCGACATAAAGACAAATTAATCAAAATTTGACTCACAAAAAAATTGACTAACTCCAACAAAAAGTATAAAAAGCTTCCTCTGTTTGGGCGCCCGTAGCTCAGCTGGACAGAGCAGGAGCCTTCTAAGCTCTTGGCCGGGGGTTCGAATCCTCCCGGGCGCACCATCCAAAAAAGGAAAGGAAAGCTTACCCTTCTGGGGTAAGCTTTTTTATTATCCATGTCTGCCTGTAAACGCTGTGCCAAATGCTGTGAGACCAGCCCACCCACCTTACACCAGGAAGATAAGGAACTGGTTATTCAAAAAATCATTGCCAGGGATAAACTTCTTACCCTGCGCCAGGGTGAAGTGGTTTTTGAGCATAGCAGCCAACAATACCTTGTTTTAAAAGAAGAGCTTATTAAAATAAGAACTGAAAACTCAAAATGTATATTTTTGGAACAAAACTCTTGTTCCATTTACCAAAACAGACCCATTGAATGCAAAAATTTCTTTTGCAGTCAGCCTCAAAACTTACTAAACATCCAGTATAAAAATCTTCTGCACAGATTGGATATTATCAAAAGAAAATCTGCCCTGGGAGAAATCATTCAAGAACACGAAAGGATATGTAATCTTCACAAAATAAAAAAATATTTAAAAGAAAAAAATATCAAAAAAGTAGAAGATGCTCTATACTTTGATTTTAATATTAGAGAATATCTGAAAAACAAGTTGGAATTAAAAGATAGTATTTTAAATTTTTACTTTGGAAGACCTTTAGAAAAAGTTTTAGACCTCATTAAGCCTTTTTTAAGATAGTTTTTAACCTTCTTTAAAAGGCATAAAAAGCAATAGATATAAAATGACAAACACTGCCTATTAAGACAAACAGATGAAAAATGGCATGGTTAAACTTTACTTTCTTTAGGGCATAAACAATTGCTCCCAAAGTATAGGCAACCCCTCCAGCCAATAACCAGATAAGCCCTGGTAAGGAAAAGTTTTTAACTAAAGGGTCTAGAAAAAAAATTATCATCCAGCCCATCCCCAGATAAGTAAGTAAGGACAAAAAGATATACCTGCCAGTAAAAAATATCTTTAGGACAATTCCCAGCAGGGCTAAAGCCCAGGAAAGAAAAAATACAGTCCAGCCCACCTTATCTGGCAATATAATCAAAGCAAAAGGGGTATAAGTACCAGCAATAAAAACATAAATGGAAGCGTGATCAATTGCTCTTAGCTTAACTCTTAAACTCTCCTTTTTTATACTATGATAAATAGTAGATACAGCATAGAGATTGATAAAACTAAGTCCAAAAGCAAGCGCACTAAATAAATAGACATTATCATCATAGTTATTGGATAGATAAATTAAAATACCCAAAGCAATTAGCCCTAGAAAAGTACCTAAACCATGTGATATTATGTTTATCTTTTCTTCTAAGGGAGGATAATATTTTACTCTTTTATTCATTGTTAAACTTTACTTTTAAGATACTTATTTTACATTAACAACTGGTAAAACAAAGGTAAAGTAATAAAGCTTAGAAAAATGCCTACAGCAATCAAGGCAGAGACCAGTTCTGGGGCCAAACCTGCAATTATGGCTAAAGCACCTGCTGAAACCATAGGAGGCATGGCAGCCTCAAAAATAGAAACCTGCACAGCCAGTCCCTCTAAGGCCAGCAATTTACACCCTGCCCAGGCAACTAAAGGAATTATAAGCATTTTTATTCCCAAACCCAATAATAGTTTGCTAAATTCTTCTGACTTCAAACGCAAAGTGAATTGAAAACCCACAGCTATCATTACCAGGGGCACCAGGGTGGCAGCCAGGGTTTCTAAAATAACCTTTGCCTGTTCAGAAGATAGCAGCCAGTTCTTAACCAGCAAAGCCAGCAAAAGGGCTAAGAAAGGTGGAAAGGAAATTATTCTCTGCAAAATCGCCCCCAGGGTGGGCTTATTTTCTTTTTCTCCATAAAAAACCAGGATTAAAGAACCATAGAGCACCAGGGCCAGAAAGGAACCCAATTGGTCATAAATCAAGGCATAGGGAATTCCCTGCTCGCCAAAAAAACTTTGCACCATGGGAATACCTAGAAAAGAGGTATTACCCAGAGGCACTACTAAAAGTAAAGCACCTGTAATATTTCTATTCCACTTAAACCAGTAGGAACATAAACCAATCAAAAGTACAGAAACCAAAAGCAAAATCCAGGGTAAAAAGGTGGGGACAAGTAAATCCCAGGAAAATTTAAGAGTTGGAACTTTTAACAAGATTAAAGCTGGCAAAGAAATGTAAATAACAATTAAATTCAATACTGTTCCTGTATTTTCAGGAATGCTTTTTATCCTCTTTAAAAGAAAACCCAAACTTAAAAAAGTAAGAATAGCTAAATAATTGTGCATCCTTTTTAGATAAAAAAAAGGACGACTCAAGTAAAGAGCCGTCCTTTTACCAGTTTTAAAACTTATCTTTTATTCTAGCTCACAAAGCTTTTTTAACCTTGTAAAGTTTTCTTCAACTTTCTTCTGGATAATTTCCACATCCTCTGGAGTTAAGTGCCTGAACCTTCTCTGGAGCTTTAAATATTCCTCTACAGGTTTTAGTTTTTTGGCCTTTTGATTCAAAGTAAACTTGCCATATTCGACTTCAAATAAGGGGAATACTCCCGTTTGCACGGCCAACTTGGCCAAGGTAATACTATCACTGGGTTTACTCCTCCACCCGGTAGGGCAGGGTGAATAAATCTGAATATAGGCAGGTCCTTCTACAGCCAGGGCCTTTCTCACTTTGTTCATCAAATCCAGATGAAAACCCGGGCTAGCAGTAGCCACATAAGGGATATCATGAGCAGCAGCAATCATGGCCACATTTTTCTTCCAGGTGTGCTGGCCCTTGCTCTTTTTACCAGCAGGAGAGGTGGTAGTTGCTGCTCCAAAAGGAGTGGAGCTAGAACGCTGAATGCCTGTATTCATATAGGCCTCATTATCCAAACAAACATAGAGAAAATCATGTCCCCTTTCCAGAGCACCAGATAGTGCTTGCAAGCCAATATCTGCAGTTCCACCATCCCCAGCAAAGGCAATGACCTTGGGTCTTTTTTTCAGTTTACCCTTTTTTCCAAAACCTTTAAAGCTGCTTCTATGCCAGAGGCAACTGCAGCTGCATTTTCAAAGGCAACATGTATCCAGGGAGTTTTCCAGGCAGTTTGAGGAAATGGGGAAGTAACGATTTCCATACAACCAGTGGCATTGGCCACAATAGTTTCAGGGCCTGCTGCCTTCATCACCATGCCCATGGCCAAAATTTCGCCACAGCCCTGACAGGCTCTATGTCCTGAAGCTATCAAAGATTCCCTGGGTAAATTTTTAGCTGTAATTTTTTCATATTCTATCTGTCTAGTCATTTTCTCTAACTCCCCAAATTAAATATTCATCTTTATATTGACCTTTAGTGGCTAATTTATACATTTCCTGAAAATCTTTGCGAGTTACATCTCTGCCCCCAAGACCACAAATAAAATTATATACCTCTGGCTCAAAGTCTCTGCCATAAAGAGAGGCCTTAATTTCAGTAGCCACTGGGCCGTTGGGACTACCAAAGGACAAGGCCCTATCAATAACAATAACCTTTTTAGCACCTTGCAAGGCTTCTAAGAGTTCCTCTTCAGGAAAAGGACGCCAGAGTCTAATTCTCACCTGCCTTACCTTTTCTCCTTGAGCATTTAACTCTTCAATAGCTGTGCTTACAGTCTCTCCTAAAGATCCCATGGTCACAAATACCACCTCAGCATCCTCAGCTCCATTTTGCTCCACCACCTTATAACTGCGGCCAAAACTCTTTTCCCAGGCTGTAAACACCTCTTTTATTACCTTTTTAGAATCAAAAAGGACCTGTTCCTGCTGTTTTTTAGCCTCAGCATATATTTCAGGCACTCCTACAGGACCCATGGTAACCGGCTTTTCCACATCCAGTTTTAACTGAGGAATATATTCAGGCAAAAAGGCGTCTATCTTTTCCTGGTCTTCTATAATCACAGGTTCAATCATGTGACTTAAAATAAAACCATCTATATTTACGCCCACAGGCAAAAGTACTCTTCTATCCTCTCCAATTTTAAAGGCCATAATAGTCAAATCAAAGGCTTCCTGGCCATTTTCTGCAAAAAGTTGAATCCAGCCCACATCTCGTTCAGCCATAATATCACTATGGTCATTCCAGATGGAAATGGGGCCAGATAAGGCCCTGTTGGCAATGGTCATAACAATGGGAAGACGCATGCTGGCAGCAATGAATAAAATCTCATGCATCAGGGCAAGCCCCTGAGAAGAAGTGGCTGTATATACCCTGGCCCCTGTAGCAGAAGAGCCTACAGCTGCACTCATGGCTGTATGTTCTGACTCTACAGGGATAAATGCTGCTTCTAGCTCCCCATTGGCTACTATCTGGGATAATTCTTCCACAATATGAGTCTGAGGCGTTATGGGATAGGCAGAAATAACATCTACCTTGGCCAACTTTACTGCCTCAGCTATAGCCAAAGAAACTTCTGTACCTATTCTTTTAGCCATTATTTTTCCTCCAATACCAAACTTAAAGCCCCTTTAGGACATTCTTGCACGCAAATACCACACCCTTTACAGTAATAAAGATTGGCTCTAAAAAAACCATCTTCTCCCTCTTCCACACAAAACTCAGGGCAATAAACCGCACACAAACCACATTTTATACACTTTTCCTCATCTAATACGGGCTTTTCAGTCCGCCAATCACCTGTCTTAAGTTCAGCAGCATTACCTGGAGTAGTAATGGCTGCTCCTAGTTCTAGATCCTTCCAACCAGGATAGGTCATGACAATCTTCCTCCATTTTTACAATTTTCTCTTTGTTAACCAAGAAAGTAAACAAAACAAACTTTTCTTCGATTAACGGTCTTTTTTAACCTTCCAAAAACCTTTTTAAGCTTTAAGCAAGCTCTTGGCCAAATCTTCTAACATAGAAGCCAGCCTTAATATCTCTACCGAAGTAAAACCATCTTTTTCCATACGCCGATAAGTCCATAAACCAAGGTATAACTTATCTTCTGCACTAAGTCCAACATCTTTAAGCTGGGCTAAAATCTTTTTTTGTAAGTGTTCTCTGGCAAAAATAGTCTTTTTAATTAAGTCACCCAATCTAGCTTTTTCTTCTTTATCTTTTTCTTCCAGTTGCCAGTATTTAGCATAGATTTGGTAAAGACTTTTTTGAATTTCCAGATAATCCTTTATTCCTGTTACCAATTCTGTCTTAGAACCCATTAAGTTTAACTCTCTAGCAATAGCTAAAATTTTTTCCTGTAAACGAGTTAAGAACAATTTTCTTTTGGCTTCTGGCCAGTTATTTTCTTTAACATAACTATCCAATTTATCATTCAATCGGTAAAGTACAAAGGATTTAAGTAAAGGGAAAATCTCTTGAGAAAAGAAGCAGAAAATAACTGTTTAAAAATAAAAAGTCTTTTTTGCTGAACATCTTCTCCTTCTGCTGTAAATCCTTCCAGATCTACTCCAAAATAAAGATTCATCTTTTTTAAACTAAAAGTAAAGTTATCCCTTTGAGAATCATAATTTTTCAGGAAAAAATCAATTACTCTATCTACCAGTTCAACCTGAAAAAAGATACTTGAGGAAATGTTGGGGGTAAATCAGTTACCTGTTCCTCTTTTTCTCCTCTTCCACAACTTCCTCTGTATTATTCTCACTAACTTCAGGCTTTAGAGAAGAAAATTCATAACCATAAGTAGTATTTTTATCTATTTTAGAAGAAACCTTGGATTTTACACCTTCTACCTGTTTTACAGGCTCTTTTTTAAATTTGAAAGTAAAAAGAAAAATAAATCCAGAAACTAAAACCAAAAGTAAAATAAAAATTGTTTTTCTACTCATACCTTCTCTCCTCTCTTATCAAAAAGGCCAAGGCATTTTCTATATTATCCATAACATTATCTATAACTTTTACTTTCTTCCACTTTAAATAATTATAATACTCATCTTCAATACCGTTAGTAAGAACAATATCCACATTTTCCTTTAGAATTAAAGAGCACATTTCTTCTCCAGAAGATTCAGGCAAAATAACATTCTTACTGGAAACAACTTTCCACTTGGAATCAAACTCTACAATAAACACTTCCAAAGCTAAATCAAAGCGAGGAGCAACCTCTTTTCCTAAAATGGGAATTAGGACTTTGGTCATTTTAATTAAATCCTATAAAATTTCATTTTACGCCAGAGTTTACTTCTAGACCAACCCAGATATTTGGCAGCTTCACTTTTTTTGCCTCTACATTGTTTCAAGGCTTCTAGAATCATATTTTTCTCTAAGTCTTGAAAATTGTCTTCTTTTTCCGGGGAAAATACTTCTTTTTTTCTATCTGAGGGGTAACTGCAGTATGTTCTTTGAGATAGGCAGGCAAATCTTCCAAACCAATTTTTTCTTGCATACACACAGCCACGCTATACTCTACAATATTTCTAAGCTCTCTTACATTTCCAGGATATCGATAAGAAAGCAAAAATCTTAACGCATCCAAAGAAAATTCTTTTATCTTTTTTTGTAGTTTTTTGTTATAAAAATTCAGAAAATAATAAAGTAGTTCTTTTATGTCTTCTCCTCTCTCTCTAAGAGGAGGCAAATCCAGCCTGACCACATTAAGTCTAAAAAAAAGATCTTCTCTAAATTTTTTTTCTTTAATCATCTGTCTCAAATCTCTATGCGTGGCAGCAATAACTCTTACATCCACCTCTATCCCCCTGGTGCTGCCCAAAGGATATATCACTTGATCATCTAAAAAAGATAAAAGCTTTACCTGTAAAGATAAGGGCAAGTCGCCTATCTCAGTTAAAAAAATTGTGCCCTTATGAGCAAGTTTAAACCAGCCAGGTTTATCTGTGGTTGCACCTGTAAAGGCTCCCTTTTTATAACCAAAAAGTTCAGATTCCAAAAGATTTTCAGGTAAAGCTCCGCAATTCACCTTTATAAAAGGACCATCCTTGCGAAAAGAGTGTTGATGAATCGCTTCTGCTAGTAGGTCCTTACCTGTTCCTGTCTCTCCAGTAATCAAAATTGCAGAATCAGTCTTGGCTACTATGGGAACAAGGGCAAAAAGTTCCTTCATCTTGGGACAATTTCCTAAAATATTGCTAAATTCTCCCTGGCTAAGTTTCTCTTCTTCTTTAAGTTCTTCTATGCTTTCTAAATAAGCGACAATGTTACCGTCTTTATCTACCAGAGGAGCTATTTTTTGCCTTATCTTTTTTAATTCCCGATAGTAGTTAATTAAATTTGCTTCTTGATATTCATTCTTATCTATTGTTTTCATTAAACATCTATCCAGGCAACAATTACTTCTCAAAACTTGGTAACATTTTTTGCCCAAAAGTTTATCTCGTTCTGTACCTAGAAACACTTCCAGATAAGTATTTAAAAAAATAACTCTTTTCTCTAAATCAAAAATGATTATACCGTGAGGTATCTGATCTAAAAGATGCAAAAGATCTAAGTCAAAATTTATTTTATTATTCATTTTCTTTTATAATCACTATTTTGTCTTTTAATACTTTTACCTTTTTTTTGCCAGGAAATTCAAAGGTTTTAGCAGAACTACTATCTTGTTCTAAAAAAAGTTCTAACCTGTACAGATTATCAAAAAGAACCTGTCCCTTCCCTATCTTATCCAGGTAAAAGGCCAATAAATTCAATCTATCCAGACTTGCTAACCCTTCCAGATCCTTTCTTTTTACTTCTATACAACAATCATCTTTTTTTATTTCTATTTTATTTAAAATTTGTTTCAAATCCCTTCTTTCCAGTTGACTGATTTTCCAGATTTTAAAGACATTTTTTAAAAACAAGGGATTTTCCTTTAAAAATAGAGGCAAGATATTATGCCGAACCCTATTTCTTAAAAAACTTAAATCCTCATTGCTTTTATCCACACAATATCCCTGTCCTACCAGTTCTAAAAACTTAAGTATTTCCTCTTTAGTAAGAAAAATTAAAGGACGCAATAAGGTAAAAAAATCCTGCTCAATTTTTGCTTCCATACCTCCCAACGCAGGCCAACCAGTACCTCGAATAAAACGCATAAGCACATCTTCAGCCAGATCATTTAAATGGTGTCCTAGAGCAACCAGTTCAAAACCATATTTTTTAGTTAAATAGGTTAAAAGTTTATAGCGAAGATTTCTACCTATTTCTTCCAGGCCTTTTCCTGTTTTTTGGGCAATAAGATCTACCCTGGTGGAAAAAAATAAAGGGAAAATCCTTGTCTCTGGCTTAAATCTTCTAAAAACCTTTTTTCCTCTTTACTTTCTTTGCGTAAACCATGGTCCAAATAAAAACCAGCAATTTCCTTAAGTTTTAGTCTTTTTTTTAGAAGGGTTAAAATGAGGGCTAAAGCTGTAGAATCAGGACCGCCAGACAAGGACAAGAGGAGAGATTTATTTTGAGTGGAAACTTTAAGTTCCTGACGCAAAAAACGCTCTACTTTTAAAACCAGATGAGCAGCTGGGGCGGGCAGGTCTTGTAAACGCAAAGCCATTTTAAAAACTAAAGTTAACCTTTTGATATTGTTTAGGAATCCACCAGCGGATAAAATTATAACCAATACCTGCTGGAGCAGGCTCTATCCCTTTAATGCGCTTGTGCACAATGGGTAGGGCATAAGGCACATACAAAAAACAATAGGGCTGTTCTTTATGCAAAATCTCCTGGACCCTATCATAAATTTTTTTTCTTTGACTCAAGTCCAGAGTCTCTCGACCAAGTTCTAAGAGTTTATCCACTTCTTTACTTTTATATCCCATAAAATTTAACCCACCTGCTACAGCCTTTGAAGAATGCCAGACATCAAAAAGGTCTGGATCCAGAGGAATGGTCCAGGCTAAAATTACAGCTTCAAAATTACCCTTATCAATAAATTCGTTGATAAAAGTAGCCCACTCCAGGGTCCGGATATGCACTTTAATTCCCACTTGAGCCAGACGATATTGAATAATTATGGCAGTTTTTAGACGCAAGTCATTTCCCTGATTGGTCAGAATGGTAAACTCCAGTTTTTTACCATCCCTTTCTAAAAAACCATCTCCATCCAGGTCCTTATATCCCAGGTCTTCTAAAATCTTTTTAGCCTTTACAGGATTATAGGGATAATCTTTTATCCTGGTATTATACACCCAGGTGCCTGGTTTATAAGGGCCTATTGTGGGCTCTCCCAGGCCAAATAAAACTCCTTTAACAATCTCCTCTTTATCTAAAGCCAGGGCTATCGCCTGCCTTAATTTTATATTCTTAAATAAAGGATGTCTTAAGTTATAACCCAGGTAGGTATAGGAAGAAGCAAGATACTTATATTTATTAAAATTTTTCTGCCAAAATCTTCCCTTAGTCTGAAAAATATATTGCAAAGGAGACAAGTTCATATTGTCTAAATTACCAGCCTTTAACTCCAAAAACATGGTATTCATATCAGGAATAACCCTATACACAACCTCATCAATATAAGGCCTGCCCTCAAAATAATTAGCATTGGCTTTTAAAATTAAGTTCCTGCCACTTTCCCATTTTACTAATTTATAAGGCCCTGCTCCCAAAGGGTTGCGACTATATTTGGTTTGCAAGAGGTCTTCTTTTTCCAAAATATGCCTGGGCAAGATAGACATGCTCCAGGAGGCAAGAGAGCCTGCATAGACTTTGGGATAAGTTACTTCCAGTTCATAAGGAGAAAGGACCCGACATTCTTTAACCAGTTTAAAATCTTCGCCATAAGCAGTGGGAGTTTTAGGATCTATCATTAATTTATAAGTAAAATAGACATCTTCGGCAGTTAAGGGTTTTCCGTCAAACCAAAAAATATTTTTTTTAAGCTTAAACCTAAGCCTTTTACCCCCATCTAAAACTTCATAACCAGAGGCAGCCCAGGGCACCAGTTGCAAATTTTTATCATACTTTAAAAGGGAAACATATAACAAGTCAGCTAATTCGTGGGAAAAGGCATCTGTAGCCAAAGGCGGAATAAGATTGGTAGGGTCACTTAAGGTGCTTAAAATAATCCTTCCACCTAAATCCTGAGCTCTAAGCCAAGGATTAAGCCCCCAAAAAACAAGGTATAACAAAATAAAAACCTTTTTCATTTTAGCCAGTTAAACCTATTTTTTCAGTTTAGTGAAAAAACTTTTTCAAATCTTGCCAAAAGTCCTCAATTTGCTTAAATAGAAATGTTCTTTTTTACCACTTTTGTTAATGTAAGGAGTTAATGAATTAATGGTGATGAATGAAGAGAAAAAAGTCAAAGACATTTTAGCTGCATTTGTGAAAGATAACATTCCAGAATATATTTACGAAAACGCCCAGGAACTGGCCTCTAAAGAAGACCTTAAGCTAAACCTCAAACAACACTCTGATTACTTAGAGTTAAGCGGTCAGGTTCAGGCCGAGGATTTCCAAATATATCAAACCGAGATTTCTCTAAACCTAGAACTGGAATCTGTAACTTATTATTGTAACTGTCCAGAATCCTTTGCTGGCATATGTAAGCATGTAGGTGCTACTCTTATCAAATACCTTCATTCCCTGGAGCAGGAAAACAGTGAAGAAGAAGCTATTTTGGTCAGTACAGACTGGAAAACTACTTTTAAAAGCTATTTTGCTACTCAACTAGAACCAGAACCAGGCCAACACTACATAGTTTACCGTTTTTTCCCAGAAGTAGGTCGTCTGCAGGTAGAATTTTTTAGAGCCAGACAAAATAAATCCGGACTTTCCTCTGTTTTAAATCCCATCACCTTAGAACAAATCCTGCGCAATCCAGAATGGTGTGAAGTATCGCCAGACCTTCCGCAAGTGGCAGAACAAATTGGCCAATACTTAGACTATTATGGCCATAAGGTAGAAATACCCTATGGACTTATGAGCTGGTTTTTTACTGCTATTAAAAATGAGTATTACTTATTTTTTGAGGAAACAGAAAAGCCTGTACGCATTGTCTCCACTCCCATGCGCTTACAGTTAAAACCAACCCTTACTGAAGATGGACTAACCTTTGAAGTCATGCTGGGCAGAGAAGGTAAAATCCCCTTTCCCATCAAAGGAGAAGAGACCTTTTTCTTTGGAGACATGCCCTTATGGGTATTTTGGAAGTATACTTTTTATCCAGTACATACTGGTATCCCTCCCTTTCTCATTCGTGAACTGGTAGTAAAGCCCCCTATTGTACCTCATAAGGAAATTTCTGAATTTCTGGATTGAGTCTGGACCCAGATTCCAGCCTCAGACCTCTTTGAACAAGAAAAGTTTCTGGAAAGAATGGCTCCCATTTTTGTGGAAGCCAAATACAATCCCAAACTCTTTTTGGAAGAAGAAGGTAGCCTGCTAACCCTTCAAATTCAAAATGTTTATGAAACTGAACATGGTGAATTTACCTTGCCTGGTCCAGACCCGGACTTACAAACAGGAAGCTATCAATTTGAAGGAAAATCCTTTCTTATTCGAAGAGACCAGGAAAAGAAGGAGAACTAATAAACAGGCTTATGAATCTCGGCTTTCAGGCCAGAAACAATGCCCTTTGGTTCTTAGAGCCTGAAGAAGCCATCAATTTCCTCCTGGATGAATATCCCAAACTGGTAAAAGAATATAGAGTTTATGGAGAAAAGAACCTATCCAGGTACAAAGTAAGGCTCTCTCCACCCAGGGTGGTTGCCCAGGTGGAAAGCAAAGAGGAAAACACCTGGTTCAATGTGGATATTGTGGTGGAATATGATGATATTTCCGTGCCCATAGAAAAAATCTGGAAGGCCTGGTCTCAAGGCAAGCGTTATGTTCAGTTAAAAGATGGCTCTTACACCAGCTTACCAGAATCCTGGCTGGAAAAACTGGGACACAAACTGCAAACCATGGGTCTGGATCCAGAAAAGGGTCCCAAGAAAAAATATGCTCATCACGAAGCCTCAATCATTGATAAACTGGTAGAAGATGTGGATGAACTCCAGGCAGATTCTTTCTGGGATGAATTAAGAGAGAAAATTCATACTTTTAAGGAGATTACCGCAGTAGAGCAACCTAAAGAGCTCAATGCCACCTTAAGACCTTACCAGCTACAGGGTTTAAGCTATCTCAACTTCCTCTATGAATACAAATTTGGTGGCATTTTAGCCGATGAAATGGGACTGGGAAAAACCATTCAGACCCTTTCCTTTCTTCAGCACCTAAAGGAAAAGGGTATAACTGGTCCGCATCTTATTGTGGTACCCACCTCTGTTTTGCCCAACTGGGAAAGAGAAGCAGAAAAATTTGTCCCCACCATGAAAAGATTGGTAATTTACGGGGCCAAAAGAGAACATATTTTCCCTCAAATCAAAGAAGCAGAGCTGGTCCTAACTACCTATGCCTTACTTAGAAGAGATTTGGAATTTTTATTGCCCTATGAATACGCAAGCGTTATCTTAGATGAAGCCCAAAACATTAAAAACCCCAATACCATTACTGCCAAAGCCGTACGCAAGTTAAACTCCCGTTTTAGATTGTGTCTTTCTGGAACTCCCATTGAAAACAACTTGCTGGAACTCTGGTCTCTCTTTGAGTTTCTCATGCCAGGCTTTCTGGGCTCCCAACACGCCTTTCACAAGGGATTTATCAAACCCATTAAAGACGGGGATGAAGAGGCCCTTAACTATTTAAAAAACAGAGTAAAACCCTTTATCTTGCGCAGAACCAAAGACCAGGTGGCCAAAGACCTGCCACCCAAGGTGGAAAATGTTTACTACACTGCCCTGCTGGACGAACAAATGGAACTCTACGCTTCTTTGGCCAAAAAACTCAAAGAACAGGTCCTACAAAGAGTGGAAGAAAAAGGTATTGCTGGCTCTCAAATGTCCATTTTGGATGCCCTGCTAAAACTAAGACAAATCTGCTGCCACCCTCGACTGTTAAAGCTGGATATGCCTGGAGTGCAAACCAACCTGCCTTCTGGCAAATTTGAGGCCTTTAAAGAACTGGTCACCACCATCATTGAAGATGGCCACAAAGTACTGGTCTTTTCTCAATTTGTGCAGATGCTGCACATTATTCGCTCCTGGCTTTCCATGAACAAAATCCCCTTTGCTTATCTGGATGGCTCCAGCAAAGATAGATTTGAACAGGTGGACAGATTTAACAATGATCCCAATATCCCCATCTTTTTAATATCTCTTAAAGCTGGAGGTACAGGGCTAAACTTGACTGCTGCTGATTATGTCATCCACTATGACCCCTGGTGGAACCCGGCTGTGGAAAATCAGGCCACTGACCGTACCCACCGTATTGGCCAGACCAAACAGGTTTTTGCCTATAAAATGATCTGTCAAAACACTGTAGAAGAAAAAATCTTAACCCTGCAACAGCAAAAGAAAGGAGTAGCTGAAGCCATTATTCCTGGTCAAAGCGCCATTCAAAGCTTAACTAGAGAAGATCTGGAAATGCTCTTTGAAGTTTAAAAGGTTTCAGGGGAAATCTCCCCTGAAACCTTATTTCAAAGACTCTTGTTTTACCTTCTAATAATCTAACTTCCAAAAGAAAATATAACCAGAAGTAGCAGGGACTAACTGCTTGTGGATTTACTTACTTTCTTAAAAACTACTACTCAGATTTTAGTAAGTTATTTACCCAAAGATAAGCTGCATTTAAACATTCACTGGCATAGGTTGGATCTATTTTCAGAAAAGCAAGTTGTTTACCTACTTTTCTCCACTCTCCCTTTTCCAGGTAAGAGGCTAAAACCAGCCATTGATGATAGGGATGTTCTGGGTCCAACAAACCTTTTTTAATGTCTTCATCCAGGAACAATTCTTCCACTATTTCAGATAGACTTTTTTGCAACAATACATCCAGATAAGAAAGGAGTCCTAAAAGAAAAAACTTCTCCCCTGACTCTTCTCCAAAAACCTTTTCAGCCAAAAGCTGCAAAAACCTGCCCCTAAAGGCAGATAAAAAAACTACTTCCTTTCCCCTATCTTCTGTACTTAAGTCAGCCAGCAAAACAACTCTTAGCCATTGTTTTATTTTCTTCTCTCCCAAACAGGTCAAAGCCCTTTGCAGAGAAGATATCTTTTCTTTAAAACCAAAATAAGGTGAATTAATATATTTAATTAAGCGGTAAGTTAAATTAATATCCTGTTTGATAATTTCACTAAGCCCCTTAAAACTTATTTCAGGCTTACTAATTTCCTTTAAAATTTTTAACTTGCTGACTTCACTAGAGCTTAATTTTTTGCCTTCCAGGATTTCTGGCTTGCTAAAGAAAAAGCCCTGAAAATAGTCAAATCCCAACTCCAAACAGGTTAGAAACTTTTCTCTGGTTTCAACCTTTTCTGCCAAAAGTTTTACTTTATACTTTTTAAGGTTGGTAACTATTTCTTCCAGTTCCCACTCATAAAGCTCTAAAATATCTACCTTTACTATATCTGCAATAGCAATTAAATTCTTAAATTCTTCCTGCCCCACATAATCATCCACAGCCAGCACATAGCCCTGCTTTTTTATCTTTTTACAACAATCTACCAGCTTGGGAGTGGGATTTACTCGTTCCAAAATCTCTAAAACCACATGCTGAGAAGGAAGCAAATTATAGTGCTCTTCTAAAAGAGATTTTTCTGAAAAATTAATTAAATATTTTAAATTCATGCCCTCTTTAAAGGCCAGCTTAAAACCATCTACAAGCACCTGGCCTGTAGCAACTTCATCATCTATTGCACCAGCCTGATTTAATTTTTTACCTGAACGAAATAACAGTTCATAACCCCAAAGCTTTTCCTTGCGGTTAAAAATAGGTTGCCTGGCAATAAATATTTCTTCTAAACTCATCTATCTTGCCTCAGTTTAAGGGACCAAAGCTGTACTTATTAATCCCATTTCCAGAGGATAACCACACAACAAATTGGCATTGGCCAGAGCCTGACCTGAGGCTCCTCTACATAAGTTATCTATGGCTGAAACCACAATTAGCTTTCCCGTTCTTTTATCTTCCACTAAACCAATAAAACAACTAAAAGTGCCCCTTACCCACCTAACCTGGGGCAATGTTCCTAAAGGAAGCACTTTGACCCACTTTTTAGACCCGTAAAAATCTTTATAAACCTCAAAAACCCTTTGTAAGTCTACCTTTAAGTCCGCATAAATGGTGCTTAAAATACCTCTATTTAAGGGCAAAAGATGAGTAGAAAAACAAACTTTAACCTCTTTTGCGCAAGCCTTGCTTAATTCTTGCTCAATTTCTGGAGTATGGCGATGCCTGGCCAGATTGTAAGCATAAAAATTGTCATAAACCTCACAAAACAAAGTAGCTTCTTTGGGCGAGCGCCCTGCTCCAGTGGTGCCTGACTTGGAGTCTATAATAGGGTTTTCAGGCTCAATTAAATCATATTTTAAGGCTGGATACAAGCCCAAGATAACTGAAGTGGGATAACAACCAGGATTGGCTATTAAGGAAGCCTTTTTTATCTCCTCAGCATAAATTTCTGGCAAGCCATAAACAGCTTTATCCAGATATTCCTGAGCTAAGTGTTTTACCTGGTACCACTGTTCATAAACCTTTACATCCTGCAATCTAAAGTCTGCACTAAGGTCCACTACTTTTTTGCCTTGCTCCAACAATTTTTTGGCCACCTGCATGGCTGTACCGTGAGGTAGAGCCAGGAAATAAAGCTCTGCCTCTAAATTGCTCTGCTCTAAATCTGTAATCATCAATTCTGCATACTTACTCACAAAAGGAAAAACCTCTTGCACGGCTTTTCCTGCAAGTTTTCTGGAAGTAACTTCCACCAGTTCAAAACCCGCATGATTTTCCAGTAAGCGCAATAGCTCTATTCCTGTATAACCGCTTACGCCAATGATACCCACCTTGGTTTTTTGCATAGTATAAACCTCAACCAGTTTATGCCTTTTGAATATACTTCATTCTAAGGTCAAATAAAACATCTTTTAAAAGTTTTTCCTCTTGCGCACTTAAATTGCCTCTGGTCTTTTCTTCTAAAAGTCCCAATAAATCTATAGTCTGTTTGGCCAGGGCTAAGTTTACTTCAGTGGTGTTGGTTTCTGGATTAGCTATCTCCCCTAAATGCACCAGGGCTGAAGAGCTAAGGGAAATTACAAAGGTGGCAAAATCCAGCTTGGGCAGATTTACCTCTTCTTTGGCACTTACTTTGGCATAATCATGCGCTATCTTTTTCTGAGCAAGCTTGCGGGCTTCACTTTCAGAAGACTTTTCTTCTTTTAATTCTTCCTCGTCCAGTTTTACACGACGATCGTTAACAATAATCTTTTCTTCTTTTTTCGGACATCTTAACACCCTCCTGCAGATAAAGTCTTAAAGTAGACCTTTAAAGACTCTTCCAGATAATTTCTAGCTCCACTAAAGCCACCACAAGCAACATAACTTTCCTTAAGCGCAAATAAAACGCCAAGCAAATCTACATAATCCACATAACCCATATGTCCTATACGAATTATTCTATCTTTTAACTGGTCCTGTCCACCAGCTAAGGTATAACCAAAATTATCCTTCATATATTTTAGAACCTTGCTTGCAGATACGGATTTAGGCAAAAGCACAGAGGTAAGTCCCCAAGTGTAATGTTCCTTAACCAGAAGTTCAAGTCCTATAAGCTCTACCCCAGCCCTGACCATTTCCGTAAGGGCTCTTTGTTTTAAATAAATTTCCTTTAATCCCTTTTCTGTAAAATATTTTAGGCTCGCTTCCAGACTTAGAATAAGGCTTATAGCTGGAGTATAAGCAGTCTGGTTTTGTACCACCTTCTTTTTTTCCTTTATTAAATCAAAGTAAAAAGGCCTTTTACAATTACTTTTTACCTTTTCCCAGGCTCTGCCACTTAAGGCTACAAAAGCAAGGCCAGGTGGCAACATTAACCCCTTTTGCGAACCAGTTAGCAAGCAATCTATTCCCCACTCATCCATGGGACAGGGGGAAATACCCACGGCAGAAATGCCATCCACCACGCACAAAATGCCTTTTTTCTGGCAAAAAGAGGCAATCTCTTGTACTGGATGCATAACGCCTGTAGAAGTTTCTGAAGCCTGAACTAAAATGCCTTTAATCTCTGGATGTTCTTTAAACTTTTCCTCAATCTGACTTATCTCTACAGCCCTACCCCATTTTACAGGCAGGGAAACCACTTCTAAGCCCCAATTTAAGGCAATTTCCCTGAACCTTTGGCCAAACTTGCCGCCTTCAACCACCAGCACCTTTTCTCCAGGAGAAAAGATATTTTCTACTGCAGCTACCATGGCTCCTGTACCTGAGGAAGTGAGAATAAGCACTTCCTCTTTAGTGCCAAAGAGATACTTTAAGCCTGCTCTGACGCGGGCAAAAATATGCTTGAATTCCTCTTTACGATGATGAATAAGTTCTCTGGCAGCTGTAAGCCTGACTTCTTCAGGTAATGGTGTAGGTCCTGGAGTCAACATTCTTGCTTTGTGCATCTATTTTCTCCCCTTTTCTATTTAACTATGAGCTTCTCCCCAATTATGGCCAAAGCCCACATCTACCACCAAAGGCACAGCAAACGCATACACGCCTTCCATGATTTCCTTTATTCTCTGCACAGCCAGTTCAATCTTGGGTCTGGGCACTTCCAACACCAGTTCGTCATGAACCTGCAAAATCTGCCTGGCTTCAATTTCTTTTAACACCTCATCTTCTTCAACCAAAAGCATGGCCTTTTTAATCACATCTGCAGCAGAACCCTGAACCACTGTATTTATAGCCATTCTTTTGGCCTGAGCTACCATCTGTTCGTTCCTGGAAAAGATATGGGGCAAAAAACGGCGCCTACCCAAAATAGTAGTGACAAACCCCTTTTCCATGGCCTGGGTTTCTACCTGCTCGTAAAATCTTTTTACGCCTGCAAATTTTTTAAAATAAAGTTCAATAAAACTTTTGGCTTCTTTTAAAGAGATATTTAACTCCCTACTCAATTTTAAGGGCCCCATGCCATAAAGTAAGCCAAAGTTAATGGTTTTGGCCTTTCTTCTATCATCAGCACTTATTTCTTGAGGTTTTTTCTCCAAAATCAAGCAGGCCGTGGCTGTGTGAATGTCCTGTCCTTCTTTAAAGGCCTGAACCAGGTAGGGGTCCTGGGAAAAGTGAGCTAAAATTCTAAGTTCTATTTGCGAATAATCAGCAGATAATAAAAACTTATTTTCTGGAGCCACAAAACAGGCTCTCATTCTAGGCCCATACTCACCTTTAATGGGAATATTTTGCAAATTGGGATTACTACTGGAAAGCCTTCCTGTGGCAGTAGCCAGTTGATTAAAGGTGGTGTGCAATCTATTTTTAGAATCCACTTTTTTGGGTAAAGGCTCCAAATAGGTAGAGCGCAACTTTTCTAGGCTTCTATAACGCAAAATAAGCTCCACAATGGGGTGCTGATGGCGTAAACTTTCTAAGGCACTTTCTGCAGTGGAAAACTGCCCAGTAGGAGTTTTTTTGCGACTCTTTAATTTTAATTCTTCAAAAAGGACCTGCGCCAGTTGCTGACTGGAGCGAATATTAAACTCTTTGCCTGCCAATTTATAAATTTCCTGAGTTAAGTCCTTTAACTCCTTTTTTACTTCTTTTAAAAAAAGTTTAAATTTCTCTAAATCCAGTAAAATACCCCTTTTTTCCATATTCACCAGCACCACACTAAGAGGTTGCTCCAGTTTTAATAAAAGTTCTTCCAGATTAGCCGCCTGTAATTTAGCCCTGAGATGTTTTCCCAGGGATAAAATACTTCTGGACAAAGGTTCTCCAGGGCTTACTAGATGCTCAACTTCCCTAGCTATTCCCTGAAGTAAAGTAGATAAAGAATAATCCCTTTGCTCTGGGTCCAAAAGATAGGCTGCCAGACTGAGGTCAAAACAGTTTTCCCGGATCCAGGGAAAAGAGTACTGAGAATAAAAGTCCTTTAAAGAAGAAAGGTAAATTTCCTTTCTGGTGTCCAAAAATTCTCCAGAAAGTTTTTCATTTATTTCCAGTTCTAATTTACCATCGCCAATAAAAAACTTTTCTCCTTCTTTCCAGATGGCACAAATCTGTTCTAAATTTTTAAGCTGTTTTTCTTGAACTTGAGGCCTTGATACTTTAGTGGAGGCCTTTTTTTCTAGTTCAAAAAAAGGTAAATTAGGAGCTTTACCTTTTTCTACCCTCTTTTTGCTACTATCCAGTTCCTCGATTTCCCTTAACAGGGAAAAAACTCATACTCCTTACAAAAATTTTTAAATGCAGGCCAATCTGGCTCTCCCAGGGTTAAGGTCTTCAGGTCTATTTCCTGGCAACAATCTTGACGCAGGCGAGTAAGTTCCCGGTACTGATACACCTTGGGAAAGCACTCTTCAATAACCTTCCTGGCCTTACCCTTTAGCTTATCTAAGTTTTGCTCCAGCTCTTCCAGGGTTGCAAATTGCTTTAATATGTTTTGAGCTGTTTTAGGTCCAATGCCAGGCACCCCTGGAATATTATCACTACTATCTCCTACCAGGGCCTGAAAATCAGGCCAGCTCCGGGGGGCAAAGTGCCACTTTTGAACAAAATCTTCCACTGAAAGGAATTTTTCTTCTTTTCCTCCTGGGTCCCAAATAAACACTCCTGGACTTAAAAGTTGATTTAAATCCTTATCACTGCCTACAATAACTATAGGAAATTCATCCTTAAACCTCGCAGCTAAACTGGCAATACAGTCATCAGCCTCTATACCCTCTGTGATTAGGGAGTAAACTCCTAACAGTTTAAGCCCCTGTAAAAGCGAAGGAATCTGTTTGGCCAGATCTTCAGGCATTTTCAGCCTGTTGGCTTTGTATTCTGCCCAGATCTCTTTTCTGAAGGTCGGCTTAGGCCCATCAACAAAAAAGCCTAGATAGCGCGGCTTTTCTTCCTTTAAAATTTTTAGAATTAAACGCAGGACAATGTAAATTACATTGGTAGGAAAACCATCTGAGCGAGTAAGATTACGATAGGCATAAAAAGCCCGGTAAATATAAGAACTTCCATCCACTAAAAAAAGTGGATTTCCTTCCCAGGCAAATTTTTTTTTAAGCATTTTCTATTTTTTTCTCCTGCTTAGGAGCACAGGTAGAGCGTTTGCGCACATGATAAAAACGCTGCCACATAAATTGTTGAGGATGTATTCCCCCCAGTTTCTCTACTGGAATCTCTGCTCTGGCCATGGTTCTATGCCCACCAGCAGGACCAAAATCAGCAAAAAGCTTGCGCGCAAACTTGCCCATATCTCTTCTCAGGCCATCACCTCTAAAAATAACCACTAGTTTATCATCATAAAGTCCACCCACCATATCCCAGGAAATATTATGCACCTGCAAAAAAAAGTCTGCCAGAATAACCAGGACATCAGGAGATTCCACACTACCTAAAAAAACTGCCAGACCATTTCCCAAAATTTTCACTTTTTTTAAGGCCTGGGAAAAATATTTTAGCCAGCTTTTATGAAATTCAGAACGAATAATCTTTTGTAAAAGCAAGGGGTTGTAAAACTTGGTAAGGTACTTAAAGGCCTTGATATCCGTATCCACAAAGGGCCTTTCAAAACTCTGGGTATCTGTTTTTATTCCATAGGCCAGGGCTGTAGCCAGCAACTTGCCAGGCCTTATTTTTAAATTGTACAAATATTCAGTCAAAATAGTAGAATTGGCTCCATATTCAGGACGAACATCCACAAACTCAGCTTCTACTGGATGCTCTTTAAGTAAAGGATGATGGTCAATTACAATGGAAAAGTTGAGTTTGGCAAAGTCTGGATGATGGTGGGGCTGGGAGTCCACCAGGGCAAATTTATCAAATTGAACTATTAAGTTGGAAGTAGCCTTTTGGGTAGGAATACGCAAAAGCTTAACCATAGCCAGATTATCTGGCCTGCTAATTTCATTGACATGTCCAATAGCTACCTCTAATACCCTGTGGGCCAAAATCCTTTTTAAGGCCATGGCTGAAGCCAGGGCATCTGGGTCTGCATTGACCAAAATAAGCCAGCGTTCACTTTTATCCAGAAGCGACAAAAGCGAGGGGATTTTATCCGTCAGATTCTTAAAATAAGCCATCTTCTTGATCCTTAATTTTGAGAGCACAACCAGCTACTACCAGATATACTTTTGCACACAGTCTGGCAAGTTTCTGATTGAATTCTCCCAATCCTCTTACCTCCCAGGTTAATTTGCCTGGTAAAAGCCCAAGTCCTACTTCACTGCTGACTAAAATAACTTCCTGCTTTAAGGAAGCCAAACTTTCCCAAAAAGCTTCTAGATATTCTTCTCTTTCTTCTTTAGACAAAGAAAAAAACCAAAAATCAAGTCCCTCGATTAAAATCTTATCCAAAGAAGCAGGTAAAGATTTTAAAGTCCCGGCCAAATTTTTCTCCACTTCAAAGACCTTTATTTCAGGATTACGCTCTAAACGATGGTCCAAAATCTGTTTTTTAAAAGCAAAATCCAGACCTTTACCTGTAACCACCAAAGCACCTTCACCCTGAAGATTATTAAAAAGCTTTAAAGCAAAATTACTTTTGCCAGACTTTGCTCCTCCCAAAACCAAACTAAACAAAACAAACTCCTAAATCCTCTTTTTTGTCCAGAAGCAACTGATAAGAAGACAAAAAATCTTGCCTGTTAAACAGCTCCAGAACCAGAATTTTATTTTCCAGACGAAAAAATACCTCTTGCAGGATTTGCCAACCAGATGCAGGCAAGTCTTCTAAGGAAGTGTGTTTTCCTGCCTTTTCTTGACCATAAAGATGCACCACCTTGACCCTAGGCCAAAATCCAGGCAAAGCCAAAATATTGTGCTGCTTGTAAGCAAGTAAGTGGCCTATATCCAGACAGATGGATAAGTCAAACTCTTCTATAACCTGCCAATAATCTTCAAGATTTCTTCCCTGAATATTTTCTAGGCACAAACTCGAAGCCAGGTACCCTGCTTCTAACCAGCTTAAAACAAAAAGTTTTAAATCCCTGGCCAAAGGAGGCGGATGCAGGACAAAACACCTGGGTTGCAAAAAATTCACTTTTTGCACCAGCTTTAAAAGTTCCTTACTGGTAGTATCTGCCTGCTCCCAATTTAAGTCCAAAGGCAGGTGAACATGATAGGTTAAACCTATCTCAGCTAAATCTGGAGGTAAATCTTCTTCTGTATAATTTAAGCAGGAGTGCAACTCAAAAAGAGCCAGATAAACATCAGAGACAAAGTTTTTTAAAAATAGGCAGTTTTCCTTGATAGAAGCAAATAAAACATAGGAAGGAGCACTTAAAATAAATTTTTTCATTTTTTAGGAGAAAAGAAGATGTTGTTTTTCTTTTAAAGAAGTTTTTTTCCTGGGCTCTTTGAGCTCAAACAGGCTAGAGTCTAAGAAATCTAAAAACCTGGAAGGTGGCAGGTTTAAGCGCTTGCCATAAAGTTTTCTACTTTGAGCAAAGCTTAAAAAAAGATGACTTTTGGCCCTGGTGAGTCCCACATAAAACAGTCTTTTTTCTTCTTCCAAATCAAAGCTACCTTCCTTTTCTGCCCCTACCAACTTATCCACTCCAATAAAAGGTAACAGTCCATCTTCCAGACAAGGCAAAAATACCACCTCAAACTCCAGTCCTTTGCTGGCATGCAAGGTCATCACCCGTACCCTCTGGCTCTTTTCCCTTACCAGGTCAAGCTCACTTTCCAGACGAATAAAATTAATCAAACTTAACCAGCCATTTTCCTGCGCATAGAGTTTTTCTAACTGTTTAAAATAATTACTTTCCCAGAATAAAGGGTCAAAAGGAGGTATGTCCTTTAAAAAGTTTTTAATTCCTCTGGGGCCTGCTGCCAGTACACTTTCCGGAAATAAAGAAGGCTTTTCCACATTAAACCCCAGGACCTTTTCCACTTCTTTTAAAATAAGCTCTATTCTGGGCTCCTTAAAAAAAGCTTCCTCTTCTGGTGAGGCTACTGGAATGCCTTTATTTTTCAAAGCCTGGACAAAGGGTTTTACCAAAGCCCTGAAACGTACTAAAATAGCAATATCTCCAGGAGAATATTGGGTAGGCTTATTATCTGCTTCAAAATGGGCACTTCCTCCCAGAAGGTCTTTAACTTTATTGGCAATCCAAAAGGCCTCATAATTATCAGAAGGTGCTTTTAATAAACAAACCTCTGCCTCAATTCTTTTTCTGGCCTTTAAGTTAGTTCCAGAAAAAAGGCCTCCAGCTAAATCCAGAATCTTTTGGCCAGAACGGTAATTGGAATGTAGGAAAATGACTTCCAGTTCAGGCCAGTATTGCTTTAAATAACTTTCCACCTCTGTAACTGCCCCTCTAAAACCATAAATCGCCTGCCTGGGATCACCTATGGCAAAAAAACCCTCTCCTTTTCTGGAGCAAGTTTTACAATTAAGTCCAATTGTAAAGGCGAAAGGTCCTGTACTTCATCCACCAAAAGGTGCGTATAGGGCCTTAAAAAATTACCCACTTCCAATTCATGCAGCCAAAACTCCAAAAGATCTGCATAATCTACTAAATTTAAGTCTTTTTTTAAATTAAAGTAATTTTCTCCTTCCAGGCTACACTCTTCTCGCCTTTCTCGTTTTAAACAAAACTCTGCCCACTTTTCCTTAAGCTCCTGGGAGCTAAGCTTGGGATTGGCCCGGGCAAAAACCTTTTTGGCTTCTTCCTCTTCCAAAATAAGAGGCTTTTCCTTGTGTACCTTTTGCCAGTACTCATAAGCCAGGGCGTGCAAGGTGTCTGCCACTGGCAAAACCTTTTCCTGCAAATTCTCCAGTAATCTCTCTCTTATCTCCTGTGCGGCCTTTCTGGTAAAGGTTAAAATCAAAATGTGTCTGGGATTTATTCCTTCTTCCAGAAGTTTTTTTACCCTGCCCAATAAGGTCTGAGTTTTACCAGTGCCAGGCCCAGCTATGACCAACAAAGGCCCTTTAGCTCCAATGGCCCTTTCCTGTTCTTCATTATAGTGAAAACTTTCTTGCTTTTCTTCTGCAATAAGCTCTAGTTCCTTTACTGCGTCTGTCTTCTTGCTTTCCTGCCCCAGGACAAACAGACTTTTCCCCTGCAAGATTTCCTGTAATTCTTTAGGAGTAAAAAGGGATATTTTCCCATATTCGCCATCAAATCCAGGTTGACGCAAAACTTCCCTTCTCCTCATCCTGGCAACAGCTTCTCCCAGTAAACTATGTTTTTGTTTTAAGTCTTCTAAGGGAACATTTAAAAGGATATCCAGTTCTGAACCAAATTTTTCTATTAACTCCACATATAAGGTATTAACTTTCTTACTTTTAGGCCCTACACCCAAAAACTCACTCAAGATTTCTTTTAAGGGAATAAGTGAGGTATAATCTGGATGATGCTTGGGTTTTTGAGGGGTTTTGCAATCAGCTAAAGCCAGGACCCTATGCAGTACGCCAACAGTAAGTTTCTGACCACAAACCGGACAAATACCTCCCCGGCTAAGAGTCTCCTGAGGAGTCAAAACTACCTTGCACTTTCTATGACCATCTAAATGATACTTGCCTTCTTCTGGATAAAACTCCAGGGTGCCTAAAAATTTATGACTAAGCCCTTCACCTCTTAGGGCATAATAAACCCCTGTATAACTTACTTCTCCCTAAAAATATTGGCTTCTCTGGCTAGGTTCTCTCCAGAATGGGCATCTGAATTGGAAACCAAAAAAAATCTATCCAGCTTACTTAAAAGCCAGTTCATCTCTGGATCAGAAGAAAGCCCTGTCTCCAGGGCAAAAATATATTTACTCAAATCTTCAAAACACTCCTCTATGGAGTCAAAACCTGATTTGGAACCAAAAAGAGAAAACCAGGGCGTCCAGATATGGGCAGGAACCAAAAAGGCCTTGCTATCCAGCTCCAAGACCATATCCAATAAATCTTTGGCATCCAGGCCTAAAATGGGCCTGCCATCAGAGTGCAAATTGCCAATTTCTGCCAGTTTGCGATTCAATTCCTTAGCTTTGTCCAGGGAAGGCACATAAACCAGGTTATGAATCTTCCTAACTTTTCCCCTTTTTTTGTAAATAGAACTAATCTCTGCACTTAAAATAAATCTTACCTTGCCTTTTAATTCTCCAGAAAATCCAGGAATTTCTTTGGTCAGGCCCTGTTTATTTTTCAGCTCAAACAGTCCTTCTTCTACTTCCACCAGTTCTTCTTCTAATATTTCAAGCCACTTAGGATGAGTAAAATCTCCAGTAGCAACTACATCCAAACCCTTTATTTCTGCCCAGGCAGCCAAATTTCTTGGCAAAAGTTTTTTACTTGTAGCTCTAGAAAAAGGTGAATGAATATGTAAATCTGCAATAAATCTATCCATGTTTTACCTTCCCTAAAATTAAACTCACTTTTGTCCCCTTTCCTTCCTCAGATTCAATCTCTAAACTACTTTCATTTAAATGACAAAGCCTAAGGGCAATGGATAGTCCCAGGCCAGTTCCCTGTTTTTTAGTGCTAAAAAAGGGATCAAAAACTTTTTTTATTTCTTCTTTTTTAATTCCCTTTCCTTTATCTGCAATGACCAAAGACCATGTCTCCTCTTTTTTTCCAAACCAATAAAAATTTCTTTTTTCCTTCTAAAGCAGCTTCCTTGGCATTAAGCAAAAGATTAAGTAACACCTGTTTTAAATGCTCCCTATTCCAAAACACTTCCAAGGAACTATCCAGATCTAATTGTAACTTAATTTTACCTGGTTCCAGAGGGGCCAGGATAATAAGTTCTTTGACAAGAGAGGCTATATTTACCCACTCTTTATCTCCTTCCCTGGGTTTGGCAAAAGATAAAAAGTTCTTCACCAGTCTATCCAGCCTATCTACTTCTCTTAACACAATGGTAAATAGTTTGGTTTGTAATTCCTTGTCTTCCTCTTCTTGCAAAAGCTGCAAACTGGCCTTTATTCCAGCCAGAGGATTTTTAATCTCATGAGCTACTCCAGCAGCAAGTTCACCTAAACTGGCCAATTTTTCCATTTGAAAAATCTTTTCTTGTAACTTTTCTAACTCTGTGGTTTCATGTAAGATAACTAGATAGCTATTTTCAACTTCTAGATATGATATTTTACCTAAAAAAGACCTTTCTCCCAATTTAAAATTAAAACTTTTTTTGTCTTTTTTATTTGTCTCTATAATATTACTTAGTTCTTTATTATAGTACGAAATACTTCTGCCTAAAGCCAAAGATAGATGTTTTAAACCTAAAAAAGAAAGAGCTTTCTGATTTAAAGATATGATAGTATTTTTTTCTGGCTCTAACACAAAAACCATAGACTCCATTAAATCAAAAATGCTCTTTTTTAGAGCTTCAGCCCTACTTAAAGCTATTTCTTGACTAATTAACTCATTAAAAAGGCTTTTTTCTCTGCTTTCAGAAAAATAAACAAGTAAATTTATCAAAAAAAGACTAAGAAAATTTAAAATAAAATAAAAAAAGAAGTTAGATAGGCTAAAGCTATTTTCTTGCCAGATAAATGGATACTTAAATTGAATAATACCCACAATAAGATAAATCAAAACACAAAGGGCACTAAAATAAATACTTGTCCTTAAGCCTAAAATTTTCCCATATAAAAAAATGGTTACCAGGATTAAGAAAAATAAACTGCTTTTTAAGCCACCTGTTAGAAATATGATATAAAAGGCCAGAAAAATATCAGATATAAATTGCAGGTAAACAAAGTAGTAAGCAGATTTAAATTTATTCCAGGTAAGTAAATAGATTAAATTCAACCCAAATCCGCAGACAAAAAAGATAATGTATAAATATTGATTTTCAATAAAATAATTTATCTGAGGGATTATACCCAACCAGACAGCCTCTAAAAGCACAAAGATAATTAAGATAAGGGCTAGACGAAAAGGGAAAAACGAACGGTAAAATCTCTCAAAAATTTTTCTGAGAGAACATACTCAAGGTCTTTTTCCACACTCTTCTGGATCACCATGAAATTTTTTAAGAGTATGAGGTAATGCCGGTAAAATGGCTTCCAAATTTTCTTTTACGGCCTTTATGCTTCCAGGCAAATTTATAAGTAAACTTTCCCCAGCCAGTCCACATACAGCTCTAGAAATCATAGCATGGGGTGTTTTTTGAAGAGAACTAATTAACATCGCCTGTTCAAATCCAGAAAGTCTTTTGTCCACAAATTTAAGACAAATCTCCGGAGTAATATCTCTAGGATATACCCCTGTTCCTCCGGAAGTAACAATTACATCTACCTTTAAAAAATAAATAAGATGAGCAAGTAAATAGCTAAGACTTTCCCTAGAATCAGGAAGAACATATCTTCTGGTCCAGGAAAAATCCATTTTATTTTGCAGCAAACTAAGCACTAAAGGCCCACTTTCATCTTCTCTTTTGCCTGAATATCCCTTGTCACTCAAGGTGATTACAGCCAGAGAATAGGCCTCTTTTCTCCAGAAAAAACTCCTTTTCTACAAATTCTGTAAACAAAAGATAAAAATTACTGCCCACTAAGAGTTTATCCTGTAAGAAAAATTTATTTTTTTCAGCTTGCAAATACCCCCCAGCTTTCAAAAAATCAGGCTCCAAAACACTTCCATCTGCAAGAAAAAAATTTTTTAAAGGCACTAAAAAAGCTTTTCCCTGAGGAATAACTTGCTCCAAACTTGAGTATTTTATCTCCATAATTCACCTTTTTTAAGCTAAAAGTACGGCAATAATTCCACACAAAAATATGCCATCAAAAGTGCCTGCTCCACCAATGGAAAGTATTGGACTTACCAGTTTATTCTGCTCAGAAGGATTTAAAAGATGCAAAATATCTGCTCCCACCAATGTGCCCAGGGTACCGGAAATATAGGCAACTTGAGGGGCAATATCTGCAGGTGCCAAAATCCAGGTAGCCAGGACAGTAATTAAAGGAGGAGCCAAAAAAGGAATACCTATGCCAACTCCTGGAATGGGACGGGCCAGTTTATAGCAGGCCAGGGAGACAATCAAAAAGCAAAGCCCCAGTTCTAAAGAAACTCCAATCTGGGAAATAAAATAAAAGGACAAAAAAATGGGAATAAGTCCACCACCAACATTTAAGGCGATTATTTGCTTAGAAAAATCAGCTCGATAATATCTGACGTGTCTAAAAAACTTAGAATAAAAATCTTCTTCCATCTCATAAGGAGCAAAAGAAATCTCCCTGCTGAACAGGGGCAAATTGATACCACTTCCAATTAAGGTGGTTATAAGCAATAAAAAGGTTTGCAGTCCTGTTAGCCCCAATTTATGAAAGGCAATAACAAATAAACCAATCTTAATCAGGCCAAAAAGCAGTAAAACTAAAAGAAAAAATAAAATAAGAATAAAAATAAAATAGGGAAAATAAAAAATAGGACCCATTGTCTCCTCCTGCTAAGAGGAAAGGCTACCATCTTTAAAAAGAGAGGTCAAAATCTTCTCCAGGAATTTTAAAGTTAAAAAAGAATTTGACCTCTAAAAAAAATTATCCACCCAAATAGGCTTTGCGTACTTCAGGGTTACTTAAAAGATTTTCTGAACTATCTGCCAGAACAATATTGCCCACTTCAATAACATAACCTCTATGGGCCAATTTTAAGGCAGCTCGTGCATTTTGCTCTACCAACAGAACTGTTACCCCGCTTTCATTGATTTCTTTGATGGTAGCAAAAATGGATTTAACCAAAATAGGAGCCAGGCCCAAACTGGGTTCATCTAACAGCAAAATTTTCGGATTAGCCATAAGCCCTCTGGCAATGGCTAACATCTGCTGCTCTCCTCCACTTAAAGTGCCTGCCAACTGTTTTCTTCTTTCTTTTAAACGGGGGAAAAGGGAAAAAATCCACTCCAAATTCTTCTGAATGGTCTTTTCATCCAGTACCGTAAAGGCACCCAAATTTAGATTTTCCTGTACAGTCAGGGTGGAAAATACTCTCCGCCCTTCGGGAACCTGAGCAATACCCAAGCTCACAATTTCATGAGCCTCTAACTTGCTAATCTCAACATCTTTAAAATAAATGGTGCCCTTGGTGGGCTTTAACAGTCCACTAATAGTGTTTAAGGTAGTAGATTTTCCTGCTCCATTGGCTCCCAAAAGAGTTACAATTTCACCTTCTTTTACCTCTAGATTTATGCCATGTAAAGCTTCCACATTACCATAACTAACGTGTAAATTTTCTATTCTAAGCATCTTCTAATCCTCATCCACACCTAAATAAGCTTCTATAACCAAAGGATTATTCTTCACTTCTTCTGGAGTGCCTTCTGCAATTTTGGCTCCATGTTCCAGGACCACAATATGCTCACATATGCGCATAACCAAACTCATATCGTGTTCAATGAGCAAAACAGTTATTCCTCTCTTTTTTATTTCTCCTATTAATTCAACCAGTTCTTGGGTCTCCTGCTCATTCATGCCCCCAGCTGGCTCATCTAAAATAATGAGCTTAGGCGAAGTGGCCAGGGCTCTGGCTATTTCCAGAAGTCTTTGATTTCCATAGGAAAGGTTTTTGGCTTTATTTGTTAGCTCCTTGCTTAAACCTACAAATTCAAGCTCAGCCCAGGCCTTTTTTAAAGCTTCCCTTTCTTCCTCTTTTTGCCATTTAGGCCTGAACATGCAAGCCAGCATACCAGCTTTCATTCTACAATGGCAACCAGCCAAGACATTTTCCAATACCGAAAGGTTTTGAAAAAGACGAATGGTCTGAAAGGTCCTGGCTATGCCTAAATTTACAATTTTATGAGTGGGTAAACCTACAATATTTTCACCTTCAAAAATAATTTCGCCACTATCAGGTTTATAATTGCCTGTAATTAAGTTAAATACAGTGGTTTTTCCAGCTCCATTGGGACCGATTAACCCTACCACTGCACCCTTATCTACAGAAAAACTTACCTCATTTACTGCCATTAAGCCACCAAAGGTTTTGGTTAAGTTTCTTAACTCAAGTAAACTCATTTTCCTGCTTCTCCCAGCTTAAGAAAATCCAAATTATAGGTTCTAGGTTTAGGAGGTATAATCCCTTGAGGTCTAAAAATCATCATTACTACCATAGCTGCACCAAAGATAAGCATCCTGGCACTGGCAAACTGCCTAAAAAGCTCTGGCAAGCCAATAATGAGAAAGCTACCCAGGATAATTCCCCGCATACTGCCAGAGCCTCCTAAAATAACAATTACAAACAAAATCACAGATTCCCAAAAGGAAAAGGATTCTGGAGAAATAATAGTCATTTTAGAAGCATAAATATTACCCACAAATCCGGCCCAGATAGCGCCAATAATAAAGGCCTTTAACTTATATCCAGAAGAATCAACCCCACTACCTTCAGCAGCTAAATCATCTTCTTTAATATAATTTAAAGCTCGACCAAAACGGGAATTTTCTAAACGATAAAAAAGATACACACTAATCCCCAAAAAAATCCAGATGTAATAAAAAAAGTCCTGAGGACGCCTGATGACAAATCCCCAAAGCTTGGGTCTGGAAATGCCAAAAATTCCATTGGACCCACCTGTAATTCCAAAGATATTGTTCACCAGAGCAATGCGCACAATTTCCACAATACCAATGGTAACAATAAGCAAATAATCACCGCGCAAGTGAATAATGGGCCTGGCCACCAGATAGCCAAAAATACCTGCCAAAAGCCCGCTTAAAGGCATAAGCCAAATAATGGGAATATGATACATGGTATTTAAAATAGCTGTGGTATAGGCTCCAATGGCATAGAAAGCTGCATGCCCCATATGAAACAGGCCTGTATGCCCTAAAATAAAATTTAAACTCAAAGCTAAAATGGCATAAATACCAATATTATTTAATACATCTACCCAATAGGTATTTAAAAATAAGGGAGCACAAGCTAAAACTAAAATAATAATTATGTTTATAATTCTTTTTCTGTTCATACCTACATCCTTACACCTTTTCAGCAACTCTTTCTCCCAATATTCCAGTTGGACGAACAATTAAAATAATAATTAAAACCAAAAAGGCTATAGCATCTTTCCAGGCAAAAGAAACATACGCAGCCCCTAAAGACTCCACTACTCCTAAAATAATTCCACCAAGCATAGCTCCAGGAATATTACCAATTCCTCCAATAACAGCAGCAATAAAGGCTTTTAATCCATAAAGCCATCCCATAAGAAAGTTTATTTGTCCATAATAAAGTCCAACCATAATCCCTGCAGCCCCGCCTAAAGCCGGACCAATAAAAAATACAATGGAAATAATTTTATTTACATTTATACCCATAAGCTTGGCTGCACCCTGGTCAATGGCTGCAGCTCTAATAGCTGTACCTGTTTTGGTCTTTTGCACAAAGAGGTATAAAGCAGTCATCAGGATAAAGGAAGCCAGTAAAAGCAAAATACGGATTAAAGGTATTTTCATTCCCAAAATATCCACTGCCATTTTGGGCAGGATATTGTGAGGATAGACTCTAAACTTTGCCCCATAAATAAGCATTAAACTGTTGGCAAAAAAGATAGATGCCCCCAGGGCTGAAACTACTGCAGCCAATCGGTCGGCCTTTCTTAAGGGGCGATAGGCCACTCTTTCTAAAATAATGCCAATAATACCTACCAGCCCCATGACCATAAGCATAAGTAGTAAAATTCCGCCCAATACACCTATTTTGTCCACTAACCCTAAGGAAAGAAGTAAGGTAAGGCCCAGATAAGCCCCAATAGAAAATAAATCTCCATGGGCAAAGTTAATAAGCTTCATCACGCCATAGACCATGGTATAACCAAGAGCAATAAGGGCATATATTCCACCGATAGCAAGTCCATTGGTAAGTTGCTGAATGAATAACTCCATACTTTTTCTCCAGAATAAAATTTACAAGAAAAAGGGCTGTCCTGGTAGAACAGCCCTTTTGATACTTAACTTATCTATTGCAGAACAAAGTTGCCATTGGCATCCACTTTATAAATACGATAGAGGTCACCCACTCTATCTCCCTTGCTATCAAAAGAAATCTTACCAGTAAGTCCTGGCATATCTTTTAGTTTGTTGTGAAGATAATCAGCAAGCACATCAGAATCAGTAGACTTGGTGGCCTTGATAGCAGTGGTCAAAGCCAAGAAACCATCTCCAGAAAGCACTGCCCAGACAGAGCCAGGAAGATCGCCATATTTTTTCTTATAAGCAGCCAAGAAGTCTTTGGCTTCTTTACTATCCAGGTCTTGAGGTACAGGAGGACTCAAAAACATAAAGCCTTCAGCAGCATCCTTGCCAGCAATTTTTACCAAATCAGGATTATTAGTAGCATCACCACCTATAAAGGGAACATTCCAGCCCATTTCCTTTTTCTGCCTGAGCAACAAGCCAGCTTCGGGATAATAACCAGTAAAAAAGACCACATCAGGATTAGCAGCCTTAAGATTGGTCAAAATAGCAGAATAATCCCTTTCTCCTGGAGTTAAGGCATCATAAAAAACAATGTTGGCACCCTTCTTTTCCAGCAAGGACTTGGTCTCATCAGCCAGACCCTTGGCATAGGTAGTGTTATCATGCAAAATAGCTATCCTCTTAAATCCTTTGCCAGTAAGATAGTTGGCAGCTACTCTTCCCTGTTCATCATCTCTAGGAGATGTTCTAAAAAAGTATTTTAACCCCTTTTCAGTTAAACGAATGGCAGTGGAACCATTGGCAATCTGAATAATCTTGGCCTCATCAAAAATAGCCTGGGTAGCCTCAGTTACAGAGGAGCCATAGGTACCAATAACTCCTACAATATCCTGAGCAGAAAGCCTCTGAGCAGCCAAAGCAGCAGTTCTGGGATCTCCACCATCATCTTCTACCACCACTTCCACTTCACTTCCCAAAAGTCCACCCTGGGCATTGAGTTCTTCAGCCAGGAGTTTAACAATCTTTTCCATATCCTGCCCTTCACTAGCCCAGGAGCCAGTTAAAGGACAAAGAAGACCAATTTTAATAGTTTTTCCAAAAGCAGGACCAAAACTAAAAAGCAGGCCCAAGCCAACCAGTAAACTAAGCAAAACTTTTCTCATCTACACCCCTCCTTCTATTTCTATTTTCCAGACAGCCATACTCAAAATTCAAGTCCAAATCAACTTTTTATTTATTTTCTTCTTATTATTTTTTGTTTTTTCACCTAAAAACAAAATTATCAGAATTTTATTCAGAAAAAACAAAAAAAGCCCTACCAAATGGTAGGGCTTTTAAAAACACAGTTTAATTTTTACGAAGCTTATTCGCCAAGGCCTTTGCGACCGACCTGACGGGCATAGGCCAAAGCCACGGTACGATAGACCAAGTGAGCAAGCTTGGTCCAGGGAAGATAAGCAATGAGCATAAATACAGAAATCAGGTGTAAGTAGTACATGGGATAGGCCAGAGCAGCCACATTGGCCACACGTAAAATCTCACTTAAAAGTCCAGTAAGGGCAATGGCCCAGATTACACCCAAAAGATACCAGTCATAGTAAGAACTTACACTCTTGGAAGGATCAGCATTTAAACGCATTCTGGTAATCAAGACCAAACCAGCAATAAGCAAGATAGCTCCCACATTGGCCAAAATTTTTACTGGATTCCAGAGGGCCAGGGGAGTGTGCATTTCATGGCCAATTAACCTTCCACCCCAGTGTCCAACTGCTACGATAGAGGTAACAATGAAAAGGGCCACAAAACCATAAAACAGGAACAAGTGGCCTTTATACCTTTCAGCATTGGAAGAACACTTTTGAAATTTGGAGTGGGTAATAATCTCTTCTTTAACCACATCCAAAAGGGCCTGCCAGAAGCCAGGAGCATCTTCCTTGGGAGTGTAACCGCTCTCTTTAAAGGACTTAAAAAGATTGCCAATGGCTGAGGCAAAGGTAAAGAGCACAAAAACAGCTACCAGGCCAAATACAGGGTCAATGGTATAATCACCAGGGAATACCTTGCCAAAAACAATCTCTCCCTCAGGAATGGTAAGCCCGGTGGTAAATCCCCAAATAATTAGGTAAATTAAAGCAGGAATAGCAAATAAAATGGGTAAATACTTAGCAGAGCTAAGCCACTTACCCAGAATGGCAGGCTTAGCCAAAGAACGATAAGCCATATTCCTAAGAGCAGCTAAAACATCTCCAGGACTGGCTCCTCTAGGACAAAGGTCAGAACACTCACCGCAGTTATGGCAAAGCCAAATGTCAATATCATTAACCAATTTATCCTTTAATCCCCACTGTCCCCAAATCATTTCTTTACGAGGAAAAGGGTTTTCCTCAGGAGAAAGTGGACAGATTACGCTACAAGTAGCGCACTGATAACATTTTTTAATGGACTCACCACCTGCAGCTTGCAGGTCTCTAATAAATTGTACATCCGGATCTACTACTAATCTAGCCATAAGCCCTCCCTAGAATCCCTTGTATGGGTTAGCACCAAAACCTTCTATTTCTTCCACAAACTGGTCTATAATTTCAGGTACCTTATCGTATTCATCAATAGATACCTGGACCTGTTTAACTCTTTCAGCTTCAACCTGTAATCTGGCTAAAGTCTCAGCCACGTTTTCCATTCTACGATTACAGAGTTCACTACCCTTTACAAAGTGGCATTGATAATCTTCACCGTACTTACAACCCAAGAGAAGCACACCATCAATGCCCTTGGACATGGCCTCTGCAATCCACTGGGTATTTACAGAACCAAGACAACGTACAGGGATAAAACGCACATAAGAAGACCATTTTTTGCCTCTCATGGCAGCCATATCCAAAGCTGGATAGGCATCGTTTTCACAGCAAAGAACCAGAATTCTATATCCACCATCTTCAGGATACTCAGGTACCTGAATAGAAGTAATCATATCATTAACCATGGTAATGGAATAGTTATCAAAGGAGATAACCCTTTCAGGACAGGCACCCATACAGGTACCACAACGACGGCATCTGGTGGGATTGGGTTTTGGTGTTCCCTTTTCATCGTCATCCAAGGCACCAAAAGGACATTCCTCTGTACATCTCTTACACTGAGTACAACGTACAAAGTTAAACTTGGGATAGGACATATCCCCAGAACGAGGATGTACAGCTACACCTCTATTGGCAGACTCAATACACTGAATGGCCTTTAAAGCTGCACCAGTAGCATCTTCCTTGGCAGCAACCATACCCATGGGCTGCCTTACGCAACCAGCAGCATAAATACCGGTTCTTCTGGTTTCATAAGGAAAGCAAATATAGTTAGAATCAGCAAAACCATCAAAAAGCATCAAATCAGGGAAGGTTGGCCCCTGTCTATATTGCAGTTTAAGACAGGAAGCTTCTTGTAATTTGGCAAGTAAAGGATTCTCGCAGGTTTCACTTTCTTCTTTCTTTTCCTCTTCTCCTTCACTAGCCTGGCTCTTGCACTCCAATTCCAGCTTGGCTTCTTCAGCAGTAGTAGGCACAATACCTGTAGCCAGGACCAACATATCTACCTTTACTTCCAGGTCTTCGCCCAAGAGGGTATCTTTTACCTTTACCACTACTTGATCGCCATCCTGGGATATTTCTTCAACTTCTGCCTTGGTCAAAAAGATACCAGGATCGTCTTGAGCGGCTTTATAATAATTTTCCATAATACCAGTGGTGCGCATATCTTTATAAAAGATAAAGGCCTTTGCATTTTCATCCAGTTCACGCACATACTGGGCCTGTTTTAGGGAAACCATACAACAAATGGAAGAACAATAAGGCAAGTGCTCAGGGTCTCTTTGCCCAGCACACTGGATAAAGGCAACACTTTTTACAGGAGCACCATCAGAAGGTCTTTTTAAGCCTTCTTTGGCCAAGGTCTCAAACTCCACATTGGTCACAACATTTTTAATTTGACCATAACCCAAATGGGAAAGTTTAGAAGCATCATAAGGCTTCCAACCAGTAGCCAAAACCACAGCACCAATGTTTAAGGTTTGCTCTTCTTCACCCACTTTGACTGTGGCTTCATAAATTCCAGGAGCACCAGCAATCTTTTGAATAGCAGCAGAAGTCAAAACCTTAATCTTATCATTTTGCTCTACTTCGGCAATTAATTTTTCAATGTCGTTTTCTTCTGTGCTGGTAAAAGGATATTTAGAAGGAGTCTTCTTATACATTTTGGCAGCAAAGCCACCCAAACGATCTTCCTTTTCTACAATCACCACATCATAACCAGCCTTGGCAGCATCCAAAGCAGCAGAAAGACCAGTAAAACCACCACCTACAACCAGGATAGTTTTATTGATTTCTGGAATTTCAGGTTCAGGTTTTTCTGCTTTTTCCAGTTTCATTACAGCCATTTTGATGTAGTCCTGAACCATCATGGTGATATGGTCTGCTTCCAAGTCAGTCTCTTCAATAGGTGGCAAATCTTCAGGCTCTTTAAAGCTCCATACTCCAAGCTCACGAATATTAGCCCTTTCTACCAGAACCTCAGGGCCAAAATCAAAGACATCCCAGTTTACTCTAGGAGAGCAACCAGCTATACACACTGCATTTATTTCTTCTTCTGCAATATCTTTTTTGATTGCTTCTACACCTTCCTGCCCACAAAGAAAGGGAAGCTCTTTGATTAGAGCAGGAGCGCATTCATCATCAATAAATTCCTTTACTTTCTCTATATCTACCCTGTTACCTATATCGCAACTTGTGCAGATATATACTCCTATTTTTTTTGCCATGTCTTACCTCCTGACCAAAGTTTGAATAGCTTTTAAAGCCGCACCTGTTGCTGTTTCTGCAGAAGTCATAACATCTAATGGCATTTTGGCGCAACCTGCGGCAAAAATTCCCTTATCTTCTCCACCTACGACAAAACCTTCCTTTACCTCCACATCTGCAGGGAATTCTACTCCATCTAAAGAAGGTTGCATACCAGTGGCCAAGACCACCAGGTCGTAGGTTTCCTCTTTTTCACTCCAGCGATAATGTCTTCAGCAGTTACAATTACATTACCTTCACTGTCTTCTTCTAACTTGGCAACTTTACCCTTCACCATTTTAATCTTTTCATCAGCCTGGACTTTATTTAAAAACTTTTCATAACGGCCAGGAGCTCTTAAGTCTATGTAGTAAATCACAATCTCAGCATCAGGATATTGCTCTCTAATATAGGTACATTGTTTAAGAGAAGCCATACAACAGATATAAGAGCAGTAATTTAAATGGTTCTGGTCTCTGGAACCAGCACACTGAACAAAGGCAATTCTTTGAGGTTCCTTGCCATCAGAAGGCCTTACAATCTTGCCCCCAGTAGGACCATTGGGAGCAGCCAACCTTTCCATTTGCATATTGGAAATGGCATTTTTAATTTGACCTGCGCCCAAATTAGTAAGGTTCTTAATATCATAAGGCTTCCAACCAGTAGCTACCACAATGGAGCCCACATTTAAAACTACTTCTTTTTCTTTATCTTCCAGGTCAATGGCCTTATATTCACAGGCACTCACACACTTGGCACAGGAGGTGCCTGTACAAACTTCAGCATCAATAACATATTGCATGGGCATGGCCATGGTATGAGGCTTATAGATAGCCTTGGTCTTGCCCAAGCCAAAATCAAATTCACATTCTCTTTCTACAGGACAAACTTCCACACACTTATTACAGGCAGTACAATTATTATTTACAAAACGAGGTTTAATCTTCACTGTTACCTCGTAATTACCAGGTCCACCACTAATCTTGGTCACCTCAGCAAGAGTAAAGTACTTCACATTGGGATTTTTCTTTACTCTCTGGAAGTTTATCTCCAGACCACAAGTGGGAGGACACAGTTTGGGAAAATACTTGTTTAATTGTGCCACCCGTCCGCCCAAATAAGGCTGTTTTTCTACTATAAAAACTTCATACCCTACTTCGGCTGCTTCTAAAGCAGCGGTAAGCCCGCTAAAGCCGCCACCTAATACTAATATACTGTTACTCATGCCAATCCTCCCTCAAATTTTCCAAAGGTCTTATCAATCAAATGGCCTAAGTCAAAACTTGTTTAAGCTTCGACTTAGACCACTTGGTCTAAAAAGAAAAGATAAAAATATAAAAAATATAAAAAAAGCTGGCCGTGGAATTAACCACAGCCAGCTTTAAAACATCCTTATGGATGCATAGGATCAGGAATGATCTGAATGTAAGGTCTCTTGAAGAACTTAAGCTCACCGGTCTCAGGATTAAACTGAGAGTTGGTGAAGCACTTCCATTCTTCGTCATTAAGATCCATAAAGTCAGCACGATAGTAGAAACCAGGATAACGAGTTTCCTTACGGAACTTAATGTGTAATACGTGCAAACGTACAGTCCAGAGACGATGGTAGTTTTCCCAAGCTCTTAAGAGTTCGTGTAAGTCACGAGCACAGAGTTTTTCAGAGTCTTCTTCCAACATATCCAGGAGCTCTTCACAGCGTTCTAACAACTTTTCAGAAGTTACATAGTAAGTAGCAACACCACCACCATATTCGTCAGTAGCCTTAATCAAACGGAACATGAAGTTACGAGGAGTGATGTATTTGGGGTTAATATCAGGAGCAGTGGTAATATCTTTGTGCTCTAAGAAGTTGTAGTAAGGCTTGTAAACGAGCTTGGCCAACTCTTCAGCACTTTCCTTAATGCTGGGTTCGAAATCTTTGTGATCTACAACCCAGCGTACCAACTGCTTACCAGCAATACGGCCTTCAGCGTGAGAACCAGAAGAGAACTTATGACCAGAAGCACCAACACCATCAGCACAGGTGAACAAGCCGTTAACAGTGGTCATACGGTTGTAAACCTTGCCGTTGTCAGCCTTAATCTTGTACTCTTCAGGTACCCAATCTTCGTCTGGACCAGATACCCAGATACCACAACAACCAGAGTGAGAACCCAAGAGATAAGGCTCAGTGGGCATAATCTCAGAACCAACCTTTTCAGGCTCGATGTTCAAACAAGCCCACAAGTTGGCCTGACCAACACACATGTCTAAGAAGTCTTCCCAAGCTTCAGCTTCTAAGTGCTTCTGCTCTTTCTTATCCAAGGTCTTAAAGGTTTCCTGCAAGGCAGTAGCAGTGTCCATGAAGATAGGACCGCGACCTTCTTGCATTTCCTTGAGCATCATGTGGTTACGCAAGCAGGTAGGAATGATAGGACCATGAGCATAGCCCTTTTCTTCGTACTGCTTGAGCATTTCACGGTTGGTCTGACAGTAGTCTTCACCAAAAGCGTTAGTAGCTTTGGCCTTGAAGAGCAAGAACCAGGCACCAACAGGACCGTAACCATCTTTAAAACGAGCAGGTACGAACCTGTTTTCCATCATGGTCATTTCAGCGCCAACCTGAGAACAAAGAGTATAGGTAGAACCAGCATTCCATACAGGATACCAGGCACGACCCATACCTTCACCAGTGGAGCGAGGACGGTAAACATTAACAGCACCACCGCAAGCTACCAACATGGCGTTAGTTTTAAAAATGTATACCTTATTTTCACGAACAGAGAAACCAACAGCACCAGCAATGCGGTTGGGCTGATTGGCATCCAAAAGAAGTTTTACCACAAAAATTCTTTCTAAGTAACCAGTACCCTTGCCATCTTCTTCTCTGTACTCGCCAAGAGCGTTCTTAGCAGCTTCAGCCACAATACACTTATAGGATTCACCGTTGATCATAATCTGCCAACGACCAGAACGAACAGGCTTGGCACCATTGCGAATAGCCAATCCTTTCTTTTTGGCAGTAGCACCATCAACGCGCTTACCATCTTCTAAGGTAACCCAAACAGGAAGACCCCATTCTTCAAAAAGATGAACAGAATCATCAACGTGACGACCAAGGTCAAAAATTAAGTCTTCACGAACGATTCCCATAAGGTCAGTACGAACCATGCGTACATAGTCATCAGGATCATTTTCACCAAGATAAGTATTAATAGCAGAAAGACCCTGAGCAACAGCACCAGATCTTTCCAAAGCAGCTTTATCTACCAAGAGAACTTTTACGCCATATTTGTCAGCCCATCTCTTGGCTTCAAAAGCAGCACCACAAGCACCCATACCACCACCGACGAGTAATACATCGGTTTTGATCTCTACGATTTCAGGCTCAGCCAAGGGTAAACCCAATGGTTTGGCCTTAGCAGGAATCTGAGGCATATTTATCCCTCCTTAAATTTTAATTTCTTAATTTAAAAGTTAACCTACAACTACTTTCTATACTTTGGATCAACCCAAGTCTCTACATAATCAGCATTAGCAACTTCAAACTTCTTACCTAATACTTCCTTAGGTTGTTTGAGTTCAGTTTCAGTAAAAAGAAGCTCATTATCTAAATCACCAGCTTCTGGCTTACCTTCATAAGGTTTAATGGAGCCTTCATCAGTAGTTCTGATGGGGAACTTAAAACGTTTGATGTTACCATTTCTGAACTGAATGGTCCACATAATGTCAGAAGCACTGCGCATAGGAATACTGGTTCCGCCCATAGGAGCGAAGTCAGCATAAGGACGGGCTTCAATAGCACCCTGAGGGCAAATCTTTACGCAGGAATAACATTCCCAGCAAGCATCAGGTTCTTGGTTGTAAGCCTTCATTTCCTCAGGATCTAAGATCATGAGATCATTGGGGCAGATGTACATGCAAGCAGTTTTTTCTCCACCCTTGCAGCCGTCACACTTGGCTGGATTAACAAAGGTTGGCATAACTCATCCTCCTCTAATATGGTTTTAATAATTAATACCCCTAGCCAAAAAGAACCAAGGCCTTTTACCTTGATTCTGCACGCTGATTATTACCAGCGCATCTTTCTCCTTGTCAAGGAGAAAGTGAAATTTATCCCAAACTATTTTTTAAAAACTTTTTAAAAGGGAAAGAATACTCTTTCCCTTTTATATCAAAGAACACTTCTTTACTTATTTCATAGGATCGCCGCTAGCGGCTTTTTGCATCTTAATTTCAACCTTTTCTGTAAGACCTTCATAGTATTCACGTAAGATTGCCAAGACTTCATCTCTTCCAAAGTGATCAGGAACGGGCTGACCTTCAGAAAGGGCCTTACGTAACTTGGTACCACTTAAGATTACCCTGTCTTCCTTAGAATGAGGACAGGTTCTAAGAGAAGCCATACCATCACACTTGTAGCAGTAGAAGGTCCAGTCAATCTTAAGAGGCTTACAGATCAAAGCCTTACCTGGCTCTTCAGGATAAGGAATGCGATCAAAAATCTCTTGAGCCTCAAAAAGACCATAAAAGTCACCAACACCAGCGTGGTCACGACCAATAATCATGCGAGAGATGCCATAGTTTTGACGAAAAGTAGCATGAAGCAATGCCTCTCTGGGACCGGCATAGCGCATATCCAAGGGATAGCCAGCCTGTACTACATTTTCCTTTACAAAATAGTGCTCAATAAGAGTATCAATACATTTAATACGAACTTCAGCAGGAATATCTCCAGGTTTTAACTTACCAATAAGGGAGTGAATAACTACACCATCACAAACTTCAATGGCAATCTTGGCCAAAAACTCGTGAGAACGGTGCATGGGGTTTCTAAGCTGTAAAGCAGCAACCTCTTTCCACCCTCTCTTTTCCAACTCAGCCCTCATTTCAGCAGGACGCATATAAACGCCTTTAAACTTAGTGGGGAACTCGCCTTCACTGAGAACCTTTACAGGACCAGCAAGACAGACATCCTTTTCAGCCATTACCATCTGAACACCAGGATGATCTTCCAAGGCTACTTTCCAGAACTTGTCATCAGCACTGTCTTCGCCTTGGCCCTTATAGACCATCTCACATTCCCACTTTTTATCAGCCTCGGTTTTCTCCCACTTTTCTGTAACCTTTAAAGTAGCTACAATTTCATTGTTGTTTTCAGGATCTACCAAAGCAACTTCATCCCCTTCATTAATCTCAGCAGCATCTTCCTTAGTTACAGAAAAAGTTACAGGCACAGGCCAAAAAGTACCATCAGCAAGCAAGAAGTTTTCACAAACACCCTTCCAATCAGCACGAGTCATAAAACCTTCCAAAGGACTGAAACCACCAGTACCAATCATGATAAGATCGCCCTTCTCACGACTGGTAACAGGAACCTTCTTCATGGACTCGGCTCTTTTTAACTCTTCAGCCCTAGCCTCTCCTTCCAACAAGCGGATTACTAACCCCTTACCGCCATGGGGTGGAACAAGATTAGACATTAGCTGTTTCCTCCTTCCTTGTTTTTTCCCAGCTTCCGCCAGATTGTGAATTTGTGCACACAACACTTACTCACTTCTAAAAAAAGTTGCAAGTCTTTTTTTCACAATCACTACATCTTTAAAAAAGAGCAAAACCTATCTACACCCCCTAAATTCTGTTGTCAAGAATAAAAGTTCTTTTTTTCACAATATAAAGATTAAATAAATTAAATAGTTAAACAACAAAATACCTTTTTCTACTTCTTTGTCTCAAAAAATATTGTGATTTTTTTAACTAGGACCACAATTCAAATCACTCCTAACCCTAAGTTCACCTTAAGGCTAAAACTAAGATTAGTTTCCCAAGCCAAAGAAAATTCTTTTTTCCTCAATTTTACAATCAATTATCACCTATCCTCAAAAGTTAACCCAAACAGATAAACATAAACAAAATCTTCTCACTAAAAAACGCTCTTTCACTTTAATAAGGTTGCACTATCTTTTTTGCTTATGAAAGTGAAAGCAAAAACCCCCCCCAAAGTGAAATTTTTCACATTTTTCTTGACAAAAAATACAAAGCTACTAATTCTATTCCAAACACCTAACTACCTGTTTTAATGAAATTAAAATAAATAATGAGGAGGTGCAGCAAATGTCTAGTTTGATCATTGAAAGGCCCTTACCTCATGGCGGCAGACTTGTGGAAAGGGTAGTTAGAGACAAGGAAGCTGCCAAAAAAATGATCAAAGGTTGTCCCACTTATGACATTAAGCCCACTCTTCATTATGAAACTGGCGTGCCAGTGCGCAATGTTTACCGCGAAATCATGTCCATTTGTTATGGATTTTTCAGTCCTGTAGAAGGTTCCATGAAACAGGCTGAAGTGGAGCGTATTTTAAAAGAACGCAGGCTCTTAAACGAATGGATTTTCCCCTATCCCCTGGTCTTTGATATTAGCAAAGAAGACTACAAAAAATTGGGAGTGGGGTCTGGAGACCGCTTGGTTTTAAATCTCAAAGGCAAACCCTTTGCCATTTTGGATATTGAAGAGGTCTGGGAAATAGACAATCCAGAAGAGCTAGCACACAAAACCTTTGGTACTCCTGAAGATAACCCCGAAGTAGTAAGAGAGCGCTTCAATAAAAAACATCCAGGCTGGGTCATTTACCGCAGCTTAAATCCCATTGTCCTGGCTGGAAAATATACCATTATCAATGAACCTAAAATGCGTCCTCCTTTTGACCGTTTCTGGTTTCCACCCAGAAAATGTAGAGAAGAGTTTGACAAAAGGGGCTGGCGTACAGTTATCAACCATCAGACCAGAAATGTCCCCCATGTAGGGCACGAGTTCTTAATGAAAAACGCTGCCTATACTGGCGATGTGGAACCCTGTCATGGCATCTTGGTCAATGCCATTATCGGAGTAAAGAGAAGAGGAGATTATCCTGACGAAGCCATTGTAGAAGGTCACGAAGCAGTCAACCTGGGCGGTTACATTAAACCAGAAAGGCATTTACCCACCATTTGTCTCTGGGATATGCGTTATGGTAACCCCTTAGAATCTCTCTTGCACGGAATTATTCGCCAGAACATGGGTTGTACTCATCATATGTTTGGTCGTGACCACGCTGCTGTAGGTGAATATTATGATAAGTGGTCCACCCAAATTTTATGGACCAAGGGAATCCCCAGTTTTGGTTTCCCCAAACCTCCCACTGATGTTCCTTATGGTTTAAGCATTAGACCTCAAAATATGAGGGAGTTCTCCTACTGCCCCACCTGTAAAGAAATGGCTTACAGTGAAACTTGTGGGCACAAGCGTGAAAAGTTGAGTGGAAGTTTCTTAAGAGGCATGGTGGCTGAAGGCGTACAACCTCCTGCTATTATTATGAGGCCAGAAGTATACAAAGCTATTGTAAAATGGTGGAAACACTTCAACTATCCCTTCTGTAATGAAAAATATGTAATTAACAAGGAAAAAGAATTAGAAGTAGATTTGGAGGACCTTTAAACCAAGCTAGGAGGAGGTTTAAAATGGCCTATTTTATGGTAGTACTTTTAGATGATAATCGCTTTGCCAAAATAAAAGGTACAGAATTGGAAGAAAAGGTACAATATATGTTTGGTGGAGAACTGCGTTGTTTAAATGTAGAAGTATCTGAAGAAATGAAAGACAAAATTCTTCAGGAATTTGATACTGCCCGCATTGACTCCAGGGGAGCAATTACAGATGTACCTGTTGCCTTTTTAAGGGAATTATTCAATCAAGTAGCTGAGAAGAAAAGCTTAGGCTCAGAGGTAATTGAAGCTGTTTTAGCTAAATCCAGCGAGATAAAAGAATTGGCAGCCAAGGAATCTGAATACCTGCCTGCTCCAGAAATATAAAAAACTTAAAAAGGAGAGGGCTTTTAAAGCCTCTCCTTTTATTTTCCCTTTAACCACTCTTTTTATCTTCCTCAAAAAGATAATAGATACGCTCAGAATTCTTCTTGGCAGCATACATGGCCTGGTCTGCCTTTTCCAAAAGAGTGGCTAAGTCTTTTCCTTGCTCCGGGAAAAGGCTTATCCCCATGCTTACAGAAAGCTTTATCTCATCCTGTTGCCAGTAAATTGGTTCTTCTAGTTCCATGGCTATCTTGTTTATCACCACTTTTACATCTTCATCTTTTTTTAACCCTGGAGCCATAAGGACAAATTCATCCCCACCCAACCTGGCCACCAAATCACCCCTGCGGAGGGTTTTCTTTAATCTTTTAGCTAAGTTTTCCAGAACAAAATCTCCGGCCTGGTGGCCATAGACATCATTTATTAATTTAAAGTCATCTAAATCTAAATAAATTAAAGCCACCACTTCTTCCCTGTCTTCTGCCTGCTGTAAAATATTTTTCCCCTGGCGTAAAAAATAAAGCCTATTGGGAAGACCAGTCAAAGCATCATGAAAGGCCAGGTAAGTTAATTTTTCCTGCCTTAGTTTCTTGGCAGTAATATCTTTGGCCAAGATGCTAACAATCTTTTTCCCTGCCAGCTCAATAACATAGGCACTTACATCCACATAAAAGACCTTACCCTCTTTATTCTTGTAAGGCCTTTCTCCTAATAAGCTCTTTTCTTTCTTGAAAGTGGCTAAAATCGCATCCACTTCTTCCCTGGTATTATCCACCAAATCATATACAGTTAACCTCTGTATCTCTTCATCAGTATAACCAAAATAGTTTTTAAAGGCATTATTATACTTAATTATTTTCTTGGTCTCCAAATCGTAAAGAAATATGATATCTGTGCTTTGATTTACTATTGCAGAATAAAGCTTTAGATTCTCCATAAACCCTAAGGAATTGTCTTCTAACCTGCCAATCATTTTATTAATATTATTTATCAAAGGAATAAGTTCTTGTTCATAGCGAGAGACATTTAATCTTCTTTTTAAATCCTGAAGAGAATTTATAGTGGAAAGTTCGCTATTTATCTTATTAAGAAAATTAAAAACTATATTTTTAATTTTTGAACTAAGGAAAAATAAAAGCACACAATTTATACTTAAAATAACAACAAATAGCTTATATAATATTTCTTTGGCCTGAATAATGTCTTCATTTAAATCTTTTAAACTAAAAACCAGAGACTTATTACCCAAGATATCTTCTTTTAACCAATAAAAGTAAAAATATTTATCATTTAATTCAAGATATTTACCTTTATCCGTTAGCTTAGAAAAAAAGGATTTATTCTTTACCTCTTCTTTTGCCAGATAGCTAAATTCAACTCCTGTAATATTTATAAGTTGTTTTATCTTTTCTTCACTAAAACTGCGAAATAAAATAAGATGGTATTTATTCGTTTCTCCAACTAAAGGAACTACTACAACTTCTCCTCCTCCACATTCCCTGGCACAAAAACCTTTGGATACTTCCTTTTCCTGGCTAGCAAAACTCTTCCATGCTTTTGTAAGTAGGAAAGCAACCTATTTTTTGAACTTAAGACAACACTTTTTACAACCTCGCCCTGTTCATTTAAAAAAGCCAAGCCGTGCATGTGTACACTTTTTAAGATATTGGTTGCCTGGGTAGAAAACTTTTGTCCGGGTAAAGTTAGAAGAAAATGGGCCTGCTTGGAGTTAATTAAAAATTGGGCAAAGCAGGCTACCTGCTCCAGGTCTTGAGCCAAGCTGGCATTGACTCTGGCCTGTTTTGCCAGTACATTTTTTTCTTCTTCTTTTTTTAACTTTTGCTCTAAAAAAAAGGAAAAAATAAAGTAAAACAACAAATTAAAAATAAAAAAAGCAAGTAAAAAATTCAGTCCTATCTTTTTATTTAAAGATAGCAAAGAGTTATCCTCTCGTTGTTCTTTTTTTGCAAGTAACTTAAATAATTCTTAAAGGAAAGACAAGATGTTTCAAAAAGTTTTTTTAAAGCCCAAAGAAGAAAAAAGAATCCTCAAAGGCCACTTGTGGGTCTTCAGCAATGAAATAGATACTCAAAGACATTCTCTAAAAAGCTTTTCTCCAGGAGAAATTGTCCACATCTTTTCTTCTAAAAATGATTTTGTAGGCACAGGGTTTATAAATCCCAACAGTTTAATTTGTATAAGAATACTTAGTAGAAAAAAAATAAAAAATTTAGAAGAATTAAAAGAAATAATAAAAAGTAAAATTTATTTAGCCTTAGAACTTAGAGAAAATTTATTTTCTAAACCTTATTACAGATTGGTCTTTGGAGAAAGTGATTATTTGCCAGGACTTATTATAGATAGATTTGAGCAAACCTTTGTCTTACAAATAAATTCCTTTGGAATGGAAAAAATAACCTCGCTTATTTTAGATAACATTCTGGAAATTTTTCCTACTGCTTCTATCATTTTAAAAAATGATTCCAAAGCTAGAAAAATGGAAAATTTGCCTTTAGAAGTAAAGGTTATCGGTGCAAAACAAGAAACCCAAACTGTCCTGGAAAACGATTTAGAATTTTCCTTTCCTTTACTTAAAGGACAAAAAACCGGTTGGTTTTTTGACCAGAGGGAAAATAGGTTGCTAATAAAAACAATTTCCAGAGGCAAAAAAGTCCTGGATATATTTTCCTATGTAGGTTCTTTTAGTTTAAATGCACTTGCAGGTGGGGCCAGAGAAGTTGTTGCCCTGGATAGGTCCAGCGAAGCACTAGCCTATCTAAAATTAAATGCCCAAAGATATGGTTTTCAGGTAAAAGCCATAAAAGGAGAGGCCTTCAATAGTTTACAAAGGTTAGCAAGTGAAGGGGAAAAATTTGATTTGATTATTTTAGACCCTCCAGCCCTTATTCCCAGTAAACCTGCCTACAAACAGGGCGTAAAGGCTTACCTGCGTTATAATCAACTGGCTTTAAGCCTGCTCGCTAAAAAGGGCTTTTTTTATACTGCTTCTTGTTCCTATCATCTAAGCCTTGAAGAACTTCAGAAAATAGTTAAAGAAGCGGCATATAAAGTTCACAAAAAAGTAAAAATCCTTAAGTATTGTTTTCAAGGGCCAGATCATCCCCTTCACCCCTTTATGCCTGAGACCTTGTATTTAAAGGGACTATTTTGCTATGTGGAATAAAAGGAGTTTAAAATGAAAAACTGGGAAAAGGTAAAGGAATTGGTTTTGGAAGCTGGTGAGATTGTTAAAAGAAACTGGCTTAAGCCTCGCGAAATCAACTTTAAGGGAGAGATTGACTTAGTAACCAATACAGACCTGGAAGTGGAAAAATTTTTGACCTGGAATTTAAAACAACTTTTTCCTCAGGCCTCTTTTTTGGCAGAAGAAAGCGCTCTTCACCTTACCCTGGGAGAAGAAACTTTTATCCTGGACCCTTTAGACGGCACTACCAATTTTGCCCATGGTTTTCCCTTTGTGGCCATTTCCCTGGCTTATGCCTATCAAAAAGAGATTGTGGCTTCCTTTTTGTATCTGCCTATTTTAAACGAACTCTTTTTGGCTCAAAAAGGTGAAGGGGCTTTTTTAAATGAAAAGCCTATATCTGTCTCTAAAGAAAGGGATTTAAACAAAAGCCTTATTGCCACAGGCTTTCCCTATTCCATCAGGCAAGAAGTAGATGAAGTCCTAAGCTGGATGAAAAAAATACTTCTCCACACCCAGGGGCTAAGGAGGGCAGGAGCTGCTGCTATTGATTTAGCTTATGTAGCTTGTGGCAGGTTTGAAGGTTTTTATGAAGTGGGCTTAAAACCCTGGGATACTGCTGCAGGCTGGCTTTTGGTAGAAGAAGCAGGAGGCAAAGTTTCTACCTTTGCCAATAAACCCTATGAACTGGGGCATAGAGAAATTTTAGCCACTAATGGCCTCATTCACTCAGACTTAAGTAAGTTGCTTACTTCTTGATTTTTTTAATTGACAAAAAGCACAAGAAAATATAAAAGGCATACCTCTTTACGGGAAGTGGCGCAGCCTGGTAGCGCACCTGCCTTGGGAGCAGGGGGTCGCTGGTTCAAATCCAGTCTTCCCGACCAGACAGTAAGGCCCTTTTTTAAAGGGCCTTTTCTTTTTTTATCTCCTTTTTTATTTCCTTGATTTCCTCAAGAAGCTTTTCTTTACAAGTGGGGCATACTCCATGGGTAAATTTGGTATGGGTATGTTTGCTAAAATATTCTTCTACCCGTTCCCAATAACCCTTATCTGTTCTTATTTTTTTACAATAGGCACAAATGGGAATAACCTCTCTTAATTCAGCTACTTCTTCCCAGGCTTTTTGTAATTGTTCCTTTTGTTTTTTTAGTTTCTGATTCATTCTAACTAAAAATACCAAAAGAAGAACCACCCAAACCATGGCTACTATTAGCCATTCATCCAATTCCCAGGACTCATGTTTTTGAGAAAACCGTAGAAATCGCTCCAAAATATCATACTTAGAAGAAACCAGAAAAGTAATTATCCCGGTGAGAATAAATAAAAGAATCTCTTTGGCTAAAAATTTAAGCTTAAATATTCCACGCTGTTTAGCTGAAAACTTATCCTTTTCTGGCATATATTTTAATGTCCCTTTGCTTTTTCCCTGGGCAATAAGCAAAAACACCAACAAAAAACAAGTAGGATTTTTAAAGGGAGATAAACTCCATTTCTGGTACTTCTTGTTCCCAGGAAACTAAAGCCAGGGTACCATTAAAGGCAAGACTACCTGGATTTAGCAAATAGGTCTGCTTAACCTTCTTCCACAAAGGAGTATGGGTGTGACCAAAACAGATTAGATTGGTATCTGGAGGAAAAAGTGGGAGTAGATCTTCTGGGTTTCTACCCAGGTTGGACACTCCATAACCATGGATAATCCCTATTTTTTTATTCTGGTGGCAAACTACCTTTTTTCTTCTAAGCTAAAAAAATCACAATTTCCCTTTATCCCCACAAAATTGGGAAAACTATTTAAGTAGTGATAAATTTCTTCTCCTGTATAATCCCCGCAGTGAATAAGCAAATCACAATCCTGCAGAAACTTTTCCACTATTTGCACAAAATCCGCAGAAACCTGATAGAGATGAGTATCTGAAATAACCCCTATTTTCATTTTTCTATTCCTGTTTTTTCCAGTCTATAGCGCAATTGTCTAAGATTTAACCCCAGCAAGCTAGCTGCTTCACTTTTACTTGCAGTGCGCTGTAAGGCAACCAACAAGATTTCTTTTTCCTTCTGGAGCAAATAGTCATCCAGGCTAATCTTACCTGCCAGCACCTCTTCCACTTCCATTTTCCTTTGATTCTCGTATTCATAAACAATTAAAGAACTGGCTTGAATAAATTCTGTGCTTTCAAGGGCCACTGCTCTTTCCACTATGTTTTCCAGTTCTCTAACATTACCAGGATAATTATAGCTTTTTATCTTTTCTAAGGCCTCAGGAGTAAAACCTTGAATATTCTTCTTCTGCTCCTTTACTGCTCGTTGCAGGAAATACTCAGCCAGCAAAACCACATCCTCTTCCCGTTCTCTTAAAGGAGGTAAGTTGATAATAACTCCACTTAACCTATAAAATAGGTCTTCTCGAAAATCTCCCTGGGCTACCATTTCCAGGATATTTTGATTGGTGGCAGCAATAAAACGAACATCCAGTTTTCGCTCTTCGCTACTTCCCAGGGGACGAAAGGTCTTTTCCTGTAAACATCTAAGGAGCTTTACCTGTACCCCAGGAGCTAACTCTCCCACTTCATCTAAAAAAACAGTCCCACCCTGGGCTTCTTCTAAAAGTCCCTTTCGGGCCCTATCTGCTCCAGTAAACGCCCCCTTTTTATAGCCAAAAAGCTCACTTTCAATAAGGGTATCTGGAAGCCCGCCGCAATTTATAGGCACAAAGGGTGCCTTTTGACGGGGACTGGCTTCATGAATGGCCCTGGCCACAATTTCTTTGCCTGTACCTGACTCTCCAGTAATTAAAATATTGATGTTGGTGGGGCTAACCCTTTCTATAAGCTTAAAAACCTCCTGCATCTTGGCACATTGGCCAATAATGCGGCCAAAGTAACCTTTGACTTTGTTTTTAAGTAAGATATTTTCTCTGCGTAATCTTTTTTCCTCTAAAATTCGCTCTATGGAAAAGAAAAGCTCGGTCAGGTCAAAGGGTTTGGGTAAATAGTCCACTGCCCCCAGTTTTATGGCTTCTACTGCACTCTGAGTTTCAGCAAAGGCCGTTATCATCAACACAGGTAGTTCTGGATAAACCTTTTTAATCTCTTTTAAGACCTCCAGGCCACTTTCCTGCCCAAGCTTCAGGTCTAATAAGACAATATCTATGGGATACTCGTTTAAGTGTTCCCAGGCTTCTTTACTATCAGCAGCCAGGTAAACCAGCCATTTCTTTTTTTTACAGGCTATTTCCAGCACTTCCCTTAAACTGGGGTCGTCATCTACCACCAGAATTCTGGCCATTTATTTATCCTCATAGACAAGTTTGCCTTCTAAAAAATGATACTTTACCTTGCCCCTTAAAGTCTGCCCCCAAAAAGGAGTATTTTTTCCTTTAGAATACATGGTCTTTTCACTTACTACCCATTTTTTACTTTCATCTACCAGGATAAAATCAGCCCTATCACCCGGTTTAAAGGAATTAAAATTCAAATTAAACAAAGTTGCAGGTGTTTCTGCCCAAAGCCTTATAAGGTCTTGCTCTTGAAGTTGCCCCTGTCTTTTTAGTTCCAGACTCAAAGCCAGGGCTGTGTCCAGACCAGAAATACCATTGGGAGCCTGAGCCAGAGGCACTTCCTTTTCAAAGTCAGCATGAGGCGCATGATCAGTAACCAGAATATCAATAACTCCTGTTCTTAACGCAGCCAATAAGGCCTGCCTATCTTCTTCTGTGCGTAAAGGAGGATTGACCTTGGCCAGGGTATTGTAATCTGCCAAAATCTCTTCAGTAAGGAGCAAATAGTGTGGACAGGTCTCAGCACTTACGGGAATACCTTTTTCCTTGGCCCAGGCAATTAACTCGACAGATTCCTTACAACTGATGTGCGCTAAGTGCAGAGGAATATCCAGATAAGCAGCCAAAAGAATGTCCCTGGCCACCTGCAAACTCTCAGCTACCGTAGGAATACCCTTTAGTCCCAGGTAAGAAGACATTTTTCCTTCATTTATAACGCCAGCTTCACTTAAATCAGGGTCCTCACAGTGATCAATTACCAGAAGCCCAAGGTCATGGGCATATTCCACACAGCGCCTAAAAAGTTCATTGTTTTTTACAGGCAAACCATCATTGGAAAAGGCTTTACACCCTGCTTGAGCCAGTTCCCCTAAGGGAGCCATTTCCTCTCCCTGTAAGCCCCTGGTAAGCGCACCCACCGGATGCAAAGACGGCCCTGAGGGATAAAGTTCTCTGGCCCGAGTGAGCATAAACTCGGTCACACTGGCCTTATCATTTACGGGATTGGTATTGGCCATAGCCAAAACCTGGCCAAAGCCACCAGCTAAAGCTGCCTTTAACCCGCTTTCAATATCTTCCTTATATTCAAAACCAGGCTCTCTTAAATGCACATGGGCATCAATAAAACTGGGAAAAAGGGTACATCCCTGCCCATCAAAAACCGGTACTCCTTCTATGCTTAAATCCTTAAAGGAAAGCTCTGCAATCTTACCCTCTTTTATACCTAAAAATACCCTTTGGCCCAAAAATTTAATATTGTTAATTACTAAATCAAAATTCATAACCTTTCTCTCCTTAGGCGCCCACTAAATAAAGATACAACAAGGCCATTCTTACTGCCACCCCAGAGTGCACTTGCTCTAAAATGAGGCTTTTCTGGCTATCGGCAAGCTCAGAATTTATTTCCACCCCTCTGTTCATAGGACCAGGATGCATGACCTTTGCTCCAGGTCTGGCTAGTTTTAAATGCTTCAGGCCTAAACCATAACGCCAGCTATATTCCCTTAAATCTGGCAACAGCCCCTTTTCCTGACGCTCCAGTTGTAAACGCAAACAAATAATAAGATCTACTCCTTTTACAGCCTCCTCTAAAGAAGAGTACACCTTTACCGGCCAGGTATCCACCCTGGGAGGCAAAAGGGTCCTGGGAGCACAAAGCCTAACCCTGGCACCCAGCTTGGTAAAAAGTTTTACATCCGATCTGGCTACCCTACTATGGGCAATATCTCCCACAATCAAAATCTCTCTTCCTGCCAACTCCCCCCATTCTTCTTTTAGGGTAAAACCGTCCAAAAGAGCCTGAGTGGGATGGGCGTGCCAACCATCTCCAGCATTAATCACAGAACAATTAAGCTTGCTGGCAATAAATGCAGCTGCGCCACTAAACTGGTGCCTAATCACTATACAATCTGGCCGCATGGCCTGCAAAGTCAAAACCGTGTCCTTTAAGCTTTCTCCTTTTAACAGGCTACTTCCACTCTTACTTAAAGAAAAGGTATCTGCAGATAACCTTTTTCCAGCTATATCAAAAGAAACCCTGGTCCTGGTGGAAGGCTCAGCAAAAAACAACACCACAGATTTACCCTTTAAGGTGGGAACCTTTTTTACCGGCCTGTTATTTATTTCTTTAAAATTCCTGGCCAGTTCAAATATATGCTCAATCTCTTCTTTTTCCAGTTGATCCACATCCAGCAAATGCTTATGTCTCCAGTGCATAAAAACTTGACTCCTTTGGGTTAAAAGTTAAAAGTCGAGCTTTGCTTAAATCTTTTAGGAAATAACTTAATTTATCTCAAATGAAAAGAACAAATTCCCATCCAGCCAAACCAGGCCTGAAGGTCATTAGTCTGGGCTGCCCTAAAAACCTGGTGGACACTGAAAAAATCCTGGGTATCCTGGTCACACATTTTATCCTGGTGGAAGATTTAAACCAGGCTCAACTGGTCCTTATCAATACCTGCTCTTTTATCCAGCCAGCCATTGAAGAGTCTCTGGAAAATATTTGCGAGGTAATTGCCAGCACTAGACATCTGTCTCCAAAACCCAAAATAGTGCTTACTGGTTGTCTGGTTAATCGCTATTTTCAGGAAATAAAACAGGAATTTCCTGAAGTAGATTTAATCCTTCCCATTGCAGAACAAAAAAATATTTATCATCATTTAAAAACTTTTTTCCCCGAGCTTAGAACCAGTCAGCAAAGATTAATCACAACTCCTGCTTATGCCTATCTCAAAATAAGTGAAGGCTGTAATAATAGATGTTCTTTTTGCACTATACCCAGGATTAGAGGAAAACTTAAATCTGTTCCTCAAGAATTAGTACTTCAAGAAGCAAAAGAATTAGAAAAAGCAAAAATAAAAGAAGTGGTGATTGTTGCCCAGGATAGTACGTCCTATGGAAAGGATCTGGGCTATAAAGATGGACTTATTACTCTTTTACACAAATTAAGTGAGTTTGATTTTCAATGGATACGCTTGCTCTACCTATATCCTTCAGGAATAGATAAAAATTTACTGCAAATCATAAAAAACAATCCCAAAATCTTACCCTATTTTGACTTACCCTTACAGCATTCTCATCCGGATATTCTCCAGCAAATGGGAAGACCTTTTAAAAAAGACCCTCAGCTAATTATTGACCAAATTAGAGAGATTTTGCCTCAAGCCAGTCTTAGAACTACTTTTATCGTGGGATTCCCAGGAGAAACCAGCAAACACTTTGAACATCTGGTCCATTTTGTAGAAAAAAATAGGTTTAATCACCTGGGTGTATTTACCTTTTTTAAAGAAGAGGGCACACGGGCAGCTAAATTAGAAAGGCAAGTAAGTGCTCAGGAAAAAATAAAAAGAAAGCAAATTATAATGCAATTACAAAGTAAAATCAGTGCTCAAATCCTAAAACAATGGGAAGGTAAAAGTTTAGAGGTTATTATTGATAGGAAAAATCCGGAATGGCCTACCCTTTTTGAAGGTAGAGCCTGGTTTCAGGCTCCAGAAATAGATGGTCTTACTTACGTAAGTGGAGAAAATATAAAAGTGGGAGAATTTTACCAGGCTCAAATAGAGGAAACTAAAGTCTATGATTTGGTGGGATTGGTTTAATTCTTTTAATTGTCTAAGCAAATTAAAAATATTTATTTATTTAAATTAGTAGTTGTCTTTTAGGTCTGTCTTTGCTAGAAGGCCTGGAATATATCGTTTGTGTAGGGGGTTTTTTTATGATGAGTTCCAATGACATGGTCAACAAAAATCAAGACATGGAGGTGAATTTTGAAGCAGAGCTAGAAAAGTATCTCAACTTTGACTTTGATGAATTCCAGGAAGGAAGTATCATCAGTGGCAAAGTGGTCAAAATCACTCCTGAATTTGTCCTGGTGGATGTCAATTACAAGTCAGAAGGACAAATTCCTGTTGCCGAATTTATGGATGTAGACGGCAACTTAACCGTAAAGGAAGGAGATGAGGTTGAGGTCTTATTAATCCGCAAAAATGATGTGGAAGGAAGCATTTATCTTTCTTACGAAAGGGCACGCAAAGCCCATGTATTAGACAGCCTGGAACAAGCCTTTGAAAAGGAGAAAGTGTTCGGGGCAAAATCATCAAACGCATCAAGGGCGGATATCAAGTTGATTTGGGTGGTTTAATTGCTTTCTTACCCGGCTCTCATGTGGATTTAAGACCTGTTCCTGATATGAATGCTCTGGTTGGCCAAAGCTTTGATTTCAAAATCGTAAAAATCAACCGTCGCAGAAGCAATGTCATTGTTTCCAGACGGATTCTTTTAGAAGAAGAAAGAAACCAAGCAAAAGAAAAGCTTTTAAACACCTTGTCTGAAGGCGATCTCGTCAAGGGTAAGGTGAAAAATATAACCGACTATGGCGTATTTATTGACTTAGGTGGTCTGGATGGGCTCTTGCACATCACAGACATGTCCTGGAAAAGATTGAAACATCCTAAGGAAATGGTCTCCTTGGGAGATGAACTGGAATTAAAGATTTTAAGTTTTGATAAGGAAGAACAAAAGGTTTCTCTGGGTTTAAAACAGCTTACTCCCAACCCCTGGGAAAATATTGAAGAAAAATATCCTCTGGGCACCAAACTAAAGGGTGTGGTAACCAGTCTTACCGAGTATGGAGCCTTTGTGGAACTGGAAGATGGTGTGGAAGGCTTGGTCCATGTCACTGAAATGTCCTGGACCAGAAAGCTCAAACATCCTTCCCAGATGGTCAAAGAAGGCGATGAAGTGGAAGTGGTGGTTTTGGACCTGGACAAAGAGAAAAACGCCTTTCTCTGGGTATGAAACAGGTCTATCCCAACCCCTGGGATATTGTGGCTGAAAAGTATCCAGAAGGCACTATCCTGGAAGCTCCCATTAAAAACATCACTGAATTTGGCCTTTTTATTGGTATAGAAGAAGGAATTGATGGTTTAATTCACGTTTCTGACCTTTCCTGGACCAAGAAAATCCGTCATCCTGGTGATCTCTACAAGGTTGGCGATGTGGTTAGGGCCAAAGTGCTTACTGTAGATAAGGAAAATCAAAAGTTCACCCTGGGAATTAAACAACTTACAGAAGACCCCTGGTTAAAAGTGCCTGAAAAATATCCCTCTGGCACCACTATTACTGGCACAGTAACCAATGTAACAGAGTTTGGACTTTTTGTAGAAGTGGAAGAAGGCATTGAAGGATTGGTACATGTTTCTGAACTAAGTACCAAAAAAGTCAAAGATCCCAGAGAAATCTACAAAGAAGGACAACAGGTTACAGCCAAGGTCTTAAATGCCAGTGCTGAAGAGCGCAGATTGGGACTGTCCATCAAACAATGGATGGAAGAAGAAGAGAAAAAAGAGCTGAAGAACTGAAAAAGAAAAACCAGAACGCTGGTGGAAGCAACTTAGGGGAGATTTTAAGACAAAAACTAGAAGAGAATGAACAAAAGTCTTAAATTCAGTCAAAAACATCCCTTTCTCTTTGGTATTTTCCTGATTTTTATGGCCATGGTTCTAATAATTGGAGCCATGGCCTTTTTTACCTTTTCCTTTAATAAAAACAAATTAGCCTTTAACAAAGAAAAAATAGGCGTTGTTTACATAGAAGGCATTATTGCCAATCCCTTACCCATCCTGGATTGGATAAAAAAATTAAGCAAGGACTCAGAAATAAAGGGGATTTTAGTGAGAATAAATTCACCTGGTGGTGTAGTAGGACCTTCTCAAGAAATCTATGAAGCCTTAAAGGAAGTATCCAAAAGCAAGATTATTGTAGCTTCTATGGGAGCAGTAGCTGCCTCTGGTGGTTATTATGTATCTTTAGGAGCACACAAGATAGTGGCCAACCCTGGGACCCTTACTGGCAGCATTGGAGTAAAGGCCCAGCTTACCAATTTTCAAAAATTAATGGAAAAAATAGGCATAGAAGAAGAAACCATTACCAGTGGAAAATTAAAAAATGCAGGTACTCCCTTCAGGAAACTAAGTCCTGAAGAAAAAATATACTTTCAAGAACTGGTAAATGACCTTTACGAGCAATTTATCGGTGCAGTAGTAGAGAGTAGAAAATTGAGTAAAGAAGAAGTGCTAAAAATTGCTGATGGTAGAGCCCTTACTGGCAAACAGGCCCTGGCTCTGGGCTTAATCGACGAACTGGGAAATTTTAATCAAGCTCTGGAAATTTTAAAGGAAATGGCCGGGATAAAAAAAGAAGTAATTTTAGTAGAAGGACCACCTAAAGAAAAGAACTTTCTCTCTTCTGTTTTGGGCTCTTTAAATCTGAAATTAGACTCAGCCATCTTTGCTCCTACCTGGATTTTAAGCTATGAATAAAGAATTTTCCCAGAGATTATCCTCAACAGAAGCCTTAGAACTTGTACAAAAAGATATCCACTACCTAGGCCAACTGGCCTATGCTAAAAGAAAAGCCCTACACCAAAACAGGGCTTACTACATTTACAATCAACACCTAAATTACACCAATATCTGCAAAAACAAGTGTAAATTTTGTGCTTATTACAAAGATAAAACAGATAAAGACTCTTATACTTTTAGTATAGAAGATATAAAAAAAGAAATAAATAAAAGAATAAGGGAACCAATTAGAGAAATTCATATCGTAGGGGGCTTAAATCCTGACTTACCTCTTAGTTATTATGAAGAAATGCTTTCTACCATAAAAGAACTTCGTCCAGAAGCTGTAATAAAGGCTTTTACTGCTGTGGAAATACATTTTTTAGCTGAAAAACATCAGCTAAGTGAAGAAGAAGTTCTATTGAGACTAAAAAAGGCGGGTCTATCTATCTTGCCTGGTGGCGGAGCAGAAGTTTTTGCCGAAAAATTAAGAAAAAAGTTGTGCCCAGAAAAAATCTCTGGCCAAAAATGGCTGGAGATACACGCCAAAGCTCATAAACTGGGAATTTATACCAATTGCACCCTGCTTTTTGGACACATAGAAAGCTGGGAAGATAGGATTAAACACTTAGAAGCCTTACGCGACTTGCAAGACCAGACCCGAGGGTTTCTTTGCTTTATCCCTCTAGCCTATCAACCAGCTCACAATGAACTCAAGGCCTCAGGTCCAGATGGTATAGATTTTTTAAAAATGATTGCCCTATCTCGCCTCTTTTTGGATAATATTCCCCATATAAAAACATACTGGGCCTTTGCTGGCCTAAAACTCTCTCAAGTTGCCCTTTATTTTGGAGCAGATGATTTTGATGGAACCATTGTAGAAGAAAAGATTGGCCATGCTGCAGGCGCAGACACTCCTAAAGGTCTTACTGTAGAAGGATTAAAAACTTATATCAGACAGGCTGGATTTGAACCTGTAAATAGAAATTCTTTTTTTGAAGAAGTTAAAAATTAACCTTTTTTTACTTTAAACTTTTGTTTACAATTAACACATATCACTTCCTGGTCTTTATTTTTTATCTTTTGTTCATATCCACAAAAGGGACATTTAGTTACTTTTGTTAATTTTTTAAATACATTTATTACTGCTTGAAAAATAACACTCATCTTCACTCTCCTGGATAAAAACTTTTTTCATAAAAAAATATATTGACCCATAACTACTGTAAAAATTTTAAAGTTATTTAACTACCTATATCAGTTATTTTTTTAATTCTTACCTTCCTTTAACCTCAATTTCTTAAGTAATCAATCCAAAAACTATCTTGTTTTTATCCTCTCTTCTTCCTAAAACCTGTCCATATCTTGTTGACTTCTAACCCTATTTTGAGTAAAAGGTTTTAATATCTTTTAGTGAGGAGGCCTAAAAATGCAAACCATTATAGAACTCTTGACCAATATGACCCACAGCACCACTGAAGGCAAATTTGGAGTAGCAGCAATCTTTATTTATTTCATCATTATCGTGGCTGTAGCTTGCTATAGGATAAAAGAAAATCTAAAGCACGAGCATCACTAATTGACAAAATCAATTTTTATCTCTCTATAAGGCCCTGTTTTTACCAGCTCAGGGCCTATTCCTATTTTTTCCCACTCTGTTTTTGCTTCTCCTTTGTACCCCCAAAAAAAACTCTCCAGCCTGGAAGGTAAATAGATGGCCTGGACCGTCCTGGAACTCCAGAATAAATACTCCTGCACATACATTCTAAAGGCCAGGGATTTTACCAGCAATCCCAAACTGGGGTGCCAGGGACCTGCAAGAATATTTTCTAACAAGTCCTTTTCTGGAGTAAGACCCACTCTAAGAATGGTAATTTCCTGTTCCCAAAGTTTTTTTACAGCCACAGCCAAAGCCAAAAGGGTTTTCTCAAGTTTCCAAGGCACAAATTTTCCCTGCCAATAGTACCTGGCTAGTAAAGTATCTTTTAAGACCAAACAGGGATATAGCCTAATGGTTTTAGGTCTTAGTTTTAGAGTCCAATCCAAATCTTCCCAAAAAATTGCTAAACTCTGTTTAAACATACCTGGCAAAAGCTGAAAACCATAATCTAAATTCTTTTCTTGCAACAACCTCAAAGCGCTTAAAATGTCTTTTAAACTATAAGACCTTTTATTGGCCTGTAACACCTCAGAGTTAAAACTTTGAATCCCCAGCTCCACCAAATCCACTTCTGCACTTGCCAGTAACTCTGCCACCTCATAGTTAACAAAATCTGGCCTGGTGGAAAGAGAAACAAAATCCACCCATCCCTCTTTCTTGAGTTTTCTTGCCTCACTCAAAATATAGGTTTGGAGTTCTAAACTAAGTCCGGTAAAAGTCCCTCCAAAAAAACCCAAACCAAAAACCTTCTTTTTTTGTTGCGCCTGCTTTTTTAGTTGCCTTAACTCTTTATTCACTAACAATTTTATATCATTAACTTTTTCTCTGCCTGTGCTAAGTTTTTGGTTACAAAACACACACCTCACCTTGCAGCCAGCAAAGGGAATAAACACTGGCCACAAGGATTTTTTTTCTTGTTTAATTCTGGGCAGGGTAAAAGAAGAGAAGGTTTTTTCATTTTTAACTTGCCAAAAAAATAAAATTTAATTACCTCTATAAGTTAAAGTGATTTCTTTATAGTAAGAAGATTTAAGGAGATAGGCAAATGGAAAAATGTATCTTCTGTGAAATAGTAGCTGGAAATATCCCTTGCACCAAAATTTATGAAAGTGAAAACATCTTGGCTTTTTTAGACATAGCTCCAGTAAATCCTGGGCATACTCTGGTCATACCCAAACAGCACTATCCAACCCTCTTGGATTTGCCTCCAGCTTTGGGACAAGAACTTTTAGAAGCTCTGCAAAAGGTAGCTAAAGCTATAAAAGAAGGGCTACAGGCAGATGGAATCAACCTGGGAATGAACAATTACCGGGCAGCAGGTCAATTGGTGTTTCATGCCCACTTCCATCTTATCCCTCGTTATGAAAAGGACGGTCTAACTCTCTGGCCTCAGCAAAAATATGAAAGCGAAACCAAAATGCAAGAAATAGCTCAACAAATAATAAATAAGCTTTAAAAGGAGTTACACCATGGCCAACACCCTTACCAAAGCAGATATTGTAGAAAAAATTTACCAGTACAGCAAAAAGAACCGTACTGAACTAAAGGAAATCCTGGAGCATCTCCTCTTCTTGATTAAAAAAGGTTTAAAAGAAGAAGGAAGTGTACTTGTCAGCGGATTTGGCAAGTTTGAAGCCTATCAGAAAAATCCCCGTAAAGGGAGAAACCCTCAAACCAACGAAACCATTATTTTACCAGGGCGCAAGGTAGTTGTTTTTAGAATTTCCAAAAAATTTAGATCTGAGCTTAATTCATAAAAATAAAACTGCCTTTAAAAATATCACTTAACTTGGTTTTATTGGTTTCTGCCTGCAACAAATTATAATAAGGGCCAACTTGTACCCTCCAAAGAATAAGGCCATTTTTTCTAGCTTGCACCAGCCTGGAAGTATATCCCAGAAGAGAAAGTCTGTGTTGAAGTTTTAAGGCGTTTTGTTTTATGGAAAAAGAGCCCACCTGAATATAAAAAGTACCTTTTATCTTACTTTTAGGTAAACTATGCAAGCTCTCAACTCTAACCCTGGCAGTACCAGGGCCCACCATTCCCAAGGCTCTAGCCGCCTGATAGGATAAATCAATAATGCGCCCGGCCACAAAAGGCCCTCTGTCATTAATTTTAACAATTACCTGTTTTCCATTGTCTAAATTAGTAACACGCACTTTGGTGTGAAAAGGTAAAACCTTGTGTGCTGCAGTATAAGCATACATATTATAAATTTCCCCACTAGCTGTCCTGCGACCGTGAAATTTAGGTCCATACCAGGAAGCAATGCCCTCTTCTACATAATTGTTGGCACTGGGCAAAGGAGTATAGGTTTTTCCGTAGACTTGATAGGGTTTAGAAGGACTCTTGGGTAAAGGTGCATAGACCTTTTTTGTGGTACAACTAAAAATTCCCACGCATAGTAACAAACCAAGACCTAAAAAATAATAACGCACTCTACTTATCCTCCAATACCTACCATTGCTGAATCACAAACCTTATTTTTATTTTTTTCCAGCAAATGGGCACCTACAGGTTTGTGTTTGATGGCCAGAGATATCACCTTTTCCAGGTGTTTTAAGCTAAGTTTGGAATTTCTGACCAGAGCCAGCAATTTATATTCCCGATCTGAAAATAAACAAGGCCTTAACCTGCCTTGAGAAGTAATACGCAAGCGATTGCATCGCTCACAAAAATGATCACTTAGAGGAGAAATCACCCCAATTCTTCCCTTCCCTCCACTTATTTGAAAAACTCTTGCTGGACCTGCAGTTTGCTCCTGACTATCCAGAGGTAAAACCTCTACCTCCTGGGTTAATTGTCTTAAAATGTCTTGAGCAGACCAGAAATACTCTTTTTCCATCTGGTCTTCTGTCCAATGGGCATAAATTCTATAAACCTAACATCTACTGGATACTTATAAGCAAAATTAGCAAAATCCACAAGCTCTTTATCATTTAAACCTTTTAAAGCTACAGCATTTATTTTGATTTTTAAGCCAGCTTCAAGTCCCCAGAAAATAGTTTGTAAAACCTGGTTTAAATAGCTAGCACCTGTAATTTGTAAAAATTTATCTTTATCAAAGGTGTCTAGAGAAACATTTAATCCCTTAAATCCTAATTCTTTTAATTTTAAGAGCTCTTTTTTACTTTTAATTAAAGTACCATTAGTGGTTAAACGAAAATCAAAATTGTTAAATTCCTTCCCTAGCTTTTCTAAAAAATCCCAAAAGTTACGTCTTAAAAAAGGTTCTCCTCCAGTAAGGCGTACCTTTTTTATCCCTATGGACTCAGCAACCAGCAAAAACTTTTCCATATCTTCATATCTTAAAATTTCTTTATGCTTTACCAGAGGGTCTCTTACTCCCTGACAATAAAAACAACGAAGATTACACTTATCCGTAATGCTCAAACGAAGATAACTAACACTTCTACCGTGTTTATCCATCAGCATATTCAACACCTCTAGGCTAAGATCCACTCCCTTTCTGCAAAGAGAAAATCAGGATAAGGCCAGTTTATATCTTTTCCCTGTAAGTAGGCAAGCAAACTAAACCTTGCCTGTTCTCGCTCTTGTAACCACAAAGGACCATAACTAAATCTATAATTTACACCCAACTCATCAAAATAGCTATTTCCAAGGCCTAAGTGGGGCATTGGTTCTACTTTCTCCTGACTTAGCAGGTAAAAGAGTTTGGGAGTAAAATCACTATGACACTTTTGTTGAAAAAGACATTTTTTATTTTCTATACAAGGAGCACAGGAATGAAAACCCTGAACCACCTTATGCCCCTTGCCATAAGGACCTGTTTCAAAAACCCAGGCTGAAGAAAGGAAAAAAGACCAGGTTTGTACTCCTAAATGGCAACAAAGGTGTAAAAGCCCTGTATCTGGGCTTATGACCAACTCTAGACCGGGTAACAAATCCAGTAAGTCCAATAAAGAAGTCTTACCGGTAAGATCTATTAAAAACTCCTTTTCCCTGGGACTTAAATGCTTTTTTAACTCTCTGGCCAGAGGTTGCTCTGCCCGGGTGCCCAAAAGATAAAATTTTTGTTTTTTTTGCTTTAATAAAACTTCAATTAACTGAGCTAAAGAATAAGGACTTAAGGACCTGCGCTGATTTCTTCCTGCCAGGACAATTCCCACTCCTTCCCCTTTATTTTGCGCAATGAGGGGATTTACCTCTTCTGGAGGACAAATCTCTCCCTTTTCCTTTAAATAGGCCCAAAAGTCTATGAGGTTAAGGGGAGCTAATTTGCGTTTTTTTATCCATTCAAAGGCCTTCCTGGTCCAGGAAGATTTAAGTTCTTGCCGGTTAAAGTGGGTATAACCTTTAACTATTTCTCCCGGAAAAAGCTGGGCACAGACATAATTTAAAGGAGAAAAGTTTAAATTGTAGACTGCAGCAAAATCTATTTCTTTTAATTCTTGAAAAACTCTTAGATTAAGAGCAAAAAGTTCAGCCAAATTACTCTGTCCATGGGCTTTTGCTGCCAGCACATAAGCAAAGGGATAAATTTGCCTGGCAAAAGCTTGCAGACTGGTATCCACCAGTAAGTAGACCTGCCCTTCTCTGGCCAAGGACAAAATAAGGCGCTTACTTTGCAGTAAATCTCCAAGCCTAGCAAACTGGATAACCAAAAAATTTGCAGCCATTTGGAAAATGATTTAAACACACCCCTATAAGTTTAGCAAGTAAATTTACAGCAAGGAATTTTCTCTATGCTATTTCCCCTTTGCCTGGATTTAAGCCAAAAAAAGTGCCTTCTGGTGGGAATAGGAGAAGTAGGGCAAAGAAAGCTTTCTACTCTTCTAAAATTTAAACCTCTACAGGTAAAAATCATAGACCCCATGCGTCCTTTACCCAAAAAGTTTAGCCACCTGGACAACATCCAGTTTTATGCCCGGCCCTTTAGCCCAGAAGATTTAGAGGGCATACACCTGGTATTTGCCTGTACTGACAACAAAGAGTTAAATCAAAAAATCGCTTCCCTGGCTAAGTCTAAAAACATCTTGGTCAATTCAGCCACCAATCCTCAGGATGGAGATTTTTCCCTGCCAGCTCTCTGGCAACAGGATTGCCTGCTATTAGCCATTTCTACCCAGGGACAGAGTCCAGCTTTAGCCAGGCTCATCAAAGAGGAACTGGACAAGTGCCTGGGGAGAGAATATGCTCTTTTAGCTGGCCTCATGGGGAAACTTAGGCCTTTGATTTTAAACCATATACCAGAAAACAAAAGGGCCAATTGTTTTAGAAAGCTGGCTAAAACTTTGCTTCTCCCTTTAAAAGAGCAAAACTGGGAACAGGTAAAAAGAACTATCCTTAAAGAGCTACCGCAAATAGAAGATGTAGTGGGAGATATTATTGATGAACTTAAACTTTAGCATATTTATCATTCTTATTTATTTATTATCCACTTTACTGGGATTTGCCAGTTATCTCAAAAATAATACATCCTTACAAAAAGTAAGTAAAATATTCTTAGGGCTTGGATTTTTCTTGCATACTGCAGAGCTTAGCTGGAGATATTTACTTCATTTCCCGCAAAGTCTTAATATTGTTCCCTTTTACTTTAGTTTACTGGCCTGGATCATTATATTTTTGCTTTTACTTATTTTTCTAAGGTTAAAGATAAATTTTCTTCTTTTTTTAGCTAGCCCTTTGTCCCTTCTTTTTTATATGTCTCATTTGCTGTTGAGCTTTAAACTTAAAGGAGTACTCCCAGCAAAAGGCGTAGCCCTCTGGTTTGGCTTACATATTGTTTCTTTGTTTTTAAGCTTTGCCTTTTTGGCCCTGGCCTTTGGAAGTGGGCTTATCTATCTTTATCTGGAAAAAAAATAAAGACCAAAAGCAAATTGCCTTCCTTTTCCAATGACTTACCTTCACTTACCACCTTTGACCGTTTAAATCATCTGGCTGTGGTCTGCGGTTTTCCGCTCTTTAGCCTGGGGGTATTTACTGGATTTATCTGGGCAATTTTTAGCTGGAAAAGTTTTTTTACCTGGGATCCCAAGGAAATTGTGGCCCTTTTCATCTGGATTTTATATGCCTATCTTTTCCATCAACGTCTGGCCCTGGGGTGGAAGGGGAAAAAACCCGCCAAAATGGCCATTTTTCTCTTTATTTTATCCTTAATCTCCCTTATGGGAATAAACCTTCTTATGCCAACACACCATAGTTTTAGGCCCTAACTATGAAAAGTAGTATAATTCTTCTAGGACTAAATCATAAAACCGCCCCTGTAGAAGTAAGGGAAAAATATGCCCTTAGTCAGTACAATTACAGGGAAAACAATCTGCTCAAGGGAAGCGGTTGTCTCAAAGAATATTTGATTCTCTCTACCTGCAATCGGGTAGAAATATTAGCTATAGGTAATCCCAAAGAAAAAGTAGTTCAGGAAATACTAACCTTTTGGACTAATTATTGTTCTGGCAATAAAGAAGAGCTATACAAACACCTTTATATTTACCAGGACCTGGAAGCCATCAAACATCTTTTCACTGTGGCTTCTAGCCTGGACTCCCTGGTAGTGGGAGAGCCTCAAATTTTAGGCCAGCTCAAAGACGCCTATCGAGAAGCTGTTCAGGAAAACACTACCAAAGTTATTTTAAACCGCTTATTACACAAGGCCTTTTCTGTAGCCAAAAGGGTGCGTACAGAAACAGAAGTATCTTCTAGTGCTGTATCCATCAGCTATGCGGCAGTAAAACTGGCTAAAAAAATTTTTGGAGACTTAAGTAATTCCACAGTCATGCTCATTGGCGCAGGAGAAATGGCTGAACTGGCTGCTCTACACTTATTAAATCAGGGAGTAAAAAATATTTTAGTAGCCAATAGAACCCTAAGCAAGGGAGAAGAACTGGCTCAAAAATTTAAGGGAAAAGCCATCCCCTTTGCTCAGCTTTTAGACTACCTTTCCCAGACTGATATAGTGATAAGCTCCACTGGAGCCCCCCATACTATCCTCCAGGCCAGAGATTTAAAGCCCATATTAAAAAAACGTAAATACAGCCCCATGTTTTTTATTGATATTGCTGTACCTAGAGACATAGACCCGGATATCAATTTATTTGATAATGTATTTCTCTATGACATAGATGATTTAAAAGAAGTAGTTGAAGAAAACTTGGTTTATAGACAAAAGGAAGCTGAAAAAGCTAAATATATCATTGAAGAAGAAGTTTATAAATTTAAACACTGGTTAGATAACCTGGAAATAACTCCAACCATAAAAGAATTAATGGCCAAGGGAGAAGAAATAGCTCAAAAAGAATTACATAAAACTCTAAAAAAGGTAAACCTTGGAGATAAAGACAAAGAACATATAGAACTTATGCTAAAGTCCATAGTAAGTAAATTATATCAATCTCCAATTTTATTTTTAAAGAGAAGACAGCAGGAAGAAGGTACGGTAGAAAAATATCTTGATGCCTTACGCAAGATGTTTAATCTGGATGAAATAAATTTAGAAGAAAATAAAAAGATACATGAACACAAAAAGAGGTAATTATGAGATCCTATTATATCGAAGAATTAAACCAGCAGGACATGGAAAAAATAAAAAAGAGTTTTAAAGAAAAAAAACTGGATAACCCTCTTGATAATCTCTACTGGCTTCCTCTACCCCAAAAGTTCTATACTTCTGAACAGAAAGAACACCTATCCAACTGTGGACCTTATTATTTTCCTTTGGAATTGGGTAAAAACTGGCTAAAGGCCGAACTTTTAATCAGGGCCAGCAATAAAATCAGATGCCAGTGTATCACTTATGCTACGCCTGAACAACGAGAATATCTTGTGCAATGGATAAATCAGCTTTTATCTGAAAATCAAATTTTTATCTGAGTTTTTTTCTTGACCATTATCTTTCAAGAAGTTATCTAAAGAGTTTGTCTTAAGTTAGCAAGAAGGAGAGAGCAATGAAGAGAACATATCAGCCCAGTAAAATCAAACGTAAAAGAACTCACGGTTTTTTGGTTAGAATGCGCACTAGAGGCGGAAAACTGGTTATCAAAAGACGTAGGGCCAAGGGCAGAAAAAGATTAGCTGTTTAACCTTTCCCAAAACAAGACGTTTATTAAAGCGACCTCAATTTCAAAGATGTTATGAAAGAGGTCGCCGTTTTTTTACCTCTCTGTTTATAGTCTTCATCTGTCCCAACTCTTATGAATATGCAAGAGTGGGTATTACTGTAAGTAAAAAGATCGGGAAAGCAGTGGTGCGCAACCGGGTAAAAAGGTTAGTTCGTGAATTTGTAAGGCTATATCAAGACCTACTTCCTGGTGGACAGGATATAGTAATTGTGCCTAAAAAACACCCTGTATGGTCCACATTAAAGTTTAAAGATGTGGAAGAAGACTTAAGTTCCTTTTTTAAGAGCCTGAGGGAAAAAAGTATCTGTGTATGAAAAAAGTGCTCTTGTTTTTAATCAAAATTTATCAATATGCCCTTTCTCCTCTCTGGCCTGCCAAGTGCCGTTTTTATCCTTCCTGTTCTGAATATGCAAAAGAAGCCATCCTGCGCTTTGGTTGTTTAAAGGGCTCTTATCTTTTTCTTAGACGCTTTTTACGCTGTAATCCTTTTTTTGAGGGCGGAATCGACCCTGTACCTCAACAATTCTATATTTTAAGGAGAAAAAAAATCCATGGATAACAATATTCGAGTACTCTTGGCTGTGGGGCTATCTTTAGTGGTATTATTACTCTGGAATATAATTTTTCCTCCACCTCAACCTAAACAACAGCCACAACAACACATTACTACTAACTCCTCCAACACTGTGGCTACTAAACAACCCACTTCTACACCTGCTCCCAGTTATACTCCTTCCAATTTGGGACAAATCAACAACTTATTTGACCCCCAGAAGGGAAAAAAAATAACCATAGAAACTCCTCTATATCAAGCCATACTTAATACTCAAGGTGGAGTGCTGGAACATTTTGTCTTAAAAAAATACCGAGTAAGTGTAGAGAAAAACTCTCCTCATATAGATTTAATCAGTCCTGAAGCTCTGGCCAAAGGACCTCTGGGCATTATCTGGAATCGCATACCTACCTGGTACAAATTCAGCTGGAGCTATCAAGGGGAAAACAAAAAGTTAAATCCAGGGGAAAGCACCTCTTTGACCTTTAAAGGTGAATTTGAAGGTATTACCCTCTTAAGGACCCTCACCTTTTTTGCTGACACCTATCAAGTCAAGGAAGAACTCAAAATCTTAGCTCCTGGGAACAAGGACAATGAAGTAAGTTTTGTAATTTCTACCCTTCCTCTTACCAGAGAAGAAAACAGTTATAATCCCACCCAGATAGTATACTTGGGGACAGATGGATTAAGTGCAGAAACAGATAAAGATGACCTGGAAAAAGGAATTCTAACAGATAACAAAGTAAAATGGGGAGCAATAAGTAATAATTATTTTTTACTGGCTTTAGTGCCTACAAGCAACAATTTTGTCTTTAAAGCAAAGCTGGAAAAAAATATCTATCGCTTAGCTTTGTCTCAAATCGTAAATAACAATGAAACCACTTTAAATTGTATTTATTATTTAGGACCCAAGGAAGAAAAACAACTAGCTTTAGTACCCAACAATCTATCCCAGGCTATACACTATGGGTGGTTTGATTTTATTGCCAAACCACTTATAAAAGTTTTAAACTTCTTTTATACCTATACTCATAATTATGGAATTGCCATTATTTTACTAACCATTTTAATTAAACTTCTTTTCTGGCCTTTATCCCAAAAAAGCTATAAATCCATGAACCAGATGAAAAAGTTACAACCTCTCATGGCTGAAATACGGGAAAAGTACAAAGACGATCGCCAGAAAATGAATGAAGAGATGATGCGGCTGTATCGAACTTACAAAGTAAATCCAGCTGGTGGTTGTATGCCCATGCTGATTCAAATCCCTGTCTTTTTTGGATTATACCAGGGGCTTTTAGGAGCTATTGAGCTTAGACATGCTCCTTTTATAACTCACTTGCCCTTTACCAATCTCTTGTGGTTAGCGGATCTTTCTGCTAAAGATCCTTTTTATATTACCCCCTTGATTATGGGGGCAACAATGTTTATACAACAAAAGATGACTCCAGCGCCAGGGGACCCAACCCAAGCAAAGGTAATGTTGTTTATGCCTATACTTTTTACCTTTCTCTTTTTAAACTTTCCATCTGGGTTGGTAATATACTGGCTGGTCAACAATATACTGTCCATTGCCCAACAGTGGTGGATGTTGAAAAACAGGCTTAAAGACCCGGTGATGACCTTTATCTTTCCCCTTAAAAAGGGTAATGGACGAAAAAGGGGAACTGTTCTTTGAAAATTAAAAACCGGGAAAAGAGGTAAGGAGTGAGCATGGAGGAATTTGTAGAATTCGTCGGTAAGGATGTGGATGAGGCTATCTCCAAGGCCTGTGAGTACTTTCAGACAGAACGCGACTCTCTGGAAATTGAAATTCTAAGCGGCGGCTCTTCTGGTATTTTTGGTTTGGTTGGGCTAAAAAAGGCAAAAATTAAAGCCAAAAAACGGGAAAATCCTTTGGAAGTGGAAAACAAAGTGCGGGATATTGTACACAACCTGACCCGCCCCATTGCCCCCAATTCGCAAATAAGTGTGGATTTGAGCAAAGAGCCAATCTATGTAAGTATTGAAGAAGAGGAAAATGCTGGGGTACTCATTGGCAAAGACGGACAAACTATCTCAGCTATCCAGTACCTGGCTAACAGGATTATAGCCAAACAATGTCCAGGTATCTCTAGAATCCAGCTGGACGCTGCTAACTATCGCCAAAGACAAAATGAAAAAATTAAACAAACAGCTCTGGCCTTGGCTCAACGGGCAAAACGTACTGGAAAAACAATGAAAACCCAGCCCTTAACTTCCTATCACCGCAGAATCATTCACCTCACCTTGCAAAAGGATAGAGGTATTCAAACCAAAAGCCTTGGAGAAGGCCCGCTGAAAAGAGTACTCATTATGCCTAAGAAAAAAACAATGCGACGCAAACCAGAACAATTACAAACAAGGCTTACCCAGTAAGCACTAAAAAAAGGCGAAGCTTAAACGCTTCGCCTTTTTCTTTCCAACACTTCTTAACCCCAAAGAGCCTAAAAAGTATAAAAATTAAATAACAAGGACCCAAACATGGAGCACCAGAAGGATACCATAAGTGCTATAGTTACTCCTCTGGGACAGGGAGGAGTGGGAATCATAAGATTAAGTGGCAAAGAAAGTTTAAATATTGCCCTTCGCTTGTTTAAATCCAGTCAAAAACACTTTACCAGCCCAAAGCCCTACCGTTTACACCACGGTCATGTCTATTCCACTCAAGGCGAATTGCTGGATGAAGTGTTGTTAGCTTATATGCCAGAGCCTGGCTCCTATACTGGAGAAGATGTGGTAGAAATAAATTGCCACGGTGGACCTGCTATTTTGCAAGCCCTTTTAGAGGAAACCTTAAAGCTAGGGGCCAGATTGGCCAAACCAGGAGAGTTTACCTATCGGGCTTTCCTCAATGGCAAGCTAGACCTCACCCAAGCTGAAGCTGTAGCTGAACTAATCAGTGCTCCTACGAAAAAAGCCATTCCCCTGGCTCAACAAAAACTATCTGGACTGTTAAAAGAAAAGATTTCTTCCCTGAGGGCCAATCTAGAGGAAATAAAACAACACTTTTGCTTGGCAGTGGATTTTCCAGAAGAAGAACTGGAAATCCTGCCTCCCACTCAATTAAGCCCCCAAATCAAAACCATCCTCAGAGAAATACAAGAATTAATTACCAACTACGAACAAAAACACATCTACCAGGATGGAGCTCTGGTGGTTCTAACAGGAAGGGTAAATGCTGGAAAATCCAGTTTGTTAAATGCTCTTATTGGTAAAGAAAGGGCCCTGGTCACCCCCATTCCAGGAACTACCAGAGACTATTTAGAGGAAAGCATCAATCTTAAAGGACTTCCTGTACGCCTGGTAGATACTGCTGGTCTGCGTGAAACTCAGGATGAAGTAGAAAATCTGGGCTTAAAAAGAGGCTGGGAGCTTTTAAAACAATGTGATCTTTGCTTATTGCTAATAGATATTGAAGAAGAGTGGAGTGAATTTGAAGACAAAGTACTGGAAAGTATAGAGCAGGAAAAAATTATTCTGGTTATCAATAAAATAGATAAAACAGAAACAAAGCCCCTGTGGCTAAATCAATGTAAGTTAGAGCCCATTTTCCTTTCTGCCAAAACCGGTAAAAATCTGAACCTCCTAACCGAACAAATCTTAAAAAAACTAGTAGGCCAGCAAAAAGAACAGCAATCCCTACTGGTACCCAACCTGCGTCAAAAAATTTGCTTACAGCAAGCCCAGGAAGAACTGGAAAAGCTACTGCAAAACCTTTCCCAGTTTCCCTATGACCTTTTATCCCTGCACCTGGATGTAGCTATAAGAAAACTAGCGGAAATAACAGGAGAAATAACCACAGAAGAAACCCTTGAGGCTATTTTCTCCCGTTTTTGTATAGGAAAGTAATTACAAATATTTTACTTATTTTCCTGCAAAAAGGCTTCTATTTCCTTCAGCCAGGGAAAGCTTTCTGCCCACTTTTCTCTTAAGGGAGTTAAATAGGCTTTAAATTTTTCCCTATCCACCTGAAAAACCTTCATACCTGCTTTTTTTAGTTCTTCCAGTTGATTTTGTTCCTGCTCTCGAATCAACCTTTTCTCATATTTCGCTGCGATTAACCCTTTACTCTTTAAAATACTTTTTTCTTGAGCAGATAAACTTTGCCAGGTTTTCTGAGAAACTAAAAGCAAGGCAGGAGAATAAACATGCCCAGTAAGGGAAAGGTACTTTTGTAAGGTGTAGAGCTTAAAGGCATAAATAATGTTTATGGGATTTTCCTGACCATCTAAAACACCTTGTTTGAGGGCAGCTAAAGCCTCTCCATAAGGTAAAGGTTGAACAATGGCCCCCAGGTATTCAAAGGCTTCAATGTGAACCCTGTTTTCCATGGTTCTTAGTTTTAATCCCACCAAATCCTGAGGTACCAATACTGGATGTTTGTTATTGGTAAGATGCCTGAACCCGTTTTCCCAAAAAGCCAGACCCACCAGCTTAGCTTTATTTAAGGTACTTAAAAACTTTGTACCCAGCTTTCCCTCCAGCACGCTATCTACTTGTGCATAGGAGGTAAAAACATAAGGCACATCCAGGGCCAGAAACTCAGGGACAAAGTTGCCCACAGGGCCTGTAGAAATAACTGCCAAGTCCACCAAGCCCATTTGTAAAGCTTCAATAAGTGCCCTTTCATCTCCCAGTTGCCTGTTGGGAAATATCCTTATTTGCAAATCACCTTTACTTTCCTGTTCCACTAGTTTTTTAAATTCCAAACTCCCCAGATGATAGGGACTTTGCGTATTGACAGCATGAGCCAGTTTTAACTCCCTGGCTTCTCCTGTGGGTACTCCCAACCATAAAAATAACCCTAAAAACAAAATAAGGTGTTTCATTTTTTCTCCCTTACTCTAAAACTTGTATTTATCCCAACTTCATATTACCTTTAAACTCAATTTTAAGCATAGGATAGACCATGGGCAAAACTATTTGGATAAACTGCTGTGAACCTTCGGCAGACGTATATGCCAGCCAGCTTATAACCTGGCTAAAAACTCATCATCCCCAAATAAACATCATTGGGATGGGAGGAGAGCTAAGCCGTAAAGCCGGCCTAAAAGCCCTATTTAGGGCTGAAGAACTTTCTGTAATGGGATTTACCGAAGTCTTTTCCGCCTTGCCCCGCATCCTCAAATTGCTAAGGAACATAAAGCAATCTCTTAAAAAAACAAGGCCTGACCTTATCCTTCTTTTAGATGCCCCTGACTTTAACTTTAGGCTGGCCAAATATGCCTGGCACCTAAACATACCTGTTTTTTACTACATTGCTCCTCAGGTTTGGGCCTGGAGGAAAAATAGGGTTCATTTTCTAAAAAAATATATCAAAAAAATATTTTGCATTTTTCCTTTTGAAGAAGATTTTTTTAAACAATATAAAGTAAATACATCCTATGTGGGAAACCCACTATTAGATATCATAGACTTTAATTCCTTTAAAAATATAACCAGAGAAAAAAATAAAATTTTATTATTACCAGGAAGTAGATATAAGGAAGTGCATTCTTTGCTACCACTTTTTAATGAAGTATGCTTAAACTTACAACAAAAGAAAAATTATCAATTTACTCTTATTAAGGCAGATAACATAGACCTGAAAACAATAACCCAATACCTTAACCCCCAATTAAATTGTAAGATTGTAGAAAGAAAATATAGATATCAAGAAATGGCCAGCAGTTACCTGGCCCTGGCTGCTTCTGGCACGGTAACTCTGGAGTGCGCACTAATGCAATTACCCACCATTATCACCTATAAGGTATCTTCTCTAACCTATCTGGTGGGTAAATTATTAATAGATGTTCCAGCAATAGGTATGCCCAATCTAATATTAAAAGAAAAAATTTTCCCAGAATATATTCAAAAAGAAGCTAATGTAGAAAACATCTTACAAAGCATAAACTTATGGGAACAGGAAAAAACCTACAACAACACTATCCTAAAATTAAAAGAAATCAAAACTATTTTGGGAAATAAAAAAGCTTCACAAAGTGTGGGAGAGGAACTGCTCTCTTTTTTAGAACAGTTAAACTAGTAAGTCCACAAAAACAAGGATATTCTAAATTCCCAGCATCTATCTTTTTTGCACACTCACTCCAGGCAAATAAACGATAAGGAAAGGATAATCACCAGGCAAGCTAAAAGGCTAAAAATAAAAAAACACTGACAAAAATGTTGACAAATATAAAAAAATATATAAAGTAGCTTTTCTCGATTGACGCGGGGTGGAGCAGCTTGGTAGCTCGTCGGGCTCATAACCCGAAGGCCGGAGGTTCAAATCCTCCCCCCGCTACCAAAAAAAGAAAAAAGGTGGTAAGTTTTAAAGCTTACCACCTTTTTTATTTTTATCTAAGCTTAAAACCAATAATTATATTCCCCGTAAAACCTATACACCCCTTCTCCTTCTTGTATGAGTTCTTTGGAATAACCAAATCCCAGGGCCAGATTATCCTGTCCTAATAAGGAACCTCCAACTCCCAGTTCTAAAAAAGGCCCCCAACCATTTTGATTGTTATAAACCACTCCAAATTCTCCAAAAGGCCGCCATACTCGATTATAGTTGTCTCTATTTTCCAGACCAAAATCCAAAACCAGGCCTGTTTCCCAGAAATCCGCTGGTAGCAAATCTGGTGGCTGAACTGAAAACCGATTTAAATAGCTACTCTGATTTTCTGCATAAGAATTATAAAGCCAGTAATTGCGTAAAGTCAAAGAAGGATAGCCCACTCTAAGCTTTTTACTTATTTGCCAAAAACTACTTCTACTCTGACCAAAGAGATTATACTTTAAATCTCTATATCTACTAAAATCCTGGCTAAACTCTGTCTGCCAGCTATCGGTTAAATCATAAACTAAATCAAACCCAATTCCTTCCCTAAGCCCTAAAGTCTCCACAAGTAAATTTTCAGAAGCAAAGTCATTACCATAAACTCTAAACCTTAAATTCAGTCTATTATTCAAATAAGAAGAAAACTCTAACTTCCCGCCCCAAACCTCTTGTTTACTTACTATTTTCCATAGAGAAAATTTTACTTCTTTTCTTTCTCTTTTATAGCTAAAACTTAAAGTATATTTACTTATGTTATCTGGAAGGTTAAATAAATTGTTATCCCTCTCCTTGATTAATTTATCTTCTAATAAAACACTATAACTTAAATACTTATTCCAATCAGACAAAACCAATACTCTATTAGTCCAGATATCATAGTCTTTATGTAAGCTAGCCTCTGTAGCCAGGTGTATTTTATCCTCACTTTCTTCTATTAAATCTTTAAATTGTTTATAGAGTAAAAAGTCCTTTTTATTCTTATCTAGGTTACTAAAAGCAACTTCTTTACTCCTATCTATTCTACCAATCCTGCGTAAGCTTTCAACTTCATCTCTTATAGGTAACCTGAATAAAAAATTTTGGGTTAACCGGGCTAACTCCTCTCTATTGTCCTGCTCCAGGTTCATACTCATCTTAGCCCAGGGGGGAGCAAATCCATATCTTTTTTGTAAAAAAATTGCTTTTTCATAACTTCCCCGTGCAAGAAGATAGCTATAATAAAGGTTTAAATATTCTTCTTCTGGAAGTATCTCTTTAGCTTTTGCTAATAATTTTTTTATTTTTCCAGGAGAATCAAAATAAAAAGACAATCGCAGATAGAGATAAAGATTGTCCTTATTAGTTAAAAATTTATCATCTTGTTTAATCCTTTCTTTTATTAAAGCATAAGCTCTTTTTCTAAGTTTTATCTCTCTGTTTTTATATTCCTCGAGTGAGCCTAAAACATCTGCATAATCAACCAAAAAACTAATATCTTGTTTGTTTTTATCCAAGTACTTATCATAGTAAAAAATAGCTTTTTGATTATACTGTAAATAGGTATAAGCAGAGCCAACTACTAAATATAGGGACTCATCTACTAACTTATTTTCTTCTAGATACCTTAAAAAAGTAAGTAAGTCCTTTGTCTCTCCCAACTCAATAGCAGCATAAATATACTCTCTAGCTAAACTATTTTGCCTATATTTTAGATAAAGCTCTAAATAAATATCCAATGCTTCCCTTTTCTTACCCAGCCAAGTTAAAGATTTGGCCTTTAGTAATAAAATATTTATATTATTTTCCAAAAAGTGTTTATCCTCTTGGGAAAACTTTTCTATTTCTGTATAAAGCAGTTTATAGTCCTTTAATCTATCTAAGACATAGGCATAATTTAAGAAATAAATAGGCTCTTTATATTTCTTCCAGGCCTCTAAATAAACCCTTTTAGCTAAATCAAAATCTTTCTTTTTAAGGCTAAGTATTCCTAAACGCTCAAAATCAACCTTTCTAGCTATATCGTGCTGAAACAAAAAGTAATTAACCTCCAGACCAATTTCATCTTTTTGCATAAGCCAAGATAAATCACTTAAATTATACCAATAATCTGGCTCAGTAAAATCCATTTTGTCTTTAATCGAATATAGTTTTTGCAACGCATGATCATATCTTCTTTTTATAAGTAAAATTTTAGCATAAAGATTAACTTCTTTAGAATTTAATTTTCTAACCTTTTCTATTTCTTTTAAATAAAACAGGGATAAATCAAGCTCTCCCAAGGAAAAAGCTAGCTCTGAGGCTATAAAATAATAATTAAAAGCTATCTTCTTGGGTATTTTTTTAAGTAAAGCAAATACCTTTTCTGGAGAACCAATATAGATATAGGCTTTAATGAGGCTATCTACATAAAGATATTCTTTTTTCCTTACTTTTTCCTCTAGTAAATCTACAATCTTATCTAATTGATTTAACTCTAGACCCAGCTTAATAATTTTATTACTCAAGTTTAAACTGGGTTTTAGTTTATATATTTGCTTATAATAGGAAAAGGCCAGGTTTGTTTTTCCCTGCCAGATAGAAATTTGAGCTAACCATTGAAGCCAGAAGATATCCCTTTTATTAAGTTTATAACCTTTTAAAGCTGTTTTATAGGCATTATCTAAATCATTATTTTCTACAAACACATTAAGAGCCAGTTTTAAAAGCTCTGTTTGTTGCTTTAAGTTATCTTCAGCTAGAGCAAGATTTAAATTTAAAGCAAGCAAACAAAAAATCAAAGTAAAAATTACTTTTTTCATCTTCAATTTAATTTTCTCTCAAAATTTTCCTGGATAGGAACTGGGCTTCTTTCCTGGCTCCAACTTTTCTAGCCAGAGATAGAAAATAATTATAACTGGCATAATCTCCAGGAATCTCTTTCAAATAACTATGTAAATATTTTTTAATTTCTTTTACCTTATTCCCACTTTCTAAAACTTTAAAAGCTGATATTAAAAATTTTTTCTTTTGCTTTTTGTCCTTACTTTCTTTAAACAATTGAAAATAAATCTCAGCACTGGCCAGGTATTTACCCTCTTGTTCGAGCAAAACAGCCTTTTTTTGTTTCCAGAACAAAGAATTGGGGCTATCTTTGACTATGAGTTCTTCTAAAAAAAACATTGCCTTTTTAAAATCAGACTTAGCCAGAGTAAGTTCAAGCCCCTTTTTAGCCCACTTCACATCTTCCTTATAAAGGCCATAATTTTCAATTATTCTAAGCGCTTCTGCAGATTGCCCCAGCCTCCAGTACTCCTCATAAAGCCAGGACGGTTTTACTTCTTCTTTTATTTCTATTTCCTTAAGTAAGCTTAAACACTTTTGTAAGTAAGCTATGGCTTTTTTGGGTTCTTTATTTTGCAAAGCAAAAAACCGACTTTTACTTAAATCATAGCGCAAAAAAGGGCTTAATTTAATCTTTTCTCCCAATTTTTCAGCGTTTTCCCACTCTCCCTTATGTACATAGCCTTGAAAAAGTACTCTGGCATAATCCACCCGTGAATATTTTTTTACCAAAACTTCCAGATAGGAAATGGCTAAATCCAAATTTTTCTGTTCGCTTAAGACATAAAAGTCCAAAGACTTTCTGGGAAAAACTAAAAATAAAGCCAATAAAAAGGCTCCTAAAATAAACAAAAGCTCACTTCCTGTGACAACTTTTTCTTCACTGTCTACAGGTAATTCTTCCTGCAACTGTTTTCTCTTTACTTTGAAAAACATATGTATCTACTTTTTTCTTTACTTTCACTTTATTTTTAAAATCAAGACGACAACCATCTGGCAAAAACAGCTCTCCCTTTACAGGTCTAAAAGAGGTAAATTTAAAATCAAAGCCTTGTTTATATTTTTTAAATCTCAAAACCTTTCCATTTAAAGAAATTAAATATGGTTCTTTTTTATTTTTTAAATTAGATTTTGTGCTTACCTTTATTCTGTAACTATCAGGCTCTAAGTGATAGTAATAAAGATTTTTATCTTGCTTTCTTCCCCAGCTATTTGAAACAATGCTTTCCTGGCTCAACCTTAAGGTGCCAAGGTTAAAGTCTAGTCCAAAGTATTTTCCCTTTTTAACTACTTCTAAGCCTTCACTAGTTTTAAGTATGACACTATTATAAAAGGCCAACGCCCTTTGTAAAAACTCAGAAACATAAAGGGGATGAATGTCTTGCTGCAAGCAAAAATTGTATACCTCTTCCAAAACCTTTAAAGATGCAAGTTTAGAACCAGAATAAAAATGATAATATATGTCTATGGGTTTTAACCTTTTGGGACTTTCGGTTTTTAAAAAGGTCTGGATTACCTGCTTATAGCCATAAAAGGGACCTCTCCATAAGTTGGTGTAAAGGTTTTCATTTTGTTCAGGGGCAAAAATTTGAATAAACTTTCCCCTTTTAAAGCCCAAAGGAGCTATCCTGGAAAACCAGGGCTCTTGATTGGTTATTGTCGTATCACCCCCATTAATGTTGTATAAACCCTGTTTGTAAGCAATTTTAAGAGCATTTTCAGTGGGCAAACAATCTCCTGTCCAAAAAAACAAGCGTAAGGGTTTAGAGGTAAGTTGACTCAGAAAATCAACTGAACCTATAATTTCCCTTTCCAGATTAAGGGTATAGTTTTTAAGGGGTAAGTTATAAAATTCTCCTGTTGTATCTTCTAACTCCTCTTTCTTAAGCAACACCTTTTTCCACTGATAAGGATGCGAATAGCTATGGCTGGCTGGCTCCACATAGGGAAGTTGCCAAATCTTTTTAACTAACGTTAACATCTTAGCTGAAAGTTGGGGATAAAGTCCATGAGGAGCAATTTCTGCCTCAATAAAAGAAACTCCATGGGGCAAGGTATATTTTTTTAAAATTTTTGAATAAATGATTTCTGCAGCCAGCTTATCTGGTTCAAACTCAGCCCTACTTACTGCTCCATCTCCATCAATATGAGCTATGAAAATCCTTTTCCCCATTTCTGTGCTTACATCAGGTATGGGAAGAAGAGGTAGTTCCAGCATCTCCTGAACCAGTTGAAAAGGGTCAACAACCCAGATTTCTTCTGGGCTGTTGAGCAAAAAACTCTCTCCCCAAGCATACCCACCCCAGGGAGTTTTGGCCATAAGCGTAATTTGCTCCTTTTTATTCTTTAACATTAACCAGGGCTCTCCTCTTTGGAGCACCAGGCCTGTATCTTCTGCTCTTATTCTAGGTTCAATCTCAAAGCCCAAATACTTTTTATTAAACCATAAATTAAAGTTTTTATCCTGCACTTCTACTAAATCCAGGCCCAGAGGATTTAAAAACTCCTTTTCTTCTGGGAAACCAAAACTTTCCAAAAATAAAACCTTATTTCCTTCAGCAATAGCTCTTTTAACCCACACATAAAATCGGGAATAATCTTCTAAAACACCTTTATTCAACCAGACGATAATTCCAGCATATCTATCTTTTAAAGGAAACTCAGGTAAACTTCTGGACACATTTTTTATCTCTGGAACAAAACCTAAGTATTCTAAAGGAAGGGAAATAAGCCTTGAAGGAGAATTTTTATAAATATCATTATAAACGCTCCCATCTGTTAAAATTAAAACTTTGCGAGGATAAATACACTTTTCATTTATTCCCAGAGCATTAAGTTCTCCATTACTGATATAAGGAATAAATCCAAGCTGTTGTATCTTTTGAGATAACTCCAGACCTTTCTCCATTTCGCCAGGTTTTAAATAGTCAATAACTATTATGGGCAACTTATATTTACTCTTAATACCCTTAAGTAAAACAAGAAGTTTCTCTCTTTCTTCAGATTTCACTGGAACATAACTTTGATTTACAGCATCATATCCCCAAAAAAGAGACTCTACAGCTAAAGCGTCTATATCTTGAAAGACCTTAGGTATTATTTCAAAACCCCTATTGAGAATAATCAGCTTCTGAGGAAATAACTTTCTTAGAGTCTTAATCAGCTTAACCTCTTGTTCAAAATAAGCCTCTAATTTCTCTCCCTTTAAAAAAAGAGTAGCTGAGTCTAAGGTATCCAGAAAAATACCTCCATAATCTTTAGTTAAAAGTCTTTTGGCCCTGGCTAAAAGATAATCAAAATACTTCCTATTAGTTAAATCCATTACCTTAGAGTCCCATCTTTTATTTACTCCCAGGACCCAATCTTTAGCTATTGCCTTATCCAGACTTTCTCCCACACTCAAATAGGCTATATATTTAGTATCTAAATCATAAGTAACTACAGGCTTTTCTTCCAGGTTTTTATCATCCACAACAATATACTTACAATAGGCCAGCATTTCTTCAGGAAGCCTATTTCCATAATAAAAACACATTCCATCCTCAATTTTTTGGGCCCAAATATTACCTGCTAAAAAAATAAAGATTATTAAACTAATACTCTTGAAAGGCAAATGTCTCATATTCTAAATCTTCCATTACTTTACTTAATAAAAATAAGATTAAAACAAAACAAACGAGCAAAGAACAAGAAAATCCATAACCATAAAAATATGGACCTAATTTTATACTTAGGTAAGTAAAAATAAAGTTTAAGACAAAAAATAAAATAGACATAATAAGACAAATAATTCTTTTATCCAAATAAAATAAAAAACTTAAACAAAAGGTAAATCCAAGCTGCAACTGAGCTCCAACCAGGTCCACATAAAAAAGTGGTAGATACAATTTGGGAATATTGAGCAAAGAAAAAATATCCTCTGAAGTTAAGAACAAAATCAAGGTAAATATACCCTGCACTATCATTATCTCCCGAATGGCCATTCTAATACTTCTAATCATCTTTTTTTTATAGTAAAAAATTTCCTCTAAGGTTCCCTTCTCTCTAACAGCATCGTAAAATTTTTCATATTTCTCTGCAAAATCTACTTCCAGGCGATAAAAAAGCACAGACATTCCAGGAACAATAGAAAGATAGGCCAAAAAGATAGGTAAGTCATAAAGAATGGAATTTTTTAAACCGCCAATAACTACTCTTCCTGTATCCCGGGAAAACCAAAACATAAATTTATCTATCCAAATACCAAGATTATAAAAAAGACCTATTAAAGCATATGTAAGGTAAAAATTATCTTTTTGCAAAAAATCAAAAGAAATAAAATTGTTTAAAACAAAATTATTACCTATCAAAATTAAGGAAAGATAAAGAAGAATACTTAGGCCTAAAAGAAAAGAAAAAAGCAAACCAGATAATCCATATTTTTTAAAATAAAAAGAAAAAACAAATATACTTGCAAAGGAAACAAAGTATAATAATAAAAGTTTTTTATACTCTTTTAAGCCAGAGAACAAAACATTGACAATCCAGATTCCACAAAGAGCAATAAAAGAAAAAAGTATTAGAATTTTAATAGTCAAATCCAGAGAGTTTAAAAATAAACCTATACCAATAAACGCCCCAATTATACCTAGCCCAAAAGATAATAAAAGGGCTCCCATTAAATTGGGGAATACCTGTTCTTCCCTTTTTTGAAAAATAAAATCTGCTATACTCCGAACAAAAGAAAGCTGAAAAGAACCAGTAAGAATAAGGCTAAGGGCCAGCAAATAGGTCACTAGACTTTGAAACTGGAGAATAAAAAGATTATCCTGCTGGGAGTATGCAAAATAACCCACCAACAAAATGCTGATAATAGAAATTACCCAAGGACCAGAAATCAGCACAGCACTATAACCATAGGCTACAAGCAGGGAAAATAGTTTTTGTTTTTTTAAAAGTTTTTTTAGTTCAAAGGCTATACCGGCCATTTACTTAATGCCTCTTGATACAACATCTTATAATTATTATAAAAAACCTTCTGAGAATAAAAAGTATGGACTCTTTTTTGAGCTACCAGACTTGCCTTTTGCCATTTTTCTCTATCTACCAAAAAATCCAGATACACCCGGGCAATTTCCTTAGGACTGGCCAGGGGCACAATCTCTCCAGCTTTGCCTAGGGCTTTATCTTCTCCTTCCTGCCCATAGATCAAGTCCTTACATGCCCCCACATCTGTGGCCACCACTGGCACTCCACAGGCAAAGGCTTCTAAAATGACCAGAGGCATTCCTTCGCTTATGGAAGTTAAGGTCAACAATTTTACTCCGGGCAAAATTTCTTCTGGTTTTCTAAAGCCTAAAAACTTTATTTTATCTTCCAAACCCAAAGCAGCAACCAAGTCCAGACATTCTCTAGCATATTCCTCATCTTCTTCTGTGGGTCCAACAATCCAACCTTCCACATCCTTCTTTTTAGTCAAAAGAACCCCCATGGCTTTTATAAAAGTCTTTATATCCTTTATCTTTACCACTCTTCCGATATTTACAATTACATTTTTTCTTTGCTGCTTCTCTTTTTTAAATATACCTAGATTTATGCCATTGGGTATAACCAAGCATTTTTCTTTAGGAGCACCTATTTTAACCTGTATATCTCTAGCTTTAGGAAAAGGGAAACTATTTTAAATGCTCTATTATAAGTTATTTTAGCCAATCCTTCAAATAAGGAAATCCAGATTTTCTTTATATCTAACTTACTTTTATCAGATGAAAATAAATTATAACCATAAATATTATCTTCCTGAGAAAAAATATCAATTTTTCTCTCCCGCACATAAATACCATGCTCAGTTAAAATAAAAGGTATGTTTCTATCATAAGACAATAAAGAACCCAAAAATCCAGCATAGCCAGTTGAAGGGCTATGAATAACTTTACATTTAAAATCCAGTTTACAAATTTTACTAGATTCAAGTACAGGTAAGTGCAAATTTCTTATTTGCCAAAAATAGTCAATAAAAGGCAATTCCTTGGCACTTTGTAAGTAATTTTGAACAATAAAGTCAAAACTATCTCTAGAGTATAAAAATTTATCTGCCTCCAAATCTTCATAAAAGGTCCTGGGGGAGTGAAATACTGGAGGAAAATTGGGCTCTAAGCCCTTATACCACTTATGTAGCTTGAAAACATCTTCAATCGTGCTTTTTTTTATCTTTAAACCTTTTTTTATTTTAAAATACGCAAAATCAAAAATAAAGACAGCTTTTAGGTATACTAAATTTTCTGGGAAAGTATATTGTACCTCACCATAGTCTTCTTTTTTACTCCCTAAAAAAACAATTCCAAATTTGTATTCAGGAAAAATGGAAATTAAATGATGAATCCAGGAAGAAACTCCACCGCGTACATAGGGATATGTTCCCTCAGCTAAAATTAAAATATCAAAAGACTTCTCTTTTTCCAATAGGGTATATTCTTTCACTTAACTAACATCCTCCAGATAAGCCCAAGTTTAGGATGCTCTACAAACTCTTTAAATTCATTGGCTATTTTTTTAAGGCTGGTAAAATCTCTTAAAGCAAAAAAGGCTTCAGCCAAATAGGGAATCGTACTATAGTTGCTAGCTCCGTATTCTTTAGCCCTGGACAGCCAGAAAATAGCCTCTTGTTGCTTACCTTGCCGCAAAGCCATTCTTCCCAACAAAACCAGCACATAAGGGTCTTTGGGTAAAACCTTTTTGGCTTCTTCCAAGAAGAATTCTATCTTCTTTAAAATTACCTTTTCCATTTCTGTATCTACCAAATTATAATAGAGAAAGTCCCAAAAGGCATAGGCTATATTACGAGCCAGAATAGCCTTTTCTTTCTTTTCTTTTGCTCCATGATATTTATCTAAAAAATATTCTACCTTTTTACTTATCCTGGTTTCCAATTTATCCAGAACACTATATCCCAAAAGCCTTACTTCATCTTCTTTATCCTTTAATAAGTTTTCTACAATTCTTATACTCCAGGGACTTTTATATTGATTTAAAAGGTTGATTAATTCCAGTCTTATTTCTAAGGGAACATTTCCCTTTTCAGGCAAAAGGGATACACTTGCTTCTCCCAATCTTCTCATACCAAAATTAAAAGGTTTAGCCCAAATATTATCTTCTTCTTCAAATAGTACTTTTTCCTTACTAATTGTTTTATTTTTTTGTTTAAGAATAAAAATAAAAAATATAGAAGAAAAAACAGGATTTAAAACAGTCAAAAGAAACACAAGTAAAAAGATAAAAATATAACTTTTTTTATACAAATCTTTAATCAAAAAAATAAAAAAAGTTAAAGCTAAAATAAAGCAAAATACAATATAAAATAGTATATAGTTATCAAAAGTAATCATAATAAAGCTAGAAAAGCTCTTACTTCTTGTTTGATTTTGGTCAGAGAAGAGTTGGCAAAGGGTATTATTTGATAATCTCTAAGCTCAAAGCCTTCCTTTTTAATCCTTTCTACAAATCCCAAAGCGCCATTTTTACCTTCAAAGGGGAAAAGAATAAGGGCTATTTTTTTATCTTGCCAGGTTAAAAACTCTATTCTATCCAGAAGTCTAAGCCTTAACTTATAACTCTTTAAATAGTTTTCCAACTTGGGATTTAATAAAATAGCCACCAGGGAGCTATTAAGCTTATATTTCTCTCCCAGGTAAGATAAGGTATACACATCCTTTACAAAACGAGGGTCACAATATTTACAAAGCTCATCTTTAAAAGTATCTTTTACAAAACCTATCCGCATGGCCAAGTAGGAAAGGGTAATAAACATAGCCATAAAATTTTCTTGATTAAAGTCTAAAAACTCCATTTCTCTTACCAATAAAACCAGTAGAGGTTTATTGTCCCAGTTAAAACCAGGAATAACGGCTAATAAATTGTTATCCAGGTCTTTTTCTTCTGAAGAAATAAAGATAGCTTCTTCTTGTTCAAAAGAATTTTGAATTAACTCCACTTCCCTGGTGGCAAGTTTTTTCTTTTTTAGATTTGGGGTATAAAACTCTAAATTTTTTCTATCTACCAAAAGTAAATCAAAATCTTTTACCTTAAAATAATTTTTTATTACTGCCTCCAGTTTTATAAGTGCCTCTTGTTTTGATTTTTGGAAAGCAGTTTCTATTTCGTACAAAATATTTCTCAAACTATAAGGTTTAGTTAAATATTTTTCTTCTAGCTGATTATGTGATATTTTCAAAACATAAAAACTTCTACCCAGCTCTCTTAATCTATTCTTAAAGTATCTTAATTTTTCTTCATTACCTCTTATCTTACTATTCCAATAATAGTTAAACTCTCCGCATACCAAAATAAATAAAAAATTCTGAATATAAAAAAGATAGGGAAATTCAGAATAAAAAAAATATCCCTCAATAATAAACAGAATAAGCAAGATTAAACCAGCACTCAACCCGTAAAATAAAGTCAAGACAACTGAAACCAGCAAAGTATAGTTTAAGTGGCTATGTAAAAAGAGAGGGTCTTTTGAATTGAAAAATAAACCCAACACAAAAAATAGGAAGGCAAAAATAATAGTCTCTAAGATTATTCCCCAAAGAGAGCTACGCATACTTAAAAAACTTCCTCTACAAGTTCCAACAATACTTCCTGAGCTACTGTACCTAAAGACTCGTGTCCCCAGCCGCTCTTAGCCCCAACTCCACTCCAGACAATGCTTTCCTTTTGTACATCCCACAAAGCCAGGCGAACACTTACTGCAGGCTCTCCATCTATACCTGTTTTATACCTCCACTCATTAACTTCTCCACTCAAAAGATATTCCAGACCATCTTCTTTGGCCTGAAGTAAAAATTTATTCACTTCCTGAGGTAAATACTCGTCCTGCAACTTTTCCTGTAAATAAAACTTTACCTTAACTTCCCTGGCTTCCAGAATACCTTCTAAGATACTACTAGCTCTAAATCCAGCTAAAGGAGTCTCTGTATTATTCTTCAAAACCACCAAACCCAACTTTTTTTCCAGAGGATAAGAAAAGTCCCCTTGAGTTTTAACACTAGAACACCCCAACAAAAACAAGGAAAATACCATAAAAATAAATATTCTTTTCATTGTCTATCTCCTTTTACTATTTTTTAATCAAAGTCAGAAAGCAATCCACCAATATGTAGCTTATTAGCTAACATATAATTTTGATATTGACTTTTAATCCTAAAAATAGCTACTTGCAACTGCTCGTTCATAATTCCATTTCTATAGGCAGTATAAGCTTCAATAAAAGCAGCTAAATTATCACATACTTTTAATAATTCTCCATCTTTTGGGTCAAATTCATCTTTATTATAATTTACTTCCAGTTGTTCTAAAGTAACTTCCCTTACTTCTTCCTGTAAAATAACTGTAGAAGTAAATTCTGACCCCACATCAAGACCTAAAAAATATTTTAGCCTTTCCACCACCAGAGGATAATCCTTTAAAAGCGAAAATATCCGTTTTTCCAATTCACTTTCTTCATATTCTCGAATGAGATTGCTAATTTTAGGTACAGACTTTTTTACCGGTGAAATAATATCCCTGGTTAAAAGCTCGGGTAAGTCATGAAACAAGCCTGCAAAAAAGTTATTTTGTCTTCTTTTGGGGCAAGCCCCTATGACCAAACTGAAGAAATAGGCATAGCAGGCAACGATAAAAAGATGTCCTAAAACAGAAGTTTCTGGAATCCTGGGAGTTTGAGACCAGCGTTTTTGGAATCTAAGCTGCCCCCATAAGTTAATTACCTTTTTCAAGGCATTGTCTTCTTCAGCAAGTAATTCAGCAACTCCCTGCAAAAAGGTGTATTGTTGAATCTGTTGCTTAAAAGAAGCATCAATTTCTGCCATCTCTGGATCAAAAGCATTTAAGTCCCTAATCAAAGAAAACTCCCACCAGCTGGCCAATAAGTGGGCTGCCTCCAGGATTTGATTGCTAAGTCCCTCTTCTTTTTGCTCTTTAAAATAATTGACAAGTTTTTGCCAAAAACTTTCACCCAGACACTCTATCTTAGGATGAAGCTGTTCTAATACCCAGGAAGTAAGTTCAGAAAAATGGGCTGGATTTCCTTTTATTTTATAATAAATAGGGGGTTTTATATCTGTGATAATTAAACGATAAAAATAATCAAAAATTCCTTTTAAAATAACTTCCTCTCCAAGTTCAATTTGCTCTTCTTCCTGTAAATCCTTACTATTTAAGAGGTATAATACAAAAGCCAGCATCATCTTATGGGCTTGCTTTTCTACTTCTACCAATTCAACAGGTCTTAGCTTATCATTCCATCTTTTCATAAAAGAACCAGAAAATACAAACTGCAGCAAACTTTTTCTAACTGTAAGCATAATCACCTCAAAGCAAAAACACTTCCTTTAAAGTTGCAAATAAAATTAAACAACTCTTCTTCAGCCAAAAAATTCAAAAACAAAAAATTATTCCCTCTAACTTTACTCAATGCAAAAAATAATTCAGACTTATTTTTAAATTCAAAAATATCTTTATCCTTTAAAAAAGGATATTCTATACTTAATGAGCTTAAAAAATTCTTTTTTTCTGCAGGAATAAAAAAGAAGATATCCTTGGGATAAGAATTATAGACCTTAAAACTAAAATCTAAAACCTGCCTATCGTGTTCACACCCTTCAAGGATAACTAAGTAATGATTAATTGGTTTCTCTCCTTCTTCCAGAAGGAGCACGCTTCCACACCCTTTTTTTAAGAGCTGGGTAGCAGTGGAGCCCACACAAAAAAAACCCCTCTTACTCCAGCCTCTTTTACCCAAAATTACCAGATCCCCAGATGTAATCTGGTTTAACAAAACCTCTTCCCCATTACCTTGCACTTTTGCCAGGTGCAAATCTGAAACTTCTCCTTGCCCCAAAAACTTACGCACCCTCTCCTCTTTAAATCTCACTTCCTTTTGCCAAAAAAAATCTTCTCTTTGGACTTGAAAGGAGAAAAAACGCACCTCTCTAGCATATATTTTCTGAGGCAATAAGGAAGGTTCTTCGATATAGACAGGCTTTACTTCAGCTGAAAAAATCCTTGCCAGCCACTGCCCAAACCTTAGAATCTGCCAGCTTAGCTTGGAACCATCCAATAAAAGCAAAAGGCGTTTAATCCTCTTTTCCATCCCCTTCCTTTCCCTGAAGCTGCCTGGCCAGCTCCTTTCTTCTTTGAGCAAAAAACTCCAATTTTTCCTGAACCAAGGCATTAAAACTTCCTCTGGCAAACCCTTCTCCCTCTATACTTTCTCCTGCTGGTAGGCCAGTAAAAAGTTCTATGGCTTCATCAATAGATTCTATAGCATAGACCTTAAACTTACCTTCTTTTACTGCTTCCACCACTTCTTCTTTTAACATCAAATGTTTAACATTGGCCCTGGGAATAACCACACCCTGGTCTCCAGTAAAACCTCTTTTCTTACAAAGGGTAAAAAAGCCCTCAATCTTTTCATTTACTCCCCCAATAGGTTGAATCCTGCCCTTTTGGTCCACAGAACCAGTAATGGCCAAACCTTGCTTTAAGGGCACTTCAGCTATAGCTGAAAGCAGGGCCAAAAGCTCTGCAGCTGACGCACTATCCCCTTCTACGCCTGAATAGGATTGTTCAAAAACCAAGGTAGCCTTTAAGGATAGAGGGTTGGTTTTAGCATAACGCGCTCCCAAAAAAGAACTCAAAATCATTACTCCTTTGGAGTGAATAGGCCCTCCCAATTTCACTTCTCTTTCAATATCAACCACTTCTCCCTCTCCCAAACGCACATTAGCAGTGATTTTACTTGGCCTTCCAAAGGAAAAATCACCTAAAGAGATAACAGAGAGACCATTAATCTGCCCAATGGCCTCACCTTCTGTTTCTATAAAAATAATATCCCTTAAAATGGCTTCCAGCACCTTTTCCTGATAGCGATTTACTCTAAACTCTCTAAATTCTATGGCCTCCAGGACATCTGCTTTTTCCACTTCTTCTTTGTTTTTACTTTTGGCCAGAAAAGAAGATTCACTTACTAAATCACTTACCTTTCTTATCTCTGCACTTATTTTTTCCTTATCTTCAACAACTCTTAAGGCATATTCCATAATCTTAGCTATGGCTTCGGCCTTAAAGGGAAGTAAGTTATTCTTCTTAATTATAGAAGCTATAAGTTTAAGATAATAATTAATATTTTCTGCATCAAAGGGTAAAGATTCATCAAAATCAGCTATTATCTTAAACAGCTTGATAAAGTCAGGGTCATACATTTTTAAAAGATAAAACAGATAAGGAGGAGCAATAAGAATTATTTTTACCTCTAAAGGAATGGGTTCTGGCTCTAAAGAAACTGTACTTATTAAAGAAAACTTTTCAGCTAAATTTTCAATACGAATTTGGGCAGATTTTAAACACCTCTTCAAGGCTTCAAAACTGCCTGGATTTAACAAAAGCTGCTCCAAATCCAGGATTAATACGCCTCCATTGGCCTTATGTAGTGCTCCTGGTTTTAAAAGGTGAAAGTCTGTAACCAGAAAGCCCATTTGTTGGATATGCTCTATTTTCCCCACCAAATTTCCCAGACTGGGATTATCTTCATAAATTACAGGAGCGTGGCTTAAATGGGAATTATCCACTAACACATTGACTAAATAGCGCCTGAAAAAGAAGAGTTCTTACTCTCTTCACTTTTTAAAGGCACAGGCATTTCTTCTTGCAGGGCAGCTTTTTTTTGCTCTTCTAAAAAAAACAGGGCTATATTTTTGACCATATCTGCTTCTACTTTTTCCAGATAAGCAAGGACCTGTTTATTCTGGGCAAACTTTTCTTTTAATTCATCTAAAAGATGTTTTAGTGTAAACTTGGCAACCTCTTGATTTAGTTGTTTTATTTTCTCTCTTACTTCCTGTTGCCACCTGGGAATCTTCTGAAAAAACGCTGGGCCTCCTTTTGCATTTCCTCCAGGTGTTGTTCAAATACTTCTCTTTCCTCTGCAGGAAGGCTTTCAAACTCTTCTGGAGTAAGGGCTTTGCCTTCTTTTAAGGGGACAAAAACCAGACCCTGGGGAGTTCTCATTAAAGAGAGGCTTCTTTCTGCAGCCATTTGTTGCAAGCGCTCTATTTCTCTTTGTTGTTTTTCCCTTAACTCCTGTTCCAGGGCATCTTTTTGGGCTTGGTATTCTTCACTTTCAAAGGCACTACGCAGATTACTTTTAGCATTTTCAATAAAAGTTTCCATGGATTGGGCCAGAACCTTCCCTTCCCCAGGCTTTAATTTTAAGTACAGGGGATTAAAGGGCTTTTCAAAGTTATAGACATAACACCAATCCCCAGGATTTTTTTTCTCTGCTGCCCACTTTTTAGCTACAGACTTAACTAAGGTATGCCTTCCTGTACCTGGCACTCCTGTAACTACTATATTATATCCAGGAAGCTCTATTCTTAGCCCAAACTCCAGGGACTTACACGCCCTGGGTTGTCCGGGTAACAAAATCACATCTTCTGCTTCCAGCTCTTGACTGCTCTTTATCTTCAGAGAAGCAGGGTCAATGGTCCTTCTCAATTTTTCTGGGGGTAAGACTAATAAAGACATTCTTCTTCTCCTAAGATTTTTATTTTTATCATTTTTTTAAGCTAAGAAAAATAAAAAGTAAATGTTTCTTTTTTTTAAGATACTATTTTCTTTTTTCCTTTAGAGAAAAGGTTGACAGATTTTTTAAAAACACATAAACAGTCTTTCTTCAGTTCAAGGAGAGGTAAGGAAAATGAAAACCTATAGTCCAAAGCCACAAGAGATTTCTCGCAATTGGTATGTAGTGAATGCCGAAGGCAAGACCTTAGGTCGTTTGGCCACAGAGATAGCAACAAGGCTCAGAGGTAAACATAAACCAGAATTTGCCCCTCATTTAGATTGTGGGGATTTTATTGTGGTGGTAAATGCTGAAAAGGTAAGCGTTACTGGTCGCAAACTAGAGCAGAAAAAATATTATTGGCATACAGGTTATCCAGGTGGTATTAAAAGCAGAACCCTGGAAGAAATGCTGGCTAACAAGCCAGAAGATGTCATCTTAAAAGCAGTGAAGGGTATGCTTCCCAAAAATCGCTTGGGAAGAAAATTGTTAAAAAAACTAAAAGTTTATAGAGGTGCAGAGCATCCCCATACAGCCCAGCAACCTCAAGCATTAGAAATTTAATACACGGAGAAGGTTATGAGTGTAGATTTCTTCTATGGAACAGGCAGAAGAAAAACATCTGTGGCAAGAACCAGGCTCTATAAAGGTAGTGGTCAGATTATTGTCAATGGCCGTCCTTTAGAAGATTATTTTCCTCGCCCCACTTTGCGTATGATTGTTAGACAGCCTTTAAAGCTGGTAAAGCTGGAAGACAAGTTTGATATCAAAGTAAATGTAGATGGCGGGGGTATGACTGGTCAGGCTGAGGCTGTTAGGCACGGCATAAGCAGAGCTTTATTGGACTACGATCCAGAATTAAGACCTATTCTTAAAAAAGCAGGATTTTTAACCCGCGATCCTCGGGCCAAGGAAAGAAAAAAATACGGACAAAAAGGTGCCCGAGCCAGGTTCCAATATTCAAAGCGTTAATTCATCTTCGCCTCCCCTTTTTACAAGGACAGAGCTCTGTTTTAAGGGCTCTGTCCTTCTTTTTCTTTAAAAAGTGTCTTTACAGAAGACCAATTTCCATTTAAAAATTTAGATTTGGCCTTAAGACCAATGGAAACCCCATAACCAAATTCAAATAAGATGAGTGAAAAAATAAGACCCCATTTAGTTTTTGCTGATGATGAAGGCAATATCTATGACCACCCCCACCTACTCATGCTGGTTAGAAGGGGAAAAGAATGGGGACTGCCCCGTCCAGATGAACTTATAGAGCTTCCTCCAGAAAGCTCTTTATACTTACTTCCCAAAAGAAGGGCTCTGGGATTAGACCCTGATAGTGGTCAGGTGGAGGTCTTAGAAGAAAACGCAGTAGCTGCCTTTGTTTCTCCAGGTTATACCCTCTCGGGAGTATGTGCCTTTTTAGAAGAAAATCCCCAAAAACCTCTGCCCTTATTTGCTTATGGAGCAGTAGGCTTTTATCAGGACAAGTTTTACGTAGCAGCAAAAAAGGTAGATAAGGAACAGCGCCAGGTGTTTTTAAATATCCCCAAGGAAAAGATTGCTCAGGGAGCAAGAAAACTTTTACAACTTTTACCCCAAAATAGACTTATCCAGCATCTAACGCGCTGTGCCCTTACCTATTCCTGTCCTGCAGCCAAAAACCTGGCCTTGGGGCGCTTTGAAGCCCCTTTGCCCACAGCCCAAAGGTGTAATGCCCGGTGTATAGGTTGCATTTCCTTACAACCAGAAGATTCTGGCTTTCCAGCCACGCAAAAACGCATTAGTTTCAGGCCTAAACCTCAAGAAATTGCTGAAGTAATGGAAATACACGCCAAAAGGGCTAAAAACCCTATTTTCTCCTTTGGTCAGGGTTGTGAAGGTGACCCCTTGACTGAATGGAAAATCATTACCAAGGCCATAACCCTTTACAGAAAGAAAAAGGGCACGGCACTATCAATATAAATACCAATGGCTCTATTCCAGAAGCAGTAGAGCCTTTAGCCAGAGCAGGTTTAACTTCTTTTCGCATCAGCCTAAACTCTGCTCAAGAACAATACTATCTATCCTACTATAGACCCAATTACTCTTTTGCTCAGGTATTAGAAACCATAAAAGAAGCCAAAAAACATAATCTTTTTGTTTCCTTAAACTATTTATTTTTCCCTGGATTTAATGATACAGAGCAGGAAACAGAAGCTCTCTTGGATTTGTTAAAAACTTATCAGGTAGATTTCATTCAGCTTAGAAACTTAAATCTCGACCCCAATCTTTATTTAAGCCTTTTTCCCCAATTTAATAGCCCCAGCCTGGGACTTCACAACTTCTTAAAGAGAATAAAAAAAGAATGTCCCTGGATAAAATTTGGTTATTTTAATCCTTACCTGGGAAATTAAAAAACAATTTCTACCTTTTCTTCCTCTTTTTTATCTAAAGAAATAACTTGCCCTATCTCATAGCTATTTAAGTCAAAGGCCTTTAAACGCAAAAGAATATCTTCCTTTAGTTCGGGATTAACAATCAAAATATATCCTATACCACAATTAAAAATACTGGCCATTTCTTCCCAGCTCAACTTTCCTTCCTCTTTTATCCACTCAAAAACAGGTAACTTAGGAAAAGAATTAAAATCAATACGCACCTTAACCCCTTTAGGCAAAACCCGTGGAATATTGTCGTAAAATCCACCGCCAGTAACATGGACCATGCCTTTTATTTCCATATCTCTTAAGATATTTAACACTGGCTTTACATAAATCTTGGTAGGCGTAAGTAAAACTTCCCAAACCTTTTTCTCTGTGCCTGGAAAAGTGTCCTCCTTTTTCAGCCTGGATTGAGACAACAGCTTTCTTACCAGGGAAAAGCCATTGGAGTGCAGGCCTGAAGATTCAATGCCAATTAAGACATCTCCCTGGCGAATCTTAGAGCCATCTATAATTTTATCATAATCCACCACTCCCACACAAAAACCAGACAGGTCATATTCTCCGGGTCCATAAAAATCAGGCATTTCAGCTGTTTCCCCACCCAGGAGGGCACAACCACTTTCTTTACAACCTTCCACTATCCCGGAAATAACAGCTTCTGCCTTCTCCACTTCCAGGTGGCCTGTAGCAAAATAATCCAGGAAAAATAAAGGTTTAGCTCCTTGAACCAGGACATCATTGACACTCATGGCCACCAGATCAATACCCACGGTATGATGAAGGTCAAACAAGAAAGCCAATTTTAACTTTGTACCCACTCCATCTGTGGCACTTACCAAAATGGGCTCTGAATATTCTTCTGTATTTAACTTAAACAGCCCCCCAAATCCTCCCAAATCCGTGAGTACTCCTTTGGAAAAGGTAGAAGCAACCTTTTCTTTTATTCTTTGCACAAATAAATTTCCCTTTTCTATATCCACGCCAGCCTGGGTATAAGCCTTGGTTCGCTCACTCATTTAAATTTTCTCCTGGTTCACTTTTTGCTTTTTTATTGGTAAAAAAATAAGTTTACAAAACAAGCACCTTTTTGACAAGGAGGAAAATATGAAGGTTGTTAGCTGGGTTATGACACTCATAGGTTTTGTTTTAGTTTTATCTCTAGCCCTGGCTCAAGATAAGCCCCAGGAAACCAATCCCCCTCAACAGGGAATAATTTTTCAAGAAACTCCCTCTGAAAGCTTTCTTAGGGTGATTTCTCCAGAACTGGAAAAAAACAGCACCAATAAATATTTTATAATTCAACCAGAGATAAACTTACCTGACCAGGACTAACTTCTCTCCAAAAAGGGCCAATTCTGGAAACCAGATAAGAAGCAAAATAAGTAAAAGGTAACAGGGAATAAACAAAAATATGCCTTTAAAAATTCTGGTCATGGGGACTTCCTTGGCCATAGAAGCTACAATAAAGGTATTGATTCCCACTGGAGGGGTAACAGCCCCTAAGGTAGTGACCACAGTGATAAATACGGCAAACCATACCGGGCTATATCCCAGAGAAGTGGCCAAAGGGAAAAAGATGGGAATGGTAATAATTAAAAGGGCCAGGGCATCCATAACTGCTCCACCCAGGATATAAATAAGGGCAATAAAAAACATTATCATCCCACCAGAAAGTTTTAAACCAGCTACAAACTGAGCCAGTTCATAGGGAAGCCTGGTTATAGCCAAGAAACGGCCAAAAATAATAGCTCCCAAAAGTATTACCATAATCATGGAGCTGACTTTTAGAGTATCTTCTAAAGACCTTTTAAACCCTTCCCAGGAAAGCCTTTTTCTAAGGAGAGCTATAAGCAAAGCAATAAAGGCCCCTACTCCGCCTGCTTGAGAAGGAGTAAAAAAGCCAGCTAAAAGACCTGTCATAACCAGAGCAAATAAAACCACCATTTCCACAGAGCCGCGTAAAGATTTAAACTTTTCTTTCCAGCTTACCTTAGGCCCACAAGGTGCCAATTCTGGTTTTAGCCAACAAAAGATAAAGGTCGCCAGCATAAAAACCAAAGTAAGCAAAATTCCCGGGAAAAAACTGGCCCAAAAAAGTACAGCTATGGACTGGCCGGTTTGTAAACCAATAATAATTAAAACCACACTGGGAGGAATAACCACCCCCAGAGTAGCACCTACAGCCACACTAGCAGTGGAAAGTAAGGGGTCATAGTTAAATTTTTTCATTTCAGGCAAAGCCACAGTACTCATAGTAGCTGCAGTAGCAGTATTAGAGCCACAAATAGCTGAAAACCCTGCACAGGCCAAAATAGTGGCGTGTACCAAACCACCCTTTACCTGGCCCAGCCACTTATAAGCTGTATCATAAAGGCGCCTGTTTACCCCTGCATAAAAACAAATCTGTCCCATAAGAATAAAAAGGGGAATCACTGTAAGCCCATAGGATGAAAAGACTTTCCAGCATTCATCCGCCAGCATGCTGGAAGCTGCCTTAAAATTTACCACCAGGCCAAACCCCAAATATCCAATTATGGCCATGGCAAAACCTACAGGCAATCTAAGAACAAAAATAACTAGCAAAAGTAAAACTATTCCCCAAAGACCAATGCTAAAAAGACTCACTCTTTCCCCCTCAAGCAAATTAAAAACTGTGCTCCCAGATTTAAGACCAAGAGAAACACCCCTACCCCCACAATAAGGACAAAGGGATAAAAAATAATATTTAAAGTTTGAGACAATTCTTCAAATTCATAAAGAGACCTGGCAAGTTCCAGCAGTTTAATTCCCAGGACAGCAAAAAAAACCAGGGCTAAAAGCAAGGAAAGGGCCTGTAAAAACTTACCAGTGCCTTTTCCCCAAAAGCCATCCAAAAGGGTGACCCGAATGTGCCCATCCTGGGCCTGAGTTGGGCCCAGGGCCAAACCACTCAGGATGGCCCCACAAAACCCCAATAATTCAAAAGCACCCTTTACAGGATAGCCCAAAAAAGTAGACAAGGTATTAAAAACAGTTAAAAAAAGCATAAACAAAAGCACACTGCCTGCTAAAAAAAGGCTTACTTTATTTAAAGAATTAAGCCATTTTAATCTATGCATTTAATACCCCATGGCTTCATATTTGGCTTTTAATTTGTACACATCTTCTAAAATCTGCTCTGCAGGCAACCCCTTGTCTTTTGCCCTTTGTTTCCAGGATTCAATCAAAACCTGCAATTTGTCCTGCACCATCTTTTGCTCTTCTGCTGGCAAAGTAAAAATCTGGAAATTATATTTGGACCTGGCATAATCCAGAGCCTCTTTAATATGCTCATCCATATATTTTCCTGTCCAGAGGGCCTGTTCCCGTCCCAAATCCTCCAAAACTTTTTTTACATCTGCAGGTAAACTCTCCCACTTATCTTTGTTCATCACCACTGCAAAGGGATAGACCTGAAAATCAGTCTGCGTACCATAGGGTAAGTAAGCCGCAAAATTGAGGTCTTTTAAAACTTCAAAAGAGGTTAGCAATCCCTTGGCCACACCTTTTTGAATAGCCTCAGGAGTTTCAGACATGGGCAAAGCCACTGGAGAGCCTCCTAAAATTTCTACAATTTTACCCGCTGCACCAGAGGCCCGCACCGTCATCCCCTTAAGGTCACTTAAACCTTTAACCGGAGATTTGGTCATTAAATTGGAAGGAGCAGAAGTAAACATGGTCAGGACTTTTACCTTGGCAAATTCTTGAGGTTGATATTTTTGGAAAATATCCCACAAAACCAAACTGGCAACCTTTGCCGACTTAAAGCCCACAGGAAGCTCTGCTACTGTAGTCAAAGGAAACACTCCAGGTTGATAAGACATAACCAAACACCCTATATCTGCCTGTCCGGCAATAACCCCTCTAAACATATTTTTGGCCCCCAGAAGCGTACTCCCGGGATAGGTTTCAATAATAACTTTGCCTTTAGTCCGCTTTTCCACTTCCTGCTTATAACGCTCCATCTGTACACAGGGAAAAGTAGAAGCTGGAGGGAAATTGGCATAACTGAGCTTTATAGGACCAGCTTGCCCGGGCAAAATCCAGGCCAAAACCAAAAAGAAACTCAACAACACTCTAAACATAAAATCGCCTCCTCTAAAAAATTAGTTTAAAAAAAAAGCCGCAAGGTTTTTACCTTGCGGCCTGAAAAGCAACCCGTTTAAATTATTATTCTACAAGGCCCCTTTCAGACCGCAACATATCCTGCTACGCCACCACCAAAAACCTGTCCAAGAAAAATCCAGAGCTGCGGTCTGAAAGTTTAGTTTTTTCATAAGAATTTTTTAGCCTTTTTTCTATCTAAAAGTCAACTTTAAAAAATATTTGCAACATATTAAAAAAAGCTTTTTATCCCAATAAGTTATAAAAGAAAAAAGCTTGCTAAAATAAAGCTAGTTGGGCATAGTTTCTCTTCGTTTTTATTATTCTTAAGGTTGCTCTATGCCTATACTCTCTCTACACAATATAAATAAATCTTTTTCTGGCCAAAGGGTTTTAAAAAATATCTCCTTTGAGGTCTTTAAGGGAGAGTTTTTTACCTTGCTTGGGCCTTCAGGATGTGGAAAAACTACTATTTTGCGCCTGATTGCTGGTTTTGAAACTCCTGACAGTGGAGAGATTATCCTAGAAAACCAGGTCATAAACTCCATTCCAGCTCATAAACGCAATGTAAATACTGTTTTTCAAAGTTATACCTTATTTCCCCACATGACTGTGGAAGAAAACATTGGCTTTGGCCTAAAAATGAAAAAATTTTCTCCATCTCAAATAAAAACAAAAGTAAAACAAGCTCTCCATTTGGTAAAACTGAAAGGTTATGAAAACCGTTATCCCCACCAGCTTTCTGGCGGACAACAACAAAGAATTGCCCTGGCCAGAGCTCTAGTCAATGAACCCAAAGTCTTGCTTTTGGATGAACCCTTTTCTGCTCTAGACTATGCCCTGCGCAAGGAAATGCGCTTAGAGCTCAAGTTAATCCAGGAAAACCTGGGAATTACCTTTATCTTTGTTACCCACGACCAGGAAGAGGCCCTATCCCTTTCAGATAGAGTACTGGTCCTGGAAAATGGAGAAGTAAAACAACTGGGAACTCCCACAGATATCTATGAAAATCCCAGTAGTTTAAAAGTAGCTAAATTTGTAGGGGAAACTAACATTTTCAAAGGAAAAATTTTGCAGACTAGCGGAGAAAATGTACTCTGCAACATAGAAGGGCATGAAATAGAATTAAAAAATACAAAAAACTTTCAGACTGGAGAAAAAATAGTCTTAGTCTTAAGGCCAGAAGACATGAGTATATACTATCCTGAGGAAATCACAGAAAACAACAATCATGAATTATACTTCCCTGGAAAAATAATAAACACTGTTTATAAAGGAAGTACTTATGACCTTATAATCGAGCTTGAAAATAAAATTGTTAAAGCAACTCAATTCTTTAATGAAGACGATGAAAGTATGATTTATAAAAAAGGAGAAAAAGTGCTAGTAAGCTGGATAAAAGGATGGGAAGTTATCTTAAAAGATGAAACATAAATTTTATTTCTTCAAATATCCTTTAATATTTTGGCTCATAACCTTTGTCCTTATACCTTCAAGTGCCATTTTTGCCGTAGTTTTTTTTCTTTTCATCCTACAAACTTTTTTTCCCTTCCCTTGACCTTATCTAATTTTAAAAAATTATTTGAATTACACTTTGTACAAATATTTTTAAACTCCCTTTTTCTAGCTGGAGGAGCTACTATTATAAGCTTGCTTTTAGGTTATCCCTTTGCCTTTATCTTATCTTGGCTTACTCCTAAAAAGAAAAAACTGGCCCTATTTTTTATTATTCTTCCATTCTGGACCAACTCGTTAATTCGTACCTATTCTTTAGTATTACTTCTGGGCAAAAAAGGATTTTTTAACAATTTTCTCCTCGCTTTGGGAATTGTTAATACTCCTTTAGAACTACTCTACACCAAAATAGCTGTCTTTATTGGCCTGGTTTATACCCTGCTACCCTTTATGATTCTGCCTATTTATTCCTCTTTTGAAAAAATGAATAAAAAACTTTTGGAAGCTGCCAGAGACTTGGGAGCCAGTTCCTGGAATGTATTTTTTAGGATTATTCTGCCTTTGACCAAGTCAGGTATATATAGCGGCTGCTTACTGGTTTTTTTACCAGCCCTGGGAATGTTCTATATTCCAGACATCCTGGGAGGTTCCAGAGATATTTTATTAGGAAACTTTATTAAGGACCAATTTCTTTTTACCCGCAATTGGCCCCTGGGAGCTGCTGCCAGTCTAGTTTTAAGCTTAATTATGATTGTGCTAAGCACTCTATTTTTCAAAGAGAAAAAAATAAAGTTTGTCCATGAATAAAAAGAAACTATTTTCAACCCTTTACTTATTTTTAATCTACGCTTTCTTATACATCCCTTTAATTTTACTCACCATCTACTCTTTTAACCAAAGTAAATTTTCCCTTTTTTGGAAAGGCTTTTCGCTCAAATGGTACCTTTCTCTTTTTCATAACAGTTTTTTGCTAAAGTCAGCTCTAAATTCTCTTATTTTAGCAACTACCTCAGCTACTCTAACCACCCTTCTATCCCTTATAGGCTCGCTGGGTTTAAAATATTCACCTAAGGCCAATAAAAATTTCTGGTTGGCTATAATCAATCTAGCTTTGGTTTCTCCAGATATTATTATTGGTGTTTCCTTACTTATTATCTTTACTTTACTTCAATTAAAGTTAGGTTTCTTTACTATTTTACTTTCTCATTTAACTCTCTGTTTGCCCTTTGGGGTGATTACCTTTTTAAGTACTCTAGAGCACTTTGACTTTAATCTCTTAGAAGTAGCTCAGGATCTGGGAGCCTCAGAAATCAATGTGCTTCGCTACATATTTTTGCCTTTACTTTGGCCAGCAATTTTATCTGCCTGGATTTTGAGTTTTACTCTCTCTTTAGATGATGTGGTTATAAGCTTTTTTACCACTGGGCCCCAATTTGAAATACTACCTTTACGCATTTATTCTATGGTAAGGGTGGGTATTAAACCAGAGGTAAATGCCTTATGTACTTTATTGATTATTTTAACCTTTATTTTTGTAGGCTTAGCTCACTTTTTACTAGAAAGGAATATTAAAGGAGGAAAAAGAACATGAAAAAAATCATTTTAACTTTGCTCTTTACCTTTTGCTTACTTATTAACATAGCCCAAGCAAAAGAACTTTATTTGTTTAACTGGTCAGAATACATACCAGATGAAGTTCTAGAACAATTTACAAAAGAAACAGGAATAAAGGTATACTTGAGCACTTATGATAGTAATGAAGCCATGTATACTAAAATAAAACTGGTAAAGGGAGAATATGATTTAATTGTGCCTTCTACCTATTTTGTAGAAAAGATGGCCAGAGAAGGCCTTTTAGAGCCCATAAATCATAAACTAATCCCCAATTTAAAAAACATCTCTCCTAAATTCCTAAACCAGTCCTTTGATCCTGAAAATAAATATTCAGTACCTTATATGTGGGGAAGTACTGCTGTTTGCTACAACAGTGCCAGGCTGGGAAAAGGTTATATCAAAAGCCTCAATGACCTCTGGAATCCAGAACTAAAGGGAAAGCTTTTACTTCCCAATGACGTAAGAGAAGTGTTTGGCTTGGCTCTAAAAAAATTGGGATACTCTATTAATGAAACCAACCCCAAACACATTGAAGAAGCCTATTTAGAACTTAAAAAACTACTTCCCCTGGTCAAGGTCTTTGATTCTGATTCTCCTAAACACGCCTTATTAAACGAAGAAGTTTTAGTGGCAGTTACCTGGAGTGGAGAAGCCTTTATTGCCAACTCTGAAGACCAAAACTTCCTCTATGCTTATCCTAAAGAAGGCTATTCTCTCTGGATGGATAGTTTTGCCATTCCCAGGGGCGCTAAAAATGTGGAAAATGCTCATAAGTTTATGAACTTTATTTTAAGGCCAGACATTTCTGCTAAGATTTCCCAGGAAATGGGGTATGCTACTCCCAACCAGGCAGCTATAAAATTGCTACCTCCTGAAATCCAGAACAATCCTATTATTTATCCCTCCCAGGAAGAATTAAAAAGGGGAGAATTTCAAACAGATGTGCAAGATGCCCTCTTGGTTTACGAAAAATACTGGAATGAATTAAAAAACAACTAAAAAAGGGGGCTTTAAGCCCCCTTTAAATTTTTATCAACTTATAGCTTCTTGTGCCTAAGCCTATTTGTTCAGCATATTCCAGAAGATATTTACCCTGGGTCTTGGGATGAATGGCTTGAAAAACATCCTCTTTTTCACTAATTTTTCTGCATACTGGCTAAAGGGATTATAACTGGCCTTATTGACCAAATCCCAGGCAGCCTGATCCAGAGCTACTGGGTCATAAGAAGCCAAAATTCCAATATCAGGGCACAAATTGGCATCACTAAACCCCACGCAGTCACAATCAGGAGTTACATCCTTTACAAAATTTAAGTGCAAAAGGGGTGCTGAAAACTGGGAAACCACCCCCAAAACATATTCAGCCATACGCTCCAGAAAAACTTTTACATTGACCTTCCAATTGACCTCCAGAGCACCAGTTTTACAGGCCAGAAAGCAAGCTGCACAACCTGTGCACTTTTCCTTCTTTAAAGCAACCTTCTTATCCTCTAAAGTTAGGGCCTGGCTCTGGCACACCTGAACACATTCTCCACAGCCAACACATTTTTTTACCTCCACCTTGGGACCAAAACCACAATGTTGTTGCATTTTACCCTTTCTGGTAGCACAGCCCATGGCCAGATTTTTTAGGGCCCCACCAAACCCGGCAAGCTCATGCCCTTTAAAGTGAGCCAGATTAATTAAATAGTCTGCTTCTACTATATCCCCGGCCAAAAAAACCTCTTGAAAGTGTTTTCCTGCCAGGGATACTTTTTTTCATTCTGGCTTTTTAAACCATCAGCAATAATAATAGGTGCACCCAGAAGCAAGGGGTCAAATCCATGCCTGGCTGCTTGCATCAAGTGGGATACAGCTTCTCCCCGTTCCCCCACATATAAGGTATTGGTATCAGTCAAAAAAGGAAGAGCGCCAGTTTTTTGTACAAATTCCACAAGGGGCTTTACCCACAAGGGAGCAATAAAGCCTGTAACGCCCTTTTCTCCAAAGTGAATTTTCAAAGCCACCAATTTTTTGCTACCTAAAAATTTAGCCACTTCACAGTTCTTTAAAAGCTTTTTTATTTTTTGCTCATAGGTATACTTTCTAGAAGTCCTAAAATCCCAAAAATATACTGAACTGGCCATAATCACACTCCTCTAAAAATAAAAAGGGATGAAAGTAAGTTACTTTCATCCCTGAAAAAAGTAAATGCCTGCAGGGAATTTAAAAGGAATAGCCTACACTAACTCCCACCAAATGGGCATTTCCATCTTTAAACTTGCCATCATAGACATGATCACTAGTTCTACCATCCACATCTCTATCTTCATACATAAGGTAGTTATAGGAAAGGTCAATGGTCCACTTATCTAGCTTAAAGCCAGTTCCAAGTCCAAAAATGTGTCTGTTATTAGCTGGTAAGATATAATCCACATGTTCATCAGGAATAGGCGACTGGTCATAAATATAACTGGCCCTTAAATCCACCATTTCATTTAAACTATACTCCACCCCAAACTGAAAACGCCACACATCCTTCCAGTCCTTTTTAGATGAAGATTGTGTAGCCAAGGGGGTAAGTTTGCTAATCGAACCATCATACTTTATGGTCAAAGCATCATAGGTACTTCACCTGGTATAAACCACATCTGCTTCCACACTTAACTTTTCGGTAGGATAAACAGCGATACCTAAAGTAAAGGAGTCAGGTAATGTGATACTTCCAGTAGCATCCTTATCATTATAATAAGTATTGTCTGTAAAATCTATTCTACCCCTTAACTGTTGCTCCACCTGACTTTTATAGGTAAAACCAAGCCTTAACCACTCAACAGGCTTATAGTGTAAACCCAGATTAAAACCATAATTTACACTATCTCCCTTAAGATGTGCATCTGTACTACCAATAGGTCCTTGAGGATAGGTATATTTTTTTTGCTGGAACTCAAAATACATGGCTTCCAGGCCCACAGCAAAGGAAAGTTTATCGGTTAATTTTACAGCCACACTGGGAACAATAGAGTAGGAAACAATAGAAGCATAATAGGAATTATAACGACCAGCCCAGTCTGAAGGAAAGTCTGTAGCCAGACCAAAGCGGGTATATTCACCCACCCCAATCCAGTAACGGTCATTTATCTGATGAGTCAGGTAAAAATGAGGGGGAAAGAAAATGTTGTTGTTTTCATTAGTAGTACCATAACCTTTGGCCTCTACCTTCATATCTGGAGCAATAGCAGTAACACCAGCCATAAAATGGGTTCCTTCCAGTTGGGTCATGCCCGCAGGATTAAAGGCAACAGCAGAAGCATCATCAGCCCTACCCACCAAAGTGCCTCCCAGGGCATTACCCCTGGCACTCCATTCATAAAGGGCAAATCCTGCACCATAACTTACTCCGACCAAAGCCAACCAAAAAATCAACAAAAACAAACTAACTTTGCGCATACCAACTCCTTTAAACAATTTTTGACAGAATAAGCACCTTAGATTAGCCACAAAAAAAACTCTGGGGCAAGAAATTTTTATTTTTTTAAATAGAAACTAAAAAGTTTTATTAACACTAAAAATAGACCCCCTTAAAAACATTAACAATCCCTTTATCTCAGGATAAGATAAAACCTATGACCAACCCCAAAAAACATCAGCTAGAGGTAGTCCTTCTTCGCTCTCTGTCACAAACGACGCTAAATTGATTGGCTACATACTCCTCCAGCACCTAGCCCAAAAAGAAAACCAGAACATTGAGACTCTGGTTTCAGAGTATAAAAAGGATGGAGTTTCCTTGCCAAAAAGGTTAAAATCTCCTAAGCCACATGAAATATGTCTGTTCAGTGCTAAGTTAGTGAAGACAAATTCTAAAGTCCTGGCACATTTTTTCATGAAAACTTGCACACTTTTTCTTTTGTGCGAAAGTTGGTGATTTTCCATATGGTACCTCTTTGAAGAGAAAAAGGTGTAGAAACGCAGTGCCGTGTCTGCTTGTCTTACCTACCAGTCCCAATATGTCAGGAAAGATGTCGCAGGATTCAAGTATCCCTTAAAGGTAGTTGTTTCTGTCGAAGATGATATAATAACCGTAATAAAAAATTATCCTTTTAAGAGAAGGAGAAAAAAATGAAAGTTTACTATGATGATGAAGTAGACGCCTTGTATCTAAAGTTGGAAGAGGAAACTCCTCTGAAATATAATGTCTTCAACTTCCATTTTGTAAAAGGTTATCTTGCTGATAAGGCTAAGATTAAAGTAGATGTGTCCAGTTATTCCATTAATAATCTCTCCTTTCCAAAAATAAATATAAAAAGACCATTATCGGAGTATAGCTTATGAGCTTATCAGAAAACAATATCTCTCAAAGTATAAAAGAATATTGTAAACTTCTATCTTTGCCTGTTGTTGCTCAGTGTTATGAAACAGAAGCAGAAAAATGCTGTCAAAGCAAAAATTTCCTATCAAGAATATCTGTATAAGGTTCTGCAAAATCAAATAATTGTAAGGATAGATAATTCTATAAATGCAAAGATAAAAAAGGACAAATTCCCTTTTATTAAGACCATTGAAGAATTTGATTTTTCATTTCAGCCCAGTATAGACGAAAAACTTATTTAGGAACTGGCTAATCTTACTTTTCTCAATCACGCAAAAAACATTATCTTTGTAGGACCTCCTGGTGTAGGGAAAACCCCATCTTGTTGTGGCTCTAGGTATAAAAGTAGCTAAGACTAGAAAAAGAGTTCTGTTTTTTAGTGCAGAAGAACTTATTAACCAGTTAATATCAGCAGAGCTATCCAAGCAATTGCCTGACTATATTGAGTCTTTATCCAGAATAGACCTCTTAATCATAGACGAATTGGGATACCTTGAAATAGGCAAACACGCAGCCTCCTTATTCTTTAAGCTCATTTCAAAAAGATATGAAAGGACTTCAACCATAGTAACTACTAATAAACCATTTGATGAGTGGGGAGATATCTTTGGGGATGAAGTGGTAGCTGCCGCCATCCTTGATAGGCTGCTACACCACTCCTACCCCTTTCTCATTCAAGGAAAAAGTTATAGGATGAAAGAGTTGTTTGATAAAAAACAAAAATAATTTTTTTGTCTAAAACCTATGGGTGGGTCAATTTTCGTGAAAAAAACGGGTTAATTTTCGTGACAATTGACATAAAAGGAAAGTATTTCTTTATGCCCTTCCTCATCTATACTCATAACTGTATAAACTACTTCACTTGATACTGTATCTCTTCTCAATTTTAAGTATGTCCCATCTATAAACAAAACTGGATACCAACGGTCAAATCTTCTATTATGATACTTTTCTATTTCTTCCAATATATCATCTGTTATTTTGCTTACCCAGCTAGGAGAAGACTTCTGACCAAGCAAATTTTCCAATGTGCGGACTATATCTCTTGTAGAGCAACCACCTTGATACATAGATAATACTATTTCATCTAATTCAAATGTTGTGCGTTTGTATGGCTCTAAAAATGATGGATCAAACTTAGTTTGCCTTGTCCTTGGTATTTTTACTCCTTCTATCTTACCAAAAAATGTATCAAAATTTCTTGTATAATGACCATTTTTACTGTCTTCATTGACCGAACAATGAATCTCTCTTTCTATTTCTCCAAGCTTTTCTAAAAAATTAACCAATTGTTGCGACATAAATTCCATAAAAACTTCTCGAATATCCTTTCTTTTTTCAAATAATTCAGCTAAATTATAATTATTCATTGGGGTATACCTCCTTCTTCAGTTTTTTGTGTGCATTAGTAGATTACAGGAGGTATACCTCTTTTTCAATTCTTACACAAAATTCTTATACACTACCCAACTCACTTTGATACGTATTCTTCTTATAGAGCACAAACATTTAACCACAGCACATTATCAAACATAATTAGATTATCGAATACCAATAAATATATATACTCAAAAGCCAAGTTTATTAGTTATTAAGAATACTCTTTGTCGAGGATGCGATATTGGATGGCTTCTAAAAGGTGTTTTGAGCTGATATTTTCGCTATTTTCTAAGTCAGCAATCGTTCTTGCCACTTTCAATATCTTTGAATAGGCTCTTGCTGATAACCCCATCTTTGTTACTGCTTGCTCCATCAGTTTTATACTTTCACTATCAAGCTTACAATATTTTCTTATCAATTTCTCACTCATTTGTGAATTATACAATATCCCCTCTTCTTTAAACCTTTCCTGCTGAATCTTTCTTGCTGCCTCTACACGCTCCCTTATACTTGCTGATGATTCACCAGGCTGCAATTTTGATAAATCCTTTATATCAATTGATGATACCTGCACCTGTATATCTATCCTATCCATAAGAGGACCTGATAGCTTTGCTCTATATCTTTGAATTTGAGCTTGAGTGCAGACACACTCCCTTTTACTATCACCTAAATACCCACAAGAGCATGGATTGCAAGCAGCTACAAACATAAAATTTGCTGGATAAACTACCGTCCTATTTGCTCTGCTAACTGTCACCACCCTATCTTCTAAAGGCTGTCTCAAAACCTCAAGCACACTCTTTTTAAACTCCAAAACCTCATCGCAAAAAAGTATCCCATTGTGGCTGGAGGTAACTGTTTAATATTTTGATTAATAATTACAAATCTAAATTAATATTCTTTTACTATCTATAAGTTAGTTAAATAACATCTGGCAGGTATCTAAAATCCGAGCCGATAAGCAAGAATTTGGGCAGTCGCACCCTACAGGGTTCGAAGCACCCAAAGGAAGCGGAGAGTTCAAAAGCCTGCCCTATGCTTTTTATCTTCACTTATCATTCTAATCCCAACTTTTCTTTAAATACCTTAATAAACAGACTTTTTCTCCCCTCATTGTAGAAAGGAAAACCAATCAGTTTGTATTTTTTGTTTTTTCCAAATAATCTCTGCTCAATATTAATCTTATATTTATTCTCAATTTCTTTTAAGAAATCTTCTTTCCATTGATCAGTTTTAATTAGATGTTCCCCTTTCGGTTCTATAAAAAGTTGGTATTGTTCAAACTTATCCGAATCTTCCTTCTTCAAGAATAATACAAAATCCGGTTCCATAGCTTTTCCATCCGAAAACCTGTTAATCTTAAACAAGTTTGCATTTCTTAATAGATACACTTCGCTATATTCTTTCTTCAACTCTTCTATAATCCCATCTATGAATTTAACAAAAGATTTTTCTTCAGATGTCCCATAATTCTCATCATACACATACCATTCTCTTTCCTTTAAATTCAATGAATATTCTGGATGTTTAGGATTGCTCATAGGAACACCGTATTCTTGATCTCCATAGTCTCCAACATTTATTTTTAATTTCTTATCTCTTACGATATTCTTAATTTCTATTGGTATAAAAATTTCTGTCCCCTTATACTCAACATATTCGTTCAAAATTTCCTTTTCTAATTGCATTAATACATTTAAACACACTTTCAGTTTATCTTCTGGTGTCAAATTATCTAATTTTTCTCTTGAACTCGTGATGTCAACGGTTATATCTTTCAAAGAGTTAACAAATTCGTTGGAAGAAGTGAGTGATGGGAAGTATTTTTTAAGGTTATTGAATTTATAGAAATCAAGTTTTGCCATTGCCTTTCTTAAGATTGTATCTCCAAAATCACCCAATCTAAATGTTTTGGTTGTTGTTTCAAGAGGTTTGCTATTAGTTCCCCCTTCTTTTAAAATCACATCTTCTTTAACAAATCCTGTTGGTAGGTTGTATTTATAAGTCTTGTCTATCCCAATATCATCTATTGTTTTTATTCCACTTCTATCGGCTTCAACCCTCTTATTTACAAAAAGAAATCCTCTATTCCAGAAATCAGTTTCTTTAATTGTGGGTTTCACTTTCAATATGATCTCTTTTTCTTCATAAGGCATAATTCCATATTCTTTAAGTGCCGTTGTGAGTTCCTGTATGTATCTCGGATTGTGTTTGCTGTGATAATAGAGTTCTTCAATGATTTTCAATTCATTTTCAGGTTGGTTATCAAATTTTCTTGTGAATGGATCATCTTCTTCATTAAGCTTAAAAGGATAATACCTTGCACCCCTTCCGATCAGTTGCCTTTCTGCAATGGTGGTATTTCCGGGTATATACTTACCATCTCTTGTCCATTTTCCATCTCTTGTGTCATACAATCTAACTATGTCAAATAAGTTAAGAACATCCCAACCTTCATCAAGCATCTTTACTGCAAATATAGCTCTAATCTCGTTATTTTCATCTTCAAGAGTATTAAGTCTAATCTGTTTCTCCTTATCTATATTTTCAGAATCAAGCAAAATACATTTTTCTTCTGAAAAATCTTCTTTCAACTCAGTTACAAGATTTTCTATGGTTATTCCCTCGTTTTCCGAATAATTAAAGACTCTCTCCAATACACTCCCATTAGCATTTGCTTTTATACTTTCTATATCCGATTCACTTAAATTGTCCATTCTTTCTCTAAATAACTCATAATTTTCTTTTGATTCTTTTATGCTCTTAGATTTGAAAAGTATTACGGGCTTTAACCTTATCCAGCATTTTTCGGCAATTTTTCTTCTATACTGACTTAAAATAACTGCCTGCAACATCCTTTCCCAGTTTTCTAAATCTGCCTGCAAAACCTTAACCTCTTTTGAATATCCATCAATTCTAAACTGCTTTAAGTCATACTCAAAAATTATTTTGTCCTTATACTTCTCATAAATTGCTGTATTATCTAAATCAATAGTTGCTGTATATTCAAGCATTATATTTTCGGTGTTAGAGTTGAGAATTTGCATAACTGTATATTCCCATGTCTTTTTCATCTTTTCTTCGGTTTTGTTTAACCTGTTTCTTGTCCATGCGTTTATGTGATGTGCTTCATCGGATATTAAAACAATCTTCTTATCCTTAAAATCCTCAAATGTGATTGAATTTTCCCTGAAAAGATTTAACTGGCTGTGCAGCCCCTGAATCGTTGTAAAGATTATATTTACATCTTCTTCATTAGCTTCATCAAAATTGGAAACTTCTCTTATTGCAACTTCTTTATCCTCAAATTTTATTCTTTCGTTGAATAGATATTTTGGAGATAAAGGATTCAAGAAGTTATCTCTCGTTTTTTCTATTATATTTGTGCTATTCACAAAAAACAGGAAGTTCCTATATCCCTTATTGTAAAGATAAAGAATATTTACAGCCATCAAAAGGGTTTTACCAGAACCTGTTGCCATATTGAAGAGAAGTTGAGTCGGTCTTTTTCTATTTGGATTTTCTTCAAGGTAGTGGATAAATCTTGCTATGGCCTCAATCTGATACGGTCTTAATTTAAACCTTGGATTGAGATTATCTTCAATAAACTTATGGATATCCTTTTTAAGATACCCCATTTTTGAAAGAACATCATATTCCTGACTTAATCTTTGATTCTTAGGCATCTTGTCTCCCTTCGTAGAACTCTTTATTTAATTTCTTATCTTCTTCACTCACACTATAGATAGCATCATCAATTTCGCTGTAGTTAACATAAAGGTCGTTGTATTCAAGCATTTCAAGAAGAAGTTTCTTTTGCTCATCTAAGTTTAGTGCTTTAAACTCTTCAATGTTTTCATCAAATAACCTTGGATCAACTCTATAACTCAAAAATCCACTGTGTTTCATATCTTCCCAGATGTTTAAAAGCTCTTCTGTAGTTTCAGCATCCTGTATTTTTTCAACAAAAGCCTCATTGAGCTTCATAAGTTCCATATAGACAAAATCGCCGCCACCTTGCCAGCCAACATCTTTGGAAATTCCTGTTTGATCTACATTAATAACGTTTTTAAGTCTTACCCAAGCACTATTTTCGCCATAATCAAGTTGCTCAACTCCAATATATTGTCTTCCCATTTTGTGAGCTACTGCACATGTTGTTCCTGTACCTATAAAGAAGTCTAAGACTATATCATTGTGCTTAGTTAACATTTTTATAATTCTGTATAATAACTTTTCTGGTTTTTTGCCTTTTTTGAGTTTAACACCTCCTTCTTCAGCAACAGCTCCGGTTGTTTTTATGTCTTGCCAAAAATCACAAGGATTTCTAAAAATATTAGAATCTGCAAATATCACTTGAATTCTTGGAGTTTTAGCTTCTCTATTAAACTTAGTAATATAGTAAAAAAGGATATTTTTTGATGATAACCCCGCCGCAATATCCTGAGAGGGAATATTTAAAAATTTTTTAACAGTATTAGCGACACTTTCAGATCCTGCGGTTTTAATAATTCTATATGAATTTTCAAACTTCCAGTTTTCAATATCATCACAATCAGAGATTCCTAATTCTTTTATCTTTTGGCTTAGAGGTTTAAGACTAACTTTTTTGAGTAAATAGTTCGCTTTTTCCACATCACTTTCATCATTGACTTCTTTTTCTTCTAATTTTAACAATTCTTCTCTTTGTTCTTTCGTAAAATTTTCTAAAAATATGTTATTTTCTTCATCCCATATTGAGTGCCTATATTTATCAATTTCATAAAAACCTTTAAAGTCTGGCTTCTTGTAGAATAATAAATACTCTTTTATTTTAGGAAATCTTAATTTAGCATGTGTCATTTTGACTCCAGATGCTTCACTCATTTGAACAGCAATTGTGTTAACAAAATTATCTCTGCTAAAAATCTCATCCATTAAAACTTTCAAATATGCCTGCTCATTATCATCACACTGCACAAATATAGCTCCATCCTCACTTAACAATTCCCTTGCTACTTCCAATCTATTCTTCATAAAAGTCAACCAAGTAGAATGATTGAAATTATCGTTATACTTAAACTCATCGTTTCCAGTATTATACGGCGGGTCAATATAAATTAATTTAACTTTTCTTCTAAATTCCTTCAAAAGCGAATGCAACACCAAAAGATTATTCCCTTTTATAATAAGATTATCTGTTATTGTATCTTCAGGTAAGTCTCTTTTCCTGTTTATCTCAGGATCTCTTCTAAAATCATCAAGCGGATGTTCTCCGTCTTTGTCTATTCTTTTAAAGTTCGTAAATACCTTCGGTTCTAATAGTCTATCAATTTCATCCGGAGCAAGGATTACATTATGAAAAATTTCTTTTCTTTTTTCATCAGCTTTTTCCTGCCCCCCTTCAAGCACACAATCCTTATATGGCCACACTAAAACAACCTCTTTACTCTTTGCCAAGTATTTACCTTCTTCATTGGCAAGTCCAATCTTATTTTTAAATGCTGTATAAGAATCAGGGAGAAACTCCTTGTTGTCTATGAATTTCATGAATTTCTCTTTATCAAAAACCAAAACACCATCTACATTCTTAAAGAAATGTTCTTTTATTCGCTCGTTTTTCAACAAAAGTTTAACCAATTCTTCATCAAGTTTTAAAGCATGTTCTACTATTTTGTTTTTCAACAGTTTTCCCTCATTATCTACAAACCGTGAATCTTCCTTTAAGAATTCTTTCAATTCTTCCATCAGGGTCATTTTATTCTCCTCCATGTTTTTTCTTTAAAGGGGCAGGTTTCCGAATTGCGACTAACTGGTTAATATCTAAAATGTTCGTATACGTTGCCAATCTTAAGAAAATACATACTATTGCATATATATCTCATTTATTACCTCTGTTTATAAATTCATTTTTTCAAATTTTTTGTTCATATTCCCACCTTTTCCTTCATAACCAGTTCCAACTCTTTCCCTGTAACTGGAAAATATATAGAATTATTCAAAATACATGCATGGCTTAAAAAATATTGAATATGATTCAACAGTATTCCAGCATTAATCAATTCAATTACTTTTATGTACCTAATTAAATGCAATCTATCCTCACTTATACCAGTTTTTTTGCCAATCTCTTTTAGCGTAGAAATTTTGATATTTCAATTCAAACGCGTTGCCTTCATGGCTGAGTATTCGTCAAGGTATTTCAACAACTCATTTATGAATTCTACAGATACTGGTACTGTTCTAAAAACTTTCTTTTTTAGCGTTATCGGACTAATTTTTAATTCACGTAATCAATATTTTCACTACCTTCTATGCTTAGAATCCCTCTAACTCTTACGCCAGTAAATCTAAAAATATAAAAGTCAGCCAATATTTTCATACTGATATTTGTCCTGGTGAATTATTATAAAAAGCTTGAAATTCTTTATCTAAAGCATTTAATTCTTCATTAAGGAACTTTATTAGATTGAAAAACAGTTAAAATAATTATAATCTGTTTATTCCCATATTCTAATTACTTTTATTTATTTCATTTTTTCAGCACTTATCACCAATAAGTCTTTACAAAAAATATCTTAACAAACTTATAACAAGGCATTATTAATTATTTGATTTTAACACTGCCTCTATTTCACTCCATTCCCAAAACACATCTTCATGGTAATATTTCATTTGTTCTAAATAATCTTTTTCTAAGATATTACTATACATATCGCATAAAGTTTCTTCTTTACCTTCAAATTTTTTAATAACTTCCTCTTCTGTTTTATATAGACCATAATTTACAAGTATGGAAGCAAGGTCTGAAAGTTCATACAAATCATCAAAAGAATATTCATAAAAACTCTCTCTTCTGTCTATTAAATAAACTTCTTCAAAAAATATTTCATATGCAATATTTAATAAATCTTCTAAGTTTCTAATTCTTTCTAAGAATGCTTTTTCTACCAATTCTTTTGCATTATTAGGGATTTTATCATTTACATCCATACATAATGAAACTTTTTGTCCTTCTTTACTTATAAATTCATAATTTAAAACTCCATAACTAACATAACCGTAAAATTTTACATTAAAATCTTTATTAAACAATGATTTAAGTTTAAGGAATAATTCTAAATTTTTCATTTTTACCTTTAACTCATCCAATAACTCTACATAGTTTTTTGAGTCATCATCTGGTGGAAGTAACAACGCAGATCTAATGCCCCTAAGAACGTTTATTCTTGCTAATATTAATTCAGATAATATGTCTAAATCGATAAACTGTACATCCAATACTTTTAACTTTTCTAAAACTAACTTAGACTTAATCAAAAACTCTCTTCCACAGAACCATCTTTTGCTGGGATAAAAATTATGTACATATCCCATACACTACTCCTTTATAATACCATCCTTAAAAATTTAAAATTCTTTCCTAATATTTATTTTACAAACTCTGTTTTTCCTTCAAATAGAACACTTAATAAACGAAAAGTATAAGCATAAATGCTTTCTTTACATTTCGACTCCCTATTACCAGCTACATTCAATATACTTATTTTATTATCGTTTAACCATCTTTTAACACTATTTATATTGTTCGGAATTTGTCAATAAAGATGTCACCAAAAAATACCATTTTTTCCATCAAGCAACCTTTTTATAGGGTTGTTTATTAACTGGATTAAGGTCTACTGTAAGGACTGGGTTCCAATTGCGAATATTTCCAGACCAGCGCTCTGGATGTTTGGAGCGAGCCCTTTTGTAAACCTTTTTTCGCTTTGCCAAAATCTTATTGTCTAGACATGAATGTCTTTGCTCAGGAGTAACAAACTTAATTTTACTATGATAATGCTTACTATTATACCATGTAACAAACTCCAAGCACCATTTTCCGGCCTCTTCTATATTTGAAAATCTACCAGGATACTTAGGACAATATTTAACTGTCTTAAAGAGAGATTCTATATAGGGATTATCATCACTAACATGAGGACGACTAAAAGAACGAATAATCCCTAAATGTTGCATGGTGGCTAACATGGTAGATCCCTTCATAGGTTTGCCATTATCTGAATGGATTACCAATCCCTCTCCTGTTATCTTTTCTTTAAGAAGAGCACGTTTAAGCACTTTTGTAGCTAAATTACTCCTTTGTTCAGTATATACTTCCCAGCCTACAATCTTACGGCTATAAATATCAATATACATATAAAGATAGAAAAACATCCCCTGTATACAACTAGGCAAGTAGGTAATATCCCAACTCCAGACCTGATTGGGGCCTGTGGCTCTATAGTGTTTGGGCCTAGAATATGTCCTGGGCTTAGACCTACCTCTATGGGTCAATTCCCCTGCTTCCCTAAGAACTCGGTAAAAGGTGCTCTCTGATCCTATGTATATTCCTCTATCAGCCAACATTAGAACTATCTTACAAGGGGGTAACTCTCTGAAATCCTTTGAATGACAAGTATCTAATATCTTCTGTTTCTCTTGTTTAACTAGCTTATTAGCCGGATTTCTTAAAACATCCTCCCTTCTGTCCTTTAAGGTATCCCTCTTTTTCCATTTCTGATAGGTCCTTATTTATATCCCAATAAGTTCACAGCCTTTTTCAATCTAGCCCCCTCTTTTTTGGCTTCATCTATAGCTTTATACACAACTTTTTTCTGTTTAAACTCTATCTTTCGTCCTCTTGGTCCCCCAAGATATCCTCCAATTTTTTTAAGTACCAATAGAGCCGTAGTCTCTGCTATGGTTTTGTCTTTCTTCCTTATCTCTCTTTCTAACTTAACTATCTTTTGTTTTAATTGCTTTTCTTTCTTCTTAAATTTCTTACCAGGTTGTCCGTCAATATTTTCCAGACAAGACTGTTTCCATTTCTCCAAGGTAGATGGATAAATCCCCTTTTCCTGCAAAATTCAGCTAATTTTATTTCATTCATTGAGGCTCTTTGAAAAGAAGGTTAAATTTTTCCTCTGCTGTAAATTTTTTATTCATAGAGTATCCTTTTTGAGCTTTGATTTTCCACGTCATCACTGTAGTATATGGAATTCCATTCTCCCTTGCAATATCAGCAATTGTCTTTGATGAGGCAAAAATTTGTTTAAGTACACTTTCTTTAACATTATCAGGATATACCATAAAAAAAATCTCCTACCGCCCAGGTTGAAATTCCCCCTTCCCCCTAGGGGGAAGGATAACAAGATAAGAGAACTAATATACCCTCATCTTAAACTAGCCTAGGCGACATCTTCCCTGACATATTGGGAACAATAGAATGTTCCTTTGCCTGTAATACCTATTTTTTCAAAAACCCCTTTTTCTTCAATTTCTTTGAGGTCTCTGGTTGCTGTTGGCTTAGAAACCTTATTAATTTCCTGATACTCCTTATTGGTTATCTTCCCTTTCTCTTTCACATACAAAACTGCTTTTATCTGCCTATCGTTCAATCCCACTTTTCTTAGATATTCTTCATTGTGAATGTCCTTGTGGAATGTAACCGAAAAACCATCTCCAAATTCCTTAAACTCTGGTTCAGGAAGTCTCTGTTTTTTGCAAAGTTCAACAATTCTCTTTGTTCCGGTACCCCATTTTTCAATTAATCCTGCATAATAAAATACCATTGCAATTAATTTGTTTCTGGGCTTCGAGTAATGATCTCCTTTTAACATTTCCACAGTGAGACCTTCTCGCAATTTCCCAGGATTCCAGAACCAGATACGGTCATCGTAAATCTTAATTTGAATCTCTGCTGTATCCATATAATCTCTGTGAATCAATGCGTTAATGCATGCCTCCCTTATTGCAGGAATTGGATAGTCCCAGATATCCTTTCTTTCTATTCCCTTTATTTCAAACCTCACCTTCATATGCTTTTTAATAGCTTTAACATCAATAGCTATAAATCCTCCCTTCATTTCCTTTCTGCTTTTTTCTAGTCTTTTTAAAGAATTCTTCTACATATTCAGGGACCAAACGATATGCTCTAGCCTGTTCTGTCATTTCCTTTATTCTTGTGTAATCTATAAATCTTGTTGCAAGACTTCCACCTAATGCCTCTTTTATATTCAGGAGTTGTCAAGAAAGATATCGCCAAAAGCCCTACCATTCTATCAAGCAACCTTTTTATAGTACTGTTCATTAATTGAATTAAGGTCTACTGTCTAGTTCCCTTCATGGGCTTGCCCTTATCTTAAATGGACTATTGCTCCTTTTCTGAGCTTTGATTCTCCATATTATAGTAGCATGGGATTCTATTTTCCCTTAAAAAATCTCTTATCACCCAGCTTACATCTTTCCTGACATATTAAAAAAGCTAAAAACTTCAAAAAACATCAACCAGTTAACCCTAAAAACAAAAACCTTCTAAAAAAATATTAACAATCCCTTTATCTCAGGATAAGATAAAACCTATGACCACCCCCCAAAAACATCAGCTAGAGGTAAAAAAATTAAGCTTTGGCTATGAAGATAAAAAGCTTTTGCAAAACATCTCCTTTTCCCTTGTGCCTGGGCAAATAAAGGGAATTTTGGGGCCCAATGGCAGTGGTAAAACCACTCTTTTTCTGCTTAAGTGGCTTTTTAAAGTACAAAGGACAGGTTCTTATTCAGGGGCAGGAAGTACAAAAACTCCCCTCGAAAAAAGGGCCTTGCTTCTATCCCTGGCTACGCAAAACCCTGCCTTTCCAGAAATAAGAGTTAAAGATTATCTTTTACTTGCCAGATTTCCCTATCTTTCCTTTTTAGGACAATATAGAAGGGAGGATTTTCTTTTTTTAGAAGAAAGGCTAAAGGAGATGCAGTTAATAAATTTTCAGGCTAAAAATCTTGCCCACCTTTCAGGTGGCGAACAAAAACAAGTGCTTTTAGCTAAAATTTTAACCCAGGATACCCCTTTTATCCTCTTAGACGAAATAACCTCCAACTTAGACCCCAAAATATGCTTGCAAATTTTAAAACTTTTAAAACAAAAGGCAAAAGAAAAAAATAAAGCCATTCTTTTGACTTCACACGACTTAAACTTAGCAGCTCAACTGTGTTCAGAACTGATTTTTATAAAAAAGGGAAAAATTATTGCCCAGGGAAAAACTAAAGAAGTTTTTAAAACAGAAATCCTAGAGGAAGTTTATGAAACCCAATTTAAAATTTACCATCATCCTGATAATAACATTCCTCAAGCTTTGCTTGGCTTTTAAAGCCCAGGCTCTCACCATTACAGATGATCGGGGTAAAACCATTACCTTAACCAAACCTGCTTCGAGAATAGTAAGTCTTTACGGTGGAATAACAGATATCTTACTTAGCTTAAACCTGGAAAATAAACTAATTGCCTGGACCAAACAGGACCAGGCTCTTCATCCCAAGCTCACCTTTACCCAGGTAGGTACTCATTTAAGGCCTTCTTTAGAAACCATTCTAAGCTTAAAACCAGACCTCATATTACAAATGGGCAAAAGGCCCCATAGTTTACTTATTGCCCAAAAACTAGAACACTTTGGATTAACTGTGGCTATTTTTGACCCCCAAAATTTTACAGAGCTTTTTCAATGCATTCATAAAATAGGTATTCTTACTCACACAGAACCCAAGGCCAAAAAGCTCATTCAAAAACTTAAAGCCCAGTTAGAAAACCTACAACCAGTGCCATCCCAAAAGCGTCCCACTGTATTTTTTGAAGTGCGCTATCCCAATTTACTGGGTGCAGGGAAAAAATCCTTTGTCTCAGAAATAATCTTTATGGCTGGAGGTCAAAATGTTTTAAATCACCCCAAAAAATTGGTACACCTAAACCCAGAGGTACTTTTAAAATTAAATCCAGATGTTTATATTGTGCAGGTAGGGCCCATGAATCCTGTTTATCATCCTCTGGCCAACAGGACCTTTTATCAGGACTTAAAAGCAGTAAAAAAGAAAAATATCTTCTTGGTAAAAGAAGAAGAATTTTCTCGGCCTGGACCTAATACCATCCAGGCCGCTATAAAATTACATAATTTTTTAAAAGAAAAGAGACTTATTCCCCAAAACTAGTCTTCGTGCTTATGGTCGTGATAAATAACTTCTCCAGTTTCTGGATCATGTTCGTGATCATGCTCATGGGGATGAGAATGCACTATATCTCCATGGGAATGTTCGTGTTCATGAATAAAGGTTTTACCTTTTGATTCTTTACCTTGACCACATCCACAATCTTTACACATACTTTCCTCCTTCTAAAAAATACTAGAAGCGTTTAACTTATTTACTACAAGAAGGCAACTATCAGCTTTTCTTCTCAAACCTACTTCTTTAAAAAAGCATTTTATTTGCGAAAAATAAATAAAAGCAAGCTCAATACCACACTTAAAAGTAAACAGGTAACCCAGGGAAAATAAAAGGTAAAATTACCCCTTCTCACCACAATATCTCCAGGCAGTTTACCTAAAGGAAAGGAAATTTTATCTAGTCCCCACAGAAGTAATCCCAGCAAAATTAAAAGCACTCCGCCCCAAATTAAAACCCTGGCTAGCTCTTGTCCCCATCCGGACATAAACCTTCCTCCAGAAAAAATTGTGGAATTATACTATCACTTAAAAGCAATCCCGGCCTTGTCAAGCGAACATATCCCTTTCTAAAGCTAATCAGTCCCTTATTATACAGTACTTCCAGACTCTTTTGAAAAATTTGGGTAAAATTTAAGCCAGTTTTTTGTCTAAACTTTTTCAGGCTTAGGCCCTTACAGGTTCTAAGAGAAAGCATAACCATTTCATTTACTTCTTTTATTCCTTCTATGCGTTCTACCTTTAAACCTTTAAAACCTTGCTCGACCTCCAGGGCATATTGCTTGATGTTGGGAGGATTTTGCCACCTTTTTTGACCTATAGTAGAAACTGCTGAGGGTCCCAGCCCCAGAAAATCTGCTCCCTCCCAATAGCCCACATTGTGCTGGGCATTGTATCCCATGCGAGCATAGTTGGAAATCTCATACTGCAGATAGCCAGCACTCTCCAGATACTCTGCACCATAAAGATACATTTTAGCCACTTCTTCCTCTAGAGGCCAGAGATAGTCCTTTTCTTTTTCTGCAAAATAGGTCCCTGGCTCCAGAGTAAAACCATAACAGGAAAAATGCTCTGGCCTCAAACTAACTCCCATTTTTACTTCTTCCAGCCACTTACCTACACTCTGGCCGGGCAAGCCAAACATAAGAATCAAAGTTTATATTTTTAAATCCAGCCTGACGCAATAAGTAATAAGCCTTTCTACTTTCTTTAAGCGAGTGAATCCTGCCCAGAAGTTTTAAGTTTTCTTCTGTAAAACTTTGAATTCCCAGACTTACCCTATTTACTCCCAATTGATACCAGCCTTTAACTTGCTCTTTTTTACAAGATTCTGGATTGGCTTCTAAAGTAAACTCAATAGGAGAAGGGACTTTAAAATAATGATGAATTTTTTCCAGGACCTGCTTAAGAAAGGAAAGGGAACATAAAGAAGGAGTGCCACCTCCTAAGTAAATGCTCTCAATTTGCCTGCTTCCCAAATTTCTGGCCCAAAAATCAATCTCCTGCAAAAGAGCCTGCTCATAGATTTCAACCATCTCAGGCACCAAAACCTGAGAATAAAAGCACAATACTTACACTTTTGGACACAAAAGGGGAAATGAATATAAAGAAGCATGCAAATAAAAATTAAGAATTAAGTTCTTTGGCGTATCTTTCTACTTCACTATACAAACAACCACAATACTGCTGACGATAAATACCCATTTTTTTACTTTGCTCTTGTCCTATACTCCAGCCTTCACGAAAGTCATAATAGTAAAAATTTACCTTGCTCCCAGTACGCATATCTAGAGCCAAATCTTTTATCAAGTTATGTTTTTGAAATTTACTATAAAGTAAAGTAGTAGTAAAATAGTCAAACTTTCCTCTTCTAGCAATATAAAAAGACTTTTCCAATCTTAATTGATAACAATAAAAACATCTATTGTTTTCTCTAAAATTAACCAGCCTAAAATATTCTCGAGGATTATAATCCTTGTCCAGGCACAGATATTTTATATCAAAATACTTGCAAACTTCTATGAAAGCATTTCTTCTTTGTAGGTATTCTGTTAAAGGATGAATATTTGGATTATAAAAAAGGGCAAAAATCTCCCAACCTTTCTCCTTTAAGACCTGAAAAGGATAAATAGAGCAGGGACCGCAACAGCAATGAACTACAATCCTCACCTATACAGCCTCTATTATAATTTTGACTTTAAATTTATCTTCCAAACGTAAAATATTTTTTTTCTTGTTATTTAAAAGATATAAAGCCAGTTGGGCTGGAAACTTAAAATTTATCTCTTCTTTAGGGTGCTCTTTTCTCAAGGTGGTATAGATTTTCTTCAAACTCAATTGAGCCTGCCATTCCAGGCTGGGAAAAACTCCTCGGCCCTGACAACAGGTGCACTTTTCCAAAGAAGAAGAAAAGGCAGAAGTGCCCAGTCTTTGTCTTACTATCTGGGCCAACCCAAAACGAGAGATGGGGATAAAATCTGTCCTGGCCTTATCCTTTTTTAAACCCTGGCGTAATACCTTTTCCACTTCTCGAATATAGCGTCTGTCTTTCATTTCAATAAAATCTACAACTATCTGCCCTCCAATATCCCTAAGTCTTAACTGTAAAGGTATTACCTGGGCAGCTTCCAGGTTCGCTCTATAAGCCATTTCCTTAAAATTTTTCTCTCCAGAGATTTTGCCAGAATTAATATCAATAGAAGTAAGCGCTTCTGTGTAGTCAAAAACCAGCCTGGCTCCGCAGGGTAAATCTATTTCCCGTGAGTAGATATTGGCTATTTCCTCATCCAGGTTAAAGCGTTCAAACAAGCTAAGCCCGCTGGTAGGCACATGTAAACGCACCAAGTTCTTTTTGCGGGGAAACATAAGCCCAATATATTCTTCCACCTGCACAGCCACCAGTTCGTGGTCTACCCAAACTTCTTCCACATCCTGGGTCAAATAATCTCTAATGGCTCGAAAAACCAAGTCCTTTTCTTCATAAAGTAGGGCTGGAGCGCTTTTACTTCTGGCCTTTTCTTTAATATCTTTCCACAATCTCTTTAAAAAATTAAAATCATGTTGCAAACTGGCCTTGGTCTGACCTTCACTTACCGTACGGACAATAATCCCCAAACCTTCTTCCAGGCCAAAGCTCTCCACTATTTTTTTAAGCCTCTCCCTTTCCTTGGCCTTTTCTATTTTTCTGGAAACTCCTATTTCTTCTCTTCCAGGCGTAAGTACCAGGTACCTACCAGGTAAAGACAAATAAGTGGTCAAATAGGCCCCTTTGGAGCCTGTAGGCTCTTTTACCACCTGCACCAAAATCTCCTGGCCAGCCTTTAGTACTCGATGTAAGGGAGGATACTTTTGTCCAGGTAAGGGCTGAATTTCCTTTTGATAGTATTCAGGGTGCACCTCATCTACCTGTAAAAAACCATTTTTTTCTGCTCCATAATTGACAAAAGCAGCTTGTAAAGAAGCATCTATATTGTGAATTTTTCCCTTATAAATATTTCCCTTGGTCTTATCCTGGGAAATGACTTCAACATAATATTCCTGTAACAATCCATTTTCAGTAATGGCTACTTCCACTTCTTCTTCTGGAAGATAACTAATAAACATTCTTTTTTTCATTCTTTCCCTCATTTATTTGATAATAAATTTCTTTTTCATCTCTTATCTGCATAACTTTTTTTTCTTGCAGCAACTTATATAACATATCTTCTAACCTTGCTTTTTCCACCCCCAAAGCCTCTGCCATATCTTCTACCCTCTGGGGTCTTCTTTTTAGAGAAGCAAGCACACTAGATTCATCTATTTCCCTTTTTGAAAAATATGAAAGTCAGCCTTAGGCTTGGTATCCTCTTTATTAAAATTCACCCTAAGATTTTTCTGCCAGTATTTTATTTCCTCTGAAGACACCCTTTGAAAAAGGTAAGCTCCAGGCCTGGTCATGGTCGTGACATCCACCCTGGCTAGATTCAGCTGGGAAATAAAATCCTGCAAAGCTTTTAAGTTCTCCCTAGAATTATTGATTTTAGGTAACAAAAGCACTTCTAAAAAAATTTGTCCCTTAAAATGCTTACTTAAAGCCAATAATCCGGCTTTTATTTCCTTTAAGGTAATGTCTTTTACTGGACGATTAATTTTTTGAAACTCTTTTTCTACACAACTATCCAGAGAAGGTAAAATTAAATCAAATACTTCTATTTCTTTTAAGACCTCAGGCAAAAACAAAAGACTACTATTGGTAAGCAAGGCCAGGGGCAAATCATATTTTTGTTTTAAGCTTTTTGCTATCTCTCCTAACTGTACATTAAGGCAAGGCTCCCCACTACCACCCAGGGTGATTACATCTGGCAAAAAAGTGTTTTGGGCAAACCAAACTTCCACTTCTCTAAGCACCTGTTCAGCCAGAACATAGGGCTTGCGTTCTAAAGTCTTTTCTTTAGTTTTACCCACTTCACAATAAAGGCAATCAAAACTACAAATCTTTTCTCCCAACAGGTCTATACCCAGAGAACGCCCCAAACGGCTGGAATAAACAGGACCAAACACATAATTAAAACTCATCAACCTCTTCCTCTTTAAAAACTTGACACAGAGAAGACAACTGTCTAGCGCTCTGCTTAGACTTAAGCAGGGAGATTGTCAAAATGATAAAACCCAATACTTTGGTAATGCTAGTTAGTGAAAAGGACAAGACCTACTTTAGGGTGGTAAAAGAAGAAGGCTCTTTAAACACCAACGAAGGCATGATAGAATACAGGCAGATTCTAGAGAGCAATTTTGGCCAGCAAATAAGTACGCATTTAGGGAAAACCTTTTATCTCTTAAAGCCCACTCTTTACGACCTGGTCAAATCAGTAAAAAGAAAACCCAAATCATTTATCCTAAAGAAATAGGCTATATTTTACTCAAGCTGGATATTGGGCCAGGTAAAAAGGTAATTGAAGCAGGTACTGGCTCTGGTGCTCTAACTACAGCTCTGGCCTTTATGGTAGGAGAAGAAGGTAAAGTTTATTCCTACGAAAAGAGAAAATTTTTCTCAATTAGCTCAGGAAAACTTAAAAAGAGCCAATCTCCAGCACCGGGTTGAATTTTTTAACCAGGATATAGCAGAAGGCTTCTTACAACAAGATGTGGATGCCCTATTTTTAGATGTACGCACTCCCTGGGACTATCTGGAACACATCTTTAAAGCAGTAAAACCAGGAGCCCCTCTTGGTTTTTTACTCCCTACCACCAACCAAGTAATAACCCTTCTTACTCATCTGGAAAATGGTCCCTTTTACCCTCCAGAAGTAGTAGAGATACTACTTAGACGCTATAAACCGGTTCCAGAAAGGTTTAGACCTCAAGACCAAATGGTAGCCCACACAGGCTTTTTGGTCTTTTCTAGATACATAGAAAAAAAGTAAATAATTACAATTTATTACGCCAGAAAAAAGAAAAACTTGATTTTTCTTTTTTTTTACTATTAAAATATTTTTTTAAAGATAGAAAACCTGCATGAAGGGGGTAAAAGATAAATGACTCGTAAAGACAGAACTGAAGGCATATTGAGTAGAAAGGAGGTTTTAACTCCCCAGGAAAGAGAAAAGTATTACCTATTAAAATTAAAAGAACTTTTAAATTATGCTTACAGGTATTCTGAGGATGTAAAAAAGCGTTTTGACCGGGCACAGTTTTCTGTAGAAAAATTTAAAACCTTAAACGACTTAAAACATATTCCCATTTTAAAGAAAAAAGAACTTATCTTTTTGCAATCCATGGGTCCAAGGCTGGGGGGGTTGCTCACCCAGGACTTGGGAGAGTTAAGAAGAATATTTATGTCTCCTGGTCCCATTTTTGACCCTGAAAGTAGAGAGCCTGACTACTGGGGCTGGACCGAAGCCTTTTATGCTGCTGGCTTTAGAAGAGGTGATATTGCTCAAATAACCTTAAATTATCACTTAACTCCAGCAGGGCTTATGTTTGAAGAACCCCTAAATAACTTAAACTGTGCTGTGGTGCCTGCAGGCCCTGGAAATACCAACCTCCAGTTAGAAATTATGCAAAAATTAAGGGTAACAGGTTATGTAGGTACTCCCAGTTATCTTTTGCACTTAGCGCAAAAGGGTGAAGAAAAAGGGCTTAACTTAAGAAAGGACTTATTTTTAGAGGTAGCTTTTGTTACTGGAGAAAAATTTTCTGAAAAGATGCGCTCTACCATAGAAAAGAAATTTGATTTGATTATGCGCCAGGGTTATGGAACAGCAGATGTGGGTTGTATTGGTTATGAGTGCTATCACAAAACAGGATTGCATATCTCCACTAAAGCTTATGTAGAAATATGTCATCCTGATACAGGCATCCCTCTTAAAGAAGGAGAGGTAGGCGAAGTAGTAGTAACTGTATTTAACAAGACCTATCCTTTAATTCGCCTGGCTACAGGAGATCTGGCCTATATCGACTATTCGCCCTGTGCCTGTGGAAGGACCTCTCCCAGACTAGGAAATATTGTAGGTAGAGTGGACACCACTGCCAGAATTAAGGGCATGTTTGTCTATCCACACCAGGTAGAACAGGTGATGGCCTCCTTTGAAGAAGTAAAAAGATGGCAAATAGAAGTAACCAATCCTGGTGGAATCGATGAAATGACCCTCTACATTGAAGCCAGTCAATTTACCAGAGAGGCAGATTTACTGCACGCCTTTAGAGAAAAAATAAAAATCAGACCTATTTTAAAAATAGTTCCTCCCGGGACTCTTCCACCTCAAATCAAACCCATTGAAGACAAGAGGAAATGGGATTAAAACAAATATTTTTCTCTTTTTTACTCTGTTTTTTTCTTTTTGCTTGTGCTTCCAGACCCCCTTTAAAACTGGAGGGGGCTTATTCTTCCTGGAGTAAAAGTGATTATATCCTAGTGGGAGAGCGCCACTTAAATCCCTGCGACCACTTAATAGAAGCAAAAGTTCTGGACCTTCTTTTACAAAAAGGCATCCGCCCTGTTCTGGGCTTAGAAATGGTGGATGTAACTTATCAAAAGGTCCTGGATGATTTTTTAGCCCAAAAAATTAGTATCCAAGAACTTCCACAAAAACTTAACTGGGACAAGACCTGGGGATATGATTTTGCCTTTTATGCGCCTCTTTTTAAAAGAGCCAAGGAATATCAGCTAAAAATAATCGCCTTAAACATCCCCAAAGCCATTTTAAAAAAATGGACTCAAGATAAAAAACTAACCCCTTATGAACAAAACCTCATGCCCTATTTTTACCAGCCTCCCACTTCCAAGCAAAAAGAATTTTTAGCAAAACAATTTCACGAACATCAAAATTTTTTGCCCAACTTTTCAGTAAAAATAAATTCTTTCTTAAAAGGCCAGGCACTTTGGGAAAGCAAAATGGCAGAACAGGCTTTTTGGGCCAGGAAAAAATATAACTCGCCAGTAGTGATTTACATTGGCTCAGGCCACTTAGAAGGTGGTTTTGGACTGCAAAAACGTCTGCATTTACTTGACCCCCTGGCCACCATCTTTGCCTTTTTACCTAAAACTACCCCCTCAGACTCTAAGACCTTTAACCCAAGTCTATATTATTATACCTGCCCAGAAACTCCGCACAAAAGAACCTTTCGCCTGGGGCTCTGGCTAATAAAAAAGGATAAATCCATTCAAATAAAAGCAGTAAAACCCAAAAGCAAAGCAGACCTGGCTGGCCTAAAAAAGGGAGATATTATTTTGGAAGTAAATAAACAAAAAATCCATGACCTCTGGCAACTTCATAAATTGGCTCTAAAAGCTATCCAGAATAAGAGTCGTCTTGAATTTAAAATAAGGCGGGAAAAAGAAATTTTAACCCTTAATTTGGAGTTATAATGCCAGAACTTCCTGAAGTAGAAACCATAAAAAATTCTCTTCTTCCTTTACTTCAAGAAAAGATTATAACCAGGGCCCAATTGATAAACTCTCATTGCCTGGTGCAAAACAATCTTAAATTCCCCCAGGACCTTTTAGGAGAGCCTATCCTGGATATAAAAAGAAGAGGTAAATTGCTTTACTTTCTTTTAAGCAAGAAAAAAATTTTGGCCTTTCACCTAAAAATGACAGGAAAAATTTTTGTAGCTCACTCTAAAGAAGCACCAGACAAACATGTGCATTTTATCTTAACCTGTGAAAATAAAAAAGTATTTTTTGAAGATGTACGCAAATTTGGTCGTATCTATCTCTTTACCCAAGAAGAATTTTTTAATTGGTCTTTTATTAAAAACCTTGGTCCAGAACCATTTGAAATAACTGAAGAAAAGTTTATAACCCTTTTTCAATCTTCTGCCAGGGTAAAATCTTTACTATTAAATCAAAAAGTTATTGCAGGCATAGGTAATATTTATGCTGATGAAGCCCTGTTTGCTGCCAAGATTCATCCTCAAAGTATAGCCAGGGCCATTCCTCCTGATATACTAAAAAAACTACACCAATCCTTATTGCAGGTATTAAAAAAGGCCATTCAAGCTGGAGGTAGTTCTTTTAGAGATTATGTAAATGGTTTAGGACAAAAGGGAAATTTTCAAAAGGAATTTCAAGTCTATGGACAAAAAGAAAAACCTTGCCCTAAGTGTAAAAACACATTAACTACTTTAAAAGTAGCAGGAAGGACTAGCACTTTTTGCATCAAGTGCCAAAAAAAATATGAATAAAAACAATCCATTAAAACCCTTAAAACAAGCTGAACTTTTAGAAACGCTTAAAAACTTAGGCATAGCCGACAATCCCAACTGGACAGGTCTTCTTCTTTTTATCCGCAATTTAATCTATTATTTTTCCTCTTTAAAAGAAGAACAAAAAGCCAACTTACAGAAAAAATTACTCGCTTTTTTTGCTGAAAAAGACTTTTCCCTGGGCAAGTTTTTTACTGCTCTTCTGGTTCTGGAAAACGGCTTATTGGAAAATTGCCGGGAAAAATTAATCCAAACCCAAAGGCGCCTGGAAGAAGAAAAAAGATAAATAGTCAAATTGTGGCTGAAATAGAAGATATCCTGAATTCCTTAAAAAACAACTTTATATCTCAAAATCAACAATTAAAAACCTTTCAAGATAAAACCATTGCCACCATTGAAAAAAATCCCAACCCCAGAGACTTAATTACTTTTATCAAAAAAGAAGTGACCACTATCATTGAAAACAACCAAAAAGAAGCCCTAAAGTGGGAAAAAAAGGCCAAAATGTTAGAAGAAAAGGCCAGATATGACCACCTCCTGGACAATCTTTTTAATCGCAGTGTTTTTGACCGTTATATCAAAGAAACTGCTCCAGCTCTGATAAAAAGTGGCCGCAAACTTTCTTTACTTATGATAGATATAGACCACTTTAAGTCCATAAATGACAAATGGGGACACTTGATTGGAGACGATGTGCTTAGAGCTGCTGCTAAAATTATTAAGTCCCACGCTGATGTTTCTAGTGGCCTGGCCTGTCGTTATGGGGGTGAGGAAATAGCTGTAATTTTAGAAGACTTAAATGAAAAAGAAGCCTACTTACGAGCAGAAGCTCTGAGGCTAGATATCAACCGCTACCAGTTTGTGCCCAGACAAGAAGATGGAAAAACTACTTCCCCTATTCACTTTAGTGTGAGTATAGGAGTAGCCGAGGTAGCTCCTTCTGATTTGCCTGAAGACCTTATTGGTAAAGCAGATAAAGCCCTTTATGCAGCCAAAAGTGGTGGGCGTAATCAGGTAAAGTGTTATTCTGAAATAGCCTGTGATTTAAAAAAATAAGGCTCTTATTTTTTATTTTTTTCTTCCCACTCTTTTAAAATTGCTCTAGCTATAACCAGGTCATATAACTTTAAGGGGTTGTCTTTGCCCTGATACAGGCTAAGTGCCCTTTTTACGATACCTAAATCCAGCCAGCCATGCTCTTCCCAGACTCTAGGGTGGTCCTGGTGCCATAATCGAAATTCTATCTCTCCCTGTTCATTTTTACGCACGTACATGCGTTCTTTTTTATCCAAGGGATTGGGATAATAAAAAGGTCCGTCTGGAATCTTGGTCATCTACTACTCCTCGTTTTTTTCTATTCCCAAAGTCTGGACAATGGCTTCGCCTGCCTTCTGCACAAAATCCTGAAAATCAAGCTGACTTTTCTCTTCTTCAGATAAAACCTCTTTAGGCCAGTTAATTAATTCTTTCTTAGGTGTAATGCCATATTCAGGAGGAAAGGAATTCTCAAAATACATCTGCTGAAAACCTACAAATTTGAGCATGTGAGCAGTAGCATCTAAAATTGCCAGTTCCCTTTTATCCAGTAACCCTTTTTCCTTGGCTCTGATAAGTCCAGCCAAACATTCTCCCCCCTGGGTACAGGAAATATGGCCATGCCTGTTGGCTAAAAGCATGCCTTCAATAATTTCCTGTTCCTTAACCTGCACCACATAAAAAGTTCCTCCCAGATTTTCATACTCTTCTACCAGCCCTTTTACCCTGGGAAAGGAAACCGGATTGCCAATCATGGCGGCCTGAGCCACACTGGGCTTTACTTTTACCGGACTATACCTTCTCTTGTCCTTGGGTTGGCTATAGTATTTAAACACAGGGTCAGCGTGCTCAGATTGGACTCCAATAATTTTGGGTAAAGTGGAAATTATTTGTAATTTATATAACTTTAAAAAACTATTAATAACTGCTGTAATGTTTCCTGCATTGCCAATGGGCACAAAAACAGCCTTGTTGGCTAAATCCCAATCATACCACTGGGCAATCTCAAAGCCATAACTTTCCTGGCCTAAAATTCTCCAGGCATTTTTAGAATTGAGTAAAGCAACCTGATAGTTGTCTGCCAGATATTCCACTACCTTCATGCAATCATCAAAGACTCCTGGAAGCTCTAAAACCAGAGCACCACTGCCCAGGGGCTGAGCCAGTTGCTGGGGAGTAACCTTACCCTTAGGCAACAGTACCACTGAACCAATGGACTCACTCACATAGGCAGCATACATGGCAGCTGCAGCAGAGGTATCCCCGGTAGAAGCACAAATGGTTAAAATCTTTTTATAACCATGTTTACGCACCAAATAATTTAAATAACTAAAGGCACAGGCCATGCCCCTATCTTTAAAAGATGCACTGGGATTTTGCCCATCATTTTTATAAGCTAAAGGCTGACCAACATACCTGCTAAGTTTTTCACTGGCTTCTACGATGGGAGTATGTCCTTCTCCCAGATAAACAATATCCTCTTCCTCTAAAATAGGAGCCATAAGTTCATAATAGCGAAAAATTCCTCTAAAGGCCTTACGTTTACTTCTGGCTCTATTATCAAAAATTTCCTGCCACTCTGAGCCACTTTTCTGCTTTAAACTAGAAAAATTATGGTCCACTAGTAAGAAAACACCCTTACACTCGGGACAGGTATAATAAAGATTAGAACTGGGATATTCTTGCCCACAAGAAAGACATCGGTAAGATAAGTTGCCCCTATATTGAGGAAAAGATAACATAGCTAAACTCCTACATATAAATCAAATAACACAATTAAAAACAAAAAAATGGCAATAAAACCATTTAAGGTAAAAAAAGCCAGGTTAATCTTACTCAAATCCTTAGGAGAAATAATTTTATGCTCTATGCTTAAAACAATACCTACCAGTAAAAGCCCTAAAAAATAAATATAACCACTGCTAAAGGCATAGCCAGCTAAAAGAAAAAATAAAAAGGCAATAAAGTGAGAAAGCATGGCAAAACCAAAACCAGCTTCTAGGCCAAAACAAGCTGGAACAGAAAACAACTTTTCCTGCTGGTCAAATTGGATGTCCTGCAAACTATAAAGGATATCAAAGCCAGCTACCCAAAACATAACGCCCAATCCCAGGAGTACAGGAGGCAAGGCAAACTCAGGTTTATAAGCAATCCACCCAGCTATGGGAGCAAGTCCCAATACAGAGCCCAAGATAAAATGACAAAACCAGGTAAACCTCTTACTAAAGCTATAACCTGCAGACCAGATAAGTGCTGGAAAAGAAAGGTAAAAACAAAGCTTATTTAACCCCAAACAGGCCAGGATAAAGATTAAAGCAGCCCCACCTAAATAGAGATAGCCTTCCTTTACACTTATCTTTCCACTTACTAAAGGACGGTCCTGGGTTCTGGGGTTTTTGGCATCAAATTTTAAGTCAGCCAATCTATTGGCCACCATGGCAAAAGAACGCACACTCACCATGGCCAAAGTGAGAAATAAAAAACTCTTCCAGCCAGGCCAACCTTTAGCTGACCAAAAAAGGCCAATATAGGCAAAAGGGAGGGCAAAAACAGAATGCTCTATTTTTACTAATAGGCAAAAGGCTTTTATTTTTTTTAAAAGCAAATTCTTTTCCAGCATCTTTTTATCCATTGTTTCTAAAAACAACTTATTTATCTACTATTACCTTTAAAAACCTTTTTTTCCCACCTTAAGGACATATTCCCCGGGCTCAAACACAAAATCAATAGCAGTTATACTCTGATTGTCTTTTTCCGGCAGATGAATGGCCTTTTGCTTACACAATCGTTTGGCTTCACCCCTGGATTTACATAATCCACTTTCAAATAAGATATCCACAATTGTTTTTTTCTCTTTAACTTCAAATACAGGAATATCTTCTGGAATATTGCCTTTGGCAAAGACCAGGTTAAAGGCTTCTAATTCTTTTCTGGCTGCTTCCACTCCATGATAACGGGCAGTAATCTCCAGGGCCAGTTCTTCTTTACATTTTTTGGGATGAAGCTCTCCTTTGCTCACCTGCTCCTTCATCTTTTCAATTTCAGCCATGGACTTACTGGACAACAACTCATAATAACGCCACATAAGCTCGTCTGAAATGGACATGAGTTTACCAAACATATCCTTGGCAGGCTCAGTAATTCCAATATAATTCCCCAGGGATTTGCTCATTTTTTGCACCCCATCCAGGCCTTCTAAAATAGGCATGGTCAAGATTACCTGGGGCTCCTGGCCATATTCTCTTTGCAGGGTCCTTCCCACTAACAAATTAAACTTTTGATCTGTCCCCCCCAGTTCCACATCTGCCTGCAAGGCCACTGAATCATAGCCCTGCACCAAAGGATATAGAAATTCGTGAATGGAAATGGGTCTATTTTCTTTCCAGCGCTTGCTAAAATCATCTCTTTCCATCATCCTGGCTACTGTGTATTTGGAGCACAACTCCACAAAATCTGCAGCAGAAAACTTATCCATCCAGGAAGAATTAAAGGCGATTTCAGTTTTCTCTGGGTCCAGGATTTTAAAAATTTGCTCTTTGTAAGTCTCTGCATTTTTTAGCACTTCTTCCCGGGTAAGTTTTTTCCGTGTCTCAGACTTACCTGTGGGATTGCCAATCATTCCAGTAAAGTCACCAATTAGAAAAATAACTTGATGGCCCAACTCCTGAAAGTGTCTGAGTTTGTGAATCAAAACAGTATGTCCCAGGTGCAAATCTGGAGCAGTGGGGTCAAACCCAGCTTTGACGCGTAATACTTTCCTGGTTTTAATTTTTTCCACCAATTCTTTTTCTTCAATAACTTCCACAGCCCCTCTTTTAATAAGGGCTAACTGTTCTTCAACAGGAATCATTTTCTTCCTCCCAATTACAAAAAGCAATGTCCTCACATCTGCCAGTAAGCCTATCTATAGTCAAGCTCAGTCCACAAACCTTGACCTTTCCCTTAGCCAAATCAAACTTTTGTGGACGCTTGCTTAAAAATCTCTCTATAATAATACTTTTTTCCATTCCTAAAACAGAATCCACAGGGCCACACATGCCCACATCACTAATATAAGCGGTAAAACCATCCAGTATTCTACAATCATTGGTTTGCACATGGGTATGGGTTCCCAAGACTCCACTGACTCTCCCGGCCAAAAAATAGCCCATAGCCACCTTTTCAGAAGTAGCCTCAGCATGAAAATCTACTATAACAGGTCCCTTAAAATTGAGCTCTTCCAGCAACCTATCTACACCTAAAAAAGGGCAATCTATAGCCTCCATAAAAGTCCTGCCCTGCAGATTAATCACCAGAATCTCTCCTCCCTGTGGAAGAGAAAAAAAGTAAAGCCCCGTCCAGGGGCTAAAGGATAATTTAGAGGCCTAAGTATCCACTCTTCTGTTTCTAAAACCTTAATTATATCTTTAAACTTCCAGATATGATTACCAGAGGTTAGAATGTCTATGCCTGCTTTCTTTAACTCCCAGGCATTTTTGGCATTCAGTCCCAAACCGCCAGAGGCATTTTCTGCATTGGCAATAATAAGTTCATATTCTTTTCTTACCTTGGCTACAAAGGACTTTACTACCTTTCGTCCTCTGCGGCCCACAATATCTCCTAAGAACAATACCCTGAACTTACTTGGCAAAGTCCACAGCCCTTCTTTCTCTAATTACAGTGACCTTTATCTGTCCAGGATAGGTCATTTCTTCTTCTATTTTTTTGGCAATATCCTTACACAAGAGATAAGTATTTTCATCACCTACCTTTTCACAATCCACCATCACTCTAAGCTCTCTTCCTGCCTGAATAGCATAGGCCTTTTCCACGCCATCAAAGCTGGTAGCTATGTTTTCCAATTCCTCTAAGCGCTTTACATAATTCTCTAAAAGTTCTTTTCTAGCACCAGGCCTGGCTCCAGAAAGACTATCTGCAGCCTGGACCAAAACAGCCAACACACTGGAAGGAGTTACATCTTCATGGTGAGCAGCAATAGCATGCACCACTTCTTCACTCTCTCCATATTTTTTAGCCAAATCAGCTCCGATTAAGGCATGGGGGCCCTCTACTTCGTGATCCACAGCTTTGCCTAGGTCATGAAGCAAGCCTGCTCGCTTGGCTATTTTCTCATCCAATCCCAATTCAGCAGCCATAATTCCGCACAAAAAGGCTACTTCTAAGGAATGTTGCAGGACATTTTGAGAAAAACTGGTTCGATAATAAAGCCTACCCAAAAGTTTCACCAACTCTGGATGAATACCATGCACACCCACATCAAAGGTGGCCTGTTCTCCTATTTCTTTTAACTTGTCTTCCATTTCCTTTTCTACTTTCTGCACCACCTCTTCAATACGGGCAGGATGAATGCGACCATCACTAATAAGGCGCTCTAAAGCCTGTCTGGCAATTTCCCTGCGTAAAGGATTAAAGGCAGAAAGGACTACTGTCTCTGGTGTATCGTCAATAATAAGGTCAACTCCAGTAACAGCCTCTAAGGCCCTAATATTTCTACCTTCTCGTCCAATAATCCTACCCTTCATCTCTTCACTGGGAAGTTCTACCACTGTAACTGTATTATCAATTACATATTCTCCAGAATAACGCTGTACAGCTGTGGCCAAAATTTCTTTGGCTTTTTTGGCAGCCTGTTCTTGAGCTTCCATTTCAATCTGACGCATTCTTTTGGCTGCTTCATGCCTAACCTGATTTTCCATTTCAGCCAGTAAAATCTTTTTGGCTTCTTCTCTGGTAAGGCCAGAAACTTCTTCTAATTTCTTGGTCTCTTCCAAAATCAAAGCATCCAGCTCTGCTCTTTTTCTTCTAGCCTTCTCTCCTCTTTACTGAGTTTACTTTCCCAGGAAAGAAGTTCTCGCTCCTTTTGAGAAACATCTTCTAGTTTTTTTCTAAACGCTCTTCCTTTTCCTGCAGGCGCTGCTCTTGCTTTTTAAGCTCTTTCTCCTTTTCCCGATATTCCTGCTCCCATTCCCTTTTTTGACGAAATATTTCATCCTTGGCCTGTAATAGAGCTTCTTTTTTCTGAGCACTGGCTTCCTTTCTAGCTTCTTCTAAAATCTTGTCAGCTAGCTTCTTACTTTCAGCTAATTCTTTACCTAAAAAGTATTTATAAAAGAAAATCCCAGCAACAGCTCCAACTCCAAAAGTAATAAAGGCGGTAATAATGATACTACTTAACATCGCTAACTCCTTAAAATATATATAGTAACGCCTCTTTCAGGCGCAAAAACAAAATATCTATTAAGAGGGGAAAAGAAAACAGGAAGTGCCTTTTTAGATAAAACCCCAAAAGGCCGTGTAGCGGGTAATTTTGAACCTCTTATGTATAGGTGGGCGCCAAAGTAACTCTTTTAGGCTTCCTCTTGTCAGACAAGAGGCCTGCACACCAGAGCTACACAACGGCTCCCAAGAGGTAAGCATTGGCTCAAAAATTATTCCCACTATCACGAACCCTTCAGGAAGATTATTCTTCTCGGTTTAATCTATCTAAAAGCCTGGAGATACGACTTTCTACCTGCTGAAACTTTTTCTCCAACTCCAGGTAGTCATCTGCCAAGCTTAGACTTAAATATATAAGCAACTTCTCTTTGCTTAGCTTTTTTCCCCTCTCTTCCAACACCTTAAAACGTTCTTCTAACAAGGACCTGGCTTTATTCACCCTTTCTGGAGGCACATCAGTTTTAAAAGATACCTCCATTCCTAAAATTTTTAAATTATAGCCAGTCATCCTTCTTATTCTATATTTAGTTCTTCTATTTTTTGCAACAACTTCTCTATCTTTTTCCTAACCTGTTGTTTTTTATGATTTTCTTTTTCAAGCTCTCTTTTTAACTGCCAGTTTTCCTTTAAAATTTTGCGCTGTTTAAGTAAGAGTTCTTCAATTTTTTTTCCAGCAAGCTAATTTGTTCCATCTCAGTCTTTTTTCTTTCTGGGTAGAAGCACTTGTTTAGCTCTAGCAATAGCCAGGGTATTCTCTGGCACCTCTTTAGTCAAGGTGGAACCCGCACCCACTAAACTTCTTTTGCCAATCTTAATGGGAGCAACCAGGGCAGTATTACTGCCAATAAAAGCACCTTCTTCTATAATGGTTTGGTGTTTGTTTTTACCGTCATAATTACAAGTAATGGTACCAGCTCCAATATTCACTCCAGGTCCAATGTCACTATCTCCAAGATAAGTTAAGTGATTGGCCTTGCTGCCTCGTCCCAGTCTGCTTTTTTCACTTCTACGAAATTACCAACTCTGGATTCTTCTTCTAAATAAGCTCCAGGCCTAAGTCTGGCATAAGGTCCTACATTGACTCCTCTTTTTACCTCAGCCCCTTCTACATGACAAAATTCATGGATGGTACCTTCAATCTCAGAATCTTTAATAAAGGTATAAGCACCAATCCTGGCGGAAGCATAAATTCGGGTTTTCCCCAGAAGGTGAAGTGGGCCACTCAGGATACTTCCCTTTTCCAGTTCAACTTCAGGTCCAATGACCACACCCCAGGGTTGTCTGATAAGTACACCCTGCTCTTGCCAGTAATTTACAATCTTTTGGCGTAAAAACTCCTCTTGTGAGCTAAGTTCGTAAACAGTATTTATGCCCAACAACTCAGAAACATTACCTAAATTGACTCCTTCAACCTTAAAACCTCTTTTTTTAGCTATACCAATCAAATCGGTAATATAATACTCTTTTTGAGCATTTTCTGCCTTTAATTCAAATAGGCATTCCTGTAAAAATTTGAATTTAAAACAATAAATTCCAGCATTTACTTCCTTAATTACTTTTTCCTGTACTGATAGGTCTTTGGCTTCCACAATCCTTTCTACTTCAAAATTAGCATTTCTCAACACCCGTCCATAGTCTTTGGGATTTTCCAGAGTTAAGGAAAGAAAACTCAAGTCAAAATCCTTCCCTCTATCCAATAACAATTTAAAATGCTCAGGTTCCACTAAAGGAGTATCTCCATTGGTAACCAAGATATACTCTGGCTTTTTTTGCTCAATTAAAGGCCAGGCCATTTGCAGGGCATGTCCGGTACCCAGCTGACTTTCTTGCACGATAAATCTATCTTTATATTCTGGGAAATAATTTTCTATAACTGCCCTTTGATACCCTATCAAAGGATAAACTTCTGTATCAGCCACTTTCTCTAAACTCTTTAGCACATACCAGAGTAAAGGCTTTCCCAGTATTTCCTGCATCACCTTGGGACCTGTAAGCCCCATTCTCGTCCCTTTTCCTGCAGCTAAAATTATCCCCAAAACCTGCATAAATTCATTACTCCTTTAAAAAAGAAATGCCCCACTCTTTGACTATTTTAAGAGTGGGGCATTTAAAAAGCAAGCTAACTTTTAATTACATTTTGCAAGTGCCAGCCTGTACAGCACTTTCTCTACAGCGCATTCTATGTAAGGCCTTGGCAAGAGAAGCCTTTGCCCTGGCATAAGCCTCTCTATCTGCTTGTTCTTGAAGTCTTTGCTGGGCTCTTTCCAAAGCCTTTCTGGCCCTTTCCACATCGATTTCTTCAGCCTTTTCCGCCAGTTCAGCTAACACAGAGACTTTATTTTGACCTACTTCTGCAAATCCCCCAGCAACAAAGACATAAAAACGTCTACCATCTTTTTTATAATAAAGACTGCCCACTCCCAAAGCAGAGAGAAAAGGGATGTGGTTGGGCAAGACCCCAAACTCACCCTCTACTCCAGGAGCAGCTACATATTCCACTTCCTCAGAAAGAACCTTTCTATCTGGAGTCACTATTTCTAACTTTAATGTACGTGCCATGATGTCACCTTTTTTTATGCTTCTTTAGCTTTTTCTAAAGCCTCCTCAATTGTACCAACCATATAGAAGGCCTGCTCAGGCACATCATCGTGCTTACCTTCGATGATTTCCTTAAATCCTCTAATGGTATCTTCCAGCTTTACATAACGACCAGGCTTACCTGTGAACTGTTCAGCAACATGGAAGGGCTGAGACAGGAATCTTTGAATTTTTCTAGCTCTGGATACGATAAGCTTATCTTCATCAGAAAGCTCATCCATACCCAGGATAGCAATAATATCCTGCAAGTCTTTATATTTCTGCAAGATCTGCTGTACCTGACGAGCAACCATGTAGTGTTCATTACCCAGAACATTGGGATCCAGGATACGAGAAGTAGAATCCAAGGGATCCACCGCAGGATAAATACCAAGCTCAGCAATCTGACGGGAAAGAACGATGGTACCATCCAAGTGAGCAAAGGTAGTAGCAGGAGCAGGGTCAGTTAAGTCGTCCGCAGGTACGTAAACAGCCTGAACAGAAGTAATAGAACCCTTCTTGGTAGAGGTAATTCTTTCCTGCAAGGCACCAAGGTCAGTGGCCAGGGTGGGCTGATAACCTACTGCAGAGGGCATACGTCCAAGCAACGCAGATACCTCAGAGTTGGCCTGAGTAAAACGGAAAATATTGTCAATAAACAGAAGTACGTCCTGATTCTCTTCATCACGGAAGTATTCAGCCATGGCCAAAGCAGTCAAAGCTACTCTAGCTCTAGCTCCTGGAGGCTCGTTCATCTGACCATAAACCAAACCAGCTTTTTCCAATACGCCAGCTTCCTTCATTTCCAGGTAAAGGTCAGTACCTTCTCTAGTCCTTTCACCAACACCAGCAAACACAGAAATACCACCGTGCTGCTTAGCGATGTTATTAATAAGCTCCATTAAGATAACGGTCTTACCTACACCAGCACCACCAAACATTCCCAGCTTACCACCCTTGGGAAAGGGAATGAGCAGGTCAATAACCTTAACACCTGTTTCCAACAGCTCAATCTTGGTGCTTTGCTCTACAAAAGCAGGAGCTTCTCTGTGGATGGGATACATCTTTTCGCCCTTAACAGGCCCCATATCATCCACAGGACGTCCTACTACATTCAATACACGACCCAAAGCAGACTTTCCTACAGGCACCTGGATAGGAGCACCAGTATCCTTTACAGGCATACCCCTAACCAGACCATCAGTGGTATCCATAGCTACACAACGAACAACATTGTTTCCAAGATGCTGAGCAACTTCTACAACCAGGTTATCAGGTTCATCACTAATAGTTGGGTTGTTCAAAACCAAGGCATTCAAAATATTAGGAAGTTTCCCCTCTGGGAATTCCACGTCAATAACGTTACCAATAACTTGCACAATTTTGCCTATATTTTCACTCATTTTAAAAGCCCCCTCTTAGTTTAAGCATTTTTTAAGGCTTCAGCACCACCCACAATATCCATAAGTTCTGCAGTGATGCTTGCCTGTCTTACTTTGTTAAAGACTAGAGTTAAAGAGTTAACCAACTCATCACAGTTTTTAGTAGCATTATCCATGGCAGTCATTCTGGCAGCATGTTCACTAGCAGAAGTATCCAGTAAAGCTCTGTACACTTGGACTTTTACATAGCGAGGTAAAAGTTCTGCCAAAAGACCTTCCACAGAGGGTTCAAAAATATATTCACTACTTGCTCCAGCTTCAGCCTCTGACTCTACAGGAAGAATCTTGCTTACTACCGGGTCCTGTTTGACCACAGAAACAAACTTACCAAAGATAGCATATACCTCATCCAGTTCCTGGTTTAAGAATTTACTGATAAGGAATTCACCTGTCTCGTTGGCTAGCTGAAAGTCAAAGTTATTTAAGACATCTGCTTTTGCTTCTATAACTTCAAACTCTGTTTTCTTGAAAAAATCCCGGCCTTTCTTCCCTACACAGATAAACTTTACTTCCTTTCCTTCGGCCTTCTTTTCCAGGGCTAATTTGTTAGCAGCATTGCACAAATTGGTATTAAAAGCACCACAAAGCCCTTTATCAGAGGTAACCAGGAGGATGCCTACTGTCTTTACCTCTTCTCTCTTTTCCAGAAGAGGATGGATAGAGGCATCTGCCCTGCCAGAAAGGTCAGCTATGATTTCATAGTATTTATCAGCATAGGGACGAAAGCGCTCAATTCGCAACTGGGCGTTGCGTAACTTTGCCGAGGCCACCATATTCATGGCCTTGGTTATCTGTTTGGTCTTTTTGACCGCATCTATTTTGCGCTTAATATCCCTTAATGATGCACCCATTATATTATCTCCCTTTAAGCCTTAAAGGTCTTTTTAAATTCCTCAATAGCCGCAGCAAGTTTCTTATCCAACTCAGGACTTAGGTCTTGAGTTTCTTTAATTTCATTTAAGATATCACTTCTTTGATTTCTCATGTAATCCAAAAGTCCATCTTCAAACTTTCTTACAGCTTCTACAGGTAAATCATCCATAAAACCACGAGTACCAGCATAAAGGGATACTACCTGCTCTTCTACAGGCATGGGTTGATACTGAGGTTGTTTTAAGAGCTCTACCAATCTTTCACCACGAATAAGCTTTTGCTTGGTAGCTTTATCCAAATCAGAACCAAACTGAGCAAAGGCAGCCAACTCACGATATTGAGCCAAATCCAGACGCAAGGTACCAGCAACCTTTTTCATAGCCTTAATCTGAGCAGCACCACCAACCCTGGATACAGACAAACCAACATTAATAGCAGGACGAATACCTGCGTAAAATAGGTTGGGTTCCAGGTAAACCTGACCGTCAGTAATGGAAATAACGTTGGTAGGAATGTAAGCAGATACGTCACCAGCCTGGGTCTCAATGATAGGCAAAGCAGTTAAGGAACCAGCACCCAAGCTGTCATGCATCTTAGCTGCACGCTCTAACAAACGGGAGTGCAGGTAGAAAACGTCACCAGGGAAAGCCTCACGTCCTGGAGGACGTCTTAAGAGCAAGGACATTTCACGATAAGCCACAGCCTGCTTGGAAAGGTCATCGTAAATAATAAGGGCATGCTTGCCATTATCTCTATAATATTCACCCATAGTACAACCAGAATAAGCAGCAATAAACTGCAAAGAAGCAGGTTCAGAAGCTGTAGCTGCAATAACTGTAGTGTATTCCATGGCTCCATGCTTTTCCAGGGTGTCTACCACCTGAGCCACTGTAGATTTCTTTTGTCCAATGGCAACATAAAAACAGTAAATATCAGAATTCTTCTGAGCTAATATGGCGTCAATACAAACAGCAGTCTTACCTACCTGACGGTCACCAATGATAAGCTCACGTTGACCACGTCCGATAGGAGTCATGGCATCAATAGCCTTTAAGCCAGTATACATGGGTTCATGTACTGGCTTTCTAGCCATAAGACCTGGAGCCTTAATTTCTACAAAACGATATTCTTTGGCTTGGATAGGACCTTTACCATCTAAAGGATTACCCAAAGGATCGATAACTCTACCAATAACTGCATCACCTACAGGTACCTGAACAATTTTGCCCGTCCTTTTGACCAGGTCACCCTCTTTAATGTGGGTATCTTCACCCAAAAGGGCAACACCAACACTGTCTTCTTCCAGGTTAAGAACCATTCCCATAACACCGCCAGGGAACTCCAAAAGCTCCATTGCCATGGCATTTTCTACGCCATAAACCCTGGCAATACCGTCACCCACAGACAGGACCACTCCTGTCTCACTCATCTCTACACGTTGTTCGTAGTTCTTAATCTGATTCTCAATGATTTGACTAATTTCTTCTGCTCTGATTTGCATGGCCACTACTCACCCCTTTTTATGTTTTCTTTCAAAATTTGTAACTGAGCCTTAATACTGGCGTCTAAAACCTTATCCCCTACCTTTAAAATAAGTCCACCCAAGATGCCTGGATCTACTTTATAATCCAAGACCACCTTGGCTTTGGACTGCTCTGCCAACTTGGTAGCAATCTCTGATTTTAGCTCTTCTTCCAGTTCGATAGCTGTAAACAACTCGCCCCTGATAACACCACTGGCCAAGTCCAAAAGATGGCTATAATAAGCCTGAATCTCTGGCAAAAAGGCCAAACGGTTTTTATCAGCTAAAAGAAAACAGAAATTTTTAATCATGGGTTCTGGCTCGATCTTCTCCAGAACCTTAGCTAAAACTGCCTTCTTTTCTTCTACAGTAAAAATGGGATTAGCAAATATTCTAAGAAGCTCAGGGGCTACATTCAAAACTTCAACTACAGCATCTAGGCCCTTGCCATACCTCTCTAAAGCCTCTTGCCCTTCCTTTTGACCCAGGGCAAAAAGGGCTCTTGCATACCTTCTAGCTACTATGTTCCCTCTCAATTTACCACCACCTTTGTTAGATATTCATTAATAAGTTTCTTATGAATATCCCCACTTAGCCTCTCTTGAATAATCTTTTCGGCAGCCTCTACAATTTTGTCTGCCAACTCTGCCTTTACCTGATCAAAGGCAGCCTTGGCTTCCTGCTCAGCAGTAATCTTGGCCTGTTCTTTAATCTGCTCTGCAGACTTTTTGGCCTTCTCAATAATCTGAGCTTTCACAGCCTCACCTTGCTCTCTAGCTGCCTGCAAAATAGCCTCACGCTCCTGCTCTAAATTAGCAATTTTACCTTCAACTTCCTTTAGCTTTGCCTCAGCTTCCTTTCTCCTGTTCTCTAAATCTGTCAATTCACTTTCAATTTGATAGGAACGCCCAGAAAAGAAATCGCGAATACGTTTTCCCACCAGCTTATAAATAATTCCCACCACCAAGACAAAGTTAATCACTCGATAAAGGAAGTTCATCCACTTATCGCCATGACCTCCACCACCTTCTGAGGCCCAGGCTATCCCTGCCGTTAGCAGGAACATCAGGCTAAACCACAAGACTTTTTTCCACCTGCTACTCAATTTACGCCCTCCTCTTGCCCTATTTTTTAGGCCTCTCCCAAAATCTTGGAGGCCACTTTTGCTGCATAATCACTTACTTTTGCTTCTAAGCTCTTTAAAGCAGCATTACGCTCTTGCTCAAATTTTTCTCTAGCACTCTTAATCACTCCAGCAGCTTCACCCATAGCTGCTTCCACTAACAACTTTTCTTCTGCATACCCTTCTTCTTTTAATTTACTCCTGATTTCCTGAGCCTGCTTTCTGGCTTCATCCAGAGAAACTTCATAAGAAGAAAGCTTCTCTTCTGCTGCATTGGAAAACTTTTCTATTTCCTCCAAACGAGAAGCCATAAGCTCTGCTCTTTTACGCAGATTTTCTCGAATAGGACGAAATAAAATGAGGTTTAAAACCAAGAGAGCAATCAAAAAGTTAACCAGTTGGACAAAAAAGGTAAAATTTAATTCAATCATAGTGCCCCCTTCAAAGTATGTGAATTTTTGTTCAAAGTCAGTCGGGCTTTAGCTAATTTTAAGGCCTGTGTCAAAGAGTTTTTCACAAAAAACTAACTAAAAACAGGCTACAAACCCTTAATCTATTTATTGTTAAAGATTTCACATATTTTCTAACGACTCTGTTTTTACCCCATTTTTCATGCTTACTTGACCATGAATTTGGGCACCTTCCTCTACCACTAAAACACTGGTTTCCAAATTACCCAAGAACTGAGCCCCCTTATAAAATACAGCTCGATTGGCAACCTTAACTTCTCCCTCAATTTTTCCACTGACCATAAGTTGCTCCACACTGATATTACCCTTTACCTCAGCTTCTTGTCCCACAACCAGGGTTCCCTGAGAGTCAATCTCGCCATTAAAACTACCATCCAGACGCACCGTACCCTGAAATACCAGTTTCCCTTCATAATGGGTACCTTTACCCAAAAAAGCATTAAAATCGTCTTTGCCCATTTCTTCACTCCTAGATTTTTTTGAAAATAAAGCGCCGCATACCAACATTTATCACCAACCCCACTAAAATAAAGTTAATAATTAAAGAAGTTCCTCCATAACTAATAAAGGGAAGAGGAACTCCCACCACAGGCATTAAACCCAGGACCATTCCCATATTAATGACAATTTGCCAAAAAAAGTAAAAAAAGATTCCCACTCCCAAATAACGACCAAAGGCATCTTTGGCCTGAAAAGCTATCTGCAAAATAGAATAGAGAAAAAACAAAATAAAAAAAGCAAAAAAATAGCTCCCATAAACCCCCATTCTTCAGCAAACACGGCAAAGGCAAAGTCTGTGTGTTTTTCTGGTAAAAAACGTAATTGACTCTGACTGCCTGCTAAAAAACCCTTACCCCAAAGTCTCCCTGAACCTATGGCTATTTGAGACTGAATAACATGATAGCCAGCCCCTAAAGGGTCTCTGGAGGGGTCTAAAAAATTTAAAATCCTTTCTTTTTGATAATCATGTAAAAAAAACCAGGAAGTAGGTAGCACTAAAGGAAATAAAAAGGCAATAAGCTTTACCAGTCCTTTCTGAAATCCCTTATAAAAAATCATCCCTCCAATAATTAAAAGCAATAACAATGCTGTACCTAAATCTGGCTGTTTCATAATTAAAAAAGATGGAATTAAACCAATACAACTAATCTTAAAAAAATCCTTTTTACTTAAAACACCTTCTGTTTTACTGAGTAAATAGGCAACTAAAATGAGAGTGGCAATCTTAGCCATTTCGCTGGGTTGAAAACTAAAAAACCTTAAATCTATCCATCTCCTAGCTCCATAAACTATTTTTCCAAATTTAAATACTGCTAACAAACAACCAATAGAAACACCATAAAAATAGATAGATATATATTTTAAATGTCTATAATCTATAAAGAGAGAACTTAACAAGGCAAAAAAACCAATTAAACCCCAAATAGATTGTTTTATAAAAAAAGGAGTAAAATTTAAACCGTCCTCTAATCTATAGACACTAGCAGAGAATAGATTTATAACTCCAATTATAAAAAGAATAATTACTAAAGAAAAAAATTTAAAATCTATATTTTCAATTAGTCTTCTATCTATCATTTTTCTGTTTTAGATATGTATATATTTTTTTTACAATAGGACCACTTCCAGAAGCCCCATGCCCACCATGTTCCATTAAACAAACTACCACATACTTTTTCTGGTTAATTACCCCAAAACTGGCCATCCAGGCATGATCTCTATACTTATAAGGAATTTCTTCCACTTCCTTTTCCAAGTCTTCCTCTTTTAATTTTACTACTTGCGCAGTACCTGTTTTAGCGCCTATCACTATGCCTCGCTCTTTTAAACTTCTGGCTGTTCCTCGATCGTTTTCCACTGTTTCAATCATGGCTCTCCGAATAAACTCCAAACTTTTTTGAGAAAAAGGCAATGTTTCTGGAAACATTTTTTTTCTTTTAAAAGCAAAGAAGGTTTATAAGTAATTCCATTGTTGACAATACCTGCTACAAATTTAGCTACTTGCAACGGAGTTACCAGGACATAGCCTTGCCCAATGGATATATTCAAATTTTCCCCCTTTTGCCAGCCTTCTCTGAATCGTTTCCTCTTCCACTCTTTACTGGGGAAAAATCCTGCCTTTTCATAGGGTAAATCAATCAAAGTAAGCCTCGAAAAACCACTGGCTACGACAAAAGACTTTAGTTCATCAATATCTAAGCCTTCTCCTTGTTTGTAGAAATAAACATCACAGGACTCCACTAATGCCCTTTTTAAATTTACCCAGCCATGTCCCTCCTTACGCCAGCATCTAAAGACCCTTAGCCCCAATTTGTAATCTCCGGAACAAAATACTGACTCCAAAGGATCAAGAGATAGTCGATTCAAGAAAAAACCTGCCATAACTAACTTAAATACAGAACCTGGAGGATAAGTCCCCTGAATGACTTTATTTTGCAAAGGATGAAAAGGATGTTTTAACCAGCTTTTCCATTCTTTTTCCTTTACTCCAAAAACAAACCTATTTAAATCATACCCCGGAGAACTTACCAAAGCCAAAATTTGTCCTGTCTCCGGCTCCAACACTACCACCGCTCCAGCTTTTCCTTCCAGGAGATGGTAAATATAATTTTGCAACTCCAGATCTATACTTAGAAACAAATCCTTTCCAGGTTGCGGTAGCTCGATTAAAGACTCTTTAAAAACTCTACCAACAGCATCAATTTCTAATTTTTTTTCCCTTTTTTCCTCTTAAGATGTCTTCATAACTCTTTTCTATTCCACTTTTACCTATATAATCTCCAGGATCTAAATTTAAATCATTACTTAAATCTTCTTCACTAGCCAAACTTACATAACCTAAAACATGACTTAAGGCATAAGCATAATTATATTTTCTTCTTGGTCTTACAACTATCTTCAAAGCCGGCCACTTATAAAGTCTAGACTCTATTTTAGCTAATTCAGGAAAACTTAAGTTAGTTGACAAAATAAGAGGTTCAAAAACTTTTACTCTTTTTTTACCTGTAAAAAATTTTTCTTTCAATTCTGTAAGATCTTTTTTTAAAAGAATACTTATAGAATCTAATTCTTCTTTACAGTCTTTATCTTTACAGTCTTCTCGAATAATAGCTAAGTCATAAGCAGGTTCATTAAAGGCTAAAAGTTTTTTTTCTCTATCTAAAATCAGCCCCCTAGGGGCATACACCTTTACAATCCGCGTCCTATTATCCAAAGATTTCTTAGCAAAATACTCACCTTTTAAAATCTGTAAAAACCATAACCTCACACCAAATACAAATACCACAAAAAATACCAATAAAACTAAAATCTTGGAAGAATAGTCTGCTTCCCAATTTATTTTCGGTTTAAGTAAGTTCATATTTTTTTATTACAAAACAAAAAATATTATACATAAAAAAGGAAAATAAAAAATATAACAAGGTGTTAATATTTTTAATATATATATCCAGGAGGATTTGTGATTCCTTAATTAATAAAAACAAGGACAAAGAAACCATAAAAAAATATATAGCATCAAAAACTACAGTTTCAAAATCAATAAACTCACTTATCAAGTGAAACAAAAAATATTGTACAAATAAAAACGGTAAAAAAATAGAAAACCTTAAAATAGATACACCTTCTAAAAAAGCTAAAGCAATAATACCTAAAACCCAAAAATTAGTATAATTTCCTCTCTTTAAATTATAAAACAAAATAGGAGAAAAAGTTTCAACTATAGGAAAATAAGACATGAAAAATACAGAAAAGAAAAAGTAAAGCAAATAAACAAATAAACTTTTCATGGCCTTAAAATCAAAACTTCTTCCAAAAGATAAGGATCAACTAATAAAGAAGCTTTTACTTCCAAAAAAAGAGAGATATCTTGAGATTTAAAAGAATCAATCTTGGCTATAGGCAAACCTGGTGGAAAAAGTTCATCCGTACCCGAAGTTAAAAGAATCTCTCCCTTATCTAGACTGACATTTTTAGGGACATAAAGCAAATTAAGCAAGGAACCAGGCCCTTCTCCCTTTAAGACGCCAGGAACCCTGTGTTTGGCTGAAACAACAGCAATTTTACTGTTGGAGTCACAGGCCAGAAGTACTAAAGAAGAAGTAAGAGAAACTTTTTGTAAACGTCCAATTACTCCATAAGGATTTAAAACCACATCATCTGGCTTTAGTCCCTGAACCTCTCCCTTATCCAGGACAATTGTCTCCAACAGCCCTCCTGGACCTAAACGCTTGGCTAGGATTCTACTTCCTATATATTTATACTCAGGAAAAGGGTTAAGGTGAAAAATACTGGCAAAACGCTCCAAAGTATTTAGTTTAAATTCCAGGTTATGCTTTTCTAGAAGTAGCTTGTTTACCTGTTCTTTTAAAAGGTCATTTTCCTGCTTTAAATTTACCAGATAAATATACGAATTCCAGAAATACTCTCCCTTTTCCTTTAAGTAATCTACAGGCTTTAAAATCCAGCCTACCACTTCCAGCCCGGTCTTGCCCAAGGTTTTATCCAGGATAGCAGTTTTACTATTAAGAGTATAAAGCAAAAGATACAGGGCTAGAAAAAGAAAAAAAGCCTCAGGAGATTAGTAGAAGTACGCTTAATCTATGGTTACCTCCTTTAAAACATCCAGGTTTTCCAGGACCTTACCTGCTCCTAAAACCACAGTGGAAAGGGGATCGTCCACTACAGTAATAGGTAAATCTGTAGCCTCTCTAATTAGAGCATCTAATCCTTTTAACAGGGCTCCGCCTCCTGTTAAAACAATACCTTTATCCACTATATCTGCAGCCAATTCTGGCGGAGTTTGCTCTAAGGCAATGCGCACTGCTTGTACAATGTTTTCCACCTGTTCAGAAATGGCTTTTCTCACCTCTTCAGAAGTAATGGTAATATGCTGGGGAATACCAGAGACCAGGTCCCGGCCCTTAATTTCCATTTCCATTTCTTCTGATAAAGGATAGGCCGAACCTATATTAATTTTAATCATTTCTGCTGTGCTCTCGCCAATAAGCATGTTATATTTTCTCTTTACATGGTGAATAATTGCTTCATCCATTTTATCTCCACCAACCCGCACAGACCGACTATAGACCACTCCAGAAAGGGAAATTACTGCCACCTCAGTAGTTCCACCTCCAATATCTACAACCATATTGGAAGTAGGCTCAGTAATGGGTAAATTAGCGCCAATAGCAGCAGCCATGGGCTCTTCTATGAGATAAACTTCCCTGGCTCCAGCACTCTGGGCAGACTCTCTAACCGCCCTTTTTTCCACCTGAGTAATGCCTGTAGGTACGGCCACTATAATTCTGGGGCGAACCAGCCTTCTACTATTATGCACTCTGCAGATAAAATGCCTGAGCATGGCCTCAGCCACTTCAAAGTCAGCAATTACCCCGTCTTTCATAGGCCTTACAGCTACAATATTTCCCGGAGTCCGGCCCAGCATTCTTTTGGCATCAGAACCTACAGCCAGGACCTTATTGCCCGAGCGCAAATCTTTACGCACTGCCACCACAGAAGGTTCATTGAGAACTATCCCTTTACCTTTCACATAAACACAGGTATTGGCAGTTCCCAGGTCAATGGCTAAATCAGAAGAAAAGGCTCCTAAAACTTTATTAAATACTTTAAACATATTCTAACTCCAAACTAACTTTAGGTTTAGACTCCTAACTTGAGAGAAGAAAAAACTCAATAGCTATGATGAGATATTTTCCTCTAAATTTATATTTAAAGAAAAAATTTGGTCAAAGAGTGCAAAAAATACCTCTGGATGCAGGGTTTTCCTGTCCCAACCGAGACGGCACCCTTTCCACTCAAGGATGTATTTTTTGCAACCCTCAGGGTTCAGGAACCTCTTTAAAAACCAAGGGTTTATCTCTTAAAGAACAATTTAGCTACTTTCAAGCAAAATTTCAAAAAAAATACAAAGCTCAATTATTCCTGGCTTACCTTCAATCTTACAGCAATACTTACGGACCGTTGGAAAAAATTAAAAAGGTCCTGGAAGAAATAAGTTCCTTCCCTCAGCTAGCTGGCCTATGCCTGGGCACGAGACCAGATTGTTTAGATGAGGAAAAGCTCTCTTTAATTGCTAAATACCACTTTAAAGAAGTGTGGTTGGAAATTGGCCTTCAATCTGCTCACAACCGCACCCTTGCCCTCATCAACAGAGGTCATCTTAAAGAAGACTTTAGTCAAGCAGTAAAAAGGGTGCACTCCTTTGGCTTTAAAACCTGCGTGCATGTAATCGCTGGACTTCCTCAAGAAAAAGAAAAAGACTTTTTGCAAACCATCGAGTTTATCAACAGTCTACCTGTCCAAGGAATAAAGTTTCATAATCTTTATATTTGCGCTAATACCAGGCTGGCTGACCTCTACAAAGAGGGCAAATATATGCCTCTAAGCTTAAAAGAGTATGTAACCTGGCTGAGAAAAGGCTTGGAAAGTTTACGGCCAGACATAGTAGTCCACCGCCTAAATGGCGACCCCCAACCCCAGGAACTCATCGCACCTACCTGGGCTGGCAATAAGCAAGAGGTAATAAAAAACATCTTATTAGAATTGGAACAACATGACTCCTGGCAAGGCAAAGCCAGAGGAACCTCTTTAGTAGAATTAAATCACTTCCTTTTATAGTAAAAAAATAATTGACTCCAGAAAGGTAAGTAAACATTTACTTACCCTATGCGTCTTACTGGAAGAGAAAGAAGACAAAAGATATTGCAGGCTGCCAAAAAACTTTTTGCCAGCAAGGGATTTAAAGGCACCACAACCCAGAAGCTAGCTCAAGAAGCTGGCTTAAGTGAAGCCGGACTTTACAAGTACTTTAAAAATAAACAAGAGATTTACGAAGAAATTTTAAATCAAAAAATTCAAGATATAGATTTTTACTTTCCCAGTGGACAACAACCTAAAAACAATCTAAAAATAGAACTTAGAGAATGTGCTATTAGATTTTTACAGAGAAATATTCAAGATACTACTTTCTTAAAAATTATTCTCTATAGTGCTTTGGAAGAAAATGATTTTTTATTTTCCTTTTTAAAGGAAGTAAGAAAAAAATTTTTTACACCTATAAAAAAATCTATAAAAAAAGGGATAGAAAATAAAAAAATAAAAAATTTTGATGAAGATATTTTAGCTAAATTATTCTTTTCTATGATTTACTATACATTACTCTTAAAAACTTTATTCAAAGATGAAAGTTTTGATGCTTATAAAATTGAAGAAATAGTTGATTTGATTATTGAAATATTTTTCAAAGGAGTGGAAAGTGAATAATAATTTTAATAACCATCGACATCAAAAAAGAATAAAGATATTTATGACTATCGTAATACTTTTAATCATACTTTCTTTTCTTTACTGGTTTTTCCTGGTTAGAGGACGGGAGTTCACTGATGACGCTTATATTCATGCTGATATGGCTAAAATTTCTTCTCGTATTTTTGGTACCATAAATAGTATATTAGTAGAAAACGACGATTACGTAAAAAAGGGTGATTTACTCTTAACTTTAGATGACAGGGAATTAAAGTTAGAAAAAGAATCCCTTTTAGCCGTTAAAGAACAAATTTTAAGTGCTCTGGAAGCAGAAAAGATAAACCTGGAAATGATAGATAAAACCACTTTAGCTGATTTAGAAAATGCCCAGGCCAATCTTAAAAAGGCTATACACATAAAAACACAAACAGAAAAAGAACTAGAAAGCTTAAAAAAACAACGAGAAGAAACCATAATTTTATTAAACCAGGCCCAAAAAGACTATAAGCGTTACAAAGATTTAATCACCAATAAACTGATATCTCCCAGAGAATTTGAAGAAAAGGAAAATAACTTAAATATCTTACAAGCAAAAGTAGATTCCATTGACAAAAAAATAGAATCCTTTGAAGAAGTTTATAAGCAAACCCAGAGTCAAATTAGAAGCTCCAGAGCTATTTTAGAAAAAAGTAAGGCTCTTCAGTTAAATGTCCAAAGAACAAAGCTCAATATAAAGAATTTAAAAGCCAAACTAGAAGAAGTAGAAACTAAAATAAAAAAGACAGAACTGTATTTAAGCTATACTCGAATTACTGCTCCTATTTCTGGCTATATTGCTCAAAAAAGCATACAGATAGGTGAAAAAGTACAACCTGGAGAACCCCTTTTAGCCATTGTTCCTTTGGATAAAATTTATGTAGAGGCCAATTTTAAAGAAACTCAGTTAACACACATGTATTTGGGGCAGAAAGCAATTATTGAGCCAGATATCTATCCGGGCTTAAAACTGGAAGGAAAAGTTGTAGGAATTAGAGCGGGCACAGGCACCACCTTTTCCCTCTTACCTCCAGAAAATGCTGTAGGGAACTGGATTAAAGTAGTACAAAGGGTGCCGGTAAAAATTCTTTTTACCGAGCCCATTCCTGCAGAATATCCTCTAAGAGTGGGGCTCTCTCTGGAAGTAACTGTGTTTACCTCTGAAAAAACTGGTCCAAGACTCAGGAGTGCCAAGTAAGTGTCTGTACCCAGGGTAAATAAGTGGATAATAGCAGGTACGGTTATCCTGCCTACCTTTATTGAAGTAATGGATACCAGTGTGGTCAATGTATCTCTTCCCCACATTCAGGGAAGTTTGAACGCAGGAGTAGATGAGTCCACCTGGGTGCTTACCAGCTATCTGGTTTCCAATGCCATTATTATTCCTATTACCGGCTGGCTAGCCAGTGTTTTTGGACGTAAACGCTATTTGCTTTTTTCCATTTTTCTCTTCACCTTTGCTTCCATATTGTGTGGAGCAGCACCCAGCCTGGAAATCCTTATTCTGGCCAGAATTCTCCAGGGCATTGGGGGGGAGGATTACAACCTCTCTCTCAGGCTATTTTATTAGAGACCTTTCCGCCCAAAGAACACGGAGTGGCCATGGCCATTTTTGGTATGGGAGTGGTGCTTGCACCTACCATAGGTCCGGTTTTAGGGGGATGGATTACGGATAACTTTTCCTGGCGCTGGGTCTTTTATATCAATTTACCAGCAGGTATTTTGGCCATCCTCTTAACTATCTTTTTTATTTATGATCCCAGCTATCTCAAAAATAAGGCCAAAAACTATATTGATTATATTGGATTGAGCTTAATTGTTGTGGGGCTGGGAGCCCTGCAAGTGGTCTTGGATAAGGGAGAAAGAGAAGATTGGTTTAATTCTGACTTTATACTTACCTTGAGTATTATTTCAGCCATTAGCCTCACCCTATTTGTACTCTGGGAGTTAAAAAGTAAAAACCCAGTAGTAAACCTAAAAGTCTTTAAAGACCGTACCTTTACCCTGGGAAATATTATTATGTTTTTAGGATTTCTCTCCTTTTTTGGAGGGATAGTCCTGCTACCTCTATATTTACAACAGCTCATGGGGTATACTGCTCTCTGGGCTGGTCTGGTATTGGGCCCAGGAGGTATCTCCACCCTTTTGATTATGCCCATAGCCGGAGCACTGATGAAAAGGGGGGTACAGCCCAAATACCTCCTCTTTTTGGGGCTCATCATTGCCAGTTATGCCCTGTACTTAATGTCTGATTTTAATTTAAGTGCCAATTTTCTCAGTATAGCTTATCCTAGAATCATTCAAGGATTTGGACTTGGACTTTTCTTTGTGCCTTTAAGTGCAGCCACCTATCTCAATATCCCCAAAGAGCAAATGGGTAATGCCACAGGTATATTTAATCTTTTGAGAAACCTGGGCGGAAGTTTTGGTACAGCCATAGGCACCACTTTGCTCTCGCAGCGCTCTCAAGTACATCAGAACTTTTTAGTAGAGCACATCACCCCCTTTAATCCTTTATTAAAAGCCAAAGCCTATCTCTTAAATAAGCTCCTGGAGGGAAAAGAAGCCCTCTTACCTCAGGGAAAGGCTCTGGCCCTATTATATAAACAGGTACTGGCTCAAGCCCAGATGTTGGCCTTTAATGATTGCTTTTTGGTCTTCTCTTGTTTAACAGCAATCTTAATCCCTTTGATCTTTTTTATGCAATCCAGTGGAAAAGAATTTAAACCTGTGGTCTTAGAGTAAATAGGGAGGATTTTATGTATAAAAAATTAATATTCTTTTTCTTCTGTTTTTTTCTTCTAACCCCTGCCTATGGACAAGAAGCGCTCAATCTTCAGCAGACTTTAGAAAAGGGCCTTAAGGACAATCCCTCTCTTCAAGCCTATAAACAGGCCTTAGAAGCCAGTGAGTACAACCTCAAAGCCAAAAGAGGAAGTTTTGGACCATCCTTAACCACTAACTATTCTTACCTTCACTTAGATGAAGAACCCAGGAGTCAAGGGCAAAAAGCAGGAGACCAAGACCTCTGGACTTTGAATTTAAATCTTAGTCAGCCTCTTTTCACAGGTTTTTATCTTTTAAATGACTATCAAAAGGCCAAGCTGGAAAAAGAACAGGCTAGACTACGCCTCAAGCAAGCCAGGATAGAATTGGCTTACAAAATAGAAGAGAGTTTTTTCAACTTTTTAAAAGCCCAAGCTGAAGTCAAAAGTGCCCTCAAAAGCACAGAAAGATTAAAAAGCCATCTCCAGGTAGTTACCAACTTCTATAATGTAGGCCTAAAACCCAAAATAGAAGTATTACAGGCACAAGTGGAGCTTTCTCAAGCTGAGCAATACCTTATTGCAGCTCAAAACCAACAAAAAACTCAGGCAGCACTTTTAAATTCCCTTTTAAATATTCCCATCACTCAAGAGCAAAATTACATCGGAGAGTTAAAGTTTTTACCTTTAAACCTGAGCCTGGAAGAATGTTTGCAAGAAGCCTGGAAAAATAGGCCAGATCTTATTTTAGCCCAAAAAAGCGTGGAAATTGCCCATAAAGAGAAAAAACTGGCCTTAAGTAGCTTTTACCCTCAGGTAGAGGCTGATTTTGATTACTATCGATATGGAGAAGATCCCCGGGTAGATGGCACCAAGTTTAAAGATCCCAGTCAGTGGCAGGTAAGTGTAGGGTTGAAGTGGAATCTTTTTGAATCTGGTCAGAGCTTTTATAAGGTAAAACAGGCCCAAAGCAATATCTTTAGATTGGAATCAGAATATCAAAATCTAAAAAACACTCTCTCCTTTGAAGTAAAAGCTGCCTACCTCAAAGTGCAAAGCCAAAAACAAAGCATCATAGTGGCTAAAAAGGGTCTGGCTGAAGCTGAAGAGGGTTTCCGTCTGGCCCAGGCCCGTTATGAAGCCAAAGTAGGCACCAACACCGATGTCTTAGACGCCCAGGCCAGATTAAGCAAGGCTGAAGCCAATTACATCCAGGCCATGGCCGATTATCTTATTGCCCTGGCCAATCTCAATAAGGCCATGGGAAAAGAGGAGTTTTCTTTTTAAGTTAAGTGGATTTCCGTTTTCTAAAGCCCACTTTTCTTTCTGCCAGATAGGCGAGCTCTTTTAGCCTTCTATCTACCAGATCATAGATGGAATTAGGACTAAATCCCCCTCTGGCCAAAGGTTTACCAGCTTTTTTGCCTGTTAAAATTTCCAGGGCCTCTTCAATGGTGGAAACAGCATAAATGTGAAACTTCCCGGCCTTTACTGCCTCCACCACCTCATCCTTTAACATCAAATGCACCACATTATCCCTGGGGATAATAACTCCTTGCTCGCCACTTAGGCCTCTGCGCACACAAACAGCAAAAAAACCTTCTATTTTTTTGGAGACCTCACCCACAGCCATAATCTCCCCAGCCTGATTCACTGCTCCAGTAAAAGCCAAAGAAAGATTAAGAGGAACCCTGGCCAGGGCAGATAATAAGGCAGCCAGCTCTGCTCCAGAGGCAGAATCTCCATCAATGTGAGCATAACTTTGTTCAAAACAAAGGCTTCCTGAAAGCACCAAAGGTTTATCCTGGGCAAAGAGGTTTTGTAGATAGCTCTTCAAAATCATCATGCCCTTGGTATGAATAGGACCTCCCAGCTCAGCCTCTCTTTCCAGGTCAATAATTCCCCCATGTCCTACTCCAACAGTACAGGAAATCTGGTGAGGGAAAGCCATAACATAATCCCCCACTTCTACCACAGATAAACCATTAGCCCGCCCCACAGCAAAGCCCGAAGTCTTTACTTTAATCAATTCCCGATCGTAATCTTCCATAAATTCCTGCTCGTACAGGTTAAGGCGAAACTCTCTATTGCGTAAACTCCTTTTCAGGCAAGCTGCGTCAATCTTTTTTTCTTTTTACTACAAGCCAGGGTGTGGGCTTCTAACATTATCTCCTTTAAGGTGGAAAAATGTAAAGAAAGCTTTTCCTTATCTCCACATAACCGGCTAGAAAAATCTACCAACTCAACTAATCCATCTTTGGTAAGAGGTTTTAAAGACTCTTCCTGGGCAATCTTTGCAAGCACACAGGCATAGTTTACAATATTTTCTTTGGTCCTATAAACTGTACTTTGCAAGTGAGCCTTTAGCTTAAATAATTTTCTAAAGCGTTCATCCTGTTCATAGAGCAATTCATAAAGCTCATCTGTACCAATCAAAACCACTTTTAAATTCAAAGGAATTGGTTCAGGAGCAATGGTTTTGGTACGAATGAGATCGTATTGGTCTCCTGGATCTTCCAGTACTGCTACCTCTTTGTTTAAGGCCCTGAGCAAACCTTCCCAGGAAGAAGGATGGCTTAAGATGTCTTCCACCTTGAGGATTAAAAATCCCCCATTGGCCCGATGGATGCTCCCACTTTTAAGCAGGGTAAAATCCGTATAGTAAGTTCCCAGCTCAGTTTCGCGTTCAATACACCCTAGTAAATTGAAATAATTGGGATTATCCTCCACAATTATGGGCGGAGCATTTAAACAGGAATTATCCACAAAAAGATTTACTTCATAGCGCTGAAAAAAATCTTCTCCCCCGCCAAAGAGATCCTGGGATAAAGAAGCACGGCTGTCTTTTTTGCGAAATTCTTCTAAATTTTCTAAAATGTCCTTTTTTAATTCTCCTAAAAATTGCTTTAGTTTGGGAAACTGGCCAAATTCCTTTTCCACAGGGTCGAGGGCCTGCTTGATTTTTTTGGAGGCAACTTCTTGTTCCAATTTGCGTTCACTTTGCCGAAAATCTTCTTCTTCCTTTCCCATCTTGCGGGTATAATCTAAAAGCACCTCCATGACCTTGTTGCTTTTAACCCGCAATTCTTTCTTAATTCCAGGCTCAAGTTGCTCAAATTCTTCAGGAGTCATTACTTTCCCTTCAAAGACAGGATATAAAGTAATACTCTCCTCATCCATATTCAGACTAAAACCATCTTTTTGAGCCTTTTCTTCCATTTTATTAAGCAAATCATCTCTACTATCCTGATAACTCTGAATCAAATCATCGTGTTTCTTTATAAAAGCATCCTGTTCAAAGGCCCTGGGAATAGTCTTTTTAAGCTCTTCAATAGCCTTTTTTAATTTCTGTTTAAAAGCTTTACCTTGTCCGGCTGGAAGACTAATGGCCCTGGGCACATCTGGATTTTCAAAGTTGTATACATAAATCCAGTCCGGTGGAGGAGTACCCTTGGGCAAATAGGTACTCAAAAATTCTCTAACCAAATAGGTCCTGCCTACTCCTTGCTCTCCAGAAACATATAAGTTATAGCCCTTTTGCTTTATTTCCAGAGCTAGCTTTAAAGCCTGATAAGCCCTCTTTTGAAACACATCCAACCTGGGTTTAAAGGCTTTACTGCTATCTAAAAAAGGAATCTCACTTGCTGGCAACTTAACTCTAAGCTCATTTACCTTAAGCTCGCATCTCCTTTTAGTGCCATTTTGCTTTTTTAATCCCTCCAAAGAACTTCCCTCCTAAAGAATAAAGATAAACTTAAAATCTAAACACTCCTGGGACCAAAGGCAAGCAATAGTTGGCACAGGCTCTTTTTTTAACAGACTGAAAAAATTAACAAAAAAACACAAAACTTTTTGTGAAGAAAAAAACAAATCACCAATTGACTAACACCTAGACCTTGTGCTAGAAGCCTGCCATTGTGAATGTTTGAACGAACTAAAAGTATGTTAACCCAAGGAGAAAAGAGCTCTTTATGTTCTTTAAAAAACGAGATAGTGCCCTGTGGCAAACTTTAAGCAAAGCCAGTCTTATTGGGATTCATCTGGTCACTTGTACCTTTGTTGGTCTGTTGATTGGTTATTATTTGGACAAGTGGCTAAATACCAAACCCTGGTTCTTAATCCTTTTTTTAATTTTTGGCATTGCTGCTGGTTTTAAAAATATGTACCTGGAGACTAAAAAAATCCAGCAGGAAGAAAAAAAGCGTGAACAAAGTAAATAAAAAGGTTGAAAAATTTTTATATCAAAGAAACTTTAAGGTAGAAGGTGTACGCAAACTGGTACGCAATCAAATCTACCTTTCTCTAGGTGGAATGGTTTTAACTTTACCTTTTTTTCAAGCTGGTGGCTGGAGTTTAGCATCGGCAGTTTGCTTGGGCTTTTTAACTTTTATTTTTTGGCCAAATTGATTCAAGAATTGGTTTATATCAAAAGAGGAGCTGTAGCAGCTCTACTTTTTCAGTTTTATTTAAGGCTTTTTATTACAGGAATCGTTCTTTTTATAACAATTGTCTATCTCAAGGCGGACATAATAGCCCTCTTAGGAGGGTTAAGTATAGTTTTATTAAATGTTATTCTTTTTGGCTTAATACTAGTTGGGGAAAAATTTAAGGAGGCATAATCAATGGCAGGCAGTTTACATCCAGTGTTTCTCTTAGAAGAAGCAGCAAAGTTGGTCGGTCTAGTGGATGCCCATGGGCACAGTTTAATACCTAACAATGTGCTTTACTCCTGGGCAGTAATTGCAATTCTGGTTTTCTTTGGCTGGAGGGCTACCAGAAACATCTCCTTGGTGCCCAAAGGAGCGCAAAACTTTTTTGAATTTATTATTGGCTCCTTAGAAGACTTTGTGGTTGCCAATATGGGAGAAGAAGGAAGAAAAGTATTTCCTGTTTTGGCCACTCTCTTTATCTATATCTTTTGTTCCAATATAGGTGGCCTTATTCCTGGTGGAGATGCACCCACTGCTAACATCAATACCAATGCCTCTATGGCTATTTTTGTTTTTCTTTACTACAATTACTGGGGGATTAAACTACACGGTGTAAAATACATTAAACACTTTATGGGACCCTACTGGTGGCTGGCTCCTATTATGTTGCCCATTGAGTTGGTCAGTCATTTGGCCAGACCTCTATCTCTTACTCTCCGTCTTTTTGGAAACATCATGGGTGAAGATATAGTTTTGGCTCTGCTCTTTATCCTGGCTCCCATTGTTTCCACTTTACCCATGTACTTCTTGTTCTTGCTGGCTGACTTTATTCAAGCCTTTGTATTCTTTATGCTCTCTATGCTTTACTTAAAGGGAGCTTTTGAAGAGGCTCACTAATTTACGGGGGGAATGGTCGTTTGACCAAAAATTATAAATTCTTAGGAGGTTTTGTGATGCGTAAAGTTTTAATGGTTGCTTTAAACACTTTGGCTTTCATCGTTATGGCTAGCGTAGCTTTTGCTGCTGAAGCTGCTCCTGAAGTTATTTCCTTAACTTCTATTGCTACTGCTTTGGGTATGGCTCTTGCTGCTGCTGGTTGTGGTATTGGTCAGGGCCTTGGCCTTAAGGCTGCTTGTGAAGGTACTGCTAGAAACCCTGAAGCCAGTGGTAAAATCACTGTTACCATGCTCATCGGTTTGGCCATGATCGAGTCCTTGGCTATTTACGCCTTGGTTGTTAACTTGATTCTTCTTTTTGCTAATCCTTTCTTGGGTTAATAAAAAACAATCAGAGGAAAGCCTACAAAAGGCTTTCCTCTTTTTTTTGAGAAAGTATTTGTTAAAAATTTCACACTATCATGAACAAGGTAATGTTTAACCTGAAGAATGAAAAAATTCCCCGGGCCACAATTACCAGGCTGGCCCTTTATGTTCAGCAATTAGAAGCTCTAGAACAAAAGGGAGAAAAGGTTATCTCCTCGGAAAAATTAGCTCAAGAATGCGGGGTAAACCCTTCTCAGATTCGTAAGGACCTGGCGTATTTTGGGGAATTTGGAGTTCGAGGGGTTGGTTATTACATTTACGAGTTAAAAGAAGCCATCAAGAAAAGTCTGGGCTTGGATCGCGTCTGGAATGTGGTTTTAGTGGGTGTAGGTAATCTGGGAAGAGCCCTTCTCAGACATAATGTACTCAGAAAAAGGGGCTTTGTTATCGTAGGAGCCTTTGACTGTGACCCCTTTAAAATTGGGGAAGAAGTAGCAGGATTAGAGGTCTTTTGCTCCAGTACCCTACCAGATAAAATTCAGGAATTAAATGCTGAAATAGGTATTATCACCACTCCTCCAGAACGGGCTCAAAGAGCTGCCAACTACTTAATCAAAGGTGGAATAAAAGGTATTGTCAATTTTGCTCCCACTCGCATTTCTGCTCCAGAAAATGTAGTGGTAGAATATGTAGATTTTATCAACCATCTCTTTTCCACTGCCTTTCAAATTTCGTTAAACCAGAGTAAAGGCCTATATATTTAGTGCCTTTATTTTTTCATTTTTCTAAAAGCACCACCTGCTCAATAATATTCAACTACTTTGAACTAAAAAAGGGACCAAAGAAAAAACTTGCCAAGAGTATTTTTCTTGGCTAACTAATATCCTCTTTAGTTTTAGTTTTTTTCTTTGAGGAGGTTTAGTTATGAAAAAGGACATTCATCCCAAGATGTATGATACTACTGTGGTTTGCTCCTGTGGTCATAGTTTTGAAACCAAGTCTACAGCTGGTGAAAAGATTATGGTGGAAATTTGCTCCAACTGTCATCCCTTTTTCACTGGTCAGCAAAAATTTGTAGATACCGCTGGAAGAATAGATCGTTTTCGTCGCAAATACGCAAAATTCCAAGAAAATTCTGAAGAAAAATAATCTATGGCCAATGTTTCCATAGGTGGGCAAGCAGTCATGGAAGGAGTGATGCTCCGTTTCCGTGACTGGTTGTCTATTGCTGTGCGTACTCCTAAAGGGGAAATAATTGTTGAAACCAGAAAGTGGTGGAGTCTAAGTAAAAAAAAGTGGCAAAAAAAGCCCTTGATTCGAGGGTTCTTTATCCTCTTAGAAACCCTGGTAAATGGCATTAAGGCCCTAAACTTTTCCACTAAAACCATTGTTGAGGAGGAAGGAGAAGAACTTCCTTCCTGGACACTTATTTTAAGCCTGGTTTTGGCTTTAGGTTTTGGTTTATTGTTATTTGTTTTTCTTCCCCATGGAATTTCCCTGCTCTTAAATAAACTGGGGATTAGTGGAGATTTAAACTCCTTTTCTTTTCATTTTTGGGATGGTGTAAGCAAGTTTATTATTTTTATCCTTTATATTCTGGGCATTTCTCTTTTGCCTGAAATCAAAAGAGTTTTTGAATATCACGGAGCAGAACACAAAACCATTCACGCCTTTGAAAATCAGGAAAAGCTTACTCCTCAAAATATAAAAAAATTTTCCAGGCTACATCCTCGTTGTGGCACATCCTTTTTGCTTTTTGTCCTGGCTTTATCCATTATTTTGTTTACCATTGTTGTACCTTTATTTTTCAAGATTTTTCCAGTAGAGAATTTTTGGTTGCGCCATTTAATCGCAGTGGGCTTAAAAATTATTCTCATGGTTCCCATAAGTGGACTAGCTTATGAAACTATTAAACTGGCTAGCCAAAAAGAAAACACCTGGTGGTGCAAATTACTTTGTTTGCCAGGACTTTTTTTCAACTTCTCACCACCAAAGAACCAGATGAAAAACAAATAGAGGTTGCAGTAGCAGCCCTGGAGAACCTTTTAGAGAGAGGAAATTATGCTGGCTAAACTGGATAGTTTGGAACAAAAATTTATTGAACTGGAAAAAGAACTAAGTGCTCCAGATATTTTTCAAGACCAGGAAAAATATAAAAAAGTCTCCAAAGCACATGCAGAATTAGAAGAAATTGTAACTACCTATAGGGAATATAAAAAATTAACTCAACAATTAGAAGAAAGTCAGGAACTACTCAAGGACCCAGAATTAAAAGACCTGGCAGAAGAAGAGATAAAGACCCTCAAAAAAGAACTAACAGCCTTGGAAGAACGTTTAAAAATCCTCCTGGTACCCAAAGATCCTTTGGATGAAAAAAATATCATCCTGGAAATAAGAGCTGGTACAGGCGGAGAAGAGGCTGCTCTTTTTGCCGCAGACCTCTTCCGCATGTATTCCAGGTATGCAGAAAAAAAGGCTGGAAAGTGGAAATCATGGATTCCCATGAAACTGGTACTGGAGGTTTTAAGGAAATAATTGCCAATATTTCGGGAAAACAGGTGTATAGCCGTTTAAAATACGAATCAGGAGTGCACAGAGTCCAACGAGTACCAGCTACTGAATCCCAGGGAAGAATCCATACCTCAGCTGTAACTGTGGCCATTTTACCTGAAGCAGAAGAAGTAGATATTGAAATCAATCCAAATGATTTGAGAATAGACGTCTATCGTTCTTCAGGTCCTGGCGGACAAAGCGTAAATACCACAGACTCTGCTGTGCGTATCACTCACATCCCCACAGGGTTGGTGGTTACCTGTCAGGATGAAAAGTCTCAACACAAAAATAAAGCCAAAGCCCTTAAGGTGCTACGTGCTCGCCTCTTGCAAATAAAACAAGAAGAACAAAAAAAAGAATTGGATGAAAACAGGCGCTCTCAAGTGGGTAGTGGAGATAGATCAGAACGAATCAGAACCTATAATTTTCCCCAGGGAAGAGTTACTGACCATAGAATTAACCTGACCATATACAACCTAGAAGCTGTCCTGGAAGGAGAACTGGATCAAGTTATCGATCCTCTAATCCAATTCTTTCAAGCAGAAGCCCTAAAAGCAGAGGCTATAGGCTAGTGTGTCTTCTAGTATTAAAGAGCTTTTAATCGCAGCCAAACAAAGATTACACCAAAAAAACATTGAAGGCGCTTATCTAGCGCCAGATTTAATTTTAGCCCATCTCTTAAAGGTCACCAAAGAACATCTATACGCTTACCCAGAAAAAACCGTACCACCTAATCTAGCAAAACACTTTTGGGAACTTATAGAGAGAAGAGAAAAAGGTGAGCCTCTAGCTTATATCCTGGGTAAAAAAGAATTTTATGACCTGGAACTGGAAGTAGCTCCAGGCGTACTCATTCCCAGACCAGAAACAGAATTAATTATAGACATTATACAGGAGTACTTTTCACCCAGTCAAAAATTTATTTTTGCTGATTTGTGTACTGGGAGTGGTTGCCTGGGCATCACCATAGCTAAAAAATTTCCTCTAGCCAAAGGAATTTGCCTGGACCTCTCGGCTAAAGCCCTACAAGTAGCCTCCAAGAATAAAAACAAATACAACCTAAAAAAACAGTTACTTCTGGTTCAAGGAAACTTAACCCACTTTTTCTTCCAAAAACAATTAGACCTGATAGTAAGTAATCCCCCTTATCTTAGCTATGAGGAAGTGGAAAAGAGTTCTTTGGAAGTCAAAGGATACGAACCTCATCTAGCCCTTTTAGGCGGGAAAAAGGGGCTAAAATTTTATCCCTTCCTAAGGCGTTTAATTCAACAAGCTTTAAAACCCAGAGGAATATTTATAGCTGAATGTTCTCCCTTGCAAAAAGAAGATTTGAAAACCATCTTCTCTTCCTTTCCTAACCTAAAGATAATTAAAGACCTTGCAGGACGAAATAGATTTGTTTTTGTCCAAAACCATTGCTAAAAAACAACAGTTATCTTTTTAACAACAATCAGTCCCCTTTCTTCAGTCAAAAAAATACAATTATTTTAACAAGTTAGAATAGGCACATTTCTTGCTTTTAGGAATAAAAAATTAAAATTCTAAAAGGAAAAAATAATGCGTCAAAAGACTATAAAAAAAGATATTAGCTGTTCAGGCATAGGTCTACATGAAGGGAAAAAGGTAAATCTTACCCTGAAACCAGCTCCAGAAAATACAGGAATTGTTTTCTGGTTAAAAAAAGGTAGAGAAAGGGTAAGTTTGGATCTAAATCCCTATTATGTCTCAGACACTCTTCTGGCTACAACTCTGAGCAAAGACAACAAACAGGTAGCCACCGTAGAGCACCTCTTAGGTGCCATTCAAGGTCTGGAAATAGATAATCTTTACATTGAAGTAGAGGGAGAAGAGCTACCCATAATGGACGGTAGTGCTACTTCTTTTGTTTTTTTAATGCGCTCTGTAGGACTAAAAAAACAAAACGCTCCCAAGAAAGTTTTGGGGATAACTAAACCCTTAAAAATAGAGAACGGAAATAAAAAAATCGAAGCCAGACCCTATAAGGGCTTAAAAATTCACTATGAAATAGATTTTCCCCATCCTCTAATTGGCAGGCAAACCTACACCTATATAAACTCTCCAGAGCGTTTTGTTACAGAAATAGCCAAGGCCAGAACCTTTGGTTTTTTAAAAGACGTAGAAATGCTCCAACAGGCTGGCAAGGCCAAAGGTGGTTCTTTAGAGAATGCCTTAGTTCTGGATGAATATGGCCTTATCAACACCGATGGTCTTCGTTTTAAAGATGAATTTGTTAGGCACAAAATTCTGGATTTTCTAGGAGACATTCTGTTAATTGGTATGCCTTTATGGGGAGAATTTAAGGTCTCCTGCTCTGGCCATGCCTTTAATAACCACTTTGTACGCTTTCTTTTAGAAAATAAAGACCACTACTTAACAGAAATAACCTTAAGCGAAGAAAAACACCTGGCTCCCAAGAAAAAGCCTGTTTTTGAGGCCGAGCCAGAAGTGGTTTTAAATATGTAGAGTAAAATTCTCTACTCCAGCAAGATTTGGTATTATAAAAAGTAAGTTTACCTTTAATAAATTCTCTAGAAGTGTTTTCTTCTGACTCTCTCTATAATTTGATATTTTTTGCCTTAACTGTTCCTATATGTGGGAAAAGGATAACTTTTCTTCACTAGCTATATTTATATTTACCTTAGCCAAAACCAGGGAGGCAAACAGGAAGATATTACTATATCTGGAAATATCCTCTTCATAATTTGATCTTCTTTGAACCATCTCTTTTACCTAAAAAATTAAGTAAAAAAAAACATTTTACTCTTTTTGACAAGATTTTGAAAATTAAACCCAAAAATTCTTATAAAAAATAGATAAATTTAGATAGAGACCCAAAAAAACAATTATTTTTTGAGAGATGAAAACAACTTAACTGGTAAGTTATTTTATTGAAAAAATAGTTTTTTAAGGCTGGAAAAGTATCACTCAAACCTATCTTCTGAAAAAACAAAAAAGCCTCACCTAAGAGATGAGGCTTTTCTTCTTTTTTGGCGTCCCCAAGGGGATTTGAACCCCTGTTACCGGCGTGAAAGGCCGATGTCCTGGACCGGGCTAGACGATGGGGACGCATTCTGGCTGGGGGACAAGGACTCGAACCTTGACTAACGGGGCCAGAACCCGTCGTCCTGCCATTAGACGATCCCCCAAGTAAGCGAGGAAACCTTCTTACTGGCAGGTGCTTTTTTTGTCAATCTTTTTTTCTTTTTTTAAAGAACTGTCCTCGTCCAAAGGAAAGGTGCTTCTAGCCAAAAAAGGCTATGCTTGTCAATCTTTTTTTCTACTTTTTATAATTGGCTTCCACCTCAATAATTACTCCACCTCTGGGTTTAAACTTACCTATAACCTGCATCTCCTTAGGTGAACACACTTTAACCAGATCATCCAAAATACGATTTACCACTGTTTCCATAAAAGTAGGTTCCTGGCGATAACTGAAGAGGTAAAACTTTAAGGATTTAGATTCTATACATTTTTTATCAGGAATATAACGAATAAGAATAGTGCCATAATCAGGCTGTCCAGTCATGGGACAAAGGGAAGTAAATTCATCGCTTATCATGGTCACCCAGTAGTCCCTATCTGGAAATCTATTGGGAAAAGTTTCCAGAATATCTGGAGAAACCTTGGAAGGATATTCTGTTTTACTCTTCCCAAGTAGTTTTAACCCTGAAACATCATCAAACACGCTTCTTCCTCCTTATTTTTTATTCTTCTCTAACATCTCTTTTTTCCTGTTCTCTTTGGCTCCAAATAAGCTTTTTACCACCTTACTTACTACTTTTTAAGTATTTAAAAAATTCACTATTGGGAGTTAAAACCAGCTCTGTATCCTTACTTAAACTCTGTTTATAGGCTTCCAAAGAGCGGGTAAATTGATAAAATTCAGAGTCTTGCTCCAGGGCCTTGGCATAAATCAGCGTAGCTTCAGCCTCTCCTTCACCCTTTAATTGCTCAGCCTTTTGCTTAGCCTCTGCCAGCATAATAGTCCTTTCCTTATCTGCCTGAGCCCTGATCTTAGTAGCTTCTTCTCGTCCTTCAGAACGATATCTTTTGGCCTGCCTTTCCCTTTCTGCTCGCATTCTATTGTAAACAGCCTTTTCATTTTCTGGTGGCAAGTCTGCACGCTTAATTCTTACATCCAGGACCTCAATTCCATAGTTAGCCAAAAGTTCATCACATTTTTTGGTCACTCTTTCCATTATCTCTGCGCGCTTGGAAGAAACCACTTCTGTTAACAAATACTGCCCCAAAGCCACTCGTAACTCTGCATAAACAATATCATCTATGCGTGAAATACCCTGGCTAACAGTTCTAACACTTTGATAAAACTTTAAAGGATCTTTGATTCTCCAGCGAGAATAATTATCCACTACCAAATTTTTCTTGTCCTGGGTTAAAATCTCAGCTGGTGGAGCATCGTATTCCAGGACCCTGGCATCAAAATAAATGACATTTTGAATAAAGGGCAATTTAAAATGCAAACCAGGTCCCAAAGCTTCGCTTACAGGCTTACCCAATTCCAAAACCAAGGCCTTTTCTCTCTGGTCTACAATAAACACTGACTGCCACAGCCCAAGAGCCAGAATAAAACTTAATATAATAAAAAAAACTTTAAGTTTCATAAATCTATTCTCCTTTTCTCTTTTCCAGCTTATTTAAAGGTAAATAAGGCACTACCCTCTCCAGAGATTTATCGGTAAAAATAATCTTACGCACATTGGGACTGGCCAAAATTTCTTCCAGGGTTTCCAAATAAAGCCTTTTTCTGGTAATATCTTTGGCCTTTTTATATTCCTTAAGCACAGATAAAAACCTGGAAGTTTCACCTCTGGCCTTACGCACCACACTTTCCTTATAAGCCATGGCTTCGTTAATAATAGCAGCCACTTCACCTCTAGTCTTGGGGATAAGATCATTGCGATAGGCTTCTGCCTCATTTATATATCTAATTTTATCTTCTTTGGCACTGGCCACATCTTTAAAGGCGTCCACTACCTGCCTTGGGGGGTGTACATCTTGTAATTGTACTGCTACTACCCTGATCCCACTTTTATATTTATCCAAAATGGTTTGCAAAAGTTCTCTTGCATCATTTTGAATAGCAAGTTTGCCTGAAGTAAGAGCAGAGTCTATTTTATTATAACCGATTACTTCTCGCATAGCAGCTTCAGCTGCATCCTTAACTGTCTTTTCTGGGTCAGCTATATTAAAAAGATAATTTTTAGGATCTTTTATTTGATATTGAACAATAAATTGAACATCTATAATGTTTTCATCACCAGTAAGCATCAAAGACTCTTCAGGTACAAGTCTATATTGTATATTCTTACTTATAAGAGATTTTGATAGTGTTCGAAAACCAATTTCTATTCTCTGAATACGAGTAACTTTAGGAGTTTGCACTTTCTCAATGGGGAAAGGAAAATGATAATGAGGTCCAGGAGTAGTAATTCTATGAAATTTACCAAAACGCTGCACAACCCCCACTTCATCAGGCTCTACAATATATATTCCACTAAGTCCCCATAAAACTAAGACAATAAGCAAAAGGATTGAACCACCTGGAAGTTTTTTTCTCCATTCTGACCACTTACTTTTAAAATCACCCAAATCTGGCCCTTTGGGCGTAAAACCCTGCCTTTCTCTTTGTTGTTGTAATTTTTCCCAATCCCAATTCATAAACTATCTCCTTCCATGAACTTTAAACTTTTAATGTTCTTTACATACCCTAAATAAGTAGTCAATAAACCCTAAAATGAAAAATCAACTTAAAAAACCAAGTAAGGTATTTCCCAAAAGTGAAGCATCATAATAGGGAAAGGACTCTGGAGAAACCAGATTTCTAAAGACTATCTCTATTCCTCTGGATTCTAAAAATTTCTTTTCCTGTGCAGTTAAAAAGTGATGTTTTTTATCCAAAAGTACAATCTCTACTCCCTGCCACCAATTTTCCACCTCTAAAACCTCAACCAACTTTTCCACCTGCTCCAATAAAGAATAGCCATAGAGTTCGGGGTCTTCTCCCAGGTTGGGGATAAATATTTTTCTGGCCTTACTTTGCCCAATGGTTCTGCCCACGCCTTCCACCAGCAAGGAACAAAGGATACTGGAAAAAAAACTGCCCATGGGATAAAGAATAAGTTTGCTTTTTAGTATGTATTGACGCACTTCTCTGGCAATTGCTGGTCTTACTATTTCTTTTTTTTGTTTGTCGTAAAGATAAATATTTTTTATCTTTTTCTTTAAAGGCGGGCATTCTTTACCTGTGATTTTATGTTGGCCAAGTATCTTTTCTCCACTTTCCAAATACACCAAAAGGTCCAGGCTGGCATCCACTATAGGTCTAACCAGTCCCTTTATCTGTAAAAAAGTATGACTAAACTCCAAAAAAGAATTTAAGTCCTTTTGCTTATGTAAATAAAGTCCAAGTAAAAACAAATTACCAATACTGGCTTTAGCTAAGGAAAAGTTTTGGGGCAATCTTGGATAAAGATATTGTAAATAGAAAAGAATCACTTCTCTATCTTCCCTGGATAAAGTTAAGACCAGAGGATGCTCTCCCTGGACAATGGTTTTAAACTCTTCCCGGAGAGCTTCAGGGGATCTGGTTTGGGGCAGCCTATAGGAAAGGAATTTGTGTTTATTCCTTTGCGCCTCAGAAGAGATATCCATAAGGCTTAAAAGCCTATTGCGTAAATCACCCAGGGCAAAAACCTGAAAGTGTTTTCTTATCTCAGCAGAGCTTCCACCTGAATCAAAAGCAGTAAGCAGGTGCACAGAAAACACTTTTTCTTTTAAAAAAATACTGAGTTTTTTTAAGGCTGTGCCCCCACTAAAAAAAAGCATTCCCTTTTCCATAACTAAATCTAAATAAAATAACTTTATCCTTAAGACAACTTTGTTTTTCTCTTGTCTTTAAAAAAGGTTAAAGGTATGCTTGACCTAAAAAAAGGAGTTTAAGAGATGAAAGAAATAAAGGCAGAAGTTTTTAGGGCTTATGACATTAGAGGCATTGTGGATGTGGACTTTGACCCAGAATGGGTAAAGACCCTTGGGCTTGCCTGTGGTACTTATTTTCGCCAACAGGGTATAAAACGGGCCGTAGTAGGCCATGACTGTCGCCATACTTCTCCTCTTTACCAGCAATGTATCATCGAAGGGCTTACAGAGACAGGAATGGATGTAATCTTTTTAAATATGGTCTCCACTCCACTTTTTTACTTTGCAGCCAGAACGCTCAATTTCCAGGCTGGCATAATGATTACAGCCAGCCACAATCCACCAGAATTCAATGGCTTTAAAGTCTGGGCTGGTGATTCCACTATCCACACGGAGGAAATTCAAAAAATTTATCAAATCATGAAAAGTGGAGAATTTATTCTTCCCAACTACAAAGGAATGGCTACTGAGCTAGACATTGTGCCCTCTTATATTAGCCACATCGTCAACCAGGGAAAGTTTGCCCATCCAGTCAAAGTGGTGGTTGATGGCGGCAATGGAACTGGCGGAAAAGTGTGCGCAGAAATTTTAAGAAAGGCTGGAGCTGAAGTGATAGATCTTTATTGTGAGCCAGATGGCAATTTTCCCAACCACCATCCTGACCCCACCGTGCTGGAAAATATCAAAGACCTGAGGCAAAAAGTTAGAGAAGAACATTGTCACCTGGGCATAGGTTTGGACGGAGATGCTGATCGCATTGGAGTAGTGGATGAAAAGGGAGACATCATTTACGGAGATAAATTACTAGCCATATTTGCCCGCGAACTACTTAAGGAAAAGCCAGGTGCAACCATTATTGGGGAAGTAAAGTGCTCTCACCTTTTATATCAGGACATTGAAAAACACGGGGGCAGGCCCATTATGTGGAAAACAGGGCATTCCTTAATTAAGGCCAAAATGAAAGAAGAGCGCGCCCTTTTAGCTGGAGAAATGAGCGGGCATATGTTTTTTGCTGATCGTTATTTTGGTTTTGATGATGCCATTTATGCAGCCTACAGGCTGGTCAAAATAGTTAGCCAGAATCCAGAAAAAAACTAAGCTCCTATCTGGGAGATTGGCCTAAAACCATTACCACTCCTGAAATTCGCCTGGATTGCCCAGAAGAAAAAAAGTTTAAGGTCGTACAAAAGGCCCTTACCTATTTTAAAGACCAGTATGAAGTTATTGATGTAGATGGAGTGCGAATTGTTTTTCCAGACGGCTGGGGATTGCTGAGAGCTTCCAATACCCAGCCTGTATTGGTCTTGCGCTTTGAAGCAGAATCAGAAAAACGCCTGGAAGAAATTCGTAGCCTCATTGAAAATCCTTTAAAACAATGGATAGAAGAAGCCTAACTAAATGAAAAAAATAATTTTACTTTTTATCTCTGTTGTTCTGATTTTAGGGGCCAGTTATATTTTCTGGCCCCAATCTTCCAACAAAATCCAGGTCTTATCCACCGCTCAGGTGGAAAGGGGCAGCGTAAAACAAATCCTGCAAGTAACTGGCATAATTAAATCGCAGGTAGGTGGAATCGTCAAAATAGGCGCCCAGGCCACAGGCCTTATTACTGAAATGAAGGTCCAGGTAGGAGATCTGGTCAAAAAGGGAGACATCATTGCCCTTATAGACCAAAGAAAAATCAAGGCCCAAATTCAAAATAGTAAGGCCAAAATCAAAGCCCTGGAGTTAGAGTTGGCCAATCTCAAGCACACCTATCCCTTAAAAATAGCCCAAAAGGAAAAAGATATTGCCAGGCTCCAGGCAGAAGTGGATTTTTGGGCAAAACAAGTTCAAAGGTACCAGAGTCTTTTTAAGCAACACCTGGTAGCCCAGGTTGAGCTAGAAGAATATGTAAAAAACCTTAAAAGCAAAAAAGAGGAATTGGAAGCCAACCGTTTGGCCAAGGAAGAACTGGAAAAAGAATTTTTTTACACCCAGAAAAAATTAAAAGAAAACCTAAAAGCAGAGCAGGCCAATTTAAAAGAACTCTTAGTGGAAAAGAGTTTTCGGGAAATTAAAAGCCCTCTTACGGGTTATGTAAGCCAGGTCACTGCTCAAAAGGGAGAAACCATAGTCGCAGGATTACAGGTAGCCAATCTTATTACCATTTTAGACCCTAGCAAACTGGAAATGCGCATCTACATAGATGAAACAGATGTGGGGCAGGTAAAACCAGGTCAGAAGGTAAGCTTTTGGGTGGATGCCTTTCCCCAACAAACCTTTGAGGGCAAGATTAAAACCATTTATCCAGAACCTGAAATCAGGGACAACATTGTTTACTATCTTGCTCTCGTGCCCCTCACCTTAGCCCAGACTAAATATCTAAGACCAGAAATGACCACTCACTGCCAAATAGAAATCGCTGAAAAACAAGATGTCCTCAGGATTCCCAACCAGGCTCTCAAGTGGGTTAAAGGAAAAGAAGTGGTCTTTAAAAAAATTGGCAAAGAGTTTAAACCCCTTTCTCCCACCCTGGGCTTAAGAGGCTTTAATTATAGTGAAGTAATTACAGGCTTAGAAAAAGGTGACCTGGTGGCCACTGAGGTGGTCCTGGGCCAGAGTAAGTCTGCTCAGTAAGTTTTCCCTATGAACTTAATAGAAACCCAAAACCTAAGAAAGGTCTTTAAACAAGGAGAAGTGGAAATAGAAGTTCTAAAGGGAATTGATTTAACCGTACAAAAAGGGGATTTTATTTCTCTGCAAGGAACTTCTGGTTCTGGCAAATCCACCCTTCTTTCCATCCTGGGACTTTTAGATAGCCCCACTTCTGGCAGTTATTTCTTTAAAGGAGAAGAGGTGACTAAACTCAGTGAAGAAAGGATTAGCCAAATTCGCAACCAGCAACTGGGCTTTGTTTTTCAACACTTTTTTCTCATTCCCTATCTAACTGCCCTGGAAAATGTACTTATCCCCACCCTGTACAACAAAAACAGCAAACAAAGCCAAAAAAAAGCCAGGGACTTACTGGCCCTTTTAAACCTTCAGGATAGATTACACTTTAAACCTGCTCAATTATCTGGCGGACAACAACAACGCGTAGCCATTGCCCGGGCCCTGATTAACGAACCAGAGATAATTCTGGCTGACGAACCCACTGGACAATTAGACTCTCGCACTGGCGAAGAGATTTTAAACATTTTTCAAAAGATAAACGACCAGGGTAAAACCATAATTTTAGTGACCCATGATCCCAAAGTAGCTGGCTTTGCCAGGCAAAGTATTATTTTAGAAGACGGGCAAATTGTCAGTCAAAAGTTAACCAAATAGATAACAAGAAAATCTATCCTTTTAATATGCTTAACCTGTGGCTAAAAAAAATTTCCTTTCTCTTCTGGCTGGGTCAAAAATCCCTTTTAGCCTATAAGTTGCGTACTTTTTTTGTGCTTATGGCCATTGCCTTTGGTATCTCTTCCATCAGCATAGTTATCTCTTCCATTGATGGAGCCCAGAAAAAGGCCGTACAGATTGTAAACTGGTTTGGGCCAGATGCAGTATTTGTCTTGGGAGGTGATATTTACTCCAGGGCCCTGGGACAACGCCGCTATACTTTAAGTTTACAGGACCTAAAGGCCATAAAAGAACATTTGCCAGGAGTCTATCTGGCAGTGCCCATGCGGGCTATTCATAACATCCAGGTGCGTTACAAGGATAAAAACATGCAAGTAAACGCAGTAATAGGCTCCACCGCCCATTATGCTGATTCCTGGAACTGGCCTTTAAGTGAGGGACGAGACCTCAACGAAGACGACTATAAAAGGGCCAAGAGAGTTGCCCTAATCGGGGCCAATTTAGCTCGTTTTTTCTTTCCAGATTCCAACCCCTTAGGCAAAACCCTTTTTGTGCAAAATCTTCCCCTGCAAGTAGTTGGAGTTTTAAGTGAAAGAGATTTTTCTGGAGGCAGTGGAGACATAAACAAACGCCTCATCATGCCCCTTACCACCCTTACCAAGCGGTTTAACTTAAACAGAACCTATTACCGCGCTCTAAGACTTAAATTCCTTTTTCCTGAAAACATGCAATTTTATGCGCAAAACCTGGAAAGCTTACTGCGTTATACCCACAAGCTTCGTCCTGAGGAGCCCAATGATTTTACCATCTTAACAGCCCAGGATATTTTAAAATTTCTCTCCATGCTCAAAGGTGGACTGGTCCTTTTTTTAGGCCTTACAGCCTGTATTACCAGCATTATAGGCGGCTTTGTCCTGGCCAATCTTTTTTACCTCAACATAGAAGAAAGGAAAAGGAAATAGGCCTCAAACTAGCTCTAGGTTATCCCAAAGAGCTTATTCTAGCCCAGGTGCTCTTAGAAGCCCTTTTGCTTTGCCTCTGGGGTGGGCTGTTAGGCCTGGGATTGGGCTATGGGTTGGGTTTGCTTTTAAACAAACTCAATCTCATACCATTGCAATTTTCTTTAAAAACTTTTAGCTTATCTTTGGTTAGTGCCCTGGCAATTGGGATTGGCTTTTCCTTTAAGCCAGCCAAGACAGCTGTAAACATAAGCCCCTTGGAAGTATTAAAGAGTTAATTATGTCTCATAAAAACACCTTTAGGCCCATAGTCAAAGGAGTATTGCTGGCCTTTATTTTTGGAGGAGCAGCTTTTTTATTCTGGAAAAACTATGAATATTCTCTGTCCAAAATAAAAAACAAACAATCCCTCTGGGACCAGACCAAAACTCTCAGTACTGAAGAAAAAAAGTTATTTATAACTTTGCCCATTACCTGGAAAAAACTATGGACTTAAATTACGGCTAAAAATTACCTACGAACACATCTACATTCCCAAACTGGATAAACGAACCTTATTTATTGGCCTTGCCCCCAGCAAAAAAGAAGTTATCGTGCGTTTTCCTCCTCTTCTGGAAAAAGCAGTGGGACTGGACTTTATCCGTTATCTACAAGAAAAACACTTTCAGCCCTATTTTGAAAACAACAACTGGCCTGAAGGACTTATCTCTGCCCTGGTTTTAATTCAAAAAAAGGTAGAGCACCTTGGCTAAACTTCCCAAAGTCTATCTGTACACAGATGGCTGCTCTCTGGGCAACCCTGGCCCTGGCGGCATAGGGGTTATTTTGCGTTATAAGGATAAAGAAAAGGAAATTTCCCGGGGTCATCCTCACACGACCAACAATAGGATGGAACTAGAGGCAGTAATCACAGGCCTGGAGGCCCTGAAAACCACCTGTGAAGTGGAAGTGTTCACAGATTCTCAATATGTGGCCAAAGCTTTAAATGAGGGCTGGCTGGAAAAGTGGCAAAAAAACAACTGGAAAAATTCCGCCAAAAAACCTGTAAAAAACCAGGACCTGTGGCAGAGACTTTTGCCTTTATTAGAAAAGCACCAAATTACCTTCCACTGGATTAAGGGACACAACCAACACCCAGAAAATGAACGCTGCGATTTTCTAGCCAAACAAGCAGCAGAAAAAATAAAAAAGGAGAAAAAGAACTAGGTTCTTCTTCTCCTTTACTTTGCCCAAAACTTTTACTTCTTTTCTTTTATAGACCAAGTTGCTTTTTAATGTAATCAAAATCCAGTAAAGAGCTTACCAATTTGGTCCCATGTTGTACCTTAATAACATCTCTTAGCTTTACCCTGGACAAAATAGCATCCATTTTTTGAGCCACTGCATAAGTATCGTCTCGAACCAAAATAATAGGCACTCCCAGAACTTCTGCCCTGGTCATAATAATGTCGTTGGGATATAGATTTCCAGTAAGAACCAAACACTGACAATTTCCTTCCAGAGCTACCAACTGTACATCTGAACGGTCACCACCCACGATTACTGCTGCCTTGGGATTTTTCTTAAAGTGGGTCATAAAGTTTTCCACCTGCATGGTGCCAATTAAAAAGTTTTCTACGACCTTGTCTGCCTTTTCATTGGCAACAATAATCCGACCACCCAGTCTCTTGGCCAGGTCACTTATCTTAATAGCTCCCATCAAGGGATCCCTGGGAATAATACCCAAAACCTTTACCCCTTTACTCTCCAGAAAGGGAACTATCATTTTATTTAGCTCTTCATTAAAAGAAGGTGGAATATCATTTAACACACACCCAATAAGCCTGTCCTTTAATTCATCTTTTAATACTGCCAGATAGTCGTAATTGAGTTCTTTGTCATAGCGATCAATTACAATGGATTTGCAATCCAGCTCTTTCACCAGGTTTACGCCATCTACATTACAATACCTTCCAGAATACATACTTCCAGAGCCAGATACCAGCATAATATCCTTGTCTTTGCTAAGCAAAGCATAAGCTTCCTTTATTTTTTGCAACAGATTTTCACATTTACCGCTAAAAGCCTGGATTTTGAAGTCATGGTCTACCACCACTGGAGTAAGTTTCTCTGGATCTTCTGAAAGCCCCAGAATTTCTTGCATAAATAGAGCGTCTTCGTCTCCCAGCTTGTCGCCAACTTTCTTGGGCATAGCTCCCACTGGTTTCATATATCCCACTTTATAGCCTTCTTTCTGAAAATAAAGAGCTAAACTCATGGTAATTAAGTTTTTACCAGAATACCCAGAAGTAGAGCCAATATAGAGACTTACCATGTTTGTGCCTCCTTCACGTGTTTACTTTAGTTTCCTAATAAAAAGAACTTATCCATCCTCCAAGCACCAACCTGGTGAGAGGATAAAATTTAAAGGTAAAAGGAATATTGAATTTTACTTCAAATAACAATATGAAAAATCTATCTCTATCTAATAAGGAGTGCTTAAACTAAAAAATGAAAAAACACAAATCCAATTTAAGCGAACTGGAAGAATACCTAAACTATCCTTTTCGTAATTCTCAGTTATTAGAGCAGGCCTTAACCCACACTTCTTATGCCAATGAAAGCAAAACTGAAGATAATGAACGCCTGGAATTTTTAGGAGATGCAGTATTGGAATTGGCTGTATCTCATCTGCTCTACCTTTCTTTTCCTCAAGCAGAAGAAGGTAAGCTTACTAAAGCTAGAGCTTTTTTGGTTAATGAAAAAAGTCTAGCCAGAGTTGCTCATAAAATTAAACTGGGACAATTTATAAGGTTGGGTAAAGGAGAAGAACAACAAGGCGGAAGAAAACGGGAAAGCATCCTGGCAGACACTTTAGAAGCCATTCTTGGTGCAATCTATTTAGATAGCCAGGACTTTTTTCTGACCCAAAAAATAGTTGCCTACTTGCTAAAACCTTTCTGGCCTAAAAAAGTTGAAGAGCTAGAAGAAAAAAAGGACTACAAAACCCTTTTACAGGAATTAACTCAAGATAGATTTGGAGATAGACCTATCTATACTTTAGTGGATAGTTTCGGGCCTGATCATGCCAAAACCTTTAAAGTAAAACTCACCCTTCCCTCCAAAAAATTTCCAGAATTCTTTGCCCAGGCTCCCAGCATAAAAAAGGCAGAACAACAAGCAGCCAAGAAAGCCCTTTTTTTCTTGCAAAAAGAACTAAATCTCAAAAATAAATCTTAATACTTACAGGTGATTCCTGACCAAAGTTTTTCAGGGAGCTTAAAATTCATTTAAGCTCCCTTTGCTACAAGCCTTTGGTCATTTTTTTGACTAATTTTTAAAACTAAGCTCCACCACCTATAAGTTGCATGGCCATTCTGGGCAAACTATTGGCTTGAGCCAGCATGGCTACTGCAGATTGGGTGAGAATCTGATTGCGGACAAACTCAGTCATTTCTGTAGCTACATCTACATCAGAGATACGAGATTCTGCAGCCTGCAGGTTCTCCGCCTGAATCTGTAAGTTGGTAATGGTGTTCTCCAGACGATTTTGCAGTGCTCCCAGAGCAGCCCTAATCTTATCCTTGGAAACAATGGCTTCATTAATCTGATTTAACGCAGCTTGAGCAGCACTTTGGGTGGAAATGGTATAACCAGCAGCACCACTAGCAGCAGCATTACCCAGGCCAAAGGCAGAGGCTGTGGCGGTTTGAATGGCAATGTAGTAATAGTCTTCTGCAGAATCATTACCTGTACCAAAGTGAATCTTTAAGGGACCTGTGGGAGTTAAGCCAGAACCATTGTGGCTACTTCCCCAGTCAGCAGGGTTAACCGCACTTGTTGAGAGGTTTCCATTTAAGAGATAAATGCCATTAAAGTCTGTGGCATTGGCAATTCGGGTAATTTCTGAAGCCATGGCCTGATACTCAGAGTCAATAATCAAGCGCTGGTCAGAAGTATAGGTACCGGTGGCTGCCTGCTCTGCCAGTTCTTTCATACGAATGAGCTTTTCATCTATTACCTGCAGGGCACCATCAGCAGTCTGGATAAGGGAGATGGCATCATTGGCATTACGAATACCCTGGTTCAAAGAAGCAATATCTGCTCGCATAAGCTCACGAATCGCCAGCCCAGCAGCGTCATCCGCAGCTGTACCTACCCTAAGACCAGAAGAAAGCCTTCTGGTAGAAACCCCCAGCCTGCCGTAAGCAGTAGAGAGGTTTCTGGCAGCATTCATTGCCATTAAGTTGTGATTAACGACCAAAGACATTTTTTCCTCCTTAAATGACTTTGGTTAAACTTATTCAAAAATAATACCAAAAATATCCCTTAAGTTTTTAGCCAAAAAGACGATAAAAAGAATGAACCTAAAAAGGAGTAGAGCCATGCGCATAGAAGGAATTAGTTCTCAAACAAAAATGAACATCTCTAACTTAGAGGAGCATAAAGTAAAAAACAGAGAGCAAACTCAAAAACTAGAACTAAAAGACTTGAGCAAACTCAAAGATTTAACTCAATCCCTCAACCAATACCTGGAAGCGCAGGAAATCCCTCTCAAGTTTAGAGTGCAAAACGAACAAAAGGTAGTGCAGGTAAACCTGATTGATACCAAAGAAAACAAGGTTATTCAAAAAATTCCCCCGGATGAAGTGCTCAACATTGCCAGGCACATTGAAGATACTATTGGAGTATTTGTGAGAAAAAGTTTTTAGGGAAGCCAGCAATTACTGACTTCCCTAAAAAGCATATAAACAGAAGGTAATTTAGGGACTACCGCTTAATTTGGATTAACACACTTAACATATTATCCGTAGTAGTAATAGTTTTACTATTGGCCTGAAAACCCTTTTCCACAGTTATCATCTTAACAAACTCAGTGGCCAAATCCACATTGGACTGCTCTAAAGAGTTGGAAGCAATGGTACCTTTGCCTCCAGTTCCAGCCAGGCCAGTTAAAGGTGGTCCAGACTGCCTGGTCTCAGCAAAAAGATTGCCACCCTCTCTTCTAAGGCCATAGCGATTGTTAAAGTCAGCCAAAGTCAACGCATATAATTCTAAAATCTGTCCATTGGAATATCTACCTGTAATAACTCCATCCCTGTCCACAGTAATGTTTTGTAAAAAACCAGCAGTATAACCATCCTGAGACTGGTAAATGGTAGTAGAGCCAGTACTGTAGTTGGTTACAGACAGGGCACTGCGCTCAGCATCATTAAAAGAATCTAAATTAGTTATGGTAGTGCCAATATCAGAAGCTTGATCTGAAGAACCTGTCCATCCAGGACCAATTCCATTATCAGTAAAGTCTCTATTTCTTAATCCAAAATTAAGCTCTATATTTAAGGCGTTAGTGTCTGAAGTATAGTCAGCATTGGTATTACCTAAAAAATTAGGAGTAAAAATGGGATAACCATTTTGAGAAAAGGCTGCTGGTTCCCATGTTTCTAAATCATTATAATCATATCCTGCTGGAGGAGTCCCATTAATAGTAAAAGCAGTCATATCAGCTAATTCTCCAGCTGAATTAAAGGTAAGGGTACCAATCATTAACACCCCTCTTTTAGTATCTCCTGAACTCCAGAAGCTCCTGTTATCTTCATTGGGATTTACTGCCACCATGTATTCCCAATATCTCTCTCCGCCTGTATTGGTTATATTGTCTTCCACTGGGTCAAAATAAACAGTAAGGTCATGGGAAGTTCCGTTTTCATCATATACCCTGATAGTACTTTGATAGGCATAGGCTGTATCTCCTAAAGGAGTATCCTGAGTTGCATCCCACTGATCAAACATGGCAAAAAAAGGATCCGTAGTACTAGTAGAATTATCTTCACTCCTGGAGTCCAGGTTCACCACCATGGAAACAGTTGTTGTTTCCTGAGGAGGAGATTGAAAGTTTTCCAGACGAATATCAGTAGGCGTTCCTACAGTTCTAACTCCTGTGGATTCTTGAGCGGTAGTAGTTGAAGTGGCTACTTGAGTCTCATCTTCTTGTTGAACTACCCAACCCTGCACTACATAACCATGCGGGTCTACCAGATATCCATCTTCATCAAAGCGAAAGTTTCCTGCCCTGGTATAGTATTCAACCTCTTCTCCCTTGGGGGAAACAATAAAAAAACCATTGCCCCCAATAGCCAGATCAGTGGATTCTGAGGTGGTTTCTAAGGAGCCTTGAGAAAAGTCTCCGTAAATGGCGCCTACAGCAGCGCCTCTACCCACCTGTCCCACGCCATTGGCTACAGTAATTTCCTGGCTTAGGGCATCCTCAAAGTAAATACGAGAAGCTTTAAAGCCCACCGTACTTACATTGGCAATATTATTGCCCACAACACTCATGCCTTCACCATGGACCTTAAGTCCACTGGTACCTGAATATAAAGATGCTGAAAGTCCCATATATTACCTCCTATAAAAAACCAGGGTTAATTTTCTGAAACTATTTCCTTTACATTGTTAAAATCAATAACCCTACCATCTTCAAGCCTTAGTAAAGTTCCACTACCTGTATTTTGTATCCCTGAAACTTTACCACTTACTTCTGTATCCACTAAAACAGGATTTCCATTCACTCCTTCAGCTGCAAAAGTTACACTATAAACTCCATTGGCAGCTTCCTTACCTGTAAAGTCCTTGCCATCCCAGGTAAATTGATATTCTCCAGGCTGCCTGGAACCAAGGCTCGTAGAATAGATAATATTTCCAAAGCTATCAAAAATATTTACATAAACCTCTTTAGCTGTATCTTCCAGACTATAGTAAATCTTGGAAATACTTTCTTCTTCTTTACTTAAGGTATCTCCTGCAGCTACTACTTCTTTACCAATAAAGCCTACAGCCCCAAGCATTCTATCCTGTTGATTTAAGGAGACCAGATTATTTATGCCTTCAGCAATGTTATTCATTTGCTCCAAACTGGAAAATTGCGCTAACTGGGCAATAAACTCTTTATCATCCATGGGGTTTAAAGGGTCTTGATTTTCTAACTGCGTAACTAAAAGTCTTAAAAAAGCGTCCTTATCCAGGGCACTATTGTTGCCAGTGGCTTTGTAGTTGGCAGCTTCTAATTCCCTTTCGTATTGCCCCAATAAACTACTTACCTGACTCATATCCCTGCTCCTTTAGGCAAAAAGACTAAGCTTGTTGTTTAAACCAGAAGGTTCTTCCAGGTTCTTAGCCTGAATTTCCTGGCCAGAAGAGAAGAAATATCTCAGCCTGGCCAGGCCTATACTGGTCTCAAAGTTTTTTTGTTGTTCAAAGTTATGATTTGTAAACTGCTGACCGTGTTCAAAACTGGCAAAATTTTCCTGCTCCAGTTGGGTCTTTACCTCCATCTTTTGCACCCTAAAACCTTCTTGCTCCAGATGAGCTTTCAAACTATGCAAATTATGCTGTAAAACCTGTCCCACTTCCTCATTATTGCTTTTAAGTAGCAAACTCACTTCCCCTTTATTCATCTGCAAAACCATTCCCACCTTTCCCAGGTCAGGAGGATTCAAACGCAAAACCATTCTCGTATTGTTCTTACTTATATTTTGCCAGACTGCTTGCTCCACCTGATTCCAGACCTGTCTGGAAATTTTATTATTAACACTTAATTTATCTACCAAACTGTCTTTTAGGTTAACATTGGAGTTTACCAATTCCACTTTAGAAAATTCCAGCTTTCCCTTATCTTTATCTTCACCTTTATATTCCAGAATTTTTTTATTTTTTTTAGTTTCAGTTAAATCTTTTTGATTTTCCTCACCTTTAGAATTAAATTCATTATCCTTTTTACTTTCACTTACTTCAGCTGCACCTTTAGTTTTAGCTTTTACATCTTGTTTTTCCAGGTTCAAATTTTTAGTTTTAGTATCATTTTCTTCCATGCCTTTTACTTTGCCCTCTTCTGTTTTAGCTTTAATAAAACTTTCACTTTTTTGGCTAACAGGCTTATCTTTGGCTTCTAGCAAAGCTAAAATATTTTTTAACATACTTTTCTGTTCTGCGCTTAACCCTTCCCAATCTGGATTTGCCTTTAAAAGCTTACCTGCTTCCTCACTTAAGCTTAAAAGTAAGTTTTTAAGTGCAGAAACAGAGTTTTCTCCTACAAAATTGGCTACCTTTTTAACTTCAAAGTGTCCTCCAGCAAGCTTGCTCAAGGCTTTAAGTTCTTTCAGGTTGAGCTCTACCTTGCTATCTTCAGGCAAACTATCTATTTGCTTCAATACCTTCTGGAAAAAGTGCTCCAGCTTTGTCTGTTCCTGGCTCAAAGAAGTGAGCAGATTTTCTGCTTCTTTAGGAGTAAATTTAATTTTTTGTAAAAAAGTTAAAAGCTCTTGTTTTTCAGAGGTGGACAACTTTAACTGGGGCAAAATCTTAGAAGGCACCCACAAGTTTAGTCCCAGTAAAAGCTCCTTCCAGGTAAGTTCTTGCTTCTCCACTTTTTTCTTTAAAAGAGAAATTTTTTCTTTGCTTACTCCCTTTTGTTGAAGCAAACTTTCTACCTGGGAAAATTCTTCCTCACTTATCTTATCTTCCAGCTTATCCTGGACCTGTTCCAGTTTGCGAGCAAAAGAAGTCTCTGGCTGGACAGTTTTTCCAGTTTGGCCAGTGGAAACTAAAGGATTTACCTTTGTCTCCTCTTGCTTTAAGAGAGACGCAAAATCACCCCTAACCAGATTATTTTTAACTTCTTCTGCAGGTAAGGCAAAAAACAAAGTAGGAAAAATTTGCATGGCCAATCTCCTTTAACCCCTAATTAATCAAGACCCATTCCAAAATGGATACAGTACAAAAACTTTTAACTACACCCTTAAAAATTGGAGACAAAGTTTTACCCACCAGATTAATCCTGGCTCCCATGGTGGGCTTAACTCATCTGGCTTTGCGCAAACTCATTCAGGAATACGGTGGTTGTGGGTTACTTTTTACAGAAATGTGCAGTGCTAGGGCCATACCCAGTGAAAACCCTCGTAATTCTCCCTATTTTAAATTTCTCCCAGAAGAACTTCCCTTTTTAACCTGCCAGATTGTAGGCAATAACCCTCAGGAAATGCTAGCAGCTGCCAAACGCATTGAAGAACTTGGTTTTTTTGGGGTGGATTTAAATTTTGGCTGTAGTGTTGCTAATATCTATAAAAAACAAAGCGGGGCCTACTTACTGGAAGAGCCCCTTTTGGCCAGTAAAATCATTTCCCTTCTCAAAAAACACTTAACCATTCCCCTAAGTGTAAAGTTTCGCTTGCCCCAGGAGGCAAGCACGGCCAAAGTTAAAGAACTTGCCCAATCCTTTGAACAAAGTGGAGCAGATTTTTTAATCTTCCATCCCAGAAAGTTTCCAGATCGTCGCAATAGACCCCCTCGCTGGGAATACATAGAAGTGGTGCAAGCCAGTGTAAGCATACCTGTTTTTGGCAATGGCAATGTGTTTAACCCAAAAGACTTAAAAAACATCCTGAAAACTGGTTGTGCAGGTGTAGCCTTAGGTAGAATTGCTGCTGCCAGGCCCTTTATTTTTGCTGAACTTTGCCACAACTTTACTCCCACTAAAAAGACCTACCTGGAAGTAGCGCAAAAGATGCTCACCTATTTGCAAAATTTTTTTGAACCAGTACGGGCTTTAAGGCTCTTTTACAAATGGACAACTTACTTTTGCGCCAACTTTGACTTTGGCTTATCCCTTTATTCCCAGCTAAAAAAAGCTAACTCTTTAGAGGAAATAGAAAAAATACTACCCCACATCCTTACTCTAAATCCCCTGACTTCTCCCAATCTTCTGCTGCTGGGAAATTAATTAGAAAAACTTTTTTCACTTTTTGTACCCAGAGCGACCCAGAAGTTAATCTTTGTGCAAAATTTTTTTAAACCCAAAAAGTCTAAAACTTCACAAGCCTGAACATTCTCTTTTAAGCTCAATGACTCACTTTTTTACCTTTAAAACACTTCATTTTTTTCTTGGCAAAGGTTAGAGTTTGTGCTATTTTTAACAAGCGTTTTTAAAAAGCAAAAAAAATGAGGAGGTTGTTCCATGGCTGTTTATGTTTACGGGCACAAGAATCCTGATACAGACTCTGTCTGTGCAGCTATTGCTGTTGCTGATCTTAAGAGCAAGTTGGGTGTAGAGGCTAAGCCTGCAATGCAAGGCGAGCTCAATCCTGAAAGTAAGTTTGTTTTGGAAAAATTTGGTGTAGACGCTCCTGAAATCATTTCTTCTGCCAAAGATAAGCAACTTATCTTGGTTGACCACTCTGACCTGGCTCAGAGTTTGGACGATTTGGCTGAAGGTGAAATCTTGGGTATTGTAGATCACCACAAATTAGGTGATGTAACTACTCCCAATCCTTTAGAATGCTGGATCTGGCCTGTTGGTTGTACCTGTACTGTGATTAAGTATATGTACGACTTTTTTGGCGTAGAAATTCCCAAAAATATTGCTGGAATCATGCTCTGCGCCATTTTAAGTGATACTGTTATCTTTAAATCTGCTACCTGCACTGAAAAAGACAAAGAAGCTGCTGAAGCTCTGGCTAAAATTGCAGGTGTAGATGACCTGAAAGCCTTAGGCATGGAAATGTTTAAGGTCAAATCTGCTGTAGAAGGCACTCCCATTAGAGACCTTCTTTTCCGTGACTATAAAGATTTTGACATGAGTGGCAACAAAGTGGGTATTGGTCAGCTAGAAGTAGTAGACCTTTCCATTTTAGATCCTGTAAAAGACGCTCTTTATGAAGAAATGAAAAAGGTTAAAGAAGAAAAAGGCAGCCACTCCATCTTTTTGATGTTAACAGACATCATGAAAGAAGGTACTGAGCTTCTCATCGTTTCTGATGATCCTTCTGTAGTAGAAAAGGCTTTTGGCAAGGCTCCTGAAGGTCGCTCTGTTTGGTTGGATGGAGTTATGAGCCGTAAGAAACAGGTTGTTCCCAATTTTGAAAAGGCCTTTGCTGGCTAAAAGCAAATAATTGCTGCTAATAAAAAGCCCTCCTTTAATTAGGAGGGCTTTTTTTATGTCTAATTGTCTAGACTTTAGGCACAAATTGTAAAGCTTCTTTAATCTTCTCTTCTGGATACAAATAGTCCTGCAGTTTTCCGGTTAAAAAGTCATCATAAGCCTTTAGGTCAAAATGCCCATGTCCACTAAAACAAAAGACTATGCTTTTTTCTTCGCCTCTTTCCTTACACTTTAAAGCTTCGTCTATAGCAGCCCGAATGGCATGACTGGTCTCTGGAGCAGGAATAACTCCTTCAGTCTGGGCAAAAAGATGGGCAGCCTCAAAGCATTTGGTCTGAGGATAAGCTACTGGTGTAACCAACTTTTTATGTACCAAATGGCTAACAATAGGAGCATCTCCATGATAACGCAAACCTCCAGCATGAATCCCTGGTGGCTCATACTTATGTCCCAGAGTATGCATTAAAAGCAGAGGAGTAAGTCCCACTGTATCTCCAAAATCATAGGTATAAGTTCCTTTGGTTAAAGTGGGACAAGAAGCTGGCTCTACTGCTATGAGCTTGTATTCCTTTTCTCCTCGAAGCATTTCGCCTGCAAAGGGAGCTACAAAACCACCAAAATTACTGCCTCCACCCACACAACCAATTAAAATATCAGGTTTTTCTTCAATCAACTCCAGTTGCTTAGCCGTTTCCAGCCCAATAATACTCTGGTGCAAAATTACATGATTAAGCACACTGCCCAGGGCATAATTAGTGTCCTCATTAGTAGCAGCATCTTCGACAGCTTCAGAAATGGCAATACCCAGGCTACCGTTAGTTTCAGGATTTTCTGCTAAAATACGCTTCCCAGCTTCTGTACGGGAAGAAGGAGACGCAAAAACTTCTCCTCCCCAGATTTGCATTAAAGACTTGCGAAAGGGTTTTTGTTCAAAACTGATTTTCACCATATACACAGTACATTTAAGGCCAAAAAAATTACAGGCCAAAGACAAGGCACTACCCCACTGGCCTGCACCTGTTTCTGTCGCCAATCTGGTTATGCCTGCCTGCTTATTATAATAAGCCTGAGCTATGGCTGTATTGGGCTTGTGACTTCCAGCTGGGCTTACACTTTCGTCCTTGTAGTAAATTCTGGCTGGAGTTTTTAAATACTTTTCCAGATTTCTAGCCCTTTTTAAAGGAGTTGGGCGCCAAAGTTGATAAATATTTAATACTTCCTCTGGAATCTCTATCCATGGCTCTTTACTCATTTCCTGCTCAATTAAAGCCTTGGGAAAAATTGGGGCCAGGTCCTTCTCTTCCACTGGCTTTTTAGTAACTGGATGTAGAGGTGGAGCCATTTCCTCTCCAATTTCAGCCAGCAAGTTGTACCAGGCTCTGGGCAAATCCTTACTACCCAAAATTATCTTGTTTTCCTCCATTCCAATGCCTCCCTTCTAGATTTAATTTTTTAAATTAAAATAGGGGAATAAGTATCACCAGTAAGGCACTTTCCCCCATCTTTAGTTACCACAAAGGTATTTTCCACTCCCACCATGCCAATTCCTCGCAGGCCATACTTGGGTTCCAGGGCAATCACCATATTTTCTTCTAAGGGATCAATTATTTTCCTGGCCAGAGGAGGATACTCATCTATAAAAAGTCCAATTCCATGCCCCAGAAAAGGAACTTTATTACCACCTAAGCCCATAAATCCTTCTTCTAAGCCTCTTTTTTGAGCCAGCTCCAGGGCTTGTACATATATTTCCTCTGGCAGTACGCCAGGCTTTAACTTTTCTCTGGCCATTTCCTGTATTTCTTCACAAAAACCTTGAGCTATATCCACTACTTTGGGCCTGGCCCATTCTTTGGGATAATAGATTTGAGTTTTATCCGTGTGATAGCCCTGAAAACAAAACCCCACATCCACACTAAGAACTTCATCTTTTTGCCAGATTTTTTCTAAAGAACCCATTTGAGGAGTAGCAGGGTGGACGCCTCGCAGACCTAAGGGCCCATTAAAGGAAGAGTTGTAATTACCACTATCACCTGCTGAAATATGCCCTAAAAAAATCTCCTCGCCAAAACCCTGCATGCGCATAAGCCCGGCATGGCCCAGTTCAAAAAACACTTCCCAGACCTTCTTAGCAATCTCGTACTCTGAAAAACCAGGCTTTATTCTGGCAGGTAAAAGTTCATACAGTCCCTTATGATGCCTGCTTCCTGCCCGTTGCAACCTTTCCAGTTCATATCCAGTTTTTACTGCCCTGGTTCTGGCCAGTAAGTAATCTGCAGCGACCAAAGTTTCTATTTTTACCTTGCTTTGAAATAATTCTGCCAGTTCCCAGGTCAAAAAGCGCTTTTCTACGCCTGCGACCTTTAAAGTATAGCCAAAATCTTTTAAAATCCCTTCCACCTGTCCATAAGAACGAAAGGCCAGAATATTCAAAACCGAGCTTTCCTTTAAGGCCCTTTCCAGCCCTTTTCTTACCATTAAAATGGGTTCTCCGGCCTGGGGAATAAAAAGCACTCCATTTACCCAGGTACCTGTAAAGTAGTAAATAAGGGTTCTAGAAAAAATAAAAATACCTTCACCGGCAAAATCCAACTCTTGCCAGAGCAATCTTAATCTCTGCAATCTTAAATTAACTTCTTCTCTAGGTAATTTTTCCATTTTAAACCTCTTATTCTAGTAAGGAATAATCCATTTTACGCCGTTTGGGCTCAAAGCCTGCCTGTTTAATTAAGCGCCTGAGCTCTTTTTCAGGCAAGCGAAAGGATACGCCAGTGGCTTTAACCACATTTTCTTCTATCATGGTGGAGCCAAAGTCATTGGCTCCCCAAAACAAGGCAACCTGTCCCACCTTTGGCCCTTGAGTTACCCAGGAAGCCTGAAGGTTGGGGATATTATCCAGAAATAACCTGCTTAAAGCCAAAAAACGCAAATATTCCACTGAAGAAACTTCTTCCACTTTAATCTGGGTGTTTCTGGGTTGAAAGGTCCAGGGGATAAAAGCAGTAAAGCCTCCTGTTTTATCCTGTAACTCTCTTAACTTATTTAAATGTTCAATCCTATCCTCAATACTCTCAACATGTCCAAACATCATGGTTGCTGTGGTTTTTAAACCCAGATTGTGAGCGGTTTCCATAACTTCCAGCCACTTAGCCGAAGAATACTTTCGGGGAGAAATCCGCTCTCTTACTCTATCCACTAAAATTTCTGCCCCCCCACCTGGAATGGAATCAAGGCCAGCAGCTATAAGTCTGCTGATTACTTCTTTCAGGGATAAATTTTCCTTTTCAGCCCAAAAAATAATCTCTGGAGGAGAAAAGCCATGCACTGCTACCTGGGGAAAGTTTTGTTTCAAAAATCTAAGCATCTTTTCATAAAAGGATAAATCCAAATCTGGATGCATTCCACCTTGCAGGAGAATCTGATATCCTCCCAAAGAGACGGTCTCTTCTACCTTTCTACCTAGCTCTTCAAAACTAAGGACATAACCACCTTGTTTTTCTGGAGCACAATAAAAAGCGCAAAACTTACAGCCAGAAACGCAAACATTGGTATAATTTATGTTGCGGTCCACTATATAAGTGACTATGGGCTCTGGGTGAAGTTTAAAGCGAAAGGCGTGCGCCCTTTGCCCCAAAAGAAAAAAGTCCTCTTCTGTCCATAATTCCAAAGCTTCCCTGGGGGTCAGTCTAAACATCTTCTCTCCTTTGCTTTAGCTTTAGAAGAGGTGGTTAATGGATTCCAGCCGCCAAGTAAAGGCTAAGAAAATCTAAAAGGAGAACAGACTGTTGGAAGAAATAGCTTTTGAGTGTCAACGCTGTGGACAATGTTGTGAAGGAAAGGGAGGCATTGTTGTAACCTTAGAAGAGCAAGAGAAAATAGCTGCTTTTCTTGAACTTTCCCTGGAAGAATTTCAACATTCCTGTATCCACAAAGTACAAGATAAAGCCCACCTTAAAGTCAAAAACAACTTTTGCCTCTTCTTTGCTCCTAAAAAGGGCTGTCTCATTCATCCTGTAAAACCCAAAGTGTGTGCAGCCTGGCCCTATTTTCGGGGCAATCTAGTAGATGAATCTGCCTTTTCCCTGGCCAAAGAATATTGCCCGGGCATAAATCCCCAGATATCCTTTGCAGAATTTAAAAAAATTGGCCTTTACTATTTGCAAAAAAACAATTTAATCTGCCAAGAAAAAGATGGTCCTACTGCTTTAAAGGTAGCTGACTTATTAAACAATGAAGGCTGAAAACTATTTTTCTCTTTTGGGTCTAAAACCTGGAGCAAGTCTTAAAGAGATAAAACTTGCCTATCGTAAGCTTGCTTTTCGCTATCATCCAGACCTAAACCCTCAGGACCCCTTGGCTACAGTTAAGTTCCAGCAACTAAATCAGGCCTATGTGTACTTAAAAAACAATTACCACCTCTATACCCAGCAGACTAAAACCCAAACTCAGCAAACTCAAACTCAGCACAAAACCAAGGCCCAAAACTTCCAGCAATCCACTCAAGCCAATTACCAAAGTGGAAAATATAGAGAAAAATTTTATACCACCCAGGAAGAAATTCTAAAGGATATCTTGAACGACCCCTTTGCTCGCAAGGTATTTGAAGACATTTTTCGCAAGGTAAAAGCACAAAAGCAGCCTCACTTTTCTTTAGCCACTCTTTTTAACTGGCAAAAGCTAAAAGAATTAAGTTCCTTTTGGCTAAAAAAACAGCTGGATTCAGAAGAAGAGCTCAACTTAAGCGTAAGTGAGCTAAAACCAGGCAGTAAGGTAAAAATCAACATTCACAACAAACTAAAAGAGAAAAAGGTCATTGAAATTACCATCCCTCCCAACTATGTTCCAGGTCAAAAAATAAGACTTAAGGGCCTGGGAAGAAAGCTGGGAAAATGGCAAGGAGACCTCTATCTAAAACTCTATCCAAGGGAAAATAATGCGCTTAAATAAATTCATTGCCCATACAGGTTATACCTCCAGGCGAAAAGCTGATGAACTCATCTTTGCTGGAGAAGTAAAAGTAAACAATCAAATAGTTACTGAACCCTATTTACAGGTAGACCCCAAAAGGGACAAAGTCAGCATAAAGGGAAAACTCCTTTCCTACTCTGAGGAAAATATTTATTTAATGTTAAATAAACCCATTGAAGTCATCACTTCAGCCAAAGATGAAAAGGGACAAAATGCGTCTTAAACCTTTTACCTGAGCATCTTAAAAAGCAACGCCCCTTTCCTGTGGGGCGGCTGGACTACTTTTCTGAAGGCTTGTTACTTTTGACCACAGATGGAGAGCTTTGCTATCGCCTAACTCACCCCAAATACAAGATACCTAAAACCTATGTGGTAAAAGTAAGAGGCGAAAATATTGCTGAAAAAATTAAAATAATGCAAAAGGGAATGACCTTAAAAGAAGGAGAAAAGGTCCTGCCCGCGCAAGTAAAGGTCCTAAAAACAGCAAACACTCACTGGGAAATAGAACTGACCATAACCCAGGGGTTAAATAGACAGATTCGCAGAATGTGTAGAGACCTGGACTTAACAGTTCTAAAACTGGTTAGAATCCAATTGGGCCCACTTCACCTAGGCAACCTGGCCAGGGGAAAATTTAAACACCTGACCACCCCAGAAAAAAACTTCTCCTCCAAGCAGTGGGCTTGATTTAGCCCTTTCAAAAAGCAAATATAACAATAAATAAAATCTATATTTATTCACAACCAATTTCTCATTTATAACTTACAACACAATAAAATTTAAAAATATAATTTAATTAAACCCAAAAACTATTCATCTATAACCAAAAGCTTACTTCTTCCTACATTTAAAATTTTAACTCTAATATCATATACCTCTTTTATAATCTTATCTTCAATAGAACTTAAATCACCTTTAGCATATATTTTACCTTGTTTCATAAAAATAAAGTAGTCTGCAAATTTAAAGGCTAAGTTTAAATCATGCAAAACTATGATAGTTATAATACCCAATTCTGAAGTAATTTTTTTTAAGACTTTTAATATTTCTATTTGATTTTTGGGGTCAAGATGATTTATTGGTTCATCAAGAAGCAAAATCTTTGGTTGCTGAGCCAGTGCCCTGGCAATAAGCACCTTTTGCAATTCACCACCACTTAATTCACCTACATTTCTAAACGAAAAATATTTTAAACCAAATATATAAATTATATTTTCTACTAATTTTAAATCTTCTTGTCTTGGTTCAAAAATGATATAAGGCTTTCTACCCAACAAAATAGTCTCAAAAACAGTACTAGAAGCTGATGTACTGTTTTTTTGAGGTAAATAAGCAATATTTTTAGCTAACTTTTTTCTTGATAGATTTTGAACATCTTCTTTTTTGATATAAATTACTCCCTCCTTAGGTTTTATAATTTTATCTATAGTTTTTAACAAAGTAGATTTTCCAGAACCATTTGGTCCTAAAATAGCATACACATTACCTTTATTAAAACGCAAACTTATATTTTTAATAGATATCTTATTCCCATATCCAGCACATATATTACTTATTTCAAGCATTTAGAACCTTCTCCTTTTTATTAAAAGGTAAAAAAACATTGGGGCGCCTGCAAAAGAAGTTATTATTCCAACGGGTAAAACTACTGGAGATAAAATAGTTCTGGCAATAAAATCGGAAAGACAGAGTAAAAATGCTCCCATAAGGGCTGAATAAGGGATTAAAAACCTACAGTCATCACCTATCAAAAATCTTATAATATGAGGAGATATTAAACCTACAAACCCAATTATTCCTAAAAAAGAAATACATACTGAAACAACTAATGCACTCAAAAACATACTTATAAGTCGTAAGATTTTTATATTAACTCCCAAGCTTTTAGCAATTTCATCTCCCCAAAACAAAACATTAAAGTTCCACCTATTAAGATAAAAATAGGTTATACCTACCAAAAAAGTAATAAAAATAATTTTATTTTCCAACCACCCTGCCTTTCCTATATCTCCAAAAGTCCAAAAAACAGTAGCTGCAACCTGAAAATCATCAGCAAAATATTGCAAAAACATGGTAGCAGAACCAAAAAGGCTACTCAAAGCAACCCCAGCTAAAACAATTGACTCGGGAGAAGCTCCCTTGAAACAGGATAAAAATAAAATAATGGCAATGCTGGTTAAAGCTCCTAAAAAGGCAAAAATAACCACTGGATAGTTATTAAATATAGTTACAGCTTCAGAGCCAAAAGAGTGCGACTTACCTGCCCCAAGCACAATAATGGCAAAAGCTGCTCCAAAAGCTGCTCCATGAGACACTCCCAAAGTAAAAGGAGAGGCTAAAGGATTTTTAAGTACCTTTTGCATTACAACTCCAGAGACTCCTAGAGCTGCCCCGGTTAAAATCCCTCCAATAGCTCTAGTTATCCTTATATTCCAAAGAACATATGAATATTCTGAATTTCTTAAAAGGGCATTAATAACCTCTTCTAAACTCATTTTTATAGAACCAAAGGCTATAGAGATAAAAAAAATAGCTATTAATAAAAGAATCAAAAAAAAACCCAATATTATTTTTAAATTTATTTTTTGTGTATACTCTTTAATCAAAGAACTATTGTATAAAATCTGCTTACTATTCAAAATGGACACGTTCAAATCCCCTATAAGTTTTTTTCAAATCAGAAAAAACATCTCTACCTACAAACTTACAAAATATTTCTCTTGCTTTTTGTTCTGGCTCTACATCTAGAAATCTCTCTGGATAAATAACCTTACCTATAAAATAAGCATTTGCTAAAAGCGTTTCAAAGTTTGTCCTATAAAAATTATATGGAAATAAAGAATAAACTTTCTTATATTGAACTGCTTTTAATTTTTGATAAAAAGGCCTATTTTTTACATAATCCTTTTGAATAATCGGCATTCCTGCTGCATCCAAAAACAAATATTCCGGATTCCACAACAAAATTTTTTCTTTATCCAGAAAAACATGGCCTTTGATTTTTGTTTCATCAACTACATTATGAGCATTTATCCATTGCAAAGGAGGATAATAGCCCTCAGAGCTAGTAAGTCCATGAATACCTCTAGCACTAATTCCTCCAACATAAATAGAAGCCCTTTTTACTCCTTTTGTCCTATTACTTAAGTCTGCTATAGTTTCTAAAATATATTGATTTAATTCTCTGGCCCTTTTTTCTCTATTTAAAATCTTACCTAAAAACTCTAAACTATTTATTAAATTATTTACATCAACTCCTTTAGTTCCTATATATTTAATAACTGCTACAGGAATTCCTGTCTTACTTTGTATAATTTCTGCATTTTCTTTTTCAAAAGTAATTACTAAATCAGGCTTTATCTCCAATAGCTTTTCCAGATCAGGCAATTTACCAGGACCACCTTCTCCAACTACTGGTAATCCTTTTATTTTATCCTTCATTGCTAACCAATAGACCTTACCCACAGCCGGATTATCTTTCATTACCTCCCTCTTTTCTAACCCTTCTACTCCTGCAACTAAATCCAAAGCATCTAGATAAACAATATAACGCAAAGAAGCCGAAATAGGCACAACCTTCTTAACTTCTCTAGGAATAGTTATTTTTCTTCCCACCATATCCAAAATAGTAATCTGTTCAGCAAAACCATTTATCTGCAAGAAAAACATTAAAACTAAACAAAGTACATAAACATACCTTCTCATTTTTCCCCCTACTTACAAGCAATATAAGGTTTTATATCCAAAATAGGAGTCCCATCATAAACATCAATCCCTTTTACTCGAATAACATTATCCTGACATTCTAAAACTTCAAAAACAGATACACCTATGGGGTTTGGCCTATAAGAAGAACAGGTGCTAAACACTCCTTTCATTTCCTTTAAGTGAGGAGGTTTTTGTACTAACTTATCAAAAGTAAAATCTGAAGATTTATGAAAACAAAAAACAACTACAATTTTATCTCCTGTGTTTATATCTTTTATTCCTTTTTGATAAACAGAATCCAAGACAATCTCCCCTTCCAAATCTGATACAGACCAATGTCTGGGGACATTGTTGGTTCGATTTTTTATATATCCTATAGAATTAAACTTAAATTCCATAAATCTTTTCCCCTATTTTTTCTATTTCAGAAAATACACTTTTATTCTCAGGAATTTTACCATCCAAAGCTGATGCATAAACTTCAGGATAAAAGTCAATAAATCCTAAAAGTTCTATATCTTGCTGCTCCAATGTTTTCTCAAGTCTTTCTTTTAAGTTTGACGTAACCTTATTAAAAAGTAAGTAGGCTCTTTTACCCATATCTTTAGCTAAAAAATAAGCTCTTTTAGCTACTTCAATAGAGTCGAGATAAGGTTCTGCTATAGCAAGCACTACATCAATACCTTGCTCTATCCCTCTTCCAAAGTGCTCCACTCCTGCCTCTGTATCCACTATAACCAGTTCATCTTTTTTCAGTTCAATTTTCTCTAAAAACTCCCTACTCACCACCCCCATTGGACAAGCACAACCCTCCATAGGATGACTAATTTTACCTATACTAATTAAAAAAATATTCCCATCCTGTTGAATAAATTCTGTTGGGATACTCTCTAAAGTGACCAGACCCTTTTCTAAAATATTTATTTTTGCTTCTTTGTCTTTAAATTTTTTAATCAGTTTTTGCTGTACTGCCTTTTTTCCTCCTAAAAAATCCATAAAATCTTTGGGAGAATGTGCAAAACCAAATAACCTAAAAAGGCTCTTATTGCTTTCATCGCAATCTACCACCAATACTTTATTGGCTTTTTGGGCAAAAAACTTGCTCAGAGCATAAGTAATAAAACTTTTTCCCACCCCACCTTTACCAACAATAGCAATTTTATTCATCTGCAACTCTCCATTTTTAAAAAAATTAAAATTTAAAAGATAAACCTGCTTTTAGTGAAAATGGTGCTCCCACATAGTAGGATGCTCCAGAAACCGTATCATCCCAGGCACTAATGCTAGATACATAATGGCGATCAAATAAATTATTTAATTCTAAAAAAACTTTAAACTCTTTAAAAGCTCCAATATTTTTTTTTGTATAAGAAGCCTTAAAATCAAAAACTTCATAAGAAGGTATATCCTCCTTATGTTCTATATCTCCATATCTTTTACCTATATAACGCATCTGAGGAGAAATTTCCCATCCTTGATGTTTAAAAATAATTCCAGAAACAACTGTCCACTTAGGGACATCAACAATTTGCTTACCCTTTGTATCATATGTTTGACCTTGGTACTCTATATCTCTGTCATAAGTTAAACTATTATAAGTTGGATTTAAATAAAAAGTAAATTTATCAGAAAGGAAAAAATTCATTGGTAATTCTAAACCATAACCTTTAGCTTTCCCTATATTTTGATAATAAGTTACAGGCTTTCCACTATCTAATACTCTAGAGTCTGAAATCTTTGTTAACAAATTTTTATGCCTGGAAAAAAACAAAGTAGGATTTATTTCTAAATAGGAATTATGATATTTAATACCAAAATCAAAATTATCAGACTCTTCTATATCATACCCATCAAACAAATCATTTAAAGTTATACCTGCAGCTTGAAACTGAGTGCGCAACCTATTGTAAAGACTTATAAGAGGCATATAGGCATAAGGCCGAATAAAATTTTTACCATAACTTACAGAAGATTCCCAGTTATCTGAAAACTTATAAGAAACCCCTGCAGTAGGCAGCCAGATATCATAAGTTCTAGCTTTTCTATCTAAATCTGGAGCTCGCACTAAAGTGGGTACTCCTCCAGAATATTGCGTTACATATCCCTTGCTTGCTGAATCTTCAAATCTAAAATATTTAACTCCAGCTTGCCAATTAAGTTTATCCCCATTGCCAGCCACTTTTAAGTAAGGGCTATGTACATAAGTATCACCTGTAGTGGAAAATATTCCATACCCCCTATAAGTCAAAGAACCATCTGAATTTATCCAATAATTTTCAGCAGTAATATCCATATCTGCTACTTCATAGTGATAACCTAAACTTGCAATAATATTTTTAAACTTAACCTCAGCCTCTGAAATAATTCCCTTTCTTTCAATATCTCTATTCCTCTGCTGAACACCTGGCTTTCCTTGTAGCTTGCTATATCCAGTTTTTATTCTAGCATCTTCTTGAGATAAATAAGGCTTAAAAATAAACTTGAGATAATCAGTGGCCTGCAAAGTCAAAACACTTAGATAGTCTTTATTTTCATGTTTTTCCCAATTATACTTATAATACAAATAATCTTCGCTAGGATTTCCTGTAAAAGACTCGTTAAAATCTAAACGATAGTATTTATCTAAGTTTTCTGCTTGGTCATAAGTAAGCAATCTATACTTATAGTTTTCAATATAATTATAGTTCGCCCAAAATTTAATCTCTAATTTTTCTCCTAAAGGTTGCACTAAAGTAAAATTAAAATTATTCCTGGGGCCAATGTCTCCAGGGCCTTTCCATTTATCTGCTTCACTAAAAGAATAAGCTAAGGAAATTCTAGTAGTTAAAGGTCCTTTTTCTCCTGAATCCAATCTAAAAAAGGTTCTTTTATAATCAAAACTACCTAAAGATTGAGAAAATTTTACCCCAAAGTCTTTTGTAGCCCAAAGAGGTTTTAATTCTATAGCTCCAGCTCGGTTACCTACTCCAGAACCAAGATCGCTAGGTATAGCTCCCTTATAAATGGAAATACTCTCAAAATTATCCAGATCATAAATATAATTTCTCGGTCCCATTGGATTTCCTCCATAATTGGGAACCCCTTCTACAGTCATAGCCCCAAGATATCCCTTCACCCCTCTCACACGAATACTGGATTGCTCTGAAGCCAAATTATTGGGATCTACCCCTTCAAAAACCACTCCTGGCACTACAGATACAACTTCGTAAACACTAGCCTTTCCCTTTTCACCCGCAATATCCATACCTTCCCTGGTTATTTCCGTACCAGTATAAACTGTTTCATCAGATTGTTTGGTGGGAACAATTATTTTTTGCCCTTCTACAACGATATCAGGCAATACAATATCTTCTGCTCTCCCTGGTATTGGATTTAAAAAAAATAAACAGACTAATAGCCACCACAACCTATAAAATTTCATAACTACCCCCTTACCTTTATTCTAATTTAAATTTTATTCTAATTTTAAAAGCTCGAGGTAAATTTAAAGAACTTGGTGGAACAGGAAAAGGCGAAGACTTTTTTACCGCTTGCAAAGCAGCTTGATCTAAAACATCTTGTTTTGAACTAGTAATAATTTTTAAATTGGAAATAGATCCATCTTTATAAAGAGTAAAACCAACCACACTACTTCCCTCTATTCTCTTTAATCTAGCTTTATAGGGATAAATTTTATTTTTTTCTATTAATCCAACTAAAGAACTTATGTATTCATTATTTATCCTGTCAAAACTATTTTTTTCCTGTTTAATATGTTCTCTATTTTCAAAGTTATTTTCTTCTAAATCATTATCAAAAACATCTTCCATCCTGGGGATAGATTCCATATTTAATTTTTCTTGTTCATAAGCTTCTACAGTTTTCCAATCATCTAATTTATTAAAAGTATCATCTATAGGAAAAGGATATAAGTCCTTAGTAAAATATTTATTATCAATATTTTTATTCTCTCTTGGAAAAGAAGGAACCTCTATATTTTCATTTGGCACAATATAATCTTGAACGCTTATCTCCATATATATAGTATCTTTTTTCATATTTTTTTTAGCAATATACTCTTTTTTATTAATCAAAAATAAATGCATACTTAAAGAAATTAAAAAGAATATAAAAAAATACTTACTATCTTTAAATTCAACCATTTCAATTAATTTCTTTCAGTAGCTAAAACAATTTTTTTACAACCAGATTTTTGAATAATATCCATTACACTTACGACCTTTTCTAGTTCTAACTCTCGGTCAGCCTTTATAATTACGCTTTCTAATTTAAAACTTTTATCTTTTTTTAGCTTTAACGACAATTCTTTTAAACTTATATAATTACCATTAAAAAATATCTTACCATTATTTTCTATATAAACAATTACTTCTCGTTTTACATTTAAATCTTTTGCGTCTGCCTTAGGTAGATTAACAATAATTCCTTCTTGATCCATAAAACTTGAGGTTAATAAAAAATAAATTAACAGCAAAAACACTATATCTATTAAAGAAGTTAAAGGTACTTGAATAGAATATATTGATTTTTTCTTAGGGTGTACTAACATACTAAAATACGTTCAAAACTTTAATAAATTCTACGCTACCATCCCGCAGCTTAGCTTCTAATTTATTAACCTGAGAAACTAAATAACTATGTGCCAACATAGTAGGTAAGGCCACGGCTAACCCCAGGGCTGTGGTCAACATGGCTTCCCATATTCCTCCAGCCAACACAGACGCATTTACCTTGCCTCCCATTTCTTCAATAACCATAAAAGCCTTAATCATACCAATAACTGTCCCTAAAAGTCCTAACAAAGGAGTAACATTCCCTATAGTAGCTAATACTTGCAAATACTTAGAGAACCTATCTACTTCTTCTTCAATGGCATGAAGCAAGACTGTTTCTATGGTTTCTCTATCTTGTTTTATTACTTCAATGGCCTTTGCCAGCACTCTTCCCAAAGGAGATTTACTTTCCAGGGCAATCTTTAAAGCAGAACTTACATCCTTTTTCCGTAAGTAAGTACAAATATTAACTCCAATTTCTTTTTTTTGTCTTTTCCAAAGAAAAAACCGAAAACAACGCTCCATAAAAATAGTCAAACTCAATACAGAACAACCCAGAATAGGAATAACTAAAAAACCTCCCTTCTCCAATAAATCCAGCATAAAAACCCCTTTTTTTCTAATTTAACAAACTCCTTCTACTAGAAATCAATTTACCATTTTTATATTCTTGCCAAGAATCTGGATTGCCATCACCATCTTTATCTATTTCTACTTTTCTAATCTTCCCATTTTCATAAAAATACCAGGTATCAATTTTTCCATCTTTATTTCTGTCTTTTTTAGCCAAACAAGGGAATCCTTCTTTAGAATAGAGCCAGATTACATCTATAAAACCATCCTTATCCTTTTTTTGATATTCAACTAACTTTCCCTCTTTATTATATACTTTTAACTCTATGACTTTTTTAAATTTATCATCAACAATTTCTTCTTTTACTGGAATATTATTTTTATAAACAATACGCCTAAAAATAGGAGTTTTTTCATTTCTAATTTCTATTATTTTTTTATTCTCATTCTTGTTAAGAAAAACATTCTCCTCAAAAAATCCATCTTCATCTCTATCTCTTTTTAACAAAACTTCATTTTTATTTTTATAGACTATTTTAAAGTCTATTTTACCATTATAATTTTCATCTCTATCAATACCTACTAAAATTCCATCTTTATAATGTTCGTAAACATCTTCTTGACCATCTCCATTGATATCATAAATTATTTTCTGGACATTATTACTTTTATCATAACTTATTATCTTCTTTTTCCATTTACCTTTTATTTTATTAAAAACAATTTTTCTTAAATAACCATTACTTTTTTCAATAACTATATTTCTATCATTATTAACTTCTTCTATTTTATTTACTTTTCCAGATTTAAAATATATAGTTTTTATTGTATCTTTAGAATCACCCAAAAACTCTTTTCTATACAGTATATCTCCTGAATTTGTAAAATAAGTTATTTTATCTATTTTACCATCAAAATTTAAATCTTCTTTTTTTATATACTTATCTCTACACAAATATATATATTTATCAAATAAACCATCTCTATTTTTGTCCATTTTTTCTAAAACTAAATTATTTTTTTCAAATATAAATACATGATATGGTAAATATTTACCTTTTACATATAACTCTTTTACTAAAATACCTTCTTTTATTTTAAAAACAGTCTGTTCCCAAAAACCATCTTCATCCAGGTCATACTTTATTTTAACTACCTTACCAGATTCATCTAAAAACAAAATTTTATCCACTTTACCATTCGAATTAACATCCTTTTTCACCATCCTGCTTATTTGAATACTTTTTTTAGCTCTTTCATAACCAGAAAATTTTTGAGCTATTTCCTGTTCTAAATTCATTGCCCAACCACTGCCTCCCAAAATTCCCATCAAAAAGACTATCCCCCCTAAAAACACCGCCTCAAACTTCCAGACCAAATTGTTCACAACTTTTTGCCTTAAATATTATTATTTTTTAAACAAATAAAAAACAACCTTCTTTTTCAAAGACTATTTTTTTTTTAAATTTGTATTTTTTAACATTATTTTTTATAAAGTATTACAAAAAGAGAATTTTCTTGTCAAGATGGCGAAAAACAAAGAGAAAAATAAAAAATTATTAAATTTCAAATAGATAAAAAATCACGCTTGTTTTTAGATTTGTAAAAACAAATAGGATATCAAGAAAGGACTGCAGGAAATAACTGACTGTTTAAAAAATATAAAAAGAAAGTATAGACATTAATAATCGAGTGGAAAATTACATAAAAGACTAGATTAAAAAAACAAAAGTTTAAAAAATTTTTTAAGCCAAAAACAACTCAATCTTAGTCTTCAAATAAGAAAAATAATTTACATAAAAACTAAGAAAAATTGCGCACAATTATCTGTTCTTTTTTCAAAGGACACCATACAGGGACTTTATCTTCTGTACTGATAACTCTATAGGGAGGAAAGGTTACATTACACTTTTGGGTTCCATTTTCCAGCTTAGTACAAAAGGGACATTCAGCACAAGACTTAACTACAATAACCACCTTGCTACCTCCTAGGAATTATTTTCAATAACTTCTACGTCCTTGGGTAAATCAAGAGAAAAGAGTTTATTATCCAACGGAACATTTATCTCTGTATTGGTTAAAGAAAGTTCATTGCCATTACCAAAAAAATCCACCAGTAAAATCCGATTTAAAATACTTTTCTTTTCATCTATCCAGATAAAGGCCAACACCAGATTGGGTTCTGGATTTTTAGGCACCAGCTTAAACTTAAGGCCATCTTTCTCTTTACCCATAAACTCAGATACAAAGTCCTCTTTGAGATTGGCCTTACCTGAAATAAACTTGAGCATGGTTTTAGAGGAAAACAACTTATCTTTGGGATATTTATAAGCTGTATTTTCTTCTGGAAAATAATCCCATACCCCCTGGGGGTTGACCAGTAATTTTTCTGGCTCTGGCTCTTCTACTTCCCATAAAATCAATTCTGGCTTTTTAAAGTAAATTTTTCCCTTTCTCAGTTCCTGTTCTTTACTCGCTGCATTGGTCAGGACCTGATAAAAGGTGGTCTTAAAGGAAACAATCTTTTCATAACTGGCTTGCATCTTATCCAGAGGCTCGCTGGCCCAAAGTAAAACAGGCCAGGATAAGCACAGCAAAAACAAGAAGACTAATCTCTTCATTTTTTTATCCTATTTTTTAATTTTCCAGAAAAACTTCTAAAAAACTTAACGCTTAAACTCAAATTAAGCAAGCTGAAAGCTTTTAGGAAAAAGAAAGGGCTGCGCCTATAGCGCCTATAAAATCCGGGTCTTGAGGAATGATAGGAGAAAAGCCCAAATTTTCGCTCAACAATTGAGCTACGCAGGGATTATGCGCCACACCTCCGGCAAAAATCAAAGGAGGAGTTGCGCCTACCCGTTTTAACATGTTGACACAGCGTTTTACAATGGCGTGATGCAGGGCCAGGGCAATATTTTCTGGTTTCTCGCCCTGAGCCATAAGGGAAGTAGCTTCTGTCTCAGCAAACACAGTACACATACTGTTAATAACAGGCACTCTATCTCCCTTAAGGGCATAGGGACCAAATTCTTCAATACCTATCTGAAAAATATTGGCCATTTGCTCCAAAAATTTACCTGTACCAGCAGCACAGCGGTCATTCATTTCAAACTTCAACAAACCTCCCTGCTCATTTAACAATAAGGCCTTGGTATCCTGCCCACCTATATCCAGAATACTTCTGGCCTGGGGAAAAAGCGCACTTACGCCCTTGGCATAGGCTTTTATTTCTGTAATTTTCTTAACAGGCACCTTTAAATCCAGCCTATCCACCAGCCCCCGACCATAGCCTGTGGCCACCACTCCCGCAAACGCCAAGTCCTTTAGCCCCTTTCTTAGCTGAGCCAGAGGGTCAAAGGTGGTGGGGAGTTGCTTTTTTAGCTGCAACTCCCCTTTATCCAGCCCCACTATTTCAATACTTCTCGAACCAATATCTATACCTAAAATCAACATAGCTTTATTTTTCCAGCATTTCCACAAAGGCTTCTACTCTGGTTTTTAATTGCTCCACATCTTCCATACTATAATCTGTCTCTATATTTAGTACTGGAATATTATTTTTTTCTAAAAACTTGCCCAATTTTAAGCTTTCCTGTTGATAGGGCTGACAAAAAAGCAAACTATATTGAATAACGCCGTCCACTTTCAACTCTTTGGCCAGGTTAAGCACATTTTCCATTCTCTCTTCATTGGGGGTAAAACAAGCACAATCAATGCGCATATATCTATCTACCAGGGCATCTATCATCTCTTCTAGAGTCTCTTTAGATTCATCCATCAGGTCTCTGGTATTCCTGGTACCTATACAGGACTCTTCTCCCACCACAACTGCACCAGAGCTTTCAACCAGATAGGGAAGCTTCCAGTTGGGTACGGCCATAGGACAACCAGCCAAAAGCAACCTGGGGGTATTTTCTGGCACCACGCCCTCTTTTCCTTTACCTTTTGCTCCAGTTCCTGACAGAGCTCCTCTATTTTCTCGCAAAAACGCTGTGGGTCGTCATAAAAGCTAATCTGGTTTATAAGAAGCACATCCCGACCAGAAATGGGAGTAGGCACCTTGGCTCTAAGCGCATTCAATCTCTGCAACACTTTGCGTTTGCGATTTACCAGTTTAATGGCTTCTTTCAGGCTCTCGGCTGTTATTTTATTGCCTGTAAGCTCTTCCAGCTTTTCCTTATAAGCCAGAACTTCTGCTTTAAAAAGCTCTCTGTCTGCCTTTTTCTTTTGCTGAGGCACTTCCATTACATAGAGATTTACATAGTCCTTAAAAACTTCATAGGCTTTCTTCTTTCCATCACAAGTGGTCTCGCCCACAATAAGGTCACAGGACTCAATAAACGGACATAACCTGGCCAGCTTAAAACCAATAAAGGACTTGATAAGGGCACAGGTATTTCTGGGCACTATTTTTCAGCCTCTTCCTTGCCTGCTTCTGCTCCAGCACAAAGCCCTACCTGAATGGCCCTGGCCGCTAAAGTCAACTCTTCTGGTACAAAAATACAAAAGGTACCAACTACCTTTTGACCTCTGGCCTTGGCGTCCTGCAGTTCTTTAATCCTCAGGCCGTGCACCTCTGACACTACAAAATCCAGATACTCCATTCCCTTTAAACGCTTATCCTGAGAAAGGTAAATGTCTCCGTAAAATTTGCCCAAAACCGTAAGCAATCCATCATGGGCAGTAAGGTCTAAATTCAGTTTTTCCCACATCTCCCGATATTCTGCACTCATCTGCTACCTCCAAAAATTAAGTTTATTGTTTATAAAGGGAATAAAAGAGGGCAGCAAATTGGTAATCTCAATTGATTTCAAGAAAATATATTTTATTTTTGAATAGAAAATTCAAAAAGATAACCTGATAAGATTTTTAAAATCTTAAGAACCTAGCTTAAGTAGGACTTGTGTATCTCCAGGCCAGGCAAAAGAGAAACAAGTAAGGAAAATAGATGACTGAGGATAAAAAAGGAGACCAAGAAAAGATGAAATGTAAAAAAGCAAGGAGTAATTTAAAATTGGTTATTACCCTCCTCTTTTGAGGGGGCTTTTTGTTTGTCCTGGTCTTGACATGGAATTTCGAAGTTAATAGTTATTAATTTGGTAATAATGGGAGGAGAATATGTTGAGGTATAAAGCAAATCCTCAAAAAATTTTAGAAGCATTGGTTTTGCTAGCACAAAAAAAACCTGGAAACGGGTTTCATAATCTTCTCAAAATTTTATTTTATGCAGACAAGTTCCATCTTCAAAAATATGGAAGACCGGTCTTTGGAGATGTTTATATAAAAATGCCCTATGGCCCTGTTGGTTCTTTTGCCTATGATATTCTTAAAAAAAGTGATTTTATCCCTCAGGATATTTTAAAGGCGATTAATGAATCCCTGGAAGTTAAAAAGGAAAATGATATTCCGTCTGTTTTTGCCAAACGTGAGCCTGATCTTGATTTTTTTCAGAGACAGACCTGGAATGTTTGAATGAAGCAATGGATAAATGTGAAAAAACTGATTTTAATTCTCTTACTCAAATAACCCATGAAGAAAAAGCCTGGCAACAGTCTAATATGCATTCAGAAATGGATTATGAATTATTTATAGATGATGATATTCCCAACCGTGATGAGTTAATATCCTACCTGAAAGAAACAGCTCACACCATTGTTCTTTAGTTTATTTATTATGCCTTTAAATCCTGGAGATATTATTCTGGTTTTTAAAAAATATTTAAATGGGATTGACCATGATAAATTTGCCATATGTGTTGCTCCTGAATATTTTTCTTTTTTTATATTAACTCCAAACCGTGGAATAAGGCTCCTGATGCTCAAGTTCAGGTTATGAGCAAACTAGAAATATCCTGCCTAACCCATACATCTTATATTGATACCTCAAGTATTCAACAGCTACCAAAACAAGCAATAGATGCAGCTATTCAAGCTGGCAAAGTATGGTCAGCTTCCCCAAATGTATGTCAGAGAATAAAAGAAGTAGTTAAAAATAGCAGATATTTATCTCTAAAACATAAAAAAATTATATTAAACTCCTTGTAAAATTTACTTCTAAAATTACTCCCTTTTTAAAAAAAGGAAGTAATAATATATAAATTTGTAAATACACATGTAACTACAGTCTTTATTCACTTTACCCAAACAATACTATCTAACAATATATTGAGATAAAACTCAATAACAAAAGCGAAAAGTTCAATAAAGAAGACTTTACTGAATTCATTTTAAACTAAAAAGAATTTCTTCTTCATATAAATCAAGTGCAAAACCTAATTCTACAGCTGTAAATAAACAGAGTTACAGGTTAGTTCTTTAGGATATTTTTCACTATATGATGCTTGTAGTTCAGCTGGAATCCAGCAAGAAAAACTATATCTTTCAAGTTTTGACAAGTTGAGAATATGTTCAGGAATAAATTAAGGCTTTTGGAAAAAACACTCATAATTCAAGTTTGAATTATTGAGTCTTTTGGTGCCCCCGCCAGGACTCGAACCTGGGCTAACCGGGATTAGGAATCCCGTGCTCTATCCGCCTGAGCTACGGGGGCGTTAAGAAGAAGTACTCTTACACTTTTTCTTCTCTCTTGGCAACCAAATAATCGCCTGCCCTTCTACCCTTATTTTTTTTGACTTATTTGGCCCTTTTTCCTGCAAAAAAGTTAAGTTTTATTCACAAGTTCGTCCTTAAAATTTACTTGCCTCTAAAAACTTTTACCACTAAGTAGCTTTCCTTTCACAGGAGACACTATGAGCAAACTAACCGCCTATTTAGGTTTACTTTTGGCCATGTTACTCTGGGGTACTTCTTTTGTAGCCCTAAAAATTGCCTTACTCAACTATCCTCCCTTTACAGTTGTTTTTGGCCGTATGTTCGTAGCAACCTTTATTTTTTTCCTTATCTGGCCCAAAATAAAACCTAAAAAAATCTATTTTTCCGACCTGAAACTCATCTTATTGATGGCTTTATTTGAGCCCTGTCTTTATTTTATTTTTGAAGGATATGCCTTAAAATACACTTCTGCTTCTCAAGCTTCCTTGATTGTAGCCACCTTACCCCTAATGGTAGGTATTGGAGCCAATCTTTTACTTAAAGAACCTCTAAACTTAAAAATTATCTTAGGCTTTATCCTGGCTATTTTAGGAGTATATGTACTTACCATCTTTAGCCATCCAGAAAGTACAAGCCCCAACCCCTACTTAGGCAACTTCCTGGAATTTCTGGCCATGGCCATGGCTACAGGTTATACCTTGCTGGTACGCCTTTTAAGCCGCAATTACCATCCCTTTTTCCTCTCTGCTGCCCAGGCCATTATAGGAAGCCTATTTTTCCTTCCCCTGGCCCTTTATTTTGACCCCTGGAAAAGCTTTTCTTTTCACCTCTCTGGCTTTCTAGCTATACTTTACTTGGGCTCTGTGGTAAGCTTTCTCGCCTATTCCCTCTACAATCAAGGTGTTGGAACCATTTCTGCCAGCAAAGCTGCGGCTTTTGTCAACCTTATTCCGGTTTTTACCCTCTTTTTTAGCTGGCTACTCTTAAAAGAAACCCTAAACTTACCTCAAATAGGTGGAGCCATCCTGGTGGGAATTGGCATTGCCCTAAGTCAGGAAATCTTCCAAAAAGGCTCCAGAAAATCCCACTCCCTTAAAGCAAAAAAGACAAAACTGTAATTAGCAGGATATTGAGTAAAATTCCTGGCAGAGAATTGTAAAATATCCTTTACCTTATGCAAATAAGCATCCTTTCCCTTTAAACGGTAAAGAAAAAGTAAAGTATAAACCAGGGCAGAAAGAGGAGAAATTAAAGTATTGTCAAAATATTGCTTGGGCCTTAAAAAAAGGTCCTGGCTTCCCTTTGAACTTAAATAAATATCTTCATCCGCAAAAAGCTCCCAAAATTTATCCAACAACCTCAGAATTAAATCTAAAACAAATTCTTCTTTAAACAACCAATATACTCTGGATAGGGCCATCAAAAAATAGGTATAATCATAAGCAGTTCCTTTACTGCCTATTTCACCTTCTATAAAGGAGTGATAAAGCTCATCTTGAATATAAAAAGTATCTTTTAAAAAGAAAAAAGATTTTTTATTGCAGTTTTTATCTTTTCTTGTGGGAAAAGTTGGTAATATTCACAAAGAGCAAACAAAAATAAACTGTTATAATCACAAAGTATTTTTCTATCTATTTCTGGTAAAACCTTTTCCTCTCTTTTTAACAAAAGCTTTGCAAAAATTTTGTCTAATTTATTCAAGTCTATACTGCCAACCTTTTCTGGCGATAAAAATATAATATTTTCTCCAGTATAACTTCCGCTTGCTTCTTCTTTAAAATTCCCTTTATCTTCTATTTTACTTATTTCTTTTAAATAAGAAAACTCTGATTTAGAGAGGGTCTTTTCTAGTTCTTCTGCCCTCCAGAGATAATACCTGCCCTCTTTGCCTTCACTTTCAGCACTAAGAGAGGAAAAAAGCCGTTATTTGGGGCCTGCATTTTCTGAAAACAAAAATTTAATGTTTTTTCTATGGTTCTAAGGAAAATATCTTCCCCAAATAATTTATATCCGCGAAGAAAAAGGAGTAAATTAAGGGCCTGGTCATAAAGCATTTTCTCAAAATGAGGAAGTTTCCATTCCCTATCCACACTATAGCGAAAAAATCCTCCTCCTATCTGGTCAAAGACCCCACCCCTAGCCACATGCCTCAGGGTTTTCTTAACTATTGACCCAAACTCTTCCCTATCCCTGATACTGCTTAAAAAAAGCCAGCTAGGTACAAGAAAAAACTTAGGAGCTTTCCCCAATCCACCAAACTCCCAGTCAATATCTTCTTTTAATTGGGTTAAAGCCAGTTCCAATTCCTGGCCTGTAAATTCATTTTTCACAGGTAGATATTGTTGCTTTAACACATTCTCTAGCTCTAAAGCTGTCTCCTCCAGCATTTTTCTTTCCCTTTTCCATAAGATACTTATTCTTTTAACCAACTCTTTAAAACCTACTCTATCCAGTAAGTTTTCTTTGGGAAGATAGGTAAAAGCTAAAAAAGGTTTCTTTTCTGGAGTAAGAAAAAGGTTTAAAGGCCAGCCGCCATATCCATTTAAGACATAACAGGCCTGCATGTACAAAGTATCCAGGTCCACTCTTTCTTCTCTATCCACTTTAATACAGACAAAATTTTCATTGAGGATTTCTGCTATTTTTTTATCTGAAAAGCTTTCTCTGGCCATTACATGACACCAATGACAGGAGGAATAACCAATGGATAAGAAAATGGGTTTATCCTTTTCTCTGGCTTCTAAAAGGGCCTTTTCTCCCCATGGTTGCCAGAAAATGGGGTTATCTTTATGTTGTTGAAGGTACAGGTTTTTACTCTGGGCTAACAGGTTCATAACCACCCCTTTATAATTTGCTTGTAAGTTAGTTCAAGAAAAGGTATTTTCACTTTACTTTATCTAAAAAAGGAAAAAATGAAAATCAGTATTTTTTATTTTCTTTTAGGTATTTTAGCCGGGATTGTGGGAGCAGCCCAACCTGGTATAAACAGTATCCTGGACCAAAAATTAGGTAGTGCCCTTCTGGCCTCTACCATTTCCTTTATGGTAGGCACTATTTTTCTCTTAATCTTGAGTTTTAGCCTAAAAATCCTGCCCATACCTTTAAAGGCCTTTGCCCAGGCTCCCTGGTGGGCCTATCTGGGAGGGCTTTTAGGTGCTTTTTTTGTGCTCGTGTCCGTAATCCTTGCCCCCAAAGTAGGTGCTGTCACCTTAATGGGCTTATTGCTCACAGGCCAAATCCTGGCTTCTTTGCTTTACGACCACTTTGGAATTTTAGGCTATCCTGTCCATCCCATTTCCTGGTGGCGCATCCTGGGGCTCATTTTAATGGGAATAGGCGTCTATCTTACCCACCGCTTTTAAAAAGGAGTTTATTTATATGTCCTACACCCAAAGAAAAATGTATTTTTTCCTTCTGGTCTTAACAGTAGTAACTACTTTTGGTTTTCAGGGATGGCGCACCCTTTTAAATAACTTTGCTGTAGAAGTGGTAAATATAAATGGCCAGCAAATGGGGCTTTTGCAATCTTTACGCGAAGTGCCAGGTTTTTTAGCCCTTCTGGTAATCTATCTTTTGCTCTGGTTTAAGGAACACAGATTGCTGGTCTTTTCTGTTTTTCTTCTGGCTCTGGGAATTGGTTTAACTGGATTTTTACCCACCTTTTATGGCTTTATCTTTACCACCTTACTTATGTCCTTTGGTTTTCACTATTATGAAACCTTAAACCAGTCCTTAACCCTTCAATACTTTTCCCAACAAGAAGCTCCTTTAGTTATGGCAAGACTTAAAAGTTTCTCCCACTTAACCAACATCCTGGCTGGAGCTGTTATTTTTGCACTTTCTTTTTTCCTTTCCTATTCCTCCCTTTTCTTTTTCTGGGAATAATCATTGCCTCAGGAGCACTCTGGGCCCTCAGGCAAAACCCTCTAGATAAAGAAGTTCCTCTTCAACACAAAAAAATGATTCTTAAAAAAAGATACTGGCTCTTTTATGTGCTCACCTTACTTGCTGGTGCCAGAAGGCAAATCTTTATTGCCTTTGCTGTATTTTTGCTGGTCAAGCGATTTCACTTTAGCCTGGCTGAAATAGCCTTTCTTTTTGTCCTCAACAATCTAATAAACTACTGGTTAACCCCTTTTTTGGGCAAGGCCATTAACTATTTTGGGGAAAGGAAAGTCCTGTCTTTAGAATACTTCTCCCTTATCTTCATTTTTCTGGCTTACGCCTACTTACAAAACCGCTATTTAGTAGCCCTGATGTATATTTTGGACCACATTTTCTTTAACTTTGCCCTGGCCATCCGCTCCTATTTTCAAAAAATAGCTGACCCCAAGGATATTGCCCCTTCTATGGCTGTAGGCTTTACCATCAATCATATTGTAGCTGTAATCATGCCTGTAATTGGCGGAATCCTCTGGATGCAAGATTATAAACTACCCTTTTTAATAGGCGCAGTCCTAAGCTGTGCTTCTCTATTTTTTGTTCAGCTAATCAAACTACCGGATAAGACTCCTTCCAATTAAACAAGAATGTTGTCTTATAGAAATAACTAAGTTATAAGCTTTGCCAAAGGAGGCTTAAGCCATGAAAAAAGTATTGTTTGTCTTTAAAAAAGAACCCATGTGTTTTTTACACGTACTTTTAAATGCCCTGGAATTAAAGGAAAAGGATATAGAAGTGGGCATAATTCTGGAAGGAGAGGCAACCACTCTGGTAAAGGAATTTGGCAATCAGCAAAGTCCTATTTTTCAATTCTACCAACAAGCCCAAAGCCAAAATCTCTTTTATGGAGCCTGTCAGGCCTGTTCGCAAAAAATGGGGGTTTTGGAAGAGGTAAAAGCACTTGGCCTAACTCTATTAGCTGAATTAAAGGGCCATCCATCCATGTTTAAATATTTTAATCAAGGATATGATGTGATTGTATTTTAATAAACTTAAAAAGGGAGAGGGCGAAAATGGACTTAAAGGAAGAAATAACCACCTTGGCTCAGAGGGCCAAAAAGGCCTCCAGGCTACTGGCCAAAGTAAATACTGCGGCCAAAAACAAGGCTCTGGGGCTTTTAGCTGAAAAAATACTCAGTCAAAAAGAGGAAATTTTTGCAGCCAACCAAAAAGACCTGCAACTGGCTCAAGAAAAAGGCCTGGATGCTGCCAGGGTAGATAGGCTGAGGCTAACTGCAGACACCTTAGACTCCATGTCCAGGGCCTGCTTAGAAGTAGCCAATTTTACTGACCCGGTCGGTTTAATTGAAGAAATGCAAGTCCGCCCCAATGGCCTTAAGGTAGGCAAAATGCGCATTCCCCTAGGGGTAATCGCCATTATTTACGAATCCAGGCCCAATGTAACCATAGATGCTGCCATTCTCTGCCTAAAAGCGGGCAATAGTGTTATCTTGCGAGGTGGCTCAGAAGCCTTTTATTCCAATCAAATCTTGTCCTCTCTTATCTCCAGCTCTCTGGAGGAAGCAGGCTTACCCAGAGATGGAGTAATTTCCCTGCCTACCACAGAGCGCAAGGCTGTGGAATACCTTTTAGAACTGGAAGAATACATTGATGTGGTTATCCCCAGAGGTGGGGAAGGCTTAATCAGGGCAGTGGTGGAAAAGGCCAGAATGCCAGTCCTAAAACACTATAAAGGGGTTTGCCATATTTATGTCCATAAAGACGCCCAGCTGGAGCAAGCCCTGGAAATCGTCTATAATGCCAAGGTACAAAGGCCTGGGGTGTGTAATGCCCTGGAGTGTCTCCTGGTTCATGCAGAAATTGCTCCTGTTTTTCTTCCCCTTTTAGAGAAAAAAATGGGAGATAAAGTAACCTTTCATGCCTGTAGCTTAAGCCAACCCTATTTGCCCAAAAGTGTACCTGCCACTCCAGAAGACTGGGGCAAGGAGTATTTATCTTTAGACCTGGCAGTAAAAACTGTTTCCTCGGTGGAAGAAGCCCTGGAGCATATTGAGACTTATGGTTCCAATCATTCTGAGGCCATTTTGACCCAGGACTACAATTTAGCCCTAAGGTTCTTGCAAGAAGTGGATGCTTCTGCTGTACTGGTCAATGCTTCCACTCGTTTTAACGATGGTGGGCAATTTGGCTTAGGAGCAGAAATAGGCATTTCCACTTCCAAGCTCCACGCCTATGGACCCATGGGGTTAAGGGAGCTTACTTCCACCAAATTTATAGTTTTGGGACAAGGACAAGTAAGGACAGCTTAAAACCAAGGAAATACCATGGCTAAAGTCAGCTACTTTAGACTAGTTAGACAAAAACTTGGCCCCCTTTTCCCCCTATTTTTTGGGGGAGCCTCTTTGGCCTGTATTTTTGTCTATGGATTTTTGGTTTTCTATTGGGGAGAGGGCTGGACACCTTTAGAAAGCTTTTACCAGGTGGTTATCACCCTTTCTACAGTGGGCTTTCATGAGGTTCATCCTTTAAGTGAGCGAGGACAAATTTTAACCTCTCTTTTAATCTTGCTGGGAGTGGGCAACTTTGCTTATCTGGTGGGCGCCTTTTCCCAGATTTTGGTGGATGGAACCCTCCAGGAAATCATTAAACAAAAAAGGTTAAGGCGTATGTTAGCAAAAAAGGAAAATCACTTTATTGTCTGTGGATTTGGCCGTATTGGCAGTGTGGTAGCCCTGGAAATACTCAAGGAAGGACACGCTGTAGTAGTGATTGAACAGGACGAACAAATTGTAGAGCGCTTAAAACTACAGGGCATTGACCATATCCATGGGGATGCCACTATTGAAAAAAACCTTGTCTTAGCCAATATCAAAAAAGCCAAAGCCTTAATCACTGCCCTAAATGATGAAGCCAAAAATGTATATGTGGTCTTAACTGCCAGGCAACTGGCCCCAGACCTACCCATTATTGCCAGGGCTGACCACGAAACAACCATTCCCAAACTAAAACTAGCTGGCGCTACCAAGGTAATGACCCCGCACCTTATTGGGGGGATTCGCATGGCCCAAACAGTATTAAAACCCAATGTAACTGACTTTGTGGACCTGGCTATGCAAGATAGCTCCCTGGACTTGCAAATGGAAGAGCTGATTATTTCAGAAAAATCCACTTTAGCTGGCAAAGACCTCATTCAATCCCAAATAAGGCCTAACTACAACCTTATTATCATTGCCATTAAGAAAAAAGATGGTCAAATGGTCTTTAATCCTGGCCCCAAAACCATCATAGAAGCTGGAGACACCCTCATTGCTGTGGGCAGCAAGGAAAATTTACGGCGTATTGAGGAGATTTTATAGGTGAATCTAGAGAGCATAAAAGCAAGAATTACAGAATTACGCAAACTAATAAGCTATCACAACTATCGCTACTATGTTTTAGATGACCCTGAAATAAGTGATGCAGAATACGACGCCTTGTATGCAGAGCTTAAAGAACTGGAAGAAAAATACCCTCAATTTTTTGACCCCAATTCTCCTACCCAAAAAATAGGTGGTCCACCTCTGAAGGAATTTTCTCCCTTTACTCATTCTTTGCCCATGTATAGCCTGGATAATGGCTTTTCTTTAAAGGATGTGGCTGACTTTATAGCCAGAGTAAAAAAACATTTACCTGCAGAGGAACTGGAATTCTGGCTGGAGCCCAAATTAGACGGTCTGGCAGTGGAAATAGTTTATGAACAAGGACAGTTTAAACAGGGTGGTACCAGAGGAGATGGATTAGTAGGAGAAGATGTCTCCAGCAACCTAAAAACCATAAAAAACCTGCCCTTAAACCTTTTCCCGCCCTATCCAGCCTATTTGGAAGTACGCGGAGAAGTGATTTTAAACAAAAAAGACTTTGAACACCTCAACGCAGAGCAACTAAAAAAAGGAGAAAAGCCCTTTGCCAATCCCAGAAATGCAGCTGCAGGTTCCTTAAGGCAACTGGACCCCAAAATTACAGCCAGGCGCCCTCTTTTCTTTTATGCCTACGGAGTAGGCAAGGTAAAGCCTTCCTCTTTTGAGGGGAAAACCCAGGAAGAACTCAGCTCTAAGTTAAAAAACCTGGGCCTGCCCACTGTTCCTCTGGGAAAAAAGTAAAAACTTTGCAAGAAATAGAATCCTTTTATCTGGAGTTGCAAAAGCAGAGGAATTCCCTTCCCTTTGAAATAGACGGAGTGGTGATTAAGGTAAATTCCCTGGCTCACCAAAAGCTCCTGGGCTTTACAGCCAAGTCCCCTCGTTTTGCCCTGGCCTTAAAATTTCCAGCCAAGCAAGGCATAACTACCCTCAAGGATGTGCTTTTTCAGGTGGGCAGGACAGGAGTAATCACTCCAGTAGCCCTTTTAGAGCCCCTTTCTTTAGGTGGTGTGGTGGTTTCCAGAGCCACTCTCCACAATGAAAGCGAAATCAAAGCCAAGGATTTAAAAATAGGCGATAAGGTGCTGGTACAGCGAGCTGGAGATGTAATCCCGGAAGTGGTACGGCCCTTAAAGGAAGAGCGAACTGGGGAAGAAAAAGAAATCATTTTTCCTGAAAACTGCCCTGTGTGTGGAAGTACATTGCAAAAATCCGCTCAGGAGGTGGCCATTCGCTGCGAAAACATCTCCTGTCCAGCCAGATTAGAAGCAAGTTTGATTCACTTTGTTTCCAAAAAAGGCCTGGATATAGAGGGATTGGGTAAAAAGTGGATACCCCTGCTTATGGAAAAAGGACTGCTCCAGACTCCAGCAGATATTTTTCGCTTACAAAAGGAAGAACTGATAAAACTTCCCCGCATGGGAGAAAAATCTGCTTCCAATCTACTTCAGGCCATAAAAAGGGCTAAAGAAAAGCTCACCCTGGACAAACTGATCTATGCCCTAGGCATCAGGCATGTGGGTGAACAAACCGCTAAAATCTTAAGCAGCCACTTTAAAGACCTGGACGCCCTGAGCCAGGCCAGCAAAGAAGAATTGATGCAATTAAAAGACATTGGACCAGAAGTGGCCCGTTCTATTGTGGAATTTTTTAGCCTCAAAGAAAATCAAAACCTTTTACAGGACTTAAAAAACCTGGGACTCTGGCCCCAGGCAAAAAAAGAAACTGCCGAGCAAAACCTGCCTTTGACAGGAAAAACTTTTATCTTTACTGGAAAATTAAAGAGTTTGAGCCGTGCTCAAGCCAGAGAAAAGGTAGAAACCCTGGGAGGAAGGGTGGTAAGTGCCATTTCCTCTCAGGTGGATTTTGTGGTTGTAGGCGAAGACCCTGGCAGTAAATTGGCCAAAGCCAGGAAGCTAGGTTTAACCACCATCTCAGAAACAGAGTTTTTAAAACTAATCTCTTAAACAAAACAAAAGGAGTTTTTATGCATACACCTTTAATTATCCTGGGAGCAAAGGGTAGAATGGGCTCAACTATCACCACCCTGGCCCTGGCTGACCCGGCTTTGGAAGTAAAAGCCTTAATTGAACGAGAGGAAAAGTTAAAAGAAATTGAACTTAACCAGCCTTTTAAGACCTCCAGCCTGGAAGAAGCCCTGCAAAAATTTCCTGGCAGTGTGGTTATTGACTTTACCACCCCTAAAGTGAGCCTGGACACTGCTAGACTTTGTGCTAACCTGCAGGGAAAGGCAGTTATTGGCACCACTGGCTTTAGCCCTGAAGAAATCTCTACCTTAAAAGACCTGGCCCAAAAGACTCCTTTACTCCTGGCCCCCAATATGAGTGTGGGCATAAACGTGCTTTTAAAGATACTTCCTCAGCTAGTAACCCTGCTGGGAGAGCAATACGACCTGGAAATCAGTGAAATCCACCACAAGTTTAAAAAGGATGCACCCTCTGGTACTGCCCTAAAACTAGCAGAATGCCTGGCTGCAGCCAGAAAGGTGGAGCTAAAAGAGGTGGCCAGGTATTGCCGTGAAGGTATCATTGGCCAAAGGCCTGCAGGAGAAATAGGCCTGCAAACCCTAAGGGGTGGAGATGTGGTTGGCGACCATACTGTGTACTTTTTTGGCCCGGGCGAGCGCATAGAAGTAACGCATAGGGCTCATTCCAGGGAAACCTTTGCCCAGGGAGCCTTACGGGCAGCCAAGTGGCTTTATACTAAGCCAGCAGGCAAACTCTATTCCATGGCTGATGTCTTAAGTTAAAAAAACTAAAAAACCAGGCTCTTAAATTTAAGGTCAGGACTTAACTCTCCTGACCTTTCTTATCTTTAAAAAGAAGTAAAAGGAGTTAAACTTACTTTGAATATACTTGTCTGGCAAACTGCTTTTTTAGGTGACCTTATCCTGACCACGCCTTTAATTGCCTCTTTAAAAAACCTTTACCCCCAGAGCAAAATCACGCTGGTAGCCAAAGGTTTTGCCAGGGCTGTATTTCAAAATAACCCCCACTTAGATAACCTGCTAATATACGAAAAAAGGAAAATTTTTTTAGCTTTATCCAGAAACTAAAAAAAGCCCGCTTTGACCTGGCTATCTCACCTCACCGCTCTCATCGAGCCAGCCTGGCCCTGTTTTTAAGTAAAATCCCCCAAAGAATTGGTTTTGACCGGGCTGGATTTTCCTTTTTATATACCAAAACCTTTCCCCATGCTTTTGACGGCACTCATGAAATAGAAAGGAACTTAAGCCTATTGCAGGGTCTAAGTACCTATGCCAAAAACAAACTTGTTTTTGAACCCAGACTCTACCTAACCTCTAAAGAGGAAAGTATAATCCAAACTTATAGTCTCACTTCTAAAGACTACTTGCTCATTGCGCCTGGCAGCAAATGGCCCACCAAACGCTGGACCAGGCAAGGTTTTCAAGAGGTAATCTCTTATTGGCTAAAGAAAAAAGTACAGGTGGTTTTAATTGGCGATAGGGAAGATGCACCCTTTGCAACCCAGATTACAACTGGCTTTAACTCCCCTCTCCTCTTAAACCTGGTGGGCAAAACTTCCTTACGGGAAAGCTTTGGGCTGATTAAGGGAGCCAGGGTTATTCTTTCCAATGATTCTGCACCAGTACATATGGCCCAGGCCCTGAACACGCCTGCAGTGGTTGTCTTTGGTCCCACCATTACTGCTTTTGGATTTTACCCTTATAAACTGGGAAAAGTCCTGGAAGTGCCCTTAAAATGCAGGCCCTGCGGACTGCATGGCCATAAAGCCTGCCCTCAAAAACACCACCATTGCATGCAACAAATAGAGGTTTCCCAGGTCATTGCCAGCCTGGAAAATTTTTGGGAAAAGAACCTGTAAACTGGTTCAAAAAACTTAACCGTAAAAAATTTTGAACCAGGGTCAAAAAAAAGTCAAAATTAGCTTGACAATTTTTTCCTTTTCCCTAATATGCCTTGCTTAAGGAAAAGGGAGAGAATCTCTTTTTCGGCGTCAGGGGTCTTTGTTAATTGCATAGGGGTTTTTGAGTTGCACTCAAAAACAACACTTCAAAAGGAGGAAAACTTAACATGAAAAGATTTGCTATTCTTGCAATCATGGCTGCCTTTATCCTGGGCACTGTAGCCATGGCTTCTGCTGTTGAGCTCAAAGCTCGCGGGTCTTGGCGTGCCAATGCCAACTGGACTGATAATTTGAATTTCCAGGATGCCGACAACACAGATGGTGACGGTCAGAGTGAAGATGACTTTAATATTCAAGAAAGAGCTAGAGTATATTTTGACTTTATTGCCAATGAAAATGTAAAGGCTGTTTTGGGCCTGGAAATTGGTGATTTTCGTTGGGGGCAAGATGAGGCTGCTGATCTTACTTCAGACAACACAAAGATTATCGAAGTAAGACACGCTTACCTTGACTTTAACCTTCCTGAAACTCAAATCAATGTAAAAGCTGGTTTACAATATGTAGCCCTTCCTGGTGCTTTTGGTTCCAACATCTTTGGTGCTGATGTAGCTGCTCTGGTTACCACCATTCCTGTAAATGAAATGGTTTCTGTAGTAGCTGGTTGGGCCAGACCTTATGATAGATATAAAGAAGATGGTAAGGATACCAATAACAATAGCAGAAACGACGAAACAGATGTTGCCTTCCTGGTTGTTCCTGTTAAACTGGATGGCGTAGCCTTAAATCCCTTCTTCGCTTATGCCTGGATCGGTAAAGATAGCTACTTGCCTGCAGATAAAGAAGGTTGGGGAGGTTCTAATATTGGATTGGATTTAGATAGAAACGGAACTGCAGACGGAAGTTTAACCGATGATGCTACTGCCTGGTGGGCTGGCTTGAATTTCAAAGTAACCATGTTTGATCCCATTGTAATTGATGGTGATATCAACTATGGTAGAGTTGATGGTGAAGTTAATGTAGGCGGTGGAGATAAAGAAGACTTGGAAATCTCTGGTTGGTTCTTTGATTTAGCTGCTAGCTACAAGATGGATATGATGACTCCTCAAGTATTTTTTGTTTACTCCACTGGTTTAGACGATGATAGTTTGGATAGTGGTGACAAATTGAAAATGAACTGGTTCCCAGTTTACTATGCTGATGACTTTGCTCCTACTACATTTGGTTTTGCTGGTTCCAGCTTCCAGTATGACAGTGAAATTGGATCTCGTGCCTCTGGCCTCTGGGCTGTAGGTTTTGCTTTAAGAGACATTAAGCTTGTGGACAAGCTTTCTCATGAATTCATCGTTATGTACGCTAGAGGTACCAATGATGAAAATTGTATTAAGGAACTCTCTCTCCCTGCTGATACTTTAACTGAAAAAGACTCTCTTTGGGAAATTGACTTCAACACCAAGTATCAAATGTATGAAAACCTGGCAGCTATCGTAGAGCTTGGTTATATCAAAGCTAATTATGACGAAGATGTAAAAGTTGATGCCACTGACAAGAGAGGCGACAACTTTGCTGACGAAGCTGCCTGGAAGCTTAGCGTAGGTGTTACCTATAACTTCTAATCCCAGACTATAACCCTGACGCCTGTAAGCAAAAGGGCCAGGCTTTGAGCCTGGCCCTTTTTATTTTTTTCAACTCTAAAATAAAAAAGCCCTCTTTGCCAAGAGGGCCTTTTAAACAAAAAAACAAACTCAAAACTAATCTTCGGTCATGCTAATACACTGAGCAGGGCAGGATTCAATGGCCTCTTCTATTTCTTCTTTGCTGGCGCCATCAGGATTAATCACATAGGCTTTGTTTTCGCTTTCATTATAGGCAAAAACTCCAGGACAAAGCTCTACACAGGTTTCACACCCAATGCATTCATCCTGGTCTAAAATAACTTCTCTACCCATAACAAACCTCCTTTTTAGTTTAAATTCTAGCTAATCCCAAAAATAGGGTATGTAAAGAGACCAGAATGAAAATATATCCCTTGTACAACCCCTTTTTGGGTTTAGAACCAAAAGTAAGCTCCACTGCCCTGTGAGGGCAAAGGGCAAAACAGGCCAAACAATTGGTACAATAGTGATTAATTTTAAACTTATCTTCCCATTTCTCAATGGCCTGATAAAGGCATTTAGCCTGGCAAATACCACATCCTGTACACTTTTCTAAGTTTATCCTCAATCTTAAGGGATTAACTTTACCTAAAAACACACTAACCAGCCCCAGAGGGCAAAAGCCAAGACAATGGGTCATTTTCCCCTTTTGATAGGACCAGAAAACAATAAAAAACAAACTAACCAGGCCAAAAATACTTACCAGAAAAAACAACACCTGCCCTTCTAAAACTCCATAGCGTCCCATTAAGGCCAAAAGCACCACCAGAGCCAGATTAATCCAGGCTCCTTTCCTACTAAGGGGGGCTTTAGATTTTCGCTTTTGTAAATTGGCTCCCCAATTATCCAGCCCTCCCACATAACAGAGATGGCTACACCAGGCAGGACCTACCAGCAAAAGAGTGCTCAAAAACAAACCCAGCATGAAAAATCCTCCCCCACGGTAAAGAGGGCCACCAATAATCAGGGCAGGAATGGGAAAATGCAACTTACCTGTAAGCAAAAAACGACCATCCACCCAGAGCCCCAGTCCCAATTGGAAAAAAAGACCAGGGAAAAAAGAGCCCAGATTTTGGGCCTGAGCCTGTACTGTTCTTTAGGCCTTAAAAACCTTTCTCCCACATAAACTCCGTATAAAGCCAGTAAAAAAGCCTGAAAAATCCCCAGCTTAAAAACAAAACGGTCAAAGAGAAGTAAAGGAAAAGAAGATTTTAATCTTAAAAAATTAAGTAAACCAAAGACAACCAAAAAGATAAAAAGTAAAAAAAATCTATCCTTTACTTTTTCAAAATTTTTCCAGCTAAAAACTAAAGCCAAAAAGGTAAATAAAACCACCAGAAACATAATAAACACCAGTCTAAACCAGGGCATATGGGCCTGTATTCTAAAGGATACCAGAGTATAACTCACTTCTATCCAGGTAAAAAATAAAAAAATAAGTGCCAGGGGCAGTATAATTTTACTTAATCTTAGATTAAAGATAGTTAAAATCAGCAAGAAAAAAAGATTAAAACAAAATTGAGCTCTCCCATTCTAAAAAAATGGGCCATGCCCAAAAGCAAGCTAAAGAGAATTGTTCCCTTGTTTAGAAAACCCATCTCTTATCTCCTGAGGAGAATAAATAGTAAAAAGTTCCTTGCCCTGCTTTACCGCACTCCTTTCCAAGAGTTTAAGCACAAAGGCCAAAAAAGAAACCATCTTTTCTAAAGAAAGCCTATCCACTTCCTTAGCCAGCCTGGCATGTCTTCCCAATCGCCCTCCCAATAGCACCCTTACCTGTGTTTCTCCTCTGCTAAGAGCTTCTTGTTCACAGGTCAAAGCACACTCTCCACACCCCAGGCAATTTGAAGTAAGTTCTAAGCCTGGCTCAAGTAAAATAGCCTGCTCCTTGCAGGCCTGCAAACAAAGACCACACTTCACACACCTATCTACCTGCACCTTTATTTCTGCCCTGCCAATAAACCCCACATCCTTGATTTGAGAACGGGCACAGGCATTGGGGCAGGCAGAAAAGCCTATTTTAAATAAATGATGTTTTTTAAGGTCCTTTTCCTGTCCCCAGGAAGAAGTTCTGGCTATATTTTTTATCCTTGCAAGTAGGTTAGGACCATCTAAGACTAAAGCCTGGGGGCACTTTCCCTCTACTCCTCTACAAAATTCCAGTTCAAAACCACCTATTCTTTCCTGCATCTATTACCTCGTCAAAAGTAAACAATAAAAACCAGTTTTAACCTTCTTCTAATTTCATTTTTCTCTACAACTTAATTTCTAATATTTGAAACCACTTTGACTTAAGTCAAATTTTTTCTCCCTAAAAGTAAAAAAAATTGACTTTTTTCTTTGTATAAGTATATATTTGACTCCAAATAGGAGAGGAGGAGTTATGAAAGTCCTGTTAAAGATTTTTATGGTCTTAGGTATAGCTATTTTTATTGGCTTTCCACTCTTTAGTATGACCTATTACACCATGGTCAGAACCTCAACTCCTGGTTTTTGCTCTTCCTGTCATGAAATCAGGTTTGCCTACAACACCTGGAAAAGTTCTTCCCATGCCTTTAATTCCAAAGGAATTGTGGCTGATTGTATGGACTGCCACCTACCTGCGCCTCAGGACACCTGGAATTTTTTCTATGCCAAAACCACTCACGGTATCAAAGACATCCTGGTTCACCTTTCTTATGATGACCCGCTTCAAGAGTACGACCACGAAGAAAATCGCCAGAAAGCCTATGCTTCTATCAAAAACGACCAATGTCAAAAATGCCACCGCAACATTCTCTATTTAAGCAACAAAAGAGGAGCCATGCTTGCCCATCGCTCTGTGCTTTATCCCAGACCTGGTTATGAAAAAAAATGTACTGACTGCCATCAAAACCTGGTACACAAGGCCAAAGGTTTTTACCAATTGGGACAAATGTAAATAATTTTTTATAAACCAAAGGAGGTCTTATGAGGGGGAAATTTAAATGGGTTCTTTTACTACTGTTGCTCAGTATAGGCCTGTTTACAGGCAACATACTGGCCAAAAACTTTAGTAAAAGCAAAGAATTCAGGTTAGAAAGAAGTCTCTCCAAACAGGGACAAGCCTGTATTGAGTGCCACAAGGTAGAAACTCCTGGGATTTTTGTGGATTGGGCCAATTCCAGACACGCCCATGCCAATATTTCCTGTATTGATTGCCACCAGGCCGATGCCACAGACCCGGATGTAAACAAGGCCCACTTTAAGCAATACGAAAGAAGCGACAACAAGTGGGGAACCTCTGAATACCGTGTACCCATTGCCACGGTAGTTACTCCCAAAGATTGCTCTCGCTGTCATCCTGATGAAGTAAAGCAATACTCCAGAAGTAAACATGCCAATACAGTAGAAATTATGTGGAAGCTGGACCCCTGGCTCAATCAGGGAATGAACACTGACTGGGAAAGGACTGCAGGCTGTTTTTACTGCCATGGCACAGTGCTTAAGCTGGACAAAGAAGGAAAATTAGACCCTAAAACCTGGCCCAATGTGGGCGTGGGAAGGGTAAATTTAGACGGCAGCTTGGGCAGTTGTACCAGTTGTCACACCAGGCACAGATTTTCTGTGATGGATGCCAGAAAGCCAGAGGCCTGTGGACAGTGCCATTTAGGTCCTGACCATCCCCAAATTGAAATTTATACTGAATCCAAGCATGGCGACATTTACCAGGCCTTTAAAGAAGAATACAATTTTGAAGCTGCTCCTGGCACCTGGACTCCTGGAGTGGATTTTAGAGGTCCCACCTGTGCTTCCTGTCATATGTCTGGAGCAGGCACAGTGCTTACCACCCACGATGTTACTGAGCGTTTGTCCTGGGAGACACAAGCGCCTTTAACTGTAAGACCAGAAAATTTTAAACCCTTCCCGGCCCAGACCAACTGGAAAGTAGAACGCGACAAAATGAAAGAAATCTGTAAACAATGCCATGCTCAAAGCTGGGTAGATGCTCATTATGTAAAACTGGATGAAGTGGTCAAAGAATATAACGAAATTTACTTTAAGCCAGCCAAAGAAATGTTGGATAAACTTTACGCCAAGGGCTTATTGGACAAGAGCAGGTTCTTTGATGAAAAATTAGAAGTGGAATTTTATGAACTCTGGCACCACGAAGGTAGAAGGGCCAGAATGGGAGCAGCCATGATGGCTCCAGATTACACCTGGTGGCATGGTTTTTATGAATGCAAACATCGTTTTAACCAGTTTATGGCTGAAGCCAAACATCTCCTTGAAACTGGCCAAAAGGCAGAAAAATACGAAAACTTCCCGGGCACTGGTGGAAGCACAGTAAGGCCAGTGCAAATCTTTGGACCTAAAAAATAACTTAAATAAGGGGTAGCTTAAGCTACCCCTTATTTATTTAACACCTCTGCGTTATAACTACTGCGCACCAATGGACCAGCAAAGACCTTTAGCCCCAAACTTTCTCCCTTTTCCTGGTAATATTTAAACTTTTCTAAAGAGACATATTCCTGCACAGGAAAGTGTTTTTTGCTGGGCTGTAAGTATTGACCCAAGGTAACCCAATCACAGTTTACGGCCTTTAAGTCTTCTAAGACCTGCAGGACTTCCCTTTCCTCTTCTCCCAGACCAAGCATAAGCCCACTTTTGGTGATTACTTCTCCCTGGGCCAGTTCTTTGCTCCACTTTAAAACCTGTAAGCTTCGTTTATAATCAGCCTGGGGACGCACCTTAGGATAAAGGGAAGGTACTGTTTCTAGATTGTGGTTGAGCACATAGGGCTTAGCTGCCAGAACCAGGCTAAGGGCTTCTTTACTGCCCTGAAAATCCGGAATCAAAACCTCCACCTTTAATTCTGGATTTTCCTTGAGCAAGTTAATCACTCTGGCAAAGTGTAAAGCCCCTCCATCTAAAAGGTCGTCTCTGGTCACAGAAGTAATAACCACATACTTTAAACCCAGCCTTTTAACTGCCTCGGCAATTCTTTCTGGCTCTTTGGCATCTACAGGCTCAGGATCTTTATGCTCTATATTACAAAAGGTACAACTGCGCGTACAATACTTGCCCAAAATCAAAAAAGTAGCTGTGTGCTTGCAAAAACATTCAAAGATATTGGGGCACCTGGCGCTCTGGCAAACAGTATTTAAGTTTAAATCCCTTAAAAGTTTTCTCGTCTGGCCAAAATCCTTTTGAGTAGGTAGTTTTATCCTCAGCCACCGGGGCTTAGGCAAATACTTTTTTAAAGCCATTTAACAAATCCTCTTTTACCTGTTTTAGAGAAGGTTTATACTTGCTTTCCAGATAAATAGAAGTCATTTGCCTGCCTAATCCGCAAGGGTTAATGTATCTAAAGACGCTTAAATCCTCTGTTACATTTAAGGCCAGGCCATGATAGGAAACCCATTTTTTTACGCCAATACCAATGGAGGCAATCTTTTTTCCCCCACAAAAACTCCACTAAGGCCTTGAATACGCCTGGCTTTAATTTCATAAGTCAACAGGGTTTGCAAAATTACTTCTTCCAAATCCCAGAAAAACCTCTTTATTCCCCCTGGCCTTTTACTCAACCTAAAAATGGGATAGGCAACCACCTGGCCAGGAAAATGGCAGGTAATATTACCTCCTCTGGAGCTTTTAACCAGCTTGATTCCCTTTTCCTCCAGGATGTTTGGAGGCAAAAGTAAATTTTCCTCTCCTCCATGACGGCCCAGGGTAATCACGGGCAAATGCTCCAGAAGTAAAAGCACCTCTTCTTTGCCTGCCAGCACCTCCTGATGGTAATCCAGTTGCAAACTCAAGGCCTGTTCATAATCAATAAGTCCCAGATCCAGTACTCGCATTTTTACCCCTTTTTATTTTGACTTTCTTTAAATTTTTTCTTTAAAATACTTCAAAAAGGAGTTTCCCCATGTCTCAAATCAAAGAAGCTATCACCTTATCCTTTCTGGCTGACTCCCTGGCCCTAGGTGGTCATTGGATTTATGACCAGGAAGTGTTAAAAAAACATTCCTGGGAGCATCTACAAGCTCCTCTAATCAAAGACTTTCACCCGCACAAACAAGCAGGCGAGCTTACCCACTACGGAGACCAAACCCTTGTCCTGCTTCAAAGCTTGGCCGAGAAAAAAGAATTTGACCTCCAGGACTTTGCCCTGAAATGGCAAAATCTTTTCTCGACTACTCAGATTATATTGATCATGCAACCAGAATTAGCCTGGACAATTTCAAGCTGGGCTGGGGGCCAGAGGATAGTGGCTCCATGATGAACGACTTAGCTGGTGCAGCCAGAATTTTTCCTCTTTTTCTCCTTTATGCCAGGGAGTTAGAAGTGCTAGAAGAAACTGCGCAAGCCCAGACAGCCATGACCCACAAACATGAACAGGTAGTGGAAGCAAGCTCCTTTCTGAGCAGGGTGGGTTTTGCCCTGCTTCAAAATCCAGACCTGGAAAAGGCCCTGGAATTTGGCCTGGAAAAAGAGTTTACTTACCTGCCAGCAAAAAAGTGGCTGGAAAAGGCCAGGGCACACTTAGATCTGCCAGCAGACCAGGCCCTTTTAAAACTGGGGCAAACCTGTCACATTGATGAAGCCTTTCCTGCTACTCTCTATTTACTCCTGAAATTCTTTACCACTCCTAAGCAAGGACTTATAGCCAATGTCTTAGGTGGAGGAGATTCTGCAGCCAGAGGCCTTATCCTTGGCTTTTTCTTTGGTTTAACCTCCAAGGGTAAGGAACTCCTTTCGCTTTGGCTGCCAGAGTTTAAACTGGCTGCTACGCTCAAATCCCTTTTGGACCAATTTTAAGGGGCAATCTTCAGGAGACAAAAAATGTACGGAGTATATAAAAAAATCCTTCGCATTAACTTAAGTGAACAAACTTACTTCTTTGAACCTTTAGACCCAGAAATTTTAAGTCAATATCCAGGGGGTAAAGCCCTGGGCACTTACCTGTTAGCCCAGCAGGTCAAAAGTAAAATAAACCCCTTATCTCCAGAAAATCCCCTTATCTTTACCACTGGCCCCTGTAGCCAGAGTGTTATTTGGGGCAGCAGTAGATATGCTGTTTTTGGTATTTCTCCCCAAACTGGCTTTTATGCTGAATCCTATGCAGGAGGAAAAGCCCCTGAAGCCATGGACAGAGTGGGAGTAGATGCCCTTATTTTAGAAGGGCAAAGTGCAGAGCCAGTGGTCTTAAAAATAGAAGAAAATAGCTGCACCTTTTATCCAGCCCAGGACCTCTGGGGCAAGGATACCTATACTACAGAAGATGAAGTCTTAAGGCGATATGGCAATCCCAAACTAAGGCCCGGTGCCCTAGTCATTGGCCCAGCAGGGGAAAATCAGGTCAGTTTTGCTCTCATTGAAAACAACTATTGGCGCTCAGCAGGGCGCTGTGGGCTGGGAGCGGTCCTGGGGGCCAAAAAGGTAAAAGCCCTTGTTTTTCAAGGACAAAGCAAAAGGACTATAGCCAGGGAACAAGAACTAAAAAATTTTGCTTTTGAATTCCTCAACAACTACCGTAATCATCCTGTAAGCAAAAATTACCTAAATTATGGCACCACCCAGATGGTCTCCATCTTAAACCAGGTAGGTGCCTTTCCTGCTCGTTATTGGCAACAGGGGACTTGTAGCCACTGGGAGCAGATAAACGGAGAAGCCTTAAGAAAACTTTTACAGGTAACTCCTCATGCCTGCCCCAGGTGTTTTCTGGCCTGCGGCAAAATTTCCACTGTGCCCCAGGGCAGGTATAAAGGACTTACAGTAGAAGGACCAGAATATGAGACCATCTTTGCCTTTGGTGGCCTTTGCCTGGTCAAAAGCCTGCCTGAAATCATGTATTTAAACGACCTTTGCGACCAACTGGGGCTGGACACCATTTCCGCAGGCAACCTCTGTGCCTTTACCATTGAGGCTGTACGCCAAAAGAAGGTAAAATTTGACCTAGATTACGGCCAGACAGAAAAGATTGCTGAGCTTATTAAACTCATTGCCTTTAAGCAGGATATAGGAGAAGTTCTGGCCCAGGGCATAAAAAAGGCTGCCCAAAAATGGGATATGGAAGATTATGCCGTACATGTAAAAGGTCTGGAACCCGCAGGCTATGACCCCAGATACTTTAAAGGCATGGCTCTATCCTATGCCATTTCTGATAGAGGAGCCTGTCATTTAAGGACTACCTTTTACAAGCCAGAACTGGCAGGCGTTATTGACCCGGCCACGGTCAAAGACAAGGCCAGACTGGTCATTGACTATGAAGACCGCTTAAATGTCTTTGATAGCCTTATCCTGTGCCGTTTTTACCGGGATTTTTATCCCTACTCGGAACTGGCGAAAATACTTACTTTTATCACTGGAGATACCTGGGAAGAGCAAAGGGTGAAAAATTTAGGAGCCCAGGTTGCCCATCTGGCGAGAAAAGTTAACCTTTCCCAGGGTCTAACTTCGCAAGACGATTCCCTGCCCAAACTCTTTTTTAAGCTTCCTCTGGAAAATCAAGGTCCTTTAAGTGAGGAAGAGTTTGACTATCTAAAACAAGAATACTACCAGCTACGCGGTTGGCCTCTTGCTTAAACCTATCTTTAATTCCACTTTTTATTAGGAGATGCTATGTTAGCCAAGTGTGTTGACAATCTAAAATCCTTTATCGTTATGGACATCCTGGAGATGGCTTCTAAATTGGAACAACAGGGAGAGCACATCGTCCACTTAGAAATAGGAGAGCCAGATTTTCCCCTTCCCAGTGCAGTGAAAAAAGCCATTGAAAAAGGGTTAAAGGAAAATCACACCCATTACACGCACAGCCAGGGGATTCTGGAATTAAGAGAGGCCATTTGTGCCTATTATCAACAAAAATATCAAGTCCAACTAAACCCGGACCAAATCTTTGTCACCCAGGGCACTTCTCCAGCCTTGCTTTTGGCCCTGGCCCTCATCCTAAACCCCCAGGAAGAAGTGATTTTAACTGACCCCTGCTATGCCTGTTATCCCAATTTTATCCACCTAAGGCAGGGCATTCCCCGTTATCTGCCCATCTTTGAAGAAGAAGACTATCAGCTAGATATCTCTCGCCTAAAAAAGATGTTGACCCCTAAAACCAAGGCCCTTTTACTCAATTCTCCAGCCAACCCAACCGGAAAACTCCTTTCTGCTCAAAACCTAAAAGAACTAGCTGAGCTTAGCCAGGAGAGAAATTTGCTGCTCATTTCTGATGAAATCTATCACGGACTGGTCTATACTGGAAAAGAACATTCTCTTCTGGAGTTTACTCCCAGGGCCTTTATCTTAAACGGATTTTCCAAACTTTTTGCCATGACTGGCTTAAGGCTTGGCTATCTCATTGTACCTGAAGATTTTATCCTGCCCTTACGCAAAATGGCTCAAAACTTTTTTATTTGTGCCAATTCCCTGGCCCAGTTAGCTGGAATTGCTGCTTTAAAGGAAGCCTGGCCAGAGGTTAAGCAAATGGTTGCCACCTTTGCCCAGAGAAGGACCCATCTTTTACAGGGGCTGCAAGAACTTGGCTTTGAAATCCCAAGTCCGCCTGAAGGGGCCTTTTATGTCTTTGTTAAGGCCAAACATTTAACCAAGCACTTTGAAAACAGTTCCCTGAACCTGGCTAAGGACATTTTACTTAAAGCCAGAGTAGGAGTTACCCCGGGCATTGATTTTGGGGCTAGAGGAGAAGGTTTTTTGCGGTTTTCCTATGCCACTTCTTTAGAAAACATCACTCTGGGACTGGAAAGGCTGAAAAAATACCTGCAGAAATTTTAATTAGAGGAATTTATTGAACCTATTAGTTGCTCTAAAGATGCCAAAATTTCTTGTTCAGAAAGGGAATATTTCTTTAGAACCTCTTTTAACGGGGTAAAAAGTTCCTTGCACAGGATACAAACCCCTAGGGTTTCCCCTAACTGACGGAAATACTTTTCAGTTTGAGGATACTTGCTTATCCAGTCCAGAAGGTTTTCCTCTACATTAAGCATTCTTGACCTCTTTTAACGCTTCTGGAATTTTTTGAATTATGGTTTCAATTTGGGTGGCTGGAGAAGGATTAGTCTTTGCTCCAGCTACTCTATTTACCTTAGCAGCTAACTCCATAGCTCCAGGAACATCAAAACCTGCATAAATCAAAGCACTGACCAAACCAGTAAGGGTATCACCTGTTCCTCCAATGGCTTCCAGTGCTTCCACACAAGGAGCATCTATTTTGGACCTGATAACGCCTCTCTCTACCACTAAATCCTCTCTACCCTTGACCAGCATAAAAGTACTGGCATTGTTATGAGCATAACTCCTCTTAAGCAAGGTCTCCCTTTCTTCTTCTTGATGCAAAATAAACCCTCTGGTATAAAAGGGATGTGGAGCCTTTTCATCTGCTAAAAAGGCCAGCTCTCCCAAATCTGGCGTAAAAAGGTCATACTTGCCAGCCAAGCCACTCATTTTGGCTGCATACATATGCCCGGCATCTGCAATTAAAAAAGGCTTGGTAGGTAATTCTTCTATGGCCCAGAAAAGCTTGTACTGCCAATCCACATCCGGCAATAGGTAATGAAAAGTAATAACTCTTGGAGCTAGCTTAGCCAGTTCTTTTTGCAAAAAGGAATAAACCCTGTGGGTACCTTCACCTCGACCTATATCCCCAGCCAGGCACAAGTAAGGAGCCTCCAATCCCAGTTCTTTACAGACCAGAAGAGCAGTAGCAGCCAGCGCAGTGGTCCCTCTATTAATTTCCAGCTTAAAATCCTTTAAAAAAATACTTGTTCCTCTTAACTCATAAAGTCCGGTTAATAGGGGACAATTAAGAGAAGGATAAGTGCCAACTAAAACAAGCATCTTTTTTGTATCTCCTCAAAGGCCAGACCCAGGGCATAGCCACATAAAGTATGACCACACTCTCTGGGATTGGGAGCTTCTTTCAGGGTTTTGCCAATTAACAAACTGGCTAAATAGGGCACATCCGGGCAACCTCCACCTGACACATTGACAATGCGCCCACTTTTCTTTTCCACGCTAATTTTCATGTTGGCCGCGCGGACCATAAAATAATCCCCAAAATCAACGACCTTAAACAGATCCACAGGTTGTAAAAGCTCCTCTTCTGCATCCAAAACCAGAAAATCCAGAGGCTCTATTTGCTTTTTTAAAAGCAAATTTTTACACCCCAAACTTTCCACTACCAATACTTCTAAGGCCAAATCACACCCTTTGCGTACAGCAGGAGGCGGGCCTACCACCTTAAACTTGTAGCCCGCCTCTTTTAAGACCTTTTCGGCTGCAATAACCTCACTGGTATTGGCAAAAAGAAAAAGCCCTTTGTCCTGTTTTGGAGTTTTTTTAGAGCTGGAAAAAAGATTAAAAAATTTTAACCACTTCACTTTTCTAAAACCAAACTATCTTCATTTTCTTCTTTTACCTGCCAGCCTTTACTGGTAGCAGCTCTGGTCACATTTTCCCTGGCAGTTTCAGTATCTACTAAAACTTTTATCTGCCCCCTGTCCATGGTTTTTATCTTTTCCAGAACCAGTAAAACAGGCTGGGGACAAGAAAGTCCTCTGGTATCAACTACTTCCATCCTATGCCTCCTTTAGGACTTTTTGCTCTGGGCAAAACCCACCCACAGACAAAAAATAAACCCAACAATCACACCTGCCATACCGTGCACCCCAATGCCTTTGGGAGAGCTGGCCAGCCCAAAGTTATGGGCAAAGGCTGCGCCAATAATCATTCCCAAGACAAAAATACCAGCATCCCCATCACCTTCTCCTGCCAAAAATAACTGCCTGCCAGGACAACCTCCAGCCAGGGCAAAGGCCAAACCAGCTAGAGCCATGCCTGCAAAGTTCCAGAAGTGTTGGTCGTGAGCAATGGGTTGGTGAGCAAAACCAGGATGAAACTGCCCTAAAAGCAGGTTCATGCCAAAGGCTACCACTACTAAAGCTACTACTCCCCAGAAAAGATGTTTCTGGCCAAAAAGAAGTAAATCTCTAAAAGCCCCCATGGTGCAAAAACGACTTCTCTGGGCCAAAAAACCAATCACCAGGGCCACACCCAAAGAAGCCAGCAAAGGCGCATACATGGCCCCAGGTCCTTTTACAGAATAAAAAAGCACGTCATTTTTAGGAGCGCCTTCCAGGGGTGGATAAATAAAACGCAAAACAAGTAATCCCAGGATAAACAAGGGAAAAATATATCCAGCTAGAGCAGAACTGGAAGTGGACCTTCCCAAACTATAGCCGCGTTTAAAAAATAGGGTCCCTAACCAGATGCCAAAGATTAAGCCCAACAAGCCCACAATGGCATTACCATCACCACCTGCCAGACGAAGCAAGGCCCTCCAGGGGCAACCCAAAAAAACCAAAGCGCCAATCATGGCAAAAATGCCTAGAAAAAACCTGATTACTGGAGCTGAGCCTCCTCTGGGCTTAAACTCCTTAAAGGCCAAGGCAGCTAAAAAAGAGCCCAGCACAAAACCCAAAATCTCTGGCCTTAAATACTGCACCACTGCTGCCCGATGTAATCCCAGGGCTCCAGCAATATCCCTTTCCATACAGGCCACACAAATCCCCATATTGGGGGGATTACCCCACTTCTGGAGCAAAGGAGCAAAAAGGCCAATAAAAGCACCTACAGCAATAATCCCCCAGGAAGAAGCAAAAAAATTCTTCCATTTCCCCATATAAGACCTCCTTTTCTAATTTACTAACTTCAGCTTATCTTGGAGAAGCCAAAAAAAAGTCAAATAGTTTAAATCAATTGAAAACCATAATCAAAATAAAAAAAATCAATATAGCTTTTCTATTGTTCTCATTTTTAAAAGTGGTCCTATTCTTGCTAAAGAAGAAAATATGAAAAAAATTTTTCCTCTTTTGCTTTTTTCTTTTCTCTGGCCTGTACCTATTCAGGCAAGCATGTGGTAAATGAAGCTCCTTTTACCCTGGCCTATCCTTATATCTATTCTCCGCCAGTGGTGGAAAAAAGTCCTGCCCCCCTTTTTGCTTACCCTGGAAAAAAGCCAGCTAAAACACAAAACTCTGCTCTTTTTTCCCCTTTTATTACAACCCAGGGAAAAGGAATCTAAGCTTAGAGCAAACTTTAGGTAGAGTTTTTTATCAGACCTGGGCTGGAGAAAGGGTCTTTAAGGAGTCATTTTTTTGTCCTCAGAATCTAACTTCTAAAAAAGAAGCTCTAAACCTGGCCCAGACTAAAAAAGTGGACTGGGTAGTCATTGGTCAAATTACCTACTTACTGGATGGAGGCTCTCTTACCAATACGGCCCTGAGTTTACATTTAGAAATCTATTCTGCCCAGGACCAGAGTCTTATCTGGTCTTTGGACCACGCTGGCAGGCTGGATAGCTCTGCAGATATTGATTGGTACTTAATCAAAAGAAGGATTGTCTTACCAGAAGATGGTCTTAGTTATTTGCTCGCCCAGCTGGCTTTGGACCTGGCCAGACCTGTCAAAGCCTGGACTCAAGGAGAAGACTTTGAAAAGCTTATTTTGCCTCGAAAAGTCTCTTCTCCCTCTAAACCCCAATCATCACCTTCCACTTCTACTCCTTAACTTTTTCTTTAAAAAATTTTTTTTCACTAATTTCATTGCTTTTTTTCTATTCTTTTTTTAGGCGCTTTCCTGGTTGTTAAGATTGGCTTTAGAAAAAGGAGTGTGCCTCATGCAAAGAGATGGATTTAAAACTCGTTTTGGAATTCTGGCTGCCACTCTGGGCTCTGCAGTGGGTCTTGGAAACATCTGGAAGTTTCCCTATATGACTGGAGAGAATGGTGGAGCCAGCTTTTTACTGGTCTATTTGCTCAGCACTTTTTTAGTAGGACTGCCCATCATGATTTCTGAATTGGTTTTGGGTAGAACAGCCAAGGCCAATGCCATTACTACTTACTATCAATTACCTAAAAAAAACAAAAACTTTTGGTCTCTAATTGGTATAGGAGGAGTAGCTGCAGCCTTTTTGATTCTGGCTTTTTATACTGATGTGGCTGGCTGGGTCTATGCCTATGTTTACAAAACAATAACTGCCAACATCCTTTCCACTAGTCCAGAAGAGACCTCCAAAACCTTTGGCTCTCTTATCAGTACGCCCTTAACATCCCTGTTCTGGCAATGGCTGGTGCTTGGAGTAGTGGGGCTCATTATCACCATGGGTGCCTCTAAGGGAATTGAACGCACCACCAAAAAGCTCATGCCCTTACTCTTTTTGTTTTTAGTTATCATTGTGGTGCGCAGCTTGACCTTGCCCAAGGCCAAAGAAGGGCTTCTTTTCCTCTTTTCTCCAGATTTTAGCAAAATAAATGCTCAGGTGGTACTGCTGGCCATGGGACTGGCCTTTTTTAAGCTCTCCATTGGCATGGGAACCATGACCACCTATGGAAGTTATTTTAGAGATGATGCCAATATTCCAGCTACAGCCACCAAGGTTATGCTGGCTGACCTAAGTGTTTCCCTGCTCGCTGGCCTGGCCATTTTCCCGGCAGTATTTACCTATGGTTATGAACCCCAGGCTGGCCCATCTCTACTTTTTATTACCATTCCAGCCATTTTTGCCTCTTTACCCGGGGGAAGAATTTTTATGCTGCTTTTCTTTTTGCTGGCTTCCTTTGCTGCCACTGGAGCCATGCTTTCTTTGCTGGAAGTACCTGTAGCCTACTTTTGTGAAAGCAAAAAGATGTCCAGGACCAAAGCCACCTTGCTTTCCATAGCCATCCTGGTGGCCCTGGGTGCTACAGCCACTCTTTCTTTTAATGTCCTTAAGGATGTTAAATTCTTTAATCTCAACTTCTTTGACCTCTACGACTTTATAAGTTCTAACATCTTACTTCCTGTAGGTGGACTACTCATTGCCCTTTTTGCTGGTTGGACCTGGGGAAAAGAAAAGATATTTACTACCCTTAGCAACTATAATACCCTAAACAACCAGAAAATTATTTCCCTTTACTACTTTGTCCTCAAATACATCACACCTATTCTGGTCTTTATTATCCTCTTAAAAGGTCTAAAACTATTTTAAATAAAAAAGGCAGGCCAGGTGCCTGCCTTTTTTATTTTTACAATGTACTTTTAAAAAACTAATAGGCTTCTTCGTATTCCAGGTCCTTGGCTTCCAGCTTATGGCTAAAGGTCTTATATGCCCAAAATTGGTAGAAAATAACAATGGGTACAAAGATTAAAGCCACACCCAGCATAATCTTTAAAGTCAGGGGAGAAGAAGCTGAATTATAAATGGTCACACTATAAGCAGGATTTAAAGAAGAAGGCAAAAGGGCTGGATAAAGGCCAACCAGAGCAAAGGCTGTAACCCCCAAAATAGTGAGAGCTGAAGCCAGCCAGGCTTTAAGCCATTCTTGGGTACCCATATACACCCGACTTAAAACCAGGCCTCCTACCGGCAAAATAAGCAAGGCAAACCACAAGGGAGACTTGAGATAATTGGTAAAAAGTTTGGTTGCCACTGCCGTGTAGGCTAAAAATAAAACCAAGACCACGGTCAGCACTGCCCAGAGCTTACTGGCCATCTGGCCACTTCTTCTTTCCAAGTCTCCACTACCTCTAAGGGCCATCCACAAACCTCCATGCACAGCAAAAAGCAGGACAAAAAGCACTCCGCCCAAAAGTCCATAGGGATTTAAGAGGGTAAAAAGATTGCCCCAAAAATACCCTGTTCATCTAAAGGCAGGCCTTTGAAAATATTGGCAAAAGCTACCCCCAGTAAAAGGGCAGGCAAAAAGCTGCCTAAAAACAAACATATTTCCCAAATCTTTTGCCAGCCAGGATTATCAATCTTGCTTCTGAATTCCAAAGACACCCCTCTTAAAATCAGGGCAATAAGCAAAAGGAATAAGGCTGTATAAAGGCCTGAAAACATTATAGCATAGGCCCTGGGAAAGGCAGCAAAGGTCACTCCACCAGCAGCAATTAGCCAAACTTCATTGCCATCCCAAAAGGGGCCCATGGCATTTAAGACATAGCGCTTTTCCTCTTCTGTCCTGGCCAAAAAGGGAAACAGAGTTCCCAGGCCAAGGTCAAAGCCATCCAGCATAAAATAGACAGCCCATAAAACTCCCCAGAGTAAAAACCAAATACTTTCTAACATTGTCCTTCCCTCCCTTTAATTAGCTGGTTCTGGGCCTTTGCGGGCAAATTTTGCCAACAAGTAAATGTCAGCAATTCCCAGTAAAGTATAAAGTATAGTCAAGGCCACAAAAGAAAATCCTACCTGGGAACTAGCAATGGGAGAGACAGCTTCACTGGTACGCATAAGCCCGTAAACAATCCAGGGTTGTCTTCCCACTTCAGCTACCACCCAACCAGCTTCCAGGGCAATGTAAGGCAGAGGAATAACATAGATGAGCAAACGCAAAAACCTGGGATTTTCTTCTAACTTGTTTCTGATTTTAAAGGCCCACAAAGCCAGAAGTGGAAAAAGAAAGCCTAAGCCCACCATGGTTCTAAAGGAAAGAAAGGTCAGGGTAACAGGTGGCCTATCTTCTTTAGGAAAGTCCTTTAAACCTTTTACTTCAGCCTGAAAGTCATGATAGGCAAGCATACTCAAAGCCCCTGGAATGGGCAAAATCTCCAGGGCATTGCGCTCATTTTCAGGGTCAGGAATCAAGAATAAGTACTGGGGAGCAGACTTTTTGGTTTCCCACAAAGACTCCATAGCCGCCAGTTTAGCAGGTTGAATCTTGGCCACTTCTGCTCCATGCATATGTCCTTGAACCACTTCCAGAAGGGAAAAGACAAGGGCAAAAATAACACCTATCCGAAAGGATTTGGAGAAAAGTGTCACCTCATTCTTCCTTAAAATATGATAACTGGAAATACCCAGGACAAAAAAACCAGCCAAAAGATAGGCACCACTTAAGGTGTGGACAATTTGTTGCCAGGCAAAGGGATTGGTCACCACAGCCATAAAGTCAGCAAGCTCAGCCCGGCCACCACGCATTACATAACCCAAGGGATTTTGCATAAACCCATTGGCAATCAAAATCCACAGAGCAGAAAGATTAGAAGCAAGGGCCACCAGCCAGATAGAAAGGGCATGCATTTTAGGAGAAAGCTTGTTCCAGCCAAAGGCCCAAACCCCAATAAAAGTGGATTCCAGGAAAAAGGCAGCTGTAGCTTCAATGGCCAGCAAAGAACCAAAAATATCTCCCACATATTCTGAATACCTGGACCAGTTGGTACCAAACTGAAATTCCAGAGTAATGCCAGTAACCACTCCCAGGGCAAAGTTGATTAAGAAGAGTTTACCCCAGAATTTGGCCATGCGCTTGTAATCTTCATCTCCAGTTTGCACATAGCGCGTTTCCATAATGGCTACCAAAAGAGAAAGCCCCAGGGTCAACGGGACAAAAATAAAGTGAAACATGGTAGCCATGGCAAACTGTAATCTGGATAAAAACAGGGCATCCATGCTACTCCCTCCTTTTAGGAGTTTAAAGTTTAAAATCTATCAATTCACCAAAACTTATATCCCAGAATTGCCGGTTCCAGAAAATATGAACCTTAAAGCCCAGAGGAAAAGGGAATTTGCGGGGAATATGTAAGCCAATCTCTTTGGCATAGAGTAAAGAATAAGCTAAAATATAAGGGTCCAATTCTTCTCTAAAAGTCTTTTTGACCTTGGGCCAGGCCTTTTTGGCCAGAAGCTCATTACCCTGGGCAAGCCTGGCTATTCCCCAGAAGGCCCCTCGCCTTAAAGGCGCATACTCCAGGAAGTTGTCCTTTTCATTTTCTTCTTCTCTAAGGTAAGAAATAAGAATCTGGTGATATTCTGTAGCTAAATGAGGATTTACAGCCATTATCTCGCCCATGGACTCAGGCACTCCCCAGCCTATTCCACCAGATTCGTCATTGAGCATCCACATAAAACGACGCATCACTATCCTGGCCTTTTCTAAGCTCTCTGCAGCCAGCCTATCCACTACTGCTCCAAACCCCACCACTGCATTCCACTTCACCTTTTCCTTTGTACTCAAAAGACCAGCAAACAGGCCAGGCAAGACTTTTTCAGGTGGAAAAGGCCTTATAACCTTTTCCACCTCCTGGCTGTCACTTTGCTCCAGCAATCTTAAAATATCTTTTTTGACTTTTCTGGACATAGAAAAGAGGCTCCTTGGGACCTCTTAAAACTTTTCTTTGATTTTCTTACCCAAATTCAGGCCCAGTTCCTTACACTTGGCCAGGGAATCATGCTCAGGGACAAAGCGAATACGCAAGGGTTCAAAGGGAAGTTCAAAATTAGCTTCTTCCAGAACCTTTTGCATGAGTTTAGGAGCTTCGCCACTCCAGCCATAAGAGCCAAAGGTAGCTCCCAGCCTATTGCTAGGCCTTAAGCCTTTCATATAGGTAAGAAAGTCTGCCATTAGAGGGAGCATATTGTTGTTGTGGGTGGGAGAGCCACAAATAACTGCAGCTGCATCCATTACTTCACCCATTACATCACTGTGGTGAAACTTTTTTAAATGCATGAGTTTTATTTCAATACCTTCCAGATTCAAGCCTTCACCTATGGCCTTGGCCATCTTTTCAGTACTGCTCCACATGGTGTCATAGACAATAACTGCTTTGGGCTTAAGTTTTTGTTCACTCATCTCCCTATAAAGGCCTAAAATATCCTTTACATGGGAGCGCCAAATAAGCCCATGGTCAGGAGCAATCATCTCAATTTCTAAGCCCAACTCCTCTACTTTGTTTAAGGTCTTTTTGACCAAAGGAGAAAAGGGCAAAATAATATTGGCATAATAATGTTTGGCTTCCTGTAAAATATCTTCCAGAGGATGCTGGTCGTCAAAAAGTAAATTAGAGGCAATATTTTGCCCAAAAGCATCATTGGAAATCAAAAGTTTTAACTCGGGGAGGTAGGAAAACATACTATCTGGCCAGTGTAACATTCTGGCTTCTAAAAATTGCACCTTATTTTTACCCAGTATCAATTCATCCCCTGTTTTTACTACCTCCAAGGGCCAGTTGCGGGGATGAAAGTGAGCCTGGATAAACTCCTTACCCATGGGAGAGCAAAAAATCTTTTCTGGCTTGGCCTTATCTACTATAAAAGGCAATGCCCCAGAATGGTCCATCTCCACATGGTTTACCACTATATAATCTATTTTCTCCAAAGGAACTAGAGAAGCTATCTGATGATATAAATCCCATTTAAACTTTTCGTCTACACAGTCAAAAAGAGTTATCTTTTCATCTATTACGAGGTAGGTATTATAAGTAGTACCTTCTTTAGTCTGAGAATAACCGTGAAAATCGCGTTTATTCCAGTCAATAGCACCTACCCAAAAAACATTTTCTTTGATTTCCACTACAGCCATTTTTACTCCCTCTTTTCCTTCTCAAATTAAAAAAGGCCCCAGGAATTAATCTTGGGGCCTTGGATTAACTAATTTTACATTTTCTCAAAGTTTTCTTTAGTCGCTCCACACACAGGACAAACCCAGTCTTCAGGTAAGTCTTCAAACTTGGTTCCTGCTGCTACGCCATTATCAGGATCACCTTGAGCTGGATCATAAATATAACCACAAATCTGACACTGCCACTTTTCCATAATCAAAAACCTCCAAACTATTCTACGAATTTAAACCGTTTCTTGGGTGTGCCACACACTGGACAACACCAGGTATCTGGCAATTCTTCAAAGGGAGTACCGGGTGGGATGTTTCTGCCCGGATCCCCTTTTCTGGCTTGTACAAATAACCACAAACCACACACATATAATAGCCTTTTACTTCCTTTTCTGCCATCATTTATCCTCTTCTACATTAGAACCAGGTCCAGCCAGGGGACGAAAGGCCTTTTTACTGGCCCCACAAATGGGGCACTTCCAGTCCTCTGGCAAATCCTCAAATCTGGTGCCAGGAGGTATTTTCCCCTTTCTATCCCCTTTATCTGGGTTATAAATATAACCACAGTTAGTAGTCTGGCATTGCCACATTTCTTCCGGTTTAGCCATTTAAGCTACTCCTGTTATACATCTTTTTTCCAGAGTCCATGCAAATTGCAATATTCTCTGGCTGTGACCTTTTCTGCCTGCACACAAAATTCTGCCACAGGCTCATCACCAGGTTTTAAGAACTGACGATAAGACTTACCATCAGCAATAAGTTCAATCCATTCAATATAGTGCTCTTCAGCCATAGGATGAAGCACACTGCCCACAGTTACTTTGTAGCCATTGGCTGTCTTTTCCACTACAGGCACATGCTTTTCCAAAGCTGCGTCCACAGAGCCTTCTTTTAAAAGGCGCATGGGCTGACCACAGCAAACCAACTCACCTTCACCAGCATGTACTACCTGTACGATATTGCCACAAAGATCACACTTATAAACTTCTAACAATTGGGGCATAGCCACCCTCCTTTATCTTTTTAAGGTTAAACACCTATTACCAGTTCTCAGCCAAAAGCTCAAAATAGGCCTGGGGATGAGCACAAGCAGGACAAAGCTGAGGAGCTTCTGCACCTACATGCAAATACCCACAGTTAATACAACGCCACACCACTTCCTGGTCTTTCTTAAAGACCTTACCTTCTTCTAAATTCTTTAGCAATCCCTTATATCTTTTTTCATGCTGTTTTTCAGCCACAGCAATGGCTTCAAACACAGCTGCAATTTCATCAAAACCTTCTTCTTCTGCCACCTTGGCAAACTCAGGATACATTTTGTCCCATTCGTAATTTTCACCTTCTGCTGCAGCCTTTAAGTTTTCTGCTGTAGTACCAATCACTCCAGCAGGGAAAGCAGCAGTAATTTCCACCTCTCCCCCTTCTAAAAACTTAAAAAGTCTCTTGGCATGCTCTTTTTCCTGCTCTGCTGTTTCTTCAAAAATTTTGGCTATCTGGACATAGCCTTCTTTTTTGGCCTGTTTGGCAAAATAGGTATAACGGTTTCTAGCCTGAGACTCACCAGCAAAAGCAGTAAGCAAGTTTTTTTCTGTCCTTGTTCCCTTTAAAGATTTCATTTCCTTCCTCCTCTTTATTTTTTATTTTAGTTTATTTTAATTTGTTTTCCTTTTCTTGACACCTGCTACACAAACCTATGATTTCCAGCTTATAATCTAATACTTTAAAACCATTTATCTTTTTGTCCAGACCAAAATCAAAATCAGGTCCCAAATCCACCACCCGCTCACAGGCAATACACTTACCATGCAGGTGAGGATGGGGATTGCCGTCAAACCTTTTGGGCTGGCCTGCCATTTCCAACTTTTGAATCAAACCCAGTTCAGCCAGAATATCCAGGTTTCTGTACACTGTACCCAAACTTATTTTGGGCAAGTCCTCTTTGACCATGGCGTAGACCTCATCTGTGGTAGGATGTGTTTTTACTTCCCTTAAACGCTCTAAAATAACCTGTCTTTGCTTGGTCATACGCCGGTCTTTATTTACTATATTCATTATATTACCCTACTATTTTTCCAGAACATTTTGCAACCACTTTTTAATTTCAGGAGTAAGTCCAAATACACCCTTTAAAGAACCGTATTCTCTACGCACACTGCTTTTCAACTCCGCAGGCAAATCCAAACACACCAACTCTCTAGCACCATCAGAATTGGTGGCATACAAACAAACCTTGGGTTCTTCTTCCCAGGTATTTAAAACAAAGTAATAAGATACATCTTTCCCTGACTTTACAGGTGGAAAATATCCCCTATGGGGATTGTTGCCCCATTCTAAATACAGAGTAATTGCATCTTCATGGGTCATATCCCAATTAATAGGATACTGTCTTAAATCTTTAATGCTTCCCATATTTCCCTCCCTTTTAGCTTAAGGAGTAATAACACCTCTTGGGAGATATTACCTTTCCTTCTTCTTTTAACTTCTTAATTGCCTTGGAGACTTCCTTGCTATCCACGCCTAACTCTTTAGCAATATCTCCAGGCCTAACTGGCTTATTTAATTTCTTCATTACCTCTAAAACTTTTTCTTCCATAACTTCTTACCTCCTAAAAACTTTTAACCTCTTATTGATAACTATTACTATTATCATTTATTAAAAATTGTCAAGTTTTTCTTCTCTCTTTTTTAAAAAAAGAAAAAAGTTGACTTTTATCTAAAGGTGATTAAATTAAAACCTTTGTCGGGATGTGGCGCAGTCTGGGAGCGCACTTGAATGGGGTTCAAGGGGTCGGAGGTTCAAATCCTCTCATCCCGACCACTTAAGAAAAAAATAAAAAAGCAGCTCAAAAGAGCTGCTTTTTTATTTTTAATTACACTCACAAACTATTACTTAAGCAATTTCTTCTTACAGAACAGCAAAATATCTTTAGATTCTTGAATGATATCTGCGCTTTTTTGCTCAAACTTATTGCTATAGACTTCTACCTTTTTTTTATCTGGTCCTAACCATTGAATCATCTCATCTTGAAAAAAATAATACCTGTTTTCCTCTTTTTTAGGATTATCATAGTTTATAACATATTCACCTGTTTTTGGATCTACTTCCATAGAGTAAAAAAAACTAACTCCAAAAACAAAGTATAATTTATCTTTGTCATAATAATATTCTGAAACCTTTTTACCCGTTTCTCCATATATGATTCTCTTTACTTTTTTAATTTCATTATTACTATCTACCCAAAAATATACCTCTCCCCCTTCAGTAGAAACCTCAATTAAATCTATCTTAAATTGTTTATATTTTTTTAAATTAAAGACAGTATTTTGATATAACTTCCTAATCTCACCTATCCTAGCACTTAAATCACCACTGGCATAGGACCCTATAGGAATCAATAAAAACATAAACAACATAAAAGCCTTATTCTTCTTTAAACCCATCTTCACAAAATCCTTTTATTTACACTATGTTACAATGTGAACCCCAAACTTTTAACTGTTTAGTTAAAACCTTAATTTACTCTTAAACTAAGGCCTAGCACAAACCCTACTCCTATGTAAACTTTCTTATGTTTCTTTTGCAGTAAAGCATTTGTAAAGGTAAAAAATATTAATTACTTTTTCTACTACCGTAAATATTGACAAACCAGATTCATAAAAATACAAACCAATTGTAAACTATTGTATTTTAATTTTTTCATACCATAAAAAAATATTACGCTATCTACATCTATTAAAAGCTAACAAAATACACCTTTTAAACAAAAAACACTCTTCTAGTTTTGCATAAAAATCCATCTCATCTCTTCTTTACATCTACCATAATTTCACTACGGAGTATAATTAATTCCTGATCCAGTCCATGAGAGAGCATATCCAATCGGTTGGAAACCGACACTAAATGAACAGCAGAAATAGGACTTAATCTAAAGGGAAACAAAATGGGGGAATCTAAAACTGTTCTTAAATCCACTGAATCACCTCCACAGGCGTATAAAAAGGCCTCAATTAACCAGGCAATAAGTTCAGGATTTTCTATAGTTAACGAAAGACCTGGTACATATATGCCTTTTTCACGAAGTGGAACATTATTTTTAGCCTCATTAATAACACCCCAGGCCCACATTGAGCGTAATATGCGGCGCACAGCATCCTTTACTGTTGGTCTTTGTCCAAATTGTTCCATGACACGACGGCGAACTTGGGCATGACTTGCAGTGCCTTGAAGCTTAAGTAGTCTTCCAACATGGGAAGCCACCTTTCCCCAGAAAGGATAAGCTGCCATGGTCATTCCCCAGTGGACTGCAATATGGTCTTCCTGTGGAAGGCATGAAAGAAACCTAAGACCATCTTGTTGAAAAGAATGTAGATAGAATGGTGGATGAACCCATATATTCATCAGGATAGTTATAGTTTTGCTCAGAGATCCTCGCACCTTGGTATTGGCTGAGCGAAATACCTCCTGGAGCTCTTTTTGCAATAAGGATTTAATGTCGGATTTATTGTTGCCTGCCATGACAAGAGATGCAGTATAGCTAAGCCACTCAAGACGAATAATTCTATCAATTCCAATTTGATTATATCGTTTTTCCAAGTATAACTTCATGTATCTCCCTCACCCAAGCTTGTCCAAACTGGAATTAGCCTTTGTAATAATTAAACCCATCATTATCCAAGTTTATTTCTGAAATTTGGGGTTATGTATCTGAATGAAAGGCACAATCACTTCCTCAATACTAATCCCTCCATGACTCACTACAATTTCATCTTTCTGCACAAAAGCACTCCTGTTAGGTGCCAAAAGGGGTAGGTAATCTTCTGGAATACCAATGGGAGGCCACTCTATGGACTCAGGGAATTGCGCCTTGATTTTAGCCCTCAATCTAAAATCTGGGTAGATACGCACGCGCTGGCCCCGAAGATCTGCAATTGCCCCTTCGGCAGGCCTTCCTGCGCCTTTCGCCTCGATGTTTCCGTGGTCCGAAGCAAGGTAGACCTGGAAACCGCGGTCATAAAGCAGGCCGAAAAGGTCCCGCATGAAACCCTGCCTGGCCCATTGCCGAACCTGGTTGTGCATGCCCGCCGCACCCAGCTCCATGCCGTGCATGATCCGGTCGACCTTGTCGATGACCAATCCGACGACACGTAGCCTGGGCCGGCTCAGTAGCTCGGAGACCTTGTCCAGGTCCCCCTCGCCCAGCCCCTTGGCGTAAGCCACCTCATGCTGCGTCAGCCCCTGATCGACCCAGAACTGCCTCCAAAGGGCCGGCTCCTTGTCTGTGGTATGGATACTCGCCGGGAAGTAGATCGGCGGCTTGCCGGCAAAGGCGGCCTGCCGGGAAACCGAGGTGATGGTGGGAATCCAGGCGAAAACGGCATTCTCACGGAACCGCAGCTTCGAATCCAGCTCTCCGAGCACCTCGCGCAAGGCGATCCATTGGTCCAGGGCGAGGCCGTCCACCAGCAGAAAAGCGATCTTCGAGCGCCGGTCGTCTCCGAGGCTTCGGGCGAGGAACCGCGGGATGTGATGCAGCATCACCGGCGGCGCGGGCGGAAGGTTGATCAGGCTCGCGTAGCGCTTCACCACCCAACCGGTGAGCGCAGAATCGATCCGGGATCTCAATGCATCTAGGCGCTCCCGGTATCCTTCCGGCAGGGTGGTCTCTGGCTCCAGCTCCAAGGCGACGAGTTCCGCCCAACGGTAGGCGAAATGGAGCCACTCCCCATGACGCGCCTCCACCGTGGGGATCGTCTTCTCGATGGAATCCAGCAGCCCCTCCATGCGGCGGCGACGGTTCTCCACGGGGGAGACTTTGATGCCGTAAGCCACCCAGGTCTTGGCGAGCGCTTGCGATTGCTCGTGAGGAACCGGCTGGAGCAAGCCCTCGAGGAAAAGGTTGTCGATGTAAATGCGGACATCGTGGTGGTCGAAAGGCAAGAGCGTCGGTCCTGGGAACTCGAAGCCGTAGTCCGCCGCGTCCTCGTGGACGGCATCGTCCTTCGGCTTGGCGAGCGAATCCAGGAACACCGGCCAGCGCTCCTGCAGGAACGCAAAGAATGCTTGCGCGTCCGGAATGATGGTCTCCAGAGGCCAATCCTCGAACAGGCCGTTTTGATGCTCGCCATCCCTGGCTCGCACCCCTTCGGGGCGCCCTCCGGGCGTCCAAATCGGCTGTCCTGCCGATTTGTGACGAAGAATTTTGATGAAATGCTCATCGAGGATGGCCGGAATCCGCCCGCCGCGGTAATGACGGCGCAGCAAGACCCGGAGCAGGTCCGATGGCTGCTTGATGAGCTCCGGCGCGATCCCGAACACATGACGAAGGACGAACTCCTTCGTAGCGTTGTCGCCGAGTTGCCCCGGCGCACCTGCCTGTGCGTCGCACGCAGACCGGTACTTGCCGAATGCATCCCGGACCCGCTTGCGCTCTTCGAGTCCAGGGCGCTTTTGTTTTAGCGTCCGGGCCGCGCAAGCACCGGTCACGGCAACTCCGGCAATCCGAGTTCTCTTAGGAATGCGTTGTGGCGATCTAGCGCTTCTCTGGCCTTGTTAGTCAAGTCCACGAGATCCGCATGTACCTGCTGCAGATCGACCTCCGGCTCGGGCCTGGCCGTGCTCGCATAGCGGGTGATGTTGAGATTGAAATCGTTTTCTTCGATCTCCTCCATACTGACGCGGCGAGAGACAAACAAGCCCCCGTTGGGCAGTTCTTCTCTAACCTCTTTGCGGTACTGGTACGTTTCGACGATCTTGTCCACGTGCTCTGGAAGCAGGGTGTTCTGGCGCTTGCCCTTCTCGTAGAGCTCGGCGGCGTTGATGAAGAGCACGTCGTCGAACTTCTTGCACTTTTTCAGCACCAGGATGCACACCGGAATTCCGGTGGAATAGAAGAGATTCGGCGCCAGCCCGATCACCGTGTCGATGTTGCCGTCGAGCAGCAGCTTCTTGCGGATCTTCGCCTCCACGTTGCCGCGAAACAGCACCCCGTGGGGCAGGATGATCGCCATGGTGCCCTCCTTGTGCAGGAAGTGGAAGCCATGCAGCAGGAAGGCGAAATCGGCGGCGGATTTCGGGGCCAGGCCGTAGTCCTTGAAGCGGAAGTCCTCGGCCAGCTCCTCGCTGGGCTCCCAGCGCAGGCTGAACGGCGGATTGGCCACCACCGCGTCGAACTCGATCTTTTTCGCCGGGTTCTCCTCACGCAGGAGCGGCCACTCGTTGAGCAGCGAGTCGCCGTGGAAGATTTCGAACTCGGTGTCTTTGAGGCCGTGGAGCAGCATGTTCATGCGCGCCAGGTTGTAGGTGGTGATGTTCTTTTCCTGGCCGTAGAGCTTGCCGACGCCGTTCCTGCCCATCCGGCGCCAGACGTTCAAAAGCAACGACCCAGAGCCGCAGGCGAAATCATACACCTTGCCGAGCTTTTCCCGCTTGCCGTTGGCCGGGTCCTGGGCATCCAGCGAGACGATGCCGGAAAGGATGCTGGAGATGGGCTGCGGGGTATAGAACTCGCCAGCTTTCTTGCCACTGCCGGCGGCGAATTGGCCGATGAGGTACTCGTAGGCGTCGCCCAGAAGGTCGCGCTCTTGAGGAAACTCCGCCAACCCCTTGTCGACGGTCTTGAGAATGGTGCACAGCCGCTCGTTGCGCTGCTTGTAGGTCTTGCCGAGCTTTTCCGAATCCAGATTGATCTCGGAGAAGAGGCCCTGGAAGCTGCTGGAAAAGGACTCGTTCTCGATGAACTTGAACCCCTTTTGTAGGGTGTGGAGCAGCTCTGGGTCCTGAGTGCGCGCCATCTCGGCGATGCTTCTCCAGAGATATTGGGGCTTGATCACGTAGTGCACCTTGCGGCGCATCACGTCCTCGAACATCTTGATGTCGTCCGGATTCTCTTCATACCAGACGGCCAGCGGCGAACTGCGATCATCCTCCGGCAACTCGGGCCAGTCCGCGCCTAGCTCCCGCATGGCCGCCTGCTCGTAGTTGTCAGAGAGGTAGCGCAGGAACAGAAACGACAGCATGTAGTCGCGGAAGTCGTCGGCGTTCATGGAGCCGCGCAGCTGGTCGGCAATGGCCCAGAGGACCTTGCCCAGGCGAATCTGGTCTTGTTGGGTCATACAGTGGCCTCCTCGGTTTCCGCTTCAGGGAAAAGCTCTGGATTGAAGCGGTAGTCGTTCATGAAATTTCCCAAAATCTTGCGAAAGATCCGTTTGTTCTCTTCCAGCATCTCCACAGGCTCAAACAGCGAATAGTTTCCATGGCTGAGCAGATTGACATAGCGGGCATGCAGCTCCCCATCTTCGTCGTCAGGATCGCGTTTGACGATCTGTCCAAAGTGGTTGAAACCATGAAAGGTCGCAGTTTTCTCCATGATGCTGCGCAGGATGGTGAAGTGGTATGTGTATAGCTTCCCCGTCTCCGCGGCCTTGTGCAGCTCTTTGAGCATGGCCACATGGTAGAACCGGGGCGTGTCGTTGGTATCGCGAAGGTGATAGCCGCCCTCGTCATGGCTGAGAAAATAGCGCTGCGCGTTTTTCATTTCGTTGCACAGCACATTGAAAAATAACGTGTGATGGGAGGAGATGACGACTTTGAGCCGCTCCTGTTCTTTGAGCATCTTCGCCAGATGAGCGCCCACGGCAATGGCGTTGTTCTCATCCAGCGAGGAAATGGGATCATCGATATAGAGATATTTGACCCATTCGTAGCCCTCCTGCCCGTCGATGGCGAGCTGGGCGACGGCCAGGAAGAAGCACCAGATGAACATGTTTTCCTCGCCGCGTGACACCTTGATCATAACCGGCTCACCTTCTCCGTCTTGGTTCTTCTGCATCTCGCGCCAAAAGCGAATCGTGCCGTTCTGATAGTCGATATCGAATTGGAAATCCGTGTAGCGGTGGAGAAACTTGCGGATGCGGCTCTCCATCTCGAGCTCTTCCAAGCCGCTGAAAAACCTTGAAGCGGTGTTCATCTTGAGCACCCGCTCGCGATCGTTCTCCAGGTCGTTATCCCAGGTGAACAGGTCTTCGGTGAAGGCGTTGAAGTAGAGAGTATCGCGGGCGACGGTTTCGCCGTCTTCGTTGCGCTGCTTGCCCAGCTCTTTGAACGCCATGGACAAGCGCGTTTTGCCGGTGCCGTTGTAAGCAAAGAGCAGAATCGCCTTCTTCTCTTGCAACCGATCGCGCAGGTGCCGTGCCAGGGCATCGAGGTTCGCAAAGGTCTGTACGTTCTCCCGGTGCGGCATCGCTTACTCGACCTCCTGCGGGAAAAGTTGCTGCATCAGTCCCTTCTTGTGGGCCTTGAGGGCGTCGAGCTTTTGCGCCTCGAGCTGAATCAGCTCATCCAGCGAGGAAAGGCAGTCGGCTATTTTTTGTTGTTCGGGTTGCTTCGGTATGGTCACTTTGATGAATTCTAGCGTTGTCTTGTTTACGGACGGGACAGCTCCGCCGCAGTGTTCATTCAGGTCAATCCCTTGAGCCATGTAAAACACGAAAACGTCAACTGCTTTATTCTCCTTCGCTTTTATTCCTCCGACATTGTTGTCAATCAAGCAAGCTACATCTGTAATAGCTCTATTATTCAGACGAAGTGCTTCGCCTATTCTAGCGAAGATAGTAGTACCTATTGGGACTGGGCGGGCGCGAAGCATCGGCAATTCTTCGTCATCAATGTAGTTGGTTGCGCCTCTTATATGTCCTCCATTTTCTGCAACGGCCTTGGTAATGTCACTAACCTTGCAAAAAGGATACTTACCTTGGCGCTTTCCTTGAAAACGATTTGGGAACGCATACCCCTGCAATACCTCGCAAACCTCCCCCAACCGCTTCACCTCCCACGGCCCGGCGTTGCGGAACTCGGGGAAGCGCAGGCGGGGGGTGGTTTCGCCTTCGCGGGGGAAGAGCTGCTGCATCAGGCCCTTCTTGTGGGCCTTGAGGGTGTCGAGCTTTTGCGCTTGGAGTTGAATCAGCTCATCGAGTGAGGAAAGGCAGTCGGCGATTTTTTGTTGTTCGGCAACTTTGGGAATGGGCAGCGGAATGTTCAGCACATCGCTGCTATCGACATTGAGGGAGCCGTGTGCTCTTGCTCCGACAGTGATAACTTTCGCAAGCCATCGTCCGTGGAAATTCGCGCTAAAGAGATGATTCAAGTAATTAGGTGCAACAAGGTCAAGATCAGGGCGAAAGCAGGTAAATATGCTGTTGGGAACGCCCGCAGGCTTGTTCCCTGTGTAGAGAGCTACATACCCTTGCGGATACTCTTTCGTTGCACTCTTGTTGTAGGCGAAATCGAAGCGGCGAATAACCCAATAGTTCTTTTTCTGTTTTCCAGCGATCTCCCTTCCAAACTTTTCCTTTTGTGGAACAAGACCAACACCTGAAGTAACGCTTAGCAGCACATAGTCTTTGTCATCGACTCTTTCATTGATTAATCGCGCAACTGCCCCCAACCGCTTCACCTCCCACGGCCCGGCGTTGCGGAACTCGGGAAAGCGCAGGCGGGGCACGACGCCTTTCTTCTTCTCAGACACGGTCGTACACCTCCAGTCCTGAAATCTCTTTGCCCTGGGCGAGCTTCTTGAGAAGCGGCGTCAGGTCTTCCATCAAGTCCAGCTCCTTCCTTGCCCGGTCCTTCCAGCCGAGCCCCAAGGGTGCCATCAGGTCGGTGAGGGCGTCGGGGTCGAAGATCATGCGGCGCAGGATGCCATCCACGAAGGCTTGCAGCGCCTGGCGGTCCACGCCGTGCTTTTCGGCGATGCGGGAAAGCGCCTGCGCGTACTTCTCCGCCTTGAAGCGCTCGTAACCGGCGCGGATTTCCTGCTCCGATAGGCCCTCGCCCTCCTTGAGGGTGTTCACGTATTCGATGATCTCCTCGCGCTCGTCGAGGAACTTGGCTTGGCTTCGCAGAATCCCCACGAGCTGCTCGCGGGTCATCTTCTGTTTTTTTGGCCCCTTTTCGCTGAAGCGGGCGATGAGCTTCATGATGTAGTCGTAGTCGATGAGCGCCGAGTCGAAGAGCACGAACTCGAAATCGAGCTGTTCCACCGGGTCGTTGGGGTCCTCGCTCTTGCCCTGGCGGGCCTTGAGGTCCTGGGCAAGATCGAGGTACACGCCGCGGAAGGCGCGCAAGTCGTCCTCGTGCAGAGCCGCCTCGATGGTCTGGCGGGTCTCGGGGTCGAGATCGGTGTACTGGTCGAGCTGGGTGCGCAGGCGCTGCACCTCCTTGAAGCGCTCGATGAAGGCGGCGCGGGCCTCGTCGCCCTTGAGATTCGCCACCTCCTCCGGTTTGCATTCCAGGCCCTGCGACTGCATGAAGTCCTGGAGCTGCTGCACCGCCTCGGCGAACTTCTCGGCCACCTTGGGGGCCGGATCCACCAGCCAGATCTCGCGCGCTCGCTCGCCTGCCTCGCCGGAAAAGAGGGTGATGGCCTCGTCCACGGCGGCTTTCTGGGCGCGAAAGTCGAGGATGTTGCCGTAGGGCTTGGAATCGTTGAGCACCCGGTTGGTGCGGGAGAAGGCCTGGATCAAACCGTGGTGCTTGAGGTTCTTGTCCACGTAGAGGGTGTTCAGGTACTGCGAATCGAAACCGGTGAGCAGCATATCCACGACGATGGTGAGATCGATTTTCTTCTCGTGCGGCAAATCCTTGTTGGGGTACTTCTGGTCCTTGATGCGTTGCTGGACGTCCTGGTAATAGCCGTCGAAGGTGAAGAGGTCGAAGTTGGTGCCGTAGCGGGCGTTGTAGTCGGCGATGATGGCTTTGAGGGCCTCCTTCTTCTTGTTGGGTTCCTTGCGGTTGTCGGCCAGCTCCTGGGGCAGGTCTTCTTGCAGCTGGGCGATGTCGCGATTGCCATCGGCGGGCGGGGAGAAGACGCAGGCGACGTTGAGGGGCTGGAAGTTTTCGTCTTCCGCCTGGCGCTTGGCCTGAATCTTCTGGAACAGGTGGTAGTACTCGACGGCGTCGTCGATGCTGGCCGTGGCAAAAAGCGCGTTGAAGCGGCGCTGGTTGGTGGCCTTGTCGTGTTTGTCGAGGATCGCTTCCACCACTTTCTGCTTGGCCAGAGTCTCGCCGGGTTTGACCGGCGCGCCCTCGGGCTTGTAGTAATCCACGTGGAAGCGCAGCACGTTGCCGTCGTCGATGGCATGGGTGATGGTGTAGGCGTGGAGCTGTTTGCCGAAGACGTCGGCGGTGGTGACCATGCGGGCCTCTTGCCCCTCGATGGTGCGGTAGGTGGCGTTCTGCTCGAAGATCGGCGTGCCGGTGAAGCCAAAGAGCTGGGCTTGCGGAAAGAACTCGCGGATGGCCCTGTGGTTCTCGCCAAACTGGGAGCGGTGGCACTCGTCGAAGATAAAGACGATGCGCTTGTCGCGTAGCGGTTCCAGCCGCTTGCGGTATTCCTTGCGGTGGTTGGCATCCAGCGCCAGGCCCAGCTTCTGGATGGTGGTGACGATCACCTTGTCGGCGTAGTCGTCGGAGAGCAGACGCTGGACCAGGGTTTCGGTGTTGGTGTTCTCCTCGACGCATCCCGGCTGGAAGCGGTTGAACTCCTGTCGGGTCTGGCGGTCGAGGTCCTTGCGGTCGACGACGAACAGCACCTTTTCGATGTCGGGGTTGTCCTTGAGCAGGGTCGAGGCTTTGAACGAGGTAAGGGTCTTGCCGCTGCCGGTGGTGTGCCAGATGTAGCCGTTACCGCGATTCTGGTGGATGCAGTCGACAATGGCCTTGACCGCGTAGATCTGATACGGGCGCATCATCATCAGCTTGCGCTCGGTCTGGATCAGTACCATGTAACGGCTGATCATCTCCGCCAGGGTGCACTTGGCGAGAAATGCCTCGGCAAAGTCATCGAGGTGTGCGACCTTCTTGTTGTCCGGTGTGGCCCACTGGTAGATGGGCAGGAACCTTTCATCCGCGTCGAAGCGGAAGTGCTCGGCATTGTTGTTGGCGAAATACCAGGTCAGGCTGCGGTTGCTGACGATGAAGAGCTGCATGAAGCACAGCAGCGTGTTGGTGTAGCCGTTGCCCGCATCCTGCTTGTATTCGATGATCTGCTGCATCGCACGGCGCGGGCTCACGGGCAGGGCCTTCAACTCAATCTGGACGAGGGGCAGGCCATTGACAAGCAGGATCACGTCATAACGGTGAAAGCTTGACCTCGTGTTGATGCGCAACTGGTTGACCACCTCGAACTCGTTCTTGCACCAGTCCCTGAGGTTTACGAGCTGGTAGTGCAGCGGCGTCCCGTCCTCGCGCTCGAAGGTGTTGCGGTGGCGCAGGCGCTCCGAGCAGGCGAACACATCGGGCGAGACGATCTCGTCGAGGAGCCGCGCGAACTCGGCATCGGTGAGGCGGACCTTGTTGAGCGCCTCGAACTTCTCGCGGAAGTTGCGCTCCAGCGCCTCGCGGTCGCGAATGTCCGGTCGATAGGCGTATTTGAGCGCCATGAGCTTCTGGATCAGCTGGGTTTCGATTTCCTGTTCTTTGGTCGCGTGCGCGTTCATGTAATGCTTCCTTCTTTACGGGGCGGCACGGCCGTCGAGCGCTCGTTGGGAGCGCCGAAGAAGAGATATCCTTGTCTTGCCGCCTTGTGCTCCAGCCATTCCAGCTCGTGCTGCCAGATCTTGTAGCCGGTGACGTAGGTCTGGTCGGTGCACTCCATGACCCGTTTCAGGGCCTCGTAGTAATAGCGGTCGAGCTGGGAGGCATCGAGGCTCTCGGCGCGCTTCTCGATAAGCGCGTCGAAGTCGTCGGTCTTCTTGAGATCCAGGTAGAACTGCCGGTTGTCCGGGTTGGAGGAGATGAACTGGCCGCTGACGGTCTTGTGGATCTCGCGCAGGACCGTTTCCACCTGGGACAAGAGGTCATCGGCCGGGTCCCCGCCCAGGTCCTCGATGCCGGGCTGGTAGAGACAGAGCGCGTCGCGCAGCTCCTCGGCCGTGGCGCCCAGGGGTGCGTAGATGTCTCCGGTCGTCAGCCGGTGGACCGAGAGCGCGTGGATGATGCGGAGCGCCATGGGCTTGTACGCCGGCCGGGTGAAGGCCTGCTCGATCCGGGACTCCAGCACCTGACTGCAATCGATCACCGCCTTGATGTCTGGGACGGCGCGGAAGGAGGGATTCTCGCGCAGGTTCGTCCAGTAGCTGTCGTAGGCGATGAGACCGGGCCGGTCCTCCGGCACATCCTGGTCGAGCAGCTTCTTCATGGCCAGCGACAGGGTCTTGAGCACCTCGCGCTTCTCCACCGCCGTGACGCGCTCGAAGGTGTCAATGTAGTCGGGATGGACCGGGAAGAGGCGGACGAACTCGTCCATCCGCTCGTTCATGCGGCCGTAGAACTTGGCGAACGGTGTGAGGTATTCGCGAATCTTGGCCTGCTGCTCGCCGGTCTTCTTGAGTAGGCGCTCGGCGACGACGAACTTCACGTCCTTGCGGGCGATGAGGATCTGTTCGAAGCGGTCCTTGACCCGGCGGATGCTGTCGGCCACGAAGGCGAAACGGGGGCTGTCGAAGATGGCCTCCTGCACACCTGCCATGAAGCGGAAGCGCAGGTCCTTGCAGACCTCGCCCACCTCACGGAGGAAGTTGAGGTCGAGGATCAGCTCCTGGTCCTTGCGGGTGCGGAGATAGTCCAGCAGCTCATCCACGACCAGGAGCAGGCCATGGTCCGGATACTCCTGGTGGAACGCGGCCATCATCTCCTCGAAGGCCCGCTTGTTGCTCACGACCTGGCTGGCATCCGGGAAGGTGTAGGTCACGCCCATGGCGGCCAGGTGCTCTTCCAGCTCGCCGACGAGGATGTCCCGCAGCGACATGGTGGTGGCCCCGATCTCGGTGCGGACCACTTTGAACTTGCCGGCGATCGCTCTTGCTGCTTGTGCCACCTGTGCGTTGCCCAGGGCGGAAAGCAGATCCGCGTGCTCGCAGATAGCGGAGATCACCGACATCAGGTGTGACTTACCGGTGCCGTAGTTGCCCACCACAAGCAATCCCTTATTATCAGCAGGTTGCTCAAACTGCATTTGAGGAATCACCATGCCAATGAGCTTCTCAGCCATCTCATGGGAAATGACATAACTGCTTACCAGCTGACGGGCAGCAGAGGCCTTATCGGCATCCCTTAACTGAACAATAGTTTCAATGGGGTTAAATTGAATCAAATTTTGATATTTCATCACACATACTCCCTTGTAGCTTCCTTGTTGTTCTATTTATTTCACATTTGCATTGACTACTAAAAAATTTTCAACCGAGTAACTACGGTACTCGGAGTGTTCTGGAGTTGCGTAAATCAAACAATTCTTCATCACATATCCGTTCCATGCAGCCACAATGGTCTTATTCCGAGATAGTTTCTGCAAAAGGTATAAGGGATTTTGCTTTAATTGAACATGAAAAAGCATCTCAATGTTGTCCAGTAAAACTACTTCACCTGCTACTTTATTCACAATTTCACTAAGTAGCTTTGAAACCTGTAACACTCGTTGGCGCTCGGTCAAATCCAGCATTACACGAGATAACTCTAGATTTACATTAATCAACGGTGCAGAGAGTTTTTCTGAGACCTCATTTAATACAGATGTTTTCCCACTTCTTCTCAAACCTACCAGCAAAATCAAGCGATAATAAAGGGAATATACTTCCTCGAACTTGAACAAAACCTGTTGAGCCAGAATTTCACTCTTAACCTGAGACATTTTTTCTATTTTAAAGTATCAATTATACTCAATTAAAAACCTTCCAAAAACAAACAATCCAAACCTTGATAGAATTCAGATATCTTGGATAGCCAAGATTATACCTAACATATTATACCAACTTTTAATTAACTATCTCCAATTACAAGCCATATTTTATTTTTCTGCTTTTGACAATAATAAGAGGGCTTAAAAATAGACCTAAAAATACTTACAATAACTATAAGTACTTTTTTTATTCAGGTTAACTTATTTTGGGGTATTGAGTTTACAGACAAAATTAAAAATTTTAGTCTTAAGACTAGACACTAAGAAGAAATATTTGACTGAAAAAAGCAAAAAACCCCGCTGTTTCCAGCGGGGTCTAGTGACTTGTTCTGGCTCCCCGGGACGGACTCGAACCGCCAACCTAGTGGTTAACAGCCACCCGCTCTGCCGATTGAGCTACCGGGGAGCAATGTGATGAGGAGTCCTTTTAAGGAAAACTCAACTGTTCGTCAAGTTTTTTTCACAATTTTGCAGCAATGGGCATTCTCCAGCCCGTACCAAAGGCTCTATCGGTTATTTTTAGGCCTGGAGGCGCTTGCTTGCGTTTAAACTCAGCCAGCCGAACCATGCGATAAACCTTTTTTACCACCTCTTCTGCATAGCCCAGACTCACAATCTCTTCTACTTCTCTATTTTCTTCAATAATTAATTTTAAAATCTCATCCAAAAGTTCATACGGGGGCAAAGAATCTTCATCCCTTTGATTGGGAGCAAGCTCAGCTGTAGGTGGCTTGCTCAGTACTCTGGAAGGGATTACCTCTTTTCCCTATTAATCCAGTGAGATACTTTATAGACCATGGTCTTGGGCAAATCAGAAATCACGGCCAGCCCTCCAGACATATCTCCGTAAATGGTGCAATAACCTACGGCCAATTCTGACTTATTTCCAGTGGTAAGCAGAAGTGCCCTTAGCTTGTTGCTAATGGCCATCAACAAGTTGCCCCTGATTCTGGACTGAATGTTTTCCTCAGTAACATCCCTGGGAAGGCCAGAAAACACCTCTGCCAAAACCTTATCAAAGGCCTGCATTAAAGAATCTATAGGTAAGGTATAGGTTTTTATCCCTAAATTTTTAGCTAACTCCAAAGCATCTTCTATGCTTTCCTTACTGGTAAAAGGAGAGGGCATAAGCACTCCCAGGACCTTTTCCCTGCCCAGGGCCCTGGTGGCAATCACTGCAGTCAAAGAAGAATCTATGCCTCCAGAAAGGCCCAGCACCACTTTGTCAAAGCCACACTTATGCACATAGTCCCTTACCCCTAAAACCAGGGCCTGAAAAATCTCCTCTTCTGAGCCTAAATTGTCAGCATATACCTTTTGCCTTTCCTGTAAATCCACCACCACTCTGTGCTCAGCAAAGCTTTTGGCCCGAAAAATCATCTCTCCTTGCCCATTCCAAACCATACTCCTACCAGCAAAAATCAAATCATCATTAGCTCCCACCTGATTTACGTAAACCAAAGCAAATTTATACTTCTGGCTGAGGTGAGCCAACATCTTTTCCCGAAGTTTTTGCTTGCCCAGGGTATAGGGAGAAGCAGAAAGGTTAATTAAGATATCCAGGTTTTCCCGGGCCAACTGCTCTACAGGGTTGGTAGGATAGAGTTCTTTTTCCAGAATTCCTTGTCATTCCAGATGTCTTCGCAAATAGTAATCCCCATATTTTTGCCCTGAAAGTTAATTTTTTTACTGCCAGTAAAAGGGCAAAAATAACGCTGTTCGTCAAAAACATCATAATTGGGAAGCAAGGTTTTGCCTACCCAGGAAACAATTTGCCCCTTTTCCAAAAAAAGAGCTGCATTAAAAAGCTTATTGCCTTCACTCCAGGGCGTTCCCAAAAGTAAAGGAGCGTAACCCCTTAGGCTCTGGGCCAGCTTTAGAGCCACCTGTTTACAACGAGCTATAATACCTGGTCTCAGGAGCAAATCCCTGGGAGGATAGCCTATAAGGGCTAGTTCACTGCTGACTACTAAGTCTGCCCCTTTCTGGCTGAGTTCCTTAACTCCTGCTTCTATTTTGCTAGCATTTCCCTTGAGGTCATTTATCCAAGGATTTAACTGGATAATCCCAAGTCTCACTTCAGATACTCCTTTATTTTGGCCTCCAGAATATCCTTGGTAAAGGGCTTGTACAAAATATCTGTCACCCCTGCTTCTTTAGCAGCTTCATTGTCTGTAGCTTCGTTTTGAGTGGTCACCATGATAATGGTTAACTCTTCTGGCTTATAAATCTGCCTGGTCTTGGCTGTAAGTTCTATGCCGGTAAGCCCTGGCATATTTAAATCTGTAAACATTATATTGGGCTTATTTTCCTTTAACCACTCCAGCGCCTCTTCTGGCTTGGCAAAAAGCCTGGGTTCAAAGCCCAATTCAAAAAGACTGGCTTTGTAAATGGAGAGAATCATCTTAGAATCGTCCACAGCCAGGGCCACAGGTTTTTCTTCTTTTTCTTCCTCTGCCCTGGGTACTAAATCCTTGTAACCATACTTCTCAAGCAATTCAAAATAGTAGTTACGTAAATCTGGTGGACACTTCTTTTGTAAGAAGTCTAAAGCCAGTTTTTTAAAATTATCTTCAGGCAATAGGTTTAAAAACAATTCTTTAGTTTGGGCAGTTATAATGGCCTTGACTACATTTTTAACCTCTTCATCCTCACCTTTGACCATATTCCTAATGCCTGCAATCAAAACAGGACTTAAATTGCGCTCAATAGCAGAAGCAGCAGCAACTCTTACCTGTTCGTCTTTATCTGTTAAACCAGCAGCTAAAGTGTAAGCTCCCTTATCTACAGGTAAAAAGCCCAAAGCCTCATAAGCAGCAAAACGCACATTGGAGTCTTTGGGCTGATTACTTAAGAGCTTTCTAATGGGTAAAACTGCAGCCTCATCACCTATTTCACCCAACACATTTAGGGTATGAATCACCAGGTCTGGATCGTCAAAATTTAAATTTTCCACCAAAAAAGGAACCGCCTTGCTGCCAATACGTACCAGCTTATTCTTGGCATAGTTACGCAAGTGGGCATAATGAGAACTCAAGGTTTCATTTAACTTTTGTAAACTCAAGGTATCTTGAATCTGACTAAAAATATCCAGAATAAGTAAATCCAGATGAGTATCGTGCCCCATCTTTTCCGCCAGACGCTTAATGGCTGTGGGCGAACCTATCTTGCCCAGGGCATTAATGGCTGCCAGGATAAGGGTCCTGTTATTGGAGTATAAAAACTCACTAACCGGAGTAGTGGCTTGAGGATCACCAATATTGCCCAGGGCTTCAATGGTGCATTTTAAGATATTTTCCTCTTCTGTGCTGGTAAGTATTTCTGTTAGATAGGGAACCAGCTCTGGAAGTTTGGTCTCTCCTGCTACTTGAAGTAAAATTTCTCTGGGCTCCACCCCATTTTTCAAATAATCGCCCAGAAGATGAGGGTCTGCAAAGACCACTTCTAAAAGAGCTGTCTTAAATTCTGTATCTTCAATTAATTTTTTATCCTTTTGCAAAAAATCCAAAAAATAGGGTAAACTAAAATCTGGCTCTCCTGTGGCCAGAATCCTTAACACCTGTGCCCTGTGCTCAGGCTCCAAGTCAAAAAAATAATTTAAAACCAATCCTGCCTTAATCTTGTCCTTTCTTTCTACATTATAGGCTATTTCCTTAATCAGGTCCTGAGGATCAAAATCCAGCATTTTTCCTCCTCTTTTAAGGTAAGGCTTTAATAAAAGATACCAACAACCTAGACAATTGAACATTACTCTTTTTAGCCTGAGCCAAAATCTCTTCCTCACTGGTTTCCTGCATACAATCTGGCAAATTTTTATTGGTTAGGCAAGAAATACCCAAAATTTTTCTTCCCATATGTTTAAGCGCAATGGCTTCCAGAGAAGTGGACATACCTATGGCATCAGCTCCCAGAAAACGAAAGGCCCTGGTTTCTGCAGGTGTTTCCAGGCTGGGTCCTTTCACCTGAATATAAACCCCTTTATGCAGGGTAATCTTTTCTTCCAGGGCAACCTTTAAAGCCAGTTGCTGTAATTCTTTGGCATAAACAGCACTCATATCTGGAAACCTTGGTCCCCATTCACTTATATTTTCTCCCACCAGAGGACTTTCGCCTGTAAAATTGATATGATCCGTAATAAGCATGAGCTCTCCAGCCTCAAATTGAGGATTTAAGGCTCCAGCAGCATTGGTCAAAATAAAAGTTTTACAACCCAAAAGACTGGCCACCCTTACTCCAAAAACCACTTCTTGCGCAGAATAGCCTTCATAAAGATGAAAACGGCCAGCTAACACCAAAACCCTTTTTTCTCCCATTTTAGCCAGAACCAATTTTCCTGCATGCCCAGGAGCTGTGGACACAGGAAAGCCTTCTATTTCTGCATAGGCAAAGCTCCTATCCACCTTAAGACCATCCAGAAAATCCCCCAAGCCACTTCCCAAGACTACAGCTACTTCTGGCTGATAAGAAATATTTTTTAGTAGCCACTTATAAGACTTGAATATTTTTTCTTTTTGCATAATACTTCCTAAAATGTTAAAAGATTTTTTTATTGTTTGGCTCTAGGTAAACCTTAATTTTTGATTTTAAAGGGAAGTTATGGACATTGCAACTTTTTTTGGCATTATCGTAGGTTTTTCCCTGGTCATTGGAGCTATTTTTTTAGGGGGAGCAGTTGATATCTTTATCAACATTCCAGGACTGATGATTGTCCTGGGCGGTACCTTTGCTTCTACTTGCGTCAACTTTCCCCTTTCTGACGTGTTCAAAGCCATTAAAGCAGCCTTTTACATCTTTACCCGACGCAAAATCACTTCCAACCAGGTGGTAAACACCATGGTACGCATAGCTGAGATAAGCAGAAAAGAAGGACTGCTTGCCCTAGAACACGTGGAAACAGAAAACAAGGTGCTCAAAAAAGCCTGTCAGCTTATAGCAGACAATGCAGACCCCTTTTTAATCACAGAAACCCTTCGCATTGAAATCTCCTCTTTAAAAAGCAGGCACGCTATTATTCAAGATGTATTTAAGAAAATGGGCGCTTATGCCCCTGCCTTTGGGATGATTGGGACCTTAATTGGTCTGGTCCAGATGCTAACCAAGCTGGAAGACCCTGCCAGCATTGGGCCAGCCATGGCTGTAGCTATTTTAACCACCTTTTATGGAGCTTTGCTTTCCAATTTACTCTTTTTGCCCATTGCAGGCAAACTCAAAAGCAGAAGTTTAGAAGAAATTTTGCATCTGGAAATCATTTTCCAGGGAGCCAAAAGTATTTTGGAAAACAACAACCCCACTTTTGTTTATGAAAAGCTTTCCTCCTTTGTAGCCCCAGGAGAAAGAAAAGATGCTCGAAGATGATTTTTTACAAATAGAAGAAGAAAAAGAAGAAGAGGCAACCTGGCTGGTCACTTTTGCTGACCTGACCATGCTGCTCCTGGTGTTTTTTATTCTCCTTTTCTCCATGTCCAACTTAAACCAGGAGACCTTTAAGGAGACCTTATTTTCTGTAAAGCAAGCCCTGGGGCAGGCTAAAAAGGGCATTTTGAGTGTCACTCTGGGGCAGGAAGGCCCTGGAGTGTCTGTAACTGAAATCAAGCGCTATCGGGAAATGATTGAAGGCCAAAAAAGGTCTTTTCAGACCTGCAGTACTTTTACACAGAAAAAGGCCTAGAAGGATTGGTAGGAGCTTACCTGGAATCAGGTAAAATTATCCTGCGCCTGCCTGCAGAAGTACTTTTTGAATCTGGCCAGGTGGAATTAACTCCTGCAGGGAAAAAGGCCCTGCAGGAGTTAAAGGATTTTTTTATTATGCACCCGGATCAAAAGATAAATATCATTGGCTATACTGATGATACTCCCCCCAGGCCTGGAGGAAGGTTTAAAGACAACTGGGAAATTTCTGCCCTGAGGGCCATCAATGTCTTGCGTTATCTTCTAAGCTTGGGCATAGAGCCAGAACGCCTTACTGCTACTGGTTTTGCGGATTTAAACCCCTTATATCCCAACAATAGCCCGGATAATCGGGCCAGAAATAGAAGGGTGGAGTTTGTTTTAGAAAAAATTATAACCCCCTAAAAGAGTGTAAATTATGGATGAATTTTTAGATGATTTTGAAATCAAATATGAAAGTAAAACTCCCAGAAAAGCTTATAGAGTGGCCTTAGACAATCTGCAGGTCCAGTTGGGGACAAAGCTTTTTAAGGCTAGAGATATTAGTGCAGCAGGAATATCCTTTTATTATTCTCCGGCTGAAGAGAGTTTTCAAAAGGGAGATATCCTGGAGATAGAAATAATTTATAATGAAAAAAAACTCTTAAAACTCAATGCTACTGTAGTGCGCATACGGGATGAATACATTGCTTGCGCTTTTGAAGATATCTCTTTAAGAGAAGAGCGCTTATTGGATAAGCTCATCCTGGAAGCTCAAAAGGAAGAAATAGAATTAAAAAAACTTGCTGAAAAGGAGTCCTCAGAAGACCATGAAAAAGCATAAAATTCTTGTAGCCAATAGAGGAGAAATTGCCCTCAGAATCATGCAGGCCTGTCTTAACCTGGGACATGATTTTGTAGCTGTGTACACAGAAGAAGACAAAGAGTCCTTGCACTGTAGATTTGCCCAGGAAAAGGGAGGAGAAAAAAGCCTGTTTAAAATTAGTTCCTATCAGGACGCCAATGAGATCTTGGCTGTAGCTGATTATAGCCAGGCCACAGCTATCCATCCTGGCTATGGTTTTTTTGCTGAAGACTATCGTTTTGCTCGCAGGGTGGTTACCAGGTCCAAGCCACTTATTTTTATTGGGCCCAACTGGAAAATCATCAAAGAACTGGGAGACAAAATTCAGACCAAAAGGCTGGCCAGAAAACTGGATGTCCCCACTGTGCCAGGTTCAGACCGTCCCATTTACGATGAACTGGAAGCAGAAGAACTGGCACGAGACCTCTTTATTTTCCAAAAAGAGCAGGGAATAGAGCATCCAGTCATCCTGATTAAAGCCTCTGCAGGCGGTGGAGGCATGGGCATTGAGGAAGTGGGAGATATGGACCGCTTCCGCAGCGTCTTAAGGCGGCTTAGAAACTATGCCCAACGCCAGTTTGGCAATGATGGGGTTTTGATTGAACAAAGAGTGTTTGACTTTAACCATCTGGAAGTGCAGATTGTAGCTGACCGCCACGGCCAGGTGGTCCATTTTGGCACCAGAAACTGCACCATTCAAAGTACAGGCAGACAAAAACGCATAGAAGTTGCCCCTGGTTTTTACCCCAAAACCATCAATTATGCCTTTGACGCCCAGAAGGTACTCCAGGATATCGTAAAATACTCTTTGCGCATTGCCAGAGAAGTAAAATACGACAACGTGGGCACCTGGGAATGGATTGTCAGCCCCACTGGTCAACCCTTTTTAATGGAAGTAAATACCAGAATTCAGGTGGAAAATGGAGTCTCAGCTATTATTTCCAGGGTTAAAGGCCAGGAAGTAAACCTCATAGAAGAACAAATCCGTTTAGGTCTGGGAGAAAAGCTAAACTATTCCCAGAAAGACATTTCTTTTCAGGGAGTAGGCATTGAGTATAGAATTATTGCCGAATCTCCAGAGGAGAACTTTACTCCCTGGGTAGGCACTATTACTCGCTTTAGCTATCCCAATTATCCCTGGCTCCAGGTCTTTAGCCATGTGCCTCAGGATAAACCCTATGAAATCCCCACTGACTTTGACCCCAACCTGGCCCTGGCCATTGTCTGGGGCAAAGACCTGGAAGAAGCCAAAAGGCATGGCTTAAAGTTTTTAGAAGAGGTGGTTTTGGAAGGCGAAAACAAAAAGGGAGAAAAGTTAAAATCCAATTTAAACTTCCTCAAAGCCAAAACTTCCGAAATTTTAGTCTTCTAAAAAACTCCTAAAAAAATAAAAAAGAGAGAGGCATATGTTGTTATTAGATATAGAAAAAGAACTACAGTTTTTAGAAGAAAAGCTTACTTACATTAAAGACATTTTTGCCCATAAACAAAATGAAAATATTCTTCTGCTGGAAAGCAAGTTAAAAGATTTTAAAAATTCTTATAAAAACATCAACCTGGAAGAAGCCAAACGCAAACTAAACTCTTTAAAAGACCTCTTTACTTTTCTGGAAAACAAGCTGGATCGCCAACTAACCCCCATGGACAAAGTACGCATTGTGCGCCACCCCCAACGCATTTGCCTTAAAGACATCCTGGAAAATGTGTATGACAATTACACAGAAATCGGTGGTCAAGACGAGTATAGCATAGACCCTTCCATGCTCATTGCCAGAGCCTATATTACCCGTAAGGTAGGGAAAAAATCTACAACCAGCCAGTTATGGTTATAGGCCAGGAAAAAGGGCATGGAGAAGAATTTAGAAACGGTGGCTCAGTAAAGCCCTGGGGTAATGCCAAGGCCTTACAATACATGAAAGTAGCAGAAAGGGAAAACATCCCCATTCATACCTATGTCTTTACTCCCGGAGCTTATCCCATTGAAGACTATCCTGGGGCAGCCCAGCAAATTGCCCGCAACCTCTATGAAATGGCCGGGCTAAAGGTGCCTATCATTGCTGTCTTTTCTGAAGGCGGTTCTGGAGGGGCAGAAGCCATTGCCCTGGCAGATATGCGCCTTATGCTTTCCCATGGCTATTATTCAGTCATTTCCCCGGAAGGGGCCGCAGCTATTGAAGGTAGGATCAGGGGTAAAGAAAAAGCCAGTCCAGAACTCATTGAACAGTGTGCTTCCCAACTCAAAATGACTGCTGATGATAACCTGGTCATGGGTTATATAGACAGAATCATCAAAGAGCCACCCTTGGGAGCAAGGCCAGAACACTTTGATTTCTTTAAACAACTTAGAAATGAAGTCATTAAAGCCACAGATGAAGTGGTCTTACGGGTCAGAGGTATTAGCCTTTTTCGTTACCTGGTCTTAAGAAAGCTAAAAAATCCAGAGATTTATGTGCGCTGGGCCCTGGGAGCCAAGGCCAAGGAAAGGCTGCTGGAAAATCGTTATCGTAAATTCCGAAAAATGAGCCAACACGCCTATATTGATGGTCGCAACAACCTGACCAAAATCAAAGACAAAAGTGAAGAACTTTTCTGGGCAGGCTATAGTTTACTCCACTACGATATTTTACGCAGGCATAAACAGGTGGTTTCGCAACTAACAGAAGATATCAAAGGAGAAATCCATGTTCTTTTAAATAGAGCTAAAACTTCCTATCACAAGTTTATGTGCAGATTTTCCTGGTTTCATAAACGCAAGGCCAATGTCTGCCAATTACTGTCTCTTTCTGACTGGGATGGCCACAAACAAGAAACCACTCCCTACCTAAGCCCCCAGGCCAAGGTGGATAAAACCATTACCTGTCCCAATGCTTCTAAAGAAGGTTGCCTGGACCTCTGGGCCCCAGACCTCTTTGGCGAAATGGCTGGAGTGTGTAGTTATTGCGGCCACCACTTCCCCATGGAGCACGAATGGTATCTTTACAATGTCTTTGATGCTCACTCCTTGCGAGAATTTAACCAGGATATAGAAGCTACCAATCCCCTGGATTTTGCCAACTTTTCTCATAAACTGGAAACTGCTAAAAAGAAAACTGGCCAAAAAAGCGCCTGCTTGACCTTTGAAGGCAAAATTAAGGGCATAGAAGTGGTGGTGGCTGTGCTTACGGCCAAGTTTAGAGGAGGCACCGTGGGTGCAGCAGAAGGCGAAAAGTTTATCCGTGCCGTGGAAAAGGCCAGGCTCAAACATCGCCCCTTTATCGCTTATGTTCACGGCACCGCAGGTATTAGAATCCAAGAAGGCACCAATGGAGTTATCCAGATGCCCCGTTGCACCCTGGCCATACGCAATTACTTAGAAGCAGGCGGCCTTTATATTGTGGTTTATGACACCAATTCCTATGCTGGTCCTGTGGCCAGCTTTTTGGGCTGTTCGCCCTATCAGTTTGCCATTCGCTCTTCTAATATTGGCTTTGCAGGTCCTGGAGTAATCAAAGAAACCACAGGCCTGGAAATTCCTCCAGACTATCACAAAGCTTATCACGCCCTGAGCAGGGGCCATATTCAAGGTATCTGGGACAGAAGACAGATGCGGGCCAATCTCTACCAGGCCTTACTTACCATGGGAGGAAGATATCTCTATTATCGTTAACCTGAAGGAGCAAATATGAAGACAAGCAATATTAAAGAGTTGCTAGATAAAATAAAGGAAAATCCTTACAAGACCATTGTGGTAAAAACCCCTCATTGTGGCACCATTGAGTTTGTCGTGGGAGAAGGAGAAGAAGTAAAGGGACCCAGGGGCAAGTACAAGGAGCAACCTGGTACCCTTCTGGCCTACCTTACCAGAGAAAACAACCAAAAACCCCTCTATGCCCAGGAAAGGGGCATTATCTCCAAAATATACCCCTTTCAAAAGGGAGATTTTGTAGAAGCCAATACTCCTATCCTGGAGATTAAACACTATTTAACCAAAGAAGAGGTCCAGGAACTCATTCTTAAGGAAACCCTTTATCTTTTCCGGGCCCCAGAAAAGGGAAAGTATTATTTTGTCCCGGAAATAGATAAACGCATCAAAGCCAAGGGTTGTCAAAAGGTAAAACTACACCCTGGAGAGGAAGTACTCATCTTGAGCAGAATGAAAAGAGAAACCTTTTTACCCTATGAAGGACCAGAAGGGATTATTTATCACCTCTATTTTAAGCCAGGCCAGAGTCTTAATGCTGAAGACATTCTCTTTGGTGTCTGTCCGCCAGAAGACCTGGAAAGTATTAAAGAAGTGGTGCTCAAGGTAAAAAGCGAGTGGGAGGAAAAATAGCTTGGGAAGAGTACTACAAATAAGAGTCAGCGCTTATACCTTTGACCCTTCAGAGGTGGAAAAAAATTGGCCACATCTCTTTGAAGTAGTTTTTGCTCAAGATCAAAAAGTAAGTAATCCTGGAGTAAGAGAACTTCTTAAGCGTTTAAAAGAAAAAGTGCTTTTTGAAGATTTGGATCCCCGAATAGCAGCCTTTTTAGAGCCTCAAGTCAAGGAACTGGAATCCTGGCAAAAAAAATTAGATACAGCTCTAGCCAACTGGGAACCTCAAAAAGCCAATGAAATTTCTTACCTTTTAGAAGAAAAGTTAGACCAGATAGAACAAAAGCTAAAGGAAATTCTTTAAGAAACTGGCCTTTGCTTTTTTTAATTTTCTTGGCTAAGAAAATATTACTTTGTTTTTCAAGGAGGAACCTAAAAATGGCTGCAAGTCTAAATAAAGTGTTTTTAATCGGCAGGTTGGGACAGGACCCCAAACTTGCCTACACCACTTCAGGCATGCCTGTGGTTAACTTCTCTGTGGCCACAGATGAAGGCTACACAGATAAAAGCGGCAATAAAGTGGAAAAGACTGAATGGCACAGAGTGGTAGTTTTCAACAAACAGGCCGAGTTTTGTGCCAATTATCTAAGCAAGGGAAGATTGATCTTGGTAGAAGGACGGTTGCAAACCAGACAATGGCAGGATCAGCAGGGGCAAAATCGCTATACTACAGAAATAATCGCTTCTCGTATCCAGGCCTTAGATCCCAAAGGAGTAACAGAAAGCACACCTGATTCCCAACCCAAAGCAGAAGTTTTACCTGAAGAAGAAGATCTTGGCCCCACTTTTCCTTCAGAAGTAGCCAATCTGGATGATACGCCTTTTTAATTAAAGGGAAAGCACAATGGGAATGGTGATGGGGTCTCGGCCCAACACCTTTTTAAAAAACTTGCGCAAAACAGAGCGAATGCGCTCTTCCATCTTTTTGGGCTCATGCGGGGGGGTATTTTCATAAATATCCAGGATAATGCACTTGGCATCCTCTAAAATATGGGCAAAGTGTTGCTCAAAGACAAATCCTTTAGAAATGACTTCCGGACCATAAACAAGCTCTCCTGTGGCCTTTTCCAAAATAAGCAGACAAATCACCAGACCTTCCCCGGCTAAAATCTGTCTTTCCTTAAGCACTGTTTGCCCCACATCGCCAACACCCTTGCCATCCACATAAATGGCCTCTAAATCCAGCTTGTCCCCTGGACTAATCCCCTTTTCATCTAAAATAAGACTCTGCCCGTCTTCTAGCACTATGGCCTTTTCTGCAGCTACTCCTTCCTCCCTGGCCAATCTCGCATGCTTAACCAGATGTCTATATTCACCATGAATGGGAATGAAATATTCTGGCTTAACCAGCCTAATCATCTCCCGCAACTCTTCTTGATGGGCATGGCCAGAAGCATGAATGGCCCCTACCTTTTCATAGACCACTTCTGCTCCCAGGCGATAAAGGTCATTAATCACTCTCGTAATGGCCCTGGTATTGCCAGGGATAAAGCGGGAAGACATAATCACCAGATCACCTGGATGAACCTTTAATTGTTTATGCTCTTCTTTAGCCAGGCGAGTTAAAGCAGATAAAGGCTCTCCTTGAGAACCAGTAAGTAAAAATAAAACCTTATTTTCAGGAAGGGTAACAGCTTCTTCTAATGGAATATAAGTATCTTCGCCAAAATTCAAAAACCCCTGCTCTCTGGCCAGGTCTATGTTTACAAACAAACTTCGTCCACTCACAGCCACTTTACGACCAAACTCTTCTGCTAAATCAAAAACTTCCTGGATGCGCTGAATGTGACTCGAAAACAAAGTAATTAAAACTCTTCCCCTGGAGCAGGCAATCAGTTCTCTTAAACTGGCTTTTACTTCTTTTTCAGTCAAGGCCCTACCTTCTCGTTCCACATTGGTGGAATCAGAAAGCAAGAGTTTTACCCCGTCCCGGGCAAACTCTTGAATGGCCCTGGTGTCTGTAAATTGATTGTCTAAAGGATTTAAATCAATTTTAAAATCCCCAGTATGAAAAATTTTACCCACTGGAGTCTCAATACCCAAAGAAAATCCTTCAATAATAGAATGGCAAACCGGAATAAAGGTAAAAGAAAAGTCTTTTATTTTCAGTCTATCATAACGCTTTACTTCTTTTAGGCGGACATAGTTTAGCAAGTTAAATTCAGTAAGTTTATTTTCCAGAATTTTTAAAGTAAATCCAGAACCATAAACAGGAGCATCTACATAAGGCAAAAGCCAGGGAAGTGCTCCTAAGTGATCTTCATGTCCATGGGTAAGGATAATGGCCTGTAATTTGTCTTTTTTGTCCAGCACATAATTAAGACAGGGAATAACCACATCAATGCCAAAGAGATAATCGTCTGGAAACATCAAGCCACAATCTATCAAAACCAGAGAATCATCGGTTTCCAGGGCCAAACAGTTAAGCCCTATTTCACCCAGACCACCTAAGGGAATAAGTTTTACTTTTTTCATTTCAGCCCTAAAATCTTCTTAAAATCAAAGGTGTTAATTTAAACCAAGGTGAAGTTAGCATAACCTAAAACACCCCAAAGGACAAGCTAAATAAACAAAAAAGGGTCTCTTTTTTTGTAAAGAGACCCTTTTTAACTACAGACAAAAGATAAAACCAGTTTTTAAGCTTCTTCGCCTTTGCTCTCCGCAATAACCTTTTCTGCTATCTGACTGGGCACTTCTTCATAGTGGTCAAACTCCATTGTATAGGTTCCCTGGCCACTGGTCATGGCTGTTAGGCTCTGGGCATAGGTAAGCATTTCAGCCATGGGTACCTGGGCCTTTACTTCTGTGATGCCATTTTGAGAATCAGAGCCCAGCACCTTTCCTCTACGGCTGGAAATATCACCAATTACATCGCCCATATATTCATCTGGAATGTAAACAGTAACATTCATAATCGGCTCTAACAGCACAGGTTTACACTTTTCCACTGCCTTTTTAAAGGCCATGGAGCCTGCAATCTTAAAAGCCATTTCAGAAGAGTCCACACTGTGATAGGAGCCATCGTATAAGGTAACCTTAAAGTCCACCACTGGATAACCAGCCAACACACCCTTTTTAGCTGCCTCTTGAATACCAGCGTCTACTGCAGGGATGTACTGCTTAGGAATAACCCCGCCAACAATGGCATCCACAAATTCGTATCCGCCACCTCTGGGTAGGGGCTCCAGACGAATCCAACAATCACCATACTGGCCACGACCACCAGTTTGTTTTTTGTACTTACCCTGGACTTCAGCTTTACCTTTAATGGTCTCTCTATAGGGAATTTTAGGAGTTTTAAGCACAATGCCCACTTTATACCTTCTTTTTACCTTTTCCACAGTGGTTTCAATGTGTAGTTGCCCCATACCAGCTAAGAGCATATCTCCTGTTTCTTCATTGCGGGTAAGCTCCAGGGTAATATCTTCATCCAAAAGTTTTTGCACAGAGGCAAAAACCTTGTCCTCTTCTCCTTGTTTTTCTGCAGCCAGGGCATAAGAAATAATACAGGGAGAAACTTCTGGTTTTTTCAATTTAAAGGGGCTTTTTTCATCACAAAGGGTGTCCCCTGTGGAAGTATCTTTTAACTTGGCTACAGCTACAATAGCTCCTGGCCCCACTTCATCTTTTACAGGCACCTGTTTTTTCCCTTCAAAGGTCAAGAGTTGGCCCAGCTTTTCTTTACTATCCTTGTTCACATTGAGCACAGTCAAATCAGAGCTAAGTTTACCAGAGAGCACGCGCATTACACTGAGCTGTCCAGTAAAAGGGTCCACTATGGTTTTAAAGACAAAGGCAGCTAAGGGCTCTTCTTCTGAAGACTTGCGCTCACTACCATCTTCTCCTTCAAAAGGAGCGTGCTCTAAAGGAGAAGGCAAAAGCCAATTTATGGTATCCAGGAGAATATTGCCGCCTTTGTTCACCAGGGCAGCTCCCACAGTAACTGGAAAAAGCTCTCGGTTTAAAATACCTTTTCTCAGACCAGTTAAAAGCTCTTCCTTGCTTAATTCTCCTTCTTCCAGATACTTTTCCATAAGAGCTTCATCGCTTTCAGCAATATCTTCGATCAATCCCATTCTTAATTCTTCTACCTGGTCAGCAAGCTCAGCAGAAATATCGCCCTTTTTTACCTTGCCATCTTCTTCAAAAAACAGGGCCTTTTGTTCCAGCACATCCACCACGCCCTTAAAATCTGCTTCAGCCCCTATGGGCAAAAACAAAGGCACAGCCTTAATCCCCAAAATAGAGCTCAAACCCTCTAAGGCCTGTTCAAAATTGGCCCGCTCTCTATCCATTTTGTTAATAAAAATAAGGGCTGGCAAGTGGGCCTTTTCCACTTCCATCCACATCTTTTTGGTTAAAGGCTTTACTCCATCAATGGCGTCCAGCACAAACACAACCCCATCCACGCCTTTGAGTAAATACTGAATATCACCGTTAAAATTGCCATCACCAGGGATATCTACCAAAAAATGGTCACTTTTTTGCCAGGAAAAATGGGCAAAACCAGGCTGAATACTTCCTCTTCTCTTAATCTCTTCAGGTTCATAATCCAGACAGGTGGTACCTTCTTCAATCTTACCCAAACGAGAAATCACCTTTGCTTGAAACAAAAGCATTTCGGCCAGAGAAGTTTTTCCACAACCACCATGGCCTACCAAAGCATAAGTCCGTTGTTTTTCTAATTTTTCCCGCATCAATTAGCCCCCTTTAGCAAATCTTTTTATTGCCTTGTTCAGGCTTTCTTCCTAAAAGCAGACAAATTACTTTTTTCACATATTATCTTTTAAGAGATTTTCGTCTATAGGAAGATAAAAGAAAAGATGTCAAGTAAAGGGATATGAGGGAAGCAGTTATGAAGGAGCCCAAAAGCCTAAAAATCCTTTCTCCTGAGGAGATAATTATAGATAATCCTTGGATTTTTTGGAAAGAACAAGGAGAAAAAAAATTTCTGCAGAACTTAAAAAAAATGGGGCAGCTAGAACCTGTCCTGGTCATCTGGCAAAAAGAAAATTACTTTTTAGTGCATGGCTATAAGCGAGTCCAGGCCCTCAAAAAATTAGGGAAAAAGGTCCTGGCCCTGGAAATAGAAAAAACTTCGCCCAAAACCCTGGGGCTTATCTATTTTTTACTCAATGCAGAAAAGCGCAGTGAGTACCATCTGGTAAAGGCCCTGCGCTTTTTTCTACTGCTGACTCTACTCTGGCTAAGGAAGAATGGGCGCTTTTAGGCTTGAACCCTAAATCTCCCTTTTGGGACCATCTCCACTTCTGGCTTACTCTCCCTGAATACTGGGATGATTTGCTTCTGCAGGGACATCTGGAAATAAGCCAGGTGCCCTGGTTGAGCCAGTTTAGTACAGAAGAGCTGGAATTCTTTTATCCCTTCTGGCAAAGGATAAAATGGACCAAAAGCAATCTCCGCACCTTGCTTACCTTAAGTCTGGAACTAAAGGCCAAGGGCCTCTTGGGAGCCCAGCTTAAACAAGAACTAACCCTTTTTTTAGAAAAAAAACTTTCTCCTCAAGACTTACAAACCAGCCTGCTTCAGCACTTGCGAAAGCTACGCTATCCTACCCTGACCCTGGCTCAGGAAAAGTTAGCCAGGTATCTTACAGAAATAAGTAAGGGAAGTGGCTGGAAAATCCAGCATCCCTACCACCTGGAAACACCAGGTTTAATCCTGCAAACCCAGGTAAACAATGCTGAAGAGTTAAACCAGGCCATCCAGGAACTCAAAGACATTCAAAAACAAAACCCCTGGCGCAAATGGGAGGACTTTTTACATGCCTAACCCTTCTCTTCCTGCCTATTTGCAAGCCATAAAAAAGTTTTTTATTGACCCAGAATTACCTTCAGATAACCCCATAGTGCAAAGGGTAAAAAAAACCTTACCCACAGCCACCTTGCTAAAGGGCCAGGACCCCAAAAACCTTTCTTCCTCTGAACCAGTACTGCTTTTAAAAAAATTCAAGGGAAAGTTCCTGCGTTTTTGCCCGGGCACCAGGTTTTACAACTGTTGTGGCTATAAAATAATCCACTTTGGAGAAAACTGTCCTTTAGATTGCTCTTACTGCATCTTACAGGCCTATTTTCAGGACAAAATCCTCAAAATCTGGGGAAATATTGAAGACCTTTTTTTAGAACTGGACAAGACCTTAAAAGCCAACCCTAAGATGCGCTATCGCACAGGCACAGGAGAATTTACCGACTCCCTGGTCCTGGAGCCTCTAACAGGCTATGCCCATAAGCTCCTTGCCTTTTTACAAGACTATCCCAACATAAAGATTGAGCTAAAAAGCAAAGTGGTGGACTTAAGCTGGGCCAAAAATTTAAAAAGAATAGACCACGTGCTTCCTGCCTGGTCTCTAAATAGTCCTAAGATAGTGGACGCAGAAGAAAAGTTAAGCGCTTCTTTAGAGGAAAGACTCAAAGCAGCCCAAACCTGTGTGCAATGGGGAACCAAGGTAGCCCTGCACTTTGACCCCCTTATTTACTATCCTGGCTGGGAAAAAGGCTATCAACGCATTGTGGAGATGATTTTCGACTACTTACAGGCCAAAGATATTGCCTACTTAAGCCTGGGCTCCTTTCGGGGCATGCCAGACCTTTTTCAAAAAATCGCCCAAAACCATCCCCAAAGTAAGTACATCTACGAGGAATATGTGCCAGGCCTGGATGGTAAGCTGCGTCTCTTTTTACCCCTCAGGCTCAAGCTGTTTTCTTTTCTAATTAAGGCCCTGAAAAAGGTGGGTTAGACCGCCAGATTTACTATTGTATGGAATCCAATATGGTCTGGGAAAAGACTTTGGGTTATACTCCAGCCAGGTTAGGTGGCCTGGACAAGCACCTAGAAAACCTGGCCTTTGCTTAAACGGGGACAATCTTCCTGCAGCCTGCAGACCTCACAACCTCCCTTATAGGGAAAATAGGTAAACACTGCATATTTATGACTCAGGGTGCCATTTTTCTTTATTTCCAGGCCTGTAGAAGCAATTTTGCGTCTAATTTCTTTATTTACCTTGGGAAAAGGAGCGCAACCCAGCTGGGCCAGCTGAGGCACAAACTCTTTTACGCCTGCCATGAGCATGGTCTTGGCCAGAGTATCCAGATACAGGGCTTCACTGGGACTACTTAACCACACACCTTCTATTTCCCTTTCTACTTCCTGGTCTAAAAAAACAGCTAAAAAACCTCTGGGCTCTCCCAGGGTATAGGCCTTAAAGTACTTAAACCACTTTTGCCAATAGGTAGTAATTTTACCCACTTCGCCTGGTTCTAAGGTGTCATAGCCACTAATTTGTAAATAAAAGGAAAGATCAATGGTTAAAAGCACGCCTTTTTTCTTTAATTCCAAAAGCTAACCTCCTCTCTTGACCCTCTTTAAATTCTACTTGCCCCGCAAAGCTTTTAATAGTAGAAAAAAATAAATTTGTTTGTCTAGGATATTTTTATGTCAGAAAAAAAATACTCTCTATCCCTAAATGAAGAACTCTATCAAACGGAAAAAAATCTTCTCAAACTTATCCAGAAACGGACGCGTTTACTTAGCAAAATAGCCAAAAATCGTTTCGAACAGGGCAAAAGTCCAGTAGATACCCTGGTGGAAAAAACTTCTGGGACATCTGGAAAAGTAGTTTACAGGGAGAAAATCAACGCTTTTTTCGCCAGATCTTTTCCATTTTAAACAATACCAGTTATCTCAAAGCTGAGACCAAACAATTTGACAAACCCTTTTGCCTCTATCCACCCAGCAGTAAGGAGATAGATTTTCACACCGAGGCCCCTTTATCCAATTTTCAGGCCCGATTAAGTCTTATTTTAGCTACCCTTTCCACTACTGAAACCCATATCTCCCCCTTTCCCATAAATGACCCTCTAGTAGAACTAATCAAGGCTCTCAATCAAATGGGTGGAAGGGTTTCCTGGCAGGAAAACTCTTTGCACGTAGGTCCAGCAGACCTTTATTTTGAAGGTAAATCCATCTTTTTGGGAGAAGACGAATTTAACTTTTACCTCTTGCTTTCTTTATGCCTGACTCAAGCTGGTAGCTGCAAGTTAAATGGTGCTTCCAAGCTAAAAATGCTAAACCTAAAAGAATTGCAGGACTTTTTACCCACCCTGGGAGCCAGATTGACCTCCATTGAACCGCAAAGCTACAACTTGCCTGCCAGGCTAGAGTGTAGTGGGCATCTACCTTCAGAAGTAGTTCTTCCAGAAAGTATAAGCGAATACCTAGGTATTGGCCTTATCCTGGCCAGTTTTCTCAGGCAAAGGCCCTTAAAGCTTACCTGGAGCAAACCCTTTAGCAAACTAAAAGAGCTGGAAAAATTGGCCAGGGATTGGAATCTTTCCTTAAGCATAGAGGAAGATACTATCCTAGTTCAGCCCCAGGAGATTAAAAGCCCTGCAAACTTTAAAATTGAGGCTGACCCGGTACTTTCCAGTTATGTTTTGGTCCTGCCCCACTTTTTAGGGGGTAAGCTTCAACTTACAGGCCTCTGGCCTGCCTATTCCCTAGAAGCTCAAAGGGCACAAAAGATTTTTCAGGAAATAAATTTAGACTTTGATTCAGAAAACTTTCTGGCTCAAAAAAATAGGGAATTTTTAAAGGAACTTTCCCTGGATGTGGACCAGGCAGAGGATTTCTTACCTCTGGCCACAGCTCTGGTGCTTTCCTGTGAAAAGGAGGCATTATCTATCACAATCTAAAGGGAGAGCCATTGGAATCTGCTCAAGAGTTGCTTTCCTTTCTGGGCTTAAAATACCATCTCCATCCAGAATATCTGGAAATTGAAAATTCTCAACTCAAATTTCAAAAACACAATGACAAGGTCTGGACCAGCCCTTCGCCCTTCTGGACCTTAAGTTATGCCTTAATTTCCTTTAAGTTCAAGGGCATCTGCCTTTCCAACCCAGGGATTATTACCCAAATCTGGCCTCGTTTCTGGAAACTTTTTCAAAGTTTACCCCTGGGGAAAATAGAAACCAAAGAAGAGGTAAAGAATGACAACCAGACCACCAAAAGACGAATCCGTATCCGCTGAGATAGAAAAACTTACTCAAGAAATTTTAAACCTGGAAAAGGAAATTAAAGAATGTGAACAAAAGATTCGACAATTACGCGACCAAGAAGACCCCAGTAAAAATCTATTTTTCCCCCAAGAAATCTTTAATCTCCAGCAAAAAAAACTGATGCTAAAAACCGAAGTGGAAATCAGGCGTAAAAAGATAAACCGTCTTACCTTTACTGATTTTTAATCCCTAGCCATGCTTGGAAACTTTGCCCTAATTGGTCCCAGCAAAAAATTACTTAGCTTCATTAGAGCCTACCTGCGCTACCAGGAAGCCACCAAACCCATGGGTAATCTGGTAGCTTTAACTATAACCGATAGTAAACTGCTTAGCGTGGATTTTCCCCAATACTTTTCCTGGGAAGAAATGCTGAGCAAACACAATCTAAACAGTGTGCTCAATCTGGAAACTGACCCTGAGTTTTCCCTTCAGTTACGCAAAAAACTTCCTCCTACTATTCAACTTAGTGAAAATTCCCCTTCCTTTGCCTACCTTTCTCTCTATCTGGCTAAAAATCTCTATCAACAAAAAATTAGCCAAAAAGAATCTTTTTTAAGCCAAATCCTGGAAAACAGCCCTTTTGCTACCATTGTTTTTAACCGTAAAGGTGAAGTAATCTATTGGAACAAGGCCTGTGAAGAGCTTACAGGAGTAACCAGAAATAAAGTCCTGGGTAAAAGTAAGGTGGGTTTTGCCTTTTATGAACAGGAAAAACTCCTCCTGGGACAAAATGTTTTAAAATACAACCTGGAGACCTTAAAGCAAATTTACCAGGAACAGGACCCTTCTGCTTCCTTTAATGTCTTAAACAACGGAGTAGCTATTTCTGGTTTTTGGAATCTTAAGGGAAAAATAAAAGGTTTTTATCAGGTAATAGCAGTTAAGTTATCCCAGGGGAAAAAGATTTTAGGCTCTCTGGAAATAATTCACAACATCAGCAATATTTATGAACTGCGCTCTCAGGTAAGGGAATATCAAGAAGTCTTAGAAAGTTTACTCAATAATTTACCCTATCCCTTACTCTACTCCCTGAAAGATGGAAGAATTATTTACATCAACCAGGCAGCAAAAGAGCTTTTTAAGTCTCAACTTACCTCCACAGACTCCTTACACATAGCCAACTTCCTGGACTTATCTCCAATGGCATTAGAGCCAGGCAATTCTTCTTTTGAAGTAGAAATCAGTGAAGACCTCTGGGAAGTTATTAACATATCTTTAAAAGAAAAGGGCATGCTCTGGCTTTTTCGCAACTTAAGTGAAGAAGAAAGCAAAAATAAATTAAAACTGGTATTATCTGTGGCCGGCGCCATAAGCCATGAACTCTCCCAGCCTTTAACCGCAGTGGTCAATGCTGCTCAGCTTTTGGCCAAGAGTGATCCCAGAAATTTAGACCGTATCAAAAGACACCAGGAAATCATCTCCAAAGAAGGAGAAAAACTTTTCCAGATTTATACCAAATTGCGCAACATAGAAAAAGTAAACCTGTTACCCTATATCCAGAACGAACAAATTTTAGACCTAAAGGGAGGCAGTGAAGATTTTTTAAACCAAATTTTAGACCATAAAGGAGATAAAAGTGGGGCTTAGTATAGCACAAAAAATTATTAAACAACATTTAGTTAAAGGCGACCTAATACCTGGAGAGGAAATTGAGATAAAAATCGACCAGACCCTTACCCAGGATGCCACAGGTACCATGGCCTATCTGCAATTTGAAGCCATTGGTTTAAAAAAGGTGCAAACCGAACTTTCAGTAAGTTATGTGGACCACAATACCCTGCAAATGGGTTTCCGCAACCCTGATGACCATCAATACCTGCGCACTGTGGCTGCCAAATATGGCCTTGTCTTTTCTCCTCCTGGTACAGGCATCTGCCACCAACTCCACTTGGAAAATTTTGCCTGCCCAGGCAAAACCCTTATAGGTTCGGATAGTCACACTCCCACAGCCGGAGGCATTGGCTCTTTGGCCATGGGAGCAGGCGGTCTTTCTGTAGCTCTGGCCATGGCTGGCGAACCTTATACCCTTACCATGCCTAAAATTGTCAAAATTTACCTTAAAAACCAACTCCAGGGTTTTGCCTCAGCCAAGGATATCATCCTTTATCTTTTACAAAAATTTAGTGTCAAAGGTGGAGTGGGCAAAATCTTTGAATACACAGGGCCTGGAGTAAAAACTCTTTCTGTGCCAGAAAGGGCTACCATTACCAACATGGGCGCAGAACTGGGCTTAACCACCTCTATTTTCCCTTCGGATGAAAACACTTTGGCCTTTTTAAAGGCCATGGGCAGGGAAAAGGATTTCATCCCTCTGGAAGCAGACCCAGATGCCAGCTATGACCAGGAAGTGGAAATAGACCTGGCCCAGATTGAACCCTTAATTGCTACTCCCCATATGCCAGATAAAGTCAAAGCTGTTAGTGAACTGGCTGGCACCAAAGTAAACCAGGTAGCCATTGGTTCCTGTACCAATTCCTCCTATCTGGATTTAAAAAGCGTGGCCCTTATTTTAAAGGGCAAAAAAATCCATCCAGAAGTGGATGTACTCATTTCTCCTGGTTCCAAACAGGTTTTAAAGATGCTCATGGACGAAGATTTGCTCTGGCCCCTTTTGGACGCTGGAGTAAGGCTTCTGGAATGCACCTGTGGGCCCTGTATTGGCATGGGCGGCTCTCCCACTTCTGGGGGGATAAGTGTACGCACCTTTAACCGCAATTTTGAGGGTCGCAGTGGCACTCAGGATGCCAGGGTCTATCTGGCCAGTCCCATTACTGCAGCCTTTGCAGCCTTAAAGGGAGAATTAACTGACCCTGCTACCTGGGAACCACCTTTGCCAGCACTCAAACTGCCAGAAAAGTTTCCTTCCATAAGACACCTGTTTATTTTTCCTCCAGAAGATAATTCCAGGGTGGAAATATTACGGGGGCCCAATATCGTGCCCCTACCCCAATTTGACCCTCTGCCTGAAGAAATCTCTTTGCCTGTGCTCATAAAAGTGGGAGACAACATTACCACTGACCACATCTTGCCCGGCGGGGCAGAGGTCACAGCCTTGCGCTCCAACATCCCAGCTATTAGCGAATACATCTTTTCCAGGGTGGACAAGGAGTTCGTAAAAAGGGCTAAAAAACATAACCAGGGCATAATCGTAGGGGGTGAAAATTATGGCCAAGGCTCCAGCCGGGAACACGCAGCCCTGGGACCCAGGTATCTGGGAGTACGGGTGGTTTTGGCCAAATCCTTTGCTCGTATCCACCGAGCCAATCTTATAAACTTTGGCATACTGCCTCTTATCTTTAAAAACAAGCAAGACTACGAACTCTTAAAGGAAGAAGAACTTCTCCACTTTGACTTTAAAGACCTAAATCCTGGCGGAAGTTTAAAAATAAAAGGAAAAGAACACCTGTTGGAAGTGGAAAACGACCTTACAGCCAAAGAACTGGAAATTATTCGGGCTGGAGGACTATTGAACCTGGTCAAGAACAAACGAGCTTAAATAAAGGAGTGTTAAATGCTAGATAAAATGAGAAGTAATGCTCAGTCCTGGGGTATTAAAGTTCTTTTTGGCCTCATTATCATTGTCTTTGTCTTTTGGGGAGTGGGTAGCTTCCAAAGTAGACAGGCTTCTATTGTAGCAGAAGTAAATAACCAGCCCTTATCTTTGCAGGAGTTTACCTCTGCCTATGAAAGGACTGTGCAAAAATTAAGGCAACAAAATCCCAACTTAAGTGCTGAAAGCCTTCAACAACTGAAGGTCAAAGAACAGGTCCTAAATCAGCTTATCAATGCTGAACTGTTAAGGCAAAAGGCTCAGGAACTGGGCATAGAAGTTACCCTGCCTGAGTTAAGTCAGGCTATTCGCTCCATTCCCTTTTTCAAAACGAACAAAAACAATTTGACCCCAACCGTTACCAGCAAATCTTAAGGCAAAACAATCTTACTCCAGCTCAGTTTGAGGAAGATTTTAAGCACAACCTACTCATGGAAAAGGTAGAAAAGCTGGTTACCCTGCCCAGCAGGGTCAGTGCAGAAGAAGTTTTTGATGCCTATCAATTTGCCCTGGAAAAAGTCCAGATAGCCTATCTCAAGTTTAACTGGCAGGACTTTCTAAAGGAAGTCAAAGTGCCAGAAGAAGAGGTTAAAAAATATTATACAGACAATCAAAAGGAATTTATGCAGCCAGAAAAGATTAAGCTGGCTTACTTAGCCATTACTCCGCAAAAACTAGCGCCTTTACAAGAAGTAAGTGAACAGGAAATAGAAAACTACTATAAAACCCACAAAAACAACTTTTTTGAACCAGAAAAGGTAAAGGCCAGGCACATTCTGGTAAAACTTTCTCCAGAGGCCTCAGACCAGGAAAAAAAGAAGCTGAGAAAAAGATTGCCGATATTTTAAGTAAGCTCAAAAAAGGGGAAGATTTTGCTAAACTGGCTAAAAAATACTCAGAAGGCCCCAGTGCCTCTAGAGGTGGAGAGCTTGGTTGGTTTGGCAAAGGCGAAATGATTAAGCCCTTTGAAGATGAAGCCTTTAAACTGAAAAAAGGCGAAATTGGCGGTCCTGTGCAAACTCAATTTGGTTTACACTTAATTCAAGTGGAAGACAAAAAGGCCGCGGGCTACCTTTCTCTGGAAGAAAGTAAGGATGCCATTAAGAAAATTCTGGCCCAGGAAAAGGCCTATGCCAAGATTCAAGACCTATTAGATACTGCGCTTACCAGGGTAAATGCAGGCGAAAGCCTGGATAAGGTAGCTGAAAGTATTGGCTTAAAGGTAGAGACCACCCCTCTTTTCTCCCGGCAAAACCTTCCAGAAGGGTTGCAAGGCCTTAATCCCAAGGATATCCAGGCTCTTTTTGACCTGCCCTTACAAGAAACCACCAAAACTCCTCTGACTTTAAGAGAAGGATATCTTTTGGCTCAAAAAATAGAAGCTATCTCTCCTGCGCCTCTACCCTTTGAACAGGCCCAGGACATTATTCTTTCCAAACTCTCCCTGCAAAAGGCCAGGGAAAAGGCTCTAGCTAAGGCCACTGCCACCTTAAAAGAAATCCTGGAAAACAAAGCAACTCCAGAAACTACCCTATCTAAGCCCTTTGGCAGACAGGGTTTTATTCCTGAACTGGGCTTTAATGAAGAGCTGGCCAAACTGGCCCTGGAACTAAAAGATGGTGTGTGGATAGATAAACCCTTAGAAATAGGACAGGCCTATGTCTTGGCCAAGCCAGTTAAACACATCCTGCCCACAAAAGAAGACTTTGAAAAGAAAAGGATAAATGGTTAAAAATCTATAGAGACTTTAAAGCCAAAGAGATGCTTTCTGCCTTTATTGAAAGATTAAGGCAAAAGGCCAAGATTGAAATTATAAACCCTCAATACTTAAAATAAAATACCAACCCAAAAGGCCAGGTAAATCCTGGCCTTTTTTATTTTTTCTCCCTTAATTAATAAACCTCTTTTATTTTTCATTTCTCTCTTGAAAATCTAAAAAAGATATGACATAATTATTCCTAATTAAGTTTTTTGTAATGTATTTTTGTTTTAACATCAAATACTAAAGAAATAGTTAATGCGGATAAAACTAAGCCTCATTTCAGAAAACAACACACTACAATTACCCCTCCACTATAATCACATTCTGCAGGGATTTATCTATTCACATCTAGCTCCAACCTTAGCTAACTGGCTACATGAAGATGGCTTTAAATACAAAAATAGAAATTTTAAGGCCTTTACCTTTTCCAGGCTTATTGGCAAATTTGAGATTAAAGAAAAAACTATATCTTTTAATGGTCCAATTACCCTAAAAATAGCCTCTCCTCACACAAAAATCTTGGAATCCCTTGCAGAGAACCTAATAAAATCACCCTATATTCACCTTGCCAATCAATCATGTTATCTTAAGGCAATAGAAATTGAGGCACCAATAAAACAAATCAATACAGCAATAATAAAGGCCCTATCACCAATAGTTATTTACAGCACGTTATTAGATCCTCAAGGAAAGAAAAAGACATATTTCTACACTCCATGGGAAAAGGAGTTCTCAAAACTTATAATAGATAACTTACAACGAAAATGGATGGCATTTTTTTCAACAGACATAGCTCCACCATTAAATGGGGCATACATAAAACCAGAAAAGGTCAATAATAAAAATTTGTCCATTTTAAACTTCAAAGGGACCATAATCAAAGGCTGGACTGGAATCTACAAACTCCACCTCCCAGAACCTTACTTTACTTTTGCCTATAGTGCAGGAATAGGATCCAAAAATAGCCAGGGTTGTGGGATGATTGAGGTTGTGAGGGAAATAAAATAGAAGGAGCTTTTATGTCACAAAAACAAATAAAAGTAACTTTTGAAACTATTACTCCTATTTGGACTGGGGATGCCTGGGGAGATAACAAAGAACTTAGGCCTTCGAGTTTAATGGGGAGTTTGAGGTTTTGGTTTGAAGTTATTTGTTATTTTGCGGAGATTACAGATAAGAGTAATTATAAAGATGGAAAATTAAAGGATGAAGTTAATGAAAAAAAATTTAAAGAAAAAATTGTAACTAATGGTAGTGATTTTGAAGGTATTGATAAAACACTTGCCCAAATGGGAATAAGTTTACCTTCAAGAATTTTTGGGTGTACGGGATGGAAAGGATGGGTGAGGATAAAAAATATTAAACCTAGTGATAAAGATTATTCTTTGGGAAATAGTTTAGACTTACCATATGCATTGATCCTCAATAAAAAAAATATCAATGAAATAGAAGAGTTTAAAACCAGAGAGAATTTGAATAAATTTATTGACTCACAATATGAAAATGGCAATTTGAAAGATAAGCAAAAGGAATTTAGAAAAGATTACTCAGTCTGGTATGTTGCAATGCCTTACTTTTCGGGAAAATTTGAAGTTGTTTTTGAAATTGAAGAAAATATTATAGAATCTATTTTTTATCCTCTTTTAACCTTTATGGAAAAATTTGGATTTTGGGGAGGGAAATGGAATATTGGATATGGAAGATTGAAAGTAGAAATAGTAAAGAAAAAAGAAGGTGAAGAATGGACAGAGATAAATGGCTGGGGAAATAAAAAATTTAAATTCAGTCATTTTTATAAAAGTTTAACAACAAAGTTTGCTGATAAGGAATTCTTAGAGACTAAAATAACTTTTGATGAGATACAACAAAAAAATAAAATTATGTATCTGAAAAATCAGGTTAATAATACTACAGATGTTAAGAAAATTATAAAACAACTGATAATAATGAAAACAGAGAGAAGAAAATATTATAGAGATAACATTAATGATGTTAATCTAAGACATCTTTTATTTGGAACCACGAAAAGCCCTCCTGATAAAAAAGACTTACCACAAGGTACAAAAATAATTCCATGGATTTATAAAGAAAAAGGGCAATTAAAAGGTGGATTTGTTTCTATAGCAGGAATTTTGAATTTGGGAGATTGAAATGGGGAAAAAGATAAAACTTTTAAAAGTTTTCAAGAACTTGGCAAGGAGTTAAGAATGTCTGATGATAAAATGTGTTATGACGTATATCTCACAGATGTTGATTTAAAAATTACCAATGAAATTTTTTTCTTGAAAAAAGCTACAAAATATAATGTATTAGATGGAAGTAAAATAAAAGAAATGAACGATGATGATTTCAAGAGTATTTTCCCTTTTACTTCTGATGAGGATAAAAGCAATTTCAAAAACTCTAAAAATACAGAATTTGCACTTGCCTGGTTTAAAGAAAAAAACAAAAATTATTCTCCTCAAGAAGGTTATAAATCTCAAATAGAAAAAATAACAGAATTATTATCTGAAGATAATTTACAAAGCTATATTAACAACCTCATCCCTTACTCCTTTATCATTCATGCCAAAATAAAACTGACTGCACCATATTTCTCAAAAGACGATGATGAATTCTACCTTATCCAAAATCCGTGTTTAAAGGAAAAAGTATTTAAAGTACCGATGGTGAGAGGCAGCGGTTGGAAAGGTGTAATTGCAAAGGCATTTAGAGAATTGCTAAATGAAGGGAACGATAAAAAGGATAAAATTCAATCCTATTTAAGAATTTTTGGTACGGGATCTAATGAATTTAGGATGTTGGAAGAAACCATAAAAGGATTTGTGGAAAAAGGGAAAAATTTATCTAAAGATGATTTGATAAAATATTTTCTCTTTGAACTTGGTTTTAAACTGACAAAAGAGGATATTGAAAAGTTAAATAATGATAATGAAAGAGTAGAATTTATAAAAGAAAAATTCTGGTCGGAAATAGAGAAAAATTCAAATAAAGAATTACCGCATTACCTTACTACTCATAAAGGCAGGGCAATATTTTATCCCACATATTTTGATAAACTTTCTCTTGAAATAATTAATCCGCATAGCAGAAAAACAAGGGCAGGAACAAATCCCATTCATTATGAAGTTGTACCTAAAGGTACGACAGGGTTTTTACAAATGGTTTATATACCTTTTGACGGGGTATTGAGAAAAAATGAAGAGTTGAGAGCAGATGTAGAACAGGATATTAAGTTTTTAACTCAAGCAATAGAAAAAGCACAGAATATTGGAATAGGAGCTAAAGAAAAGTTGGGTTGGGGAAGGTTTACATTAAGTAATAAAAAATATTGTGCGAACAGTGAAATCGCTGATATTGAAAATTGGAGAAAATGTGAGGTTGAAAATGGGTAGTAATAACTTAAATCTTGGTAATTTAAAGTTACATAAAGATGATGTTTTAAAGACTGAGATTGGCGCTTTACTTTTTAATTTGGGGAAAACGCATATAGGGATTAGTAATTGGAGAAAATATTTTCCTTCAACTACTCAGCTGTTTAGCAGTTATAAAGACTATTATAAAAATGGTCATTTTGAAAATGAACTTGCTGGAGTAGATTTTAGATTAAAAGATTTTATCTTTAATGAAAAAGTAAAACTCCCTGACAATTCTGATAATGTTGATTGGAAAGAATTTTTTTACGGAGATTCTTCGAATGATGACTTTATAAAAAAAATTTTTTTCGAGGTTGTGAAAATATCAATTCCGGGATTGATAAAGGTTCTCCTCAAGATTCAAATCAGTTAGAAACATTATGGATATCAAATGCATTTGGAAGTGTAATAAGAGGTGAGATAAAAGAAGATGATTTTGACAAATCAAGATTATGTTTTTTTCAAAAATTTCACAGATTTCTGGAAGATAAAAAGTATTATAATTCTCCTGATTGGATAGAAATTAGAAATTTTATTTTTCCGGAAATTAAGAGTTGGTACTCAATGTTACTTAGTGATTCCCGTTTTCCTGTAAATGATGTTACGCTATGGGATCAGGCATATATGACTGCCTCTATGTTTAAAGCAACTCTTGCCGGTTTGTATCTTGATAATTCAAAACAACAGGATTTTATTAATAATCCTCAAAAAATCAAATGGTCAATACTCGGTATCCAATACGATAAACTCGGCCTTGCGGAAAAAGGATTAAAGGCAGCATCAATAAATTGGTATAGAGAAAAATCTAAAGAGGTTGATAAAAAAATTAAAGAATTAATTGAAATAGAATATCCTCTTGGCAATGAAGTTTACAGGGATGAAACAGGTATTTATTTTGTTGTTGCGGAAAATATTATAGGAGAAAATGAAGGAGATTTTTATAAATTACATAGTGACTTATCAAGCATTAAATCTGAAATCCAAAAGATTTTTACAGATGAATTTGGTGGTGAAATTTATCCTACAATCTTTTTAACAGAACCTTCACGCGGATTAATGAATCTGGGGCATCTTATAGAAAGAGCAAAAGAGAACTTTTTAAAAGCAGAACTACCTGCAAAATTTGAAGAAAATTTAAAATCACAGTTTGATGATAATCCAAGTGGTATCTGTCAGATATGTAAAATGCGACTTGCCAATAATGGTGGTACAGACAATTTAATATGCGATGTTTGCTCTAATAGAGCAGATGGCAGAGTGAAAGAATGGCTCAATAATTCTAATGCAGAAACAATCTGGCTTGATGAGCTTCAGGATAAAAACGGAAGAGTTGCACTAGTTACTTTGAAATTTGAATTGGATAAGTGGATTAATGGGGATTTGGTTAATAGTTTTGTAGTCAAAAGTGAAGAGTATGATGTATTTTTATTATCTTTTATAGCAATAATTTCTAATATTAGTAATACGAAAAATTTGGAAGATTTAGACACTTTTTATGATAGATCTTATAATAAAATTGAAGTTTTTATTTCCCTTTTTGATAAGAATGGAATACAAAAACCATTTGAAAGTTTATTAAAAGAAAAAATTCTGAAAAAAATTCTTTGTCAACCTCAAAGCAATTTAGCAGATAGGGAAATTGGTTTAAAAGATTTGTTTTTTAGGTCTTTAAATGTAGGATTAATTGTTTTAAGCAAACAGGTTAGTAATTGGATAGAATATATTCAGGATAAATTTTCTAATGATCCAAAATTTAATTTTGACGAAAATAGATTTAAAAATCAGGCAATTTTTAATAATTCTAGTTTCTCAAATTTCATAAAATCATCTTTTGTTTTTGGCTTTATAATTCTTCAAATTTATCAATTAATTCTTGAACGTTCAATTGGTTCAAAATGGGAAGAGTTTATTAAAAATAGTTTATCAAATAGCTCGGCAATTAATTTTGATAATAGAGAAATAGATTGGGGTAAATTAAACAATAATGATATAGAATTTTTATCTCAACTTCTTTTCCAATTTCTCCTTCGCAAAAATCCATCTCCTGCAAGATTAAGAAGAGTATGGGAGACAACACAAGAATTCTTTAAATATTTGGATTTGGGCTCAAGGATTCTTAAACTTGCAGAAATTCCCGAAGAAAGACAGAAAAGATTGGTATGGAAGAATGTTGATATTGAAGATGGAGAATATCAAGACAGTGATATTTTATTTTGGGCTAAAGATAATAACGTTTATTTGATATCTTCTGTTGATAAGATTTACAATAGAGAGGAGTTTAATTTAAAAAAGTATGGTGATAATGGAAGTGCAATAAAGACTTTAAAAAAAGATAAAGCCAATGAGCAATCTTACAGACCTTATTTCTCTATCCTTTCTCCTACACCTGTAAGCTGGCAATTTATTATCCCCGCAGAATATGTACCTAACCTTATTAAAAATATTCAGGAGGAGTATTACAAAAATTTCAAATGGGTTTACGGAAAATTGCCTTTGCACATTGGGGTAATTATTCAAAACTATAAACGGCCACTTTATGTTGGAATTAAAGCACTAAGAAAAATAAGAAGAGATAAACAGAATTGGGTAGATTTAAGGATTAAGTTGCCGGCAAAGGATTTTAAAGCAAGGCAGAAAACAGCTTTTTATTATCAGCAAAATCCTGAACATGTAGCTAATTGTGAAAATTTCTATTCTCTTTTTGAGAGAGCGGATAATGTAGATAAAAAGTATGAATTTTACCTGTATCCTAATAATGGAACGAAAGTATGGATTGATACCACTCAAAATGCAACTGATACTGATAAATTCTATTTCTACCCCAATACATTTGATTTTGAATTTTTGGATACAAATGTAAGAAGAAATGATATCTATTATGAAAAGTCTAAGAGACTGATTAAATATAAACAGATGAGGCCTTATGATTTACATGGTTGGCAATATTTTGAGGAATTTGAAAAATATTTCTCGGAGAAAAATCTTCTTCAAAACTTCAAAAGTTAATCTCATTAATCTATTCAAAACTTGAAGATTGGGGAGACGGTAATCTTGAGGCATTAAAGCAGTTTATGATTTCTGCTTTTGTAAATATACTTGAGTTGAAAGATAAAGATAAAAATGAATTTGCCGCCATACTTGAGGTTAATAGCTTTGAAGAATTAAAGAATATAAAAGGAAATAATTTTAGAGATAAATTATTTATGCTTATAGATATGTTTGAATTCTGGCATACATCATTAAAATTTGAAAATTTTAAGGAGGAATAAGAATGAGTGATAACGATGTTGTAATAAAAAAAAGTATTTATGCAATGGCAACGGATCCTGTTTACATAGGAACAGGTGGTTATACCATAGGAAGAGTTGATAATACTATTGTAAGGGATCCGATTACAAAAATACCTAAAATACCGGGAAGTTCTCTTGCTGGGACATGGAGGTATTATGTAGCATTGGAATTGCAGTCTGCATTTAAAGATGAGTATAAAAAAGATTTGAAAAAAGGGAAGAAAAAAAGATAATATAGAAGAATTGTTTAGTAGCCCTAAGAACTGGATGAAATATTCTGGTAACAGATTTGCCAGGATTAAATGTGCCGGGAAGGATGATGAGCCTCAAAGTAACGATGCAGGCCATTGCGGACACTGCATTGTTTGTAAATCATTCGGGTATTCAAAAAACAATAATTCCTGGCAGGGGATGTTATTCTTCTCCGATTTAAATATTTTGTTTTTTCCTGTTTATACGAGATTGGGAGTCAGGTGGATAAGTTCTCCGTCATTGTTAAAGGAAATTTCAATAGATGTAACCGTATCAGATAATAAAATAAAGACTAAAGTAGGGAATGAAAAAACACTAAACCTGGGATGGTTAAATTTAGAAGTTGAGGGTGGTTATACTATTGATGAAAGTAAAATACCGCAAGAAATAAAAGATAAAGTTGATATTAATAATATTATCATTGTCCATGATTCTCTTATTTCTCAAATTATCAATTCTAATCTTGAAGTGAGAACTTCCGTTTCAATCGATCCAATAACAGGAGCGGCAAAAGACGGAGCATTATTTACAAGCGAAGCAATACCGAGGGGTACCATTTTTTATGGTAATCTTAGAGTTTTTGATAAGAAAAGTTTTGGAGATGATAACTTACCATCAAAAGATGGTATTCTTGAAGCACTTGAAGATTCAAAAAAGTATTATGAAACACTTGGTATTGGTGGAATGACAACAAGGGGATTCGGAAGGATGAAGGTTGTTTTGAAAGATAAAGATGCTCAGCCAAATAGTGGAACTACTCAAAATACTGAATCTACAGAGGAGGCAAAAAATGGTACAAAATCTTGATGCTGTAATAAATAATATTGGTTATCAAATTGTTGAAAAGATAAAATCAAAAGGTAAAAAGGATAAAACGAAATATAAGAACGAAATAGACAAATCTCTTGGCGTATTATCTAATGACGGAGTTTATGCTTATTTTGTTTATGTTAAGTCTAAAAAAGTTGATGATATATTTCTTAATGAGATTAAATCAATAAGTAAATTTGTAGGAAATGATAATACTGAGAAAGAGTTAAATCAAGAATTCTTTGAAAAATTATCAGAAAACCTCTCTGAGATTCTCTTTTTCCGTGAAATCCTTGAAAAAATCCTAATTTATGCCCGTTATCATGCAAAGGCAATGGGAGATTAAAATGAGTAGTGAAAAAAAATGGTATAAACTTGTTTTTAAACAAATACAGCCTATTCATATTGGTATGGGCAGTTACGGCGTAATAAATGAAACACGCATTTTCATTCCCGGCTGGACAATGTGGGGTGCGTTAACTAAAGCATATAATTTAAAAAATGGGAAAGATTTGTCAAAAAATCAGGAAAAATTTGAAAACATATCCTGTTTCTGGCCCTGCTTTGATGAGAAGGGTGAAAATGTTTTATTTCCGAAATATAAAAATGGTGAATTTTATCTTGGAGATTATTCGGAAGAAAAATTTAGAGCAATGTTTGTGGATACATTTGTTTCTACTGCAGTAATTCCGGGCAGCAGAATGGCAAAGGATGAATCCCTACACGAAATAGATGTAATTTTACCTCAATTGAAGGCAGATTTTGTTTCTGAAAACAATAAAAAACAACTCTACTGGATTGGAATTATTAAAATTGATGAAAACATTAGTAGTTTTCTAGAAGTTGGAAAGTTAAAAATAAGTGTTGGTGGAGACATAAGATATGGACTGGGTCAACTTCTCTTGACAAACAAAAAAGAGCTAACAAACGAAGAAAATTGGTCCAGCAAAGAAAATATTGCAAATTTTGTTCAATTTAGATCAACAAACTTAAAAGCAGGTCAAATAGAACTTATCGCTGAAATGGATTTTACAAGAGGTAAACCAATTATAAATGAAGCAAGTTATTATTCTAGAGTAGGTAGCAAAATAACTATTGAAGTTAATATAGACTCATTAAACAAAGGAAAATATATTTAAAAATAAATTTCTATCTAGAACCCGTCTGAGACCAACCCAAAAGGCCAGGTAAATCCTGGCCTTTTTTTGTTCCCTGTTTCCAAAAACTTTTACCTGGGCTCTCCTGCAGAAAAGTTCAATACCCTTTGCACGTATCCTTCGTCTTTAAGATAATCGATAATGGTCCTGGAACCGGTAAGAATGACCTTTTTGCCAGGATTTTCTTCTAAAATTAAGGTGGGAACTCCAGTAAAACCTTGAGCTAAAAAGTATTGCTGGACCTTTTTAACTTCACTGGCCAAATTGGGCGCAACCTTTTCCTTACTTACATCCACTTCCCCTGATTCTACCTTTAAAATTTCCAGAAAAGGATTACCTTTGGTACCTTCAGAGTTTAAAATATAGCTTAAACGCTTAAAATCAGCTTCTTTGCTATCCAGGGGAAAAATGTGCCAGCTTATCTCAGCTACTTTGGGGTTTACAGCCAGATTGGCCAGGACTTTACTGCAGTGCTCACAGTGAAAACTCATAAACAAATAGGCCCTGGGGAAAAGCGGAGCATCTTCTTTAGCCCAGGAAATCAAATTTAACTCTTCTAATTTTAAGGGCTTAAGAGCATCTTGTTTATTAGCAGGTAAAGATAATAAAGCAAAAGATCCTATAACCAATCCATATAAACTACAGCCTAAAAGAAAGGAAAGGTACTTTTGCTGGCTAAAGGTAAAGCTAAACCAGCTAATAAGTAAAATCCCGGCAAAAATAAAACAAATTTGACAGAAAGTTTTGATAATAAAAATTTGAAATCCCAGAAGGACTCCATCTACGATAAAACCTGCACAAAAAAGTCCATATATTATCTTTTTTAAGTAAGTTTTATCTGGAGAACGAAAATAAAGAAAATGAAAGAGAAAAGAACAAGTAAAAAAACAAAACCCAAAGCAATTAAATATGTATCTTCAAAGCGAATATAATTTCCCACCAGAGAACAGCTTTCAGTGCTACAAAGACTTTTTCCCTTATTAAAACGCCAGAACAATTCCACACCCAAAAAAAGAGCACCCAAAAAGGGGAAAATCTGTCCTAAAATCCTTTCCCAAGTCTTCATACAAGCTCCTTTTCTATGTTTGCCTTCCCATAATAAACTTTTTCTAAATTTACAACCAGGAAAACTTGAAACCAGCTTCCAAAGAAGAAAGGAAAAAAATCTTCTCATTGACAAAAAAACTTTCCTTTTCTAAAATCAGGTAAAAATCTCTTTTTAGGAGAATCCCATGCGTCTATCCATAAAAACCAAACTCCTGGCCTTAGTAATTTTAGGGATTTTAATTCCAGTAGTTATTAGCTTTAGTATCTTTAGTTACCATCTCAAAGAGCTCTCCCTAAATTCCTTTAAAAGTTCTGTAAACAATATCCTCACTCAGTTTGATCAAAATATAAATCTATTTTTTCAGGAGTCCAAAGCCAATGTAGACGCCATTACCAAATTTCACTTAATGCAAAAAATAGATGATACTATCACTTCTCTGGTGGACACAGAGCAAGCTACCAAATCCATTCCCAGAGAGGACGACAAATTGGGACAAGAAATTGTTCTTTTTATGCAATCCTTGCAAAAGAGCCATCCCAACTATCTGGATGTCTATATAGGCACTAAATACGGCGGTTTTTTATTGGCCAGGGTGGATGAGCTTCCAGCCCATTATGACCCCAGGAAGCACCCCTGGTATCAAGAAGCAGTGGCCAAACCTGGCCAGGCTATTATTTCCAAGGCCTATCTCTCCACTACAGGCGGAGCGACCTTAAGTATTGCCAAGACCATTACAGCCAATAATGGAGAAGTTCTGGGCGTAGCAGCCATAGATATTTCCCTGGAAGTTTTAACCAATATGGTAGCTAAAGCCCAAATAGGCAAAACAGGATACATTATTATGCTCCAGGACGATGGAGTGATTTTAGCTGATTCGCAAAATCCAGAACACAACTTTAAAAAAGTGGAAGAAGTAAATGCTGTTTATGCCAACCTTTTCAATACATCTAAGGACTTTACAGAAGTAACCATTAAGGGCAAACCTTATTATGCCAAAGTATTTACCTCCCAAGCCCTGGGCTGGAAATTTTTTGCCTTTATAGAAAAGGCAGAAATCCTTGCTCATGTTTATAGCTCTATTAAAACCGCCCTCCTTTACTCCAGCCTGGTGCTCTTGATTATGATTGTTTTAACCCTGTTAGTAGCCCAGAAAAACATCCTGGCGCCCCTGGCCAAGACCGTGAGTTTTGCCCAGGAAATTGCTCAAGGCAATTTAACTGCCCGCATAGAATTAAATTCTAAAGACGAGCTAGGCACTTTAGCTCAGGCCCTAAACAACATAGGCACCAAGCTAAAAGAAATGTTCAGGATAGACGACCTTCGCCATCTGGCTGAAGTACTTACCTCTTCTGCTGGCTCCATGGATTCCATGTCTGAAGAGTATTCTAAACGCTCGGAAAACATTGCTTCCAGGGCCAACACAGTGGCTACAGCAGCTGAGGAAATGAGTGTAAACATGCAAAATGTAGCTCAGGTCATGGAAAGTTCTGCTGAGGCTACCTCTACCATTGCCACTGCTTCAGAAGAGATGAGTGCTACCATTTCAGAAATAGCCACCAACACAGAAAAGGCCAAGGTAATGACCAATGAAGCTGTAAATAAAGCTGTAAACACCACAGAAAAGGTCAATGCTCTGGGTGAGGCTGCCAAGGAAATCTCCCAGGTAACAGAAACCATTACAGCTATATCCTCGCAAACCAACCTCCTGGCCCTGAATGCTACCATTGAGGCAGCCAGGGCAGGAGAAGCAGGCAAGGGGTTTGCTGTAGTGGCCAATGAAATTAAAGAATTGGCCCAGCAAACAGCCAAGGCCACTGAAGAAATCAAGGAAAAGGTGAAAAATATTCAACAAGCCACAGAAGTTACTGTAACGGATATTGAAGATATTTCTTCTGCCATTAGCGAAATTGATTCCATTATTTCTACCATTGCTGCAGCAGTAGAAGAGCAATCTGTAACCACCAGAGATATAGCTCAAAACATTGGAGGTGTTTCCCAAAACATTGGGGAAGTAAATGAAAATATCAACCAGAGTTCTCAGGTAGCCGGGGAAATCGCTCAAGATATTGCTACGGTAAACAATGAAATCAATGAAATGGCAACCAGTTCCAGCCAGCTCAAACAAAGCGCAGAACAACTCATTCAACTGGCAGAGGAGTTAAAAAAGATTATCCAAAACTTCAAAGTCTAGGAAAATCCAGGTTGGTACCTTTCTCCTGTGCACATTTTTAGTGCAAAAAATTGCACTAAAAAATTCCTTTTCTCTTCCAAGTTAAGGGTTTAATAGTCCTTTTTCTGGCCCCAATCTTGTATTCTATTCTCAAAACCTAAAAAAGGAGAATTTTCCATGAAAAGTAAAAATCTCTTGGTCATTTTTATTGCCCTGGTAGCTGGAGCCTATATTGGCTTTGTGGTTTTCAGCTTGATTATGCCAACCTCAAACCCACCTGCTCAAGCACCTGGCAGTTCTGAGCCAGCTATTCCTGCAGCCATGCAACAAAGAATTCAGGAACTGGAAACTCAAGCCCAAACCGATGTAAACAATGTGCTGCTTTTTACGGAACTGGGCAACCTATACTTTGATACAGGTCAATATCAAAAGGCCATAAAAGCTTACAACCGCTCTCTGGAACTAAACCCTCAAAATCCCAATGTCTGGACTGACTTAGGCGTTATGTACAGAAGGACAGGACAGTTTCAAAAGGCCCTGGAAGCTTTTAATAAAGCCTTAAACATAGACCCAAAACATCAAACCACCCTTTTTAATAAAGGAGTAGTGCTTTTCTTTGACCTCAATCAAAAAGAAGAAGCCCTCAAATCCTGGCAAAACCTGGTAAAGATTAACCCCAACTACAAGACCCCTTCTGGCGATTTGCTTAAAGATATCATAGCTAACTTAAAGGCCAATTAGCTCTTTTTAGAAAGCCAGATGAAAAGAGGGGAGTAAAAAAGAGCATTAAGAAAATGCCACTAAACATGCCAGCAATGACTGCTATCCCCAGATAAAAACGGCTGGCAGCTCCAGCTCCAGAAGACAGGAGTAAAGGCACCACTCCCAGGATAAAAGTAAAGGCAGTCATTAAAATGGGACGAAAGCGGAGTTTGGCAGCCTCACAGGCTGCCTCAAAAGGTGATAAGTTTTGTTCTTCTACCAGGACTTTGGCAAATTCAGCAATCAAAATGGCTGTTTTAGAAGTAAGGCCAATTAACAAAATTAACCCCAATTGAGTGTAGAGGTTTACATCCAACCCCAGAAGAAAGTAAATACCTATCAAACCCACAAAGGCAAAGGGCACAGAGAGCATAACTGCCAGGGGCAAGGTCCAGCTTTCATACAAAGCACACAAAATTAGGTAGGCAAAGAAAGTGGCCAAGAGGAAAATCTTGCCAGCCTGGCCTTGAGTAGCCTGCTCTTGATAAGACATGCCTGTCCACTCATAACTATAGCCCAAGGGCAGATTTTCTTCCAAAAAGGACCCAATCTCCTTGAGCACTATTCCTGTACTAAAACCTGGTTTTAAATTCCCACTAAGAGTAGCTGCTGTTTTCAAGTTATAGCGGTGTACCAGCTTGGGACCCACTGTTTTTTGCAAACGCACTAAACTTCCCAGGGGAACCCTTTTTCCCTCTTGATTTAAAACCTTTAAACCTAAAATATCTTCCAGTTTATCTCTACTGGTGGGATTCCCAGCCACTCTAATCTGGTAGTTTTTACCAAACTTATTAAAATCATTTACATAAGCAGAGCCAAAGACCACAGACAGGGTGGTAAAAACATCATCAATATTCACACCCAAACTATTGGCTTTAAGACGGTCCAGGTTAATAAAAACCTGTGGATCCTTGGCCTGATAAGAGGTAAAGATGGAAGCAATGCTGGGTTTTTGATTAAGCCCAGCCAGGACTTTATACACAGTATCTTCCAGTTCTAAAGGTTTTAGCTCTCCTTCCTGTTGGAGTTCCAGTTGAAAGCCTCCCACTCCGCCAATGCCAATAATGGCTGGAGGAGGAAAGGCAAAGACATTGGCCTCATCAACCTGATAGGCTAGTTGCCACAATCTGGTGATAACAGCTTGCAGGCCAAATTCTGGAGACTTTCGCTCTTCCCAGGGTTTTAAAATGAGCCACATGGCCGCACTATTGCTGGCAGGAGCACCGTCTAAAAGGGAATAGCCAGTAACACTGACAAAACCAGAAAGGGCAGGTTCCTTTTGCAAACTCTTGTTGATTTTGTCTACTACCTCTTGGGTTCTCTGCTTAGAAGCACCATTGGGAAGCTGAATGGCCAGCATAACATAGCCCTGGTCTTCTTGAGGCAAAAAGCCCGTGGGCAAAGACACAAATCCCTTGTAAGCGCCAAAAAGCAAGAGGAGAAAAATATTCCTCCTAAAACAGATTTTCTCAAAAATAAAACCAGTACTCGCAAATAACCATTGCGAACCTTTACAAAACCCTGGTCAAAGAGGCGAAAAAACCAGTTCTTTTTGCCTTTGGGCCGCAAAAAAACAGCACACAGGGCAGGACTCAGGGTAAGGGCATTGATGGAGCTAAATACGGTGGCTACAGAAATGGTCAACCCAAACTGGGTAAAAAGCTGCCCGCTAATACCCTCTAAAAACACAGTGGGCACAAAAACAGAGAGCAAAACCAGGGTGGTGCCAATAACAGGGCCTGTTACTTCCTGCATGGCCCTTAGACTGGCTTCTTGAGGGGTGAGTTGATTTTCTTCTATGTGGCGCACCACATTTTCTACCACTACAATGGCATCATCTACCACAATCCCAATGGCCAAAACCAGACCAAAAAGGGAAATAAGGTTCAAACTAAACCCTAAAAGGTGCAGCACCAAAAAAGAGGCAATCAGAGAAACAGGAATGGCTATGCCAGGGATAAGAGCTGCCCGCCAGTCTTCTAAAAAGAGAATCATGGTCAAAAAGACCAATAAAAAGGCAGAAATAAAAGTAAACAAAACCTCTTCAAAAGCTGCATTAACAAAGCGAGTAGAGTCAAAAGGAATGGTATATTTTAAACCTGGAGGAAATTTTTGGGCCAGTTCTTTCATCTTTTGCTCTACTAAAGTAGCGACCTGCAGGGCATTGGCAGAAGGAGACTGAAATATGGCAATGGCTGCAGCAGGAATGCCTTTGTACTGGCTGGAAATGGAATAGGTAACTGCGCCCAATTCCAGGTTGGCCACATCCTTAAAACGAATCAAACGGCCATCTGGCCACTTTTTGATAACAATCTGGCTAAACTCTTCCAGTTCGCTCAAGCGCCCTTTTACCTGCAAAGGCAACTGAAATTGCTGACCAGCCGGTGCAGGTGGATTGCCTATACTACCTGCTCCCACCTGGACATTTTGAGATTCTATAGCCTGAATTACTTCAGGGATGGTTAAGTTCAACTCCTGAATCTTTTCTGGATTAAGCCATACCCGCAAGGAGTATTCACCAGCGCCAAAAACCTGGACATCTCCTACCCCGGGTAAACGCTTAAGTTCATTTTTTAGATGTAATACTGCATAGTTGCTTAAAAAAAGCTCGTCCAATCCCTTATCTTCAGAAAAAAGGCTAATAAACATTAAAATATTGGTAGTCTGCTTCCTGAGCTCTAAGCCCAGCTTTCGCACTTCCTGGGGTAAAAAGGGCTCTGCTTTGGAAAGACGGCTTTGGACCTGGACCATGGCCTGGTCCAAATCAGTGCCTACCTTAAAGGTAATGGTTAGACGGTATTCTCCATTATTGGAGCACACAGAAGAAAGATACAGCATGTTTTCCACGCCATTTACTTCCTCTTCAATGGGCCTGGCCACATCTCTGGCCACATCCAGGCTATTGGCTCCAGGATAGTTGGCAGAAATTACCACACTGGGGGGCAAGATGTCAGGATACTGGGAAATGGGCAATTTAAAAAAGGCCAGCATTCCCAGGATAACCAGGACAATGGAAATAACTGCAGACAGGATAGGTCTTTTGATAAAAAAACTACTAAACATCTCTTACTCTGCTTGCTTGGGTATTACTTGCATACCAGGTCTCACCTTGGCCAGGCCAGAAACCAACACCTTATCTTCAGGCCTTAAACCCTTTTCCACTACCACTTCCTCTCCTTGCTCAGGCCCCAAGTTGACTTTACGCACTGCTACCAGATTGTCTTTGTCCAGTACGTAAACAAAATTGGCATCCTGTAAGTTAAATACAGCCTTTAAAGGCACTACCAGGGCTTCCTTTTGCTCCAGCTTTACTCTCACCTTAACAAAAAGACCTGGTTCCAGAGAAAAGGAACTATTATCCACTATTGCTCTAAGTTTTACTGTGGCTGAAGATTCATCCACCTGAGGAGCAAAAAACTCCAACCTTCCCCTATAAGGGTAGCCCTCATCCTCGCTCGTGCCAATGTCCACCTGAAAACCTTTAGCAACATCCAGTTTTTCCTTTAACTTCAGCCACTCTGTTTCACTGGCATAAAAAATCACATACAAGGGATTGTCTTGAATGATGCTAACCAGAGGAGTTTTGGCTCCTAAAACACCTACCAAATCTCCTTCATCTACTCTGTTGAGATCTGTTTTCCCATCAATGGGAGCTTTGATTTGGGTATAGGAAAGATTTATTTGAGCCTGTTTCAAGCTACTTAAAGCTAGGGATAAATTGGCCTTGGCCTGCTCATAATCACTTTTGGCCCGAATAAATTCCAGTTCACTGATTCCACCCTGCTTAAACACCTTTTGCATACGCTCAAAAGTGGAACTGGCCTTAAACAACTCTGCCCTTCTCACTTCTACCAGGGCCTGTGCTTCCTCCACCTTTGAACGATATAGGTCATCTTCCAGTAAAAATAAAAGCTCTCCCCTCTTTACCCTCTGCCCAGGCTTAAAAAAACATCTTTTTCACCTTAGCTTCCACTCTGGCCTTTACTTCCACTGCAGCAAAGGGTTTGGTCCGCCCACTAAAATAAAGATAGTAAGTAACTTCCTTTTTCACAGGAAATTGAAACTTTACCTGAGGAGGCGGAGGTGCAACTACCTTTTGTTCCTGTCCCTTGCAGGCCACCATAAAAAACAAAAACACCAACAGTAAAAAAGTTTTTTTATTCATAAGCGCTCTCTTGCTGAAAACCTTTAAAAATACTCCTTAAGCCTATTTTTAAATAATCTAAAATCCTTTCATTCTTTTTATCTTCTGGATGGGTCAGATAAAAATTTAAAAGCCCTCCCACAAAACATTCTACTACATGCACCACATCAGCTACCTCTAAAGAGAGCCTTATCTTATTCTCTCTTTTCAACCTGTCCAGAATTAACAAACTCACCTCCTCTGGACAAAGCATTACCTGGCAGGCCTCTTGCTTTACACTGGCCAAAATTCCTGGCAACCAGGCCATACGATAAACAACCTTTAAAAACTTTAATAAAAACTCATCTTCAATAATCACCTTGACCAGAAGCACATAGTATTCTTCTAATTGAGCAAGTGAGTTTATCTCCTTTTGCTGAAGGGCAAGCCTGGCCTTTAAACGCAAAAGAGCCTGCTTTACCAACTCTACAAGCAAAACCTCTTTATTCTTAAAGTGCCAATAAACTGCTCCCTTGCTCAAGTGCAAACTTTTGCCAATATCACTAAAGGATACATGCTCAAAGCCCCTGCTGGCAAACAAATCCAGAGCCCTGGCCAAAATTTTTTCCCTGGTTCTTAAAGCCTTTTCTTTGCTACTTCGTCCCATGGTAGCTAAAATACATACTGACGGTAGGTATGTCAAACCTTCCCAAAAAAATGCAGGACCCTGAACCGCACCAAGCAGGTTCAAGGCCCTGTCAGGGGAGGTGAAGATAAATTTTATTCTATCCAGTCGTCGCCTTCATCAATAGGAGCAAAACCACGACGCATGGTATTTTCAGTGGTACAACGAGGATCCATAAATTGCAACAAGTAATCAGGTCCTCCTGCCTTGGAGCCCACACCAGACATTTTAAAACCACCAAAGGGCTGTCTCTCCACTAAAGCGCCTGTAATACCTCTATTTAAGTAAAGGTTACCCACTCTAAACTCTTTTTTGGCCTTTTCTAAGTGCCTTGGGCTACGGGAGAAAATGCCGCCAGTCAAGGCAAAGCGGGTGGAGTTGGCCCATTCAATGGCCTGGTCTATATCCTTGACCTTCATTACAGCCAACACTGGGCCAAAAATCTCTTCCTGGGCCAAGCGATGCTCAGGAGTAATGCCTTCCACAATGGTTAAAGGCACATAGTATCCCTTCTTGGGTAAATCATCCCTAATAAGCAGGACCTTACCTTCCTGTTTGGCCAGCTCCACATATTCCAGGATCTTTTTCTGAGCCTTTTCATCAATAACTGGCCCCATGTAGTTGTGAGGATCTTCAGCAGGTCCAATGGCAATGGAATTGGCTGCTTCTACCAGACGCTTTACAAAACGATCATAAATTTCTTCCAGGACAATAACCCTGGAACAGGCAGAACACTTTTGTCCCTGGAAGCCAAAAGCAGAATAGATAATGTGCACAATGGCTTCATCCAAATCAGCGTCATCATCTACAATAATGGCATTTTTACCACCCATTTCAGCAATGACTTTCTTCACCTGTTCTTGCCCAGGCTGAACTTTGGCTGCCTTTTCAATAATTCTAAGCCCCACTTCCATAGAACCAGTAAAGGCAATCAAGCTGATATCTGGATGCTCTACCAAGTAATCGCCAATCACACTTCCCCTACCTGGCACAAAATTAAATACTCCCTTGGGAATGCCTGCAGCAGCATAAATCTGGGCCAGGGTATAGCCCACTACAGAAGAAGGACCTGCAGGCTTATAGAGTACGCAATTACCTGCAACCAGGGCAGCAGAAGTCATGCCACAGGAAATGGCCAGAGGAAAGTTCCAGGGAGCAATAACTGCAGCAATACCCTTGGGTTGATAGAAAAGGTGATTTAATTCTCCAGGTGCTCTTCCCATTTTTCTGGGACTACCCAGCCTTAACATTTCACGCCCATAGTATTCCAGAAAGTCAATGGCCTCACCCACATCAGCATGGGCCTGATCCCATTGCTTACCCACTTCTAAAACCTGCCAGGCTGCCAGGTTAAAGATATTTTTACGGGCATAATCAGCCGCCTTAAAAAGATAGTTGGCCCTTTCTTGAGGGCTCAAATCCCTCCACAGGGGAAAAGCATTTTTAGCTGCATAAATGGCCTGGTCAATTTCTTGGGTAGAAGCCTGGCAAACATAACCAATTACTTCATCCGGGTTGGCCGGGTTGACAGAGGCAAGCTTGTCTTCAGTAAAGACTTCTTCCCCGTTGATAAGTAAAGGATAGGTCTTACCCAACTCCTTTCTCACTTCAGCAATGGCTCTAGGAAAGGCATTGCGCTCAAATTCCTTGGTAAAATCTGGAGCAGGGAAATTGGTAAAAGGAGGAATCTCTCCTTCTGCCTGAGTTTTTTGTTGTTTTTCCTTGCGCTTGGCCTTTTCTTCTTCTGCTATAATCTCCGGATCTTCCATTAACCTGTCCAGAGCAGCCCCTTCCACAAAACTCTGGCGCAGGAAGGATTCATTGGCAGTGTTTTCCAGCAACCTTCTGACCAGATAGGCCATACCAGGAATAAGGTCGCCATAGGGAGCATAAAGGCGTACCCTTTTGGCCACATTTAGCAGCCCCTTGCGCACAGGCTCAGCCATTCCGTAGAGCACCTGGAATTCATAGCGCTCTTCTGGAACGCCCAAAGCCAGGGCTGTTTCCAAAACAGCAGAAATGGTCCGAATATTATGAGAGCCACAGGCAAAATAGCAAATATCGTGATTTTCCAAAATCTTTTTCGCCTGTCTTTCAAAGGCAGCATCACTTTCAGCCTTAATAGTGTAAACAGGAATCTCCCAGCCCCTTTGCTTGGCAATCACAGTCTCATAATCCCAATAGGCACCTTTTACCAGACGAATGGAAATCTTGACCTTTTCTCTTCTCGCCCAATCCAGAAGTTCATCCAGATCCCTGTCTGTATCCTTTAAGTAGGCCTGTAAAACCACAGCTAATTCATCAAAATCCCTAAACTCTGGATCCATTTTTAAACGACGATACACCTCCAAGGTAATATCCTTAAAGAGATATTGCTCCATATCAATGCAGAGGTGTCCGCCAATCTCCTTTATTTTGCGCACAATGGGTTTTAATCTCTCGTAAATAACCTGGACTGTATTTTCAAAGTCCACAGGCTTAGCCTGGGAATAAAGGGCAGAAGGCTTAATGGAAGCATTTACTTTGGGAGCATATCCCCAGTCCAAATCTCCTCCACTTATTAACCCCTTCCACTTTTTGGCTTCTTGGGCCAGGGCATCTAATAATTCCAGGTAGCTATTTTGATAAAAAATACCTTCTTCTTCACTTACTGTAGCTTCTCCTAAGATATCCACAGTAAAAGCAAAATTGTCTTTTCTAAGTTTATTTAAAGTTTTAATAGCCTGTTTGGTATTTTCACCAATAATAAACTGCTTGGCCATGGACTCCAGGTTGGAACGAATGGTCTTGGCCAAAAGCTTACCAGCCAGGCCCTTGCCAAAACCAGCAGCACCTTTGGCCCCCCATTTTAATACTGCTGGCAAGTCATTTTCCTTACCCGTAAAGTACTCTTCAATATGCCTGGTCAAAGACTCTGTGCTATCCAAGTAGGGAAGTACATCTACAAATCTAAAGAGCTGGACCTTAAAGTTTTCATTTTGCATGGCCCAGTCCATTACCTTACCTGTCCACCAGCTTTTATTAAAAACTGAAGGAGCTTCTCCCTTTATGCTTGCAAAAAACTCCTTGCCTCTGCTTTTAATTTTTTCGTTCAATACCTTTTTATCCAGCATCTTATATCCTCCTTGCTTATTCTTTACGCTTACGCCTATTTTTCCTTTCCTTTACTTCGGATAAATCCAGCCTCAAAGTCTCCAAAATTTCCTGCAAGACCAGAGTGGTCCTGGTATCAATAACTCCCTCTATTTTCCCGAATTTTTTTAATAACTCGGTTAGGGCATCTGTGTGAGAAACCCTGGCCTTTACCAGGTAGTTGAACTCGCCAGCAATATAAAAGACTTCCTGCACTTCCTCTATTCTGGCAATCTCATGCCCGATGGCTGTAGAGCCAACAGGATCAGCGGTCTTAACTAAAATAAAAACCGTTAAAACCAACCCCAGCTTTTTATGGTCCAAGCGCACTTCATAATTTTCAATTATACCACTACTTTCTAGCTTGCGAATTCGCTCCAAAATCCCTGAAGGAGCCATCTTTAAACGCCTGGCTATCTCCGCATTGCTCATGCGCCCATTTTCCTGGAGCAAGTTCAGGATCTTCTTATCTATTTCGTCAATCATTCTAAAAAACCTCTTTTTTTATGGACATAATTCTTTTTTAAAGCAAAAGTCAAGAACAAAAATAATTTTTCTCCTTTGAAATTGTTTATTCCAGACCAACTTTTTACTCAAAGATAAAACTTGTAAAAAATCTTCCCTTTTGCTACAAAGGGTGGGGTAGAAAATAAACAATAATTGGAAAAACAAAGGGAGAAAGTTATGAAAATACTGGTACTCTATTACTCTCTTTATGGCCATGTCTATCAAATGGCCAGGGCAGTACTTAAGGGAATAGAGCAGGTAGAAGGAGTAAAGGGTGTACTCAAAAAAGTACCTGAAACTTTAAGTGAAGAAGTGCTAACCAAAATGAACGCCCTGGAGTTTAAACAAAAACAGGAGAATGTCCCTATCTGCACTGTGGAGGAACTGGCTGACTACCAGGGAATTATTTTTGGCACTCCCACCCGCTTTGGCAATATGTGTGCTCAAATGCGTCAATTTTTAGATGCCACAGGCAAACTCTGGGCCAGGGGGAGTTTAATAGGCAAGGTGGGGAGTGTATTTGTAAGTACAGCTACCCAGCATGGTGGTCAGGAAAGCACCATTTTGAACTTCCATACTACCCTTTTACATCACGGCATGATTATAGTAGGTCTTCCCTATTCCTTTCAGGAACAGATGGGCCTGGAAGAAATCATGGGCTGCTCGCCCTATGGTGCTTCCACAATTGCTGGCGGGGATGGCTCCAGGTGGCCCAGTGACAAAGAATTAGCAGGAGCAACTTTTCAAGGAAGCTATGTAGCCAAGATTACCAAAAAACTTTTTAGCTGATGAAATCCCTTTTCACCTCTTCCCTCTCTTACCCCTTTATTTTACGCATCCGGGCTTCAGCTGGAGCAGGCAAGACCTATACCTTGATGCAGGCTTTCCTCTGGCATCTAGCCCAACTCGAGCCCAGCTTAGAAAACTTAAAGTCCCTGGTCGCCTTAACCTTTACCAACAAGGCCACCAAGGAAATGAAATCCAGAATCATTAAAGGGCTAAAGGAAATAATCCTGGGCACTCCTGCAGGTAAAAAACTAGCTCAAGAAATAGGTTTTTCTTCTTCCAAGGCCCAAAGATGGCTGGAACTCATCTTTGAACACTATGCAAGCTTTCAAGTCAAAACCATTGATAGCTTTCTCTTTTCCCTTTTAAGCCTGCTGGGCTTGGACCAAAACTGGCCCAAAAACCTCTTTGTAGAGCTAAAAGAAACCCTTATCCTAGAGCAACTAATAGACAATTTTTTTAGAAACAAAGCACCTCAAAGCGAAGAGCTTTTCACTTCCTATTTAAACATAGAAAAACCTTCTGGCTTTTATTTACAGCCCAAATTAAAAAGCCGGATAATGGACTTAATCACCACCCGCCTGGCAAACAGGGTAGAAAAAAAGAAGGAACAGAGGTAAACCTGACCAGTTTAGAACAAAAATTAAACACCCTGGGGCTGGATTTAGTAGAAAGCATTTACCAAAAAGACTCTAAGGCAGAATGGAAATATTCCTGGAATAATAATCTAAAAGACCCTCTAACAAACCTGAATAGTTCCTGCTTCTCCAAGTCGAGTGTAAAGGAACTATTGAAAAAGGACTATCAAGGCCTGGTAGAAGAGAGGGAAGAAACACTTTTTGCCCAGATTAAAGAAACCAGAAATGCCTACCTGCTTGCTTTGGCTAAAGCAAAAGTAAAAAGTTATACCCAGATATGTAACTATTTAGAAAAAGAATTAGCTAAACTACAATCTCAAGAAGGATTTCTTCTTCCTTCCAAATGGTACGCACCTCTTTTAACCTGCCTGGAAGAATTTAATCTTCCCCATATCTTTTGCTTGCTGGGAGAAAGGTGGAAACACTTTCTCCTGGATGAGTTTCAAGACACCAGCCTAGAACAGTGGCAAATCTTAAAGTTTTTTATTGAAAACAGCCTGAGTGAAGGTGGAAGTTTAATTTTGGTTGGAGACAGTAAACAATCCATTTATATCTGGAGAAACGCCAATCCAGAAATCTTTAACCAGATAGAAAGGGACTTTTCTCTGGAAGTAAAAGATTGCCTTTTAGAATACAACTGGCGCTCAACTCCAGAAGTTATAGAGTTTAACAACAATTTGTTTAGCCAGGTAAGAGAAAAACTTGACCTTATATTAGAAAATTTAGCAAAAGATAACAACGAACTAAAAGAAAAAATACAGACCTTTTTTGCAGAAGTAAAACAAAAACCAGCCCCCAAACCTACCAATATCCAGGGAAAAACTGTTTATCTGGCCCTGGAAGAACAAGAAGAAATAGAAAGGAAAGTAATTTCCACCCTAAAGGAGCTACAAAAACATTATTCCCTGAAAGACATTGCCATCCTGTGTCGAAGAAACCAGGAGGTAAGCCACTTTACCTCCCTGTTATGGCAAGCAGACCTTCCAGCTATTTCTGAAAACAGCCTGCTCCTGGAGACTTCCCGGGTCATTAGAGGCCTAATTAGCTGGCTATCTTTTCTAGATTCTCCCCTGGAAGACCTCTATTTACTGGGCTCTTTTTTCTTGCTCAAAGAAAACCCAGATGTTTCCCTCTACAGCCAGAAGGAGTCAGATAAACCTTTGCTTTTAGCCCTTAAAGAAAACCATCCAGAGTTATTTGATAAATTGGCCTTTTACTTAAATCAGACCTCTTATCTCAGTTGCTATGACTTAGTGCAGCTCTTTTTAACTGAAGAAGATATTTATGGACGGTTTCCAGAGCATCTGCCCTTTATTGAATACTTTTTGGAGCTTATTTTTACTACCAACCTGGATTTTCTTCCCCTTTCTTCCTTTCTTACCTTTTGGGAAGAACGAAAACCGAGCAGTTTCTGGAAGTGCCAGAAAATTTAGATGCCCTTCGCCTTTTAACCATTCACAGCGCCAAGGGACTGGAATTTCCCGTAGTTATTGTTCCTAAAATAGACTGGGAACCAGAAAAGGTTCAACTGCTCTACCTGCCGCAGGAAGGATTGGTGCGCATAAAAAAACCTTATGCTGAAGAAATCAAACCCTATCTGGAGAAAGAGCAGGCCCAAAAAGCCATTGAAAGCCTCAACCTGCTTTATGTAGCCCTGACCAGGGCAGAAAGGGAACTTTACTGTTTTTATCAGGACAGGGGCGTGGGTAAAATCCTTAAAACCCTCCTGGAGAAAGAAGCATGTTAAAAAAATATTTTCTTCAGGAAAATACCAAAGCACCTAAAAAATACATTTTACTGGGAGATTTTTTACATCTTATCCTGTATTTTTTACCTCAGCTTAAACCTGACCAATCCAGCTTAGACCAGGCCCTGGAAAAGGCCTGGGCCTTTTTTGCTCAAAAGCAAAGCTTACTCTATCTCCATAAAGAAAAAAACATCCAGGATTTAATCCAGCATAAACAAATAAGGGAAAAGTTTTATATTATTTTAACTTTACTTCAGGAAAAAAATTTTACTGCCTGCACTAAGGAGCTAAAAGAGCAGGAAGTAATAGATGCTAGAGGGAATATCTATCGTATAGACAGAGTGTTAGTATTTCCTGAAAAACTAGTAATTCTGGATTTAAAACTTTCCAAGCAAGAGGATAGTGAAGAAAACCATAAAAAACAGTTGAAAGTATATCAGCAGTTGCTTCAAAATATATTTAAAAAGGAAACAGAAGCTTATTTAATCTACTTTGAAGAAGAAGAATTAAGGCCAGTTTTATGAGTGCAAGCTATCTTATCCACCCCCAGGAAAACTTCTTACAAACAATAGCCAAATTACTTGCCCAAGAAGAAAACTTGGCTCACCTGCAAATCATTCTTCCTTCCAGAAGGTCCGGGCTTTTTTTACGCTATTATTTAGCGCAGGAAATAGCCAAACCCTTTATTCCTCCTCAAATTTACAGTTTAGAGGATTTTGTTTTTTTAAAATTTATTCAAATCCATCCCTATTCCCTGATCAATTACCTGGAGTTTATCCACCTTACCTACCCTTACTTTCAAAACTTTCTTTCCCTGGAAAATTACCTGGAATGGTCCAACTCTTTCTACGAACTACTGGAAGAAACAGATAAAGAACTAATAGATATCCCCAACATCCACTTAAGTCTTCAAGCAAACACCTGCACAGAATACATCTTAACTCACCTAAAAGAGATAAAAGAAGATTTGGAGAGAAAATTTCACCAACACCGCCTAACCACTCCAGGCTTTTGTTTTCGCACCCTGGCTAACAATTTACAGGTATTGGACTCAGACCTGCAAACCTGGCTGGTTGGCTTCTTTGCCCTTACCCAGAGCGAACGGGTTATTTTTAGTTATTTAAAAGACCAGGGAGCCAGGTTCTTTTTTGAAGATGACCCCAAAGAAATACATCCCATTTTAGTAAGAGAGCTAAAAAAATTAAAGTTAACTCCTCAGACTTTAAGTAAAAAAGACTATCCAGAGCCCAAATTTTCCTTTGTCTTTGCCTCTACTTATCATGCCCTGATAAAAGAAATAAAACACCACCTGGCAGAAAATCCCAGCCAACCTGATAAGATAGCCCTTTTAACCACAGTAAACGACACCCTAAAGCCTCTTATGTTTGAACTTAAAGACAAAAAAGTAAACTTTGCTCTGGGCTATCCCTTAAAATATTCGGTAATATTTTCCTTCTTACAAATTATAAAAAACTTAATGGAGCATAGGCAGGAAGAATATATTTACCTTCCCTCTTTTCTGGATTTCATCAAATATCCCTTTATTAAAAACAACAAACTAAAGGGAAGACTGCTGGAAGAAGATATTTTTCAACTTGATTTAAGACTAAAGGAACAGGGAAAAGCCTACTTAACCCTGGAAGAAATAAAAAAAGTAAAAATTCATAACCCCGACCTAAAAGAAGCTCTAGATTTTATCCTATCTCTTTTTCAAAATTATTTAAATTACCAACCAGCAGAAAAAACCACAGTAAAAAATCTGGTAAAAACTTTCCAGGAACTGTTTAAAGCTTTACACCTTACCCAGCAGGCTACCAGTTTAGAATTAGAAGAGCCTACGGGCTTAAAATCCCTTTTAGTTTGGCAGGAACAGGTCTTAAGCCAGCTAAAATTATCTCCTTTACAGGAGCAGAGCCTGTCCTGAAAAAGGGGCTGCATTTAATCTTAAACCTCACTCAAAAAATTTTTCTTCCCCTTAAAGGAGAACCCCTGGCCGGAATCCAAGTCCTGGGACTTTTGGAAAGCAGGCTCCTGGCCTTTAACAAGGTCCTGGTCTTAGGCGCAGAAGAAGGCAATCTTCCCCAATCAAGCTCTCCCAACCCTCTTTTATCTGGCGAAATCAGGCTTCTTTTAAACCTTCCCCAACAGGAAAAACAGGAACAAATCCAGGGCTATCATTTAACCAGGTTGCTTAAAGCCAGTAAAGAAGTGTATTTTTTGCTTACTACCAGTGAAAAAAAGATTTTTTAGGCGGGAAAAACATTCCCAGCAGGTTTGTAGAAAAGATAATCTGGGAACTGGAAAAACAAAAAAAAGAACCAGCTTTCAAACAACTATCTACACCTCTAAGCTCTAGTGCCTTAAACACCAAGACTTTCTTGCCCAAAACAAAAGAGCATAAAGAAAAGATAAAAACACTTCTTCTCCAGGGTATTTCTCCTTCTCATCTAAACACTTACCTGAAATGCGAACTACTCTTTTATTTTAACTATATCTTGCAATTAAAAGAAGAAAGGAAACTGGGCACTTTTGACTCGGCCTTACTGGGGTCAGTAGTTCACAAAACCCTGGAAGTATTTTTCAGGCCTTTTAAGGGCAAGAAAATATGCATAGAAGATAAATACATAGAAAACTTAAGGGAAATTTTAGATGAAAACTTTAGACAAATGGGATTGCTAGAAAAGCTGGATAAAGATAAAAAACTATTTTTAAGACACATTACCTATCATAAACTAAAAAAATATATCCAAACCATAAGCAATACTTATTCTGGATATGAAGTTGAAGAGCTTGAAAAAGGGTAAAGTATAAATTAACTAATAATATCTATCTAAAAGGTAAAATAGATAAAATAATAAAAAATGCCAATCAGCTCATAGTCCTGGATTATAAAACAGGTCAGCAACTTACTTCCACTGCCAAAATAAGGGAAGTAATTACTAAGTATACAGATTTGACTTCTTTAAAAGAGAAGAAATTTGACTTCCAGATTCCCTTTTATATTTTTCTTCTAACAGAAACCCAGGATAAGGATATCAATGGTGGCTGGGTTTACCTGGCTCCCTACGAGCCCAAAATAACTCTTTTATTTACAGAAAAAAACCTCAAGGAAGAACAAGAACTCTTAAACCAAAATCTCCCTCTACTTTTAAAGCTGGTATGTACTGATATGCTGGAAAAAGATTATTTTGAACCCAGCTTAAGCCAGGAACCCTGTTCCTTTTGTGCTTATCGCAAGATTTGCCCCAGTCCTGTAATATAAAATTATAATACCTGGGTTTTAGTATGGCTGATGGTAATTAACAGAGCAAAAACTGCAGCCATAACTCCTATTAATACATCATAATAAATAGGTGCAGTTAGGCAAAGGCGCATAAGCAAAGTAGCCACAGCATAACTAGAATTTCTAAATATATCTCTAAAAGCTGGAAAAAACCTATGGGAAATCAAAACAATCAAAATATCACTAAAGATTAAAATGGTATAAAACTCATTAAAAAAGGCAATAAGACCTTTATGCATTATTAAGGCATAAAGATTATAAACACCTAAAAGAATGAAAAGGCCCAAAAGGATTAGAGAAACGAATTTTTTAGCACCTACAAAAAGGAATATCTTTTCTCCCTTGATTTGTTTGGAGGAAGATTTTTCCTTTTCCCGCCCAATTATCCTGTAATACCACAAAATAATCACATAAATAGACAAAGCACCCAGCCCATACACACCTATTTTTAAAACCAGGTCCAGATGCCCTTGAAAACTTATGGGTTCATTTAAGGAAATGAGTAATTTAAAGCAGTTTCTTAAAAAAATAAGGGATAAAATCTCCAATTGTTTACCCACTGCTTTGGACACAGAGCAGGGTAAAACAAAGATAAAGCTTATCACTTCAAAAACAAGCAAAAGGGAAAAGGCCAGATGCACAGCCCAAAAGGGATTGGCCTTTATCCAGGGAGAGAAGAAAAATTCAGGAAGTAAACCCAGTCTTTTTAATTCACTTAAGGATAAACTGATTAAAAAAGTTAAAACCAAAACCCCTGCAATTTTTTGTTGAAAAACCTTTCCCTCCCATAGACGATGCAAGGGGTCAAAAACATAATTGGCTAATTCTGTTAGCTTGTAAATCATAAAAAACTATAAAAATTAAGGGTTATAATTTACCTTTAGTCTATCCTCATTTTCTATGCAAGCAAGCTCCAAAAAACACCTCCTGCCTGGAACAATCTGGCAAGATTTGCTTTTCTAAACTAAATTGCGGATAAGCAGTTAAAAACTCTGCAATCTGGAGTTCATTTTCTTTCCTGGTTAAGGTGCAGGTAAGATAATAAATTTTTCCTCCTTTTTTTACTCTGGATGCTACTTTACTTAAAATCTTTTTTTGAATCTTAGCCAGATTTAAAATATCTTCTTCCTTTCTTTTCCACTTTATATCCGGCCTTCTCGCAATAACACCCAGACCAGAACAGGGAACATCCAGCAAAATACCTTCCACCTGCGCACAGGGCAAGGCATAAGCACTTGCTCTAAGCACTCCCATTAAAGTAAATCCCAAACGCTTGCTTTCCTTTTTTAAAAAACAAAGCCTTTTCCAGTTTATATCTGACGCAATGACCTTTTTATTCACTCTGGATAAAATAAAAGACTTGCCTCCACTTCCAGCACAAGCATCCCAAACCAAATGGTCCTTTTCCTCCAAAAGGCTTAACAAAATCTTCTGACTTTCAATACTTTGATTATAAAAAAGACATTTTTTAGCCTCTAAAAACCTAAATACTTCTTCTTCTCTGCCTTTCTTTATACTAAAGCCTACTTCTGTATTTTCCTCAATAGCCTCTCTTAAGGCAGATAAATCACAATTTTTTGCCAATAAAACAGAACTAAGGGGCCTGGAAAGGGAACTGGCAAGAAATTTTAAGGCCTTTTCTTCTCCCAAATCTTTTAGTAAATAGCGAACCAGCCAGGTGGGAGCAGCATATTTGCGGCTTAAAAAAGTAAGGGTATCTGCTTTATCCTGTTTAAAAAAATCCTCTTCCAAGCTAAGTTGAGAGATTTTTCTCAAGACTGCATTAACTAGACCGGCTAACTTCTCTCCATAGTTTTGCTTACTAAATTCAACACTCCAGGAAATAACAGCATAAGCAGGAATTTTACTTAAATACAACAGCTGATAAACAGCAGTACTTAAAAGGATATTGATTTCCAGGGGTAAATGGGCACTTTTTTTTATAAACCGCTGCCAGATAAATTCCAGTTGATTTTTATACCTAAAATAACCATAACTTAATTCTGTAAGTAAGGCCTTGTCTCTTGTATCTAATAGTTGAGATAAGGTATTATCCAGAGCAGCCTGAAGGTCTTCTCCCTTTAAAGTGGATTTTATAACCTGGATGGCTTTAAATCTGACTTCTTTTTTAAGGCTCAACAAAGTACTTGTCAATGGCCAAAAAATTTAATCCATTTTCGGACAACAAAATTGACCCACCTGCCCACTCCCTAGTTTTCCAATTTTTCTCTCAAGCGGTAGCTCTCACCTCCTAGCATGAAAATGTGTGAGTGATGAATCAAGCGATCCACTATTGGGACTGCCACGTTCTCGTCGTGAAAAAATTCTCCCCATGCCGTAAACTCCTTGTTTGTCGTGATCATCACCGAACGATACTCGTATAAGCTATTGATCAGCTGAAACAGGTTGTAAACGCTCCTCTTGCTCATCGGCAGATATCCAAGCTCGTCTATGATCAAAAGATCAAATTTCAAAAGGCTTGCTATCTTCTTTTTCAACTCCCCTTTGAGTTCTGCCAGTTCCAAAGTCTCCACCAGCTCTAGCGCCGTCTGAAAAAGCACCTTGTACCCAGCACCCACTGCCTTTACTCCTATCCCTATGGCCAAATGAGTTTTCCCAACCCCAGGTGGTCCTATGAAGATCACGTTCTCCCGATTCTCGATAAACTCAAACGTGAGAAGCCGGTTCACCTGACGCTTCGTAATGGTCGTCTGGAACCTAAAGTCAAAACCCTCCAAATGTTTCTCCGTGGGGAAACTTGCTTTACGCTGGTTGAGCTCTATTCGCTTCCGGTTGCGCACCTTCTGCTCGTGTTCTACCAACATGTCCGCAAACTCAAGATAAGATACCTCGTTTTCTTCGGCTTGACGGAGAAGTTCTGCCAAAGCCTCGCCAATGCTGTTAAACCTCAAGCTCCGGTATTTATGGGCTACCTCTTCAATGGATCTCATGGCTCAACTCCTTACAGGTGACCCTGGCATACCGCCCAAGAGCTGAGTTCTTCTCTACTTCGGCGGGATTATCCAGCCATTCTTCGCAGAAATATTCCGGACGATGCTCCCAGGCCTCAAGATAGTCTTGGATCTGGCTGGTAGTAAGCCTCCGTCGCTCGCAAAGACACCTTAAAAGCTCCTCTGGCATCTCATAACGCCTAAGAAGCCTCACCAGGCCTGCCAGCTGATCCTTGTAAATCTTGGGAGAGGTCTCTTTAAGAAGCCCACATATCTTCCTACCTCCTTCCTCTCCCAGATGCCCCCTGATCTCGGTCTCGTAACCTGCAATCTGTTTCTCTCTGTCTCGGTAATGGTTGGTGTTCTTGATCACCTCACCTCGTCCACGGCTCAAAACATGCCGCGCCACCTCCTCTCCGGTCTCAAGGTTAGAGATTATCAGCCACTGGCCTTTCTCCTTCACCCCAACTCGCGCCCTTTGATAGGCCATGGGCACTGAATAGCGGTTGGACTTCCAGGCTATAAGCCCCGTCTTGTCCACCTTCCGCACCTCTTGACATGCCTCAGGTAGGTTCAGATACGTGGGCGTAAAGTAGGCACGCATATGAGAACGCTCACACTCCTCGTAGTGCTTACGCACTACCTTCCCCGTGGTGCCGTGCACACGCTTGTTGGCCTTTTCATTAAGCCACTCCAATAGATAAGACTCAAACTCCTGCCAGTTCCTAAAACTCTCTCCGTAAAGGGCGTTGCGCTTCACATACTTGACCCCGGCCTCTACCTTGCCTTTGCTCTCGGGGTCGTAACCCTCACAGGCCCTCACACGAAAACCTGCCGCTGTGGCGTAAGCGTGAAACCTCTCATTTAACCTTAGCTCCCGAAACCGTTCCTCTAGTACCACCAGCTTCGTTTGGTCATATACACACTCCTCAGGACACCCTCCAAAGTAACGAAAGGCCGCATCATGCATCTGTATAAACTTCTCCGTGTCCACAGGCTCCCTGCACACCGCCACATACATGAGTCTCGAATAGGAAAGCACAAACACCACAAAGTACACCCTCGTTTCCTCTCCGCCGATCATCAAACCGCGAAACTCCCCACCATCAACCTGGCACTGTACTCCAGGCTCCATGGCCAGAACTGGCTCGTAGTAACGCTTCTGTTTGAAACTGATAGTCTCCTTCACTCTCCTGACAAATCGCCTGACAGTTCGACTTGATACTGTAAGTTCCGGATGCTTGCGTAAAAGTCTATCCCTAATCTTGACCGCACTAAGCCCTGGATAGCTTTGAAGCAGATGGACGATGTAGTCCCGATGCTGATCAAGTATCTTAGCGCGCTCTCGTTGACTCTTTTGTGCTTGAATGGACTCTTCCGCCATGCCCAGATACTTTCTCACTGTGTTCCGAGATATGCCTAGTTCTCGGGCAATTGCTCGGATTGAAAGCCCGTTGCCATCGTCGTATAATGCCTTGATTTTGTGAATCACGATCCATTCCTTCAAGTTTTGATCCTCCTAATTGTCCTTTATAAGACAATTAGAAGGATATGGCCTTTTGCCATCTGTTGCACTCTAGAAGTGGCTCAAAATTATTGTCCGATTAGGGCTCATTTTAATTGGCCATTAACAGTACTCCAGGGCCTTTTCTACCTGCTTTAAAGGAACCAAGGTGTCTAAACAGGGTCCTTTAGGCCGTTTATTTAAAATACCATACACAGGCAAAGGATATGTATCCTGAATACCACTGGATAAATCTCTTTCACAAGCAACAGCTATTATCATCTTGGGTCTGGTGGTAACTACAATTCTTCTGGCTATAGTCCCTCCAGTAGCAATTGCTATATTGATGCCATATTTTTTATGCAATTTAATAAGACCAGCTAAAGGGCATTTACCGCATTCTTCACAATTATAAATATTATAAGTTAACCTTTTATCACATAAGCTATTTTGCAAACAGTGAGGAAGTAAAAGCAATATCTCTTGAGGTTTATATTTTTTACTGGAACTTAACACCAGTTCATTATTTACTTTAATAAAAGAAGCCCTTACCTTTTGTTTGGAAATGTTAAAAATTCTTCCCACTCCCACCATGAGAGGTAAAAAGAATTTAATGGTTAAACCTCTAATTTTATGGGCAAGGAGAACATTTTTCTTTAATATTATGCTCAGGACCAAGCCCAAAGAGGACCAAATTATTCCTATAAATATCAGTCCCAGCAGACCAGCTAGGACATAAGGAGCTAAAGGATGGATTTGCCGCAATCCCACATAGGGAACCACCCACAATCCCACTAAAAGCAGGCACAACAAAAAAGAAGTCAGAAGAATAAGCCCGATAAAGAGCCGTTTTTTGACCGGAATGGTATCTTGAATCTCTTTATTTAAACTCTGATAGTCATCTTTGCTCATTTTCCAGACACTTGCTTAAAAAACCACAGTAAAAGGCCGTGGCCTCCATTAATTTACCATTGGCAGGCTTTAGCTTTTCCACCAGATAAAAGTTATCCTTACAGGCAAAGGCAATTTTGTTTTCTTTAAACTGTATGCTCCCTGGCACCAGGCTATCCTCCACCTTTTCCCCAATTTGTCCAGGAAAAAGGTTTACTTTAATCTGGCGGCCATCAGCTTTGGTAAAGTAAAAATAAGCTCCAGGCCAGGGGAAAAGGCCCCTTATTTGATTGTGTACCTCCCAAGCAGGACGATTAAAGTCCACCAATCCCTCTTCTTTACTCAGCTTAGGGGCATAGGTAGCCAGGTGTTCTGGCTGGGGAAGAGGAGTAATCTTACCTGCACTCATCTTTTCCAGGGCTTCCACGATAAGTTCTGCCCCCAGCTTAGCCAGATCATCGTGCAGGGTCTTGGCTGTGTCATTAATATCAATGGCCATGGCCCGCTGTAATACAATGGGGCCACTATCCAAGCCCTCTTCCATGAGCATAATGGTTATGCCTGTTACCTTTTCTCCCTGTAAAATAGCGCGTTGAATGGGTGCTGCTCCTCGATATCTGGGCAAAAGGGAAGCATGCACATTTAAAGGCGCAATTTTAGGGATATCTAACACAACCCTGGGTAGAATAAGCCCATAAGCAGCTACCACCAGAAAGTCTGGCTGCAACTTAGCAAGCTTTTCCACTTCTTCTACGGACTTAAAATTTTGAGGTTGGAATAAAGGCAAGCCCTTTTGTAAAGCCAGTTCCTTTACAGGAGAGCATTTTACCTTTCTTCCTCTGCCTGCAGGTTTATCTGGCTGAGTGTAAACTCCCACTATTTGCCCACCATTCCACAAAGAAACTGCTTCTAAAATGGTGGCTGCAAACTCAGGAGTGCCCATAAACACTATTTTTTTCTTTGCTTCAGCCATTTCTGCAGCCTTTTATCGTATAAATTGCGTTTTAAGCGACTAATGCGGTCAATAAACAAAATCCCATCCAGATGGTCTATTTCATGTTGGAGACAAATGGCCAGGAGTTCCTCAGCCTCCAGTTCTATATCCTCTCCTTCCAGATTTTTGGCCTTTACCTTTACTCTGGCTGCCCTTTTTACCCTGGCCCTATAGCCAATGACACTCAGGCACCCCTCTTCACCTTCCACTTCCCCTTCTTTTCCACAATCTCTGGATTGACCAAAATCATCAAATCTTCTCGTTTCTCTGGTCCAGAGATATCCACTGTAATCAGACGCAAATTTTTTCCCACCTGGGGAGCAGCCAGGCCAATGCCCTTGTTTTCATACATGGTTTCCACCATATCCTGAGCCAGTTTTTTGAGGTCCTCGTCTATTGCCTGCACTGGCTCGGATTTACGGGCCAAAATCTCATTGGGATAAGTAATTATTTTCAAACTCAAGATTTACTCCTCTTTTCTCTCTCTAAGCCTTAAATGTAGCTCTCTTAATTGCCTGGAGCTCACCTCACTGGGCGCATCAGTAAGCAAACAGGTAGCCTTTTGAGTCTTGGGAAAGGCTATTACATCTCGAATGGATTTAGCTCCAGTCATAAGCATAATAATACGGTCAAAACCAAAGGCAATACCACCGTGCGGCGGAGTGCCGTATTTTAAGGCTTCCAGGAGAAAACCAAACTTTTCCTGAGCCTCTTCTGGCTCGATACCCAGTACCTGAAACATCTTTTGTTGCATCTCACTGGTGTGGATACGAATAGAGCCTCCTCCAATTTCATGTCCATTTAACACCAGGTCATAAGCCCTGGCCAAAGCCTTTTCTGGATTTGTCTCCAGTAAAGCCAGGTCTTCCACCTTGGGAGAGGTAAAGGGATGGTGCCTTGCCACCCAGCGTTTTTCTTCTTCATCCCACTCCAAAAGGGGAAAATCCACCACCCAGGTAAAGGCATAGGTGTTTTCAGGAATAAGTTTAAACATTTCGCCCAATTTTAAACGTAAATAACCTAAAGCTGTATTCACAACCTCTTTGGGACCAGCCTGGAAGAAGACAATATCTCCTGGCTTTAGTCCCAAAGCCTGGGTCAAGCCCTGCTTTTCCTCTGCACTTAAAAACTTGGCAATGGGAGACTGCCATTCCTTTTCTTTGATTTTTATCCAGGCCAGGCCCTTGGCTCCGTATATTTTTACGAACTCAGTTAAATCGTCTATCTCCTTTCTGGATAAGGTAGATCCTCCAGGTAAGTTCAAGGCCTTGACCAGTTCTGCACTGCTAAAGAGCTTAAACTCTGAATTTTTCACAATAGAGGTGACATCCTTTAACAGCAAGTCAAAACGCACATCCGGTTTATCCAGGCCATAATCCGCAATAGCCTGAGCAAAAGTCATTCTGGGAAAAGGAGTTTTCACTTCCAGGCCCAACACATCTTTAAACAGAGCAGCAATTAAGCCTTCAGCCATAGTCATTACATCTTCTTCTTCCACAAAGGACATCTCTATATCAATCTGGGTAAACTCAGGTTGTCTATCTGCTCTTAAATCTTCATCCCGAAAACACTTTACAATCTGATAGTAACGATCAAACCCAGCAACCATAAAAAGCTGTTTAAAAAGCTGCGGAGATTGAGGCAAAGCATAAAAATTACCTGGATTTAATCTACTGGGAACCAAAAAATCCCTGGCTCCCTCGGGAGTACTTTTGGTTAAAACAGGTGTTTCCAGCTCTAAAAAGCCCAAGCCAGAGAGGTAATTGCGCACACTCTGGGCTGCTTTACTGCGCAAGACAAGATTCTGGGTCATAAAGGGACGCCGTAAATCTAAATACCTGTACTTCAGACGCAAATTCTCAGATACTTCAGCCCTATCCTCAATTAAAAAAGGTGGAGTTTTAGCTGCATTTAAAATCTTAAACTCCTTTACAACAACTTCTATCTCTCCTGTCTTAAGCTTGGGATTAATCATATCTTTAGGTCTGGGACGCACCAAGCCTTTAATGGCAATGACATCTTCACTTCTAAGCACATGAGCTCTTTCCAGGGCTTCCTGGTTCACCTCAGGGGCAAAAACCACTTGAGTTAAGCCTTCTCTATCCCTTAAATCTATAAAAATAAGTCCGCCATGGTCGCGTCTAAATTGCACCCACCCCATCAAACATACTTCCTGACCATCCTCTTGCAAGGACAACTGCCCACAACTATGAGTTCTTTTCCAGCCTCCCAGGCTATCCAAAGCAACTTGTTTTTTGCGCTCCATTTCTTCTTCTCCCCTTTAAAAAAGTATTCCTAAAGCTTGCTCTATGTCTTCCCAGGCCACGCTCTGTTGAAGGCCTGTTTGTAGGTTTTTTACCTGTACTACTTTTTGGACCAACTCTTCTTCTCCCAAAATCAAACAAGTCCTGCTCTTCTTTTTATTTGCCTGTCTTAAGTGGGCCTTAAGGCTCTTGGCTTCAAAACTCACTTCTCCTCTATATCCCTTTTGGCGCAACCTCTGAGCCAACTCTATTCCGGCATTAAGGGCCTGCTCCGCAATAATAGCTACAAAAAAGTCCAAAGAGTTTTGTTTTTGGCCTTCCAGGAGTAAAGCAATCCTCTCCATACCACAGGCAAAACCAAGGCCTGGCACATCTGGTCCACCCAGATTGCGCACCAACCCATCATAGCGACCACCTCCAGCAATGGCACTTTGTGCACCAATATTGGCATCAAAGGAAACCACCTCAAAGGTGGTACGCTGATAATAGTCCAGCCCTCTAACCAAAAAGGGATTGTGCTCCCAGGGAATTTGGGATTGGTTGAGAATAGTTATTACTTGCTCAAAGTGTTTTTTACATTCCTCACAAAGGCAATCCGTGATTTTGGGAGCCTCTCTAACCACTTCCCGACACTTTTCCACCTTGCAATCCAGAACTCGCAAGGGGTTGGTAGTGCGCCTACGCTGACAATCTGCACACAGGTTTTCCTCTGGCACTTGAGTTAAAAAAGCCACTAACTTTTCCTGGAATTGAGGTCTGCATTCCTTGCAACCCAAAGAATTTACATAAAAGGTCAGGGAATTAAGCCCCAGTTCCTGTAAATAATTAAAAAGCATTAAAATCAACTCTCCATCAGCCTGGGGATGTTCTGGCCCAAACATCTCCACATCAATCTGATGGAATTGGCGCATCCTTCCCTTTTGCGGCCGCTCATAGCGAAACATAGGGCCAAAGGTAAAAAACTTATACACGCCTTCTCTAGAAGCCATTCCACTTTCAATAAAGGCCCTGACCACACCAGCCGTAGCTTCAGGCCGTAAGGTCAAACTTCTGCCCTTGCGATCAGCAAAGGTATACATCTCCTTTTGCACAATATCGGTTTCTCCACCAATGGAACGAGCAAAAAGCTCTGTCTTTTCCAGAACAGGAATCCTGATTTCCTCATAACCATAAAGAGGAAAAACCTTTCTTGCCCTCTCCTCCATAAATACATAAAGATTACTCTCTGGAGGAAATAAATCTGCAAAACCTTTGATCTTATTTATTCTTGCCATTTTCTTTATACTACCCTAATTTAGAAATATTTTTCCAAGCCAGAATTTAGTTCTGTTAGTGCAAAGAGGCCTAGCTTGTCAAAAGTTTAAGGAGGATTTTTTCATGGAGGGCAATTTAAAAGGCATAGCTTTTGTAGGTTATAAAAAATCAGGCAAAACTACTTTAATTTCTCAAGTAATAGAACTGTTTCAAAAAAAAGGCAAAAAAGTAGGAGTGGCCAAGTTTTCCCATCACACCTTTAATCTGGCCAACACAGATACAGGAAAGTTTTTAAAGCAAAAATGTATCAGTATAGGGCTAAATGAAAAAGAAAGTTTTATCAGTTGGCCAGAAAAAAAATACCTGCCTGATTTACTTCCCTTACTCAGCAGCCATATCCTTTTAGTAGAAGGGGGTAAACACCTGACCTGGCTACCCAGAATTATCTTACCCCAAAAAGAAGAAGACCTACAAAAGTTGGATAATGGCTTAAGCCTTGCCTACTATAGTCCCAAACCCTTTAATTCCCCCTTAAAACATATTGCCAAACCAGAAGAAATTGTTACTTTAATAGAAGAAAAGGGATTTATTTTGCCTGGTCTTGATTGTGAAGCCTGTGGATTAAAAGGGTGCCTGGAAGCAGGTAAGTTAATTGTCCAGGGTAAAGCCAATATAAGTGTGTGTAAGGCTCTAAAGCAAGACCGCCTGGAAATAAAAGTAAATGGGCACCCCTTAAGCACCAATCCCTTTGTCTGCAAGTTAATTGAAAAAACACTGCTGGCCATGCTCTCTGAACTAAAAGGCTTTGTGCCTGGAGAAGTTAGTTTAAAACTAAAAATCAAGTAAGGAGCAAACTTGGCTTCCTGGTTCAAAAAAATAAGCAGGTGGATGCTGCTTTACATCCTGGTAGGCATTGCTGCCGGATGTATGTCCATTCTTTTCCAGTTCCTATCCACCCGGGGAGTAGAATTTTTCTTTCACTTTTTAGCCGGTTATTTTCCACCCCTACCTGGAGGAGAAGGCCAAAGCCTTACCACTTCCTCTGCGCCCCTGCGTCCCTACTTATTTCTTATCTTGCCCACCTTAGGCGGCCTGTTGTGTGGACTCCTGCTCTATTTCTTTTGTCCAGAAGCTGAAGGACACGGTACAGATGCGGTTATTGAAAGCTATCACTTTCAAAATGGTTATATGCGCAAAAGAGTACCTCCTTTAAAAATGCTGGCTTCTCTCTTAACTCTGACTACTGGCGGTTCAGGCGGAAGAGAAGGCCCCATTGCCCAGATTGGAGCGGGCTTTGGCGCCTTTTTGGCTGAAAAGTTGGGTCTGAGCCCAGATGAAAGAAGAGTACTTATCCTGGCTGGCCTGGGAGCAGGCATTGGCAGTATCTTTAAAGCGCCTCTGGCAGGAGCCCTTTTTGCAGCTGAAGTGCTCTACAAGGAATCTGACCTGGAAGCAGAGGCCATCTTACCTGCCAGCATAGCTTCTTTAGTGGCCTTTTCCATTTTTGCCAGCGTATATGGTTTTCAGGGCCTTTTTACTGCTCCTTCTATCCAAATCACCAGGGCAACCCAGTTGCTACCTTTTTTGTTCCTGGCTGTTGTTCTGGCAGGAGTGGGCATTTTCTATGTTTCCACCTTTCACGCTGTACATAACTACTTTAAAAAACTAAATATCCCCAACTACTTTAAACCCGCTCTGGGAGGACTTTTAACTGGTATTATAGGTTTTTTCTGGCCTCACACTCTAGGTTTTGGCTATGGTTACTTACAGCAAGCTATCAACAACGAATTAACCCTGCTTACCCTTCTAACCCTTGGGCTGGGGAAAATTTTTACCACCTCTTTTACCATCAGCTCTGGGGGAAGTGGCGGAGTCTTTGGTCCTTCCATTGTCATTGGCGGAGCCATAGGCGGGCTGGTGGGCAATTTTTTACACTTTGCCTTTCCCACTTTAAACCTTAGCCCCTCTGCCTTTGTTATTGTGAGTATGGCGGGCTTTTTTGCTGGAGTATCCAACACTCCCATTGCCACCATTATTTTTATCAGCGAACTCACTGGCTCTTATGAGCTACTTATTCCCAGTCTTTTAGTCTGCTCTCTTACTTATATCTTAATGCACAAATGGACCATCTACTCCAGGCAAGTAGCCAATAAATTTAGCTCTCCAGCTCATAAGGGAGAATTATTCCTGGATATAATGCAAGAATACAAGGTAAAGGAACTCATAAATGAATTTAAAAAACCAATCATAGTTTCACCCAGAATGACCTTGCAAAAGTTTAAAACCCTTATCTGTAAAACTAAAAGAAACTATTTCTGCCTGGTAGAAAACAACACCTTAAAAGGAATAATAGACTTAAGAGATATTAGGCCCTTTCTCTATGACCAAAATATAAATGATTTAATTGTAATGGACGATTTAGCGCTTAAAAATTTTATCTATACTCACCTTGAAGAAGATTTAGCCTCAGTATTTAAAAAATTTGGACAAAAAAACATAGAAGAAATACCTGTTGTAAAAGATGAACCTGGCTTATATCTTGTAGGAATGCTTTCCAGAAAAAGCTTAATCCTCTTCTACAATCAAAAGATAAATGCCCTGAAAAACAACTCCTCCTATTCTTCTTCAGCCACAGCACGCAAATAATCTCCATATTCATTTTTGGCGTACTTTTCTGCCCAAAAAAGTAATTTTTCTTTATCAATAAAACCCTTGCGATAGGCAATTTCTTCTAAACAACCTATTTTAAAACCCTGTCTTTCCTGAATAGCCTGAATAAAGCTGCTGGCCTGGTGCAGGGAAGCATGCGTGCCTGCATCCAGCCAGGCATAACCTCTGCCCAAAAGTTTGACCACCAATTGGCCTTTGGACAAATAGGCATTATTTACATCAGTGATTTCCAGCTCTCCCCGCCAGGAAGGCTTAATCTGTTTGGCTATTTCTACGACCTGGTTGTCGTAAAAATAAATTCCTGGGACTGCGTATTTGGATTTGGGTTGTTTGGGCTTTTCCTCTATTCCCAGCACCCTCCCCTTTTTATCAAAGTTCACCACTCCATAGCGACTGGGATTTTTAACTGGATAACCAAAAATAATCCCCCCTTTAGAAAGGTTTACGCATTCAGCCAGGACCTTGGACAGTCCTTCTCCATAGAGAATATTATCCCCCAGGACCAGACAAACACTATCTTCACCAATAAATTCTTCGCCCAGAATAAAGGCCTGAGCCAGCCCTTCTGGCCTAGGTTGTACCACATAGCTAAATTTAACGCCCAACATCTGCCCATCGCCCAGAAGCTGTTCAAACCTGGGCAAATCTTGAGGAGTGGAAATAATTAAAATTTCCCGAATGCCAGCCAGAAAAAGAATGGATAGCGGGTAATAAATCATGGGCTTGTCATATACTGGCAACAACTGCTTGCTCACACTCAAAGTCAAAGGATAAAGCCTGGTCCCTGAGCCACCAGCCAAAACTATTCCTTTCATAATTAACACTCCCTTTTTCTTAGTAAGTTAAGCTGGATTTAATTAGAACTGCCTTTCCAGCTAACAATCTTCTACCTAAATGTAACTTTGCACAATATATACCAAAGACAACTACCCCTGGCCTTCTGCCCGGCCTTATTTTTATTTTTTATTTTTCTCTGCTTGCCTGAGGAAGTCGTCCTTCCAGGACCTTTTATCCTCTATGGGCTCTACATGAATGGTAGTTTCACTTTCAGGAAACGCCTTGCGAATCTCTTCTTCCAGTTCACAACAGATATCATGGGCCTGTTGCACACTGGTTTTTCCATCCAGAAGTAAGTGAAAGTCAATAAACCTTTTTTTCCCTGATTTGCGGGTTCTCAAGTTGTGTAAGGTAAGTTCAACAGAATGATTTTTCACTATCTTTTCAATTTGCTCCTGTTCTTCTTGAGGTAAGGCCCTATCTAAAAGTCCCCAAAAGGATTTTTGAGTAAGTTCATAACCAGTACGCAAAATTTGCAGGGCTACCAGAAGGGCTAGCAAAGGGTCCACGACCTTTAACTGAGGCCAAAAATAAACAATGCCCACTCCCAAAGACACTCCCAGGGTAGTAATCACGTCTGTAAGTAAGTGCTTGGCATCTGCTTCTAAGACAATAGAGTTATAGCGCCTGGCCCCTCTTAACAGAATCCAGGCCACTATTGCATTTACCACAGCACTAAGCAGGACCAAAAACACTCCCCAATCCAGAGAGTTGAGTTCCTGGGGATGCAAAAACCTCTTAAAGGCGGCATAAAAAATACCCCCAGAGGCCACTAAAATAAGTCCGCCTTCCAAGCCACTGGCAAAGTATTCTACCTTATTATAACCATAGGTGTGTTTCTTATCTGCTGGCCTTTCAGCCAAACTCAAGGCCATATAGGCCACACAACTGGCAATGAGGTTAATAAAAGACTCCAAAGCATCTGAGAATATGCCTACAGAATTACTTACATAAGCAGCACCTAGTTTTAAACCAATAGTTATAAGGGAAGCTAAAATGGAAATTAAAATAATTTTTTTAGGCAAAACTAAACCCCTAAAAAAGCTTTACACTTTCTTGGAACTAATGCTATTTTTTTTGCATGTCAAAGAAGTGGATAAACAAAAAAATTCCAGAATTTGTACGGGATATCTTAAGGGACTTTTGTCTCATTAGTTGTGAACTGGAAAAAGAGTTTAACTTTTTTGAACAAGAAAAGCGGGTCCATTTTCTCTTTTTTCAAGAACTGGTGGGAGAGGAAATGAGCAAAGGGCCTTTATGGAGACTCAAAGACATGGTTCACATCCTCTCCAAAAATGAAAAAAAGCGCCTCTTTTAGCGCAACTTATTGACTGGAGTTTAGGCTATATTTTCCACGAATCCATGAAGCTAAAAGAAGATGCCTATCAACAAAACCGTTACCGCCCCTGGTTTGAAGAAATTCAGGCCCAAAAAGAACTTCCCCCTCAAATTAAGCTCACAGTAAAAGAACTTTATCAAGTGTTGAAACAGACTTCAGAATCCATAGAAAGAGAGATAAAAAGAATTAAATTTCTCCAATTTCACTTACGCAACCTTTTTCTGCTTTATTTGCCTCATCATCGGGACAATGAACTCCTGGCCCGTTTCTTCTTTGCCCAGAGTGAACTGGTGAAAAAAGTCTTTAAACCCTCTCACCATAAACTCCTGGAAGCAATTTATCAGCCAGATATTGCTCAAATGTATTTTCTGGCTGCCAAAAGTTTACGCAAGGGTGGATGGTTGGAAGAAGCCCAAAAGGCTGTGGAAGAAGGATTAAAAATTTCTCCTCAGCACAAAGTTGGGTTGCAAGAAGCAAAAAATGTTGCTATAGAGCTTCGAAGATTAAAGTCGTAACCAGTTTTTTAGTATAAAAAAGGAGGCAAGAAATGAAAAAATTATTGATTTTGGCTGCCTTGGGCCTAAGCCTTTTGGCCTTTGGATGTGCCAAAAAAGAGGTGAAGAGTGAACCAGTTGCTCCTAAACAAGAGCAAACCCAGACCACTCAATCTGAGGTAGTAGAAGAAAAGGTAACAGAAGAAGTAGTTGCTCCTTCTCCCATGGAGCTCTATGAACAAAACTATGCCAAATTACCTACCTCTCACAAAGTGGTAAAAGGTGAATGTCTGTGGTGGATTGCTGAGTACAAAGATATTTATAACGATCCTTTTATGTGGCCTTTGATTTACAAAGCCAATAGAGACCAAATCAAAAATCCTGATTTAATTTACCCCAATCAGGTTTTTGCTATCCCCAGAGACTTTTCTTTAGATGAACTAAAAGAAAGCAGAAAAATGGCTGGGGCTCCCAGACCCTATTTGCCACCTCAAACAGCCAATATCCCAGCAAAGCTAAGACAGGAGCTGGGGTGGAGCTTCTAAAGTTAGACTAAAAGGAACAGAGCTAAAACCCCAGCCATTTTGGTTGGGGTTTTTTATTTTAGAATAAAAGGGAGGGAAGATGAAAAGCAAACTTATACACAGTAATCCTGTGAAACGCGATTACCAGTTGCACAACGAAAAGGAACCCAATCTTTTTAGAGAAATATTTCCTTATCGCAAAGTCAGTAGGACCTATTTTGATGACTCTTTTGTAATCCCCAGGCCACCAGAGGATTTCTTTATCACAGATACTACCTTTAGGGATGGACAACAGGCAAGACCTCCCTATGCTCCCGATCAGATTCTTAAAATCTACGACCTCTTACATAAACTGGGTGGTTATTCAGGGCTAATTCGACAATGTGAATTTTTCCTTTATTCTGAAAAGGACCGAAAGGCTGTAGAGCTTTGCCGGGAACGAGGATATCGCTATCCAGAAATAACTGCCTGGATTAGGGCCAAGGAAGAAGACCTGAAACTGGTAAAACAGATGAAAATCAGAGAAACAGGAATGCTCACTTCTGTTTCTGATTATCACATTTATTTAAAGTTAAAAAAAGACCGCAAGCAAGCCCTGGAAGACTATCTAAAAATAGTGGAAAAGGCCCTGGAACTAAATATCGTCCCCCGCTGCCACTTTGAGGACATCACCAGAGCAGACATCTATGGCTTTTGCATTCCCTTTGCCCAGAAACTTATGCGCCTGGCAGAAGAAAGTGGCCTGCCGGTAAAAATCAGGCTCTGTGATACTCTGGGTATGGGAGTACCCTATCCGGGAGCAGCTTTACCTAGAGCTGTACCCAAATTAATCAGAACCTTTACTGATGAAGCAGGCGTTCCCAGCCAGTGGCTGGAGTGGCATGGCCACAATGACTTTCACAAAGGCTTTATCAATGGAGTTACAGCCTGGCTTTATGGTTGTGCTGCTGTAAATGGTTCCCTTTTCGGATTTGGGGAAAGGACAGGCAATACTCCGATAGAAGCCCTAGCCATTGAATATATTTCACTCACTGGTAATGACGATGCAGCCTTGCTACCCACAATCACAGAAATAGCCAGATACTTCCAAAAGGAACTGGGAATGAACATTCCTCCCAATTATCCCTTTGCTGGTCGGGATTTTAATGCCACCAGTGCTGGCATCCACATTGATGGTTTGATGAAAAACGAAGAAATCTACAATATTTTTGACACCAACCTGCTTTTAGATAGACCCATTCCCATTATCATCACAGACAAGGCTGGAAAGGCCGGGGTCGCCTACTGGATAAACCACAACCTGGACCTACCTCCAGACAAACAGGTGGACAAAAGGCACCCTGCAGTGCAAAAAATATACAACAAGATTATGCAAGCCTATGAAAAGGGAAGGACTACCAATTTTTCCCATGAAGAAATGGAAAAATTGGTTAAACGTTTTATGCCCGAACTCTTTCCCTCCCAATTTGACCATCTTAAAATTCTGGCTCACAATATCTCTGCCAAAATCATTACTAACCTGTCCCAAGAAAAGGATATCTCTTCTCTAGATGTACAACTGGTAGAACCTCTTTTAAGCCACTTTTTAGATGAATATCCTTTTATTCAGTACATTTATCTTACAGACAACAAAGGTAAACTCCTTACCTTTAAGGTTAGTGACCCCAAGTACCTGAAAAACTACGAACAAATGCCTATAGGTACTGACCTATCCAATAGAGAGTGGTTTATTGTGCCTATGCAAAGTGGCAAGTTACACATTACTGATTTTTATCGTTCCATGTTTACAGGGAAACTTTGCTTAACCGTATCCATACCCATCTTTGACGAAAAAGATGAAATTAAGGCAATTTTAGGAGCCGACATTAGATTTGAAGAACTTTTAAAAATGCAAGAAGAATTGGATGAAGACTAACTGGGTTAAACTGCTCCAAAAGACCTGGTTTAAACTGGGAATTATTTTTATCTTGCTTTTTGGGGCCAGTTCCAGCCTATTTTACTGGCTGGAACCTGGCCTTCGAGCAAAAAAAGACTTTTTTCTCGCCCTTTGGTGGAGTGTAGTTACTGTCACTACTGTTGGTTATGGCGATATTGTCCCCAGTACTCTGGCTGGTAAAATACTGGGAATTGTAGTAATGCTTACTGGCATTGGTTTTGTTTCTATCTTGACAGGAAATCTGGCTTCCTTTTTAATAGAAAAAAGAATACAAAAACGTAAGGGATTAGCCAAAGTGAAATTAGTTAACCATCTAGCTATTTTAAACTGGAACGAACAGGGAATAAATATCATCAAAAAAAGCTCCTTACCTACTTTAATTGTAGCACCTCTGGAAGAAGAACACTTTGAACAAATAAAAACAGAAACCGAAAAAGAAATTTACTATCTAAATGGCCTGGCTAAAAGAGAAAATTTTTTAAAACAAGCCAACCTTCAGGAAGCAAAAACCATTATTATCTTACTGCCAGAAGAAGAAAAAGACCCTGACCAGGAGGTGCTTTACACCTTACTTACAGCCAGAGAATTGGCACCTCAAGTACCCATTTTTGTAGAAATAAAAGAGAGCAAAAACAAGCCACACTTACTCAAAGCTGGAGCTGATCAGGTAATAGTGCGCTCTGAAGCTACCAGTTTACTTTTGGGACAGGCCAGTTTCTCGCCTTTTATCTTTTCCTTTTTCAAAAACTGCTTTCTGCTTCTCCCAATCTGCTTCAATTAAGGCCCTTGACCTCTGAAGAAAAGGAATTCACCTGGGAAGAACTTTGTACTCACAATCCGCAGGTCATACCTGTTGCTCTATGCAAAGAAAAAGCTTCTATTTCTCTGAAAGATATTTTAGATGAAAACTCCTCTCTGGATAAATTTATTCAAGAATTATTTAATGCTTCGGGCCTGGAAGACAGATTTGACTCCCTGGAGCCAGAAGTGTGTTTATTGCCACCCAGGGATACTGTTTTAAAAAATTTTGATGCCTTAATTTACTTAAAAAATGCTTAACCTAAAAAACATTCCCCTTTTTGCTGACTTGCAAGAAAAACAACTGGAAAAGTTGCAAAATATAGTAGAAGTTGTGGAAGTAGAAGAATTTACTTTCATCCTCAAAGAAGGAAGTGTAGGACAGGATTTTTTTATTTTAGTGCAAGGAAAGGTCAAAATAGTAAAACAAATGCTGGCAGAAGAAGTGGCTTCTAAATTAACCTTTCTTACAGAAAACAAAAAAACTCTGGCTATTTTGGAAGGGAAAGACTATCCCCTGCTAGGAGAAATGGCCTTAATAGACGCAGACAGACGCTCTGCCAATGTAATTGCCTTAACCCAATGTACATTACTAAAAATTACTCAACAAGATTTTTTAAAGCTTGCTCAAGAAGACCCTCTTCTGGCTTTCAAAATTTTACTTAAAATAAGTCAAAGTATCAGCCAAAAGTTGCGTCTGGCCAATAAAAATATTACCAAGTTGACAACAGCGTTAGCGTTATTACTCCAACAAAAAACTACTAAATAAGGGAGGTCTTATGAACAAAAAAAATCTACTCTTGGGAATTTTGCTTGCTTTTTTTATTCTTAGTGGCTGTGCCAGCAAGCAAAAAGAGCCAGAAGTTGCTCCCAGCGCACCTCAACCTGTAACCACCAACACCCAGGATTCTTTACATTCCTATTATGACTTTGATGACATTCCAGTACCCACTGATATGAAACTCGTTCCTAAAAAGTCCATTCTCTTTGAATCTGCGGCTATTAAAGCTGGAGTAGTTAGCTTTGAAGGTAGAGTGGATGCGGTTTCTCTTTTTGACTTTTATGTAAACACCATGCCTCAAGAAAACTGGACCCTTCGTTCCTATTTTAAGTATGGCCAATACATTTTAGTATTTGAAAAACCCAACAAAGATTGCATCATTCACATTCAAGACGGTTCCTTTACCACAGAAATGCAAGTCTGGGTAACTCCTCGCATTATCTCTGAAAGCACACCCAACACTTTAGGACCTAAAGCGGAGTAATTGGTGTTTGTATTTGAGCATTACTACGGACAAAAGGTACATCTTGGCGTTACAGGCAGTATTGCAGCCTATAAGAGTTTAAATTTACTACGCCTACTGCTAAAATCCAACCTGCAAGTAGGCGTAACCTTAACCCGGGCTGGAGAAAAGTTTATACCTGCCCTAAACTTCAAGGCCCTGGGAGCAGAGCCTGTATTTACTGAACAGGACCATTTCAGGCAGGATTTTCCCCATCTCTATCCCCAGCACAGTAATGCTTTTTTAATCTGTCCCTGTACAGCCAACACCTTAAATAAAATAGCCCAGGGCTTAGCGGACAACTTGCTAACCACCCAGGTGCTGGCCTTTTCCCAGAGGGTTCTATTGGCACCAGCCATGAATCCCCAAATGTGGTCCAATCCCTTAACCCAGGCAAACTTAACCAAGTTAAAGAAACATAATTTTATCCTTATTGAACCAGAAGAAGGGGAAGTAGCCTGTAAAGACAGGGGAAAGGGACGCCTGGCCAGGGAAGAAACTATTTATTATCATCTTCTTAAAAGTTTAACTCCTCAGGACCTTAAAGGAAAAAAGTACTGGTCACAGCAGGACCTACGAGAGAATACTTTGATTTGGTTCGTTTCTGGTCCAATCCTTCTTCTGGAAAAACAGGCCTAGCCATTGCTTTAGCTGCCTGGCTAAGAGGAGCAGAAGTCTATCTGGTTCACGGCCCCATAAATATAGACCTGGATTTACTGCCAGAGTTTACTCTTCTACCTATCACCACAGCAAAACAAATGGCTGAAAAAGTCCTGGACCTCTGGCCCCAGATGGACATGGGTATTTTTAGTGCAGCTGTGTGCGATTTTCGCCCCCCTTATCTGGGAGAGACCAAGCTAAAAAAGGAACAACAAAAAAAACTTGTCCTGGAGTTTGAAACCAATCCAGACATCTTAGCTACTGTAGGTCAGAAAAAAACTTCCACTCAAAAACTGGCAGGCTTTGCTTTGGAAAGCCAGGATGTCTTGGCGAAAGCAAAATCCAAGCTGATAAACAAGAATTTAGACCTTATTCTGGCCAACAAAGTGGGAAAACACTCTCCCTTTGGGGAAGACAAAAATGAAATCATTCTCCTGGATAAAAAGGGCAGAGAAGAGCATTGGCCCCTTCTACCCAAAACCGAAATAGCTTGGCGCTTATGGGATATTCTCCTTTCCACCTAGAAGACTCTTTAAAAACCAGGATTTTAAATTGCCTTGGTTTAAAGTGGTTTTTAAAACCTAAAACAACTAACTCCCTTGCTGTTAAAAAAAATACTGCTCTCACCCCCCTCCAAATTTTATCTTCTTTTCCTCCAGAATTAAAACAAAAACTTTTAGCTAAAAGATATCTCAGTTATAGCCTCTGGATTTATAAAGACTACCTTCTAGACCTACAGACAAAAACCAATAATCCTCGCAAAATACTGGTGAAAAAAATATTTGACGCTGCTCACGACCAACTAAACTGGCCGTCTAAACAAATAACTTTTTGGCCCCTCTTTTATCCTCTTCAGGAAAAATATGTCTGCAATCTGGAACTCTTTGAATTTGGCCTAAAAAAAATCCAGCCTACTTATATTTTTTGCTTTGGCCAAGAGTGTTTTAAGTGTTTATTACCTCAAGAGGACTTTGCCTATAACCAGATTTTTGAATATAAAAAAAGTCTCCTTATAGCTTTACCAGACTTTAATGATTTGCTACCTGATAATAGAGAACTAAAAAAAATCGTCTGGGAGGCTCTCAAGCGTTATGTCCCGCGTCAAATTTAAAATCTTCCTTTTTATTCTATCCCTTCTTTTTTATCTAACTTTCACCTCCTTGAGCCTGGCCCAAAATATTTTTCTTTTGCCTCTAAAGGGGCCTGTTACCCCTGTCCTGGAACAGATTTTAGAACAAGGGCTTAAAAAGGCTTCTCAGGAAAAGGCAGCTCTGGTTGTAATTACCTTAGATACTCCAGGCGGTCTTCTCTCTTCCACCCGCAACCTGGTCCAGCAAATACTCAATTACCCCTTACCTCTAGTAGTCTATGTCTACCCTCAAGGTGCCCATGCTGCTTCTGCGGGAGTGTTTTTGGTAGCCAGTGCAGATATGGCAGCAATGGCTCCCAACACCACCCTGGGCTCAGCTACTCCTATTTTTCTTCAATCAGAAAAACAAAACTCCATCTTACAAAAAAAGGTCGAAGAAGACGCCTTAAGCCTTTTAAAGTCTCTTTGTCTAAAGAATAAACGCAATTTTGAGTTTTACAAAAGCTTTATCACTGAGGCTACAAGTATTGAAGCTGGAGAAGCAGTTTTAAATAAGGTGGTAGATTTTCTGGCCGTTTCTGTAGAAGACCTTTTGGAACAAATAAAACAAAGAAAACCACGCTTAAAAGGACAAGAAATAAACATTTCCAACAACTACAACCTTATCCCCTACCGTCCTTCTCCTCTTTTAAGTTTTTTAAGCTATATTCTTCACCCGCAAATAGCCTACCTTCTCTTTTTAGGAGGCCTTCTGGGCTTATTTTTTGAACTTTCCCACCCAGGGACAATTTTTCCTGGAGTAGTGGGTAGTTTGGCTTTGGTTTTAGGGCTTTATGCCCTTTCGCTTTTACCCATCAACTTAGCAGGCATTTTACTTATCCTTCTAGGAATTGTCTTTTTTATCCTGGAGCTTAAAATTACTAGCTATGGTTTACTGAGTGTAGCCGGGCTTATTGCTCTCTTTTTAGGTTCTTACTTTTTTTACGAGCCCACCAACTCCTTTTTTATCTGGAGTATAAAAAGTTTTCTGCCAGGCTTTTTAACCTTATCCTTTTTTCTGGTCTTACTGGTGTTTTTGCTCACCCGTTCTTTACTAAAAAAGCCACATAACCCCATTCCCTTACATAGCGAAGGAGAGGTTATCTCCTGGCAAAAGGGACAAGGGCAAATTAAAGTAAGAGGAGAAATCTGGCAGGCCCAGAGTACTGAGCCCCTGCAAAAAGGACAAAAAGTAAAAGTTGTAGGCCATAAAGGATTAACCTTAAACATAACTCCCCTAAAGGAGGACGAAAAATGATCTCCTTAAGTTTTCCCCTGTTACTTATTATCTTTTTTCTTTTTGCGTCCCTTAGAGTGTTAAATGAATATGAACGCGGAGTAATTTTCCGCCTGGGTAGAGTGCTCGAACCTAAAGGGCCTGGCTTGATAATCGTTATTCCTGTTATCGATAAGCTGGTAAAAGTGGATTTGCGAATAGTGACTCTGGACGTACCCCACCAGGATGTGATTACAAAAGATAATGTTTCCATTAAAGTAAATGCCGTAGTTTATTATAGAGTAGTGGATCCTAAAAAGGTAATCTTAGAGGTGGAAAACTTTAACTTTGCCACTTCTCAGCTAGCCCAGACCACTTTGCGCAGTGTTTGTGGTTCAGTGGAGCTGGATGAACTTCTGGCTCATAGAGATAAAATCAATTCTATAATTCAAGGTATTTTAGACGAACATACTGATGCCTGGGGCATAAAAGTAACCAGTGTGGAGCTGAAATATATCGACCTACCTCAAGAAATGCAAAGAGCCATGGCCAAGCAGGCTGAAGCAGAAAGGGAAAGAAGGGCCAAGATTATAAATGCTGAAGGAGAATTCCAAGCTGCCCAAAAACTGGCTGAAGCAGCCAAGATAATAGGCTCTCAACCCCAGGCCTTACAATTGCGCTATTTACAAACCATGCGTGAAATGGCTGCAGAAGGTAGAACAACTACTGTCTTTCCCATACCTTTAGATTTTTTGACTTTATTAAAAGATAAAAATTGACTCTAAAATCTATTTTTAATAGTTTTAATCTATGTTAAAATTAAAAGGTAAACCTGTTTATAGAAAGTTAAAAACTTTTTTTATCTTCATGGAGAGGTTAATCCTCTCCTTAAAAAGAGAAGATTTTAGTGGAACTATATATTTAAATTTTCCTCAAAAAGAAGGATATTTTTTTATTCTGGAAGGAGACATTGTTGGCGGAGTTTTAGAAAATGAGGGGAAAAGACTAAGTGGCTCTAAAGCAGTGCAAACCCTTCTGGAACTGGCCCAAAAAGAAGAAGGATTGCTCTGGGTTGACGCTTTTCCCTATAAAATAATTAGCATCTTAAGCACTATCTTCTCTATCCCCTGTAATACCATCTACCAGCATCTATCTTCAGAATTTAGCCACCTGGGAATGCTTTTATCCAAACTCAAAAACAAAAATTTTAGTGGATATATTGAAGTAAACTACCAGGATAGTGCAAGGCAAGAATTGGTCATCTTAAACCAGGGCCAAATAAAACATATCTTTTCTTTGCTTCCTGACCCATCTACAAATCACATCAACATAGTAAACAATGACTTAAAAATCGTAAAGGAAAGTCAGGAAAAAAAGGCTTTCTTCAATGTCTATGAGCTTACTTAACAAAAAACTTTAACCCACCTACAGCCAAACAGGTCATGGCTATTATCTTAAAAACTACATGAATGGTATAACTGAGCAAAAAGTTATAACTGGTAGCCAAAAACAAAGCCAAATCAGAAACAAAAAGAAAACCAATAGTAGCAATAATCAAATTAATAACACTTTCTATAATACCGCCCTTATACTTTTTTCTGGCATATAAAAAAACTATTATCATTACCAGGTAAATCGTCAGGGCCAGAGCAATTAACATTACAATTTGAGTTATATCTGATACTTGAACCATATTACCTCCTAGCAGAATCTTTTTACTATTACATCCAAAACCCTTAACAACTTTTCCTTAGTCTCTGTTTGAAGATAAAATTTTTCTATATCTGTTTTGGTTTTAGCTATGTCTTCAACTATACCTTTAACCAGCCAATTACCCAGAAAGCGTTCTCCTTCTTCTAAAAAATAAAGATAAACTTCCTGAAAAATATCTACAAAAACATACCTGTCTTCTTCATCAGGAAAATATTGAATAAAGCTTTTTAAAAACCTAGGAAGTTCTATTTTATCCTTAACCAGAGAAGCTTGAATAATTTTTTGATATTCTACTGGCATTTTTTTCAAACTATTTTCCAGTAAATCAGTTATCTTGGTACCAACTTGCTTAAATAAGCCCTGATAAATAATATCAAAAATAAAAATCAAAGACTCCAAAGACTTGGACAAGCCTGCAAACTCTTCATCCTGATACTCTACTACTTCCTTTGTCCTTCTAATCCAACCCTGTTCTAAAAAGTAGTACAAAATATTGATAACAGAAGTTTCATCTCCACCACTAAAGTTTATAATCTGTTCAATATTTCTTTTTCCATCAATAAGAGAAAAGATAAATCTTTCATTGGCGTTTAATTTGCCAAGTATATTTAACCTTTCTTCTTCAATATAAGGAGAAAATTTAAAAATAACCTTGTTATCTGGAATGAGCTCTTTAAATTTACTAAAGGTAAGCTTACGCCTGGCAGCAAGGACCAAAAGGTCTAAGGGGTCATGGCGTATTTCACTTTTCCCTATTTCCCAGTCAGTAAAAAAATAGCTCCCTTTTTGCCAGTTCAAGACCTCACTTACTATTTCTTGAACCTGTAAACTGAGAATGTCTTTTAAAGTCTCCCTGGAAATTATTCTTTTCTCTACCAAAAAAGTTCCAAGCCTTTTATTTTCTTCTTTGGCTTTGAGTACGATGTTTTCCAGTTGTTGAAGAGAAATATCCTTTTGTTTAAGTAAAAAATTACCCAATCTACTCTCTGTTTTAGAACTATTGGCAAAAACCACATATCCTTTTTTGAAAAAGAGCCTGCAGGAATGTTCTTTGTCCTTAATCACTGCCATTCCAGTAAGAAGGTTGGAAGAAATGGTATAAAAGAAATAAACCACAGGGAGAATATCTATTTTGCTGCCAAAAAATATGGTCTTTGAATTTTTTAAAGGAACTGGCTCATCATAGTGTTTTCTAGAAGCAGCTATCCACTCTTCCAGGGCTCGCTCGTAGTTTTGCTCCCAATAAAAATCCATTCCCCTTTCTAAGTGATTAAAAAAGTCATTCTCAGGAAATTTTTCTTTAGTTAAAACTTCTAATTGCTCTTTCATACCTTTCTTTTACCCTCTAAAAAAATAAAAGGCAAGATATTAGAAAATATATCTTCTTAAATTGTTTTTAGCACAAAGGTTAAATTCCTTGAGCGTTGTTACAGCAATAAATCCTCTCCTTCTCGGAGAGGTGAGAGTATAAACAAATTTACACTTAACCTAATAAAGAGAAAAGACTAGAAAAAGAAAAACTATTTTAACTTTATCCAGATACAACCTGCACATTGCCAAAGCTATTTTTTTGCTTTAAAAAATTCTTATGGGGGCGTAGCTCAGCTGGGAGAGCGCAGGCATCGCAAGTCTGAAGTCGGGGGTTCAAGTCCCCTCGCCTCCACCAGAAAAAAAACCTTTTCTCTGAAGTCATTCTATGGACTGGTGGATGATGTTTAGAGTGGTGTTCTTCCCTTATCCCTAAGAGTTTAAAACTGATTTGATTGATATTTTGACCATACTTCCTGACATAGTATAGCTAATTCTTCAGGCCCCCCTAACAACATAAGATTCAGATTATACCACTATAAAATAAACTCGTTTAACTGTCGCCTAAAAATTTCCCAATTAGGCATATACCTAGTCATTATTTCTTTAAATCTTTTGTTGTGTTTGCTTTCTAGAAAGTGCACCAGTTCGTGAAGTATTACATATTCCAGATGTTTTTGTGGCTTTTTTATAAGTTCTAAATTTATCCAAATTCTTTTAGCTAAAGGATTGCAGCTACCCCATTTGGTTTTCATTTTTTTTATCTTGACTTCAGTTGCTTTCATACCTATTATATTTTCCCACTTTGGAACCAATAGGTTCAATTCTTTTTTGAGCTCCCGCCTTAACCATTTTTCGTAATATTTCTCTCTTTGTTCGCGTGTGTAATCCTTCGGAACATAAAAATAAATGTATTTTTTATTTTTTATCTCGACTTTCGGTCTATTTGCTGATTCTAACCGCAAAATATACCTCTTCCCCTTAAAATAATGACTTTCACCAGACACATATTTTCTTAGTGTTTGGCGTTCTTGATTCTTGAATGATTCCCTATGTTTTTTTATCCATTGATATTTTTTAATTACTAATAAACGAACTGCTTCATCTGAGACATTTTGAGGTACAGATACTCTTACTTTTCCATCTGGAGGCAGAACATTTAAATGATAATTCTTAATGTTTTTTTTATAAACTATCACATCAATGTCTTTTACTCTTAAAACCTTATTAGTAATCATAGCTTTCTAATACTCTTCTTGTTTTTTTACAATCTTAAAAATCTTATCCACAAGAGATTCACTTTCTCTATCATCATAACCATATTTTTCTGATTTTTCTTTAACTCCCAAAGGAGATAGTTCATTCAACACTTTTGCTATTGTATACTTTATTTGCCTTTCTTTAATCTTATTACCTCTCCAGTCATCTTTCTTAACCATTCTGATAGCTTCATCAATTTTATTAGTAACTTCTTCTATACTAAATATTATACCTTTTAAGTTATCATATATTGCTCTCTTTGCCATACTAGATCTTATACTAGAAGGATATTGCTCAGCGTTATCTTCCATATTTATCAATTGTTTGGTAAGCTTCTCTATCTGTCTTAAATACTCTTCATAGTTTATTACCTCTTTTTTACGTTGTTCTATGAGTATCTTTAAAATCTTAGACATGTTATCATAATAGGCTGGGTTTACTTCTCTTTTATCTATGAGTAATTTTCTTATGTTATTTTCTATTGTTTCAGCGATCGCTTCTTTATTTCTACCTATTTCTTTTGGTAGATTTTCTATAGTATTTTTAATCCCATCTAAAGCAATAAGTTCCAGTAATGACCTATCTTCAAAGGAAGCCAAAACTCTGCTCTCTTCTGCCTGAATATAGGAATCTATAAGATATCTCATGGCAGGATCAAACAATTTAAAATCTACATAATCACCACTCATTAGTTTCAAACTATCTCTTATAGCGGTGTATTTTTTCACTTTTTCCTTTATTTCTTCCTGCTCTTTTTCGGAATAGCCAGCCTCATCTAGTTCATTGGCTATATTGGTATACGCTCTAACTAATGAGGATACACTTTTGTAAAATTCAACTCGTAACTGTTGTTTTTCTTCAGAGTTATCACCAATGAAATATTCACCATATTCATTTATGCTTTTTGGAAAAGGGACACCTTCTGTTAAGAGTTCAATTTTTTCGAGTGCTTCATCAAGTTTTTTCTTTGCCTCCATAATCCTATCTTTAAGCAAACCATCTGACATCTACCTGGTCAAATTCTGCGAATGCTCCAGATGTGTAATCCTTAATAGCACTTTCCAGGCTATTGAATAGGTCTTGATAATCAATAATATAACCGTATTCTTTGGTAAGATCGTCGTCTTTGTCTTTATCATCCAAACGATTTACACGGCAAATAGCCTGAAACAGACCGTGGTCTCTCATTTTTTTGTCAATATACAGATAAGTAGCACTTGGTGCATCAAAACCTGTCAGAAGTCTATCAACCACAATAAGTAGCTTCATTTGCCCTGGTTCTTCTATAAACTTTTTCTTAATTTCTTTCTCAAACTTATCAATCCAGTAATCTTTTACTGCTTCGTCTTCGGATATATTAAAGAAATCGGCAATCATCTTTCTGTATACTTTGTATTTTGTTATATTCTCTTTTTCTCCTTCTTCGCCTGTTTCTTCTCCTTTAATACTTGCTATGTTGGGACGGTATGATGTTATTATTGCGACCTTATCAAACCCCTTTGAGCGGAAAAGCTCGTAATATTTGCATGCTTCGTAAATACTGCCTGCTACAAGCATGGCATTGCCCCTGCCGGTAGCCAGCCTTGGCTTGGTTTCAAAGTCAAAGATTATATCTGCTACTATTTTTTCCATTCTGCTCTGTGAGCTGTATAGCTTCTTTAACGTGCCCCAGCGCTTTTTTAGCTGTGCCTTTGCAATGTCGGATAGACCTTTGGTTTTGACCTCAAACCATTTACCTATTTTATCCTCAGATCCAAGTTTTATGTCAACGTCCCGAGCTTCGTACCTCAAATCCAGAATAATACCGTCTTCAACGCCTTCGTCAAATTTGTAGGTATGTATGTATTTGCCAAACACTTCAAGGGTAGTGGGTTTGTCCTTCTTTAGCAAAGGAGTTCCTGTAAAGCCGATAAATACAGCCCCAGGAAGAATGTTTTTCATCGCCCGGTGAAGCTTGCCTGATTGAGTGCGGTGGCATTCGTCAACAAAAACAAATATGTTTCCCTTGGGTTCAAAACTCGGAGGAAGTACTGATTCCAGTTCATTTATATACTCGTTGTAATCATCGTCAGTAGGTTCGGCTCGCCCGAATTTGTGTACAAGCGAACACATCAGGTTTTGATCTTTGCGTCCCAGTTCCTCTATCAGTTTTCTTGCAGATTTTGTTCTGTAAATCTCTTCTCCCACGCCTTTGAATACTCTTTCAATTTGTTCATCCAGTTCTATTCTATCGGTAACAATCAGCACGCGGCTATCAGTAATATTTTCCTTTATCCATTTAGCCAGCCATACCATGATTAGGGATTTGCCGCTTCCCTGAGTGTGCCATATGATACCGCCTTCTCTTTTCTTTATGCTTTTTTGTGCAGCTTTTACAGCAAAGTATTGGTTGTGGCGTGGTAGCTTTTTAATTCCAGAGTCAAAGATTACAAAGTCGTGAATAATTTCAAGTAATCTCTCTTTGTTCAAAAGACGATAAAGGTCGCATTCAAGTATATTGTTGGAAACTTCGCAGCGGTCTCTTGGCAACGATCGTGGAATCGTGGTTTTTTGATTATGATCATACTCGGGATTTTCCTCTTTCCATTCCAAATAATAACGCTCTGGAGTTTCGATAGTTCCATATTTTAAACCCTGTGAGTCGTTGCCTGCCATTATTATCTGAATTGTAGTAAAAAAGTCCTGTATAAATTCTTTCTTCTGATTATCAAGGTTCTGACGTATGCCCTCGCTAATGCTCACGCTGGATCGTTTTAGCTCCAAAACTCCAACAGCTATGCCATTGAGGTAGATGACAATGTCGGGACGCTTGGTGTGTTTGCCTGCGACTGTTACTTCCTCGGCAATGGCAAAGTGGTTGTTCTCTGGAGTGTTCCAGTCCACAAAGTTTACATGGACCGATTTGTCCGAAACTGAGGGCTTAACGTCGTGTCCATATCTAAGCAATTCGTAAAATTCTTTGTTTTTATCGTAAAGGGATTTTTGTTGATTCTCAGTTACTTTTTTTAGTTTTTCTATTGCTTTTTTTATAACCTCGTGGCTATACCCCTGTGCCAGTAGAAAGTCTGCGAGATACTCCTCTTCTATGTTTGAGTTTCCCTCTCTGGTCTCCCAGTTGCCCAGATACTCATAGCCGAGCTTCTCCTGAAAAAATTTTATAATACGGTTCTGGGTATTTCTTTCGGGTTGATTTATAGGTATACTCATTGTAATACCTCTTTTATGAATTAATGGAATTTAGTAATGCTACATATTGATCTACATCTTTGCTTTTTATTGTATCTAAAATTAATTGAGCCACCTTTTGGATTTCTGTAATTGCTTCAACTGGCTGCTCTCCTCTTTCTAAAACTCCTTTTAAATGAGAATATTCATTGTTTAATCTATTGATTAAACTAGTATAGATTTCTTCACCAAAAAATTTTTTCTTCTTTTCATCATCATCTGAATAATCTGGATATTTATAGAACAAATAAATTTCTAAGAATTTTCTAGCATTATTACCAAAATTATAAAAAGCATGATAATTAGAATCATCAATATTCTGAGTTGCGCATATGTATATTTGATGAAACAAATAGTTAAATTCAGTAAAATACTCTTGTAGATATTTAGGCATTTGGCTAATTATTGAATGATTGTTCATCCTTTCAATAAATAAATATAATTTATTATAATTTTTATTATTCTCATTTTTTCCATTCAATCTCTTCAAATATTTTAAAAACTGCAAATTATGTGTAGTAATAAATAATTGTTCAAATCTTTGCTTATTAACTATACCAGCTTGTATTAAAGAAAAAATAAAATAAACATGATTTTGGTCCAGGCTGGATATAGGATCGTCAATCCATATTATTGGTTTAGCATCAGATGTTTCTATATCATCTAATTTTGCCATAAAATAGCAAAAGGCGACAAGAGTTTTCTCTCCTTCGCTAAGGTTATAAGCAATTGAATCTCCCCTGAATACTTTAAATTTAATCTGCTTGTCCTCAGTAAATTCGTCTGAAGTTTCTATTGGTTGAAGAGATAAGTAATGATGTCCAAAATGATTATGTAGATATTCATTTATTTTTTTAGCAGCTAACCCTTCATTTTTTAACTGCCTTTTTTTGTTTTTAATTTCTGCAAGTGTATTATTTATTTGTCTTTCTACCTTTTCATATTCTATTTTAGCCTTTTCAGATTCATTTTCTAATTGTTCAATTTTAGATTTTTTTTCTTCATAATTTATTGTATTGATATAATCAAAAACTTCTTTATGCCTCAATTTTTCTTTAGCTTCTCTCTGTTTCTCTTCAAGATTTTCTGTAAAATTATTTACTCTTTTCACCAATTCTTCGAACTTGATAAACACTTCTTTTAATTTGTCTGTATAATCTGCAACATCTTGAAATTTTTTTTCATTAATAATATCAAGTTTCCTTTCTTTTAATTGGACTTTTAATTTCTCCAGTTCTTTTATAATATTAGCTGAAACTGCTTTATACTCATCATTTAAGTTCTCTACATCTTCATGAAATTTTGAGTAAAACAAGTCTTTATCAACAATAAAACCTTTTTTAACTTTTTCTATAGATTTCTCTATTTCATTTATTGTATTATCAATTTCTTTTTCCAGCTTTTTAGATTCTTCATCAAAATGTCTTTCTAATTCATTCCAACGATCATCTGATATGGGATTTCCACAAAATGCACATAATTTCAACCGTTTTTCTTCGTGTAGTTTTTTACCCTCTTGGACCCACTTATTTAATACTGCATCTTTTACTAGCTGTTCAATTTTTTCAGTTTTAACTACTTGCATCTCTACTAACTCGTTTGTCTTATTCTTTAAATGTTCAAAGTCTATATCAACGGCAGATAATGAATTAAGTTTTTCTTTAGGTTTTTGATAAATTAAATCCTCTAATTTTTGTTTTTCCTCTTCTGAAATAATAGAATCTTTATTTGATAACACATATTCGATATCATTCTTTAATTTTGATATATTATAGTTTAGATCACCAAATTTATCGGCATGATACTTAATTCCAATAGTTCTATCGGTAGCCTTTTTTTTTAATTGGTCTTCCAGCTCTTCTTTAGCTTTATTATAAGCACTTTCCTTATCTTTTTTGATTTTTTCTTTTTCAATTAACTCCATATATAACCCTGTTGGTTCAGGTTCTCGGGCACCTAGCTTTTTTCTAAATCATTTATCTCTTCCTGTAACTTCACATTTTCTCCTAAAACTGCAAAGGGTTCTATGTCTTTATCAGGATCAACAATAAAGCCGAGGTGTTTCCTGACAAAGTCTTCATTAAACACCCTGACAGGAGTCTGAAAACTACTAAAATTTGAATTTGTTATTTCATCTTCTTCTAAAGTTATTAATTCAAATTCTGGATTATAAATACTATCTGGTAACTCTTTGTATTCTAAAATTTGAATAATCCTTGATAAAGTAGTCTTTCCTGAATAATTTCTACCATATATAATATTTATATCTTGTAAAGTTAAAACATTACCATTTTTATCTGTTACATGGTTATCCCAACTAAAATTTTTAAATATACCAAAATTTTGGATGTTAATCTTCTTTATTCTTGCTATATTACCAACCTTTTATGTTGTTTTTAAGCCTGATTTTTCCGGTTAGGAGCTGCTCCATAAGGCCCTTTTTAATCATTTCATACTTTTCTTTTTTCTTTTCCAGTGCTTCAATTTCTGCATCCATGTCGGAGAGGATTTGCGCAATGGCTTGTTGCTCTTCGAGGGTAGGGGGAAAATATATCATTAAATTTTTTAATTGTTCCGGATATACATGTGGTTGTGCACCACCAGTTTGGAGTTTAATAATATCATTTTGTTTTAATTTAAGGAAATGATAAAGAAATTTTACATCATAATTATTATTTTCTTCAATAGTAGAACAATCAGATGCAAAAATAGGATAAGGATAGAAGTTTACATAACCAGCATTTGCTCCAGATGCACTTATAGTTATTGTATTAGGGCCTCGGTTTGATCTGTTATGGTAGTAAGTTGGTTCAATTCCACCCCCTATTACAGGAATATTACCTTTTTTAGCAGTTTTTTCTGTTATCAAATCACCTTTCTTTATTTCTGCTATCTCCCCCAGCTTTTTCTTCACCCACTCTCCGGTAAACCCTGGCAGTCGCCTCTTGCCGGTAAGCAGCTCTTGCATAGCGCCTTTTTTCATCATTTTCTTCTTTTCTATAAGCTTGTCCAGGCTCTCAATCAGCCTGTCCACATCCGACAGAACCCGTGCAATGGCCCGCTGCTCTGAGAGGGGTGGGAGAGGGAAAATAAAATTCACAAAATCTTTTTGATATAAATGAGAAATTGTAGAGCCTGCTGAAAGTTTTTCAAGAAATCGTTTAAAATATTTTGAGTGAAATAAATAAAAACCAAATAACGGTATATAAACGTAATTTTTAGGTCTCACAACAAAGATTCCGCTATTCAGTGTTGATGGTTTAGGTGGGGTCTCACATACATAAGCAATTTTACCAATGGAACCATCTTTAGTAATCAAAATATCTTCTTTTTTTATTTGTATATTTTTATCTTGTTCATATCGTTTTTTACTCACAAAAACTACATTGTCCCATATTATTTGCCCATTTTCGAAATCAGTACCAGTTATCAAATAATAATCCCCTTTGGTTAGATATTCAGACTTTTTTAAACCCTGCCACCCTATTCTGGCTTTTAAAGTAGAAATTCGCTTTAAATCATAAACTTCCCAATCCTGGGGGATTATGCCAATTTCTGTTTTTTTGTAGCCCTGTGGAATTTTCTGTTCCTGCATTTTGTTTCCTCTTTTAGAGATTATAAAAATATTCTTTTATCTTCTGAGCCATTAGTTTTCGCCTTTCTCGCAGAAAATCAAAGTACTCCATATTTGGAAACTCATCTGGCAAGTCATAAGTTTTATAGATTTGATTTATTTCTGTCTCACTAAGACCTTTTACAAAAACAGGCCAATAATCCTCTGGTTTTTTATCACTTATCTTTATATTATCTTTGTATTCAATATAAACAAAGTTGGCTACCTGATTATATTCTTTTCTTTTTAAACCATGCACTTTTGCTAAATAATTTTTGGGATAAATATGATGTAATTCTAAGGCTTTTTTGGGACTTTTGAATTGCGGTTTCAAATAGTCTCTTAGCTTAACATCGGAAAATAAAACATTGCAATCGTTCCGTACCAAAGCAGCTAAATACACTAAATAAGCAAAGTTGCGAGTAGATGAACTTTCTAATTGTTCTGGCAGAATTGTGTTCCAAAAATCTTCTGAAAGATATGTTTTTATATTATTCTGGATAAATTCTATAACTCCTATATCTTTAATTTTATTGAAATCTTCTTCTATAGTTGACTCTGGAGAGCCTGTATATCTTTGAGTTATAGTTGAAAAAACAAACCATTTTCTTATTAAAGATTCAATTTCTTTTGTAGAAAGATTATGTTTTGAATCTAATAATTTTAAATAGATAGCATAAGTAATGAAAAATGCAACCTTTGAACTAATTAAAAATTCTTCAATAAAACCAGCACTGTAAATAATTTTAATGTAATCATGCCAATTAGTTAAATTTAAAGCTTTATCTTGACCTTTTTTAAATTGCTCAAAATTTTTGTCTCTTAATTCTGTAGAGATTTGACGATTTTCTAAATCACGACCTTTTAATATTAAATAAGCATATTTCAAACGTCCACGATCAAAAGAGTATCCAACAATTGCACGTATAAGTTGTTCAGGAGTTGGTTTAATCCCTATAATATTATAAGAAGAAGGTTGATTATGTTTCGGAGGTTTGTGAGATTCTTTGAAAAAATTTTCCAGCTGTTCACGACCTTCTGGCCAATACACAGACATAAGTGTGAGTATAAAGTCTGATTGACTCAAAGTTTGACCTTTGCTATTTATACGAACAAATATCTCAGAAACTTCTTCAGGATCCAAATCTGTAGAAAGTTCAATAACCTGAAAAGGGAAATTTAATATATTCCTGACTTTTTCAATTCTTTGAGCAATTATATTTTTACCAATATCAATAGATAGGTTTTCAATTTTGGTTAGATAATCGTTTATTATTTCAAAACTTGAACCATTTTCAAAAAGTACACTAATATCAGGAATCCACTCCTTGCTTTTTTCTATAGCAGCGTTATATACTTCAAATTTCTCTTCTATCGGATTAAATGCAATTTTAATTTTGAATTTATGAATATTTTTAGAAATAATTTCTTTGTTTTTAATTATTGAATATAAAGAAGTTAAACGTTGCTGTCCGTCAATCACAAGAAAACGTGGGTCTCTTTTATTCTCTTGATTTATTTTTTTAAAATTATTTGCTTCTAATATCTCCCACAGGATAATAACACCAACAGGCAATCCTTTATAAAGAGAATCGATCAGATCTCTCGCTTTGGTAGTATCCCAAACAAATGGTCTTTGCAAATCAGGCAAAGCAATATTGCCTGTATCAATGTCATTAATCAAATTTTGTAATGGATAAGTTTTATTAGTAAATGTTAAGTTTGTATTTTTCATAATTCTATCCCTTTTAAATTTCAAACCCCATTATTTTTAGATGCTGTTTAACTTTTTGTTCATATTCTTGCACTTGCCGCTCTATCTCAGGAAGCGGCTCGTCGTACCTTTCGGCAAGCTCTTTTACTCTGTTGGTTACCTCCAGAATTATGTTATCCAGCTCGTCGCGTATGCCTTGTTCCAGGCTGGCAAGCCATTTTTTCTCTACTACAAGACGTTTTACATCTTCTTCGTTCAGCTGAGAGTATTTTTGCAGCAGCTTTTCATCCAGTTCTTTCTCCAGTGTTTTTATTTGCTTTTTAATTTTTGCTTCTTGATCCATAAGTTTTTGGTAATCAAGTAAGACAGTAAGCTCATCTTTGAACTCATCCTCATTTGTTTTTAGTTCTTTGATTTTTGCCAGCAATTCCTTTTTGGTAATATTGCCGCTTTGGTTTTTCACTTCTTCCAGTATTCCCTCTTCACTGCCATATTCTTCTTTCATCCCTTCCATTTTTTGCTGTATCTCTTCCAGTTGTGTCTCAAGCTGTTCTATTTTTTCCTTTTCCTGGTCAAAATATTCCTTAATAACAATCTCCTTGGGCAGCAGGTCGCATGCCCATCCTTTGTCTACTTCTTTACCTTTTTTGTTTTCCTCTATAATTCTATACGTTTTTGCCACCCATCCTTCTTCTATGAGCATATACACATCGTCTTTCATCTCCTCATCCCAGTAGTCCATAAGAATCTGATATATGGCGTATTCGTCTACTATCTCCATTGTTCTGTAAGTATCCAGCAAGCTCTCTGATATCTTTCTTATAAAATGCCTTGGATTGGTGTTTTCATCAATGGACTTCATAAATTCGAGGTTACTATGCTTCCACTGGTCAAATAGGTGCATCGCCTGGTTTATAAAGTGCTGGACTTCGGGGCTTTTCTCAATAAAGTCCTGCAGCTGATCAGGCCGGATTTTCATCTCATAATATCCACTACTGTTTAGGTCAAAGAGTGCTTCTTTAAGCTGTGGGAACACAGCCCATGCTTCCATCTTATCAATGTCTCGGCGTGGTATGCCATCATGCAGATGAGCATAAATGTCCTGAATATCTTCCTCTTCTGTGCTATCAATGTATCTTGGAATATTTAGGTTGTAGTCATTATTTTTAATCTCTTCCATGCTAACCATTCGGGAGTAGCCAGGAATTTCATCAAAATTATGAAATGTAGTAACTATTTTGTGAATATCCCTTTCTCTCAGACGGTTTTTGGCTCCGTCTTTTCTGAATCCTTTTGAGGCATCAATCATAAAAATGCCTTTTCTGGCAGAGGCGTTTTCTTTGTCAATAACCATTATAATAGCAGGTATGCCTGTGCCATAAAACAGGTTCGGAGGTAGTCCGATAATTCCCTTTATATATCCTTTTTGTACTAAATTACGCCTGATTACAGCCTCGGCTCCGCCTCTAAATAGCACTCCATGGGGCAGGATAATAGCACCTTTGCCTTTGGGTTTTAGTGATTTAATTAAATGAAGCAGAAATGCATAATCACCATTTTTGGCTGGAGGTATGCCATCGTCAAAACGGTGGTATGGATCGTTTTCAACCTTTACACCATTCATCCAGTTTTTTTGTGAAAAAGGAGGATTAGCAACTGCAAAATCAAAGGTTTTAAGCGAATCATCATTTTTAAATTTAGGATCAACCAGGGTGTTTCCCTGCTCAATAACAGCATCGGGCCGCCCGTGCATAATCATATTCATTCTTGCCAGGTTTGCCACATCTATGTCTATTTCCTGGCCATAAAGGGATATATCTATACCTGTTTCGCTCTTTGCTTCGTCGGCTACTTTCAGAAGGAGAGATCCAGAGCCACAAGTTGGGTCATATGCTGTTTGATCTGGAGAGCTGACTTTATCCACACCAATTATTTTTGCCATTATTCTCGAAACCTCGGCAGGCGTATAAAACTGTCCCTTGCTCTTTCCTGCTTCGGTGGCAAACTTCTTCATGAAATACTCGTACACATCACCCAGTATATCATCGCCTTCGGCTCTATTACTCTTGAAATTAAGATCTGGATTTTCAAAGATTGCCACAAGACTGGTAAGTCGATCTACTTTCTCTTTCCCTGTGCCTAACTTGCTACTATCGTCAAAATCTATTCGGTCAATAACACCCTTGAGTTCGTTTTCTTCGGCAAGTTTTGCCAGCACTTTATTTATCCTTTCACCAATATCGGACTTTCCTTTTGCCTCAATAAGGTCGTCAAAACTACCACCTTCTGGTACCAGGAATTCAGCATAGGGATCACCCTTATATCTATCAGTAACATACTTAATAAACAATATGGTCAAAACATAATCCTTGTATTGGCTTGCATCCATTCCACCACGAAGGGCATTAGCTGCTTCCCACAGATGGCTATATAACTGGGTTTTCTTCACTGCCATAAATTTTCTCCTTTATTCTGTTAGCTTTATTTTAACATATATTTTTTAGCTGTTTATATTATGTTTACAGCATATACAAAGTTCAAGAAAAGTCAAAACAAAGGCAATCAAAGTTAAGAATTTGAAAAAACTACTTCAAATCTTAAATACTCACCCTTAAGCTACATATAATATTTTATCACTATCCAAAAAAATCATGCTTAGAAACCAAGATATCTCTTCATCCTTTGTCTTCTAGGGAAAATAATACAATGCTCCAGGCAAATCAACAACAAAAATTTTAACTTAACTAGTATTCTAAGTTATTTAATTTAACAAAACTTGTTAGTTTTGTTTTTGTCTAAGTTTAACTGAAAAGTGTACAGCTATATTTTACCCTAAGGTCTATACAATAGAATACGACTTTACAAGGAATAAACCTATTAAAACAATTTACATCAAGAATTAAAAGTGATTTTATATGGTGGTGAGCTAAAAAATGATTCTAAAAAACTTATTTAAAAGCAAAGTGCTAAAGATAAAAATATAGTTCCTTATCCCTCGCCTCCACCAAGACTACTTCAACAAATCCACTACCAGACATTGACTTCCCTTTTGTTTTACCTTTTCCTCCCATTTTTTTACTTCTAAGGAAGTGGCTTCTTTGCCTTCTTCCTCCCAGAGCTCCCAGAATTGTTCCACGGTTAAGCTATGAGGAGAAAAAGCAGGTAAAAGCATTTTCTCTTCTTCCCAAAGAATTTTAACCAGTCCAGCTCCAACCAGGTGCTTTTCTATTTTTCTACAGGTTTCCACCCCAACAGGTAAGTCTGCTAATAATTCCTGAACGCTAACTCCTCCTCCTTTTCCAGAAAGTGCTTGCCCAACTTGGCCCAACAATACAAGGAAAGGTATTTTAAATCCTTTAGGGAAAGGGTATGGTCTCTCTTTTTTAACAGGGAAAAATTTTGTAGGACAAAGGCCATTTCTGCTCCCAGCAATACCAGGCTCCAACTCCAATTTAACCAGAAGACAAAAAGGGGAAAGGCAGCAAAACTACCATAGATGGCATTAAATCTGGCCAAATTCACCTGGGCTACCACAATCATCTTTTGCAAAATCAAATACAATATAGCGATAATAAAGCCAGCAACAAAGGCTGGTTTTAATTTTACTTCTGTGGAGGGAATGACAATATAAAGAAGAGCAAAAAGGCAGGTAAATAAAAAAAGGGGAACAAGTTTTAAAAAAAGAATAGAAATCCAGGAAATAAAAAAAGGTAATCCCAAAGTCCAGAGAGAAAGTTTTTTGGCCAAATAAAGGGCAAGACTATTGGCGGTTATAAATAAAAAAGGAACTAAAATAAAAAGAGACAAATAATCTGTAAACTTTCTGGTCCAGCTTCTTCCCCTTTCTACTCCCCAAATTTCATTAAAAGCAGTCTCTATCTGGGAAAAGACCTTAATTACAGTCCAGAAAAGAAAAATCACCCCAATACCAGCAACCACTTCTCCTCTGGTTTTCTGGAGTAAGTTGTGCGCAAATTCAATGGCTTTGGAAAGGGCTTCTCCTTGTTCTGCCAGATTACTCAAAAGTTGTTTTTCCAAAAACTTATCCAGGCCAAAACCTTTGGCCACAGCAAAGGCTAAGGCCAAAATGGGAACCAAGGACAAAAGGGAAAAAAGGTCAGGGCAGCAGCAAAAAGGTTTCCTCTATCTTGGAGAAAACCCTCTCCAGCCAAAAACAAAACCCGTAAGTAATGGAAAAAGCGGCCTTTTAACCCTTCTTTTTCTTTCTTTTCCCACAAAAAAACTTCAATGGTTTTGAGTAAGTCCATCCTTACCTCTTTTTACTGCCCAGAGGGCTTTTACTTGACTTGTGTTTTACTCTATTTAAGACTACATAACCTTAATTCCGTCAAGCAAAAAACTTAAGGAGGCCTGATAAACAATGAGCGACTATAAAGATACCCTTAATCTCCCTAAAACTTCCTTTCCCATGCGTGCCAATCTCACCAAAAATGAACCCAAAATTCTGGAATTCTGGAAAAAAATAGATGCCTATCAAAAAATGATTGCCAAAAATAAAGATTGTCCCCGCTATACCTTACACGATGGTCCACCTTATGCCAATGGCCACATCCACCTGGGAACAGCTATGAACAAAATACTTAAGGATATTGTGGTCAAATATAAAAACCTAAGTGGCTACCAGGCAGAGTTTGTACCTGGTTGGGACTGTCATGGTTTACCCATAGAACTAAAAGTAGAACAAAACCTGGGTCTGGACAAAAAAAGCCTGCCCCTTACTGAAATAAGAGAACAGTGCCGCCAGTATGCGCTGAAATTTTTAGACATTCAGCGTTCAGAGTTTAAACGCCTGGGAGTGCTTGGACTTTGGGACAAACCTTATCTGACCATGAGCCCAGAGTATGAAGCTGCCACAGCCAGAGAGCTGGCCAACTTCATGGAGCGGGGGGCAGTAAAACGAGCTAAAAAACCCATTCACTGGTGTATTTCCTGTAAAACAGCCCTGGCAGAAGCAGAAGTAGAGTACAAAGACCATACTTCTCCTTCTATTTATGTCCGTTTTCCCTTAACTGACCCCAAGGTAAAAGAAAAATTTCCTCAACTACAAGGAAACACCTACGTCATCATCTGGACCACCACTCCCTGGACCTTGCCTGACAACATGGCTGTAGCTGTGCACCCTGAATTTGACTATGTATTTGTACGCGTCAAAGAAGAAAACTATCTCCTGGCCCACTATCTTCTGGCCACTTGCAGTGAAATCTTTGGCTGGGAAAACCCGGAAATACTCCTGCAAGTAAAAGGAGAAGAACTAGAAGGGCTTAAGGCCACTCACCCCTTTTACCACCGTCCTTCTCCTCTGGTCCTGGCTGATTATGTCACCTTAGAAACAGGTACAGGTTGCGTGCACACTGCTCCTGGACACGGACAGGAAGACTATGAAACAGGCTTGCGTTATAATCTGGAAATTTTGTCTCCCTTAAACGACAAAGGAGAATTTTTAGAATCCGTAGAATTTTTTGCAGGCCTCAATGTATTTGCAGCCAACCCTAAAGTTATTGAAAAACTTAAAGAAGTTGGTCACTTGCTGGCTGAAAGCAAAATTTCGCACTCCTATCCTCATTGCTGGCGCTGTAAAAAACCAGTGATTTTTAGAGCCACTACCCAGTGGTTTATTTCCATGGAAGCCAACAACCTCAGGCAAAAAGCCCTGGAAGCCATAGACAAGCAGGTAAAATGGATACCTGCCTGGGGAAGGGATAGGATTTACAACATGGTAGAGCAAAGACCAGATTGGTGTATCTCCAGGCAAAGGGCCTGGGGTGTACCCATTATTGCCCTGGTCTGTAAAAAATGTCAGGAGGCCTGGTATGATGCTAAGTGGGCCAAAGAAATTGTAAATCGCTTTGAAACCCATCCCAGGGGAGCAGATTATTGGTTTGAAGCTTCTCTAGAGGAAATTGTGCCTGCAGGTCTTACCTGTCCTCACTGTGGTGGTAGTGAATTTGAAAAGAAGACGACATCCTGGATGTGTGGTTTGACTCTGGGACCAGTTTTGCTGCTGTGGTAGAAAAAAGGCCAGAGTGTGATTTTCCAGCTGACCTCTATTTAGAAGGTTCAGACCAGCATAGAGGCTGGTTTCACTCTTCTCTTCTGGCCAGCATAGGCACCAGAGACCTGCCACCTTACAAGGCAGTACTCACCCATGGTTATGTAGTAGATGGTGAAGGCAGAAAAATGTCCAAGTCCATTGGCAATGTGGTTGCTCCCCAGGAAATCATAGACCAATACGGAGCAGAAATTTTACGCCTGTGGGTTTCCTCTGTAAATTATCAAGAAGATTTACGCATCTCCAAGGAAATTTTAACCCGTCTGGTGGATGCCTATCGCCGTATCCGCAACACCTGTCGCTTTATCCTGGGTAATCTAAAAGACTTTGACCCTCAAAAAGACCTTTTGCCTGCAGACAAGCTTTTGCCCCTGGATCGTTATGGTTTATACCTCACCTTACAGGCGCATAAAAAAATGCAAAGGGCCTATGAAAACTTTGAATTTCACAAGGTATTCCATACCTTGCATAAACTCTGCGTAACCGAGCTTTCTGCCTTTTATTTGGACATTTTAAAAGACCGCTTGTATGTAAGCCATCCAACCAGTCCAGAAAGACGCTCTGCCCAAAGCGTCCTTTATTCCATTCTCTTTTTACTTCTGAAAAACATTGCTCCCATTTTAAGTTTTACTGCAGAGGAGATTTTTCAGCACCTTCCAGAACCCCTGAAACCTCAAGTAGATACTGTATTTGGCTACAATTTTAGTGAACCTGAACTAGACTTTTTGGCAGAAGAAAAAGAATTCTGGGAATTGGTTTATAGCCTGCGAGAAGAAGTTACCAAAGCCATAGAGCCCAAGCGCAAAGAAGGCATTGTAGGGCACTCCCTGGAGTGCAAGATAACCCTTTACCTTCCAGAACAACTGGCTGAACTTAAGGGAAAAGAGGAATTGTTAAGAGAAGTTTTTATTGTGTCTCAGGTGGAATTAAAAACCGAAGAACCCTCAAAAGAAGTATTTATTAGTGAAGAAATTGAAAATCTGAAAATTGAAGTAAGTCAGGCTGAAGGGGAAAAGTGCGAACGTTGCTGGATATATCATCCCCAGACAGGCACCCATGACTCCTTTGAAAAGGTCTGTCCTCGCTGTGCCCGGGTATTAAAAGAACTGCAAGGAGCATAAACTTATGAACAAATACAAACTAGCCTTTAGTCTAGCCGGAATAGTTTTACTTCTGGACCAGATAACCAAAGTCTGGATTAGTAAAACCATTCCTCTCTGGGAAGAAAAGGTGATTATCCCTGGATTCTTTAACCTGGTGCATATCCTGAATAAAGGTGCTGCCTTTGGTTTTCTCAATCGGGCAGATATTTCCTGGCAGACCTATTTTTTTATTGGAGCTTCTGCGCTGGCTATAGTGCTTATATTTCACCTACTAAAAACTGTGGAAAGACAGGACTATTATCTTTTTACAGGTTTAGGGCTTATTCTGGGTGGAGCACTGGGCAATCTGATAGACCGCATCAGAATAGGTAAGGTAATAGATTTCCTGGATTTTTATATCAAACAATATCATTGGCCAGCCTTTAATGTGGCAGATATTGCTATTTTTTGCGGAACCATGAGTTTAATTATTTCTTTTTACAAAAGGAAAAAAGTGCATCCCGTTTTAATTAAGCTTGGACCTTTTACTATCTATACTTATGGTTTTTTTATTGCTGCAGCTATTTTAATGGCTCTGGCCTTTACCAGCCTGGAAGCTAAAAAAAGGGGGTTAAACCCCAAGCTTACCTCTGAGCTGGGGTTTTATGCCCTCATAGGCGCTTTACTGGGAGCAAGGCTCTTTTTTGTGCTTTTAAACTTTAACTATTTTTTAAAACATCCTGTGGAAATCCTGATGTTCTGGAAGGGTGGTCTGGTCTTTTTGGGTGGAGCTCTGGGCGCAACCCTTAGCTCCTACTTCTTTTTTAAACGCTATAAACAACCCCTTTTACCCTGGGCAGATGCTTTGGCTCCAGGCATTGCTCTGGGCCAGGCCATTGGGCGCTGGGGCTGTTTTTTTGCTGGATGTTGTTATGGCAAACCAACCCATGTACCCTGGAGCATCACCTTTACCAACCCAGACTCTCTGGCTCCCCTTTTTGTCCCCCTTCACCCCACTCAAATCTATCACTCTCTAGCCGGGTTTATCACCTTTGGCCTGCTTTTGCTGAGCAAAAAATGGTTTAAAAAGGACGGTCAAATTTTTGCCCTTTTGTTGATTCTTTATGCTATTTTTCGTTTTGGAATTGAATTTTTGCGTGGAGATTATAGAGGAGAAATTCTTTTTTTAAGTGCAACCCAGGTAATTGCTTTGCTTGTTTTCTTTCTTGGGTTATTCCTATTACTTAGAAAAAAGGAGTAAACTAAATGTTTGGCATACCTGCAGATAAGCTTTTTTACGTACTTCCACTTCTACTCATTCCCATTTTACCCAATCTCTGGTCTATTTGGCATATTTTTCGCTCAGATTTTAAAACACCCCAGGAAAAGATGGCCTGGCTGGCAGGAAGTGTGTTTATTCCAGTCTTAGGAGGACTTGTGTATGTGTTTTGGGGAAGGAAAAGAGCTAAAAAAGTTTGGTAAATTTTTACTTGTCCTAAATCTCTTTTTCTTTTGGCTTGTGCCAGTCAAAAAGACCTGGATAGTTTGCGTCTGGCGTTATACACCCAGCAGCAGGAAAACCAGCAATTAAAGCAAGAAGTTGTAAACCTGCAAACTAAACTACAAGAAATCACTGCCACCTTGCAGCAAAAAATAGAGCAAAGCGCCACACCAGTGCGCAGTGCCCAGGCCAATCTGTGGGCAGAAATTGAAAGCTTGCGTAAAAGTCTAGCTTCCTTAAGTGGGGAAATAGACGAGATAAAATACTCTTTGGACAAAGATAAGGAGTCCTCTCAAAACCTCCTGGAGCAAACCCAAGAACTGCAAAACAAAGTGGCCAAACTAGAAGGCCTGGTAGCTGCTTTGGAAAGCAATCTGGGCTTAAATCTAGAAAAACCCACCTCTTCCTCCTCAAAAGCCCAAACTCCAGCCCTACTCAAGACCTCTTCTCCAGAAGAGCTCTATCAACAGGCCCTTAATGCCTTTTACCAGAGAAAATACGACCTGGCTCAAACCCTTTGGGAACAATTTGTCCAGGAATACCCCAAACATAAGCTGGTTTCCAATGCCCTTTTCTGGAAAGGAGAGTGTTTATATCAAAAAGAAGACTACAAAAGGGCCATTCTGGCTTATCAAGAGGTAATAGACAAATATCCCAAGTCCAATAAAACCGCAGCAGCCTACTTAAAAGAAGCCATTTCCTTTGCTCAAATAAAAAGAGAAAAAGCAGCTACTTTACTTTTAAAAGAACTTATTCAAAAATTCCCCAAAACCACAGAAGCTGAAAGGGCCAAGGCCTTTTTGGCTGAACTGGAAAAGGAGTAAAAAAATGCCTGGCTCCAAAAAGTATCCCAGCAAAATAATTAGCTTACACTTTAGCAAAAATGTTTCTAGAAAACCCATGATGTGCACCCTGGCCAGAAAGTTTGACCTTACTTTCAATATCCTAAAGGCCAGAATTACCCCTAAAGAAGAAGGGCATATGATTATTGAGCTCAGCGGTCCAGAGGAAGACTTTCAAAAGGGCCTTTCCTACTTAATGGAGCAGGGAATCACCATCCAGGAAGTTTCTCAAAACATTACCCGGGATGAAGATTCCTGTATGCACTGTGGGATATGTTTAAGTCTGTGTTTACCTCAGGCTCTGTACCTGGAAAAGAATCCAGGCTCATTAAGTTTGACTCCAATAAGTGTACAGCCTGTGGCCGCTGTACCAGGGTATGTCCAGTCAATGCCATGCAGGTGCAAATTGACACCAATGGAGAATAAATCTATAGGATGAGTTATGTCTTCAGAAAATAGAACCTTTTCCAGAGTACCTACCAGGTTAAAAATGTTTTTTAGGTTCACAGAAAAGGACGCCCGTCCTTTGTTTTTGGGTTGTCTGGGATGTGATTTTAAAGATATCTCTTTAGAAAATCTGAATTCTCCCTATTTACCCAAAGAACTCCTGGAATTTCTAAGCAACCTCAACAACAAACTGGATGTAATCCTTTCTCTGCTCAACCAAAATAGCCTTTCCCAGGACTTTCCCTATAAAGGGGAGGTTGTAGAAATAAGTGGAGCAGGCCTAAAATTTTTAAGCCAAGAAAAATTAGAACCAGGCACCCCCATTGAAGTAGCCCTTTCTCTATCCACCTTACCGCCCCTTCTCATTGGCCTGGTAGGAGAAATCTTGCGTCTGGAAGGTGAACAAAATCAAAAATATCTCTATGCCCTGAAATATCTTTTTTTGCGCGATTCAGATCGAGAGCAAATTGTTCAGTTTGTTTTTAAAGAACAAAGAGAGCTTCTACGTGGCAAAAAACTTTGAACCATCTTCTCTAGAAGAACTTCTTCCCTGGCTAAATTTATATGCACAGGCCCTGGCAGGGCAGATGTTTCCAGGATATTTGCACAATTTAAACACTCCCCTGCACTTGCTCAAAATGCAGACCTCCCTGGTCTTGCAAAAACTAGATACAACTACTTCTGCAAAAGATCTCAAAAAACACCTCCAGCAATTACAACTACCAGAAAAAAAGATAAATGAACTGGTCCAAATCATTCAGTATCGAGAAAACTTTAATAGCTTAGAAAAACAGCCCCTGGACTTAAATTCTTTTCTCAACTGGTTGGAAGCTTACTGGCAAAATAACCTTCTCTTTAAACACAATGTGGAACTAAAGGTTGAAAACAAAGTCCTTAATTTTACCACCATTCCTTTACTTTTAAACTTTTCCCTGGAACAAGCCTTGTTAAACGCCCTGGAAGAACTGGAAAAAGAGCCCAAGCAGGTCCAATTTTTCTTAACTATTGAAAAAGAAACGCCTTTTTTAAAGATAATTTTAACTACTCCTACCCTATTAGAGGTAGAAAACGCCTTTGAACCCTTTATAACTTCTAAGAAAAATCATCTGGGCCTGGGTTTAACCCTTGTACAAAAACTGTTGTCTCTATTTCAAGGTAAAGCAGAAATTCTTTCTCAAGAAAATACAACTACTTTGACCCTATTTATACCTCAAGTCTAAGGTGGAAGTCATGGAAGAACTGTATAAAAAAGTTTTAGCGGATTTAAGTAGTAAACTGGAAGGTTCTATTAAAGAAACCATTGCCCAAACTCTGGAAAAGGAAATAAGTCAGGCTTTGACCAAAACCCTTCTGGAAAGTGAATTTTATAAAAATTTAAGTGAAGAACTACGCAGTGGTTTAAAAAATATCTACGAAAATATTGAAGCCACCAAAAAATCTTCCAATGGCCTGTCTCAAAAGGAAGCAGAACACCTTTTTAATGAAACTTCGGACCAACTAGATGCCATTTTGCGCACCACAGAAAAGGCCACCCTGGATATTATGACTGTGGTTGAAAAACATTTAGATCAAATGCCTCAAATTGAAGAAATTTGCAAAAAACTAAAAAAACAAAATTCTCTTACTCCTGAAGAAGGCTTTACCCTTCTGGCCTGGCAAAAAAGCTTAAATCAAGACCTCCTAGCCATCATGACCTCTTTAAGCTTTCAGGATTTAACCGGCCAACGCATCAAAAAAATCGTAGATACTCTAAGAACCATTGAAGAAAAGGTAGTAAATCTCTATCTCAGTTCTGGCTTAAGCATTAAAACCAAAGAAGAACACCCGGAAAAAGACTTTCAGAGCATTAAACAAGAAGCCCAGGTCAAAATGTCTAAACTAAAAGGACCTCAAGAAAAGGTAAAGCAGGAAGATGTGGATGCCTTACTCCAAGAATTGGGGCTCTAATAACATCCAGAGAACTACAAAAGGTCATAAAAAATAATTGGAAAAAACCAAAAAGCCCCTACCAGAAAGTAGGGGCTTATATTTTTATTTCTTAAGGGTTGGCGTCCCCAAGGGGATTTGAACCCCTGTTACCGGCGTGAGAGGCCGGCGTCCTAGGCCACTAGACGATGGGGACAAAAAAATGGTGGGCCGTGCAGGACTCGAACCTGCGACTCTCTGCTTAAAAGGCAGATACTCTACCTACTGAGTTAACGGCCCAACCGAAGAGAAGATACCTCTACTCATTCTCCCATCAACTGTCAACTTTTTTCTAAAAAACTTAACAAAAATAAAAAGAGTTAAGCTTAACAAAGGACTTTTTTTATTGTTTTTACAAATAGTTAAACAAGTTATATTCACATAAATTCCACCAACAAGATTTTAATCTATCCAATTACCTCCTCATTCAACTCCTTTAGATAAAAGGTATTTTAATTATCCTAAAAAAACTCTGGACCTATACTTTTAACTCAATCAACTTTAATTAAAAAATACAAATTAATTCAAGTATTTATTGAAATAAAATTTTTTTTCAAAAAATATTAGCACTCACTCTTGACGAGTGCTAATAGCGTGCTTATATGAGCCACCGTTACAGGTTTTGTCTATAAAAAGCCAATAATAAAAACTCTTAAGGAGGTAGATTCATGAACTTAAAGCCATTGCAAGACAGAGTACTGGTGAAACGTTTGGAAGAAGAAGAGGTTACCAAAGGTGGAATTATCATTCCTGACACTGCCAAAGAAAAGCCCATTAAGGGTGAAGTGGTGGCTGTAGGCCCAGGTAAAACCACTGATGATGGGAAGACCATTCCCATGTCTGTAAAAGTTGGAGACAAAGTGCTTTTCAACAAATACGCCGGCACAGAAGTAAAAATTGAAGGCGTAGAGCACTTGGTAATGAGAGAAGACGACATTTTGGCTATCATTGAGTAATAAAAAAACAAACAATTAAGGAGGAAGCAATATGGGAGCTAAAGTTATAAAATTTGATGTTAATGCTAGAAGCAAGCTAAAAAAAGGTGTGGATATCCTGGCTGAGGCTGTAAAGGTAACCCTTGGACCCAAGGGTAGAAACGTAGTAATTGAAAAGTCTTTTGGTTCTCCAACTATTACCAAAGACGGTGTTACTGTAGCCAAAGAAATTGAATTGGAAGACAAGTTTGAAAACATGGGCGCTCAGATGGTAAAGGAAGTTGCCAGCAAGACTTCTGATATTGCTGGTGATGGTACTACCACTGCTACTGTTTTGGCCCAGGCTATTTTTAATGAAGGTTTAAAATTGGTTGCTGCTGGCCGTAACCCCATGGCCATCAAGCGTGGCATTGACAAGGCAGTAGAAGCCATTGTCAAGGAATTGGAAAAAATTGCCAAACCTACCAGAGACCAAAAGGAAATTGCCCAGGTAGGAACCATTTCTGCTAACAACGATCCTACCATTGGAAACATTATTGCTGAAGCCATGAGCAAGGTAGGTAAGGAAGGCGTTATCACTGTAGAAGAAGCCAAAGGCCTGGAAACTACCCTTGATGTAGTAGAAGGTATGCAGTTCGACCGTGGTTATCTCTCCCCTTACTTTGTAACTGACCCTGAAAAGATGGTTTGCGAATTGGAAGACGCTTATATCCTCATTCACGACAAGAAAATCTCTTCCATGAAAGACCTTTTGCCTGTTTTAGAACAGGTGGCCAAGGTAGGCAGACCTTTACTCATCATTGCTGAGGACATTGAAGGTGAAGCTTTGGCCACTTTGGTAGTGAACAAGTTAAGAGGCACCTTGCAAGTAGCTGCTGTTAAGGCTCCTGGTTTTGGTGAACGCCGTAAAGCCATGCTCCAAGATATTGCCATCTTAACTGGTGGCCAGGTAATTTCTGAGGAACTGGGTGTAAAATTAGAAAATGCTACTCTGGATGACTTGGGTAGAGCTAAGAGAATCATTGTAGATAAGGAAAACACCACTATTGTAGATGGTGCTGGCAAGCCTGAAGATATCAAGGCCAGAATCAAACAAATCAGAGCTGAAATTGAAGAAAGCACCTCTGATTATGATAGAGAAAAATTACAGGAACGTCTGGCTAAAATCGTTGGTGGCGTGGCTGTTATCCATGTAGGTGCTGCCACTGAAACTGAAATGAAAGAAAAGAAAGCCAGAGTAGAAGACGCTCTCAATGCTACTAGGGCTGCTGTAGAAGAAGGCATTGTTCCTGGCGGTGGCGTTGCTCTTATCCGCTGCTTAAAGGCTCTGGACAATGTAAAACCAGCTGATGATGATGAAGCTGCTGGTATTGAAGTAGTACGCAAAGCTGCCCAGGCTCCTTTGTTCCAGATCTGTAAAAACGCTGGTTATGAAGGCGCTGTAGTTATTGAAAAAGTAAAATCCATGAAAGATGGCGAAGGCTTCAATGCTGCTACTGGTGAATACGAAGACCTGTACAAGGCTGGAGTAATTGATCCCAAAAAAGTTACTCGTATTGCCTTACAAAACGCAGCTTCTGTAGCTTCTCTCCTACTTACCACTGAAGCTGCTATTGCTGAAAAACCAGAAGAAAAGAAAGATACTCCTTCAATGCCTGGTGGTGGCATGGGTGGAATGTACTAATCCACTTTTCTTTCCTTCTAAAAAAAGCAAAGGGCCGTCTTTCAGGGCGGCCCTTTTTTATTGCGAAAAAAAGCCAATACCCTTACAAAGAAATCAAAGTTAAGAAGGGAGACTTGATGCAAGATTTAGAACATGGCGGCAATATCTGGGAAGCTGCCCAAAAGCTAAACACTTCTCCAGAAAACATCCTGGACTTCTCAGCCAGTTTAAACCCCTTAGGCCCTCCTCCCTGGTTAAACCAAGTCTTGCTCCAGACCTTGTCTTCCAGTCTGGCCTATCCTGACCCCAACTATACTCTGTTAAGAGAGCAAGCTGCTAAATATTACGGGGTAAAACCAGAAAATATTTTTCCCTTAAATGGCTCTTCTGAACTATTTCCCTTTCTAGGCCCTTTAATTGACCTTAAAGATGCACTTATCCTGCAACCCAGTTATCTGGAATACAAACTCTGGGCAACCAGACATAAGTTAAACCTAAAGGAAATTTTCCTTTCTCCTGCCAATAACTTTACCTACCCCTGGGCAGAAATAGAAAAGGTTTTGGCCCAAAAACCCCACCTGGTCTTCCTGGCTCACCCCAACAATCCCACGGGGAGCTTGCTTTCTCAGGTCAAGCTAAAAGAACTCGTCCACAAGTTTCCCAAAAGTTTTTTTATCGTGGATATGGCCTTTTGGGATTTTCTGGAGTCAAAACATAAATACCTACCCTTTATTGCTCCCAACCTTCTTTTTCTTTATTCCCTGACCAAGATTTTAAGTACCCCAGGGATAAGAATTGGTTTTGCCCTAAGTAGCACTGAATTCATTTCTGCGCTCCAGCAAAATCTTCCCACCTGGTCAGTTAGTACCTTGGCCCAAGAATTAGCCCTAGCCTATTTTAAACATCCACTGTGGATAGAAAAAACCAGAAAAACCCTTGAGGAATTAAAAACTACTTTTTTATCCCAACTCCAGGAGTTTTCCTGGCAAATCCATAGCACTCCTGCCAACTTCCTGCTTCTATCCACTCCCAGGGCCCAGGAATTTAGACAATACCTTTTTCAAAACAGGGTATTGGTAAGAAAAGGAGATAATTTTCCGGGTCTTGGGCCTGACTTTTTAAGAATAGCCATTAGACCTTTAAAGGAACAACAGAGATTTTTAGACCTGGCCAGGCATTTTTTTAAAAAATCCCGGTCTTTTTCTCCAAGCACAAACAAGGCCAGAGCCTTAATGGTCCAGGGCACAGCCTCCAATGCAGGAAAGTCTTTGCTGGTAGCTGCTCTAGGACGCCTTTTGGCCCGCAGAGGCATAAGGGTTGCACCCTTTAAAGCTCAAAACATGGCCTTAAATTCCTTTGTTACCCAGGAGGGTCTGGAAATGGGCAGGGCCCAGGTACTGCAAGCCCAGGCCTGTTTTTTAGAGCCCAAGGCTATAATGAACCCCATCTTATTAAAGCCTTCCTCTGAAACAGGCGCGCAGGTTATTGTGCGTGGAAAGCCCCTGGGCAACTTTTCTGTAGAAGAATACATTGCCTACAAGCCTAAGGCTTTTGAAGTAGTAAAAGAGTGTTTTCAGCAATTGCAAAAAGACTACGACCTTGTTCTCATAGAAGGAGCAGGTAGCCCGGTAGAAATCAATTTAAAAGAACACGACATTGTGAACATGAAAATGGCCCTTTATGCCAGCGCACCTGTACTTTTAGTGGGAGACATAAACTTGGGCGGTATTTTTGCCTCTTTTGTGGGCACCTATAGTTTACTTTCCCCTGAAGAGCAAAAAACCATCTTAGGGTTTGTCATTAATAAGTTTAGAGGAGATAAAAGTTTGCTCCAACCTGGACTGGCCACTCTCCACCAAATCACCCGTAAACCCACTCTGGGCATAATTCCCTACTTTGACTTTAACTTACCAGAAGAGGATTCCGTAAGTTTTAAAGCCCAAAGCAATGCTTCTGGATCCAAAGAACTGCGCATAGGTATCCTGGATTTGCCTCATATTTCCAATTTTACAGATTTTACCCCCTTAAAAGAAGAACCAGATGTCCAACTGCTCATCATTAGAACTCCTGAAGAGATAAAGGAATTAGACGCTCTTATCCTTCCTGGTAGCAAAAATGTCTTTACAGACCTTAACTACTTAAAAACCAAAGGCTTTGCGACCAAAATCCTAGAATTTCAAACACAAATGGAGATAGTTGGTATTTGTGGTGGCTATCAGATGCTGGGCCTGGAAATAGAAGATAGATATTTTTTAGAAGGAAAAGGAAGTATTAAGGGACTGGGCCTTTTGCCTTTAAAAAGTTCTCTGTCTCTTCAAAAGGAACTAACCCAAAGCAAGGCCACCTATTTGCCCCAGCCTTTAACCGTCCAGGGGTATGAAATCCATCATGGTCAGACCACTCCAGTAAAAAAACTCATCCCGCTCTTCCAGGATAGCAAGCAAAAAATACTGGGATATAAACACCTTTCTCTTAACATCTGGGGGACTTATCTCCATGGCCTTTTTGACAATGATGGATTTAGACATTTTTGGTTAAACAGGTTAAGAAAGGCCAAGGGCCTTGGTCCTTTAAACAATAGGCCCTCTTTTGATTTGAACTGGAAGCTGGATAAACTAGCTGATTTAGTAGAAAAAAACATGAACCTGGACTATATCTTAAAACACCTTGGCTACTAAAAGGAGAGTGCCATGAAATTTAGAGAAGAAAAGGATAGCTTGGGTTCAAGGAAAGTACCTGCCAGTGCCTATTATGGAGTACAAACAGTAAGGGCTCTGGAAAATTTTCAGGTCACTGGCATTCCCATAAGCCACTATTATCGCCTCCTAGACGCCTTGGCTTTTATCAAGGAAGCTGCAGCTCTGGTTAACTTTGAACTGGGATTGCTTTCTGAAGAACTCATGCACGCAATTGTTGTTGCCTGCCAGCAAATCAGAACTGGCAAGTTTAATGACCAGTTTCTGGTGGATGTAATTCAGGGTGGAGCTGGCACTTCCATCAATATGAATATGAACGAAGTAATTGCCAATATTGGCCTGGAAATACTTGGGAAAAACAAAGGAGAATACAAGTACTTACATCCCAACAACCATGTAAACCTCTCCCAATCCACCAATGATGTCTATCCCACGGCCATAAGACTTGCTGCCATCTGGTATGGCCAAGAACTGGCCCAGTCCCTTGAGGAACTAAAGGAAAGTTTCTTAGCCAAGGGAGAAGAATTCAAAGACATCTTAAAAATGGGTAGAACTCAGCTCCAGGATGCTGTGCCCATTACTTTGGGCCAGGAATTCACTGCCTATGGCATTACCATTGGAGAAGATATTGAGCGCTTACAAGAGGCCCTAACTTTACTGCAGGAAATAAACCTAGGTGGAACAGCCATTGGCACAGGCATAAACACCCTTCCAGAATACGCACCCAAGGTGGTAGAAAAATTAAGGGAACTTACAGGACTTCCCCTAAAACTCTCTCCCAACCTGATTGAAGCAACCAGTGATACTGGCGCCCTGGTCCAACTTTCTGGGATTCTAAAACGCATTGCTGTAAAAATATCCAAAATATGCAACGATTTAAGATTACTTTCTTCTGGTCCTTTTGCTGGTTTTAGGGAAATCAACCTTCCTCCAGTCCAGCCTGGCTCTTCCATTATGCCGGGCAAAGTAAATCCTGTTATTCCTGAAATGATGAACCAGATTTGCTACCAGGTCATTGGCAATGACCTGACCATTACCATTGCAGCTGAAGCTGGACAACTGGAGCTAAATGTCTTTGAGCCCATTATGTCTTTTAACCTTTTTCAATCCATGGAAATGCTCAAAAAAGGTAGCATTATCTTTAGAGAAAAGTGTATCCAGGGTATCACTGCCAATAAAGAACATTGTCTGGAAATGGTTAAAAAATCCAGCGGATTAGCTACAGCCCTGGTGCCCTGCCTGGGCTATGAACTGGCAGCCCAGATTGCCAAAGAAGCTCAACAAAAAAACAAACCCATTTATGAACTGGTTTTGGAAAAGGGCTTACTTACAGAAAAAGAACTGGAAGACCTTTTAGACCCCCAACAAATGACCTGTCCCAGGCCTTTAAATTTAAAAGGTAAAAAGTATTAAAAATATAACAGTATAAAAACTTTCCTATACCTTCCCTATAACTCTCCTGCTCAAAAAAACAAAAAAACTTTGCCAAACCTTGGGGAAAAGAGTAGCCTTTAAAGTAATATTTTTAACAACTACAAGATACTCTTTAAAGGAGCAGAGCCTATGCCTATTCATTTCAAAAAAGATATCCTAGAGGAATTAACTGCAGATATCTATGGCTGTACAGAAGTAAATCTTTCTGTACCCAAGTATCGTTTTCCTCAAAAGCAACTAAGGCCAGATGTAGCCTATAGTCTGGTGCGGGATGAATTAATTTTGGACGGCAATGCCAGACAAAACTTAGCCACCTTTTGTCAAACCTGGGTAGAAGATGAAGTTCACCAGCTAATGGACCTGGCTATAGATAAAAACATGATTGACAAAGATGAGTACCCTTCCACTGCTGAAAGGGAAAAGAGATGTGTGCATATGCTGGCAGACCTCTGGAATTCCCCCCAGGCCGCTAAAACCCTGGGATGCTCTACTACCGGCTCCAGCGAAGCAGCTATGCTGGGAGGTCTGGCCTTAAAATGGAAATGGCGCAAGGCCAGAGAAAAGGCCAACAAGCCAGCAGATAAGCCCAACCTAATCACTGGTCCAGTTCAGGTCTGCTGGCATAAGTTTGCCCGCTATTTTGACGTGGAATTAAGAGAAATTCCCATGGAAAAGGACAGATTCTGCATGAATCCAGAAGAGGTGTTAAAAAGGGTGGATGAAAATACCATTGGAGTGGTCTGCACCTTTGGACTGACCTTTACCGGTCAATATGAACCTGTCCTGGAAATAGCCAGGGCCCTGGATAAACTGGAAAAGGATACAGGTCTAAACATCCCCATCCATGTGGATGCTGCTTCAGGAGGATTTTTAGCTCCCTTTGTAGAGCCAGACTTACTCTGGGATTTTCGCATTCCCCGCGTTCGCTCCATCAATGCCTCTGGCCATAAGTATGGGCTTGCCCCGTTAGGTGTGGGCTGGATAATCTGGCATGACGCCAGTGACTTACCTGAAGAACTAATTTTTTGGGTAAACTATCTGGGCGGGAAAATGCCCACCTTTGCTTTAAACTTCTCCAGGCCAGCAGGCCAGATAATCGCCCAATACTACAACTTCCTAAGGTTGGGCCGAGAAGGCTATAGATGCATTCAACAAAATTGTTACCAGGTAGCCCAGTATCTGGCTAAAGAAATCGCCAAACTTGGTCCCTTTGACCTAATCTTTGATGGAGATAGCTCCAGAGGTATTCCAGTTGTCTCCTGGCGCATAAAAGAAGGGGAAAATCCTGGCTATACTTTATTTGAACTTTCTGACCGCCTGCGCACCAGAGGCTGGCAGGTACCTGCCTATACCCTTCCTCCCAAGGCCACAGATATAGCTATCATGCGCATAGTGGTAAGGCATGGCTTTTCTCTGGACCTGGCAGAAATGCTTTTAGAAGACTTTAGACGCTCTTTAGACTATCTGCAAAAACATCCTGTTAGCACACCCGTACAAGCAGAAGAAGGAGCAAGTTTTAACCACCATGCCTGGCCTGGTAAATGAAAAAAATAAGTTTAACCCCATAGGAGGATAAAAGTGAGTTCTTCTAAACCTTCTCCAAACCAGAAAAAAGAAAAATCCTTAGGAGTGATTGCTCTTGGGCTGATGACCGCAGCAGGTGTGGTGACCAGTATTCGCGGCATGGCCATGACTGCCAAAGAGGAAATGACCATGTTCATTTATTTGGGATTTGCAACCCTGTTTTTTCTTATTCCAGCAGCCCTGGTTTCAGCTGAATTGGGTGGACTTTTTGCCAAACGCCAGGGAGGAGTTTTTGTTTGGATTGGAGAAGCCTTTGGCAATCGCTGGGGATTTCTGGCCATCTGGTTGCAATGGATACAAAATGTGGTCTGGTATCCAGTAACCCTTACCTTTGGTGCAGTAGCTGTAGCCTATGCTCTGGGACGGCCTGATTTAGCTGGCAATCACTACTATATCGGACTCTTCTGTATCCTGGTCTATTGGCTGGCCACTCTGGTAGCCTTTGGCGGAGTAGAAAGCTTTGCCAAGCTCTCCAACTGGGGGTTTATCCTGGGCACTGTAATTCCAGGAATTATTCTCTTTGTTCTTTTTCTCTACTGGATAAGCACAGGACATCCTCTGGGCTGGGAACAAATTAGCGACCCGGCCTTAGAACACGCTGGACATCCCAGATTCTGGCCAGAAATCCATGGTTTTGGCACCATTGCCTTTTTAGGAGGAATTTTACTCCTCTTTGCAGGTATAGAAGTACAGGGAGTACATGTCCTGGATATGGAAAACCCGGGCAAACAATTCCCCTTAGCCATTGCCCTGGGAGCCCTTGTTTCTCTATTCTTATACATTCTGGGCTCCATACCTATTGCTGCCATTTTACCCTATGAAAAGATTGACCTGACCAAAGCTATTTTCCTCACCTTTGAAGCAATAATCAAAGATATCTGGCACCTGGATTGGCTGCTAAAACTTTTATCTCTCTTTGTGGCTTTTGGAGTAATGGGAGGTGTGTTTGCCTGGATAGCTAGCCCCAGCAGAGGCCTGCTAGCCACAGCAGAAGCAGGAGAACTGCCGCCTATCTTACAAAAAACCAATAAAAAAGAGATGCCTGTCCCCATACTTATCATTCAGGGCATCATTGTTACCATTATTTCTAGCCTGTACTTTTTTATGAAACATGTGGAAGTAGGATTCTTCCTCATTTCTGCTATGACCATTTCCCTCTATCTAATCATGTACATGCTCATGTATGCCAGTGTAATTAAGCTGCGCTACACTCAACCTCACCTTCCCAGGCCCTTTAAACTGCCTGGCGGAAAACTGGGGCTGTGGCTTATTGCGGGCACAGGCTTTGTAGCCATGCTTTTCAGCTTTGTGGTGGCTTTTTTCCCACCCAGCCAACTTCCTGTAGGCTCTCCTCTCTTTTATACTTTCTTGGTCATCCTTAGCACTATCTTCTTTAGCAGCATTCCCTTACTTATCCATGCCAAACGCAAACCTGAATGGAAAAAAAGTAAACTCAACCACTCTAAAGACTATTAAAAGGGGGCCTTTTAAGACGCCCCCAATTATCCCAGGACACCTGGGACAACTGCCAGATAGAACAAAACAAATCTTTTCTATGAGTTTTTTATTATTCCCCCAAAATGGTTGCTCCCTAAAAAGGTTAAGGTGAAGTGTATTCTGGGTGCAAAATGTGTTTATTTTTAATTTCTTAAGAATATTTTTTCCTTGCAATTTTTCCTTAACTTCCTAAAAATTAAGCAAATGCCGGGATAGCTCAGTGGTAGAGCAGCTGATTCGTAATCAGCAGGCCGTGGGTTCAAATCCCATTCCCGGCTCCAGTAAAAATAAGGCTTACCTAATTATATAATTTTTAAATCCTACCCCCATACGCCACTAAATTATCAGGCAAATCCCTATGGTTCAAAGTGAAGCCTGAGGAACTCAATCCTTATCAATTTCTCTTTTCCATCTAAAAGCTCGTTTAAAAGTTTAAATAGAACAAACTTATCTTGACTTTAGTTAAAAAAAAGTCCAAAAGATTTTTATGAACAAAGAACAAGAAGATTTGGAAGTTCAGACCCAAAAATTTCAAGATTTGTTGCAAAAGATTTCTACCTGCTGTCAAAAACGCCAGGATTATGAGGCCGGACGTTTTGAGCTACCTTATGCAGAGGCCCAGTGTTTGCTGGCCATTGCCAGTTTAGAACCTGTTCCTTTAAAAAAACTTACCAAGACTTTAGATATTAGCAAAGGTAGAGTTACTCGTCTGGTGCAGGGCTTAATCAATAAAGACCTGGTCTCCTATACCTCTGACCCCAAGGATGCCAGGTTAAAGAAATGTTTTGTAACCAAGAGGGGAAAAGAACAAATCGAGAAAATCTTACACTTTCGACACGAACTCCACAAAAAAATTCTCTTACAAATCTCACCCCAGGCACGCCAACAGCTTCTTGTTTCTCTGCAGAATCTCCAGGAAATAATGGATAAGGTAAGAAAAGAATTAAGAGAAGGCCAGGCTTAACTTTGACCTTCTCTTCTACCTCAAAACCATTCTATTATTTTTGACCAGGCAAAAAGTTTTTAAACTGACCTTCTAATTCTTCAGGTTTAAAATCCTTCTTAAAATCTTTTACCTGTTGCTCTACCTTTTCCTGATTTAAATTGCCCTTCTTTAACGCTTCTAAATTTTCTTTTACCTGTTCCCCCACTTTATTTAATTTCTCTGTTAATTGCTTTACTGCAGGGCCTATACCAGGAATAACCTTATTAATTATTTCTTCACTAATTCTAGCCATTACATCTTTAGCGCTTTTCCCTTTACCACCCAGGTTAGTTAAACGAATCTCATCTATGAGCACCTGACTCTTTTGTTGTCCAAAATCAGCCAACACCACATCCACATTAGCCTTTTTAATCACCAGTTCCTTAATTAAAATACTCTTTTCAGACTTTGATTCTACACTTTTTTCTTTGGTTTCTTCTTTTACTTCTTCCTTTACTTCCTTTTCCTTTCCTTTCTCCATATTGTTAATAAAAGTTTTTAAGTTGTCCTGCTTCCCTTTTAGTTCATAAGTAAAACTGGGGCTATCAATATAAATCTTTTCTATAACTATCAAATCCTTAAGTAGAGAAAGTGGCTCTAAGTCCAACTCAAATTCTTTTACCTTAAAAAGATAGGGACTGCTAAAGCCTTTAGGATTGCCAATGACAAAATTATAAAGTTTTCCCTGGCCTGAAAACAAAGATATTTTGGCTTTATCCAGGTCAACACTGGTTTTGGTTACTTCAGGACCTACCTGTTTTATGCCCTGCTCTACTATAGTGTTTAAGTTAAAATAGGCCAGCAATAAAATAATAATAAACAAGAAAACTACAGAACCCAATAAAATAAGTATCTTTTTCATACCCCTTCCTCCTTTTTTGTTCTGTAGACTTAAAATAAAAACCAAAAAAAAGCCAGACTTTTTTAAAAAGCCTGGCTACTTTAATAAATCTATTTTTTTAAACTATTGTTGAGTGGAGGAACGGAATTCTTCCTTTAGGAGTTTTTGAGTAAGAGAAAGACAGTTGTTAGTTCCACAAAATAGACTTTCTTTGTCAGCTCCCACTAAAGCCAGGGGTAAAACTTCATCCATATGTTTTACAGGAGTAATCTCCAACCCCTTTAAAACCTCTTGAGGAACTTCTTCCAAATCCTTCTGATTATCCCAGGGAATAAGCACTTCTTTTATTTCTGACCTCTTGGCTGCCAGTAACTTTTCCCTTAATCCTCCAATGGGTAAAACCCTACCTCTTAAAGTAATCTCTCCGGTCATGGCCAGATCATTTCGCACAGGCAGATTCAAGAGTGCAGAAATCAAACTGGTAGTCAAAGTAATACCAGCAGAAGGACCATCTTTAGGGGTTGCAGCTTCTGGGACATGGATATGGACATCTATTTCCTTGTAAAAATCAGGCTTCAAACCAAAGACCTCCGAACGAGAACGCACATAACTTAAAGCTGCTCTGGCACTTTCCTGCATCACTTCACCCAGCTTACCTGTAATCTCTAATTTTCCACTTCCAGGCATAATGGTAGCTTCTACCAATAAGATTTCTCCACCCAATTCAGTCCAGGCCAGTCCCACCGTAACTCCTACCAGAGGTTGTTCTTCCCTATCGCTTCTTTTTACCTTGGGAACTCCCAGGTAGCTACCAAGATTATTTTTAGAGATAGTAATTTCCCTGGTCTCTTTTTCACTGACCAGCTTTTTGGCTACCTTGCGGCAAATAGAAGCAATCTCCCTCTCCAGATTTCTAACTCCAGCCTCTCTGGTATAATGACGGATAATCTCTTCTATAGCTCCGTCAGAGATGCGCAACCTGGACTCTTCCAGGCCAGTAGCCTTTAATTGCTTGGGCAAAAGAAAATAACGGGCAATCTTCTTTTCTCTGTTTCCAGGTACCCGGGTAGTTTAATAATTTCCATTCTATCCTGCAAAGGCAAGGGAATGGTATGTAAACTATTGGCAGTAGTGATAAAAAAGATATTAGACAAATCATAATCCAGGTCTAAGTAGTGGTCATTAAAGGCATAATTTTGCTCAGGGTCCAAAACTTCCAACAGGGCTGCAGCAGGGTCGCCTCTAAAGTCAGCACTCATCTTGTCCACTTCATCCAAACAAAAAACTGGATTATTGTATTGAACCTTTTTTAAGCTCTGAATAATTTTTCCAGGCAAAGCTCCCACATAAGTACGCCTATGCCCTCTTATTTCAGCTTCATCCCGAACTCCACCTAAGGAAAGGCGTACAAATTCTCTTTGCATAGCTCTGGCTACAGACTTGGCCAGGGAAGTCTTACCTACCCCAGGAGGTCCTACCAGACACAATATGGGACCCTTTACTTTACCTGCCAACTTTTGCACTGCCAGGTATTCTAAAATCCTTTCTTTGGGTTTTTCCAGGCCATAATGGTCTTCATCCAGAATTCTGGCTGCGTCTTCCAGGTCAATATCTGTATCTTTAAGCTCATTCCAGGGCAAAGCCAAAATCCAGTCAATATAATTATAACTTACGGTATATTCTGCAGAATTGGTGGGAGTAATTTTTAATTTCTTTAGCTCTTCCAGAGCCCTTTTCTTGGCTTCTTCAGGCATATTTTTGGCTTCAATTTTTTCTTCCAGCTTATCCAATTCTGCCTTGGGGTCCACATCCCTGCCCATTTCCTTGTGAATGGCCTTAAGTTGTTCAGAGAGATAGTATTCCCTCTGATTCTTTTCCATCTGCTTTTTGACTCTATTTTTGATTCTCTGCTCTAAAGAATAAATCTCTATCTCACCCTGAAGGTAGCCATAGACCTTTTCCAGTCTCTGCAGGGGATTGGCCAATTCCAGGACTTCTTGTTTTTCAGGAAACTTCACATTCAGGTGAGGTAAAATCCCATCAGCTAAAAAGGCAGGGTCCTTTAAAGAAGATAGACTGAGCAAGGACTCTTTGGCCATCTTGGGATTTAATTGAGCAAACTCTTCTAAAGATTCCTGCACCAAACGAATCAGAGCTTCTGCTTCACTTTTGTCATAATCACTATCTGGATAGCTGGTCACTCTTGCTCGAAAATAATCTCCCTGAAGCAAAGTAGCCTTATCTAAGCGTGCCCTATAAATACCTTCAAAGAGCACCTTGTTGGTACCATCAGGCAACTTAAAGACCTGTAAAATGCGGCTAACACAACCCACTTCATACAAATCATCTTTGTCAGGGTCTTCTATTTCAGGGTCTTTTTGCGTGACCAAAAAAATCCTTTTATCAAAATCAGCCAAAGCTGCATCTATAGCTTTCATGGACTTTTCTCTGCCCACAAAAAGAGGAACTATGGCCTTGGGGAACATTACCACTTCCCGCAAGGTCATTACAGGTAAAATCTCCTCTTCTGGAGCAAAGTAAAGCAATTTTTTTTCTTCCATACAAAATCACCTCGTAACTAAAAGTAGCTTTTAAGCACTTTTAGTTTCTTCGTCATAAATTATAATCGGCTCTAAACCGTTCTCTACCACGGCCTTATTGACCACACACTCTTTAACATCTTTAAGAGAAGGTAGTTTGTACATTACATCCAGCATCAAACGCTCCAAAACACTTCTTAGCCCTCTGGCCCCGGTTTTATTGGCATAGGCCTTCTGGGCTATAGCCTTTAAGGCATTGGTGGTAAAACGCAATTTTACTCCATCTAATTCAAAAAGTTTTTGATATTGCTTTACCAGGGCATTCTTGGGCTCTACCAGGATACGCACCAGATCTTCTTCTGTAAGCTCCTGTAAGGCTGTAATCACTGGAATCCTGCCTACAAACTCAGGAATAAGCCCAAAACGAATTAAGTCCTCAGGAGAAACCTGGGTTAGGAGTTCATCAGTAGTGTAGTCCCTTCTCGAAATCCTGGCTCCAAATCCCAGGGCCGTACCAGCAATTCTTTGCTGCACAATCTTTTCCAGGCCAATAAAAGCACCTCCCATAATAAACAAAATATTGGAGGTATCTATGCGAATAAACTCCTGTTGAGGGTGTTTGCGCCCACCTTTAGGTGGAATATTGGCCACAGTACCTTCAATAATTTTGAGCAAAGCCTGTTGTACTCCTTCTCCAGAAACATCTCTGGTAATAGAGGGGTTGTCACCTTTCCGACCAATCTTATCTATTTCATCGATGTATACTATTCCCTTAGAAGCAGCAGCAACATCATAATCAGCATTTTGCACCAGCTGGACCAGAATATTTTCCACATCCTCGCCCACATATCCTGCTTCTGTTAAAGTGGTCGCATCAGCAATGGCAAAGGGCACCTTTAAAATTCTGGCCAGAGTTTTGGCCAAAAGGGTTTTTCCAGAACCAGTGGGACCGATAAGCAAAATATTGGACTTATCTAGCTCTACTTCCTCTCCTTCCAGTTTCTGATCTGCATACCGAATTCGCTTATAGTGATTATAAACAGCTACAGAGAGAATTTTCTTGGCTTGCTCCTGGCCAATAACATAACCATCCAGGGCTTTTTTAATCTCTTCTGGAGATAAGAGCTCATGCTCATCAAAAGCAACCTTACTTTCCTCCTGCGAGATAATCTCTCCACACAGGGCAACACACTCATTACAAATATATACATCAGGGCCAGCAATAAGCCTTTCTACTTCCTCCTGATTCTTCCCACAAAATGAACACTTAATCCCTTTTAAATAATCCTTTGTCTTGTTCATAAAAACCTCTATTTAATGTCTTCTCTGGAAACCAGGACCTTATCAATAAGGCCATATTCCACTGCTTCTTCTGCTCCCATATAAAAATCTCTATCGGTATCTTTTTCCACTTTCTTGATATCAGCTCCAGTATGTTTGGCCAAAATTTCATTTAAAATACTCTTCAAACGAATAATTTCTCTGGCTTGAATGTCAATGTCCGTAGCCTGTCCCTGAAATCCACCCATGGGCTGATAAATAAGAATCCTGCTGTGGGGAAGGGCATAACGCATTCCCTTTTCTCCTGCAGCCAACAAAATAGCGGCCATACTGGCAGCCTGACCAATGCAAACCGTAGCCACAGGAGCAGAAATATACTGCATGGTATCATAAATGGCCAGACCAGCAGTCACTGAACCGCCAGGAGAATTAATATAAAAATTAATCTCTTTTTCTGGATTTTCTGATTCCAAAAACAAAAGCTGGGCACAGATGAGATTGGCCACTCTATCGTCAATAGGAGTACCCAGTAAAATAATTCTGTCCTTTAAAAGTCGAGAAAAATATCATAGGCTCGTTCACCCCTGCCTGTAGTTTCAATAACCATGGGAATGGTATAAGACATAGAAAACTCCTTTTATTTTTAAATTTCTAGGTAAAAAGATAATCTTTTTTTACAGGTTTGACTAGACCCTGTTTTCACGCAGAAAGGGAAGGACAAAAAGCAAAAAGGGGGCTTAAAGCCCCCTTTTCCCACGCTTATTTTTCTTCTTCTTGTTTATCCTGAGGGCTGTCTTCTTCTTTTGCCTTGGGAGGTACCAAGGTCACTTCTGCCTCTGAATAGATAAGCTCCATGGCCTTGTCAGCTAAAATCTTATCCTTAAGCGCAATCATCAGGTTATTTTTCTCATAAAACTCCCACACTGCATCAAAGGTCTGGCCAGAATAGGTGGCTATTTTTTGAATTTCTGCTTCCATTTCGCTTTGATCTACTGTGAGGTTCTCCTGCTGGGCAATAGCCAACAACAAAATCTCAGACTTGGCAATATCCTCAGCTTCAGCCCTATATTCCTCTTTTAAATCCTCCAGGGTCTTGCCTGTGGATTCCAGGCTTTTACCCTGTCTTTCCAGCCTATCTATGTATTTTCTAATTTTTTGTTCTAAATGAAACTCCACCAAAGAAGGAGGCAATTCAAATTCCACCTTTTCCTTAAGGTCATCCAAAAGTTTTTTCTGAGCCACACTCTTATTTAGTTCCTTGCGGGTGGCAGTATAGGACTTTCTAATGGAGTCCTTTAATTCTTCTAAGTTTTTGAAGTTTCCAGCCTTTCGGGCAAAACCATCATCTAAAGCAGGCAATTTCTTTTCCTTAACAGCGTGTAAGGTTACCTGCATTTTAATAGTCTTACCGGCCAAATCTTTGTTAATAAAATCTTCAGGCAAGGCAACTTCACCTTCGCCGGTTTGTCCGGACTTAAGGCCATAGATAATCTTTTCAAAGTCTTCTAAAGCCTGACCTTCTCCTAACACCAATTGAAAATTGGTAGCTGCAATCCCTTCTAAAGGCTTATCCCCATCAAAGGCCTTAAAATCAACCACCACTGCCTCTCCAGGCTTGGGCTCTCTATCTTCATCAATAACCACAAATTCAGCCATTCTCTCCTGCAGTCTCTTGATTACAGCTTCAACCTCTTCTTCCTCTACAACCACTTCCTCTTCTTCTACCTTAAGCCCCTTATATTCTGGCAGTTCAAACTGAGGAGCAACTTCAAAGCTAAAAGAATAGCTAAAGTCTTCTCCCTTTTTAAACTCTCCAGCATCCACATCAATGCGAGAAAGAGGAGCAATTTTTAACTCATTTAAAATTTCATTTATATGTAAATTAATAAGGTCTGTCTGAGCTTCATTATAAATCTGCTTTTTAAATCTGCTCTCTATAACCGAAGCAGGCACTTTACCTTTTCTAAATCCTTTTAAATCCACATCTCTGCGATAAAGGGCAATAGTTGCCCCCAAGGCTGCATTTACTTCTTCCGCAGGTACCTGAACCTTTACCTTTCTCTTAACAGCAGAGACTTCTTCCACTTGATATTCCATAACTTAAAAAACCTCCTTAAAATGACTGGTGCGAGAGGGGGGACTCGAACCCCCACGGACAAGCCGCTGGATCCTAAGTCCAGTGCGTCTACCAATTCCGCCACTCTCGCAAAAGAGAAAATTTCATTTAATCTGCACCCAAGCTGGTTGTCAACTAAAGATTGGGCTTTTTCTTGATTTTTAGTTGTTCTGGCTTGAGTTAAATAAGAGACTTTAACAGAAATTAACTAGTTGGGGACAAAAAAGAAATTTATTTGACTTCAAAGGAGAATTAAAAACTTAAATAGCCAGGGAAGTTGCCTGCTTCCTCTTGCTATTTATTTTCCAAAAGGAAAATAAAAGCTCAGAGGGCTTAAACCTCTCTGAGCTTTTTCAATTTTCACTTCACTTATTTGTAGTAAGCTCTTTTTGCAACTCTTTTCTAAACTCTATCTGCTTTTTCAACAGTTCAGCTCTAAGTTCAGCAATTTTCTTATTCAGCTTTTCAATTTTCTTAACATCAGGATTGTTCTTAAACAATTCTGCATTAAGCTCTGTTTGAACACTCCAGAGTTCCTGGTTTAAGGGATAAACCTGGTTATGAAACTTCTGTCTCAACTCAAAGAACTTTTGTTGTTGTTCTGGGCTATAATTAAATCCACCGTACATCATGCCAGGCCCCATACCGTAACCACCAAACATCATACCAGGTCCAGGGCAGTGACCTCTACCATAACCGCCAAACATCATACCCGGCCCCATACCATAATACCCTGGTCCAACTTCATCTCCATCTTGCTCATAGCCGTACATCATACCAGGCCCCATGCCATAGCCATAATATCCTGGCCCCCTAAAGGCAAAAGCAGAAGCTACTAAAGCCAAAGTTAAAACCAGTGCTCCTAAACTAAACCACCTTTTCATAAAAAGCCTCCTTTTTTAAATTTCAGATGTCGTTCTCAGTTATACAGTTAACATGCCAAAGATAAAAAACTATTCATTTTAGATGGTTACACGAAGTATGCTTTTATTTCCAGAATTAAAAAGTGCAAATTATCGCACTTATTTTCTCTCTAAAGGTGCAAAAAGTGCAACCACTTTTAAGACAACAAATCTTTCTTTTTTCTTCAAATTCCTGCTTATCTATTTCACCTCGAGCGTATCTTTCTTTTAAAATTTCCAGAGGAGTTTTTCTTTACCAGGATACTCCCCTGGCCTCCCAGCACTCTGCCTAATTAAGACCCATATAAGCCCAATCACCAGGATGAGAAAAATTAGCATACCCCAGCCCATGCCAAACCCCATCCCATAGGGATGATAACCATAACCAAATCCAGCCATTTGAAGCCTCCTTTTTATTTTCTCATATAAAATTCCTTCAAAAAAAATCAATAAAAATAAAAACAAGTTATAAAAAAGAGAAAGGAAAAGGGAGTTGTCCTTTATTTAATTTTCTGCCATGGAAAAGGGAAAAAGATAGCTTTTCTTAACTTAAAAACAATTCAATCTAGGAGTGTATTATGGGCTTTTTTAGAGGAAGAAGACTTAGAAGAACTACTGCTCTCAGGGAAATAATAGCTGAAACCAGACTACACCCTGAAGACCTGGTGCAACCTTATTTTGTGGTGGAAACAGAAGACAGTTCCTTTTGCCAGGAAATAAGTTCCATGCCTGGACAATATCAACTCTCTTTACCAAAACTCAAGGAAAAAGTGGGACAAGCAGTAGAAGCAGGACTTAAGAGTCTTATTCTCTTTGGGATTCCTGCTCACAAGGATGAAGTTGCCAGCGAGGCCTATAATCCAGATGGAATCATCCAAAAAAGCGTCAAGACCCTAAAAGAAGCCTATCCAGAACTAATAATCATCACAGATGTTTGTCTCTGTGAGTATACTTCACATGGGCATTGCGGGATTATTAAAGACAAATATGTGCAAAACGACTCCACTTTAGAGCTTCTGGCCAAAACAGCCCTTTCCCATGCTCAAGCTGGAGCAGACATTGTAGCCCCTTCGGATATGATGGACGGCAGGGTAAAGGCCATTAGAAAGGCCCTTGATAAAAAGGGATTTGTAGAAACGCCTATTATGTCCTATGCGGTCAAATACGCCTCTTCCTTTTATGGTCCTTTTCGAGAAGCAGCTGAAAGCGCTCCCCAGTTTGGAGACAGAAAATCCTATCAAATGGACCCCAGGAATTCTTTAGAGGCCTTGCGGGAAGCTAAGGCAGATATCAAAGAAGGAGCAGATATCCTTATGGTAAAGCCTGCTTTACCATACCTGGATATCCTTCGCCTCTTAAAAGACAACTTTGCCTATCCCCTGGCAGCCTACCAGGTAAGTGGAGAATATGCTCAAATCAAAGCAGCTGTTCAAAAGGGCTGGTTAGATGAAAAAAGCGTAGTACTGGAAAGCCTAATCGCTATAAAACGGGCAGGAGCAGAACTTATTTTATCCTATTTTACAGAACAAGTTTTAAAATGGATTTAAAACCAGAGTTTAATCCCAAAGTATTTATACCCTTCTTTCTTTTAGTCTGGATAGTTGGCTTTGGCTCTTATTCCTATGTGGAGATTACCTCTATCCCTAAACAAAATATACAAAGAGCCAAAGAAATTGGCGAAACCACGGCCAAATTGGTTCTGCTTATGCGCAAGTGGAATGCCCAAAAGGGAGGAGTATATGTTGAAGCAAGCCCAAATACTCCTCCTAACCCTTACCTTAAAACCCCTGATAGAGACATTCAGACCCAAAACAAATTCTTAACTAAAGTAAATCCTTCCTACATGGTCAAACAACTATCTGAGTTAAGTTATAAACAAGAAAAAGTTAAATTCAAAATGCTAGGAACTCATCCTCTAAATCCAGATAATTTACCCAAGGGCAAAGAAAAAGCCTGGGTAAATTCTTTATTAAAAACAAAGAATCCCCTCTTTTTCTAGAAAAAAAAGAAAAGCAGGACTTTTTTTACTATCTTTACCCCTTAAAAGCTGAAAAAGAGTGTTTAACCTGTCATAATAAGCTGGACAGTGAACACCAGCACCAGGTGGGAGAAACCCTGGGAGCTCTGCTTATTAACTTTCCCTTCCAACGCCTCTCCATTTATCCTACCCTAGGAATGCACATTCTTATCCTGCTTTCTGGTTGTTTTTTTATCTGTTTTTTAGGGCAAGAGTTAAAGGATTCTTATACTAAAATAGAAAACCAGGCCTATACAGATGCTCTGACTGGAATATGGAATAGAAGATATTTTAATCAGCGCATTTTAGAAGAAATAAACCGAAGTAAAAGGCATCATTATCCTCTTAGCTTAATTCTAATAGACATTGACTTTTTTAAAAAATACAATGATACCTATGGTCACCTGCAGGGAGATGTAATACTTAAGACTGTAGCCAGCCATATTTTAAAAGAACTAAAAAGAAAAGAAGACCTGCTCTGTCGCTTTGGAGGAGAAGAATTTATTGTTTTACTACCCCATGTAAGCTTAGAAGGAGCTCAATATCTGGCTGAAAAAATTCGGCAAAGAATAGAAAGTCTAACCATTGAACATGAAAAATCACCCTGGGAAAGAATAACTATTAGCCTGGGAGTAACCACCTATAAAGGCACTTCTCCAGAAAAGTTCATCGAGCAGGCAGACCAGGCCCTCTACCAGGCCAAAAATAAAGGTAGAAATAGAGTAGAATATCTTTAAGCCCACTTTTTTCTTGACTAAATTCTGCTCATACCAAACAATTGCTGGCAATATAAATTTTAGGGAGGGAAAATGGGATTATCCAAACAATATTTAATTGATGACCTGTCGCATAAAGATGCCTGGCGTTTATTCAGAATAATGGCTGAATTTGTGGATGGTTTTGAAAACCTGAATGACTTAGGCCCTGCTGTCTCCATTTTTGGCTCAGCCAGAGTAAGTCCAGAAGAAAAAGAATACCAGCTTACTTATCAGATAGCCAAACAATTGGCTGAAGCTGGATATGGAGTCATCACTGGAGGTGGGCCTGGTCTAATGGAAGCCGGAAATAAAGGGGCTTTAGAAGGCGGGGGAAAGTCTGTAGGTTTGCACATCCATTTACCCTTTGAACAAAAGCCCAATGAATACACCACCCTGCGTTGTGATTTTCGCTACTTTTTTGTCCGCAAGGTAATGTTTATCAAGTATGCCATGGCTTATGTAGTCATGCCTGGTGGCTTTGGCACCCTGGATGAACTGAGCGAAGCCCTGGTCCTTACTCAAACCAGAAGAATAAAACCCTTTCCCATCATTTTGGTGGGCAAAGATTTTTGGTCTCCCTTACTGGACTGGTTTAAAAACAAGCTCTTGCCCAAAAAATTTATTAAGGAGCAGGATTTTGATATCTTTTTTGTGGTAGATGAGGCAGAAGAAGTCTTAAACATCATCAAAAGACTGGTAATTATCTAGCCATGCACAACCCCTTTAAGAAACTTCCCAAGGAAAAGTTTCCTGAAAAAGGGAAAAACCTAAAATAAAGCCTGCGCCCAAAAAGGAGGAGGACTTAGAGCTTTTTTGGCAGGCCATGGCTGATGTAGAGCCTTTAAAACAAAAAGGACCAGAAATAACCTTACCCAAAAAAAGTAAGGTCAAAGTACAAGAGCCCAAAGAATGGGAACAGTTTTTTACAGGTAATTTTGAATTTCTGGTGGAATATACTGATGAATATTTGCAAGGTTCTGTTAAAGGGGTTAATCAAAAGGTTCTAAACAAGTTAAAAAGAGGCGAGTTTAGTATAGAGGCCACTCTGGATTTACATGGCTTTACAGTAGATGATGCCAAGATAACCTTTTTAGAATTTGTGCGAGACAACTATTTACAAAACAAACGCTGTTTATTAATTATTACCGGCAGAGGAATTAACTCTCCTTTGGGCCTGGGGGTGCTCAAAAGAGAAGTACAATCCTGGCTTACCAGAGAGCCACTTAAACGGATAGTTTTAGCCTTCTGTTCAGCTCTACCATGTCATGGGGGAGCAGGAGCGATTTATGTTTTGCTTAGAAAGTACAAAAAAAGTAGAGGTAAAATTATTTGGGATCGTTATCTTTACCCCTCTTAAGTAAATGCCCTTGGAAGTAACTGTAGAAAAGCTTGTTTGGCGGGGTAAAGCCTTAGCTAAAACCAAAGAAGAAAAAATTATCCTTATTTCTCCGCCCTGCTTCCCCCAGGAACAAGTACTCGTTGAAATCTATAAAGAAAAAAAGGATTTTTGTTTAGCCACCTGCCAAAAAGTCCTATTTTCCCCCTGGCGTAGAAAACATCCCTGTCCCCATTCTCCAGTTTGTGGCGGTTGTACTTTTGGGCATGTACGCGCCCAGGATGGACTGATTTTTAAAAAGCAAATCTTAGAAGACGCCTTACAAAGAGGCTTAAAACAAAAAATAGATTTTTTAATCACTCCTTCTCCCAAAAACTGGAGATATCGCTACAGAGGAGAGGTCTTTGTCCACAAAGGAAAGCCCTGCTACTATCAGTTAAATTCCCATAAAACCTTTCCCATTCAGGATTGCCTGCTTTTGGATAAAACCCTGGGCCACAACCTTAAAAATCTGGTCCAAAACAAATCTAAGGGTTCCTATGTAGTGGCCAGTTCACCGCAGGGAAAAACCAGTATAGAAGGAGATGAGGAACTTTTAAGCTTTCCCTTAAAAAACTTGCCCCTAACCTATTTTCTCTCTGCCAATACCTTCTTTCAGGCCAATTTTAGGCTCAACAACCTGCTCATAGAACGGGCGTGTACGCTTTTAAAAGAGGAAGAAAGGATAGCTGACCTTTACGGAGGAATGGGCAACTTTGCCTTGGCTTTGGCCTATCTGGGGAAAAAAGTGCTCCTGGTGGAGGAAAACCCCAAAAGCCTGGAGTTAGCCAAATATACTGCTCAGTTTAACCAGTTAAAACTAACGCTAGCCCGGGCCAATCTAAATAAAGACCTGGAACCAGTAAGCAGGTTTAAACCAGAGGCAGTTATCATTGACCCGCCCCGAAGTGGAGCTCCCAACCTGCACAATATTGCCCATCTCTCTGGATTAAAAAAAATAGTCTGGATTTCTTGCGATATAGTAAATACTTTAAGGGACTTAAAACCTTTCTGGAAACAGGGTTTTAACCTTACTTATCTGGAATTTTTGGACATGTTTCCCCAAACCTATCATTTAGAGGTAATTTTAGTTCTGGAAAAAACTTAAGTCATTTTCCGGGCATATCCCCGTAAACTGACCAAAAAATCACCTAGCTTTTGGGTGGTGTCATTACCAATAATCAAAGTGGTACGCATGTCCACCACTTCTAAATTCAAATCCTTTAAAGTGGTTAAAATAAACTTTTCCCTATCCAGGCTAAGATTTTTTCCTATCGCCACCCAGGTATGGGGAGGACGAAAGCGTAAAAAAATTTCTTTAGCTCTTTTTAGCTGCCAGGTCCTTTTTTTACTCCTGGGATTATAAAGCACCGTAACCAGGTCAGACTGGGCCAGGGCCAAAAGCCTGCCTTCTATCTTTTCCCAGGCAATAAGCAAATCACTTAAACTCACACAGGCAAAGTCCAGCATAAGAGGAGCACCCACTTTAGCTGCCAGATATTGCCCGGCACTTACTCCGGGAATGATTTCCACAGGCAAAAACTTTTCTCTTTTCTGCATTAATTCTAAAACCAGGCCAGCCATTCCATAAATGCCAGGGTCACCTGAGGACACAACTCCCACAATTAAGCCTTCTTCTGCCAATTCCAGGGCCTTTTCCACCCTTAAAATCTCCTGGCCCATGCCTGAAGAAAAGATTTGTTTGTGCTCAAAATGGTCTCTTACCAGCTCCAGATACTTGTGATAACCCACCAGAGCCTGACATTTACTCAAAATTTCTTCAGCATAAAGCGTTCTATATTTTTTATCCCCAGGCCCTATTCCCAGGACAAAAATTGCTCCTGAGCCAGGGCAATGGTGGTATTTTTCCATACCATTCTCCTTAAAATAAGTTTGGGCTGATGACTGGCTAAAAGGCAGGCTGGTTCAGCCACAGCAGGTACACCCACCTTCTTTAAGACAAAGGAAGAACCTGGCAAAACATAGGGAGAGGTCAGTATCCTTTCCTTTTCAAAAAAAGTAAGGGAATCTTTAGCTCCCGGGAAAGGGCTAATAAGCCTGGCTCTCCTTTTTTTACTTCTAGGGTAGCAATGTGCCTTACTCTAGTAATATCCACCTCTACCTTGGCCAAAGCCCTAAGTAAGGCCTCTTTTAAGTCTTCTAGACTCACCCCTTTTCTACAGCCCAGGCCGACCACAATATCCTTACGAGCTTCTGAAGCAGTGGTGATAACAGGAAGGGCACCTAAAACATTGGCCACTGCATAAGCCAGCAGGTTGGCTCCACCTTCGTGTCCGGAAAGCAAACTAAAAACAAACCTGCCTCCAATATCTGCCACTACCACTGCAGGGTCCACAGTTTTATGAACGAGTAAAGGGGCAATACTTCGCACTGCAATCCCACTAGCCCCTAAAAAAACTATCCTGGAATAAACCCTCCAAATCTCTGGGATAACTTCTCCTACTTTAGGAAAAGAGATACCTTCTTTAGCGCCTATACTTTCATGAAAATAGATACTTCCCCCCAGTTCTTCCTTTAACCTCTCGGCCAAAGAGTATCCTTCCCTGGAAAAGGTAATATAAGCTATAGCCATTTACTTCCTACCACAAGGGCTGGGCCCTTAACTTGAGGTAAATTTTCACTGCTCTTTAAGGCTAACACCCTTTCTTCAGGCAAGGTTAAGTTTTCTAGATAAAAAAACTTACCCAGGGAAAATAAAAATTCCTGTTCTTTAAGCCAGCTCAAATCCCTATCCAGAAAAAATACCCAGTGCTCAAAGGATAAAAGGTCCTCTGGCTTCAACAAAGGCCTTCGGCCGTGAAAACTGCTTACAAACAATTTTTCTCTATCCAGCCCCAGTCTGGCTAAAGCCACTTCAACCACACTTATACCTGGAATAATTACACAATTTTTACGGCCAACTTCTTTTAAGACCAGCCTGGCCAAACTAAACTGCAAGGGAGAGCCACTTACCAGTAATCCCACCTTTACTTTGTGTATTTCCTGCTTTAAAAAGCCTATTTCTTTCTGTAAAGATGAGGAAAGTTCTCTTTTTATTCCTTTAAATTCAGGGAAAAAATCCAAAAACATCTTTTTGCCAACAAGCAAATCCTGCTCCAGGGCCTTTTCTCTGGCTACAGGCAATAAATAAGAAGGATTTCCTGGACCACAGCCAATAATACTAAGCTTAGGCATAAGCGATAATTTCACTCTTGTAATTTATAAAGTAAACCCTTAAGCTATTAACCATGAGATTAAAATTATCCAGAATTGACTTTTTTACATCCTTTAACATTTTATGAATAATATCCGGATTATCTAAAGTCAGAAAAAAATCCTCTACAGTGTTAAAACTATCTGGATTAAAGCCATAACTGGCAAGAGCTTTTAAGGCAGAAGAAGAGTATTTGCTGTGGGTGTAAAATTCTTTACTTAAAAATTTCAAGAGTTTTCCTGGATGGCTTAGAATAACCAAGTCTTTTACCTCTTTTTCCTCTAAAAAGGAAAAGGCTGTCTGCCAGTCATTACCTACTTCTACGATATGCTCTGCAGAAAATTCAAGTTTTAAAGCTGCTTTTTTCCCCAAATTGCCAGCCACCAAAACCAGAGGATTTATTTTTTGGGCAAGTAAGGAATTTAAATGAAGTTCAATAGTTTTTCTAATAGCTTCTTTAGAAAAGGGCCTTACTCTGCCCGTGGTACCTAAAAGGGAAATTCCTCCTTTAATACCCAGGCGGGGATTAAAGGTTTTTAAAGCTATCCTTTCTCCCAAAGGCGCCATAAAAGTAAGCTCCACTCCTGCAGTAGAAAGGTTGTGCAGGTTTTTTGCAATCAACCTTCTTACACTGGGATTTATGGCCACTTCTCCTATGGGTAAAGGTAAACCTGGCCTGGTTATCACTCCAATCCCTTTGCCTCTTTTAAACACAATTTGCTTGTCTTCTCGAAGCAAAGCCAAACAACCTAAAGTCATTTTATGGGTGACATCAGGGTCATCACCAGCATCCTTTTTGGCCCAGGCCACAGCCTTATGGCTAGAGAGAAGTCTTGCTTTGGTAAGCACCACTCTTACCCATCTTTTATCTGGCAACAAGACCCAGATGCTTTTGAGTCTTTTAGCCTTACCCAAAAGCAAACACACGCTGGCCTTGGCCAGGGCTGCAGCATAGGTGCCTGTACTAAGTCCTGTTCTCACTTTCAGTCCAGGGTTTATGCCCGAGTTTGACAATAATGGTTACCAGATAACCGGGAAGTTTTATATCCGGGCTTGGCTGGTGAACAAGATATTCTTCTTCCTGCTCCACATAAGCAACCAGATAGGTGTCAGCCAGCAATCCTTTTTTTCCAGTAAGTCTAAAATAGACTTTAAGTTTTTTCCAGCCTTGTAAATAACCAGCGTCTCACAGCAGGTTAAGGCCTTTTCCAGCCTTTTTACATCACTTCCAGGCAGTAAAAGAAAGCTGTCTTCCTGCAAACTAAGGGGCAGATTAAACCTGGCTGAAGCTGCCTGAAAGGCTGTAATGCCTGGAACTACATGAATCTTTTTCTTTAAAAGAGGTTGTAATAAGCTCAACAAATAACAACTGGTGCTATAAAAAAGAGGGTCTCCCAGGGTAACCTGGGCTACCACTTTGTCTTGCTCACACAACTTCACAATCTCTGTGGCTATTTTTTGCCAGTGGGCCCAGGTCTGGCTGGAATTTTTCTGCATAGGATAAGAGACCACTCTGATTTGCTGCTCCTGCACATAGGGAGAAATTATCTTTAGGGCCAAGCTTTCTTGTTTTTTTAAAGAGGCAGGGCAAAAAATAACCTCTGCCTCCTGTAAAACCTTTACTGCTCGCAAGGTAAGTAAGTCCGCACTTCCTGGACCTACTCCCAGGGCATAAAAATGTCCTTTTTTTACCTGAAAAGATTTCAATTATCCAATTCCTTATAAGCTTGTTGCAGATGCTTGACCCAGATATCTACTACACTTTCTATTTCTCCCAAGCCTTTTAAATAGGGTACACACTCAAAGCCAAGTTTAGTTAGTGTGCTTGCCCAGGAGTCTTCTTCTTTTCCAGCTAAATCATTGTGGGCATGGTCTCCAGCCACACTCATAAAAGGCATTAAATAAATTCTTTTAATTTTGTTCTTGCGCAAGTCAGGTAAAATATCTTCTAGCTCTATGCTACCTTCTACAGTAGCTAAAAACAACCTCTTATCTTTATTTTGCAACCAGTAATTAAGGCCTGCATAATATACATCTGCAGGATGTTCAGTACCATGCCCCATAAATAAAAAGGCTTCTTCTTTATTTAACTTTGGTAAAACAGGATAAAGTTTTTTTACCACTTCTTTCACATCCTTACTGGAATAAAGAAGGGGTTTACCCAGGCTAATCTTTTTAAACCCCTTGGGTAAATGGGCAAAACTATTTACTACCTGCTTAAGATAGTCAAATTCTTCTCCAGGAATTACATGCAAAGACTGCACTACCACTTCACTAAACCCCTGCTCCAACATTTTGGCCAAAGCCAGGGGAGGAGAATCAATCTGCTTCCCTTCTTTAGCCAGTTTGTTTCTTATTTTTTTAGAAGTATAAGCCCAGTAAACAGGCGTTCTGGGAAAGGCTTTTTTAACCTTCTGGTCAATAAGCTCATAAGCCTTTTCCGCTTGCTGATAAGAAGAACCAAAAGTTACCAACAAAATCCCCTGCTTTGCGGTTTGAGCCAGGGTCTGGCCAGAAAAAAGACTAAAAAAAAGAAAAAAAGGCTGAAAATAAAGGAGAAAGAATAGGACATAACAAACCCCCTTCAATTTTTTGGGGCTAGCCAAAAAAAGACACGCGTTTGGGTAAAGCCCCCGTTACCCAAACGGTCCAGACTTTTCTGGCAGGTCTTCCGGCTCACCCCCCTAAACTTCGGCCTTCCCACCTTTTTAGGCAGTGGCACACCAGGAAGTTTAGGTTTTCTTAGGGCTCACGGCGGCGGGACCGCTCCTGATTTGCACAGGATTCCCTATTAAGCCTGAGTTAGGCACCAGAAAAAGTTAAAGAACCTTATTTTAAGCCTATTTCCTCATCTGTGAGATAGCAGGCAGGGTCTGGAGCCCAGATATCGCCATAATAGGCTTCAGCTCTAGCCCTGAAATTACCTGCACAGATGTTTAAATACTTACACTTAGCACATCTACCTTTTACATAAGCCTTTTTGTTTTTTAACTTTTGCAACAGTTCAATCCTGGGATCTTCCCAGATTTCAGAAAAAGGCCTTTCCAGGACATTGCCAAAGGTGTGATTACGCCAGAACTGATCTGCGTGAACGCTTCCATCCCAGGAAATACAACCTATTCCTCTTCCAGAATTATTGCCTTCGTTAAACTGCAAAAGCTCGTACACCTCTGCTGCCCTGGCGGGATTTTCTTTTAACAACCTTAAGTAAACATAAGGGCCATCAGCGTGATTATCTACAGTCAAAACTTCTTTTTTCTTGCCCCTGGCAAATAGTTCCTGGGTCAAGTCCATAATCAAATCTACCACTTTCCTGGTCTCAGCATGATCCAAATCCTCTTTAATCAACTCTGAGCCTCGACCAGAATAGACTAAATGATAAAAACATACCCGGGGAATTTCCCTTTCCTCTAAAATCTTAAATATCTTGGGAACTTCCTCTACATTTCTCTTATTGATGGTAAAACGCAATCCTACCTTTAAACCTTCTTTTTGACAGTTTTCTACGCCTTCCATGGCCTTTTGAAAGGAGCCAGGTACTTTGCGAAAGCGGTCGTGCACCTCTTCTCCCCCATCCAGGGAAATCCCCACATAAGAAAGCCCTACCTCTTTTAACTCCTTGGCCTTTTCCCTGGTAATAAGAGTGCCATTGGTGGAAATAACTGCACGCATGCCCTTGGATACAGCATAATGGGCAAGCTCTACCAAATCCTTTCGCACCAAGGGCTCTCCACCACTAAATAACAGTACAGGAGCGCCATAACTGGCCAGATCATCAATAATCTCTTTGGCCCTGGTGGTAGAAATTTCATCTACTCCTTCTTCACTTACTGCCTGGGCATAACAATGCACGCAACGCAAGTTACACCTTTTGGTCATATTCCAGACTACTACCGGTTTTTTGTCTTTGGAAAATTGGAGCAAATGGGAAGGTAATTTTTTAGAATGCCTGCCATAACGCAAGGCATCTGAAGGCTCAATATTATCACAATAAAGCTTGGAAATACCTATCATAACAACCTCCTTTTCTATTGAATAATTTTTGTAGGTGGTTTTACAAAACCAAGGCTTTCTTCCAATTGGTGCTTAGAAAGCTCTAAGCTTTTTCTCAATTCTTGTCTGGTTTTTAAAGGCAATTTATCAAATTCATCTTCAGCAATTAACTTTTTAAGCTTTAACATCTCCAGGCGAATTTTTACAATTCTGGATTTAAACTTTTCATCAGGAGGTAAAATTTGCTCTGCCAATCTGGTCAGATACAATATTTCTTCTGTAGTTTTATGAAAATAGGCTGGCTTTAATTCTGCTTTCAACCTTTGCTGAAGTTTAATCTGTCGCCAAAAAGCCTTTAATTTTTTAAACATAATTTAACACTCTCTAGACCAAGAACTTAAACACCAAAAAGAGACTTAGCCCTAAAATAAAAGGAGTCAGGAGTAAAGCCAAAATTACCCGGGTATAAGTGGTCTCATGTACCTTTTTATAAGCTATTATACTCAACACCATGGACCAAAGGGCACCTACAAACTGGCCAATCCCAGGAATAATGCCCAGAATCAAAGGTGAACTGGCATAACTTATGGCTCTAAAAGTACCTTCAAAACCTTTATTCCCGGCCCGAAAAATACTCAAAAAAAGATGATTAAGCCCGGCTGCCAAAAAAAGAGCTCCTGTCAAGAGCAAGGGATAAAAAATAAGTATTAGTAAAGAGCCAAAACCCATGGCTGAAAGGCCCACAAGCCCACCTAGCTGAGCGTTTTCCTGTTGTAAGTGCGGGAATATGCCCAGCATTTCCCACAAAAAAGTAAAAATTGCCTGGACTTCAGCTAGCAAAAGATAATAAACTAAGGGCTTACCAAAGCCATTAAACTCCATTTGACTAAAGAACTTTCCAGGAGAAAACAAAGTTTTCTTTAAGGTCAAAAAAAACCCAGGGAAAAAACCATAATTTTCCAGATGCTCCCAGGGGATCTCTTCTTTTGGGTCGGTTTTTTGCTCTTTTTCAACCTTTTCTTCAGATAAGACTTGAGGGTCTTCTTCTGGTTTTAGACCTTCTAACTTTTCCCACAAACCTTCTGCCTGGGGCTTTTCCTTTTCTCTTTTCCTCCAGAGAAGATTCTGCTAAAACCTCCTGAGTGGTCTCTTTTTCTACAGGTGTAGGTGTTATTTCTGGCTCCCTTTTTACTTCTTCTTCCTGACTAAAACTAGGAATAAAAGATGGGGCAGGCTCTGCTTTTCTAAATTCAAATTTATGGGCACACTTAGGGCAGGTAGCCCGGGTTGCCTTGGGAGGTATTTTTTCCTCAGGCACATCCCGGCTAAAACCACAATTAGGGCAACTTATTTTCATTGTTTTTACTCCCTTATTTATATTGTGTTTTTCCTAGTCTATTTTCTTAATCATTTAGTAATTAATTATCAAGTAAACTAAAAAAAGAGAAAAGGGCAATTTTTTTATAAGCTTAAAAACTTGCTAAAACCCATCCTTTGAGGTTAAACCTCTTTTTATAGATTGTTAGAGGAGGAATATATGTTTTTAGAATTACAACCAGAACTTGAATACAAAGTTAAAGATATGTCCCTGGCTGATTTGGGGTTAAAGGAAATGGCCCTGTCTGAAAATGAAATGCCAGGTCTTATGGCTTTGCAAGAAAAGTATGGGGAAGAAAAGCCCTTAAAGGGCTTAAAAATCATGGGCAGTTTGCACATGACCATTCAAACTGCCATGCTTATCCAGACCCTTCACAAACTAGGCGCAGATATCCGCTGGGCTTCCTGTAATATCTTTTCCACCCAGGACCAGGCTGCAGCTGCAGTGGTTAAAGCTGGCCTGGCCAAGGTCTTTGCCTGGAAAGGGGAAACCATTGAAGAATACTGGTGGTGTACAGAACAAGCCCTGACCTGGCCTGATGGCTCTGGTCCTGACCTTATTGTAGATGACGGAGGGGATGCCACTCTATTTATCCATCTGGGAGTAAAAGCAGAAAAAGATCCTTCCTTTCTGGAACAAACCTTTGAGCACAAGGACATGCAGGTTCTGGTAGAAAGATTAAAACACAGCTTAAAAAAAGACCCAGAAAAATGGACACGCATTGCTAAAAACATCAGGGGAGTTTCTGAAGAAACCACCACAGGAGTTCATCGCTTGTATCAGTTAGAAAAAACTGGAGAGCTGCTTTTCCCAGCTATCAATGTTAATGACTCTGTGACCAAATCCAAGTTTGATAACCTGTATGGTTGCAGGGAATCTTTAATCGATGGAATCAAAAGAGCTACAGATGTAATGATTGCAGGTAAAGTAGCTGTGGTCTGTGGCTATGGAGATGTGGGCAAGGGCTGTGCCCAGGCCCTGAGAGGTATGGGAGCTAGAGTGATTATCACGGAAATTGACCCCATCTGTGCCCTGCAAGCTGCCATGGAGGGTTATGAAGTAAAAACCATGGAAGAAGTGGCTCCCCTGGGAGATATCTTTGTCACTGCTACTGGTTGCTGTGATGTCATTCGAGGCGAACATATGGAAAGGATGAAAAATGAAGCCATAGTCTGTAATATTGGACATTTTGATTCAGAAATAGAAATGAGCTATCTGGAAAACAATCCCAAATGTAAAAGAATCAACATAAAGCCCCAGGTGGACAAGTGGATTTTGGAATCTGGTAAGTCCATTATTGTTCTGGCAGAAGGAAGATTGGTCAATCTAGGTTGTGCTACAGGCCATCCCAGTTTTGTAATGAGCGCCAGTTTTACCAACCAGGTACTGGCTCAAATAGAACTGGCCAAAAACCAATATGAGCCCAAAGTTATGGTCTTACCTAAAAAACTGGATGAAGAAGTAGCCAGATTACATTTAGACAGACTAGGCGTTAGACTGGAAAAATTAACTCCCAAACAAGCTGAGTACTTAGGCGTACCCATTGAAGGTCCTTATAAGCCAGAGCATTATAGATATTAAAACCTAAAAAAAGAGCCACTCTTAAGAGTGGCTCTTTTTTTATTTATTCTTTTTAATAAGCTTAAATCTTACAGGCAGTCTTTAAATCTTCTACTGCATCAGTCTTTTCCCAGGTAAAATCCACATCTTCTCTTCCAAAGTGGCCATAACATGCGGTTTTCTTATAAATGGGACGAAGCAAGTTAAGCCTTTTGATAATGGCAAAAGGTCTGAGGTCAAAGACTTCCATTACTGCCTTTTGCAAGGTTTCATCTGGCACCACTCCTGTGCCTCCAGTGGTGACAAATACAGAAACAGGCTCAGCCACGCCAATGGCGTAGGCAATTTGCACTTCACACTTCTTGGCCAATCCTGCAGCCACAATATTTTTGGCAATATACCTGGCCATATAAGCAGCAGAGCGGTCCACCTTGGAAGGATCTTTACCAGAAAAGGCACCTCCTCCGTGATGGCCCATGCCACCATAGGTATCCTGAATAATTTTTCGACCTGTAAGCCCACAGTCTCCTTGAGGACCACCCACGACAAAACGACCGGTGGTATTGATATAGATTTTAATCTGCTTTCTATCCACCATGTCTTCAGGCAAGGTCTTAAAAATAACTTCCTCTTTAATGGCTTCTACCAGATCTTCATAAGACACATTTTCATTGTGCTGGGCAGCCACCACTACACTATCAATACGGGTGGGGACCCCTTTTATGTACTCAATGCTCACTTCTGTTTTTCCATCTGGGCGTAAAAAGTCTAAAATATTATTTTTACGCACATAGGAAAGCCTTCTAGACAACTTATGAGCCCAATAAATGGGAGCAGGCATAAGCGTGGGAGTCTCTTCTACAGCAAAGCCAAACATCATTCCCTGATCTCCAGCTCCCTGCTCTTCTGGATTTTTCCGATTTACACCCATGGCAATGTCTGGAGATTGCTTGTCAATGGAAGAAATAACTGCACAGGTAGCATAATCAAAGCCCATAGCAGCATCTGTATAGCCAATGTTCTTCACAGTTTCTCTGACAATCTCTGGAAAGTCCGCATAAGCAGTGGTGGAAATTTCACCAGCAATAAAGGCCAAACCAGTGGTAACCAGAGTTTCACAGGCCACTCTAGCATTGGGGTCCTGGCCAATAATTGCATCTAAAATAGCATCAGAAATCTGGTCTGCAACTTTATCTGGATGCCCTTCAGTAACAGATTCTGAGGCAAAATAATATTTTTCTGAAGTTAAAAGCATTGTTTCCTCCTTACTTCTTGTTTTTTTTAGGGGTTTCATCAGGATTTATGATCCCACCTGAAATAAGCAACTTAAAAGAATCTTCTACACTCATCTCCAGAGGAATGACCTCTTCTTCTGGCACCACCAGGTAATAGCCTGAAGTGGGGTTGGGAGTGGTGGGAACATAAATGTTTAACACCTTTTTTTTGGTTTTCTGCTGGATTTCACCAACAGCAACTCCCGTTACATAACCTAAAGAATACACTCCATCCTTGGGAAATTCAACCAAAACCACTCTTTTAAAGTCCTTACTTCCTCCATTTAAAATGGTCTCAATAAGTTGTTTTACAGAAATATAAAACTTATTTACCAAGGGAATTTTGGAAATAATATATTCCCAGAGCGCAACCAGTTTACTTCCCAGATAATTTCTAACCAGAACGCCTGTAAAGAGTAAAATAAAAAATAAAACAAAAATCCCTAAACCAGGCACTGGGAAAGGTAAAAAGTTCTCTGGCCTATAGGCTGGGGGAATAAGGAGTAAAATTCTATCAATCCAGGTAATAGTAAACTTTAAAAAATAAAAAGTCGCTGCCAGAGGGGTAAGAAAAAGTAGTCCGGCAATTAAGTTGGCCTTGATAAAAGACCTAAAGCGCTTAAAAAGAGTAGGCCTTTCTGCTGACACTTATTTTACTCTCTTAATCTTATTCTCTTTACCCACCAGCACAATCTTAGGTTTATGAGAATTTATCTCTGCAGGGGTTAAATGGGTATAAGCGGCAATTATCACCTTATCTCCTGGCTTTCCCTTGTGAGCAGCAGCGCCATTTAAAGCAATCTCACCTTTTTTGCCCAGAATAGCATAGGTGGCAAACCTCTCTCCATTATTTAAATTATAGACCTCAACCTTTTCAAAAGGCAAAATACCACTGGCCTTTAAGAGCTCTGGACAAATGGAAATACTACCCTCATAATCCAGTCTGGCTTCAGTAACAGTAGCCCTGTGAATTTTTGCCAATAAAAACTCTCTAAACATCTAAACTTCCTCGCAACAAAAGATTATCTATCAATCTGGCCTTGCCCACCTGCATGGCTACAGCCATAAGGGCCTTGTCTTCTATTCTCTCAAGGGATGTAAGTTCAAAGGGATGCACAATCTCCAGGTAATCTAACTTTCCCAAAGGGATCTGCTCTTGATAAAAATTTTGCACCCTTTCTTTTATCCTGCTAGTTTCTACTTCTCCCTGCTCTACCAGCTTCTTGGCCAGAAGAAGTCCCTGATAGATCTTGGCTGCTTGTTTTCTCTCCTCTTTAGAAAGGTAAACATTTCTAGAACTCATGGCCAGGCCATCTGGCTCTCTTACAATGGGATGGCCTACTACTTTTACGCCCACATTTAAGTCTTCAACCATTTTCTTTATAATTATAAGCTGCTGCCAATCCTTTTGCCCAAAAACTGCAAAATCTGGCTGGCAGATATTAAATAACTTTAAAACTACTGTACATACTCCCTGAAAATGGGTAGGTCTACTCCTGCCGCACAAAAACTTATCCAGCTTGTCCACTCGTACATAAGTCAAATGATTGGGAAGATACATCTCATCCTTACTGGGAGTAAAAAGGATATCTACGCCCTGCTCCTGGGCAAGTTTTTTATCCCTTTCCAAATCCCTGGGATAGGCTTCAAAGTCTTCTCCTGGGCCAAACTGGGTTGGGTTGACAAAAAGCGAAACAAGGACCAAATCAGAATGCTTGCGGGCATAGCGCATAAGGCTTAGGTGCCCTTCGTGGAAATACCCCATGGTAGGCACCAGGGAAATGACCTTTCCTTCCTGCCGGGCCTTTTGTACCCTTGCTTGAATTTGGGAAATTACAGAAATCTGTTCCATAGCTATCTCTAAACTAAAAAGGTTAAAAAAAAAACTATTACTTGTCTAGAAAAATGACTGCAGAAAATAGGTGTATATCCTGTGGTAAATGCCTAAGTGTTTGCCCTTTATTTTTAAGCACCCTAAGGGAAGACTTGGGGCCGCGAGGGAAATGGTTTTTACTCTCCAAGGCCCCTCAAATCAAGCCCAAAATCCTGGAAAAACTAGCCAGCTACTGTCTGGGTTGTGAACGCTGCGCTAAAGTATGCACGCAGGGTTTAAACTTTGCTCAAGAACTGGCTAAACTCAAAGCCAAAAATAAATTTGTTAGTGAGCACTTATATGCCTGGATTTTAGACCAGTTGCCCAGGGAGCCTCTAAAAAGAATCACCCCTTCTCTACTCTCACTTACTTCCAAGAAAAATATATTTACGCCTTTTCCTGAACAATTATACCTTTCCTGCACCCAAAAGTTAAACTGGTCCACTGAGGTGGTGATATTTTCTGGTTGTTTAGGGCCCTATTTCCCCCATTTAAGGTCAAAATTAGAAAAAATGCTAGGACTACTGGGATTAAGGGTTTTAGAAGACTTAAAGTGGGAGTGTTGTGGACTACCTTACCTCTTAACTGGTTTTCCGCAAAAGGCCAGCAAGGCCAAAGAGCACAACCTATCCCTCTGGGAAGCAAAGGGACAACCTCTAGTAATTACCTTTTGTACTTCTTGTTATCACGGTTTAAGCAATTATCTTATTCCTGAAAAAAACTTGTTCCTGGCAGATAAATTTTTAACCTATTTTAAGGCAGAAAATTCCTTTGATTTTATAGCTCATCACTCCTGTCATACTGCCCATGATTTTTTTGCTAAACATCTTACCAGCAAAGAGACTATAGATTTTTGTTGTGGCCTGGGAGGAAGTCTTAGATTAAAAAAACAAGAGCTTACCACCAAGGTAACTCAACATTTCTGGAGTCAAATCCAGGAAAAACTTCCCATCTTTACTAATTGCCTTGGATGTCTTATCCAGTTAAGACTTTCTAGTCCAAGAAATAAAATAGCTCACTGGCTAGAAGCAATACAATTTATAGAGGAGAACAATGCTTAATTTTTTAGTAAAAAAAATAATTGGTACCAAAAACGACCGTTATCTCAAGAAAATCTCTCCCCTGGTAGACCAAATAAACAATCTGGAAAATTCTGTAAGCAAACTTACAGATGACCAAATGCGAGCCAAAATAGCTGAATATAAAGAACAAGTGGCCAAGGGCAAGCCCTTAGACGAATTACTTCCAGAGGTTTTTGCCCTGGTAAGGGAAGCAGGCAAACGTACCTTAAATATGCGCCACTTTGATGTGCAATTAATCGGTGGTATTGCCCTTCATCAAGGCAAAATCGCAGAAATGAAAACAGGTGAAGGTAAAACCCTGGTCGCCACCCTGCCTGTGGTTTTAAACGCCCTGTCAGGCAAAGGTGTACATGTGGTTACTGTAAACGACTACCTGGCCAAAAGAGACGCGGAATGGATGGGCAACATCTATAAATTCCTGGGGCTTTCCGTGGGGGTGATTGTCCACGGCCTTGATGATGAAGAGCGCAAAGCTGCCTATAAGGCAGATATTACCTATGGCACCAATAACGAATTTGGCTTTGATTATCTTCGAGACAACATGAAATTTTATCCTCACCAGCTGGTACAAAGAGAATTAAACTACGCCATAGTGGACGAAGTGGACTCCATTTTAATAGATGAAGCCAGGACTCCTCTTATTATTTCTGGACCTTCTGATGAGTCCACCTATCTTTATTCCAAAATAGATAAAATTGTACCCTTACTAAAAAAAGACACCCACTTTGAAGTGGATGAAAAGTTAAAAACCGTTACTCTTACAGAAGAAGGAATAAAACGCCTGGAAGAAATTTTAAAAGTGGACAACCTCTTTGACCCCAAGCACATCAACCTACAGCACCATGTCTTACAGGCCCTAAAGGCCCACTACCTCTTTAAACGCGATGTGGATTATATTGTTAAAGATGGGCAGGTTATTATTGTAGATGAATTTACAGGCAGACTTATGCCGGGCAGACGATATAGCGATGGCTTGCACCAGGCCCTGGAAGCCAAAGAAGGAGTAAAAGTAGAAGCAGAAAACCAGACCTTAGCCAGTATTACCTTTCAAAATTATTTCCGCCTTTATAATAAGCTGGCAGGCATGACCGGTACTGCTGACACAGAAGCCGTGGAATTCAAACAGATTTACGACCTGGATGTAGTAGTTATTCCCACGCACAAGCCCATGATTCGTATTGATTATCCAGATGTAATTTATCGTACCCAGGAAGCTAAATATAGGGCCATAGTTAAAGAAATAAAAGAACTGCACAAAATAGGCAGGCCCATTTTAGTGGGTACCACTTCCATTGAAAAGTCCGAACTACTTTCGCGCCTGCTCAAAAAAGAGAAAATTCCCCACGAGGTACTAAACGCCAAATACCACGAAAAAGAAGCAGAAATCATAGCCAAGGCTGGTGAAAAGGGCAGAGTGACTATTGCCACCAATATGGCGGGAAGAGGAACAGACATTGTGCTTGGACCTGGAGTAAAGGAACTGGGCGGCCTGCACATCATTGGCACAGAAAGGCATGAAAGTAGAAGAATCGATAATCAGTTAAGGGGAAGAAGTGGACGCCAGGGCGACCCTGGTTCTTCCAGATTTTTCCTGTCCTTAGAAGATGACTTGATGCGCCTTTTTGGTTCTGACCGCATTTCTGGTCTTATGGACAAACTGGGCATGGAAGACGACCAGCCCATAGAAAACAAACTGGTAAGCAGAGCCATAGAAAACGCCCAGAAAAGAGTAGAAGCCCACAACTTTGAAATCAGAAAAACCCTGCTGGAATACGACGATGTCATGAACCAGCAGCGCCTGGTCATCTATGCCCAGAGAAAGGAACTCATGCTGGCTGAGGACCTGGAGCCTATTATCCAGGAATTTGTAGATGACCTCCTGGAAGAAGTCTATGCCCCTTGTTCAGAAAACAAAAAAGTAGATCCTGAAACAGAAAAGTTAGTCCTGGCTAAGTTAAAGGAAATCTTTAACCTTAAAAGAGTACTGGAGCTAAAGACCCTGCCTACTTATGAAGAAGCTAAAAAAGGTATATTGCAAATTTTAGAGGAGTTAAAAGGACAGGCAGGAGACTATTACCAGGAAATCTTACGCTTTTTCCTTCTGGAAAGTCTGGACCGCAACTGGAAAGAGCACCTGCTCAACATGGATCACCTAAAAGAAGGAATTGGACTGCGTGGTTATGGCCAAAAGGACCCCAAGCAAGAATACAAACGAGAAGGCTTTGAACTTTTTCAGGATATGCTCTTTAATATCAAGGAAAACACCCTCAAAGCCTTATGCCACCTGCGCATAGAGCCCCAACAGGTAAAAGAAGAGGAATTTAAGCACAAAGAAGAGCAGGATTTAAACCTCATTGGAGGAGAAACAGATACAGCCAAGCCCAGCCCAGTCAAAAGAAAAGCTCCTAAAATTGGTCGCAATGCCCCGTGTCCCTGTGGAAGTGGCAAAAAATACAAAAAATGCTGTGGAGCAAACAAGTAAAAATATTAGTAAATTCTTTTTAAAAGTTAAAAAAAGAAAAGCCAGCAAAAGCTGGCTTTTTCTGGAAGATTAACTAAAATAACTGGACTCTTTAAAAAACCTTACTTTGTTTTTTTCTGCTCTAAAATAGCTTCTTCCACTTCTTTAGCTACCTTGAGAGGGTCCTGGTCCTCTTTGGCTTCAAAAAGGGCTACCACAGAGTTAATGGTTCTTTGCACCAGGGGCTTTTGGATATTAAAATAGGACTTCCAATAGCTAACAGCCTGTTCCAAATTTCCCTGTTTGGCCCAGCCAAGCCCTAAATAAAGCAAACAAAAATTTTCCTTGGGCCTTACTTCCATAACTTTATTAAAATATTTTCTGCTCTGTTCAAACTCTCCAGCCTTAAAATAGGCATACCCACATTTTTTCAACACTTCCAGACTATCTGGCTCCTCTTCCAAAAACTTCTCATAACATTCTATAGCCAGCTTAAAATCACCCTGTTCCAGAGCCTTATCCCCTCTGACTAACAAAGGGCTAAGTCCACTAAAACCTTCTTCTTCATCCCGCCTAAAAGGGTTTAACATCCCCCTTAAAAAACCTCTTCTGGAAACCTTTTTACTCATTTTCTCACCCTTAAACCAGTTTCTTTAAGGCATTTAAAATAGCAGCAGCTACCGGGCTACCACCCCTTGGTCCCCAATTGGTAATGTACACCAAATCACTTTCACTCAAACGCCTTTTGGCCAAAGCTGCCCCTACAAATCCCACTGGCACTCCCACCACCAATCCAGGCCTTATATGTTTTACCCTGGCTAAAGCAAGTACTTCTTCCAGGGCAGTAGGTGCATTGCCAATAACTACAATAGAACCAGCAATCTCTTCTTGCAACAACCTAAAAGCTGCTGCTGCCCTGGTTATCTTTTCCCTTTTGGACAATTCTAAGGTCTCTTTGTCCTTAATCAAACAAAAGGAGTTAAAGGAAGTAAGCCCAGCTCTAACCATATTGACATCACAAAAAATTTTCGCCCCTTGTTTGAGCAAAGAAATGCCTGTGCTTATAGCCTGGGGATGAAAGCGCATAGTTTGGGCAAAGGAAAAATCACAAGTAGCGTGAATCACCCTTTTAACCACTTCCCTTTCTTCCCTAGAGAAAAAATTAATCTTTAAGCTCTGCTCAATAAAATCCAGGCTACTAGCTTCTATTTCCTCAGGCAAACCGGGATATTTGCTCTCCAGAAAAGAAGCAATGCTTTCAAAAACCAGTTCTTCCAGTAGAGGTTCAGCATAAAGCCCGGGCAAAATCTCTATTTCCATTGCCAGGTCTTGAGTTAACCTATCCTTTAAAGCAGGCAAGTCCAGACGTACATGATTGCCTGAATTTAAAAAATAGGGATACCAGCCAACTTTAGTTATTCCCTGCTCTTTAAAACCTTGCATTACCTCTTCTACACTGGGTTTGCCCAGAGAAAAAGGCTCCAGCCAAAACATAACCTCTGGCCCTTTGTTTTAACTTTTCTACCTTATTTAAAAAATCCTGTCTGGCATCTTCATTTCTACTGCCATGATTAATAACAATTATACCTTTCATTTAACTTTCCTTTAAAAAAGAATAAAAATTATCTAATACCTCTTCTTGATGGGCAAAATATAAGTGAATATAGCTGGCTAAGATATTTTTAAAATAAAACCCCTTGCTTTCAAGAGGATTATCCAGACTATCTACCACTTCATATACATTTTCTACGCCTAAAACATTTTTATCTAATAAAGTGGAATAGTGAAATTCATGTCCTTTAAGCAAAGTGTCCCTTCTAAACCAGCCACAATCCCTATTTATCTTTACCTTTACATAACCTAAATAAGCCTTTTTAGGTAAAAGCTTTACCCTTGTATTTAATAATCCTACCAGAGGATAAAATTTATCCTGGCCTTCTATTCCTTGAGTCAAAAAAATCAAACCTCCACATTCAGCATAGATTTTTCCACCCTCCAGGCCAAATTTCCGGATATCTTCAAGTAAGCTTTTATTGGCACTTAACAGGGAAGCGTAAAGTTCAGGATAGCCTCCCCCAATATAAAGGCCCTTTAAATTGGAAGGAAGGGTTTTAGTAGTAAGGCTGGAAAAAAAACCAGTTCCACCCCCCTTTGTTTCAGGGCTTCTAACTGGGCTTGATAGTAAAAATTAAAGGCTTCATCTAAAATTACGCCCAGTTTTACCTTTTTTACCTGCCTTTTCCCTGGCTTAATCCTGGCAGAATCTACTTTCTCCTTTTAAAAGCACATACCTTAGATATCCTTTCCCAAAAAAAATACTTTTCTCCAGCCTCTTCTAGCCTTTGTCTATCTGCACCACTTAAATCCACCTGATTATAAAGTCCTAAATACCTTGACTTTAGTTCTGGCAAACTGCCCTTGGGAAAAGCGCCTACTAAAGGAGGCAAGTTATATTGCTCTAAGCTGGCTTCTAAAAGCTCTACCTGGCGTAAGGAAGTATATTTATTTAAAATAATTCCTTTTATTAATTTGCCTTCTTGTCTAAGCTGGCAAAAGCCATAAACAACTGCAGCCAGGCTATTAGCTGCTTTTAAAGGCTCTACTATTAAAAAAACAGGTATATCCAGGGAAAAGGCCAGATGAGCAGTGGAATTTTGACCCTGCTTGTCTCCATCATAAAACCCCATTACACTTTCAATCAAATTAAAACCGTCTTTTTTGAGCAAATCCTGCACATGTTCCAGGGGACTAAAAAACAAATCCAGATTATAACAGGAAGTATTAGCTACTTTCCCCAGGTATAAAGGGTCCAAAAAATCCGGGCCAATCTTAAAGGGATAAACTTGAATACCTTTTTTCCTTAAGCTGGCTATAAAGGCCAGGCTCAAAGAGGTCTTACCACAACCACTTGACCAGGCAGCTAAAATAAGAGAGTTTCTTTGCATGCTAAGAACCTGTGTTTTTGCCCTTTTACTTCTCAGTATAAGCCTTATCCTGGCTTACTTATCTCTTTTAGCAGGCCCTGTAAATCTAGATATCTACCACTTAAAAGCAGGAGTAGAGTCAACCATTTTCTGGCAAATAAGAGTACCCAGGACCCTTTTAGCCTATCTGGTTGGCTTTTCCTTAGCTACCAGCGGGGCTACTCTACAAAATATTTTAAACAATCCCCTGGCCGAACCCTTTACTCTGGGCATTTCTTCTGGGGCTGCCTTCTGGGCCAGCCTGGCCCTTTTTTGGGATTTTTCCCCTTTGGCCTTTATTCCCTTCCTCTTTTCAGCCTTGCAGGGGCTTTTATCACCCTGCTTTTGGTCCTTTATTTAAACTGGCATAAACACTTTTTTCAAAAGGAAACCCTAATCCTGGCAGGCATTATCCTCACCACCTTTTTCTCTGCCCTTATCTCCATTTTAAAATCTTTGGATGAAGAAAAAGTGGGCTCCATTGTGTTTTGGATTTTAGGAAGCTTTGCCAATCGTTCCTGGCTAGAAGTAAAAATTTTTCTGCCTTTTTTCCTTTTAGGACACCTTTTTTTGTTTTTTAATCTAAAACAATTAAGCCTTCTTTCCCTGGGCGACCTGGAAGCCCACACCCTGGGGCTCAACCCTCACTTTTACCGCCTCTTCTTTTTCTAGCTGCCAGCATTTTAACAGGAGCCAGTGTAAGTGTAGCTGGAGTAATTGGCTTTATCGGCCTAGTTGGCCCCCACCTTCTAAGATTGCAGGGATTTTATACTTCTTCCACTCTGCTACCTCTAAGTGGCCTTTTAGGAGGGAGCTTAAGTTTGGGAGCAGATATCTTAGCCCGTCTTCTTTTAACAGGAGGAGAAGAAATACCTGTAGGGGCCCTGACCGCTCTTTTGGGTGGCCCCTTTTTTTGTTTGCTCTTGTTAAAAAAGAAAAAAACTAGTGCCCAGCCATTTTAAAAAGCTCAAAATAGGAAACAAGCCTAAAAAAGAGTAAAACCATGCTCCCCAAAGGTAAAAGGGAAATCAGCCCCTTATAGCGCAAGGGTTGATTTTGTTTAAGCAACCAGTAGAAAACAAAAAAATGAAAAAGCATGGCTAAAATAATTACCGCTCCAGGCTGGATAAGCGGAGCAAACACAAACCTTTCTTGTAAAAGGTAAAATACTACCAAGCAGGGGATTATACTTAAAACAAGGACCAGAATACCGCTTTTACTTAACACATGTAAGGCATAACGGTAATAATCCCGCCCAAAGTCGTCTATTTTTCTTCTCAGAATCAGAAAAATAAAAGCCATACTAGTGGAAAACAGAAAACTTAAGATGAAAAGCTGTCCTACAACAGGATAAAATATGGAATTTAGAGGAGGATAATTGGTATTACTTACCAAGAGCAAATTATAGCTAACTCTAAAGAAGTTAAATAAAAAGAGCTTGTAGAAAACTATAGCGCCTATCCCCAGCAATAAATGTAATACTTTAATGTTTTTTAAGGACTTCCAGAGAGCAAAGTAAGAAATAGTTAAAAGTAAGCTAGCGCCTAAAAAAATAAGTCCCTGTGTCCACAGAGGAGAACTTAGAAAATCCATATTTACTTTTACGCCAAATCCAGGCCAAAAAGAAAGGATGGCCAAACTTATCCCTACACCCAACCCAAAGATTAAACCCTGCCTGGCAATTTGTTGGGCCAGTTTATCCAAAAGCACCTTTTTTTTGAGTTTAGAACCCAATTCATAAAAAAAACTTAAACCCAAACTACCAAGAGGGAGTAAAAGAAAACAAACTACCAGAGTAAGAGCAGTTAAAAATTTTATTTTTTCTATGTCCATCTCACACTCCTCTTTTTGAACTTATTCATCCGCCTTAAGCACGGACAAAAAGGCTTCCTGTGGCACTTCCACATTACCCATTTTTTTCATTCTCTTTTTGCCTTCTTTTTGTTTTTCCAGAAGTTTACGCTTTCTGGTAATATCGCCGCCATAACACTTGGCTGTAACGTTTTTACGCAAAGGAGCAATCCTTTCCCGGGCAATAATTTTATTGCCAATAGCTGCCTGAATAACCACTTCAAAAAGCTGCCTGGGAATAACCTTTTTTAATTTCAGAGCCAGGGCCCTACCTTTGTAATAGGCTTTATCCCTGTGCACGATAGTAGCCATGGCATCCACTGGCGAGCCATTAATCAAAATATCCAGTTTCACCAGATCAGACTCCCTAAAATCTATTACCTCATAATCCAAAGAAGCAAAACCACGGGTAACAGACTTTAAGCGGTCAAAAAAGTCATACACTATCTCTGCAAAAGGAAGTTCATAGGTAACAATCACCCGCGAGGGCGTTAAGTAGCGCAAATCCTTTTGAATACCCCTTTTTTCTTCGCAGAGCTTAAAAACATTGCCCACAAACTCATTGGGCACATATATTTCCATTCGCACATAAGGTTCTTTAATGGCCGCAATCTCTACTGGAGGAGGCAATTTGGCTGGATTATCTACATTAACTATTTCTCCACTCACCTTCACCACCTTATAAACCACTGAAGGAGCAGTAGCTATCAAGTTAACCTTAAATTCTCTTTCCAGTCTTTCCTGCACTATCTCCATGTGTAAAAGGCCTAGAAAACCACAACGAAAACCAAAGCCTAAGGCCTGGGAAGTTTCTGCTTCAAAAAACAGAGAAGAATCATTAAGCTGCAACTTTTCCAGAGCAAACTTCAAATCTTCGTAATCTCCAGGGTCTACAGGATAAAGACCACAAAATACCATGGGTTTTATTTTTTTAAACCCAGGAAAAGGTGACTGAGTAGGCCTTTTGGGATGGGTAATGGTATCACCAACCCTTGCATCCTTTAACTCTTTAATATTGGCACAGAGAAAACCCACTTCACCTGGGCCTAGTTGGTCTATAGATACAGCTTCGGGGGAAAATACACCCAGGCGAATCACCTCGTAAGTTTTCCCTGTAGAGTACATTAAAATCTCTTCTCCCAGGGAAATGGTTCCATCTATTACGCGAAATAAAACCACCACACCCACATAAGGGTCATACCAGGAGTCAAAGATTAAAGCCTTAAGAGGAGCATCTCTGTCTCCTTTGGGTGGGGGAATAAACTGCACAATTTTTTCCAAAAGTTCAGGGACTCCCTCTCCTGTCTTGGCACTGACCATAGAAATGTTTTCCACATCCAGGCCAATACCTTCTTCTATCTCAGCAATAACCCGTTCTGGCTCTGCACTGGGCAGATCGATTTTGTTCAGTACAGGTAAGACTTCCAGGTCATGGTCTAAGGCCAGATAGACATTGGCTAAAGTCTGGGCCTCTACTCCCTGAGTGGCATCCACCACTAAAAGCGCGCCATCACAAGCAGCAAGACTTCTGGAAACTTCATAGGAAAAGTCCACATGTCCAGGGGTGTCAATGAGGTTTAAAATATACTCCTGCCCATCCTTGGCCCTATAAGGAATGCGCACGGTTTGGGCCTTAATGGTAATCCCGCGCTCCCTTTCCAGGTCCATTTTATCCAGATACTGGTCTTTTTTCTCTCTATCTCCAATAAGCCCTGTAATCTCCAGAATCCTATCGGCTAAAGTGGACTTGCCATGGTCTATATGGGCTATAATACTAAAGTTTCTTATTTTTTTTATATCCATAAAAAATATTTCTCCCTTACGCGAAGTGAAGGCCTTTTAAACAAAAAAAACTCTAAAGTCTAATTCTAGACTACCTCCCAAAAGGGGCTAACTAAAATGATCAAAGCCTTTAAGCTCCAGTTTTTTACCCTGATAATAAATACCAGCACCTTTGCTTACCTCTCCTAAAATTTGCACGTAAGGCAAATCTGCAAGCAACTCTTCTACCTGGCTAGCTTCCACCACGCCTAAAAGGGCATAATCCTCCCCTCCCTCCAGGGCTAAGTGTAGGGGAGATAAATTCCTGGCTGTAGCAAAGGAAACAACTTCCGCAGGTAAACGAAGGTCTGAAAAGAGATTAAGGCCCAGACCTTCTGGCAACAATCTAAAAATATCCCTGGCCACACCATCAGATACATCTAAGAGAGACTTAACATTTTTTTGGGCTAAAATCAGACCTTCTTTAACCAGGGGCCTGGGGCGTAAATGGGCCTGTTTACTGCGGGGATAACCGGAAATTCCTGCTTGCAAAGCTAAAAAACCAACCCTGGAAAGGCCAATTTCTCCCACCAAAAAAACCAGATCTCCTTCTTTAGCCTGTTTACGGGGCAAAAATCTATAGGGCACACTACCTAAGATGGTAATGGCCAGCCCCAGAGTATCTCCCTGGCTCAAGTCTCCCCCAATCAAAGTCAGTTTAAATTGACTTGCCAATTGGGACATGCCCTTAAATAATTCTTCACTTTGCTCTAAACTAAACTTCCTGGGCCAGATTAGTTGCAGGCAAAAATATTCTGGCCAGCTCCCAGCAGCAGCTAAATCACTCAGATTTACGGCCAAAGCCTTATAGCCTACGTCTTCCAGGGAAAAATACCTTAAATCAAAATGTACCTTTTCTAAAAAGAGGTCGCTACTTAAGGCAAAGGACTTACCTTCAATTAGGGCGCAATCATCTCCTCTGGCCACCAAAAGCCCTTTTTTTCCTGGACAAAATAATTATCCAGCAAAGTTAGAAAAAAATCTTCTCCAAACATCACTTAAAGGTAAGATAATCTTCCAGTACCAGTTTTAAACCAAATTGGGGGAAATTAACCTTGTACTTATTGGGAGGAATGTGCGCAATAACCTTGCCTGTGCCAAAGATTTTATGCTCACAATAATTACCTGTAGCAGTAAAATTGTTTTTTTCTGGCCTGGGCTTTGGCTCTTCTTTTTTCTTCTTCTAAAGGCACAATCTCTCCAAAATAGGTTTCTTTATAACTTTTTACCAGAGAAGGTATTATCTCCCGAATAAAAGGACTGGGGCTGGCTGGGTCAAAACTGTTTTGATAACGATTGTAAACCGTAGCTGGCACAAACAACCCCAAATATTCCCTGGCCCTGGTACACCCCACATACAAAAGACGCCTTTCTTCCTCGATTTCTTTGGGGTCTTGCATGGCCAGTTTCGAAGGAAAGCGCTCTTCCACCAGGTCCAGGATAAGTACGGCTGACCACTCCAGGCCCTTGGCCGAGTGAATGGTGGATAGGACCAATCTATCCTTACTTTTTTCTTCCCTTAAGGAAGGCTCCAGGCTCAAATCTGCCAAAAAGACATCCAAGTTGTCATAGGTAGAAGCAATTTGCATTAACTGCTCCACGCCGGCCATTCTCTTGGGTAAATCATCCACAAATTTCTCTTCCATAATGGGACCATAAATGGTCATTATCTCCTCTAACACACTTAACGGGCTAAGAGACTTAAAACGCAAGTTTTCTAGCTTTTCCAGGACTTCCTTTAATTCTGGCTTCTGGGCGCACAGGGATTTACTTATTTCCTGATTACCTTCCATAAAAGCCTGATATAGACGCTGACAGGTTTTAGGGCCAACACCTTTTAAGTTTCCCAGGGCCCTGGTCCAGGCCAAAATATCACAAGGATTGGCTACCAAACGCAAAAAAGCAACTAAATCCTTTATATGGGCAGCTTCAGAAAACTTCTGACCCCCATATTTGTAAAAACTTATCCCCAACTTCACCAATTCCATCTCCAGGGCAAAGGATTGATAACCTGCCCTGAATAACACCGCTATTTCTGAATAAGGATAGGTCCTGGCCAGTTCTTCTATTTTGCGCACCACCACCTGGGCCTGGCTCAAGTCACTGGTGGTATAGATAATTTCTGGTTTTACACTGCTCTTTTTATGAGAAAATAACTTCTTGGGATATTTTTCTCTGGCCTGCTTTAAAATATGATTGGTCAATTCCAAAATGGGTTGCGTAGAGCGATAGTTTTGTTCCAGCTTGATGATTTTGGTCCCTGGAAAAAGCTTGGGGAAATTTAAAATGTTTTCCACTGTAGCCCCTCGAAAACCATAAATGGACTGGGCATCATCTCCTACAGCCATCACATTGCCCTGTTCTCCCACTAAAAGCTTAATAATCCTTCCCTGGACCAAATTGGTATCCTGGTATTCATCTACCATGACATATTTAAACATCTGTTGCATAAACTCTCTAATCTCTGCTTTTTCCTGCAACAAACTTTCAAAGGTAAATAAGAGGTCATCATAGTCCAGTAAAAAATGCTCTTTTTTAAAATTTTGATAATAGTTAAAAATGCGCTCCAGTTCTGGTAAAAACTTTAATAAATGATAACTGTTGGCAGATAAAAAATCCTCTAAGGCCAATTCCTTGTTTCTAGACCTGGAAATAAGGTCATAAATGGTATTTTTATTGGGAAACCCCTTGTCTTTATCCAGATGCAAGCTGGCTCTAGCCTGGCCAATAATATCCTTGGCATCACTGGTATCAATAACCGTAAAACCCTGATTTAAACCCACAGCAGAAGCAAATTTGCGCAACATTGCATAGGCAAAACTATGAAAAGTACCGCCCCCCACTCCAGCCACATCTCTGCCTAAAAGCTCTTCCACTCTTCTAAGCATTTCAGCCGCGGCTTTGCGGGTAAAGGTAAGCAGTAAAATATTTTCTGGCCAGATACCCTGCTCCACCAGGTAAGCCAGCCTGTATACAATGGTTCTGGTTTTACCACTCCCGGCTCCAGCAATGACCAACAAAGGCCCTTCTAGATTATAAACAGCCTCTAGCTGGGCTTCATTTAACTCTTTCGCATAATCTATTTTCATACTAAAATACTTCCCTCAAAATAATGTAAAATTTCTTGTCCCACATCTCTGGTTCTACGGGGTTTAAATCCCCAGGAGTCCCAAAAAAATACATCCTCTTCCCTGTGCGCTCCTCTGCGGCCAAAATGACCGAAAATTTCTCTACGGTCAAATTTTCCTTTTAGCTCAAACCCAGAAGCAGGAATACAAACCAAATCCGGCGTATGCTCAAAATTAGCCCGGGGATAAAGCTCTTCTTTTAAAAAAATGGTTGGCAAAACCTTCTCGCCTTTATACTCCAGTTGCAGCAAAACTTCCTTTAACTTTAACCCCAAAGAAAAATCCTTAACCTTAGAAAAAGGGTACAGATAAATCCGTCCACTATCCAGGGCCAGGGCCTTAGAGTCCTTGGCTATGCTTTGCACATCCCATTCATTTCTGGCTTGCCTGGCCCAGGTCAAAAATCCCTGCTGGGCCAAAAAGGCATTTAAATCCACCTCCACTTTTAACTCTGTAAAACCATGGTCAGCTACCAGCATAAGCCTTTTGTCCTTACCAGCAAGGGCAAAATAGCGTTCCAGAATTAACCCCAGGAAAGCATCCACTTTTTTTAAAAAAAGCAACATCCTTTCCTGCAAGGGATGGGAGGAGAACAAATAAGGATAACAAAAATGAAACAAGCGGTCCAATTCTGTGATTACCACAATAAACAAATCCCAGCTTAAATCAGCCCAGAGTAGTTCAAAGGCCCTTTGCCTGGCCAGTAAACTCTTTTCTATCTCTGGGAAAATTAGGGCTGGGTCCTGAAGGGCCTTAATGGTCTCACCCTCTAAAACATAGCCCCTTTGCTTCAGCAAAGGATAGAGCATGGGTGGAAATACAGCCTTTTGTAAGTCTAAAGCCAAAAAACCAGCTACCAGTTGTCCTCGTAAGGGGCGGGCAGGATAGGTATGCGGCAGGTTTAATACCTTAAGAAAATATCCCTTTTGCCCCAGTACCTCAAAGATAGTTGGCGATTGAACATGCGTAAAATCAGAAAAAAGAGCTCTCCTTTCTCCTTATTAAATTCTGTAAAACCAAAGACACCGTGTTCTTCTGGCCCCTTACCAGTAAAAAAAGAAGTCCAGTTGACAGGTGAAAGATAGGGTATTTCTGAAGAAAAGGAAGTTCCCTGCTCTAAGTCCAAATATTTGCCCACATTACTCCAGATACCTTCTGCTACCAGATACCTGGCCAAAGAAAAAGAAAGTCCATCCAGGCCAATTACTACCAGTTTTTTCCCCATTCTATCCCCTTTAAAAAAGAAAAGGCAGGTTTTAGCCTGCCTTTTCTTAACTCCTATTAAAATTAATTTTTATTGCCCCTTAGGCAAGGGAGTAGAGCCCAGGATATATTTAATATCCTCATCTGTAAAGAAAAGCCCACCACCTACAAAAAAGGACCTGTCCTCACTATCGGCAAAGTCATCCATACCTGCAGTAAGATAAACATTGCGAAGCAAGTAAATATTGCCCCCAGCCTTTAGATGAGCAGGGTCTTCGTCATCAAAGTCAAAGGCCTCAAAAAACAATTTTACCCTATCGTCCCACAAATAATAATCCAGGCCGACCCCACCAGAAGACTCAATAATACCGCCTCTAACCACAAAGTCATGAAAACGCTTGCCTATTTGTAAGGAAAACTTAAGGCCATCTTCTTTGGTCTCTTTTTCCTCTTCTTCATAAGTATGCCAGGCTCCCTTATCCGTACGATAGCGACGGTAGGTGCTAGTTTCTTTGGTCTCACCTTTGGGGTCGTCTATAATGGATAGAGAATAAAATTTATCCACACTGGGCTTAATCTGCAAAGTAACATAAGATTTGGTATCTCCAGTGTCTGTAAGATATTCTGAATGTACGTCTATACTGGTTTTAAATTTGTCTTGCTTGCTCAGGTATTTATTCAAGCCCTCTAAAGTCTTATCCAGATTTTTGGCTGTAGTATCCTCATTTATCAACTTCCCCAGGGTACCCTTACCCTCTTCTATATTTTTAGCCACTGTTTTTAAGGAACTAATTGTTTGCTTTAAACCTTCTCCCATTTCTTTGTCTGAAACCAGCTTGGCCAGAGGGCCCTGGCCATTATTGGCTTTTTCCAGCAGTTCATTCATTTTCAGCATGGATTCCTTTAGTTCTAAAATAGCCACATCAAAGTTACGCACTATGCGGTTAATTTCTTTTTTATTGCCGCCGCTAATATCCTTTATATCCTCAGAAAATTCCCTTAAATTGGCCACAATTTTATTTACACTTTGCAAATTACTTTGAACCATTTTATTCAGCTCAATGGACATTTCCTTTAAATTGGTAATCCATAGCCTTAAATCTTGCTCACCTTCTGGTCCACCCAGGACATTGGAAACACTTCTGGTGATTCTACCAATGTCATCTGCAATACTGCCCACTTTTTGCATGAGCTCACCCAAATCTGCGCCAGAGTCAGAACGGGCAATAACCTCCTTTTCCTTTAACAGAGGATAAGAAGCACTACCACTGGTGATTTCTACAAATTTATCCCCCAGAACCCCTCGGGTGCGAATCTTGGCCACAGCATCAGCATGCACCTTAACATCCGGGCGTAAAGCCAATACCACCCTGGCCCGACCATTTTCCAGGCCAATATCTTTTACCAATCCCACTTCAATTCCTGCAATTTCCACTGGAGCATTTTTTTTCAATCCAGTTACATTATCAAAATAAACCACTAGAGGATACATATCTCCAGAAACAAACTTTCCTCTGGTTACCTGCGTGGTCATGTAAGCCAAGACCAATAAAGAGATAAAAACAAAAATCCCCACTTTTACCTCTAGAGAATACCTTCCCATTGCTAATCCCCTCTAAATTACCTTAATAGGGCCATCAGCCCGTCCTAAAATAAACTGTCTAACTACCGGGTCCTCACAAGCTTGTATTTCCTCTGGAGTGCCTGAAGCAATAATTTTTCCTTCATAAAGCATAAAAATATGGTCTGCAGTCTCCATGGTTGCCTTGATATCATGACTAATAACAATACAGGTAGCTCCAAATTCCTCTTTAGTCCTGACAATAAGGTGATTAATAGCAGCAGACATCACAGGATCCAGGCCAGAAGTGGGCTCATCAAAAAGCACTATCTCTGGATCTAAGGCCAGAGCCCTGGCCAATCCCACCCTTTTGCGCATACCTCCGGAAAGTTCTGCAGGCATTTTATAGCCCATTCCCTTTAACCCCACCTGGGCCAGTTTTTGTTCTACAATCTCTTTAATTTCTGCCCAGGACTTTTTAGTGTGCTCTCTTAAAGGAAAGGCTACATTTTCTTCTACGGTAAGGGAGTCAAAAAGTGCTCCTTCCTGAAAAAGCATGCCAAATTTTCTTCTTATGTTAGCCAGTTCCCTTTCTGAAAGCGGGACAATATCTTCTCCAGCAACCAATACCTGGCCTTTATCTGGCTTTAAAAGTCCAATGATGTGCTTTAATAAAACACTTTTACCACCGCCACTTTTACCTATGATTACATTTACCTTATCTTTAGGTAAATCTAAATTAAGGCCCTTTAAAACCTGCTGGCTGCCAAAGCTCTTATAAACATCTCTTAAGGAAATAATATGTTCCATGGCTAAAACATCAACGCAGTTAAAACATAATCAAACATTAAAATTAAAACCGAAGCCAGAACCACTGATTGAGTGGTGGACTTGCCCACTCCTTCAGCTCCACCTCGGGTGTAAAATCCCTTATAACAACCCACTAAGGTCAAAATTAAACCAAAAAAAGCCGCTTTAATTAAACCATTATAGAGGTCATCTACATCCACATACTCATAAATTTTATTGATAAACAAACCACTATTAATGCCCAAAATCTTCACACCTACCAGATACCCACCCACAATGCCCACAAAATCACTAAGTATTGTAAGCAAAGGCAACATAATAACTCCAGCCAGAATCCTGGGCACTACCAGATATTGAACCGGGCTTATGGCCATAACTGTAAGAGCATCTATCTGCTCGGTTACTCTCATGGTACCAATCTCAGCAGCAATAGCTGAGCCAGCCCTACCTGTAACCATAAGGGCTGTAATAACTGGTCCTAGCTCTCTGGTCATGGAAAGGGCAACTGTAGCTCCCACCAAGCTTTCCGCAGAAAACAAGCGAAAGGCATAGTAGGTTTGTAAAGCCAGAACCATTCCTGTAAAAAGACCAGTCAAAAGCACCACAAATAAGGAATTGACTCCCACAAACTCCAATTGTTTTACAAAAAGCCGAAAACGAAAAGGAGGGCGGAAAAGCCAGATTATTGCTTCCAAAAATAAAAGCAAGAGCTTACCCATTTCCTGGAGTAAGCTTAAACATATGTTTCCCAACCAGGCAAAAAGCTTAAACATCTCTATCCAACCACAAGTGTTTTTCCTTGATTAAAAAAAAAACCTTACTTTGACAATTATTTTACAGCAAAGGTATATACGCCATCCCAGTTTTCTGGCCGACTCTGTCTAAGAACCTTTAACCTTTCTTTATACAATTCCCAGAGTTTATCCCTGGTTTTACCTTCCAAAAGCAGTAATTTTTCAGAAGCAGCTTCAAACTCTCCAGCAAAATAATAACTCAAAAACTCTTCATATTCCTCTTTATAACTTTGGAAAATAGTGGCCTTTTTCTCTGGCAAAAGTTCATATAACTTTACCGGTTTTTCCTTACCCTTTACCCTTACCTTGTCTATAAGTCTAAAAGAAAAATGTTCTTTTACCTGCTCATAGGTAAATTCTGAAACCAAAATATTGGTCCCATAATATTTATTTAAGCCCTCTAAACGAGAAGCCAAATTTACATTATCTCCCATTACAGTATAATCAAACCTTTCTATCGACCCCATATTACCTGCTACCATTTCTCCAGTATTTATACCAATGCCAATGTTTAGTTCCAGGCCTTTAGTTTTCTTCCAGTTAGTATTCAACTCTTCTAATTTTAAGAGCATGGACAAAGCACTTTTACAGGCACATAGAGCATGTTCTGGATAATAGATAGGAGTGCCAAAAATAACCATAATTGCATCCCCAATATATTTATCCAGAAGCCCTTTTTCCTGTAAAATAATTTGAGTCATCTCAGTTAAATACTTATTAAGTAAAGAAACCAGTTCTTCTGGAGCGAGTTTTTCCGAAAGGGTGGTAAAGCCTCTTATATCAGAAAAAAGCACAGTTAATTCCCTTTTTTCTCCTCCCAGCTTTAATTTGTCCGGTTCTTTAACTATTTCTTCTACTAATTTGGCATCAAGATATTTGGAAAAGGCCTTGCGTAAATTCTTTTTCTGTTTGTCTGCAAATAAAATTCTATAGGAGAGAAGGACAACATAACTTATCACTAAAGTCAAAAGAGGCGAACCAAGATTAAGCAAGTATAACTTATGAGTAAAAAAATAAAAATTTAAGCCAATAAAACTTAGGCCTAAAATCAAAGAAACCATTAAACTAAAAAAAGGTGTTAAATAGAATAAAGCCAGGGAAACACCCAACCACAGCAAAATAATAGCAACCAGGTCAAAAAGAGGAGCAAAACCTGGACGCAGAAGATAGTCTTTTTGTAACAAGTTATCTAAAGCAGTGGCTTGAATCTCTAAGCCAGGATAGGCCACTCCAAAGGGAGTCACCCGCAAATCATAAACCCCAGGAGCAGTAACCCCCACCAAAACATACTTACCCTGAAGTAAAGAAGGGTCTATTTCTCCTGCCAGTATTTTCCAGGCAGGCAAGTGTAAGATGGTTTGAGCCTTTCCTCTATAATTTAAAAATAAAAAACCTCTCTCATCTGTGGGCACAAACACCTTACCCACTTCTACCCCTAATATACCAGCTTTGCCCACAACTACAAAACTACTTTTATTAGCATGGTTAAACAAACTTAAAGCCAGAGGTTGCAGGTAGTTTTCCCTAAACTCCAGAACCAAAGGATATCTTCGATAAGAGCCATCCTCATCTGGAACTACATTAAAATACCCTTGCTTACCTGCAGCTTTGAGCAACAATTCCAGATTGGAGCGCACCTTACTTGCCTGTAAAGGTTGAAAAACACTTTCAGGTTGTAGAAGTTTGACCCCTGTGTATTTGGCTGTATTTAAAGGTAATTTTTGTTTTTGCTTACTGGGTTCAAAATTAAGGTAATAACCAAGCACCTGGGTGGAATTGGTTTCTAACAAGGCCCTGGCTAACCAATAATCAGGATAGTTGGCCAAAAGCCGTTGCTCTAAAAATTGCTGACTTTCTTTATCCAGCTTATGCTTTTGCTTTAAAAATTCAAAGAGAGTAAGCACTTCCTTTTGGGCTACATTAACTTCTGGCTCAAAAAAGCCAATGTCATAGCCTACAGCCAAAGGAGAAGCAGCATCTATTTTCTTTACCAGCTGGGCCATTTTAGTGCGAGACCAGGGCCAGCGTCCCACCTTTTCCAAACTTTCTTCATCAATGGCTACAATTACTACTTTTTGAGAGGGAAGGGTGTTTCCTCGCCAGTGAAAGCGCCAATCCACACTTTTTAGTTCTAAAATCTGGAGAAAAGAGGGAAGATAAAAATAAAGAAACAAGGAAAATAAAAGCGTGCTTAAGCTTAAAAGGAAAAAATATCTATTTTGATAGCGCATAAACTAACCTGCTGGCTCCACACTAAACTCACACTCAAACCAGAGAGGCTTTTCTCCAGTGTAAGCGATTTGCAAAGAATGTAGCTTTTTTAAAAAAAATAAAAGTTTCTCCAGAAACAAATCTGTTCCTTCCCATTCTTGAATAAAAAAATCCTGAATTCTTCCCTTGCTTACCTCAAACACCACCACACTTCGACCCAGTTCACCAATTTCTTCCCTTTGCCAAAAACTTAAAAAAATATCTTTTATAGCTCTCAAAACTTTTCTTTGTTCTGGATTATCCAGAGACAATCTGAGTTTATCCTCCACCCCTTCTTCAGGCTTACCAACTACTGCTAAGTCTTCTAAATAAGATATTTTTTTTAATATTTCTCCATGCACGCGATAGTTATATAACTCTACTTCCAGAGTTTTTTTAGAAGAAGAAAAAAATCTGGTAAGGACAATACCGGACGCCAAAACAACAAAAAAGTACTGTAAATAAGAAACAAATGTACCCCCAGAGAAAAGACAATGGCCCCACTGTACAAAAAAATTTTAGAAGATAATAAAGAAAGTGTTAAACTAGTCCTGCCCATTTTTCTTTGTCCACCAGCTAGGATCAGGAGTTTTAAACCACCAGTCCGTATGATCTGTTTGAAGAATTTTTTGCGCTAATTTTTTCCCTTCTTCAGTCCTAAGCCTTTTTAAGGCACAATCTAGCCATTTAGCAGCGTATTTATTTCCCAGATCCAGTTGCTCCTTTAAATTCAAAATCAAATCCAGTTGATCTGCATCTTGCACTAAAGCTGCTTCTACGCTTTTTACTTCTTCCAGTTCCTGATAAAAATCTAACACCTCTTCTTCAATGCCTGTATCTTGCAAGCTGTCTTTTAAAGCCTGTCGTTCATCGCTCTTGTTATAAATCCTATATACATAGTTAAAATCTCCACATCTGGCTTCGTGTAAATCATGAAAAAGAGCCATTAAAGCTGCCTTATAGGCATCTTTACCACTATTTTTGGCTAAAACAAAGGCAATAATAGCTGTACGAAAGGAATGCTCTGCTACATTTTCTTTACCAGTACCTAAAAATTGATACCCTGTACGGGGAGTTTTTTTTAACATCCCCACCTCGAACAAAAAATCCACCATTGCTTTATATTTATCTTTCATCCTTAACACCTTTATAACTAACTTCGATAATTACTATTTAAACGAACATAATCTATACTGAGGTCAGAAAATAACAGCCAATACTCCCTTGTACCCAGCCCTAAATCTACACTCACTTCTATTTCCTGCTTTTGCAAATATGGTCCAAGTAAAGCATCCACATCTTTTAATTGAGTCTCATTTTGGGCAAACACCTCTATATCGGCAAAACTTACCTTTACCTTTTGCGGCTCTATTTCCTCTCCACTTCGACCAATAGCTGCTACAATGCGCCCCCAGTTGGGGTCCTGGCCAAAAAAGGCAGTTTTTACCAGAGGAGAAGTAGCTATGGTCCTTGCTACCCTTTCTGCCTGTTTTAAACTTTTGGCCCCTTTTACCTTTAAATGCACCACCTTGGTAGCACCTTCTCCATCTTGGACAATAAGATAAGCCAAACGATAACAAATCTCTTCCACAGCTTGCTTAATTTTTCTTAAATCTGCCTCTTGCAAAGCCCACTTCTTCTGCCTGGAACAAATTCCCAAGACAGTATCATTGGTAGAGGTATCACCATCCACGCAAATACGGTTAAAACTTTTATCTACAGCCTTTTTTATCACTTCCTGCCACCATAGGGGGTCCACATCCAGATCACAGAGTACAAATCCCAGCATAGTAGCCATATTGGGAGCAATCATGCCTGCTCCTTTGGCAATACCCCAGAGATAGGTAGTACCTGCAGACAAATCCAACCTGGTCTGCACAATTTTGGGATATTTATCGGTGGTCATAATGGCCTTTGCCACATCCAATAAATCACTTTTCCCTAAATGTTCAGTAAGTATTTTCACACCGGCTTCCCACTTGCTAAGGTCAAAGAGCTCGCCAATTACTCCTGTGGAAACTGGTAAAATTTCCCGGGGAGAGAGTTTTAACTCTTGAGCCAGAAACTTTAAAGTCTGCCAGCACTGGTTAAGGCCTTTTTCTCCTGTACAGGCATTGGCCTGCCCGGCATTAATCATGATGGCTTTAATATATTTTTGTTTAGCCAGATTTTCTTTGCACACCAAAACCGGGGCAGCCTGAAATTTGTTGGTAGTAAAGACACCCCTGACTATTGCCCCCTTAGGGATATAAAGCAAAGCCAAATCTCTTCTATTTTTATAGCGAAGATTAGCTTCAACTGCTGAAAATAAAAAACCTTCTGGATAATTCATACCTTACCCCTTGTATTAATTACAAACTTTACCTAAAAGTAAACCAAGCGCAACTTAATTGCAAATGACTTTTTATAGCCTGGAAAAGAAACCTAGGAGGAAACTTATGTTTGTATTGTTTTGTGGAGTGGGAGAGGCCTTTGATGAAAACTTAACCAACACCTCTATCCTGGTTTTTAATAAGCAACAAGAATCCTTACTCTTAGATTGCGGTTTTACTGCTGCTACTAACTACTGGAAATATGCCCCCCATCCTCTGGACTTAGATGGTCTTTATATTTCTCATTTGCATGGAGACCATTTTTTGGGGACCAGCCTGCTTTTACTTCGCTTTTACGAAGAACAACGCACCAAAGAATTGCACATCTTTGGTCCAGCAGGAATAAAGGAAAAAACCCTGCAGGCATTAGAACTTGCTTACCCTAAAATTAAGGACAAACTTCCCTTTTCTATAGTTTTTACAGAAACTTGTTCAGAGCAAGAAATAAACTTTAAAAACTTTACTCTTCTTCCCTTAACTTCCATCCATGCCATACCTTCTCTGGGCGTAAAAATTTCTTCTCAAGGTAAAACCCTTTATTATTCTGGCGATGGCCAACCTGATTCAAATCTTTTAAACCATTTAAAAGAAGTAGATTTGCTTATTCTGGAAACTTATAAGGCAACCCAGGAAGTACCTGGCCATAGTTCCATTACAAGCGCTCTTCATTTAGCTAAAACATGCCAGGCTAAAGAATTAGCTCTGGTGCACTTAAATAGAGACACCAGAAAAGATTCTCAGACTTTGTTTCAAATCCTCCAAAATAACCAGGGAATAAAAGTACTTTTACCTGCACCAGGAACTATTTGCTGGTTATAAAAAAAGGAGTTCCAGCTAAGGAACTCCTTTTTACGGGGAGGGGTTTATTTAGAGGTCTTATATAGAAGGGTGGCTTTATTAGTAACCAATGGCTGGATAGCCATTGTAAAAACCATTGGGAAAGGTATCACCAAAGCTTTCCCTTAGCTTTTTCTAAAATCCAGAGTCTCCTTTAAAATTTCATTTTGCACCCGGGCTAGCTGGTTATTTAAATCTTCTACTCTTTTGCTATCAGGATTGCTTCTATTTAGCTCAGCATTTAATTCTGCCCTGAGACTCCAGGCTTTTTGCTTTAACGGATAAATCTTGGCCCAGTGAGCATCTCTTAATTCCCAAAACTCCTTTTGTTGCTCTGGAGTCAAGTTGCCAAAAGCTCCAAACCAAAATTTCCCCTGTCCAAATTTTTGCTTAAAACCATAGCCCATACCTGGCCCCATGCCATAGCCGTAACCCATGCCTGGTCCCATGTTATAGTCATATCCCATATCAGGCCCCATTCCATAACCATAGCCCATGCCAGGGCCTCCCATACCCGGTCCCATACCGTAGCCATAACCCATGCCCGGGCCCATTCCATATCCCATGCCATAACCTCTACCGTGTCCACCAAAGGCAAAGGCTGCACCCACTAAGGCTAAAATCAACAAACTGGCAAATACTAACTTTTTCATTTTTACTCCTCCTGTTTTGACTTTGTCCAGGTCTTTTCAAAGCCTATGCCAAAATAAAAAATCTTTAATTTCAAACCATTAGTGAAAAGAAAAAATACTTTTTCTTTTTTTGTGCAAGGACTTGCACTTAATAAACAATATAGGTGCAAAAAGGAAAAAAGCAAGTGCAGGGTTTATAAATAGGCCTGGGCAATCAAGGAAAGGTCCTGGTAGCTAAGACCAGTTTTAAGTCCTGCAACCAGACGACCAGATACTTCCATTTTAGCTCTGGTGTGATAGATAATTTCGCGTTTTTGTAAGTTTAAACGGTGTTTTACAAAGTCATAGTCAAAACCATCTACAATGAGAGAAACTCCTTCAGCAAAATAAAAAGAGCGAACATATTGTAGATAATCCATTAACTTAGTATGCTCTACTCTTCTTTCTAAAAAATTATAGACCATAAGGTTTAACATAAGCTTTTCTGGTAAAAATCTATGGTCTATGTTTAAAAATTTTTCTTTAGGAAAATCTGGTTTTTCTAGGTTATCTACCACTTCTCTTGCACTACTTAAAATCTTTTGTTCATAAATAGAGGAAATGGGAAATTTAGAAATGAAGCGAATCATTACTTTTTGAGGATTTTCTTTGATACTCATTCCTAAAACAGAAATGGACATTAAGACCAATTTTTTTTGCAAATCTTCTAAAATGGTTTCGCCTTTGATTTTAGCCAGCTCAATACAGGTATTGGGAGATAAATTGGAACTTAAAAGTCTAAGTAAATAATTTATGTAGGGTTCAGTGGTTGATTTTATCTCCTGTTCTAAAAAACCTCTTTTTTTAAAAAGCTTGCTTAAAGAAAGCCAATAAACCACAACACCTTCCAGAGGCATTTCCACCAAATCAAAATCTTTGCTTGGTTTTTTGCCAGAAAGGTTTTCCTTCTTTACTAAAAACAGATTTTTAACCTTATCTTTAATTTCAGCCATAATTAATTAAACCAAAATACTGGGAGAATAATTGGACATAACTTCTTCTGGCAGCTTTTCTAAAGCCATATTTAAAGGGTCACAGGGTATTAAATGTATCTCAAAAGTTCTTACAAATAAATCCACAAATAGTTCTTTTACCTTTTCTCTGGTAGAAGAAAAATAAACCAGATTTTTCAACATATCCCAAGAAACATCAAACACAGCAGGAACAGGTAAGGTTTTGGAAAGCAGTTTTAGTTTGATATTTTCCTTTAATTCTTTTTTTCTTCTTTGCTAATAAAATTTTTTCCTTCTTTTTCTTCTGACTCAATAACTCCTGCAGAGCCAGGGTATAATGTTTTTTCAACACTGCAGGAGAAACTCTACGTGTGTCCAAACGCAAACTAAAAACCAGGTAATTGCCCTTAAAAGGAGAAGAGGCAAAATGGCTATCTAACCAATCCTCACTGGAAACCCAGCCAAACCCTCTTTCTACAGATAAATTTTCAATCTCTTGAAAGGAAAACTGACGAAGACGGTCCAGGACATTTTTAAAAAGACTATCCTCCACTTTTTCTTTAACCTTATAAATACTTAAACTCACGCTGGCGCTCAAAATCCCCATTGAAAACTCCTTCTATCTTTAGAGCTAGAATAATGTATAGTCCAAGGCACCTAAAAAGTAAAACAGAATATCTTTAAAAAGAGATTATTTATTGACCTGCTCGGGTAAATTGGCTTAAAGTAAAACTACTTTCCAAGATGAGTACTTAGACGCTAAGGAGGCCTTTGCATGGGTGTGGTAGGAATTGAAGAATTAAAGCCAGGGATGATTCTGGCTAGTGATATAAAGACAGTTAACGGCAGACTTATCCTGCCCAAGGGCTTAACTTTAGAAGCAAAACATATAGAATACTTAAAATCCTGGGGTATCTCCAGAGTAGCCATAAGTGGAAGTAGCAGTAGTAATTCTTCCACCAAAATAAAAATTAGCCAGGAAGATTTATCCAAACTGGAAAACTACCTTTCCCCCTTTTATGCCTGTAACGACTTTTCCAAGCCCTTTGTTAAGGCCATGTATTACCTAGCCCTTACCAGACTGGCTAAAAAACTAAATCAGGGCTGGAAAATCCCAGATGAAGATACCTTTATCCCTGTGGATGACGGTTCCTACGAAGACCTCTTTTTTAAAGGTGAAGGGGATTTTAAAACCCTGGTTCAAAAGGAAGTGGAGCTTATTTCCTTTCCTGATATTTACTTTAAAATTGTAGAAGCCATTAACTCTCCCAAAAGCTCCGCAGACTACATTGCCAATGTGGTTAGCAAAGACCCCAGTTTGTCAGCCAAGCTTTTACGCCTGGTAAACAGTCCTTTTTACGGCTTAAGCCAGAAGGTAGAAACCATCTCCAGGGCAGTAGCTATCGTAGGCGCAGATGAACTCTCCACTCTGGCTTTAGGCATTTCTGCCATGAGTGTCTTTAAAGACATTCCAGAAAAACTCATTGATGTGCGCTCCTTCTGGTTGCACTCCATTAGTGTGGGAGTAATTGCCAAACTTTTAGCCCAACGCAGTAACCTGGAACCTGAAAAGTTCTTTGTAGCAGGCTTACTTCACGATATTGGAAGACTGGTTCTCTTTAGACAACTACCCAGATTAGCCACTGAAGCGCTAATCTACTCTTATTCCAATCTTGTACCTTTAGTAGATGCAGAAAGAGAGGTAATTGGTTTTGACCATGCCCTGGTAGGAGCATCTTTAATTCAGGCCTGGAAGCTTCCCAAAACCCTAGGAGAAGCCATAAAACTACATCATTATCCCGGGCCTTATAAAAAACTGGAAGAAGGCCTTATCCACCTGGCCGATTTTATGGCTATAGGCCTGCATGTAGCTGAAAAAGGTTCAGTGGTCTTACCCCAGCTAAATCAATCTATCTTTAATTTTATCAATATCAGTAAAGATGAATTAAAATCTCTGGTCAACAGAGCAAGCACAGAAATAGAAGAGATAACCAGGATATTTTTGCACTAATAAAAAGCCCTCTTCTTGAAGAGGGCTTTTCTATTTTTAAGCAGAGGCAAGCCTTCTGGTTTGTCTTTTTAGGCGATGAATTTTCTTGCGGATAATCTCTCTTTCTTTATTGCTTTTGGCCTCTAATTTGGCAGCTTTTAATTCTCTAATTTTCTGTTTTAATTCTCTAATCTTAGACTTATACATGGCATTGGACTTGCCTTCCTCTTCTGTAATTCCCAACACCTCTTTAATGTTGGCCAAAAGCTCTTCCTTGGTCATTCCAGAAGCCCCAGTAATCTGGGGAATTTGCTCAATAACCAGCTGCCTGAGCTCTTTAGCAGTCATTTTCTCCAGGGGTTTTTTTAATTCAATTTTAATCTCTTCACTCACTTTTCTTCCTCCTTTTGCGCCTCAATTTCCTGAAAATACTTCACATAAGCCAAATAACAGGAATAAAGGGGTGGATATTTTTTCAATTTTTCACCGACTTTTCCCAGTTCACCTCTTGGCTTAGTTATTTGATAGCTTTTCGGCGCAGGGACTGTTATTCTATTCAGTGGGGTTTCATTCCTTAACAACTTCACCTGTACTTTGTCAAAGGCCTGCTGCCCTAAAAAATTATTTACTTTATTTAAAATTTCCAGGCTTAAAAAATGCGCTTCCTGCAAAAAAAGACTATCCTTAGCTCCAACCATTAAAACCTTTCCCTTTCGACCTAAAGGAAAAATATATGCTGCTAAAGGCTCCCCCAGAACTTGTTCCCATTGTTTCCAGAGAGATACAAATAATACCTGTTCTTTCCCTATTTTCTCAAAGTTTTCTTTAATCAGGTCTGCTAATTTGTACATAACTTGGCATATATCTGCTTTAACTCTTGCACATGGTTTTCAAAGCTCACCTTTTCTATTTCTTTTTTACCCTTGTTAACCATATTTAAAGCCAGCCTTTTATCTGACAAAATCTTTTCAATGGCTCTGGCGAGTTTATCCCTATCATTTTCTACAACCAAAGTTCCTCCAGGTACCACTTCTACCGAAGGCACATAAGGAGAAACAATAGCAGGAACGCCGCAATAAAGCGCTTCCAAAACTACATTCCCAAATCCCTCATAAGCTGAGGGGACAACCAACAAGTCTGCGTCTTTTAAAAAAGAACCCACATTTTGCTGATATCCAACAAATAAAACCTTATCTTCTAAACCAAGTTCTTTAGTAAGTCTAAAAAGATTGTTTCTCTCCACTCCATCACCCACCAGAACTAACACAGCGTCAGAAATATTTTGCACCACTTTTTGCATGGAGCTAATAAGCAAATTGAAATTTTTCTGCTCTACAAACCTGCCAATCCCCATGACAATTTTTTTGTCTTCTAAATTATATTTACCTCTCAAAATAGGCTTTACATCTAACCTTTCAAACTTAATGGAGTTGTAGAGTAAAAAACACTCGCTGCGAGCAAAATTGTGGTCTTTTTTTATTATTGACATTACAGCCTTAGAATTTCCTATATAAGCGTCTGTACCAAAAGATAAGAGCTTATTAGCCAGCCTTCTGTGTGTTTTTTGTTCTCTTTTTATGTTGTGTAAATGTGTAATAACTCTTGTGCTTAAGTTTAAACTGGCCAATCTACCAAAATAATCCCCAGAAAAATGCAAGGTATGCACAATATCTGGTTTAATTTGTCGCAATACCTTTCTTAATTTTAAAACGGTATCTAAACGATAAGTATTTAAACCTTTTTTCCCCTGATTTAGGTTAATTAAAGGCAGGTTAGCAGCAATAAAGTCCTTTACCTTTTCTCCTGTGCCAGAGATATTAATTACCACAGGCTCTATTTCTGCATCTGTTTGAAGTTTACTTACTAAATCAAAAAGCCAGTTTTCCACCCCTCCAAAGGGTAGTCCACCAATTACAAAAGCTACTTTAATTTTTTCCATTAGTTGTCTCAAAAGAAGTTAAGGTGGGAATAAAACTATAGTTCATCTTGGATTGGATTTGGTGCCGAAGGGGGGACTCGAACCCCCACGGGCGGATGCCCACTAGACCCTGAACCTAGCGTGTCTACCAATTCCACCACTTCGGCACGTGGATTTTTGATTATATAGATAAACTCAACTCTTGGCAAGAAGCAAAATAAGCTTATTTTTTCTTCGCCAGCCAAAAGTTGCCTGTCTTGTTTTTTTTTATTAGACTCTTCTTTTTGTGAGGATAGTTAAATGAAAATTAGCAGAAGCCTGGAAGAACTCAGCCAACAACTCTCTGCCTCCTGTGTAACCATAGGCAATTTTGACGGTGTACATATTGGGCATCAACAACTAATCAAAAAAACCAAAACAAAGGCTAAAACTCTGGGCATACCCAGTGTGGTAGTGACCTTTGACCCTCATCCCTTAAGGGTTTTGGTGGATAGTAAAACTCCTCCCTTTATTACCCTTACTGAACAAAAAATAGAGCTAATCTCCAAGCTAGATATAGATTATTTGTTTTGCCTTCCCTTTAATAAAGAGATAGCCAGGTTAGAACCTGAAGAATTTGTGTATACCTATTTAGTACAGGGGTTAAAAACCAGAGAGCTCCTGGTGGGTTATGACTATGCCTTTGGTAAAGGCCGTAAGGGTAATTTTCAATTGTTAAAAAAATTAGGGGAAAAATGGGGATTTCGCGTGGAGCAATTGCCTCCAGTGATGTATGATGGAGCCATTGTTAGCTCCACAAGGATAAGAGATTTAGTAAAAGCAGGGCTGGTCTGGCAGGCTCGTCCTCTTTTAGGCAGGTTTTATCAAGTTAGAGGTAAAGTAATCGAAGGTAAAAAAAGGGGAGGGAAACTGCTGGGATTTCCCACCGCCAATATTCAGTTAAAAGACGAACTTTTCCCCAAAACAGGAGTCTATGCAGTCTGGGTGGAAGTGCTGGATTTAATCAAAGCTGGAGTAGCCAATATTGGCTATAACCCTACCTTTGGCAATGACTACCTTTCTGTGGAAGTACACATCTTTGACTTTAAAGAAAATATTTACGGCAAAAAAATAAAAGTGCATTTTGTACAACGACTCAGAGATGAAAAAAAATTCAATTCTCTAGAAGAATTAACTGCTCAAATCCAGAAGGATGCTTTACTGGCCAAGGAAATTCTAAATTTACCTGAAGCTGCAATAATATGCTAAAAGTAATTTTAAAATCCTTAAAACAACTCTGGCAAGAAAGTTTAAAAATCTACCACATTATTACCAATGCACGCTGGTTAATGTTGGGGGTACTTACAGGCATTCTCTCAGGAGTAGCAGCTGTCTTGTTTTTTTTCGGAGTGGAAGGGGCTAAATTTTTACTATTACACACCCTTGCGGGGTTAAGTCTGCCTGCCCCTAGTGGAGAAGAAATTTTTCACTCTCACGCCTCTCTTACTGCCAGTAAACCCTGGCTTATTCCTCTATTCACCACCCTGGCAGGTTTAATTACTGGTTTATTGTTGCTTCGCTTTGCCCCTAAAAGCCTGGAAGGAGGCACAGACGGCACAGATAGCATGATCAAGGCCTTTCACCAACAAGACGGGATAATCGGCCTTTTGGCTGCCCTGGTCAGAGGTGGTACTTCTATTCTCACTATAGGTGCTGGCGGTAGTGCTGGACGAGAAGGTCCTATTTCTCTCATTGGTGCTGGAATAGGCTCCTTTCTGGCTCAAAAGTTAAAGCTATCCCCCCAAGAACGGAGACTACTTTTACTTACAGGTGCAGCTGGGGGGTTAGGCGCTATTTTCAGGGCTCCTTTAGGAGGCGCCCTAACTGCTGTGGAAGTAATTTACCGGGAAGACTTTGAGGCCGAAGCCATCTTACCGGCTGTTACCTCCTCAGTGGTAGCCTATACTATCTTTACCCTTGTCTTTGGCTCAGACCCCATTTTTAATATCCCAGATTTTAGATTTTCAGACCCTAGGGAACTAGTTTTTTATATTGCGCTGGCCCTATTTTGTGCCTTTACTGGCCAGTTTTATGTAAAAACTTTTTACTTTATTAAATATAAATTTTTCTGGCCCTTAAAAGAAAAAATAGGCATGCCTTTTACTCTAGCTGCTGGAGGACTGTTGATGGGAATCTTGGGCATGCTTTTCCCTCAACTTTTAAGCGGAGGCTATGGCTGGCTGGAAATGGCCATCTGGGGCAAGCTTTCTCTTTTAACCATGCTCTTTATTCTTATAGGCAAAACCATTGCCACTTCTATTACCCTGGGTTCTGGCATGAGTGGAGGCATGTTTGCTCCTGCCCTTTTTGTAGGTGGCATGTCTGGAGGCATCATAGGCTATATGGGGCAAATATTTTTCCCTCAAATCATTACCCAGCCTGGAGCTTTTGTCTTGGTTGGTATGGCCTCTTTTTTTGCCGGGATTGCCAATGCCCCTATTGGCCCTCTTGTCATGGTTTGTGAATTTTCTAAAGGATATGGCTTGCTAGCTCCTTTAATGCTTTCTTCTGCCATCTGCCTGGTATTAAACCGCAACATTTCCCTTTATGAAAACCAGGTGCACAATAAATTTGAATCCCCTGCCCATTTTGACGAAGCTGCCATCAATGTCCTGGAAAACTTACAGGTAAAGGATTACTATCAACCTAAAAGGGTCAGTACTTTTGAGGAATTTACTTCTTTTCCTGCTATGCTGGATGTTGTAGCCCACAGTAATGATTTTTATTTTCCAGTAAGGGGAAAAGATCAAGTTATAACTGGCATAGTCTCTGTCCAGGATTTGAGAAGGGTATTGTTTGAAGATGTGTTAAAAGACCTGTTGGTAGCTAAAGATGTAGCCAGAAAGCCCTATACAGTAACCACTGAAGACAATTTATACACTGCCCTGATTAAATTTTTGGAAAGCGATTTTGGACAACTACCTGTATTGTCTCCCCAGGATCCCACCCATATTGTAGGGCTTCTAGCCAGAGAAGACGTATTTAAGGCCCTGCACAAAAAAGAGCACTAAAAAATTATTCTCTAAACTGCATTTCATATATTTTACGATAAAGTTCACAATTATTTAACAACTCTTCATGCTTTCCTATCGCCACAATTTCTCCCTGATTTAAAACTACAATTTTATCAGAACTCAAGACAGTAGATAACCTGTGGGCAATAACAATACTGGTCCTTTTGGCCATTAAATTATCCAGAGCTTTTTGGACTATTCTCTCTGATTCTGTATCTAAGGCACTGGTGGCTTCATCTAAAATTAAGAGAGGAGGATTCTTTAAAATCGCTCTGGCAATGGTAATTCTCTGCTTCTGCCCTCCAGAAAGTTTTACTCCCCTTTCTCCAATCACAGTATCATATTGCTGAGGTAGTTTCATAATAAAGTCATGAGCATAAGCAGCTTTGGCTGCAGCAATCACTTCTTCTTCACTGGCTTCAGTTAAACCGTAACGAATATTCTCCCTAATCGTAGTGTTAAACAAAAAATTATCCTGAGAAACTATACCCATAAATAATCTCAGGCTAGTCAAAGAATATTCTTCTAAAGGTAAACCATTTAAAAAAATGGTTCCTTTTTGTTGAATGTAAAACCTGGGAATCAAATTTACCAAAGTACTTTTTCCTGCTCCACTGGGACCTACAATAGCTACCTTTTCACCATTTTTTATGGTTAAATTAATATTCTGTAAGGCTGGTTTTTCTGAGCCTGGATAAGTAAAGGTTACATCCTTAAATACCAATTCCTTAAAAGGAGGTTTTAATTCCTTTTCTCCTGCTCTTTCTATGGCCAGTTCTGGAGAATCTAAAATTTGAAAAACCCTTTCTGCACCAGCTAAGGCCTTTTGAATAGTCAGGTTGGCACTAGTAAGCTTTTTTAAAGGGTCGTAAAGCATAACCAGAGCAGTCATAAAGGAAAAAAGGTGCCTGGAGTAGATTCACCAGCAACTACCTGGCTTCCTCCATACCAGACCACAAGGCCTGCGCCTACAGCCCCAATAAACTCCATTACTGGAGAAGAAAGCTCATTATATTTAATTTCTTTAATAGCAATATTAACTAACCTAGAATTTTCCTTTTGAAAGTTTTTATCTTCCTTTTCTTCTGTAGAAAAGGCCTTTACAACCTTTATTCCACTAAATATTTCTTGCAAAAAAGAAGATATATCTGATATTTTACTTTGATTTTTTCTACCCAGCTTTCGCAACTTTTTGCCAAAATAAATAAAAGGGTACACAGCTACAGGTAAAACTAAAACAGCAAAAGTAGCCAGATAAGGGTCTCTATAAAAAACCACAAACAAAAGACCCAACATGGTAAGAACCTGACGTATAAGCATAACCAAACTGGGAAGGCTGGCTCTAATTAAAGTAACATCACTTAAAATCCTGGACATGAGCATTCCTGTTTGGTTCTCATCAAAAAAATATATTGGCAATCTAACTATTTTAGAGTGTAGTTCATTGCGTAAGGTTTCTAAAACTTTCAGTCCACAGTAATTCATCTCATAGTTTTGCAAAAATCTAAAAATCCCCTTTATAATAAAAACAACAACCAAGGCAATGGGAATAAAAATAAGGGCCTGTTTATCTTTGTTGATAAAGATATCGTCTAAGGCTGGTTTTACCAAAAAAGCTGCAGCAGCAGAACAAGCAGCTACAATCGCCATGGAAATCAGGGAAATAAAAATCCTAAACTTATAGGGCCAAAAGTAACTAAGGCATCTTTTAAAAAGTTTTAAACTATGAACATCTTTTATTTCTGAGGTTAATTTCATTTTAGTTCCCAAGTATAAGTTGTAGTTTTTTTATCTTCCTTTTTCTTGCGAAAAAACTTAAAAAATATCATGGAGCTCAAAAGATTACTTTGTATAGTCAACCTTGTTTTAAACCAATTTAAATCTTTTTTTCGCCCCACTCCTAAGCGATGAAAATAATAGGGGTTAGTTCCATAACCATTTCTAAATCTCTCTAAAGTAAAGGCTCCCTTATAGCCAGCAGTTTTTAAAGCCTTAAGACTTATCTGGTCAAAATGTCCCCAGGGCCAACAAAAAAACTGCTCATCCTGCTTATTTATTTCCTTTATTCTGGCCAAGGATTCCTGAAAATCCTTACAACAAAATTCATACCGCTCTTGTTCGGTCCTGCGTCTAAACTCTATTTTATCTCGACCTTCTTTAACCGGCCAAAATCCATCATAAGCATAAGCACTCCCAATATCAAAAAAGGGATAATTGTCTTGAGGTTTTTCATAAATACCCCAAACTGACCAATGACTTTTATCCTTTAACACGCCTTTAAATTCCAAATTCTTAAAACATCCCTGGTGTCTTTTAGAATGACTATAAACCTCATGACCAAAATCTTCAATCAGGGCCCTTAATTCCTGAAGGGTCATAAATTGAGAATAATCTTTTTTTCTAAGGCCAAACGAAAGGAAGTGGAGAGCTTTTTTAAGTCCGTAATTTCTTTAGGATGCCGAACTCTTCCTTCAACAATGAAATCACTTACTGCAAAAAAAACTGCTCTAAAACCATACTTTTGCAACAGAGGAACTGCAAACTTCCAATTACTTAAATGACAATCATCAAAGGTAAGAACAACATACTTATCATCTATATATTCTTTACCTTTTACTATTCTATAAAGCTTACGTACGCTTATAGTCTTATATCCTTTCTCTTTTAAAAACCTTAGATGGCTTTCAAAGATAGCAAGAGGATGACCACCTGGGGTACCTACATCATGATAACAGAGAATGGGAATTGTTTTAAAGAAACTAACCATTATTTTTTTGTAATAACTCTTTATATATATTTAAAAGTTTTTGAGTCTTCACTTCTGGCAAAAATAATTTTTGTAAAGGGATTATTTTACTTTTAATCTCCTCTCTCAAGCTCTCCGAAGTTATTAACTGCTCTAAATACAAGGCCAGTTGCTTGAAATCTCCTGGCTTAAACAAAAAACCTCTTCCCTCTAAAACTTCAGGAATTCCTCCTACTTTTGAGGAAACTATAGGCAAACCTGCAAAAATAGCTTCCAAGAGTGTATTGGGCATACTTTCACTTAAAGATGGAATACAAAAAATATCCATTATCTGAAGATAGTCTGCGATATTTTCTTTATGTCCTAATAAATGAACAATGTTATCTATTCTTAATTCTCTACACCTTTTTCTCCATTTTTGAGTAGCACCTAAAATTAAAACTTCTATAGGCAAATCCCTTAAGATAAATACTGCTTCCAATAAAATAGAAACTCCTTTTACTGCTGAATCCCCAGCAATAGAACCTATAACAATCTTGTCTTGTTTTATCCCTAATTCATTCAATATTTCTTCTGGGGTATGTTGCGCTTGAATACGATTCAAAGGCAAACAATTATAAATAACTTTTAATTTTCTTTTTGGTACTCCTAATTGATGAAGTTTTTGTGCACAAGCATAAGAGTTGGCAGTAATACAATCTATACCAGGAGACCAGTAAGGAAGAGGATTAGAAGGTCTAAAAACTACTCCTCTATGTGTAAGCACAACAGGTTTAACCTTATTTTTAAAAAACAGACTCCACCACGCTATTTTTTTTACAGCCTTATTATGATAGGCATGAATTACATCTGGTTTAAAATCTCTTAAAAAGTTAAAAAAGAATTTTTTCCACTTTTTCTTGTTTTCAGGTAATTGAACCCACCTGATTTTAGTACTCTTATTTATAATAGTTGAACCAGAAGGGACAATAAACACTCCTTCATGTCCTAACTTAGACAAAAACTCTAAAGTATATAGAGCTTGTCTAGTCCCACCACTACTAGTAGAAGATGAGGAAAAAAGATAATTTTCATTTTTTATACAGACTACAACAAGAACCTATAGTTATTCCCATAATGCTCATTGCCATACCAAGCCACCAACTACGAAAATAATTATGTGCGCTAAAGGCCGTCATTAAATACCCAGCATATGAAGCTAAAAAGAAAACTGGAAGAAAATACATGCTCTTTTTATAAATATATTTTATTTTCCCTAAGCACCACCAAAAAGTCCCAAATAAAAAAAAGTTGCCCAGCAAAAAACCGACTATTCCACCCTCAGCTAATAGTTGAAAATAAATATTATGAGGATGAGGAATGTGATTAGAATTTTTTTTATGGATAATTCCAAGTTTATTATAGGCATTAGGATAAGTATTAAAACCAGAACCAAACACAGGATAGTGTTTAAATATAGTTAGAGCTGTATTCCAAAGTTCAAAACGAGGATCTTCAGCCAAAGTCTTAATATTAATTCTTGAAGGTCCCCACATTAATAAAGAACCAATTACACAACCTAAAACTAAAATTTTTTTCCAGCTAAACCCATAAAAAAACAAAAGTATGAACATACAAGCAACTAAAAAACCAAACCAACCACTTCTGGTTTTAGAACCATATAATAAAAATATAGCAGGAGAAAGCATAATCATAGAAATTACTATACGTAATTTAAAATTTTTAATTTTTTCTTTTAAAGATAAAATTAAGGCGAACATAATAGGAATAATCAAAGACATAAGATTACCAACTCTAGGGGTAGATAGAGAGCCTGTTAATCTATTCCCCCATATTTTGGTATTGTGGACAATATCATAACCAAATATTGCTTGATAAACTCCATCCAAGCCTTCATAAAAACCCATAATAGAAAAAACTAAAACAAGAATTTGTAAGTCCTTTAAAGACCTAACAAATTCAGTCCCTACCAAAATTAATAAAAACCCCTTATATACATTATGAGATATAGCTACCCATGATTCATGTCTTTCTATACTTATAAAGGTAGAATTAACTACAATATAAATTAAAAACAGAAAATAAACCCACTTTAGACTAAATTTTTTTAAATTACTAAAAGAATAACCTCCAAGAATGTAGTAAAAAATCAGACAAACGGCTGAACCAACAGAACCTATTTCTCTAAATGCTATACCTAAAGGAAAAAATAATATATAAAAAATAAAAAAGAATTTCATTAAAAGATAAAAAAACTCTTCTTTCTTTTCTTTAAGTAGACCTATATCCATCTATAATCTCCTAATCATTGAATAAAACTTTTATACTCTAAAACCTTTTTCCCTAGATTTATCTTATAAGCATTTTCCCAAAAACAAAATTTTATCTTACAAAGTTTATTTTTATCTATCATTAAGCATTTTTTTATTAACATACTCAAGTCAAACTCAGAAGCCTGAGATAACAATAAACCTTCCCATTCTCTAGGCCAAACCTCCCGTACTCCACCCACATCTCTAGCCACACAAACAAGTCCCTCAGCCATGGCTTCAAGCAAACTATTGGGCAAACCTTCACTATAGGAAGCTAAAATAAAAACATCTGCCTTACGCAAAATTTTTCTTACATCCTTTTGAAATCCATACCAGGTAACTCTATCTTCTAAATCCAGTTTCCTGGCCAATTCTTTTAGCTCTTGCTCGCACCTGCCTGTTCCCACCACATGATAATGGAAATTATACCCTTCTCTTTTTAGTTCTGCAAAGGCCTGTAAAACATCTTTATGCCCTTTATCTGGATTTAACTGACTGGTTGAAACAAACTGCAAAGGAGTGTTTACTTTATCAGGCGGAGAAGGTCTGACTTCCTTGCCAGTCATGATAACTGTTATTTCTTCTGGCTTTAAAAAGGGTAAATTTTGTAGCAATCCTCTTTTTATATATTCACAAGGAACCAATATCCTGGGTTTAATCCACTTATGCATCAGTCTAACATCTAATTTATTTTTCATATCGCCAGGAAGTCCAACCCTATGAATAACAGGTATATTCAAAATCCTGGCAGCAATCCCTGCAGTGCGCATATCTTTGCCCACATTTACTATTACTCTGGAAATATTTCTTTTTTTAAAAAAATTAATAAACCAGCTTATTGCTAAGGGATTATAGTCTGGTCCAAAATTAACTGCATAAGCTTCTAGTCCCATTTCTTTAGCCCTATCCAAAAAAGGACCTTTTCTGGCCAAAATGACACTTTCCATATCTGTATATTTCTTTAAGCCCTGAGCAAGTTCTAGAGTCCAGGTTTTTACTCCTCCCCATTTATGAGTGGAATTGACAAAAGCTATGCGCATAACAAACTTAAATAAAGCTCTTTAGTTCTTTTATACATTGCCTCTAAAGAAAACTCCTGCTCTAGTTTCTCTGTATTAGCTGCTGGTAAACTCAGAGCTTTTTGTATATTTTCTAAAATAGAACAATTTGAATCTATAAACCTAATTCTAGGATAATATTCTTTAATTTCTTCAATACACTTGCTATATCTGGCCAAAATAGGAAGCCCCCAAAACCCAGCTTCCAGCACCACTCCTGGCATTCCTTCTATACCTGGCTCAGAAGTAAAAAATAACAAATCAAAAACAGAATAGTATTTGTTTACATCCTTTACTTCACCAGTAAAAACAAAGTGCTCTTTAGCAAAAGAAGGGATTTTTGACTGCCAATATTCAATATTACCCCCTCCAACTATCAAAAACAGAAAATTTTTATCTTGCTCCAATACCTTTAAAGCTGAATCTATAAAAAAATCCAGCCCCTTGCCCTTAGCAATCCTACCTACAAAGCCAATAATTTTCTGTTGATTATTGGTTACTATTTTCTCCCTTAATCCTCTATTAACATTATTCAAATCCACTTCAAGTCCATTATGAAGTATTAATATTTTATTTTTTAGACCAAAGCTATTTTTTAGATAAAAATCAAGTGCTTCTTTAGATACAAAAAGAATTTTATCTGTAAATAAAAGATGTATAATGTTTTCTTCTAGAGCCTGTTTTTTTTTATGTATCCATGAAGAAGCATACCAGTGCAATTTAGCCAAGTGCACATTAGCTATCTTTACCTTTACTCCAGCTAAACTTGCAGCTAAAATCCCAGAAATATTTCCTCCCAGAGAATGAGTATGGACAATATCGGCCCCATATTTTTTAAATAAAGAGCTTAACTTATATATACCTACAGGGTCCCATTTTCCTTTTAAAGGAAGAAAATGGGTTTTAACGCCCAATTCTTCTAACTCAGAAAAAAATATTCCTTTATCCTTATAAGTTACTACATGAACTTCAAAATCTTTAGTAAGCAAAGGCAGCAAGGAACGAAGTCTTCTTTGTACCCCTCCTATGTTCAAGTTATTGGTAACTCTAAAAACTACAGGTTTATTCTTTAACATTTTGCAATAAATTTAAAATCTTGCCTGCCAGCACCATGGCCCCAAAGCCATTATCAATATTCACCACGCCCAGGCCAGGTGCACAGGAGTTTAACATGGCCAGTAAGGCCGTAACTCCCTGAAAATGGGTACCATAGCCCACAGAAGTAGGCACTCCTATGATAGGTTGAGATAAAAGTCCAGCTAAAACGGAAGGAAGGGCGCCCTCCATGCCAGCAACGGCTATAATTACCCTGGATTGTTCTAAAAAAGAGAAATACGCTTCCAATCTATGCAGGCCAGCTATCCCCACATCAGCAATAAAACCAACCCTATAATCAAAAAACAATCCGGTATAATAGGCCTCCAATCCCACCTTTACATCAGAAGAGCCAGCACAAACAACCAGTATATCTCCTTCTGGAGAAAGTGTGGGGTCCAATTTTTTATTAGCAACTAAAAGCTCTGCTTCTGAGGAATAAAAATGTAACTGAGAAGATAAATTTAAATTTTCATATTTATAATTATCTAATTTGGTAATTAAAAAAGACCTGTTCTCTTTATAAAAATTTTCTACAATAACTTTTAGCTGCTCTACAGACTTGCCTTTGGCAAAAACTACCTCTTCAATGCCGGTTCTAAACTTTCTGGATTCATCCAAGCAAAGATCAGCATTAAGTCTCTTTAAGCTAAGTTTGCTAAGCTCTCTAAAAAAATCTTCTTTGGATATGTTTTCTTTTTCTAAAAAGACATTTAACTTATCTAAAATATCACTCATTACATAGTAAGCCTAAAAGTATCTGTTTCCAGTTTCTTCTCCAGTTTATTGGCAAAAATACTCATGGAATAACAGCAGATAAAATAAAGCATGGCTACTGTTGTATAAATCTCAAAAGGATAAATCATAAGCCTGTTGTTCAAGCTTTGAGCTACAAAAGTAAGTTCTAAAACACCAATAACATAAGCCAGAGAAGTATCCTTAAAAATAGCAATGAATTGCCCTACTATAGCAGGAATCATCTGTTTTAAGGCCTGGGGCAAAATAATTTTACGCATGGTTTGGAAGTAAGTAAGTCCAGTACTATAGGCAGCTTCAAATTGTCCTTTGGGAATATTTTGAATGCCTCCTCTTACTATCTCAGCCAGGTAAGCGCCGGTAAAAATAGTAAGAGCAATAGTAGCACTCCAGAAAACATTAATATAAGTTTTAGTAAAGATGGGTACAAAAAAGTAAACCCAAAAAATAACCATAATTAAAGGATTGCCTCTAATCAATTCAATATACAAAAGAGAAGGTATTCTAAACAATCTATATTTACTGGTCCTGCCCAAACCAACTACAAGACCGATAAAAAAACTTACACTAATGGCAATAACAGACATAATAACAGAAAAGGCCAGGCCCCCTAGACCCCAAAAGAAATCTCCAGGCTCTTTGGAAGGAAAGCGCCAAATCAAAAGATAACGAAAATTATCCACCACCACTTTCCAGTTTAAGTTAATTATCCCTGACAAAGCTTTATATATAAGAAAAATCAAAGCGGAGACAAAAGACACCTTTAAAACTAAAACTATAATTTTATTTAAAGCTACTAACAATCTATGTGTAAACAGGCTTAGTCCAGTTAGTTCCAGTTTATTTTCTTTTCTCTGGAATAATTTTCCCACCCAGGAAAATAGCTCTAAAATAAAACTAAAAGGAGAAAAGACTATATCTGCCAAGATATGTGTCCAGTTTTTATCTTCCTTTGGGACCAATTGCAGTTTGGCATTTACCAAGTTTAAAATTCCTGCAATAGAAAGGGATAAAGATAAATAAATAAAAGTAGCAGCTGTAGTAGCTTCAAAGCCTCTAAAGGTAAGTGATTCTATTTGTTGAGATTGCCAGCAAAGTTCAGGGACCCCCACCACCATGGCCAGAGATGAATTTTTCATGTTATTTAAAAATTCACTACCCAGGGGTGGAATAATAGAGCGAAAAGCAAGGGGTAAAATAATTTTGCGTAATACCTGAAAATAAGAAAGGCCCGAAGAATAAGCTGCTTCTAACAATCCCTTGGGAATAGATTGGATACCAGCCCGAATAACCTCAGCCATAAAAGAACCTGTATAGATGGAAAGCCCCAGGGTTGCACTAATAAATTCATAGTTTTGGGAAAATAAAAATTCTCTCCAGGCTTCAGGCAAGGCTTGAGGCAAAGCAAAATACCAGAAAAAAAGCTGAACTAACAAAGGAGTATTGCGAAAAAACTCTACATAGACAGTGGAAAAATAATAGTAAGGTTTAAAAGAGGATAGCCTACCCAAGCCAAAAATAATACCCAGAAGTAAAGCTAAACCAGAACTAATAAGAGAAATTTCAACTGTTAGCTTTAAACCTCTGATTAAGTAATACCCTAAATTTTCGCCATAAGTTTCATTAACTGTATAAAGCACAGACCAATCAAACTTATAGCCAAAATCAAAAACAAATCCCCAGTAATAAACCAGGCTCACTAAAATGCTAAGTAAGAGCACATTTTGCAACCAGTTTCTTTCTAAAATATAGCGCCACATTCTCTACATCCATTAAAGAGTTTTTTGATAAAAAAAGGCCCAGGGCACACCCCGGGCCTTTTTAACTACTTATTTTTTTAGGGCCACATTTCAATAGTACGAGTAAGAGGAAAGTAGTAAGGAGTATCTGGGCCATACCATTTGTTGTAAATCTTCATATAAGTGCCATCTTTCCACATATCTTGAAGAGCAAAATTAACAGCATCTCTCCAGTCAGAATCATTTTCAGGCAAGCCAATGCCATAAGGCTCATCGCTAAAAAAATCACCTACCAGTTCATACTTACCAGGTTCTTTAGCTGCATAACCAAGCAAAATAGTGGAGTCAGTAGTCCAGCCAGCAACTCTATCCATTTTTAAGGCTTGGAAACACTCTGACTCTTTTTGAAAAGAGATAACATTCTTTTCATAATTGGGGTCACCTAATTTCTTTAACAGATTTTTTACATTAATTTCAGAAGTAGTTCCCTGCTGGGTAGCAATCTTTTTACCAATAAAGTCTTCCCATTTTTTATAGCGACCTTTTTTGGCCAAAATTTTCTGCCCATCAAAAAAGTAAGTAATGGAAAAGTCTATGGACTTATCCCTTTCTCTTTTATGGGTCATATTGGCTACGGACATGTCAATTCTGCCTTGCTGGACAAAAGCAATTCTGGTTTTGTTATTTACAGCCACTCTTTCCAGCTTGCAGCCAAGTCTTCTGGCAATTTCTTCAGCAATATCCACATCAAAGCCAACCCACTCGCCCTTTTCATTATAAAAGGCCCCTGGAATGGAATCGGTCATGATTCCAGCCCGAATCACTTTGGTCTTCATTACCCTTTCATAAGTAGGGCCAGCATAGGCCAAACTGACCAGCACCAAAACCGCAATCATTCCCAAAAACACAGTTCTTAGTTTAAACATAAAAACCCCTCCCTTTTGTATTTTTAAAGTTATACCCTAAAAACCTCTTAATGACTCAAGATTTTACTCAAAAACAACTTGGTCCGTTCACTCTTGGGATTATTAAAAAAGGCATCAGGAGTATTTTCTTCTATCAGCCTGCCATCATCCATAAAAATGACTCTATCTGCCACTTCCTTGGCAAACCCCATCTCATGAGTAACCACCACCATGGTCATTCCCTCTCTGGCCAACCCCTTCATAACATCCAAAACTTCATTAATCATTTCCGGGTCCAGGGCTGAAGTGGGCTCATCAAAAAGCATAATCTTAGGCCGCATGGCCAGGCCCCTGGCAATAGCTACTCTTTGCTGTTGTCCTCCAGAAAGCTGAGGGGGATAGACATTGGCCTTGTCAGGAATATTTACTTTGGCCAAAAGCTCCATAGCTAAATCTTCAGCTTCCCGCACATCCATTTTACGCACCAAAATGGGGGCCAAGGTAATATTTTCCAAAACGGTCATGTGGGGATAAAGATTAAATTGCTGAAAAACAAAACCTATTTCTGCGCGCAAGGCTGTAAGGTTGGTCTTGGGAGAATTTACATCCACTCCATCTACTAAAATTTTACCCTTTTGAATGGGCTCTAGCCTGTTAATACAGCGAATAAGGGTACTCTTGCCCGACCCACTAGGCCCGCAAATAACTACAACCTCACCCTTTTTTTATTTCTAAATTGATATCCTTAAGCACATGATGTTCGCCAAACCACTTGTTTACATGCTCTATCTTTATCAACGCTAACACCCTCTCCTTAAACGAATTGACGCAAAAATCCTTACCAAAGAGCTTTCCCCTTAGCAAGAAGGGAAACAACTCTTTAAATAATTTATAAAGACTGTTTTAAAGGTAAAATGGCCCGCCCTGAGGGATTCGAACCCCCGACCTGCGGATTCGAAGTCCGACGCTCTATCCAGCTGAGCTAAGGGCGGGAAATAAAAAAGTTATTTACCAGAATCAAGCTTTAAACCAGTGATAATTAAGGCAAGAGCAATCAAAGCTACCAACAAAATAAATCCAGGACCCATAGCACCCTCCCATATTCTTTTAAAATTTTTTATCTAACCTTTTTTTTATCCAAGAGCAATAAAAAGATTTTCTCTAGAGTTCCTCCAGAGGATAAAATTCTTCCTCTACTCCTCTAAGCAATTTTCTTTCTTGCACAAATTCCAAAAAAACCTCTGCATCAATAAAGCCAAGATCTTCCTTAGCTTTTATCTTCTTAAAATCTAAATAAAAATCACCTCCCCTGGCAACAAAGCTATTGGTTACCAATAGATACTTTTCTTCTAACTTTAGAGGTTCCCATCTATTATTGCGATATATGACCAAATCCACTATTCGCCTTCCCAAGGGATTAGCCCTTCTAAACTTGAACTTAGCTCCATACAGATAGGGAAAAGGGCCAGTCCTACCCTGCAAAGCTCTATCCACTGCTTTTTCTAAAGCAGTCTTCAACTCCTTTCCAGATAGTTCAAACAAAACCAGGCTGTTACCAAAGGGCAAGACTTCGTAAATATCAGCCACGGTAATGGACCCTTTAGCTAGGGAAGTCCTTACTCCACCAGCATTTTGCAAAGCAAGATCTACCCCCAGATATTTAGTTTTTAAATACATAGACTTAGCTACCAAAGGAGCTAAGTCATTTCTTTTATCTTTTCGAGGTATACGAATATTACTCAAACTTTTAAGGACTTTTCCTACTACTTTCTTTTTGAGTTTTTCTACTTCTTTGGAGTAATCCAGTATGTTTTGTTCTACTTTCTTATTCTTTTGAGAAGATACAAAGAAAGCCTTTTGCCTTGCTGTTAAGCCCTGTATTCCTGTTTTCGAACCAAGCAAAAATATAATTCTAGAGTCCTTTTGCCAGCTATTTTCTAAAATTACACCTTGTCTATCAAAAGCCACCTTAAGATCACCTAGTACATACCCCCACTTCCAGGCAGTAACCACTAGGACAGGTTTATTATGGTTATATACAAGAGTAGGATAAGGTCCTTCAGAAGGAAGTCCTAACTCCTCTAATTTTCCTAAAGGTGTATGAGAATGTCCTCCTACAATAATGTCAATATCCTCTACTTCCCGGGCTAGTTTTATATCCTGTTTATATCCAAGATGACTTAAGACTATTACTTTATTTATACCCATCTTTTTAAAAAGCTGAACAAAATCAGAAGCAACTTTTTTTACATCTTTAAAGCCTATGTTATTACCAGGACTAGATATGTTTTGAGTGTCTGGAGTAGTTAATCCTAAGATAGCCACCTTTTCCCTTCCTATTTGCATAATAATATACTTTTTAATCTTACTTTGTAACTTATTTGGTTTTTTAAAATAAATATTAGCACAGAGAATAGGAAAATTGGCCCTGGAAACAAATTTCTGCCAAAGGACTTCAGGCCCCTTATCAAACTCATGATTTCCAAGAACCATAGCATCTAAACTTAAAAGATTTAGACTGGTAATATCTGCTATTCCTTGAAAAAAGGTATAATAAAGAGTACCCTGAACTGCATCTCCTGCATGTAAAAAAAGAATATTTTTATCTTGTTTTTTTCTTTTTGGACATAATCAGCAATATAGGCATATCCACCCACCAAAATTTTGCTATTACCTTTTTTCTGCTTATTTATGGTTAAAGCCAAAGGGTTTAAGTGAGAATGAGTGTCGTTTACATGTATAATTCTAAGAACAAAACTTTCTGAAAGATCTTTACTGTTTATAATCTCTTGCTTTTTTACACAAGAAACAACAATAGCACTCAGCAAAAAAATACAAACTACCAACAGCCATCTTTTTTTCTCATAAATCCTCTCCTTGCCTATCTGGCCTTAATTTAGCCAAGTGTTATCGAAAAAATTTTATAGACAAGAAAAAAATAATTCACTAAGCCCACTCTTTTTAAAGAAATCTGTACTGGAGGGGTAAAATATATGCAAGCTATTCTTATGAAAATGGTAATCTCTTTTCTCTTAATCCTTACTTTAAATAGCCCAGTATTAGCTCAGGATGTGTTAACAATTGGTTTCAACCTTCCCATGAGTGGAGAAAATAAACAAACAGGCATCTCAGCCAGAGACGCTGCTGAAATGATTAAAGAAAGAATCAACCTACAGGGTGGGCTTACCATTGGAAGCAAGAGCTATATTCTAAAGTTTATCTACGAAGACAATGACTTTGATCCTAAAAAAGCCCAATCAGTAACCCAAAAACTAGTAGAAACAGACAAGGCTCTGGCCATAGTTGGCCCCATGGCCAGTAGGCAGGCCGTACCTGCAGGGGCAATTGCCAACAAACTACAAACCCCCATGATATCTCCCTGGTCCACTAACCCCAAAACCACCCTCAATAGACCCTGGGTATTTAGAGCTGCTTTTTTAGACCCCTTTCAAAGCGATGTGGCCATAAAATTTAGTGAAAAACTTTTTAAACCCCAAAAAGTAGCTGTAATTTTTGTAAAAGATGACGATTATTCTAAGGATCTGGCTGAGCTTTTTAAATTAAAATGGGAGCATAAATATGGTACAGGAACAGTAGTGGGTTTTGAAGGTTTTCTCACTGGCAATAACGATTTTACTCCTTTAGTTAAAAAAATTCTTAAAGATAAACCAGATTTGATTTTTCTTCCCTGCCATTACTATCAAACCGCCAATATCATGAAGACCCTGCACACACTGGGCTGGGAAGGACCTATCATGGGTACAGATTCTTGGGGCTCTGCGGATCTATTTAAACTCTGTGGACGAGATTGTGTAGGACATTTTTTCTCTACCCACTATACTGCTTTAGGAGCAAAAGGATTAACCCAAAACTTTGTTCAACAATTCCAGAGAAAATATAATTATTTGCCTGACGACCCAGCAGCCCTTACTTATGATTCTATTAACCTCATCTTCCAAGCCCTAAAAAACAGCGGAGATTTATTTAACCAGGCTGACTCCATAACCAAAAAAAGAGCTATCCTTCGTTTTGCCTTATCTAAAATCCAACAATTTAACGGTGTTACTGGAAAAATGAGCTTTAACTATCAAGGTGACCCCATAAAATGTGCGGTAGTAGTAAAAATCAATGAAAAAGGAGAGTTTGTCTTCTCTGAATCTGTTTGCCCGGAAGAATAAATTTAATTTAAAAAAGGTTGCCATTTGGCCAAGATGCGCTTAAACCATAAATATTAGAATGTATTCAGGAGGAAAACATGTCCAATTGGCAATCTTATTCACCCACGAAAGCCCGCGTAGAAGTGCTCAACGCCTTTATGCGGGGAGTTTATCAGTGGATGGCTCTAGGCTTAGGCCTTACAGGTATCATAGCTTATTTCACGGCTACTAGTCCTACCTTACTGCAAATTATTTTCGGCAATCCCCTGGTAATGTGGGGGCTCTTAATTGGTGAACTACTTTTAGTTGTAGGGCTTAGCGCAGGGATAAGCAAACTCTCTGGCTCCACAGCCACATTTCTCTTTTTGCTCTATTCTGGACTAAATGGCCTTACTCTTTCGGCCATATTTCTCGTCTACACTACCTCTTCTATTGCTTCTACCTTCTTAATCTGTGCTGGAATGTTTGCGGCCATGTCCATCTATGGACTTACCACCAAAAAAGACCTTACTTCCCTGGGTAGTTTTCTCTTCATGGGCCTCATTGGTATTATCATTGCTTCCATAGTAAATATCTTTTTGAAGAGTTCCGCCTTTCAGTTTGTTATCAGTGGGATTGGCGTAATTGTTTTTGTGGGACTTACTGCTTATGACTCCCAAAAACTAAAGCTAATGGGAGAAAGCGCCCCCTATGATGATGCCCTAGCAATTAGAAGGGGGACCATCCTGGGTGCCCTTACCCTATACCTGGATTTTATTAACCTCTTCTTGATGTTACTTAGATTTTTTGGTCAATCCAGAGAATAAAAAAGGGGGGACCTTCCCCCTTTTTCCCAACAATGAATCCAATTATTTCTTCCCTTCTTTACCCCCTGGGTCTTACCTATGCTGGTTTGGTTAATCTGCGCAATAAATTTTACAGCCGCCAAAAAGTATCTCTGGGCTTGCCCACCATTTCCATAGGCAACATATCTGTAGGTGGAACCGGCAAAACCCCTTTTACTCTTTATCTAGCTCAAAAGATACACTCCTGGGGACAAATACCCTTTGTTTTAACTCGAGGTTATAAAGCCAACCCTCCCACCTATCCTTTTGCCGTCAGCCCCACAGATAGTCCTAATACAGCTGGAGATGAACCCCTCTTACTAGCTAAACAGGGATTACAGGTCATAATTGACCCCAACCGGGTACGAGCAGCGCAATTTGCCCTGCAAAACTACACTCCCACCTCTTTTTTATTGGACGACGGTTTTCAGCAAACCAAAATCTTTAAGGATTTGGACCTGGTTCTTCTGGCACCTAGGGACTTTTACAACTGGAATCGCCCTCTTCCCAGCGGCTATTGGCGGGAAGGGGAAAAGGGATTAACCCGAGCAGATATTTTTCTGGTAAACCTGCAGGGTAACAATCTGTCCCTTCTACAAAAACTGGCCACTAAGAAACTAAAAAAATTTTCTAAACCTCTTCTTTTTTTTGACTATAAGATAACATATCTGGAACATGTTCAAAATAAAGAACAAACTAAAAAACTAAAAAATTATTTGCTTATAACCACCCTTGCCAATCCTCAAAAAATAGTTAAAAGTCTTCTCAACTTTGGCTTAAATCCCCCAGACCTACATCTCTCTTACCCTGACCACTACTTCTTTAAACCTCACGATAGAAAAAAGATTTTAAGGATTATAAGAGAAAAAAAGTTAAATCTGGTGTGTACAGAAAAAGAAAAGGATAAACTGGTAGGCATTTTAAATACGCAAGACATTTGGGTTATTAAAAGCCACATTGTCTTCTCTTCAAAAGAAGAGGAAGATTTACTGCTGCAAAAAGTAAAAAATATTTTACAAATTAAATAAGATAAGGAAGATTATGAAACAAAAAATAAATAAACAGGAAATACTTAGAATTTTTCGTAAAAAACAAAAACCTTTAACTCCTAAAGAAATCTACACTCTTTTAGGCAAGAAAAAACACCTCAAAAAAGCGGTCAAAAGAATTCTTAAGGAACTGGAAGAGCAGGGGAAAATCCTCAAAACAGGAAAAGCCCTGTGCCTGGTGGAAAAATTGCCCCTGGTAAAGGGAGTATTAGAAATTCAGGGTTCAGGCATAGGTTTTGTCATTCCAGAAGATAAAAGGCGCAAGGATATCTTTGTACACCCCAACAACTTTGAAGACGCCTGGCATGAAGACGAAGTCCTGGTAGCTATCTTACCCTTTAAAACAGGTAAAAGCCCAGAAGGGCGTATCGTCAGAGTTCTAAAAAAGAAAAGGGAAAAAATCGTAGCCAAGGTAAAGCAAAAAATTGGCTCTCAGGTGTATTTAACTCAACCTACGGATTTAAGGCTTCACTTTTCCCTGGTCATAGAAAGTCCAGAAAAGTTACAACCAGGCTCCCTACTTACTTTAAAACCAGAAGCCCCTCTAGAGCCTTCTCTCTGGTCTGCTACCCTGGAAGATGTTTTAGGTCCAGAAAAAGACCTGAGTGTGCAGGAAAAAATGGTCAAAATAAACCATCTCATACCTACAGACTTTCCTGCTCAAGTTCTCAAGGAAGTAACAGAATTGCCTGCCCACCCCAAAGAAAAAGACTTTGACCAGCGTACGGATTTGCGTTCCCTGCCTTTTGTTACCATTGATGGGGCCAAGGCCAGGGATTTTGACGATGCCATCTGTGTGCAAAAGACAGCCCAGGGCTATAAACTTTTTGTGGCTATTGCTGATGTCTCCCACTATGTGGACTTTGGCTTTGCTTTGGACAAAGAAGCCCTGGAAAGAGGCAACTCCTATTATTTCCCCCTCTCAGTAGAGCCCATGTTCCCCCCGGCCCTATCCAATGGTCTTTGCAGCTTAAACCCCCATGTCCCCAGGTTGGTCATGGTTGCAGAAATGGACTTTAATAAGCAGGGACAAAAACAAAAGGCCAAATTCTATCCTGGAGTAATTGAAAGCAAATTTAGGCTAACTTACACCCAGGTACACCAGGCCCTGGAAAAAGGAGATACTCAGGCTAAAAAAGAAGTGGAGCCTGTTCTTCCCATGCTGGAATTAGCTTATGAACTTGCCTCCCAGTTAAAAAAACTTCGCCAGCAAAGGGGCAGTATTGACTTTGACTTACCAGAACCAGAAATTCATTTTAATCTGCAAGAAGGCCTTCTGGAAGTAAGGCCAAGGCTTAGGTATTTTTCCCATCAGGTAATAGAAGAATTTATGATTGCTGCCAATGAAGCAGTGGCTGAATTTTTAGAAACAAAGGAAATGCCCTTTTTATATCGTGTCCATCCTGCCCCTGACCCTGAAAAGTTAGCCTCTTTATTTAAACTTCTAAAAACAACCACTTTAGCAGAAAAACTTCCTGAAAAAACCTCTCCTAAAGACCTGCAGGACCTCTTAAAAAAAGCAGAGCACACTGAACTCGCCTTTTTGGTCAATCGCTTACTTTTAAGGTCCATGATGCAGGCCAAATACAGCCCTGTAAATGAAGGCCACTTTGGCCTGGCTTCTCTTTCCTATTGTCACTTTACCTCTCCCATTAGACGCTACGCAGACCTGGTGGTACACAGGGCCTTAAAAAAGGTATTGGTGGGAGATTTTCCCCGAAAAAGAAGCTAAAAAAACTCCAGAAACTGGGAGAGCACCTAAGTTTACAAGAACGCAAGGCCATGGAAGCAGAAAGAGAGATGCTCAAAAGGGCCTCTATTTTAGCTCTAGAAAAGAGGATAGGACAGGAGTTTACTGGCATTGTCTCCTCTTTAAGCGACTTTGGTTTTTGGGTAGAATTGGAAGAAATTATGGCCGAAGGCCTAGTGCGCTTCTCCAGCCTTAGTGATGATTATTACTCCTTTTTGCCAGATAGACAGGAAATAAGAGGCGAGCGCACAGGAAAACGCTTTGTGCTGGGTCAAAAAGTAAGAGTTGTCTTAGAAAGGGCTGATTTAGATAGATTACAGGTGGATTTTGCCTTAAAAGAAGAAGATTAAAAAACTCTTCTACTTCCAACCTATTCTTTGGCTCTGGGATGAGCCTGGTCGTAGATTTGCATTATGGTTTCTAAGTTAAGGTGGGTATAGCGTTGGGTGGTAGAAATCCTGCTATGGCCCAAAAGCTCCTGTACTGTACGCAAATCAGCACCTGCTTGCAGTAAATGGGTGGCAAAGGTATGTCTTAGCGTATGAGGGCTCAAATTAAAATTAAGTCTGGCTTCTTTAGCCAGGCGCAACAAAATACGATTGGCTTGGCGACGATTTAAGCGTTTTCCCCGTATTCCTAAAAAAAAGGCCTGCTCCCGCAAACTGGGATTAAAGGCTTCTCTTTGCCGAAGATAATTTAACAACCTTTGCGCAGCCTTTTTACTTAAAGGTACCATGCGTTCCTTTTGCCCCTTTCCCAGAACAATTACCACTCTTTGCCCCAAATCTACATCCTCCAGGTTTAACCCCAGGGCTTCACTTATTCTAAGTCCTGACCCATAAATGAGTTCTGCCAGGGCAATATCCCTTAGGTTTTTAGGGGAAGGTTCCAGTTCCACTTCCAGTAAGTTTATTACCTGGTCCACATTTAATACTCTGGGAATCTTCTTTTCTTGCTTAGGATTTTTTATGCCCAACAAAGGATTGATCTCTATTTTTTTACGCTTTAAAAGAAAGCGAAAAAAGACCTTAGAGAAGAAAGCTTTCTGGCTAAAGAACTTTTACTTAAGTTTTTAGCATAAAGCTCCTGAATAAAGCTAAGGACATCTGGTTTTACAATCTTTTCAGGAGAGTCTAAACTTTTTTTTACCTTATTTAAAAAAAGTTCAAACTCTTTTAAATCAGTGGCATACGCTCTAAGAGTAGCTAAAGAATAGCCTTTTTCTACTTCTAAATAAGCAATAAAAACTTGTAAATTATGAGGAAGGTTTTCTTCTATCCAGGACATAATTACTTTTGGGATTTTTCTTGGCAACTTTCTTTAAGTTCATGGCAATTTGTGCAGCTTCACCATAGTGTTTTAACTGACCATAGTTAAAAACCACAGCAATGGAAATTGCCATTAAGGGAAATTCTCTTACTTTTCCCTGCCTATCTGTGGAAACAATTTTACCCTGCTCTCTATCTTCAGGGTCGTAAAAATTAGGAACAATACTGTCAAAGCTTTCTACAATCAATTCACAGGCCTTTTCTGCCTTATCAGTAGGCACAATAAAAATAAAATCATCTCCGCCCACATGTCCCACAAAACTCTCAGGACCACCAATAGCCCTTATGGTGTTGACAATAATTCTAGCTGTCATCATCAAAACTTCATCACCTCTAGAAAAGCCATATTTGTCATTAAAGGACTTGAAGTGATCCAGGTCCACATAAGCCAGGGCAAATTCTTTTTGCTGGTCTAATAAACTCTGTATCTTTTGAATAATGGAGGTATTACCTGGCAGCTTGGTCAAAGGATTGGCATCCAGGCTTCTGGCTGCCCTACTTAAAATAAGAGTTAAACGCACTCTGGCAATATCTTCTTTTATGGGCTTTAAAATAAAGTCATCTATTTCTAGATGGGTAAAGTCTATACTGGGCAGGTCTTCTTTATCTAAAATTAAAACCACTGGTACCTGGCGATAAACATTTTCACTCTTAAAAAGAGAAACCAAATGCAAGGGGTCAACATCTTTTAAATCCTTATCAAGCAAAAGTAGTTGAGGAGGATTGTTAAATAAAAATTCTATAGCTCCGCTACCACGCTCAAAAACAGTCCAATTGGCTGCAGGAAAGGATTTTTCAAAGTTTTAAACAATTCAACAGAGTTGGAAATAAGAAAAAAATCCTGTTGTTTATTCATATTTTATTCGTCAGGAGTGAAATGGGAAAGTTCTAAAAACTGTTCTCCCAAATTATCCAGAATATCTTCCAGGTCATTTAAAGAAAGTTTAAGTATTTTTAAACTCTCTGGATAGACAAAACTTACCTGGTCATCTCCAGCAAAACCCACTTCAAAGGCTCTGGTAATAAAATCAGCCAGGTGGACCACTGCGGCCATATCGGGATGGTGTTGAGCGCTCTTTACTTTGTGATGCCAGGCCAAGGCCTCTCGCAAACGCAAAGGAAGATTCCAGTAATCTGCCAGCCAGGCATTTATCCTGTCGTGAGCAAAGCCCATTACTTTTCGTTCTGCCTCATAATAGCTTAGGTCTTCTTTTTTTACCACTGCATCCACTTCTTCTTTTAGCTCTGGCAATTGAACCAGGGCAATTACCTTGCCCAGGTCGTGCAAAAGCCCGGCCACTGCATACTCCTCAGGGTCCTTAAAACCTACCTTTTTGGCAATAACCGAAGCAGCTAAAGCACAGCCCAAACTATGTTCCCAAAGTCCCACCATGGACTTGGTCATAATATCAAATACAGAAGTGCTAATTATAAGCCCTTTAATCACATTAAAACCCAAAAGTACCAGGGCATGTTGAATGGTAGATATCCTTCTGGGAAAACCGTAAATGGGAGAATTGACCATTTTTAAGACCTTGGCTGATAAAACCTGGTCCCTGGAGATAGCTTTGGCAATTTTTTCTGTTGAAGAATTGGGGTCTTCTACCAGTTTGCTTACTTCTTCCAATACCTTGGGTAAAGTGGGCAAGTCCTTGACTGCTAAAACCTTTTTCTTGGTTTCCAATTGCAAATCTTCCATTACTCACTCCCTTCTTCTGGAGTCTGCATCTCTGCCAGGGCTTTGTGCTGAAAGTATTCTTGCAAAAAATTCTTTAATTTTAACATAAAAGGGTCATCCTGATGACGAAAAAGATAATCCATTCTTTTAATCCGCTTCTCAAAAGAAGGAGCAGAAGCCAGCCCCTCCAGGTCCAGGGGATTTCCCTTTACCACAATGGACTTTATCCCCTTGTTAGCCAGGATGCGAATGTGATTTTCCGTAAGGCTAACCCCTGCTGCCAAAAGCACCTGCCCGGTCTCGCTGGTAGCTGGTTTTTCCAGGACCATGCCAGGCTTGGCCAGATTGATGGGAATTTTTTGCATGCACTTCTCCTCTTACCAATAACTGCTATTTTTACTTTCCTCTTCTTGCAAATAAAATCAAGTCTTTTCTTAGATTAAAGAGTAAAAGAGACCTGGCTTTCTGGTTATAAGTCCTTTTACTTCCAGTTGCAAAAGCATACTATTTAACAGTGCAGATGAAAAGGGCAGGGCCTGTTGAATATCTTCTAAATGCATCTCCTGGTTTTCCTGTAAAAGAGTTAGAATCTGTTTTTCCTCTACACTTAAATCCGAAAAGTCCCCAGAGGTTGTTTTGGGTTCAGAAAAAGAACCTTTTGTCTCCAAACCAAGCATTTCCAGTACATCTTCTGGCTCTTGTATAAGATAAGCCCCTTGTTGAATCAAAGCATTACACCCAGCAAAGGAATTCATTTTACAGGTACCAGGCACAGCAAACACCTCTCTATTTTGCTCCAGGGCAAACTGAGCCGTAATTAAAGAACCACTCTTTTTAGCTGCTTCCACTACCACTACTCCCAGGGAAAGCCCGCTAATAATCCTATTGCGAAGGGGAAAATTTTGCGGCTCAGGCTCTGTAGAAGGTAAAAATTCGCTCAACAATAAACCTTGTTCTTGCATTTGTTCAAAAAGAGTTTTGTTTTGCCTGGGATAAACCACATCTAGGCCACAACCCAGGACCCCTATACTTTTGCCTTCTCCTCTAAGGGCAAAAGAATGAGCCCTGGCATCAATCCCCACAGCCAAGCCAGAAACCACGCAAATCCCTGCTGCACTTAAAGTGCTAGCCAGTTCTTCAGCCATTTTTAAACCATAGGCTGTACATCTCCTGGCTCCCACCAGGGCTACCTTGGTTTTTTGTAATAAAGACAACCTGCCCTTATAAAATAAAAGAGGAGGAGGTGTACTTATTTCTCTTAACAGGGAAGGGTAATTATCATCAGTAAAAAGCAGGTAAGAGACATTCTTTTTTAAAATTTCTTCAACCAGAGAAGTGGCCTTTTGCCAGCAACCATCTAATTCTAAAGAGTTGATTCCCAATTTTGAAAGCAGTTTTACATCTTTTCGTGCTTCTTCTAAAAAAAGATAAGGGCTTTTATAGTCTAAAACTATTCTTTTTATCCTGGCAGGGCCAACTCCTTTTATCTCTCTTAAAACTAAAAAGGCAAATAGTTCCTTTTCTCTGGTCAATTTTTTAACTCAAGCTCTTAAGTTTCATTCTTGCTTTTGCAGCTACATCACTTTTGGGATAATCCTCCAGTAAAACCTTTAAATAAAACCTGGCATTATCCTTATCTCCCAATTCCAGATAGGCATAGGCAATTTTAAGTAAAGCATGACTGGCCTTCTCACTCTTAGGAAAGGAATTTACTACCTGCTTAAAGGCCAGAATGGCTTGAGCATAAAGCTCTTCTCCATAGTAGCTTTCTCCAATCCAATAAAGGGCATTGGGCAGTAACTTACTCTGGGGATATTCTTCCTGCAGTTGCTTTAAAAACTTACGACCAGACTTATATTGGCCCTCTAATACCAGTTTTAAACCCTTTTCATACAACTTTTTATCCGTCCAAGAGTCTTTTTGAGATTGCATCGCCCCAAGCTTAACTTCCAGTTCTTCTTCTGGTCCAGGGCCAGGAATTAATTCAATTTGCATCTTTTCTTCTGTACCCTTTGCTTCTGTTTTTGCCTCTGCTTGAGATAAAGCAGTAACTTTTTGTTCTAAGGCCTGCAAAGAACTTTGCAGATTTTTTAATTCCTCTTTAATTGCAGTTAATTCCCTTTGATTTTTCCTTAGCTCTTCTCCATAAGCCAAAGAACTGCTTTCCAGATTTTCCAGACGCCATTCCAGGGACTGAGACATTACCTTGGGGTCTTGTCTATAACTACTACATCCTCCAAGCATTCCCAAAAGTACCAGCAACCAAATAAATTCTTTCTTCATTGCACTCTCTCCAGCTTAAGGGTTTAACTAAATCTAGATTCATTTTCCCTTAAGAAAAAAAAGATTTTTTTCAAGCATACTAAAAAAGTAGAAAAATAGCATCTTGACAAACAAACGTTTGTTTTATACCCGCATTTCATGCAGTCCAACAGAGAAAAAATTTTAGAAGTAGCTGAAAAACTTTTTGGTGAAAAAGGCTTTAAGGCCGTAAGTGTAAGGGAAATCACCCAAAAGGCCCAGGTCAATGTAAGTGCAGTTAACTATTATTTTGGAAGCAAAAAGGGCTTGTACCTGGCTGTATTTAAAGAACTCTGGCTAAAAAGGGCTTATCTTCAGCGACAATACCTGCAAAAAAATCTGGAAGCCAAAAAACCTTTAGATATCCAGACCTTTGTCCAGGAAGTGATGACCAGTTTTTTAACCGGTCCCATTTGTGAAGACATTAAAAAATATCACCATGCTTTAATTCAAAGAGAATTCAGAGAGTCCAGTGAAGCTCTGGACATGGTGTTAAAAGAAGCCATTCACCCCATGCTAAATCTCTTAAGCAACTACTTAGAGACAATTTTTCCTTCTCGGTTCTCTGAGGAAGAAAAAAGGTTTATGCCTTGAGCATAATAGGCGTGGCAGTTCATTTTAATCTGGTCAGCAAGAGCTTGCCTCACATTCTGCCCGAAATAAAAACAGAGCCAATTCCCTTTATAGGCGAAAAGATAAGCTTTCTCTTAGCCCAGGGACTTCAAGGAATAACTAAATGAAAAAATTTTTTGCTTTGTTTTTGTGTTTACTTCTGGGCTGTAGCCCCAATTTAAAGTTGGAACGCAAAAATTATATAAAAATACCTTCCACCTATTTAGAAAGTGCTAATCCTGAAGAAAGTGATAGTGGAAGGTGGTGGACCAGGTTTAAAGACAAACACCTGGAAAATATCCTGGAGCAAATTAAAACTTCTAGTCTGGACTTACAAAAAAGCAGCCTTGCCCTCCAAATTTTAAAAAAACAATACGAACAGGAACTTTCCACTTTATATCCTCAAATAGATTTAAAGGGAAGTGTAATACGAGAAGGAAAATACATCTCTTCCCTTACAGGAGATAAAAAATATTCCCTTGGCAACACCTATTCTCTAAGTCTTTACGCTTCCTATGAACTGGATTTATTCCAAAAATTAAGCCAGCAAAGACAGTCTGCCTGGCATACCTTTTTGCAGGGTAAATACGAACAAATTGCCCTAAGACAAAGTTTGCTCACTGAAGGAGCTAGTTTATATTTAAATATTGCCTTTTTAAAGTATAAAAAAGAACTTTTAACAAAACTTTTAAAGCTAGCTCAAACCAAATACCAGCTTGCGCAATTAAACTATTCTCAGGGTATAAGTGAACTTTCTACCCTGCTTAACTTTGAAAATCTGGTAGAGCAGAGGAAAAATGAACTTCTTGCTTTAGAAAACACCCTTAAAAGTAAAATCTATGCCCTTTCCTTGCTTCTGGCCCAATATCCCCGGGAAGATATTTTTACTTCTCCCTGGTCTCACTTTTCTTTAGATGTGCTCCAGGTAAATCCTGGTTTACCCTCTTCTCTTTTAAAAAGAAGACCAGATATCCTGGCCCAGGAAGAAAAATTGGCAGAGCTTGAGGCAAAAGCCCAAATAGCCAGAAAGGCCAGGTTCCCTCAAATAACCCTTACAGCCACTTTTGGTTATAGCAGTACAGAGTTAAAAAACCTTTTCACACCAGAAAGTTCTCTCTGGAATCTGGCTCTGGGACTGGTCCAGCCCATTTTTCAGGCAGGAAAATTAAAAAAGGCTGAAGAAATCGCCATTCTTAACTTCAGAAAAGAAGAAATAGAATATGCCAACACCTTGCTCACTGCCTTTAAAGAAGTAGAAGAAGTATTAAACTGGAGAAAAATCCTTTTGGAGCAGCGCCAGAATCTTGAGCAATACCTAAAAAATCAAAAAAAATCTCTAGAATTAGCTAAGATAAAGTATGAATATGGCCAGCTATCTTTATTGGAGTTAAAAGAAAGAGAAGAAAACTATCTCCAAACCAAGTTAGAGATGGAGGAAAACAAGCTAAACCTTTTGCTTAATCAAATAAACCTGGTAAAAGCCTTAGGTGGAGACTGGTAAAAAGAGGTTCCTATGAAAAAAATACTACTTAGAGGAGTTATTGTTTTTTGTATTCTGGCTATAGGTATATTTATTTTTAAACTTCTGAACAGTAAAAAAACAAATCTATCTTCCACTTCCAAGAATTTAAATGTGCCCCTGGTAGAAACACTAAAGATAACTACCTTTTCTTCTCAATTAAAAATTAGAGCCCAGGGCGTGATTGAAGCCCGGGAAATAGGTAGCTTAACCCCTCAGGTAAGTGGCAAAGTCCTCTATATTTCTCCCAAACTAAAACCAGGAAGCACTGTAAAAAAAGGGGAATTGCTCCTCAAAATAGACCCCAAAGATTATCAACTGGCCCTTGCCCAAGCCCAGAACAACTTAATTCAAGCAGAAAGCAATCTTATTTTGATTCAAGCCCAGGCCAGGCAAGCCATAGAAGCCTATAAATTAGAACATGGCCCTGAAGCCCAGGTACCACCCCTTATTGCCAAAGAGCCAGAATTAAAACAGGCTCTGGCCAACAAAGAAATTGCTTTGACTAAGCTAAAGCAAGCAGAGTTAAACCTAAAACGCACTGAGCTTTTTGCTCCCTATGACCTGGTGGTGTTGGAAAAAAAGTGGGCCTGGGAACCTACATCAATGCTGGAACCAGCCTGGCAACCTACTATGCTCTGGACTCTCTGGAAGTAAAAGTGCCCCTGGAGCCTCAAAAAATCTCCTACCTCAGCGCTCAAAGCAGGGCCCAGATTTATGTACCCAGTCTGGATAAAACCTTTACTTCTACCAGGTGGCGACCCGGGCCACAAATTGAAGAATCTACCCGTCTTATAGACATTTACCTGCAGGTAAATTCTCCCCTATTAAAGCCAGGGGAGTTTGTTCAAGTCACCCTTTTAGGAAAACTTAAGAAAGGTCTGGCTAAAATCCCTGTTTCCAGTGTGCACGATTTAAATACAGTCTGGATATTAACACCAGAGCAGACCATAGAAATGCGTCCAGTTAAAGTCTGGGAACAGGAAGAAGACTTTCTCCTGGTAGAAGGCCTCAAGTCAGGGACAGAAGTTGTGACCACTCCCTTAGGTGAGGTTAGTTCAGGACTAAAGGTTAGGGTGAAGTAAATGCGCAGTATAATTGCCTGGTTTACTCAAAATCATGTGGCTACCAATTTGCTTATGGCCTTTTTGCTTCTAGGAGGCATTATTATTGGCCTGGGATTTAAGGTGGAAATATTTCCAGAAGTCACTTTAGATAAGGTTACCATAAGTGTAGTCTATAGTGGTGCTACCCCAGAGGAAATAGAAGAAAGTATCATCAAACCCATTGAAGAGGCTGTCTCTGGCCTTAGTGGAGTAAAAGAAATAGACTCTACCGCCAGCGAAGGTTTGGGCACTATCGTGGTGGAAGCACTGAAAGACTACGACTTAAGCACCCTTTACGACGATATAAAATCAGAAGTAGATAGATTGGACACCTTGCCTGAAGAGGCTGAAGACCCCATTGTAGAAAAAATTACCCGTAAAAATCAGGTTCTAAACCTGGCCCTCTATGGTCAACTACCTGAAACCTATCTAAAAAAACAGGCTCAAAAGATAAAGGACGACCTAACCAGCTTACCTGACGTAAGCTTAGTGAGCCTTTCTGGAATAAGGGACAATGAAATCCACATCCAGATAAGTGAACAGACCTTACGTAAATACAACTTGAGTTTAACTGAAGTAGCTGAAAAGATTAAATCCTATAGCCAGGACCTGCCTTTGGGCAGGATTAAAGACCCTGCAGGTGAAATTTTACTACGCTTTAAGGGCAAGCGTTATACCAAAGAGGACTTTGAGCAAATCCCCCTTATTACCCAGCCAGATGGAAGTATTCTAAGGGTTAAGGATTTGGGGCAGGTACAAGATACCTTTGAAGATGAGGACTTAAAGGTACGCTTTCAGGGGCTGCCTGCTGTCCTTATTCAGGTTTATCGTATAGGTGAACAAAATGCCCTAACTGTGGCTAAAGAAGTAAAAGAATATGTGGCTCAAACCCAAAAATATCTCCCTCCCAACTTACACCTGGCTGTTTATGATGACACTTCCAAACTCCTAAAAGATAGAATCAAGCTTTTGTTAAAAAACATGGCCTTTGGTCTTATCCTGGTGGTTATAACTTTAAGCCTGTTTTTAAACTTTCGCCTGGCCCTGTGGGTAAGTTTGGGCATACCCATTTCCTTTGCAGGAGCCTTTTTGTTTTTGCCCTTTACAGACATTTCCATCAACATGATTTCTCTTTTTGCCTTTATTATGGTCCTGGGTATTGTGGTAGACGATGCTATTGTAATTGGAGAAAATATTTACACCAAACACCAGCAAGGGCTATCACCCTTTAAGGCCAGTGTAGAAGGTGCCTATGAAGTTGGCCGGCCTGTTATCTTTTCTATTTTAACCACCCTTGCTGCCTTTTCTCCTTTGCTTCTGGGTAGTGGACAGATGGGCAAATTCATGCGCAACATTCCCATAGTGGTCAATACTGTTCTTTTTGTATCCTTAGTGGAAGCACTTTTTATACTTCCCTGTCACTTAAAGGGAAGTCTGGATAAACAAAAACTAACTGAACCCCAGTTTATACCCAGACTATTAAATAAAATTATAACCGGTCCCTATGCCAAAACCCTAAAATTTTGTCTTAACTACCGTTATATCTTTTTTAGTTTTTGCATCTTACTGCTCCTTTTAGCCGTAGGAGTGGTCAAGGGCGGACTCATCAAGTTTACCTTTTTCCCCAAAGTGGAGTCTGATTTTCTTACCTGTAATCTCACTTTGCCTCCAGGCACGCCTTTAAGCTATACAGAAAAGATTGTAAAAAAAATAGAAAAAGACCTCTTAACTGTAATAGCTAAGGCAGAACAAAACCGCCCAGCAGATAGCCCTCCTCTTTTAAAATACAGTCTAACCCTTCTAGGTACCCAGCTGGAAGTACATGGACCCAATGTTTTAAGCGGCCAATCAGGAGGTAATGTGGCCCAAATCTTTGTAGAACTTTTGGGCAATGAATACCGCAAAATAAGCTCTGCCTTTTTAGCTAACAAATGGCGAGAACAGGTGGGAGAAATACCAGGAGTAGAGACTCTGAACTTTTCCAGCGACCTTTTTTCCTTTGGTTATCCCTTGTCCTTGGATTTATCCCATCCAGATTACAACACCTTAGTTAAAATATCCAACCTGTTTCAGGCCAAATTAAAAGAAATACCTGGTGTATTTGATGTGGGAGACTCCTTTATTCCGGGCAAAAAAGAACTCCAGCTAAAATTAAAGCCCCTAGGCCTGGAGTTAGGACTTAGTAGCAATTACATCGCCAGAGAAGTACGAGCAGCTTTTTATGGAGCAGAAGCCTTAAACTTTCAAAGGGATAAAGATGAAGTTAAAGTAAGGGTTATCTATCCGGAGAAAAAAGACTCTCTGCCCAAACCCTTACTCAAATGTGGATAAAAAGCCCTCAGGGCAAATTCGTTCCCTTAAGCTTTGTGGCTGACTTTAAACTAGCTGAAAGTTATTCCCAGATTAAAAGGGTAAATAACCGACGGGTGGTCACAGTTTTTGCTGATGTGGATGAAACCAAAAACAATGCCAATGAATTAAGAAACACCCTGGCCAAGACCCTTTTGCCAGAATTAAAAACCCAATATCCAGACCTATCCTGGTCCTGGGCTGGCGAAGGAAAAGAACAAAAGGAATCCATGCAGGATATTTTTAAAAGTTTTATCCTGGCCCTTATGCTCATTTATGTGCTTCTGGCCATTCCCTTAAAATCCTACGGCCAGCCCCTAATCATCATGATTGCTATTCCCTTCAGTATTCTAGGAGCTATTTTAGGGCACTTGCTTTTAGGCTTTAACTTAAGCATCTTAAGTATGTTTGGCATAGTGGGCTTGGCAGGAGTGGCTGTAAATGATGCCCTGGTACTGGTGGATGCAGCCAACTTTCTAAAACAACAGGGAAACAAGCCTTTTGAAGCAGTTTATCTGGCTGGACAAAAGCGCTTTCGAGCAGTAACTCTCACCTCCCTTACCACCTTTGCTGGACTTATGCCCATGATTTTAGAAAAAAGCTTACAAGCCCAGTTTTTAATCCCCATGGCCATAAGCCTGGGCTTTGGAATTCTAATTGCCACTTTTATTACCCTGCTCCTTATTCCCTGCTTGTTTTTAATTGCTCAAGATTTAAAAAATTTATTTACTAAATAAAATGCTTGAAACCTTTTCCACCTTGCTTAGCTTTGCCCTTATAACTTCCTTTACCCCGGGCCCTAACAATATAAGCAGTAGCATCATGGGTATAAATTACGGATATAAGAAGACTTTACCCTATCTTCTGGGCATCGTTCTTGGGGTTTTATTACTCCTAATCCTTTCTTCTTTATTTTCTACCCTGCTTTTAACTTTTTTAGGAAGCTTCAAAAGTTACCTGGGAATACTTGGGGCTATTTATATTTTATATTTAAGTGTTCAGACCTTAAAGGCAAATTATGAACTAAAAACAGAAAATAAAATTCTCTTTGATTTTAAAAAGGGTATTTATCTCCAATTTTTTAATCCTAAAGCCATCTTATATTGTCTGGCCATCTATTCTACTATTTTAAAAGACATGCCTAAAGAACCAGTTTACTTTCTGGCTACCTATATTTTACTCACCACCATCTGTTTTTTGGCCATTTCCACCTGGACTTTAGCTGGCTCTATTTTAAATCAACACTTAAATAAAAAGCCAGTAAAAAGAGTGGTTAATTTAACCCTTGCTCTTTTACTGGCTCTAACCGCACTGCAGGTAGCAGACCTCCAAGCCTTTTTTTAACCTGTAAACTTAAGAAAGCTTTTCTACTGCCCTTAAAATAGGCTCCCTGGCTCTACTAATTACTTCCTCTGGTACACAAAAGGCAAAACGCACATACCCAGGATAGCCAAAGCCAGTGCCAGGTACAGCCAGCACCCTTTCTGCCAGCAAACTATCTATAAACTTGCCCTCTTCTCTGTCTGGAGCTTGAGGGAAAAAATAAAATCCACCCCTGGGCCAGGTAAAGTTAAGGCCTGCTTCTTCTAAAATCTCACCCATCAATCTTCTTCTCTTATAATAAATTTCTTTATCCACTTCTTCTCCTAAAGCAGCCATAAGTAAATATTGTCCAATTACTGGTGCATTGACAAAACCCAAAATTCTGTTGGTCAAAATCAAGCCATTTACCAGTTCCTCTTTATTTTCCAGTTGAGGGTTTACAGCCACATAGCCGATTCTTTCGCCAGCTAACCCCAAGCTTTTGGAAAAGGAACTTACTACCACTGAATAGGGATAAAATTTAAAAATAGAAGGGACCAAAGCCCCTTCATAGGTTAAGAACCTGTAGGGTTCATCTGCTACCAGGAAAATGGGATGACCTATTTTTTTACTCTTTGCAGTCAAAACATCACTTATCTTGCCTAATTCTTCTTCACTAATTATTTGCCCGCTGGGATTGTTGGGAGAATTGATAAGCACTACCCTGGTTTGCTTGCTAATAGCCCTGGCCAGGCCTTCCATATCCAGGGCAAAGTCAGGCTCTAAGGTTTTTACTACCCTTAGCTTACCTTGATGGTTTTCAGCATAAAAACCATATTCCACAAAATAAGGGGCAAAGGTAACCACTTCTTCCCCTGGCTCTAAAAGGGCACGCAAAAGGGCATTGATTCCCCCTGCAGCTCCGCAGGTAATAACCACATCTTCAGCCTGAAATTTTACTCCCTGTTCTTTACTTAAAAAAGCAGCCAAGCGTTCCCTTAACTCCGGGAAACCAGCATTGGGCATATAACCAAGCCCTAAGGGCTGCTTGGCCCTTTCTTTTACTTCTTCCAGGGCAGTTATAACTCCTGGAGGTGGAGGTAGGTCAGGATTACCCAGGCTAAAATCATAGACCCTGTCCTGGCCATATTTTTGCTTGAGCTCTCTACCCTTTTCAAACATCTTGCGAATCCAGGAAGCTCTCTCCAGATAACCTGTTATCTGTTTATTTAAGTACATTTACTTTCTCCTTTCACTTTAAGGAATTTTTATCCCCTGTTTTTTATATTCATTTAACTTGTTCCGCAAAGTTCTAACAGAAATGCCTAAAAGCTGAGAGGCCTGAGAGCGGTTACCTCCTGTAAGTTTTAGGCTGCGCAAAATCATTTTTTGCTCCATTTCAGCCAAAGGCAACACCTCTTGAGTTAAAAGAGTGTCTTCTCTTTGCTCTTCTGTTTTTTCCTTTACCTGTTCCTGGACAAAGTCTTCCAGGCTATTTTCCACAAGAAAGTGTTTGGAAGTAATTTTATTTTCCTGGGCAATAAGAACTGCCCTTTCCATCAAATTTTGAAGCTCTCGCACATTGCCAGGCCAATTATAATTTAAAAGCCACTTTTTGGCTTCTTCAGAAAAGAACTTGGGGCCCAATTTATACTCCAGGCAAAATTTTTGCACAAAGGCACTGGCTAAAAGCAAAATATCTTCTCCCCTTTCTCTTAAGGGAGGAATTTTTAAGGGAATTACATTTAAACGGTAATATAAGTCTTCTCTAAACTTGTTTTCCTTAATCCACTCTTCAATGTTCCGGTTGGTGGTAGCTATCACCCTTACATCCACTTTTACGCTTTCTGTACCGCCAACCCTATCAAATTCTTCCTCCTGCAGTACCCTCAACAACTTGGCCTGTAAATTAAAGTCCATCTCTGTTACTTCATCCAAAAGAATGGTGCCTCCATTAGCCAGTTCAAACTTACCCAATTTTCTGGCAATGGCCCCAGTAAAAGCTCCTTTTTCATGGCCAAAAAGTTCGCTCTCCAGTAAATGTTCTGGTAAAGCTGCACAGTTAATGGCCACAAAAGGGCCTTTGCGCCCGCTGTGCTGATGAATAAACCTGGCCAATAGTTCCTTGCCTGTGCCAGATTCTCCACTAATCAAGACCGAAGCCTTGGACCTGGCCACTCTTTTAGCCAACTCCAGCAAGGTTTTTATTTTTGGGTGATTACCCAGAATTTCTTTATTGGAAAACGAAATCTTTTCCTGTTCTGCAAGTACACTCTTTTTTCCTGGGGAAAGGACAAAAGAAGGCCCAATTTTTCTTCAGTTAAGGGCAAAAGCCAGTAGTCTTTGGCCCCTGCTTCTAAAAATTTCTTGGCTTCCAGACTATTGCCTTGCTTGCTTAAGATGTAAACCGGAACCTGGTGTCCCTTCTCCTCCAGCCAGGCCAAAAAGCCTTCTACTCTAAAGCCAGGTAAACCAGTCTGCACAAAGATCAATTCTACTTCTGCACTTTGCAAGCTTTTAATGGCACCTGAAAAATTTTCTGCCAAAAGCACTTCTATTTCCTGCTCCTGGAAAAAAGCATAGAAAGGAGTGATAAGCTCTGGCTTGCAAATAAAAAGTACTTTTCTTTTAGCCATACTTAGCTTCTAAACTTTTAGCCAATTCTTTTCAATACGAAAATAAAGAGAATTTTAAACTCCCTCCCCCCACTCTTCCTTTTCCTTGACGCCCGCAGCGATTTAAAATAACTAAATTGTTTTAATTTTTCACACGAGGTCAGAACATTGAACAAGGAAAGTCAAACTCAACAGGATGAAAATCGCCTTATTCGCCAGCGTAAGGAAAAAGCTTTAAAATTTCAACAAGATGGCATTGCCATCTATCCCAATACCTTTCGCAAACAGGATGACATAAAACCCATTGTAGAAAAATATAAAGACCTTCCAGCTGAAGAGCTGGAAAATCTAGATAAATCCTTTGTAGTGGCTGGTAGGATTATGGCCCTGCGCTCCTTTGGGCGAGTTACCTTTTTTCATATTCAGGACCACTCTGGCAAAATTCAAGTCTATGCCCAAAGGGACCTTTTAGGCAAAGAATTTTATAATCAAGTTTTTAAAAAGTTTGACATTGGGGATATTGTAGGGGTTAAGGGTACTCTGTTTAAAACCAAAACAGGCGAACTTACCATCAAAGCAGACCAAATAGAATTGGTCACCAAGTCCTTACGCCCTTTGCCCGAAAAATACCACGGCCTAAAGGATGTGGAGCTACGCTATCGTCAGCGCTATGTGGACCTTATTGTCAATCCCAGGTCCAGAGAAATTTTTATTAAACGCTCTCAAATTGTGCGTTTTATTCGCAATTTCTTAGACCAAAGGGGTTTTTTAGAAGTAGAAACTCCCATGATGCAGCCCATTCCAGGTGGAGCTACAGCCAAGCCCTTTATCACTCACCACAATGCCCTGGACATGCAGTTATACTTGCGTATTGCTCCAGAGCTCTACCTGAAGAGACTTTTGGTAGGTGGCTTTGAACGGGTTTATGAGATAAACCGCAATTTTAGAAATGAAGGTATTTCCACCCAGCACAATCCAGAATTTACCATGCTGGAGTTCTACATGGCCTATGCAGATTTTAAAATGCTTATGGAACTCACTGAAGAACTCTTTTCCAAACTGGCCCTGGAAGTCTGCGGCTCCATGAAAATACCTTATGGAGAGCATGAAATAGACCTTACTCCACCCTGGAACAAACTTTCTTTTTATGAATCTCTGGAAAAAATAGGCAATTTAAAGCCAGAAGAATATCAAAATTATGAAACAGCCAAAGAGCTGGTCAAAAAATTGGGAGAAAAGGTAATCGAAGGGGAAAAGCTGGGCAAAGTGCAGGCCAAGCTTTTTGACCTTTTAGTAGAGCCCAAACTCATCCAGCCTCATTTTATTTACCACTATCCCACAGACATATCTCCCCTTTCCAGACGCAATGAACAAGATCCTACAATTACTGATAGGTTTGAGCTTTTTATTGCTGGTAGAGAAATGGCCAATGCCTTTTCTGAACTAAATGATCCCTTTGATCAAAAAGAGCGCTTTTTAGAACAGGTCAAAGAAAAAGAAGCAGGAGATGAAGAAGCCCATTTTATGGATGAAGATTACATTCGGGCTTTAGAATATGGAATGCCTCCAGCAGGAGGAGAAGGAATTGGTATTGACCGTCTGGTCATGCTCCTAACCAATTCTCCTTCTATTAGAGAGGTAATTCTATTTCCGCTCTTAAGGCCAGAAACTCCTTCTAGCTAATGAAATTTGAACTTTTTGTTGCCCAAAAATATCTTTTAGCCAGACAGAAGCAAACTTTTATCTCGGTTATTACCTTTATCTCTATTTTAGGAGTGGCCTTAGGCGTAGCTGCTCTTATCATTGTCCTGGGGGTAATGAATGGTTTTAGCCAAAACCTGCAGGAAAAAATCCTGGGGATTAACGCCCACGTCCTAGTGGGCAGCTACAATGGCCTGATTACCGACTACCATCAGCTGGAAGAAAAAATCAGCCAGATAAAAGGAGTAAAGGCAGTTGCTCCCTTTATTTACAGTGAAGTAATGGCCAGTGGGCCTGGAGGAGTAAAGGGATTGGTCCTACGAGGCATCGACCCTCTGGGGGCTGATTCAGTATTTGAGCTAAACAAAATTCTTATCCTGGGAAAAAGCAGTAATCTCAAACAGGAAAATCCCTTTCCCGCTATAATCCTGGGTAAGGAATTGGCTGATAGACTAAACCTCACCCTGGGTAGCAAGGTAAATATCCTGGCTCCCAGTGGAGAAAAAAGCAGTGCAGGCTTTTCACCCAAGATAAAGACCTTTGAGGTAGTGGGCATCTTTAAAACCGGAGTCTATGAGTACGACTCCTCTTTGGGCTATGTTTCCCTTTCTCAAGCAGGTAAACTCCTGGGATTTAAACAACAAGGCGTTACTGCTCTAGAAATACGCGTCTTTGAAGTGTACAGGGCCCCTGAAATTGCCCAACAGATTCTAAAGGCCATTGGCAACTTTCCCTATTACACTCGCAACTGGATAGAAATGAATCAAAACCTTTTTTCTGCGCTTAAACTGGAAAAAACTGCCATGGGCGTAATTTTACTCATGATCGTGTTAGTGGGTTCCTTTAGTATTATCACAACCCTGATTATGCTGGTAATGGAAAAGACCAGGGACATTGCAGTCATGATTTCCATGGGTGCTACGCCTCAAAGGATTCGTAAAATATTTATGCTCCAGGGAACCATTATTGGCTGTATTGGTACTGCTCTGGGTTATACCCTGGGGCTGGGGATTAGTTTTCTTCTCAAAAAGTATCAGTTCATTAAACTGCCAGCAGATGTTTATTATTTGGATCATCTACCCATTTTGCATCGACCTCTGGATTTGGTCTTAATAGGTGTTATGGCCATATTGCTCTGTTTTCTAGCTACCTTGTACCCGGCGAAACAGGCAGCTAAACTAAACCCAGCTAATGCTCTACGCTACGAGTAGTTTATGCAACCACTTTATAAGTTAAAAAACTTAGGAAAAGAAGTTTACCCCGGAAAAGAAAAAATCACCATTCTCAAAAATATCTGTCTGGAAATTTTTCCAGGCGATTCTCTGGCCATCTTGGGAACTTCTGGCTCAGGCAAATCCACTTTATTGCATATCCTGGGCACCCTGGATGAGCCTTCCTGGGGAGAGATTTTTTTTAAGGACAAGGAATTGTTCAAATTTTCCATTGAGGAAAAGGCTTTTTTTCGCAACCGCTCGCTAGGTTTTGTTTTTCAATTTCATCACCTTTTGCCTGAGTTTTCTGTGCTGGAAAATGTGGCCTTACCTGGCATAATTCAGGGGTTGAGCAAAAGAGAAAGTTTTTCTCTTGCAAAAGAGGCCCTTTCTCTTGTAGGAGTTGAAAATCTTTCTAGTCAGTCAGTAACCACCCTTTCTGGCGGAGAAAGACAGCGAGTGGCCATTGCCAGGGCTATTTCCCTCAACCCAGAGGTAATTCTGGCAGACGAACCCACCGGCAATTTAGATGAAAAAAATGGACAATTAGTGGGCAATTTACTGGTAGAGTTAAACCAGAAATTAAAGACCACTCTCGTGGTGGTCACCCACAACCTGGAATTGGCCAGGCTGATGAATAAACACTATGAATTACACGCAGGAGAATTACATGCGCTTAAAATTTAGTTCCATAGGCATCTACCTTTTATTTTTTCTCTTTCTCCTTCCCGGCTTAAGTCCAGCTCAAGACCTGGGGAAAATTACCATAGCTGTCTTCCCCTTTGAAATTAACGGGCCTGAAGATGTGAGCTACCTTAAGGAAAGTCTGCCCAAACTTCTCAAAGAGCGCCTTGAAGCCCAGGGATTTCAGACCGTGGAATTAGACAAGGTGCAAAAGATCCTGGAAGAAGAACAGGTGGAGTATCTGGACTTAAGCACAGTAAAAAACCTCTCTTTGCTTTTGGATGCCAACCTGGGGCTTTATGGAAGTTTTAGCCAGGTGGGTGAGAGTATAAGCCTGGATACCAGATTGGTGGAAGCCTATGGCCTAAAGCCAGCCAAAGCCCTTTTTGTAGTCAAAAAGGGTTTAATTAACCTTTTGCCTGCAGTAGATGAATTGGTGGCAAAAATAAAACTAGAAGTCTTAAAAAAGGAACAAATCGCTGAAATAGAAGTAAAAGGCAACAAAATCTTAGATAAGGAAACCATTTTACTGCGTTTAAAAACCAAAAAGGGAGATATCTTTGATCCCAAAACCATAAACGAAGATTTAAAAAACCTCTACGACCTGGGTTATTTTCAGGATATTCGTTTTGGGCTTGCAGATGTGCCTGAAGGGAAAAAACTCATTATCGAAGTCAAGGAAAAGCCTCTTATTCAAGCCATTAGTGTGGAAGGAGCCAAGGAAATTGATGCAGATGACATTCTGGAAGCTATCTCCAGTAAAAAAGGTTCCATTTTAAACTTAAAAATCGTTTCTGAAGATCTGGATAAAATTAGAGAACTCTATCGTAAAAAGGGATTTTACCAGGCCAAAGTAAGCTATAAACTGGAAGGTGATGGCCAAAAAGCAGCAAGACTTGTTTTTGTCATTGATGAAGGTAAAAAACTCTACATAAAAAAGATTACCATTGAAGGCGCTAAACAGTTAGACCCTGATGACATCAAAGACGAACTGGCCTTGCAGGAGCGGGGAATCTTTTCCTGGCTCACAGGAACAGGTATTTTAAAGGAAGAATATCTGGAAAGGGATGCTGCCTTTATTGAGGCTTACTATGGCAATAGAGGATTTATTGAGGTCAAAGTGGGCAAACCTGAAGTAAAATTTAAAGAGGATGGCATCTGACATTATTTTTAAAGTACATGAAGGTGAACGCTACCGGGTAGGGAAGGTAAGCATTGAAGAAGAAGGACTTTTCCCACTGGACACCTTATATGGCCTGATAAAAATGGATGACTTGGCCAGGGACAAAGAATACTTTGACCGTTCAGTACTTAGAGATGATAGCCAAAAGCTGGCAGACTTTTACACCAACTATGGCTATGCCTATGCTGAGTGTGATGTAGACCTAAATCCCAATCCTAAAGAAAAGGTGGTGGATGTAAGCTACATTCCTAAAAAGGGAGAAAAGGTCTATATCAGGCGACTACTTATAGAAGGGAACACCTATACCAGGGACAATGTAATTCGTAGGGAAATGCGTTTGGTAGATGGAGACCTCTTTAGTGGCCAGAAATTAAAACGCTCCAATGTGCGCTTAAACAAGCTAGATTACTTTGAAACCGTAGACATTCAAACCGTACCTGCTTCCACACCTTCAGAAATGGATTTGGTGGTCAAGGTAAAGGAAAAGCCAACCGGCATGATTTCTGCTGGAGCAGGCTATTCTTCTTTGGATAAGGTCTTTTTTACTGCCAGAATCCAAAAGCGTAACCTCTTTGGAAAAGGTTATGCTATTGGACTTACTGGCACCTTTAGCGGTCGACGCACCAGTTATACCGGTTATTTCTGGAATCCAAGATATAACGATAGCAAATTAGGGGTAGGCTTTTCAGCCTATAGAAGCTCAGAAGAATATTTTGATTTTGACAAAACCAGTACTGGTGGCAAACTAAACTTTGCCTATCCTTTAGGAGAATACACTGCCTTGAGCTGGAGCTATCGTTTAGAACAATACACCATCTCCAATGTGGACGAAGATGCAGATGAAGACATCAAAGACATGGAAGGAGATAACTGGGCCAGTACTCTTTATGCTTCCATTAGCCGGGATACTACGGATAGGCTTTTAAATCCTACCAGGGGCACCAAAAACACCCTCTCTCTGGAGTACTCAGGAGGAGTTATTGGTGGAGATGATAACTTTATCAAAACCATTTATGACTTTAGCTACTACAAACCCCTCTGGTGGGAACACATTTTTCACTGGCATTTCCGTTTAGGCTATGTAACCAAAAATGGCGAGGAAGAAATTCCTACCTTTGAACGCTTTTATTTAGGCGGAATTGATTCAGTGCGTGGATATCCTGGACGGGAAATCGCTCCCAAGTATGACAATGGAGATTATAAAGGTGGTAATAAGGAGTTCTTCACCAATGTGGAATACCTCTTTCCCCTTTACAAGGAAATGGGCATCCTGGGGCTTGTTTTCTTTGATGCAGGCAATACCTGGGATGAAAGTGAAAGCATGGATACAGACCTCTATAAAAGTGTGGGTACAGGTATCCGCTGGTATTCTCCTTTGGGGCCCTTGCGTCTGGAGTTTGGTTATGCCCTGGACGAACTTGACGGAGAGCGCCCCAAGAAATTAGAATTTAGTGTTGGACAGTTTTATTAAAAATCAAAAAAAGGAGTCTTCAATGAAAAAAATCTTAGGTTTAAGTGTATTACTCACTTTATTTATCACTTCCTTAGCTCTGGCTGAGACCAAAATCGGCGTAGTGGACATGCAAAAGGTCTTAAGTCAATCTGAACCCGGCCAACAAGCGCTAAAACAGTTAAAAGAAAGTACCAAGGGAATGCAGGAAGACATAGAAAAACAAAAAAAAGAACTGCAAACCCTAAGAGAAGAATTGCAAAAACAATCCCTGGTTTTAAGTCAAGAAGCCAAACAGGATAAGGAATTGGAATTTCGTAAAAAAGTCAGAGACTATCAAGATACAGTTCAAGCCTATCAGAGAAAACTCAAACTGGAAGAGCAAAAATTAAGCAAACCCATCATTCAATTACTGGCCAAAGTTATCAAAGATTATGCTAAAAAGCACGGCTATACTGCTATCTGGGATATGCGAGCCAGCGGACTTTTATTTGCCACTGAAAAGGTAGATATTACCAATGAAATCATGGCTGAACTAAACAAGGCCTGGAAAAAGAAGCCAAAAAGGGTAAAAAATAATGCTTCTTTCTGAGCTAGCTCAAAAATTGGGAATCACCCTCAAGGGTGAAGATTTAGAAATTAAGGGAGTAAACACCTTGGAAGAGGCCAAAGAGGATGAAATATCCTTTTTGGCCAACCCCAAATATGCTCCTCTGCTTAGCCAAACCAAGGCAGGAGCAGTGATTTTAGCTAAAGAATTTGCAGACAAGGTTCCAAGGTGTCTGATTAGTAACAATCCCTATCTGGATTTTGCCAGGACAGTTCAGCTTTTTGCTAAAGCTCAGGGCAGTTTTCAAGGACAAAGTGAACTTGCCTACATCCATCCCCAAGCCCAGGTTGACCCTACAGCTACCATTTATCCTTTTGTGTACATAGGTAAAAAGGCAAAAATAGGTAAAAACACTACCATATTTTCAGGTTGTTATATTGGTGAAGAGGTAAGCATTGGTGAAGACTGTGTGCTTTACCCCAATGTCTCCATCCTGGCTCAAAGCCAGATTGGCAACAGGGTTATCTTACACGCTGGGGTAGTAATTGGCAGTGATGGTTTTGGCTTTGCCCAGGCCAGTTATGGATTGGAAAAATTTCCTCAAGTGGGCAAAGTGGTTATCGAAGACGAGGTGGAAATAGGAGCCAACACCAGCATAGACAGGGCAGCCTTAGGAGAAACCAAAATAGGCAAAGGCACTAAAATAGACAATCTGGTCCAGATTGGGCATAATGTAAAAATAGGAGAAAACTCCATCTTGGTAGCTCAGGTGGGAATTGCTGGCAGCACCACCCTGGGCAAGCAGGTAATTTTAGCGGGGCAGGTGGGAGTTGCCGGCCACTTGACCCTTGGAGATGGCTGTAGAGTGGCTGCCAAATCTGGAGTAGGTAAATCTTTGCCTCCTAACACAGATGTGGGAGGCATTCCAGCCATGCCTCATCTCACTTTTTTAAAAACAGCCACTATTTTACCCAGGCTACCTCAAATGCAAAGAAAAATAAAAGAACTGGAAAAAAGCTAAAAGAACTGGAAGAAAAATTAGGAGAATAAGGCCATGCTAGAAAAAGTCCCGGGCGAAATTGTAAGTAAAGATATCTTAGAGCTTTTACCCCATCGCTACCCCTTTTTGCTGGTAGATAGAGTGCTGGAATATGAACCCTTTAAGTACATCAAGGCCATCAAATGCGTCTCCATCAACGAGCCTTTTTTCAGGGGCACTTTCCTTCTTATCCTGTAATGCCTGGAGTATTAATTCTGGAATCCCTGGCCCAGGCTGGCGGAATCCTGGTTATGAAAAGCATCCCGGAAGAAGTAGAAGATAAAATTTTTCTGTTTACAGGCATGGAAAAGGTGCGCTTTCGCAAGTCTGTCTTTCCAGGAGATACTCTAACCCTGGAAGTACACTATGAAAAGCATAAGCTCAATCTCTGGAAAATGAGGGCCCAGGCCCTCTTAAAGCAAGAGGTTGCAGCTCAGGGAATTCTTTCTGCAGCCATTGTTCCCAGGGAGGATAGATAGTGTCTAGACAAATCCATCCCACAGCCATAGTCAGCCCCAAGGCTGAACTGGGAGAAAATGTCTGCATAGGCCCTTATGCTATTGTTGAAGACAAGGTGGAAATTGGGGACAATTGCCAAATAGACAGTTTTGCCCAGATAAAAAACTTCACTAAAATAGGTCAGAACAATCACCTATTCTCCTATGCCTTTGTGGGAGAAATTCCTCAAGACCTTAAATTTAAAGGGGAAGAGAGCTGGCTTATTATTGGAAATAATAACAGGATTAGGGAATTTACTACCTTACACCGTGGCACAGAAGAAGGTGGTGGAGTTACCAAAATTGGCAACAACTGTCTGCTTATGGCCTATACCCACGTAGCCCATGACTGCGAAATTGGAGATTCTGTAATTCTGGCCAATTGTGCTACCCTGGCTGGCCACGTTAAAGTGGGCAATCATGCTACCATAGGTGGCCTTTCTGCAGTGCACCAGTTTGTGCACATTGGAGACTACGCCTTTATTGGTGGGAAAACTGGAGTAGCTCAAGACGTTCCTCCCTATATGCTGGTAGCAGGAGAAAGGGCCAAGGCCTATGGTCCCAATCTCGTGGGTTTACGCAGAAAAGGTTTTGCCAAAGAAGACATTCAGGCCCTAAAAAAAGCCTCTTTAATTCTCTGGACTTCTAATCTTAGGCAAGAAGAAGCCCTGAAGAAAATAGAAGAAGAACTGGGGAACTTTGCTGTAGTGCAAAATTTTCTAAAGTTTATCCAAAACAGTAAGCGCGGTATTATCTCCTTTGCCCAAGACAAATGAATATCTTAGGACTTATTGCTGGGGGAGGTAAATTTCCCTTTCTCATAGCTAAGGAGGCCAAAAAAAAACACTACAAAGTAGTAGGGGTAGGTTTTAAAGAACATACCAATGCCCTTTTAGAACAAGAAGTAGATAGCTTTCTATGGGTTAAACTGGGGCAACTGAACAAGGTTATAAACTTTTTTAAAAAACATAAGGCCCAGGAAATAGTTTTTGCTGGCCCCATCAACAAACCCAAGGCCCTGGATATAAGACCTGACTTTAGGGCTGCCAAGCTTCTCTTCAAGCTGAAAAACCGCAATGATGCCTCTTTATTCAAAGCCTTAATTGCTGAATTTGAAAGTGAAAATTTACCAGTGGTAAGTGCAGAAAAGTTTGTCCCCCATCTTTTAGGTCCAGAAGGAATCCTTACCCTGCGCAGCCCAAGTCCAGAAGAAGTGGAGAACTTTTACTTTGGCTGGCCTATTTTAAAAAAATTGGGAGAGCTGGATATTGGCCAATGCCTGGTGGTAAAGGAAAAGATGGTCATTGCTGTAGAAGGCATTGAAGGAACCAATGCCACTATAAAAAGGGCTGGAGAGCTAACAGGTCCTGGTTGTGTGGTTTTAAAGGCCTTTAAGCCAGGACAGGACAGGAGAATCGACTTGCCTGCCATAGGCCTGGAAACCCTAAAAACCATGCTCAAAGCCAGGGCTTCTGCCCTCTTTTTTGAGTCTAAAAACAGCCTTTTTTTTGACCTGCAAGAAACTATAGACCTGGCCAATCAACACAATATTACCATTGTTGGAGTGGGTAAGGACTATCTAACCACGCTTAAGTAAAGGGATAAATCTATCCAAAATAAACTCTTGAGGCCTCACCTTAAGACGCAGACAAAACACCTTTACGCCCTTTTTTACTGCCTGCCAAAACCAATACGCATAGTCAGGGTCAATAAAATCAGCAGGCAAAAAACCTCTGGCATCTTCCCTGGGCACTACATAAAGGGCACAGGCCAAATCACCCTTTTGGCCTAAAGCAATTAAATCCTGCAAATGCTTTACTCCTCTTTTGGTTTTGGCATCAGGAAAATAAGCGATGTTATTTTCAACTAGAGTAACATTTTTGGCTTCCACCCATATCTTCTTTTCCTGTCCCAGAAGAAAACCATCCAGCCTACTTTGTCCAATACTTTTTTCTGCTTGAAAATGCGTGTTTCTCCAGAAGGGTATTAAACTTTTCTCCCAGAGAAATTGCAACATTTGATTGGGTAAAGCAGTATTAACACTCACCAGTACCCCATTTACCTCTATTAACTCCAGGGTATAGGGAAGTTTTCTCTTTTTATTTGCACTTTTACTAAACCAAATAGTTCTACCTGGCTCAAGTAAGCCCCTCATGGAGCCTGTATTATTGGTATAAATCCAGAACTCTTTACCTTGAGCCCGCACTTTTACCCGAAAGCGCTTTTCGCGGGCCAAAAAAATTCCTTTTTGTAAAGAAAACTTAAGGGGAAAAACAGCTAACATTTTTTCCTTGTATATTGACTTTAAGTCATCTATTTGACACTTTACACCCTAAGCTAATCTAAGGAGAACCTATGAGCTTTGACCCTTGTGGCATTTTAGGAAAAAGTCCAGCCCTAACCCAACTCTTTAAAATCCTGGAAAAAGTAGCTCCTACAGACACCACTGTCCTGGTTACTGGAGAATCAGGCACAGGTAAAGAACTCCTGGTTAGGGCGCTGCACAAAAATAGCCCCCGCCACAAAGGACCCTTTGTGCCTGTCAATTGTGGAGCTATCCCTAAAGAACTCCTGGAATCAGAACTCTTTGGCCACGAAAAAGGTGCCTTTACCCACGCCATCAGGTCTCGTCCTGGCCGCTTTGAACTGGCCAATGGAGGCACCATTTTTTTGGATGAAATTGGAGAGTTAGACCTGAGCCTGCAGGTAAAAATCCTGCGCGTAATTCAGGAAAAAGAATTTGAAAGGGTAGGCGGTACCCAGACCAAAAAAGTAGATGTGCGCATAGTGGCAGCCACCAACCGCAATCTAGAAGAAGAAGTAAAAAAGGGAAACTTTCGAGAAGATTTATTTTACCGCCTAAATGTAATCCCCATAGAACTTCCCCCCCTAAGGGAAAGAGGAGAAGATATTCTACTTTTAGCCAACTTCTTTTTAGAAAAGTTTTGCACCCTAAAAAATCGTCCACCTCTTAGCTTTTCTCCTGAAGTAAAAGAACTACTCCTCAATTATTCCTGGCCAGGCAATGTGCGGGAACTGGAAAACTTTATGGAGCGCATCTCTATTCTCTGTGAAAATGAACGCGTAGAAATAGAAGATTTGCCTGAAAAAATTCTAAAAGAACAGGGACTAAATCAACCTAAACCCAAAAAACCTGAGGCCTTCACCTTTCCTTCCCTTCAGGATATGCTCCAGCTAAAAATGGATTTAAAAACCTTTTTGGAAACCATTGAAAACAAACTCATAACAGAAGCTCTGGAAGAAAGTAAGGGAGTAAAAAATAAAGCTGCCAATATCTTAGGCATAAAAAGGACCACTTTAATTGAAAAAATTAAAAAGAAAGAATTATAATTAGCCCAAATTTTGCATATTTTTCCAGATAGCTGGAAGAATATTAAGGATATATGAACAAAAAAATAATTTTTCTTCTAAGTATTTTACTTATTTTTCTTACTACTCCTTCCTGGGGAGTGGTATTTTTCTGGCAAAAACAGCCTCAAAACGAGCGTTTAGTTTTTCAATTTAAAAATCCCTTATCAAAAATAAAAGTCACCCGCACAGGCACCCAGGAAATAAGCATCATCCTGCCTGCAGCCTATTTACAAAAAGAACCTCCCCCTGCTCCTGTGGACCTTTCCTTTTCCCGCCTGGTCAAGGAGTTATTACCTCAAAAACAAAATATTTTAATAAAAACCAAAACTTCTGCCTTTGGCTTTATCTCTTTTTGGAAAAAAAATGAAAATAGACTCTACCTGGATATTTTCTACGACCCTCTGGGCAAAAAATGGACACCTCTCCCAAAAAAAACTTCTCCTCAACCTAAAAAAACTACCTCTTCCAGCACTTCTAGCCAGTCCAGACCAGAAAAGAAAAAAACACCTCCGGCAGTGGAAAAAAAATAACTCCCGGGGCCTCTGACCAGACTCCTTCAACCAAACCAACAGCCCCTAAGGAAGAGCAACAACCTATTTCTATTCCAGAAAAAAAGCCTGAACCTGTCCAGGAAACTAAACCCTCTGCTCCTGCTAAGAAACCTCTCTCTCCTGCTAACCAGCAACCCCTTTATAAACTCAAAGCCCCTATAAAAAAGGTTCCCATAGAACAAGCTGTAATAATTCGACCTTCAACAGAAATGGAAAAACAAGTCTCCTCTACTACTAATCTGCCTACTTCAGAAGATAACAATGCTTCCAGCAGTGAAAAAGAACAACCCGCTTCCAGCGCTTCAGAGACTATTCAAACACCTTCAGCCCCAACACCAACCCCAGCAGCCACTCCTCAAACCGCCCAAACCGAGCCTTCTGCAGTCAATGCTACTGAACAAGCACCTGATTTTGAAGGGCTTTTGATTACCACTAAAGCAGCCATAGTAAATGGCGAACTGGATGTGGCTCTGGAAAGTTTAGGTAATATGATTAAAAATCCCAAGCTACCCGAAAAGCTAAAAGAAGAAATATACTATCTCTATGCAGATGTTCTTTTTGACAAATATAAATCCAAGCTACCTGAAGGTTTTGCAGACCTTATTGCAGCCTATGAACGGGCCATAAATTATAATCCCAAGTCTTTACGCGTACCCTCTGCCTTACTCAATCTTGGCTATATTCATCTAAAATTAGGAAATATCCCTGAAGCCAGAGGATACTTTAACCTCTTAAAAGAAAAATATCCCTATGACCCCAATATTCCTCTCATCTACTACTACTGGGGAGAATTTTATTTTAAACAAAAACAGTATCAAAAAGCTGCTGATGAACTGCAATTTTTAATCACCAAATTTCCAGACCACAAAATAGCAGAAGATGCAGCCATTCTCTTAGCCAAAAGTTTAAACAACCTGGAGTACTATAAACAGAGTTTAGACATTATTAAATACCTGGAGCAGCGTTGGCCTCGCTATTACCTAAAGCGTCCAGATGTGCTTCTACAGGCAGCCTACCTTTACTATAAAAACAAGCTGCTGGAAGAGGCCAAAAAACGATATCTGCTCTATTACAACCTGCTTCCTCAAGGGGAAGGAGCAGATATAGCTCTGGCTAGAATTGGTGATATATTTTTACTGGAAAACCAAAAACAAGCTGCCAAAAAGCTCTACGAAGAAGCAGTAAGGCTTTTCCCGGAAAAAGAAGGTGGACTTATTGCTGCCATGCGCCTGGCAGAAGAAGGCATTTATGACCAGCCAAAACTAAAAGATATGTTTACTGTTTTCAATCGCCCCTTTAACCTTAGACCACAGCAAATCTATACTTCCATAATCCAGAAATATCCCCAAAGTCCCTTGGCCAGCCTAGCCCAAATCAAACTGGCCATGTGGGAGCTTTTTAACAAGCGCCCGGAAAAAAGCCTGCAAGTACTTAAGGACTTTTTTCAAAAACCCAACTCTGAACTTCAGGATAAAGCCTTAGAAGTAAGTAAAGAAGCCCTGGAAGCCATTTTAAACAAATATACCGAAGGCGATAGCCCTGCTAAGATATTAGAAAGCCTAAACAAATATCCATTCCTAAACCAGGTTATATCCCACCTTTCTCCTGCTACCCAACTTTTGTTGGCCTCAGCTTACATTCAAACCAACAATATACCCAAGGCCCTAGACATTATAAAACCCATGCTTACTCAAGATCCCCAAAAACAAGAAGTACAAAACGCCTTGGCTTTAGCTCTTACTCTTTATTTAAAACTGGAAGACTGGGACAGGGTGGTAAACCTAGGGGAAAAGGCAAACAAATGGCCCTTAAGCAACACCCAAAAACAAAATGTGGATTATGCCCTGGCTTTGGCTTATCAAAAGAAAAAGCAAGTTAGCAAAAGTATTCCCTTGTGGCGTAAGCTAGCAGCAGACATTAAGCTTCCTGTAAACAAAAGGGCTTATGCTCTTTATTTTCTGGCTTCTCACTATGTAGAAGAAAAACAATGGGAAAATGTCTATATTTTTGCCCAAGAGGCCCTTTCTCTTTTCTGCAAGAAAAAAAACAAGATAAAGAAAAAATAATAGATTGCCTCAAAATGCTAATCAAGGCCACCAGTATCACTGGCCGAACCTTAGAAGCCTTAAGTTGGGCCCTGGAGTTAAAAAAATACATCCCAGAACAAGACCCCTTATGGCCTTCCTTTCAATATCAACTAGCTGACCTCTACAAATTAAACGGCAATGAAAAGGCCTGGCAGGACACATTAAAAGAGCTTATTGCCAAAAAAGCAAACTCCCTTTATGCTCAGCTAGCCAAAAGGGACTTAAGTATCGCCCAATTAAAAGAAAAGGCCAACTTTTTTGCCCCCAAACCATAGGAGTTAGCCATGAACCGCCAACCTGTTGTAGCAGGACAATTTTATCCCCAAAATCCAGAAAAACTTTTTCAGAAGTCAAAAATTACCTAGCTCTGGGTCAAAAAAGAACTGCTCCTACCCTGCTTAGCATGGTCCCCCATGCTGGTTACATCTTTTCAGGAAAAGTAGCTGGAGAGACCTTGGGCTCTGCCAACCTCAACCCCATCTTGCTTCTTCTCGGTCCCAATCATACGGGCAGAGGGGCAAAACTAAGTCTCTGGCCAGAAGGAAAATGGCTTTTTCCTGGCGGTTTTTTACAGGTAGCAGAAGACCTTGCTGCGCCAATCATAGAAAGTAACTTATGTTATGGAGATTTTGCTGCCCATCTCTTTGAACATTCTCTGGAAGTAATTTTGCCTTTCCTCTATGTGCTTAACCCAGAGTACAAAATCTTACCCCTTTGCGTAGCAGAATATGATATCAGCAAATTACAAAAAACCGCTCTAGAACTGGCTCAAATCCTTCCTAAAGAAAAAGTGTCTATTGTGGTAAGCTCTGATATGAGTCATTACATTTCCCACCAGGAGGCTTTGGCCAGAGATAAAAAAGCCATTGATAAAATTTTAGAATTTGACCCCATAGGCCTGGTAAAAGTAGTCCAACAATACGATATAAGTATGTGTGGGATCTTGCCCATGGTTTTAGGTCTTTTTTTAGCTAAAGAGTGGGGAGTGAAGACAGGCAGTTTAATAAAATACACAACTTCTGCAGAAACGAGTGGTGATTTTGAACAAGTAGTAGGTTATGCAGGAATTATTCTGGAGTAAATATGAAATACATACAAATCAGTTTAGAAGAATTTTTCAAAATAGGGCCTGGGCCTTCGAGTTCTCATACCATTGGCCCCATGCGAGCAGCTTTACACTTTCTAGAACAAATAAACAACTTAGAATCAACTCTTCTGGATAAAACTAAAAGGATAGAAGTCATTCTCTATGGCTCCTTAAGTGCTACTGGAAAGGGACATGGTACTTTAAAGGCCATATTGGCTGGACTTTTAAATTACACTCCAGATAAATGTACACCAGAAGTATTTAACCCCCTTTTTGAAGAAAAAAAGAATATGAATTATTCATCAAGGATAAAAAAATAAACTTTAAGCTGGAAGACATAAAGTTTGGTCCCATAGAGCATCAGTTTCCCCATCCCAATACCCTGGTTTTTAATCTCCTGGATGCAGAGCAGAAAGTATTATTCAGCCAAACCTACTATTCCATAGGTGGAGGTTTTATCCTCTGGCCAGGTAAAAAAGTGGAAGAAAAGACTCTACCCTATTCTTTTACCTCTATGGCTGAGCTAAAAAAAATTATTCAAGAAACTTCTCATTCCTTTGCTGAAATTATTCTGGAAAATGAGATGAGTTTAACGGGTAAGACCAGGGAAAAGGTATTTTTTTATTTGCGCAAGGTCCTTAATGTCATGGAAATGGCTGTAAAAAGGGGCTTAAAGACCAAAGGAGAGCTGCCTGGTTCCATTAAACTTAAAAGAAAGGCCCCCAAGATATATGAAAGGGCTTCCTTTTTGGCTGAAACTCCAGACAGGTTTTTAATGTTTTTAAACGCCTACTCCCTGGCTGCTGCCGAGGAAAACGCAGCCGGACACCTGGTGGTTACAGCTCCCACTTCTGGTTCTGCTGGAGTTATCCCTGGAGTATTGTATATCTTAAGGCATCACTTTCACTTTGATATCCAGAGTTTGCTGGAAGGACTCCTGGTGGCAGCTGGAATTGGCTATCTCATCAAGCAAAATGCCAGTATTTCTGGAGCAGAAGTGGGTTGTATGGGGGAAATTGGCAGTGCCTCAGCCATGGCAGCAGCCATGATTGCCCATGTCAATGGCTATTCCATTCAGGTAATAGAAAATGCAGCAGAAATAGCCCTGGAGCACCATCTGGGAATGACCTGTGACCCTGTGGGCGGTCTAGTGCAAATACCCTGTATTGAGAGAAATGCCATGGGCGCAGTAAAAGCCTTTAATGCTTATATCCTGGCTTCCAGTGGAGACCCCAAGTCGCAAAAGGTAAGCCTGGACCAGATTATTAAAGTAATGGCTGAGACAGGCAGGGATTTGCCTTTAAAATACAGAGAAACCGCACTGGGCGGGCTGGCTACCACCCTAGCCCAGTGCTAAATTCTTTTTATAAGCTGCAAAGGTATTTAAAAGTAACTGGGCAATGGTCATGGGTCCAACTCCGCCAGGGACAGGAGTTATGGCCTCAACCTTATCCTTTAGGCCTTCAAAATCACAATCTCCCACCAGACCTTCTTCGGTGCGGTTAATGCCCACATCTACCACTATTGCCCCTTCTTTGACCATCTCAGCAGTGATAAATTTGGGCCTGCCCACAGCAGCAAACACAAAATCCGCTTCCCTTACTTCTGCGCTTAAATCCTGGGTTCTGGAATGACAGATAGTCACTGTGGCATTTTCCTGGAGTAAAAGCAGGGCCAGGGGCTTACCCACAATATTGCTCCTGCCCACGACCACTGCCTTTTTGCCACTTACCTCCAGCCCATAGTGTTTAAGCAAGGTCATAATTCCTGCAGGAGTACAAGAACGAAAGCCAGGCAACCCCAGAGTCAGCCTGCCCACATTTTCTGGATGAAAGCCATCCACATCCTTGGCCGGAGAAATAAGCTCCAGGAGTTCCTGACTGTTTAAGTGTTTGGGCAAAGGCAATTGCAATAAAATACCATCCACTTCCCTGTCCTGGTTTAAATCCAGGATTAAATTTTTCAGCTCTGTCTGCGAAGTATCAGCAGGCAGGCGAAAGCTTTTGGAAACAATACCCGCTTCACTGCAGGCCTTTTCTTTATTGCGAACATAGACCTTGGAAGCAGGGTCTTCTCCCACCAGAATAACAGCCAGCCCAGGGGCTCTTTTCCCCTGGGCCATATTTTGCTCCACTTCAGCCTTTAATTTAGCCCTTATTTCAGCAGCTGTTTTTTTTCCATCCAGTAAAAGCATTATTCCTCACCCTCTTCTTCAAACCATTGCATACGCAAAGCTGGACCATAGTAAATAGCCTGATCTTCCAGTTCTTCTTCAATGCGCAAAAGCTGGTTGTACTTGGCCAGCCTATCACTTCTACTTACAGAGCCAGTCTTAATTTGTCCGGCATTAACAGCCACAGCCAAATCAGCAATAAAACTATCCTCAGTCTCTCCAGAGCGATGGGAAATGACAGTGCTAAAGCCAGCTTCTTTGGCCATTTCAATGGTATCTAAGGTCTCGGTAAGAGTGCCAATCTGATTGAGTTTAATTAAAATGGAGTTGGCTATGCCTTCTCTTAAACCCTGGGCCAAAAGATAGGGATTGGTTACAAAGATATCATCACCCACCAGCTGGCAGGAAAACTGCAGTCTATCCGTTAAAATCTTCCAGCCTTCCCAATCATCTTCTGCCAGACCATCTTCTATGGAAACAATGGGGTATTTGCTCACCAGTTCTTCATAGTAGCCTACAAGCTCCTGGGCAGTAAAAACCTTATTTTCCCCGGCTAAATGGTATTTTCCTTCTTTAAAAAATTCAGTGGCAGCAGCATCAATGGCCAGGGCGATTTCTGGACCAGGTTGATAGCCAGCTTCTTCAATAGCTTTGAGAATATAATCAAAGGCCTGCTGGTTGCTCTTTAAGTTGGGAGCAAAACCACCTTCATCACCTACAGCAGTACTATGTCCATCCTTGGCCAAAATCTTTTTTAAAGTATGAAATACTTCTGCCCCCATCCGTAAGGCATCTCTAAAACTATACGCCCCTATGGGCAAAATCATAAATTCCTGGATATCCAGGTTGTTGGGAGCATGTACGCCACCATTGATGATATTCATTAAAGGCACAGGCAAAATCTTGGCATTTACGCCTCCAATGTATTGATACAGAGGAAGTCCCAGGAAGTTACTAGCAGCCCTAGCTGTAGCCAGAGAAACCCCTAAAATAGCATTGGCTCCCAGGTTGGACTTATTTTCTGTACCATCCAGTTCAATTAAAAGTTCGTCTAATTCCACCTGCCTTAAGGCATCCAGGCCAATAATGTGTTCAGAAATTTTTTCTAAGACATTATTTACAGCCTTACTTACTCCCTTGCCCAAAAATCTCTTCTCATCCTTGTCTCTAAGTTCCAAGGCCTCTTTAGAACCAGTAGAAGCGCCTGAAGGCACTGCAGCCCGACCAAAGGCACCTGATTCTAAGACTATTTCCACCTCTAAGGTAGGATTTCCCCTAGAGTCCAAAATTTCTCTGGCCCAAACATCAGTAATAATACTCATCGCTTTACTCCTTTTTTGGCTTATGGGTTAAATAAGCAAGCCTTAATCCCTCTAAAATAAGCTCTGGATAAACCAGATCTATTTTCTCAGTCAAAGTAGCTAAACAGGAAGCCAATCCTCCCGTAGCTACCACTTTTAAAGGTGGTTTTAAAATTGTCTCCAGTCTAGCCAGTAAGCCATCTACCATGGCCGCAAAACCAAAAAGCATACCCTGCTTTAAACTCTGCCTGGTACTCTGGCCAATGCGTAACTGCTCCACATTGGTATCTAAAGAAATTTGTGGTAACTTGGCTGTATTCAAGCTCAAGGCCTTAAGAGAAGAATAAATGCCAGGGCAAATAAGCCCTCCCAAGTAGGCCCTTTCTTCTATACAATCAAAGGTGGTGGCAGTCCCAAAATCAATCACTACCAAGGACCTGGGGCCCGGGAAAAGGGTCCTGGCTGCAAACGCACCTACCAGTCTATCCGCCCCCACTTCCTGAGGCCGTTCATAACGATTTTCAATATCTAAAACCAAATCCTGGGGCACAAAATAAAGGGGGCACCTGCCATAGGTATAACAGGCCTGTTCTAAAATTCCGTCCAACAAAGGAACCACTGAAGAAACCACCCAGGCTTCTATTTCTGCTTTTTGAACAAAGCTGGAAATGAGTCCCTGAATCTTTAAGCCCAGAGAATCTGCTGTTTCCTCCAGGTTTGTAGGCAATACAAAGGCCTGGACCACCTTTTTTTGGTCACCCAAACCAAACTTGATGTTGGTATTACCCACATCAATCAAAAGAACCTGTTTCTTTTTTGCTGACATGTACAACCCTTAGTTCATTTCTAAGAGGATCTACCCTGCCAAAGGTAAGCAAACATGTATCGCCCACCCTGGTCTTTTCTTCCAGAAGTTTGGTAGGGACTCGCACCAGAATTTGCTCTTTAGGTAAGCTAAATACAGCTAGAGGACTACCTTTTTCGACTAAAACCCCTTCAAACTGAGTCAGTTTATGCCTTTGTTGAAAATAAAGCAACTTCCAATATCTGGGTCTAAACCGCTGTACCTGCCCCACTAAGGTCTGCCTGGCAGAAAGGTAAGGCAACATCCCCTGCAAATTATCTTTGCTAAACAAGGGCTTTTCTCCTTGCAAAACCTTCACCACCTGACCCTGGTTCAATAAGTCTATATACCTTCTTAAAGGAGAAGTAATGGGAGCATAGCAGGAAACACCCAGACAGGCATGCTGTTCAGGCTCAATATCTAAAATAGAAGGGGCCATACCCTTTACCACCTGATAAATATCTTCTGGCCTGGTCCATATCCCGGCCAGGTCTTTGGAAAAGTTAATATTTTGAGTACGATAAAAAAGAGGTAGCTCTTTCTCCTTAGCCCACCTGGCAATGTAGTGATTACAAAGAATCATCATCTCTGCCACTACTACCTGAGAAAAGGAAGTGACTTTTCCAGTAATTCAACTTGAATCTCTTCCTTTTCTTGCCTTAAAACAATCTCTGGCTCTGCCTGCTCCACCACAATGGCTCCAGCCTCTATGCGCTGGGCTCTTAACTGCTTGGCCAGAGCATAAAGCTGAGGCCAAAATTCCTTTTTCTCCTGGATAAACTCATCTGCCTGGAGGTAAGTTAAATTTTGCTCCACTTCCACCAGGGAAAGGTAAAGGGAAAACTCTTCTACCTCTGCTTGTTTATTCAGTAAAAAATCAAAAACCAGAGCAGGACTCTGCTTGCCAGCTAGCAAACTATAAGTAGAAGTAGCCAGTTCATGGGGCAGTAAAAAATAGGTCTCCTCAGGCAGGTACAAACTGGAAAAACGCTCTCTAACCTTTAAATCCAGTTCTGAACCAAAGGGCCAAAAAAGCGCAGGGCAGGCAATAGCTACCCTTAAACGAAAGTTATCTCCTTCTCTTTGCAACCAAAAGGCATCATCAATATCCTGGGTGGAAGCAGAATCAATACTGACAAAAGGCTTTAAAAGAGGCTTTTGCCAGGAAAGAGGTAGTTTTTTTAAGCGAGTAATCTCCTGGCTATAGGTTTCTTCCCAGGAGCGACCTGGCTCGTAATCTGCCTGTAGGAGCAAATAATTAAAATGAGGAGGAATAAGACCCAAATTCCTGGCCAGAGTAAAGGCCAAAAACTCATCGTCTCCCAGGCCTTGAGTCAGTTGTTTAAAAAACTTCTCCTTTTTTGCCTCACCTTTTTTGCCCAACACAGAAAAAAACACTTCCCGTAAAGTGTCTGCCACCTCTGGGTTCAATTCAGACCATTTTACCCGTCCAGGGCCTTTGGCAGCTTCCTTTAAAACCCTTTGCCCCTCTTCCAGGACCTTGGCCAGAAGGGCCTTTTTGTATTGCTCTTCCCTTAGGCGTTTTACTTCTTCTGCACTATGAACTAAAAAAAGAGGAGGTTTATACTTAAAAAGGATTTTGTTTGCCAATAAAAGTCTACCCAGAGCAGCCACCTGGTCAATCTCTGGCTCAGTAAAACAAAGCTCAGCCAGCCAGAAGACCTCTGCTTCCTTTACTTCTTCCCGGATTAATTCCCAGAGCTTTTCCAGGACAATATCATTGGCAATTTGGGTGCGTTTTTCTTCAATTTTTTTTAGAGAAGAGAGGAGTTCATCCTGCTGGGCAGAAAGTAAGATTTTAGGACCTACCCAGGGCAAAACTCTATTTACAGAAAGTTTATATTCTTTTCCGGTCCAGGAAAGGACTTTAAGGCGTTTTCTTTTTTTCCAAAACCAGGGAGAGTAGAGTTTTCCCACCTTCTAAAAACTCCACCACACTCCCTGGTTCTATTTCCACGTGCTTATCTGCCATAATTCTAGTGTTTAAAAGAACGCTGGGCAGTAAAGACCATAGCAACCTGAGGAGTGGCCTGGTTTACAGCCTGAATCACCTCAAAGTCCCGAATGGAACCACCAGGTTGAGCAATAGCTGTCACTCCCTGCTCTATGGCCACATCCACTCCATCTCTAAAGGGAAAGAAACCATCTGATACCATAACAGAGCCTTTTAAGCCACCTTTGGCTTCCTGAGTCCTTTGCCAGACCTCTTCCAGGTAAGCAGCTAATTCTCTGTCTTCCTTGGCCTTTAATTTAAGCTCATATAAAGACATTTTTTTCTCAGCAAACACCAGATTGTCCGCATACTTGGTATAGGCTTTGTGTATGGTAAGCTCTACACAACCCACTCTATCTTGTTCACCCGTACCAATGGCCACAGTCTGTCCATCTCTGGCAAAAAGCACAGAATTGGAAGTTACTCCTGCTTCTACAGCCCAGGCAAAAAGCAAGTCCTCCATTTCCTTGGGAGTAGGTTTTCTGGCAGAAACCACCTGGCCATCTTTCTCCGCCTGAGCAGGCAAAAAATCTTCAGCAGAAAGGATTCTATTCCTAAAGGAAAACTGAGCAACTATTCCTCCATCTACTAAAGACTTTAAGTCCAAAAAGGGCTCTCCCACTAGTTCTTCCAATCTAGCCAGGCCAGGTATCTCCAAGATACGCAAGTTTTTCTTTTGCTTTAAAATCTCCAGGGCTCCTGTTTCATAACCAGGGGCAGCTACCACTTCAAAGTAAAACTGGGTTAAAAATTCAGCACACATCTTATCAATGGGCCTATTGACCACCACTGCTCCGCCAAAGGCAGCAATCCTATCGGCAAAATAGGCCTTGTTTAAGGCATCTAACAGGTCCTGCCCCCAGGCCGCTCCTGAAGGATTGTTGTGCTTTAAAATTACAGCAGCTGGTTTTTGATACAAATATTGCAAGATATTGATGCCATTATCCACATCTGTGAGATTGATTTTTCCAGGATGTTTACCTGCCTGCAGCATATTGGCTTCAGTAAGAGAGGCTACCAGGCCTTTGCCTGGACCTCTAAAGCTAATCCCACCCAAAGTAAGCGAGCCTTCTACCAGTTCATAGAGGGCAGCAGGTTGGTCTGGATTTTCTCCATAGCGCAGACCTTTTTTTCTCCTTCAATCTCCCAGACCCTTTTTCTAAAAATTAATTTTTGTCCCCCTAAAGTAAGGGTTAAGTCCTCAGGAAAGGGGTCTTCTACTATCTTTTTGTACATTTCCTTAATATTCATCTCCAAACCTCTCCTTTTCTTGACATAATCAAGCAAACTTTTACACTTTTAGCACAGGCTCTAAAAAGGGGCAAATCAAAAAAGGCAGACAAAAATGGAAAAACTACTGCAAAACCTGGCGGAAAAATTACTGGAAATAGACGAAGCATCTCTTACTTCTCTATGGGAAAAATACTTCAACCTGGTCCAAAACTTTCAGCCTACCAACCAGTGGGAGCGAGATTTTCTGGTCTTTTCTTTTATCCAGAGTTTAAAGTGGAAAAACCAGTTCTTTAATCTCCAGCTAAAAAAGGGGAATTCAAAAGAAGAACTATCTCGGCCAAACAAGAGGACGCAGGGAAACAAAGCGTCTAAGGTAATCGCCTTCCCTGCTCCCCAGAAAGGTAAATAAATTTAAAATATAATAATAATACCTTACGCTCTGCACATAGTCCACAGCTTCATAACCCCGGCAATACCCATGTTTGGTGTTTTTATAAAACTTTTTATAACTTAAAAGGGGATAGACTTCCTTTAAAGAGGACCACTTATAAGGGTTTTTGTTTTGCTTCACAGCTAAATCCATGGCATCGTAAAGGTGGCCTAAGCCCTGGTTGTAAGCAGCCAGCACAAAGAACCACTTATCCCAGCCTTTCACTCCTTTTTTAGCCACCCTTTCCTCTAAAAAGGCCATGTACTTGGCTCCACCCCAGATGCTTTGCGTAGGATTTAAACGATTTTCTACACCCAACAGAGAAGCAGTATCCAAACTCAGTTGAAGTAAACCTCTTACTCCTGTCCTGCTTCGAGCCCGTGGATTAAAATGAGATTCCTGGTAAATCTGGGCCAGAAAAAAGAGGGTCTAGATCATACTTTTTACAGGCAGCTATAATATCTTTTTCATAGCGCGGTAAAAACCTTAAAACCGACTCTTGCAAATGATTTAACTGATAAAAATCAATATCCTCTGGAAAAAATCCCAGGTATAGTTCCTGTATGTCCTTAATCTTCTGCTTTACTTCTTCTCCTTCCCAAAACTCAGCAATAAGCTGGCTTAAGCTGGCATAGTGAGTACTCCAGAGCCAAAGGTGAGCAAATTTTTGCTTAAACTCATAAGTAGGGCGTAAATCCAGAAAATAAGGATTTAAGGCATTAAACTTAATTTTATCTGTGAGCATAAACCTGGCCTTGTTAGCCTCTAAAACCCTAAAGGCATCTAACTCCTGGGAATCTATGATTTCGTAATTTATGGAACAAAAAATTATCTTATCATAGTCTGTTATTTTAGAAACAAAGATAGAATTTTTGGGAACTATAACTTTACTCTTACAAAGCTCATCAAAGCGCCTTAAAGGATATCTTTTTTTGTTATGTACAAATAAAAAATTGTTTTTTACATATTCCTTTCCCTTTTTAAAATTACTTTTATTTTCAACTAAAAGGGTAGGCACTCCCACTACCAAATCTACTTCTCTTTTCTCAAGCAAGTTAAAAGCCTGTTCAAAGGTATTAACCCTTTTCCAAATCAGAGAAAGTTTTTTTCTTTAGCCAAAAGAGAAGCCAGGGAATAGTCTATGCCCTGCCCATAAGGAGAAAAAAAACATAAAGGGCTTTCCTTGCTTTCTGCTACTCTTAGTTTTCTACCTTTCCAGTAATAATTTTGATAATAAATATGGCCTAAAAGAAAAATTAGCTCTAAAACTAGAAGTAAGAATATTGCAATTTTAAACTTCTTTTCCATATCACAATAAAAAAGCCTATATTTTAAAATTACTGAAGTTGTAAAAAGGGAATAAGGATAATGTCAAACAAAAAACTAGGTGCGGTCTAAAAAACGATAGCTAATGGCTTCGGCCAGGATGGGCACATCTAAATTTTCTTTACCTTCCAGGTCAGCAATGGTTCTACCCAGGCGCAAAATTCTCGTAAAGGCCCTGGCAGAAAGTCCTAGATTTTTCACTGCCTGTTCTAAAAAGGCGTGTTCCCTTTCTCCTAAAGGACAAAACTTATTTAACCAGCGTCCATTTAGTTCACTGTTGGTCAAAAAGGGTAAAGAAGCTTCCTGGTAGCGCTTCTGTTGTATTTTCCTGGCTGTAAGGACCCGTTTTAACATTTTCTTAGAGGAAAACTCACTTTGTTCCTGCCTGAGTTTTTTATATTCCACAGCTGGAACCTCTACCTGCAAGTCAATACGGTCCAGCAAGGGACCAGAGAGTCTGGAACGATAACGCTGGATTTGCAAGGGAGTACAGGAACAATGGTGTTTTTCATCCCCCAGGTATCCACAAGGACAGGGATTCATGGCGGCTACCAGCATAAAGCTGGCTGGATATCTCAGGGACATGCTGGCCCTGGCAATGGTAACCTCGCCATCTTCCAAGGGCTGTCTTAGCACCTCTAGAACATGTTTTTTAAATTCTGGCAGTTCGTCTAAAAACAGCACGCCCCTATGGGCTAGAGAGACCTCTCCAGGCCGAGGATAATGCCCGCCACCAATAAGCCCTGCATCTGAAATGGTATGGTGAGGAGCCCGAAAGGGACGCTGGATAAGTAAAGAAACCTGAGGAGGAAGCTGGCCACTTACACTATAAATTTTAGTCACCTCCAGGGCTTCACTAAAGGTCAAAGGGGGTAAAATGGTTGGAATTCTTTTGGCCAGCATGGTCTTACCACTGCCTGGAGGACCTACTAAAAGCAAGTTGTGGCCTCCGGCAGCAGCTATTTCAATGGCCCTTTTTACATGTTCTTGGCCCTTTACTTCTGAAAAGTCTTCTAAAAAACTGGTCTGCTCCTGAAAAAGGCTATCCACATCCACCTGAAAAGGTGTCAGTTCTTTGCCTTCCAGCAAACTCACCACTTGAGCCAGATTTTCCAGGGCAAAGACCTCTACCCCTTTAACCACAGCTGCTTCTGGCCCATTATCCCTGGGAAGAACAACATATTTTAAGCCTTTGTTTTTAGCTAAAAGTGCTAAAGGCAAAGCTCCGGCAATGGGACGCAATTCTCCATTTAAAGAAAGCTCGCCAGCCAAAAGGGTGTGTTCTAAAAAGGAACTTTTGGGAAGCAATCCAGCAGCTACCAATAAACCAATACTCAAAGGCAAATCAAAAAGGCTTCCCTCTTTTCTTTGATTGGCTGGAGCTAAGTTGATAGTAATTCTTGCAGGCGGGAGTTTAAAACCATTATTCTTTAAGGCAGAAAAGATTCTTTCTTTACTTTCCCGTACCGCCCCTTCTGCCAGACCTACCAGACTAAAGGCAGGCAGGCCAGAGCGGGTTAAATCTATCTCTACTTCTACTAAAAAGCCATCTATACCTAATAAACCACCACTAAAGACTTTAGCAAACATTGTGTTAATGTATCAAATGGCCTATCCTGTTCCAGCGAATATTAGAAAAGCCCTGCCAGGACCAGTAAATAATCCAGGCCTTTCCTAAAATCTGGTCTCTATCCACAAATCCCCAAAATCTAGAATCATAGGATTCGTCTCTATTATCTCCCATAACAAAGTACTTTCCCTCTGGTACTTTTATGGGACCAACATTATCCCTCCTGGGTATAATTTGAGGGTCCACATGTTTTACATAAGGTTCCACAAGCTTTTGACCGTTTCGATAAACTTCCTTATTGATTATCTCTATGGTATCTCCAGGAAGCCCAATAACTCTTTTAATAAAATCCTTGGAAGGTTCTTTAGGATACTTAAACACAATCACATCTTGAAATTTAGGGTCAGAAAATTTTACTAAAAAATAATCAGTAAAAGGGACTCTTATGCCATAAATAAACTTATTTACCAACAAATGGTCTCCTATCTGCAGGGTGTCCAACATGGAGCCAGAAGGTATTTTAAAAGCCTGAACCACAAAAGAACGAATAAAAAAAGCAAGGATTAAAGCAACAAGCAAAGCTTCTGCATATTCTCTTATAGTACTTAACCATTTCTCGTTCATTCAGAACTCCTTTGACTAAATAAAATTTAATTTTGCCCCAATTTCCCAAAATAAGCAAGAAGCTAATTCCCAAGTAAACTCCTATTGCCAAAACCAATCTGGAGAAATTAGCAACTTTTTTCATTGACTAGGCTGTAGGTTTGATTTAAAAGTTTAACCTCTTCTGGAGAGGTGGCCGAGTTGGCTGAAGGCGCTCGCCTGCTAAGCGAGTGTAGGGGCTAAAACCTCTACCGAGGGTTCAAATCCCTCCCTCTCCGCCATATTTTCCCTTCTTTACTCTTGCTTTTTGCCCCGTTTATTTATACTTTTAATCTTTAAGGAGGGATGGCCGAGTGGTCGAAGGCGGCGGTCTTGAAAACCGCAGACCCTTGACGGGGTCCGGGAGTTCGAATCTCTCTCCCTCCGCCACTAAAAACCATGAACATTCAGTCCTTGCTTCAATTTGATCAAGCCCATATCTGGCATCCCTACACTTCAGCCCTTAATCCCTTGCCTGTTTACCCGGTAAAAAGGGCCCAGGGAGTTATTATAGAGTTGGAAAGTGGAGAAAAGCTCATAAATGGCATGTCTTCCTGGTGGGCAGCAATCCATGGCTACAACCATCCCCAGCTCAACCAGGCCATCCAGGAACAGCTAAAGGACATGGCCCATGTAATGTTTGGAGGGCTTACCCACAAACCAGCAGTGAAGTTAGCCCAAAAACTTATGGAAATTACTCCAGACAACCTGCAATGGGTCTTTTTTGCAGATTCTGGTTCAATAAGTGTGGAAGTTGCTTTAAAAATGGCCTTACAATACTGGCAGGCCAAAGGAGAGCAGCGTTCAAAATTTCTTACCCTGTTAAAGGGTTATCATGGAGATACCTTTGGGGCCATGAGTGTCTGCGACCCTTATACTGGAATGCATTCCTTATTTTCTTCTTTTCTGCCCCAAAATATCTTTTGCCCACCTCCCCAAAATGGCTTTCAAGACTTTAATCCTCAGGATTTTGAGTGTTTTAAAGAGCTTTTTTACCAGCACCTAAAAGACCTGGCTGCAGTAATTTTAGAGCCCATTGTCCAGGGTGCTGGGGGCATGCGCATCTATTCCCCTGTATTTTTACAAAAGGTGGCCAAGCTCTGCCAAAAGGAAGGCGTTTTGCTGATTTTAGACGAAATAGCCACAGGTTTTGGACGCACAGGTAAACTCTTTGCTCTGGAGCACGCCCGGGTAAAACCAGATATCCTCTGTGTAGGCAAGGCCTTAACTGGAGGCTACCTAACTTTAGCTGCCACCTTATGTACTTCTGAAATAGCCCGGACAATTTCTTCTGCTCCTCCCTATGTGTTTATGCATGGCCCAACCTATATGGGCAATCCTCTGGCCTGCAGAGTGGCCCTGGCCAGCCTGGAATTACTCCTTACCTCTAACTGGCAGGAAAAGGTAAAAAACATAGAAGAGCAACTATTCAGAGAACTCCTTCCCTGTAGACAAATAGAAGGAGTCAAAGATGTACGGGTTCTTGGCGCCATTGGAGTGGTAGAAGTAAGTAAAAGGGTAAATATAGCCAAAATCCAGAAAAAATTTGTAGCTAAGGGTGTATGGATTCGTCCCTTTCTCAACCTCATTTACATCATGCCTCCTTATATTATCTCTTCTTCAGAGTTAAACCAGCTCACTACTGCCATTAAGGAAGTGCTCCTGGAGCAAGACTATGCAGACTAGTTTTTTCATAACCGGGACAGACACCAATGTGGGCAAAACCTTTATTAGTGCCATTTTAGTGGCTGGACTAAGGGGTTATTATTTTAAGCCCATTCAAACTGGGAGCAAAGACCTCATTGATTCTCAGTGGATAAAAGAACAAACTGGTTTAAAGGAAAAACATTTTTTACCTGAGACCTATCTCTTTAAAGAACCCCTTTCCCCCCATCTGGCAGCCAGACTGGAAAAGGACTTTATAGACCTGGAAAAAATCCCCCTGCCTGAACAAAGGCCTTTGCTGGTGGAAGGAGCTGGGGGGATTCTGGTTCCCTTAAACCAAAACCAGTTCATGCTGGACCTGATGCAAAAATTTAATCTTCCTTTAATTTTAGTGGCCAGAAGCACCCTGGGCACCATCAATCACACCCTTTTAAGTTTAGAGGTATTAAGAAGTAGAAAGTTAAAAATAGCTGGAGTGGTTTTAAACGGGCCCTTACATCCAGAAAATAAAGAAGCCATTGAATATTATGGAAAGGTAAAAGTTATTGCTCAAATCCCCTGGCTAGAGGATACAAAAATCGACTATTTTAACCTTTATCAAACCTATTTTCAGGATTTAAAAGGTGTTTTCTCCTAAGGATAGCCTGCACTTGGCTGAAAAGGCCTTACAAAATAAGTTAAGCTCCAAGGATTTGGAAACCCTGTCTTCCCTTAAAGGGCCAGAAATCCTTTCTTTGCTCACAGGCAGTAATTTTTTACGCCAGCTCTATTCCCAGCAAATCCACCTTTGCACCATTGCCAATGCCAAATCCGGACGCTGCTCAGAAAACTGTGCCTTTTGTGCCCAATCCAAATACTATCAAACCCATATCCCGGTCTATCCGCTAAAGCCCAAAGAAGAGCTCTATGAGTTGGGACAAGACATGGCCCAAAAGGGAGTAAATCGCTACGCCCTGGTGACTTCTGGCAAGGCCTTAACCTCCAGGGAAATAATGCAGGTAAAAGAAGTATTTGCCAGCCTCAAATCCCAAATAGGCCTTTGTGCTTCTCTGGGCATCTTATCAGCCAGGGAACTAGAAGAGCTAAAAAGGGCAGGCCTTAGCCGTTATCATCACAATCTGGAGACCAGTAAATCCTACTTTCCCCGAATTTGCACCACCCATAGCTATGCCGAACGCATCAACACCATAAAAGAAGCCAAAAAAGCTGGCTTAAGTGTATGCAGTGGAGGAGTTTTTGGCCTGGGCGAAAGTTTCCAGGACATTATAGAACTAGCTTATACCTTAAAAGAACTGGATGTGGATGCTGTCCCTTTAAACTTCCTCATTCCCATTCCAGGAACCCCTCTGGAAAAGAACTCCTATTTAACTCCTCTGTATTGCCTGAAAATCATTGCTACTTTCCGTTTTATCCTGCCTGATAAGGAAATTATTATCTGTGGAGGTCGAAAACAACACCTGAGCTCTTTACATCCCCTTATTTTCCTGGCTGGAGCCAGTGCTATTATGACCGGAAATTATCTTACTCAAAGCGGTTTTAGTGTCCAGGAAGACCTGGAATTTTTAAAGACCTTGGGTTTATCTGTGCGCAGGCAATCAGTTTAAAGGTAGAAAGTTTACCCTTTCTTTTCTCAAAAATCTCTTTATCCTACCAGGTTCAAAATGAGAGCAAAAGTATCTTCCCTTTACTGTGATAAAATACTTGGCCTTACTCAGATTGATAGCTATTTTTTCCACCTCTTCCCAGCCAAGGTTTCCCTGCTTTCTAAGGTTAATAATCTGCCTGGCTCCTTTTTGCCCGATGCCAGGAATTCTTAAAAGTTCTTTAAAGCTAGCTCTGTTTATCTCCACCGGGAAAAGTTCTAAGTGATTAAGGGCCCAGCTGGTTTTGGGGTCCAAGTGAAAATCCAGATTAGGAGAAGAACTAAAAAGCTCTTCCCAGCTAAAGCCATAACAGCGAATAAGCCAGTCTGCCTGGTAAAGCCTGTGTTCCCGCAGGAGAGTTTTTCTGGCTGGCAGCTCAAAATTATGCGGAGTCAAGACTGGAACAAAGGCAGAATAGTAAACCCTTTTTAAGCCATATTGCTGGTAGAGGGTGCTGGCAACCTTTAGCAAGGTACTATCGCTTTCCTTACTTGCTCCCACTATAAATTGAGTACTAAGCCCTTTGGTGGCAACCTTCCTTTGGGTTTGCAACAATCTGGACAGGCCTTGCAGGGGTTTAAGCAAATACTCTGGTTTTTTATTGGGAGCAAAGAGTTCTAAACTTCTCTGGGTGGGGAACTCCAAATTTATGCTCACTCTACTGGCATATTTCAAAGCTTCTCTGAGTAAATCCCTATCGCTTCCAGGAATAATTTTGAGATGGATATAACCAGGAAATTTATAGTACAAACGCAGCTTCCTGGCCACCCAGAGCATACGCTCCATGGTATAGTTGGGCGACCTATCCACTGCTGAGCTTAAAAACAAGCCCTGAATAATTTTTTTCTGAAATAATTCTACCGTGAGTTTAGCCAGTTCATCTGGCTCCAGGCTGGTCCTGGGAAAATCAAAGTCCTTTTTATTGGCGCAATAGCTACAATTAAACTCACACCTGTTGGATAAAAGAATCTTTAACAAAGGAACCCTTTGCCCACCAGCTAGACTGTGGTAAATTGGCCCCTTTTGCGGAGTTAAATTTTGTAAACGCTGGTGAAGAGAACTAAGCCCACAAACCTGGTCCAGATGAACGCTAGTGCTTAAAAGCTTGAGTTTCTCTTCTAGCTCCATTTACCAGTCTAAAGTGGCTTTCCAGGCCCTGGTTAACTCTTCTACCGAGCAACTAAAAAGCTTTTCTCCCTTATAGTGAAACACAAGTTCAGGAAGGGCAGTGGTTTCGCCCAGATAAGCTATTACCTGCCCCTGAAACAGGGCCCTGAACCTATCCCTGTTTTCCTTTCTCACTGTAACCAGAAGTCTACTGGCACTTTCACTGTAAAGCACTTCTTCCAGGGTCAAGTCCCCAGGACAACAGGGAACCTGGGCCAGGTCCACTCTGGCTCCCAATCTACCTCCAATGGCCATTTCAGCCAAAGCTACTCCCAGCCCTCCATCAGAAAGGTCGTGGCAGGCAGTAATAAGTCTTTGTTTAAAGGCCTCATGTAAAGTAAGATAGCGTTTTCGGGCTAAAAGCACATCCACCTGGGGTACATCTCCGCCTTTTAAACCCAGTTCAGCTAAAAATTCACTACCAGCCAGCTCTCTACGCGTAAGTCCCAAAAGATAAATCTCTTCTTCTGGCAACTTAAAATCAGAGGTCTGACACCAGGAAATGTCTTCTATTACACTAATCAAGGAAAAAAGCACGGTGGGTGGAATGGAAATCTTTTGTCCCCCACCTGTATAGTCATTTTTCATGGAATCCTTGCCTGAAATACAGGGGACCTGAAAGGCCTGGCAAAAGTGAGCCAGAGCCCTGTTGGCCCTTACCAGTTGAGCCAGTTTGTAATGACCGTCTGGAGTCTTTTCTGACTGGACAGGATCGCACCAGCAAAAGTTATCCACTCCAGCCAGATAATTGGGGTCTCCACCCACAGCCACACAATTGCGAATGGCTTCATCAATGGCATTGGCCATCATCCAGTAAGTGTCATAATCACTAAACTTGGGACAAATCCCATTGCTCACCACCAGGCCTCTATCTTTGTCTAAAACAGGTCTAAGCACAGCTGCATCTGCAGGACCATCACTCAAAACTCCTACCAGGGGCTTAATTACACTTCCCCCCTGCACTTCATGATCATACTGCCTGATAACATATTCGCGGGAGCAAATGTTTAAACGCCCAAGCATCTGCTTTAAAAACTCATCCTGTCTGCCCACCCTGATCTTATCCTGGCTAATCTCAGGGAACTTGGGCTTTTCCCACACAGCCTTGAGCTCCATTTGAGGAAGGCCGTGGTGTAAAAAGTGCATGTCCAGATAGGCAACAATCTTTTCTCCATAGCGAACCAAAAACTTTCCACTATCCACAAACCTGCCCAGCACACTGGCTTCTACATCCATTTCCCGGGCCAGTTGTAAAAACTCCTCCAGGTGCTCTTCAGGCACAGCCAGGGTCATTCTTTCCTGGGCTTCAGAAAGCAAAATCTCCCAGGGCTTAAGGCCATCGTACTTTAGAGGGGCTTTGCTCAAGTCCAAATCACAGCCGCCAGTATCTTCAGCCATTTCCCCCACAGAAGAAGATAAACCACCTGCCCCATTGTCTGTAATGGCATTATACAAGCCCAAATCCCTGGCTCGCATGATAAAATCATACATTTTACGCTGGGTAATGGGGTCTCCAATCTGGACTGCTGTGGCTGGAGAGCCTTCGTGTAGTTCTTCAGAGGAAAAGGTAGCGCCATGAATACCATCTTTGCCAATTCTTCCTCCGGTCATCACAATATAATCTCCCACCTGGGCCTTCTTTTTATATCCTTTCCTGCCCTTAATCTCATGCGGGATAGTACCTACAGTTCCACAAAATACCAGAGGTTTGCCCAGGTATCTTTCCTCAAAAACAATGCCGCCATTTACAGTGGGAATACCAGATTTATTGCCACCGTGCTCCACTCCTTCCCGCACTCCTTCCATCACCCGCCTGGGATGGAGAAGTCTGGGAGGAAGTTCGCCCTTAAAAAAGGGAGAGGCAAAACAAAACACATCTGTATTACACAACAAATTGGCTCCCAGGCCTGTGCCCATGGGGTCTCTGTTTACCCCCACAATGCCGGTCAAAGCCCCACCATAGGGGTCTAAGGCTGAAGGGCTATTGTGGGTCTCCACTTTGATGCATACATCCAGGTCCCGGTCAAATTTAATTACTCCAGCATTATCTTTAAATACAGAAAGGCAATAGTCTTTTTCTCCCTTTAACTCACGGATTTTTTGCGTGCTACCTGCAATATAGGTTTTAAAAAGGCTATCAATTACCTCAGTTTTTTGCTTTTCCCTATCTTCATAGGTAATTCTGGCATTAAAAATTTTGTGTTTACAGTGCTCAGACCAGGTCTGGGCCAAACATTCCAGCTCTGCATCTGTGGGATGAGGAGCTAATCCCAGTCTGGCTCTGGCTTCTTTTACTGCTGGAAGGTTAAAGTAATCCCTAATAACCTCCATTTCTTGCAAACTAAGCGCCAGCACTCTGTCTTTACTCAACTGCACCAATTCCTGTGCACTTAAAGGAGCTAAGGGAATAATTTCCACTTCTGTAGAAGCCTGGCCTGTAACTTTGGGAGCGACCAGGGGAAAGCCCGGGGCATTCTTCCACTGGGCAAAACTTCTATAACTAAAGCGTTGAATAAGTTCATTGGCTAAAAGGTCTTTTGCAATGTGCTCTACCTGGGATTTATCCAGATTACCTTTGAGTAAAAATTGTTCACTGGTATAGACCTGAATGGTCTTTTTAAAAATCCTCTCCAGGGTATAACTGGCAGTTTTTCCTTCGTTGTCTGTGACTCCAGGCCTAAAACCAACTTCAATAATCCAATCAAAATCCTGAGCCAAAGGCTCAAAAGCAACTTTATGTAATACCGGGTCTGAAAGGAAATGTTCCTTTAAAACCACATCCAGTTCCTTGGCTTCCAAACCATCAATGGTATAGCCTTTAATTATCCTTACTTCTTCCACATCTAAATTTAAATGCTCTTTTATTTTACGAGCAATCTTTTCTCCTCTTACATCTCTTACTTCTGGCCTTAAAGCCACTTCCAAGCGTGCTAGCATACTTAAAAACTCCTCTTTCCTTTTCCTATCCCCAAACTATCTTGTTGCCTCCCTGAGCTTTGGCCTTGTAAGCGGCTTCATCTGCTCGGGAAACCATTTGTTCTCCTGTTTCACCCTCTTTTAACAGGGCAAGGCCAATGCTTAAGGAAAGCTCTCCCTTAAATTCCTTGTCAAAGTCACTTCTAACTCTTCTGGCTATAACCTCCAGAGTCTTTTCTTCCACTTCTGAGGCCAAAAGCACAAACTCATCTCCACCATAACGACAGGGAAAATCTACTCCTTGCCTGGAATTGCGAATCAAAATTCTTCCAAATCTGCGAATAGCCTCGTCTCCTTGCTGGTGCCCATAGAGGTCATTATAATTTTTAAACTTATCCAGATCAAAAAAGATAACTCCTACTTTTTTACCCTGTCTTTTTGCCCTTTGAACCTCTCGTTCTAAAAATACAGCCAGTTGATGTCTATTATAGACCCTGGAAAGATGATCAAAAACAGCCTGTTCCCGAATCTTTTGTTCCAATCTTTTAATCAGAGTAAGGTTTCTCCCCACCAGAAGATAAGTGGCAGACTCTCTAATGGGAGAAATCACTATCTCTAAAGATAAAGTCTCTCCGTTTAAGGCCAGTTTAATCTCAAAGGGAACGCTTTCTTCCAGAATTCTTGGCCCCCAGATAAAGCTAAGGGCTGAGGAAGGAGTGGATACATCAAAAAAGTTTTTCCCCTTAAGATGGTCTAAGGAAGGAGAAGTAAAGAGGATTTGGCCTTCCTTATCCACAGTAAGCACCACATCCTGCATGGAAGAAACCAACACGCTTAAAAAGTTTTTTTGATAAACAATTTCACTTTCTAAAGAGGCTATTTCCTGAATATCCTGCACAATAACCAAAATTTGCTCCACACCTTCCAGGGTAATCCAGGAAGCAGAAAAGTTAAAACAGGGAGACTTTGCCACTTCTGCCTCTGGGCCTAAAGGACAGTAAAGCCTGGAAAAGCTGTTCACCTTTCTGGTCAGAAAATTATCCCACTCTGTCCCCAAATCCAGGCCAATTATGTTGGACAAAATATTTTTAAAACTAAGGCCTCGTAATTCACTTTTTACCTTTAAAGCTTGTTTGGCAAAGGCATTCAACTGCAACACCTTGCCCAGTTTGTTTAAACGAATAATACCCACAGGAAGTAAGTCCAGAACCAGGGCCTTGCCTGAAGTCTCCAGGTGACGATAAAAAAAGTTTTCAAATCTCTGCCTAAACAAAGAAACATACAGCGCAACTTCCTGGTGTAAACTGGCTTCCAGCTTTTCAAAACAAATACATCCAAATTTTTCTCCTTTTACCTCAAGGGTAAAAGAACAGGACTTGGAACATTCTTTAGAAGGAGAAGCAGGTTCATCAGTTCTAGTTAATTTTCCTGCTTTAAACTCAAAAAAAGTTTCCTCTCCTGTAATTGGCGAGCGCAAGGTAATTCTAAAATCCCGAATATTCCACAGCCAGTAAAAATGCCTGCCCAGTATTTGGGCTATTTCTTGCAAATCACTGGCAGTATCTACTTCTTGTAAAAGATGGCTAAAGTTTTGAATCTTTTCCAAAGGAAGGGTATAAAAACAAATCTTTTCCTTGTCTTCTTTAATACTTAAAGTCTCACAAATGGAGTTGACATTGTTTTTAATTGTAGAGCGTAAGTTATTAAATTCCTCCTCTTCAATCTGGGCAATGTTTTTTAAAATAGCTTTTAACTTAAAGAGAATAGAACTATCTTTATCCTCAAACTCTGCCTCTGCCCACAGGGTACCCAAAATAAGGCACTGGATAGCTGCTTCAAACTCTTCTATTCTGTCTACTGCGTGATGGTACTTTATAGCCCCAAAAACTCCATTTAAAGGAAAATTCCAGGATTTAAGCAAGGCCTGAGTAATCTGGGGATGCTCTATTCCCCAGAGCTCAACTTCCCTACGCAACTGGTCCTTTTTCAAAGAAATGAGATTGTCTCCATCATAGCAAATACGGGTAAAGTCTTCTACTTCCTCATCTTCTACGCAACAAATAAGAAATAAACTCAAATCCTTAAGTAGCCCTGCGGTATAGACCTTATCTGCTTCTTTGGGGCTTAGTTTTTGAGCCAACACCTCTCCAGCCACAGCGCCCCAGACTGTTTGTCTCCAGGTGCGAAACTTAAGTACCTCGCAGGTCTGAAATTTAAGGCTTAAATTTTTGTGAAAGGTAACAGAAAGGGCAATCTTTAAGATTTCTTTGGTGCCTAAAATTACAGCAGCTCTTTTTAAGTCCGTAACCTTTTCCTGGAGGCTATAATAGGGAGAATTTATCAAACTCAAAATAGTAACTGTAAGCCCTGGATCTGTAGCAATAATCTTTGCCAGGTTATTAAAATCAGGATTGGCTGAAGTTGCTTCCTGTAACAAAGAAGACATGGCTGGAGGAAAGGTAACAGACATGGCTTCTTTAAGAGAAACTTTTAGTTTAGCAGGTATTCTGGGCATTTTATTTTTCTCTCTCCACAATATAAGTTAAGATGGAATTTAAAATTTCTTTTTCTTTACTTTCTGGAAAAGCTTCCAAACTTTTTCTGGCCTTATCCAAATAAGCTTTGGCCTCTGTTTTTACCCGTTCAGAGATTTCTTTCTCTTTTATGGTCAAAAGGATTTCTTCCAGTTCCTCTTCTTCAAAACTAAAACTAAAAAACTTTTCCCAAAACTCCTCCTGTTCTGCTAACGACAGGGTCTCTACATAGTAAATCAAGGGCAAAGTAATTTTGCCTTCTCTCAAATCTCCCAGCTGAGGCTTTCCCATAATCTCATGGGATTGGGTATAGTCCAGCACATCGTCTATGAGTTGAAAAGCTACCCCTAAATTAAAACCATAGCTTTTAGCTGCCAGGACCAAATCCTCAGAGCCACTTAAAATAGCTCCACACTCACAGGCAGCCTGAATTAAATAGGCAGTTTTTCCGCTGATAATTCTAAAATAGGTTTCTTTATCGATCTTGTTTTTACTAAAGGCAATTTCTTCTATTTCTCCATAGGCTGTAGCTAAAATGGCCTCTGAAACCACCTGAGTTAGCAAGGGATTATTGTATCTGGCTACAATCAAGTTGCCCAAAGCCAAAAGCCCATCTCCAGCCAAAATTGCCCTTTTATTGCCAAATTGAATGTGACTGGCAGTCTGTCCTCGTCTCAATTCTGCTTCATCCAAAACATCATCGTGAATCAAGGTGGCCGAGTGGAAAATCTCTAAAGCGCAGGCCAGGGGATAGACATCTTCTTTAGCATACCCCAAGGCCCTGGCCATCAAAAGCACCAAAAAGGGCCTAAGCCTTTTCCCCCCAGCATTTAAGACATGTTGAGCCACTTCTAAAATAGAAGGAGGAAGTGAGGCAATCTCTTTTGCCAGTACAGCATTAATCAGGGGGATTTCCCGGGCCAGATAGTCTTTTAACTTCTCAAGCATCTACCAGTTTCCTCAAATAATTTAAGGCATCTTGCCCCTTTTTGCCCATATCCCAGGACAATTCATTCACATAGGCCTGGATATGCTCCTCCAGAGTCTTTTCTTCCATTTCCTGGGCAAAGGTCTTTATAAAAGGTATAATTTCTTCTTTACTCTCCTTGGCCCTGTCAAGGCTTTCTTTAATCTTCTCAGCAACCACCCGGGCAAGCTCAGGTTTGGCCAGAATCACGCCCAAAGGCAAGGGCAGTCCTTTGCTTTGCTCTTTCCACCACCTGCCCAAATCCAGAACCAACTCAAAGCCCTTTTGAGCATAAATGAGGGCAGTTTCGTGAATAAGTAGGCCAGCGTCAACTATTTTTAACTGCAGGGCCAGGGGAATATCGCTAAAAAGCATGGGCATTGGAATAAACTCCCTGGGCCAGGCACTTCTAAGTAAGTGATAGGCTGTGGTCAAAAGACCAGGTATGGCTATTTTTCTAATTTCTTCCCTTTTTATCCCGGGCAGGGAAACCAGTTTGGGGCCATGAGTAAGCCCAAAGGCTCCTCCTGTTTCTAAAATCTCATACTTATCTTTAAGTTTAAGGCCCTGCACAGCTGAAACCTTTACCACATCCACTTCGCCTTGCCCAGCCAGGTTATTCAAATCCTCAATATCTTCAAAGATAAAACGGGAACTTCTATTTTTGATATCTGGGACCAGGCCCAAAATCCAGGGTCCAAAGATAAAAGTATCATTGGGGCAGGGAGAAATGGCTATATTTAATTTTTCCACTCTTCAAAAATCTCCTTATAAAGCTGATGCAAAGACCTAAAAGCACCCTTTAAGTCCCAGTCTTTTTTTCTCTACTGCCAACTATGTTAGATAAAGTTCGCACTTCCAAAAAAGGAATGCCATAAATAAGAGCAGTATAAGCCAGGGCAAAGCCTTCCATGTTTTCTATTTCTACTCTATACTCTTGAGCTAAAAAATCAGCCCTTTCTCTAGAACCTGTTACTGTGGAAACAGTAAGGCTACTTACCCTGGGATAAGCTAAATCTTTACCCAAAACCTTTAGTCCCTTATCCACTTCCAGGAAAATTTCCTGCTCTATATTTTCCTCTGCCCACAGGGGAAATTTCAGTAAACTTCTCTTTACCTTTCCTTTTACTTCCACGCCCAATTCCGGCCAAACCTCGCGTTTACAAAGCACTGTTTCTCCCAGATTATAACCACTGGAGGCAAAAACTCCAGCAATCCCCAGATTAAGAATCAGGTCATAAGTTTTTTTACTCAAAAGTTTACTTAAAAAAAGAGCACTGTTTAGAATTGTAATTCCAGTAACCAATACCTCTACTGTCAAGTGCTTTTGTTGCAAGGTAAAAACTTCTCCCTGCTTGGCAGCTAAAGAAGTCCCAAAAAAACTTTCTGCTTCTTTTAAAGTAGCAAAGACTAAAAGTAAATTCACTTACAATCTCCAGTAAGTAAGGCCATAGCTCTTAAAAGCAGAATAATCAAATCTGCCCTTCACATCTATCAACACACCTTTAGCAGGGTCTTTAAATTTTGCCACCAGATCTTCTGGTTTTAGCTTTTGGTATTCTCTATGATTTACAGCTAAAATAAGGCCGTCCAGATTGGTTAAACCATCTAAAGAACAAAGTTTTAAACCATATTCCTGCTCTGCTTCCTCTGGACAGGCCAGGGGGTCGTGTACCACCACTTCCAGGCCAAAGTCCTCCAGCTCCCTTATAATATCCACCACCTTAGTGTTTCTCAAATCAGGCACATTTTCCTTAAAGGTAAGTCCTAAAATGCCAATCTTACCCCTACCCAAAAGACACTGTTTGCGCACCAGAAGTTTGACCATCTTTTCAGCCACAAACTTGCCCATAAAGTCATTTATCCTTCTTCCAGCTAAAATCACCTGGGGATGATAGCCCAGAGACTCTGCCTTAAAGGTAAGATAATAAGGGTCTACGCCAATACAGTGCCCACCTACCAGGCCAGGTCTAAAGGGCAAAAAGTTCCACTTGGTGCCTGCTGCTTCTAATACCTCCAGAGTATCAATCTCCATGCGGTCAAAAATAAGTGCCAATTCGTTCATCAAGGCAATGTTCAGGTCACGCTGGGTATTTTCAATTACCTTGGCTGCCTCAGCCACTTTAATGGAAGAGGCCTTATGAATGCCTGCTTTTACTACCTGACCATATACTTGAGCCAAAAGCTCTGTTATCTCTGGAGTCTGCCCGGCCACCACTTTGACAATGGTCTCCAGGGTATGTTCCTTATCCCCTGGATTGATACGCTCTGGAGAATAGCCTACCCAAAAATCCTGTCCACACTTAAGCCCAGAATATTTTTCCAGCACAGGCACACACTTTTCTTCAGTAAGCCCGGGATAAACCGTGGACTCATACACCACCACACTCCCTTGAGGAAGATGTTCTCCCACCAGCTTGCTTGCCCCTAAAATGGGCCTTAAGTCTGGAATGTGCTCTTTATCAATGGGAGTGGGCACAGCTACAATAAAAAGTCTGGCCTTTTCTAAGTCTTTGGGGTTAGCACTAAAAAAAGCTCTACTCTTTTTTAACTCTTGCTCTTCCACTTCCTGGGTACTATCTTTACCCTGACTTAGCTCTTCTACTCTGAATTTATTGATATCAAAGCCAATGACTTTAAAATGCCTGGCCAGAGCAATGGCCAGGGGCAAGCCCACATAGCCTAGGCCAATGACTGCTATTGCTTCTTTTTGGGCTATTAAATTTTTAAACTCCAACATTTCTTTACTCCTGGACTTTTTTTTCAACTCTGATTAAAGGCATAACTCCTATGCAAATCAACTGGGAATTATTCTTTTCTGCTTTGGGACTGGCCTTTGTCTTTGAAGGCCTGCCCTATTTTTTGTGGGCGGAAAAAATGCCCTCTTATCTCTCTTTTTTAGCCAAGCAGCCACCCCAGAGTTTACGCAAAATGGGGCTTATTTCCATTTTAATTGGGCTTCTTATTGTATATTTAACCAGAGGCTAATTTTTCTCCCTTATGAATATAAACTATCCCTGAAGTTAGAGGAAAATAGTCTATTTTTCCAAAACCAGCCAATTTTAATTCCCTGGCCAAATCACTGGCCAGGGGAAATTCCTTTACTGTCCTGGCCAAATACTCATAAGCAGGCCTGTCTTGAGAAAAAAAACCACCTATAAGCGGTAAAATTTTAGTTAAATAAAAATTGTAAAGTCCTTTCCAGATTCTTTGCCGCCCACTGCCAAATTCCAGGATAAAAAATCTTCCTCCTGGCTTTAAAACCCGTAAAATTTCTTTATAAGCCCTTTCTCTGGGATTGATATTGCGAATACCAAAGGCAATACTCACCACATCAAAGGAATTGTCCTTAAAGGGTAAAAACCTGCCATCTCCCTGCAAAGGACAAATTTTTCTCCCCACCTTAGACAGCTTTTTTTTGCCTGCCACAAGCATCTGAAAGGTATAATCCACCCCCATAACTCTTATCCGGGCCTCTTTATTTACAAGGGCCAACCCCACATCATAGGTACCGCAGGCAAGGTCTAAAACCCGCATCCCGGGAAAAGGATCAATGCTCTGCACCAAACGCCTTCGCCAATAAAAATCCACACCCAGACTTAAAAAATGATTTAAAAAGTCATAGTTAGTGGCAATACTGGCAAAAAGCCTATCTACTGGAGTCTTGTTCTGAAGATGTTTGTCCACTGGAAGTAGTGATGGTTTCTAATACATGCTTGTAAATGGTGGAAAAATACTCTGGAAAGTTGGCAGGAGAAATTCTGCCCACTTCAATAAACTTGACCACTATTTCCTTGGTTACTTGCAAGGCTTGTTTTTCCAATTTTTCCATATAGTTACCTCAAAAATTAAAATCCGCCCGGAAGGGGGGAAGTGGCCTTGACCAAGCTAAAAGCTTAATCTTGCCGGGCGGCAAAAGAGAAGAATCCTTGAAACCCTCCTCTTTTAAGCCTTAAAAATAACTGCTTTTAGGAAAATAGTCGAGAGGAAAATAGCCCCTTCTTTCTCCAGAAAGAGGGGCTATTTTTTTCTTTTAGCTAAAAGATTGGCAATCTCTTCGCGAATGACCCTGGCTGCTTCTAAAGGAACCTGCTTGCTTACAAATTCTTCCAGTTCCAGGCGCATTTGTTTGGCTAAATTCTTTAAGTCTTCTCTGGTAATAAAATCAGAGGTATCCTGTGATTCTGCTTGTTTTAAAGCAGTATTTAAGTCCTTTTCCAGGGCTTCTACCAGTTCAGCACTAAAATTCTTAAAGGTTTCTTCTAAGCTCAAAACCTTCTTTTCTGTCTGCTCTACTTTTGCTGCTATTTCAGCTTTCAATTCTTCTGGGTCAAACTCAGATATTTTTTTATCCTCTTCCAGGGATTTGTTTTCTTCCAGTAAATCCAGCTTATTTTTTACTTCTGCAAGCTCGCTATTAATGGGCTCTAACTTGGCATCCAGAAGCCCAACCAGTTCACTTACTTTTTGCGTAAGCTCGGCAACCTCCTTGCCTACAGCTTCCTGAACCTTTTGCTCTACCAAAGCCTTAATCTCTTCTTCATTCCAGCTAACTTCAGGAGTAGACTCTGCTGGTGCCACTCCTTCTTCTAAAGAAAGCTCTTCTTCTGGTTCTATTTCTGGTACTATCTCTTCTTCCTCTCTTACCTCTGTATCCACCTCTGTTTCTTCTAAAGAGAGGGAAGTTAAGTCCTCAGCTAAAGTTTCTTCTACTGCCTCACTTTCCCTAACTGGCTCCAACTCTTCTTGCTCTAAAGGTGCTTCTTCAGTCCCTTCTGCTTCCTCTGGGATTTCTAAAGCCAGTTCTTCTTCTTTCTCCTCTTCTTCCTGTTCGGCCATAGAACCTAAATCCAACTGGGCATCTACTTCTTCTGGACTTATTTCTTCTGTTGAAGTTTCTTCTGGCTCTTCCAAAAGAGGTTCATCCTCTGGCAAAAAGCTCTTGATTTCCTCTTCTTCTGATTCTTCTGGCAAATCCTGTTCGCTTTCTGGCTGGGGTTCTTCTTTTGCTTCTACTTCTATTTCTGAATCAAAAAGGTCGTCAAAATCCAGCTCATCCTCGTTTTCTTTGCCACCTTCTTCTACCTCTTCTTTCTCTTCTGCAGAGGTAAAAAGGTCATCTAAGTCAGAATCAAAATCTTCTTCTTTCACCGCTTCTTCTTTGGGAAAAGAAATTTCCTCAGCAATGGGCTCTTCTACAATGTCTGTAAGTTCTATAATTTCTTCTTCTAAACTTTTTTCTTTTTCAGCCATCTAGGGCCTCCCAAAAATTAAAAAGGGGAAGCTTTTTTTGCTTCCCCCTCCCCACAGTTTAACTATTTCTTAGGATGGCAACCATTACAAGCAGTAGGACCAGTCTCTTTACCAGCCTTCTTTAAATCTTTATGGCAGCCTTTCATACACATATCATGGTAAGCATTGTAATAATACTTGATACTCTTCTTATCTTTTCCTTTAGCCTTAAAAATATCATGACAACCAGCATCAGTACATTTTTTGATAGCAGCCTTACCATCCCATTCATGGTGACACTTAGTGCAATCAAAGGCAGCATGTTCAGCGTGAGAAAACTTTACAGGAGCTTTCTTGGCCTTTACTCCAGCAGGAGCCTTCAACATAATATCTCCTTTAGGAGCATCTACTGCCCAAAGATTGGGGATGAGAAACAAGCCAGCTACCAAGGCAGCCAATACCCCAACTAACCAAGACCTCTTCATAAAAATCACCTCCTTCTTTAAAAAGTAGTTTGTCCCAAAAAGAACAAATTCTCCTTTCTATTTAGGTTAGGAGAAAATCCAATGTCAAGTAATCTTTTTAAAATTCTAGTTTATTAGCTGCCTCTAAAGTTTTTCCCACTCTTTCTCCGTATGACTAAAGGAGTTAAAGCTGGCTTCAAAGGCAGAAGGAGCCAGGTATATACCTTGAGTGCGCATCTGTTGATAAAAGGAGACAAAAAGCTCCTGATTGCTTTGCTTTGCTCCAGCAAAATCCACCACCTCCTGGTCTGTAAAAAAGAGGGTAAACATGGAGCCAATAAGGTTTAAACGCACTGGCACGCCTTTTCTCTGCAAAATCTCTTGCAATCCCAAGGCCAGCTTTTCTGTATTTTGGGCAAGTTCATTATAATCTTTATTTTTAAGCTCCTTTAAAGTGGCAATGCCCGCACTCATAGCCAGGGGATTGCCAGAAAGAGTACCTGCCTGATACACAGGTCCTTCTGGAGCAATGTGTTGCATAATCTCTTTCTTCCCACCATAAGCCCCTACAGGCAGGCCTCCACCAATAATTTTACCCAAACAGGTAAGATCCGGGTCAATATTAAAATAACCCTGCGCTCCACTATAGCTTACCCTAAAACCAGTTATCACCTCGTCAAAAATAAGCAAGCTGCCGTATTTTAGAGTAATTTCCCTCAGTCCTTCTAAAAAGCCTGCTCTGGGCAAAACCACTCCCATATTGCCAGCAACAGGCTCCACAATTACCGCAGCAATGTCCTGGCCATGCTTTTTAAATAAATCCTCTACCTGGTCTAAGTCGTTGTAGTTGGCCAGAAGGGTATGGGCTACTGTCTCCTCTGGCACTCCAGGAGTCCCTGGAATGGAAAGGGTGGCCACTCCAGAGCCAGCACTGGCCAAAAAACTATCTGCATGACCATGATAACAGCCAATAAATTTAACCACCTTATTGCGCTTGGTATAACCCCTAGCCAGTCTCAGGGCACTCATGGTAGCCTCTGTACCTGAATTGACCATTCTCACCATTTCCACCCCAGGCAAGGCTTCCACTACCAGTTCAGCCAGTTCTATTTCCAGTTCACAGGGTGCTCCAAAGCTGGTTCCCTTTTCCAGGGTAGCAAGCAGGGCTTCTTTTACTCTGGGATGAGAGTGCCCCAAAATCAAGGGGCCCCAGGAAAGCACATAGTCAATAAACCTTTCTCCTTCCGCAGAATACAGATAAGGTCCTTCTCCTCTCTCAATAAACAAAGGGTCTGTCTGGACGCTAAGACAGGCCCGCACAGGACTGTTTACTCCTCCAGGAATAAACTTTTTTGCCTTTTCAAATAGCTCTTTGGACTTTTGCATTGGTTCCCCCTAAAAATACTCCATAGATATTTTTTTTAGCTCCTTTATGCTTTCTAAGACCTCAAAATCCTTTATACCAGTTAGTTTGGAAAGCTCTGCAATGACCTGCTTACACTCTTCTTCTGAGGTAGCGTGAATCATGGTATAGAGGTTATAAGGCCAGGAAGGATAGGTAATGCGCTCATAACAATGGGTAATCTCCTTTCTGGAGGCAAATATCTTCCCCACTTCTTCCACGCGCTCCCCAGGTACCTTCCAGGCCACCATGGCATTCTGGTCATAACCTGCCTGTTGGTGCCTTAAGGTTGCTCCAAACCTGCGAATATATCCTTTTTCCTTTAACTTTTTTAGCAAATTAAGAACTACTTCCTCTTTTACCCCTACTTTTCTAGCTATCTCCTGAAAAGGAGTGGGACTTAAAGGAATATCTCCCTGAACTTCCTTTAAAATAGCTAACTCTTCATTAGAAAAATCCAAGGAATAGCGCAAAACAAACCTCCCTTCTCAATTTCTCTCTCTCATAAACAAGACCTGCCCAAGAGGCAAGCTGGAATGCTTAAAGCAAAAACAAAGAAATTTAAACCTAACTGCAAACAAAATAACAACCTGGTTATCTTATCTTAAAAAAATTAAAATAATTGCCTTTAAAAAATATTTTTTTTAATTTTTAACAACTAGTTTAAAAAAGGGGAGGAGAGAATGCTTAAAAACCTGCCACTCAAGCTAAAACTTCTTTTAAGTTTTCTGGGAGTAAGTCTGGTTGTTTTGTTAGTAGGTCTGGTTGGTATAAAAGGTTCAAGGGATTTAAGCGGGCAAATTGAAACCCTAGGTACCTTAGAATTACAAAAGGTCGAACACTTACTGAAAATTAAAGTGGAATTTACCAATTTTAAAGAAATAGTTGCCTCCTTTTTAAACCCTAATCTGAAAGATAAAGAAAGGGAGCAACTTTTTGAACAGCTTAAAACAATTAGAACAAACTACTCTGCCTCCAAAGAAGTTTATGCAAAACTTATTCAAAATACTCAAGAAAAAGAAGAATGGGAAAAATTTTTAGCTGCTTTAAAAGAGTGGAAAAGTGTAGATGACAGATTCTTTGCTCTCGCCCAAAAAGTAGAAGCAAGTAAAATCAAAAACCCTCTAGAGTACTGGGCAAAAATAGAAAGCTATCAGGGCTATCACTATCTACTTCTCAATAAAACCCAGAGAATGCTTTTAACCTACCGTAAATTTAGTGAAGGACTAACCCTGCAAGACTGTCCTTTTACCTCCTGGCTAGAAACTCAGCTTAAGACTTCTAACCCAGACCTAAAGAAAATTTTACTTGCCGTAAAAAATGCTCATAGACACTTTCACCAGTCTTTAGCCAAAGTAAAAGCAGCGTTTATTCAGGGAGACTTAAAAAAGGCCATCTCCACCTTTCGCAACCAACTCTACCCTCAAAGTGAACAGCTTTTTCTCCATCTCCAGCAACTCATTGCCTTTAGTAAAGAGATAAAAGATACCTATAATCAAATGCTTGTCTTCAGAGAAAAGGAAATAAAACCCAAAATGGAAAAAACCTTTTACCACCTAAACAACCTGGTAAAACTGGTGCTAAAGGAAGCCAATTTAGAGGTAAAAGAAGCTCAAACAACCACTAAAAAAGTATTTATGCTTATTTTAGGTGGAATCCTTTTGGGTATCATTTTAGCCCTAGTATTAGGCGCACTTTTGGGTAAATTAATCCTTTCTCCTCTAAAAAAGAGTGTGGGGTTTGCCCAGGAAGTAGCTAAGGGCAATCTCCAGGCAACCATTAGCTTAGACCAAAAGGATGAGATTGGCCTTTTGGTGCAATCTTTAACTCAAATGTTAGAGGCCTTAAAAGATAAAATAAAGGAAGCAGAGCACAAAACTAAAGAAGCAGAGCAAGAAAAAGAAAAGGCTGCTTCAGCCTTAAAAGAAGCCCAGGCAGCCAGGGAGGCAGCTGAAAAAGCCAAAAAAGAAGGCATGTTAGAAGCTGCCAACCAAATAAAAGAAGTGGTCAATAGCTTAAGCACAGCTTCAGAAGAACTTTCTTCCCAAATAGAGCAGACTCTAAAGGGCGCAGAAATGAGCAAAAACTTGGTAGCAGAAACCGCCACTGCCATGGAAGAAATGAACGCCTCTGTTTTAGAAGTGGCTAGAAATACTTCTGGCGTGGCTAAAGATGCAGAGGACTCTCAAGAAAAGGCTAAGGAAGGAGCGCAAATCGTAAAACAGGTAGTGGAAAGCATTACTGAAGTCCAAAACAAGCAGGCCAAAGAGTCTAAAGAAAACCTGGGTCTTTTGAGCTCTAAAATACAAGAAATTGATAAAATCATTAATGTTATTGAAGACATAGCTGACCAGACCAATTTACTGGCCTTAAACGCTGCCATTGAAGCAGCCAGGGCAGGAGATGCGGGTAGAGGTTTTGCCGTAGTTGCAGATGAAGTAAGAAAACTGGCGGAAAAGACCATGTTAGCCACCAAAGAAGTGGGCGAGGTAATTACAGGTATCCAGGAAAAGGCCAGGGAAACCGTACAAAGCGTGGATGTGCTTACTCATTCCATAAGTGAAGCCACAAAACTGGCAACTACTTCGGGAAAGGTTCTGGAAGAAATAGTTCAGCTTTCTTTAAATGTTGCCCATCAAATCCAAACCATTGCCACAGCAACAGAAGAACAATCTGCTACCAGTGAAGAAATCAACCGCAATATAGCTGAAGTAAGTCAAATCACAACTGAAGCCACTAAGGCCATGCAGGAGTCTTCCAGGGCCTTGCTGGAACTGGCTAAGTTGGCCCAGAACCTCCAGGGTTTAATCCAGAAAATGCAAGAAGATTCCAAAAATTAAAAAGGGAAGGGAAATTTTCCCTTCCCTTACTAAAACCTTGAAATCCAGCTTAAAAAGTGAAAAGATAATTTCTTCTCTTTGTTAATTTATGTATCTTAAAAAGTTAAAAAAGGGGCGCCCATGTTAGACTTAAAATTTATCCGTCAAAATCTTGAATTGGTAAAAGAGAGTTTACGCAAAAGAAACACAGATTTCCATTTAGAAGCATTTATAGACTTAGACAACAAAAGACGAGAAATCATTCAAGAAGTAGAAGCCCTTAAGGAAAAACGCAATCAAGCTTCCAGTAAGGTGGCAGAAAAAAAACGAAAAAAGAAGATGCCAGCGAGCTTATTGCTGAGCTAGGTCAACTTTCCTCTCGCATCAAAGAACTGGACACTTCCTTAAAAGAAATAGATGAGCAGGTTCACGGCCTCTTACTGCAAATCCCCAACATTCCCCATCCCAGCGTGCCTGAAGGCAAGGACGAAGCAGACAACAAAGTAGTTAAGACCTGGGGAGAAATTCCTCAATTTGACTTTGAGCCCAAAGAGCACTGGGAAATAGGAGCCTTTTTAAATGGTTTAGACTTTCCCAGAGCAGCCAAGCTCACTGGTAGCCGCTTTGTGGTCATGTGGGATTGGGCTGCCAAACTGGAAAGGGCCCTTATCAACTTTATGCTGGACTTGCACACCCAAGAACACGGCTACATAGAAGTCCTGCCACCTTTTATTGTCAACAACCACTCCATGCAGGCTACAGGCCAATTACCCAAGTTTGCTGAAGACCTCTTTAAACTGGAAAATTTAAACTATTACCTGATTCCCACAGCTGAAGTGCCTGTTATCAATCTACACCGTGAAGAAGTCATCCCTGGAGAAAACCTTCCCTTAAACTACACCGCCTATACCCCTTGCTTTCGCTCAGAAGCAGGCTCCTATGGTAAGGACACCAAAGGCATTATTAGACAACACCAATTTGACAAAGTGGAGCTAATTCGTTTTGTGCGACCAGAAAACTCTTATGCTGAACTGGAACAATTGGTACAACAGGCAGAAAAGGTGCTCCAGCTTCTAGAACTTCCCTATCGCATTGTGGTGTTGTGTACAGGAGATTTGGGCTTTTCTGCAGCCAAAACCTATGACCTGGAAGTCTGGCTGCCCGGTCAAAACAAGTATCGGGAAATATCTTCCTGTTCCAATTGTGAGGACTTTCAAGCCAGAAGGGCCAATATCCGTTTTAAGGACAAAGGGGAGAAAAATTCAAATATCCTCACATCTTAAACGGCTCAGGTTTGGCTGTAGGCAGGACTCTGGTGGCCATCCTGGAAAACTACCAGCAGGCAGATGGCAGTGTAGTTATACCCAGGGTACTAAGGCCCTATCTGGGAGGTCTGGAAAAAATCACACCTTCCAAAAATTTCTTCTAGAAAGTTGACTCAAAACTTAAAAGGGGTCCCTGGGTTTTGCTAAGTCCAGGAACCCCTTTCTTTTTATTTTATTTCCAGGGGAAATTTATAAATTTGCGAACTAAAAGCGCTCAACCAATCCCAATCATGGCTGACCACCACAATAGTCATCTTTTCCTTTTCTTGCAAAGAAGTTAAGGCCCTTCTAATAAGGAAAGTATTTTCTCCATCCAGATTACTGGTGGGTTCATCTAAAAGTAAGACTCTGGGCTTACAGACAATCCTGCTGGCCAAAGCAACCCGTTGAGCTTCTCCTCCTGAGAGTTCAAACCATTTGCGCTGCCCAAACTTTTTGGGCTCCAAGGCAACCAGTTCCATTGCTTCCAGGACCCTGGCTTCTATATTTTTTTCCTTTCGCACCTGAAGAGGATAGGCAATGTTTTCAAACACGCTCCGTTTTAAAAGATAGGGAGTTTGCTCTAGCAAAGTAACCTCTTTGCGCAGGGAACAAACATCCCTGGCCCGTTCTCCAAAAAAGAAAATTTCTCCCTGTTAGGGAAGAGTAAAAAGGCAAGTAGCTTTAAAAAAGTACTCTTGCCACTTCCATTGGGACCAAAAATGCCCAGGCTTGTCTCTTTGGGTAAAAACAACTCCCTTATCTGCAAGACTTTCTTCTTATTATAGGCAAAAAGGATATTTTTTAGATAATAACTATAATTCATGGGCCCTTCTTCGAAAAAGGCTAACACCAGGTTAACCAACAAGGCAATAACCAGCAAAACCAACCCCAGAGCAATCCCCATTTCAAATTTGCCCTTGTTGGTTTCCAGGGCAATGGCTGTGGTAATGGTGCGAGTATACCACTTGATATTGCCGCCCACCAACATGGAAATGCCTACTTCAGAAATAATACGGCCATAGGCCATGGCTGCTGCAGTAAGCAGACTAAATCTGGCCTCCCACAAAGTGGTCAAAAGCACCTGTCTGGGATTGGCGCCCAAAGTGAGCAAGGTAGACTTAAGCCTTTTGTCCAGGTTTTCAATGCCTGTGGCTGTAAAGGCTATCACTATGGGCAGGCCTAAAAGGGTTTGGCCGATAATTATAGCTGAAGTAGAAAATAAAAGCCCCCACTCCCCCAAAGGACCTTGTCTGGATAAAAAGGCATAGACCAGAAGTCCAATCACCACAGTGGGAAAGGAGAGTAAGGTCTCTACCAACACCTTACATACTCTTTGGCCAGGAAAGGAGTAATAGCCCAGTCCAAATCCCAAAGGCAAGCCTAAAAGCAAACTGGCCAGAATAGAGCCAGTAGAGACCTTAAAAGAAGTCCAGATGGCAGAATAGGTCTCTGCATCCAATGAATAAAGTAGATAAAAAGCTTTTTTTAGCCCTTCCAGTAAATAATCCATAAAGTTTAGTTGGCCCTGGCATTGGGAATAAAAAGCTGTTTACCCAATAACCTGAAACTGGCAATCTTTTTTTGTACAGGTTTAGAAGTAAGCCAGGCAATAAACTTTTGGGCCAATTTAAACCTGGCCTGGGGACAAACTTGAGGATTTACGGCAATTACACTGTACTGATTGAAAAGCTCCTTATCTCCTTCTACTAAAATCTCTAAAGGAGGATGATTTTTATAATTGTCACTATACTTTATATAGGTTCCCCTGTCAGTAAGGGTATACCCGCCCAGCTCGCCTGCAATCCGCAAAGTAGCCAGCATCCCCTGCCCAGTCTCTCTATACCAGTTACTTTCAGGCTTAAAAGAACTTATCTTTTTCCATAAAAAAAGCTCCTTTTTATGGGTGCCAGAATTATCTCCCCGACTAAAAAATAAAGCCCTTTGCTTCTCTATCCTGGCAAGGGCCTGTTCAATGGAACTACCCTTGACCCGGGCAGGGTCATTTTTAGGGCCTACCAGCACAAAATCATTGTACATTACAGGAATACGCTTCACTCCATAGCCCTTTTGAATAAACTTAAGCTCTGCCTCCTTAGCATGTACCAGCAACACATCTACATCACAACTTTCTCCCAGCTTTAAGGCCTTACCTGTACCTGTAGCTATCCACTTCAATTCAATACCTGTATCTTTTTTTAAATCTGAAGCCAGATAGTCCAATAAACCTGTATTGTCTGTAGAAGTGGTAGTGGCTAAAAGTAATTCCTGCGCCAAAAGATTGGAAGAAAAAAATAAAAAGAAAAATCCCCACAACCAAAAAAATACTTGACCCATTTTTTCTACCTCCAAATTAATGGGGACAAATATTATCTTTACCTCTTATTTGTGTCAATATTGACATAATAAAATCTCAAAAAAAAGAGCCTGAAAAACCAGGCTCTTTTTTAAAAGTATTTTCTTCTTCTGGATTAAAAAGGAGGCAAAATACTGTAGCCCAAAAATCCCTTGGTGGTATACCTGATACCTACGTAAAAAGCCAAGACTACAAAAAGTCTCTTTAACCAGATATCAGGGATATACTTGGAAGTTCTGGGTCCAATCACAGAACCTACTACAATACCCAAAAGCTCCACACCAATCAAAGGCCAGAAGATGGGAGTGCCTTTTACTACCATGTAAGAAAAGATACTGGTAACCATACCAATTAATACAGCCAGAGCAGAAGTACCTGCAACCAGATACATGGGAAGGCCAGCCACACTGGTTAAGAAAGGTACCAGGAGGAAACCACCGCCAACACCCAAGAAAGAAGCAATGGCAGCGATAAAGAAACCACCAATTACAGGAATAATGGGATTAAAGGAAAACTCAACGCCATAGAAGGTAAAAACTACTCTGGTTAAGGAGAAAGATTTTACCTTTACGCCCAGCTCACTTTCGTCAACTTTGGCGCCTTCTTTTTGTTTTTTTACTGTTTCCTGGAAAGCCTTGGCAGCTTCTTTAGCTTTCTTCTTTTCTCTTGCCCAGTGGGAGTGGTTTCATAAAAAAGATAACAACCCAGGAAAAGTACAAACAAACCAAAATAACCAATATACTGCTTTAAAGAAATTTTACCAGCAGTGATTACAGGTACCAAATAACTACCACTAATGGAACCAATAGCCAGAGCCAAGCCCAAAGGTAAAACCAATCTACCCATCTTCCAGTAGTTAAAGGAAGAAATAGCAGCACTGGTACCTACCAACCACTGGTTAGACACACGAATAGAGTCTGTAAGCACCTTATTTAAGGCAGGAGAAGTTTTCTTAAAGGTAGAAGCATAGTTACCTAATCCATACACAGTGATATGGCCTACACCAGCCATAATTCCACCAAAGGCTCCTACTGTGGAAAAAATCCAGCCTACCCAAATGGCCCAGAAGAAACCAACAATCAAGTTAATCTGAGGTGCACCTGGGATTCCCAGATATCCCTTGGGAGCATTGGGATCAATCATCCCAGCTCCACTTCCCTGAGGGGCCTTAGCAATAGCATCAGCCAGCCTATCTGCCCATACTGGATTACTGGCTAACACCAAGAGGCCCAAAGCCAGCAAAGACAACAAAACTACTCTCTTCCTTAGCATAACAACCTCCTATTTATAAATAAATTTACAACTTCCCTTGTAAAAGTACCTTTTGAGCAAACTGTTGCCTGGTAAACCTGGAGGCCAGATTAGGCCTTACAAAAGTAAGGGCCCTGGTGGTGCAGGCAGACACGCAAGCAGGATCCAGACCCTGATCTATCCTATCTTTACAAAGATTGCACTTAATTACCTGGCCATTTAGCTCATCCCATTGAGGCACTTTCCAGGGACAAGCCAAAACACAGGCCTTACAACCCACACAAAGACTTCTCTCCACATAAACAATTCCATCTTCCCTTCTGGTCATGGCACCAGTGGGACAGGCAGAAACACACCAGGGATTTTCACAGTGAAAGCAGGGTAAAAACATGGAAACATAACTGGGTTTGCCCTGTTTTTCCACTGGACCCAAGCTTACCAGTTGCCCCAGCTTTGCCCCTGGTGGAACCTTGTTCTTGACCTTGCAATGGACCTCGCAGGCCTTACAGCTAATGCACCTCTTCTGATTTAAGTGAATAAAATACTTACTCATAATCTATACCCCTTTTAAGGTGTTAATTGGTTAACCGCTTTTATCAAAAAACTCAATAGATTTTGCGGAATAAGCCCAAAAAAAACTATAGCTATTCCCAAAAGACAGGCTACCAACCTAGAATTTAAAGAAATGTCAAGCCTATTTTCCTCTGGCTCCTTGGTATAAGCAAGTCTTACCAGATTGAGATAGTAAAAAATAGCCAGAGCAGTGTTTAAAGCAGCAATTATTACCAACCAATTAAAACCATGCCCCCAGGCAGAAGTCAACAGGAAAAATTTGCCTGAAAAGCCAACAGTGGGAGGAATACCAGCCAGACCAAAACTTGCTGCTGCCAGCACAAAGGCCAAAAAGGGCTCCCTTTGAGCAAGCCCTTTTAAATCCTCCAGAGTAATATTTTCTCCCTTCTGGCTGAGCAAAGTAATCACCCAGAAAGCAGCCAGGTTCATTACCAGATAGGCAAAACTATAAAAGGCAGCTGCGCCCAGGCCCAGCTTGGTGCCTGCTACCAAACCCAAAATAATAAAGCCTGCATGAGCAATAGTAGAATAGCCCAGCAATCTTTTTACATCTCTTTGCACCAGGGCCAAAAGATTACCAAAGGTCATGGACAAGGCTGCCATTATACCCAAGGCCAATTTTAAGTTAAAATCAGGACTTAAAGCTGCCAATCTAATCAAAACCACCATGGCTCCAAGCTTAGGCATGGTAGCAGCAAAGGTAGCTGTTTCATTACTACTGCCTTCATAAAGGTCAGGACTCCAGAAATGAAAGGGAAAAAGGGAAAGCTTGTATAAAAAACTGAGCAAAAACATTCCTAACCCTAAAATGGCCAGGCCAGCTTCAGACCACTTCCAGGACTCCTGCAGCAAAATAGCCAAATAGGTAGTATGTTTGCTCGCTAAAATGTAGGAAACCCCATAAAGCCCCAGGGCTGTAGCCAGGGCACCATAAAACATATACTTAACCGCACCTTCTACTGCCCTTGGATCCTGATTGCGTAAAGGTACCAGAACATAAAGGCTATAAGAAGTAAGCTCCAGGGCAATATAAATGGTAAAAATTTCCACTGCACTGCTTAAAAAGAGCAATCCCAGAGAGCTCAATCCCATAAAAAGATAATACTCCGCCCTTATTTCCTGAGACAGGGTTTTATTTTTTAAAGAATTTAAAACGCAAAGGGTCAATCCTAGATAAGTCAGAAATTTAAAAAACTGACTTAAAAAATCTATTTTATAAGTTCCTAAAAAAAGAACCCCATTAAATTTAAAGGAAAAGATGGAAATAAATATCCCTAGAAAAGTGGCATAGGGAAGCCAGTTTACTTTTGTGCTTTTAGCTAAACTCTGAACAAACAAAATAAAGATAATAAAAAGCAAATAGATTTCTGGACCAAATAATATAACTTTTTCCAACAAGGCCCTTCTCCTTTAATTTATTTTAAAACCAAATCTATATTTTTTTCTTTTTGCACTACCTTTTCTATCTTTACCAAGGTCTTGTTTATAGAAGCATCCATGGTCTTTAAAGCCAGCCTGGGAGCCAATCCCAGATAAAGCACCAAAATAGCCAAAGGCACCAAATAAGCCCATTCTCTTAGGTTCAAATCTTTAAAGTTCTTACCCTTGCTTGGCTCTCCCCAGGCCAGTTTTTGAAGCAACCTAAGCATATAAGCTGCAGCCAAAAGCGCTCCAGGTATGGCTATCAGACCTATCACTTTGTTTTTAGAAAACGTGCCAATTAAGACCAAAGCCTCACCCACAAAACTGTTGGTCCCTGGAAAGGCCAGAGAAGAAAGAGAAAACAGGCCAAAAAAGAACATATAAGCTGGCAAGTACTTACCCAATCCCAGGTTATCTGCGATTTCTCTACTATGGCTGCGCTCATAAATGGCTCCAACCAACATAAACAAAGCCCCGGTGGTAATACCGTGATTTAACATCTGCATAATAGCGCCTTCTAGGCCCCGCAGGTTAAACATAAAGATACCCAAAGTAACAAATCCCATATGGGCTACAGAAGAATAGGCAATAAGCCGCTTCATATCCTTTTGTCCCAAAGCCACCAGTCCGCCATAAATAATGGAGGCCAAAGAAAGCCCTATCATCAAGGGAGCAAAATAAACACTGGCTGCAGGAGTCAATCCCAGGCAAAAACGAATAAAACCATAGGTGCCCATTTTTAAGAGCACAGAGGCCAACAGCACAGAGCCTGCAGTGGGAGCTTCTACGTGGGCTGCTGGAAGCCAGGTATGGAAGGGAAACATGGGAACCTTAATGGCAAAAGCCAAAGCCATGGCCAAAAAGACCCAGTATTGAAACTTAAAGGGAAAATCCAAAGCTAGCAACCTGGGTAAAGAAAAACTTCCGCCCTTTAAATACAGGGCAATAAGGGCAACCAGGAGCAAAGTACTTCCAGCCAGGGTATAAATAAAAAACTTAATGGAAGCATATTTTTTCCTTGGACCACCCCAGATGGCAATGAGTAAAAACATGGGAATAAGCATGGCTTCCCAGAAAATATAAAAGAGCACCAAGTCCAAGGCCACAAAAACCCCAATACAGGCTGAAGTCATGAGTAAAAGACAAATGTGAAATTCCTTTACTCTTTTTTGAATATAGGTCCAGGAACACAACACACATAAAGGCAAAAGTAATACAGTTAAAAGAACCATTAAATAACTTAAACCATCAACTCCCAGGTGATAGTTAATTTTAAAGGCTTCTATCCAGGGGCTAAACTCTTCAAATTGAAAAGCAGCAGAGCCCAATTTAAATTTAAGTAAGGGCAAAGCTATGATTAACTCAATAAAACTAAATATAAGAGTTAAAACTCTTACCAGTTTGTCCTTCTTACAAAAGAGAAGAATAAGCGTACCCATCAAAGGGAAAAAGATAAGCAGACTCAAAACAGGCCACGTATTTGTCATATTCAACTCCACTAAAAGATATAAATTAAAGCCCAGATAATAAGCATTACACTTATACTAAAAGCCAGATAAATCCTTAAATCACCCTTTTGTATTCTGGAAATATTATTTCCTAAACGCACAAAGGAAAAGGCAAACCCATCAATCACTCTGTCTATTTCTTCCCAGTCAAAAAGGGCTGTGCCTTTGGCAAAGCCCATAAGGCCTCTTAACCCCAAACGGCGGTAAACCTCTGACCACCAATTATCTATCTTTTCAATGGGAGTACGACAGAGTGCCAAAAAACCTCTGCCAATTAAACGATAAAAATAATCAAAATCCAGGTTAAGTTTGGCTTCTGGAGCAAGTTTTTTCCGCAAGAGATAAAAACCTAGGCCAGTAAAAGACAGAAGGAGCAAAGTTTGCTCTAAATGCCAGGGAGTATACGGGACATATTCCACTTCATAGGGCAAGAGATGATAGAGAAAATGGGGATATACACCAATAAAAAAGCACAAAAAACTGGCTAAAAACATGGCCACATACATATTCTTGGGCAAAGGAGTTATCTTGCCTGTGTATTTTTTAGGCCCATAAAAGGCAAAGTAGGGAAGCTTTATACCCACGGAAAGGAAAGTACCCACTGCAGCCAGTTCTAAGCCCAGGGCCAAATAGGTTCTATGGGCCTCAGCTGCTCCAGCAATTACCATGGTTTTACTTACAAAACCTGAAAACAGGGGAAAGCCTGAAATGGAAACAGCTCCTACCATATAAAAGACAAAGACCCAGGGAAGTTTGCTGACCAGACCTCCTAATTCAGTAAGTTTGGCTGTGCCTGTAGCATAGAGCAAAGACCCAGCCCCCATAAAAAGCAGTCCCTTATAGAGAATATGGGCATAGGCGTGCGCAGCTGCGCCATTTAGAGTCATGGCCGTGCCAATGCCAATACCTGCCACCATGTACCCCACCTGGGAGACAATGTGGTAGGCCAGAATTCTACGGGCATTATTTTCAATGGTTGCATAAAAAACACCATAAATAGCCATAATGGTGCCAGCTATGGCCAGGACTTCAAACCCGGCAAAGCCCCTGGCCAGGACATAAACTGCGGTTTTAGTAGTAAAGGCACTCATAAAAACAGCACCAGTAATAGTGGCTTCTGGATAGGCATCAGGCAGCCAGGCATGTAAAGGAACCACTGCTGCGTTTACGGCAAAACCAAGCAAAATGAGATAATCATAAATAGTGGCTTCACTGGGAGAAATGGGCACAAAATCAAAGTTTCCCACCATCTTATAGCGCAACAAAAGTCCTCCCAACAGGAAAAGACCTCCCAGGGTATGAAAAATAAAGTAACGAAAACCTGCACCTGGTGCTTTGGAATTTTTTCTGTTTAGCCAGATGAGAAAGGTAGAGGCCACAGCCATAAGCTCCCAAAAAATAAACAGGGTAAAATAATCTCCAGCAAAGGTAGCTCCAAAGGCTCCAGCCACATACAGAGCAGCAGCAATGTGCTGGGAGCGTTCCTGGACATGCCAGGCATAGATAAACCCAATAAGGGATTGAATGGCAAAAACATGGGCAAAAACTATGGCCAGAGTATCCACTCTACCCAGGGTAAGCTCAAAACCCAGGTAGTTCAGTTTCCCATAAACCCCGGGTTTAAGCAGTATTACGCTTAAGATGGCCAAAAGCCCGGGAAGAATTAGCAAATACTTAAAACTTTTATGTTTCCAAAAAAGCAACACACCTGCAAAACCAATAAAAATAAAGGCTGGATGAATAAAATTAACGCTCATAGAAGTCCTCGTCCTTTCCTAAAAAAGTATGGGCACAACCCTTGGCCAACTTTACCAAAAGAAAAGTTCCCACCAACCCAAAGCAAGCCCAGAAACCAGGTAATTTCTCCCAGGAAAAATGGGGATGATGGGGCCTTAAGAAAATATTTACCAAGACCAACAGGGCTAAAAAGAGAAAAAAGGCTTTTTTCCACTGCAGATAGTTTTCTCTGGCTTTGCTTAGCCATTTACTTAAAAGGGCCACCTAACACCTCCCAGGGATTTGATAAAATTCAAAAAGGGTTCAGGGTACAGACCTAAAAGCACTGAAATGATGGCTGTTAAACTCAAGGGAATTACCATGGTCAAAGGAGCTTCTTTAAACTCCTCCAAATTTACCTCTGGATGGGGTTTGCCAAAAAAACCCTGATAGACAATGGGACCAAAATAGGCTGCATTTAAAATAGTACTGGCCAAAAGTGCTACCAGTAAAATCACCCTGTTGATTTCCACAGCCCCATTTACCAGATACCACTTACTCACAAAGCCACACACCGGTGGCACTCCAATCATACTCAAAGAAGCAAGGCCAAAAGCCGTATAAGTAATGGGCATTTTTCTGGCCAGACCATTCATGAGGCTGATTTTTTTCAAATGGGTAGCTACATAAATGGCTCCAGCCCCAAAAAAGAGAGTAATTTTACTAAAGGCATGGTGGGCAATATGAGCAATACCACCAGTAACAGCCATGGGAGTAAGCATGGCTACTCCCAAAACAATATAAGAAAGCTGGCTCACCGTGGAATAGGCAAGCCTGGCTTTAAGGTCGTCTTTGGTCAAAGCAATCAAAGAAGCCACCACAATGGTAAAGGCAGCCAGATAGGCTGTAGGAATACCCAGATTAAAGTGTTGCATGGTTTCCAAACCAAAAACAGAAAGGATAATTCTGCTTATGGAGAATACTCCAGCCTTAACTACAGCCACTGCGTGTAAAAGGGCCGAAACTGGAGTGGGAGCAACCATGGCTGAAGGCAACCAATTGTGTAGGGGCATAATAGCTGCCTTGGCCAGGCCAAAAATATAGAGAAAATAGGTCACTGTTATCCAGAAGGAATCCACATCTGCAGGGAAAATCCCCGGCCCAATATCGCCCAAACGAAAGTCCAGAGTGCCTGCCAGCACATAGGTTAAAATCATGGCTGGCAGTAAAAACAGCTTGGAAGTTCCCATTAAATAGACGATATACTTTCTGGCCCCACTATAAGCCTCTTCATCCTGATGATGGGCAACCAGAGGATAGGTAAAAATGGTTATAATTTCGTAAAAAAGATATAGGGTAAAAACATTACCACTTAGAGCCACGCCCTGAGCGCCAAAAATAGCTAAGGCAAAGCAAAAATAGTATCTAGTCTGGGCATGCTCGCCTAAAGAGCGCATGTAGCCAATGTTGTAGCTGGTAGCAAAAAACCAGAGAAAAGAAGAGATAAGGGCAAAAATCATGCTCAGGCCATCAGCATAAAAACTCACCTTAATTCCAGGCAAGAGTTCAAAAAGGGTGTAAGTGTAAATATTACCCTTTAAAACTCCCACCCCCAGAGGCAAAAGACTTAAGAAGGTAAGCCCGGCAGCAGCAAAGGAAACTCCTTCTCTCAGGTTAATATTTTTTCTGGCCAACCAGAGCACAAAAGGGGCAAGAAAGGTGATTCCCAAAGGCCAGAGTAAAGCAGCAGAGTCTATACTATTCATGCCTATCCTCTCAAGATGTTGATTTTATCCACTTCTACTTTACCAAAACGCTTAAACACCACCAAAATCAAGGCTAACAAAATAGTGGCTTCAGCAGCAGCCAAGCCCATAACCAGAAGGGTACCTGCCTGGCCTAAAAAGTCCGAAGCTGGGGTTAGCTTGGCTGAGGCCATAATAGCCAGCCCAGACCCATTTAAAAGTAATTCCACGCAGATTAAAAGCCCAATTAAAGTCCTTCGCCAGATAATGCCAGCCAGCCCCACAACCATGAGGAAAAGGGCCACAAGGTGATAGTAAAGCAAATAGTTCATCCTAATCCTCTCTCTTGATTTTTTTCTCAAAACCCAAAATCACCGCACCCATCATTGCTACCAGGAGGACCAAAGAAATCAGTTCAAAAGGTAACATATAAGGTCCCAGGAAAAACCGCCCAAATCCTTTACCTGGGTCTCCTGAGGTTGGAGAAAACCTTGGGGGATAAATTTTATTAACAGATAGCCCAGGCTAAAAATTACCAGGCCAGGGACACTGAGCAGAAAAAACCACTGGCTTTGTTTTCTAGGCCTGGCTTCTTCGCCCAGATGAGAGCTTTTGGTAAAAGCAATGGCAAAAAAGATGAGGATACTTACTGCGCCCACATAAATAAGCACCTGCATAACCCCTATAAAAGGGGCTGCCATTAAAAAATAAAGGCCAGCCACGCCAAATAAAGTAGCAATAAGTCCGGTTAAGGCCCTGACCAGACTCCTGGCAAAAACCGTTACAAGGCCTCCTGCCACAATAATTAAAACATGGGCCAAGAACACTCCTAAACCTATTTTGTCCATTCTTCTTCCTCTTTTAATCGGGCTTGAGCCTGTTTTTCCAATCTTTTTAATAAATCAAACTCAAAGTCTCTGGAACTAAAACTGGCCAGATAAATGTCTTTGGAAAATCTAAGCGAGCCTGCTGGACAATTTTGCACGCAAAGTCCACACAAGCTGCAATAATTGTAATTTAACTCAAAGGAAACAATTTCTATCTTTGTCTTTTGAGGTGGAGCTACCTTACGGGTCAAATCCAAAGGGGTATCCTGCAAACCAAAGTGAGGAGTGTGAATTTCTTTTTCTTCTGCTATTCTTTTACTGCGCACCTCAATACAGCCAGAAGGACAAATATCCCTACACAACCCACAACCTATACACCTGGGCACAAAGGGATTTTCTGGTTTGGGCACCAGTTCTATATGCCCTCTATATCCTGTTAATTCTTCTGGTTTAACTGTCTTGCGTGGATAGTGAACAGTTAGATTGGGCTTTAGAAAATTTTTAAAGGTTATTTTGAGCCCTATTAAAAGACTTACTACCCCATCAAAAGTCTCTTTTAATTTGCTTCCTATCATTATAATTTCACCACCAAAGCTGTAATTAATATGTTTAGCAAACTAAGGGGGATAAACCACTTCCAGGCCAAATTTAAAAGCTGATCAAAACGCACCCTGGGATAGGTCCAGCGAACCCACATCATAACCAATAACAAAGCATAAACTTTGAGCAAAAACCACCACCAGCCAGAAGCTACTGGTCCCTGATAACCACCCAAAAAAAGAATAGAAGCCAGGGCACACCCTACGACCATATAAGAATATTCAGCTAAAAAGAACAAACCAAACCCCATACCTGAATATTCCGTATGAAAGCCAGCAGTAAGTTCGCTTTCTGCCTCTGGCAGGTCAAAGGGAGCCCGGTTGGTTTCAGCAAACACACAGACAAAAAAGATAATAAAAGCCAGGGGTTGCTTGACCACCAGCCATTGCCAGGGCCAGGGACCCTGAGTTTGCGTAATTTCTGCTAAATTAAGAGAGCCTGTAAGTAATATAATAGGCAATAAGGATAAAAGCAGAGGGATTTCATAGGCCACAGACTGGGCAATGTCTCTGGCTGCGCCCAGCAAAGACCACTTATTTTGCGAACTCCAGCCAGCCAAACACAAAGCCAGCACATTTAAACTACTAAAAGCCAGAATTAAAATAAGACCCACATTAATGGAAACATTCTGGAGTTTAGGCCCAAAGGGCAAGGGCAAAAAACAGGCAATGGCCGGAGCAAAGGAAATAAGCGGGGCAGCCCAGTATAAAATAGGGTCTGCACCCTTGGGAGTAATCATCTGCTTGGCTACCAGCTTTACAGCATCAGCTAAAGGCTGCAAAATTCCATGGGGACCAACTTCAAAGGGACCAGGTCTTCTCTGAATGTGTCCAGCAACCTTTCTTTCCAGGTATACGCATACCAGGCCATTTAAACCCACAAAGGCCAATACACCTATTAAACCTATAACTATTTGTACCAGGGGGCTAGGAATTGTGCTTAAATCTATCATCTATCTATCTCCGGTATTACTAAATCCAAACTACCCAAAATAGAAACAGCATCTGCCAACAAAGTACCTTTGGCTATTTCTGGAAACATACTGAGGTTAGAGAAACTGGGAGAGCGCAACTTCACCCGATAAGGATAGGCAGAGCCATCACTTACCAGATTTACTCCTATCTCTCCTCTGGCTCCTTCCACAGCAAAGTAAACTTCTCCCCTGGGAGGCTTGGGCCTTCTGGGAGCCTGGGGAGAGATATGTGGACCTGGAGGTATCTTTTCCAGGGCCTGCTCAATGATTTTCAAACTTTCTTCTATTTCTTGCATTCGCACCAGATAGCGCCCCAAGGCATCTTTGGAAGAAGCAGTGGGTATTTCAAAGTCCAGTTCAGAATAAACAGAATAGGGCTCTTTGCGACGCACATCATACTTAATGCCCGAGCCTCTTAAAACCGGGCCTGTAGCGCCATATTTACGCAGGGTCTCTTCTTCTATAATACCAATATCTTCCACCCGCTTGCGTAAAATAATGTTGTCTGTAACCAGGTCCTTATACATCTTTAACCTGGGTTTAAGGTAGGCACAAAACTCCTTTGTTTTTTCTATAAAAATATCGTCTATATCCTGACTGACTCCTCCAAAGCGATAATAACAATAGGTAAGCCTGGAACCACTTACCCTTTGTAAAATATCCATAACAATTTCTCTATCCTGAAAGGCATACATAATGGGAGTAAAAGCACCCAAATCCAAAAGATAGGCCCCCCACCACAGCAAGTGGGAATTGATTCGGTTGAGCTCACAGGTAATAACCCTGATATATTCAGCCCTCTTGGGCACTTCCAGGCCCATAAGCCTTTCCACTGCGCCCACATAAGCCCAGTTCCAGGCAAGCGCATGCAGGTAATCCACTCTTCCCATATTGGGAAGGTATTGCTCATAACGCTTAACCTCGCCCATCTTTTCTTGCATGCGGTGAATATAACCCAGCACTGGCTCTGCTCGCAGGATGTATTCACCATCTATTTCCAGAATCACCCTCAAAACTCCATGGGTAGAGGGATGTTGAGGCCCCATATTTAAAATCAGGGTGTCTTCAGAAGGAGTGGGCTGAAAATGACGGGTATAAAAATCCCCACTTAAATCCAGACCTAATTCTAAATCAAACATAAGCTATTTTCCCTTTTGGCTGCATTCTTTAATAAATTGTCCAAACTCCTCATCTCTGGGAGCGTGTAATACCTGTTCACACCCAGGCAAAAGCTCATACAAATCCCTTAACTTCTCAGAAGACTTTAAAAGAGGCCTTTCTTCCATTTCTGGAGGTAAAAGCAAGGGGATTAAACTGGGATGATTTTTAAATACAATCCCAAAAAAATCATAACACTCCCTTTCATGCCACAAGGCTCCAGGATAAATGGACGAAATGGAGTCAATGGTCTTATCTTCTTCTACAACTAAAACCCGTAAGGCCAGACGACCAGGCTTTTCCCATCTATTAAAGTGATAGGTGAGCAAAAAACCTTCTTTAACCTGCATACAGGTAATATCTTCCAAAAAATAACCCAGTTCATCTAATTTCTGCACATGTTGCAACAAACTGGCTGGAGTAATGAAAAATGTTTTTCATAACCTGTTTGTTCGTGCGAACAATAGGCATAGGCGCATATGGAACTATCTGCTTGCTTACTCATTTATCTCCTCCACCTTGGGCCACCATCTCTTTCCAGTTATCTTTTCCTGCAACTTAAAAAGCCCTTCCAGCAAACCCTCTGGCCTGGGAGGACAACCCGGTACATATATGTCTACAGGAATAAGCTTATTTACTCCTTCTACGATTCCATATTGCCCCTCAAAATAAAAAGGACCGCCTGAAATGGCACAATTTCCCATGGCAATGACCCACTTGGGTGCAGGCATTTGTTCATAAAGCCTCACCACCATGGGAGCCATTTTTTTACTCACTGTACCAGCCACAATCATCACATCTGATTGCCTGGGAGAAGGCCTGAACACTTCAGCCCCAAACCTGGCTATATCAAATCTGGCCATGCCCACAGCCATCATTTCAATGGCACAACAAGCCAGCCCAAAGGTCATGGGCCAGAGCGACATGGAGCGGCAAATGTCCAGATATTTTTGGGTAAGAGATAAGTTTATAAGCGGAGGCTCCATTTCCCCCAGCTTCTTTTTCCACTCTAAACCTTGATGCGTCTTGGCCACGAAAATACTCCTTTCTTAAAGAAATAAATAACAGCTAACCCCAAAATAAAGACAAAGAGAAAAATTTCGATAAGAGGCAAAAATCCCTCACTAAAAGGGTAATACACAGCCACAGGATAAAGGTAGAGCACATCTACATCAAAGGCTAAAAAGAGAAGGGCATAAAAATAATAGTTAATTCCAAAACGAACCCAGGATGTGCCATAGGGCCTGAGTCCGCACTCATAAGGTAATAACAATTCTTCATCTTTACACTTGGGCGCCAAAAGCAAGGAAGCCAAAAGAGGTACTCCAGCAAAAAGAACACCAGCCCCTAAAAACAGAATAATTGCCACATGTAGCCAGGAAAAAATCATTATTTTAACTCCTTTTTTAACTACCTAAAAAGCCCATTAAAACATTTTCTAGTTTTTTCAGCCTAAACACAAAGCGCAAAAACTTGTCAAGATTATTTTCGGTAAGTGCTTTCTTTCACAATAGAAATAGCTTTTCAAAGACAAAATCTCTCGATTAATAATAAAAACATTTATAAAATAAATAGATAAAAAGTTATTTCTCTCACAAATGTATTTTGGCTTGTCACAACCCTTTAAATAAGCTAAGTAAAAAGAGTTAAAAAGTGAAAAAACCAGGAGGTCAGGTTTATGGAAAAAAAATATTCTATTTGCGGGATGTGTACTTCTCGTTGTCCCATAGAAGTAGATGTGGAGGACGGAGAGATTAAGTTTATCCAGGGTAATCGCCAAAGTGGGGTGCGAGGAGGTTTATGCGCCAGAGGAGCAGCAGGCAAGGCCTTGATTGAAGATGCTGAAAGGCCCCAATATCCTCTGATTAGAGAAGGTAAGCGAGGCGAAGGAAAATGGCGCAAGGCCTCCTGGGACGAGGCTTTTAGTTATGTGGCAGAAAAGCTAAAAGACATCACAGCCCAATATGGAGCCAGAAGTATCCTCTGGTCAGATCGAGGCGGACCCTTTGCTGACTTAAATAAAGCCTTTGTTAAAGCCCTGGGGACTCCTAATTATTGTAATCACGATGCCACCTGTGCCAGAAATGTTCAGCATGCTGCCTTATCTCTCTTTGGTTTTGGCCGAAAAGGCGTGGTTTATGACTTTAAGAATGCCAAGCATGTTATTTTGCAAACCAGAAACATCTTTGAAGCCATAAATGTAAGTGAATGTGTGGGCCTTATGGATGCCCTGGAAAAAGGCTGCAAGCTTACAGTTATAGATGTGAGGGCAACCATTACTGCAGGCAAGGCAGACAATTTCTTTTTAATCAGGCCAGGTACAGACTATGCCTTTAACCTGGCAGTCATTCACGAAATCCTGGCTAAAGAATACTATGATAAAAAATTTGTAAATAAATATTTTAATGGACTTCAAGAATTACGGTCCTTTGTAGAGCCGTACTCTCCTGAATGGGCAGAGCAGGAAACAGGCATTTCTGCCCAGGCCATTAAGGAGTTTGTCCAAGAACTAGCAGCAGCCAGTCCTTCAGTCATCTGGCATCCTGGCTGGAACAATGCCCGTTATAAGGATTCCTTTTATGTTTCCAGAACCATTTATATCATCAATGCCCTTTTAGGCTCCATTGGCGCAAAAGGTGGTCTGGCCTGGGCCATGACTCCCAAAGACTGTGGCCGTAAGGGACTAAACTCCCTGGCAGCCCTTTTCCCCAAACCAGAAGAAAAGCGAGCTGATGGAGTGGGCTGGAAGTACAAACACTTTGATGCAGGTCCAGGACTTTTACACCTTGCCTTTAAGGCCATTGAAGAGGAAGACCCCTATCCCTTAAAAGCCTATCTTTGTTTCCGTCACGACCCCTTAATGGCTTTTCCTGACCCAGAACGCCTGAAGCAAATTTTAGACAAACTAGAACTCATTGTCTCCATTACCTTTTCCTGGTCAGAAACAGCCTGGTTTGCAGATGTGGTCCTTCCCCTTTCCCCTTACCTGGAAAGGGAAAGCATCCTGGCCACCAAAAAGGGAGTTAAACCCCACTTTATTCGACGCCAGAGGGTTGTAGAGCCTCGCTACAACACCAAGGCCGAGTGGGAAATTATTGCTGGACTAGCCAAGGCCTTAGGTATTGAACAACTGAGCTTTAATTCCATTGAAGAAATCTGGAACTTCCAGTTGGAAGGTACAGGAGTTAAGATAGAGGACTTTAATCAAAATGGCATGGTCATGCTCACAGATAAACCCCTTTATATAGACCGAGATAACCTTACCTTTAAAACCCCTTCGGGAAAAATTGAAATCATCAATCCCAAATGGGAAGAAGCAGGCATTCCTTCCCTAAAGCCCTATGAATCCAAGCCCAGCCCAGAAGAAGGCTGGTTTAGGCTTACCATAGGCCGAAGCCCAGTTCATACCCAGGGACATACCATCAACAATGCCCTTTTAGTGGAGCAAATGCCAGAAAATGTGGTCTGGATAAATAAAGAAGTGGCTGACAAAATGGGTATTCAGGATGGTGATTTAATAGAAGTGTCTGGAGCCAATGGCTATAAAGGAAAAACCAGGGCCTTTGTAACTCCTTTTATTCATCCTGAAGCCATCTTTATGGTCCATGGGTTTGACTCTGCCACTCCTCCTGAAACCAAAGCCAGAAACAGAGGCGTAGCTGACCACAAATTGATGACAGGTGGATTAGACATCTGGGATCCTGCAGGAGGAGCCATTGCTCTGCAAGAACACTTTGTCCAGATAAAGAAACTCTAAAAAACTTAAAAGAGAGGGGAAGCTTCCCCTCTCTTTTTTTACTATCCTGGGAGGAACCAAATGTACTTCCAATTAAAATTAAAAGGAAAAATTTTTTCCCCTTACTCTTGGTAGTATCCTCTTAGCTATTTTTATTTATTTTTTCTTCCACTTTCAGCTAACAAGCCTTACCTCCAGCTTTTTAAGACAAATTGCCAGCAACAAAGCTAAAGAAGTAGAAAGCTACTTCACCCTGGCCTCCCAGGAAGCAATTAAAATATCCTCCCTTTTTGTTAAATTGCCAGAAGTAAAAAAAGCCTATGAACTGGCTTTAAGTGGGAATATAGATAATGAGTCTGACCCCAAAGCCCAGGAAGCCCGGGAACTTTTAAGAAATTCCCTAAAAGACATTCTAGCTGGATATGAAAGTATCCTGGGAGAAAAATTACAACTTCACTTTCATCTTCCCAATGGTAGAAGCCTGGTTCGCTTGTGGCGCCAAAAAAATGCCAGGAAAGGAGATAGGTGGGTAGATATTTCCGATGATATTTCCTCTTTTCGCCAAACAGTAATGACTACATCTAAAACCCAGGAAAAGGTTTTAGGCATAGAGATTGGAAGAGGTGGCTTTTCCCTGCGCGGGGTTGTCCCTATCCTGGATGAAAACCATTACTTAGGCTCTGTAGAAACCCTGGTTAATTTCAACTCAGTACTAAAAGCAGCTATAAAAAATCAAAAAGAGTACTTAGCAGTCTATATGCTCCAGGAGCACCTGCCCATAGCCACAAAACTACAGGACCCAAAAAAATATCCTCTTAAAGGAAATTTTGTTCAAGTCTATGCGCCCAACAGCGAATTAAACCAGATGATTATTCCTTCCTGGCTGGAACAAGGTACAGAAAAACTATTTCTAACCTTAAAAGAAAACTACAGCATAGCAACTTTTCCCATAAAAGATTTTAGTGGCAAAACCATCGGCGTTATGACTTACATTGTTGATGCTAAAGACCAGATTACACAAGTCAAACATTTAGAGTACATTCTTTTAGGTGGTGTATTTTTAATTCTCATTCTCTTTTTGCTCTTAGGAATTTTTGTAGTAAATAAATCTGTCCTTAAACCTTTAAGTAAGTTAACTTTAACTTCTAAAAAAATAAGTACAGGAGATTTAGATACAAAAATAGACTTTCAAAGTGAAGATGAAATAGGAGAGCTTGCTGCTAGTTTTGCTTTAATGGTTCAAAATCTAAAAAATAAAATCCAGGAAACCCTGGAAAAGACCAAAGAAGCAGAGCAAGCCACCTTAAAAGCTCAACAAGCCCTGGAAGAAGCTAAGAAAGCCAATTTGCAAGCCCAAAAGGCTGCTCAAGAAGGTAGAATGGAGGCAGCCCAAAAGGTAAAAGAAGTAAATAGAGTTATTGAAAAAAATGCCCAGGCTTTAAAAGCCAATAGTGAAAAGACCTTACAGAACACAAAACAGCAAAAAAACATGCTCCAGGAAATAGCTACTGCCATGGAAGAAATGAATGCAACAGTTCTGGAAATAGCTAAAAACTCTTCTCAGGCTGCAAATCTGGCAGAAGAAAGTCAAAACCAGGCTTCTGAAAGCTTTAGCCTGGCTAAAAAAGCCACTTCCTTTATGGAGGAAGTACAACAAGAAGCCAAAAATATGCAAAAAGATATCAATCACCTGGGCTCGCAAGCTCAGGAAATTGGCAAAGTAATCAATGTAATAGAAGACATTGCAGATCAAACCAATTTACTGGCCTTAAACGCAGCCATAGAAGCTGCCAGGGCAGGTGATGCAGGTAGAGGTTTTGCCGTAGTTGCAGATGAAGTAAGAAAACTGGCTGAAAAGACCATGTCTGCAACCAAAGAGGTGGGCGAGGCCATTGAAACCATCCAAAACAGCACTCAAGAAAATATTCAAAAGGTAAACTCTGTAGCCCACATTATTGCCCAAAGCCAGGAAATAGTAGAGCGTACAGGCAAATCCTTAGAGACCATAGTTGAACTAACAGAAAAAACTGCTGACAGCATCAGGGCCATTGCTACTGCCACTGAGGAGCAATCTGCCACTACAGAGGAAATCAGCAGAAAAACTCTAGATGTAAATGCAGTAGGAGAAGAGACTAATCAACTAATGCAGTTATCCATTGCTGCCCTTAAAGAATTGGAACAAAGCATTCTGGATTTGAAAAAAGTTATTGAAAACTTAGAAAAAGAAGAAAATTCCAGTAAATAAAAGGTTATTGGCTAGCTGGGAGATTAAAATCCAGGCTAGCCAATAGATTTAAAATTTTTTTAAAGTCCAGAGGAGGACTAAAATAGTATCCCTGCACAATATCGCAACCTAAAGCTTGGAGTAAAAACAGTTGCTCTCCCTGCTCAACTCCCTCTGCACACACTTTTATACCTAATACCTTACTCATTTCAATAATAGCTTTTACTAACTGTTCTTCTTTAGTCCCTGACTTCAAATCTACAATAAAAGACCTATCTATTTTAACTAGATGAATTGGTAAATTTTTTAAGTAATATAAAGAAGAATAACCTTTACCAAAGTCATCCAGGCAAACTAATATTTTATTTTCAGCTAAATTATTTAAAATATCTACCATAAGCCTTTCTTTTTGCATTAATATACTTTCTGTTATTTCCACCTGAAAGGCAGTTAAAGGAAGGCTATATTTTGTAGCCAATTCCTTAAAATAAAGAATCCAATCCATTCCTTCTTCAAAGCAGGCCAAAGACAGATTAACCGCACAAGAAATCTTTTTTTCTGGATAATTATGATAAATAACTCTCAAATCCTGAGCAATGCGTTCCAAAAGCAAAAAGGTCAAAGGAAGGATAAACCCCTCTTGCTCAGCCAAGGGAATAAATTCGGCAGGAGTAATTACCCTTCCCTCTGTTTTTTGCCATCTAGCCAGGGCTTCAAAACCAACTATTCTTTTACTCTTTAAATCAATTTTTGGTTGATAAAAAGGAATAAACTCCTTTTGTCTGATACCTTCTTTCAAAGTAGCTATTTTATCTATCTTTATTTTCGCTCTTTCATACATTTCTTTATTAAAATAACGATATTTACCATATCCTTCTCTTCTTGCCCTGTTTAAAGCAGTTTCAGCAAAGCGCAACAATTCTTCTGGGTCCTGAGAATCTTCTGGGTAAACACTTACTCCCAAACAACAACTCAAATTCAAAATTGTATTTTTAATACTTATCTTACTCAAAGTATCTTTTATCTCAAAGATTATACTTTCTATTTGAAAACTATCTTTAAAACTGTAAATTACAGCAAAACTATCCTCTCCTATGCGAGCAGCATTTTTTTGACCAACTAAAGAAACTAACTTATCACTAATTTCTTTTAAAATTACATCTCCAGCGCTATAAGAAAATACTTCGTTTATGTCTTTAAAATTATCTAAATCAATTATAATTAAACAAAACTTATCTTTCCAATTTACCAAATTTTCTTTTATTTTATTTAAAAACAATTCTCTATTCATAAGACCTGTTAATGGGTCAAAAAAACGAAAATATTTAAATTTATCTTCTATCTTTTTTTGTTCACTAAGATCTATAAACATAGAGATATAGTTTATAGTTTTATTTTTAGCATCTTTTACTGCTTTAATACTCAAAAACTCCGGATAAACTTCTCCATTTTTCCTTCTATTCCAAATTTCTCCTTCCCAACTACCCTTAGTCAATAAATCATCCCACATTTGCCTATAAAAATCCTGAGTATGTTTATCTGACTTAAGTATATTGGGATTTTTCCCTAAAACCTCTTCTCTAGTATAACCAGTAATTTCAGTAAATGCAGGATTTACATTTATTATATTAGCTTTATCGTCAGTAATAACTATACCTTCAATACTATGTTTAAATATAAACTCAAGCAAAACATTTTTATAGTCAATACCTTCTAAAAAGGAACATTCTTTAACTATACCAACAAGTATTGATTTTTTTTCATCTTTAAAATGACCTAAAGTATGCTTAAAGCAATTATCTCCTATATAAAAAATTCTATCATAGACAAAATCAGTTTTTTTTACTTCTAATATATCTTCTATTTTTTTACAAAGAAAAGTTTTTTCTTCTTCTGGAAAAATTTCAAGAAAATATTTGATGTTTAAAATATCATCTAAAGATTCAATATTAAACATTGCTTTTATTTTTTCTGAAAGAAAAACCTGCTTAGAAGAAGTATCTAACATCCAAATACCCACTTGCAAGCTTTCTTCTACACCAGAAATAAAATTTTTAAATATATTTAAACTGCTTAGCACAATCAAATATCCTCCTTTTATAACTCCTAGCTATTCAGTATTTATCTTAGCTTGCTCCGAAAGTAAAGCACTGGCACTACCAGGCGGGAAAACAGGGTGGCAGCCACTTCTCCAGCCATAAGGGAAATGGCCAGTCCCTGGAAGATAGGGTCTTTGAGAATAACTGCTGAGCCCACAATCACAGAAAGGGCTGTTAAGAGCATGGGCCTAAAGCGAACTGCACCAGCTTCAATCACTGCACTTTTTAAATCATCGCCTTCAGCCAGTCTCAATTCTATAAAATCCACTAAAATAATGGAATTTCTGACCACAATCCCGGCTCCAGCAATAAAACCAATCATAGAAGTCGCTGTAAAAAAGGCCTGAAACAAGTAATGGGCAGGAATAATTCCAATTAAAGAAAGAGGGATAGGAGCCATAATGGTCAAAGGAGTAAGATAGGACTTAAACCAGCCCACCACCAGAAGATAGATTAAAAGTATAGCCACGGCAAAAGCCAGGCCCAGGTCCCTAAAAACTTCATAGGTAATTTGCCACTCTCCATCCCACTTTACTGTGTTCTTTTCTTTGTCAGAAGGCAAACTGGTGTATAACACTTTTAACCTGGGAAAGTTCTCTTTTAGCTTTTGGTTTATCTTAAGCATCCCATACACAGGACTCTCTTCTGGCTCAGTCACATCTCCCGTAACATAAACCACGGGCAGTAAATTTTTATGATAAATGGGATAAGGTACTTCCCTTTGCTCTACCTTTACCACTTCTCCCAATTCTACAAGTTCCCTGGCACCTCTTACCTTTAAGGCCAATAAATCACTTAAAGAAGAGCGCCTGAATCTATCCAGATGTAAAAACAAAGGGACATCTTCTCTAAACTCTGGTTGATGAAAAAGCCCAAGCACCTTTCCCTGTAAGCTAGTACTTAAAAGGGCATAAATCCTATCTACACCTATGCCTAAAGAGTTTGCTTTTAGTTTATTCACTTTAAAGACTTCTTCTTTTTGTTCCTCTGTCATGTACCAATCACTATCCACAATACCAGAAGTAGAATCAAATATAGTTAATAACTGCCTGGCCAGGTCTATCTGGCCTTTATAGTTCGGACCATATACTTCCAGGACCAGAGTCTGTAATACTGGAGGTCCTGGTGGAATTTCCGCTACTTTTGTCCTTACCTTGTCTTTGTCTACCAGAGAAGCAATCAACTTCCGCACTTCCTTGGCTATTTGGTGACTTTGCCTGTCTCGTTTGTGTTTATCCAGTAAATTCACCTGAACATCAGCCACATTACTCCCTGCTCGCAAGTAATAATGCCTGATAAGACCATTAAAGTTATAGGGAGCACTGGTCCCAATATAAAGCTGATAGTTTTCTATTTCTGGAATAGTTTTCAATTGATTGGCTATTTTAGAAGTCAAAGCAAAATTTTCTTCTAAAGAAGTCCCTTCCTTATAGTCAAAAATCAACTGAAACTCACTTTTATTGTCAAAGGGCAGCATTTTTATATAAACTTTTTTAAAGTAAATTAAAGACACACTTAACAGGAATAAAAGAACCACCAACCCTAAAAAGGAATATAAGTGTAATTTACGGCTCAACAAGTACCCCATTATCTGCCGATAAATCCTGGTAAAAACATCCTCTTTGTGCTCGTGTTTTTGTGCTTTGGAAACTTTTAAAAGATGATAGGCACTCCAGGGGGTAATTATAAAGGCCACCACCATGGAAAAAAACATGGCCAAAGAAGCCCCAATGGGCATAGGCCGCATATAAGGGCCCATAAGCCCCCGCACAAAGGCCATGGGCATAAGAGCTACAATTACGGTAAAAGTAGCCAAGACCAAAGGGCTTCGGACTTCATTGACTGCTTCAACAATAATATCTCGAAAAGGCTTATTTTTATTTTCTGGTAAATGAATATGTCTGACAATATTTTCCACATCCACAATGGGGTCATCTACCAAAATACCTATACAAAAAATAAGGGCAAAAAGCGTAACCCTATTTAGGGTATAGCCCATAAAATAGTAGATAAATAAAGTTATGGCCAGAGTAACAGGCACGGCAATCATTACAATAAAACTAGCCCTTACTCCCAAAAAGAACACTATTAGCAAGGCCACGGCAAAGGTTGCAATAAAAAGATGCTCCAGCAGTTCATCTGACTTTTCTTTGGCGGTCTGGCCATAGTTACGCGTAACAGATATATTTAAATCCTGAGGATAGGCTTTACCTTTTACCAGTTCTACTCTTTGTATAATTGCTTTGGCCAAAGAGGTGGCATTAAAACCCTTTCTTTTGGCTATAGCAATAGTAACAGCTGGAAAAAGCTGACCGCGTAGTTCTTTGTGTTTACTGGCTAAGCCAGGTACAAAAAAATGATAGTTTTTATTTTCTTCGCCTTCTAAAACTACCCTGGCTACATCCCCCAGATAAATAGGCTTATCCTTTTTAGAAAAAGTAAAAGCTGTTTTAACTCCAGCATATTATTAAAAAGGCCATCTACTTTTACGGTAAAGGTATAATTATCCTGGGTAAACTCTCCTACTTTGCCTCCTTGATTTAAGGCAGCCAGCCTTTGAGCTACATCTTCCAAATCCAGGCCAAATAGCGCCAGCTTATGAGGATTGAGTAAAATCTTAACCTGTAGTTTTTTCCCGCCCTTTATCTCTACTTCTGATACCCCAAAAATACTTCTTATCTCTTCTTCTAAAGAAAGGGCAAACTGTCTTAACTCGGCTGGAGTGTATTTTGAACTCCAGAGAGTCAGGCTCACAATGGGCACATCATCGATAGACTTGGGCTTTAAAAGGGGCATGGAACAGCCAGGGGGAATCCAGTCCAGGTGATGATATAGTTTGGCATAGGTGCGAATAAGACTCTTTTCCTCATCTTCTCCCACATAAAAGCGAACCGTGGTCAAGGCACTTCCTTCCATTGCCTGGGAATAAACATATTCCACTCCAGGGATTTCCCAGAGCAGTCGCTCCATAGGATACACAACCCTGGTCTCTATCTCTTCAGGTGAGGCCTTGGGCATGGAGACAAAGATATCTATCATGGGAACCACAATTTGAGGCTCTTCTTCACTAGGAGTGTTAAAAAGGGCAAAAAGACCTAAAAAAAGACAAAAAATAATAACTAAAGGGACCAGTTTGGAATCAACAAAAAAGGAAGTAATCTTGCTTAAAAAATCATGCTCAGCTTTGGACATCTACCAAAGCCCCTTCTTCTGCTTTCTCTGTTTCTAAGAAGACCCTTTCTCCAGCCTCAAGCCCGGAAAGCACTTCTACCCACTCTCCTTCAGCACTGGCTAAAAAATTCTCTCCTTGCTGCCCATAAGTATCGCCAAGGGCAAGCAGGCGGTAGTGTAAAATATTTTTCTCATCCAGCACATAAACATAATTTAGGCCGCCTCTCTTACCTATCACCTTTAAGGGAAGCAAAAGTGCCTTCTTCTCTCCCAGAGGTAAAAACATCTCTCCATAAGTGCCAGGTAGGAGATTTTCCTTTACCTTTAAGCGCAAAGTAAAGGTCTGGCTGGCAAAGGAAGAATAGGGTACCTTTTCCCAGACCGGTAAAAAAAGACTTTTAGTAAGAGCAGGAAAATAAACCAGGAATCTATCACTCTTTTTTATTTTCTCAAAAAACTTACTTTCTATCTGGGTAAAAAAGCAAAGTTTCTCCTTTTCATAAATCTCTGCCAGGTCTTGCCCCACACTGACAATGCTTCCTCTATCCACCAGCTTTTTAAATAAATAACCAGATACAGGAGACTTCAATTGACTGTAGGTTAGTTGATGCTCCAAAGATTCCCTTTTGGCTAAAAGACCATCCAGCTTGGCCTGAATAGAATCTAAACTCTTTTCCAAAACCTCTTTTTCCAGCTCTCTTTTTCCAGTTCCTGTTTACTAATAACTTTTTTCTGGAAAAGAGTTACATACCTATTATAATCCCTTTCAGCTTGTTTAAACTTGCTTAAAGCAATATTATACTCTTCTTTTAAGCTCCTAATCTCTGCTGCCAGTAATTTTAATTCCTTTTGTAAAAAAGTAGTGTCTATCTCTACTATTAACTCTCCTTTCTCAATCCATTCCCCTTCTTCTTTTGCAAATCCACTTATCTTCCCGGCTGAAAGGGCCTTTAAAAACACCTTTTCCCTGGCTTCTATCTGGCCAGGATAACTCTGGCCCCAGAGAACCTTACTTTGCTCAAGGGTAAAAACCTTGCCTTGAACCAGCTTTGGCTTCAAAGGCAGGGAAGATTCTTCACCACAACCCCAAAGAAAAAGTAACAGCCCCAAAATAAGAATTATTTTTTTCATAATCCTTATTTTAAAACCAAAAAGTTGTTATTGGCAAGAAAAAAAGATTTTAAAAACAAGAAGAGAATAAAAAGAGAAAGTAAATGAAATCACACTTGGGGAGGGCCCAGGACAATCATTTCAGCTAAAGTTAGTTTTACCCTGGGGACTTTATTGCGCTTGCTGCCTAAAAAGGCTAGCTCCAGCTCTGCCAGTTCTTGGTAAAAGGGAGTACGGTCCAAAAGCTTTACCTGTTTTTGGCTTTGCACAAGTTTTTGACTTTTAAAACAGCCAGGAAATTCTTTAATCCCTCCTCCAGGTTGCAGAAAAAAATTGGGAACGCCGTGCAGCCTGCAAATCATCAAGCGGTGAGAATACAAAACACAAAGCCCTTTCTCATTTACCGGGCACATCAAACTGGGCTTTTGACCTGCAAGCAAAGATTGTTTTAGGTGCTCTACATACTCCTTGCCCCTTTGCTCAATGGCTTCTTGCTGCTCTGAAGGTAAACGCTTAAATCCTTCCCAAAAGTAGGCCCATTCAATATAGGTATGGTGATGAAAATAACTTGTACAGCAATTATCTTCACAACCTGCACAACTCAAGCCCAGAGCCCGGGCGTGCTCTTCATAACTTTCTTCCATGCGCTTATAAAGATTGGCTAGCTGCAAAAATATCCTGGTCTTGGGAGTTCTTTTTAATTTAACCATGCTAAAATCTCATCTAAACAAGTAGTTAAGCTCTTTTCTGTATGCACCCTAAACTGAGCATATTGTTCATAGAGGGGAGTGCGCTCTTTATACAAATCCTCCAGGGTTTGACCTGGTTTTAAGGCAAGTCCTCTTAAGGGAGCCAGGGCAATGCGCTCCTTTAGGGTCTTCAGGCTGGCCTGTAAATAAACAATATGCCCCAAACGCTTTAAATATTCCATGGCCTTAGGAGAATAAATTACACTTCCGCCCGTAGAAATCACGCACCGATTTAATTTTAAGCTCAAAATGGTTTCTTCTTCTGCCTGTAAAAAATTTTTTAATCCCAGTTTATTGCGCAAAGTTTCTAAGTCTATTCCCCACCAGGCCTGTAAAATAAAGTCTGTATCCACATGGGCCCAGGAAAGTTTTTTGGCCAGCGCCCTGCCCAAGGTGGTCTTGCCTGAGCCTGGCATTCCAATCAAAATAATACTCTTTCCCTGTTGTAAAAAAAAGGTCCTTTTAATTGGCAACTAGCCTCCCAGGTAAGCCTTTTTCACCTCAGGATTGTTCATAAGTTCTTTGGAGTCTCCAGCCAGAACAATCTCGCCTGTATCCAGCACATATCCCCGGTGGGCAAACTCCAGAGCCAATTTGGCGTTTTGTTCAATAAGCAAGATAGTAATCCCTTCCTTTTGATTGAGTTCCTTTAGGGCCCTGAACATTTCATACATAAGCAAAGGAGCCAATCCCATGGAAGGTTCATCCAGGAGTAAAAAATTAGCCCCTGTCATCAATGCCCTCCCTACAGCCAGCATCTGTTGTTCACCACCACTTAAAGATTCACTTCTTTGCTTTCTTCTTTCGTAAAGCCTGGGAAACAAGCGATAAACCAGCTCATAATCCTTGGGTATGCGCTCCACATCCTTTCTGGCATAGGTGGCTAACTTGAGATTTTCCTCTACTGTAAGGTTGCCAAAAATATGCCTTCCTTCTGGAGCCAGGGCTATTTTTAGCTTCTGCACCACATCGTGGGGCTCTACCTTTAACATGCTTTGACCTTTGTATAAAATATCTCCTTCTACCACCCTGGGGCCTTCTGGCGGAGGCACTCTGGTAATGGTATGCAAGGTAGTGGTCTTACCTGCACCATTGGCTCCAATCAACGTGACAATCTCTCCCTTTTTTACTCCAAAAGAAATCCCATGCAGGGCTTCAATGTTGCCATATTTTACTCTTAAATTCTTAATTTCTAATAACATTATATTTTCCCATCCCCCAAGTAAGCTTTAATTACTTCTGGATTATTTTGAATTTCCTCAGGAGTACCTTCAGCAATGGTAGCTCCAAAGTCTATAACCTTTAACCAGGAACAAAGGCTCATCACCACAGTCATCTGGTGTTCAATCATCCAGATAGTCAGTTTAAATTCTTTGTGAATCCAGCTTATGAGTTCAATAAGTTCTTTTACATCTGCCGAGTTTAAGCCTGCAGCAGGCTCATCTAAAAGCAATAGCTTGGGTTTTACAGAAAGAGCTCTGGCAATTTCTACCTTTCTTTGCATACCATAGGGTAAGTTTTTGGGCTTTTCCAAAGCGTATTCTTTTAAATTCATAATTTCCAAAAACTTATAAGCTTCGTCGCGAATACGCTTTTCATTTTCCTGATAGCGTCTGGTACGCAAAAACAAATCTTTCAAGCTATAGCCAAGGTTATAGTGCTGGGCAATCATGATATTGTCCAAAACACTCATCTCATGCCAAAGCCTTATATTCTGAAAGGTCCTGGCTATACCCAGGGCTGTAACCTGATGCGGTTTTAATCCAGCAATATTTTTACCATTGAAAATAATCTCTCCCCGGGTAGGCTGATAAAACCCACTCACCAGGTTAAATACTGTGGTTTTACCTGCACCATTGGGCCCAATAAGTCCAACCAAATCTCCTTCTTCTATGGTCATATTGAATTCAGTTAAGGCACAAAGGCCACCAAAATATTGAGTAAGGTTCTTTATTTCCAGTAATGCCATATCTTTTCCACCTATTTGAATTGATAAAATTTTCTAAGTCTGGGGAAAATATCAGAAAGTTCACGATTACCCATAATACCTTCTGGCCTAAACTGCATTAAAATAATCAATAATAAAGGAATAACCACCCATTTGATAATCTGGAGAGGTCTAAGCAGTTCTAAAAGAAAGGTAAACAAAATAGCTGCCAGTACCGATCCACTTAAAGAACCCATACCTCCCAAATAAACCATTACTAAACCTTCTGTAGATTTTAAAATATTAAAAGAGTTGGGATTAACATAACCAAGCACATGGGCAAATAAGGCTCCTGCAACTCCAGCCAAACCAGAGGAAAACATAAAGGCAATAAGCTTCATCTTATTGGTATTTACACTCATAATTTCTGCAGCCACTTCGTCCTGATGAATGGCTATAATCCCTTTGCCATAGGTGGAGCTTACAAACCTATAAATGGCCCAGATACTTAAAATGGTAAAAATATAAACCCAGATTAACATCCAGGGCAAGAAGGCCACATCTTCCATGGCAAAAATAACACTCTTCATGCCCATAAATCCTCTGGGCCCACCAATAAAATCAAGATTTATAATAGTAGTAATAATAATATAGTTAGCTGCAATGGTAATAATGGCCAAATAGTCCCCCCTGGTTTTAAAAGAAGGTAAAGCCACCAGCAAACCAGTTAGGGCTGCAGCAATAAAAGCAATTATAACGATAATGGGAAAACCATAAATAGCATATTCTGGAGGTAAAAGAGGAGCGCCAAAAACCTTATCCTGGGCAAAGAAAAGCACACTCAAAACAGAAGAGACATAGGCACCTACTGCCATAAATCCAGCATGCCCGCAGGAAAATTCCCCCATATAGCCGTTAACAATATTTAAACTACTGCCAAAAATAATATTAATCCCCATAAACATTAAAACTGACTGTACATAAAGGTCCAGCTTATCATAATAAGCCAGCCCAATTAAAACACCAAACAAAAGCAAAACCAAAAGAGGAACAGTAAATCTACGCATAATTAAAATCCAACCCCTTCTTAAATTTTTGTAGTCTTGGCCACGCCAAAAATACCTGTTGGCTTAATACTCAAAATAATAAGCAAAATGGTAAAAGCTATAAGGTCTCTAAAGGTAGAGGGGAAAAAGGCAACTACTAAAATTTCTACAAAACCTAAAATAAATCCACCTACAAAAGCGCCTCTTATATCTCCAATTCCACCTACAACCGCAGCAATAAAGGCCTTCCAGCCCACCATTGCGCCCATATAGGGGTCTAAAATAGGATAGGACATGGCAAACAAAATACCCGCAATAGCAGCCATGGAAGAACCAAGAACAAAGGTAAATACAATAATAGTATCTACAGGAATACCCATTAAGGGCACCGCAAATCTATCATAAGAAATGGCGCGCATGGCCATGCCTATTTTGGTCTTGGTAACAATAAAATGTAAAAGCCAAAAAACCAGAAAAGCAGCTAAAATAACAATGATTTTTACATTGGTAAAGGCAATGTTTCCAAAAGTGTAAATGGTCTTATCTAAAAGTTCTGGAAATTTTTTTCTACTTGCACCCAAAAGGGCCAAATTCCCATTTTCCAGAATCAAACCTGCCATTAAAGCAGTGATTACCACATAAAGACGATTGGCTCCCTTTCGTCTAAGTGGCCTATAGGCAACTCGCTCAATAAAAACACCCACACAAGAAGTTAAAAACATGGTCAAAGGAATAGTTAAAGCTAGTACCAAGCCTTTAGGCAAAGCAAAAGGCAAAAAACCATAATGACCTAAAAGCAAGGTAGAGACAAAAAAGGCAATATAAGCGCCCACCATAAAAATATCGCCGTGGGCAAAGTTAATTAACAGCAAAACTCCGTAAACCAGACAATAACCAAGAGCAATGAGAGAATAATAACTTCCCCACTGCAGGGCATTTAAGATGTTTTGAATTACACTTTCTAGCACTTAACTTACCTCTTTTCTTATTTTTAGATAAAAAAGAAGCGCACCCAAAAGGCGCGCTTCTTTTTTATTTCTACCTACTATTTTTTAAGGACAAACGGATTCAGTAAAAAGAAATTCGCCTTTTTCACTAATTCTAACTACTACAGCACACTTAATGGGATCGCCCTGTTCATCAAACTTCATAGTACCAGTAATACCCTTAAATTCCTTAATGTTGGCCAAGGCATCACGAATAGCTTTTCTGTCTTTGCGCACATTTCCAGTAATCTTACCAGCATCCTGGATAGCTTGCAAGACCAAACGGGTAGCATCCCAGGTAAGGGCAGCTACATCATCGGGCACATAGCCGTATTTGGCAGTATAACGGTCAATAAATTCCTTGGTAGCACCAGTGGCACCAGCAGCAGCGTAGTGAGTGGAGAAATAATGCCCAACACAGTCATTTCCACAAAGATTCATGAGTTCAGCAGAACCCCAGGCATCAGAGCCCATAAAAGGACCATTCCAGCCAAGATCGTGAGCCTGTTTTACAATCAAGGCTACCTCATTGTAGTTGTCTGGCAAGAAAATAAAGTCTGGCTTAGCAGCAATAATCTTGGTTAGCTGAGCGCTAAAATCCTGGTCCTTGCTGGCATAGGTTTCAAAGGCCACTACAGTGCCAGGACCGTGCTTCTTTTCCCACTCGGACTTAAAAATTTCAGCCAAGCCTTTGGAATAGTCATTATCCAAGGCAAAAAGAACAGCAGCCTTTTTGGCTTTAAAGGTCTTGGAAGCAAAGTTCACTGCTACAGGGCCCTGGAAAGGATCTAAAAAGGCAGCCCTGAAAACCCAGGGACGATCCTTGGTGGTGTCAGGGTTGGTGGACCAGGGAGAAATCATGGGAGTACGGTTGTCATTACACACCTGCCCAGCAGGAACAGCCTGCTTACTGGAGTTAGGTCCAATAATGGCCAGGACCTGATCCCTTTCAATAAGCTTTAAAGCAGCACTAACCGCAGACTCTGCCTTGGACTCATTGTCTTCGTAAATAAATTCCAACATGTACTTTTTACCACCTACTTCCAGCCCACCCTTAGAGTTAATATCCTCTTTGAGCATTTCAGCTGCAAACTTGGAAGCTTCCCCTACCTTGGGAATATCTCCGGTCAAAGGAATATTAAACCCAATTTTAATGGTGTCTGCAGCAAAGGCCACCATCGTACTAAAGAGAAAAAGAAAAGTTAACAAACCTGCTAAAAACTTCCTCACCCTAGACCTCCTTTATTTAATAAAGTTTAACTTAAAGCCTCCCCCAAAACTATTCTGGCAAAATGCTTGCCAATCCCAATAAAAGCATTAAAGATAAAGAAATTGCTATTTACTTTTGGCTTTTATTTTTTTATCAACAAACCTAATTGAACAAAATTGTTAATCTAGTGCCAGTATTACTAACCTAAAAGCAGGAAAAGAGTAAAGATTTTTTTTAGGTTAAAAAGTTAAAAAATAGATAAAAGGTCGTTTTTTTACACCGAGGGAGAAATTTAGCTTATGGATAGTGAGGCCCTAAAAAGAGGAGAAAAACATTTTTTGGAAGGGGCCAAAGTCAGAGAAAAATTCTGGCAAGAAAATAAAAATATCCTGCTGGAAGTAGCCAAAGTCATTGCGGCTGCCCTGACCAAGGGATCAAAAATTCTCCTTTGTGGCAATGGAGGAAGTGCAGCTGATTCCCAGCATTTAGCGGCAGAATTTGTTAACCGCTATAAACTGGAGCGCCCCCCCTTACCAGCTATAGCCCTGACCACTGATACATCTATTTTAACTGCCATTGGCAATGATTATTGTTTTTCTGACATTTTTGTAAAACAAATAAAGGCCCTGGGCACGCCAGGAGATATTTTACTGGCCTTTTCCACTTCTGGAAAAAGTGCCAACATCTTAACTGCCCTGGCTGTAGCCAGGGAAAAAATATTCTCACCATAGGTTTTACCGGGGAAAAAGGGAACTTAATGGCAGATCACTGTGATTACCTTTTTGCCGTACCCAGCACCAATACTCCCCTTATTCAAGAAGTACACATCACCATAGGACATGTACTTTGCGACCTAATTGACTATTTTCTCTTTGAAGATGGAGAATCTTTAGAAAAATACCTGGACTATAAGGAGGTTTATTAAATGCCCATTTATGAGTTTGTATGTGACAAATGCAAAGAAGAGTTTGAAGAACTGGTTTTAAAGGATGAAGAGGTAAAGTGTCCCAAGTGTGGGGCAAAGGAAGTAAGCAAACTCATGTCTGCTTGTAGGTTTAAGACTGGTGGCCCCATTGTACTCAATTCCAGCAATAGCTCTGCCAGTTCCAGAAGTAGCGGATTTAGTAGCTCTGGTTGTGCTGGTTGTAGTGGTGGAAACTGTTCTAGTTGCGGATAAAGGATAATCTTATGTTCAAAAAAATACGCATTGCTACCAGAGGCAGTAAGTTAGCGCTCTGGCAAGCCAATTATATTGCCTCCTGCCTTCAGCAACGCTATCCAGGGCTGGAAGTAGAGCTGGTAAAAATAAAAACCACGGGCGATAAAATCCTGGATGTACCTTTAGCTAAGGTGGGAGGAAAAGGACTTTTTGTCAAAGAAATAGAAGAAAGTTTACTCCAGAGGGAAACAGACCTTGCAGTCCATTCCATGAAAGATGTCCCTACCTTCTTACCCGAAGGATTAAAAGTAGGTATTATTCCCAAACGGGAAGTAAATATAGATGTTTTACTTTCTGAAACCTACCCAGACCTGCTTTCCCTGCCCAAGGGGGCTAAAGTAGGGACATCCAGTTTGCGCAGGCAAGCCCAGCTTCTCTATCTGCGTCCTGATTTAAAAATAGAGTCCTTAAGGGGCAACCTGGATACCAGGATAAGAAAGTTAAAAGAAGGCCAATTTGCAGCCATAGTGGTAGCAGGTGCAGGTTTAGCTAGATTAGAAATGGGAGCCAGATACCACTTTGAACTAACTCCTCCAGAATTTTACCCTGCTGTAGCTCAAGGCGCTTTGGGCATAGAGTACCTGGAAGAAAGAAAGGACCTGGAAGAATTTTTAAGCTTTTTAGACCACCTGCCCACTAGATATGAAGTATTAGCAGAAAGGGCCTTTTTAAGAGGCCTGGAAGGCGGTTGCCAGGTACCCATAGGTGGATATGCCAAATTTGAAGACAACCAGTTAGTAGTGAGAGGCCTGGTGGGAGATTTACAGGGCAAAACACTAATTAAGGCTGAAGTAAGAGGAAAATACCAGGCAGCTGAACAACTGGGAACAGAGTTAGCAGAAATTATTCTAAACAAAGGTGGAAAAGAAATCTTAGAAGAAATCTATCAACAAAGTTGACCCTCTTTTTAACAAGAGGGTCCAATCCCTATAGCCACTTCCGAAAAGGCTGGCTTAACATCCATAAAGAAGTATAAAAATAATTACCTACATAGGAAAAATAAGAAGGTTTCTTTTCCACTAAAGCTTCTCCTCTCTGGTTTAACCTGGCAACCCAAAGAGAAGTTGTAAACAAATCACCTCCTTCCCTAAAACCAGCCAGTAAAAGGCCTCCTCTTTGGGGTAATAAAAGGGTACTAATACCTTCAAAACCTTTGCTACCAAAGGTTTTGTCCCACATAAAATTGCCCTCTTCATTCAAAGTTAAAAGCCAAAAGTCATACCCATCATGCCTGTAATTCCAGGTATACCCACCTAAATAAAACACCCCCTCTTTATTTTGGGCTAAAGAAAGGATCTTTTCACTCTTTACCCCACCAAACTGCCTTTTCCACTGTAGTCTTCCCTTATTATCCAGTTTATAAATCAATAAATCTTCACTTCCTGTATCTTCACTGCTCACTACTCCAGCAAAAGCAATAGAGCCGTCTCTAGTTAGGGTAAGGTCAAAAACATTTTGCAAAGCACTTAAAACCAAAAAGTGTTCCCACTCCTTTTCTCCTGACCAAGAAAGCTTCATAGCCCAGGCCCTGCTCTTAAGCCTCTCATCCTGAGAACGCCCAGCGACCACCAGGCCGTCTTCCCCTGCTCCCAGGGCATAAAAATGGCCATTTCCCTTTCCTTTCCAGCTTTTAAGCCACTTTTTCTCTCCCTGAAAGTCCAGCCCTATTACCAGCCCTTGCTCCTGACCATTCACATCTTCTCTGGCTCCAGCTATGACTAAAGCATCCTCTAAGGAAACAATTCTCTCTCCTATTGCGGAAAAGGAAACTTTAATGTTTTTTTCCAGACCAGGTTTCCATAAGCATCTATTTTTAACAACTTTATTGCTTTTTTAGAATTTTGTGCTAACCCTAAAAGCACCAGACTACCATCTTTTAATTCTACTACATCTTTAAAAATAAAGTCATTATCTTCTGTAAAAATCTTTTTCCATACCTCATTGCCTTGCCTATCCAAACGTATAGCCAAACCAGAATCTTTATCACCAGAAAAGACTTTCCCTACCAATATAAAATGTCCATTTTTTGTTTCCAGAGCTCTACTAATTGCACCTAAATTTTGAATACCTATTTCTTTATTCCAGACGTATTGCTTGGTTTCACAAGCAATAGAAGATAAAACAAGTAGGATTGTTATAATCCATTTAAACATTTACCCCTCCTTATTTATACTTGTCAGAGGGGTAAACTTCTTTTGTGAAGGTGATTTTACTTGGAGTTTACAGATAAGTTACAGCTAAGAATGGATAACGTCTTTAGCTAAAGGATATTTGCCACAGGTAAATTTTTCTCCCTCCGGGCAATATCCCAATCTTTCGCATTTGGGCCCAGCTAAATTAAAGATAACAGGAAGTTCTTTTCTTAAGATTTTGAGCATTTTCCAGGCCATTTTTCTAATTTCCCATTGAGCACGCTCACAACATCTAAGTTCAAAAAAATTAAGTAAACTTCTGCAATTCATAGTAAAGACCACTTTGGATTCACAGGCATTGGGCAAAACAAAACGCGCATCTTCATTGGCCTTTTTACCCTGGCCAGCTTCTTCCAAGATGGTCTGCAATTGGGCATAGGTCTGTGCTGCCTGGTGCATAAAGGACTCAAAAAGCGCTTTTGCCTTTTCTATTTTGGCAATAGCTGGGGGTAAAATATAGTCAAAATCCCTGGCATCCACATAACGCTGACTCTGCTGGGAATAGGAAGCTATGCGATGGCGAACCAGTTGATGGGTAAGTGCTCTAGAAACCCCTTCCACAGCAAAGGTAAAAGAAACGTGTTCAATGGGACTTTCATGCCCAGAAGCCAGGATATTTTCAATAAATCTGGCCTGTTTTTCCAGAGGAACTTCTCCCCGAAGCCATTTCTCAAAATCATCCCCCACATAACCCGGAGCATAACACTGCCTGAAGGCAGCATAAATCAAAGTAATTGCATTGGGGGTACTGGCCAAAAGTTTTACCTGCATTTTTTTAGCTGGCATAATTATTCCTCATCTAAAGGTAGGTTTAACTTGGCACCCAGGCCCAGGTGTCTATAGGCCAGAGCAGTGGCTACCCTGCCTCTTGGAGTACGCTTGATAAAACCACACTGAATTAAAAAAGGTTCATAGATTTCTTCAATGGTTTTCACTTCTTCTGAGACAGCAGCTGCAATGGTTTTCACGCCTACCGGGCCACCTCCATACTTTAAAATAATACACTCTAAAATTTTGCAATCCATAATATCCAGGCCCATTTCATCCACATCCATGGAATTTAGAGCCTTTTGGGTTGACTCCAGGCCAATTACTTCTTCTCCCAATACATGGGCAAAATCCCTAACCCTTCTAAGTAGCCTGTTGGCAATCCTGGGAGTACCTCTAGAGCGCCGACCTATCTCCAGAGCAGCTTCTTCTTTTATCTGCACGCCCAAAATCCTGGCTGCCCTTAGAACTATTTTAGCCAGTTCCTCTGGAGAATAAAAACTAAGGCGACAAATAACTCCAAACCTGTCTCTTAAAGGAGAGGTTAAAAGCCCAAGCCTGGTCGTGGCCCCCACCAGGGTAAAAGGCTCCAGATCTATTTTCACAGTCCTGGCTCCAGGCCCCTGGCCAATAATCAAGTCCAGTTTAAAATCCTCCATGCTGGGATAAAGCACCTCTTCCACTGCAGGGTGAAGGCGATGGATTTCATCGATAAACAAAATATCGTTTTGCCTTAAATTGGTTAAAATAGCAGCCAAATCTCCACTTCGCTCCAAAACCGGCCCGGAAGTGGAGACAATGTTTACTCCCAATTCCTTGGCCATAATATAGGCCAAAGTGGTTTTACCCAATCCAGGATTACCATAAAGCAAGGTATGGTCTAAGTGCTGCCCTCTTTCTTTAGCCGCCTGGATATAGACCTTTAAATTATTGCGCACATCTTCCTGGCCAATAAACTCATCTAAGGACTGCGGACGAATATTGTCTTCTAAGGGTTTCATTGTTGTTTGGCCTTGTGTTTAAGAACTTCTCGAATGAGCAAGGAAACATCCCATTCTTTTTCCTGGGCAATCAACTCCTTAATCAAAGGTAAAACCTCTTCCTTGCGATAACCAAGCCCTTTTAAAGCTTCTAAAGTATCGCTTACCAAGGTAGAAGCATCTTCTGAACTACTTAAGGAAATATCCTCTTCTCCCAATTTAAGCTTATCCTTTAAATCCAGAAATATTTTTTTGGCACTTTTGGGGCCAATTCCTGGAACTGTGGCCAGTAAACTTACATCCTCTTTTACTACCACATCAGCCAGATCCTGGGGAGTAAATACATCCAGGATAGCCAGAGCTAACTTGGGTCCAACTTTGGGAATAGAGAGTAAAAGGGCAAAGGTTTTTCTCTCTTCCCAGGACAAAAAGCCGTAAAGATCTAGAGCATCTTCTCGCACCAGGGTATAGACAAAGATCTCTACCTCCTGTCCCTTTTCCAAAGAAGCCAGACTTCTTTTTAGACAAAAGACTTCATAGCCTACTCCACCAGCAGTCTCAATAATAACACTTTCCAGGGTGGTTAAAAAAATTTTTCCCTTAAGATAGGCTATCATGTCTTTTCTAAAAAAGTGTTTAACCGCCTGGCATTAAGATGCGTAATAGCCACAGCCAAAGCATCGCTCACATCCAGAGGCCAAGAGGCTTTACTATTTAACATCTGTTTAACCATAAAGGCTACCTGCTCTTTACTGGCTCTACCCACGCCCACAATGGAATTCTTTACCCTGGTTGGCTCATAGGAAAACACCTTTAAATTTTTCCAGGCACAAGCAGTAATGGCTGCTCCCCTGGCCTGGCCCAAACGCAAGGCAGACCTGGCATTGGCCGCAAAAAACACATCCTCTATGGCAGCTTCTCCAGGCTGATAGGTATCTATAATCTTAATTAACTCTTCAAAAAGAAATCCCAATTTTTCATCCAGTTCTTTTCCCTGGGGCAAATAAAGGGCTCTGGCCAATACCAAGCGCAATACTCCGCTTTCTTCAGCCACCAGCCCCACACCTGTACATCTTGAACCTGGATCCAATCCCAAAACCAACATTAACCCAGCTTTTCTAACAATTCATCAGGAAGCTCAAAGTTGGCGTACACATTTTGTACATCGTCATGGTCATCAAGGGCATCATAAAGTTTTAAGAGCTTTTCTCCGGTTTCCACATCCACATTTACTGTATTTTGAGGGAGCATGGTGATTTGAGCTTCCTCATACACCACCTTATTTTCATCAAAATAGCTCTTTACCTGGGCAAAGTCCTTGGGGTCACATTTTACCTGCCACACTTCTCCATCATCACTCACATCTTCTATTCCTGCTTCCAACCCCACTTCCAGAAGCTCCTCTTCTGAATACTTGGACTTATCAAAGGAAAAAATTCCTTTTTCTCAAACATCCAGGCTACACAACCAGACTCTCCCATAGAGCCACCATTTTTAGAGAGAATGTGTCTTAACTCTGCTACAGTACGATTACGATTATCTGTAGCTGCTTCAATCAAAATAGCCACTCCACCTGGACCATAACCTTCATAAATCACTTCTTCTATGTTCTCTCCACCTAGTTCACCGGTTCCCTTTTTAATAGCAGCTTCAATTTTATCCTTGGGCAAGTTTACTGCTCTTGCAGCCTCTATTGCAGTTCTTAACCTGGGATTGGTCTCAGGATTCCCTCCTCCTGCCTTGGCTGCCAGAACAATTTCCTTTGTTACCTTGGTAAAAACCTTGCTCTTTTTTGCATCCTGACGGCTTTTACGATGTTGAATATTGTGCCATTTACTATGACCTGCCATATATTTTCCTCCTAATTTACTTTTTTTCTAACCCCACTACAAAAAACTCCTTGCTCTCTGCTCGAGAACTTTTGGGCTTTACCTGCTTTACACTTTTAAAGTGTTTTCTGGTTTCCTTTAAAAACTCAGGAACATCTGGACCAGCAAAAATCTTTACAATAAAACAACCACCTTTTTTAAGCCAATTTAAGGCCACTTCCAGAGCAGTTAAAGCCAGTTCATAAGACCTGGCCTGGTCAGCAAATTTAATCCCTGTGGTCTTGGGAGCCATATCGCTAATTACCAAATCAAAAGGCCCTTCCTTTTCCAGAGTCTCCTGTAATTCTTCACTAGGAGAGGTTGCATCACAAGTAAAGACCTGAACCCACCCGGGAAGTTCTATGCTTAGAGGATTCAAGTCCACAGCCACCACCAATCCCTTTTCTCCCACCTTTTGACTGGCCCAGAGAGTCCACGAACCAGGGCAGGCACCCAAATCCAGAACCTTTTGCCCTTTTTTAAAAAGCCTAAACTTTTTATCTATTTCTTGTAGTTTATACACAGAACGGGCTGGATATTTTTCCTTTTTGGCCTTTTTAAAGTAATAATCTTGATAAGTTTTCACCTGTCTTTACAATTCCTTTACTTTAAGTCTAAAAGATAAATTATGCCCTTAAGCCCCAAAAGTGTAAAGATAAAATGCGAGCTAGGTCAAGAAAAGACTCTGCCCCAGGGGGTTAGATACTTTAAGGAAATAAAAAAAGGCCAGATTCCCCTTTTTTTAGGTCTGGGACCCAATGCAGAAAAAATTCAAAAACACTTCTCCTTTGCCAAAATCTTCGTCCTTGAACATCCTTCCCTACAACTCCCAAGTACTGGGGATAAAATTCAGTATATTACCCCAGGTCACTTAACTCCAGATTTTTTAGAATTAGCCAATATCTTTATTTATTTGCCAGAAATAAAGTACTTTCCTTCCTTTTTTGGCCCAATTTTAGCCAGAATAAAAACCCTTCACTTCCCCTCTCTTCCCAGGAGCCAAGATAGTATCTGGCTATTGGCCTCTAAAAAGGGGCTGCTTACCCTGGAGTTAACCTGGGCCTTTCAAGAAGTGGGTTTAAAGGTAAGACTTGTAGAAGAGGAAAATGAACCAAACCTCCTCGCTTTATTAACCCAAGAACGACCCAAACTGGCCCTTTCGCTAAACGCCTGGGGGCTTGATAGTTGGGGGAAAATACAATTTTTACTGCAGGAGCGAAAAATCCCTCTTTTGTGCTGGCTACTGGATAACCCCTTTAATGTGCTTAGCAAATTTAGAGGGCATTTTTTTAAAAACCTTTATTTCTTACTCACAGACCCCTTTTTTCTGCCCTGGCTCCAAAAAAAAGGCCTTGAAAACCTCTTTTTTTTACCTCTAGCCTCTTGTCCTCAGATATTTGCCCATAGCACTCCTTTAAAGGAATACCAATCTCAACTCCTTTTTATCTCCAGAAGTACTTTTCCCGGCTATCACCAATACTTTGCAGGCCTGAGCCTGGACCAGGAAATAATTAAAGCTGGGAAAGAGGAGCTAGCTAAAAAAAAGCGTCCGGATTTAAGCTGGTTAAGTCAAAAAAGGGAGATTACCTTAAGTCAGGCCAGGTATCTCAATTATCAAATTCATCACCTAAACCTTCTCTATCGCCAATCCATGCTCCAGCATATTGGGCAAAAACAAGAGTTAAAAATAGTGGGCGATTCCAACTGGAAAAAATATGTAGATATTCCCCTTTTACCACCAGTAGATTACTATACCCAGTTAAAAAATGTCTACAAAAGCGCTTCTTTTGTCCTAAACTTGACTAACTTTTTGCTTCCCTTTTCTTTAAATCAAAGACACTTTGATGTCTGGTTAAGCGACTCCTTTTTACTTACAGATTACACTCCTGGTTTAAAAATTTTTCCCCAGGAAATCATTGACCACTTTTCCTTTAACACTCCTTCGGAACTGGATAAAAAAATAAATATACTGGAAAAGGACTCCAGACTTAAAAATGATATAAAAAACTTTTGCAAACAGGAGATATTACAAAAACATACCTATAAACATAGAGCTGCCCATATTTTAAATTTAGTAGAGCTATTTTCTTAAATAGGATATTCCTGCCACCTTTCCCAGAATAAAAAAGATAAACAACAAAAAGGGCAAACCCAGGTGTATCCAATCCACATACATAACTGTTTTATAGTCAAAAACAACTTGCGGGAAGTTTTTAAGCACTCTAAGCATGCCAGTAAGCACAATACCACCCCAGAGAAAAACTTTTAAACAGCCTAAAAAAGTTAAATTTTTTAATTGAAAAGAGCTAAAAAAAGTTACCACTTTATAAAAAAGATAAAAAAGTAAAATAAAGGCTAGCAAGTAGTGTAAACGATGATTTAAGTAATAATCAGCAGTCCAGGCAAAACCAGGGATATCTGCCAGATAGTAGCGTTTAAAAATGGGCATTTGAGCAAAACCAGTAAATAAAAGGGCAAAACTAAGTAGTCCTAAAAACCATTTTTCCTTTTTACTCATTTTTTTCTTCCCCCTTTTTAAGTTTGCTAACTACCTTTAAGGCCCCTGCAGCCAGGCCTGCTAGAGGTGCAGTAAGCACTGCCCAACCCAGATTTTCTTCCAGGGCCATGGAATTGGGGACAGGTTTTAAATGAGGCCTGCCTGGAGCAGTTTCTATGGCTTTATTTAAAACCTCAAAGGGAACAGGAGAAACATAAATAGTATTGGTGCCTCCGTTTTCCTTTTCCCCATAAATATAGCCTGACATTTCTTTTGCCAGTTGATGCGCTTTGGCAATAATTTCCTTGCGAGGCCCAATGGTCTGCACCCCTTCCGGACAGGCTTCTATACAGGCAGGCAATAAACCCTTTTCCAGGCGATCATAACAGCGATCACACTTATACATAACCCCATTACCAGCATAAGAGGGCAGGAGTTTTAAATATAAGCCCACGCCTGTTTGCCTTTCTGGAATATGCCAGGGACAAACACTTTTACACTTAGAGCCGCCCAGACAAATTTCTGAATTGATGCGCACAATGCCATTTTTTTGCTTTAAACAGGCCCCCCAGGGACAAAGATTGGCACAAGGAGGATTTTGACAGTGCAAGCACCGCCTGGGAATATTGATTTCATACTCCTTACCCTGCCAGGTCACATAAGCAGTCTGAATAAAAAGCCAATTATAGGGAGTTAGCCTATCATCCACATCCTGCTTGTCTGACCAGTCAGCCACCTTCACCCTGGAAGGATACATCCTGGGAAAAGGTTTTTGGGGTTTGGGAAATTTGTGGGCATTGGTCTCTTTGCAGGCCTCCACGCAGGCTCCACAACCAATACACTTGCTAAGGTCCAATAAAGTAGCCAGTTCCTCCTCATCCCTGACAGCCTTTGCTCCTTTGGGAAGCAGAGACAAGGCACTACCAGCCACCATACCCTGTAAAAACTTTCTCCTGGAAAGCATAATCCCCTCCTTCTCAATTTAGTTTATAATATAAACCAAAATAAACAGAGGTCAACACTTCAAGCAACAAAAATCTTGTTCTGCTTGCAAATCAAGGTTAATGAGGTTGCAAAAAGAAGTGGGGAAAGGAGATGATTGTCTTTTTAGCCAAGGATAAACCCAACAGTTTAGAATTAAGGCTTGCCAACCGAGAAAACCATCTAAAGCACATTGAAAAGGTCAAAAATACCGGTATTATCCACTTTGCAGGTCCCCTGCTAGATGAAGAAGGTAAGATGTGCGGAAGCCTTATTATCTTTGCTTCTGAGGACCTCCAAAAAATCAAAGACCTGGTAACTCAGGACCCCTATGTACAGGCAGGACTTTTTGCAAGCACAGAGTTTTTAAAGGTAAAAAAAATTATTTAAAAAAGTAAGCTACCTATTTAACTATCTTTTACTATTTGTAAAAAATTTTTTGACTACCTTAAACTAAAAAGCCTTTCCTGGATTTAGAATATTAAAGGGGTCAAAGACCTTTTTTACTTCCTGCATTATTGTCAGCGTTTCTGCGTCTATTTGCTTGCTAATAAACTTACGCTTACTTATTCCCAAACCGTGCTCACCCGAAAGGGTTCCTCCTAGTTCCAGAGTTTTTTCCAGGAGCAGATAGTAAACTTCTCGGGCTTTGCCTTCTTCTTTTCCAGGTTCATACATGATGTTGGTGTGAATATTGCCATCTCCCACATGGCCAAAGGCCAAAATGGGCAAAGAATATTTTTGCTCTTGCTCCCTTAGTAAACTTAAAAATTCTCCTATCTTCCCTCTGGGCACAGTAAAATCTTCGCTGAGTTTTTTAGGTCTCAACCTAAAGGCAGCAGGGCTTATATTTTTTCTAATCTTCCACAATTCTGCTTCCTCTTGCCCCCTGGCTAGAGCAAAATAATCTGCCTGAAAAATATCTTTTATCAACCTGGCTTCCTTGCCAAGAGCTTCCTCTTCCCCTAGCAACTTACCCAAAAGTACGCCTTCTACCTCTTTTTGCCAGGGAAGAGTATAGACCTTGCTTACAGCCTCTAAAGAGCTTTTATCAATGATTTCCAGGGCTGCAGGCAAGATACCTTCTTGAAAAAGCAGGGAAAAACTACGGGTCAATTGACTTAAAGAGGAAAAACCAGCTAAAAAAGAAAGTGAGGCCCTGGGCAAGGGCAAGACCTTTAAAAAAATTTTATTCACCACACCCAAGGTACCCTCTGAGCCCACAAAAAGCTTGCTTAAGTTTAGCCCCACCACATTTTTATGGCAAAAACTGGGCAAAGAAAGCACCTTGCCACCAGGTAAAACAGCCTCCAGGCCCAAGACATAATCTCCAGTAACTCCATATTTTAAGGCCTGCATTCCACCTGCATTAGTAGCCACATTCCCACCTATGGTGGAAAAGTCAGCAGAAGCTGAATATGGGGGATAAAAAAGCTTTCTTTGGCTTAACTTCCTTTGCAACTCCCCTGTAATCACTCCAGGTTCCACTACCACCACAAAGTCTTTTTCTCTAATCTCTATAATCCTGTTTAGCCCCAAAAGGGACAAAACAATCCCCCCACCTACAGGCACACAAGCCCCGGCCCGACCTGTTCCTCTTCCTCTGGGGATAATGGGAATCCGCTCTTCCTGGGCAAAGCTCAATAAGGCCACAATCTCTTCTTTAGATCTGGGCAAAGCTACAGCCCAGGGCTCTGCCTTAAGCCCACTACTGTCTTCTCCATAGGGCAAAATCTGAGGAGCAGTAAAAAAAATTTCTCCTTTTGAAAAAGGGATTTTAAGTATTTTTTTTGTCTCTTACTGAGCATTATTTATACTTGGCCATTTCTCGAGCCATCTCTCTGGCAATGGTTTTTTTCTTCAACTCTTCTCTAAGGTCATAAAGCTTTTTACCCCTGGCCAAGCCTATTTCTACCTTGGCCTTGCCCTGTTTAAAGTAAATTTTAAGGGGTATTACAGTATATCCCTTTTGCTCCACTTTTCCCATAAGGGATTTAATTTCTCTTTTATGGAGTAAGAGCTTTCTCTCTCGTTCTGGATCGTGCTGGGCATAGCCTGCATTTTCATAAGGTGCTATATGTACACCTACTAAAAAGACCTCTTCCTTGTGAAAACGCACATAACCATCTTTAAAACTGACTCTTCCCTGCCGCAAAGACTTCACTTCTGAACCAGTCAAGACCAGACCAGCTTCAAAAGTATCCAAAATTTCATATTCCCTGCGTGCCTTTTTATTTACTCCAATTACTTTTACACCTGTTTTTCTGCTCATTTTTCCTCATCCACTAAAGAAGTAAAAAAAGTAAGTTCCTCTGGAAATCGACTAAAAATCATTTTCCTTACAATATGATTGCTTTTAGAAACATCGTCTGAGGCTAAAACTTCTCTTAAAAGTTTTTTACATTCCTGCATGCTCGCCTGCCTGATAATCCTTTTAATGCCTGGAATGGCCTGGGGTGTAAGGCTAATACTGTCCACTTCCATTCCCATTAAAATGGGAACACAAAAGGGATCTGCTGCCATTTCCCCACACAAACTCACTTCTATTCCAGCCCTATGTCCAGCATCCACCACATGCTTAATGCAGCGCAAAATGGCTGGATGTAAGGGTTGATAGAGATAGGATACATGTTTGTTGGTTCTATCGATACCCAGAGAATATTGAATAAGGTCATTGGTACCAATACTAAAAAAATCCACTTCTTTGGCCAATAAATCAGCAATTAATACTGCTCCTGGCACCTCTATCATAATACCCACTGGAATATTGGGATTAAAATCTAAACCTTCCTTTTTTAACTCTTCTTGAATCTGCAGGTAAAATTTTTTTACCTCCCTTAACTCGTGCAAACCCGAAATCATGGGAAACATGATGGAAATGTTGCCCACAATTCCTGCCCGCAAAATAGCCCTTAACTGAGTGCGAAAAATATTTTTATATTTTTGACAAAAACGAATTCCCCTAAGTCCCAGAGCAGGATTGGCTTCTTCAATCTGGCCAAAAAGATGATCTACTTTATCTGACCCTATATCTAAAGTGCGAATGACCACCTGGCAGGGATACATAATAGAGGCCAAATCCCGATATTCTTCAAAAAGCTGGTCTTCATCTGGAAGTTGATTGCGATTTAAAAAGCTATATTCTGTACGATAAAGACCTATTCCTTCCCCCCCTTATCAATTACAGAAGTCACTTCTTCAAACAACTCTATGTTAGCAAAAACCTTTACCTGATAACCATCTATGGTCTCTGCAGGCAGGTGACAGTAACGCATAATCAGGGATTGATAGGCCTCAAACTGATAGCGCAAGTCTGTATAGCGCGTCAGCTCTTCCTCTGAAGGCTCGATTAAAATTTTGCCTTCAAAGCCATCTAAAATAATCAAATCGCCATCTTGGATACTTTCTTCCAATCCTTCCACACCCACTACGGCTGGAATCTGTAAGGACCTGGCCATAATGCCTGCATGGGAAGTTTTGCCCCCCATGGTAGTGGCAAAGGCCATAATCTTGTCCACTTCTAAAAGAACTGTATCTGTAGGCGCCAAATCGTGCGCCAGCAAAATAACCCTCTGGGAAATCTTGGGGAGAGTCTTTTGCGTACCTAAAAGCACAGAAACCACTTTATCTGCAACCAGGTTAATATCCTGCAAACGCTGGCGAATATATTCGTTGTCCAGGGCATTAAAAATCTTCTCCAGTTCAAAAACAGCCTTTTCTATGGCCCATTCAGCATTTATCTGTTGCTCTTGAATAAACCTTTTGGCCTGACCAAATAACTTTTCATCTTTTAAAATCATCAAATGCGAATTTAAAATAGCTTCATGCTCTTTTAAATCAGCCGGAATCTTTTTCCTCACCTCTTCCATTTCCTGAGCTACACTGGAAATTGCTAGTTCCAAACGCTTAAGCTCGTCTTTTAATTCAGAAGAGGAAAGAACCAGCCTGGGACGCACAAGCCCCCGCCTGCGGTTCAGAAAAAAAGCCTTACCTATAGCAATTCCACTGGAAACAGGAATACCTCCAATAACCTTCCTAGCCATTATTTTTCCTCTCCAAATCTATCTCTAAATAAATTTTCTAAATGGTCCAAAGCTTCCCTGGCATCTTCACCCCTGGCCTTTAAAAGTAAAACCTCTCCTTTTGACACGGCCAAAGTCAAAATATCTAAAATACTTTTAGCGTTTATTTCTGTTCCTTTATAATTAATTGTAATCTCAGACTTAAATTTTAAAGCTTCTTGAGAAAGCTTTGCTGCAGGTCTTGCATGTAAACCTAAAGAATTTAAAATCACTACTTCTCTAGTTTCCTCCATTCCTGAACATCTCCTCAATTTATTTGAAATAATAAAAAGCTAATAAACACATATAAATCATAAATATAACAATCTCTCTAAACCAAAGGTATTTTTTAAAAATAAGAACAGAAATAAATAACAAAAATATTACAAAGTAAGTTGTCCAAAAATTTAAGTTAAAAGGCCAAATAAAAACAAGTAAAACCAGTATAAGACCACTATTTATTATTTTTAAGTACTGTCCTAAATTTATTAAATCCCATTTCTTTAATATAGAAAGAGCACTAAAACCATACTTTAAGCCTAAAAAAAATGTATAAAATTTAAAAATTTGTAAACCTATAAATAAAATTAATCCCAAAAAAAAAGCTGCTTTATACCAGTGTAGCACCAAAAAAAGAACAGTTAAAAGAGACCAAAAAGGCAACAAGCTTCCACCAAAAAAAGAATCTCCTAAAGCAGATAAAGTATAAACCACTGTAGGTCTTACTTTATTATAAAAAGATTTTTCAATAATATTTTGAGCTAATTTTTGTTCTAAAAATAAAAAAATCCCTACTAAAAGAGGTGTCCAAAAGGGATGGCAATTATGTAATTTGACATATCTTTTTCTAGCTTTTTGCAAATCCTCTTTTTTAGGATAAATTTCTTTTAAACCAGGATCTAAAGCATAGATTAAACCTATGTTCTGTAAGCCACGGGTGTTAAAACTGGCTCCAATAAAAAAGCTTCTCCAAAAGCATTTTAAAAAGGTAAAAGCAGAGTTATTCATTTTTTATTAAAAAAGTATATACTTCTTTAGGGCTTAATCCTGTTTCTTTAGCTATTTTTTGAGCTAGTTGTTTTGGTTTTAAATCTTTTTCTCTATATTTTTCTAAGACTTCCTTCCAATTAAGGTTTTTTTTATCTACCTTATCTTCAAGAGGAGGTCCTATTAAAATTGTAAACTCTCCTTTTAAGGTTATTTTATCTAAATCTATCTCTCCCAGGATTCCATAGATAAATTCCTCATGTATCTTACTAATCTCTCTAGCCAGACAGACCTCTCTTTTACCTAAAACTTTTAGGGCCAAATTCAAGGTTTTGGCTACCCTATTTTTTCGTTCAAAAAAAACCAGGGTACTTTTTAGCTGTTTAAACTCTCTAAAAACAGCCTCTATTTCTCCGGTTTTTCTGGGTAAAAACCCTAAAAAAGTAAAGGGTAGAGGAGCAATACCTGCGGCCATAAGTGCAGCTGTAATTGCGCTAGGTCCAGGTATGGGAATAATTGTCGCCCCTTTTTGTCGCAAGGTTCTCACCAGTTGAAAACCTGGGTCAGCCAGAAGAGGAGTACCTGCTTCTGAAAGTAAGGCTATTTCTTTTCCTTCCTGCAAATAGCTTTCTATTTGCCCTAATTTATCTTCTTCATTGTGCTCAAAAAAACTAACAATGCGGGGAAAAGGAATATTTAAAGCGCTTAAAAGTTTTTTAGCTGAACGGGTATCTTCAGCCAGGATCAAGTCCACTTTTTTCAGGGTTTCTACTGCCCTAAAAGAAATATCACCAAGGTTGCCAAGAGGAGTGGCTATTACAAACAGGCGTCCAGGATATAAAGTCTTTGGTGTGTTCAAGTTTCCATTGCTTATCTTCATAAATAATACCTACAAAATCAAAACGGCACTCTCTATGCCACAAATTGTGCAAGGTTAGATATTTTTCAGCAGTTTTATATAGGGCTGCCAGCTTTTTTTTAGTCAAAGTTTCTTGAGGAGAAACCTGTTTATTTTGCCTAACCCTTACCTCTACAAACACCAGGATGTCTTTATACTCGCAGATAAGGTCAATCTCTCCGTAGGCAAAGGAAAAGTTTTTTTCTAAGATTTTATACCCCTGGCTTTTAAGATACTTTTCAGCTAATTTTTCTCCCTGCTTACCCAGTTCTAAATGCCTGGCAACCATTTTCTACCCTGCTTTTGACTTACTCCTCTAAAAGTAAGCCTATGTAAAGGAGTAGGGCCCAATTTAGTCAAACTTTCTAAATGCTCTTTAGTAGCATATCCTTTATGTTTTTCCAAGCCATAACCTGGATAACGCCTGGCCAGCACACACATCACCTTATCTCTAATGGTTTTGGCCAAAATGGAAGCTGCAGAAATTTGAGGGATTAGACTATCTCCTTTAACAATAGCTTGCTGGGAAAAGGGAAAATTGGGGATGGTTTTATTGCCATCAATTAACACCAGCTTGGGTGTTTTCTTTAAAGCCAACACAGCCCTGCGCATGGCCTTAAGGGAAGCTTGCAAAATATTTATCTTTTCTATTTCCCTGGGCCAAGAAAACCAAAAGCCCAAGCAAGAGCTTGGGCTTTTATTTTCTCAGCCATAACTTCTCTCTTTTTAGGAGACAACTGTTTAGAATCTGTTAAATCAGGACAATGAAAGCTTTCAGGTAAAATAACTGCCGCAGCAACTACTGGCCCTGCCAAACACCCTCTGCCAGCTTCATCTACACCTGCAATTTCGGTAACAGAATATTGGCTTTGAACTGTTCTTAAAAAAACATCTAATTCCAATTCTCTTTATTCTTGATGCGAGCAGCTTTACCTTTAAGCTTACGCAAGTAATAAATTCTACCCTGACGAACCTTACCTTCACTAATTACTTCAATTCTTTCAATAAAGGGAGAATGCATGGGAAAAACTCTTTCTACGCCAACCCCACCACTAACCTTTCTTACTACAAAAGTACTATTGGTTGTACCTCTCTTCACTCGAATTACTGTGCCCTCAAATACCTGAATTCTTTCTTTTTCACCTTCAATAATTCTTACATGAACCTTTACAGTGTCTCCTGCCTTAAACTTAGGCAGATCCATGCGCATTTGTTCTCTTTCAATCTTTTCCAATATGTTCATAACTCTACTCCTTAGAAAAATTCTCCTAAAATCCGATCTACCATAATGGCGGTAGCTGATCGAACTGAAAGATGATTATATTTTCTACCAAAACCTATTGGTTGCAAAATATAGTCTGACTCTTGCAAAACCTCTGGGGTCAGACCGTGTCCTGTACCCAAAATGAGTAAAACCGGACTTTCTCTCAATAACTCTCTCATTTTCACTAGAGGAGTATCTCCTTCTCTAGCACTGGTAGCCACCAAAACTGGCCTCTTGCCTGTTTTGGCTTGAATCTTTTTCACTACCTCTTGAAGAGAAGAAGCAACCCTCACTCCAGAAAGGGCCCTGGCTCTATCTTTATTGAGTTTACTACTGGGCCCTGTTGTCCAATGAGCAAGTAATCTTTTTGCCAGCTCCTGCTGGTCTTTTAAGGGGGTTACCAGGTAATATCCCCCCAACCCGTAAGTCCGTAAGATGCGTCCAATATCGTGAATGTCTAAATTTGTCAAAGAAGTTGTGCTTACTTTTTTAAATTTATCTAAAACCGGATGATGAAGCAAGGTCAAATAAAGATTTTTTCCTAAACAAGGTTCATTTATTTCCTGTAAAAAAGCTCTATCCTCTGAATTAAGGGAAGATTGGAAAAGAAGTTCTGGCCTGTTTTTTAGCGTTATTTCCAGAGATTTTTCCCTTCTCCATTTAGCTATTTTTTGATGATGGCCAGATAAAAGTACTTCTGGGACTTTTAGGCCCTTATATTCCTCTGGCCTGGTGTAATGCGGATATTCTAAAAGAAAATTATTAAAACTTTCCTCCTGAAAAGAGGCTTCCTTACTCATAAACCCTGGAAGTAACCTGGAAACAGCCTCAATTACAGCCAGGGCTGCCACCTCTCCTCCATTTAAAACATAATCTCCTATAGAAAGAGTTTCTAGAGAATGAAGCTTTACTAAGCGATTATCTATCCCCTCATAACGACCACAAACCAAAACTATTTCCCTTTGTTTACTCAAGTTAAAAGCGTTTTTTTGGTTAAAAAGCTTGCCTTGAGGAGAAAGTAAAATCTTTTTTGCTCCACTTGGGACAGTTTGTAAGGCTTTATCCAGGGTCTCTACCAGCATAACCATGCCAGCTCCGCCACCATAAGGCTTATCATCTACGCTTTTATGCTTATCCAAGGCATAGTCTCTAGGATTTATAAAAGTAAAGTGTAACAAACCTTTTTCTTGGGCTTTCTTTAACTGGCCACAAGCTAAGGCTGAGCTAAAATATTCTGGGAACAAAGTGATTAAGTAAAAATGTATGCTACTCATTTAAATAGATATCTAAAAGTCCTTCTGGAGGGTCAATAACTGCTTTTTTCTCCTCAGCAAGCATCTGAACAATAAATTCTTCTTGGGCTGGGAACAGTATTTCCTTGCCTTGAGGCGTTTTAATCTCCCAAATCTCATTTTCACCAATAAGCTGAATATCGTTTATGGTCCCTAAAAATTCACCCGGACTTAAATATACCTGCCAGCCCCTTAACTCAAAAAGATAAAACTCTCCTTCTTCTTTGGGTGGAAAATCTCTGGCTGCAAAATAAACTTCTGACCCTCTAAACTCTTCTGCTCTAGTCCGATCTTCTATATTTTCCACCAGCAACAATACTCTTTTCTGATGAGGCCGCCAGCTAATTATTTTAAATCTATAATATTTTTCTTTTAAAGGAGGTTTAAGATAAACAACCTCAAAATTGTCCAAAAAAAAGGGGGAGTGAGCAAATAAGTCTATACTCAACTCCCCTTTTAGTCCGTGTGGTTTGGCGACCTTACCACAAAGGACCAGGTCTTTTGCCATGTTACTCTATAATCTCTAAAACTGCTCTTTTCTTGGCTTTAGTGGAAGCAGCACTTAAAATAGTGCGCATAGCACGAGCAGTGCGACCCTGTTTACCAATGACTTTACCCAAGTCTTCTTTGGCTACTTTTAACTCAATTACTGAGGTTTGCTCACCCTCAATCTCAGAAACCTTTACTGCATCTGGATTGTCTACCAAAGATTTGGCAATGTACTCAATCAAATCCTTCAACATAAGCACCTCCACTTTAAACTTCAGTTCTTAATCTTCGGCCTTAAACCAACTTCAGGCCCATCCACTACAAGCCTGCTTTTTTTAAAAGTGAACGGACAGTATCTGTGGGTTTTGCCCCTCTTTCCATCCACTTTTTTAACTTTTCAGGATCAATTTTAATTTCAGGTGGCTCAGTCATGGGATTATAATAACCAATAATCTCCAAAGCTCTGCCGTCCCTTTTGTTTTCACTGTTTACAGCTACTACCCGATAAAAAGGTCTCTTTTTAGATCCCATTCTGGTCAATCGCAATCTCAATGCCATATCTTTTTAACCCCCATAAGATTTTTGCCTAAAATTAATTAAAATTTAAAATTAAAAAATAAGTTTGTCTAGCGAAAAAAGTCAACTTTTATTTTTTCTTCTTTTTCTTTAACTTTTTACGCTTAGCCTTTAACTTTTTTCTATCCACTTTACGCTCTGTTTTATTACCCAAACGTCTACCACCACCCATCTGACCCATCATTTGCTGCATCATTTTGCGCATCTGCTCAAAATTCTTCAACAGGGCATTTACATCCTGAACTGTAGTACCACTACCTTTAGCAATCCTCTCTTTTCTGCTGGCATTAATTATTTTGGGATTACGCCTCTCTTCCTGGGTCATGGAATTTATAATGGCTTCTATCTTCACCATTTCTTTTTCTGGAATTTTTACATTTTTTAACTGATCCCTGAGTTTGCCCATACCTGGAATCAATTTGAGCAGTCCTTCAATAGAACCCAGCTTTCTTATACGACGCATCTGCGTTCTAAAATCTTCCAGATCAAACTTGGCAGTTTTTATTTTTTCTTCTAATTTAGTAGCTTCTTTTTCATCTATACTAGATTGGGCCTTTTCAATGAGCGTTAAGATATCGCCCATGCCCAAAATACGAGAAGCAACCCTATCTGGATGAAATATTTCCAGATCCTTTAACTTTTCACCTACACCAATAAATTTAATAGGTTTACCAGTAACAGATTTAATAGAAAGAGCTGCACCACCTCTGGCGTCACCTTCCATCTTAGTCAAAATTACGCCAGTTATATCCAACAATTCATTAAAACGACTGGCTACATTCACTGCATCCTGACCAGTCATTGCATCAGCAACAAACAAAATTTCCTTGGGAGAGCAAGCTTTTTTAATCTCTACTAGCTCATTCATCAAAACTTCATCTATGTGCAAACGCCCCGCTGTATCCAAAATCAAGACATCGCAATTCTTGCTCTTAGCATCTTCTACAGCCTGTAAACAAATATCCACAGGTGACATCTCTGCCCTGGAAGGAAAAACAGGCATGTTAATTTCTTGAGCTAACTTATGTAACTGCTCAATAGCTGCTGGACGATAAACATCTGCTGGCACCAGATAGGGAGAAAATTTCTGGCGACGTAAAAATAAAGCTAGCTTGGCTGCAGAAGTGGTTTTACCTGACCCCTGTAAACCAACTAGCATGATAATGTGAGGGGGAAGTCCAGTTAAATTTAAGCCAACATTGCTCCCCCCTAAAAGCTCTATTAGTTCTTCATGAACTATTTTGACTACCTGCTGGCCAGGAGTAAGGCTTTTTAAAACTTCCTTTCCTAAAGCCTTTTCTTTTACTTTTGCAGTAAAATCTCTAACTACTTTATAGTTAACATCTGCTTCTAAAAGGGCTAAGCGAACTTCTCTTAAGCCCTCTTCAATACTACTTTCATCCAGGCGTCCTCTACCCTTAATTTTTCTAAAAATACCGTCTAAGCGTTCTGATAAATTATCAAACATAGTGTTACTATCCTAAAGAGGAGTAAAATAGACTTCGTTATCTTCAAGGGTAGAAAAGAGTCAAGAAAAATTTTGCCTCTTTTTAACAACCTTTAATCTTTAGGTTTTCTTTTTCTTTAAAAAGCAAAAATTAATCCCCAATTCACCTCTAGGAAAAACTTCTTATTTTCCAGGATTGACTTAACTTTACTATTAGTTTTAAAGCCATTGGGTAAGCTTTTGGATTGCGGAGGAAAAAATGGAAAACATCGTGGTTATTGGCTCCCAGTGGGGAGATGAAGGAAAGGGAAAAATAGTTGATATTCTCACGGAAAAGGCTGATTTAATTGTTCGCTTTCAAGGTGGTAATAACGCAGGCCACACCTTGGTAGTGAATAATAAAACTTTTATTTTTCATCTTATTCCTTCTGGAGTTTTACATCAAGAAAAAGTGTGTCTCATTGGCAATGGAGTTGTTTTAGACCCTCAAGTGCTCTGTACTGAAATAGATGCTTTGGCCAAAGAAAATATTTTTATTACTCCTAAGCGGCTTAAAATAAGTAAAAAAACCCATATTATAATGCCTTACCATAAGCTTCTGGATGGATTAAGGGAGCAATTTAAATCTGGCAAAGATAAAATAGGAACTACTGGTAGGGGTATTGGTCCTTGCTATGAAGATAAAATGGCTAGAGTAGGTATTAGAGCTGGAGATTTTCAAAATTTAAACCTCTTAAAAGAAAAAATAAAAAAAGCCCTGGTGGAAAAAAATATTCTTTTCAAACATCTTTATAATCATCCAGGCCTTTCAGCAGAAGAAGTTTTTCAAGAAATAAAGCCTTTTGCCCAAAGATTAGTAAACTATCTTGCAGATGTAAGCTCTGAAATAGAAGAAGCTCAAAAAAAGAAAAAAGTTGTCCTCTTTGAAGGGGCCCAGGGTACTCATTTAGACATTGATCATGGCACCTACCCCTTTGTCACTTCCTCCAACACAGTTGCAGCAAATGCAGCTACAGGAAGTGGCACTTCTGCTAGAAGTTTGAAGAGGATTGTGGCCATTGTCAAAGCTTATACCACCAGAGTTGGAAGTGGTCCTTTTCCAACAGAAGATGAAGGTCCTTGTGGAGATTTTCTTCAACAAAAAGGAGCTGAATTTGGTGCAACCACTGGCAGAAAAAGAAGATGTGGCTGGCTGGATATGGTCATCTTGCGCGAATCCCTAAGGTTAAACGGACCTACAGAATTAGCTATCACCAAACTGGATGTATTAGGTGGGCTGGAAGAAATAAAAATCTGTACTTCCTACAAGTACAAAGGTGAAACTATCTATTATCCTCCTCAAGAAGAAAATGGTCTAGCTGAAGTAACTCCCATTTATCAAACTTTGCCAGGCTGGAAAGAAGATATCTCCAATATAACCAACTATAAAGACTTACCTGAAAATACTAAAAATTACCTTAAAACAATAGAAAATATTTTAGGAGTACCTATAAAAATTATTTCTGTTGGTCCTGCAAGAGAACAAACCATTTGGCTTGACTAAATGCAATTAAAAAATGAACTACTGATTTATTTAGATAAATTAAAAAACAAACCTCCTTCTAGCTTTATAATAGAAGGAGGTTTGGAAGAATCTAGATTAGAATTTTTTAAATTAATAGCTAAAAAATTAAACTGCCCTCAAGGTGGTTGTAATAATTGTAATTTCTGTTTAAATATTGATAAAAAAGAAGGTATAGATACTTTTATTTTTTCAAGCCAGGAAGTCCGTATAGAAAATATTAAAGAACTAAAATCAAAACTGGCTAATAAACCAAAATTAAATTATCGTTTAATTTGTTTTGAAGAAGCTCAAGATTTAAATATAAACTGTTTAAATTCACTTCTAAAAGTTTTAGAAGAAACTCCACCTCAAAATATATTCTTCTTTTTACTTCCCCAAAGAGAAAGTACTTTACAAACTATTGTTTCCAGAAGTTTTATTTTAAATATATCCTTTTTTAGAAGAGAATTAAATTTAAATATTCCTCTAGAAGAAATAAAAAAATGTATTCATCAAGGACACACTATTTTAAGCCTAAAAAAGAAGTTTAATTACAGCAAAAAAGATATCAGAAATTTAATTAACTATTTCCAACAAGAATTAATCAATGCTTTTTTAAATAAAGAGAGTATTTTTCATTCCCTAGATGAAAATCAGTTTTTTAAGTTAACCAATATTTTAAATAAAGCTCAAGAATGTCTTGCTTATAATTGTAATCCTCAATTAGTATTAGAATGGATGTTGGTAAAAATTTTTTTAATATCTAAAAAACTATAATTTTATAGATTTTCTTCTTTAATAACTCTATCAAAGCAAATTAATTTTTCTTCTCCTTCCAGGTTAGCCAGTTTTACTCCCATGGTATCTCTTCCAGCTACTCTTATATCTTTAACTCCTATTCTTATAATTTTATTGTTAGAATTCAATAAAATAATTTCATCTTCTTCATTAACTAAAATAGACCCACATACATTCCCAGTTTTAGAATTTACTTTCATATTCTTAATACCTTTTCCGCCTCTGGACTGAATTCTATACATATCTAGAGAAGTTCTTTTACCATATCCATTATCAGAAATAGTTAATAACTCATATCTATTATCTCCATTAATTTCTACTGCTGAGACTACAATATCATTAAGTCTTAAAGCTATTCCCTTTACTCCCATGGCATTTCTACCTATGGCTCTAACTTCATTGGTATTAAAACGAATACAATATCCATTTTTAGTAACTAACATAACTTCAGAATCATTATGAATTATCTTTACATCTATAAGTTCATCATCATCTCTTAAGTTAATAGCAATAATTCCATTTTGTCTTATATTTTTAAATAAAGAAGTATTAGTCTTTTTAACTAATCCTTTTTTAGTAACAAAAAAGAAATAATGATTATTATCCAAATTTCTCTTAAAGGCTAGTTTGCTAATAAATTCTCCTTCTTCTAAAGGAATTAAATTTTTTATATGGATACCTTTTGCTATTCTACTGGCTTCAGGTATATCGTAAACTTTTAACTTATAACATTTACCTTTATTAGAAAACAAATATAAATCTTGGTGGTTAGAAGTAGTAACAAGATCAATAACAAAATCATTATTTGATACATTTGCCCCTACTATTCCCTTACCACCTCTTCTTTGTTGATTATAAACACTTAAAGGTGTTCTTTTGATATATCCATTTCTAGTTAAAGTAACCACAACTTCTGTATCCGGAATAATATCTTCTATATTTATACTATCTGGATCATATGGTAAAATAACACTCTTTCTTTCTGAAGAATATTTTTCTTTTATTTCCTCTAATTCTTCTTTTATAACTCCTTTTAACACATCTTTATTATTTAAAATACTTTTTAAATATTCTATTTTTTTAATTATCTCATTATATTCATCTATTAATTTTTGTTTTTCTAGGTTAGTAAGACGTTGTAATTTCATATCTAAAATAGCTTGAGCTTGAATTTCAGAAAAATTATATCTAATCATCAATTTTTCTTTAGCTTCAGCTGGAGTTTTAGATTTCTTTATAATATCAATAATTTCATCAATATTATCTAAAGCAATTTTTAATCCTTCTAAAATATGTGCCCTTGCTTCTGCTTTTTCTAAATCAAACTTAGTTCTTCTTATAATAACTATTCTTCTATGTTCTAAAAAATACTCTAAAATTTCTTTTATATTAAGAAGTTGAGGTTTACCATTAACTACAGCCATTAAATTAATTCCATAGGACTGCTCTAAACCAGAAAACTTATATAATTTATTTATAACTATATCTTCATAAACTCCTTTTTTTAATTCTATAACAATTCTAATACCATTTCTATCAGATTCATCTCTTAAATCAGAGATACCTTCAATTTTATTTTCATTTATTAACTGGGCGATTTTTTCTACCAGATTAGACTTGTTAACTCCATAGGGAATTTCTTTAATTACAATACTTTTATGATTTTTATTTTCTTCTACTTCTATTTTAGAGCGTATTTTTATACTTCCTCTTCCTGTTTCATAAGCAGATTTAAGACCTTCTTTTCCATAAATAATAGCGCCAGTTGGAAAGTCAGGACCTTTAATATATTTCATTAAATCAGATATAGAACATCCTGGATTATCTATTAAAAACAATAAAGAATCTATTACTTCTTTTAAATTATGTGGAGGAATATTAGTAGCCATTCCAACTGCAATACCAGAAGATCCATTTATAATTAAATTGGGAACTTTAGTTGGAAGTACTTCTGGTTCAACTAAAGAATTGTCATAGTTTGGGCGAAAATTAACTGTATTTTTTTCTATGTCTGCTAAAAATTCTGAAGCTATTTTAGAAAGCCTGACTTCCGTATAACGCATTGCAGCAGCAGAATCACCATCAATGGAGCCAAAGTTACCTTGACCTTCTATTAAAGGCTCTCTCATATTAAAATCTTGAGCCATTCTCACCAAGGCATCATATACAGCAGAATCACCATGAGGATGATATTTACCTATTACATCACCAACTATTCTAGCTGATTTTTTAAAAGGTTTATTATAGGTATTACCAAGTTCGTGCATAGCGTATAAAATACGTCTATGCACTGGTTTCAAACCATCTCTAACATCAGGAAGAGCTCTACCTACAATAACACTTAAAGAATATTCTAAATAAGATTTCTTTAATTCATCTTCTATATTAATATAGTTCAACATAAAATTCTCCTAAATATCTAATTCTTTAACTAATAAAGCATTTTTCTGAATAAATTCTTTTCTTGGTTCTACCTTTTCACCCATTAAATTAAAAAACAACTCATCTGCTTCTTCAGCATCTTCTACTCTTACCTGATATAAATTTCTTTTTTCAGGATTCATAGTTGTATCCCAAAGTTGTTCTGGATTCATTTCACCCAAACCTTTATAGCGCTGAATATTAATACCTTTTCTAGAAAATTCATGTATTTTATCAAAAATAAAAATCAGGTCTCCAGATTCTATTTCTTGATCATTAAAAATAACCTTAAACTCTAATTCTGGAGATATACTTTTAAAGTAATCTAATATTTCATAAGATTTTTTATATAATCTAGAATTAAAAAACTCTACACCAAATTTTATATTAACATCATTACTATCTATATATATATATCTTTTCAAATCTTCATCCTCATATTCTATTAATTCTTGGTTTAAATTATATCCTAAATCATATAAATATTCTTTTAAACTTTCATAAATGGAATCAAAATTTTCTATAGTTATCTTCTCTTTATATTTTAACAGACCAAAAATAAGATTATAATCAAAACCTATTCTTTTAATTTCATCTAAATTAAACTTAAGCCTATTCAAATTATCTATAAAATTCTTTTTATCCTCAACAACATTTTCTTTACTATTATTTAGTGAAATGATACTAATTTTATCTAAAATTCTATTAATTAAAAATCTATTTAATTCATTATCATCAACAAAATAATATTCTTCTTTTCTTTCAGAAATTCTATATAAAGGAGGTTGGGCTATATATAAATACCCTTTATCTATAACTTCTTTAAATTTTCTATAAAAAAAAGTAAGTAAAAGAGTTCTAATATGAGCCCCATCAACATCAGCATCAGTCATGATAATTATTTTATGATAGCGAATTTTATCTACACTTCCTTCTTCCACATTCAAACCTAAAGCTGTAATTAAGGCACGAATTTCTTTATTTTCCAACATCTTATCCAATCTAGTTTTTTCTACATTTAAAATTTTTCCTCTCAAAGGTAAAATGGCCTGAAATTTAGGATTTCTCCCTTGTTTAGCTGAACCACCAGCAGAATCACCCTCAACAATAAAAATTTCACTTTCTTCTGGTGATTTACTCTGACAATCTGCCAATTTACCTGGAAGAGAATTATCAGAAAGAGCACTTTTTCTTCTCACCAGTTCTCTGGCCTTTTTGGCTGCTTCTCTAGCTCTGGCTGAATCTACGATTTTTTCTATTATATTTTTAGCTTCTTTAGGATTTTCTACTAAAAAAGTACTAATTGCTTCATACACAACACTAGCAACTACACCTTGAACTTCGCTATTACCTAATTTTGTTTTAGTTTGTCCTTCAAACTGAGGATTTGGAAGTTTAACACTAATAATAGCTGTTAAACCTTCTTTAACATCATCTCCAGAAATCTTAACTTTTAATTTTTTAGGTAATTCGTTATTATTTATATAATTATTTATAGCTCTGGTTAAAGCTGTTCTAAAACCTACTAAATGAGTACCACCTTCTATTGTTCTTATATTATTAGCAAAAGAAATTATTTTTTCAGAATAATTATTTGTATATTGAAAAGCAAACTCTATTTGAATTTTATCAATATCTTTATTTAAATAAAAAATAGGATGTAATCCATTACTTCCACTATTTAATTTTTCGACAAAAGATTTTATACCACCTTCGAATTTAAACTTATCACTATTACCAGTTCTTTCATCACTTAGTTCTATTAAAATACCACTATTTAAATAAGCTAATTCTTCAAATCTTTTGGCTAAAATGGAGTAATCAAAAGTAATATTTTCAAATATTTCTTCATCAGGTCTGAATTTAATAGTAGTTCCTGTTTTTTCCGTAGTTCCAATTTCCTGTAAAGAAGTTACAGGAATCCCTTTTTCATATCTTTGAAAATACTTTTTACCATTTCTTCTAATAGTAACTTCTAAAAATTCAGATAAGGCATTTACAACAGAAACTCCAACTCCATGAAGACCTCCAGATACTTTATAGACAGAATTATCAAATTTTCCACCAGCATGTAATACAGTCATAACAACTTCAACGGCAGGTCTTTTTTCCTTGGGATGAATATCAGTAGGAATACCTCTACCATTATCTATAACTGTTATACTGTTATCTAAATTAATTTTTACTTTAATAGTATCACAAAAACCTGCCATAGATTCATCTATACTATTATCTACTACTTCATAAACTAAGTGATGCAAACCTCTATAGTCAGTACTGCCAATATACATGGCAGGTCTTTTCCGTACAGCACTTAGACCTTCTAAAACTTTTATACTTTCAGCTGTATAGTTATTACTCATATTATAAAATTACTCCTCTGTATAATATGTTTCTTCTTCTATTTCTACTGGCATAGCAAAAATGACATAATTTGGATCTTCTTCTCCTTCTATTTTGAAAGGCTCTAATTTTCCTGAAAATCTAAAAGTTATATTTTCGGAAATAAAATGATCTAAAATTTCTATTATATCTTTAGTCATTAAAACTATGGAATCTAAATCTCCACTAAATTCACAACTTAAAATTTCCTGGGCTTCACCAATATCAGAACCATAAGCACTTAAAGTTATATTACTGGGAGATAATTTAAATATTGTCGATTTTGTATTAGTATTAAAAAGTATTAATCTATCTAAAGAATAAATTAAATCTTGTTTATTTATAGTTAAAGATGAATTCATTGAGTTTTTATATTTATCTAAAAAGTCGTGATAATTTGGAAAATTATAAGAACTCAAAGGAAAAGTATACATTTCTTGTTTATCTATAGTTCTAATAAATAGCCTTCCTTCATTTATATTAATCTCTATATCTTCTTCATTAAGTATCTTTTTCAATTCATTGACAATTTTTTTATTAATTAAAATACCTTCATCGGGTAATATATTATATATATCTTCGTTTATTAGTTTAAAAAGAGCCATTTTAGGTCCATTTAACCCACAAAATTCTATGTCTCCAACTTCTTTTCCTTTTTTTATACTCATACATGTCATACTTTCTAAAGATTCATCGTCAGATATACAGAAATAAACTTTATCTATAGCTTCTTTTATAATATCTCCTGACCATATTTTTTTATTTTCCTCTGGAAATTTATAAAATTCTTGAAACCAGGATGATTCTACAACAGGAATAGAATATTTATTTTGTCCTTGAGTTATAAGTACCTTTTGTCCTTGCAAACTTAAAGTAATATTTCCTGGATTTAATTTTTTTAATAAATCAGAAAAGATTTTTCCTTGTACTCCAATTAATCCTTCTTCTCTGGTTTCGCAGGGATAAGTACAGGTTATTTCTATATTGGAATCTGTAGCTAAAAACTGAACCTGGTTTTCCTTACTTTTAATCCAGATAGTTCTAAGAAAAGCAGCTCCGGTTTTTTGAGGTAAAATAGAAGCTATTTTTTGTACACCACTTAAAACTTCTTCTTTCTTAAAAATAATATTCATTTTTTTCTCCTTTTAGTTATTAAAAGTGTACATATGTTATTAAATCTTATAACTGTTTAATATTACTGAAAAAGTTATAAAAAATCATTTTTCCTAAATGTTCTTTTTTAAGAACATTTAATTTGGACGTTTTTTTTTGTTCTTAAGTATCCTTTAAACGGGATATCTTGTTCCTTAGTCCTTTGTTGACTAAGCTTAGACCCTGGACTAAGATAAGCTATAATAACTCAATTTTTAGTTTAAGGCAAATCTTTCTCAGGGTATAACTCGTTGATTTTTTTAATAAAAAAGAGGGTTAAAATGGGAACATTTAAAAAGAGCTTAAATGAGATAAATGAAAAAATTAAAAAGGGAAAGGCAGTTGTTTTAAATGCCTTAGAAATGGCTGAGTTAGTCCAAAAAGTGGGGAAAGAAAAGGCGGCCAGAGAAGTGGATGTAGTAACTACAGGTACCTTTTCTCCCATGTGTTCCTCTGGTCTTCTTTTTAATTTTGGTCAATATCCTCCTTTAATTAAAGCCTCAAAGGTTTGGTTAAATGGAGTTCCAGCTTACGCTGGATTGGCAGCTGTAGATGCTTATTTAGGAGCTACAGAACCAGCTGAGGACGATCCTTTAAATAAAGTTTTTCCTGGACAATTTAAGTATGGAGGAGGACATGTTATTGAAGACTTGGTTCGAGGAAAATCTGTTCATCTTCGAGCCCTGGCTTATGGTACAGACTGCTATCCTCGTAAATTTTTAGAAAAGGATATAACCTTAGGAGAACTTAGAAATGCCATTCTGTTAAATCCAAGGAATTGTTACCAGAATTATAACTGTGCAGTTAATCTAAGTTCCAAAATTAAATATACCTACATGGGGCCATTAAGGCCTAACTTGGGAAATGCCAATTTTGCCACTTCTGGTCCTTTGAGCCCTCTTTTCAATGATCCTTATTTACGCACAATAGGAACAGGTACGAAAATTTTCCTGGGAGGAGGTATAGGCTATGTTATTGGCTATGGAACTCAGCATAATCCTTCTCCTCCTCGAAATGAAAGGGGTCTTCCTTTAGTGCCAGCTGCCACCTTGATGTTAAAAGGAGACTTAAAGCAAATGCAGGCTCGTTATCTCAGGGGAGTGAGCTTGATTGGTTATGGTTGTTCCTTAAGTGTGGGAGTAGGAATTCCCATTCCCATTTTAGATGAAGAAATGGCCTGGTTTACTGGAGTAAGGGCAGAAGATATTTTAATGCCAGTAATAGATTACGGTGAAGATTATGGTCAAGGAAAGGCCAAGGCTTTAAAGTATGTTAACTATGCTGAACTCCTTGCTGGAGAAATAGAGTTAGAGGGTAAAAAAATTCCTACTGTTCCTCTTACTAGTTATTCTTTGTCCTTAGAAATAGCTAATAAATTGAAAGAGTGGATAGAAAAAGGAGAGTTTTTATTAACCGAATCTCAAGAACAGATTCCATCTTATTAAAAGAAAATAGACTGAAAAATTATTTAAAAGATTTAAATAAAAAAGGTAAAATTACTGTATGTTTTTCAGGAGGAGTTGATAGTGGTCTTTTAGTTTATTTATGTTTAAGTCTAAATCTTAATTTTGAAACAATTACTTTTTTTAATTTTGGATTTACAGAAGAAGAATATTTTTTTATTAAAAAATGGTGTAAAAATAATAATATTAAGAATAAACTTATATATATAAATTCTTTGAGTGAAGATAGTATAAGACTTAATAAGAAAGATAGATGTTATTTTTGTAAAAAAAATATTTTTAATAAAATAAAAAAAGAGTTTTCTTTATTGATTGAAGGTACAAATTGTACAGATTTGAAAGGATATAGGCCTGGTATAAAAGCTATAAAAGAATTAGAAGTTATAAGTCCTTATCTTGATTGCGGTATTGAAAAAAAGATATTATAGATATTTGTCGTAAGTATGGGTTATCTTTTTTAAATTTAAAGTCTAGATCTTGTCTTTTTACTAGGTTTGATTATAATTATTTTATTTATTTTTATTTAATTGATAAAATTAGAAAAATAGAAAATATATTTTTAATTTTAAAAATATTTGATTTTAGGATAAGGTTTTTAGTAGATAAAATTGTAGTACAAATATCTTTTACTGAATATAACAAAGTTATTAAATTTTATTTTTTTTTAAAAGTAAAGATGGAAGAATTTTTTAAATTTAAAAATGTAAATTTTATATTTTCTTCTCAGATAAGTGGATATTGGGATAAATTAAGAGGTATAAAATTATGATTTTTAAAGAAAGGTGTTTAAAAGTTAAAGAGTTTATTTCTAAAAATAATATCGATGCTTTTTTAGTTTTAAATCCTAGTAATAGATATTATTTATCTGGATTTGAATTAAAAGATGTTCAATATAATGAAAGTGCCGGTTTTTTGTTGATTACTAGAGATAAGGTATTTTTATTTACAGATTCTAGATATTTAGAAGAAGCTAAAAAACATTATGCTGATGATATTTTTATTTATAAAGAAAATAAATTTTATTTTATTAAGCAAAAAATTAAAGAATTAAATTTAAACAATATTGGTTTTGAATATGATTTTTTTCCTTATATTTTTTGGGAGAATTTAAAAGATTTAAATCTTTTTTCTTTTAAAGGAATAATTGAAAATATCAGAAAAATTAAAAATAAAGAAGAAATAGAAAAAATAAGAAAAGCAAATAAATTGGTTTATGAAGTTTTTGAAATAATTCCTTCTTATCTAAAAGAAGGAATCACAGAAATAGAGTTAGCCTGGTTTATTGAAAAGTTTTTTAGGGAAAAAGGAGCTCAAGGAACTTCTTTTGAACCTATTGTGGCTTTTGGTAAAAATTCTGCCTTACCTCATGCCAGGCCTTCAGAAAAGAAATTAAAAAAAGAAACTGTGGTCCTAATAGATATAGGTTGTAGGTATTTAGATTATTGTTCAGATCAAACCAGGACCTTTTGGTTTGGAGAAAATCCTCCAGAATATTTTTTAACCACTTTAGAGCTGGTGAAAAGAGCTCAGGAAAAAGCTATTAATTTTATTCAAGCAGGAAAAATAATAAAAGATGCTTATTGGTTAGTAAAAGAGTATTTTCAAGCTAAAGGGGTAGGTGAATATTTTACCCATGCCTTAGGGCACGGAATAGGCCTGGATACCCATGAAATACCTAGTTTGAGTCCTGCAAATGAGAATAAGTTTGAAGAAAATATGGTGGTTACAGTTGAGCCGGGTTTATATTATCCTGAGTGGGGTGGAGTTCGCTGGGAATATATGGTCCTGGTTACAAAAGAAGGCGTAGAAATAATATGAGTTTTTCTTCTAGAGCTTACCTGCTCTTACCCAGGAGAGATATTGCTTATTTTAAATTTTTGATTGAAGCCTGGGATAATTTGGCTTATTTAACAGTTATAGATAAATATAAGGCAGTTATTGAACTTAACTTTTCTAAAGAATATAAAAATAAAGTTTTAAAAGTTTTAGAAGCTATACAAAAAGAAATTGAACTTAAAATTTTATACTTAAAAGAGGAGTGAGTTATGCGTTATAAATACTTATTAATTTTTTTATTATCTCTATTTTTATACGCTATGGGAACAACTGATAATGTAGTTACAAGAATACCTTCTCCAGATAGATTTTTTAAAGTTAAAATTATAGATACTGAAGAAAATGAAATAATAGCAGATAATTTTTCTGTAAATGGATTGACTTATTTACCAGCAGAAATTGGAAAAACAGAAGTTAGCATTGATTTTAAGAAAATAGAAAAAATTTTATTTTTTAATCAAGATAAAAAACTAAAAATAAAAATAAAGTTTACTAATGGTGAGGTTTCTGACTTTACAATGAAAAAAGATATAGTTTTTTTTGGTCGTACTGGTTGGGGAAATTTAAAAATAAAATCTAAAGATATTAAACAATTAATTTTTATAAATTAAAAAAAAGTCTAGAATTTTTAGCTGTTTGTTCCCATACGCTTAGAACATCTTTCTTAATTATTTTACTTAAGGCATAGGCAGTAAAGAGCATATAAGCTGGCTGGTTGGTTTTTCCTCTATAAGGCATGGGAGTGAGATAAGGGCTATCTGTTTCTAAAACAACACTTTCTAAAGGAACATATTTAGCTACTTCCTGTAAGCTTATATTTTTGGTAAAAGTTAAAGCACCTGAATAAGAAAGTAACCACCCTTGTTCTAAAACTTTTTTTGCTTCTTCTTTTCCATAACTAAAACAATGAAATAACACTCTGGAAAGGTTAAAATTTTTTAAAATGGAAAAGGTATCTTCTTTAGCATCTCTAGAGTGAATAACCACAGGTATATCTAAATCTTTGGCTATACTTAATTGTACTTCTAGAATTTTTTTTTGTTCTTGTGGTGAAGAAAAATTATAGTAATAATCCAGACCTACTTCACCTAAGGCTTTTACATTTCTATCTTCTAAAATAATTTTTTTAATATTTTCTATCTCTTGATTATTTACTTTAGAGGCATCATGGGGATGAATACCTAAAATAAAAAAAATAGGATAGTTAGAAAAAAAATCTCTATATTGATAATATTCTGTAGAGGATAAAAATACATTTCCTATTTTGCTTATTCCACAAAATAAGGCCCGCTCAATTATAGAAGGCAATTCTTCAAGTTTGCTCATACTTAAGTGAGCATGAGTATCTATTCCTACTCTGGGTAAACTTAAAATTTCTGGATAAATTTTAGTTTTCTTCTTCTTTTTCCCATTTAAATAGCTCTCTAAATCCAATGCTTCTTCTATAAGTAAAACAGGTATTTCTTCTTTGATTGGATAGACTTTTTTACATTTAGCACAAATAAGTCCATCTTCTTCTTGAGTTAAAGTTAAATCACCTTTACATTTTGGGCAGGCTAAAATTTCCAGAAGTTCTTTATCTAAAGACATTTAAGCCTCCTATTTTTTATATATATAAATATTTTTGTTTAAAATTAAAAGAAAGATACTTTAAACTTTTAGCCAGAATAGCTACAACTAAAAAGGAAAATAAAAATCTTGCTACAAGAATTCCAGAAACATGAGCTCCAATTAAAAGCATAAGTAAAGTATCTTCTATTATACTATGGGATAGTCCCATAAGAGTTAAGGATTTAAAAATATCTTCTTTGGGAATAATACCCTTTTTACTTTCCTGAATGAGCAAAGCTCCTCCATAAGATATACCCATAGTTAAACCAATAATAGTTAAAGGTATTGCCTTGGTTCCTAAGTCTAAAATTTTTATAATTGGTTCTAACAATTTATTTAATAAGGAAATTATTTTTGTTTTTTCCAGAATCTTAATAGTTAAAATTAGAAAGAGAATTATAAAATAAATGTAAATTAAATTTTTAATTTGATAAATTAACCAGTTTGATAAATCAGCTGGTTCATGAGAGAGATTTAATAAGAATTCTCCCTTATAATTCAAAAGATTAAATTTTGTGTATATTTGATTTAAAATTATCCCCAAAACTAAGGCTCCTAAAAAACGACACAAAAATTGAAAAAAAGTTTAGGTCCTGATTTTTGAACTATTTTTAATTCCACAGGAAAAGAATGAGCTATTAAAATCATTGTGGCCAGGATTGTTATTTGGGCTACAGTCAAGCTTTGAGTTTCAGTAAGGGAAGGCAGGATGACTAAACCAGCATATATATTGTTTATTATACAGGTTGCCCAAACTATACCCATACTTCCTGGTAAACCTACCAAACTCATTATAGGTTTTAATGCTTGAGCTATATACTTTATTAAATCCAGCGAAACTACTATCTTTACTACAATAATTACAGGAATCATTATTTTTATCAATTCGTACCAGGTAAGTATACTGTCTTTAAGTATTTTTTTTATAAATTTTAACATATTAAAATATATTTTTTAAGATGTTTTCCTTTGAAGTGCTTTCACTGGGTGTATTAGTAGAGCTGATTTCTTTTGGTTCGGTTCCCTTTTTAAAAGGAAGGATATAAACAGGATCACTTTTGGGTCCAGCCAACTTCCCTGTTTTTCCATCTATTTTTAACATTACAATATTGCTTGGTTTGGGAAAATCTTGAACTGGATAGTTATTTTCAACAGCTAAACGATAATTTACCCAAATGGGAGAAGCAGCTCTAGAACCAGTCTCGTATTTTCCCATGGGCCTTAATTGGTCAAATCCAACATAAACCCCTGTAAGTAAATAGGGAGAAAAACCTATAAACCAGGCATCTTGTTCATTATTGGTGGTTCCTGTTTTACCAGCAACAGGTCTTTTCAAGACCTTTGCCCGAAAACCTGTGCCGCTTTTTACCACCTCTTGCAGTAAGTAGGTGATAATATAAGCGGTATCTGGACTTAAAGCTTCTTTTATAAGGGGTTGATGTTCATATAAAACTTCTCCCCAAGAAGTTTTAACTTCTTTTACCAAATAGGGGTCTATATAGGTTCCAAGTCTGGCAAAGGCAGTATAAGCTCTACAAAGTTCTCTTAGAGTAACAGGAACAGAACCCAAACTAATGGATAGGTCTTGAGGAAAGTTTTCTTCTATTCCCAGGGCCTTGGCTCTTTCAATAATCTTTTTGACTCCTAATTTTTGGGCTATTCTAATAGTGACTAGATTTCTGGACTTAACCAGGGCAGTTCTAAGTAAAGTGGGTCCATAAAAGATTCCTTCAAAGTTTTCTGGTTTCCAGGTAGAGTTGGTGTTAGTATCTTCATAAACGATTGGTGCATCTAAGACAATGGAAGCAGGAGTAAAGCCATTGTCCATAGCAACAGAGTAAACAATAGGCTTAAAGGCTGAACCAGGTTGTCTTTTGGCTTGAGTGGCTCGATTAAATTGAGAACGATTAAAACTATATCCTCCTACCAAAGCCAGCACTTCCCCGCTTCTGGGATCTACAGAAAAAGGGCCCCTTCTACTTCTGGTTCTTGTTCTAAAGCAAGTAGCCAGTAATCTTTTTCTTTACCTTTAAAACTGGCTAAAACCACGTCTCCAGGTTTTAATACCTGAGTGGCGTCTTTGACTTTGGGTACATCTTCAGGTGCCTTTTTGGGATCTGGAGTCCTGGCCCAGGACATGTATTTTACAGGGATAAAACCTTTATACTTTCCAAATCTAACCCAGGCTCCTTGAGGCTCCACTTTGGTTACTAAAACCTCAATCCATTCTGAACTATTGGGAAGGAACAATTCTGGCTGTAAGACTTGAGTTTGAAGAAAATTTTCGTATTCCAGAGGAGTTAGAGTTTTAAGAGGACCTCTAAATCCTCTTCTTTTGGTAGAGGCAATTAGACCTTTTTTCAGGGAATTTTCTGCTGCATTTAAATGTTCTAAATCTGCACAGGTTTGAACTACCAATCCACCCTTATAAACTTTATCTTCTCCAAACTTATTTATGAGCCACCTTCTAACTTCTTCTAGGTAATAGGCCCCCTGTTGCCAGGAAGGATTTCCAGAAGACTTGAGAATAAGAGGATAATTTAAGGCTTCCTTATATTCTTGAGGTGAAATCCACTTTAATTCCAGAAGTCTTCCCAGAACATAGTGTTGCCTTTTTTTAGCTGCTTCAAAGTTATTATAAGGATTATATTTAGAGGGTGCCTTGGGTAAACCTGCAATAAGGGCTGCTTCTGCCAGGTTGAGCTCTTTGGCGTGTTTACCAAAATAGGTTCTGGCAGCTGCTTCAATGCCATAAGCTCCATGCCCTAAATAGATTTGGTTTAAGTAAATAGTAAGAATCTCATTTTTATTTAAATATTTTTCCAATCTATAAGCTAAAATTATTTCTTTTAATTTTCTTTTATAACTCCTTTCTGGAGTTAGAAGCAGGGATTTTATTATTTGTTGAGTTATAGTACTTCCTCCCTGGACTATGGTTCCTGCCTGTAGGTTTTTTATTGCTGCTCTAATAATTCCCAGCAAATCTATTCCTTCATGTTCATAAAAATTAGAATCTTCAGCTGCTAGAAAGGATTTTATAACCCAGGGAGATATTTCTTTTAAAGATACTAAAAATCTTTTTTCTTTATAAAAATAACCAAGAATATTTCCATTTTTAGTATATACAGTTGTAACCAGGGGTGGATTATAGTCTGTTATTTTTTTAAAATTGGGTAAATCTCTTTGAGCCCAAAAGTAAATTCCTACTAAACCTCCCAATCCCATCAAAATGAGTATGACTAGAATTATAATTAATATTTTTATTTTTTTCATTTTTTTATCCAATTAAATTATTTTTATAGTTTCCATATAGCTGAAAAATATATTCTGGTTCATAATCAAATATTTTTAATAGTTCTTTAACTTGGTTGCTTTTCTTCTGAGCGAAACAATTATTATCCTTAAAAAATACAATTTTTCTGTTTATAACCCAAAAGGGGTATATCCTGCAAAAGAAAGGGCGATTTTTTACTTTTAAAGAGCATCCTTTTGAAGTTAAAAAAATACATTTTTTATTTACTATATTTAATCTAAAATATGATTTTTTTTCTTTAAAAAAAGAAAAAATTTTTTTATCCTCAGGAAAAATTTTTTTTAAATTATTTAAAAATTCAGTAGTTACTTTTTCTAAAAAAAAGAACTCCTCTTTAGTTTCCTTTTTAATTTGTTCTATTTCTAAATTACTTAAAGGAAAAATAATATTTTGTTCATCGTTCAAAGTGCAGCAGGTTGGATATAGTTGTGAACATTTTTTACAAATATATTCTTCCATTTAACTAAATTTTAATTTACCTTTACCTAAAAGGTCGTGAAGGTGAATTATACCTACTAATTTTTTTTCCTTATCATTATTTACTACTGGTAAAACTGTTATTTGTTTTTCTTCCATTAAGTCCAGAGCTTTTGCAGATTTTTCGCTTTCTTGAATATATTTTGGATTTTTGGTCATTACTTCTGAAATAGATTTATTATAATCTATATTTTCTTTACAAGCTAGTCTTCTTAAATCTCCATCAGTAAATACACCCTGTAGAATATTTTTCTCATCCCTTATAATTACTATTCCTAAGTTGGTTTTATTCATTACTTCTAAGGCTTTTTTTAGGCTTTCTGTGTTAAAAACTAGAGGTATGTTGCTGTGCATAAGGGAACGGATGGGTTCTGAAAGTCTTTTCCCCAGAAAGCCTCCAGGGTGATAGAGTTTAAAATCTTCTTCTTTGAATTCCTTTTTTTTGATTAAACAAACGGCTAAAGCATCACCCAGGACCAAAGTTGCAGTGGTACTTGCAGTGGGAGCGAGGTTTAAGGGGCAGGCCTCCCTTGGCACTTTTACTTTAAGCACCAGGTCGCTTAATTTGCCCAAGGTGGAATTAGGATTGGAGGTGAGGCTAATAATTCTTAGGCCCAATTGGCGAAGAGAGGGAATGATGGCATTGAGTTCGTCTGTTTCTCCACTGTTGGAAATGGCCAAAACAACATCTTCTTTTTGGAGCATTCCCAGATCGCCATGGGCTCCTTCTACTGGATGAAGAAAAAGGCAGGAGTACCAGTACTGCTTAAAGTAGCAGCTATTTTTCTACCCACCAAACCTGATTTACCAATACCTGTAATAACTACTCTCCCTTTGCACTTGGCTAAGATTTCTATGGCCAGGTCAAAGTTGTGATCCAGGTCCTTTTTGACCTGCTCCAAACCTTGTATTTCAATCTCAAAGACTTCTTGTGCTAATTGCAGCCATTTATTCATTTTACCACTCTACACAAAATTTTCCGCACTTTTCACTGGGTTTTAAGGGATATTCTTCATTAAAACAGGCCAGACAGAAGTTATTTTTCCAGGAAACAGATTTCTTTAGGCCTTCCAGGCTTAAATAGTGCAAGCTATCCAGGCCAATAAATCTAGCTATATCATTTACGCTTTGCTTGCTGGCAATTAGTTCTCCTTTGGAAGAAAAGTCAATACCAAAGAAACAAGGATAGCGGATGGGTGGACAGCTTACCCGCATGTGAATTTCTCTAGCTCCCAGTTCTCGTAGTTTTTTTACCCTGGTTCTAATAGTAGTGCCCCTAACGATGGAGTCTTCAATGATTATGATGCGCTTGTTTTTTATCATTTTAGCCACAGGATTTAGCTTTACTCGCACTCCAAAGTCACGCATATCTTGAGAGGGCTGGATAAAGGTCCTGCCCACATAGTGATTACGAATCATGGCCATTTCAAAGGGTAAGCCTGAGGCCTGGGCATAACCAATGGCTGCATAAACTCCAGAATCTGGAAAGGGCATTACAAAGTCTGCTTCAATGGGAGCTTCCTGGGCCAGAATAGTTCCCATTTTTTTTCTGGCCAGATAGACTTCTTCTTCAAAGACAATGGAATCTGGTCGGGCAAAATAAATGAGTTCAAAAATACAGGAAGATTGTTTTTGAGGTTCAGCAAAAAAGATACTATTTAAGCGGTCTTCTTCAATAATAACCATTTCCCCTGGTTTTACACAGCGCAGGTATTCTGCTTCCAGGAGGTCAAAGGCGCAGGTTTCTGAGGCCAAAACATAGGAAGAGCCCACTTTACCAATGGAAAGGGGACGAAAGCCTAAAGGATCCCTTAAACCAATTAGTTTATTATTTATGAGGATAATTAAACTATAAGCCCCTTGAATTTTGGCCAGGGTCTTGATCAGGGCTTCTTCTATGGTGCTCCCATTTAAGTACTTGGCTAAAAGATGGACAATAACTTCACTGTCCATGGTAGTCTGGAAAATGACTCCTTCATTTTCCAGTTCTTGTCTCAGCTCCCAGGTATTGATGAGATTACCATTGTGGCCAATGGCAATATTTAAGTCTTTAAAATGAACCATAAAAGGCTGGGCATTACAAATTTGCGAAGAGCCAGTGGTGGAATAACGTACATGTCCCAGAGCAATATCCCCAGGTAATTGTCGCAAATTTTCTTCTTTAAAAACGTCTGGAACCAGGCCCATACCTTTGTGTTCAAACATTTTTTGTCCATCAAAGCTGACTATACCTGCGCTTTCCTGCCCTCGATGTTGCAAGGCATAAAGGCCAAAATAGGTCATTCTGGCGGCTTCTGGATGACCATAAATGGCAAAAAGTCCACAAGCTTCTTTTTTCATTTTAGTTTATTCCTCTTTGTTTGTAATATTCTTGTAAGCTTTTAATTTGCAAATCAGCATTTAACCTTTCTTTTATGGCCAGGGCCATAGCCTTGGCTGCAGAAATAGTAGTAGTATAAGGTATGCCATAAAGCAGAGCTGTTTGTCTCAGGGAAGAAGAATCCTGTACGGTTTTTTTGCCAGAAGAGGTGTTTATAAGTAGGTCTATTTGACCATTTTTTATGTAATCAATGGCATTGGGCCTACCTTCATAAACTTTGTTGACAATTTCTACAGGTATTCCTGCTTCTTGCAAAAATCTTCCTGTTCCTCTGGTGGCAATTATTTTAAAGCCCAGTTCCTGAAAAATTCTGGCAGGTAATATGGCCAAAGGTTTATCTCTATCATTGACAGAAATAAAGACATTGCCCTTTAAAGGTAGATTTTGACCAGCTGCCAACTGACTTTTGAGATAAGCCAGACCTACATTGGCATCTATGCCCATTACTTCCCCTGTAGAGCGCATTTCAGGACCTAAAATCACATCCACTCCTGGAAAGCGGTTAAAAGGCAATACTGCTTCTTTGACTGCAAAATAGTTGGGTTTACCCGGTCTTTGGGGAAGCAGGTCTTTTAATTTTTTCCCCCACATAACTTTTGTGGCTAACTTGGCTAGGGGGATACCTGTTGCCTTACTTACAAAAGGTACAGTTCTGGAAGCTCTGGGGTTTACCTCCAGAATAAAGACTTCCTTATCCTTTACAGCAAACTGGATATTCATCAATCCCACTACTTTTAATTCCTGGCTTAGAAGTTTGGTTTGCCTTTCTATTTCAGCAATGAGCTCAGGAGATAGGGTGTGAGGAGGTAAAACACAAGCAGAATCTCCAGAATGTACGCCTGCTTCTTCAATGTGTTCCATTATGCCACCTATGTAGGTATCCTCTCCATCACTTAAGGCGTCCACGTCTATTTCAATGGCATTTTCCAAAAATTTATCTATTAAAATGGGATGATCAGGCGAGGCCCAGATGGCCTGCTGAAAATAATTTTCCAGATCTTCACTGTCATAAACGATTTCCATAGCCCTTCCGCCTAAAACATAGGATGGCCGCACCACCACTGGATAACCTATTTTTTCAGCTATTTTTAAAGCTTCTTCCTTGGAAAAGGCTGTGGCATTGGCTGGTTGTTTTAGCTTGAGTTTGTTTAAGAGTTGTTTAAATAATTCTCTGTCTTCTGCCTGGTCTATACTTAAAGGAGAAGTTCCCAAGATAGGTACGCCTGCTTCTAAAAGAGAAAGAGCTAGATTTAAGGGAGTCTGGCCACCAAACTGGACAATCACCCCATCTGGTTGTTCAAACTCAATAATATTTAAAACATCTTCAAAGGTTAAAGGTTCAAAGTAGAGCCTATCAGAAGTATCGTAGTCTGTACTTACTGTTTCTGGATTGGAATTAACCATAATGGCTTTAACACCCATTTCCTGCAGGGCAAAGGCAGCATGTACGCAACAATAGTCAAATTCTATACCCTGTCCAATGCGATTGGGCCCACCACCTAAAATGACCACTTTTTTTCCTTTAGAGGTGCAACCTCTTTTCCTGGCTCATAAGTGGAATAAAAATAGGGGGTATAGGCTTCAAACTCTGCTGCACAGGTGTCTACTAGATAATAGGTTGGTTTGAGTTCTTGTTTTTGACGGGCAAGGCGTACTTCTTTTTCTGGCAAGTTGAAAATTTTTCCCAGTTGCTTATCCGAAAATCCAAAAGCCTTGGCTTGCTGAAAAAGCTCTTTGTTGGCTTTAAACTCTTCCCAGGAAAGAGTTTTTAATTTTTCTTCCAGGTCAATAAGTTCTTGAATTTGATCTAAAAACCAGGGATCAATGCCTGTAAGTTGATAGATTTCCTCTTGAGAAATGACTTTTAGAGCCTGCTTTAAATAGAGCAGGCGTTTGGAGTTGGGATTACGAATGAGGCTTTTTAATTCTTCTATGTCTGGAGGTGTTTCTATGTCTTCAAATCCAGCCAATCCTATTTCCAGGGAGCGAAAACCTTTTTGCAAGGCCTCTTTAAAAGTACGGCCAATGGCCATGGTCTCACCCACACTTTTCATAGCTGTATTGAGTTCGTCTTTGGAACCAGGGAATTTTTCAAAGGTAAAACGAGGGATTTTGACTACACAGTAGTCAATGGTAGGTTCAAAGGAGGCCACAGTTTCCTTGGTAATGTCATTGGGAATTTCATCCAGAGTATAGCCTACGGCTAATTTGGCTGCTATTTTGGCTATGGGAAAGCCTGTGGCTTTGGAAGCAAGAGCAGAAGACCTGGAAACTCTGGGGTTCATTTCAATAACTACCATCTCCCCATTTTGAGGGTTGATGGCAAATTGAACATTGGAGCCCCCTGTTTCCACTCCTATTTCCCGCATGATGGCAAAGGCAGCATCACGCATTTTTTGGTATTCTTTATCGCTTAAGGTTTGCGCCGGAGCTACGGTAATGGAATCTCCTGTGTGTACTCCCATGGGATCAAGGTTTTCTATGGAACAAATGATTACACAGTTGTCCTTTTTATCTCGCATTACTTCCAATTCAAATTCTTTCCAGTGCAATACAGATTCTTCCAGCATTACCTCTTGTTTAAGGCTGGCCTTAAGGCCCTGCGATGCTATGTGTTTTAATTCTTCTAGATTGTAGGCAATGCCTCCTCCTGTACCACCTAGAGTAAAAGCAGGTCTAACAATAATGGGAAAGGGAATTTCTTCGGCCAGTCTGATGACATCTTCTAAAGAGCGGGCAATACCACTTTTGGGAACTTTTAGACCAATTTTGGCCATAGCCGCCTTAAATTCTTCTCTACTTTCTGCTTTTTTAATGGCCTCAAGTGAAGCACCGATTAGCTCTACATTGTATTTTTCTAAAATACCTTCTTCAGCTAAAGCCACAGATACATTTAAAGCTGTTTGCCCTCCTAAGGTGGGTAATAGGGCATCAGGTTTTTCTTGGGCAATTATCTTGGCTATTATTTCTGGAACAATGGGCTCTATGTAAGTGGCATCTGCTAATGCTGGGTCAGTCATAATGGTAGCGGGATTGGAGTTTATTAAAACCACTTCATAGCCTTCTTCTTTTAAGGCTTTGATGGCTTGAGTCCCAGAATAATCAAATTCACAGGCCTGCCCAATAACAATAGGCCCTGAACCAATGACCAGGATTTTTTTTAAGTCTGTCCTTTTTGGCATCGTCTCCCCTAATTTGACTTTTTAAGTTTTTACAGGATAAAAGAGTTCCATAACCTTGGTTTTCATAGTGAGATAACTTGACAGGGTCAATCTCTAACTTTAAATGAAAATTAGTTAGTCCAAATTTTTTAAAAGAAGGTACAATGAGTCCCAAACCCCTATCTCAATTTCCCATTGGCAGCAAAGTAAAAGTTGTTTCCTTTTGTGGTGGCTGTAAACTACGGGGAAGAATGTGTGCCCTAGGTATTTTTCCTGGAGTTAAATTGGAAATTAATCAAAACTGCCCTCTGCAAGTAAAAGTCAAAGACTCAGTTTTGGTCTTGGGCCAGGGAGTGGCAGATAAAATTTTAGGTATACCCACGGATTAAAAAATGCATGAAATAAGCTTAAATCAAGTAATTACTGATTATTTAACAGGTAAAGAAATAGAATTAACCACCTACGAAGATTTGCGACAGTCTTTGGCCAAAATTTTAGTAGAGGAAAAAGGTTATCCGAAAAAACAGATTAAACCCAAAGTCAAATTAAAAATCCAGTTAAAAGACTGCTCCTATGATATAGTTCTGGATTTTGTAGTTTTTAATGAAGAAAATCAGCCCATGCTTTTACTTGCCTTTTGTGCAGGAGAAGTTGCCTCTTTTGTCAGGCAATATGTAGCTGCAGCCAGGCTGTTTACTCCGCCTATTCCCCTGGTTTTGGTTACAGACACCAAAGAAGCCTATCTGGTGCAGGCCAAAGATAAAAAGGTTTTGGAGAAGGGATATTTTGCCATTCCCACTTATGAAGAATTAAAGGTTCTGGTTCAAAAAGCTCCTCTTCCCAACCTGGAAGCAGTACAAAGAGAAAAGAAAGCTGTGTGGCTCATGCCTATTTTGCCTTAAGTGATAGCTGTTGTTCCAGGGCTTGTCAGCTTAAGGATAAATCTGAGTAAAATTAATCTCTCCTAATTTTTCTATGTGTTGAGCCAGCTTTTCCTTGCTGGCTGTGGCTGTGCCTATTTCTGCTACTACTATGCCGGCAGCAAAATTGGCAATCAGGGCTGCTGTCAAAAGGTCTAAACCACTGGCAAGCCCCAGGGTAATAGTGGCAATTACTGTATCTCCAGCTCCAGTCACATCAAAGACCTTTTGAGCAAAAGTGGGAAGAAGAAAAATTTCTCCACTTTCAGGAAAAACAGCCATACCTTTAGGACCTAAAGTAATTACCAGGTTTTTTAAGCGAAATTTTTCCTTAAGCTTTAGCCCGGTTTGAATAAGACTTTTTTCGTCTTCTATGCGTAGACCTGTTGCTTGCTCAGCTTCTTTTTTATTGGGAGTTAAAAGGTAAAAATCTCGATAAAAAGGATAGTTTTTTTCTTTTGGGTCTACAATTAAGGAAAAATTTGTAAGTTTTTTTAAAAGAGAAGGACAAATACATCCTTTTCCATAGTCTGAGAGCAGTAAGTAGTTGGAATTTATTTTTTTATCTAAAAAATCCAGTAATTTTTTTCTCTCTGTTGTATCTAAGTGGTGGCTTTCCTCTCTATCAATACGCAACATTTGCTGGTTTTGAGCCATAATTCTGGTTTTTATAGTTGTGGGACGCTTATCACTTTCTACCAAATAAGCCTCTATTTTTTCTGCAGCTAAAATTTCTTTAATTTTCTCTCCAGCTTTATCTTTACCTATCACACTAAAAAGAATGGGATTGGCTCCCAGGTGTTTTAAGTTGCGTGCAACATTCCCTGCCCCTCCTAAAAGATATTTATCCTCTTTTATGTGCACTACAGGAACAGGTGCTTCTGGAGAAATCCTTTCTACTTCTCCAAAGCTATATTGATCTAACATTATATCGCCTATGATAGGCAAGGAACAATTTTGTAATTTATTTAAATAGCCTAACAGAGTTTTAATTTTAACCATAATATTTCCTTTTAAATGTCCAAAGAGATATTTAAGAATTTTAAAAGAGAGGAAAATTCTTCTTGGTTGTTGTATTCTAAAATGATTTTCCCTTTTTCCTTATTGCCTTTTACTTTACTCTTTAAGTGTAGTTTGTTGCGTAAACATTCTTCCATTATTTTACTTAAATGTTTATCTACTGTTAAAGATGTTGATTTTGCTTTTTTGGCTTTTTGCGTTTTTTGTTCTACTTCGCGCACACTTAAATTATTTTCGATTATTTCCCTGGCTAACTTTATTATCTCTTGAGGGTCTTTAAGACTGGCCAGGGCTTTTCCATGGCCGCCACTTAAGCTGCCATCTTCAATGAGTTGTTGGACCTCTGGAGGTAAATTTAAAAGTCTTAGTAAATTGGCCACCTGGCTTCTGCTTAAATTTACCTTTTGAGCCAGTTCCTCCTGAGATAAATTAAACTCTTCCTTTAAGGCCTTTAGAGCCTTGGCTTGTTCTAAAGCATTTAAATCTTCTCGGTGGATGTTTTCTATAAGAGCCAGAAAAAGGGTTTCCTGGTCTGATATCTCCCTGATAATGGCAGGTATTTTTTCTAAACCAGCCAATTTAGCCGCTCGCCAGCGTCTTTCTCCAGCTACTATTTGATAGTGATTATCTTTGGGGCGAACGAGAATAGGTTGCAGAACCCCTTCGCTCTTGATAGATTGAGCCAGGTTTTTAAGGGATTCAGGATCAAAATTTTCTCTGGGTTGATTGGGATTGGCTGTGATTAAACTGATGTCCAGGAAGGTTATATCTATTCCCTTGCTTTGTTCTTGCCAATCTCCTAAAAGGGCATCCAATCCTTTACCAAGACCTCTTTTTTTGTTCATTGGTTTATCCTTTATTAAATAAAATCTATCTTTGGAGGCTGATAATATGATTAAAAAAGATATTCAAGGTTTTTACGATGAAACAGGTAATTTAGTGGGAGTTTTTCTCTCGGCCAGGCTTTGGCAGGAAATTGGCTCCAAGATCAACCCTATATTAGAAGAAGCTCTTCTTCAGTTAAAGGGTGAAAAAAGTTTACAGGAAAATACTTTTGAAGTGGAAGAAGTTTTAGAGCCCATGGAGGATTGGGAAAAATTTTTGGCTTTTTGGGATTTTCGTTATCCAGTAGAAAAAAAAGTTTTGTGTAAGCACTGTGGGCAGGAAACAGAAGATTGGACGGTGGATTCGCCGCGCAAGTTTATTTTAAAAGCAGCTAATTTAGGCGGCTTGGTGGCCTTTCAATGTCTGCACTGCAAAGCTAGAGTACTTAAAAGACACTTTAAAGATCACATTACTTATGAAGTAAAACCATTTGTTAAAAGAGGTTAGTTTAAACTAGCCTCTTTTCTACCTCTTTTGCCAAATTTAAATAAGCAATACTTCCTAGTGAACGAATATCATAAGCTAAGGCTGGTTTCCCATGACTGGGAGCCTCTGAGAGGCGCACATTTCTGGGAATTATAGTTTGAAAAACTTTGGGGCCAAAAAATTTTTCCAATTCCTCGCTAACTTGCTGAGAAAGATTAATCCTTTTGTCATACATGGTTCTCAAAACCCCTAGAATTTCTAAGCGTGGATTGATACCTTTTTTTACTTTCTCATAGGTGCGTAAAAGGTGGGCAATGCCCTCCAGGGCAAAATATTCACATTGAATGGGGATAATAAGATACTCACTTCCAGCCAGGGCGTTTAAGGTAAGCAATCCCAGAGAAGGAGGGCAATCAAAGAAGATGTATTCAAACTCTTCTTCTAAGGGTTTTAATAGATTGCTTAAGTAATACTCTCTTTTCTCAAAATCCAACAGTTCTATTTCTAACCCTACCAGGTTAGGATGTCCTGCTAAGAGAGAAAGAAAAGGAAAATCTGTAGGTAAAACGGCCTCTTCCAGGCTTATTTGTTCGCTACAAAGGGTATAAAGGTTATTTGGGTTTTCATTGGGTTCGATCCCCAAACCACTGCTAGCATTGGCTTGAGGATCGCAATCCACTACCAGAACCTTTCTTTCCATTACAGCCAAGGATGCTGCCAGGTTGATTGCAGTTGTTGTTTTTCCTACTCCACCCTTTTGATTGGCAATGGCGATTTTTTTACTCATTGTTTCACGTGGAACATTTATTTAAAAGTTTTATGACAGTAACTCCTAGCTTCAGACAGGGAATTAATCAACATTAAGGTTTCTCTAGGATTTCCCTTTTGTACTGCTTGTTTTAATTGTTTGGCCAAGATGACAAAATCCTCTGCTTCTTCTAACCAGTCTTCACTGGCAAAGTGGGTAAGTTTTTGAGCAAGGTTATAGAAATTTTCCACCTTTGGCAAGGGGGGTAGTTCTCCTTGTCTAGTGCTCTTTTTTAGTTCAAAAAAAGCTTGAGACAATTTTTTCTTATATTCTTTTAAATCCATCGAAAAGACTCCTTTTAGTTTAGTTTGTAGTATTTTTTGTACCAGTCAATAAAGTGGGTAATTCCAGTTTCAATGGGGGTGGAAGGAGAAAATCCCACATCTTGAACCAGGTCGTCAATGTCCGCATAGGTCTTGGGCACGTCTCCTGGTTGAAGGGGGAGGAATTCTTTTTTTGCTTCTTTGCCCAGGGCCTTTTCTATGGCTTTAATAAAGTCCAAAAGTTTTACCGGGTTGTTGTTGCCAATGTTATACACTTTATAAGGAGCTGGGCTTGTGCCTGGGTCTGGATTGTCGCCATTCCAGTGGGGATTGGGTTTGGGCAGGTGATTGGTAAGCCTAAATACTCCTTCTACAATGTCGTCTATGTAGGTGAAATCCCTTTCCATTTGACCGTGGTTAAATACTTTGATGGGCTCATCTTTTAAGATGGCTTCGGTAAAGAGAAAAAGGGCCATATCTGGTCTTCCCCAGGGACCATATACAGTAAAAAAGCGCAGCCCTGTGCAGGGAAGATTGTAAAGGTAGGCATAAGTGTGAGCCATGAGTTCATTGGCTTTTTTAGATGCTGCGTAAAGGCTTATGGGGTGGTCCACATTATGGTGAATGGAAAAGGGCATTTTGGTGTTGAGTCCATAGACTGAACTGGAAGAAGCAAAAATAAGATGTTTGACCTGAAAATGGCGGCAGCACTCCAGTAGATTTACAAAGCCCACAATATTGCTGTCCACATAAGCTTTGGGATTGATTAAGCTATAGCGGACTCCTGCCTGGGCAGCCATGTTGATGACGTAATCTGGTTTTTCAGCTTTAAAAAGTTCAGTTAAAGCCTGATCATCTGCCAGGTCTACCTGGTAGAATTTAAAGTTGTCTGACTTAATTTGAGCCAGGCGGTCTTTTTTTAGTTGCACAGAGTAATAGTCGTTTAAGTTGTCCAATCCAATTACTGAAAATCCTTCTTTTAAAAAGCGTTGCGCTAGATGATAACCGATAAAGCCAGCTACCCCTGTAATCAAAACCTTCATGCTTTCTCCTTTTTATATATCTTTTGCTCAAGGCTTTATTTAGTTAAGGAAAATTTTTCTTTTTAGCAATAAAGTAGTTTAAAGAAAAAAATAAGCCTTTTGTCTAAAATAATTTATTCAAATAATTTGACATTGTTTAGGTAACTTCTGTAAATTCTATAGAACATTTTTTTAATTTTGGAGGACAAGATGGAACAATTTCCAAGAATGCATAGGTTACCCCCTTATGTTTTTGCTGTGGTGAATGAACTGAAAATGCAGATGCGCAGACAAGGAGAGGATATTGTGGATTTGGGGATGGGCAATCCTGATATCCCCACTCCTAAGCATATAGTAGATAAACTGGTTGAAGCAGCTCAAAAAGGCATAAATCACCGCTATTCTGCTTCACGGGGAATTCCCAATTTACGTAAGGCCATTTGTGACTGGTATAAAAGGCGTTATGAGGTGGAGCTGGATCCAGAAAGTGAGGCAGTGGTTACCATGGGTGCAAAGGAAGGGCTTGCTCATCTGGCCCTGGCCATGCTTAGCCCAGGAGAAGTGGTTTTTGCTCCAGATCCCACCTACCCTATCCATCCCTATTCTGCCATTATTGCCGGAGCTGATGTAAGAAGAATCCCTATTGATCTGGATAGGGATTTTTTTGCTGATTTACTTACTGCTACTAGGCAAACCTGGCCTCAACCCAAACTCTTAATTATTTGTTATCCTCATAATCCCACTACTGCTGTTGTAGATGTGGATTTTTTTCAAAAAATTGTAGATTTTGCCAAAGAGCATAAAATGTATGTGATTCACGACCTGGCCTATGCGGATCTTTGTTTTGATGAGTACAAGGCACCCAGCTTTTTACAGGCCAAAGGGGCCAAGGACGTGGGCGTGGAATTCTTTTCCATGTCCAAAAGTTATTCCATGGCTGGTTGGCGAGTGGGGTTTTGTGTGGGCAATCCCCAGATGGTACATGCACTGACCAGGATTAAGAGTTATCTGGATTATGGTATTTTTCAACCCATTCAGATTGCTTCCATTATCGCCTTAAATGGTCCCCAAAAGTGTGTATGTGAAATCAATAATATCTATAAAGAAAGGCGAGATGCCCTGGTGGACGGATTAAACCGTATTGGCTGGGAAGTACCCAAGCCTAAGGCCACTATGTTTGTTTGGGCCAAGATTCCTGAAGAGTTTCGTTCCATGGGGTCAGTGGAGTTTTCCAAGCTCTTGTTAAAAGAGGCTAAAGTGGCTGTAGCTCCTGGACTGGGATTTGGTTCTTATGGTGATGATCACGTGCGTTTTGCTCTGGTGGAAAACAGGCACCGTATTAATCAGGCTATAAGAGGGATTAAAAAGGTCCTGGGAGGATAAGGGGTGAAAAAAGTTAGAATCGCTTTAGCTGGTTTTGGCACTGTAGGTACAGGGTTGGCCAAAATTATAAGGGAAAACGAGGAATGGATTAAAAAACGCACAGGTGCAGTTTTAATTATAGAAAAGGTTTTGGTCAGGGATATAAGCAAACCAAGGCCCTTTGTGCCCCACCCCACCACTACTTTTACCACCAACCCTGCTGAATTGCTGGAAGGTAATCCTGATATTTTGGTAGAGCTTATTGGAGGAACCAGTTTAGCCTATGAATTGATTAAAAAGGCCTTAGAAAAGGGAATTTCTGTGGTCACAGCCAATAAAGCCCTTTTGGCTACCAGGGGAAAAGAGCTTTTGTCTTTGGCTGAGGAAAAGGGAGTTGGGCTTTATTTTGAGGCCAGTGTGGGTGGCGGAATTCCCATTGTGGAAACTTTAAAGGAGAGTTTGGCTGGCAATAGAATTACTTCTATTACTGGGATTTTAAATGGCACAGCCAATTACATCTTGACCCAGATGAGTCAAAAGGAATGGGACTTTTCCACTGCCCTGGCTGAAGCGCAAAAGCGTGGCTATGCTGAAGCTGATCCTACCCTGGATATAGAAGGAATAGATGCTGCGCATAAACTGGCAATTTTAATTTTTTTGGCCCACGGGGTTGTATATCCCTTTGAAAAATTACGGGTAGAAGGCATAACAGACCTTAGTTTAAAAGACATTTCCTTTGCCCAGGAACTGGGGTATGTCTTTAAACTCATTGCCCAAGTAAAAGAAAAGTCAGGTTATTTACAGGCAGGTGTGTTTCCGGCCCTTTTGCCTAAAAACCACATTCTGGCCAAAGTGGATGGGCCTTATAATGCCATTCTTTTAAATGGGAATGCCGTAGGCCCTATTATGCTTTATGGACAGGGTGCAGGAGATTTACCCACAGGTAGTGCAGTGTTGGCAGATATTATTTCTCTGGTGAAGAACAATAAGCAGGTCAATAATACTGGTTTTATTGAATCGCCTTTTGAGCCTGCAAAAATTTTAGAACCCTTATCTGTGGTCAGTGAGCATTATTTTCGTTTTTCTGTATTGGATAAACCCGGAGTTTTAGCTGCTCTGGCTGGAGTTTTGGGTGAATACAACATCAGTATTGCCCAGGCCATTCAAAAGGCTTCCCCTTCAGAGAGAGCTGTGCCTGTGGTCTTTTTGACCCACAGAGCAAGGCTTAAAGATGTAAAAAAGGCCATAAAAGAAATTGATAAATTTGACTTTATCGTCAATCCCACTGTGCACTACCCTATTTTACCTTAAAAGAAAAAAGGATAGACAATGAAATATCTGGTATTGGTTGCTGATGGCATGGGAGATTGGCCGCTTCAGGAATTGCAAGGAAAAACTCCTTTAGAAGCAGCCAACACGCCTTATTTGGACAAGCTGGCTTCCAAAAGCTTAACCGGTTTAGCCAGGACCATTCCCCCGGGATTTCCACCCGGGTCTGATGTGGCTAATATGGCTATTTTGGGCTATGACCCGACTAGATACCATACGGGCAGAGGCCCAATAGAAGCCAGAGCCTCTGGTCTTGAGACTGCAGACAAGGACCTTATCTGGCGGCTTAATTTAGTTAGCCTTAGTGAGTTTTCCCCTCAAGGCAGAATGCTGGATTATGCAGCTGGCCACCCACCCCAAGAAATAGCGTTAAAACTTATAGATTTTATTAAACAAAACCTAAAGACCAGCTTGTTGATTTATCCTGGCGTACAATATCGGCATCTTTTGGTAGAGCAGGAAGGAGTAGAAAAGTCTTCTGCCCAGCTAAACATTAGGCCCCCTCATGATATTTTGGACCAGGAGATTGAAGCAGATTATGAGAGTTTTGCTGCTTATCCCCTGCTTTTTGAATTTTTAGAAGAAGCCCATAAGCTTTTAAAAAACAATCCCTATTGGCCCAAAGCCAATGGACTTTGGCCCTGGGGACAGGGGCCTGCTCTTAGTTTGCCCAATTTTTTTGAAAAATCTGGCTTAAAAGGGGCAGTTATTTCTGCTGTAGATTTAATTAAAGGCTTGGGCAGAGCTGCTGGGCTGGAAGTACTGGAAGTAGAAGGGGCTACTGGCCTGGTGGATACCAACTATCAGGGTAAGGTGGAGGCAGCTCTTAACTTTTTAGACCAGGGTGATTTTATTTTTTTACACTTAGAAGGCCCTGATGAAGCTGCGCACAGTGGCAGTTTAAAAGATAAAATTTTAGCCATAGAGCGTTTTGATGAGTTGGTTTTAGGCAAGTTGCTTGCGAGTTTAAAGGAAGATTTTGCTTTATTAATTTTGTGCGACCATCTAACTCCCCTGGTTAAAAGGACTCATGTAGATGACCCTGTGCCTTTTTTGATTTATTCTTCTAAAAAGGAGTGGGCAGGAGTGAGCTATTTTTCAGAGCATAGTGCAGACAGGAGTAGGCTGATTGCCGGGCCAGAACTTTTATCTTTTTTTCTGGAGCAGGTAAATGCATAAGCAAGAGTTTCCCAAACCAGAGGTCTGGCTGGAGCATAGAGTCAGTTATGGAGAAACCGATGGCATGGGCGTGGTTTACTATGCCAATTACCTTCACTTTTTTGAGCGGGCCAGAAATGCCTTTTTGCATAAATTGGGCTTAAGTTATGTGGAGATAGAAGAGCAGGGATTTTTTTTGCCAGTAAGGGAAGCTGGTTGCAAATATTTGCGACCTGCCAGGTTTGATGATTTGCTTTTGATTCGAGCCGGGATTAGCCGATTTAAACGGGCATCTTTAGTTTTTGTGTATGAAGTATGGGATGGAAAACGGGAAAACTTGCTGGCTACAGGTTTTACTGAGCATGCTTGTGTGAATAAGGAGGCTAAACCCACTGGCCTACCCTCCTGGTTAAAGGAGAAAATCTTTAACCAATGTTAGATGTTCATTGCCATGCTTTCCATCCCAAAATTGCAGAAAAGGTAATTGTTTTTTTAGAAGAGCACTATGGTATCCCTGCTCAGGGCACTGGCTTGAAAGAGGATTTAAAAAAACACTTAAAGGAGGCTGGTTTTAGCAAAGCAGTGGTGCTCTGTGCTGCTACAGGAGAGCATCAGGTTATACCTGCCAATAACTGGGCTATTTCTTTAAAAGAAGAGCCAGAGTTTATTCCCTTTGGTTCCTTGCATCCAGATTATCCTAACTGGCCCAGAGAACTTAGAAGACTCAAAAAACACAAAATCAGGGGTATAAAACTTCATCCAGATTTTCAGGGTTTTGATTTATCTTCTCCAAAACTTTATCCCCTATTAGAAGAAATAGGTGAAGATTTCTGGTTGTTGGTACATGTGGGAGATAATTTGCCCCCAGAAAAAAATCCCTCTTCTCCTTATAAGCTGGCTAAGGTTTTAAAAGACTTTCCCGGGTTAAAAGTTATTGCTGCCCACCTGGGAGGCTATTTACACTGGCCAGAGGTATTGGAGCATTTGGTAGGCAAAGAAGTTTTTCTGGATATTTCCAGCACCTTGCCTTTTATTGCTCCAGAGCTTTTAAGAGAAATTCTTCAAAAACACCCGCAGGAAAAAATACTTTTTGGCTCTGACTATCCCCTTTTTTTACCTGGACAGGAAAGGCAGAGGATTTTAGAGCATCCTCTTTTGGGAGAGAAGTTTTGGCAAAAACTGGAGGAAAACAGTAAGTGGATGTTAGAAAACCTGCTGGTTTGAACTTAACCAGGCAAGATTATTGGGCCCTGGGCCTTATTCTTTTGGGTACCTTGCTTAGGCTTTTTATTGTTTTAAGTGGGGAATTAAACCTCTATACCGATGAAGCTCAGTATTGGGATTGGAGCCGTTCTTTAGACTTTTCCTACTATTCCAAGGGCCCATTGATTGCCTACTGGATTTGGTTCTGGACCAGGTTTTTTGGCCCTACAGAGCTGGGAGTTCGCTTTGGTGCGCTTTTTAATGTTTGTATTTTTCAACTTTTATTTTTTTGGGGACTAAGAAAAATCTGTATTTTAAAGGGATACAAAAATAGTTTAATACCTCTCTGGACTTTAATTATTGTAAATAGTTCTCCTCTTTTTTTAGTAAGTGGGATTTTAATGACCACAGACAATCTTTTGGTATTGTGTTATTTAATTTGCCTCTTTTCCTTATATTTTTATTTTTCTACAGAAGAAAAAAAATATCTTTTCTTAATGGGTATTTTTTTTGCTTTGGGCATTTTAGCTAAGTATACCATGCTTATTTTTTTACCCTTGACTTTGTTTTTAACTTTTAAAGAGAAGAAAAAATTATTCAAAGAAATTATTCTGGTATTACTTTTATTTGCCTGTATAGGGATTTTGCCTATTTTAAAGTGGAATTTAGACCACAACTGGGTAGGTCTAAAGCATGTTTTATACCGTGGAAGTCTTGCTGGCAACAAGGCCAAGGATTTTTTTAGATTAAGCAAGGTCCCTGAGTTTCTGGGAAGTCAGCTGGGAGTTCTTACCCCCTGGTGGTTTATTTTCTTTTTTTGGGGAGGGCTAAAGTTGGGACAAAAAAAATATGCTTTTTTAACTGCCTGGGAAAAGAATTTTTTGTTTGTTTTTACCTATCCAATCTTTTTGCTTTTTTTCTACTTAGTTTTCACACCAAAATAGAGCCCAACTGGCCTGCCTTAAGTTATATTGCAGGTATAGTGTTTATTGCCTTAGTTTTTAAAAGTATTTCCAAGAGGTCAAAAGTAATTTTATTGGTACTTAGTGGGTTTATTTTTGTAATTTTTCATAGCCTGCCTTTTTTACACCTTCCACCCAAGCTGGACCTGTTGCAGCGCATGCGAGGGTATCAGGAGTTGGGAGATAAATTAAAAGTCTGGCAACAGGAGCGGTTTTCAGAGCCTGAAAAGGTCTTTTTGCTCAGTGATACCTATGGAGTTACAGCAGAGCTTTCCTTTTATGGTCCAGCACAAAAACGCGCCTATTGTGTTAATTTGGGCCGCAAGTTAAACCAGTATGATATTTTTGGACCTCCTGAGGATAAAAAAGGATGGGATGCTATTTTTGTGAGCAAGGACAAGGAAAAGCGCATACCAGAGAAGTTGTTGAGGATGTTTTCCAGAGTGGAAGGCCCTTTTTGGCTGGAGACCAGGAATAAAGATAAACGGGGCATAACTTTTACCTTGTTTTTTGCCTATAATTATAATGGTTACTGGCCTAAGCCAGAAAAGCATACCTTTTAGTTTAGAGGTAAGAAGTTTTTACTGGAAGTAATATAACTATGTTTTTTAAAACACCTTGGTGGGACTTAAAGTTTTTTTGGTGGGTCAACCAGGGCCTGCGCAATGAAGTGTTAGATTTTTTAATGCCCTTATTTTCCAGTAAGCTTTTAGGGGCTTTTTTAGTGGGAATACTTTTTGGGGTGGTGATATACAAAAAAAATTGGTCCAGGCTGGTTGGCCTGGGTTTGCTGGTTATTTTACTTGGACTTTGTGATTACTCTCTTAATTTCCCCAAAAAAGCCATTGGTCGGGTTAGGCCTTTAAATGCTCTGGCTGGAGCTAATTTTTTTGAAGATGGTAAGTGGCAAAAAAGGCCTCTTAATTTTATTCCTGACAAAAAAAAAGGACACTCCTACCCTTCTGCTCATGCAGCCAATTCCTTGCTTCTGGGCTTGGCTTTGGGAGTTATTTTTAAAAAAAGATTTTTGAGATTTTTATTTTATCTTTTACCCTTAGCTGTTGGATTTTCCAGGGTGTATTTGGCCAAGCACTATCCCCTGGATGTATTGGCTGGATATCTTTGGGGAAGTATGTTTTATCTGTTATTTCTGGTTTTACTCCCTTATCTTGAGGTGCTTAAATGGGAAAAGTGGTTTCAAAAGAAGAGTTTTTAAAGTTAAAAGAAAAGTTTCAGGGCAAGCGTATTGTTTTTACCAATGGTTGTTTTGATATCTTACATCCAGGTCATGTGGACTACTTAAATAGGGCCAAAGAACTGGGAGATATTCTGGTGGTGGGGCTGAATTCAGATGCTTCTGTGAGAAGGTTAAAGGGAGCCAAGCGGCCAGTCAATGGGGAGCAAGACAGGGCCTTTGTTTTGAGCAACTTAAAGGCAGTGGATTATGTGATTATTTTTGAAGAAGATACGCCCTATGAACTTATTCAGGCTATAGAACCTGATTTCCTGGTTAAAGGTGGTGATTGGCCTGTGGAAAAGATTGTGGGCGCAGATATTGTTTTAAAAAAAGGTGGCCAGGTACTTAGCCTGGAATTTTTACCCGGTTATTCCACTACTTTTCTTATTGAAAAAATTTTGACTCTGGAAAAGGAGAAAAAATAAACTTGACCTTGGGAAGCAAGTTGAATAATAAATTTCTTTCCTGGTGGTGAGTGTAGCTCAGGTGGTAGAGCCCCTGGTTGTGGCCCAGGTGGTCGCAGGTTCAAGTCCTGTCACTCACCCCAAAATGAAAAAAGCGGATCCCTTGGATCCGCTTTTTTGTTTTTTCTCTTTAAAATTTACCAGCCTTGCAGTTCTCACCTTTTGACCAAATTCAATTTGGCTCTATTCTCGCTTCTTTTGTGTATGATTTAGACTTTACTGCTTAACTTCTTACAATCCTTTTTTCATCAAGGAACAATTCTGACAGAAGTCAAAAAAAAAAAACTTGTACCCGGAAGGGGAGATGTCGCAATCCTTTTTTCATCAAGGAACAATTCTGACTGCTCCTAACTTGGCTAGGTAACTAGGTAATTAAAAAAAGGAGGTCGCAATCCTTTTTTCATCAAGGAACAATTCTGACAGGAGTAAAGATGACTGTAAAAATCAATTGGAGATTTTTAAACTGTCGCAATCCTTTTTTCATCAAGGAACAATTCTGACAAATAAAAAGGAATTATCAAATTTAAACGGAGTGTTTGATGTGTCGCAATCCTTTTTTCATCAAGGAACAATTCTGACTTTGGCTTATGAAGAGTATGGTATGGGTTTAATTTTAGGTCGCAATCCTTTTTTCATCAAGGAACAATTCTGACAGGTAAAAAATGAAAAAGAATTTAAAAGAAATGGGAAGAGTGTCGCAATCCTTTTTTCATCAAGGAACAATTCTGACGATATAGTGAACGGTAACTACTCAGAAAGGGATTACAACATTGTCGCAATCCTTTTTTCATCAAGGAACAATTCTGACTTGTGTGAAATCCTTCCTGAATTTATCCAAAATATGACATCAAGTCGCAATCCTTTTTTCATCAAGGAACAATTCTGACCCTGAAGCCCTAAGTCCCAACTTAGGTGGTATATGTAGGGGGTCGCAATCCTTTTTTCATCAAGGAACAATTCTGACTCTGTCTCTTTTATTTTTAAGTATTTCAATATATTATGCCCCAGGTTGCGCCAACCTCCTGGTAAAAAATACTTATTGGAGTTGTTTTCAGGAAACTTTTTAAAATTAATTAAATTATTTCAAGTCCTTATCTCTTGCGCCGACCTCAAGGGTATTAAGCCCTTTTTTAGTCTTGAAAAGGGTTGGCGCAAACTTTTTTAACCCCTTCTCTTTTGTCCAAAAAGCAAAATTTGTTATTTTTTAGCCAAAGATTAAGCTTTTGGCAACTTTTTAAACTTTGTTTTTAAAAAGAGAAACAATAAGTTCTTTTTTTCCAGCAAAGAGCCTGAGATAAAAAAGTTGGGGGAAGTTCTGAGGGCTAAAAAGCTATCCAGGTTTGTTAAAATTTCTTCACTGTTTTTTTGGAGCTGGCTAAAAATTCCTGGTTGTTGAAAAAGATAGGTTTTTAAGTCTTCTGCATTAAACAGGAGTTGTTGTTGAAAGGTTTCCTCCTGTAGCTCTAACCTTCCTTCCAAATTTACATCCAGGCCTGTTTTTACTTTTAAATCCTTTGCTTCTTTCAAGGGAGAAGTTAGCTTTTCCTTTAAACCGGGGTTGATAACCAGGCTATTTTGCTCCAAAAAATCTAGGAGTTGATTGTAGCTTTGTACTACCTTTTGCAGGTTGTTGAGAAGAGGATTATAATCAGCAACTACTTCAAAAAATACATTACCACTTTGTTCTTGTAACAACTCCAGGCCAATTTTACCCTCTTTAAAGGAAGCCAGGTTAGAAGGTAAGCAAAAGGAAGTGCCACTTATTTTGAATTCACTATCCACTCCTGGAGTGGCCGTGCCTTTTAGTCCAAGCTTTTCTAGAGGCGAACTGGTGCCATCGGTAAAATAAAAACGCTCCTGGAATTTAGGGTTGTTTATTTTTAGGTGCAGGTATTGGTAGTCAAAGGGATAGATTTTATCCAGGAGGTAAAAGCCTTTTTGCTTTTTTACTTGAAACTTTAGTTTTTGCTGACTTAAAACCTCCAGTTTTGCTCCCAGTTTATTAAAAAGTTGAGCGTAAGTTGTTTGGGGGGTGAAAATTAGATAGTCCTTGAGCGCACTTTTTAAAGTTTTCCAGCTAGTGTTACTATCTATATCACCTGGAGAAAAGCCCAAGTTTTGGACTATATCTTGCCAGTTGCTGGTTTCCTGAACCAAAGAAGAGGAATCACTGCTTAAAAGGTTAAGTTTATCCAGAGCATCCTGGTCTACAACTGCCAGATATACTGGATAAGAATCCTCTCCTAGAGTAAAGGTAAAGTCATAATGTCCCAGGTCCCAGTTTAAATTGGCCCTGGGGTCAAAAGCAGTGGTGTTGAAACTAGCTGGAGCAAAAACCTGGGGAGTGGTAAGGGAATAACTCTGGGTAAGAGGAGTTTGCCTGAAGATAGGCTCTTGAAAGTTCAATTGCTTAAAAAGAAATCCCGAAGTTTCTTTTACCCTAATAGGAGTGGTACTAAATTCATAAGGAGTGGAAAGGGCTAGAAAAGTGCCTGTATTGGGAGTGGGTGCTTTTTCCCGGCTTGTTTTTTGGTTTATGATTTCAGCCTGGAGGTTTAGTTTGGAATTGTTAATAACTTCCTTTAGCCTGCTAAATAAAGAGCTTGCTGTATCGCCCTTTTTAACTTCTACTTCCAGGTCCTGGCTCTGGTCTCCTAGCTCAAGAGTAAACTTATAGGTTTTAGGCTCTATGTTTAATACTTCGTCAGGGGCATAAGCCCTGCTTAAGAGACGAAAGTAGGGCTTATCCTCTGCTTCCAGCTGGGCTTTCAGGTAGTGGGGATTGGGGTTGAGGACAATTTTTTGCGAAGTAATAAAGGAATGGGGCAAGTCAAAGTCGTCCAGGTCCTTTTTAAGAGCAACAAGATAGGTTTTTAATTTTAGACTAAACTGGGATTCTTTCTGAGTTTTGGCTGTACTCCACTTTTTCAGGTTAAAAAAAGTGGTTAGCCTTTCATTTAAAGGCGTGGAGAAAATTTTCTGCCAGAAAGAAAAGGTCATTTTTAGTATTCTATCTTTTCCAGAGTAAGTCCTTTGGCTGGGGCTGTAGGTGGCCACATTTCCCTTTTAGGGGTTTTAAGAAGTTTTCGGACAAAGTCCTTATCCACTTTAGCTTTACCCAAAAGCCAGACCAGGCCTGCAATATTGCGCACCATTTGTTTGAGAAAGCCATCTCCCTTTACCCTTAGAATTATCTCCTGAGGATAAGGCCCTGGCTCTAGTTTTAGCCAGTAAAGGTTGCGAATGGTACTTTTTACTGGGGTACCTGTATTCATAAAGCTGGCAAAGTCGTGCTCTCCTTGCAAAAGGGATATCCCCTCTTCTACCCTTGGCAAATCCAGAGGACCACACTCCCAGACAAAGGGATAACGCTGCGGCAAGACATATTCTGGCTCTAACCAGAAACTATAGGAATAGGTTTTGTTTTTAGCTGAAAAGCGGGAATGAAAATCAGAACTCACCTCTTCCACTTTTACTACGGAAATGTCTTTGGGTAAAAGGCCATTTAAGGCTCTTTGCCAGGGTATGGCTATTTTGTCTTGAGGCGGGTCAAAGTGAGCCACCTGTCCCAGGGCGTGCACCCCTGCATCTGTGCGCGAAGCACCGTGCACCCTTATGGGTTGCTGGCAAATAGTGCTAACAGCTTTTTCCACTTCTCCTTGAATAGTGGAGACATTTTTCTGAAGCTGCCAGCCGCCATAACGACTACCCAGGTAAGCAAGCGTTAGTTTTAGACGCATTTTAGGTGTTTGAAAGTAAGATTTTTAAAAAAGACGGCTAGCCAGATAGTATTTTCCCCTTGACTTGTCCACCCTGCTTTTTATTGGCCAAAGGGAGTTTGGAGTTTGGTTAGCTTTTCTGATAAGGTAGCGGCCTTTTTGGTTTTAATGTAAGAAAGGATTTCCCCAGCCTTGCGGCCATTCATTCCTGCCAGAATTTTGACAGCCAGGTCCTCATCTAAAGTTTCCAAAACCTGGGCTGCCTGTTGAGGTTTCATGTTGGCATAGACATCTACCAGGTGTTTTATTTTCTTATTTTTTAAGACATTGGCTTCTTCTAACATCTGGTTTATATTGGCTTCCATCTTTTTTAACTCTGCCAGTTTGCTATCTATTCTTTTTTCTAATTCCTTTAGCGAGGCTTCCTTTTGCATTAGTTCTTGTTCTTTGGCTTTGAGCTTGCTTAATTCTTCAGAAAAGTTTTGAGGTGAAGTCTTTTCAGGGGTTGGTTGAGCTTTTTTTCCTGGGCAGTGGCTATGGCTGGATTTAAGGGAAGTTGATTTAAAGTAGAAGAAGTAACACTTTTTTCCCATTCTGGATAGAGTAGATAACTCAAGGTCAAGGCTATCTTGAGAAAACTAAATAAAATAAGCAGGTTAAAAAGAGTTTTCCACTTTATGCTGGAAAGACAGAGTTGCCACTTCGTCCAGTTCTTTTTGTTCTTTTTGTTTTTGTTCATGGATAAACTTTTCCCATTGTTTTTGTTTTAAGTTTTCTAAAACCTTTTTTCCTTGTTGCGTTTTAATACCTCTTGCCGCCAGAGAGTGATTTCCTGGCTTAAAATGTGCTGTCTTTGTAAACAGATTTTTAACTCTGCTTCAAGTCCTTTTAGGTGTTGCTGGGTAAGGAAAATTTCCTTACCCTGGATTTGACCAGAGGCAAAAAGTTGTTTTTTGCTTAGCAAAATAGCTTCTCTTATTTTTTGTTCTCTGGCTACTTCTTCTTGATAGGCTTTTTGAGCCTTGCTAAGCTCTATCTGGGCTTGTTCCAGTTTTTGTTTTTTTAGCTCTAGAATTTTTTCTAGGGAAAATTTAAACTTGGGCATTTGCAGATAACCTATCCAAAAAATGTGCCTATTTTTAGCAAAGGAGAATTTATGGCCAGAAATATTTACTTAAAAACAGTAAGTATTGAAGAAGCAATCGCAAAGGTTCAACAAAAGATAGATAAAAAGTCTTTTTTGGGCTCAAAAATAGTTCCCAGCGAGCAGGCCATAGGTATGCGCCTGGTTGCTCCCCTGTATGCCAGATACTCCTCCCCTACTTTCCATGCTGCTGCCATGGATGGCATTGCTGTGCGAGCCAGGGATACTTTTCTGGCCAGAGAGGGCCAGCCCTTATTGTTAACACCAGAGAAAGATTTTGTTTATGTAAACACAGGAAATCCTTTGCCCCAGGGTTTTGACGCAGTAATCATGATTGAGGAAGTGGTGGAGCTGGAAGATGGCCAGGTGAGCATTGAAAAGCCAGCCTTTCCCTGGCAGCATGTGCGAAGGATTGGAGAAGATATTGTGGCCAAGGAGCTCCTTTTCCTGCCAGGCACCTTTTAAGCGCCTATGATGTGGGAGTGCTTTTAAGTGCTGGCATCTTTGAGGTGGAAGTGGAGGAAAGATTGCGCTTGGCCATTATTCCCACAGGTGATGAAGTTTTGGATTTTACCTTAAGGCCAGAGCCCAAACCTGGAGAAGTGGTGGAAAGTAATTCTCAGGTCTTAGCTGGCCTGGCCAGGTCCTGGGGAGTGGAAGTAAGGCGTTTTGCGCCTGTGAAGGATGACTTTGCGCTTTTAACTCAGGCTGTAGAAGAGGCCCTAAACTGGGCCCATATTGTGGTCATGGGTGCAGGTTCTTCAGCTGGGAGTAAGGACTTTACCAGGCAGGTAATGGAAAGCGTGGGTGAGGTGCTGGTGCACGGCATAAAGGCCATGCCTGGCAAACCTTCTCTTCTGGGAATCAGTAAGCAGGGAAAGCTTTTGGTCGGAGCACCAGGTTATCCTGTAAGTGCGGTAATTTGTTTTGAATATCTGTTAAAACCTCTGGTTTACTGGTTAAAAGAAGAACCTTTGCCCAGGGAAGAGGAAGTAGAAGCTATTTTGAGCCGCTCTTTACCTTCTAAGCTGGGTATTCGAGAGTTTGTGCGAGTGGGTGTGGGTAAGGTCCAGGATAAGTATGTAGCCATTCCCCTGCCCCGAGGAGCAGGCATGATTACTTCTCTTTCCAGGGCCACAGGCTTGTTGACCATTGCGGAAAATAGTGAGGGCCGGCAAGAAGGGGAAAGGGTCAAGGTCTCTCTTTTAAGGCCCAGAAGAGAAGTGGAAAATTCTCTGCTGGTTATTGGCAGTCATGATAACTTGCTGGATGTATTAAAGGATTTACTTAGAAAAGAAAGGGAACCAGTATATTTATTTTCAGGACATGTGGGAAGCCTTGGCGGGTTAAAGGCCATTGCTAAGGGCTATGCCCATCTTGCTGGAACCCATCTTTTTGACCCGGAAAGCGGGGATTACAACTTCCCTTTTGTGCAGAAACTTTTGGGAGAAGAAGAGGTTGTTTTGGTCAACTTGGCCTATCGGCAGCAAGGACTTATCCTTCCCAAGGGAAACCCCAAAAAGATTCAAGGGCTGGAAGATTTAAGACGCAAGGATATTGTCTTTATCAATCGGCAAAAGGGAGCAGGCACCAGGATTTTACTGGACTATCACCTGCAAAAGTTAGGCATCTCCCCTGCTGAAATTCAGGGGTATAACCGCGAAGAATATACGCATATGGCAGTGGCGGTAAATGTCCTAACTGGTACTGCTGATTGTGGTTTAGGGATTTTGGCTGCAGCCAGGGCTTTGAATCTGGACTTTATTCCTCTGGTGGAAGAACGCTATGACCTGTTGTTAAAAAAGGACTTATTGAAGGATAAGCGGGTTCAAAAATTACTTGCTTTATTACAGAGAGAAGAGTTTAAAACCCGGGCTCAAGAACTGGGAGGATATGACCTGAGGTCTAGCGGTCAAGTAATGCAAGCAAAAAACTAAGCTCTCCCCAAATGATGTGGGCACCTAAAAAGTCTCCATTTAACCCCTGGTGTTTTTGACCCAGCTTGTACAGGTATAGACTGGGTAAGAGGTGGATAAATATGGCCCAAAAATAGGTTTTAAGGCTGGTCAAAAATAAGACGCTTAAGAAAGATAGACTTAGGTTAAGGAGTAGATTTTGAAAATTGGCACCTTGCAAAAAGATTCTACCCATGCCAACAGAGCGAGCCAACTTTTTACTAAAGTAGGCAAAGGGCGTTAGGTTTAAACGGCTAAAAAGCACCAGGGCTATTATTTCCCCGGGAGAGGATACCTCTTGCAAGAGTACATATTCACTTAAAAGACCTAAAATGAGCCCCAGACAGGCAAAAATACCTACCCTGCTGTCCTTTAACACCAAAAAAAACTTTTCCTTCTGGGCATTACTGCCCACTCCATCCAGGATGTCCCCAAAACCGTCCCAGTGCAGTGCCCTGGTTAAAAAAACCAGCAAAACCAGGCTAAAAAGGGCCTGTAAATTTTTAGGCAAAGGCAAAAAATAGGGAACGCTGGCCAAAGTTCCCAGAATAAGGGCTACAGGGAAAAAATAAGCCCAGCTGGCTGCAATGTCTTTTTCTGTGGCCACTACACCTTTGTCCAAAAGGGTTAAGAAGGAAAGAGTAAGGCGAAAGCGCTTTAGGTGTTCCATTGCCAGCTTATTTCCTTACCTGGATAGGTATTTAATTTTTGAGCTAGATTGTCTTGGTTTAAACAAAGCTCCCAAAAGCCTTGACTTCCCTGGAGCAGACCCACTTCTCCTGCTTTTAGCTCTGCATAGGTTTTAACTACCCGTAAGGGAAAATTTTCTAACACCCCCTTTTGCCCCAAAGGGAAAGCATAGTGCTTATTTTCCAGGTTTAAAAGGAGATTTCCAAATTGGTCTTGATAGTAAATAGTAGCTTTGACTTGAGAAGGGGTAAGCACTGGCCTGGGCAGGGCAAAGGTTTTGAGTTCTTTAAGAGGTACTTCTTTCCACCAGGTTGGGTCTATTGGTTGCTGGGCCAGATGGGCAGCTACCCTGGCAAAGATATCCCTGCCGTGAAAGGTAGAGGAAGCCGGGAATTTTTTTTCTAAAAAATAAGCTTGTTGTAAAAGCTTATGCTGGACAAAAAAGCTAAGCAACCCGTTGTTGGGTACGAGAAAAGAGTAATCCTGGTTTTTGGCCAGGACAATTTCTCGCTTGCTACCTACCCCTGGGTCTACAATGCCTACAAAAAGGGTGGAAGGGGGAAAGTGTTTATAACTGGTAAAAAGGACAAAACTTCCTTCCAAGACATTAAAGGAAGAGATTTGATGGGTTAAATCTAGAATAGGGATTTGAGGTGCCTGTTTTAAAAGGGTGGCTTTGACCTGAGCTACATAAGGGTCTTTTAAGCCAAAATCTGTAAGCAAGGCAATAAACATTTTAGTAAACTTTTCTAGAAGAAAATCCTTTACCTAAAACATTTAAAGTTTTTTCTTCAATAACAAAAGCTGAAGAGTCAATATTAAAAATTATTTCCTCCAGTCTTTTTAATTGCATACTATCTACCACAGTAAGAACTATTTTTTTATCTTTTTTGGTATAACTACCTTGCCCAAAAAGAAAAGTTGCTCCTCTATGGAGTACTTTGCTGATGTTTTCCACTATCTCATCAGGTTTTTCCGTAATAATGAGGACCAATCTTCTTTGGTTAAAAAGCCCCAAGAAGTATTCGCTGACATAAGAAGCTATACCTACTCCTACTAAAGAATAAAGAGTAAGGTCTAGAGAAAGAAATTTTAAAGCCAGCAAAAAAATGAATAAATTGAGGAAAAAATTGGTCTGTCCAATACGCAGGTTAAACTTGTTATAAAGGATTATGGCAATTATATCCGTGCCTCCAATGGAGCCAAGACTACGGTAAGAAAAGCCCAGACCTGCACCTAAAATAGAACCATAGGCAATAGTAGACAAGAGAGGATCTTTGATGGGAAGGGTTAAGTTAATAAAGTAGAGAAAAATGGTAGTCATAATCATTCCATACAAACTATAGGCAAAAAAGCGTTTACTTACATAAATATAGCCGAGAACAAATATGGGGATGTTTAATACAAAGAAGAGATAGGACATTTTTAGTTTGTTACCAGAAAGATAATGAAGGATAAGGGATAGTCCCGAAATGCCACCAGATACCAGGTTGTGAGGAATGGCAATGGCCTTTAAACTAAGAGCTACCAAAAAGGCCGAAAGGGTGAGTAAAAGCAGGTTCCACCAGGGTGTATAGGTAAAGGCAAAAAGTTTTCTTGTCATTTTATTTTGTTCTCACTAAAGTTTTAAGATTAGATTGCTTTTTAAGGAGTAAGCAAAAGTGGATTTTGAAACCATAGACCTTTTTGGTCAAGAAGAATATTTGGCTAATTTAAAAAAAATTCCCCAAAAAATTTCTGATTTAAGCTTTATCAACCTTTATGGTTGGGCTGAAGAATACGGGCTAAAAATGGCCTTTGCAGAAGGCCTGTACTGGATTAAACAGACCAGGCCCAGGGAAGTTTTCTGGCCGCCAGTGGGAGATTATGAGCAGGATTGGGCAAGCCTTTTAAAAAAGCTAGACCTGTTAAAACCAGGCACAGAATGGGTAAGGATGCCTGAGGTACTGGTTCATAAGTGGCAGAAAACAATTCCTAATTTAACAATAAAGCCTGCACGTGAACACTGGGATTATCTTTACCTGGTAGAAGAGCTTATTGAGCTTAAGGGAAATCGTTTTCACAAAAAAAAGAATTTGCTCAATCAATTTTTAAAAAAATACGATTTTGTATATAGAGAATTGGAAACAGGAGATATAGAGGCTGCCCTTACCCTTCAGGCCGAATGGTGTTTGTGGAAGGAGTGTGCAGATTCTATGCCCCTAGAAGCAGAAAACAAGGCTATTTTTAGAGTCCTTAGTAATTGGGCAAGGTTAAAAAATATTTTTGGGGGGGCGCTCTGGGTGGAAGGTAAAATGATTGCCTATACTGTGGCTGAGCCTCTGGATGAAGAAACCCTGGTTATTCATTTTGAAAAAGGATGCCCCAATTTTAAGGGAGTTTATCAGGCAATTAATCATCTTTTTTTAAAAAACTCAGCCTTTCATTTTAAATATGTGAATAGAGAGCAGGACCTGGGAGATTTAGGCCTGCGTAAGGCCAAGGAATCTTATAACCCCTGTGACTATCTTAAAAAATATAGAATTTTTATAGAGTAAAGTTTTTTTCTTCCCACGAATAAGTCTGAATTTAGAAAATGAAGCTTTTTTATTTTTTAAAGGTAGTTAAATATTTTACCAGAGTAATAAAAAAATCTTTCTGACGATAATTATATCGAAATTCCAATTCTTTAAAATAAAGTAAAAAGTTTAGACTACTGGTAGTTTTAAAATTTTGCAGTCTTTTTTTGACAAAAGGCCAGAAGCTTTTATTCCCATCCAGAGTTAAATTTTCTCCTTGGTGTGAAAGGTTAAATCTTTTACTTATTCCCTGATCATAAATAAGAAGGCTTAAATATTGCTTTACTGGAGAGGTATAGATTATTTGCCCTATTTTTTTAGAAGGCAGACAAAAATTTTGCTTGAGGTGAATAAAACTATCCACTCCAAATTCTGGCAGAAAATCAACAAAAATATGCCCTGCTTCTTCTATTATTCCCAAGATAGGTACTTGATTTAATTGAGGAGTTTTTTGAGAGGAGATAAGGTCGTTTAATTGAAAAAGGGATAATAGCAACGGGCCATCTAAAGAATTGGCTAAAATAGCTAAGCGAATTATAGTGAGAGCCTTTCTTGCTGTATTGTAGCTTATGTCCAGTTGTAAGGCGATATTATCTGGGCTTGCCTCTATTTCAAAGAGTTTGACTAGCCTTAACCAATTGTCAGGAGATAGGCGTACACAGTCAAGATAGCGCTGGCTAAAGTCAGTAAAGACAAAACCACAGCGCTTACACTTGCGTTTTGAATTTAGTTTTTGCACTTTTCTAAAGTGGCATTGGGGACAAAAGCGCTGGTAATTGGGCCAGCAGTGCTTGAGTAAGAATTTTTCAGCTTTTTGGGGAGAGCTTACTAACTTTTCATATTCTTTTAACAGCATTTTTTATATACGGAGTAAAATTATGGAAATAATGGTCAGTCCAATACCCCAGATTTTTCTTTTGTTCAATTGTTCTTTAAAAAAGAGTATGGAGAGGAAGATGGGAACCACAAAGTGCAGGCCATTTAAAGTGGCTACAATGGAAAGGGGCCCCTTTTTTAAGGCTAAGAGGTAGAGGTTAAAGGAGACAAAATTGATAAGCCCCATGACCACTCCCCAAAAGAACTCCTGTTTTAGGTTCTTACTGGCTTCACTTTTTTTCTGGCTGAAAAGATAGCTGCTTAAAGTGGAAAGGGTATAAGAAAAAAACATAAAAGCAGGGATATTTACCTTTTGGGCTGCCAGCTTGCAGGATATGGAAGATAATGCTCCACAAATGAGGGCGATCAAAATGAGATAAAAATGAGATAGGTTTTTATTATCCCTGGAAAAGGTAAGGGTAAAAAAGGCCAGGATGGCCAAAATAATGCCAGCTGTTTGAAAAGGCGTTAGACTTTCTTGCAGAAAAATAACAGAAAAAAGCACTACCAGCAAAATATTTAAACGAATTAAAGGATAGGTAAAGTTGGCAGAATAGTATTTTAAGGCTTTTATATGGGCAATGGTGGCAGTTACAAAAGTAGCACTATTGAATAAAGAAAAAAGGATTATCCATGGTAGATTGAGTAATGTACCTTGCCAGAGGAAGTAAAAAAAGCTGAGAGAGGTTACTGTAGCCATAAAAAAGAAGGTGGCTTTAGAAGAAGAAAGGCCCTTGTGCGCTATGACTTTATAGATAAAACGCTGGCTACCAGTAAAAAAGAGAGAAACAAGGGCGTAGATAAACCAGGCAGGCATAATTTAAAGCGGAAAAAGAGGTTTTATTCCTCTTCTACTTGTTCCCAATAACGACAGCCTTTTTCCGGGCAGGCCAGGTATTTTCCCCTGGCTTTGCTTTCCTTTTGCACTAAAATTTTAGAGCTACATTTGGGGCATTCTTTGGCCACAGGATAATTCCAGACTGCATATTTACACTCAGGATAATTGGAACAAGAATAGAAAATTTTGCCTCTGTGTGAGCTTCTTTCTACTAGTTCACCTGAGCAGCCTTTTTGAGGGCAGGGAACTTTAGTAGAAAAACTGGCCGTATATTTACACTTGGGATAATTGGAGCAGGCTATGAATCTTGCTCCTGCCCGACTTCTTTTTCCACTATATCGCTTCCGCACTGAGGGCATTTCCCCAGGACCTTTACTTCAGCAGGTTCTGGCTCCTCAATTACTATTTCTCCATCGGCATTGCGGGTAAAGTTGGTGGTATATTTACACGCAGGATAATTGGAACAGGCTAAGAAAGAACCATTACGGCCAAACCTGATAAGCAACTTAGCTCCACATTCAGGACAGGTTAAATCCGTGGTTTCTCCTTTTTTAAGAGATTTCATTTCCCTGGAAGCGGTTTCCAAAGTGGGATAAAATTCCCGGGCAAACTCCTGTAAAACTTCTTGCCACTTTTTTCTCCCAGGGCTATTTTATCCAGCTCTTCTTCCATTTTAGCCGTAAAGGTTACTTCCAGAAGTTTGGGGAAGTGTTTGATTAAAAGTTCACATACAGAGAGCCCCAGTTCAGTAGGAACGAGCTGTTTTTCCTGTAAAAGGGCGTATTTTCGCTGAAGTAAAGTGGAAATAATGGTAGCATAGGTAGAAGGACGGCCAATACCCAATTCTTCCATTTTTTTTACCAGGGTGGCTTCTGTGTACCTGGCTGGAGGTTGAGTAAATTTTTGTTCAATCTTCAAATCTTCTAAAGCTAAGGTGGTCTTTTCTTTAAGTGCTGGCAAAAAGGTTTCTTTTACCTTTTGAGGAGAATAAATTTTTAAAAAACCAGGAAAAGCGATTTGTTCGCCTTTTACTTGCCAGAGAGTTTTGCCTGCTTTGATATAAAAGATGGTAGCCAGGATAGTTGCTGCAGTCATTTGAGAGGCGATAAACCTTTCCCAGATGAGCTTGTAAAGTTTGAAGTGGTCTGCAGGTAAATAAGCTTTAACCATTTCTGGAGTGAGAGTTGGGTCTACAGGCCGAATAGCTTCATGGGCATCCTGAGCAGAACTTTTGGTTTTATAGCTTCTGGCCCTTTGGGGGCAATATTCTGGACCCAAGTTTTCTTTTATCCAGGCCCGGGCAGCTTTTTGGGCTTCTGGAGCAATGCGTACAGAATCGGTACGCATATAAGTAATGAGAGCTGTACTGCCCCTGTCTCCCAATTCCATACCTTCATAAAGTCTCTGGGCAAGGCTCATGGTCCTTGAGGCAGAAAAGTTGAAACGAATATTGGCTTCTTGTTGCAGGGTGGAAGTAATAAAAGGTGGTCTGGGATTTCTTTTTTGTTCTTTTTGTTCTATTTTATCTAAAATAAAGGATTGCTCTTTTAGATACTGCTCTAACTCTTTAGCTTCCTGTTCATTTCTTATTTTGGCCTTTTTGTTGTTGATTTTACTTAGTTCAGCCAGCAAACTATCTTGCTCTGCCTTTAATAAGGCCTTAAAGACCCAGTATTCTTCTGGAGTAAAATCAAAACGCTCTTTTTCCTTTTCCACTAAAAGCCTTAGAGCTACAGATTGGACTCTACCTGCAGACAGGCCTCGTTGCACCTTTTTCCAGAGTAAGGGAGAGATTTTATAACCCACAATGCGGTCTAAAATTCTTCTGGCCTGTTGAGAATGAAAAAGGTTTTCATCTAAATCCCTTGGATGCTCCAGAGCTTCCAGTACAGCCCGCCTGGTTATCTCGTTAAACTGGATACGATGAATTTCAGCCTTGCTGTCTTTAATGAGTTCTGCAATGTGCCAGGCAATGGCCTCACCTTCTCTATCTGGGTCAGGAGCAAGGTAAACCTTTTCTGATTTTTTAGCTGCTTTTTTGAGTTTATTTACAACCTTTTCCTTTCCAGGGATGATAATATAGGTAGGCTCAAAGCCCTGCTCTTCCTTTACTCCCAGTTCCTTGCTGGGAAGGTCTCGGACATGCCCTAGAGAGGCTTCTAGCTTGTAATCTTTGCCCAAAAATTTTTGAATGGTTTTTATTTTAGCAGGAGATTCTACAATAATTAAGTTTTTGGCCATAATGTCTTGGGGCTATAGCTACTAGAATTTAACTTGGCAAGAAAAAATAAAGGGAAGTCTTTAAAGACTCCCCTTTAAACTTTTGCAATGGAAAAGTAAGCTTTTTTAGTTCTTTTTCTCTTTTCCCAGAGCTTCATGGATTCCATTTTTTTCTTCTTTCTCTAGCTAAGGACTTGCAAACCAGAGAAGTATTTTTCTTGTAGCCCCATTTGGCCTTGTATTCTTGAGGGGTCAAGCCATGGGAAGCCAGGTGCTTTTTGGTCAAAACCTTAAAGGTTTTTCCGCACTCTAGACAAATGATGCTCTTTTCTCTAATAGCCTTTTTGGGATCAACGGCTGGTTCTTGTTCTGTTTCACAGCTTACACCTTCGCTGGCTTTTTTGATCCCTTCAGCAATGGACTGAACCATAGAGGTGATTTCTTCCTCAGTCATGGTTCTGACAGAAGCTTGGGCTTTAACAATTTCCAATGCTTGTTTTAAATATTCTTCCATTTGCTACCTCCTTTTATGATATAAGTTTAACGGTCGAATATGTTGAAGTATTATTAATTTATATAAGTTTGTCAATACTAGATTGAAAAAATGTTCTCTTATTTAATGAGACTAAAATTTAGCAAAAGATGTGTTAGATATTTTTTAGGTAAAATTAAATAATTTTTATAGGTTATAGAAAAATAAGTTACAATTTATGTTCCTAAAATGTTCTTAAAATTTCAAAAAGGAGAAAAAGATGCAAGAAAAAAAACAGCTTACCGAGGAGATGGTTTTTAGGGTTTTTCAATTTGAATACTGGTTGCGTTTTTACTTTGTGGAAGAGGAAGGCAAAAAGTTGACCTTTAATTTTGAAGAAAAATTCCTGGATGACCTTAAGGAAAGTTATGGAGAGCTGGCAGAATTGGCCTTGCGTTTAAATGGCCAATACCTAAGTCCAGAACTTTCTCGCCGGGTTATTGTGGAGTTTTTGCAGGAACATTTTGAAAAGCCAGAAAGTAAAAGGGATATTGTTGCCCCTATTTTGGATAGCTCTTCCTTTTTAAAGAAAATACAGCTTTTTAATGTTTGGTTAAATCTTTTTGAAGAAAAGTTGGAAGAAGAGGTCTTGCCTTTTGAAGTGTGGGTTGCCAACTTTCATAAATGGCAGGAAAGCGAACAAGCCCAAAAGATACTTTATTCTTTGCAGATGAAAAAGTTAAAAACCCCTTCCTCTAAAGAGATAAATTAATCTTACTAATAATTAAGGGCTCCCTGACTGGCGTAAAAGATTAAATCTTTATCTTCAGTTAGGGGGCTGGATTTAAAGCCAGGTTTGTAATTGGCAGCAGGAGTTAGCTTGAAGCTGTAGCCAAAGGTGATAAAAAGGGGGCGCTTGCTGGGGATTTCTTCTGGAGTAAGGCTAAACTCAAAGGGAACTCCACTATCTTCTAATTTTTGAGGGAGATAGACCTTTAGCTGCTTGGCCAGTACTTTTCCCTTGGCATCACTTAAGTAAATGGCCAACCACAACTCTTGAATGTACTTAGCCCAACCAGGGATGCTTTCTTGTTTAAAAAAAGCTCTTCCCTTTACTCTATACCCTTGAATAGTACAAAGAGGAGTGTAGCTAAATTTTAGATAGCGCATCTCCAGGGAGGTTTTTTGCTGGGTTAATAAGGGGCTTTTTTCTAGGTGGCGTACACTTAAATGGCTGCAACCTATAAGAAAAATAATTAAAAAATAAATAACTTTTTTTAGAAAAGACATTTTTCTTATCCTCAAGTTAGAATTTAAAGTTAGTTTATCTAAAGCCAAGAAAAAGTAAAGCCATAGCTTTTGGCAAGTAGAAGAAGTATGCTTAAGTTCCTGGGGATTAAGGGATAAAAAGGTTGCTAATCCTGGCGATTGGGAGTAGATATAAACTTTTACTTTTTTATACATCTTTTTAGATACACATTATTCTTAAAAGTATGCCAAAATTACGAATAGTTAAGCGAGAAAAAGACCTTTCTGCAGGAATGCAGCTACTGGGCATTTTTTTAGCCTGTTTGCTGGCTGTAGGTTTGAGCATGTTTTTGCTTTGGGGGCAGGGCAAGTCGCCTGGAAAAGGATTGCTGGTTTTTCTAGAGGGTGGGTTTGGTTCTTCCTTTGCCCTGGAGGATATGCTTATTAAGGCTATTCCCCTGTATTTTTGTTCTTTGGGTGTGGCCTTGGCCTTTAAGTTAAAGGTGTGGAATATTGGGGCAGAAGGTCAATATGTGTGGGGAGCCATTGGGGCTACTTTGGTGGCTTTAAGTGGAATTAGTGAGAATTCCTGGGTCTTAATAACTCTTATGATTTTGGCTGCAGGTGGGTTGGGAGGTTTATATGCCCTTTTGCCTGCCTATTTTAAGGTCAGGTACAAGGCCAATGAGATTATTATTACTCTGATGTTAAATTATGTAGCCATCTATTTCCTGGAATACCTGGTGTATGGACCTTTAAAAGACCCTCTTAGTTTTGGTTTTCCCATGAGCCCTCTTTTCCCGGAGCAAGCCCTTTTAGGCGCTATTCCAGGCACTAGAGTTAGTCTGGCTTTAATTTTAGCGGTTATAATAGGTATTGTTTTTTATGTGTTTTTAAACTTTACCCGTTTGGGCTTTGAGTTAAAGGTGTGTGGAGAAAGCCCCAGGACTGCTCTTTATTCCCGAATAAGTCCTGCCAGATTAGTACTTTTGAGTATGTTTTTGAGTGGCTTTCTGGCTGGATTGGCAGGTTTTGTAGAAGTATCCAATGTGAATCGTTTACAAACCAGCATAGTGGTAGGTTATGGTTATACAGCTATTATTATTGCCTGGTTGGCAGAGCTATCTCCCTGGCAAATAGGCCTTTTTTCTTTGCTCTTAGCTGGATTTAGGGTGGGAGTGGAAAATTTACAACTGGAGATGCAAGTGCCTGCTGCTTTTAGTTTGGTTATACAGGGCTTATTACTTATTGCTGTTTTAATCTTTTCCTTTTTTAAAACCTATAAACTAAAGTTTAAGGAATAGCAGTGTTTTCTATAGAAGTTTTAGGTTTACTTTTAAGTGCAACTATTCAAGCTGGCACTCCCATTCTTTTGGCCACCTTAGGGGAGATTATTACAGAGAAGGGGGGGATTTTAAACTTGGGTGTAGAAGGCATGATGGCCATGGGGGCCTTTATGGCCTTTTTGGGCACTTATCTTACCCATAATCCCTGGGCAGGCTTTGTGTTAGGTGGCCTGGGAGCCTGTTTCTTGGCCTTTTTGCATGGGGTTGTGTGTCTGATTTTTAGAGGCAACCAGGTGGTTTCTGGTTTGGCCATAACAGTACTGGGATTGGGATTAGCCAATTTTTTGGGGACTCCTTATGTGGGAATAAAAACAGTGGGTTTTGATAAACTGGACCTGCCGTTACTTAAGGACATACCCTTTTTAGGAGAAGTGTTTTTTAAACAGGATGTATTGGTTTATTTTTCTTTGCTTTTAGCTCCAGTACTCTATCTTTTATTTGAAAAAACAAGGTTTGGTTTGCGCTTAAAGGCAGTGGGTGAAAATCCTTATGCTGCCAGGGCAAGGGGAATAAAGGTCTTTTTTTATCAATGGGTAGCCCTGCTAAGTGGAGCTTTTTTGGTGGGAGTTGCTGGGAGTTACCTTTCTCTGGCCTATACCCATGTTTGGACCAATGGGCTTACTGCCGGCAGGGGATGGATAGCTGTAGCCCTGGTTATTTTTGCCTTTTGGCGTCCCTTTAGAGCTATCTGGGGGGCTTATCTTTTTGGAGGAGTAATGGCCCTGCAATTGCGCATTCAAGCCCTGGGAAGCAATATTTCTTCCTCTTTATTACTCATGCTACCCTATCTTTTGACCATAGGTGTGCTTCTTCTGGCCTGTTTTAAGAAAAAGGGCCTGGATGCACCTGCTCATCTGGGCTTGAATATTGAACCCAAGGATTAAGAGGAGTTTACTCAATGAAGAGTCGGTATACAAAAACCTATCCCATTTCCTGGGAACAATTACATCGAGATTCCAAAGCCCTGGCCTGGCGCTTGCTGGAAATAGGCCCTTTTGAGCGCATTATTGCCATTGCCAGAGGTGGCCTGGTGCCAGCAGCAATCATTGCCAGAGAATTGGAGATTAGAATTGTGGATACCGTATGTGTGGCCAGTTATGACTGGCAAACTCAGGGGGAAACCAAAATTTTAAAAGAAGTGCAGGCTCAAGGCGAAAACTGGCTAATTATAGATGATTTGGTAGATACGGGCAAAACTGCCCAGATAGTAAGAGACATGTTACCCAGGGCCCATTTTGCCACTGTGTATGCCAAGCCTTCAGGTCGGCCAGTGGTAGATACCTACATTACAGAAGTAAGCCAGGATACCTGGATTTTGTTTCCCTGGGATGCAGAGTATCAGTTCGTCCAACCTCTTGTGCATCAGAGATGAAAATGAATCCTCTGGTTAGTTTGCGCAACATAAGTAAAAGCTATGGCTCGGTTAGGGCCAATGATAAAATCAATCTGGATATTTACCCGGGCCAGATTTTAGCCCTTTTAGGTGAAAATGGTGCAGGCAAAAGTACTTTAATGTCCATTTTAGCCGGCAAGAGTTTGCCTGATGAAGGAGAAATTTACTATCAAGGCCAACGCGTTTTTTTGACTTCAGAAAAGGATTCTTTGGCCCTGGGCATTGGTATGGTGTATCAGCACTTTATGCTCATTGAAGAAATGCAGGTCTGGGAAAATATCGCCCTGGGTCAGGAGGAAGGTTTTTGGGTTCGAAAAAATAAAATAAAGGAAAAGATTAAGGACCTGATTGCCCAGTATGATTTTACCCTGGATGTGGACGCCAGGGTAAAAGACCTTTCCATGGGAGAAAAACAACGGGTGGAGATTTTAAAATTACTCTACCAGGATAGTAAAATCCTCATTTTAGATGAACCCACTTCTGTACTTACTCCCCAGGAAACAGAAAAGCTTTTTGCTGGCCTTAGAAAAATGGCCAGGGAAGGTCGGGCGGTTATTTTTATCAGCCATAAATTAGAAGAAGTCCTGGAAATATCAGATGAAGTGGCTATTTTACGCAAAGGACAGATTGTGGATAGAGTGGCCACCAGGGACATTGCCTCGCCGAAAGAGTTGGCCTTGAAAATGGTGGGCAGAGAAGTGCTTTTGGATTTGAAGCCTAGAGAAATAGAGCCTAAAGAGGAAGTTTTAAAGTTAGAGAATGTTTGGGGAGAAAAACTAAAAAATATAAATTTGAGTTTAAGGCGAGGAGAAATTTTAGCCTTAGTAGGCGTAGCTGGCAATGGTCAGCAGGAACTGGTGGAAATTATCACTGGTTTAAAGAGAAGATATCAAGGAAAGGTATGGCTTTTTGGAGAAGAAGCCAGGCTTTTTTTTGATTCTCCCAAGTCCAGAGATTACCTGGCTTACATTCCTGAAGATAGACTGGGCATGGCTACCTGCCCGGAGTTGGTGTTGACCGAGAATTTTCTTTTAACCTTGAGGCATCACTTTCAAAAAGGCCCTTTGGTGGACTACAAAGGTGCAGAAAGAGATTTGTGGAGCAAAATAGAAGAATTTAAAATCAAAACTCCTGGTACCCACTTAAAGGCCAGGCAACTTAGTGGTGGAAATTTGCAAAAACTGGTGCTGGCCAGAGAATTCAGGCGAGAACCCAAATTGATTATTGCAGAGCAACCCACTCAGGGTCTGGATATTGGGGCTATGCAGGAAGTGTGGAAGTTGTTGCTAAAAGCCAGAGAGAAGGCGGGAATTTTGCTTATAAGTGGAGACCTGGGGGAAGCTTTGAGTTTAGCTGATAGAATTGCAGTTATTTTTGCTGGAGAAATTGTGACGACCTTTTCCAGCAGAGATGGGGAAAAGGTAGCTCAAATAGGCTTTTTTATGGCTGGCGGTAAGTAGTAATGGCAGCCCAGATGGAGACCCTTTCTTTAGAAATAGGTGGGCAAAAGTGGCAAATTCAAAGGCCAGGGGACTTAGAAACCCTGTGGGCAGAGATGGATGTCCTAGAAGAAGATAAGATTCCCTATTGGGTGGAAGTATGGCCTGCAGCCAAGTTGCTGGGTGAATATATTTTCAGTCATGCTGATAAAATAAAGGCAAAAAGAGGGTTGGAGGTTGGCTGTGGCCTGGGCCTGGTAAGTTTGATTGCTAAGTCTGTGGGTGCTAAAATGTTTGCTTTTGACTATACTTATGAAGCTTTAAGTTTTGCCCGAAAAAATGCCCGGATAAATGGGGTGGAAAGCCCCTTATGGTTGCAGATGGACTGGCGGAAGCCAGCTTTAAAGGAAAAGAGTTTTGACTTTTTATTGGCCAGTGATGTGCTTTACGAAAAGATTTTTTTTGAAGTGTTGCACAATTTTTTCCAGACCTATTTAAAAGATGCAGGTTTTATATGGCTCAGTAATCCCAATAGAGAAGTGTCCAAAGAAGGGGTAGAATTTTTGAAGGAAAAAGGCTGGCAGGTTTTGCCTTTAGTAGAGAAAAAAGTAAAACTTTCTCTCCAATCTCCTTTAATAAGTATTTGGGAATTGCGTAAGCAAGGAGGCTAATTATGGGAAAAACTATTCGTTTTGGCGTATCTTTGGATTCAGACTTATTAAAAAAATTTGACGATCTTTGCGACGAAAAGAGTTATCAGACCAGGTCTGAAGCCATTAGAGACCTGATTCGCAATGCTTTGGTGCAAAAGGAGTGGGAAGATCCAGAAAGGGAGATTATTGGCATTTTAAGCCTGGTTTATGACCATCATCAAAGCGACCTATCTCAACGGCTTACAGAGATTCAACACGGTGCCCTGGATGTTATTGTTACTTCCCTGCATATTCATTTAGATCATCACAATTGCCTGGAAGTCTTGATTTTGCGTGGAAATGGACTCAAGATAAAGGAAACAGCTGAAAAGCTCATTTCCACCAAGGGCGTAAAGCATGGTAACTTGTCCATGACCACTACAGGAGAGGACTTACTTTAATGTTGGATGTGCAGAATACACCAGCTAAGATTCCCTTGCGGATAGATAAAGTAGGGGTGAAAAATTTAAGGTTGCCTCTTACTGTGCAGGATAAGAACAAGGGAATTCAGCATACCACTGCCCAGGTAGATATCAGTGTGGACTTGCCCAAAGAATTTAAGGGCACGCACATGAGCAGGTTTTTAGAGGTGCTTTCTCAGTGGCAGGGAACACTGCATTATGATAGTTTAAAGCAGTTGCTTTGGGATTTAAAGGGAAAATTACTAGCTAAAGACGCTCATGTGCTTTTTACCTTTCCCTATTTTCTCAGCCAGAAGGCACCGCAAAGTGGTCAGGATTTTCTTTTGGACTTTTTGGCCCAAGTGGAAGGAAGCCTTATTGACGATAGGCTTACTTTCACCTTAGGAGTGGAAGTCCCTGTTTTTACTGTATGTCCCTGTTCTTTGGCTATTTCGGAAAAAGGTGCCCACAGTCAAAGGGCAGTGATTAAAATCTCTGCCGGGATTAAAGAATTTTTATGGCTGGAAGACTTGATTTTTATTGCCCAGAAAGCAGGTTCTTCTCCTGTTTATCCCTTGTTAAAAAGGGAAGATGAAAAGGAAGTCACGGAAAAGGCCTTTGACAATCCCATGTTTGTGGAAGATGTGGTGCGTAAGGTAGCCAGGGAATTGGACAAACTGGATAAAATTCTTTGGTATAAAGTAGAAGTAGAAAGTTTTGAATCCATACACAATCATAGTGCCTATGCCATTATAGGTCCTAAGAATAAGGAGTTTTAAAATGAGTAAGAAACTATCTCCAGAAGAAGCCAAAAAAGAAGCTTTGGAAACAGCTTTAACCACTATTGAACGCAAATTTGGGCAAGGGGCAGTGATGAAACTTTCTGACCATGCCCATTTAAAGGTTCCAGCTATCCCTTCAGGCTCTATTTCCCTGGATTTAGCTTTAGGAGTAGGGGGGATTCCCAAGGGTAGAGTGACGGAGATTTTTGGCCCGGAATCTTCTGGAAAAACTACACTGGCTTTACATGTAATTGCTGAGGCTCAAAAACAGGGTGGAGTAGCAGCCTTTATTGATGCCGAGCATGCCCTGGATGTGGATTATGCAAAAAAATTGGGCGTTAAAACCGATGAACTTCTTATTTCTCAACCTGATTATGGTGAGCAGGCTTTGGAAATTGCCGACCTCTTGGTGCGTTCTGGAGGAGTGGATGTAGTAGTTGTGGATTCGGTAGCAGCCCTTATTCCCCAGGCTGAGTTGGAAGGAAAAATGGGAGAAACCCAGGTGGGAAGCCAGGCCAGGCTTATGTCCCATGCCATGCGTAAACTCACAGGTACCATTCATAAATCCCGTACTGCTATTATTTTTATCAACCAGATTAGAATGAAGATAGGGGTTATGGGCTATGGCAACCCTGAAACCACTACAGGAGGTAATGCCCTTAAGTTTTATTCCTCCATTCGTCTGGATATTCGCAAAATTCAGACCTTAAAGGATAAAGATGAAGTTTATGGCAATAGAGTAAGGGTAAAAGTCGTTAAAAATAAGGTAGCCCCGCCTTTTAAGGAAGCTGAGTTTGATATCCTCTATGGTCGAGGAATTTCCAGAGAAGGTGAACTTTTGGATTTGGGCGTAAATCTGGGAGTTATTGACAAGAGTGGAGCCTGGTATGCCTTTGGAACTGAACGTTTGGGACAGGGCAAGGAAAATGTACGCCAGCTTCTTTTGGAAAATCCTGAACTGGCCAGGCGTATAGAAGAAGAAGTTCTGGAGAAGTTGGGTTTGGGAAAGAAAAAGGAAGAAGAGAGTTCTTCAGAAGTTAACCAGGAAAACAAGTAAAGGGAGTGAAAATCGACCATGAAGGCCAAAGAAATTCGCAAGAGATTTTTGGAATACTTTCAAAAACAGGGTCACACCATTGTTCCCAGTTCTCCTTTAGTACCCAAAGACGATCCGAGCTTGCTTTTTACCAATGCTGGCATGGTGCAATTCAAGCAGGTCTTTTTAGGGCAGGAAAAGCGTGCTTATATCAGAGCTACCACTGCGCAGAAGTGCCTGCGGGTAGGTGGTAAGCACAATGACCTGGAAAATGTGGGCAGGACAGCCAGGCACCATACTTTCTTTGAAATGTTAGGCAATTTTTCCTTTGGCGACTATTTTAAAAAAGAGGCTATCCAGTTTGCCTGGGAGTTTTTGACCCAGGAGCTTAAGCTAGACCCCAATAGATTGTATATCACTGTGTATAAGGACGATGATGAAGCTGCTAGTTTGTGGCAAGAGGTAGCTGGCGTGCCCAGGGAAAGGATCTTTCGCCTGGGAGAAAAAGATAATTTCTGGGCTATGGGTGATACCGGTCCTTGTGGTCCTTGCTCAGAGATTTTGTTTGACCAGGGAGAAGAAATGGCCTGTGGCCCCAATTGTGGTATTGGGGTTTGTGATTGTGACCGCTATCTGGAAATCTGGAATCTGGTTTTCATGCAATTTAACCGCGATGAAGCAGGCAAGCTAACGCCCTTGCCCAAGCCCAGCATTGATACGGGCATGGGTCTGGAGAGAATTTCTGCAGTTTGCCAGGGAGTTCATTCCAATTTTGATTCAGATTTATTCCAGGGTATTATTGGCTATCTGTGTGACAAAGCCAAAGTAAAATACAAAGAAGATGAAGATATAGATACAGCCCTTAGAGTTATTGCCGACCATTTGCGAGCCATTTCCTTTATGATTGCTGATGGAATTTTGCCTGCCAATGAAGGACGGGGCTATGTATTGCGCCGTTTAATTCGCAGGGCCTATCGTTTTGGACGCCTTTTAGGGTTTAAGGAGCCTTTTCTTTTTGAATCCCTGGCCAAGGTGACAGAAGAGATGCAAGAGGCCTATCCTGAGCTTTTAAAAAGCGAATCTTTTGCCCGGGATGTGGTTTTAAAAGAAGAGGAAAGGTTTTCTCAGACTCTGGATAAGGGACTTGGTATTTTAGCAGAAGAAATGGAAAATTTAAAAAAGGCTCAAAAAAAGGTATTTCCTGGAGACTTGGCTTTTAAATTATATGATACCTATGGTTTTCCTCTGGATATCATTAGAGATATCACTGAAAAGGAAGGTTTGGACTTAGATGAAGCAGGTTTTGAAAAGTACATGCAGGAGCAAAAGCAACGGGCCAAGGAAGCCTGGAAAGGCAGCGGAGAAAAGGACTTAACTTCCCAGTTTGCCTCTTTGGTAAAGCAAGAGGCCAAGAGTGAGTTTATTGGCTATGAATTTTTAAAGGGAGAAGGAGTTATTACCTATCTCTTAAATGAAAAAGGCGAGATAGTTTCTGCTTTAAATAGGGGTGAAGCAGGTTATATAGTCACGGATAAGACTCCCTTTTATGGTGAGAGCGGTGGCCAGGTAGGAGATAGAGGCCGGATTGTGGGGCCAAAGGGTAAAGCAGAGGTGGTAAACACCTTAAAGGTGAGTAAAAGCCTGATTCTGCACCAGGTGAAAGTCCAGGAAGGAAATCTGCAAGAAAAGGAAACGGTTTTACTGCAGGTAGATGAAGGCGATCGCATTGCTACTGCCAGAAACCATACGGCCACCCATCTTTTACACGCAGCTTTGCGTAAGGTATTGGGTGAGCATGTAAAACAGGCTGGCTCTCTGGTAGAGCCCAAAAGGCTACGCTTTGACTTTACTCACATAAAGCCTGTAAGCGAGGAAGAATTAAAAAAGATTGAAGCAGAGGTAAACAGGGTTATTCTTTCTGGAGTGGAAGTGGAAACAGAAGTTATGGATTATGAAGAGGCAGTGCAACAGGGAGCAATGGCCCTTTTTGGTGAGAAGTATGAAGATAAGGTGAGAGTGGTCAAGGTGCCTGGATTTTCTGCGGAGCTTTGCGGAGGTACTCATCTCAAAAATACCAGCCAGGCAGGGTTGTTTGTCATTGCCAGTGAAGAGGGTGTGGCAGCTGGCGTAAGAAGGATAGAAGCTTTAACTGGGTTTGAAGCTTACAAATATGTTCAGGAAGTAAGGGATACTCTTAAGGAAGTGCAAAGTAGCTTAGAAGTGGGAGCCAGGCAGGTCGTGGATAAGGTGAAGAGCCTGGTTCAAGAAAATAAACAACTGGTCAGGGAAAATAAACGACTCACCGAAAAACTTGCTGCCAGGCAGGGAGCAAACCTGTTAGAAAACATAGAGGAAATTGCAGGAATTAAGGTGCTTACAGCCAGGCTGGAGGTGGAAGATATAGAGGCTATCCGCAAGGTAATGGACAACTTAAGGTCCAAACTGGAATCAGGCATTATTTTGCTGGCCAGCAACAATCAGGGTAAGGCACTTTTGCTATTGTCTGTTTCCAAGGACCTGCATGAAAAGTTTACTGCCCCGAAATTGATTAAAGAGGTAGCCAGAGAAGTTGGCGGAGGTGGAGGCGGAAGACCTGATTTAGCCCAGGCTGGCGGTTCTCAAGGGGAAAATATAGACAAGGCCTTTGCCAGGTTAAAGGAAATTGTGGCTCAAGGCTAAGAACAATAGGGAGAGGCGAATGGGTTTTAAGATTGTAGCCAAGCGAAAACTTATTCCAGGCAGGGTAAGTGAGTTGACTATTAAGGCTCCAGATATTGCCAGAAAAGCCAGGCCTGGAAACTTTGTCATCCTCCGTTTAACTCCAGAGGGAGAAAGAATTCCTTTGACCATTGCGGATAAGTATCCGCAGAAGGGAGAGATTGTAATTGTTTATCTGGTGGTGGGCAAAACCACTGCCCTTCTGGAGACCTTTGAGGTGGGGGATGAAATTTTGGATGTGTGTGGACCTTTAGGTAAACCCACCTGCATTGAGAAAAAGGTAAAGTGGTTTGCGTAGGTGGAGGTACAGGCATTGCAGCCATGCACCATATTGCCAAGGGCCATGCTGAAGCAGGCAACGAAGTGATTTCAGTAATTGGAGCTAGAAGTAAGGATTTGCTTTTGTTTGAAGAAGAACTTTCCAGGTTTAGCACCAGGGTTTTAGTGGCTACGGATGATGGTTCTTATGGGCACAAGGGACTGGTCACAGAAGTACTGGAAAACTATCTCCAGGCCGAACCAGAGGTAAAGGAAGTAGTTGCTGTTGGACCTGTGCCGATGATGCGGGCTGTAGCTGAATTAACCAGAAAATATCAGGTTAAAACCACGGTGAGTTTGAATTCCATTATGGTGGATGGCATTGGCATGTGTGGAGCCTGTAGAGTAAGTGTGGGCGGTAAGGTGCGTTTTGCCTGTGTGGAAGGACCAGAGTTTGATGCCCATGAAGTAGATTTTGCTGAACTTATGCGCAGGCTGAGGTCTTATATAGAGCAAGAACAACTTTCTTATAAACAATTTTGTGAGTGCCATGGAAAAAAGGAAAAAAGTAAAATAAAACCCAGGACTCCCATGCCCGAGCAGGATCCTAAAGAGAGGATTCAAAACTTTTCTGAAGTGGCTCTGGGATATTCTTGGGAAGAGGCAGTTCAAGAGGCTAAAAGATGTTTGCAGTGTAAAAAGCCTACCTGTCAGCAGGGTTGCCCTGTGGAAGTGGATTGTAAGGGCTTTATTAAGTTTGTGGCTGAAGGAGACATTGAAAAGGCCTATAAAAAGATTCAGGAAACCAACAGTTTACCTGCGGTGTGTGGGCGAGTTTGCCCGCAGGAGCACCAGTGTGAAGGCAAGTGTAAACTCAATCCCACAGGTGAGCCCATAGCCATTGGCAGGTTAGAGCGCTTTGTGGCAGACTCCTATTATGCCAAACATCCCTGTGATGCTTTAAGCGGGGAAAGTACCTGCCCTATGGTTAGGGAGGACTTAAAGGTAGCAGCTATTGGCTCTGGCCCCAGCAGTTTGACCTTTGCAGGTTTTTTGGCTGCCAGGGGGATAAAGGTAACTATTTTTGAAGCCCTGCACGAACCAGGAGGAGTTCTGGTCTATGGTATTCCTGAATTCAGGTTGCCTAAAAAAATTGTGCATACAGAACTAGAAGCCCTGAAGGCCCAGGGAGTAGAGATAAAGTGTAATTATGTAATTGGCAGTACCCTTTCTCTGGAGGAGTTATTTGAGCAGGGGTATAAGGCTATTTTTATTGGGGTTGGAGCTGGTCTTCCCAGATTTTTGGGTATTCCAGGCGAAAATTTAATCGGTGTTTATTCTGCCAATGAATATTTGACCAGGGTCAACTTAATGCGCGCTTATCTTTTCCCCAAGTATGACACTCCCCTGCCTCAAGGAAAGGAAGTAGTGGTCATTGGCGGGGGCAATGTGGCCATGGATGCAGCCAGAACTGCTTTAAGATTGGGAGCCAGAAAGGTCTCCATTGTGTACAGAAGGACCAAGGCAGAGATGCCTGCGCGCAGAGAAGAACTGGAGCATGCAGTGGAAGAAGGCGTAAACCTGGAAATCCTTTCTTCTCCCTTAGAATTTGTGGGAGATGCCGAAGGACGCTTAAAAACCCTTAAAGTACAAAAGATGGAACTGGGAGAGCCAGATGAAAGTGGACGCAGACGGCCAGTACCCATTGAAGGAGCTATTGCTGAGATAAAGACTGATTTGGCTATTATAGCCGTAGGAACCAGGTCCAATCCTTTGCTCCTGGAAGCTACTCCTTCTTTGAAACTCAATAAATGGGGTTACATAGAAGCTGACCCTGAGACTGGCGAAACTTCTATTCCCAATGTGTTTGCTGGAGGTGATATTGTAACAGGTGCAGCTACTGTGGTTCTGGCTATGGGAGCGGGTAAAAAGCTGCTAAGGAAGTGGCAAGGAGGCTTTTGGGTTAATGAAGATTGCTGGGATTAAGTTTAAAGATTATGGGCCTGTATATTACTTTTCCTGTGCAGAAGTAGAGGTTCAACCTGGAGATAGAGTAGTGGTTGAGACCCAGGAAGGGCCTGGGCTGGGCACAGTGGTGCTTTTAAAAGATAAGCTTCCTCAAGATTTTAGTGCAGAAGATTTAAAGCCAGTACTTAGACTGGCTACCCAGGAAGACCTGGAGCAAGAATTAAGTAATAAAAAATTAGCCCAGGAAGCCTATAAGTTTTGCAAAGAGAGGATAGAAGCGCGTGAGCTTCCCATGAAACTGGTGGATGTGGAAGTCTATTTTGATCGCTCCAAGATAATTTTTTACTTTACCGCCCCTACCAGGGTAGACTTTAGAGAACTGGTCAAGGACTTGGTCAAAGTCTATCGCACCAGGATTGAGCTCAGACAGATAGGTGTGCGGCATGAGACCCAGATGATTGGGGGGATTGGTAATTGTGGCCAGATTTGTTGTTGCCGCAGATTTTTGCGCAAGTTTGAGCCTGTGACCATTAAAATGGCCAAGGATCAGAACCTTTTTCTCAATCCTGCCAAAATTTCTGGAGTGTGTGGAAGACTGCTTTGCTGCCTGGCCTATGAAGAGAATCACTATCTGGAATTTCAGGAACAATTGCCCAAAATAGGCAAGCGCTATCAGACCCAAAAGGGTTTGTTACGGGTGGTGCGGGCCAATATTTTTAGACAGACCATTACTGTACTCAATGAAGAAGGGCAGGAAGAGGAGATTCCTTTAAGTGAATGGAAATCCATAGTTATGGAAGAAGAAAATTAAAAGCTGAAGGAGAGAAATAGTGAATACTTTTTTTGTCACTACTCCCATTTATTATGTCAATGCTGAGCCTCATTTAGGTCATGCCTATACGACCATTATTGCTGATGCCATTAATCGTTTTTATCGCTTAAATGGCTATGAAACCTTTTTCCTTACCGGTACTGATGAACATGGGGATAAAATTGTTCAGGCTGCAGAAAAGCATGGTAAAACCCCTCAAGAATATGTAGATACAATCAGTAATATCTTTAAAAATACCTGGCCTGGCCTGGAAGTTGAAAATTCCTATTTTATTCGCACAACCAGTGCAGAGCATAAAAAAGTAGTACAGGCTTTTTTGCAAAAGGTTTATGATGCAGGAGATATTTATTTTGGAGAATATGGTGGTTTTTACTGTTTTGGTTGTGAGCGTTTTTATACAGAAAAAGAACTGGTAGATGGTCTTTGCCCTGATCATAAAACTGAACCTACCTATTTGCACGAGAAGAATTACTTTTTTAGAATGAGCAAATACTTAGAGCCCTTAAGGCAATACATTGAAGAGCATCCTGACTTTATCTGGCCAGAGCGTTATCGCAACGAAGTGCTGGGCCTTTTAAAAGAGGACCTGGGAGACCTTTGCATTTCCAGGCCCAAAAGCCGGCTTACCTGGGGAATAGAGCTTCCCTTTGATTCTAACTTTGTCACTTATGTCTGGTTTGATGCCCTTATCAATTATATCTCTGCCCTGGGCTGGCCTGAGGGGGAAAATTTTAAAAAATTCTGGCCCAATAGTTATCACATTGTGGCCAAAGATATTTTAAAACCCCATGCTATTTTCTGGCCTACCATGCTTATGGCTGCCGGGCTTCCTTTGTACAAAGGGCTTAGAGTCCATGGCTACTGGACGGTCGATGAAACCAAGATGTCCAAAAGTTTGGGCAATGTGATAAAACCCCTGGAATTAAAGGACAAGTACGGATTGGCTCCCTTCAGGTACTTTTTGTTGCGAGAGATGCATTTTGGCCTGGATGCCAATTTTTCAGAAGAGGCCTTTGTCAATCGCTTAAATTCTGACCTGGCCAATGACCTGGGCAATCTTTTTAGTCGTGTTTTGACCATGACCAACAAGTATTTTGCCGGTAAGGTACCTTCAGCAGGTAAACTGGAGGCAGAAGATGAGGCTGTGATTGGGATTGGACTGGAAAGCATAGCCAATTTTCAAAATCTTTTTGCCCGTTTTCAATTTGCCAGGGCCCTGGAGAGTTTGTGGGAGTTTGTGCGTTATTTAAACAAGTATATTGACCAGACTGCTCCCTGGCAATTGGCCAAAGAAAAACAAGAAGAGCGTTTGGCCACAGTAATTTACCTGCTTTTGGAGGGTCTTAGAAAAATTGCCCTGCATTTGTGGCCAGTTATGCCTTCGGTTAGCGTGGAGATGCTAAAGCAGCTGGGGGTGGACTTTGAGGTGCAAAAGGTGGATTTGCTGGCTGAAAGTAAAGAATGGGGTAAACTGGAAGCAGGGTTAAAGGTAGCCAAAAAATCCAATCTTTTCCCCAGGCAGGAAATTAAGCTGGAGCAAAATAAAGAAGCTGCTTCTTCTGCTTCACTTAAGGAGAAAAAGGAGTATGTTTCTTTTGAAGACTTTAAAAAACTGGATTTAAGAGTGGGCAAAATTTTAAGCGCCACCAGGGTGGAAAAGTCAGATAAACTTTTAAAGCTGGAAGTGGACTTGGGTGAAGATAAACCCAGGCAGATTATTGCGGGTATTGCTCCTTATTTTTCTCCTGCAGAGCTAATGGGAAAAGAAGTGATTGTGGTCAGCAACCTGAAGCCCAGGAAGATTTTTGGTCAACTTTCTGAAGGTATGGTTTTGGCTGCCAATGATGGGCAAAGTTTTGCCCTCTTAACAGTGTCTAAGGAAGTTAAAGAAGGCACAAAAATAAGTTAGGGAGTATAGTTATGCAAGGTCCCAAACCCTTTTTAGAACCAGGTAAGGTAAGTGCTCTGGCCTCTTTGGTTAATTATAACCCTCAGGCTATTGTGAGTAGAACCCTGATTCAAAACCAGGCAGGCACAGTAACCATTTTTGCCTTTGATAAAGAACAGGCTTTAAGTGAGCACTCTGCGCCTTTTGATGCTCTGGTGCAGGTTTTAGATGGCGAAGCTGAGATTACCATTGCTGGAGAAAAACACCTGGTAAAAGCTGGAGAAATCATTTTAATGCCAGCTAACATTCCCCATGCTGTAAAGGCCGTAAGTGCCTTTAAAATGTTGCTTACCATGTTAAAAAGCAAGTAGCTTTAAGAGCAATACACCTGGGAAGGAGTAACGCTTTAAGGCGATATAGTATTCCCAGGTGTAAATTAAGTTTTATCTTTTGAAACTTGCCAGTAAAGATGCCGCCAAAAGCTTTCCATCAAGCAACTTTTTTATAGAATTGCTCCTTTCATCCCTAACATCTCCCATTCAAAATTTACAACATTCTTTTCCTCAGAGCTAAATTCTATACCCACCAGGTAAATTTCTTTAGATTTATTTAAATACTTCTGTGCATAATCTCTTTCTTTTATCTGTTTTAAGGCTTCTCCTTTCTTACCATCAACCTTAAATTCCAGAATGTAAATTTTATCCCCTACAAATAAGGTCAAATCTATTCTGCCTTTATTTGTTATATCTTCACCAATAAGGTCTATCCCCAGCGATGAAAGGTAAGTATATACTACGCTTGCATAAAAACACTCATACAAATTTAAATCATTTTTGGTATAATTTGTATATGGTATTGAGGAAAATAGAGAGACAAGAGTTTTTTTAAAATCTTCAAGCTTTCCATAATAAAGAGATTTTATCAGTGATTCTTTAATTTTAGTATCGCTATTATAAAGATAACGAATTATGTAGTCACTTAAAGATATCTGAACTTCCAGATTGGGTATTCGAAGTTTGTATTCTATAGATTGCAAAAGGTCATTGTGTATAACTTTATCTATGGTCAAATAACCTGATTGATAGAGTAACACCTCTAAATCCATATACTCTATGTCAAAACTTGATAGTATTTTCTTATCCACTGTGAGGTTAGTAAGATTCGGTAAAAAGTAGTTTTTTTCTTTTATTAATTTAATCAAAAAGGACGGAGTACCTGTCTCAAACCAATAATTATCAAATATATAATCATTGGCTATAAACTGCAATATATCAAAGGGATTATAAACATTATCCTTTAAAAAATTATAGCCATTATACCACCGTTTCACCTTTTCCATATCCACCTTTTCTAAGTAGGGCTTAAAAATTGTCTCTAAATCATGCTGGGTATAGCCGCAGATATTTCCAAATCTTGGATTTAGGGATATGTCAGTTAGCATATTTAAGCCACTAAAAATTGATGCCCTGGAAAACTTGCTAACCCCTGTTAAAAAGGCAAATCTGATATATGCATCGTTATCTTTGATAATAGAGTAAAGCCCACTTAAAAATTCTCTATTTATCCTGGCCTGCTCCATATCTTCTATAACATCCAGTATGGGTTTATCATACTCATCGATTAAGATTACAACCTTTTGATTGTATTTTTCATAGGTTTTTTGTATAAGATCATTAAAGCATGAAGATGGATTACCTATATTTTCACATTCAATACCAAGTCTTTTCTGATTTTTTTTAAAAATATCTATTGCTCTTTCTTCAACTTTTTGCAGGGTACTTAAATCCCCTGTCCAGCTTATTTTAATTACAGGGTATTTTTCTTCCCACATCCATTTGTCATAGATATATAACCCTCAAAAAGCCTTTTATTCCCTTCAAAAAGCTCCTTTAAGGTATCCAGAAAAAGAGATTTTCCAAACCTGCGGGGACGGGAAAGAAAAACATACTTATAGTTTATTGCAAGCTCATAGGCTTCAAAGGTCTTATCTACATATACATAATTGCCCTCTATAATCTCACTAAAGGTCTGTATTCCTATGGGTAGTTTTTTCATCTTCTTGCTCCTGAATTTGGTTGAGTAGCATATTGGATGAGTGGATAAGTTGTTGAGTGGAATAGTAGAATAGTGCTTAATTCTTCCTGGTTACTCCTTGCATTCAATCCACTTATCTAATCAACCACTCAACTACTCATCTACTTAACTACTCAACTAATCCTCAACAGCTCATCCCGTCAATCTCTTCCTGGAATAGACTCCACAAGCTTTGATTACAGGGATAAATTCTATCTTTTTTAGCTTTTATAAGGTTTTACTTCTTAAATATACTTTTAACAAAAGATCTACTTCCCAATACCCTAGCATCTGTGAAATATCTACATCTATATCTAAACAAATCCACATTTGTTAATTTAAAAACCTTTTTACGCTCTTCTTTTAATATATCTTTATCTAAAGCTGCTTTTTACTAGCTTTTAAGGATCTTTTTTCAGTTTTTTACAAAATTAAGCTAACTCTATTTTATTCGTTGAGGTACTTTGAAAAAGAAGGTTAAGTTTTTTTTGCTGTAAATTTTTTGTGCATATGGTATCTTTTCTGAGTTTTGATCTTTCCATGTTATAACTATAATATATGGGATTAAATATCAGCAATAATATTTGATGGTGCAAAAAATCTGTTTGAGTACACTTTTTTACATTATCAGGATAAATCATAAAAACTCTAAAAATTCTCCTCTCGCCTAGGTTGAATTTTACCCTTTTCCCTAGAGAGGAATGGGAACAAGATAAGAAGATTAACACACCCTTATCTTAAACTAGCCTAGGCGACATCTTTTTTGACTTAGTGGATTCTTACCTTTGTATTATCCTAGTTTCTGATTATCCTAAGAGACTGGCTTTTTATCTTTTGGTTCGTTGTTATTTGGCAACTCATCAAAGTATCCCAGAAATCTCAAAGAAATGGAATAGGTTGATTTTTCTAATTTAATTTTTTCTCCTATGTTAATTATATTGTCTTTGGTATAAAAACCACCATCTTTTTGGTCATAATAAAAATTAGCTTTTTCTAAAAATGTAATACCAATTATGTCATTGTCATCTAAAACTATTTTATTTTCAAGCATTAAATAGTTTGGCCCTTCTTTTGCAGTTAGTTCTTTTGACTCTCCTACGCAAAGGTAAGAATCATCTTCCATTTTTCTAAATATTTTTATCTTAAATACTGTTGGTCCAGCAAAGTATCCAGCAATTCCTCTGATTTCATCACCATTTTTAAAATTTTTTCCCAAATAAATTACAGTGGAACTTTTAGAGTAGACCTTACTCCTTTTAATTAATTCTCCTCCTGCATAATCCATAAGGGCTTTTTCATTTGAAAGAGTATCTATCTTTACTAATAGTTCTCTTAAAAAGATTCTAAACTTTACCCTAAGGCTTGAGAGTTCTTGAGAACCAAACTCCTTCTCTTTTGATAATATTTCATTTAATTTTTGGCATTGGTCCAGTTTTTTGTGCAGCTCTTGGTTTTTATGAGTCGCTTGAGTAAGCTCATTTTGTAATCTTTTATTTTCTTTTTTTAGGATTTGCATGTTTTGGGAGCAACCCAAACAAAAGATAATAAGTATTACAAATAGATTTCTCATAAAAAGCTCCTTTAATATATTTATTTTATATTAAAGTTAATTTCTTTGATTTGATTATTTTTGTGGTCTATAATTTTAGCTGTGTATTTACCAGGTTGAAATGGATTTATCTCAGATCTTATCTTGACTTTCTTTTCCTTTAATCCTTCTAAGAATAGTGGAATTTTTCTTAGCTCGTCATGGTTAGATATGTTTGTAACTATTAAATAGCCAATAAAATTATCTTTATTTTTATTTTTAATTAAAAAATTAATATTTATATCTAGATGGTTAACTTCATTTACTATCTTCTCATTTTTTAAAATGTATAGCTCTAAATTATTTGTTAAGGATAAATTTTCATTATCTTTAGACTCATTTTTATCCTCTTCTGGGATTATATCTTTTGAGACTAGATCGTTTAAAACTTTTAAATAGAGCAAGTTTTTTAACATTAAATTGTAATTTACATAATTTGTGATCTGGACAATTTTTGGAGATTCCATATTGGTTAAAATAAATACATAATCCCCTTTCTTTTCAAATTGTTCCTGGTTGTCTTTACTTTTTATCTCGGAATGTACACTTACAGTTGCAAAAATGTAACTTTTATTGTTTTTAATTTCTTTTATTTCTATGTCCTTGTAATGTACATCTATACTCTCAAAAATGAGTTGATGAAGTCTAAGTAGCTTGTTGTATTTTTCTTGGTTTGACTTACTCAAAATCTCTTTTATTATATTTATATTTTTTTCTTCACACGCAGTAAAATATCTTTTAATAATCTCTTTTGGTTTTGTATAATCTTCAGAAAAACAAATAGTAGTGTTATTAATTAAAAATAATAATATTGCTAAAAAAGTATATAATAATTTTAACTTCATCAATTTTTCTTCCACAACTTTACACCAATTTCAATGATTTGAAGGTCATAATATCCCAGTTCGTCTTCTACTTTTATGATAATAGGTAAAAAGTCTATATCTTGGTATGCATAAGCAATACTTTTGTATTGGTTGAAAATATCATAGGTGGTTTTGGCATTGGCATACACAGCCTTTAACACCTCCAGGCTTAGACCGCCTTTTAGAGTATCATTTCCACTTATAAATTTTGATATTTTGTCTAGCTTGAATTTTTTTATTAGTTGTGCGCTTGAATTTTTTAACTTGTCAGTTAGAGGTTTGCTTAAAGCTTCTAACTTATTAACAGTAAAATTTTTACCAGAGATTAACTCACCTACTTTAGTCTCATTGAGAGTGCCTCCTATAAAATCAACTGTACCAATGCTCCAATCCATAATATTTACAGCCGTATCGTAGTTTGCCTCTTTTAGCGAACTTGCGGTACCTTCAGTGGAAAGTTGAATGTCTGGTAAGCCTAAGCCCTTGCTTCCTGCTTTGTATAATTTTTCTAAGTTTTTATAGTTTTTAAAAAATACCTTATTTTCCAAGGGTAATACTTTTTTAGCAGCAATAGTCCCCAGCCCACCACTAGCAGCAAAATCACCAAAAACTCCAATAAAACCTGATAATACTTTTATATTAGTATCAAGATAAGCTTGAAGTTCATTGGGAAGTTCCTGCGTTAAGTCGAGTCCTTCTATCGTACTGGGTTCATAAAAGAATTTAAATTCACCCGTTTCTATTGTCTTTATTAATCTATTACTGTAGAATGTAGAATTTCCTGCTTCCTTTAATCTTCCTTTAGCTGCTATAGTAATTTTTAATTTTGTATCATTGGGATCCTTTATAGATACAACAGACGGTTTTGTTTGCCAGACTCCAGCCTCAAGGCCCGAAGGAATACGGGCTTTAATTTTTGGAGCAGGATTATCAATGGTTATTTTTACATCCTTACAAATACTTTCTCTTTTTTCACAGACAATTAAATTTGCATGTAAAGGGAAAACTATGTCTGCTTCATCTCTTAAAAACTTATCTTTTAACTTAGGTATATTGATGCTTGCTGATAGTATACCTTTGTCATCAGTCGAATAAGTTTTATTGATATAAAATCCATCCTCAAGCCCTTTAGGTTTAAATAGTTTTCCGCTTTTCAAGTAAAATTTATCAATCTTAGCTATCTCAATCTTTTTGTTTTTAAAAGGCTCTCCCCTATCAGATGCTTTTATTTTTATCTGGTAACTTTTACCATCAGGATAAATATTTTCTTGATTAATTAATTCTACTTGCAATTTGCCAATTGCTTCTTTTAAACTGAAATCAAGTTCAATATTATCTTCAACACCATTATTATTTAAGTTAAAAGTTAATTTATATAATCCTTTTTCATCAGTCTTTGTGCTTTTGTCTTCAATTAGAACAGTTGCTCCTTTTAAGGGGTTGCCTTGCTCATCAGAGATAGTCCCTGAAAAATTTAGAATGTTTTTATTGTCTATAGGTACGGTTAATATCCTATTGATTGATTTATAGCCTTCTTTTGTAATTGAGATATTAAAATCTTTTTCTTTAGTTTTTTTAAATTGAGTCCATCCTGTATTAATAACCTCTTTTTTAATAATTTTTCCCTTATCACAAAATCGTAGTTCCGAATAAGGACCTATAGCTTTATTTAAAAGTGCCTCGTTTCTACCTGTAGGGTATAATGGAATTCCAAAGCCAGTTCCAAATAGTAAAGCACCATCTACATCATCAATTGATGCTTTGTAAGATGGTAAATTGCTAAAATTCCCTACCCATTGTTCTGCAAAGGCCTTTACAACATCTTCTTTGCTGGCAATAGGGACATCGTTTAAATAATCATTAAAATTAAAATCGATTATAGTTTCATATGCTTTACAGTTTTCAGGGATATTTTCGAGTATTTCATCTAGATATTTTGAAAATTTTTTTGTGGTTAATTTTTTTTCAGTTCTACCCAAAAAGTCTAAGATTTTTATTTCGTATTTCTCTTGATATTTTAAGGATTTGGATCTTTCTCTTTTATAGTCGCTGTAATAAAGAAAGTTGCTAGCAGTATTAATTTTCCCTGCTTTTTTCAATTTGAAAAATTTTTGTTTATTTATACATGCAATTTTTTGTTTTATGTTTGCTGAAAAAACTCGATTGTATCTAAAAATTCTATTGTTTACATGTATTGGCTTATAATCTCTATAGTATGGTACCTGCCATATGCCATCTTTTATTATTTCATTGTTAAATATATAAATGTCAAAAATAGAGTAGTTTTTATTGTTTTTTATAAAATCTAAAACTGGAATAGATACTAATTGGTTGTTTTCTATTTTATAAAGTGCATTTTCAGGGTTTACATTTGTCATCTTCATGAAAACTAAATTCCCTTTATCGTCTAAAAAGATTTTGTAGCTATCTGAAGGGCTTTTTTTCTGAATCAATTTAACACTTGCAAGCTGGTTTTGCTTGTTATAGCTCACTAGTATGATGTTGTCATTATATCTAATTTCGCCTGATAAATAGTAGTATTCATTGTTTGTTATGTTATAAAGAATATTATCTGGCACATTTCCATTTTTTGGACAGTATTCAGGTTCTTTAAAGATGCTTGCACATTTAAGATTATCTTTTAATTGAATGTCTTCAAAATTTATATCAAATGAGTCTTTGTTAATAACTTTAAACAAAGGTTTATGTCCTTTGATGGATATGACAAGAAGACTTTTGGGAGAAATATTTTGTAAAAGAGATGTTAATTTTTTATCTAAAGGGATGGACAATTGGGTATTTACATGGTTTAACTCAGTATCAAGTATCTTTAATGGTATATTTAAATTTTTGTTATATATTTCACTTGTTTTGTCAAAAAGTTGAATTTTTATATCTGTATTATATTGTTTTGAATCTTTAGAAAAATAATTTTTATCAAAGCACGTTAGAATATAAAGTTTAGTTAAGGTTAACTCTTTTTTATTCAACAATCCTTTTTCGTTTTTTTCTATGTTTTTAAATAGATAGTTTAGTACTAGTTTTCCATCAAAATTGTTGGTAGAAATTATTCTAGCAATATAGTTTTTATATTTAAAAGAATAGGACGCCAACCCTCCTTCTCTATAGATGCTATCCTCTCCAATATTTAGTGGATAGGTTTTTTGTTTGTTTTTTTTGGCAATTTCTAATGTATTTTGCTTATTATTTTCCCAAATATTGCCTACATTAGTGTAATAGCCAATTTGTATATAAATAAAGCTGTCACTATCTACTGACTTGTAATATCTTGCAGATTCGACGCTTCCATCCCCCATTAATTGGTTTTTATAGTTTGGAAAGAATTGATTTTTTTTATCCTGAAATTCCACACCGTATAGCTTTGATATCTCTGAAAGGGAAGGAAGTAAAAGAAAGGTGTTATCTTGGTTGCCAGCAAAAGCAGGGGTAAACAAAACAAAGATAAAAAGGAGTGTTAAAGCTTGTTTCAGTTTCATAGGATTAGGTTAACCCAGTAATGGACTTTTTGTCAATATAAGTAAAATTCTTTCAAGGAAAGTGAATTGATTGAATTTTATGAATTTTTGGTAGAGTATGAGCAAAGGATAGTCAGGAATGTTTATTCAGAGACAAAGAAGGTTTTTGGGTGTTTGTGGGGTTTATTTATAAAAACTATGGGAGGATAGGAAAGTATATTATAAATTAGCTAGTGGGGTTAAGTTTAATTCTATCGCAAGTGAACTATTAAATATTTTACTATACCTTTAAGGGTAATTAAAATGAACTAAAATAGGAACCCAATTTCAAATTTAATAACTACTTTTTTTCAGCTTTTCTTGCAACCTAAAGACCTGATGTAAAAAATTTTCCCTTAGCTTGGGATTGGATAAGTCCTTTTCTTCCAAAATGGGGATAAAGGGAAAGTTTTGGCTAAAAATATAGGCCCAGAGGCCTTGTATTTTGCCTTGAGAGTCCAGGCTTAAATTTAAGCCACAACTGGGGGATTTGCTTTTAAAGACATAACCACAAAGCTGGATTGTTTTTAATTCTTCAATTTTTTTCACTGCCCACTTATGTATTAAAGGGGTAAAGTCTTTTTGGGTCTGATTGCCCAAAAGATATATTTCCCCCTTTTTCTTCCAGGTGCATGGGCTCCCTGGGAACAGGAAGCCCACATTCTTTTTCCGGACAGATGGGAAGCAGGTTGAACATTTTTCTTCCCTCTGTATAAAGCCACCAGTTTAACTTGTTTTTGCCGTCATAGCGTACATTGTGGCCCAAAAGACAGGCACTTACCCCTAAAGTGAACTGGTTCATTTTATTTCTTTGGAAACTCCTGCCTGTTCAAAGGTTGCCATGTTATTGAAAATATTGGCTGCAGCTTTGAGCAGGAAAAAGGCCAGGGCTGCGCCTGTTCCTTCTCCCAGGCGAAGGCCTAAATCAAGCAGGGGACGGGCCTTTAGGTTTTTTAATAAGGCCTGGTGATAATTTTCTGCTGAACAGTGGGAGAAAAAGCAATAGTCTTTTACCAGAGGATTGAGATTATAGGCAGCTACAAAGGCTGCAGTGGAGATAAAGCCATCAATGACTACAGCCATTTCTTCCAGCGCTCCACCCAAAATCAGTCCTGTCAGGCAGGCAATTTCCAGTCCGCCCAGGCTGGATAAAATTTCCAGGGGGTCTTGAGAATTTACCTCCCTTTTATGTCTTTCTAAGGCCTGGGCAATAAGCCTGGCTTTTTGTTTAACTTTTTGTTCATCAAGACCTGCTCCTTTACCTGTGCACTCGTAGGGATCTAAATTCAAAAAGGCGCAATAAAGAGCAGTAGAAGGTGTAGTATTGCCTATGCCCATTTCTCCGGTACCCAGGCTTTTAATGCCTTCCTCTTTGGCCTTGCGGGCCAGTTCCAGTCCCAGGAAAAGGGCCTGCAAGCATTCTTCTTTAGTCATGGCCCTGGTTTTTACCAGGTTGTTGGTGCCAGGTTTTATCTTTTTTTGAATGAGGTCAGGATGCTCAGGAAAGGTATCTCCTTTGACCCCTACATCTACCACCTTTAGTTCTACTCCTGAAGTGGCGCACAGCACATTTATTCCTGCACCATTATTTAAAAAATTGAGCACCATTTGTCTGGTCACTTCTTGCGGGTAAGGGCTAACTCCTTCTTCCACCACGCCGTGATCTGCTGCACAGGTGTAAATACGGGCAGGATAGGGCTCTACCTTGCCTTTAGAAAGGGCAAAGAGCCTGGCTGCTATTTCTTCCAATCTTCCCAGGCTGCGGGGAGGCTTGGTAAGATTATCCAGATGAGCATAGGCCTTTTCTTCCAGAGACAAATCCACTGGCTTGATTTGTTGTATAAGTTGTAAAAACTCCTTTTCCATGCCTACTCCTTTTTATAAAATTTTATATAGGGATTTGCCTTTTTCTCCCAATTTTTGAATGCGTTTCAGGACTGCCGGGTCTTCTTCCAGAGGTGGGGCATGATAGCCCTTTAAGCGGCTATCAATAATAATGGCTTTTTGAGCCCCAAAGTGCTTGCAGTGGGTAAATTCTCCCACGCCATAGATGTCTGTGGCTGGATCAGAGCGGGTAAAGGTAACCCAGAGAAAGTTTTCCCAGTTTTTAGCTGTAAATAAGGCATCATTCACCACCACCAGCAGGGGAAACTTTTCTATGTTTTTTTGAGTAAATAAGTAATTAGCCAGTTCTCTAAGCACAGGGTCTTGTTCATCCCTGGGCAGGGTGTGGCCAGGTCCCTGGAGAATGAGAATGCCAGGAGCAAAAAAGGTAAGCTTGCCAAAGGGCTCTGGCAGTTTAAATTGCGCTTCTTCTGCTTGGCCCAGTTCTCTCTTTTTAGGCGCACAGGCTGCTAAAATCAGTTTGGAACCCTGATTTAAGCTAATGCCAGTATAATCTAAAGTATCCATGGTGGTTCTGGTGATAAAGTGTAGGTCACGCCTTAAGTCTAGGCGTTCTAAAAAGGTTTGAAAGTAATTGGGGATATTATAGACATCCAGGGCTTCTCCCTTTTCTTCAGCCTGGATAAAGAGATACTTGCTTAGTGAGGTCTGGGTTTGTCCCAGAAGGGAGAAGGCTTGAGTGAGGATTTCCTGTGGGATGCGCTCTGTACTAAAGGGCACATAGCTTTCTCTACCAACTGCCAGAAGAAGGGGATGTACGCCAGCAGCATCCACTGCATGAATTTGTTTTACGCCAGTAAAGACTGTGGGCACCAGGTCCTTGGTGAGTTCGTGGATAAACTCTCCAAAAAGGGTGTCTTCCTGGGGTGGTCTGCCTACTGTGGTAAAGGGCCAGATGGGCTGGGGACGGGCATAGACCCCGGTTACTTTTAACACCGGGAACGGGTGTTTGAGGCTATAATAGCCTAAGTGATCGCCAAAGGGGCCTTCTGGTTTTACTCCGTCTATATAACCACAAATACAAAAATCTGCTTCTGCTAAAAGGGGCAAGGGGTGTTCCGGGGTCTTGACCAATTTAATCCTCTGGCCTCCCAGCACTCCAGCAAAAAAGATTTCAGCAATGCCCTCAGGCAAGGGCATAATAGCGGCCAGGGTCATGGCTGGTGGTCCGCCCACAAAGATGTTTACTGGTAGTTTTTGTCCCAGATGCAGGGCTTGCTGGTGATGGACGCCAATACCCCGGTGAATTTGATAGTGCAGGCCCACTTCCTGGTCCAGAAGGTATTCATTGCCATCTAACTGAACCCTGTACATACCCAAGTTGGAGTTTTTAAGACCAGGTTTAAAGGGGCTTTCAGTATAGACCTGGGGTAAGGTAATGTAAGCTCCACCATCCCTGGGCCAGGATTTTAACCTGGGTAAAGCACTTATTCTTATTTTGTGTTTTAGAATAGGCCCTTTTTTTACCATTTTGGGCCAGGTGTTTTTCAGGGCTCGAGGCAAGGTCCACCAGTAATGAGGTTTTTTAAAGATTTCCAGAGGGTCAATTTTGAGTTTAAACAGACTTTCCACCTGGGCCAGAGTATCAGCAAAGATAAGCTTTAACCTTTTTTTACTTCCAAAAATGTTTCCTAATAAGGGATAGGCACAATTTTTTACCCTTTCAAAGAGAAGGGCTGGCCCCTGCCTTTGAAATACTCTTCTTTGTATGGCAGCTATTTCCAGCTGGGCATCCACTTCTTCTTTTACTCTGACCAGCTCTCCTTTACTTTCCAGTAAGTGTACCAGTTCCCGGGTGTTTTTGATTCCCATTTTTACCTCTTAACTATAATTTGGGCTTGGGGCTATTTTTTTATTGCGCAAGGCAAATTTAGACCAGTTTTTAAAGTGATAGAAAAATAACATCAAAAGGGCCTGGAAAACCATGGAAATAAACATGGCCAGCCATATTCCTGTAGCTTCTTTAAATACCACATGGCCGAGGATATAAGCTAGAGGGATTCTTACCAGCCAGGCTGAACTGCCCATAACTATCATCTGGTAAAGGGTAGCTCCTGCGCCTGTAAGCGCTCCACCTAAAATCATGGCTGGCAACAAAAAGGGAATAGCTGCCACATTAAAGTAGAGATAGTTGATAGCTTCTTGTCTCACCAGGGGTTCGGGCGCGATAAATCCAGCTACAGGTTCGATAAAGAAAAGGACCAGGCCAGCTAACAAGCCTACTATGAGCAAACCCAGTCCCATGATTTGATAACCAGCTTTTTTAGCTCCAGGTAAATCTCCTGCTCCCAGCAAGTGCCCGACCAAAATGGAGGCTGTAAAATTAAAGGCAAAACCTGGCAAAAAGAGAAAGGATTCTATGCGGATTCCTGCACTCATTCCAGCCAAGGCCTCCACACTGTTTACAGGCAGAGAAGCTACAATGGCATAGAGCACCATGTAAGCAGAATGCCAGACTATTTGCAAGGTGCCTGCTGGCCAGGCCACTTTAAAAAGATAGGGAAGTCCTTTTTTGATCCAGCGCCAGGGAGGAAGGTTTTTGAGAGAGAAGATGTTTTGAGAGAGCAGAAAAATTAAGTTGACCACAAACCCCAGAAAGATAGAGCCAAAAGTAGCCCAGGCCAATCCTTTATAATCTAGTTTGGGCAGTCCCCATAAACCAAGCCCTAATCCAAAATCACCAAGAATGTTTATTCCAGCTACTAAAGCGGTAGAGTAGAGAGGGTAGAGGACTTTTTTCTGAGCACGAAAAAAGGCATTGGTGATGACTAAAAGGTAATAGGCAGGAAGGAGATATAAGGAGATTTTCAGTAAGTACCTGGCAATGGGATAAATTTCTTCTGGTATCTGGAGTAGTTTTAAAAAGATATCCAGGCCCAATAATCCGCCAACCAGGATAATTAAGCCAAAAATAAAGCCAAGTTGAAGGGATAGCCCCATATAGCGCTGAGCCCGCAAGGGCAATTTGGAGCCCAGGGATTGACTGATGGCAGCTACTGAACCATTGCCCACAGCCATGGCCACTACCAGAAAAAAGAACATGGCTTGAGAGATTACTCCCATACAGGCCTGGACATTCTTACCCAGGCGGCCTGCTACAAACACATCAGTAAAACCAATGAGAAAGTGAAAAAACATGGTAAGGATCTGAGGCCAGGTAATGGTCCAGATTTCCTTGAGGGAAAGAGGCCAATTATTGGGTTTTATTTTGAAAAACACAAGATTTCTCCTAAGCTGTCTAAAAGAGAGAATTTGCCTTCTTTTGTGGATTTTAGCAAGGGAATAAAAGGAAGCGAAATTGTAAGAAAATATAGCAAATTAGGTTAGGTAAAAAAAATAATTTAACTTAAATTTTTGAGATTTTTTTAACCTTGAAAAGGGATAGAGGCTAAGTTATGCTTTAAAGAATTAAAAAGCTAATTTTAAGGACAAGTGAACCGATGAAGGCTTATTTTAGTGAAATGGGAGTTCGTCTGTACCTGGGAGATGCTCTTGAAATTTTGAAGCAGCTTCCTGCAGAAAGTATTGATTTGATTTTTGCAGATCCTCCTTACAATTTATCCAATGATGGGTTTACCTGCCATGCTGGAAAACGAGTTTCTGTAAATAAAGGCAAGTGGGATAAAAGCAATGGAGTAGGAAAGGATTTTTTATTTCACTTTAAATGGATAGAAGCTTGTAAAAGAATTTTAAAACCCAATGGAAGTCTTTGGATTTCTGGTACTTATCATTCTATCTATGCTTGTGGTTTTGCTTTACAACGGCAAGGATGGCATGTGATTAATGATATTTGCTGGTTTAAACCCAATGCTTCTCCCAATTTATCATGCAGAATGTTTACTGCCAGTCATGAAACTTTGATCTGGGCTAAAAAAAACAAGCAAGCAAAGCATACCTTTAATTATGAACTGATGAAGCATGGAAACTGGGATGAAGACTTTATTAAAAAGCCTGGTAAGCAAATGCGCAGTGTCTGGGCTATAGGTACAGTTAAGAATGGAGAAAAAAAATATGGCAAACATCCCACACAAAAACCAGAAAGCTTACTGAAAAGAATAATTTTAGCTGCCAGTAAAGAAGGAGATATTGTTTTAGATCCTTTTTGTGGCAGTGGAACTACAGGGGTTGTTGCTTTAAAATATAAACGCAAGTTCGTAGGTATTGATTCTGAAAAAGAGTATTTAGAAGGCTTAGCTATACCCAGACTAAAAGACATTCTTTTTTTAAGAAGACAGAAAAACCTTTTAGGGAGTTTTCAAGTAAAAGAAGAAGAGCCAGGATATGCCTTACTTCCTTAAATTTGGATAAAAGATGGAACGACAAGAAGCAATTGAAAAATTAAAAAAATTAATTGGTAAGGAATTACATTCCTTAGCTGAGGAATTGGGAGTTCGAGTGTATAGTGAGCAAGGAAAGGTAAATAAAGGTTGGGCCGGGCATGTGCTGGAACGATACTTAGAGTTGCCTCTTAACTCTTCCAGGTCTCCTAATTTTGGCTCTTGGGAACTAAAATCTATCCCTCTTAAATACAAAAAAGATGGAAATCTTATCTTTAAAGAAACAATGGCTATAACTATGATTGATCCAGTAAATGTATTACAAAAAGAATTTGAGGATAGTCATTTGTTAAACAAGTTAAAAAAGATTGTGGTTGTGGCTAGAACCGTAGGCAAGAGCGTAGATGAACCCAGCTATATTCATTCAGTAGTGGAGTTTACTCTCCAGGGAAAATTATATCAGGAAGTAAAAGAAGATTATGATTTGGTTAGAAATACTATTAGAGAAAAAGGTGTTGAGGCTTTGACGGGTAAGATGGGAAAATATATTCAGCCTCGAACCAAAGGGAGAGGCCATGGTTCTAAAACCAGGGCATTTTATGCTCGCAAAAGTTTTTTAAGTTTATTTATTAAGCTTTAATTTATTTTTTTAAATATACCAAATAACAACCACAAAACAACAAAAGTATCCCCAGCCAGGAAAGTAGCTGGACCTGTTTTCCTTTTCCAATTTTCTGCAATAGGCCAGAAAACTGGCCTGCCAGAAGTCCTACCATCAGTCCCCAAAAGTGGGCGCCCAGGTCGGTATTTTTCCCTCCAGAAAAAAGGGCCCAAAAGCCCAGGCCAAGGCCCAGGGCCAGGCCAGGGATAGCCTGTTTATTTCCCCTTAAGGTGGCAAAAAGTAAGCCCAAACTTACAAAACTGGCTGTGGAAAAGCCCAAGCTTTTATGGGGAGAACCCAAAAAGAAAAGATTAAGGCCATTGGCAAGTGTGCCTAAGCCTAAAATTATTAGCCAGGTAAACCCTGTTCCATAATACTGGCTTAACAGATAGAGGGGGTAAAAACTAAAAAAGATATTGCCCAAAAGATGGGCAGGGTCTTTGTGCAGAAAAGGGAGGAAAAGAGCCTATATCCTTCACCTTTAAAGACCTTTTCGCCATCTAACATGCCCAGAGCAGTAAAAGAGGGGAGATGTTGTTGAAGGGTAAAGGAGATTAAAAGCAGGCCAAGCAGGGCTATATTGCTCCAGATAAGTGAAGTTGAAGGAGAAGAAAGAAAGTAAGAGTGTTGGGCTAAAGAAGCTTTTCTTTGACATTCTTGCTCATACTCCAGTAGTTCCCTTTGGGCCAGGGGAAATTGCTCTTTTGCTATAAATACACTTAAACCCTGGGTAGTGGTTTTTATCTGCCAGTTAAACCCTAAGGCTTCCAGAACCAACAGTTTTTCCTGGTCCTTGCGGGTATCTTGCCAAGGAAAAAGTTCCTGCCAGTTATCTTCCCTGTCCATACTTGCCCTTTGTAAGCTTTTAGGGCTAAAAGAGTCAAAAAAATTGTAAAGGAGAAAACCGGATGCTAAGTAGAGACGAAGCCCTTGCCTTACTTCAGCAATATATTCAGGAAGAAAGTTTGCTAAAACACAGTCTGGCTACAGAAGGAGTCTTAAGGGAGTTGGCCAGGTTTTTCAGGAAGATGAAGAACTCTGGGGGATTACCGGGCTTTTGCACGACCTGGACTATGAAAGCACCAAGGACAACCCTCAAAAGCATGGCCTTAAGAGTGCAGAGATTTTAAAAGACAAGTTGCCAGCCGAAAGTATTCAGGCCATAAAAGCCCATAATGGAGAAATGACCGGGGTTGAACCCACAAGCAAGCTGGATTTTGCCTTGCGCTGTGGGGAGACGGTTACTGGCTTGATTATGGCTGCAGCCTATGTTCGTCCCAACAAACTGGAAGGCATGAAGCCCAAAAGCTTGCGCAAAAAAATGAAGGACAAGTCTTTTGCTGCTTCTGTAAATAGGGAGACGATTGGAGAATGTAGCAAACTCAACCTGGAGTTAAGTGAATTTTTGTCTCTGGCTATTGCGGGCATGCAAAAAATTGCCAGGGATTTGGGATTTTAGCCAAACATATATTGGCGTAAAAATTCAGCCATTAAAATGCCACCTGCCTGGGCTACATTTAGGGACTCAAATTCACCAGGCATGGGCAAAGTAAGGTGATAAGGGCATTTTTTTAAGATTCCAGGGCGAATTCCCTTATCTTCATTCCCCAGCACCAGTATGGCGGGAAACTGGAGTCTGGTAGTAAAGGGATTGTCTCCTTCCCTGGGTAAGCTGGCGTAAAGAAAATAACCTTGTTTTTGGGCTTCCAGTAAGGCTCGCCCTAAATTGACCACTCTACTTACACGCAGTTTATAAATTGCTCCAGCTGAGCTTTTGACTACGCCTTCTCCCAGATAGGCTGTTCTGTCCTGGGGCAAAATAAGTCCCTGTCCACCTAAACTCACCAGGGTGCGAATGAGACTGCCGATATTTTGAGGGTCCTGGACACAATCCAGGGCTAAAATGAGCGGAAGTTTAGCTGATGTAGCCAGTAGCTCTTCCAGGCCAAGGGTATTGGTTATAAGCAATCTGGCCACACACCCCTGATGATTGCCGGCAAAGAGTTGATTTAATTCTTTTTCCGGTAAAAATTTATATTTTACTTTGTGTTGACGACAAAGAGTTAAGATTTTTCTAAATTTTTCCGGCTCTTACTTAAAAAGATACGCTCTATTTGTTCGGGATTGGTTTCCAAAAGTTCTAAAAGGGGTTTTTTGCCAGCAATTATTTTCATATGGCCTCCTGTAAACTAGCATCTAGCTATTAAAGACTTGCTTGCCAAGTGTTTTTGTTTTTACTAGCAGATAGAGAGCTTGAAGGGAAAACAAGGAGTTGTAATGCGATATCTTTTTTTATTGTTTTTGATTTTTTCTTTTTCTGCCTGTGCTCAATTCAATAAGCCAAAAGAAGTTAAGTACTTAGAAAATAAGGCACTGGAGAATGCCACCACTAAAGAAGAAATTTGTCCCCCGGAAACAGATTCTTTACTTGCAGAGCAAAAGGAGCAACCTCAGGAAAATTTAGAGGAAGAAGTTGTTGCCAATCCTGAGGACAAGGATGCCAACTTGCTTCCTCAAGAAGAGGATGTCCTGGCCAAAGAAGATACCCTTAATTTTGAACTGGACCTTTATGAAACCAAGGAATTAAAACTTTACTTTAAGTACTATACTCATTCTAAAAGAAAAATTTTTGTACGCTGGCTAGAAAGGGCTCAGGCCTATCTGCCTTTTATTCGCAAGGTATTTAAGGAGCAGGGGCTACCTGAAGATTTGATTTTTTTGCCCTTTGCAGAAAGTGGTTTTAATCCCTGGGCTTATTCCCGGGCTGGAGCTGCAGGTTTGTGGCAGTTTATGCCCTATACGGCCAAAAAATATGGCCTAAGGGTGGATTGGTGGATAGATGAGCGAAGGGATCCCTATAAATCTACCTATGCAGCAGCTGAGATGTTAAAAGAGCTTTATGCTGAATTTGGAGACTGGTATTTAGCTCTGGCTGCCTATAATGCTGGCCCAGGAAAGATCAGGCAAGCCCTTAAAAAGAGCAAAGAAGATAATTTTTTTGATATTTGTAAGAGCAGAAAAAATAGAAGGTATTTGCGTCTGGAGACCAGACATTATGTCCCCAAGTTTTTAGCTATTTTAAAAATTGTTCGCCATCTGGAAGAATTGGGCTTTGAGCCTTTAAACTGGGAAGAAACCCCAACCCAAGCCAAATTAAGCATTCCGCCCAGCACTGATTTATTGGCTTTTGCTCAAGCTCTGGGCTGGAACTGGAACAGATTTAGGGAGCACAATCCCTTTGTGCGCAGAATGGTTAGTCCTCCAGATGGGGAGATTACTGTTTATTTGCCCCAGGAAAAAGTAGAACTGGCAAGGCAATTTTTGGAAAAGAAAAGAAGAGTTATGCTGGATTTATTCGCTATAAGGTAAGGTCTGGGGATTCTTTATGGACTATTTCCAGAAGGTATGGAGTGCCTATTGCTGTTTTAAAAAAGATAAATGATTTAAAAAATAATTTACTGCATCCCAATACCCTTCTCATCATACCTCGTGGGGATAGAGAGTCAGAAGAAAATGTGCTTGCTTCAGTGCGAACAAGTGCCCAAAAGCGTGCTAATTACGAGGTAAAAGCAGGAGATACACTGTGGAGTATCTCTAGACAATTTAAAGTAAGTGTAAAAACCTTGAAAATAGCCAATGGCCTTACTTCTTCCAGGCTTTCTATAGGCCAAAAACTGTATATACCGGATTTGGGCGGCCAACAGACCAGGCTGGCTAGGGAAGAAGTGAAAAAGTTTCATCAAGGGCAACTGGTGCGCTATCAGGTACGCAGAGGAGACAACCTCTGGACCATTGCCAAACGCTTTGGAGTGAGCTGGAAGCAAATTGCCCTCTGGAACAATTTGAGTTCGGACAGTATCTTGCGTCCTGGAGATACCTTGAAAATTTATGTGCCCTAAAGGTATTGGCGCAGCAAGAGCATGGCTTTGGCTACGGGAAACTCCTGCCCGGTAAAAAGCCTAAATTGCTCCAGGCCTTGATAGACAAACATGTTTAAGCCAGAAAGGGTGATTAGACCTGCTTTTTTGGCCTGGGTCAAAAATCTGGTTTGTAAAGGAGTGTAGATAAGGTCATAGGCTATCTTTGTGTTTTTAAAGGGATAATCCCAGGGCGTTAAACCTTCCTTATCTCCCTTTAAGCCCAGGCTGGTAGTGTTGACAATAAGTTCAGCCTCTACCTTTTTCTCTCTTCCCACCTAAGACTAATGAGGTCAAACTCCTGGGCTAGTTTTTTAGCTTTACTATAGGTGCGGTTGCTAAGGTAAATTTCTTTTAGCCCTAACAGTTTTAATCCATAAACCACTGCCCTGCTAGCCCCGCCTGCGCCTAAGATCAGGGCAGAAGAAAGATCTAAATTTAGGTCTTTTAGAGGTTTTAAAAAGCCGTAAACATCTGTGTTTTCAGCTTTCCAGCCCCTGGAAGTTTTAAAGAGGGTATTGGCTGCCTTTATTTCTTTTACCCTCTCGCTTTGTGCCTGCACATGGTTGAGCACAGCTTCCTTTAAAGGTATGGTCACACTAAGACCTTTAATCTGGTATAAATCCAGGTGGCTTAGAAAGGTCTTTAACTCTTCTTTTTTTACTTCCCAAGAACAATAGGTCTTTTCTCTATAGCCAAGATAGTGAAAAGCCCAGTTGTGCAAAACTGGGCTTAGAGAATGCTTGATGGGGGAACCTATGACGCCATAGAGTTCCATTTACAAACTACCTTTTTCCTGAACATAATTGGCACCTGCTTCCAGAGCCTGGCTGTTGGCAGGTATAAGGTGCTGGTAGTGGCTGGAAATTACTTGAGGCAAGGCCTCCTGCACTACCTTTAAGGGAATAATTTGGGTGGCTTCAATGTAAGCCCCCAGGGCTACCATGTTGGCCATGCGGGTATTGCCCAAGGAGTCAGCTATTTCATTGGCTGGAACAGCAAAGGCCTTTATTCTTTTTTTATCTACCAAATCCACATCTACCAGGGAAGAGTTCAAAATAAGGGTGCCCTTGTCCTCTAATCTGGGTTGAAACTTGTCCAGAGAAGGACGGTTCATGATAATTAGACTTTTGGGGTTAAAGATGATGGGAGAGCCAATCTCTTCTTCTGAAATAACTACAGTGCAGTTGGCAGTACCTCCGCGCATTTCAGGACCATAGACAGGGATATAGGTCACATTTAATCCTGCTTCCATACCTGCATAGGCCAGCAAGTTTCCAATAAGCATTACTCCTTGTCCACCAAAGCCAGCTATAATTACATCTTGATATTTGCTCATTGTTTATTCTCCCAGGGTGTTTTTAAATTCGCCCAAAGGAAAGTAGGGAATCATTTCCTTGGCAATGCGTTCGTTGGCCTGTAAGGGAGTCATTTTCCAGTTGGTAGGGCAACTGGAAAGGATTTCCACAAAACCAAAGCCCTTGTCTTCTAACTGGGCTCTAAAGGCCAGCTTAATGGCTTTTTTAGTTTTTTGAATGTTTTTGATGTCATTTAGAGCGGTTCTGGCAGCATAGGCAGTGCCTCCCAAAGAACCAATAATTTCAGCCATTTTAAAAGGTTCGCCTTCCCTATCTTTGCATCTTCCACCAGGGCAGGTGGTGGTTTTCTGGCCTACCAGAGTGGTAGGAGCCATTTGTCCACCTGTCATGCCGTAGATGGTGTTGTTGACAAAAACTACACTAACCCTTTCTCCCCTATTGGCACAGTGCATTATTTCAGCCAGACCAATGGCAGCCAGGTCTCCGTCTCCCTGGTAGGTGAATACAAACTTATCTGGTCTAGCTCGTTTTACTCCTGTGGCTACAGCAGGAGCCCGTCCATGCGGAGCTTCTATGGTGTCTAAAAGTAAATAGTTGTAAATAAAAACAGAGCAGCCAATAGAGCCAACACAAATGGTTTTTTCTGGAAGCTTAAGTTCTTCTAATACCTGAGCCACCAGTTTGTGGGCCAGGCCATGATGACAGCCTGGACAGTAATGGGTGGGCCTATTAGCCAGTACTTGGGGTTTGGGAAACATTATTTTTTCAGTCATTTTACTTCTCCAGGGCCTTGATTATGGGTTCTTCAAAATCATTGGGAGTGGGCAAATTGCCAGGCAAATGCCCGTGAAAATCTGTCTGGGCATAAGGGCAAACAGCCAATTGTACATCCTCTACCATTTGTCCCAGATTGTGCTCAATGGTCAGGAACTTTTTGCCCTCTTTGGCCAGAACCTGTAGGGCTTCACTGGGGAAAGGATAGAGGGTTATGGGCCTAAATAGTCCTACTTTATGCCCTTGTTTTCTCAAAGTCCTGATGGTGCTTTTGACGATTCTACCAATAGAGCCGTAAGCCACCACAATGAGGCTGGCATCTTGGGTTAGAAATTCTTCAAAGAGGATTTCTTTTTCATCTCAGCATATTTTTGGGCCAGCTTCAGGTTGTGCTTGGCCAAAGCTCCATCTTCAAGATACAGGGATTTGATGACCCTGGGCGGTCTTCCCTTTGCTCCTTCCAGGCACCATTCCTTTGCTTCTTTTTCAGGAACTTCTGGTTCCCAGGGAGTAATGGGCTCTTTCATCTGCCCTAAAATGGCATCGCCTAAAATCATTACGGGGTTTTTATACTTAAAGGCCAGGTCAAAGGCTTTTATGGTCAAATCATAGGCTTCTTGCACAGTGCCAGGACCTAAGACAAGCAGTCTATAATCTCCATGGCCTCCGCCTTTGGTAGCTTGAAAGTAATCTCCTTGAGAAGGGCCAATATCTCCCAGGCCAGGACCACCTCTATTCATATTGACAATAACACCAGGAAGTTCACTTCCTGCCATATAAGAAATGGCTTCTTGTTTGAGGGAAATTCCAGGGCTGGAAGAGGAAGTCATGGCTCTAATTCCAGCACTAACTGCTCCCAGGAGCATATTGGCAGCAGCAACTTCACTTTCAGCCTGGACAAAGGCTCCCCCTTTTTGGGTAATTCTCTGGACATAAATTCAGGAATGTCATTTTGAGGGGTTATGGGATAGCCAAAATAACACTTACATCCTGCAGCCAAGGCCCCCAGGGCTATGGCTTCATTGCCTTTTACAAAGAGTCTTTTTTTAGACATTTTCTGGCTCCTTTTCCTCTACACTTTTATAAACCACAATGGCTGAATCCGGGCAAACCAGACTGCAGAAGCCACAGGCTATGCACTTTTCCAGGTCTTCTGGTTTTATTTCCACCACCTTGTATCCCTGCTTGTTAAAGCGTGAGGATTGGGTGATGATTTTTTTAGAGCACACCTGAGTGCATAACAGACAACCTTTGCATAATTCTTCCAAAAAAACCACTTTTGACATGTCGCCTCCTCTTAAATGATAAGCATGGCATCTCCATAAGAGAAAAATCTAAACTTTTCCTCTATAGCTAGCTTATATGCCCTTTTTATGTTTTCAAGTCCAGCAAAAGCAGAAACCATTATAATTAAAGAAGATTTTGGCAGGTGAAAGTTGGTAATAAGATGATCTACCACTTTAAATTCATACCCGGGAAAGATGTAGATGTCAGTTACATCTTTTAAGGCCCTAATCTTTTGATGTTTTTGGTAGGCCCCTTCCAGAGTCCTTACTGTAGTGGTGCCAATGGCTATTACAGGACGCTGGTTTTTTTTGGCTTCCTGAATTTTCCTGGCAGTTTGTTCTGGAATTTCAAAATATTCCCCATGCATCTGGTGCTGGCGAATGTCCTGGGTGCGAATGGGCGAAAAGGTCCCATAGCCCACATATAAGGTGATATAAGCAAAATCAAAGCCCAGTTGGGTTAATTTTGCTTGCAGTTCAGGGCTAAAATGTAAGCCAGCAGTAGGTGCAGCTACTGCGCCTATCTTTTCTTCTGCTGCATAAATGGTCTGGTATCTTTCCCGGTCTAAATCCGTGTCTGCTCTTTTGATGTAAGGTGGAAGGGGAATATGGCCTAGTTGTAAAAACTTTTCCTTTAAATCTCCCTGAAAAATCAATTTTACCTTTGCCTGCCCAAAATCTCCTGTTTCCAGGACCTCCAGGGAGAAGTCAGGAGTAAAGACCACTTCCTGGCCAGGCTTGGGTCTTTTGGAGGCCCTTAGCAGTCCTTCTGCTATACACTCTTTAAAATTCTCACGGGTATCCTGGATTTTCAGGAGAGGAAAGGGTGTTAGGAGTAAAAATTCTACTTTGCCTCCCAGATGGTTTTGCTGTTTTTCCTTCCCCAAATCCTTGCAGGTAAGACCTTGGTGTTGTTGGCTACCAGCAAACTCTTGGGTGGTAAAAAACGGGCTAATTCCTTAAAACTGGCCAGAGTGATGTCTCCGCTTTTTTTATCCAGTACCAGCAGCCTGGAAGTGCCCCTGTTTTTGGGCGGAAGGGAGGCAATGAGTTCTGAGGGCAGGGAAAAATCATAGGTATCCAGGTTGAAGAGGTCAGGCAGGTTATCTTTTTTTGGTAAGTCCATATTTTTTAAGCTTGTATTGCAGGGTTCTACGACTAATGCCCAGGGCTTGGGCAGTTTTTTCTCGATGGCCATTGTTGGCTTTAAGGGCTTCAATAATGGCCTTTTTTTCTGCTTCTTCCAGGTTTTCCTGGATGGCTCTGGAGTTTTTTTGAGGTAAAAGGTGAGGTGGCAACTGGTTGACCTCCAGGGTATCTGAAGGGCAGAGGATAATGGCGCGCTCCAGGATGTTTTCCAGTTCCCGCACATTGCCTGGCCAGTCATAATAGGTGAGCTGCTCCAGAAACTCTGGCGAGACCTTGTGGATTTTTTTGCGATTTTTGTCCCCCAGCTTTTTTAAAAAGTGATTGACCAGCAGGGGAATGTCCTCTTTTCTTTCCCGCAAGGGAGGCAAGTGAATTTCAATAACATTGATGCGAAAATAAAGGTCTTCTCTAAAGTTTCCCTTTTCCACCTCTTGCTTGAGGTCTTTGTTGGTGGCGCAAATAAAACGCACATCTACAGGTACAGAGTGAATAGCACCCAGGGGCTCAATGGTCTTTTCCTGTAAGGCCCTTAACAGCTTGGACTGGAGATTGAGGGGCATTTCTCCAATTTCATCTAAAAAGAGGGTTCCCTTGTGGGCAAGTAAAAAGCGTCCGGGTTTATCCTTGTAGGCGCCAGTAAAGGCTCCTTTTACATAGCCAAAGAGTTCAGATTCCAGAAGGTTGTCTGGCAAGCTGGCGCAGTTTACTTTGATGAGCGGTTCTTTGGCTCGCAAACTCAATTTGTGCAGGGCATTGGCTACCAGTTCCTTACCTGTGCCAGACTCTCCTGTAATCAAGATATTGGCCTCTGACGGCGCTACCTGCCTTACCAGCTGGATAAGTTGTTGCATGATTTTGCTTTGGCCAATGATTTCCAGTTGCTGGTGAAAGCCAGAGGCGTATTTTTCAGAACTGGCCAGAAAATAGGTATAAGCTTTATTTAAAGTACTCTTTAATTCCTCAATGTCTGTGGGCTTGGTGAGAAAGTCAAAGGCACCTTTTTCATGGCTTCTACAGCCAAATCCACTGTGCCAAAGGCTGTAAGCAAAATTACAGGCAGGTGAGAGTCTATGCTTTGTACTTTGTGCAGGAGTTCCAAGCCATCCATCTTGGGCATTTTGAGGTCAGCTAAAATTACCTGCACATTTTCCTGGTCCAGGATATTTAGTGCTTCTAGTCCATTACTGGCTTCTTTGACCAGCCAGCCTTCTTCTTCCATAACAGCCTTAATGAGAAGGCGCTGGGAAGCTTCGTCATCCACCACTAAAAGGCAGGGAGTTGTTTCTATAAAAGCTTCTTTATTCATAGGGCAGATAAATAATTACTTCTGTTCCTTTTCCAGGCAAAGAATTAATTTTAATTTGGCCTTCATGTCTGGTGATTATTTGTTGCACAATGGCTAGACCCAGGCCCGTACCTTGCTCCTTAGTGGTAAAAAAGGGCGTAAAGGCCTCTTTTAATTCTTCTTTAGTCATTCCCTGGCCATAGTCTTTTATTTTTAAACAAATCTGTTCCCTTACCCTTTCTGCTGCTATTTCAATGATTCCTTCTGGTTTAGAGGCCTGGATGCTATTTAAAAGCAGGTTGATTAAGGCCTGTTTTAAGGAGTCCTGGTCTGCCTTAATAGTTTCTACTTTTAAGTCTAGTTTAAAGTTTAAGTTTTTGTTTTGCAAGTCAAACTGAAGCAAGCGCAAGATTTCTTCCAGAAAGGGTTTTAGCGAAAATACTCTTTTTTCTATTTTTTGCGGTTTGGCAAAGGTAAGGAGGTCGGTTATGACTCGATTCAAACGGTCTGCTTCTTGAACCATGGTCTTAGCATAGGTTTTGGCAGGCTCTTCCTGGGCAAATTTTTGGGCAAAAAATTGGGCAAAACCTTTGAGGGCGTTTAAAGGGTTTCTGATTTCATGGGCCATGCCTGTGGCAAAACGGCCAATGGTGGCCAGGTTCTGGTTTTGAATAAGCTCTTCTTCCATTTTTTTTATTTCAGTTCGGTCCCTTAAGAGAAAAAGCTCTTCTCCACTTAAAGGCACCTTGAGGATTTCTAATTTTTTTGTGCCTAGTTCCAGTTCTTTCCACTGTTGGCTGGGAAACTCAGGGTCAAAAAAGCGGGCTAAAGGCTGGCCAATAATTTCCTTTAGAGGAGAATCCAGGATTTTACTTAGGGCAGGGTTAGCAGCGTTAATGATTCCCTTCTGGTCAATGGTAAGTAAACCATCTGGCAGATTGTCCAGTAATTTGGAGTGAAAGGTTTCCAGACTGGCCAGGCGCTCACTCTTTTCCTGCCTTCTAAGATAAGCTGTGGTAATGGTGATAAGAAAAATGGCCAGTAAAATCAAAAAACCTATTTGCATAAAGAGGGTTTTCTGGAATTTTTGATAGAGGACCAGATGATGAGTAGCATCCAGAACCAAAAGAAGGTAATTTTTAGGTGGAGGAGCAGAAAAGTCATGGGTTTGTTCTGGAAAAAAGAGCTTACTGGAATACGGGTCTGTTGACTAAAAACTGCCAGATAGTGCTGGTTAAAGGAAAGGATTTTAAACTCTGCTTCCTGAAAAGGCCCCTGAAGGATTTGTTTTAAAGGAGTTTGTAGCTTGTTGTCCCTGAAAATAGGCAGGATGTGTCCCTGATTGTCCGCCAGAATAATGGCCAATACATCACCTTCTTTTACCAAGTCTTCCAGAATTTCTTTGGCCCTGGGTCGTAAAAAGGGAAGGGGTGGATGATGTCTCATCATTTGCTCTCCCATCATCCTTCCCCCCATAAACATCATGCCTCGAAAAGAGAGGCTTCAATACCCCTGCTGATGGAACTGGAGGCCAGCTTTAAATGCTGATAGATAGCTTTTTTCTGCAAAGTGAGATTTCTCCAGGTAAGGAGAAGTAGGAGAAATCCCAAAAGAATAAAGAGCAAAACCATTAAAATAAGCTGGTTTTTGCGTTTTTGCTGTAAGAGAATATCCATGTCTTTAGGTAGCCAGTTCCAAGGCCCTTTGTAAACGATTTAAGACTTCTTCCTTGCCCAGAACTTCCATGGTTTCAAATAAACCTGGACTTACAGTTTGGCCAGTAAGGGCCACCCTTAAAGGCTGGGCTATGACTTTGAATTTTAACTGGTTTTCCTCCAGATAAGCTGCAAAGATATTTTCCAAGGCTTTTTGCTCAAAATTTGTGAGAGTTGCAATTTTTTCCCTTATCTTTTGCAAGTGAGGGATAACTTCAGGGGTTAGGAACTTTTCCACTGCCTTTGCGTCATAGTCAAGCTCTTTAGCCTCTTTTAAAAAGAAGTGCATTTGTTCAGCCATTTCTTTTAGGGTTTTGGCTCGTGGTTGATACAGGGGCACTATCTTTTCCAGATACGCAAGAGAAGGATTAAAGCCTTCTGGTTGCAAAAACTCCAGTAGAAGTTGAGCCAGTCTTTGCCTGGAGCTTTCTTTGATATAGTGGCTGTTTAACCAGAGAAGCTTTTCAGTGTCAAAGACACTGGGAGATTTGCTCAAGTTTTCTAAGCTAAACTTTTCTATAAGTTCTGCTTTGGAAAAGATTTCCTGGTCTTTATAAGACCAACCCAATCTGGCCAGGTAATTTAGCAGGGCTTCGGGTAAGAACCCCATTTCCTTGTACACCATGACAGAAAGAGCGCCGTGGCGTTTGGATAATTTTTTCTTGTCTGGTCCCAGAATCATAGGCACATGGGCAAACTGGGGAATAGGTGCATTTAAGGCCTTGTAGATTAAAATCTGGCGATGGGTATTGTTTACGTGGTCATCACCTCTAATGACATGGGTGATACCCATGGTAAGGTCATCCACTACTACTGCCAGGTTATAAGTGGGTGTACCATCAGAGCGGCGTAAGATTAAATCGTCCAGTTCCTGGTTTTGAACGCTGATTTTACCTTTAACCAGGTCCACAAAAGAAGTTTCTCCTTCCAGAGGAGCTTTCAGGCGTACCACTCTACCAGGACCAGGGCCTAAGTTTTTTTCTCTGCATCTGCCGTTGTATTTGGGCTTTAATCCCTTGGCCATGGCTTCCTGGCGCATCTGTTCCACTTCTTCGGGTGAACATTCACACCAGTAGGCCTTACCTTCAGCCACCAGTTTATCTATGTATTCCTGATGGATTTCCTGGCGTTTACTTTGAAAATAGAGTTCCTCATATTCTAACCCCAACCATTCCATGGCCTCCAGAATAGCCTGGGTCATTTCTGGGGTGGAGCGTTCCTGGTCTGTATCTTCTATGCGCAGGATAAATTTTCCCTGGTTTTTGCGGGCCCAAAGATAACTAAAAAGCGCTGTCCTTGCGCCTCCAATATGTAAATACCCGGTTGGGCTGGGAGCAAAACGAGTAACCACTGTCATTTACTTCCTCCTGTGTTGGCATTTGAAAAACAAAAAAGCGGGCTGTAAAGCCCGCTTAAAAGACTTTGTACAAAAAGTAAACTAAACAGCCTCTACACCTTTAAGGGCAGGGATTTCTTTGAGTAAAAGCCTTTCAATACCATTTTTAAGGGTTAGTTGAGACATGGGACAGCCATGACAGGCGCCAGTTAAACGCACCTTGACAATACCGTCATCTGTAACCTCTACCAGTTCCACGTCCCCTCCATCAGCCTGGAGATTGGGACGAATTTTATCCAATACTTCTTGGACCTTGTTTTTTAACATAAAGCCTCCTTGGGTTAATTTTTATTTAATGCTGCTAATACCTTGGAAGCAGGTCTTCTTTCTGGCACCACTTCCAGTTGTTTTTTGCCTTCAACTACTTCTTTAGAAACATAAAGTCCACAAAAGCAACTTCCATATTCCCTGACATCTGCCTCCCGGTAAACACAGGGACAGAGAATGTCCTTATCCAGCTCGTAGTTGCCAGAAGCCAGACGGCAGGGACAGGCCATGTAACCATAGCGTTTTTTGTTGGTTAAAAGACTTTCCAGAAGTTGTTCTACCATCTCCTGGTCAGGATTAAAATAGTAACCTTGCTTTTCTTGAGTTTGCTTTAAAAAAGCATATAGGTCTTTAACCTGCATTTTAGCATCCCAAAACTTCTTTAATTTTATCTTCTTGAAACCCCACCACTACTTTGCCATTGGATAAAACTACCAAAGTGGGAAAAGATAGGTCTGGATTGTATTTTTTGATTTCCTCAATGGCCTTTCCCCTTTCCTCTCCTTCCAGCAGGTCCACATAGATGCAATCATAATCAACTTTTTTTTGGTCCAGGAATTTTTTAGTGTTTTTGCAGTGTATACAGGTGCTTAAAGCAAAAAGAACAATATCTTTGTTCGGCATAAGAACTCCTTTTGAGGTTTAAAGTTGGTTTAAAAAAGATTTTAATTTTGCTATAATCTCTTCTTCCTGTTTTGGCAAACAGGCAGGGCCTACTTCCAGAGTAAGTAAACCTTTATAATTGTATTGCTTTAGTTTAGTTATAAATTGGCTTAGAGGCAAGTCTCCCTGGCCAGGAAAAGGTGTTCCTTTAGTCCCCTGGCATCAGAAAAGTGGATATTTTTTAGAGCAGTAAAACATTCTGCAAAGACTACTTTTAAGGCCTTTAAAATATTTTCCTTACTTACTCCCAAATGACAGACATCCAGGGTGAGAAAAAGTTTTTTTTCTGCGCATAACTTTAAATAGGTAGAAAAGCCTTTATGATTTAAGGGGTCTTTTTCCATGGTGGGCAGGTTTTCCAGGGAAAGGGGAAGAGAGGAGTTTAAATCCTGAGGTAAATTTTTGCTTTTAGTAAACCACCAGAAATGTCCCAGGTGTCCCAGGCGTAGTAAGGGAGGATGAAGGGTAATGTTTTGGACACTTTCTAGCTTTTGTCCCAGAGTTATGGTCTTTTCCAGGGCCTTTAAATAACCACCCCAAAGACTCCAATTGCGAAAGGGAGCATGGATACTTCGAATGGGAAGAAGGGAATTTACTTTTTTTAACCTTTCCAGGTCCTGGGTTAGTTCTGGAGTATTTAAGATAAGTTCCAGGCCCCTAAATCCAGCTTTTTGTCCTATAGAAGCTATCTGTTCTAAGGGTAAGTGAAAAAGAGAGCCTGTGGAAAGAAGGGGAAGAAAATCCATATTAACTTTTTCAAGGGAAAGCCCTGGGCTTTCCCTTGGTTGGTTTAAGCTACGTGATCTCTTATCCAGTAAAGGAGTTCAAAATTCTTTTCCAGTTCTTCTTTAAGTTTGTTTTCTTCAGATTTTTCCATATCTTGAATGCGAATAAATACCTGTCTTTTCCCAGGAACTGGTTTTTCATAAGAACTTAAAATACTTGTAATTCTAGCATTGTGTTGTTTTAAAACTTCTAAAATGGCTTTGAGGGTGCCGGGTTTATTTTCCAGGGTAAATCCCATTTGGATGCCACCCAGATATACACCAGTAATGTCAATAAGGACTTTGAAAACATCTGTGTCTGTAATGATACCCACTACCTTTTCGTCCTCATCTACTACAGGCATGCCTTCAATTTTTTTCTTGAGCATGGTTATGGCTGCCTTTTCTACGGTATCATTTACATTGATGGTAATGGGATTGGGGGTCATAATATCTTTTACTTTTATTTCTGAAAGCAGATAATAAAGTTCGTGAACATCCAGAGTTGTGGCCTTGGATGGAGAGGCGTCTTTAATGTCTCTATCAGTAACGATGCCTATTAATTTTCCCTGTTCGTCAATAACCGGGAGCCTGCGAATATTGTGCTCTTTTAATATTTTAGAAGCCTTAAGCATGGAAGTATCTGGAGTAACAGTGATTACTTCTTTGGTCATCCAGTCTTTGATTAACATTAGTTTCCTCCTTCTGGTTTAACTTAATTTTTTATACAGAAAAGTCTAACCATTATCCATGCTTAAGGCAACCCTTTTTAATTTTTCTCTGGGCCGTGTAATACTCCCATTATTTCTTCCACATCAGGAGGCAGGGCCTTTTCACCTTTTTGGGCCAATTCCAGCTTGGAAAAGAGAATGATGTTTAAAAAGGTCAAAAGCATAACAAAGCCACCTGGGTTTTTAAATTGTAAGATAGAAGGCAGGTAAGATTTGCCCAAAATCATGATAAAAGAACCAATAATACCGGTCAAAAGGCCAGCAATAGCTCCATTTTTGGTCATTTTGGGCCACCATACCCCCATAACCAGAACAGGGAAAAAGGTAGAAGCTGCAATGGCAAAGGCCAGACCCACCAGAACAGCAATTTGCAGGTTTTCAGCAATAAATCCCAAAGGAATTCCCAGAAGACCTATGATTAAGGAAGAAAGCCTGGCAATGCGCACTCTGTTTTTTCGGGCATATTGGGGTTAAATATGTTTACCACCAAATCGTGGCCAATGGCACCTGCACAGGCAATAATCAGACCAGCTACTGTGGATAAAATAGCTGCAAAAGCGCCTGCCACCACAATACCTAAAAGTATTTGCCCGCCAAAGTAAGAACCAGCTACTGGTACAGCTAAGTTTTTACCGTTTTGAGCCAGCCAGTAGGTAAGGTACTTGGGTAAGTTTAAGGACTCTGCCTGCATGTACACATAGCGGACCACATGCCCTACATAAGGAGATAAGATGTAAAAAAGGCCTATTAACATAAGTACATAAATAACTGTACGCCTGGCAGCCTTGCCATCTGGGGCTGTATAAAAGCGTACCAGGATATGGGGAAGACCTGCTGTACCAAACATAAGGGCCAGGAGCAGGGAAAAGGTATCCTTGAGATTGGTGAGCCAAAAGCCAGGTGCAGTATAACTGGCGCCTACAAAGGTGGTGTCTTTTAAGGGCTCTGGCTGGTTTAAGGAGTGTAAAAAGTTGATAATATCCGTATAGGTATAGCCTTTGAGTACAAAGGGAATAAAGGCAAGTAAAAACATAGCACCAAAAAGAATCCAGAACTGAACCAACTGATTTATGGTGGTACCTTTCATTCCGCCGATGGAGACGTATAAGGTAATGATGATGGCAATCACCACAATAGCTGTTTTATATTCCATATTTAAGAGCAAGCCCATTACCTTGCCAGCGCCAAGCATCTGAGGAGCCATATAAAAGAGGGAGACAAAAAGTACTCCAATTACGCCTAAAACTCTGGCTGTTTTGGAGTGAAAGCGCTCAGAAACAAAATCAGGCACAGTATATTTTCCAAATTTTCTTAAAGGAGAGGCTAAAAATAAGAGCAGAGCAATATAACCCACAAAAAAACCAAAGGCATAAATGATGCCATCAAAGCCTTTTAAAAAAGCTATGCCTGCTACTCCCAAAAAGGAGGCAGCGCTTAAATAATCACTGGAAATGGCTGAAGCATTGATAAAACTATTTACCTTTCTGCCTGCCAGATAATAATCAGCAGAAGTTTTTTGGATGCGAAACATCCAGGTGGTAATCACAGTAAAGGCCAGCATAAGGCCAATTAAAACTAAGGCTGTAATGGGAACCTGATACCCTAATTCCATTATTCTTCTCCTTCTATTTTTTCCAGATTATCTTCCATTTCATTGGCTTTTTTTACATAAAAGCCAAAAACTAACCAGGTAAGAGGGTAAATAAAAATAGCTACCAGGAAGTAATGTAGGGGCAAAGAAAATATTTTTATCTTGATAATAGTTTCTTTGCCAATATATACAGCTAGATACATTACAATTATAAAGAGAAAGTAAGGAATGCCAAATTTAAGAGCAAAGTTGAGCTGTTTTTTTCTTATTTTTTGGACATTAGACATGGTAAACCTCCTTTGTCTTGAGTGAAACAAGACTTAAAACATTAAAGATGCATTTAAATTATAATAATCAATAAAAAAGTCTATATTCTTTCGGTGAATGGAATGGGAAATACTCCTTGACCGTTAGGAGTGAATATGCTCCTTTTAAGGTAAAAAAAAATCCGTTTAGCCAGGGAAAGAAGCGATGGTTTTAACCGAGCGTAAAGATTTAGCCCTTCTTTTAGAAAGTGGACGACTCAAAAAAATTAGAGCCTGGCGTCAGTCCATGGTGATAAAGTTATTAGAAGAGGGCAAAAGTGCTAGAGAGGTAAGTCTGGCTATTTCCAGGTTTAACGAGGCCCTGGCTATAGAGGTCTGTAATTATTTTGCCAGAAGGTTTCCCTGGTTGAAGAAATGTGTGTTTTTAGAATTTGGTTCAGGAGGACGAGGAGAGCAAGTCCTGGGTTCAGATCAGGATAATGGCCTGGTTTTACCAAAAGAAAAACTGGATGAGGCCCAGTTAGAGGAGGTTTGTCAGAGGATAGTTCTGACTTTAGATGGTGCAGGTTTACCTCTTTGTCCTGGCAAGGTGATGATTTCTGAAGAAAAGTGGAGAGGCACCCTTGAGGAGTGGAAAAGGAAAATTTTATTTTGGTTAGAAAACCCTAAGGAAAGGGGACCCTGGCAGTCAGGACTTATTTTGGATTTTAAACCTTTATATGGAGAAAAAGAAAAGATTTTTCAGTTGCGTACAGAAGTTTTAGAAACTATTCGGAAACACCCGGTTATCTGGAGGTTATTGGTAGAAGAAATTTTACAATTCCGTGTCCCTTTGAGTTTTTGGGGAAATTTTATTCTGGAAAAAAAGGTGAAGAACGGGGAATTAACCTTAAAAAAAGTATTTTGGCCCACCTCATCAATGCTACGAGATTACTTAGCCTGAAATATGGCTTTGTAAAGGCCCATACTTTAGAGAGGCTTTCCTTTTTAATTCAAAAAGGGCATGTGGAAGAAAAGATGGGAAAGGAGTTGCAAAACCTCTGGGAATGGGCCCAGGCCAAGCGTTTAAGACAGGCACTAGAACAAAAGGGAGAAATCAATTTTTTAAACCCTCACTTACTGCCCAAAGAAGAAAAGAAGTTGTTGAAAAAAGGTTAAACTATCTGCAGAAGTTTGTGGATCTGGTTAGTCTGAGTGCAAATTATGGCCTGTAAAAGAGTACTTTTTCTGGACCTTAGCTGGGGCATTAGCGGAGATATGCTGGTATCTGCTTTAGCAGATATGCAGGTGGATTTTTCTGACCTTGTAAGCTCTTTAGAGCAGAAATTAAAGGTAAAAATAGAGTTTAAAAATTTTAGTCGAGAAGGAGTTCTGGGTAAAAAGTTAGAAATTAGATTGGCGAAAACCCACAAAAATAGAAAACTAAGGGACTTGCTGGACTTACTTTCTTCCTTAGAGCTTTCTCCTGAGCTCTTTACCACAGTAAAAGAGGCTCTTTTTAAACTGGCCAGAATAGAAGCTAAAATTCACTCCCAAAAACCAGAAGAGGTGCATTTCCACGAGCTTGGCGGAGAAGACATCCTGGTGGATTTGGTGCTGGCTTTGGGCGGAATAGAAAAGCTGGGAGTAGATAAGGTTATGGCCAGTCCTTTACCCTGGTTGCAGGGAGAAGTGGAGATAAGCCATGGTAAAGTACCTTTGCCTGCTCCTGCCACCCTTGCGCTTTTGCAGGGGAAGCCTTTTTCTGGAAGGTTCTTGGAGTTTGAAGCCATAACCCCTACAGGCGCTCTTTTACTGGATTGGGTGGTAGATGGATTTTCTAAAGCCCCGCAAGGGACTTTGCTGTCCCAGGGAGTTGGCTTTGGCACCTGGGATAAGGGTTTTAATGGCCTGAGGTGTTTTTTGTTGGAAGAAGAAATGGCTTTAGAAGAGGAGGAGGTTTACCTTCTGGAAAGCAATGTGGACCACCTTTCAGGCGAGGAACTGGGGGAGGTTTTTAATACTTTTCTTCAAGCAGGTGCTTTGGATGTACTCTTTTTGCCAGGTCTAATGAAAAAAAACAGGCCAGGAGGCTTGTTGCAGGTGCTTTGCCCTCCAGACAAACTGGCTCCTATCCAATCCCTTTTTTTTAAAACCACCTTTACCCTGGGGGTTAGAATTCGCTTAGAAAGGAGAGTGGTGGTAAAAAGATGGATAGAGAAGGTAAGCACCTCTTATGGAGAAGTAAGGCTAAAGTGTTTTCAACTGCCAGATAAAAAGCAATGGAGAATAGAGGCAGAAGACATTAAAGCAGTGGCAAGGCAAGAGGGGTGTTCCTTTTTAGAAGCCAAAAAACTCTTAGAAGAAGAAGTGGGCTTATACTTCTTCCAGCAAAAGATGGGGAGCTAGGTAGGGAGAGTCGGTTTTAAATACATAGGTTAAGCCAGGATGAGCCAGGCTAACCCTTTCGCCATTTTCTTTTTCCAGGGCATAATCCTTAGGTTCAAGGGTGATTTTTTTTAGGCGGGGCAAGAGTAAGTTTACCTTTTTAGTGGTATCCCAGCGGGATTTTACCTTTAGGGTGTAAGTATTGGAATCTATAGATTCAGCCACCTGGCCCAGGATGGCTTTTTTTTGGGCCAAAGGGTGAAGTAAGATTTTTCTTTGAGAGAGAAAAAAACCCGTACTTAAGGGCCTGGTTAAACTTGGCTCCAGGTAGCTATAATAACGGGGCAAAGAAAATTGCTTTTTCTCTAAATCCAAGAGGGCTGTTTTGTAGGCATCTACAGTTCTTGCCAGATAAGAAGTGGTTTTATTGCGGCCTTCTATTTTTAAGGAATGGATTTTCTTTTTCTAAACCAGTTCAGATATTTTATTAGTCCCAAATCTTCACTGGCCAAAATTTTGCTAAATTCTTCTTCCTGTACTTCAAAAAGTTCTTGTCCCCGGGTCTTTTCTATTAGCTTATATTCAAAACGACAGGGATGGGTGCACAGTCCCAGATTGGCAGAGCGCTGATTGAGATAACTGCTTAAAAAACAGCGTCCAGAAATAGCCATGCACATGGCTCCGTGGACAAAAACTTCTAATTCTACCCTTTCTCCCACTTGGGCTTTGATTTGGGCTATTTGTCTATGGTCTAATTCTCGAGCCAGGTTGACCCTTTTTACCCCTTGGGATTGCCAGAAGAGGATGCTTGCACTGTTGGAAGTATTGGCCTGGGTGCTTAAATGGATGGGAATGTGTGGAGCTATTTTCTGGGCCAAACTAATTACGCCCGGGTCAGCAATGATTAGGCCATCTACTTCTGTGGCTTTTAATTGTTCCAGGTAAGCTTGTACTTGCGGCAGGTGCTTTTCTTGGGCCAGGATGTTCAGGCAAAAATAGACCTTTACCTGCTGGTTATGGGCAATCTGGATAAAAGAGGAAAGGTTCTGAAGAGAAAAGCCTTTGGTTTTGGCCCTTAGACTTAATTCTTCTCCTCCCAGGTAAAGGGCATCAGCTCCATAGGTTAGGGCTGTGAAAAACTTTTCTTCATCTCCAGCAGGGCAGAGAAGCTCTGGTCTAAACATTAGCAGGGGAGTCCTTGTTTTGAGCGTTGTTCTTTGAGATTGGCTAAAAGGGAATAGGGTAGGTGCAAGTTGTTCTTGCCTACACCCAGGAAAATATCTGGTTTTACCTGTCCATGAAAGTCTGACCCACCAGTGGGTATCAGGTCTAGCTTTTTAGCCAGACTGAGATATTCCTGGGTTAAGCTGGGAGAATGTTCTGTATAAAAAACTTCTAAACCGTCTAAACCCCATTCTTTTAATTTTTTTAATTCCCTGGCTAATTCCTCCAGGTCTAAATTTAGGGAAAAGGGATGAGCTAGAATGACGCTAGCCCCTTCCTTTTTTAAGATTTCAATGGCTTTTTGAGGAGTGAATTTTTCTTTGGGCACAAAGGCCTTGCCCTTGGGTCCCAGGTAGGAATCAAAGGCTTCCTGCACAGAGTTAACCACTTTTTTTCTATCAATACCTGGGCTAAATGAGGCCTGCCCACACTTCCCTTGGCCTTGGCTTGTACTTCAGCATAAGTAATGTCCAGGCCCAGGGAGTTTAGCTTTTCCACAATGAGTTTATTTCGTTGGTGTCTTTTTTGGCGCAGATAATGCAGTTCCCTTTGTAAAATTTCTGCCTGGGGATTTAGATATAAGCCCAGGATATGGGTTACTCCCTTAAACTGGACGCTTAACTCGCATCCGGGAATAACTTCCAGGTGATGCTCTTTTCCTGCCTCTAAAGCCTCAGCCAGGCCACTTACTGTATCGTGGTCAGTTAGGGCTATGGCTCTAAGTCCTGTGGTCTGGGCTAAGTGTACAAGCTCTCTGGGCTGGTAAGTGCCATCAGAGGCTGTGGAGTGAGTGTGTAGGTCAATTTCAGACATTTATTTAAACCTATAGGTGATTCTACCCCTGGTTAAATCATAGGGAGATAGTTCTACCTTTACCCTGTCTCCAGGTAAAATACGAATATAGTATTTACGCATTTTCCCTGAGATGTGGCTTAAGACCACGTGTCCATTGTCCAGCTTTACGCGAAACATGGCGTTGGGTAGGGCTTCTTCTACTACTCCTTCCATTTCAATTGCTTCTTCTTTGGCCATATAACTTCCTCCTTCTGGTTAATTTTATTGATGTTAGGTAAGGTTAGAAAAGGTGTCAAGCTGGGCTAGGTTTGTAAAACCTGATAGATGTTTTGCAAAAGCTGGTCTAAGTCATAAGGTTTGCCCATAAATCCAGCCAGGCCATATTGCTGAGGATTCTGGGCAAAGGGGTGGTTTAGATAGCCAGAGGTGGGCAATATCTTGCCTTGAAAATTTAAATTTTTAATTTTCTCTACTACTTCCTCTCCCCTGAGTCCAGGCAAGCCCATATCCAGAAGTACTAAATCCAGATGAGGGTGTTTAGAAACCATTTCCACAGCTTCCTTGCCATTTTGGGCGGTGAGCACTTTAAAATTATGTTCTTCTAAGAAATCTCTGGTCACTTCCAAAATCATGGATTCATCTTCTACTACTAAAATAAGTGGTTGGCGGGTAAAGGCAGGCTGGTTCCAGCTTTGTTTAAAATTAGCTGGTTCCTGTAGGCCAGAGGCTAGTTGAAAGCTCAAAATAAAGGTAGTGCCCTCTCCTGGCCTAGAGTGAAGGGAGATGTTTCCCCCATGTTTTTTAACAATGCCGTAGACCGAGGCAAGCCCCAGGCCTGAGCCCTGGCCAATGGCTTTGGTGGTAAAAAAGGGGTCAAAGATTTTATTTTGAATTTCTGGAGGTATCCCTGGCCCATTGTCCTCTACCTGGAGTAAAACTTTATCCTCCTGGGCAGATAATTTTACTTTAATAAGTCCATTAGAACTTAATACTTCTTTGCTGTTTTTAAGAAGGTTAAACAGGGCGTGCTCTATAAGGGAAGGGTCTCCTAGCAGGTAAAGGTCTGGTTCAATCTCTCTTTGCAGGGTAATCTCTCTGGGAATAAGCTCCTGAAACATATCTAAAGACTTTTCAATTTGCTGGCTTAAGTTGAAAAGAATAAATTTTTCCTTTTCTTCTGCCAGAAAGTTAAAGATTTGTTTAACGAGGTTTTGACCTCGCAAACAGGTTTGTAAGAGATAATCAAGGTTTTTATGGTACTTGGGTAGTTCCTTGCTTAGTTTTTTGAGGTTGTTGCTAAGTATCTGCAAAAGGTTGTTAAAATCATGGGCAATGCCTGTACTCAGAGTAGCCAGGGACTCTAGCTTTTGTTTTTGAAAAAGCTTTTGTTGTAATTCTTGTTCTTTTTTTCCGCTTCTTTTAGTTTATGAATATCTATGTGTGTACCTACAAGGGTTAGAGGTCTATTATCTTCACTTACCTCCCCTAAAACAGCCCGGGATAAAATCCAGCGCCAGGTCCCATCCTTGGCCTTTAAACGCACTTCTGTCTCTGAAAAGGAAGTTTCTCCTTTAAGGAGTTTGCTATCATTTGCTATTATTTTAGAAGTTTCTTCTGGGTGGAGCAGGTCCCAAAAGGGGTCTTTTAATTGCTCCAATTCTTCTTTGGTGTAGCCCAACATCTGGGCATACTCTTGGTTTATGGTGAGTTTGCCGGTGCTAAGGTTCCTTTCCCAGAGCCCTACTTTGCCCCCACTAATGGCTGCATCTAATTTTTTTTGCGTGTGGTGAATATGTTCTAAATTCTTTTTATGCTCTATAATCAGGGCTACATAGTGAGAAATAGACTTTAAAATTTTTAACTCTTTGACTGTAAAATACTCAGGGTCTTCATAGTCCTGGATTACCAGAGCACCAATGGCTTTATTTTGTACTATCAGAGGGACTCCTATCCATATTTTGGAAGAAGTTCCCACCCAACCCAGGATACCTTTTTCCTGGAGGATTTTTTTATGCTCTTCTTTTAAAAAAAGGGGTTTTTGACGCCTAATAACAGCTAGAGTCATACTTTGGGTTTGAGGATTGCTGATGTCTTTTATTTCATAGATTTTATCTTTTTCATCAATAAAAACAGGAAATATGAGTCTATCTTTGTTTTCATCAACTAGAGCTACAAAGAAGTTTTTGCTCTTCAAGTGCCTATTTATTTCTTCGTATATCCTGTATAAATAGTCTTCTAGGGATACTTCTGGTTTAAACTGGGTAATAATACTGGAAAGGAGCTGGGCGGTAATTGTATAGTGTTTTTCTTTGGTTGTATCCTTTCTTAACAGGATAATCTTTTCCCTGCTTTCTTTTAACCAGGATTCCTGGACCCAATACCAGTACTTTTTTACCTTAACCCTATATTCAATGGTTAATTCTGTTTTTTCTGAAGCTAAAAAGGAAAGTACTTGTTTTTTTACTTCTTCTTGCTCTGCTTTGTGGATGGAATTAAAAAATTGCTCCAGAGAAAAACTGGCAAGAGAGCTAAAATGTTCAATCCAGTTTTGCTCGGGGAAAAATGTTTTTTGTTTGGTAAAGTATATGCAGGTAAAAAGACTATTTTTAGCCAGGACAAAGTTAAGTAAAAAGTTTTTCTGCCTTAATTTTTTTAAACTAAGATTTTGAGCTTTTAATTCTCTTTGTTTGCGTTCCAGTTCTTTCAGGCTGCCTAGGGCCAGGCTCGTAATCTGACTTATGTTATTTAAGAGCTTAAAATTTATTGTTTGGGGTTTTTTTAAAAAATAGAGGTTAATGGTAGCTAAGGGTTTGTCATAAAAATAAAGAGGGAGGTAGAGAGCAAAGGTAATGCGTTCCTGACGCAAAAAATCCAGGGCTGGAGCAAATAAACTATCTGTAGTTTCTTTTATCTTGTGCAAGGCTATTTGCTTTTGGGCCAGAGCTTTTCCACTTAAAGACCCCCTGAAGGGTAAAAAATGGAGGTGTTGAGGAGGAGGGGAATCAAATCCCATATGGTAAATGGCCTGGAGTGACTTGATGTGGGGCTGGTAAAGGAAAAAAGCTCCGGCTTTGGCCTGCAGTAACTCCAGGAAAAAAGAAGTGGTTAATTGCGTTAAATCTGCAAAAGTCTTTACTTCAGATAATTTTTGCAGCAAATTTTCAATTAAAACTTTACTCTCAGTCATTAAGATTTAATCTTTTGCCTTTTGAAAAAGTTTTTTAAATTTTTCTTCCAGTTCCAAAAGTTTTTTATCTATCTCTTCAGGGTCTAAACTTTCTATTTTTTTGTACAAATTAGCTGCCATTTCACCCAGGTCATTTAAGCGCAGGTTAAAGGAAGTGCCTTTTAGTTTATGTAATAATTTTTTAGCCTGGGAAAGGTCTGCTTCTTTTATTTTTTGCTTGATTTCCTTTAGCTCTTTTTCTGTGTTTTCTTTATATTTTTCCAGGAGATCTTCTATGATTTCTTTTTTTAATTTTAATTCTTTTTCCAGTTTTGCTTTGATTTCTTTTAAATCCATTTGTTTCTCCCTGAGAATTTTTCCAGTTTAAATCCATTCTAAAAAAAATAGTTTTTTTGTCAAATGGTTTGCTCTGTAAAAGGGAAAAGGTTTAGAGAAAAGGGGGTACCTATTTTAGTAGGGGCAAAAAATGAACTTGACTTTTTTTAGGCTTTGGATAGAAAAGAAACTCTTCGCCGGGGTGGTGAAATTGGTAGACGCGCTGGACTCAAAATCCAGTGGACTTCGGTCCGTGCGAGTTCGAGTCTCGCCCCCGGCACCAGGAAAAAAGCCCTTAAGGATTTCACCTTAAGGGCTTTTTTGTTTTTTCTTTTTTTTGTTTCTCCTCTTTACTGAGAGGATGGTTTTGGCTTATATAGTTTTAAAAATAGCAAAAGGAGAGGATATAATGACTAAAGTAACTTTACAGGGAGCTCCCTTTGAACTGGAAGGCACTTTTCCTTCTGTGGGTACAAAGGTTTCTTCCTTTGTAGTGGTGGACAATGACCTTAAGGAAGTTAAGCTGGAGGATTTTGGGTTTGAAATTCTGGTTTTGGTCAGTGTTCCTTCTCTGGATACACCTGTTTGTGATTTAGAAGCAAGGCGCTTTAATGCTGAGGCCAGCAAGCTCAGTTCCAAGGTAGAGATTGCCATTGTTAGCATGGACTTACCCTTTGCTCAAAAGCGCTGGTGTGGTCAATTAGAAGGACAAAAGGTGCATACCTATTCAGATTATCGCTATGCTTCCTTTGGTAAGGCCTTAGGGGTGTTAATTGCGGATTTGCGTTTGTTGGCCAGGGCTATCTTTGTTTTGGATGGCCAGAGGAATCTGGTTTATAGCCAGCTGGTTCCAGAAGTAGCCCAGGAGCCAGATTATGAGGAAGTTTTGGAAGTTATCTCTAAGTTAACTTAAAAGTTTTGCAGGAGTAAAAGATGCAAGAGTTACAAAAGTGGTTTTGTAAAGCCCTGGAAATGGAAGAAAGGGGATATAATTTTTATGCCAGCATGTTAGAAAAATGTAATGACCCCTATACCAGAGAAGTTTTTACCTTACTTAGGGATGAAGAGCTAAAGCATATAAAGAGGATTAAGGAAATAGTGGCCAAACTGGAGAAAGGGATAGAGGTGGAAGTGGTTTGCAGGGAATGTCCCTTTGAGCCAACTCCCAATGAGGTTTTTCAGAACCTGGTAAAAAAGTATAAAGATAAAAAAAGCGTATGTACCCAGAAGTTAGAAGCTCTGGATATGGGGATAGAATTTGAATTGAATTTGGTGGATTTTTATTCCCAGAAATTACAGGAAGCCCAAAGTGCAGTGGTAAAAGAGTTTTTAACTAAAATGGTCCAGGAAGAAAAAATGCATTATATTTTGCTTTCTGATTTAAGTTATTACTATGAAGACCCAGAAGGATGGGCTATGGGTAAAGGAGGTTTTAGTCTTGATGGCGCGTAAGTTTTTTGCTTTAGTTTTGCTACTTTTGGGGTTGCTTCCAGTCAATAGTTATGCCTGGGAAAGGGGGGAGATTTTCCCTAACCTTTCTTTAGAAAACGGGCTTGACCCTGCTTACCAGTTTAAAAGCCTGGATGAGATTGAAAGCAAAGTGGTGGTAGTGCAGATTTTTAATATGTATTGTCCCCACTGCCAGAAAGATGCTCCTGTGGTCAATAAACTCTATGCCAAACTAAGAGCAGATTTTCCTGCTTCTAAAGTGACCTTGCTGGGCCTGGGTATTGGGAATACCAAAAGAGAAGTAGAGGTCTTTAGAAACTCCTTTAAAATTGAATTTCCCCTTTTTTGGGATGAGCAAAACCGTTTTTTAGAGCTTTTTGGCAATTTAGGTACTCCCTATTTTTTTGTGTTAAAGAAAACAGATAAGGGGTTCCGGGTTGTTTATATGCATGCAGGAGAATTACAGGATTGGAAGAAATTGTATGTTCAAATTAAAAACAATTTTTCTTAGTGTGGTGATTTTTTTCTCTGCCTTTTCCTTAAGCCAGGCCTTAAATATCTATCAGGTGGGTAAACTAAAACCGCGTGATAGTGTGCTTAAGGTCAAAGTGGGAGAGCTGGCTCCTGATTTTGAACTTCCTTCTATCTCAGGGAAAAAGGTGCGCCTTTCTTATTTTCGGGGTAAGAAGAATGTATTGCTTTCCTTTGTGCCTGCTGCCTGGACGCCAGTGTGTTCGGATCAGTGGCCAGGGTATAATCTGACTAAGTTTATTTTTGACCAGCACAATACTGTTATTCTGGGTATTAGTGTGGATAATGTACCTACCCTTTATGCCTGGGTAAAGGAGATGGGTGGAGTATGGTTCCCTGTGCTTTCTGACTTTTGGCCCCACGGTCAAGTGGCTTCTACTTATGGAGTGCTTAGAGGCGATGGAGTGGCAGAAAGGGCTTTGTTTTTAATTGATAAACAGGGGATTATTCGCTGGATTTATGTAGAAGATATCAACAGACGCCCGTCCCTGGAAGTTATTGAACAGGCCCTGGATTCTTTACCCTAATTTTTGTTTGACCTGCCTGGAAAATCTTCTTAATTCCTCTCTATTCCAAATAACAGAGGAAGAGGTGAGTACGCTTTTTTATAGGTTGAAGAGGTATGTCCGCTATTGGTATTTGAGGATTTTAAGAATTAGAGCGCATCCCCATAAAGTGGCCCTGGGTTTAGCTGTGGGTGTTTTTGTGGGATTTTTACCCATAGTGCCTTTTCAAATAGTGACTGCAGTAAGTCTGGCCTTTTTGGTTAAAGGCAATAAACTGGGTGCAGCTTTGGGTACTTGGGTCTCCAATCCTTTAAATATCCCTTTTTTGTATTATCTTTTTTATCTGGTAGGGAAGTTTTTCTGGCCAGGAGAAGTCGCCTATAGTTTAACTTCCTTTGAGATGAAAGAGATATTAAAGGCTGGCTGGGATGTCTTTGGAATGATGTGTTTAGGTGGTGCTATTTTGGGACTACCTGCGGCTATTTTAACTTATTTTATCTTTGTAAAGGTTTTAAAAAAGTATAACCAAAAGAGATTGGAGAAGAAATATAATCTTGTTAACCCCTAATTTTCCTAAAAAGAGTTTAGGACAACACTTTTTAAAAGATAAAAATATTTGTGCAAAAATCGTAAAGGCCCTCAATCTAGAGCCAGAAGATACTGTTTTAGAAATAGGCCCGGGCAGGGGGGCACTTACTTTTCTTTTAGAAGAAAGTCCCTATAGATATTTTTTTGCTCTGGAAAAGGACTGGGAGCTTTGCTTAGCACTCAGGCAGAAATTACCACTTTTAAGCTTAATCTGTGCAGATGGCCTGGTTTTTGACTGGAAACGTTTAAATAGATTTGAAAAATTAAAACTAGTAGGGAACCTTCCCTACAATGTGGCTTCTCCGCTGCTGTGGAATATTTTTAGTGAACTTTTTAGTTATGAACTAGCTGTATTTATGGTGCAAAAGGAAGTGGCAGAAAGGATTGTAGCTAAGCCAGGCAACAAGCAATATGGTTTGTTAAGTGTTTGGTTACAGTTTTTTAGTAAACCTAAAATTCTTTTTTCTGTACCTCCTGGAGTTTTTTTCCCTCCTCCCAAGGTCTACTCTTCGGTTTTAATTTTTTATCCTCGAAAAGTTGAAATAGATACAAGGGAAAAAAATCTTTACAAAAGTGTTTAAAAGTGGTTTTTCAGCAGAGAAGAAAGCAATTACAAAGAATCCTGCGTAATTATCTGGGATATAAAGTGGAAAAAGAACTAGAAGAATTAAACCTGGACCCCAGAGTTAGACCAGAAGACTTAAGTAAAGAGGATTTTTTTAGGTTGGCACTAAAATTTTTTTAGAAAAAAGATAACTTTTTAGCCAAAAACCTAAATTTATCTTGACTAAACCTTAAAAATTTTGTTTTGGCTAGCTTTGTAGTTGTTTAAAAAGGCATAATCAAAGGGGTAGGGATATTTTTTGGTCTAAAAGTTTTAAAAGGAGGAACTGATAATGACTAAAGGCGATCTTATTGCCATGATTGCAGAGAAATCAGGTTTAACAAAGGCTGCTGCTGAAAAGGCTTTAAATGCTTTTTTGGCTTCTGTGGAAGAGGCTTTGGTCAAAGAGGGGAAATTGACCTTGACCGGTTTTGGTACTTTTGAGGTAGGCGAAAGAGCAGCTAGAACAGGTCGCAACCCTCGTACAGGAGAAGAAATTCAAATTCCTGCCTGTAAGGTGGTAAAGTTCCGCGCTGGCAAGATGCTTAAAGATGCTGTTAAGTAGTTTTTAGGAGGTCAGAAAACGATGTTACATGGTGAGACCATTCAAAGCATGTTGCCCCAAGACCTTCCCTGGTGGTCTCCAGACCATGCCATTTTCTTTGGCGTGCTTTATGGAGTTTTAGCTGTTATTGGCACAGGGGTAGCAGTTGTAGTTTTTAAATCCATTGCCGATACTTTGAAAGAGAAAAGAAGTAAGGCTCATTAAAAGAATTGGTTATTTTTAGGCAAGGGAAAAGGGGAGTCTTTTTCCTTGCCTTTTTCTTTTTCAGCATTAAAAGAGAACGATTTTTTTAGATAAAGGGGGTGATTTTTTTGCCAGGAGTTTTTTTAAGCGGAGAAGAGAATTTTGAGTTTGCCTTGCGTAAGTTTAAGAAACAGGTGGAAAAAGCTGGGATTCTTTCTGAGTTGAAAAAAGGCAACACTACGAAAAGCCTGGCGTGCAGCGCAGAAAAAGAAGCTGCAGCAAAGAAGCGCTTGATGAAAAAATTGCGCAAATTAAGGTCCATGTAATGTCTTTAGTTACTCAACTGGAAAAAGACTTTTTGCAGGCCTTAAAGGCTAAAGAAGAATTAAAAGTGGCTGTCTTGCGTATGGTCAAGACAGCCTTAAAAAACAAACAAGTAGAATTAAAGCGTCCTCTGACTGAGGAAGAAATTCTAAAGGTTTTAAGTAAAGAGGCCAAGCAAAGAGAAGATGCTGCCACTCAATTTAGGCAGGGTGGTCGAGAAGATTTAGCCTTAAAAGAAGAACAAGAACTGGAGATTTTAAAGTCTTATTTGCCTCAAAAGATGTCTGCCCAAGAAATGGAAGAGGCGATAGAAAATGCCCTTAAGGAGTTAAAGCCTGCTGGTCTTAAGGATATGGGCAAGGTAATGTCTTATCTAATGCAAAAGTATCCTGGCCAGGTGGATGGTAAGCAACTAAGTCAATTGGTTCGAGAAAAACTTTCTTCTTAAAATCCATATACTATGCACCCCAAAACCTTAAAAGCCCTGGAGCTAGAAAAGGTGCTCCAGTTTTTTCAGCAAGGAACCTCTTCAGAGGGAGGGAAGTCTTTTTTTAGTAATTTAAAACCCTATTCTTCCCTGCAAGATATCAATGAAAGTCAGAATTTGCTTCGGGAATTTTGGGAGCTTTTTGTTCATCAGCCCCTTAATTTGAATTTTTTTCCAGATTTATCTCCTCTTTTCTCTTCTTTAGAGAAAGAAATTTTTATTTTTAGTCTGGAAGACCTCTGGGGGTTGCAAAGTTTTTTTGTAGAGCAAGACAAGGTTTTTAGCTGGTTAGAAAAGGGAAATCCCTCTCCCTTTCTCTTTTAACCCAGTATTGGGAGAGCATAGAAGAACCTCTTAAACTAAAACAGGCTATTTTTCGTTGTCTATCTAAGGAAGGTGAACTGCGGGATGAGAGTTCTCCTGGTCTTTATGCGGTGCGCCAGGAAATTAGAAGCATTCACGCCAGGTGCAGGAAAAGGTAGAAAGGTTTCTCCAGGATGAAAAAATCAGTCACTACCTGCAGGATGAGTATTTGACTCTGGCTGCTGATAGATATGTTTTGGCCTTAAAAACTAACTTTAAAGGTAAGTTGCAGGGTATTGTCCATGACTATTCTCAAAGTGGAGAAACCTGTTATTTTGAACCTTACTTTTTGGTGGAGCTAAATAATCATCTGCAGCAGTTAAAAATTACAGAAAAAGAAGAGCAGAGAAAGGTCTTAGAGTATTTGAGCCAGCTGGCAAGACAGGAAAAGAAGCCTTGCATGCCTGTTATAACTTTCTGGTGCTGGTGGATGTATTTTTGGCCAAGATAAAAGTGGGGATAAAACTACAGGCAAATCCTCTTAACTTAACAAGTGAGGAAAAATTAGAGTTAAAAGAGGCCAGGCATCCACTTCTGGTGCTTTTAAAGCAAAAGGTTGTACCTGTAGATATAGTTCTGGAGCCAGGACAAAAGGGTTTGATAATAACCGGGGGCAATGCAGGAGGGAAAACCGTTTGTTTAAAAACCCTGGGGCTCATTGCCCTTATGGTTAGCTGTGGCTTACCTGTCCCTTGTGCTAAAGAAAGTAAGCTCCCCTATTTTGCCCATATCTGGACTATAATTGGAGATGAACAAAGCCTGGAGGAAAGCCTTAGTACTTTTACTGCCCAGGTTAGTTTTTTAAAAGAATGTTTGCCGGTCTTGGACTCTTCTTCCTTGCTCATTTTAGATGAATTTGGTGCTGGCACTGACCCGGCCCAGGGGGCTGCCTTGGCTCAGGCCGTTATGGAATATGCTCTGGAAAAAGGTAGCTGGTTGCTTTGTGCTACCCATTTCCCTGGAGTGAAGTTGTATGCTGTAAGTTCACCTGAGTTGAGGGTGGCTTCTGTCCTTTTTGACCCTCAGACCAAAAAGCCCCTTTACCAGCTTACCTATGACCAGGTGGGAGCCAGTTATGCTCTGGAGGTGGCTAAAAACATTGGACTGTTGCCAGAAGTACTGAACAAGGCCAGTAAACTTTTAGGAGGAGAGGGTAAGCAACAGGAAGCCTTGCTGGAGAGGCTTAATAAGCTGGTATGGATGAAAGAGCAGGAGCTGGAAAAGTTTAAGCAAAAAAGAGAAAAGATTGTTAGCAAACTGAAAAAGGCCTTAAAGCGATTAAAAGAAGAAAAACATTCCCTGGAAAAAGAAATTCAAGAGGCCAAAACTACTATTTTAACCCAGTGGAAAAAAGAAAAACTGTCTCGCAAGTTGGCCTTAGAAAAATTGAGCAAGTTAAGAGATAAGGTAAAAGAGCCGAATAAAATACAGAAGAGCAGAGAAGCTTTTGTACCGAAAAAAGATACTCAATGTTTGTATTTACCCTGGAATAAGGAAGCTAAAATTTTGGAAATAGATGAAAAAAAACAGCAGTGTAAGGTGGATTTGGGCGGAATTAGTTTGTGGAGTGATTTTTCTAATTTGGCGCCATTAACAAAAAAAGAGCAAAAAGACCAATCCATTAAAGTCAAAGTGTCTGCCTCCAGCAGGTTGCCTTTAAAACTGGATGTACGCGGCCTTACAGTGGAAGAAGCCTTAATGGAAGTAGATAGATACATAGATGGTGCTCTTTTAAAAGGAGTTCAAGAATTAGAAATAGTCCATGGCAAGGGAACCGGAGTTCTTAAACAAGCTGTTCATCAACATTTGCGTAATCATTCTGTGGTCAAAGAGTTTTCTTTTGCTCCTTTAGAAGCAGGCGGAGAAGGAGCAACCATTGTCAAACTCAAAAACTAATATGGATTTAGAAGAATTAGTAACAGAAATTAAAGAACGTCTGGATATTGTTCAAATTGTAGGTCGTTATGTAGAATTGCGTCAGGTAGGGGGGCGATATGTAGCTCCTTGCCCCTTTCATCAGGAAACCAAACCTTCCTTTAATGTAAATCCAGAGAAGGGTTTTTTTTATTGTTTTGGCTGTCAGGCTGCTGGTGATGTTATTTCCTTTTATCAGAGAATAAATGGTTTGGAGTTTAAAGAAGCTTTAAAAGACCTGGCTGAAGAAGCAGGGATTAAATTTTATCTTGGTAAGGGAAAAAGTAGTTCCAGAAAAACTTTTTCGAACTTTATGAGCTGGCTACAGATTTTTTTAAAAAGCAACTGCAATCTTCAAATGGAGTTAAGGCCAGAAAATATTTAGCTTCTAGACAGGTATCAGAGCTGGTGCAGAAAACTTTTCTTTTGGGATATAGTCCTGCTGACTGGCATGGTTTGGAAAAATATTTTCAAAGCAAGGGCATAGATATTAACCTGGCTGTCCAGAGTGGACTTTTGGTCAAAAATGATAAAGGCCAGGTTTATGACCGTTTTCGAGATAGGTTGATGTTCCCCATAAGGGATTTACAGGGGAGAACCATTGCCTTTGGAGGAAGGGTTTTAGGGGAGGGAGACCCCAAGTATTTAAATAGCAATGAAAGTCTTATCTACAAAAAAGGTGAGCATTTATACGGCCTTTATGAAGCCAGGTCCCATATTCTTAAAGAAAAAGAAGCTATTTTGAGTGAAGGTTATCTGGATGTTTTGGCTTTGGTGCAGGCTGGATTTAAAAACAGTTGTGCTATTTTAGGGACCAGCTTGACCAGGGAGCAGGTCTTAAAGCTTGCCCAATTGGCTTCAAAGGTGATTTTGCTTCTGGATGGAGATGCTGCAGGGAAAAAAGCTGCTTGGCGCAGTGCTGAAATGTTGCTGGCTGAAGGAATAAATTGTGCAGTGGCTCTGCTGCCAGAAGGAGAAGATCCGGATAGCTTTTTAAAAAAATATGGTCCAGAGCATCTGCAAGAAGTTCTCTCTCAAGGTCAGGAAGGTCTTGCCTATTGTTTAAAAATGGTTAGAGAAAATAAATCTCCCAGAGAGCAAGCTAGCTGGATTAAAGATTTTCTAAAAAAAGTAAGAGATTTCAAATTAAAGGGGTTTTATCTTTCAGCCATAGCTACAGGTCTTAAGATAAGCGAAAAAGAATTACGAGCAAGTTTAGATATTATAGACAATAAGTTAGAAATTGCCGAGAAAAAGGAAAAAGAACACTTTACCCCCTGGGACAAAGAAGTCCTGTTGATAGGAGTTATTTTCCCCAAGGAAGCCAGGGAATTGGCTGAAGAGGGGGTGGAGCATTTTTTTCAGAGTAAAGAAGCCAGGGTGTTTTGGCAAAAGTTAATACAGGATTCAGATGTAAGGGAATTTACCCCTGAGGAGAGTAACTTTTACTTTCAGAGTAAGTTAAGAGAAGATTTTTTCCAGGATAAAAAAAAAGAACTATTAAAAGAGTTACGCCAGAAAATGCTGAATAAGGATAAAAAATTGCGCAAGCAAAATTTGTTTTTGGCTTTAGCTAGAGCTCAAAGAAGGGGAGATTTAGCTGAAACCAAAAGAATTTTGGGCCTTTTACAAAAAGAATTTGCTGAGCAAGAGGTTTGAAAATTTAAATAGCGGAAGGGGGGAGTATGAAATCTTTAAAGGACGTCCAACAAATTAAAGCTCTTATTGCTGAAGGCAAGAAAAAAGGCTTTTTAACTTTTGAAGAGTTAAATAAAGCTCTTCCCAAAGATGTCAATAGTCCCGAGCAAGTAGAAGAAATTATTTCTATTTTTGACCAGCTGGACATTACTATTGTGGATGAAAAGGCTGGAAGACCCATTTGTGTAGTTCCAGAGGACACCTCTGATATAGTAGAAAGCGTTACAGAAGAAGATTTAGAAGAAGATGTTGGAGGTGGAAAAGACCCTGTTCGTATGTATTTAAAAGAAATGGGAGCTGCTGCCCTTTTGGATAGAGAAGGGGAAGTAGCTATAGCCAAACAGATAGAAGCTGGCGAACTGGAAGTTTTATATGCTTTAGTAGAAATTCCCGTAGTAGTAGAAGAACTTATAAAAGTAGGTGAAGATTTAAAGAAAGAAAAGGTAAAATTAAAAGATGTGGTTAAGACAATTGAAGAGGACGACCCTGCAGAAGAAGAAATGAATCAAAGGCAAAGGGTAATTAAGTATTTAGATGAAATTAAGCAAATTTATAAAAAGAAAAAAACTATTTACGATAGGTTGGATGACACTGCTACTTTAGAAAAGAGAGTTTTTGCCATTCAGCAAAGAATTATAGATTATAAGAAAGAAGTTGTGGATAGGCTATGTAGTATAAAACTGGAAAAAACATTGGTAGATAGATTGATAGAAATGGTTAGAGATTATGTAAGGCAGATGCATAACTGTATGCGAGATATAAGTGCTTATATAATCTCTTTAGGTAAAACACAGGAAGAGGTTTTTAGCCTATTTGAAAAGTTGGAAAAGAGAGAAATAAATCCAGTAGTAGCTGCAGATGAACTTAATATGACAGTAGAGGAATTGTTTTCTTTTAAAGAAATGATTTATGCTAAAAAAGAAATTTTAGAAAGATTGGAAGAAAAATGTAAACACGATGTATACGATTTAGAAGAAGTTTTGTGGAGAATAGAAAAGGGTTATAAAGATGCTTTAAGGGCTAAACAGGAGTTGATTAGGGCAAATCTGCGTTTGGTAGTAAGTATTGCCAAGAAATATACCAATAGAGGACTGCAGTTTCTGGATTTAATTCAAGAAGGTAATATTGGTTTGATGAAGGCTGTGGATAAGTTTGAATATCAGAGGGGGTATAAGTTTTCCACTTATGCCACCTGGTGGATTAGGCAGGCTATAACCAGGGCTATTGCTGACCAGGCAAGGACCATTCGTATTCCTGTGCATATGATAGAGACCATTAACAAATTGGTCAGGACTTCTCGTTACCTTGTGCAGGAATTGGGGCGTGAACCTACTCCAGAGGAAATTGCAGAAAGAATGGATTATCCAGTGGAGAAGGTGAAAAAGGTTCTGCGTATTGCCAAGGAACCCATTTCTTTGGAAACCCCCATTGGAGATGAGGAAGATAGCAGTTTGGGCGATTTTATAGAAGATAAAAAGGCTGTAGCTCCAGCAGAAGAGGTGGTACACACCAAATTGTCTGAACTTATTGATAAGTTGCTATCTGACCTTACTCCCAGAGAGGAGCAGGTCTTACGCAAGCGCTTTGGTATAGGTGAAAAGTCTGATCACACTTTAGAAGAAGTGGGTAAACTTTTTAATGTAACCAGGGAGAGAATTAGACAGATAGAGGCGAAAGCCTTGCGTAAGTTAAGGCATCCCATGCGTAGCAGTTGTTTGAAATCCTATTATGAAAGTTAACAGGCAAAAAGGGGCAGGTCTTTTTTTGGGCCTAGCCCTTATTTTATTTTTTCCTTGTTTTAGTTTTGCCCAGACAATTTGGGTGTTCCCCAGGTTTGCTATTGATGGGGATACGCTTTTTTTAAGCAATGGTTTGAAGTTGCGTTTAAAAAGTATTGATGCCCCTGAACTGGGACATGGAAAAGGCAAAGACCAGTACTTTGCCAGAGAAGCGAAATATTTTTTGTTTAAACTGGTTAAGGGTAAAAAATTAAAGTTAGAAGAAGTGGAAAAAGATAGGTTTGGACGCATAATTGCACAGGTTTACACTGCTGATGGAAATTGGATAAACAGGGAAATGCTGGCTCAGGGCTTTGCCTTTTATTTTGAGCACAAGGGAGTGTTTTATCCCCGGTTGTTAAAAGCGCAGCAAGAGGCGATGAGGTTAAGAAAAGGCTTTTGGGCCAAATTACTGGAGTTGCCTTTAGCCAGGCGTTCTTATCTGGGAAATAGTTATAGTAGGAGATTTCATCAGCTTAGCTGTCCCAATGGCCAGTTGATTTCTTCCAGGCACAAACGCTTATTTTTTTCTCTTTACGAGGCCTTTTATAAGGGCTATGCCCCTGCTAGAGGGTGTACTCCCTGGCCTTTAGTTGATTAAAAGAAGGAGATATTTATGAGTGAAAATTTAACAGATTGGATTTTAGTAAGTAAGTTTCAGGAAAACAATCAGGATTTAGAGCAAGAAGTGTATAGAATCCAGGAAGTGGCTTTGGATGTGGGTTTAAATCCAGAGATGGTTATTGCTGTAAATGAGGTTGAAGATGGCTTTGAGCTTCTGGTCCATCCAGAGTTTTTTTCCTATTTTCAGCGCTAAATTGCCCTTCTGGCGATATTGGCCCTTTGGTCCTGGTTATGAGGCAGGTTTTTGGTTTAGCGTAAGCAAATTTGCCTTTGTAGGACTTATCTTGGGGGTTATTGTTCTTTATCTGCGTTTTCTCTTTGGCCCGAAAGGTATTTTTAAAGAGGATGCGAGCAGGTATTCTAAGCCTGGGAAGCGAAAATGGTTTTGGAACAGGAAATAAAGCCTTTTTTAAAGTGGTTTAAAAAGTACACTAAGAGATTTTATTCTTTAAATCAGAAAGAACAGGAAAACATTCTTTTAAAACAAAAACATTCCTTACGGGTCTATGAGTATGCCTGTAAGATTGCTTTAAAGGAAAAATTTTCTCGAGAAGATGGTTTTGCTTTAAGTCTGGCAGGACTTTTCCATGACCTTGGAAGATTTGAACAATATAAGGTATATAAAACTTTTAAGGACAATATCTCTGAGGATCATGGCAGGTTGGGAGTAAAGGTTTTAAAAAAAGAGGGTGTGCTTTCTGGTTTGGATAAAAATATAAAATCTAAGATACTGGTAAGTGTAATTTTGCATAATAAATTAAGTGTACCTGCTAGAGTTCCAGCAGAAGTAAAAAAGATTGTTTTTGCTTTAAGAGACGCTGATAAACTGGATATTTTTGAAGTACTTCTTTCCTACTTAAGTAATGGTAAAAAAAATGAAGTGGTCACTTTAAATCTTTTGGATGAACCAGATAAGATAAGTGCTCAGGTCCTGGCTCCTCTGTACCGACAGGAATTGGTTAATTATAACTCTATGCAGTATGTTAATGACTTTAAGTTGCTTTTGCTTTCCTGGGTTTATGATTTCAATTTCCCCACTACCTTTAGTTTATTTGAGGAAAGGGACTATTTCAATCGGCTAAATACCCTTTTACCTCCCTTGCCTGAGGTAAAAGAGGTAACCAGCAGGGTTAAACAATTTATTCTAGAGAGGGTGGGAAGATGAAAAATAATTTTTTAAAAGTAAAGCTATTGTTTCTCCTGGTTTTAACTTTTGGTCTTAGTGGGTGTTTCTGGTTGCTTGTAGGAGGCGCTGGTGGTGCTGGTGGTGCTATTTATTACAAAGGAAGGATTGTTCATACTGTAAATGCTTATTATACTAAAGTACATAAGGCAAGTTTAAGTGCCTTAAAGGGAATGGGGCTGCCTATTTATAAAGACCAACTTGAGCTTAATAAAGCTAATATAGAATCTAGTTTTCTGGATGATACAAAAATCTGGATAGAAATAGAAGGAATTAGCAGACATACTTCTAAGATTTATATAAGGGTTGGCCTTTTAGGTGATGAGGCCAGGTCCAGAGAACTATTGAAGAAGATTTTGGCTCGTCTCTAGACGGGCTTTGGCTAAAGCCAGTTCATCCAGCAGGTTGATTAGTTCTCCATAAATACCTCCGTAGCCAGGAAAGGAGCCAAAAAGATATTTTTTGAGTTTTTGTTGTTCAGAGTTGGAACTGGCTATGGGGGTGGAGGGCGTTTTGCTCAAAAGGTAGCGTTCTTTAAGAATAAACCTGGTACTTAAGTGTAGGAACTTTTGGCTTAAAGCTTCTATTTTTTGCTTTTGTTCATCGGTCAAAAAGTTTTCAGGCACATCTTCTAAAAAGGACATTAGGGCCAGTAAGAAGTTGAAAAAGAACCTGGAATTCCTCTTCTCCAGGCCAGTAACCATTTTCGTCTCTTAAAAAGTAGAAAATGGGCTTCTCCCAGGGCAATCAGGTCTAAAAGTTGTTTTTTCCAATGACCTAAGAAGGTGTTTTTAGGGGTAGAAGAGAAAAGTTCAAATCCGGTATAAAAGCAGGAGATAGGGCTAAAAGCTGTTGAAGATAGGTATTGGCCTGAGGTGAGTTGGGAGTTTCTAAATGGGGGTAGCTCAAAATATATTTTCCCTTTCCAAAATCGCCTCTAATGATACAGGGTTCCTGAGTTAAAAGAAGAGGGTCCAGGTTTATGGCATAGAGGTTTTCCCATTTTTTTAGCTCCCCTGGATTTAAATCTTCTAACTTTAAATCACTTACCCAGAAGTCTGTACCTGGCCTTTGATAGGTAGCTAACACTTCCAGATGGGGATGATGGGATTCCCACTCAAACTGGGAAGGCCACCAAACTGGAAAAAGCAATTCCCTGTCCAGACTGAAGACCTTGCACCAGATATCTCCACTAAAGTTGGGCAGCCTTTGTTTAAATTCTTTGCGTTTAAGCGGGCAAAGGCCCAGGGAGTTGGGAGAGCTTGAAGCCAGGCCTGCTCCGCCACAAAAACCAAGATAGTTCCCACCCTTGGTCAAAAAGCTTTTTATTTCCTGTTGTCCCTCACTTCCCAATTTTTTAAATTTTAAACTGGCCCAGCCTCCAGGCACAATGAGCCATTGAGGTTTTAGGTCGTTTAGCTTGCCCGCAGCAATTTCTTTAGCTGTAATAGGGACAAACTTTGCCCGGGAATGTTTTAAAAAGTGATAGACTAAGATTCCCCAGAGGTGAGATTCATCCCAGAAGAGCCCAATATAAGGTTGCATAGGACTTACTTTAAAGAGGACTGTTAAAAAAGCAAGCATTAAGCCTGGACTGATAAGTTTTTTATTGGTTAATAACTTGATTTTTTAGGCAAGGCACAATAACCAAAGAAGCAATTTGGCAAAGCAGAAACTTCACTTAGGAGAGGGTAGATGGCAGTAAAAGAATTGGCAAAAGGTTATGAACCCAAGGACATAGAGGACAAGTGGATTAGTTATTGGGAAGAAAATAAAACCTTCACTCCAGAAGTGGAAAAGGTCAAAAGACCTTATTCTATAGTGATTCCTCCCCCTAATGTTACAGGGACCTTACATATGGGGCATGCCCTTAATATCACCTTGCAGGACATTTTATGCCGTTTTCATCGCCAATTGGGCTACGATGTTTTGTGGGTACCTGGTACTGACCATGCAGGTATTGCCACCCAGAATGTGGTAGAAAGGCAACTGGCTCAAGAGGGCAAAACCAGAGATGACCTGGGCAGAGAAAAGTTTGTAGAAAGAGTTTGGCAGTGGAAAGAAGAATATGGCAATAAAATTTTAAACCAGGTAAAAAAATTAGGTGCTTCTGTAGATTGGACCAGGCTTCGCTTTACCATGGATGAAGGTCTGTCCAGAGCAGTGCGAGAAGTTTTTGTCCGCCTTTATGAAGAAGGGCTTATTTATCAAGGGGATTACATTATTAACTGGTGTCCCAGATGCCATACAGCTCTAGCTGATCTGGAAGTGGAGCATGAAGATATTGATGGCGGTCTTTATCATTTACGCTACCCTCTGGAGGATGGTTCTGGAGAAGTAGTGGTTGCTACTACCAGACCTGAAACAATGCTGGGAGATACAGCTGTGGCTGTACATCCAGAAGACGAGCGCTATAAACACCTGATAGGCAAAAAGGTGATTTTGCCTTTGGTGGGTAGAAAAATTCCAATTATTGCAGACGAATATGTGGACAGGGAGTTTGGTACTGGCTGCTTAAAGGTAACTCCTGCCCATGATGTGAATGACTTTGAACTGGGACGTAAACACAATTTGCCTTTGGTAAAGGTGATTGATGACTGGGGCAAGATGACTTCAGAAGCTGGAGAGTTTGCTGGTTTAGATAGGTTTGAGTGCAGGAAAAAAATCCTGGAGCGTTTGGCTGAGCAGGGGTATTTGCTAGAGCAAGAAAAACATAGGCACAGTGTGGGACACTGTTATCGTTGCCATACTGTGATTGAACCTTATGTTTCCAAGCAGTGGTTTGTGAAGGTAAAGGACCTGGCCAAAAGAGCAAGAGAGGCTGTGGCTCAAGGTGAGACCAAAATTTTCCCTGAACACTGGACCAAAACCTATTTTGAATGGTTAGACAATATTCGGGACTGGTGTATTTCCAGACAAATCTGGTGGGGACATCGCATTCCTGCCTGGACCTGTGAGGAGTGTGGGGAATTAAGTGTTTCCCGTGAGGATTTAACTCAGTGCCCTGGGTGTGGAAGTGCTAACTTAAAGCAAGAAGAAGATGTTTTGGACACCTGGTTTTCTTCTGCCCTCTGGCCCTTTTCTACCCTGGGCTGGCCAGATAAGACCAAAGAACTGGAAGTGTTTTATCCCACTTCTGTGCTGGTTACCGGGTTTGATATTTTGTTTTTCTGGGTAGCGCGTATGATGATGATGGGCCTGCATTTTATGCAGGATGTGCCCTTTAAGGATGTTTATATTCATGCTTTGGTTCGAGATGCCCAGGGACAAAAGATGAGCAAGTCCAAGGGCAATGTAATTGATCCTCTGATTATGATTGATAAGTATGGAACAGATGCCTTGAGGTTTACTCTCACTGCCTTTGCTGCCATGGGCAGAGATATAAAACTCAGCGAAGAGCGTATTGAAGGCTATAAACACTTTATCAATAAAATCTGGAATGCTTCTAGATTTGCTCTAATGAATTTAGATGAAAATTGTTTTGAATGTGAGTTGGAAAATGTAAAGGGATTAGTGCATGAATGGATTTTACATCGTTTAGAAGAGGTTAAGGAAAAAGTAAAATCTGCCATTGAAAGCTATAATTTTAACGAAGCAGCCCAGGTATTGTATCAATTTGTCTGGCATGAATTTTGTGACTGGTATTTGGAACTTATAAAACCAGTACTGTATGGAGAGGATAAGGAAGCTAAACTAATGGCCAAAACCTGTTTGCGCCAGGTCCTGGGAGAAACTCTTGTTTTACTGCATCCCATTATTCCCTTTGTAACCCAAGAGGTCTGGACCTATTTGCCTGGAGTAAAAGAAGAGAACCTTTCAAAATTGCCCTATCCTCCCTTTAGGCCTGAATGTATAAAGCCTAAGGTAGTAGAAGAAATGCAGTTTTTGCAGGAAGTTATTTCTGGAGTGAGAAATATTAAGGCAGAACTGGGTATTTCCCTGGGTACAAAGGTAAAATTGCTGGGCAGAGTTGCTGAACCCAAAGACAGAGAATTTTTAGAAGTTCATAGAGAGCTCATTACCTTTTTGGCCAGACTGGAAGATATGCAGGTGGAGAGCGACTTAAAAGAGCCTGAGGGGTGTGCAGGATTTGTGGCTAAAGGGTATGAATTTTTTGTCCCAGTAAAGGGGTTGGTGGATATTGAAGCTGAGCTTTCTCGCCTGGAAAAAGAGTTTGCCAAGATTGATAAGGAACTGACCATAATAGAGAAGAAATTAAACAATCCTGGTTTTTTAAATAAAGCCCCACAACAAGTGGTGGAAAAGGAAAAAACAAAACAAGCTGAGTATAAGGAAAAAGGGAAAAGATAGAAAAGCTTTATAACAGGCTTAAAAGTATTGTCTAAGGATGGGGTATGAGTAAAGGAAAGGTATATTTAATTGGTGCAGGTCCCGGGGACCCTGGTTTGCTCACCTTAAGGGGCAAGGAGATTTTAGAGCAGGCTCAGGTGGTGGTTTATGACTATCTGGCCAATGAGGAGTTTTTAAATTTTTGTCCTCAGGCAGAAATTATTTATGTGGGTAAAAAGGGGGAGATTACACTTTACCCCAGGAAAAGATAAATGAGCTTTTGGTAGAAAAAGCCAGAGAAGGTAAGGTTGTAGCCAGGTTAAAGGGAGGAGACCCTTATGTATTTGGCCGGGGTGGAGAAGAAGCAGAAGAACTGGTGGAAGCAGGCATTGAATTTGAAGTGGTGCCTGGCGTAACTTCAGCCGTGGCTGCACCTGCCTATGCTGGAATTCCTCTTACTCACAGGCGCTTTGCCTCTTCGGTTTCTTTTATTACCGGGCATGAAGATCCCAAAAAGCCCGAAAGTGCAATCAACTGGAAGGCCCTGGTGGAAAGTAAAAGTACCCTGGTCTTTTTTATGGGCGTAAAAAATCTACCTTCGATAGCCAGCAATCTACAACAGGCCGGGATGTCTAAAGATATGCCTGTCGCCCTGGTCCACTGGGGTACTACCTGCAAACAGCGTAGTTTGGTTTCCACTCTGGAAAAAGTGGCTCAAGAGGCCAAGGAAAAGGGGTTTAAAGCTCCTTCTTTGATTGTGGTTGGAGAGGTGGTGACTTTAAAAAATACTCTGGATTGGTTTGAGAAAAGACCTCTGTTGGGTAAAAAGGTTGTGGTTACGCGAGCCAGGCAGCAGGCTAGTGGATTTAAGCAAAAGCTAGCTGCTTTAGGGGCGTGTGTGCTGGAATGCCCAACCATTGAGGTGGTTCCCCTCTCTGATTATAGTCTGTTGCACCAAGCTTTGGCCAATTTAGAGTTTTATGACTGGCTTATTTTTACTTCTGTAAATGGAGTGAAGTATTTCTGGCAAGAACTTAGAAAAGCCAATATGGATGCCCGCAGCCTGGGTGGACTTTTGGTGGCAGCTATTGGTCCAGCCACTGCCCAGGAACTCCAAAAAGTAGGTATTTATCCTGATTTTGTACCTCCCAAATATGTGGCTGAAGAGGTGGTTGCTGGTCTTTTAAAGCTGGGAATTAAGGGCAAAAGGGTTTTAATCCCCAGAGCTAAAAAGGCCAGAGAAGTGTTGCCTGAAGAGTTAAATAAGGCTGGAGCCCGGGTGGATATTTTGCCTGTATATGAAACCAGGCTGGGACAGGGAAAAAAGAAGAGCTTTTAAGCTGGATAAAAGAGGGAGAAATGGACCTGGTTACTTTTACCAGTTCTTCTACAGTGGAAAACTTTTTTCATTTAATAGGAGATGAGGTATCCAGAGAAGAATTAGCAAAGCTAAATTTCGCTTCCATTGGTCCCATTACTTCCAATACCTTAAAAAAGTTTGGTTTTACTCCCCAGGTAGAAGCTAAAGAGTATACCATTGATGGTTTGTTAGAAGCAATTTTGACCTTTTTTAGAGGAGAAAAGTAAATGCTTTCCCTGGCTGTACTTATTTCTGGCAGTGGCTCCAACCTTCAGTCCATTATTGATAAAATAGAAGAAGAAAAGTTAAAGGCCAGGATAAAGGTGGTTATTTCCAATAATCCTGAGGCCTATGGTCTGGAAAGAGCTAAAAAACATAACTTAAAAACCGAAGTGGTAGAGCACCAGCAATACCCAAGTAGAGAAAGGTTTGAACAGGAACTAATAAAGATTATTAGGGGAGTGGGTGCAGAGGTGGTGGTTTTGGCTGGATTTATGCGCATCCTTTCTCCCCTTTTTGTTTCTACTTTTCCGCACAGGATTTTAAATATTCATCCTGCCTTACTTCCCAGTTTTCCAGGGCTTCATGCCCAGGCACAGGCTGCAGATTATGGCGTAAAACTTTCGGGCTGTACGGTGCATTTTGTAGATGAAAAGATGGATAATGGACCCATTATTATTCAGGCTGTGGTTCCTGCCTTGCCTGAAGACGATGGAGATAGCCTGGGAGCTAGAATCTTGCGCTGGGAGCATCGCATTTATCCCCAGGCCCTTAGCTGGCTGGCTGAGGGCAAATTGAAAATTCAAGGCCGCAAGGTCTTGTTAGAAAAGGAAATGAAACCCTTTCTGGGACCGATAGAGGAACCAGGCCTGGTATCTCCGGGGCTAGAAAAAGATTTTTTTTAATCTTTTGATATAATTTAGAAAAAAATTTTTTCTTTAACCCTCTGGTTTGTTGACAACTTTTTATTTGCGTAATTTTTTTTATTTGAGTTATGAAAAGCCAATCTCGGGTGCTCCAGGTGCCTAATTTAGGCTTAATAGGGAATCCTGTGCAAATCAGGAGCGGTCCCGCCGCCGTGAGCCCCTCTAAAGGCAAGCTTGTTTACCAGCCACTGTCTCTACAGGTAGAGATGGGAAGGCCAAGCTTGTGGGGTGAGCCGGAAGACCTGCCTGGAGATGGTCTTACTTTTCTCTAAACGAGGATTTAGAGAAAAGCTTGGTTAAACATATTGAAACTATAAGGTTGAACATGAGTGACCTGGCAGAGCTAAAGGGGTTTTTGCCTTTTAGCTTAATTGATTGGCCTGGAAAAATCAGTGCAGTTTTATTTTTTTCTGGCTGTAATTTTGCTTGTCCTACCTGTCATAACTGGCAACTGGCCCAGGAAGGCCACCTTTTACCTGCTTTAGCCTGGGAAGAGGTCGTAAGTAAACTTAAAAAAGACCAAAAGTGGCTGGAGGGAGTGGTTTTAACCGGTGGGGAAGTGACTTTGTTGCCTTATTTGGAAGAGCTTTGTAGGGAGTTAAAAAACCTGGGGTATCTGGTAAAGGTGGATAGCAATGGTTTTAAACCTCAGGTTTTGGAGAAGCTTTTGGCTTTAGACTTGGTGGATTTACTGGCCATAGATGTAAAAGGTCCTTTTGAAAAGTATTCAGCCCTGACAGGTAAAAAGGTAAGCGTAGAAGAAGTAGAAGCTAATTTTACTTCTATCTTTGCGTTAGCTCAAAAATATTCACATAAATTTTATTTTCGTTTAACCAAGGTGCCTTTGTTAACAGAGAAAGATATTGAACTAACCAGAGAATATTTACCCCCAAATTTTACCCTGCATTTACAAGAGTACATAAACCCCAAAGGGAGGAATAAATTATGCCAGAGCAGATAAAAAAAAGAGACGGAAGACTGGAAACCTGGTCTGTAGATAGAATTGCCCAGGCCATTTTAAAAGCTTTAAAGGCCAATCAGATTAAAGACCCTCTTTTGGCCAAAAGATTGGCCTTAAAGGTAGAAGCCAAGCTCAAGGAATTTTCCGTGGTGGACCAGGAACAGGTTCAGGATATGGTGGAATTGGTTTTAATGGAAAACAGGCTCTATGAAGTAGCTAAAAAATATATTTTATATCGAGAGAAACGAAGAGAAATAAGGGAACAAAAAAAGAGTTTTCTGGATGTGTGTCAGGTCATAGATGAATATCTGGAAAAAAAGACTGGAGAGTGAATGAAAACGCCAACCTGTCTCACTCTTTTCAGGGATTGATGCTGCACCTTTCTGGCTCTGTACAGGCCAGATACGCTCTGGAAAAATATCCTGAAGAAATTCGAGAAGCCCATAACCTGGGTTATTTTCATATTCATGACCTTTCCTTTGGCTTGGCAGGTTATTGTGCTGGTTGGAGTTTAAGGGACTTGCTCCTGGAAGGATTTAACCTGGAAGGCAGGTGTTCAGCAGGCCCTGCCAGACACTTTGATTCTGCTCTGGGACAAATGGTTAATTTTTTGGGTACCTTGCAAAATGAGTGGGCAGGGGCTCAGGCCTTTAACAATGTGGATACCTATCTGGCTCCCTTTGTTGCCTATGATGGACTTAGCTATGAGGAAGTAAAGCAGGCCATTCAAAAATTTGTGTTTAATTTAAACACCACTTCCAGATGGGGAGGACAATCTCCTTTTACCAATTTGACCTTTGACCTGGTTCCACCTGCTCATATTGCCAGCGAACCAGTAATTATAGGTGGCAAGTTGCAGGACAAGACCTATGCTGAGTTTGAAAAGGAAATGGAATGGATAAACAGGGCCTTTTTAGAGGTGATGCTGGAGGGAGACTATCACGGCAGAATTTTTAGTTTTCCCATTCCCACTTATAATGTGACCAGAGATTTTCCCTGGGAAAGTGAAGTGGGGGAATTGATTTTAAAACTTACTGGAAAATATGGGGCGCCTTATTTTCAGAATTTTATTAACTCAGACCTAAAACCAGAGGATGTGCGCTCCATGTGTTGTCGCTTACAGATGGACTTAAGAGAACTCCGCAAAAGAACAGGTGGGCTTTTTGGGGCAGGAGATTTGACTGGCTCCATTGGGGTTGTGACCCTGAACTTGCCTAAACTGGCTTATCTTGCCCAGAATGAAGAAGACTTTTTGCATTTGATTAGCGAGTATGCTGAATTGGCCAAGGATTCTTTGGAATTTAAACGCAAACTTATTGCAGACAACTTAGAAAAGGGCATGTTTCCCTTTACCAAGCGTTATCTAAAGGTGGGATATAAAAATCACTTTAGTACCATTGGGCTGGTGGGAGGTCACGAGGCCTGCATGAATCTTTTAGGCAAAGGTATTGAAACCGAAGAAGGCGTAAATCTGATGCAAAGAGTATTAAAACATCTGCAAGAACTTACCAGAAAATTCCAAGAAGAAACTGGAAATCTATATAACCTGGAGGCTACTCCTGCTGAAGGCACTAGTTTTAGATTGGCTAAAATAGATAAGTCTCTTTATGCCAATATTTATACTTCTGGTAATGGTGTTCCTTATTATACCAACTCTACCAATTTGCCAGTTGACTATACTACTGATATTTTTAGAGCTTTAGAGCATCAGGATAAATTACAACCTCTTTATACAGGTGGCACTGTTTTTCATGTTTATTTGGGCGAGGCTGTTTACGATAAAGAAAGTTTAAGAAAGTTTATTGTTAAATCCCTTTCCAACACTAAATTGCCTTATCTATCCATTACTCCTACCTTTTCTGTATGCAAGCAGGATGGATATCTGGAAGGGGAGCATTTTACCTGTCCAAAATGTGGACAGGAGGCAGAAGTTTATACCAGAGTGGTGGGATATTATAGGCCTGTTCAACTGTGGAATAAGGGAAAACAGGCAGAATATACTTTGCGTAAACAATTTGAACTTGTAAGCTAGAGATAAAAGCTGATAACTTTTGATTATTTGATTAAGAGAGGCTGGGCTGGAGTATAAATTTTTTGTGTTGTGCTTATAAAAAATTTATTAGCTTATCCTACAGGTTAAAAAGAGGATTTTTGCCTGATAGGTAAGCCTTTCTTATTTGTTTAAGGTCATAGCCTAAGAAAGCTGCTAAAAGTACGCATTGATTTAAGTAGGTGGTTTTCCATACTCCATATTTTTTCCACCTTCTGCCTGATGTTAAGAGATATTCATCTGCACAGGCTATTTTACCTCTGCTTTTAGCTTTTTTTACAAAAAGTAAGTCTTCCAGGATTGGCACCTCAGGAAAGCATCCCAGTTTAAAAAAATCATCTCTTTTAAGGAAAAAACCCTGATCGCCATATGGCTTTTTTAGCAGGTTGGCTCTGATATTTGTGCCAAATTCAATAAGTGCTTTTCCTTTAATGTTTTCGGCTATTTTAAACTTAAAAAAACCAAGCAGGGGTTGTTTTTTTCTATAGTTTCCCGAATGCAGATATCCCAGTTGTCAGGTAAGATAGAATCAGCATGGGCAAAAAAGAGTATATCGCCACTTGCTATTGCTGCTCCTTTATTCATCTGCTTGGCTCTGCCAGAGGGGCTAACAACAACTTTACACTCCATTTGCCTTACAATGCTTAGAGTATTGTCTTTGCTCCCTCCATCTACAATAACAGGTTCCACATTAAATCCATCTTTTAGCTGATTTAAAAGGCAGGCAATATTTTTTTCTTCATTTAAGGTGGGGATAATTACAGAGATTTTTTTAGGTATATCTTCAAATTTATCTACATCGCTTAAAGTTTGCAGAAGTTTGTAGTTTTTAACTTTAGCTAGGGTTTGTTTTAGTACTTTTCCGGTTCCCCAGTCTATGTTTTCAAATAGTTCCGGAATAAGTTGGTTTAATCCAAGCAAATAATAACCACCGTCTTTAGCAGGCCCAATTACACAGTTGTATTTAGCAAGCAGTTTAAAGGCTTTTTTAAGCAATTTGGCTCGCAAGTTGGGACAATCACTTCCTATTAAGACAATGTTTGTAAATCCTTCTTTAAAACCTTCGGCAAAGGCCTGTTTTATTTTTTCACCCAGGTCTCCCTTACCCTGTTTAGAATATACAATATCTTCTCCCAGCCACTCCTGCATTTCCCTTTTTGTCCCGCCAGTGTACTTGATTTTAAAAGGTAGGTTTGTTTTTTTTACCTGAGAAACTACAAAGGAAGTCATCACTCTTTGTAGATTGGCTGCACCTGCAGGGCCTAGCTGGGTAATTAGGCGTGTTTTTGTTTTTCCAGGAACAGGATAGCGAGTAAAAATTATAATAAGGTTTTTGTGGTTTTTAGCAGAGAAGCTCATCTTCTTTGAAACTTAAGCCACCACTTTAAAATCTTTGCTACCAGCGGGGTGAGTCTGCTTTTCTGGTAAAGACTTGCCACCCGCTTTATGGCTTCACTTTGAGTTGGGTAGGGATGTATTACCTTTGCAAGTTTCCTAAGCCCCAGGTTATAGGTCATAGCGATAGTAAGTTCATTTATCATTTCACCTGCGTGTGCTGCTACGATAGTTGCTCCCAGGATTTTGTCTGTTCCTTTTTTAACCATTACTTTTACAAAGCCAAGGGTTTCACTTTCAGTTTGTGCACGATCATTTTCATGCAGGTCAAATTTAAAATATTCCACAGCCAAACCTTTGCTTTTGGCCTCTTCTTCATACATTCCCACATGTGCCACTTCAGGGTCAGTATAAGTACACCAGGGTATGACAAGAGAACTCAAGCGTTTTCTTCCCTTAAAAAGGGCATTTTGAACCACAATCTGAGCTGTTGCTTCTGCTGCATGGGTAAACTTCCACTTCAAACAACAATCACCTGCAGCATAGATGTTTTTATTGGTGGTTTGAAGAAAGTCATTAACCTTTATTCCCTTTCTTAAATCATATTCTACCCCTACTACATCTAGATTCAGCCCTTCTACATTGGGGGCTCTTCCGGTAGCTACCAAGATTTCATCAGTTTCTATGTTTATTCTCTCCTTGTTTTTAATCTTTTGGACAGAGACCATTTTTTTACCATTTTTTAATTTTTTTACTTCAACCACTTTTGACTCACTTAACATTTCAATACCATCATTTTTTAAGACACCTTCTACTAGTTCTGCTGCTTCGATATCTTCTCTTGGTAAAACCCTTGAGTATTTTTTTACCATTGTTACTCTGGCGCCCAACCTGCTAAGAGCTTGGGAAAGCTCACATCCAATAGGACCGCTACCAATGACAAGAATATGTTCAGGAAGCTTTTCTAGGTTAAAGATAGTTTCGTTTGTTAAATAACCACTTTCTTTTAATCCAGGGATATCAGGTACAACAGCCCTTGCTCCAGTGGCAAGGACAGCTTTTTTGAATTTTAAGACTTTTTCATCCACTTGGACTGCATTATCCCCAACAAAGCGCCCTTCTCCTAAAAACACATCCACCCCCAGTTGAGAATACCTTTTTACAGAATCATTATGGCTGAGATTAGCTCTTATCCTTCTCATCCTTTCCATCACTTTAGGAAAAGCGGACTTGGTCACCTGCTGGCTTTCAAAACCATACAGCCAGGCATTTTTTAATGTGTGGGCTATTCTGGAAGACTTAATAATGCTCTTGGAGGGTACGCAGCCCACATTAAGACAGTCTCCACCCATCAGGTCCTTTTCAATAAGAGCAACCTTTCCTCCAAGGGAAGCAGTGATAATGGCACTTATTAGACCAGCTGTACCTGCACCAATGACAACAAGGTTGTAAATTGGCTCAGGTTCAGGGTTAAGCCAATCTTCTGGATGCACATTGCTTAGAAGTTTTTGGTTATAAATATCCTTTGGAGATAAACTTAATCTAGACATAATTATTCCTTAATCTTTTTTCTTGCTCTTTTAACTACAAAAAATAGAATTATAAATATTAACAAAACAATAAGTATGAGCACCCAGGGTACCTTGCCTTCCTGGATAGAGGTAGTAACAGCATCAGTTCCAACCACATAAAGTATTGTTCCTGGCAACATGCAGATAAAAGACCATAATACATAAGTCATAAAAGGAACTTTGGTGAGTCCAAAACCATAATTGAGCAGGTTAAAAGGGAAGAGGGGTACAAGTCTTGTAATGGCAACTATTATGGCACCATTCTTCTCGGTCATATCGTCTAGCTTTTTAAACTTTCCGTTCTTTTCCAAAAGCGATGCAATAAAGTCTCTGGCAAGATATCTTGAAATTAAAAAACATAAGGAAGCTCCAATGGTTGCTCCAAATATAACTGTTATTACACCTACAACTGAGCCAAAAATAGCTCCAGCCATTATTGTTAATGCTGAACCTGGTATTGCCATTACAGTTGCTATAGCATAAACTCCCATAAAAATAATGGGGCCCAGGGCTCCTTTGGAGGCAACCCATTCTCTAAACTCTCCCAGTCTGTTCCCAAGTCCAAGTGCTTTACCAGCAAATACAAGGGATAAGATAATTAAAATAGCTAAAAGGGGTTTAATATATCTTTTCATTTAACATCCACAAGTACTTTTAAAGTTGTCACTATCTTGTTTTTTAGCACAGTCAAATAATCCATAATGATGCGAACGGTCTCCAATCACTTTAAAATGTTTTACATATCTTGTCTGAGATAATATTGATGCTGTATTGCCACAAACAGGCACTGGTTTGCCTTTTTCAAAGAGATGATTGGCATCTAGTTTAAAGAAGTGGGGCTCCTGGGGTATGGTGCCAAGATAAATGGCGATTTGTCCGTAATCTTCACATCTATCTTCCAGGTCATTGAGTTTAAATACCCTTAGAGTTTAGGAGTAGAGTTTTATCCTTCCAATTTTTTGCTTTATTTCTGGATTGGTTATTTCTATCTCTCTGGAAGAGACAATCCTGAGATCAGGATATCCAAGTTTTGTAACTTCTCTTCTAAAATCTTCAATATAAAAAGCTCCTGCAATACATTCACTTATAAGTACAGAATTGTTTTTTAATTCTACAGGGATTCTTCTGGAGGCAAATACATCAGAAAAATAAAGCTCTCCACCTGGCTTTAACACTCTAAAAATTTCCTTTAAGAGCCTTAATTTGTCAAAAGAGAGGTTTACCACGCAATTGGATATTATTACATCTACAGAGTTGTCTTTTATCCCCAGCTTATCAAGTTCTTCAATATAACCTTTTTTAAATTCAATATTAGGTTTTCTAAAACCAAATTTTTTGGTCATTATGCCTATGTATTTTTGAGCTATCTCAAGTTGTTCTTCTGTCATATCAATGCCAAGTACTTTACCTGACTCACCTACAAGCTTTGATAAAATATAGGCATCTCTTCCTGTTCCACAACCAAGGTCTATCGCTGTACATCCTTCCACAGCTAGAGGAATAGGAGAGCCGCAACCATAAAATTTATCTAGAATCTCTTCTTCAATCTCCAGAAGTATACTTTTTACATAATCTGGAACATCTTCAGTAGAGCAGCAGGCAGATGTTTTTAAATCCCTTTTGGTTTTTAAAACTTTACCATAATATTTTTTTATATCATCTCTATCAACAGATTCTTTTTGAATAAGGATACTTTTTTTATTTTTTATTTTGCCTGACTTATTGATAATTTCGCTACAAGAAATACCATCAGAATAACAGATAAAACATCTATGGTGCTTAAGAGCTACTTTTGCCTGCATTGCTTCCTGAAGTGAACTTCCCAAAGCATACTCCTCGTCATCATCCACCAGAGTGCAAGCATATACACTTACTTTTCCCTTCTTTTTTAAAATCATTTTACTGTAGCTACACATTAAGTTTTCTATTTCTTCTCTGGTTTTAGTAGAGTAAAATTGATTTTTGGTTATTTCCGGTACCTTAAGGTTCGCATGGGGACGCTTTAAATCCACAAAAGTTACAACTTCTGTTTGCTCAGGCAGGCCTATTTGCTTAAAAAGTTCACGGAAATTTTCACTTATTGACTTGGAAGTTTTGTTTAAGTGGGCCTGACAGGCAACAGATACTTTAAAGCCCATTTCATGTAGTTTTTTTATTAACCAGGTTGAAAGCTTAAATTTACCTTTACCTCTATTCTTATCATGAAGGGATTCTTCATAGGAATCAAGACTTACTCTAAAACTAAGCTGGTTGGGCTTACGGGCAAGGGATTTTATCTGGTCTAAATTGTTAAGTAGAGGCTCTGTAGCATTGGTTAAAACCAAGCAATCCCTGAACTCCAGCGCATAATCAAGTATTGCCCCAAACTCTTGATTAACAAAGGGCTCTCCACCAGTGAAAGCAAACTTTTCTACATTAAGCTCTATTGCTTCCTGCACAAAGGGTTTAATATCAGCAAGGGCTAATTGTTCTATTCGATTGTTTCTGGGAGATGAGCCTTCAAAACAAAAAGGACACTTAAGATTACAAATTGTACCGGTATGAAACCAGAGCTCTTTTAATTTAGCTGGCTTTATATATGCTTTAATTTCACCACTTTTAGTAAAGTTCCAGTTATACTCTTTTACAGAATTAACAGATTTTGAAAGTTTTTTCATGTTTTCTCCCTGACATGAGGTTATGGAGTTATTTAGTTTTTTATTTAAATTTTACAATTTACTTATAGAAAGTATCCTTTTGCCAGAACAAAATAAGTAAAGAAAAAATATATTTTTACAGCAATAGTTGGAGCTAAGATAAAGAAAAATAGAAACATATTTATAAGGTAAAAAAGTTAAATTTTAATTCTAGCTATAAAATTTAGCTATAGATGTTATCATAGAATGCTTAACCTTGGCTAAATTCAAGGGTTTCTTTTGATTTGAATTTTCCTTTGTTTGCGAAATAAATGTAAAAATATTATGTAGTTGTCAACAGGTTTTGACAAAAAAATAGAAACATTCCATATCTTATTTATGGATATTTTTTTGTTTTCTGGAAGAGCTAAGGTTTTTAAAGATATTTTTTATAATTATATAGTTAGAATGATGTCTGATTGTCAGAATGGGGTTTGTTTTTAGCAAAAACAGTTAACGGTTCTGTGATTGATGTGAATATACTAATAATCTTAAGTAGTTACCAGGTGAGACTTGTTTGTAATTTTAGCGATAACTTAAGAGATCTTTTGGGGTTATAGCCTATTTTTTATGGGTGTTATTTAGGAGAAAGTTTTAAATAAAAAAAGGATTGCAACTAGAGTTTGCAATCCTTTGAGGTTAAAAAAAATGGTGCCGAGGGACAGAATCGAACTGCCGACACGGGGATTTTCAGTCCCCTGCTCTACCGACTGAGCTACCTCGGCACCAGCGAGGAATACTTCCTATAGAACTTTTTTTCTTTTGGCAAGTTTTTTTTAAGGGTTTTGGTTTTTTTATTTTTTTATTTTTTCAAAGAAAGTTTCAAGCCTCTAATCTTTGTTTTTTGTCCTTTTAACGAATTAAGCTGGAAGGTTCTGGAGTTTTGGGTTTTTAGTTGAGCTTAAATTTTGGGGTAATAGTGCATTATGTTTAAAAACCTATTTTTCTTCTTTTTTAGTTTTATATTTTTCTTTTTTGGTCGCTTAAAGCCTGCGGCCAGAAAAGGGGGATAGGTTTACCCCAAAAGAAGCGTGAGGGTAAAAAAGGCCGCAGGAAAAACCTAGCGGCCTTTTTTTTTGACTTTTTAAATAAAAGGGGAGGTGTTTTTTATGTTGGGTATGGGAAGTGTAGAGATGGCTCTAGCTTATTTACTTTGTTTGGCTGCGTCCGCCTTTTGTGTGGGATATGGAATCTTGCACTGGAATGATAAGGGAAAAACTGTTGAGCAGACCATTCTGGTTTCCAAGGAGGAGAAGTAATGACTTACAAAATCTTAGCAATTTTGGGCTATCTGGGCGTAGTACTGTTTTTAGGGTATAGAGGTTATAAGCAGACCAAAAGTAGCCAGGACTATCTCTTGGCTGGCAGAGAAATGAATGCCTTTATCATGGCCCTTTCTTACGGAGCTACTTTTATTTCTACTTCTGCTATTATTGGTTTTGGCGGAGCAGCTGCTCTTTTTGGCTTTCCTTTGCTCTGGCTTACTTTTTTAAATATTTTTGTGGGTATTTTTGTGGCCATGGTCTTTTTTGGTAAAAGAACCCGATTGATGGGGCTGGCCTTGGATGCCCATACCTTTCCGGAATTTCTAGGAAAAAGGTATGGCTCCAGGTTTATTCAAAACTTTTCAGGATTGATTATTTTTCTTTTTATTCCTCTTTATGCTGCTGCGGTTTTAATTGGTATTTGTAGGATGTTAGAGGTTTCTTTTGCTGCATTGGGAATAAGTTATGAAGCGTGGTTACTCATAGTTACCCTTTTGGTGGCAGGATATGTAGTCACTGGTGGCTTAAAGGCCGTTATGTATACGGATGCCTTTCAGGGATGTATTATGGCGGCAATGATGCTCTTTTTAATTGTCTTTACCTACTCTAAACTGGGTGGGATTATAACTGCTCATCAAACCCTAACAGATATGGCCCATTTGGTTCCTGCAAAATTAAAGGCCGGAGGCTTGCTGGGCTGGACCCAAGGGGCAAAGGTGGGAAGCCCTCTCTGGCTGGTTATTTATACCACCATTATCTATGGAGTAGGTATTGGAGTTCTGGCTCAACCCCAGCTGGCTTTACGCTATATGACTGTCCCCTCTGATCGGGAACTCAATCGAGCTGTTCTGGTGGGAGGTATTTTTATCCTGCTTATGACTGGAGTAGCTTTTACCGTAGGAGCCCTTTCCAATGCAGTATTTTTTAAAGAGTTTGGCAAAATCTCCATTGTGATGGCTAAAGGCAATATGGATAAAATAATTCCTCTTTATGTTGAAAAGGTTATGCCTTCCTGGTTTTCTGGGCTTTTCCTGATTGCCATGTTTGCTGCGGCCATGTCCACTCTTTCTTCCCAATATCATGTGGGGGGAACTTCCCTGGGGCGGGACTGTATAGATAGCTGGAGAAAAAAGGCACTTTTACCTTTAAAAGTAGTCAACTGGGGGTTTTTATAACTGTATTTGCGGCCCTTGTTTGGGCCTGGATACTCCCGGGCTCAATCATTGCCAGGGCAACCGCCTTCTTTTTTGGGCTTTGTGCAGCTTCTTTTTTGCCCATTTACTTTCTTGGTCTTTACTGGAAAAAAATGACTCCTGTGGCAGCCAAAGTATCTTTGGTGGGAGGTTTTTGTAGTTCCATGTTCTGGCTTTTGTTTATTCACCTAAAGGAAGCTCAAGCCATTGGGCTATGCAAATTTTTAACTGGCCAAGACACTTTGGTTTCCCTTGCTCCTAAGGGCTCCTGGCTCTGGCTTTTGCAATGGGTAGATCCCAATGTGGTGGCTCTGCCTGTATCCCTTATTTTAGCCATAGTTTTTAGTTTGTTTTCTAAAAGTGACTTAGAGAGGACGCAATTGGCCTTTAAGTATTTTTAAAAACTGAGTTTTAAATACTTATCATATTTTCTAGATGAATCAGGTCAGGATGGAGTTGTATCTAGCCAGAATTCCTTTAGGTTCACCGCTGGACAAGAGTGCTGTTTTGAGTTATAAATAATAGTTTGAACTTTGAGGGAAATCGAAAGGAGGAATTTATGGCTAGACATAAAAAAATTGAGCGTAGAAAGGAACTGGATAGGAGAAGAAAAAGAAGGGAAAAGAGATTAAAGCAGAGAATTAAAGAAGCCATTGAGGCTGCCAAAAAAGGTAAAAAATAATCTAACTTGACAGTTCTGATTCCAGTTTTATTTGTTGCTGCAAGATTATTGCTGGAGGTGCGAACATGCCTATTTATGAGTATCAATGTCAACAGTGCGGGCAAGTTTTTGAAGAGTGGCAGAGTAATTATGAAGAAAAAGAACTTAGCTGTCCTGTGTGTAATGGAGTAAGTAAGCGGCTTATCTCCAATACTTCTTTTATTTTAAAGGGGTCTGGCTGGTATGTAACTGACTATAGCAGGGGATCTTCCAATGGCAATAGCTCTTCTACTTCTTCCACCAGTAGTGCCTCTAGCACGAGTAGTGGATGTAGTACTTCATCTGGTGGCAGCAACAAGGGATGAGGCGTTTAATAGGCAGCTAGTTTTAGCTGCCTTTTTTATTTTTTCAATTGGTTAAATCTGGAGAAAGGGGAGAAAAGCAGCAATGATAGATCGGTATACTCGTCCAGAAATGGGAAAAATCTGGACGTTAGAAAATAAATTTAGAACCTGGCTGGAAGTGGAAATAGCTGTTTGCGAGGCCTGGCACAGACTGGGAGTGATTCCTGCGCAGGAGATGGAGGAGATAAGAAAAAAGGCAGACTTTGATTTAGAGAGAATTTTGGAAATTGAAGAAAAGACCAAGCATGATGTGATAGCCTTTTTAACTGCTGTAGAAGAAAAGGTAGGACCTGCTTCTAGGTTTATTCATCTGGGTTGTACCTCTTCGGATATTGTGGATACAGCCAATAGCTTGCTCCTTTACCGCGCTGGAAAACTTATTGCCCAGGCCTTAGAAGAGCTTTTAGAGGTTTTAAAGGAACTATCTTTTAAGTATAAAAATCTTTTGGCCATGGGTAGAACCCATGGGGTGCATGCCGAGCCCACCACCTTTGGGTTAAAATTTGCTGGATTTTATGCAGAGTTTAAAAGGCATCAAAAAAGATGGCTGGATGCTTTAGAAAATATTCGCGTGGGCAAGATTTCTGGAGCTGTAGGTACCTATGCCCACCTGACCCCGGAGGTAGAGGCCATTACCTGTGAGCTTTTGGGATTAAAGGTGGACCCCATTTCCACCCAGATAATTCAGCGAGACCGCTATGCTCATTATTTCACCACCTTGGCGCTTATGGCTGGAGGTATTGAGCGGCTATGTGTGGAGCTTAGGCATCTGCAGAGGACTGAAGTGCTGGAGGTAGAAGAAGGTTTTAGTAAAGGCCAGAAGGGCTCTTCAGCCATGCCTCACAAGAAAAATCCCATTTCAGCAGAAAATTTAAGTGGCCTGGCCAGATTGGTTCGGACCAATTCCCTGGCTTCCATGGAAAACATGGCTCTCTGGCATGAGCGGGATATCAGTCATTCTTCTGTGGAGCGGGTGATTATGCCTGATTCCACCATTCTTATTCACTATATGCTGGGCAGGTTAAAAGGTGTACTTAGCAATTTAAGGATAAACGAGGAAAATATTGCCAGGAATTTAATGGCCTCCTTTGGCCTTTTTTATTCCCAGCGAGTGCTTTTGGCTTTGATAGATAAGGGGTTAAAAAGGCAGGAAGCCTATGAACTGGTACAAAAAGAGGCGCTTGCTTGCTGGGAAGAAAAGGTGCCTTTTGAGGATAAGGTGCGCAGCAGCAAGAAGATAGTAGAGATTTTAGGGGAAAAAGAACTGGATAAACTCTTTGATCCTCAGTATTATGCCAGGCACGTGGATTTAATTTTTAAGCGAGTATTTGAGGGATAAAGGTGGAAGAATTAAAGATAGCTTTGGCCAAATTACTTTATGAAAAATCCTATAAAGAAGGCAAGTTTGTTTTGACATCTGGCAAAGAAAGCGATTATTATTTTGATTGTAAACAGACTGCCCTGCACCCTGAAGGTGGCTACTTGATTAGCAAGATTTTTTTACACCTGTTAAAAGAGCATTGTCCTCAAATAAAAGGTGTAGGTGGCATGACCCTGGGAGCAGATCCCTTGGTAAGTGGAGTCAGTGTACTGTCTTATGTGGAAAACTGGCCCCTGCCAGCGTTTATTGTGCGCAAAAAAGCCAAAGGGCATGGCACCAATCAATACTTAGAAGGGCTGGCTAACTTTCAAGTCGGGGATGAAGTGGCCCTTCTGGAAGATGTGGTAACTACAGGTGGCTCTGTGCTTACTGCCTGCAAGCGGGTCCAGGAGGCAGGTCTTAAAGTAAAACACATCTTTTGTGTTTTGGATAGGGAAGAAGGTGGACAGGAAGCCTTGTCCCAGGCAGGTTATAGCTTAACAGCTATTTTTACCCGAAGTAAACTTTTGGAATTGGTCAATGCTTAGAAAAATTAGTTTTTGTCTGGTTTTTCTTTTGTTCTTGGGCGGGTGTAGTAAGGAGAAAATCCCTCAGGTTCTGTGGCCCAAGGAAGAGAGTAATTATTATCAGTTGAGTAAAAAGTGGACCAAAGAAAAGGTATTTTATCTGGGGTTAGATGGTAGTACCCAGGTAATGGTCCTTTATAAGAGTGCAGAATGGCTGGAAGGTTTCTCAGAATTTTGGGGCAAGACTTATTTGCTGTCTTCAGCCGAAAAGAAGCTTTTACCGAGCGCTTGCTGGCAGAAAATAGAGATTTTTTTTCTTTTGTTGTGGGTCTTTCCTCTTCTCTTGAGGATGTGGACAGGTTGAAATTACCTTCTTCTTTGTGGAGTTTGTTTTTAGTACAAAAGGGAGTAAAAACTTATCCTCTGGAGATTAGGCCCCTAGAATGGCCAAGAGCAAAAATAGAGATTTTTTATCCTTTAAGTGAGCCCTGGCAAAATCTTTATGAAGTTAAATTTGAGAAAAGGAAGAGCATTTTGAACAATTGGTCCTGGCAGGCCCACAAGGACAAGCTCTATTTACTTGGTAGCCTAATCTTTTTTTTCTGGCCTTAGCACCTCTTATGGCTGAGGCTAGCTGGTCTCCCTCTCTAAAAGGCAATAAGTTCCTTCCCTCTCTTTTTTTTGTGGTCAATAAGGATACTCAGAACCTTTTTCTCTTTTCCAATCAAAGTCCTCTTCAAGAGGTCTGGCATTTACCTTGTACTACAGGACAAGTTAGAGGCGATAAACTTAGAGAAGGGGATAAAAAGACTCCAGAAGGCGTATATTTTTTAGAAAGTAAACTGACTCAAAATTTGGATTATTTTCTTTATGGAGGGGTAGCCTTTACTTTAAATTATCCTAACCCTATTGATTGTTTAAAGGGGAAAACAGGGCATGGAATCTGGATTCATGGTAGGGGACAGGAAATTCAGGCTTTCAATACCCAGGGTTGTGTAGCGGTTAATTTAAAGGATATTCCTTTAGTAGAAAAACATATAGTTTTTGCTCAGACCCCAGTAATTATTACTAAAAACTTTTCCTGGGCTCCTGGCCCAGAAAAAGACCAGGAAGCTCAAACTTTGGTAAAAAAAATAGAAGCCTGGGCTAAAAATTGGAGATTGAAAAGTAAAGACTTTTTTCCTTTTATTCTTCAGTTGCTTATATTGAAGGCAAAAAGTCTTTTAAATCTTTTCAGCGCCAAAAAGAGAGACTATTTGAGGCCTATCCCTGGATAGATGTATATTTACGAGATATCAAAGTGGTTTCTGGGCCTGATTACAAGGTTACCTATTTTAAGCAATATTTCCGTTCTCCCAATCTGACTTCAACAGGTATAAAAAGACTTTATTGGCAAAAACAAGGACAGGAGTGGAAAATTTCAGGGGAAGAATGGAGAAGTCTGCCTTCTAAAGAACTTGAAGAAGAATATTTGCAAACCAGGCGAGGAGAAATATTGAACTGGCTTGTTCGATGGGTGCAAAGTTGGCAGAAGGGAGATCTTGAGAGTTATATTGCTTTTTACAATCCTCAAGCTAAACAAGGAAACTTAATAGGACGTAAAAAAATATATGAGCATAAGCAAACACTTTGGCAAAGTGATGCTCCGAAAAGAGTTTATCTGGGGAATCTAGAAGTAACTTTGCATCCCAGGGGGTTTAAGGTTTCTGGAATTCAAGAATATGAGAGTCTTAAAGGTTATAAAGATAGAGGAGTAAAAAAAATAATTTTAGTTCCTTCTGGATTAGAGTTTAAGATTTGGCAAGAAGATTGGAAAAAGATTAAATGAAATTAAAGAAAAATATATCTTACAATATTATAGTCCTTAGAGATGACAAGTCTATTACCACATTTAGAGTAAAAAAGTGGCATATAAATAGTGTAGTTACTGTTTTAGTTATTGTGTTTCTATATTTTTTTATTTCTCCTTATTTTTTGTTAAATATATCAGAAAAAAATAAAAAGAATTTAAAAGCCTTGGAAGAATGTACTTTTAGTTTAAGCCAATCTCAATTTGAACTAAAAAGATTGAATAACGTAAAAAAAATATTAGATAAATATGATGAAAACTATTTACAAGAAATAATAGCTGGAATATCTGAAAATAAAGAAAAGAAGTCTATAGACTTAAAGAGTGTATTTAAAATTGTTGACTTAAATATAGTAAAAATAGATAATGTTCAATGTTTAAAAAGAAAAGACAGATATGTTCTTATTTTTGAATTAAACAATCTAGAAGCAGAGAAAGAGTCTAGGGGAGAAGTGTTTATTGATGCCATTACCAGAAGTGGAGAAGTTTATCCTCTTTCCATTCGAGACGAAGACTTAAAATTCGTGATTATTCGTTTTAAAAGAGTTGAAGTCAGTTTTCCTTTACCTAACTACTTAAAGGAAGAGGAACTCTTTGCTTTCAGGTTAACAGTAAAAGACAATAATCAAAAAGTAGTATTCTGTGAGACATATCTTTTGGATAGTATTCTTATTTAGTCTTTGGACTTCTGATTGTCTTTGGGCTTTAACAAAAACTTACTTTAGTCCTACTTTTTTCCCTTTAGATGTTTATTATTTACAAGGAGAACTGCCTGGTCCAACAGTGATGGTTCAGGGTGGTATCCAGGGAGATGAGCCCAGTGGGGTAGTTTGTGCACAAATTCTTACTCTGGCTAAGGTAAAAAAAGGTAATTTAATTATTGTTCCCAGAGCCAATTGGCCCTCTTTACTCTTGTACAAAAGGCAGATTAATGTAGATTTGAATAGAAGATTTGATAAGGATTATCATCAGTATTATGAAGATACCCTGGCTAAAGCTATTTCCTATCTATCCAGCATAAGTGATGGTCTTATTCACTTACACGAAGGAAGCGGTTTTTATTCTCCTACTTATATCAATATAGAAAGAAATCCCAGAAGATATGGGCAATCGATTATTATAGATACTTCTACCTATCAGCGTTTATACCTGGCTAGTCTGGCTGAAAATGTTTTAAGCACAGTAAACAATCAATTACATCCCCCAGACTATGCCTTTTCTCTTTTTAATATGAACACCTTTTCCAGCAATACTCTTTATCCAGAACAAAAGAAGTCTTTAACTTATAATGTCTTAAAAAAATATCAAAAACCGGCTTTTGCTGTAGAGGTAAGTAAAAATATTAGAGATCTTACTTGGAAAATAGAACACATGTTATTAGTGGTAAAAAAGTTGGCTAAAGAAATGGATGTGGAGATAGATCTAAGTGGCATAAATGTCTCTTCGTTGGTGGAAAATTGGTATGATTTGGGGGTAGATATACAAAAAGTAGATAAAAAAAGTATTTATTCTTTCCAGATAGATTGGGATTATCATGGGCTAGCTAAGAGCGGGTTAATTGTAGAAGGAGTGGAATATGATTTTAGAGGTCAGGAAATTATTGTTTTCCCAGGAGAAAGTAGAAAAGTATCCTTAGTCCTTGACGGTAATAGGGTAAAAGAATTTTTTCTTTCTGCACCTAAGATAGATTCTATTCAATCCAACATTTTAGTTTACGCTCTAGATGGAAAAATTCATTTTGCTCTACCTGGAGAAAACATTTTAGCTAAAGAAGGACAAAGTTTTATTGTGTATGGTTTATGGCCTAATAAAGAAGAAATTATTAACATTAAAGGATATGTTGGTTTAAATGTGCGCAAAAATGAAGGACAGGATGTGGATGAAAATGTTTATTTAACAAAAGGAGCTTTTATCCCAAGATATTTAGAAGAAAATCGTGATGGTTGGAAATTTCAAATTGTACGAGAGAATAAAACACAAAATAGTGTAGAGTGGACAGTGAAGGTAGAGAAGAGAAAGTTAAAAGAAGTTTTTTTGTTAAATACAGATAACAATACTATTTATAAGTTAGATAAAAAAATTCCTTCAGGAAAGTATATATTGAAAACTAATCCAGAAAAAGATGTTATTTTAATTCTTGATAAATATCCTCTTCCTTACTATAGTGGAGATGTTTTGTCTTTAGATGCTGGAAAACATCATTTGTGTTTTCGGGATAACTATACCTTCCAAATAGTAAGAGAAGAGGATATTTATGTCTCTCCTTAATTTTTTTGTTAATCTCCCTGTCCGTTATATTTATGACCAGAAAAACTACCTTTCTTATTTTTTAAAAAAGCGAGTTCAGCCTGAGCTGGGTTTAGATTTTTTGAGTTTAGATGAATTTCCCATTAACTGGCACAAGGAAGTGGCTCAATGCTTTCAGGCTGAAGATTTAAAAGTAGCTGTGCACTTTCCCTTTTTGGATTTACGGCCTGGAAGTATGGACCCCATGATTTTAAAGGCCAGCAGGGAAAGGTTAAAAAAAGCTGTGGAAGTGGCTTTTTATTATCAGCCTGTACATGCCATAGCCCATGTGGGTTATTTTTCTGTAAATTATGATGATTTTTATAAAGAGTGGCTGGAAAATTCTGTAGAGACCTGGGAGGAGATAAGCAGGCATATTGGGGGAGAGTTTCCCCTGTTTCTGGAAAATGTCTGGGAAGAAGAAATAGAGCCTTTACGGGATTTTTGGGAATATATTTCCGTAGATAACCTGGGTTTTTGTCTGGATGTAGGGCACTGGTTTTCCTTTGGAAAGGGCAAGGAAAAGGAAAACCTTAGCCAGTGGTTACAAAATCTTGCCCCCTACCTCAGGCATTTACATCTTCATGACAATGATGGTCTAGAGGATAAACACTTAGGCTTGGGGGAAGGAGAAATTCCCTTTAGTGAACTTTTTGCTGGTCTGGAGCTTCTGGAGTTAAAGCCTAGTTTTACCTTAGAGCCGCACACTCAGGAAGACTTTTTTGCTTCCTTGCATTTTATTGATCAGCATAGACGCTGGTTTAGCTATTTGGGGGTTAAGGAGACTAACTTTAAGCGTTATATGGCTGAAACCAGTTTAGATTAACTTTTTAAACCTTTCTTGCCAGTAGGGTTTGGGCCAGGAAGGATAAGAGTATAAGGCCTTGGAAGGTAGTTTTAAGTAGTAGGCGTGGAGAGCCAGAAAAGGGGTAGTAAACTCCTTAAATTTTTTGTCCCCTAAGAGGGGGTGATTTCTTAATCCCAGTTGAGCTCTTATTTGTCTGGTCCTGCCAGTTAAAATTTTTATCTCCAGCAAAGTAATCTGCTTTGATTTCAAGAACAAAAGGGGTTTTACCCTGGAGATGGCTTTTTTCCCCTGCGGGGAGAAAACTATTTTATGGGGAGTTTTTAATAGATAATCTTCAAGGATTGTTTCTTTTTTTATTTCTCCTTTTACCCAGGCCAGATATCTCTTTTCTACCTGGGACCAGTTTTTCTGCAGAGAAGTAAGGGTAGCAAAGTTTTTGGCCAATAAGAGAAGGCCAGAAGTCTCTTTATCCAGTCGGTGAACAGGAGTAGGGACAAAGTCTTTATCTGCAAAGTGGTTTAAGAGCATCTCCTGGAGGGAGCAGGGCGTTTTACTTCCTTTGTGTAGGGCCAATCCTGCTGGTTTTTCCAGAACTAATAAGTTTTTATCCTCAAAAACTATATGCAAAGAAAAGGGAGGAGCAGTTTCCTTTTGACTGGCATAATAGGGAGGTATGCGTACTTCATCGCCTGCTTGTAAGCGATAAAAGGGTTTACTTCTCCTCTTATTTACACGTACTTCTCCACGGCGGATAAGGCGCATCAAAGCTGAATAGGGAATTTCACCTTTGGTTTTTTGTTTGAGAAAAGAGATTAGTTTTTGCTGGGCACAGGCAGGAGGAACAATGAGAGTTTGTACCTCTTTTTTGACGGTCATAAGACTCAAAAGGGGGAAGATTTCCCCCTTTTATTTTTGGGTAGAGCTAGTTTGCAAAGGATAACTTAAGATAATGGTCTTAATTTGACTCAGACCTGTTGCTCCGGGATAGGTGTTGATACAGACCACTAGCTCGGGTTGTCCATTGTTATCTAAGTCATAAAGGCCATAATCCACAATGGTGCCCTTAATTACTCGAGTTTTCCAAAGTAGATTTAAGCCAATGCCATCCCAGAATAAACAGTGAATTTCTCCTTGAGGAAAGGTGCGATAATTGGAGAAAAATTGGGCTGAAACAGAAATGGGACGGCTGACAATAAGCTCAAACTTGTCATCTCCATCCAGATTGGTAGGAACCAATCTTCCTGAAATAAAATACCTGTAGGGCTCTACATCAGAAGCCTTGGGTTTACCCAGGCCTGGACTGGTCTCATAGTAGGAAAAGCCAATACTGGTGGCAGCGTAGATTTCCTCTGTTTTGGCCTGAAGGGCATTGGTGGAAGAATAGGTATAAAGATGGTCGTCATGGTTGACAATAAGTTTGTAGTCACTTCCCTGAGGTAGATAGGTAAAGTTAAAGACGTCAGCAAAGGGCGGCAGTTTGACCTTTCTGGCTGCTTGAAATTCTCCCTGCATTTGTACCAGTTCGTACACACTGTCTGGTTCAAATAAACGGACCAGACCAAATTTTTGTCCAACCAGAGTAGGCTGGTAAGCAGGAGGCATGCGGACAATATTGAGTAAGTAGGGAATGCGTTCTTTTACTATTTGCAATTTTTTATCTTTAAAGTTGAGCATAAAGGAGCGGACAAATTTGTCCTGGGTGGCTGAAATGATGATTTCAGCATAGCCATCCCGATTGAGGTCAGCCAGGTTGATGTTTAGCAGTTCAAAACTAAGGGGAGCTTCATAGGTAGCAAGAGGTACTAGATAGGTGTCTTTTTTATGGAAAATATGCACTTTGTTTTTTTCCATTAAGACAATTTCCACCTGGCCATCATTATCCACATCCCCGGCTACCATGCCCCTGGCTACAAAGTTAAGACTTTGACTGCGCCAGCGATGGAGTTGCTTAAGCCCTCCCAGGTGTTTAAAATTGGGGTTGAGGTAAAAGGAGGTTTCTGAACTGGTTTCATTATAGATGAAGTCGCTGTTTACAGGGACTTTAGTCTGTTCTTCAGTTTTTACCTGCTCTTTGCGGGCAAAGACTTCCTGGTTGATTTTTTGGGCCACCTTTTCCAGACTGGGAATAAGGTTGTCCAGAGAAGTCTGCACACTTTGAGGAAAGGATTTATCCTTACTTATGGCTTTTACATCCAGGCTACACTTATCTCCCAGAATGGTGATGCTGCCTAAAATGAGATAGTTTACCTCTTCTTGGGCTAAAATTTTTAAAGCTTCAGCCTGGTTTTGGGGAAAGGGATAGGAGTTATCTGTTTCTTTAGCCACAAAATGACCAGGCCAGGTAAGCCTGGTGGTGAGCATGGTTTTAGCGCCTTTAGCTAGATATTGATATTCTTTAGGGCCTGCAATTTCAAAGGGTAAGACCAAGAAACTCTTTTCTTCTTGAGCGTAAGCTCCAGAAGTAAGAGAAAAGAAAAGTAAAAGCAAAAGGAAAATTTTTTTCAACATAAAGCCCCCTTTGAGCGTAGTTGCCTTTTGACATAAGCTTTTTAAGTTCATAAGTAAACTTTTTATTTTTTAGAAAAGAGGTCTAACTTTTGCGCTATTTTCGTTTAACTTCTTCTAAGTATGCCACTTACACTCTGGAGTTGTTAGAAGCAGAAGGCTTTAAAATCCAGGAAGGGTTTACTTTTCCTGTTTTTGGAGCAGTAAAAGAACCCTTTGCCCTGGGTAGTTCTTTGGCCAATTTTTTTGGCCTTATCTATTTGCAGGACAAGGCTTCTTTTTTGCCTCCTTTGGTTTTAAATCCTCCCCGGGGAGCAAGGGTTTTGGACCTTTGCGCCAGCCCAGGAAGTAAAACAGGCTTGCTGGCACTTTTAGTGGGTTCAGAAGGTCTGGTCGTGGCCAATGAACCCAATAAGAGTAGGTTGTTTACCCTTAGCCAAAACTTGGGGCGTTGTAATCATTTAAATGTAATAACTTCTGCCTATGCTGGAGAAAAGTTTCCTATAAAACTACAGTTTCAGTACCTTCTTTTAGATGTGCCCTGTAGTGGTTGGGGCACAGAAGAAAAGAATCCTAAAGTAAAAAAGATTTGGAAAGAAGATAGAGTTACTTCCTTAATAAACTTGCAAAAAAAACTTTTAGCCAGGGCAGCAGAGCTTCTTTTACCTGGTGGTTATTTGCTTTATTCTACCTGTACTACCAATGTGCAGGAAAATGAAGAACAGGTGGCCTTTGCCGTGGAAAACCTGGATTTGGAAGTAAAAACTCCTGAACTGGATTTTACTTTTGCAGGTTTAAAAGAAGGGGGTTATCCCGGGACTCTGGCTATTGAAATGTTGCCAGGAGAACAACAGGGTTTTTTCCTTGCCCTTCTTCAGAAAAAAGGTGAAAAGAAGAAATTTTTCCAGGTTCAGAAAAACAGAACTACTCTGCTTTTGCCCTGTCTGAAGTGGAAATAGAAGCTAGGGGTAAGTGTTTTTTGTTTGGAGAAAACCTTTACTTTGTACCTCACCTGGCTTTGCCCTGGTTGAAGCATTTGCAGTTTAAGGGATTTAAAGTGGGAAAGGTAAAAAAGAATAATTTTATTCCTTTCCCGCGTTTTCGAGCCTTTAGTGCCTGGCAGGGGGAGAGGATAGTGTTTACAGAAGTGGATAAGCTTAAGCGTCTGTTGCAGGGAGAAGAATTTAAATATAAGGGAAAGGGTTATTTGCCCTTTTTTTATAAAGACCTTCCTTTGGGCTGGTTAAAAATACACAACAATAGACTTATTTGGCAAGGTTAGAGGAGAAACTATGCTGGGAGTTTTTCGCAAAAGAAAACAGTTGTTGAGTAAAGGCAAGGTGATGTTTTTACCCCTGGACCACGGGGTAAGTGAAGGTCCTTTGCCTGGGCTGGAGCGCTTGGATTTATTTTTCCCCCAACTGGAGCAAAGCGGCCTTAGCGGCGTGATTGTGCATAAGGGGATTGCCAAAGAGTGGGGAGAATATTTGCCTTTGGATTTAAAGTTGATAGTCCACCTTTCTGCTGGCAGTAAGCACGGCCTTCCCCCTTATAATAAGACCCTGGTTTGCTCTGTGGCTGAGGCCCTGCGTCTGGGTGCAGATGCTGTTTCTGTGCATGTAAACATTGGCAATGATTTAGAAGATAAAATGCTACAGGACTTAGGCATGGTGGTAGATGAAGCCCATCAACTGGGTATTCCGGTACTGGCCATGGTTTATGCCAGAGGTGGGCAGATAATCAATGAATATGACCCTTCTTTGGTTGCCCATTGTATTCGTTTGGGAGCAGAATTGGGGGCAGATTTGATTAAAGTACCCTATTCCGGGCATAAGGAAAGCTTTAAAAAGGCTGTAGAAGCTTCTCCAGTGCCAGTACTTATAGCTGGTGGACTCAAGAAAAGGTCCTTTGCTGAATTTTTGAACATGGTCAAAGAGGCTTTAGATACAGGTATAGCTGGGCTCAGTGTGGGCAGAAATGTTTTTCAGCACAAAAATCCCCTGGAAGCGCTAAATAAACTGGCCAAACTTCTGGGAGTAAAATAAATGGAGTTTTTTAAGGTCTTAAGTTTAAAGGAAAGTTATGAGCTTTTACAAAAACAAAAGATAAAAAGAAAGGTAGAGGAAGTTGAGCTTGCCAAGGCTTCCAATAGAATCCTGGCGCAGGAAATAATAGCCCGGGAAGATTGGCCCTTGGCTGCTCGTTCTAGCATGGATGGGTATGCTTTAAGGGCAGAAGATACCTTTGGCGCCAGTGAAACCAATCCTGCTTATTTGCATTTTAAGGGAGAGATTTTAATCGACAAACCAGCGGACTTTTCCCTTAGCAGTGGCGAGTGTGCCAGTATTGTGACTGGAGGGATTTTACCTTCAGGTGCAGATAGTGTGCTCATGGTAGAGCACAGTGAAAGGCTAAGCGCAGAACTGGTAGAAGTGAGAAAGGCGGTTTTTCCTGGTGAAAATGTCCTTTTAGCTGGAGAGGATTTTAAACAGGGAGAAGTTGTTTTTAAAAGTGGGACTCCTCTGGACTTTAGACAGATAGGGGCCCTGGCTACCCTGGGCTATGCCAGGGTCAAGGTCTTTTCTATGCCTTCAATAGGCATCCTTTCTACTGGAGATGAACTGGTGGAAGTGAGTAAAAAACCTGAACCTGGACAGGTAAGGGATGTAAACACCTATACCCTTAAGGCCCTTTTAACCAAGTATGGATTTTTCGCCAGGACCTATAACTTTGTGCCAGACGATAAAGAAAAGTTAAAAGAGGCGATTAAACAGGCCCTGGCAGAGGTAGATGTGCTCTTACTTTCTGGTGGTAGTTCTGTAGGTACCAGGGATTTGACTTTGGAGGTCTTAAAAGACTTTCCTGGTAGTGAAATCCTTTTTCATGGTCTGGCCTTAAGCCCAGGTAAACCCACCTTAATGGTTAGGTGGCAGGACAAGTTTGTACTGGGATTACCCGGTCAGGTTACTTCTGCCCAGGTGGTTTTAATGGTTTTAGGCCTTCCCTTTTTGCGCTTTGTGGCAGGAGAAGAAGGGGCTTTTGCCAATCCCTGGCCTTATAAAACCAGAGCCAGACTTACCCGCAATATTGCCTCTAAACAGGGCAGGTTTGATTTTGTTCGAGTGAAGTTTGATCCAGAGACCAATACAGTAACTCCTGTTTTGGGCAAGTCTGGATTGATAAAAACCCTGCTTTTGGCTCAAGGTCTGGTGCCAATAGCAGACAACCTGGAAGGATTGTTAAGCGGCCAGGAAGTAGAAGTATGGCTTTTTTAAGGGTGTTGTAAGTGGCTTTACGGCTGGTGCAAGTCTCCTTGCCTTTAGAAGCCCTGAGCAAAGCCAAAGAAGTGCTTTGGCCTGAGGATATCTTTTACCTTTATACCCTCAAGACCAATGAGAGTTTTGGGCTCATAAGCATAGTGGTAAAGGGAGAAAAGGTAGAAGAGGTTTTGGACCTTTTATCCTCTCACTTTGCCATGTACGAACAGTTTCGAGTTTGGGTCTTGCCAGTAGAAGCCAGGTTGCCTGCTTTAGGAGAAGATAAGAAGGAAAAGGGCTTTTGGCAGAGGGTACTGGGGCGCTTGAGTCGAGATGAGCTTTATATAGATGTGTTTAAGGCCAGCAGGTTAAATCTGGTTTATGTATTGATGGTAATTTTGGCTACTTTAGTGGCTGTAGTGGGTATTTTTAGAAATGAAGTTGCAGTGATTATTGGAGCCATGGTCATTGCCCCTTTTTTAGGCCCCAATATGGGACTGGCTTTGGGCTCTGTGCTTGGCGACCTGAAGTTGATAAAAAAGTCAGGAATTACCTTGCTTCTGGGTTTGTTTTTGACTTTAGGATTGTCCCTGGTTTTGGGCTATTTTCTGGAGGTGCCCTTTACTCCTGCCCTGGTTTCCAGATTACAGGTAAGTTCTGTGGATGTTTTACTGGGGCTTAGTGCTGGTATTGCAGGCACTTTGGCCTTTAGTTCAGAGATCCCCAGCGTAGTGGTAGGGGTCATGGTGGCAGTGGCCTTACTTCCTCCTCTGGTAGTAGCTGGTCTTTTGCTGGGGCAGGGGCTTTTTAGGGAAGCTGGCAAGGCTCTTTTGCTTTTTTTAATCAATATGGACTGTATAAATCTAGCAGCCATAAGTACCTTCTTTTTACAGGGGTTAAAACCCAGAACCTGGTGGGAGGAAAATAAGGCCAAAAAATCTACCTATCTGGCTTTTTCTATCTGGCTGGTATCCCTGTTGATTTTAATTTGGTGGCTGGGAAAGTGGTAATTTAACAGGGTGGGCAGGGGCTTTTTTCTGTCACCAGAAGGGGATGGCAACCAGCACTCATCTTGAAAAATCTATACGCAGGCCAATAAAACTTCCCAGCCAGGGTGGTAAAAAAGTATAGTGCAGCGGCCTTAGGTATTTCCGATTTTTCCAGAGACAGGTAGTCCCGGGTAAAGTGGATTTAGCAGTAAGTTCAGCTACTGGCAAATTGTGTTTACACATTTTTTTTATTTCCAGCCAACTATACCATCTGGCCTGGCGCAAGGCATTTTTAGGGCTTCTGGGCCAGGGAAAACCTTTTTGTAAGTAATAAAGGGAATACTTGTTTAAAGAGGCTAAGATAAGCCCCTTTTTTACTATTCGACAGGCCTCCTGCAATACCTTTTCTGGATTTTGAGTAAATTCTAAAACCAAAATTAGGGCCCCAAAGTCAAATTCATTATCTTCAAAGGGCAGGTGCTCTAAATCAGCCAGGGTTAAAGGTATTTTGTTTCTGGTACGTTCTCTGGCCTGCTTTAACATGTTCTGGGATTTATCCACTCCATGGACTTCAAAACCTGCTTTCCAGAAAAAGTTTAAAAAGGTCCCTGGCCCGCAGCCCAAATCCACCAGGGTTTGTTTGCGTCTGGGCCAGGGAGAAATGAGGTAATTTAAGAGTTTTTTTTCCTGCCTTAAGGCAAAACGCCCTTCTGGGCTTTCTATCCAGGCAAGATAGTTGTTTACTCTTTTTTTACTCCACATACCTATCTAATCTCTAAATACAGCCCCCTGGCTGGCTGAACTGGCCAGTTTTCTGTATCTTCGCAAGAAAGGAGAAGTTATGGGTTTGTCCAGAGGTTTAAAGTTTTGTTTTCTTCTTTGCAATTCTTCTGCAGAAACCAGGAGTTCTAATTTGCGCTTGGGAATGTCAATTAAGATTTCATCCCCTTCTTCTACCAAACCAATGGGACCACCTTCATAGGCTTCTGGCGAGATATGCCCAATGGCTGCTCCCCTGGTTCCTCCACTAAATCTACCATCTGTAAGTAAGGCCACGTCTTTATCCAGGCCCAGTCCAGCAATGGCTGAAGTGGGAGTTAACATTTCCCGCATGCCAGGTCCGCCTTTAGGGCCTTCGTACCTGATGACCACCACATCCCCTTTGTGGATACTTCTATTTAAAATAGCCTGAGTGGCTTCTTCTTCGCTATTAAACACTCTGGCTTTGCCCTTGCGCTGCATCATTTCCTTGGCCACAGCAGATTGTTTGACCACTGCGCCCTCTGGAGCCAGGTTGCCGTAGAGAATGGCAATGCCTCCTTCTGGTGAGTAAGGGTTGTCTATGGGCCTGATTACCTCTGGATTGGAGTTTTGAACATGCTTTAAGAGTTCTTTTAAGGGAATATCCAGGACAGTATTGGCTTCTAGATGGACCAGGTCTTTTTGGGCCAGTTCTTTTAATACCGCATAAACCCCACCTGCCAGGTGTAAGTCTTCTAGGTGGTGTTTGCCTGCAGGGGATAAGCGGCAGAGATTGGGAGTTTTTTTGCTTACTTCATCAAAAATGCTTAAATCAATGTCCAGTCCTGCTTCCTTAAAAATAGCTGGCAGGTGAAGTACCGTATTGGTGGAGCAACCAAGGGCCATATCCACTGCAATACCGTTGTAAATGTTTTCTTTTTGTAAAATATCTTTGGGCCTTAAATCTTTTTTTACCAGTTCTAGAACAGTAAATCCTGCCCTTTTGGCCAGGTGAATACGTTCACTACTTACAGCTGGAATAGTACCATTACCAGGCAGGGCCAGGCCAATGGCTTCACTCAGGCAATTCATGGAATTGGCAGTAAACATGCCAGAGCAAGAACCGCAGCCAGGACAGGCCTTTTCTTCGAGCAAGCTTAGCTCTTCTTCGCTCATTTCTCCTGCTTTTACCTTACCCACGCCCTCAAATACAGAAATTAAATCCACGGTTTTCCCTTTAAACTTGCCAGCAAGCATGGGGCCACCGCTAATAATCAGGCTGGGCAGGTTTAGACGAAGCATGGCCATAAGCATTCCCGGGATGATTTTGTCGCAATTGGGAATAAATACCAGGCCGTCAAAGGGATGGGCAGTGGCCATTATTTCTATGGAATCAGCAATGAGTTCTCTGCTGGGCAAGCTATAATGCATACCTTCGTGGTTCATGGCAATGCCATCACATACGCCAATTACTGGAAACTCTATGGCTACTCCTCCAGCCATTTGAATCCCGGTTTTTATTGCCTGGGCAATTTTGTCCAGGTGAATATGGCCAGGAATTATTTCATTGGCTGCATTGACTACGCCAATTAGTGGTTTTTTTAGCTCTTCTTTGGTCAGACCAAGAGCGTGCAACAAAGAACGATGAGGCGCCTTTTCCAGGCCTTGAGTGATTTTTTTACTTCTCATTGTACGCATCCCCTTTTTTATTTTTTCTCCTCTAAGGTAATGATTTTTAGACAAACTTACAACCTTTAAAAGGATAGGGGAAATTTGACTTAACTCAAGGAATTCCTAGTAGAATGGTGAGAGAAGGGTAAGACAAAAGGGGTTTACCTGGAAAAAGATTTTCTCTAGGAAAGGGTTTTCTTTGTTTTGGAGGGAAAAATGGGATTAGAATGTCTAGTTTGTATAAAAATGGTACCAGATACCACCAATATTCGCATCAATCCAGAAACAGGTACGCTTATTCGGGAAGGGGTTCCTTCTATTATCAATCCTTATGACCTGCACGCTTTAGAAGCGGCCATTGCCTTAAAAAAGGAATATGGAGGAAGAGTTACAGTTGTGAGTATGGGTCCTCCGGGAGCTAAAACTTTATTGCAGGAAGCTGTGGAGCAGGGTGCTGATAGAACAGTCCTCCTTTCTGACCGCAAGTTTGCTGGCGCAGATACCCTGGCTACCAGCTATACTCTGGCCAGGGCCATTGAATATTTAGCCAGGGAAACACCCTTTGACTTTTTGTTTTTTGGCAAACAGGCCATTGATGGAGATACTGCGCAAGTAGGGCCAGGTGTGGCTACGCGTTTGCATTTGCCCCTGGTTACCTATGTTCAGCAGATTCGCTCTGTTTCCCTGGAGAGTAAGACCTGTGTTTTGGAGAGAAAGCTGGAAGAAGGCATAGAAGTGGTGGAAGCCAGGTTTCCCCTGGTTCTCACCTGTGAAAAGGAAATAGCCAGAGAAAACTTTGCCCCTCTGGTAAATTTGATTCGGGCCAAAACCCATGAACCTTTGGTGTTTAGTGCCAGTGAGCCTGTAGCCTATGAACCCGGTAAACTGGGACTAAAGGGTTCTCCCACCAGAGTGCACAAGGTCTTTACTCCAGAGCTCAGGCAAAGTGGAGAAAAATACAAGGTGGAAGAAATTGGAGTAGAAAAGGCCGTGGATTTAATTGTGGAAAAGCTAAGGGAGTTGGGAATATTATGAGCAAGAAAATCTGGGTAATTGTAGAGAGTAAGGAAGGTAAAGCCCATCCTGTTTCCTGGGAGCTTTTGGGTAAAGCCAGGGAACTGGCTGGCCCAGAAGACGAATTGGGAGCAGTAGTAGTGGGATATAAAATAGATTCTGTGGCTCAGGAGGCTTTAGAATACGGAGCAACCAGAGTGTATGTGCTCGATGCCCCTGTTTTTGCCTATTACCGCAATTTACCCTTTAGAGAAGCCATTGTGCAACTGGCTAAAAAATATACTCCTGATATTATTTTACTGGGCGCTACTACCCTGGGTAGGGATTTGGGCAGTGCTGTAGCTACCTCTTTGGAAACAGGTCTTACTGCTGATGCTACAGAGCTGGCCATGGATGAAAAGGGACACCTTCTGGCCACCAGGCCAGCTTTTGGGGGCAATATTATGGCCACTATTTCCTGGCCTGAACACAAACCCCAGATGTCTACAGTACGGCCCAGAGTGTTTCCCTTGCCTCAAAAGGTAGCTACCCCGCAGGGAGAAGTGATTCAAGAAAACATTGAGTTAAAAGAAGAAGATATACCCGTAAAGCGACTGGAATTTATACCCAAAGAAAAAGGGGTGAATCTGGAATACGCAGAAGTAATTGTAGCTGGTGGAAAGGGTATAGCTGAGAAAAAGGATTTTGAATTACTTTTTGAACTGGCCAAACTTTTGGGCGGAGAAGTTGGAGCTTCTAGGGCAGCAGTGGATGCAGGATTTATCGGTTATGAGCATCAAATAGGCCAGACCGGAAAAACAGTAAGGCCCAAGGTTTATTTAGGATTTGGGATTTCTGGAGCAGTCCAGCATCGAGTGGGAATGCAGGAGTCAGATTACATCATTGCCGTCAACCAAGACCCCTTGGCACAAATTTTTAGTATTGCGGATTTGGGCTTGGTTGGGGACCTGTACCAGATATTACCTTCCCTTTTGAAAAGGATAAAAGAACTCAAGGAGTCTTAAATGAGTACTCTTAAATATGATGCCATTGTCATAGGCGGAGGGCCTGGAGGAATTGCTGCAGCTATTACTCTGGCCAGAAAAAAGATGAGGGTGATTTTGCTGGAGCGAGGCAGGTTTTGTGGGGCCAAGAATCTTTTTGGCGGAGTCGCTTATACCAAAAGCCTGCTCAATCTTTTTCCAGACCTGGAACTAAAAGATATTCCTAAGGAAAGGTGGGTAACAGAAGAAGGATTCTGGCTGTTAGCTGAAGAAGATATTATCAAGATTACCTATGGCAGTGCCCAGGCTCCCAGAGGCTTTACTGCCTTTAGAGCCAAATTTGACCCCTGGCTGGCTGCAAAGGCAGAAGAAGAGGGCGTTCTGGTTATTGCCAAGACTACTGTTGTGGACTTCTTGCACAACAAAAAGGGACAGGTTCAGGGCGTAGTTACGGATTGACCAGAGGAAAACTCCTCCCAACCAGAAAAGGTGTTTGCACCTCTGGTGATTATTGCTGAAGGTGTAAACAACCTTCTGGCCCAGAAACTGGGGTTGGCCAGGGATTTTGAGCCAGAAGATGTGGTTTTGGCTGTAAAGGAAGTCCTTTCTTTGCCCAAGGGAAGTCTGGAAAGCCGTTTTGGCTTGCTTTCTGCAGAAGATGGTCTGGCTGTGGAGATTTTGGGTGAAGCCACCTGTGGTTTACCTGGAAATGGTTTTTTATATACCAACTCCAACACCCTTTCTCTGGGGGTGGGAGTGTTTTTAAAGGTATTGCAAACCCAAAATTTAAAACCCTATGAATTACTGGCCAATTTAAAGAATCATCCCAGATTAAAAAAATACTTACAAGGAGAAACAACCCTAGAGTATGGAGCACACTTAATCCCTGAATGGAGTGTGGATAACATGCCCCAGGTCTATGGGCCTGGAGTACTTTTGGTGGGAGATAGTGCTGGCCTGGTTAACCCCTTTTCTAGAGAAGGCACCAACCTGGCCATTTACTCTGGCTTACTGGCTGGGGAAGTGGGCGCTTTGGCCAGGGAAAAAGACAATTATTCAGAGGAGTTTCTGGCACTTTATAGGGAAAAATTGGAAGAAAGTTTTATTTTAAAGGATTTACGCAAGATAAGAAAACTAAAAAAACTGCTTTTAACTCAAGAGCACCTTTTTCACTATCCCTATCTTTTAAACCAGATGGCAAGTATTTACTTCCATGCTGACCACAAAGAAAAGGAAGAGGTTTTTAGGGAAATAAAAGATGTAATTAAGAAAAATAGAGGAGTTCTGGGCGTAGTAAAGGATTTAAGCAAGCTCTTTTGGGCTTTAAGGGGGTAAAATGAAAAAATTACCTTGGGTAGATATAGAAGAAAAGATTTTTAGTGTGAAGTTTTATGTGGACGAGGAAAACTCTCATCTAAAGATAAAAGAGCCTGAACTTTGCCAGGAGTGTCATAACCATCCCTGTCTGGATTTTTGTCCTGCAGGAGTTTATTCTTTGGATAAACAGGGGCAGATTCAGATAAGTTATCAGTCTTGTCTGGAGTGTGGCTCGTGCCGGGTAGCTTGCCCCTTTAAAAACATTGCCTGGAAATATCCTCGGGGTGGCTTTGGCCTGGCTTATAAGTTTGGTTAAGTTTTTGTTTGAGTTTTAAAAGGGCCTTTTTGAGTTCAGCGTCCTCTTCTTCCCAAAGATAGACCTTGCTGTGGGAAGGAATTCCTTGAAGAGACAGGTTTAATTGTCCCTTGACTGGAATGGACTTGGGCACAGTAAAAAAGAGTTCTTTTTGCTCAGGAGTTATAATTAGCACTTTTTCTCCAGGGTAAAGTTCTTTTCTGGGTCGTAAAAATTTATATTTTTTTCCGCGTAACACTCCTAAAAAATACAAGCGTTCTTCTAAGGGTAAAAAAAGCTTTTTACTGGCCTGAGGTAAAAAGAAAAAAGAAGTGCTTGGCCTTATCCTGGCCTTATCTAATATTTTTAATCCCATCTTTTCTTTGGTAGTTAAAAAACTTTCATAGGCTTTATATAAGTAGTAAGTGGAAGTAAAAGATTGGCCTAAGCTATTGATTAGGCCCCAAGTTAAATTGGGGATTTTAGCTAATTTTTTGATTAAAAATCTTAGGCCAAAATCTGCGCACTTAGGATTGTCTTGTCCACAAGGAAATTTAGAGTTTGAGGTAGAGAAAAAAGCACATAGCCTTCCATGTACCAGGTAAGCAAATTCTTTTTGGGGAAATCTTGTACAGATTTCTTTTAACCGGTCTAAATTTAAATAAGCAGGTAAAAATATTTTTTGTATATAGTCTTCGTTTAAAAGACTTAAGTTATCTAGAGAAGATAAAAAAATATTTTGAGGTAGAAAAGAGTTGTCTTTTATCCTCTTTTCTTCAAATATTATTTTTTCTTTTTCAGAAGAACATTCTACCTTTTCTCCAAATATAAAATATTCCAGCCCTAGTTTTTTAGCACTTAAAATCAGACCATTTGTTTCCTGTAAGGAGATATTGTTGGTGTCAATGATTACCGCCTTGCTCCCAGCCAAAGAGGCTGCCAGTAGATGATCCAGAGAGTTAAGTAAAATAGCTAGAGAAGGCTTTAGTAAGCAATTGCTCATAGGAGTTTTCCTTTTGGTGTATCTATATTTTATGATTCTTGTTTTTCCTTGACAAGGGGTAATATTCTGAAAGTAAAAAGTAATATTTTTTACTATTTATAAGTTTTAAGAAGAAGAATGTATATTTCTGTGATTTTTTTATATATTGACATTTTTTATTTTTTTATGTTATAAAAAAGACTGTTTTTTAAATTTATAAAGTATAAAGAGGATTTATAATATGCGACTTAAGGTAGAACTGGTTTCTAATAGCTCTATTAAGCTTAAAAAAGGATTTTTAAGAACTTTGCAGGGGCTTATCTATAATCTTTTAGACGCTCCTTATGCTTCTTGGTTACATAATAAAGGATTTCAGTATGAGAAAAGGAAATTTAAGCTTTTTACCTTTTCTTCTATCCTGGAAAAGGGGAGACTGGATAAGAAACTCAATGTTTTTTCTTTTCCTGCAAAGGTGAGTTTTTATCTTTCTTCTCCTGTAGATTGGATTTTAGAGCAGGTAGCCAGGAATTTTGTGACCGGAGAAGAGCTTTTTTTGGGTAACAATAGGGTCTTTTTGAATTCTATTGCTATTTTACCTGCCAAAAAATTTTCCTCCCTCATTAAAATCAAATCCATGAACCCCATAGCCATGCGCTCTACTGGAGATGATGGAAAGTATAAACTTTGCGATCCAGGAGAGAAATTTTCTCAGGCAATTAACAGGAATCTGCAAAAAAAATGGGTTGCCTATAAAGAGGAAGATTGTCCCTATGAATTAAAAATTGAGCCAATTCAAATCAAAAGGACTGCCACCTGGTACGGAACCAGAGAAAAGGGGGCAGTAATCGAAGGCTGGCAGGGAATATTTGAAATTTCAGGTGAACCAGAATTTTTGAAATTTGCCTATGATGTGGGACTTGGAGAGCGTAATTCCATGGGGTTTGGGATTTGGAGTGAGTGGGAATGTTAAAGTTTTGATAGACAATTAAACTACGGGATTTAAAGCTTATGCATGAAAGAGATGATATATAATTGGATATAATTATAAAAAAAGAAAATGAGGGATAAAAAATAAATCTATAAAATTGATGTCCAAAATAGGAGCTTGAATGATGATAGAAGCTTTATATGAGATAGGTAAAATTTTACCCAAAGTAGATTTTTTGGAAGAGTTTATAGAAAATGTAGGAAGTAAGTATAAACAGGTATTTAAGATTATAATTGATATTACAAATTTGGATGATATTAGATATTGTGGAATAGGATATGAAGAATTAGATTCATCCAAAAAAATGAAGTATTTTTACAAAACAGGCTCTTCAAGAGGAGTAGATAAAACTCCAACATCAAAGATAACAGATATACATAAGACTCTTAATATTAAGGTTAAGCCTGTTTTCTCTAAATTTTTAGAAAAAAATAAAAGGGATTTATCTGATGAAGATAAAGACTTTTTAAATAAGATGCAGAAAATGATAGATGATAATATAGAAGATATAGAAAATGAATTAATAGAGTTTGCTAGAAATAGGGATTTATTAAAATCAAATAATCAATTGAAAGAACCATCAATTGTTACTTTTATTTTCAAAAAAGATGATAAAGATTATTATGTAGGAGATATGGAAGTTTTTAGAAAACCATTTCAAAATAATGAAAATTCTGCATACAGTAGTTTTTATAAAAAATATAATATAGAAAGTAAATCAAATGACAAATATTGTTATGTTTGTAGAAGAATAGCAGATGAGGTGTGGGGCTTCGTAAACACATATAATTTTTATACTGTAGATAAAGAGAGCTATGTAGCTGGTGGTTTTAATCAAGGTTTGGCATGGAGGAATTATCCTGTTTGTCCAGATTGTGCAAAAATTTTAGAAAGAGCCAAAACATATGCAGATAAAAATTTGGTTTTTAAATTTTGTGGATTTAATTATTACATTATTCCACAATTAGTTTTAAGTGATGAGGATTTAAGTAAAAAGATTTTAACTAAGCTTGAAAAATATAAAAGTTTTTCATTAGAAGAGGGTAAAGCCAGTTTAATCGAACGTGTTGAAGAAGCAATAATCAGAGACCTTGCAAAGGAAAATAATAATGTAAATTTTAATTTTATTTTTTTTGAAAAGTCAAATAAGGCATTTAAGATATTGTTATTTTTACAAGAAATTGCTCCCTCAAGACTTAAATTTCTCATTGAAGCAAAGGATAAAGTTGATAAAAAAGAGAGAAAATACGAAATATTCAAGGAATTAAAAACTGGAAAAGATATAATAACATTTGATTTTTCTTTTAATTTTATTAGAAAATTTTTCCCTAATAATAAAACAGATGGTAAATTTGATAAATACTTTTTGTCTATTTTAAATAATATTTTTATAAATAAAAAAATTTATATTCAATTTCTTTTAGAAAGATTTATGGATAAAATAAGTATAGAATTTTTAAATGATAATTGGATTGATCCATTGGTGTTACAGTCGTATAAAATCTTGCTTTATTTAGAGCAAATAAAAATTTTAGAAAGGAGAAGAGGCAATATGAAAAATTATGGTAATGATTTTGAGGATTTTTTTCAAGAACATCCTTTATTGGATGATGAAACTAAAAGGGCGCTTTTTTTAGAAGGTGTGCTCGCCAAGAAATTACTAAATATTCAGTATCAAGAAAGAAAGGCAACTCCTTTTAAAAGTAGGTTAAATGGGCTTAAAATTGATGAAAAAGTGGCTAAGAGATTGTTGCCGGAAATGGTTAATAAACTTGAGGAATATGAAAAGAATTATTATGTAGAGTTGGAAAAAGCAATAGGAGAATATTTGCTAAAATCAGACTTTAGCAACTACTCAGTTGATGAATTGAGTTATTATTTTACATTGGGTTTAATTTTAGCTGATTATTTTAAAGTAGAAAATGAGAATAAAAATTAAAGGGGGGTATTATGTATATTGAAAAAAGAAGTGAACTTTTATTTTGTTATGATGTTACAGATGCTAATCCCAATGGTGATCCCATGGATGAAAACAAACCAAGAATTGACGAAGAAACAAAAATCAATATTGTTACAGATGTGAGATTGAAAAGAACTATTAGAGATTATCTTTATGAATATAAAGGATATAATGGACAAAATGGTAAGGATATTTTTGTAAGAGAAATTTTTATATATGGAGATCCCCAAAAAGGTATACAAGATGGTAAAACAAGGGCAAAAGATTATAACAATAATGCAGATATGGTTTTAAAAGAATGTATAGATATTAGATTATTTGGAGGAGTCATTCCGCTCGATAAAGACTCTATTACCTATACTGGACCTGTCCAGTTTAAGATGGGACGTTCGTTGAATAAAGTAGAATTAAAACATATTAAAGGAACTGGTGCTTTTGCTTCAAAGGCTGGTGCTAAACAATCAACGTTTAGAGAAGAGTATATATTGCCTTACTCTTTTATCGTATTTCATGGTATTATTAATGAAACAGCTGCAAAGCATACAAAATTAACTGAAAACGATGTAAATGAACTATTAGATGCCATGTGGAATGGTACAAAGAATCTCATTAGCCGCTCAAAATTTGGTCAGATGCCGAGATTTTTATTAAAAGTAACTTATAACGATGTTGGTTTCTTTATAGGTGATTTGGATAAAAAAATTAAACTTACATGCTATGAGAATGAATTTAAGATAAGAAGCGTAAAAGATTTTAAACTTGACATAGAAGAGCTAATAAATATTTTTGAAAATAATAAAAATAGAATAAAAAAAATAGAGTATAAAATAGATGAAAATTTAAATTTAAATCAAACTATTCCAGGAGATTGGCAAAAATTAAACTTCTAATAACGAGGTTCAGAAAATGGAACTAATTGTTTTTGATTTATGGGGTGATTTTGGGCACTTTCGAGTGCCCTATACAACAAGTTCTCCTATTACTTTTCCTGTTCCTCCTAAAACTTCACTATATGGTATTATTGGGGCCATTTTAGGATATGACAAGGAGTCGTATTTAGAAAAATTTAAGAAAAATAAGTGGTTTTTTGCTGTTTCTTTAAGAAGTCCCGTAACAAAATTTCATATTCCACAAAATTTTATCAATACAAAAGAAGTTAAAATGTTTGCAAGAATGCCTAAGGGTAAATCCTGTAGAACACAAATTAATATGGAATTTTTGAAGGATCCCTATTTTAGAATTTATGTATTGTCTGATAATATTATTGAATTAAAAAGGTTTAAGACTTTAGTTAAAGAGCATAAGACAGCTTATACTCCTGTATTAGGTATATCAGAATGTATTGCAAATTTTAAATTTATTGGTTCGTTTGATATAAAGGAGGAAGTTGGAAATGAATTCATTGAAATTAACTCAATTTTACCTCTTGAGGATGCAATTGAAATTGATTTTATTCAGCCTGGAACTAAATTTTTAAAAATTCATATGCCAACAGAGCTAAATAAAAACAGAGAACTAATGGAGTCTAAAGATTTTATAATAGAAGCTACAGCTAGAACTATAACTGCAAAGGTTAAAAAATATATACATATCTTAGAGTTAAATGAAAATATTATTATGATATAGGGCTTAATTTATGCTACTGTCTCATCCTGAAACGAGACTCGTTGATCATCTTACAAATGTTAAAAATATAGGACTTGATGTTTTTGATAATAAAAAAGGGTTAAAATTTTTTTGTCCTCATGATGAAATCCGCAACACACTTGAGACAGTTCTTTTTTATCATGATATTGGCAAGGCAACAATTTTTTTCAGGATTATTTAAAGGCATCCATTGAAAAAAGGCAATGTGAACATAAGCAAGACTTAATTAACCATTCTTTAATATCAGCACTTATTACTTCCCATATTGTAAAGGTCAAAACAGGTAATGAATTTTTGAGTGCTTTAGCCTTTGTAGTAGTGAGAAAACATCACGGTGATTTAGAAAACTTTAATGAAATGCTTACAACAAGAAAAAAGACATTCTTCAAAAGCAGTTTTTAACTCTTAAATTAAATGAATTCCCAGAGCTTAAAAGTTTAAGTTTTAAAGACCTTTGGGATGAATTTGAAGAAATTTTGTGGATTGAAATTGATAGTAAAATTGAAAATTATTTTTTGCTTAATTTTATTTTTTCTATATTGACTTATTCAGATAAAACAGAAGTTATTTTTGGAAAATTAAAATATTCACAATTACCTAAGGATATAGCTGGTTATGTTGATAACTATAAAAAAAATAAATTTAATAATGATAATTGCTTGTCCTCATTAAATAGAATCAGAAATACTATATATGAAGAGAGTATTCGCTCAATAAATAAAGTTTATAGAAGTGGTAAAATCTATTCTCTAAATGTACCAACTGGTTCAGGTAAAACTTTAGCAGCATTGAATTTAGCTTTTAAATTATTGGAAAAAGAAAAATCTTTAAAAAGAGTAATTTATGCTTTACCTTTTACTTCCATAGTGGATCAAACTGAGGATGTAATTAAAGATATATTTAAAATAAACAATACCAATGTTGAGGATTTTCTTATTGTTCACCATCATTTAGCAGAAATTAAAATAAAATATAATGAGGATTATATAGAAAAGGATAAGGCTCAAGTTTTAGTGGAAAATTGGGATAAACCATTAATTTTAACTACCTTTTGGCAACTATTTTATACCCTAATCTCTAATAAAAATTCTCAACTACGAAAATTTCATAATATCGCAAATTCAGTGATTATTTTAGATGAGGTTCAAACTATCCCTTATAAGTATTGGAATCTAACAAAAGAGATCTTTAAAAACTTAATCGATATGTTCAACTGTAGAGTAATATTTTTAACAGCTACAATGCCACTAATCTTTCAAGAGGAAGAGACATTACCTCTTATATCAAAAGATAGAAGGAATGAATACTTCTCACTATTTTCAAGGTATAAACTGAATGTGTTAAAAGAAAATAACGCAATTGCCAGATTTAGTTTAGATTGTTTATATGAAATTGCCAAAAAGGATATTAAACAAAATGCTGATAAGAGTTTTCTTTTTGTTTTTAACACAATAAATTCAAGCCTTATTTTTTATGATAAACTCAAAAAAGAATTTTGTGGTAAAGACTTGGTTTATTTATCTACAAATATTTTGCCTATTAAAAGAAAAGAACGCATTAAAGAAATAAAAAACAACCCAAGTAATAAAATAGTAGTTTCAACACAGTTAGTTGAGGCAGGGGTAGATATAGATTTAGATATTGTTTATAGGGATTTTGCTCCATTAGATTCTATTGTTCAATCAGCTGGTAGATGTAATAGGAGTAACAATAAAAAAAAGGTAGGGTTGTCTTATTTAAAATAAAAAATGAAAAAGGCAAATTCGACCATAACTATATTTATGAAGGTTTAAGTCTCACAGAAACAGAAAATCTTTTTTTAAGCAGAAGTTATTTTAAGGAATCCGAACTGCTTATAATAATAAATGAATATTACGAGAAAATTAAGCAAAATAGTTCTCAAGATGATAGCTTGAAGATATTAGAAAGTATAAAAAATTTGGATTATAAAGAAATTCAAAATAAGTTTAAATTAATTGATGAGATCCCTTCCTTCTTGATGTTTTTTGAAATTAATAATGAAGCCTCCAATTTGTTAAAATATTTTAAAAGTATTTTTTCAATAAGTGACAAGTTTGATAGAAAGGCAGAATTTCTAAAAATAAAATCTAAATTTTATCAATATGTATTGTCTGTAAGATATTCGATTAATACAATAAACTATACTTCGTTTGAAGAAATTGGAAATTTTAAAATAGTAGAAAGAGATTTTGTTCAAGATATATATGATTATGAAACTGGGCTTAAGAAAGAGCTAAGTAATTTTATATGAGATATTATTCTCCATCTCTTTTTAATGCCTTTAATATATGTAAAAGGCAGTCATGGCTTATGAGTAGGCAGTTAAGTGCAGATCAATATAATGAATTTTTGGAGATAGGAAGGTTAATTGACGAAGCAACTTTTAAAAGGCAAAGGAAGCGTATTTATTTAGCTGATTTAGAAGCAATTCTTGATATGGTAGTTAAAGGAAAAGATTTATTTTATATTGCAGAAATAAAAAAGTCTTCAAAAACCTTAAAAAGTGGTATTTTCCAGCTAAAATATTATCTTTTTTTAATAAAGATTAAAAAGGGCATTAAGGCTATAGGCTTAATAAAAATTCCTAAGGAAAAAATTAGTAAGGAAGTTCTAGTGACAGAAGAAGATGAGGACAAAATTATAGATGTTTTAATGGAAATGGAAAGAGTTTTATCGCAAGAAGTACCTCCTAAAGTAGATATAGAGGTTAAGAGATGTAAAAATTGTGCCCATTTTGAATTTTGTTGGAGTTAATAGCATGCTAGAAACTCTTTATATATTTACAAGTGGACATCTTAAAAGAAAGGACAATACTCTCTTTTTTGAGACAGAAGAAGGAAAAAAGAGGTTTATACCTGTAGAAAATACAAAGGAGATTTTTGTATTTGGAGAAGTTTCTTTTAATACAAAGCTTTTAAATTTTTTGACTCAAAAAGAAATAATTCTTCATTATTTTAACTATTATGGATACTATTCTGGAAGTTTTTATCCTCGGGAGCATTATAATTCTGGCTTTATGATTTTAAACCAAGCTAGAGCGTATGATAATTTTGATATGCGTTTGTATTTGGCAAAAAGGTTTGTAGAAGGTGCAATTAAAAATAGCTTAAAAATACTTAAGTATTATAGAAGGAGAGAATACGATCTGGACAGCGAAATCGAAATGTTGGAAGATGTTTTATTAAATATAGAAAAGTGCGTAAATATTGATGAACTTATGAGTTTTGAAGGTAAAGCAAAAGGTGTTTATTATAATAGTTTTAATAAAATACTTAATAATAAAGATTTTTATTTTGAAAAAAGAACTCGTAGACCACCAAAAGATCATTTAAATGCTCTTATTAGCTTTATAAATAGTTTAATGTATACTTATGTCTTAAGTGAGATATATCAAACCCATCTTGATCCCAGAATTGGTTTTTTACATGCGACTAATTTTAGAAGATTCACTCTTAACTTAGATATTGCTGAAATATTTAAAGTAGTTATTGGGGATAGGCTTTTGATTTCTCTTATAAAACATGGAGTGATATCCAAAAAGGATTTTGATAAAAGTGTTGGGAGATTGATATTGTCAGATAAAGGAAAGAAGAAAATTTTAGAAAAAATGGAAGAATTTTTGTCCAGAACTATAACTTATAGAAAAATAAATAAAAAAGTTAGCTATAGAAGACTTATAAGGCTTGAGCTGTATAAATTGGAAAAATATCTTATTGGTGATGAAGATTATAAACCTTTTGTGATGGAATGGTAAAATGTTTGTCATTTTATATTATGATGTTAACCAAAAAAGATGTGGAAGGATGCTAAAATTATGCAGAAGGTACCTGGAATGGGTCCAAAATTCTGTTTTTGAAGGAGAGATTACGAGGGCTAGGTTGGAAAAGTTGAAAAGTGAGATTAAAGAGGTCTTGGTAGAAGAAGAGGGTGACTCAGTGATAATTTATTCTTTTAGAAGTTTACTTTATAGTCATCGGGAAGTGCTAGGGAATGATAAAAAGGAAGATACGCAGTTTTTGTGAAATTCTGTCGGGTTGAGATGGTGAGAAAAAGTGCTTGGTATGACAGAAAAAATGTAATATTTAGTTCTTAAAGGAGGCAAAAAAAAGATTTTCTTGAAAAATAAAAAAATTTTTTTTAAATATTTCGTTGGTTATTACATTACCTATGAGGAATTGAAACATGACAATTTCGTAATTATTTTCCTTGCACCATTTAGTTATTACATTACCTATGAGGAATTGAAACTTTTTTATTTCTTTGTTTTCCTACCCCTACCTCTTTGTTATTACATTACCTATGAGGAATTGAAACGAGTGTTTTCCTGGATAGAAAGGATTGTATCTCCAAGTTATTACATTACCTATGAGGAATTGAAACCAGAAAATGTGCGCCTGTTGGTTTTCTAAAAGGTGCCGTTATTACATTACCTATGAGGAATTGAAACATTATACCCCAACCCATCCACAAGTCGCCTGATAACGTTATTACATTACCTATGAGGAATTGAAACCCTATTATTAGGGTGGTGGCGGAAAAGTTAATTTCGTTATTACATTACCTATGAGGAATTGAAACCAATCAACATGAATAAAATCTTTAGCTATACCAATTCGTTATTACATTACCTATGAGGAATTGAAACCTCTCTGAGAGAGATTTGCAGAGAATGGGTAAGTCCGGTTATTACATTACCTATGAGGAATTGAAACAAAGAAGGAGAGGCTGTAGTAGGCCGAAAGGCCCAGGTTATTACATTACCTATGAGGAATTGAAACTAAAGTAATAATGCTCTTTGTGTCTATTTGACTGAGTTATTACATTACCTATGAGGAATTGAAACACCAATACCAGAGAATACTACAGAGAATACTACAAAAGTTATTACATTACCTATGAGGAATTGAAACACCATTGGATCAATTTGCACCAACCATTGGATCAATGTTATTACATTACCTATGAGGAATTGAAACCAGTAAGGTTGTGGGAGAGGATGTAGTTTTTTCCTGGGTTATTACATTACCTATGAGGAATTGAAACCCGATTACGCTGCCGACAAAACCATTAAACATACTACGTTATTACATTACCTATGAGGAATTGAAACATCTCTGCCCTTGCCCACTCTGCAACCTCAACCTTGGTTATTACATTACCTATGAGGAATTGAAACAGTTGAGAGTCTGGGTTCTGCCATCTCTAAAAGCAGGTTATTACATTACCTATGAGGAATTGAAACAGGTAATCGCCCGAATTTCGCTCAAACTGGGTTTGGTTATTACATTACCTATGAGGAATTGAAACCTGAATAAAAAAGGAGGTAATGATATATGATAGTAAACGTTATTACATTACCTATGAGGAATTGAAACATAGCCGCCTTGATAGATGATTGTCTTTGGATAGAAAGTTATTACATTACCTATGAGGAATTGAAACCAGAAGAAGATGAGCAAGAATTTATTCAACTGACAAGTTATTACATTACCTATGAGGAATTGAAACTCAACCTCTACAAACCCAGTATCACTTTCTGTAGCAGTTATTACATTACCTATGAGGAATTGAAACTCAATACCAGATATTGATAAAACTAATAGTATCTATGTTATTACATTACCTATGAGGAATTGAAACTAATAACCTCCTTTATATATTTATTGTTTGCATATTGTTATTACATTACCTATGAGGAATTGAAACTTATAACCCGTAGCATATAAACCATCTGACTTTAAAGTTATTACATTACCTATGAGGAATTGAAACTTATGCCACTTCTTCAAATTAGAATATTTGGAATAAAGTTATTACATTACCTATGAGGAATTGAAACTCATTGTTGATGTGTAAAACCTTTGCACCAGCCTGTGTTATTACATTACCTATGAGGAATTGAAACCGATATTCACCCGCTCCGTTAGTTTCTGTTAGTACAGTTATTACATTACCTATGAGGAATTGAAACTTCTTTCCCTTGCTTTTTCCAGAGCTTCCCCTAATTCGTTATTACATTACCTATGAGGAATTGAAACCCCGCTGGCTCGTTAATAACAAGCTCCCCAGTTTCTGTTATTACATTACCTATGAGGAATTGAAACATAAACAAAAGGGCTACTTTCATTTACTGAAGCAGCCGTTATTACATTACCTATGAGGAATTGAAACATTTGAGAATTGTTTTGTATTAATACTTTCAAACAAGTTATTACATTACCTATGAGGAATTGAAACCGATATTCACCCGCTCCGTTTGTTTCTATTAGTACAGTTATTACATTACCTATGAGGAATTGAAACGTAGCTACATCTTCTAAAACCATCTCATCCAATTTAGGTTATTACATTACCTATGAGGAATTGAAACATACCTAACTTGCTAAGAAACTTAACATCAAATTTGGTTATTACATTACCTATGAGGAATTGAAACGAAAAATATTAAGGTGTTTTTAGGCGCAGACGCAAGAGTTATTACATTACCTATGAGGAATTGAAACATAGAATGGAGCCTTAACAACAATTTGCAGATAGAGGTTATTACATTACCTATGAGGAATTGAAACTCTCTAACCCCCTCTACTTCAACGAGGGGTTAAAATGGTTATTACATTACCTATGAGGAATTGAAACTATGTTTTATCTTCTTTATTATTAGCCCAACCAGACAGTTATTACATTACCTATGAGGAATTGAAACACAGCTTTTGACTTTATATCTAATACTATATTCTTGTTATTACATTACCTATGAGGAATTGAAACTTATAAGACGACTTATAACTGTTAAATACCATTATAGGTTATTACATTACCTATGAGGAATTGAAACTCAGCTTTATGTGGAAAAAAGTGATTTAATATACTAGTTATTACATTACCTATGAGGAATTGAAACTAGTTCTGGTTTTTTCCAAAATGTTAATGATTATATTGTTATTACATTACCTATGAGGAATTGAAACTATAGTGTTGGAGTTCTCATTTTTTAATATCCCCTTGTTATTACATTACCTATGAGGAATTGAAACGATGTTAGCAGTGAAGAGGGCAATAGAGAAGGTGGACGGGTTATTACATTACCTATGAGGAATTGAAACACAGCTTTTAGGGTCTGATAGGTTTCTTGTCCTGGCGGTTATTACATTACCTATGAGGAATTGAAACCTATAAATTATAATAGTATATATACCAGGGATATCTAGGTTATTACATTACCTATGAGGAATTGAAACTTCCAGTCTTCTTGGTTATCTGGGGCATTAGTTGCCAGGTTATTACATTACCTATGAGGAATTGAAACAAGATTGAGAATCAGAAGCAGCTACATATTCAATGCCAGTTATTACATTACCTATGAGGAATTGAAACTGGTAAGTCCCTGTTGCTTTCTCTTTCCCAAACATAGTTATTACATTACCTATGAGGAATTGAAACTTTTTCTACTATACTATAGAAATCATAACTTAGATAGTTATTACATTACCTATGAGGAATTGAAACACGACTTAGGAAAGCCACTACCATAAACCCATTCAAGTTATTACATTACCTATGAGGAATTGAAACTCTACAATATTTACATTTACTTTTGGAACTAAAATGTTATTACATTACCTATGAGGAATTGAAATGTAGTTGAAAAGATTGTTTCTGAATAAACAGTAAGACTTTTATTTTTTAGAGCTAAGCAACTTTTTTTGGGTGATTAGAAAATTCAGATAGTATTTAACCAAAACTTCTTTAGTATTTTGACTTTTTAAAATCATAAGAGATTAGAGAAAATAGGCTTGCTAAAAAGGCTTTAATAATCTTAAAAAGGGTTTTGTTGGAGAGGGGTTGACTGCTTTTAATCTTTATTTACCTCCTAACTAAAAAAGAGGAATTGTTATGGCTGAAAATTTTTATCGGCCTTTTCAGTTGTTTTTATTGGTTGTATCTTTGGTATTGGTACTTTGGCTTTTGCGGCCTTTTTGGGCAGTTATTATCCTGGCTATTACCTTTTCTTTAATTTTACATCCCTTATATTTAAAGTTTTTTGACTATTTTAAGGGGAGAAAAAATTTAGCTTCCTTTTTAGTTTTACTTTTATTTTTCCTGGTTATCTTTTTACCAGGCCTTTACTTTTTGTCTGTATTGATAAGTCAGGGAATTCAAGTGGTGGATAAAGTAAGCCATTTTTTGAATCAAAAGGATATTTTGTCTTTTAGCAGTTTTTCTGTCTATCTTCAGCAGTTGTTACATAAATATAACCTGGATATAGGAATTTTAAAATCTATTGATTTAAAAGAATATATTGAGACTGCTATTAAGAAAATAAGTCTTTTTGTAGTACAGGAAGGTGGTGGTTTGCTTAGCAATTTTTTTTCTTTTATAACCAATAGTTTTTTGTTCTTTTTTATTCTTTTTTATTTTGTGCGAGACCTGGATGTATTGTGGGAGAAGTTAAAAAGAATTTCTCCTTTGCCTGAGGCCCAGGAAGAGAAAATTAAAGGTTATTTGAGTGTGGTGGCCAAAAAAATCATTTTGGGAAACTTGCTTACTGCCTTTGCTCAAGGAGTGGTAGGAGGAATAGGTTTGGCCCTGGTGGGCATCCCAGGAGTATTTTGGGGAAGTTTATTGGGTTTAACTTCGCTCATTCCTGTAGTGGGTACAGCTCTGGTCTGGTTGCCAGCAGTAGGGTATCTCTTGCTAATAGGTAAAAGTGGAGCAGCTCTTTTTTTGGCCCTGTGGTCTATTATTTTAGTGGGAAGTATTGATAATTTTTTACGCCCCTATCTTATTGGTAGAGGGGATAGTTTATCTCCCTTTTTCCTTTTTTTGGCCTTGTTGGGAGGAGTAAGTAGTTTTGGTTTTTTAGGACTCATTTATGGTCCTTTAATTTTCAGTTTTGCTTTGGTTATGTTTCATCTCTATGAAGAGGAATTTCAGGAGTATTTGCGGTGCAGGTCTTAGCTTTCTCCATTTCTCTCGTCTAGTAAACGTTTGGTTTTGCCAAAGGAACGAGGAAGGGCCAGAGGAGGAACTATTTTTACCTTGGCACTGACCAGAATTTTTTCCTTAATTTTTTGTTCAATACGCGGGGGTAAATTTTCACTTATAGAGGTGTTTTCTTTTTGCTCCACACTTATTTCCATAAAGTCTAACCCCTGTTGGCGATAGAGTTTGATTTGATATTCAGAGCTTAATTCTGGAAATTCTTCCAGTATATTGGCAATCTGGCCAGGATAAATATTTACCCCTCTAAAGATAAACATATCATCAGAACGGCCCAGGATGCGGTCATGACGGGGAAAGTTGAGCCCACAGCTACACTTACCAGGAATAAAGCGAGTCAGGTCTCTTGTGCGATAGCGGATAAGAGGAACCGCTTCTTTACACAAGCTAGTTACTACCATTTCTCCCACTTCACCTGGAGCTACAGGTTTTAAGGTGCTGGGGTCTAAGATTTCTATGATAAACAGGTCTGCCCAATAATGGATACCTTCATGGGCTTTACATTCCAGGCCTGTGCCTGGACCGTACATTTCAGTCATGCCTGGGATATCAAAGGTATCTTCTAAATTTAGGGTTTCTTCAATATATTTGCGCATTTTAGGCGTATGGGGTTCAGCCCCAAAGATGGCTTTTTTGAGATTGATTTTGTCCAGCAGGTTATTTTTCTTTACTTGCTCAGCCATGAGCAAGGCCATAGAGGCAGTGGAGCAAAGACAGGTGGATTGAAAATCAGTGAGTAATTGTAATTGCATATCTAAATTGCCAGGCCCTATGGGGATGGCCATGGCTCCAAAATATTCACAGCCCAGTTGAAAGCCAGCACCTGCAGTCCAGAGCCCATAGCCTACAGCAATCTGCACTCTGTCTAAAGGGGTAAGCCCGGCCAGTTCAAAACAACGGGCAAGCATTAGTTTAAAAATATCAATATCCTTTTGGGTATAAGCCAGGACTTTGCGTTTGCCTGTGGTACCAGAAGAGGCATGAATCCTTACCACTTCTTCTTCTGGGACAGATAAAAGAGGTAAGGGATAGCCTTCCCTTAAATCTTCCACTGTGGTAAAGGGAAGGTGCTGTAAGTCTTCCAGGGAAGAGATGGCCTGGGGTTCTATGCCTGCAGCCTTTAGTTTTTGTTTGTATTGTTTGCTTCCACTATAGGCGTGGTTTACTGTCCATTTTAAACCTTGTAACTGGACTTCTCTTAACTCTTCTTCTGAAAGAGTAGGAAAAAAACGGTATTTCATTTCCTTGGCTCCAATTTTTAGTTGTCAAAGGGATGTTTTTTTATGTAATCACTGGCTTGTTTATTTTATCCCAGTCAAGTTGGCAAGTTTAAAAATATGGGAAGGTAAAAATGATGGCATACTGGTTCCATGGGTTTGTATTTTTGTTAGGTCTTTGTTTAGGTAGTTTTTATAATGTCTGTATCTTGAGATATCTCAAAGAAGAGTCTATTTTGTGGCCCCCCTCGCATTGCCCTAGTTGTGGGCATAAGCTAAAGTGGTGGGAAAATATACCTCTTTTGAGCTTTATTTTGCTTAGGGGTAAGTGTTCTCATTGTCAAAAAAAAAATTAGTCTGCTTTACCCCCTGGTGGAGTTGATTTCCGGGATTATTGCCCTGGGCTTATGGTGGAAGTATGGCTGGAGCCTGGCCTTTTTCTTTATTTGATTTTATTTGGCCTACTTATTGTGGCCAGTTTTATTGATTTATTAAGCTTTCTTTTGCCAGATATTTTAACCTTACCAGGTGCGTTCTTGGCCTTGTTGTTTTCCTTCTGGTTGCCTCAGCCAGGAGTAAAATCTGCCTTTTTAGGCGCTGGGGCTGGATTTTTACTTTTTTTAGTTATACAAAAGGGTTATAAATGGGCTAAGGGTATAGATGGACTGGGAGGAGGAGATGTAAAGCTCATGCTAATGTTAGGAGCCCTTACAGGGATTAAGGGGTTGTTGCCTATGATTTTTGTCTCTGCTCTTTTGGCCCTTATGGGAAGTGTTTTTTTCTGGTTAAAGGGCAAGGTGAGCAAAGGAGAAAGTGCTATTCCCTATGGCCCTTTTTTGAGTTTAGCCACAGTGCTTTATGTTTTTACTGGAGATAAGTGGTGGGATATTTATAGATGGCTTATGGGATTATCTTATTAGTTAAACTTTAAGGAGTGAATTAATGGAAAAGGTTAAGGCCAAGATTAAAAAGATTGCCCAGTCTGGTTTTTTTCCAAAAGAGCTTTTAGAATTTATTGAAAAGGTCTTTTTAACCCAGAAGAAATACGAGCAGGAAAAGATAGAATTGTCTTTGCCTTTGGAGCTAGAGAACTACCAAAAAGGCAAGCCCTTACTTTTGCGTCAGGATTTTCCTTTTCCCTGGGAAAAGGTAAGTCAATTAAGGGATGAGCTTCTGGAACTGGCTGCCAGAGAAGAAGTCTTAGCTGAAAACAGTCAGATACTTTTGCAGGACTTGGCTGAAGATAGTTTTTGGCAAAAAAGCGTACACAAGTTTTTAGAAGGAGATGATAGTTACTTTCGTTTGTATGGTGAAAAATTAAAAGATTCTCCAAGACTGCTTAATTTTTTAGTCCAGAGTAGCCTTACGCCTTTTGCTGTAGTCATTGGGCAAAGTGTGGGACTTGCTTTACCCCAGGAAGAATATGGCTTTGGTCATTGTCCCATTTGTGGGAGCGTGCCTTTTTTGAGTGTACTGGAAAAGGGTGGGAAGCGTTATAATTTTTGCTCCTTTTGTCTCTTTAAGTATCCAGTTGCTCGTCTTACCTGTGCTTTTTGCGGGCAGGAGCAAAAAGAAGAGCATAAATATTTTTCAGTAGAAGAACTGCCTGGGTATAGAGTGGATATTTGTCCTGAGTGTAAAAAATATATTAAGACCATAGATTTTCGGGAAAGAGATGAAGTGGTTTTGCCTGCTTTAGATGACTTGGCTTCTTTACCTCTGGATTTTTTGGCTCAGAAAGAGGGATATTTAAGGCCTAGTTTGAGCTTCTGGGGGTTTTAGTGTTAGCTCAGGTTAAAGGAAGAAAATATACCCAGGGAAAGTGGCTGGACTTTGAAGATATTCTGGCTCAAGAAATAGAATTGGTAATTCATTTAAAGGGCAAGACAAAAAAACTGCTGGCCTCGCCTTTTGATTTGGAAAGTTTGGTTCTGGGGCATGTAAAATTGGAGTTTTTAGATTCTGAAGAGTTTCCTTTTATTGTAAAGAAAGAAGGATTTGATTATTTTATAGAAGTGGAAAAGAAAAAGACATTGGTATCCAAAGAATTTGCTTTTAAGTTAGAGCCAGAATTGTTGTTAAATCTAAGTAAAGAGTTTAGGGAAAAGGAAAGCAAATGGAATCTGACAGGATGTTTTCACCGCATGGCCTTTTGGAGTCCTGAGAAACAGGGCTTTATATTAGAAGTAGAGGACATTGGAAGGCACAATTGCGTGGACAGATTGGTGGGACTGGCTTTAACACAAGGAATTGACCTTGGACAGGGAGTGTTTTTTGGGTCTGCCAGGATTACCTTTTCTTTATTACAAAAACTAGTTAAAGCAGGATTTAAAGTCCTGGTTTCTAAATCTGCAGTGACCACAGCGAGCGTAAAATTAGCCCGGGAAAAGCGCATTACTCTGGTAGGTTTTGCCCGGGAAGAAAGGTTTACGGTCTTTAGTGATGAGTTGCAGAGGATAGTTTATGCCTAGGGAAGTGGTCGGAGCTATTTTAGCAGGCGGAAAAAGTTCCAGACTGGGAAGGGACAAGACCTGGGTTGAATATGAAGGCGAGCCTCTTTTGGTCAGGACCTATAATTTATTGCAACAACTGGGATTACCAGTGTATATTCTGGGTAGAAACCCTGTGGAGTATGGCTTAGAAGATAGGTGGCTGGCAGATGAAATAAAGGATATTGGCCCAATGGGAGGGATTTATACAGGTTTGAAAAATTTGCAAAAGAGCTTGCTGGTGGTTTCCTGTGATTTACCTTTTTTACATTTATCCTGTTTACAAGTTCTTTTACAAAGAAGAAAAAAAATAGATCCAGATAAGGTAATGACCACTTTTTATTATCCAGATACAGGATATATAGAAGCCTTAATTTCTATTTACGAATATGAAGCTTTAGAGTATATCCAAAGGGCAATTAAAGAGAAGATATTCAAGTTGAGTTTGGCCATTCCTCAAAGAGTAAGGGAACATATAGAAGTAAAAGAGGAGTGGAGGGATTATTTTTTTAACTTAAACTATCCAGAAGATTTAAAAAAACTTCAAAAAAATGAAAAGTAGCTGTTGTTTTTTGTTGGGTATTTTGCTCCTGGTTAGCCTAGAGGTAAGGGCCGATACCATCTACTATTTTGTAGATGAAAAGGGAGTGTATCACTTTACAGACCTTCCCACCACCAATCAATATAAGCCCTTTTTGATTTTTAGAACCAGAAACTATGATGTAAAAAAGGTAGATAAGTTGATTGAAGTGTATAGCAAAAACTATGGGGTAGATGCAGATTTGATACGAGCTGTGGTTAAGGTGGAGTCAAATTATGAACCAGAAGCTGTTTCAGCCAAAGGTGCACAGGGATTGATGCAGATTACTCCTATTACTCAAAAGGAGTTAAACTTGGATGTTCCTTTTGACCCGGCTTCTAATTTAGAAGCTGGCATTCGCTATTTACGTTCTCTTCTGGACCAATTTCAAGATGTTCGTCTGGCTCTGGCTGCCTATAATGCTGGTCCTGGAAATGTCAAAAGATATGGGGGTATTCCACCCTTTAAAGAGACCATTAACTATGTGCGGAAAGTCTTAGCTTATTATGAGGAGTTTAAAAAGTAAAAATGTTTAACTGGGCCAATAAAATAACCTTTTTTCGCATCGCCTGTGTTCCCTTGGTGGTAGTGTTGCTTTATTTTCCCAATAGGGTTTCTTGTTTTGTGGCTATGTTAATTTTTATTTTAGCCGCTCTATCAGACCTTTTAGATGGCTTTATTGCCAGGCGTTATAATCTGGTAACCAATATGGGTAAGTTTTTAGACCCTTTAGCTGATAAATTATTGGTTTTGGCAGCTTTAATTATGCTTAGTTATTTACATTGGTTAGAGGCCTGGATTTCCATTCTCATTATAGAAAGGGAAGTTATGGTTACTGGTTTAAGGGCGATAGCTGTGGATAAAGGTATTGTTATTGCTGCGGATAAGTATGGGAAGTTAAAAACCATTGTGCAGATTATAGCTCTTTGTCTTTTGATTTTGCATTATCCCTGGTTTGGGTTTGACCCCAATTGGCTGGGAAAGGTGCTTATTTACATAGCCTTGTTTTTGACCTTGTTTTCTGGGGCTAATTATGTTTATAAGTTTTATAAAAGTGTTTTAAAGTGAGGACAGTATGGCTCAAATAGATGCCTTTTTTAAAATGATGCATGATTTAGGTGCATCTGACTTGCATTTAACTTCTGGATCCCAGCCTATTGTACGTTTACATGGAGAGTTGCAGAGAATTAAGTATAAAGTCTTAGAAACTGCTGAACTTAAGAAACTCCTTTACGAAATAACTCCTGAACATAAGATCAAAAAGTTCGAAGAAAGTGGTGATGTGGATTTTGCCTATGAGGTGCCTGGTTTAGCCAGGTACAGGGCCAACTATTTTATGCACTTAAAAGGTATTGGAGCAGTTTTTAGAGAAATTCCCAGTAAGATTAAAACCATTGATGATTTGGGATTACCTCAAATTTTAAAGCGTCTGGTTATGCTGCCCAAGGGCATTATCCTGGTTACAGGTCCTACAGGAAGTGGTAAGTCTACTACCCTGGCGGCCATGGTGGATTATGCCAATAGAATGCGTAAGGATCACATCTTGACCATTGAAGATCCCATTGAATTTGTGCACAAGCCTGTGAATTGCCTTATAAACCAGCGTGAAGTAGGTAGAGACACTCAGTCCTTTAGTGCAGCTCTAAGGGGAGCGTTGAGAGAAGACCCAGATATTATTCTGGTGGGTGAAATGCGAGACCTGGAAACCATTGCTTTGGCCCTGGAAGCAGCAGAAACAGGTCATCTGGTGTTGGCTACTTTACACACCATTTCTGCTCCCAAAACCATTGACCGTATTATTGAAGTATTTCCAGGAGATACCCAGGCCCAGATCCGTTCCAGCTTGTCTGAAAGTTTGCGGGCAATTATTTCTCAGACCTTGTTTAAGCGTTTGGATAGGCCAGGACGAGTGGCTGCTTTGGAAATTTTGATTGCCACTCCTGCAGTGAGAAACTTGATTAGGGAAAATAAGATTTATCAAATCAATTCTGTAATTGAAACTGGTAAAAAGTATGGCATGATGAGTTTGGATGAGGCAATTCTAGAGCTTTTAAAACAGGGAATTATTTCGCCTCAAGATGCTTTTAATAAGGCTGTGCATAAAAGTAAGTTCAGGGAATATTTAAGTGAAGATGAAGTGGATTTTACTGAGGTTTAAATAAATGCTTAAAGCTTATTTAGATTATCTTTTATTAAAAGTGGTGGAGCAGGAGCCAGATTTATCCGATATCATTCTTACTCCCTTTGTGCCCATAAAGGCTGCTGTCTTTGGAGAAGTCAAAGATGTAAACATTGCCGAGGTGGATAAACTTACTCCCTTTCAAATAGAGGCCATGGCCATGGCCATGATAGGTTCCAGTTATCATCATTACCCAGTGCTGCAAACAACTGGTGCTTGTGACTTTTCCTACGTACTTCCCAATAGGATTCGCTTCAGGGTCAATGTGTTTTATCAAAAGGGCTCTTTGGCAGTGGTTATGCGTAAGCTTGCGCCGGGTATTCCCACCATTGAAGAGCTTAAACTACCTAAGGTATTTTATGACCTGGCTCGAGAGCGTTTTGGACTTATTCTGGTTACTGGTGGCACAGGCACAGGTAAGTCCACTTCTTTAGCAGCTGTAATCAATGAAATTAATAGAAATTATGCCAGGCATATTATTACTCTGGAAGATCCCATAGAGTTTTTTCATCCCCATTTAAAGAGTGTTATTAACCAGCGAGAGCTGGGGCAGGACTTTAAAAGTTTTGCAGAAGGACTGAGGTCTGCTTTGCGTCAGGCTCCTCATATCATTTTAGTGGGTGAAATTAGGGACAAAGAAACTGTAACTACAGCTTTGGAAGCTGCAGAAACAGGACATCTGGTTCTGGGCACTTTACATACCAGTGATGCTGGCCAGACCATTCACCGTATCACAGGACTTTTTAGTTTAGAGGAAGAAAATTTAATCCGGGGAAGACTGGCAGAAAGCCTTAAGTATGTTATTTCTCAGAGAATAATGCCCAAAGTGGGTAGAGGAAGAATTGTTGCCTTTGAAGTTATGCGTAAGAATTTGCGGATAAGAGAGCTTATCTTGCATGGAGAAAGAGAGGATAGAACCTTTTACGACATTATTGCTGAAAGTGAAGCTTACGGCATGTTTACCTTTGACCAGTGCTTGGCTTCTTATTATGAACAAAATTTAATTACTGAAGAAGTGGCCATGCAGTTTTGTTCGGATAGGTCCAGGTTAAAAATGATGCTGGATAAGATTAAGGCCAAGCGAGGGGAGAAACTTTCAGATATAGATGGCCTGGAACTGGATCTGGATTATGAAAAAGAGCAGACTTTTGAGGTGAAGGATGAAAATTAAGTGCTCTGCTTGCAAGCAAGATTTTCAACTGCCTGAAGAAAAGGTTAAAGGACTTACTAAATTTGCGGTTAAATGTCCCAGGTGTGGAGAAAAGATTATTGTCAATAGAAAAGAGGAAGAAAGGCCAGAAGAGGATAGTTTGCTGGAAAGTAAGACTTGCCTGGAGTTTGAACCAGAAAATATCCCTGTGGGCAAAGCTTCAGCCTTGCTTTTTATTAAGGACGTGAAACTGATTACAGAGTTAGGGGATTTTTTACAGGAAAAGGAATATTTTTTAAGAGAAGTAAAGGATTATCCAGAATGTAGAGGAAGACTTTTAATCAATAACTACGATCTTATTTTTCTAGAAGAGGGAGAAGACGCAGATAAGCTTTTAGCAGAAATCAATACCTGGCCACAACTGAGAAGAAGAAATACTAATATTATTTTAATTGGGCAAAGAGGGCGAGATTTTGACCAAAAAATATCCTTTGAAAAGAGTGTTAATTTTTATTTAAATAAAGAGAGTGGAGAGTTTTTTTTAAAACTGGAAAAATGTTTGAATGATTTTGCAATATACCTTTCTTGTTGGAAACAAAATGATGAAACCAGAACTCAAGTATAAATTAAAAAATTGTCTGGAGACAATCTTAGAGTTTGAGAACTCTTTGCATTATATAAATGATGAATATGATATGAAAATGAATAAAGAATTTAAATATATTAGTAATGTATTAGAAAACTTAGATCGCCTTGAGTTTTCTGTAGAGGATTTGAATAAAATAGAAAAGATAACCTCGAGGTTTCTTACTGAGATAAAGGATCTGGTAGATTTTAAGATAAATAAGGGCCAGCAATGAAAAAAAGTCTGCTTTTTTTTGCCCTACTTATTAATCTTGTGCTTATATATCAAATTTTATTTTCGGAGAAAAATTTATTTTTATATACTAACTTAAAAAAAGAATTCAACCAACTTGAGGTTAAAGAAAAAAAGTTAGAGCAAGAAAACATTTTACTTTCTAGAGACATAAAGAGGTTAAGAGAAGATAAAGAATATTTGGAACTGGTGATAAGAAAGGGCTTAAATTATGTGAAACCAGGGGAAGTCCTTTATTTATTAAAGGACTAAAAGGGGTTAGATATGGGAGAAGAAAAGAAAATTTTGGAAGAAGCTTTGCGTCTGGATCCAGGTTCTAGGATTTATTTGACCCTGGCTAAGCTTTACTTACAAGAGGGAAGCTTTGAACAGGCCAGAGATGTTTTGGAAAAGGGATTGCAATATTTTCCAGATTCTCTGGAAACTTTGAGTTTACTTAGCTCTACCTATAAAAATTTAGGGCAGGAAGATAGGGCAAGGGAAGTGGTTGGTCGTATTTGGGAGCATTTAGAGAAGTGTGGATTCTTCTGGGATTTTCTTAAGAGTAAGGATAGCAGTTTAATCAAAGTGGGGAGCAGTTTAATTTTTCTGGGATTACAGAAAAAGGATTTAACTTTAGGTGAGATTCTGGAAAAGGGTCTAGAATTTTTGCTAGAAGAGGGCAAAGCCTGTTATGAAGAAGAAGTAAGTAATTTAGATTTTGATCAAGAGATTTTAACTTCTTCTCTGGGAGAAGTACTTTTGTCCCAGGGCGAATATGATAAGGCCCTGGATGTTTATACTAAATTATTGAATGAAGCTAAGAGTGAAGAAGAAAAGAGTGCTTTTAGAGAGAAGATAGAAAAGATTAAATCCTTACAAGAGCAAACCTCAACTTCTATAGAAGAAGTCTTTAGCCCTGAAGAAGAGCCTGTTTTATCTGAGGAAACCAGAGAAGTAGAGGAAGAAAAAGAGATAGAACCACCTTCTACACCCTCCCTGGAAAAGACAGAAGAGCTAGAAGCAGAAGAAGCACCTGAAGAAGAAGGTGGAGAAGAAGATATTGTGAACTTATTGGAAGAGTTAGCCACCTCTTTAGAAGAAAGGGGCAGTAAAGCTTAGTCTGGCTTTTCCAGTTTAGCTATTTCTTGCTGGATATTCTCTATTTGTTTTAAAATTTCTTGTTTTTGTTTTTCTAAAGCTTCCAGTTTGTGTTTGGTTTTTGCCCGTAAAATAGCTATTTCATTTTCATAGGCTAAAAGTTGGTTTTGTTTTTTTACATATATATAGCCTACCAACCAGAAGGAAATAGCTCCAAGTAAAATCAGTAGATAGACCAGAGAGTTCACTCTTCCCTTCCTATATGTTTTTTGATAAAAGCAAGTTTTTCTTCATCCAGGATACCCAGGAGTAAGAGGGCATCCAGGATGGAGAGATTGGTTGCTGTTTTGCGCACATATTCTTCTGCTCTTTTAATTTCGGTTTCAGGAACCAGTTTTTTTTGCCGAATATAGGTGACAGGATCAGTGATATTTTTTTCTATTTCTTCTTGTTGTTGAAGTTGTTTTTCGTGGGCTAGTTTTTTTTCTTGAAGGAGTGTTTCTTGTTCTTTTAATTGTTGTTGAAGGTTCAGGATTTCTTGTCTTAAGAGCTTGTAGTTATTTTCTATTTCCTCTTTTCCTTGTGGAGGAGGGCAAAATTTTTGTTGAATTTACTGTTGATATAAGCGATTAACAGACTATCTACAATGGCTATAAAGAGAAGAAGAATGAGGAAAAGAAATAGTTCCATAAAAAATACATAAACCTTTTTTATATTGAGTGCAACTAGATTTTAAGGAGGAGAGATTGTTAAAAATTAAAAAGAGTAGGTTTTTTCTCATTAGTTTAGGCCTGGTTATTTTGTTAGGATGTTCCTGGGCTAAAAAAGGTTGGAGAACTACAACCAGCTTGTATAAGGAGTATGTACTTCCTACCACTAGGGTAGATATTAACAAGCCTGTAGAAGGTGAAACCAGTGAACTGGAATTTGCTGCTTTTTTGGAACGCTCTGATGCCAGGTTGCAGGAATTTTTACAAGAATTTTCTGTGCAAGACACTTTTCCTACAGAAGCCTGGGCTAAACAGATTTTTTTGCGTTTCAACTGGTTAAATAAAATAGAGGTAAGGGATGAAAAGGGCGAAGTATTTTTTACTTATCCCAAGGAAAATTTAAAACAGGTAAACTTTTCTTATCTGGCAAAAGATTTAAAAAAACTAAAAGGTCTTTCTGCTACTTTACAGGATACTATTTTAGGCCCAGAAATAGCTTTATTTAAACCTATTTATACAGACAAAAAGGTTAAATTGCTTTTATTGGTTCACTTTGACCCCAGAAGTTTGATCCCGCAGGAATTTAAAGAAAGAGTAAATTTATATTTTGATTTTAAACTAGTTTATAGAGGGATAGCTCAAGAGATTCCCGCACCCAAAAAAGTTTTTACTCCTTTTGGAGAGCTTGCTTTAGATGGGAAAAAGGTGTTAGGATTGAGTAGAAAACTGGGACAAACTTGGTTTACCTATGCTTTTTTGTGTAAAGGAGGTGAGTAAATGAGGCAGCTCACAGTAATAGAGCATTTACTTTTGCATCAAAAGGAAAATCCTTTAGCTACAGGTAACTTTACCCATCTTTTAAATGAGTTGATTTTGGCTGCTAAGATTATTGCCAGGGCTGTGAATAAGGCCGGGCTTATGGATGTATTGGGAGAAACTGGCGAAATAAATGTTCAGGGAGAACAGGTCCAAAAGCTAGATGATTTTGCCAATAGGGTTCTTATCCATCGCTTGCAACGCTCTGGTTTACTCTATGCCATGGCTTCAGAGGAGAATGCAGACCTTATAGAAATTCCAGAACAATTTGGACGAGGAAATTATTTTCTGGTTTTTGATCCCCTGGATGGTTCTTCCAATATTGCAGCCAATGTGAGTATTGGCACTATTTTTTCCATTTATCGCCGTAAAAATGGTAGTGACCCTGTGATCTTGAGCGAAGTGTTGCAAAAAGGCTCAGAACAGGTTGCAGCAGGCTATTTCTTGTATGGTTCTTCCACCATGCTGGTATATAGTACAGGGCAGGGAGTACATGGCTTTACCTTTGATCCCAGTGTGGGAGAATTTTTGCTTTCCCATCCAGATATTAAGATTCCAGAAAAGGGTAAGATTTATTCTGTAAACGAAGGTTATTGGTCTTACTGGGATGATAAGACCAAAGAGATAATTTCCTACTTTAAAACCCCTGAGCCTGGCAAACCCACTTATAGTTTGCGTTATATTGGCTCTCTGGTTGCTGATTTTCATCGGACCTTGCTTTATGGTGGTATTTTTATGTATCCCAAAGATTTAAGGGATCCCAAAAAACCTACAGGCAAGTTGCGGCTGCTTTATGAAGCCAATCCCATGGCCTTTTTAGTGGAGCAGGCAGGGGGCATGGCTGTAGATGGAGAAAGGCCTATTCTGGAGATTCAACCTGAGGATTTACACCAAAGAGTTCCCCTGTTTATTGGTTCGAAAACAGAAGTACAAAAGGTTTTGGAAATTTATGGAGCTTAAGTAGTGCTTACTCTTGGAATTGAAACCTCTTGTGATGAGACAGGCCTGGCCCTGGTCAATAAGGGTGAGCTCGTGGCTCATGTTATGGTCTCGCAGGTGGATTGGCATTCTCTTTTTGGTGGAGTGGTGCCAGAGATTGCCTCTAGAGCCCATCTGGAAGTACTACCTTCTTTGCTGGAAACACTTTTGCAAAGAGCAGGTTGTACTTTGCAAGATTTGGAAGGCATTGCTGTTACCAGAGGTCCGGGGCTTTTGGCTAGCCTTTTAATTGGACTGGGGTTTGCCAAGGGATTAAGTTTAGGTTTACATGTGCCTTTGGTGGGCGTGGATCACTTACAGGCCCATTTGTTGGCTGCAGAAATGCAACAGGAAGTAGAGTATCCCTGTTTGGGGTTATTGGTTTCTGGAGGACATACCCATCTTTATTTAATTAAATCCTGGCAGGAGTTTATTTTGCTGGGTAGGACCTTAGATGATGCTCTGGGAGAAGCTTTTGATAAGGTGGCTAAAATGCTTAACCTTCCCTATCCAGGTGGGGTTTTTTTAGATAAGCTGGCCAGAGAAGGGAAAGTAGATAAGGAGTTATTTCCCAGACCCTATATTGATAACACCAATCTAGATTTTAGCTTTAGTGGGATTAAAACTGCAGTTGCCAATTACTTACAAAAAAATAAACACTTAGTTTTCCCTGGTTTAAAAGAAGATTTAAAATTGGATGTAGTTTCGCAAGAGTTAAAAGATATGTGTGCCTCCCTGACCTATTCTTTAGTGGAAGCCCTGAAGATTAAAGTAAGTAGAGCTTTAAAGAGTCATCCTGTAAAGGGGCTTATTCTGGCTGGAGGAGTAGCTGCCAATAGTATTTTGAGAAAAGAATTTGGTCTTTTTTTAGAACAAAAGAATCTTAAATTTTGGGTGCCTAACAAGGAGTTATGCACGGATAACGGTATTATGGTTGCCTATTTGGGAGAAAAACTGCTTCAAGCTGGGTATACGCATGGCCTGGAAGTAGATGCCATTCCCAGAGGAAGGACAGTTCCCAGGGATTATAAAATCAATTAAAAGGATATGAGTTTATTAGAAGAAGTTTTAGACATAGGCATAGCTTTAAGCCGTACTGTTGAATGGGAAAAGCTTTTGGACCTTATTTTAACCAAGGCCAGGTCTTTAACTTCAGCTGATGCAGGGTCCATTTATTTAGTTAAAAATAAAGAGCTTGTTTTTGTCTGCAGTCAAAATGATACCTTGAGTAAAAGGTTGGGCAAGAAGAAAGTTCAGGAACTATTTCAGAGTTTTAGTTTTCCTTTGGACCAAAAGAGTATTGCAGGGTTTGTTGCTTTAAGTAAACAACCTTTAATTTTAGCTGATGTTTATAAAGAAGCCCATAAGTATGACCTTTCTTTATTTTCCAAGTGGGACCGGGTGAATAACTATCACTCTCAATCTGTTTTAACCCTGCCCTTATTAAATCCTCAGGAAGAAGTGGTGGGTGTTTTACAGTTGATTAATGCCAGGGAAGGAGAAAAGGTTGTTCCTTTTAAGTCAGAATTTTTACTGCCTTTAAACTATTTTGCCTCCCAGGCTGCTGTGGCTATTGAAAATGCCAGACTGTATGCTGAATTAAAGGAAGCTCATCTGGATTCCCTGTTTAGATTGGGAGTGGCTGCTGAATATAGAGACAAAGAGACTTCTGCCCATATTAGAAGGGTGGGAGAATTGGCCAAACTTTTAGCCAGAGAGCTGGGGTTTGGGCAGGAAGAACTGGAAATGGTTTTTTGGGCAGTGGCCATGCACGATGTGGGAAAGCTGGGCGTACCTGATGCCATTTTACTCAAGCCAGGCCCCTTAACTCCTCAAGAAAGAAAAATAATGGAAAAACACACCATCATTGGCGGGTGTATCTTGCACAAGGCCAAGTCCTCTCTTTTGCGCAATGCCAAGGTAGTGGCTTTGACCCATCATGAGCGTTATGATGGCACAGGCTATCCCAAAGGGCTTAAAGGCGAAGAAATCCCCCTATTAGGACGCATAGCTGGCCTGGTGGATGTCTTTGACGCCCTTTCTTCAGCCAGGGTATACAAACCTCCCTATTCTGAAGAAAAGGTGCGCTTGATTTTGCGTGAGGAAAAGGGCAAACACTTTGATCCCTTTTTAGTAGAAATTTTAGAAGATAAGTGGGTTGAGTGCTGGAAAATAAAAGACTTATATCAAGATGAAAAGTATGTATTTAATTTGCAAGAAACCTTGGTGGATAAGTTGTGGGAAGAGATAAATGAGATAGGTTCTTGACACTAAGAACTAAGACCACTATCTTTTTACTTTAAACTAGAAACTTAGAAGAATAAACAAAAGGAGAGAAATATGGCAAACCAAGTTACTGACAGTAATTTTGAGGCTGAAGTTTTAAATTGTGACCAGCCTGTATTGGTGGATTTTTGGGCTCCCTGGTGTGGGCCTTGTAGAGCTATTTCTCCAATTATTGAAGAATTGGCTCAGGAGTATGCTGGACAGGTGAAGATTGTTAAAATGAATGTGGATGAAAATCCCACCACTCCCAGTAAGTATAGTATTAGAGCCATTCCTACCTTGATTTTGTTTAAGGGTGGTCAGGTTATAGAGCAAATTACTGGTGCAGTATCCAAATCCAGCTTAAAACAAATGTTAGCAGAAAAGGCTTTATAACATGGATAAGTTTGAGGTAGCAGTGATTGGGGGCGGTCCAGCAGGGCTGACGGCCGCCCTTTATCTTTTGAGAGCTAGACGCAAGGTGCTTTTGGTAGAAAAGCTAAGCCCTGGAGGGCAGGTTTTACTAACAGAAAAGATAGAGAATTATCCTGGTTTTCCCGAAGGCATCACAGGCTTTGAACTGGCAGACGCCTTTGCTGCGCAAGTGGAAAAATATGAAGGATTACATAAGCACTTTGGGGAGGTAAAAAAGATAGAAGTGGGAGATAAATACCATACTCTACATTTAGAAGAATCCACAGTGCAGGTAAAGGCTCTGGTAGTGGCCAGTGGGGCCAGATGGAGGAAACTGGGGGTCCCAGGAGAGCAGGAATTGGCTGGCAAGGGTATTTCCTACTGTGCCATTTGTGATGGTAATTTTTTTCGCGATCAAGTGGTAGCCTGTATTGGAGGTGGAGATACTGCTTTAGAAGAATCTTTGTATCTTTCTAAGATAGTAAAAAAGATTTATCTCATTCACAGGCGAGATAAATTTAGAGGCACTAAAATCTATCAGGAAAAGGTGCTGGCTAATCCAAAGATAGAAGTAATCTGGGATAGCGTGGTGGAAGAGTTCAAAGGACAGGAGAGTCTGGAAAAGGTTGTTTTAAAGAATGTAAAAAATGGAAACACCAGTGAGCTGGAAGTGAGTGGAGCCTTTATTTTTATTGGAGTGGAGCCCAATAGCGAGTTTTTACCTCCAGAAGTTAAAAAAGATGAGAGAGGCTTTGTGCTTACAGATAGTGAGATGCAGACCAATATAAAAGGCATATATGCTGCAGGTGATATTAGAGCGAAAAATTGTCGGCAGGTGTCCACTGCTGTAGGAGATGGAGCTTGTGCTGGATTTAATGTGGCCAATTATCTGGAGCAGTTAGATGACTAGGGTAAAGCTATTAATCGTAACTCTCCTCTTTTTTTTAATAAGTGGTTGTGGAGTAGTGGATTACTTTTTTTTAACTCCTCCAGAGGATACTGCCCAGGAATTGGCACAAGCTGGATATGATGCCTTGCAAGAAAAGGATTATGACCGGGCCATTGAGTATTTTACCAAATTAAAAGATAGATATCCTTTCTCTCCCTATACGCCTGAGGCAGAAGTGAGTTTGGGAGATGCCTATTTCCTGGTGGGGGAATATAAAGCAGCCAGTGAGGTTTATAAGGAATTTGAAGCCCTTCACCCCAGACATGAGGCAGTTCCTTATGTGCTTTTAAAAATTGGCCTGTCCAATCTCAAGCAATTTGAATCTGCGGATAAACCCTATACGAATATTGCTGAAGCTTACTCCTTTTTTCAGCGGCTTATAGAGACCTATCCAGAAAACAAATATGCTCAAGAAGCCAAGAAGTATTTGCGCAAATGTAGGTTTTTAATGGCTGAGCATGAGTTATATGTAGCGGATTTTTACTGGCGTACAGAGCAGTTTAAAGCGGCCTGGCTTAGATATAAATATGTGGAAAAGGAATATGCTGATTTGCCAGAAGTTGTGGCTTATGCAAGTCAACGAAGGGACTTGGCCTATTTGCGCTGGCAAGAAGCAAAGGCTAAGGAGGCCAAAGAAAAGGAAGAAGGGTCCTGGAAAAGGTTTTTTGACTGGTTGTAAAAAAAATAGGTAAACAAAAAGCGGCTTTTAGCCGCTTTTTTTGTATCTTTGGGGCGAGGCTAGGAAATGGACTGGAATGCTTTTTTTGATACTTATGCAGTTGAAGAAAAATATCTATCTCAGGCTTATGAAAGGGTTGGAGATAAAAAAAGGGCTTTTTTTAAAAAACAAATCTATGAACTTACCGAGTACTATCAATATTTAAAAGAGCTTAAGCTAAGCGTTTGTAAAAAAAACTACTCCCTTTTTGAACTGGAAGAAGGTTTTTCTCCCAAAAAAGAAGTGATTTTTTTGGTGGAGGAAGGTTTTTTTGCTGTTAATCAAATCTTGGCCTTATTTATTCCTTTGCTTTTAGCTGGAGTGGAAAAAATAGGAGTGGTTTTGTTGGGTTCCAAAACCAAAATAAAAGCAGAGATATTTGTGGGGCTGGAGCTGGCTGGGGGATATTATCTGGCCTGGGGCAAAAAAAAGAGAGTGATTGAGTTTTTAAATTGTCAACAAAGACCAGTTTTTTATTTTGGATTTAATTCCAGGTGGCTGAAATCTGTGTTTTGGCAAACTCCTCTTACCAGGGGTGTTATTTGGGAGGAACAGGAAAAAATAAATTTAGAGAATTTGCTCTGGGCTAATCCTCATACCACCTTTTATGCTTCCTGGGGTAAAGAAGATGCACCTGTAAAGCCTTTAGAAGAAAGAGAAAGGGACTTTTTTCTGGAAATAGGATCTCAAAAAACATCCTTTGCCAAGCTTACTCTTGCTCCTGGAGAAGAAACTAGCTGGATTTGGCCGGATTTTAATTGGACCTGGGCGTTTGAAAAGTATGTCTTTATAAGCAGGAGGTCTTAGATGGGAGTAGCTAAAGGCGCAGATAAATATCTGGAGCAGATTAGAAATATTGGTATTATAGCTCATATTGATGCGGGAAAAACTACTTTAAGTGAACGAATCCTTTTTTATTCTCAAAAAATTCATCGCATGGGAGAAGTGCACGAAGGCACTGCTACGATGGACTATCTTCCTCAGGAACAGGAAAGAGGTATTACAATTGTTTCTGCTTGTACTACCTTTAATTGGAGAGATAAACAGGTAAACCTGATTGATACTCCAGGGCATGTGGATTTTACTATTGAAGTAGAAAGGGCTTTAAGGGTCTTAGATGGAGCAATTGCTGTTTTTTGTGCAGTGGGAGGGGTAGAACCTCAAAGTGAAACTGTTTGGCACCAGTCAGAAAAATACAAGATTCCTAAAATAGCCTTTATCAATAAAATGGATAGATTGGGAGCAGATTTTAAAAGTGTACTTTGGGAGATTAGAAAAAAATTAAAGGCCAATCCAGTTGTTTTACAGGCGCCCTGGGGAGAAGGAGATGATTTTAAGGGAGTTTTTGATATTTTAAGAGAAAAAAAGATTGTTTTCAGTGCAGAAGACCAGGGAAGGAGCTATGAATATTTAGACCTGACACCAGAAGAACAGGCAGAAGTAGATAACTATAAGACTGAGCTAATAGAAAGGATAGCTGATTTAGATGATGAGGTAATGGAAAGGTATCTGGAAGCACAGGAATTGCAACCAGAACTTATCAAACAAAAACTAAGAGAACTGGTTTTACAGGGGAAAATAGTTCCGGTATATGCGGGTTCTGCTTTAAAGAATATAGGTGTCCAACCTTTATTGGATGGGGTAATTGATTATTTTCCTTCTCCTTTGGATGTGCCTCAAATAGAAGGTATAGAGCCTCAAACTAAGAAAAAAGTTTCCTTTCCCATTTCTTCTAAGGCCCCACTGTCTGCTTTGGTCTTTAAAGTATCCATGGAAACCGGAAGAAAGTTGGTTTTAGCCAGGATTTATTCCGGGAAGATTAAAGCAGGAGAGATAGTTTTTAATGTTACCCAGGAAAAAGAAGAACGGGTAGCCAGGATTTTTCGCTTGCACGCCAATCATAAGGAAAAGGTGGAGGAAGCACGGGCTGGAGAAATTGTTGCTTTAGCAGGACTGAAGCTTTCTAAAACAGGAGATACCCTCGCCAATAGGGAAGCCCCTCTTATTTTGGAAAAAATTAGCGAATATAAGCCGGTTATTGCAGTGGCCTTGGAGCCTAAGAATAATGCAGAAGAAGAAAAGTTATTGGAAGCTCTGGATAAAATTTTACAGGAAGACCCTACCTTACTTTTGGAAAGAGATGAAGATACTCAGCAAATTATTCTTTCTGGCATGGGAGAGCTCCATTTAGAAGTGGTAATGGATAGACTTAAAAGAGAGTATAAGGTGGAATTTAGATCTGGCAATCCTCAGGTGGTTTACCAAGAAACCATTAAAAATAAAGCCAGAGGAGAAGGAGAATTTGCTAAAGAACTGGGAGATGATTTCCATTACGGTGGAGTAGTTTTGGAAGTAGAACCAAAGCCCAGAGGTAGTGGCAAAGAAATTCGTCTGGAAGTGGATACTCAAGCCTGGTCTCAAAATATAGTGGAAAGTGTGTACCAGGGTTTAGAAGATGGTCTGCAATCGGGCATTTTAAAGGGCTATCCTGTTCAGGATATTTTGGTGCGAGTGATTGAACTTAAACAAAAAGAAGGAGCTACTGATATAGGTTATAGAATGGCTGCAGTAAAAGCCTTAAAGGAAGCTTTGAAAAATGCTAATCCTCAGCTTTTAGAGCCTATTATGTCTCTGGAAGTATATACGCCAGAGGATTTTGTAGGAGAATGTGTGGGACTTATTGGCAGTAAAGGCGGAAAAGTGGAAAATATTTTGGAAAGAGGAGGACAAAAGATAGTACAGGCCTTGGCTCCTTTAAAGAAAATGTTTGGTTTTTCTACAGATTTGCGTTCTGCTACCCAAGGACGGGCTAATATGCTTATGAAATTTCATTCTTTTGATGTGCTGGAGTTTTAATTTTTAATAAATTATTTAAAAAATTAGTTGTCATTTTTTTTTTATAATTTATTGAAGCTCTTAATAAAAGGAGGAAATGTTATGGCCAGTATAAAAAAGATTTTATGTGCAGTGGATTTTTCAGATATGAGTAAAAAGGTAGCAGATTATGCAGCTACCTTAGCCAGGGCCCTGGAAGGAGAAGTTGTTGTTTTGTATGTAGCTCCTTCTCTTTCCCAATATGTAGGGTTTCATGTCCCTCCTGCCTCTATTGAAACTTTTGTGGGAGAAATAGTTTCAGGTGCGGAAAAAACCATGGAAGTTTTTATTCAGGAAAATTTTGAATCTGTTTCCGCTCAAGGCATAGTAAAAACTGGTTATGCAGCAGAAGAGATTTTAGAAGTAGCTGAAAAAGAAGAGGTAGATTTGATAGTAATGGGTACACATGGGCGTAAGGGGATAGATAGGATTTTGTTTGGCTCTGTGGCTGAAAAGGTGGTAAAAGGAGCAAAAATGCCAGTGCTTACTGTTCGTCCTTAAGCAAAGGAGCTTTTTAGAGGTGTTTATTAGTAGTAAGAAAAATACTTCTTTTGGTCTGGACCTGGGAGCTAGATGGGTTAAGCTGGTTGGCTTAAAGAAGAAAGGGAAAAAGGTTGTTTTAGATAGAGTGGGTAGAGGTCTCTTTTCTGAAGAGCAAAGAGGTCCAGATGAATTTGTCAAGCATTTGGAAGCCTTTTTTAAGAGCTTGGGTATAAAAAAGAAAGAGGTGGTAAATACTTCTTTTAGTGGACAGTCTGTAATTGTTAAAAGGGTAGTCTTTAAGGCCAAAGATGAGGATGAACTGGAAAAGGTAGTTTTTAAAGAAGCCAAGCAGTATATTCCCTTTGATATTAACGATGTGGTGCTGGACTATCAAATAATGAAAAGCAAAAAGCAGGAAAAGGGCTTTGAAGTTTATTTGGTAGCTTGTAAAAAACAGCTGGTAGAAAACTTAAATGAGTTATTTAAAAGGGCTCAAATAAAAATAGATGTAATTGACTTAGATGCCTTTGCTCTGGCTAATGTTTTTGAATTTAATTATCCAGAAGAGATGGATAAAAGTTCTTTCCTCTTTGATATTGGAGAAAAACAAAGTATTTTTGCTGTTTTTTCTGAAGGAGAGCTAAGTATTTTTAGAGAGATGCCTTTTGGTGGAGCTAACCTTACTTTGCGTATTGCAGAAGGGCTTGGTTTGAGTTTAGAGGATGCTGAACAGGTAAAACTACAGGGGGCTACTAATCTTGAGCCTAGTCAAAAAACTTTAGTAACTAAATTGATCTATGAGGAAATAGGCATGTGGATAGGAGAAGTGCGTAAGGTTATTAATTTTTACGCCACTACTTACCCTAAGGCTCAAGAAGTGAAAAAAGTGTTTTTATCAGGAGGAAGTTCTTATATCCTGGCCCTGGAGGAGAGTTTAGCTAAAGAATTTTCTTTAACTGTAGATTATTTAGATCCCTGGAGAAAAATGGAAAAGAGTGTTAAAAACTTTGATTTAAAATATTTAGATGAAATAAAAAGACAGATGGTAGTGGCAACAGGTTTAGCCTTAAGAGGGGTGTTTTAAGTGTTAAGAATAAATTTAAATGTCTTAGAAAAAAGAAAAAATTACCTATAAAAGGTGATTTTTGGATTTTTATTTTTTTGTTAATTGTTTTACTGGGAGGATGTGTTGCTGTTAATTGGTGGGTGGGAGTGAAGATAGATTATTTAAAAACAGTAGAAGAACAAAAAACAAAAGAGAAAAGATCCCTGCAAAGTTTGATTGCCAAGGTTAATAATTTGAAAAAAGATGTAGAAGACATTCAAAAGAAACTAGAGGTTATAAAGAAGATAAGACAACGACAAATTTTACCAGTTTTATTTATAGATGCTTTAATATCTTCTCTGCCAGAAGATAAAATTTGGTATAAAGATTTAAATTTGGACGCGTCTGGTTCTATTACTATAATAGGTGTGGCTTTAGATAACCAGGTTTTGTCTTTTTATATTGAACAATTGAAAAAATCTCCTTATATTAAGATGGTAGATATAGTGGTCACAAGTAAGACTAAAATAGGTAACTATGAACTGGTAGAATTTACCTGTAACCTTAGAGCAGGAGAAGCTTAGAAGTATTATGGCTAATAAATTAGAAGAACAGGTTAAAATGTTTTTTAAGTTTCCCTTGTGGAAGCGCTGGTTGGTTTATAGTGGAATTTTGCTTTTGATGCTAGGGGGGTGGGCTTATTTTTTTCTTGTTCCTCTTCTGGATACAAAAGACAGGATAGAGGCTAATTTGGTACAATTGGATAGAGATATTACCAGATTTAGAGTGATAGCGGCTAATTTAAATAAGGTAAAGAAAGATCTTAGTTTTTATGAAAAACAATTTTTTATAGCTAAAAACTTACTGCCAGAAGATGCCAAGGCTTTAGAGAAGGTTCTGGCTTCTTTTGAGAAGATGGGACTGGAAAAGGGAATAGAATTTGCTTATTTTAGACCTTTAAGTGAAACCAAGTATGATTTTTATGCTGCTAGGTTGGTTAATATCAGGGTGTTAGGTAGTTTTCATAATATTGTAAGCTACCTAGATGAACTTAGTCGTTTAAATAGGTTGGTGAGCTTGCGCTCTGTAAAATTTTCTCCTCAAGGACCTCAAGGTCAGGTGAGTAGGCTTTCTGTAGATTGTACTTTAGAGGTCTATAGGGCTTTGACTGAAGCTGAAATAAAAGCACAAGCAGAGCAAGCAAAGAACGAGGCTAAGAAGAAAAGAAGGAAATAAAAGTGAAAGAGATAAAGTTGCTTTTGATCGGAATCTGTATAATGTTTTTGCCTAGCTTCGCTCAGGCAGAGAATGCTTCCTCGGTTAAAGAAGAGAGCGAAAAATTTATAGAAGCACTGAGTAATATTCCAGAATGGATAAAGCCTCCGGCTTACCGTTATGAAGCACGGGGAAAGGTGGACCCTTTTGTCCCTTTTATTAATAAGGTAAATGAGCGCTTAACTGCTAAAAAAAGAAAAAAGGCACCTTAAGCCCTTTAGAAAGAGTGGATGTAACTCAGCTAAAGGTTATAGGTATATTGTGGGAGCCTGAAAATCCCAATCAGGCTAGGGCCATGGTAGAGCTTCCAGATGGCAAGGGCTTTCTTTTAGAAAAAGGTATGGTAGTGGGTAGAAATGAAGGTAAGGTAGTAAAAATTACTCCAGATACAATTATAGTGGAGGAAGAAGTGGCAAACATTTTTGGAGAAGTGGAAAAGAAAAAAGTAGCTTTAAAACTTCACCCCAAAAAGGGAGAAGAATAATGAGTAGAGTATTTATTTTTATTAGTAGTTTGATTTTTTTGTTTTCCTGTGCACCTAAGCAAAAAGAAGTGGTAACTCCCACTCAGGAGACAACCCTTCTTGAGCAGAAAGAAAATTTACAGCCCAAGGAAGAGCTTAAAGCGATTAGTTTAGTAAAGCAGGGGGATAGGACTCTTTTAAGGCTAGTATTGCCAGAAGGGATTACAGTAAACCCCTTTATGGAGGATTTAAGTTTTAGCCTGGAATTTTTTCCTGCCTATTCCAAGGAAACTTTACCCTTACCTAAAGGAGTAGTTTCTTCTTTAAAATATTTTCCAGCTTTGGGGCCTACCGCAAATAAGTTAGAAGTTAAACTAAATAAGCCCTGTCAATTTTTACTTAGTAGAGGTAAAGATAATACTTTAGAAGTTGCTTTTATCCCTTCCAAAGAAATACAAAAACTGGTTGAAAAAGATAAGACTATTCAAAAAATTAAGCAGGTATCTTTTTTAAAAAATAAAAAAGGAAATTTAATAGTTCTTTTTGATTCTAAAGGTATTTTGGATATTGTTCCTAAAAAAAGTAAAGAGAATAAAATCTATTTAACCATCAATAAGGCCAAGCTGGTTAAAAATTATGAAAAGATTTTTCGTTTAGAAAAGTTTAATACGCCTATTCGCAGTGCATTTTTTCAGAATAAACAAAACCAGGTGGAAATGGTCTTATTAACAGAGGAAAAAGTTCCCTTTAACTTGGATATGATTGAAGGGAAGACAGCCTTGGTCTTTTTGACCTCTGATGATTTCAAACAAAAGCCAAGTGCAGAAGAACAGGCCAAATTGGAACAGGATTTTAAGCAGCAGCAACAGGCAGATTTACCAGAATTAAATACCTTACTGCCTGGAATGAAGAAAACATATACGGGCAAGCTTATTTCCATTGATTTGCAAGATGCAGATGTGGAAAATGTTTTACGTTTGTTAGCTTCAGTGGAAAATTATAACCTGATTATTGACGATGGAGTAACAGGAAAAATTTCTTTAAGGCTTTACAACATACCCTGGGATCAGGCCCTGGATCTGGTTTTACTCCAGAAGAATTTAGGGGTGGTGATCAGGGGCAATATTATGCGGGTAGCCACCCAGGAAAAGTTAAGAGCTGAAAGAGAAGCCATTCAAAAGGCAAGAGAAGAAGCCCAGAGAGCCAAAGAGAGCATGAAAAAACTCGAACCTTTGGAAAGAGAATATATTCAAATAAACTATACTACAGCTGCAGAGCTGGAGCCAAAGGTAAAATCTTTCCTTTCGGATAGAGGTAAACTTACTGCTGATAGCAGGACCAATCAGCTTATTGTAGAAGATATTAGAAGCAGGATTGAAGAAATAAAATCAGTAATTGAAAAGTTAGATAGGCCAGAAAAACAGGTATTGATTGAAGCCAGAATTGTTTATGCTACAGACGATTTCCAGCGAGCTTTTGGCTTAAAGTGGAGCTTCCAAAATCCAGGAGAATATTATGGAAAAGGAGACCAATATTATAAAGAATATGGAGCCAGTGGCATAAACTTTCCCTCCAGTGGACCACTGGACTTTTCCCTTGCCGGTCAGGTGGCCAAGGTGGCTGGAAAGGATCTCTTTACCCTGGATGCAGAGCTTAAACTGGCAGAATCTCAGAACCTGGCCAAGACCATTTCTTCTCCCAGGATTGTAACTTTAAATAACCAGCAGGCTGAAATAACTCAGGGAACCAAAATAGCTGTTCCTGCAGAATCAGAAAGTGGGGGGACAACTATAGAGTATAAAGATGCTTTATTAAAACTTACGGTTACTCCTCAAATTACTCCAGACAATAAGGTTATTTTAGACCTGGATATTTCTGATGACTCTCCCAAAGGAGACGATATAGAAACCAAGACTGCCAAGACCAAATTGATTGTAGAAGATGGCGAGACCATTGTAATTGGAGGAGTGAGAAAACTTACAGATAATAAATCCCAGACCAGGGTTCCTGGCTTACACAGGATACCTCTTTTGGGGTGGTTGTTTAAAAATGATTATAAAAATGTTTCTAAACAAGAGCTTTTGATTTTTATTCGTCCCAAGATCTTGAATAAGTAGAAACTTGCCTTTAACAAGAAGCTAAACTAAAGCTCCCTTTTTAAGAAGGGAGCTTTAGTTTTTTAAGGGGGAGAAAAGTTGAAGCAATTTATCTTACCACACTTACTGGAGTTTAAGGCCTATGAACCTGGTCTTAGTATTGAAGAAATCAAAAAAAAGTATAACTTGGGTAGAGTAATAAAACTGGCTAGTAATGAAAATCCTCTGGGAGTTTCTCCTGTAGTAGCAGAGGTTTTGCATAAATATAGAAATTATGTTTTTCGCTATCCTAGGGGCGGAAATGAGTCTTTACGTCAGGCCCTGGCTGATTTTTTAAAAGTACCAGCAGAAAATATTATCCTGGGGAACGGTTCTGATGAAATTATTGATTTACTTTTTCGTCTCTTAATAGATCCTGCCAAGCATAAGGTCCTGGCCTTTAAACCCTGTTTTAGCATTTATAAGACTCAGGCCAAACTTTTGGGAGCAAATTTAGAACAGGTTCCTCTTAAGGATGATTTTTCTTTTGACCTGGAAGGGTTGCTAAAAAAAATAGATAAACAGACCAGGCTTATCTTTATCACCAATCCAGATAATCCTTCTGGTTATGCCCTTGCTAAAGCGCAGTTACAGGAATTTTTGGCTCGTTTACCAGAAGGGGTATTTGTGGTTTTGGATGAGGCTTATATTGATTTTGCCTCTCCCCAGGAAGACTATAATTTTTTAACTGAATGGTCTAAATATCCACAGGTGATTTTTTTGCGCACCTTTTCCAAACTTTTTGGCCTTGCTGGACTGAGGCTGGGATATGCTGTTTTACATAAAGACCTGGCAGATTATTATTGGCGTATAAGGCTTCCCTTTAGCGTAAATATTTTGGCTGAAAAAGCAGGTCTAGCTGTTTTAAAGGATAGTTTTTTTTACAGAGAAACAAGAAGGGTAGTAATAGAGGGAAGAGAATTTTTAAGTACAAAATTACAGGCATTGGGATGCCAGGTGTTCCCTTCTCAGGCCAATTTTATCCTCTTTAGACCTCCCAAGGATGCCCTGGAAGTATTTCAGGCTTTACTTAAACAGGGTATAATTATTAGGCCTTTAAAAAGCTATGGTCTTGATAAGTATTTGCGGGTAAGTGTGGGCACAGAAGAGGAGAATAAACTGTTTATTGAAGCGCTAGAGCAGATTTTGTAAGGAGTGGGGAAGAGTGTTAATTACTTTAGACGGTCCTGCTGGCGTGGGTAAAACCACTTTGGCCAAAAAACTGGCTGAAAAATTACAGATAGCCTACTTGGACAGCGGCGCTATGTTTAGAGGCCTTGCCTATTACCTGGGCCAGGACAAGCTTAATTTATCTGAGGAAGAACTAAAGCCGATTTTAAATAACTTTCAGTTTCAACTGGTTTTAGAAGGAAAGGACTACTTTCTTTATTTAAATCAAAAAAAACTGGGAGAGGAGATTAGAACAGAAGAGGTAGGTTTTTTAGCTTCTTCTCTGGGTAAGTTAAAAGTAGTACGGGATTTCTTAAAGGCTGAACAGCAACGGCTGGCTGAAAATACTTCTCTAGTAGCAGAAGGCAGGGATATGGGTACAGTGGTTTTTCCTCAGGCTGATTATAAGTTTTTTCTGGATGCCGATTGTGAGGAGAGGGCCAAGAGAAGATATAAACAGTTGAAAATGTTGGGCAAAGAAGCAGACTTAACTCTTATTTTAGAACAAATTAAGCAAAGAGACGAACAGGACCGCAATAGACCCATTGCTCCTTTAAATCCAGCTGCAGATGCTATTATTATTGATACTACGAAATTAAATTTGGAAGAGGTTTTTTTTAAAATATTAAGTTATATCAAGTAGCTTGTTGTAGTTCTTTGGCTTCTTGCCACAAAGCTTCCAGTTGTTGCAGGGATAGGTCCTCCAGGGATAAATTCCTTTTTCTGCTAGCTCTTCCATTAGTTTAAAGCGGGTTAAAAATTTTTGGTTGGCCAGATTCAAGGCTGTATTGGGTTTTATCTGGTTACGCCTGGCATATTCAGTAAGGCAAAAGAGATAGTCTCCTAGTTCTTCTTCCATTTTTTCTAATTTACCTGTTTTTTTAGCTTCTAACCACTCCGCCCATTCTTCCTGTAGTTTTTTCTCCAACTCTTCTTCATTGGGCCAGGTAAATCCCAATCTCGCAGCCTTAGAATTTATTCGATAAGCCCTTAAAAGTGGTGGAAGTGCAGAGGGAATAGAATCTAGAGAAGAGGATTTTTTTTGTTTTTTCTTTGTTCCTCTTTTTTTATTTTTTCCCACATAGAAAGAAGTTCATCTATATTTTGGATACTTTTATTTCCAAAAACATGGGGATGTCGTCCAATCATCTTGGCTGCAGTATAATCAAAAACTTCCTCTAAAGTAAATTGGTCTTGAAAAAGATGGATAAGAAAAAATAAAAGAAAAAATACATCTCCCAGTTCTTCTTTAATATTTTCTATGTCCTTAGATGTTATGGCCTCCACTAATTCAAAGCATTCTTCTATCAAGTAATCGCACAAACTTTGAGGGGTTTGTTTTTTGTCCCAGGGACAGCCATTGGGACCTAAAAGGGTGGCAATTACTTCCTGGAGCTTGTTGAGACTGTTTTTACTCATTTTCTATTCCTGGTAATAATTTTTGCTTCCATTTTCTTTCTAAAGTCTTTTTGTTTTCCTCAAATCTATCTTTTAATTCTTTGGGTAAAAGTTTGGCCAGGAATAAACTGCTTCTATGGACATAAGGGGCAAGTTTTGAGGTCTGTAATGCCTCTGATCTGGCAGGTAAAAAAGAGGTTAAAATCATTAAAAAGATAGAACAAAGCACGAGCGCCTTAAGTAAGCCTATGGCTGCTCCTCCAATGCGATCCAGCCAGCCCAGAAAGGCCATTTTTAAAAGGTGCTTTAAAATGGTGGAAATGATAAAGATAATAAACATTACCCCAATGAGCACAGCTAAATAACTACATATTTTGGCCCAGGTTTCACTGGGAATGATTTCTTCCATTAGAGGTAAAACCTTTTGCCAGTATCTATTGGCCAGAAAAAAACCCAAAAATAGAGCTACCAAGGAAGAAACTTCCTGAACTAGCCCTCTATAAATTCCTCTGAGGAAAAAAAGGAAATTACAACTAAAAAAAAGATATCTAAAAAGTTCATTTTTTCCTCCCTGTTAGGAGTCTAATTTTTTTCTGTTCTGGGAACAGCTTGACACTACCCCAATCTCTAATTAACTTCAATAAATTATTTTAAAAGATTGCGAGAGAAGGAGAATAATATGGCTTATGAGGTAAAACTGGTAAAGTTAATCAATGGAGATATGGTACTTGCCAAGTGGAAAGATGGAAAGTTAGCAGATCCAGCCACCTTACAGATGGTTCCCACTCAAGGTGGGGTGCAGATGGTATTGCTCCCTTTTGGTTATCCCTTTGATACTGAATTGGAAGGCGAAATAGATGCCAAGCATATTTTATATGAATACAAAAATGTCCCTGAGGAGTTAAAGACAAAATACTTAGAGGCTTCAAGTAATTTGACCCTGTCTTCACCTGCAGATCTTAAAAATCTGGCAGGGCTAGCTGGGCCTGGAGGGAAAGTTACTGACTTTTCTGACCTTTTGAAGAAATAATTATTGTGGAGCTAAATTCTTGGGGTTTAAATTTAAGGCAGGCCTAGGTCTGCCTTTTCTATTTTATGAGGAGCTAAATGAAACAATATCTACCTCTTTTTAATAAACCCAGCCATTATTTGGGTAATGAAGTTAATTCAATCCATAAGGATTTGACTAAAGTAAAAGTCCATTTAGGCCTGGCTTTTCCGGATTTGTATGAAGTGGGCATGTCCTACTATGGGCAGCGCATACTTTATAATTTAGTTAATCAGCAAAAAGATTATTATGCAGAAAGGGTTTATGCACCTTCTTGGGAAGTAGCGCAAATTTTAAGGGAGAAAAAGGAGCCCTTAGCCACTCTGGAAAGTGATACTCCTTTATCCAGGTTAGACATATTGGGATTTAGCCTTACCAATGAACTGGCCTATACCACCTGTCTTTATATTTTAGACTTAGGTAAAATACCCTTTTGGTCTGAGCAAAGAGGAGAAGACTTTCCTTTGGTAGTGGCTGGAGGTGGAGTAACCTTTAATGCTGAGCCTGTGGCCCCTTTTTTTGACCTCATGTTTTTAGGAGATGGAGAAGGGCTTTTTCTGGATTTTTTAGATGATTTTTTGCAGGCCAAGGAAAAAGGCTGGTCCAAAAGAGAATTATTATTGTCTTTAAAAAGTAAACCAGGGATATATATTCCCGGTTTTTTTGAGATAAATAAAAGTAAGAAGGGATATTTTATCCAGCCTCTTTATTCAGACTATAAAGAAGTTAAAAAGTTTACCTATCCTGATTTCAACCAGGTATCCCTTCAACCTGAAGATTTATTACCCTATGGCAAGGTTGTTCACGATCGCCTGACAGTAGAGGTGGCAAGAGGATGTAGTCGAGGTTGTCGTTTTTGTCATGCAGGGTTTATTTATAGGCCAGTACGAGAAAGGAGTTTAGAAAAAATAAATTCTTATCTTAAAGAAGCCCTGGCTCATACGGGTTATGAGGAATTATCTTTTCTTTCTTTAAGTACTGGGGATTTTACTCTTCTGGAAGAACTTTTTTGCCAGGTGATAAATAAGCTTTTTCAAGAAAGGGTAGCCATATCTCTTCCTTCCTTAAGGGTAGGCTCTGTTTCTGAAGAGTTAATCTTATTTTTAAGTAAACTTAGAAAAACAGGTATTACTTTGGCTCCAGAGGCTGGTACTCAGCGGTTGCGAGATGTAATCAATAAAAATATTAAAGAAGAGGAGATTCTGGAATATACCCAGAAGATTTTTGCCCTGGGCTGGAAACAGATAAAACTCTATTTTATGTTGGGTTTACCCACAGAGACTAAAGAAGATGTGGAGGGTATTTATCATCTGTGTACTAAAATTTTGGCCCAGGCAGATAAAAAGGTCAGATTGACTGCCTCTGTTTCTCTTTTTGTGCCCAAGGCCCATACTCCCTTTCAGTGGTCCAGACAGCTTAATCTTGGCGAATTGCAGGAGCGTATTGCTCTTTTGCGCAAGCTTTTTAAGCAGAATAAAAGACTTACCCTTAAGTGGCATAATCCAGAGATGAGCTTGTTGGAAGGTGTCTTTTCTCGTGCAGGCAGAGAATTGGCTCCTATTCTGGTAAAGGCCTATCAAAAGGGAGAAATACTTTCCAACTGGGATGATTTTTTGCATTTTGATACCTGGTTGCAGGTTTTTGCCCAGGAGGGAATTGAGTGGGAAGAATATTTAAGGGAAAGAGAGCTAACAGAGACTTTGCCCTGGGAGCATTTAAGTTGTGGAGTGACAAAGGAGTTTTTACTAAAAGAACTTAAAAAATCTCTGCAAGCCAAAACCACAGAAGACTGTCGTTCTGGCAAATGTAGCAACTGTGGGGTATGTGATTTTAAGAGTAAGGAAATAGTGCCTAAACTAAATAAAAAGAAGGGCAGGGAGTTTTCTTTTATTGAACCCAATTGGGAGCAGGCTTTAGTCAAAAAAGAACAATGGAGAATCTGGTTTAAGAAAAAAGGATTTTCAGCTTATTTAAGTCAATTGGAATTACAAAAGATAATGGAAAGGGCTTTGCGAAGGGCCAAACTGCCTCTGGCCTTTTCCCAGGGGTTTCACCCTGTACCTTTAATTTCTTTTGGACGGGCTTTACCTGTGGGGCTGGAGAGTGAAGAGGAAATTTTTCAGATTTTTATGGCTCAGGAAGTTAAAGAAAAGAGTTTTGCCTTGATAAATTCCTTTTTACCTCAGGGCCTGAGAATTTTTCATTGGGAGCGTATTGATTTAAAGGATAAAATAGTGCTAAGTAGGAGAGAAGATTTTAAATTGTCTTATCCTCTGGCTAAAGCACACTGTTATGTGGCTAAAATGGATTTTTTTAACAAGCAAAAAAACTGGTTTTTTGCCAAGCAAGGCAAAAGAAAAGTGCACAATTTAGATTTAAAGGCCATAATGCAAATGAAACACTTAGAAAAAGGAGATATTTTGATAAGTTTTAACTGGGATATTAACTATATAAATCCCCTTGTAGCTATTAAGGAAATATTTCGTCCCAATTTAGAAGAGATAAGAGTTATAAAAATAAAACAGTATATGAACTAAAAGGAGAAATAGATGCAGTTAGAAGACTTTCGTTCAGGAGTAGTAGCACTGATAGGTCCACCCAATGCGGGTAAGTCCACGCTTTTAAATCAAATATTAGGAGAAAAAATTGCTATAGTTAGCCCTAAACCCCAAACCACTAGAAACCAAATTACAGGTATTTTAACCAGAGATAATTTGCAAATTGTATTTTTAGATACTCCAGGAATACATAAGCAAAAGGGTAAAATGAATGATTTTTTAATTAAATCTGCTTTTGCAGGCCTGGAATCTTCAGATGTTGTTTGTTTGGTACTGGATGGAGATTTATATGTTCGTAAACCTCATTTAATTGCCAAAGAGGTAAGCTTAATAGTAGAGCGTCTAAGTAAGGTGGAAAAGCCTGTTTTTATCTTAATCAATAAAGTGGATAAAATAAAAAATAAGAATACCTTGTTGCCTTTAACTGAAGAAATCTTAAAGTTTTTTCCAGAAAAAGATATTTTTTATATCTCTGCCTTAAATGGAGATGGAGTTGCCCAAGTTTTGGATAAAGTGGCCAGAGAACTTCCCTATGGACCACCACTTTATCCAGAGGACCAGGTCTCTACTGTACCTTTACGTTTTCTGGCTGCTGAATTGGTCCGGGAGAAGCTTTTTTATCTTCTGGATAAAGAATTACCTTATTATCTGGCTGTACAGGTGGAAGATTGGCTGGAAGAGGAAAATCTGGTTACCATCAGGGCAGTTATTTATGTGGCCAGAGAATCCCATAAGCCTATTGTGATTGGAAAAAGGGGAAGTAGGTTAAAGGAAGTAGGCACTAAGGCTCGGTTGGAACTGGAAGAATTATTGGGGAAAAAGTGTTTTTGGATTTGTGGGTTAAAGTTAAACCCAAATGGACAGAAAATACGGGTTTTTTACTTTCCTTGGGATTGGGAGGCCAAGTTGTCTAGAGCAGAGCAGTTAAAAGAAAATTATGAGCAGGTTTTAGAAGAGTTAAAAGAGGCTTGCGTGCAGGCCAGGAGGAATCCAGAAGAAGTAAAGCTGGTTGCTGTTTCTAAGAAGCACAGTAGCAAGGATATAGAGTTTTTAGCTCAATTGGGACAGAAAGACTTTGGAGAGAATTATGTCCAGGAGGTCTTGGCCAAGCAAGAAGAATTAAAAAACCTGTCTTTAAACTGGCATTTTATTGGGGCTTTACAGACCAACAAGGCCAAATATGTGGCAGGAAAATTTTCTTTAATTCACAGTGTGGATAGAGTGAAATTGGCTAGAGAACTGGATAAACAAGCCAAGAAGAAAGGGGTTGTCCAGGAGATTTTGATTCAGGTTAACTTGGGAAAGGAAGAGCAAAAGGCAGGGGTGGAAGAAGAAGGGCTTTTTAGTTTGGTGGAAGAGGTTTTAAAGCTCAAACAACTTAAATTACAAGGTCTTATGACTTTGCCTCCTTGTTGGTGTGGAGAAAAGGTAAGACCGCTTTTTGCCAGGTTAAGGGAGTTAAAAGAAGCAATAGAAAAGCGTTTTGCTTTGAGTTTACCGCATTTATCTATGGGAATGACCCAGGATTTTAAGGAGGCCATTAGTGAAGGTGCTACCCTGGTGAGAATTGGAACCCGTATTTTTGGCCCTAGAATTTAGAGGTTAACTAAAGATAATGGATGAGAAAGACGAAAAGATTTAAGCAATAGTAGTAGTTAAGAGGTAGTTTATGGATCTGGCAACGATAGTTGGAATAGTCCTTTCCTTTGGCCTGGTGGCTGGGGCAATTGTGACTGGTGGAAGCCCCATGGTCTTTGTCAATGTCCCTTCCATGCTTATCGTCTTTGGCGGAACTCTGGGGGCTACTTTAGTAAACTATCCTTTGGGGCATGTGCTGGGTGTTATTGGAGTAATTAAAAATACCTTTTTTGCCAAAGGAGAAAATCCTACCCAGGTGATAGAGCGTTTTATAGACTATGCCAATAGAGCCAGAAGAGAAGGAATTCTAGCTTTAGAGCCACTGGTAAAAGAAATAAAAGACCCTTTTTTACAAAAGGGATTACAGTTAACTGTAGATGGTTTGGAACCTCAAACCATTCAGGAAATTTTGGAAACAGAGATTTCCTATATGGAAGAGCGACATGAAGTAGGAGCAGAGATTCTGGGCATTATGGGCGCCTTTGCTCCGGCCATGGGTATGATTGGTACTGTTATTGGCTTGGTTCAGATGCTTCAAACCATGAATGATCCTAGTACCATTGGTCCTTCCATGGCTGTAGCTTTGATTACCACCTTTTATGGAGCTGTTCTTTCCAACCTGGTGTTTAATCCCATGGCTGGAAAGTTAAAAACCAGAAGTAAGGAAGAGCGCTTAATTAAGGAAATGATTTTAGAGGGGATACTTTCCATTTCTAAGGGAGAAAACCCCAGAATAATAGAAGATAAACTAAATAGTTTCTTACCGCCTAAGTTGCGTAAGCAGTCAGAATAATGGCTAAAAAGGAAAAAAACAAAGTTCAGGAGAAGGAGTGCCTGCGTGGTTGGTAACCTTTTCAGACATGATGACTTTGTTGCTGACCTTTTTTGTGCTCTTGCTCTCCATGGCTTCTTTGACAGATGAAAGGAAAATAAAAGTAGTTTTAGGCTCTATTATTGGTTCTTTTGGCATAGGAACTAAAGGGGTGGATGTTTTGTCTGGAGACAAAGGGGGGAAGGTAGGTGAGCCTGGACCCATGGAAGATGTGGTAGATTTGGCAGCTCTTAAACCTTTGCTCTGGGATGAAAAGGATAAGGATTTAAACTTTATAGCCAATCGTTTTATTCAGATTGTGGAGATAAATTCAGCAGTGCTTTTTGAACCAGGCAAGACCCAGTTGACCGCTCAAGGAAAGGAGTTATTAAGTAAATTAATACCTATTTTAAAAAAGGTGGACTATCCTTTGGCCTTGCGTAGCCATACCTCTACCTTGCGGGATGAGTTTGGTCCGGAATTTTTGAAATTGCAGGAAAATAGTGGATTGGACCTTTCCTGGAAACTATCTTTGGGAAGATTACTTAGCGTATATCGTTATTTGCTAGAGCAGGGGCTAAATCCAGAAAATATCAGGGTAGAGGCCTTTGGGCGTTTTCGTCCTCGTTATCCTGAGACCAGGGCTCAGGGGAGGGAAAAAAATAGAAGGGTTGAAATTGTGTTAGATAAACGGGTTTCTTCCTGGGCAGTAGAAGAAATAGCTCAGTTTAAAGTAAGAAAGCCAGTAGAAAAAGATAAATTCATTTATAAAGATTTTATTTTTGACTTAAATAATACGAGATAATATGGCCAGACGCAAAAAAAGAGGTGGTGGAGAGGTCCAGGCTAATTGGCTGGTAACCTTTTCTGATTTGGTCACCTTATTACTTACTTTTTTTGTTTTACTTTTATCCATGTCCAGCATGGATAAAAGTATTGTAAGGCAGGTGGTTTCTGTTTTTACTGAAGATGTTGGTTTTTTAGATGTTCGCTCTACAGGGAAGATTGAAGATAGGTTTAAAGTCCTGGAAAAGATTTTGCAAAAGCCATGGGAGATTTTAGAAAAGAGAAAAGGATTTTGGATTTACTCTTTCCCGATATGGTGCTTCCTAAAGAAATTAATAGAAGTACTTTAGAAAAAAATTTGGAAATTTTACAAAGGCCAGAAGGAGTGGCCCTGGTTTTGCATGATGGTATTTTGTTCGCTCCAGGTAGTGCTATTTTAAAACCAGAGGCTAAAAGGATTTTGGAGCAAATTGTAGAGTTAGCCATGATTTGGCCTGCACCTGTAAACATAGCTGGATACACAGATTCCAGCGGTGGCATAAGGGTGGACAATTATGAACTTTCTGCAGAAAGGGCCCTGAGTGTGCTGGCCTTTTTTAGAGAGAAAAAATCAGGGAAGATAGATTATCTGTATCTGCTTATGGCCCCAATTTCCCTCTGGCCGACAACAAGACAAGAGAGGGAAGGGCCAGGAATAGAAGGGTAGAAATACTTTTTAAACTCAATAATTATACCTACTTGTAGAGGTTAGAAATGGCTAAAAAGAAAGATAAGAAAGAAGAGCAATCTCAGGAAGAATCTAAAAAAGGTGGAAAGTTAAAGTTAATTATAATTATTGTCTTAGCCTTAGGTTTATTGGGAGGTGGTGGTTTTTTTGCCTACAAATATTTTTTAGCGCCTAAGCCAGCTACAGAAGAAGCAAAACCAGAAGCAGGTAAAGAAGGAGAAAAAAGGATACAAAAGAGGAAGTGCAAGAGGAAGGTGGTCCAACGGAAATCTATTCTTTACCTGCGTTTATTGTCAATTTAGCAGATCCTTTGGGAAGAAGGTATTTAAAGCTGAGTTTGGATGTGGAAGTGAAAAATCAAAAGGTGGTAGAAGAGGTGGATAAAAAACTTCCGCAAATAAAAGACGCTATTATCTTGCTTTTATCCAGCAAAAGTTTTAATGATATTGATAGTATAGAAGAAAAATTGGCTTTAAAAAATGAAATAATGTCCAGGCTTACCCAGATTTTGGGTCAGGACAAGGTAATAAGGGTTTATTTTACAGAAATGGTGGTTCAATAAGATGAATAAAGTCTTAAGCCAGGATGAAGTTGATGCCTTATTGCGTGGGCTTACAGGCGGGGAAATAGAGGCAGAGACAGATATTGCTGATGACGATTCTGGAGTAGTTCCCTTTGACCTGTCTAATCAAGATAGGATTATTAGGGGACGAATGCCTGTTTTGGAGATTATTAACGATCGTTTTGCCCGTCTGGTGAGCAATTCCCTGGCCAATGCTATGCGCAAGAGGGTGGATGTAAACCCGGTCTCCATAGACATGAGCAAGTTTGGAGATTTTATGCGCTCTTTGCCAGTGCCTACCAGTATAAATATTTTTAAAATAGATCCCTTAAGAGGAAATGCCATTTTAGTTGTGGATACAAGGTTGGTCTTTGCCCTGGTGGAGACTTTTTTTGGCGGGACCGGTTCGCAGCCCAAAGTAGAAGGACGAGATTTTACGCCCATTGAGCAGAGTATTATAAAAAAAGTGGTTAAAATTTTACTACAAAATATGGAAGCCTCCTGGCAGCCTGTACACGAAGTAAAAATTGAATATGTACGTTCAGAGATAAACCCTCAGTTTGCTGCTATTGTTCCCCCCAGTGATGTGGTGGTGGTGATAAGTTTTGAAGTAGAACTGGATAACGCCATTGGCTCTTTAATCGTTTGTTTGCCTTATGCCACCATTGAGCCAATTCGTTCCAAGCTCTATGCAGCCTATCAGTCTGAGCGTTTGGAAGTGGATCATGCCTGGATTTCCAGGTTTAAAGAAAGGTTGCTGGAAGTACCTGTGGAATTTAAGGTAGAACTGGGCAAAACAACCATTACAGGAAGACAACTTTTGGATTTAGAAGTGGGAGATATTTTGCTTTTAAATACAGATGAAGAGGATTTATTACCTGCTTTTGTACAGGGTGTGCTTAAATTTCATGGATTACCTGGTTTTGTTAAAGGTAGTAAGGCCTTTAAAGTTATAAAAGAGGAAGAACCCCACTTTTAACAAAGAGGTGAAAATATGACTGATGATCAAGAAAAATTAGCAGAAGAGTGGGCTAAAGCGCTAGAAGAAGGGGCAGATGATATCTTAGATGAATCTGCAGAAGAAACTGCAGCTGCTGGTGAAACTGCTACCGAAAGTAAAGCAACGGAAAGTGCTCCAGCTCCTGACGAAGAAGCCCTGGCTGAGGAGTGGGCTCAGGCTCTGGCCAATGAAGAAGGCGAAAAGGTGGAGAAGGAAAAGGAACAAAAGACCTTAGCAGCTCAAAGCAAAAAAGCAGAATTCAAAGATTTGACAGAAGAGGCCAAGCAGGCTCCTAGTGGGCATAAAAGGGATTTGGAATTTATTTTAGACATTCCGCTTACGGTGACTGCTCAGCTGGGAAGTACGCAGCTTTTGATTAATGAATTGCTTCAGTTGGGTCAGGGGTCGGTCATTGAACTCAATAAACTGGCAGGAGAGCCTTTAGAAATACTGGTCAATGGCAAGTTGGTGGCTAGAGGTGAAGCTGTGGTCATTAATGAAAAATTTGGGGTACGTTTGACTGATATTATCAGCCCCATTGAAAGGATAAAACAACTTGGCTAATGCAACCTTAGCTGCCCCTTCCATGAGTCTGGGTTTAATAGGCCTTAAAATGGCAGGGGCTTTATTTTTTCTTTTAGCACTTATTTTTTTAGGATTTTATTTACTTAAGAAGTTTGGCTATAAGGGATTATCTCGCCGCAATACGAAAGAATTGGAAATACTTTCTCAAATGGGATTGGGTCCGAAAAAATCCCTTTTGGTGGTCCGCTTTTTGAATAAGAAGCTTTTACTAGGAGTGACCGAGACTCAAGTAAATCTATTAAGTGAGGTAGAAGCGGACCGTGAACAAAATTTTCAACAACTTCTGGAAGAAGAAAAAAGCATCATTCTTCTACTAGTTAGTCTAATTTTAACCAGTAGTTCCATAGCTTTTGCCCAAGACCCTATTTTACCTTCCCTTTCTTTACAACTCTCTGGAGGAGAAGCCAGCCCAGAGAAGGTCTCAGTTCTCCTGGAGATATTATTTTTATTAACGGTTCTTTCTTTGGCCCCTGCCATTGTTTTGACAGTAACTTCTTTTACCCGAATTATTGTAGTCTTTTCCTTTTTACGTCACGCCCTGGGCACTCAACAGATGCCTCCCAACCAGGTCCTAATTGCCCTGGCTATTTTTATGACAGCAGCCATTATGGCTCCAGTGGGCAAGCAAATAAACGATCAAGCCTTACAACCTTACCTGCGTGAGGAAATTGGTTATAAAGAAGCCTTGAGCAGGGCTGAACAGCCTTTGCGCAAGTTTTTATTCAAACACACTAGAGAAAAGGATTTATCTGTATTTTTTGCCATAAGTGGCCTGGAAAGACCTAAAAGCAAAGAAGATGTACCCACTTTGCTTTTATTACCTGCTTACTTGATAAGTGAGTTAAAAACTGGTTTTCAGATAGGCTTTTTGATTTATATTCCCTTTTTAATCCTGGATATGGTTGTGGCCAGTATTTTGCTTTCCATGGGTATGATGATGCTTCCTCCCATTATGATTTCTTTACCCTTTAAGATTTTGCTTTTTGTGATGGTGGATGGGTGGAACTTATTGGTGGGTTCTTTGGTTAATAGTTTTTATTAGCTAAATAAGGATAAGAACAATGACTCCAGAATTTGTAATTGGCTTTGCCAGACAGGCTATAGAGCTTACTTTGCTCATTTCCTTACCCATGCTGGGAGTAGGTCTTGTAGTGGGCGTATTTATTTCCATTATCCAGGCAGCTACCCAGCTTCAGGAAATGACTCTTTCCATTATTCCCAAGATAATTTCTATTTTTTTAGTGCTGTTAATCAGCTTTCCCTGGATAATGGACAAAATGATAACTTTTACCCGTGAACTTCTGTTAAATTTACCCAATTATATTCGCTAGGGTTACCAGTCGCTACCCCCACCTCCTCCAAAGCCACCGCCTACACTGGAGCCACCACCGCTAAAGCTGCTTCCACTGGAGGTCTGGGGAGCTGAAGTAAGGTCTCGGGAGATGGTTTTAAAAGAATCATCCATTTTTTCGGCTAAAAGTATGGGGGTATAGTATCCAGTATAATGACCCCTAAACCATTCAGGCGGCCTGGTAACTAGGTCTTTAAACTTTTCAGCCACCTTTTTAGTTATGCCCAGAGCTAAAGCATAGGGAAGAATTTTGTCAAAGTAATTGGGGTCTTCCTTTAACAGCAATTCCAGCTTGGGTTTTTCTGCCCTTTCTATAAATTCTTTAAAGCCCACAATCTGTTCGTATTGTTTGGTCCCTGAAGCAGTTTTTTTAGGCAGATATTTACCAAAAAAGAAAGTTATAATTGCAGAAAAGAAAAGGGAGATGAAAATGACTATGTCTTCCTGAGTAAAGGCTAGAATTATTCCTGCAAATAAGAGAATAAAGGCACTGATTTTAGCCAAAGAAGAAAGTAAGATAGATTTCCTTTCATAGGCATCATTTTGGATAAGTTTTGACGTCAATTCCTTGGAAGCTTTGAGTATGGTTTTATAGAAATTATTTTTGAGAGAGCTTGTTTTAACCACATTGCTGGAACCTGGAAAAAGGTCGTAAAAAATAGTTTTTTCAAAGTCCTTAGCAGTTTCTGGTAAATCTTTATTTTTATACAATATATAGTCTCTTTTGGGGTCCAGTAAGGTTTTTCCTTCCACTTCTTCTATGTCAATAAGTCCCTGGCTTGCCCAGTAAAAGATTAGAGAAATTAAATCCCTGTTATCTCCTTTATCATCAATGAGATATCCCACTTCAGCAGGAGTAAGTCCAGCAGGTGGTTTAAAGTGAACCATTTTAACTATTTTTTTGTCCTTGCCGAACTTTAGCCACAGAAGATACCAGAAAGCAAAGACCAGAAAGGGAATAAAGTAGGAGTAGTTGTTTAAGAAAAATAATTTTAAGTTTAGTCCCAGAGAACCCTGGCTTAAAAAGTCTTTGGGAAACCAGATAGCTACAGTTATGCCTTCAAAGGGATTAAGAGGCCTGCTGGTTTCTCCATATAAAATTCCAGCATCAGCCCTTACCAGAGGAACTTTTTCTGTACTGCCAAACTTTCCTCTGACCACATAGTATTTGTCCTGAGCAGGTAGATAGTTCTGGGGAAGATGTATGCTAAAAGTAGCTTTATCTATTTTAGTGTCCCATTTAGTGCCGATTACATTATAATAAAATTCAGCATAGTCTTGAAAAAAAGCAATGGTTCCATAAACCTTATATTTTATGGTGTAATTTACATCTCCATTTACATATTTATCTGGGTCTCCCATTCTGATATTTAGGTAAGCTCCTTTTTTATAGATTTTATTTTTTACCCCTGGAGTCTCTATATCGAATATGTATGCTTTGTATTTATTGCCATAAATAAAGAGGTTTTTCATATTTTCTGTTTTTGTTTCTACCCGGTACTTATAGGGTATGAATCTCTTTATTCCGTGCCTTGGTTGGTAAAAATGAACAAGTAAGTTTTCTTTTATCTCTAACACAGAATTTGGGTTGACTTTTATGTCAACATCATAATTTTTTATGTAAAAATTAGCAGCAAGTAAATTGTTGGAATAGATGATTAGAAATAAAAAGAAAATTATCTTCTTCATTTTTATCTCCAGGTTTTTATGGTTTAAAAACTTATTTTTACATTTTCTTTTTCTGCTTCTTCTATTTCAAAGAAAGCTCTCTTTTGAAACCCAAAAATATTGGCAATAAGTACAGAAGGAAAGGATTCACAAAGGACATTGTAATCTCTGGTTACAGCATTATAATAGCGCCTGGCCAGTTGAATATTGTCTTCAATTTCACTTAGAGTTTGTTGGAGGTCTAAGAAGTTGGTATTGGCCTTTAGGTTGGGATAACTTTCGCTTAAGGCAAAGATGGTTTTTAAGGCTCCAGTAAGCATGTTTTCTGCCTGAGCTTTATCTTCTACACTTTGAGCGTTGATGGCCATATTCCTGGCCTGAATCACCTTTTCCAGGGTCTCTTTTTCGTGTTTGGCATAGCCTTTTACAATTTCTACTAAATTGGGGATAAGGTCATGCCTTCTTTTCAGTTGCACATCTATTCCGCTAAAACTTTCTTCTGCTTGATTTTTCAAGCGGATAAACTTGTTGTAATAGAAAATAAAACCAATAATGATGAGAACAATTATGGCTAATATAATGTAAAGCACCATATTTTCCCTCCCCTTTCACTTTTTTACAGTTTTTAGTAGCTCTAAAAAGGGAAGAGGGCAAGATAATTTTTTATTTTCTAAAGCTTGGAAGAGGAATGTAAGGTTAGATAGAAAGGATATTGTGTATTATTTTTAACCAGGATTCAAAGTGTTCTTGGGCTCTTTTGGCATAGGCTTGTTTGCGCTCTTTTTTCTTATCTTTTGTTTTAAAGCCGGAAAGAGTCCAAAGTGGATATTGGAAGGCTGGAAGTTTTTTCTTTTTTTTGGGTGTGTCTCCATAAAGCACCCAGAGCAGTTTCTTGAGGAGGATAGATAAAGTCTTGCTCCAATACTTGGCTGCCTACAATAAGTCCTACCAGCAAACCACAGGCAGCAGATTCCACATATCCTTCTACTCCAGTAATCTGGCCGGCTAAAAAGATGTGCGCAAGTTTTTTCAGAGATAGGTCTGGATTTAAGACTTCAGGGCTGTTGACAAAGGTGTTGCGGTGAATGCTTCCCAAACGCAGGAATTCTGCCTTTTCCAGTCCAGGAAGGAGGCGAAAAATCCTTTTTTGTTCTGGATAGGTGAGTTTGGTTTGAAAACCTACCAGGTTAAAGGCGGTTTTTTCTTTATTTTCTGCGCGCAGCTGAATTACTGCAAAGGGTTGTTTGCCGGTGCGAGGGTCAATGAGCCCCACTGGTTTTAGTGGTCCAAAGGCCAAGGTCATATCCCCTCTTTGGGCCATTTCTTCTATGGGCAAACAGCCTTCAAAATGAATTTCTTTCTCAAAAGGGTGGAGCTTGACTTTTTCTGCTGCCCGCAATTCTTTTATAAAGGCAAAGTATTTTTCTTCAGTAAGGGGAATATTGAGGTAATCCTTATCTTCTGGTTTATAGCGAGACCCCCAGAATACTTTGGAAAAATCAATGGAATCTGCACTTATAATGGGAGCAATGGCATCGTAGAAATAAAGGTTTTGAGTGCAAATTTCCTGTAAAGACCTGGCTAAGGGTTCACTTACTAAGGGGCCAGGTGCTAAAATAATTTTGTCAAAGTTACTTAAAAAACTTTCCTGTAAAGAAGTTAATTCGTAGCACTCCTGTTTAAAGCCAGGAAAGCTATGTAATTTGTTGGTTATATACCGGGAAAATTGCTTTCTATCCACGGCCAGGGCTTTGCCTGCAGGGACTCTGTTTGCATCTGCAGCTTCTAGAATAAGGCTGCCTAGAGCCCTCATCTCAGCTTTCAATAAACCCACTCCAGTAGTTAGCTCTTCTGAGCGTAGAGAGTTGGAGCAAACCAGTTCAGCTAGGGAAGGTTCTTTGTGGGCAGGAGAAAATTTTTGCGGTTTCATGTCTATTAGTAACACTTCCAGGCCTAAGCGCAAAAGTTGATAACTTGCTTCACAACCAGCCAGGCCTCCGCCTACCACCAGGATTTTTTTCTTAGCTTGCAATTTTCCTCCTTTTCTTTAACCTAAGGGAAATTTTCTCTTTAAGTTTAGGTTCTAAGAATGTCTTTATTGAAAGTCAAAGATTTAGAGTTGCTTTTCTCCCCTTATTTACCTGTGTTAAGAGGTATTAGCCTTTCTTTAGCTCAAGAAGAAAGTTTTGGCTTAGTAGGAGAGTCTGGTTGTGGCAAGAGTTTATTTGCCCTTTCCCTTTTGGGCTTAAATCCACCTTTTTCTAAGGTCATTAAAGGAGAAGTTTATTTTAAAGGTAAAAGTTTGCTTGGCCTGAGGGAAAAAGTTTGGAGCAAGATTAGAGGCAGGGAAATTTCCATCATTTTGCAGGACCCCCTTTCTGCTTTAAATCCTGTTTTAAAGGTAGGTTATCAAGTTAGGGAAGGTCTACTTTATCACTATAAATTAAGTAAAAAAGAGGCCACAGAAAAGTGTTTACTGGGCTTACAGGAGGTGGGGTTTTCTGAACCAGAAACTGTTTTTCACAGTTATCCCCACCAGCTAAGTGGTGGTCAGAGACAGAGGGTATTAATTTTACAGGCTTTGCTTTGTAGCCCTCAGTTGGTCATTGCTGATGAACCCACTACTGCCCTGGATGCCAGCCTTAAAATTCAAATTCTGGACCTTTTAGAACGGCTAAGACAAAAGGAAAAAAGTTCTCTATTGCTTATTTCGCATGACCTTAAATTGGTGGCGCGTTGCTGTGAGCGTATAGGCGTGATGTATCTGGGGCAACTGGTAGAAGTGGGGAGTACACCTGGCCTGCTTTCTAGCCCCAGACATCCTTATACTCGGGGGTTGCTTGACTCCATTCCTTCTTTAACCTCAGATAAAGAATTAAAGCCTATTTTGGGACAGGTGCCAGACTTAAAAGCTATTCCCTCTGGTTGTGCCTTTCATCCCAGGTGTCCTGAGAAAAAAGACATTTGTATCCAAAAGGAACCTCCTGTTTTTAAACTTGCTGACCAGGAAGTAAGGTGCTGGTTGTATGAATGAGTATGTATTAGAGGTCAAAAATATACATAAAACCTATAAGGTCAGAGTGGGGCTTAAGGGTAAAGAAATAGAAGTTTTAAAGGGCTTAAGTTTTAATTTAAAGCCAGGAGTAAGTTTGGGTATTGTAGGTGAGTCTGGCAGTGGGAAAAGTACTCTGGTCAAGATAATTGCTGGCCTGGAAGCTCCAACTCAAGGTCAACTATTTTGGGAAGGTCAACCTCTTTCCTATCCTCGTAAGCCCAACCCTAAACATATTCAGATGGTATTTCAGGACCCCTATGCCTCTTTAAACCCTAAACAAAAAATAAAAAGCATTCTAGAAGAGCCTTTAAAGCTTAACACTTCTCTGTCTGCTTCACAGCGCCTGGAAAAGATAGTTTTTTGGTTGCAGGCCTTTAATCTTTCGCCTGAAATTTTAAATCGTTATCCCCATCAATTCAGTGGTGGACAAAGGCAGCGCATTGCTCTGGCCAGGGCCTTTTTACTGGAGCCCAAACTTGTGATTTTAGATGAGCCTGTTTCTGCTTTGGATGTTTCAGTACAGGCTCAGATTTTGACCTTGCTGAAAAAAATACACCTGGAACAGAAAAGAAATTATATTTTTATTTCTCATGACTTGGCTGTGGTGCGTTATTTGTGTTCAGAAATGCTGGTTATGTGGAAGGGGGAAATAGTAGAGCAGGGTAAAACCAAAGAAATTCTGGCTAATCCAACTCATGCTTATACCCAGAGTTTACTGGAAGCCAGCCTGGGATAAGCCCCTAAATAAGCATTGCCTTGCCCAGAGCAGAGCCTTCTGGTTTTTATTTTAACAATTTTATCCACACCTTTCTATTTCTGGGTCCATCAAATTCAGCTAAAAAAATACGCTGCCAGGTTCCTAATTTAATCTGTCCCTGCTCCAGAATAATCAGTTGTGAAGGCCCTATGAGGCTGGTTTTGAGGTGGGCATCTGAATTGCCTTCCAGGTGGGCATAATCCCAATGAAGGGGAATTAGTTTTTTTAAAGATTGAATAATATCCCTGGCTACAGCTGGGTCAGCTCCTTCATTAATGGTAATTCCACAGGTGGTATGAGGACTATAGAGGAGAAGTACTCCTTCTTGTAGTTGTTCTTGTCTTACCAGGCTTTGCACCTGAGAAGTGATGTCTTTTAACTCTTCTCTGGTAGATGTTTTTACTTCCAGAGTCCACATTGTTTAACCTCCTGGGTTAATGACTATTTTCTTTAGAAATTAAAATAGAAGTTACTCCTGTTAATTGCTTAAAACAAGCTCCCTTTAAAATCCCCTGTCGAACCAGTTCAAAATCCAGGACCCTGGCTCCTCCCAGGTAGTGAAAATTAAGAGTAAATAAGTAGTTGCTTAAGGGCGTACTTGGCCCCAGCATAAGTTTAAGGCTGTTAGCTGGAATAAGGTTTAAAAGAGAGGCTAAAGTTCCATTTAAGAGAGTAGTTGCTGTAAGAGCCACAATCTCTGCCCGGGGTAATATTTCTTTGGCCTTATTAGCAGGCAAGTCTCCAGGTCTGGGATGTAGTTCTAATACCCAAAGGTTTTTAAAATAGGGGCGGAATTTTTCCACAAAGGGAAAATGTCCAATAACTGCCAGGTTCTTATTTTGCCCCTGTTGGAGTAAAATTTCTTGAGCTTTTTGAGTTAGATAATTTTCAGGAAAAAGAAGACTGTTTAAGGCTGCCAGGGCCAGGCTGGCCTTTAGAGTGTTTTGCTTTTCTAGCCAGGGTAAAATATCTATAAGAGGAGTAGAAACAAGGTTAGGAGGGGTAGAGCCCGGAAAGGAAGCAGCCAGTCCTGCCTGGCCTAAAGAGTTCTTTATGGCCACCAGACTCTTGCCCACTACTACTTCCTGGATATAGATGTTTTGGGCTTTTTCTTGACCTGCTTTAATTAAGGATTGAAGGATGTTTTCCTGAGTAATCATGGAAAAAACCTTTGCTTTTTCCTGGCAAATAGTCTACTTGACAAGTTTTGGCAAGGTTTGTAGGTATCCCTTTTACTTTTTAGGCGCGTAGCTCAGGGGGAGAGCACTTGCTTGACGCGCAAGGGGTCAGGAGTTCAAATCTCCTCGCGCCTACCATTTTAGTTAAAAAGGGAGGCCTTTTGAGCCTCCCTAAACTGTTTCTTTAGGTAGAGAAATGTTATTAGAAATAGAAGGGTTACAAGATAAAATAGAAGTAGAAGAGGGAGCCCTTTTGGGCTCTTTGCTGGCTTATTTTTCCAAGAAAAAGCTAAAAAAATAGTGGCATTTAAATGTGAAGATAAGCTTTTTGACCTTTCCAGGGAGATTCCTGAAGAGTGTAAAAAACTTACTCCTGTTTTTATAGATGATGCTTTGGGTTTAAAGGTTTTGCGCCACAGTGCTGCTCATATTATGGCTGAAGCAGTGAAAAAGCTTTTTCCTTCAGCTAAGGTTACAATTGGTCCTGACATTGAAAACGGTTTTTACTATGATTTTGACTATGAGCGTCCTTTTACGCCTGAAGACCTGGAAAAGATTGAGCAGGAAATGGCCAGAAGTGTGGCTGCTAATCATCCCTTTGTGCGTGAAGAGTTGTCCAAGGAAGAAGCTAAAAAACTTTTTTTAAAATTAAATGAAACCTATAAACTGGAAATTATAGACGAGCTTGGGGAGGAAACAGTCTCCATTTATAGACATGGGGATTTTGTGGATTTGTGTCGTGGTCCTCATCTTCCTTCTACTGGTTACTTAAAGGCCTTTAAGCTTACTTCAGTGGCTGGAGCTTATTGGCGGGGCGATGAAAACAAGCCCATGCTCCAGAGGATTTATGGCACTGCCTTTGCCAGTGAAAAGGATCTGAAAAAATATCTGGCTCAGTTAGAGGAAGCCAAAAAAAGAGACCACCGCAAACTAGGGGCACAACTGGATTTGTTTAGCTTTTCTGAAGAAGCTGGTCCTGGAATGCCCATTTTTCATCCCAAAGGGGCTTTACTTCGAGCTATTTTAGAAGACTTTGAAATAAAAGAACATTTGCGGCGTGGTTATGAGGTGGTTAGGGGGCCCAGACTCTTAAGGCAGGAGCTTTGGAAGCGTTCTGGCCATTATGATAACTATCGAGAAAACATGTATTTTACAGAAATAGATGGGCAGGTTTATGGTTTAAAGCCCATGAACTGCCTTTCGCATATGCTTATATACAAGTCCAAGCTCCGTAGTTATAGGGATTTACCTTTACGCTTTTTTGAACTGGGTACTGTGAATCGGCATGAAAAGTCTGGTGTATTGCATGGGCTTTTACGGGTAAGGCAGTTTACCCAGGATGATGCCCATATCTTGTGCCGTCCAGATCAATTGCAGGAAGAAATTGTGGGGGTGCTTAACTTTGTCCGGGATGTAATGAAACTTTTTGGTTTTGAGTACGAATTGGAGATAAGCACCAGACCAGAAAAATCCATTGGTTCAGATGAAGATTGGGACAGGGCTACAACAGCTTTGACTCAAGCTCTGGAAAGTTTGGGGCTGAAATATGATATTTGCCCTGGAGAAGGGGCTTTTTACGGGCCAAAGATAGATGTAAAACTCAAAGATGCTTTGGGCAGAAAGTGGCAGTGCTCTACTATTCAATGCGATTTTACTTTGCCAGAGCGTTTTGACCTGACTTACATTGGGGAAGATGGCGAAAAACATCGACCTGTAATGTTACATAGAGTTATTTTAGGCGCTATAGAGCGCTTTTTGGGAGTGTTGATTGAACATTATGCGGGCGCTTTTCCTACCTGGCTGGCTCCTGTACAGGCCAGGATTTTAACCATTACTGATGCTCAGAATGAATATGTGGAAAATTGTTATAAGGTTTTGCGCCAGGCAGGTTTAAGGGTAGAAAAAGATTTGCGTAATGAAAAATTGGGTTATAAAGTAAGAGAAGCCCAACTGGAAAAGATACCCTATGTGCTGGTTGCTGGAGAAAAGGAAGTAGAAGCTGGCGGCTTAAATGTGCGTTTAAGAGGTGGTAAAAACATGGGCTTAAAGAGCCTAGAAGAGATAGTGGATATTATTTATCAAGATATGGATGAACCATTTAAACAGGGAGGAATGAGCTATAGGTACCTCTACTAATGCCCGCAAGAATAATCAGATTAGGGCCCGGGAAGTACGCTTAATTAAGGAAAATGGTGAGCAAGCAGGGATTGTTTCTTTAGACGAAGCCTTGAGTTATGCTAGAGAAGTGGGGTTGGATTTAGTGGAAGTAGCCCCCAATGCCAATCCACCGGTTTGTAAGGTGATGGATTATGGCAAGTATCTCTATGAACAGCAGAAGAAACAGCAAGAGGCCAAAAAAAAGCAAGTTAAGGTTCAGATAAAGGAGATAAAAGTTCGTCCCAAAACCGATGAAAATGACTTGCAAACCAAGCTTCGCCACATAAAGCGGTTTTTGGATGGTGGTGATAGGTGTAAGGTGACCGTCTTTTTTAGAGGTAGAGAACTGGCTCATAAGGAGAAAGGTTTAGAAGTTTTAGAGCGAATTGCCAAAGAAGTGGAGGAAGTAGCTAAAATAGAGCAAACACCTAAGTTTGAAGGTCGCACCATGACTATGCTTTTAGCTCCACTTGCTAAGGGTAAAAAGAAATAAACTTTGTGTTTAGTTTTGAAGGAGGATGATTGTATGCCCAAAATGAAGACCAACAGAGCCGCCGCTAAAAGATTTACTAAAACTGGCAGTGGAAAATTTAAAAGAAGAAGACAAAATTTAAGACATATCTTGACCAAAAAGAATGCCAAGAGAAAAAGAAGATTGGGTCAAGCTGCTTTGGTAGATTCTGCCAATATTCGTCAGGTAAAGAAATTATTACCTTATGCTTAATTTATTTTAGGGAGGAGATATAAGATGCGTGTAAAATCTGGAAAAACTCGCCATCGCAGGCATAAAAAATATTTGAAGATGGCCAAGGGCTATACTGGCTCTAGGGGAAAACTCTATCGTATTGCTAGAGAGCAGGTAGAAAGGTCTCTTTGCTATGCTTATAGAGACAGAAAACAGCGCAAAAGAGAATTTCGTAAACTTTGGATTATTCGAATTAATGCTGCTGCCAGAGAGTATGGCCTTTCCTATAGCCGTTTTATGAGTGGGCTAAATAAGGCTGGGGTGGTTATCAATCGCAAGTCTCTGGCAGATATGGCTGTGTATGAGAAGGCAGCCTTTGCCCGTTTAGCTGAACTTGCTAAAGCCAGTTTGTAAGCCATGTCTCTCACAACTTTTTTGGCTGAACTAGATGGCCTTATTCAGGAACTGGAAAAAGACCTGGATAAGGCCTCGTCTATTTCTCAGTTAGAAGAGGTCCGGATTCGTTATCTTAGCCGTAAAGGAAGACTGGCTGAGGTAATGAAGGGACTGCCTAAACTTGCTCCAGAAGAAAGGCCTGAAGCTGGACGCAAAGCCAATGAAATAAAAGAAAAGTTAAGTAGTCTGTGGGAAGCAAAAAAAAGGTTTTTTGAACAAAAGGAAAAAGAAGAGCGGTTACGCGACTTTGACCCCACCTTGCCAGGCCGTATTCCACCTGTAGGCACTTTACATCCCATTACCTTGGTGATTGAAGAAGTTTCTGCTATTTTTACTTCTTTGGGCTTTGAAGTGGTTTTAGGGCCTGAGGTGGAGACAGATTTTTACAATTTTGAGGCCTTAAACATCCCCCCTGAGCACCCTGCCAGGGATATGCAAGACAGTTTATATATCACGGATAAAACCCTTTTGCGTACCCATACTTCTCCTTTACAAGTAAGGACCATGTTGGCCAAAAAGCCTCCTGTGGCAGCCATTGCTCCAGGCAAGGTTTACAGGCGGGACTCTGATTTGACCCATAGTCCCATGTTCCATCAAATAGAAGGTTTTTTGGTAGATAAAAAGGTTACCATGGCTGACCTAAGGGGGACTTTAACCCTGTTTTTACATAGAGTATTTGGTAGTGAGACCAGAGTACGTTTTCGTCCCAGTTTTTTCCCCTTTACAGAACCCAGTGCAGAGGTGGATATTAGTTGTGTAATGTGTGGAGGAAAAGGAAAGGTAGCTGGTAAGACCTGCCGCGTGTGTAAGGAAACAGGCTGGGTGGAGATTTTGGGTTGTGGCATGATAGACCCGGCTGTGTTTAAGATGGTCAATTATGACCCAGAAGAATACTCTGGTTTTGCCTTTGGTCTGGGCGTAGAAAGGATTGCTATGCTCAAGTATTCTATTGGTGATTTACGCATTTTCTTTGACAATAACCTTCGCTTTTTAAAGCAGTTTGTATAAACTCCCGCTTTTTTTGAGGTTTTTCTTATGTTGCTTAGTCTAAATTGGTTAAAAGATTTTGTTCCCTTTGCTGGAGATGTAGAAGACCTGGCCCATCGTTTAACCATGGTTGGTCTGGAAGTGGAAGAAATAGCCTCTCCTTTTGCTTACCTGGAAACAGTAGTGGTGGGTAAGGTAGTGGAGTGTAAGCCTCATCCCAAAAGTGACCACCTGTCTTTGTGTAAGGTGGATGTGGGTACAGAAGTCTTGCCTATAGTTTGTGGTGCTCCCAATGTGGCCCAAGACCAGCTGGTTCCTGTAGCATTGATTGGAACTACCTTACCTTCTGGGCTGACTATCAAAAAGGCCAAGCTAAGAGGTGAGCTTTCTGTGGGCATGATTTGTTCGGCCCAGGAATTGGAACTGGGTGAGGATAGCTCTGGGATTTGGGTTTTAAATCAAGAATTTTCTAATCTCAAAGTGGGAGATAATCTGATAGATGCCTTGGGGCTGGATAGGTATGTTCTGGACATTGGAATTACTCCCAATAGGGCAGATTGTTTGAGCGTGCTGGGATTGGCCAGAGAAGTGGCAGTGCTTTATTCTTTGCCCTTGCAACTTCCTTGCGTGGAGGTGAAAGAAAGTACAGAAGAGATAGACTATGAAATAGAAATCAAGGCCCCAGAGGATTGTTATCTTTATCAGGCCAGATTGTTAACAGATTGTACTTTAAAGGAAAGCCCTGCCTGGCTTAGATTTCGTTTACTTGCTTCAGGTATCAGACCCATTAATAATATCGTAGATGTAACCAACTATGTGATGTTGGAATTGGGTCAACCTTTACACTCCTTTGACCGCAAACTTTTAGCCGGGAAGAAAATCCAGGTGGACCTGGCCAGAGAAGGCCAGGATTTTACTACCTTAGATGGCAAAAAGAGAAAACTTTTGCGTTCGGATTTGCTTATCTGGGATGCAGAAAAACCTGTGGCCCTGGCTGGAGTCATGGGAGGAGAAAACAGTGAAATCAATGAAAACTCTACAGAGGTTTTATTGGAATGCGCTGTTTTTAACCCTGTTACCATTAGAAAAACCGCACGCAGACTGGGGTTAAGTAGTGAATCCTCCTATCGTTTTGAACGCGGTATTGACCAGCTTTTATCTCCCTTTGCCCTGGAAAGGGCCACTCATCTGTTGCAACAACTTACTCAGGCCAGGGTATTAAGAGGCGTAGCCAGAAAAGAGACTAAACCCTATAAAGAGAGATTAATTACCTTTAGGCCTGGAAAGGTAAGTGAACTGCTGGGCATAGAAATTTCTGAGGAATTTTGCTCTAAGACTTTAGAGAGTTTGGGCTGTGGATTGCAACCTGGAGCTGAAAAGTGGCTGGTAACTCCTCCCAGTTATCGCCAGGATCTGGAAAGGGAAGTGGACCTTATAGAAGAGGTGGGACGCATTTATGGTCTGGATAGAATTCCTGCTACCTTGCCCAAGGTAAGTAAGAGTTTAAAGGTAGAAAAAGAAGATTGGTTTCAGTTTTTGAGTAAAATAAAGCACTGGGCTAAAGGCGTGGGCTTAAACGAAGCCATTAACTATAGTTTTGTGGCAGAAGAGACCCTGGATTTGTTGCAGAAAGAAGACAAAGAGCAAAGGGTTTATATTTTAAATCCCTTAAGCGAAGAACAAAATGTCCTGCGCACTAACCTGCTGGCTGGAATTTTAAATACTGTTCGAGTGAACTTTGGACGAGAAAATAGGGACTTACGCCTTTTTGAAGTGGCCAAAACCTTTTTTTTGGATAAAGAGCAAGAGACCCTGTGTCGAGAAGAGCACAGGCTGGCCCTTTTACTTACAGGCAGTAGAGAGGGAAATTTTTGGCCTTATTCCGCAGACAAGAAGGTTGATTATCTGGATTTAAAGGGGTTGGTAGAGCATTTGGCCCAGGTCTTTGGTTGTCAGGATTTAGAATTTCGTCTTGTGGAAAATAAGGATTTTTATCTTAAACCCTGGGTAAAAGTCTTCCAGCAAGGAGAAGAGATTGGTTTTCTGGGATTGGTAGAAGAGGAAATAGCTGATAGGTTTGAGGCCAATCAAGAACTATGGTATGCAGATTTAAATTTGGAAAAGATTTTTGCTTGTTATCAACAAAAAAGATACAGCTTTCAAGAATTACCCAAGTTTCCTGGTACTACCAGGGACATTACTCTAGTTTGTCCTTTGAGTTTAAAGTTAGTTGAAGTTTTAGAGGTAATTTCTGAGCTTAAAGTGGCTTTGCTGGAAGAAGTGCGGGTAATAGATATTTTTTATCCTCAAGGTAAAGCAGAAAAGAATGTTACCTTAAGGTTATTTTATCGTTCCAAGGACAAGAGTCTCAAAGATAAAGAAGTAAATAAAATTCACGATAAGATTGGTAAAACCTTACTGGATAAGTTAGATGTACGTTTTCCCTAGACAAAAATAAATTTCTGTTTTTTGAGGGCGAACCTTTTTGGGGTTCGCCTTTGTTTTTTCAAAGCAATGAAAAGTAGATATTATAAAATAGGTGAAGTGGCCAGAGAGTTGGAATTAGAGCCTTATGTCCTGCGTTTCTGGGAAAAGGAGTTTCCCCAGCTTACTCCTGAGCGTTCCAGTAAGGGCCAGCGTCTTTATACTGAAGAACACTTAAAACTTTTAAAACGCATCAAGTATCTCCTTTATGAAGAAAAGTTGACCATTGAAGGAGCAAAGCTTCGCTTACAGGAGCATAACCGCTGGTTAGAAAAAGTAGAAGATATTAGAAAGGAGTTAAAAGATATTTTAAAATTGCTGGACTAAATTTTTATCCTCTGAAGATAAAACCTTTTTGCTTCTTGAAAAGTCCCCTGAAAAACCAATTGGTTTTTCTCTAAAACTATTCCTTCCAGGCATAATTCTTCCAGCAAATTAGTTTCGTGCGCACTAATAAGTAAAGTAAGTTCTGGCTTGAGTTTTAAATAGGAGATAAAAAGTTCTCTTTGAACTTCATCTAGGCCAATAAAAGGCTCATCTAAAAGCAATATTGGGGGATTTAAAATAATGCTTCTTAAAAGCAGAATTTTATTCTTTTGGCCAAAAGACAGGTGCTTAAACTTTATTTTAGCCAAATCCAAGCAGGAAAATTTTTTCATCAGGTCTAAGGTCTTTTGCTTGTCCTGTGCTTGCAAAGGTTTAAAGGGATGGTAGCTGGCGTAAAGACCTGTGGCAATGATTTGCCAGGCTTTTAAATCCTGGTCAAAATAGTTTTTTATTTCTGGAGAGAAAAAGCCCAAGTTTTTTCCCGAATATTTCTGGGAGGTAAGTTTTGTCCTTTAAAAATAAGCTCTCCACCTTTTAAGGGATAGATTTCTCCTTTAACCAGTTTAAAAAAGGTGGTTTTTCCACTTCCATTAGGGCCTAAGATAGCAAGCTTAGCACCTTCTTTTATGTTTAGTTCTTCTACTTCCAAAAGGGTTTTATGCTCTCTTTTTACCAGACATTTTTTTAGCGAGAGCAGAGTGGGACTGGAAGGAAGTTGAGAAGAAAATTTGTTTTTAGGCAGGGTAGTTTTAGGGTTGGTACAGGGAACCAGGGTTTGGTCTTTTATGCATAAGTAATTAACAGGGAAGGGAAAATCTATTTTTTGATGAGAGGTTAAAACCAGAGCGGCTTTATGGGTTTGCAGATACTTGCTTAATAACTGGATAAGGTCCTGGCTGGCTTTTGGGTCCAGATTTAAAAATAGTTCATCTAAAAAGAGAAATTGGGGTTTGCTAAAAAAGGTGCGGGCCAAAAGTACCTTTCTAGCTTCTCCTGTGGATAAACTAAAAAAATCTCTTTCCAGGAAAGGGGTTAAGCCAAGGAAGCTGGTTAGTTGTTTTAATTCTTCAGGCAAGCTGGCAAAGGATAGGGTGGGAAAAATTTCTCCCTTGAGTCCAGAAGCTAAAATTTCCTGTACTTTAAAGTTTAATTCCTGCTCCCAGTAAAAATCCACATCTTCAGGTTTGAGATAGCTGACATAAGGCCTTAGGGTTAAGGGTGAGTGGGAATAAGTATTGTTTAGGTAATAAATTCTGGTTTTAATCTCTTCAGGTTTTGGAGATAGATAGCCCAGTAAGAAGTCTAAAAGAGAGCTTTTTCCACTTCCATTGGGACCCAGGATAAAGAAGTGTTTTCCTGAAGAGATGGTAAGAGAGATGTCTTTAAGTAATAGCTTATCCTGGCGGTAGATATTAGCTTTTTTGATCTCAATTTTCATATTCAAAAGGTAAAGGAGAAGGGATTAAAAGGCAAGGCTTAAAGCTGGCCTTTAAGCCTTGCGGGAGGTGTTTATGCGGGCTAGGAGGTAGCCATTTAAGAGCAAAGATAGGCCCAGGATTATTTTCAGGAAAAGAGAAGGGGTGTTGTTTAAAGTTTTTGGCTTTTTTAAAGAATGAGGTTCCAGGTAAAAGATTTTTTTATGCCCCATGCCTGCCTTTATTTCCACCTTTACCCTTTGAGTAAAGGGAGGAAGGGCAAACCGACCCTGAAAATCGGTTTGCCCCCTAAGAAGTATGTCTCTGGTTGTAGGGTCAATAACCTTTACTTCAGCAAAAGAGGCGCTTTCTTGAGGTAAAAAATAGACCTCAAAGTAAGGTAGTTCCTGGGTATAGAGATTGCAATCAAGCCCGTGAGCCAGAGAGGAAGAAGGCAGGCCAAGCAAAAACCAAAAAATCCAGAAAACCATCTAGCGCACCTCAAAGGTCAATACAGACCTTATTACATGCTTGTCATAATCAGGGGAAGAAACCTGCTCTTCTTTTCCACCCTTACCATCCAGATGCCAGGGGCAGTAATCTTGATGTAGGCTATACCTTGTTCATTGCTTTGGGTGAGATAGGCATAGGTGCCTTCCTGGAGAGAAAAACGGTCATAAGTGGCTCGCACTTCCAGGGAAAAGGGCTTCCCTTTATAAGTTATTTGCACAGGTAAAAGGTCTCCTGCTTTTAAAAAATAGGGATTTATTAGGGGTGTTATTTCCAGAATTTGTCCGGTTTTGTGCTTAAAGAAGCTGTCTTGGGGAGAAACCTGGCCCACATTTATAATGGCTTTGGCCAGCTTTTCATATTTTCCACTGCTAAGAACTCCAGTTAAGCCCTTTTTACTTTGTTGCTTCCAGCCAGAAGTGGTTTTGGTCCAGATCATTCCCTCGCGATGGCCTAAAAGGATGTAAGTCCCTTCTGCCTGAGGCTCAAAACTGCCGTCTAGGGTAAGGAGTTGCTCATTAGGCTTTAAGCTTAAATTTTGTTTTTGCTGAGAAGGGGTTAAGAGGGTGATTTTTACCTTATCCACAGGCTCTGTTTCTTCACTGAGCATAAAAGTATGGGCAGAAATCACCTGAAAAGGATTAACCTGTCCCAGGGACAGGGAAAAATAATAGGGCTTGAGGATAAATTCATGGGCCAGGGCATTACTTATGCCCCACAAAAGAAAAAAAATGGTTAAAAAGAATCTTTTCATTTTTACCTCCTGAGAAAATATTTGCGTTTTGTGTTATTGTTTTTATTTTTTTATGTCAACATAAAATTTAAAAAATAGTATTACTAAAAGGTAAAGAAAATGTTACCTGGTGGTAATGAAGGGTAAATTTTTTGAACCTTAGCTTGACCTGATGCTAAATATTTTTTAGTCTTTTTCAGGTAGGTCTAAATATTTTAGGAGGTTAGCTATGAAAAAGGTGTTGGTGGGTGTAATAAGCATATTGCTTTTAAGTGTGTCTTTGGGATGGGCCCAGTCCACTTTAAAGTTATTAACCTGGAAGGGGTATGCTCCCAAGGAACTGGTGGAAAAGTTTGAAAAACAGACAGGAATTAAGGTGGAAGTCACCTATTCCAACAATGAGGAGATGATTGCCAAATTAAGGGCAACCAGAGGAGGTGGGTTTGATTTAATTCAGCCCAGCCAGGATAGGATTGCCTCTGTTCAGGCCAAATATCACATTTATCAACCCTTGGACTACTCCAAAATAAAGACAGAAAACATCATTCCTTCCATGTTAGAAGCAGTAAAAAAGAATACTTTGGTCCAGGGAAAATCCTATGCAGTGCCCTTTTGCTGGGGGACTTCTGGACTTATTGTCAATAAGAAGTTCGCTCCAGAAGCCAGTGACTATACAGACCTGTTAAATCCCAAATACAAAGGTAGAATTAGTTATCGTTTGAAAAGACCTACCCTTATTGGTTTGGCCTTTGCTTTGGGTTATAATCCCTTTGAACTTTACTCCAATCCTCAAGAATATGCTAAGATGATGGAAAAAATTGGAGAAAAGCTTATTGCCAGCAAATCCCTGGTGAAGAACTACTGGACCAATGGAGATGCCTTGCTGGAGCTCTTGCGTTCCAAGGAAGTTTTTGTGGCCATGGGCTGGGATGGTGGTGGCTGGAAGTTGCATAAGGAAAATCCTGATATTGATTTTGTCGCTCCCAAAAGTGGGGCCCTGGGCTGGATAGATACCTTTGCCCTGCCTGCCAAGGCCAAGAATGTAGACGCTGCCTATAAGTGGATTAACTTTATGTTAGAGCCAGAAAATGCTGCTTATTTTACCAACAAGGAAGGGTATTTTACTGCTTCCAAAGGGGCAGAAAAGTTCTTACTGCCTGAAATTAAAAACAATTTGACACGCTCCTTTTCTTCTGCTGACATTGACAACATTAAATGGTATCCCCCTGTGCCAGCTCAGATTGAGGCCATTGAGGCCAAAATCCTAGATAAAGTAAAAGCTGCTCGTTAAAAATAATTTAAAGGCCCTGTTTTTAGGGCAGGGCCTTTATTGAGGTTCTTATGGTAGTTGATCTTAAAGTAGAAAAGGTAAGCAAGGTTTTTGGGACATTTAAGGCTGTAGATGAAGTTTCCTTTGAGGTGGTTTCTGGGAATTTTTTTTCCATTTTAGGCCCTTCTGGATGTGGTAAAACAACTTTGCTGAGAATGATTGCTGGATTTTTAGAACCTACAGAGGGCCAGATTTACATCAGGCAGAAGCTGGTTAATGGCATTCCGCCCAATCAAAGGCCCGTGAATCTGGTTTTTCAGAATTTAGCTCTTTTTCCCATGATGAATGTGTTTGAAAATATAGCCTTTGGACTGAAGAGAAGAAAGGTAGAGAAAAAGGTTATTGAAGCCAAAGTAAAAGATATTTTAGCCAGGGTGGGATTGTCTGGTTTTGAGAAGAAAAAAATCAATGAACTTTCCGGAGGACAAAAACAAAGGGTAGCCATTGCCAGAGCTCTGGTTTTAGAACCTTCGGTATTACTTTTAGATGAGCCCCTGGGCGCTTTGGATTTGAAGCTAAGAGAGCAGATGAAAGTAGAATTAAAGAAGCTTCAGGCAGAAGTGGGCACTACTTTTGTCTACATTACCCATGACCAGTCAGAAGCTCTGGTTATGTCTGATTTTGTGGCCGTAATGAATAAGGGCAGATTTGAACAAATAGATACTCCTCAAAATTTGTACCGCAGCCCCAAGACTGCCTTTGTAGCTAAGTTTGTAGGAGACAACAACGCCTTAGAAGGAGAGATGCTTAAAAAAGAAGGGGAAATGGTTCTGGTTTCTGCCTATGGTCATGAGTTCTGGGTAAGGGCTGGCTCCTATCGCTTGGGTAAAAAAATAAGTGTATTTATTCGACCAGAAAGCTTTTTGTTGGAGCCTGAGGAAAATTTGAGCAAGGTTAACAGGTTAAAGGTAAAGATAAAGGATATCCTTTTTGATGGAGCCAATTCTAAATTGCTCTGCCTTTTACCTGCAGGACCAGAAATAATGGTTGCCTTGCCCCAAAATAAAAAGTTTGCTCATCTTAAGCCCGGAGATGACTTAAACATTGGCTGGTTTTATGAGGACAGCCTAGCCTTTTCTTAAGGAGAATCCCAGGTGGCAGGGAAAAAACTTGGCTTTTATGTATTTTTTATTCCAGTGTTTTTGTGGTTATTTTTGCTCATTGTGGTTCCTCATATTGAGCTGTTTTTAATGTCCTTGCGCACTGAGGATTGGGTGGGTAATACTTCCTGGAGTCTTGCCAATTATAAGAATTTTTTTCTGAGCCCATTTATTGGCTGACTTTTGTGCGCACAGCCATTTATTCTATCCTGGTTACCTGTATAACCGCTATTATTGCCTTTCCTGTGGCTTTTTTTATTACCAAGGTGGCCAATCCTCGCTTTAGTGGCTTTTTAGCTGTATTATTACTCATGCCCTTTTGGGTAAGTGAGTTGGTTCGGGTCTATGGCTGGATGATTTTACTGCGGGAAAGTGGGGTTATAAACCACTTTTTGTTACAACTGGGACTAATTTCTAAGCCTGTGGAAATGTTGTATAACGACATTTCCATGGTCATGGTCCTGGTTTACACCTCCATGCTCTTTCTGGTGGTGCCTTTGCTTTCAGTTCTGGAGAGTTTAGATGATAGTTTAATTGAAGCTGCCTATGATTTAGGGGCTTCTTCCTGGACCATTCTGACCAAAATTATTTTACCTCATTCCAAGCCAGGCCTTACTTCTGGCGCTATAGTGGTTTTTATGCTTACTTTGGGCAATTATCTTACTCCCAATCTGATTGGGGGTAAAAGCTCTCTTTGGTTTACTGAACAGATTTATACCCAGTTTATTGCCAGTTTTAACTGGAATCAGGGTGCAGCTTTTGGCTTTTTGCTTTTAGCTTTATCCAGCTTGATTATCTGGATAGGCCTGAAATTAACTAGACAAAATTTGACCAAGGTAGTGCAATGATTAGAACTCTTCCCCACAGTAAAAGCTATTCCTTTTTGTTTAAACTATACATTGTGCTTTTTTATATTTTTCTCTTTGCTCCACTTCTAATTACCTGTGTACTCGCCTTTAATAATTCTGACTTTCCCAGTTTGCCCTGGAAGGGGTTTTCTCTGGATTGGTTTTTGGCCAAGGGCCCAGATAGAGTGGGTATTTTTTATGACAGCAATAACCTTAGAAGTATTTGGGTAAGTATCAAGACTGCTCTGGTCGTAAGTTTTTTCTCCTTAGTCGTAGGCACCATGGGAGCTTTTCTTTTTGAACAGGAGAATTTTAGATTCAAGCAAGCCCTGTATATGTTGACCCTTGCTCCTCTGGTAATTCCCGGGGTTATTTTGGGTATTTCCATTTTATTGGCCAGCAATGGCCTGGGTGTGTTTTTGGAGAATCATTTGGGTTGGGATGTGTCCCTTTTGGCCCCTGGTTTCTGGCTGGTGGTGCTGGGTCAGTTTTCTTTTATTACCACCTTTGTGGTGCTGGTGGTGTCAGCCAGGTTGAAAAAATTTGATTGAACTCTGGAAGAGGCTGCTTTAAATTTGGGAGCTAACCGCTGGCAGGTAATATGGCACATTACCTTAAGATATTTAAAACCTTCTCTTATTGGTTCTGGAGCAGTGGCCTTTTTAATGAGTTTTGAAAACTTCAATACTACCCTTTTTCTGGTAGGCTCTGAACCTACCTTGCCCATAAATCTTTACTTGCAGGTAAGAGATGGAAGTACGCCAGTTATTAACGCCATTTCCTTTTTGATGATTGTCTTTACCTCTACCCTGGCCTTAATAAATCTTTATTTTAGTCATAAAAAGGAGTAGTTAACTTTTTAAGGCCTTTATAATCCAATCTGGCCTGTTGGTGGAAAGAGAAGTCACTCCCAGTTCCTTTAATTTTCGGGCCAGGGCAGGATTGTCCACTGTCCAGACATTAAAAATCCACTGCCTTTTTATTATTTCTGGAGCCAAGTTTTGACAGTGTCGTAAGTCTGCCAGAGTAGAAAGACCATCTAAATGCGCCTTTTCCACCTTGGTAATGGTCTCTTGGTACATATTTTTACTTAAGGCATGGTTATAGCCATATTCAACTATCCACAAGAGGGTATGGTCTGGAAGATATTTTTTTAGGGTACTAACCACTTCTAAGTTAAAGCTAAATAAAACCAATCTATTTTTTTGTTCTGGGTATTTGTGGATTAGCTCTAAAAGAGGGTCAATTATCTTTAAATCACTTTTTATTTCTATGTAAAGCTCTAGGTTTTGAGGTATTTTGTTTAAAACCTCTTCTAAAAGAGGTATTTTTTCCGTATTAAATTCTGTTCCATACCAGCTACCAACATCTATGTCTTTTAACACTTCATAAGAGCTATCTTCTATAATGTGGCTTTCACTACCAGTTCTATCAGTGTTAAGGTCATGTATGACTACTATTTTTTTATCTTTAGTTAGGTGTACATCCATTTCTATTCCGTCTACCTGTTGAGTTATCGCCAGGTTAAAAGCAGCCCAGGTGTTTTCCGGGGCATAAAAGGAAGCTCCTCTGTGGGCGATTATTTTCATTTGCGTGTTTCCTTTCTTTAAAAAGTAAAATTTTTTAATTGGGTTATGGCCTGTTTTTTATTTTCTTCCAGGGTTTTTCTATCCCAATTGAGTTTTGTACAAAATATATCCTGGATTTTTTCTATAGCCAGAATACTTTTTTCCACATTTATTTCTGCCAAATCAATTCTTCTGGCCAAAAAATCCAGAAAATTAAATACATATTCTTCTTCTAAACAATAAACCACTTCAGCCAGGATATAGGGAAAACCCTCTAGGATTCTTTCTGTAAGGTTTAGGTTTTTAGCTAACTCCAGGACTTTATAGGCTCTATCTCCATAGGTATTTAGTAAGTGGTTTAAGATGTCAGGGGCTAGTTCTTTTTGAGCCAGAAAGTTTTGTTTAAAGGCTTGGTCAAAGGTCTCACTGCCAAAGAGTTTGATTTGAGAAGTAAGGCATTTTTTAGCAGTTAGATTAAATTTGCTTAAGGCCAGGTCTAAGGTTTCCTGGGCCATTTTGCGAAAGGTCGTCCACTTACCACCTGCAATACTTACTAAATTATTCTCCATGATTTCAATGTAGTGCTCTCTACTCAAAGAAGCAGTGTCCTTACTGGAATTGTTTTTTAAAAGGGGTCTTAGGCCTGCCCAGGAAGAGGTAAGGTGTTTCACTTCCAGGGGGTAGTCAAAGTAGAGGTGAAAATATTGTAAGAGATAATCTATTTCTTTCTTACTTGGTTTTAAGGGGTCTTCTAAAGAAGATTGAATATCTGTGGTGCCCAGAAGGTAATGTTGATTAAACCAGGGTAAAAGAAAAATGACCCGATTATCTTTTGTTCTGGGAATTAAAAGGGCATAGGGGTCTTTTACCGGTAGTTTAAAAACTAGGTGAGAGCCTTTGGAGTGAATTAAGAGGTCTTCAGCCCCGGGATTAGCCAGTTTCCTTATTTTATCCAGCCAGGGTCCTGTAGCGTTGATAACTACCTTGGCTTTTACTTCCAGGGTTTTTCCAGTTAACTTATCTACAAATACTACTCCTTTAATTTTCCCCTGGTGCAGGATGAAATCTTGCACTTCAGCGTAATTTAAGAGAGTAGCCCCATATTTATTGGCACTTTTTACCAGAGAGATAGCCAGCCTAAAGTCATTAAACTGGCCGTCATAGTAGATTAGACCTGCTTTTAGTTTTTTTCTTTTAAGAAAGGAAAAATTTGGTAGGTGGTGTGGGCTGAAATAAGTTTGGTTCTACCCAGGGATTTATCCTTGGCAATAAAATCATAGAGGCAAAGCCCGGTAAAGAGGTAAGGTAGGTCTTTCCATCTATAAAGGGGGACAATAAAGGTTAAAGAGTGACAGAGATGAGGGGCATTTTGTAAGAGTAAAAAGCGCTCTTTTAAGGCTTCCTTTACTAACTGATACTGGCCTTTGTCCCGATGTCTTATGGCCTGCTCTAAATATCTGACCCCACCGTGTAAGAGTTTGCTGCTTTTACTGCTGGTGCCTGAAGCAAAGTCTTCTTTTTCCAGCAACAGGGTTTTAAGACCACGAGTGGCAGCATCCAGGGCCAGGCCACAACCAGTGGCTCCTCCTCCAATGACCACCAGGTCAAAAGTATTTTCTTTTAAACGAGTTTCCATTATTCCTTAAAACTTTCTTCCAAAGCCAAGAAAAATGCATCCACTGCCTTTTGGTCTATGGTTAAGGGAGGCAAAAGGCGTAGAATTTTATCTTGAGTAAGGTTGGTTATAAAGCCTTTGTTTAAAAGGGACTGCCAGATTTTTTTTCCTTCTTCTTGCAATTCAATGCCAAGCATCAGGCCCTTTCCCTTGATATTTTTTATTTTTTGAGGATATTTTTGAAGTAAGCTTTCCCCTTTGATGTAAAAATAATCTCCCAATTTTTGGGTATTTTCCACTAAGTTTTCCCTTTCTAATACTTCTAAAACCGTAGTACTTACAGCACAAGCCAGGGCATTTCCACCAAAGGTGGTTCCATGGGAGCCAGGAGTAAAGGCCTGAGCTACTTCCTCTTTGGCCAGAACTGCGCCTATGGGCAGCCCTCCTCCTAAGCCCTTGGCCGTGGTAATAATGTCTGGCTCCAGAGCAAAATGTTCATGAGCCCAGAACTTGCCTGTCCTGCCTATGCCTGTTTGTACTTCGTCTATAATCAGTAATAAGTCTTTTTGTTTACAAATTTCTTTAATTTGCAAGGCAAATTCAGGACTTAAGGGATTAACTCCTCCTTCTCCTTGAATCACCTCCAGCATGATAGCAGCAGTCTTAGAAGTGCAGTGCTCTTCTAGGGCCTGTACTTCGTTGAAGGGAATGGTTTTAAAGCCTGCAGGTAAAGGGGCAAAACCATCTTTTACTTTATCTTGCCCTGTAGCCGTAAGGGTGGCCAGAGTCCTGCCATGAAAGGAGTTGCTAAAGGTGATAATTTCGTAGCGTTCTTCTTTTTTTATTCTTTGAAAATAACGCCGAACCAGTTTTATGGCACCTTCGTTGGCTTCTGCACCTGAATTACAAAAGAAGATTTTTCTTTGGCCTGAGTATTTTTGTAATTTTTCAGCTAATTTTAGCTGCTCTTCCTGAAAAAAGAGATTGCTTACATGGATAAGTTTTTGGCTCTGTCTGGCTAGGGTTTGATTTATGGCTGGATGATTGTGTCCCAGAATACAAACAGCAATTCCTGCCAAAAAGTCATAGTACCTTTTTCCTTCAAAATCATAGAGAAAATATCCATCTCCCCGCTCAATGGCCAGGGGATATCTGGCATAGGTGGGCATTAACAACTCTTTTTCCTTTTGTTGAAATTCTTGTAAACTCTTCATATTTCTCTCCTAGAAAAGATATTTTTGCAGTAAAAAAAGATATAAAGTGAAACTAAAAATAGAGAGAAGTGTCGTTAGCATAACCAGACTTCTGGCCAGGTGTAAATCTCCTTTTAACTCCTGAGCCATTACATAGGTGGCAATGGCAGTGGGAGTGGCAGCTAAAATTAGGGCCACAGCCTTTTCTAGAGGTTCTATAGGAAAAAGTAAAAGGCAAAGATAGGTTAACAAAGGTAAGAAGAAAAGCTTACAGCCAGTAGAGAGCACAAGTATTTTTAAATTTCCCTTTATCTTTTCAAAGGTAAAAGTGCCACCTATGGAGATTAAAGCCAGAGGTAAAGTAAGTCCAGAGGAAAGAGCTATGGTCCTGTCAATAAGAATAGGAAGTTTTATTTCCCACAAACTAAAGGCAATACCCAAAAAAGAAGCTAAAATAAGAGGATTGAGTAAGATTTCTTTGACTATAATATGTTTAATAGAGACCTGAATGTCTTTGCGAAAGGCAAAGGCTAGCACAGAGATTAAATTGAGCAGAGGAGCCAGAAATCCCATTAAAACACTGCCAATCAGGAGCCCTTTATCTCCGTAGGCTTGATAGATTACAGAAAGTCCAATGTACGCCAAATTCCCCCGTAGAGAAGACATAACAAAAGTACCCTTTAGGGCCGGGGATTTGTTAGGTATATGCATAAAAGCTAGAAAACAAAGGATTAAGGCCAGATAAGAGGCTAAAACCAGATAGGGATTAAAGCTGGTTTTAAAGTCAGCTAGAGCTATTTTATAAAAGATAAGCAGGGGTAAGAAAACATAGTAGATAACTTTGTTGCCTTCTTGCAAAAAAGTTTCAGAGATTAAACCCACTTTTTTTAATCCATAACCCAGAAAAATCAGTAAAAACACAGGTAAAACTGTATTTAAAATGGCTAAAAAGGAATCCATAGTGTTAGTGGGGGGTAGTTATTGTTTGCCAGTATGTCCAAAACCTCCTGCCCCTCTTTTAGTTTCAGCCAGGGTATCAGCAGGAATAAGCTTGGCTCTAAAAAAAGGCAGGAAAATAAGCTGGGCTATGCGCTGACCTTGTTCTATTTTTTGGGGAGTAGAGCTTAAGTTGTAAAGAGAGACAAAGATTTCCCCTCTATAATCTGGGTCCACCACGCCCACTCCCTGGGTTACCACCAGTCCTTCTTTGGTCCCTAGACCACTACGGGAGAAGATAAAGCCAGCTATATTCTTTTGAGTTATTTCTATGGCAATGCCAGTGGGAATTTTTTTCTTTTTCCCAGGAGCTATCCACAGTTCTTTTTCTGAGATACAGGCCCTAAGGTCTAGCCCGGCGGAGTGTTCTGTAGCATAGGTTAAGTTTTGAGGGGTACAAAGAGGGGATAAAAATTTGACTTTTACAGGAAGCTCATTCACTTTTACTTACTACTCCTTTGGTTTGAGGTAAAAAGAATAATAGAACTAACGCCTGGGGAAAGCAAGATGTAAATTGGAGGAAGGGGTTGGCTAGCAAAAAAAGAAAAGAGCGGGCAGATATTCTTTTGGTGCGAAAAAAACTGGTGGATTCTAGAGAAAAGGCCAAAAGGCTTATTATGGCTGGCCAGGTTTTCTTTCAAAGAGAGGGACACTGGTATTTGGTGGAAAAGCCTGGCAGTGCCTATTTAGAAGAAACAGAATTTAAACTCAAAGAAAAAGAGCGCTTTGTGAGTCGAGGGGGCTATAAACTTTTAACTGCCATTGAGCACTTTAAGTTACAGTTAAAGGATAAGGTGTGCCTGGATGTGGGAGCTTCTACTGGAGGATTTACAGATTGTCTTTTACAACACGGAGCCCAAAAGGTCTATGCCCTGGATGTGGGGGAAGGACAACTGGATTATAAATTGCGCCAGGATCCCAGGGTGATTAATCTGGAAAAGATAAACATTCGTTATGCCGAGCCAGAACTTTTGCCTGAAAAGGTAGATTTTTTGACCATAGATTGTTCCTTTATCAGTTTAAAGCTGGTCCTTCCTGCAGCATTGAAGTTTTTAAAGGCCAAAGGAGAAGTAGTTGCTCTGATTAAGCCCCAGTTTGAAGTAGGCAAAGGCGAAACTAAAAAGGGAGTGGTGACTTCCTGGGACAAGCAACAGCAAGTGCTTACAGAGATATGTCTTAAGGTAGAAGAACTGGGACTGGAAGTTAGAGGTACGGTCCCTTCTAAAATCAAAGGCCCTAAAGGGAACCAGGAATATCTTCTCTATGCTTTAAAAAATGGAGAATAATTAAGGAGGAGAGTTAGCCTTGTTTAGACCAGTGGAGACTCTTACAGAGAAAAGAAGGGAGAAAATCAGGCAGGTTTTAAGCAAAAGACAAAAGGAACTTACTTTAATCCTGAACAATATTCATGACCCTCACAATGTTTCGGCTATTTTGAGAAGTTGTGATGCCTTTGGCGTGGGCTGGGTACATCTTTACTATTCAAAAGAAGCCTTTCCTGTACTGGGTAAAAAGTCTTCTGCTTCAGCCAAAAAATGGGTGGAGTGTATTCGGCACAAAGAGGCCAGAGACATGGTTGAATCTTTACAAAGTCAGGGATTTACCTTGGTTAGAACTGGTTTTTCTTCTACAGCTCTTAGGGTGCAGGATTGGGATTTTAGTAAACCTACGGCAGTTATTTTGGGTAATGAACACAGGGGCGTGGAAGAAGCCTTAATTAAACTTGTGCCCCATGAGCTTTATATCCCCATGGTGGGCATGGTGCAAAGTTTTAATGTTTCTGTAGCTGCAGCCATTATCTTGTATGAAGCCTTCAGGCAAAGAGAAAAAAAGGCTTGTATGCAAGCCCTTCTTTAACTCCTGAAGAACTTGCTGAGTGGGAGCTAAAATGGGCGCAAAAATAAAAGCAGAGGAAAACATTTATCTAATAGGCCCCAGGGGAAGTGGAAAAACCACGGTGGGTAAATTGTTGGCTCAAAATTTAGAGTTTGCTTTTCTGGATACTGATGAGCTCATCGTTGAAAAGAGGGGAAAAATATTACTCAACTGGTAGAAGAAAAGGGCTGGGACTATTTTCGTCTTCTGGAAACAGAAGTGCTTTACTTAACTGGTAATTTGACTAATACTGTAATAGCTACTGGTGGTGGAATTATTTTAAAAAAGGAAAATAGAGCTTTTTTAAAACAGAAAAAATGGGTATTTTATTTAGAGGTAAGTGTTAAAGAAGTATTAAAGAGGCTTGGCCATAAAAAGGCCTTAACCAACAGGCCTCCTTTAACCAACCTGTCTTTAGAAAAGGAAATAGAAACAGTTTTGCAGGAAAGGGAAAAATTTTATCTTGACTGTGCTACTGAAATTATAGATGGAAATAAAAATTTAGAACTAATTGTAAATGAGATTTTAAATAAGGTCAGAAAATGAGTGGAGATACCTTTGGCAGAATTTTTAGGTTAACTACTTTTGGAGAATCTCATGGCCCGGGCCTGGGCGGTGTAGTAGAAGGTTGCCCTCCAGGAATAGAACTTAGTGAAGAAATAATTCAAAGGGATTTGGACTTGCGTCGTCCTGGGCAGGGTATAGCGGCTACCAAGAGGAAAGAAGGGGATAAGGTTAAACTGCTTTCCGGGGTTTTTGAGGGTAAAACCACTGGTACTGCCATTGGTTTTTATATTGCCAATGAAGATATGCGTTCAAAAGATTATGGTTTCCTAAAGGATATCTATAGACCAGGGCATGCTGATTTTACCTATGCCCGGAAATACGGGATTCGAGACTATCGAGGTGGTGGCAGGGCTTCAGGTAGAGAAACTGTTTCCAGGGTAGTAGGAGGAGCTATTGCCAGGACCTTTTTAAAAACTTTAGGGATAGAAATTTTTAGCTATACTCTGGAGTTAGGAGGAATTAGAGCTCAAAGAGAAGATATAAGGGGATCTAAAAGCAGGCCTTTTTTTGCCCCTGAAACGGAAGTTATTTCCCTGTGGGAGCAAAGGATAAAAGAGGTGCGTAAGGCCGGAGATACGCTGGGTGGAATAGTGGAAATAGTGGTGGAAAATGTGCCTGCAGGTTTGGGAGAGCCTGTTTTTGACAAGCTGGATGCCAGATTGGCCTATGCCCTCATGGGAGTTGGAGCTGTAAAAGGAGTGGAAATAGGAAGTGGATTTGAAGCAGCCAGGCTTTTGGGCAGTGAAAATAATGACCCTTTGAGTAAAGAAGGCTTTTTAAGCAACCAGGCCGGAGGTATTTTGGGAGGAATCTCTTCTGGCCAACCTTTGGTTTTAAGAGCAGCGGTAAAACCCATTCCGTCTATTGCCAAACCCCAGAAAACCATCAATCAGCAGGGAGAAGAGGTAGAGATTCGTATTGGTGGAAGGCATGATATTTCAGCTATTCCCAGGATAGTTCCAGTATTGGAGGCAATGGTTTTGTTGGTGCTGGCGGATTTTGTCCTTTTACAACAAAGCAAAATAAAAAGGGAGTAAATTTTGGTTGCCTTTTATTTAAAAAAAATAATTTCGCGTCTGCTTTTCCCTTTGCCTTTGGCCCTGGAATTTATACTTTTAGGTGTCTATATCTGCTATAAAAATAAGAAAAAAGAAACTATGGGATTGGGTTTGTAGTTTTTGGTGCAGTTTTTTTATTTTTAGTTTCTTCTGAACCTTTTATGGATCAGGTACTTTATCCCTTTGAACATCGCTATTTACCTTTAAATGAAATCCCTAAAGAACCCATTAGCTATATTGTGGTTTTAGGCGGAGGGCATGATAGTAATGAATTTTTGCCTCCCAATTCTGAGCTCCAGCCCTTGACTTTACCTAGGGTTATTGAAAGCATTAGATTGAAAAAGATGTTCCCAGGGGCTAAATTGATTTATTCTGGGGGTAAAATAAAGGACCAAAAGAGCAATGCCCAGGTAATGAAAGAAGTGGCTGTGTTGTTAGGAGTGCCTGCTACAGATATTTTAGTGGAAGAAACTTCTTTAGATACGAGAGAAGAAGTTTTAAATTTGAAGCGCTTATTAAAGGGTAAAAATTTTGTCCTGGTTACTTCAGCTACCCATATGCAAAGAGCTCTTTTACTTTTTCAAAAAGAAGGCCTTAATCCCATTCCCTCGCCCAGTCCTTACCTAACGAGAAAAACTTCCAATTATACCCTCTGGGAGTATTTTCCCTCTTATAAGGGAGTGCAAAAAAGCGAGAGGCTTTTTTACGAGCTTTTGGGCCTCCTTTGGTCTGACTTGAAGGGATATATTTAGTTTATTTACACATCCACAAGGCCATATGTTCAAAGCGTTTGAATATTTCGGAAGAGACTGAATTACTTTTGAAGAATAAACTAAAAATTTTTTCTTCCGAATCGCTTTTACCTAAAGCTACCACCCCAGCTTTTTTCTCTTTTGCAAAATTTAAAATAAGGGAACACACATCTTTTCCTTGGAGTATTTTGCTTTCAATGTGGGTACGAGGAAAGCCATTGCCAGTAATCTCTTCTTCTGCTTTTTTAAATAGTTGATAGGGATCTTTACTATCTTTATCTAAGATATGGAGAAGGTATATCTTGTGCTCTGGCTGGTCATTTAGAACAAATCCCACATGGTCAGCTACACAATAACTTTCTCTACTTCCATCTACACAAATAACTACATCTCTATTTTTGATTTGAGGCTCTCTACAGACCCAGACTGGAAAATCTATTTTAGCCTTTAAAATGTTTTTGGTTACACTTCCAAATATTTTTTCTTCTAAAAAGGAAAGGCCTCTATTGCCTAAGACTAACGCATCATATAACCCCTTATGGGCTTCATAAATTAAATCTTCTGCTGTAGAATAACTTTGATACTTAAAGATAGTTTTTATATGTTCTTTTTTAAAATTGTGGTTAACGAGGTAGTCTAGAGCTGTATTTAAAGCCTCTTGGCCTTTTTTCTGATAACTTTCTTTTAAATTATGTGTAATGAGAGCTTCACTACCGTTTTGGGGGTGATTTTTTTTGGGGTTGGGAGCGATGTAGATAAGGTCAATGAAGATGTTTTTGAGGTTGGTTAAAAAACTGGCTAAAAATTTTACTCCATAAAGTTTGGAATAATCTTCACTTACCGTAACCAGGAATTTTTTACTCAGTTCCATGTAGGATCTCCCTTTATTGGTTATTCTGGTTTTAAAACTAAAAAAGAGTAGTTTTTAAGTCAAGTTAAAGAAAAAAATAAAAGGAAACCCACCTCTTCTTAAGAAACCAGGTGGGTTAGGAGATTTGGGTTATTGGAGAAGGATTAGGAGGGCTATTTACCAAAATAACACTTGGGAAAAGTGCATTGCTTGCAATTAAGGCAAAGTCCGCCTTCAGCCATTTCAGCCAGGTCTTTGCGTTGAATGTTAACTCCAGCAATAAGTCTGGGTAAAATAAGGTCTAAGCTGGTCCTCTGGAAATAAAGGGCACAAGCTGGCACGCCCAGCACTTTTGCCTGGCCTATTTCCCCTATAAGGGTCATGGCTCCTGGCAAAATGGGTGCTCCATAGAGGTAATTTTTTAACCCAGCTTCTATTAGCCCTTTGCGGGTGACATCATCCGGGTCTACAGAAAGCCCCGCTGTGGTAATGACAAGGTCTGCCCCTTTCTCCAGGAGCAAGTGAACAGCGTCTTTTATTTCTTTAGTATTGTCCGGGCTTTTTACAGTGGCTATGACCTTGCTTCCCAGGGTTTCAACCTTATTGGTAATAATGGGTTCAAATTTATCTTCTATGTGTCCATAAAAGACCTCATTGCCAGTAATGAGAAGCCCTACTTTTTTTTCTGGTAGAGGCAGTACCTTAAAAAGAGGAGTATCCAAAAAACTTAAGGCCTGGAGAAAATACTTTTTTGCCAGATAAAGAGGAATAGCTCTGGTGCCAGCCAGGAGCCCATCTTTTTTGACCAGGGAGTAGTTTTGCCTGCAGGAACACATTACTTCTGGCACCAGGTTAAAGGAAACAAGTCTCTCCCTATCTACTACAAAGAGTCCATCCCTACTGGCTTTAAAGTTTATTTTTCCCTCTTTGGGAGGAAGGTCATAACTTACTCCAGGTCCAGCCATTTTTTGGGCAAAGGCTTCTGCTACTTCGTTTTCATGGATAAAATTTTGATTATCATCTAAGGGTTCGTAGAGATGTTCCTTGCCCATTTGCTGGAGTCGACAGAGATTGCCAGCACTGAGAATATCTCCTTTTTTAAAGACTGCTCCTTTGCTTTGGCCCGGGATTATTTGGGTAAGGTCGTGAGTTAAGGGTTTGCCCAGGGCCTTATGGGCTGGAATGGTTTTTAACTGAGGAGTACTAATTTCTGTATCCAGATAAGGACTTTCTCCCTGACAGGCACGGCAAATGGAGCCGTCCTTTAGAGGATAGGCTTCTTTACATAAGGGACAAATACCTATTTGAGAGCGCTTACTTTTGCTGACCAGATTTAAATTAACCTTTACCTCGGTAGTGGATAGAATGTTTTCTCCTTTTTCCCTTATTTCTTCCAGAATCTGGCTCAAGGATTGTTCTTTTTTGGGAACCAGTTTTAAAAACCAATCCCTTAAGGCAGGTGCCTGGTCTAATTTCTCGCTATCTACATATACTCTGACTCCTGTACCTTCATATTTGTCATAGAGGGTAAGGGCATAGCGGCCTAAGTTAAAAATCTTTAACCAGCCATTACCAATGGTACATAAAGTAAGGAGTTGCACAGCATCAGGGAGACACTTGGGGGTTTCACAGATAACGTCAAAAATGGTTTTGGGAGGAAGAAGTTTCTTACCCACTTCCAACATAACTCCACCTAAAAGTATGCCTGGAGCAGGACTACCATGAAACTTTCTGACGACTTCAATAAATTCTTGAAAAGAGTATTCGCCCAAACGCATTTATTTTTCCTCACTTTTTTTATGTAAGTCTTGCCAGGAGAGAATTTCCTCTTCCTCTAGGCTGCTGTCTCCAATTTGCAACCAGGAAATCTTTTTTTCACTTTTCCCAAGAGCATTCGGATTAAAATATAGATGGGAATAAATACTCCCACATATCCCAATTCAAAAGAAGTGGGCCAAAGGGGAAAGGTTACTTCATTAAAACGAAAACTAAGCCAGCCCAAAGCAAAGGGAATAGGCCAGAGAGAAGAAGCAAAAAGGGCTAAGCTGGCAAAAAAGGTTTTTCCAAAGGCTTCGTTGGCCAGGGTGTTGGCAGCTTTGTAGTGCTCTTTACTTTTAAATAGAATTGCCTTGATGGATAGGGTGTGGTTTTGGAGCATTTCCTGGTTTAATTGGTCAAAATAGGATTTATTGTAGCGATAAATTAAGACCATGGTTATTTCGCCTAGAAGTACACAGATAAGGCTTAGCACCCCATTGCCCAGGTAAAAGCCCAGAATGGGGATTTTAGGAATTCTAAAGAAGAAAATAAGCAAGGGGTCAATTAAGAGATAAAATTGTAATAAGTAGGACATAAGTTACCAGCTAAAAAGATATAAAACCTAGATAGGCTGTTGGCTTTAAAAAGGCAAGTAAGAGAAAAAAAACACAAGAAAAGAATTAGCTAGATTGGGTAATTTCTGCAAAGGCAGAGCCTATTTTGCGCAAAATACCAATGACCTCATCAATGACCTGGCAGTCTAGCTTTAGGTTGGCCATAAGGAGTTTACTTTGACAGTAAAAATAAAGGGCGTGAAGGTTTTTGGCTATTTCTCCCCCTTTTCCATATTTAAACTGGAATCTAGCTCAGCTATACAATCCAAGGCCTTGGAGATTAAAATTCCCTTCTGGGCATAATCCTTTTCTTTTATTTTTTCCTTGGCTTGTTCCAGGTATTTGATTGCAGCTTCAAAGATTAGCACCACCAGTTCTTCTTGGGAAGTGGTATTTACCTGAACTTTAAGATAGTTTTGAGCTAGTTGCATTTTGGGTGTTCCTCCTTAAGAACTACTTCCACTACCTAAGGATTTGATTTGGGAAGATAGTTGAGTATCCAGTTGATTGTAGTAGCCCAGTAATTCTTCTAAACGGGCAAATCTATCTCGCAGGTCGCTTTCATAGCGCTCAATTCGTTTTTGTTCCCAGGCAATTTTTTCGTCTATATCTTCAATGATTTCATTATAATTGTCTTCCAGCACATTCAGGGGGCCTGTATCAGAGTCTGTTAGTTCATCTAGGCTGTCCCTTAATTCCAAAATTTTACCGTATTTTAAGCGCAGGGTTCCGCTATAGGTGCCATCTGTAAGATTGTCCACCTGAATGGCTAGACCCTTGGCATCTCCTTCGGTAGCGGTGAGAATATTATTGGAAATACTAGCTGTTTTGCCGTCTATGGTAGCAGAAGTAATCACTCCTCCACTCACCGTATAGGAGACAGTATAAACTCCTCCCTGGGTTATGCCAGAGATATGGGAATAATAGCGAAAATCAGAACTGGAGCTAGTAGGTACATAATCAGCACTAAAAATTTCAGCTACTGCTTGCGGGTCATTGCTTAAGGCTTCATCCAACTTGCTTTCATCTAGAAGTAGTTGTCCCAGAGTGGGAGAGGATTCATTGGCATCTGTGGTTATGCCTATGCTGGCAAGTACTGTGTAGGTATCACTATTGCGGTCAAAACCTATACCTTTAGAGGAGAGGATATCTTTTATTTTTTGCTGAATGATTTGCAGGCCATAGTTTCCAGTAAGTAGGGAGCCTTCTCCGGTGGAATTATCTACCTTGGTTTGCTCCCGAATAATGCTTAAGATACTATTTACCTGGTCCACAAAGGTAACGATTTGTTCTTTTATGGCCGAAGTATCATTACTTACAGTAAGTTGAACAGTTCCTGTATCTTTTAAGTTCAGAGTAAGCCCTGTGATCACATCATCCAGGGTATTGGAACTGCGTTCAATCCAGGTGCCATCACTGGGAAAACCATCTACCTTAATCTGGGAGTTTTGGGCACTTTGAGTTTCAAAAAAATCACTGTTGTCTATGCTAGAAGAGGCATCTGAATCAAAACTACTGGGACCACTACTAATAGTGATGCTATAATTACTGCCCAGATCCAGGCCTTTTAGCTGTAGATGGTAGGTATTATCTGATTTTTTGAGAATAGAAGCCCTGATACCCGGATTATTGGGGTCGTTGTTAATCAGGTTAACCAGGGTAGAAAGACTTGTCCCATCAGGAATGGTAAGGGTTACATTTTCTCCATTGTAAGTATAAGTTAAGGTTTCGTCTCCGCCGGTATTATTGATGATAGTATCTTCAGAGGCAAAGGAGTTTTTACTGACCAGGACATGATTTTGGGCCAGCTGGTTGATTTCAATGGAGTGAGTGCCCACCTGCGCTGAACTGGAAGCACTGGCAGTTAAAACAGTACTATCTGTGGTATCAGTGGTTTTGATAAAAAATTCTTGCAAGGAATCCATGCCCTTTAAGGTGCTTTCCAGGTTGAGCATGGCAATATTTAGTTCTTGAAAGGCAGTTATTTTATCCTGCCAGGATTGTTTCCAGGTTTGTAAACGAGTAATGTGCTGGCTTTCTAATTCCACCAGCTTGTTAATCATGGTGTCAAAATCTGTGCCTGAGCCAAGACCTGTAAAGTGGATTTGTCCTGAAGTGAGATAATCAGTTTCTGCAACCATTTTTCCCCGGCAAAAAAGTCCTTTTGCCTGGAAAATATGCAAAAAGAATGCCTGAGTTAAAAAAAGGGTAGGCTGAGCCTACCCTTTTTTAGTCTAAGAAAGCACTTAAACATTAACCAGAAATCAATTGCAAGGCCATTCTGGGTAAGCTGTTGGCCTGAGCCAGCATGGCTACTGCAGATTGAGTGAGAATCTGTTGTCTTACGAATTCGGTCATTTCTGTGGCCACGTCCACGTCAGAGATACGAGATTCTGCAGCCTGGAGGTTCTCCGCCTGAATCTGTAAGTTGGTAATGGTGTTTTGCAATCTGTTTTGTAAAGCACCTAAAGAGGCCCTGATTCTATCCTTGGAAACAATGGCGTCTTGAATAGCAGTAAGGGCATTTTGGGCAGCACTTTGAGTGGAGATGGTATAACCAGCAGCAGTACTAGCAGCACTATTACCCAGGCCAAAGGCAGAGGCTGTGGCGGTTTGAATGGCAATGTAGTAATAGTCTTCTGCAGAATCATTACCTGTACCAAAGTGTACCTTTAAAGGACCTGTGGGAGTTAAGCCAGCACCATTGTGGTCATTGTACCAAGCAGATTGGTCAAGATGGGAAGTTCCTGCAGAGAGGTTTCCATTTAAGAGATAAATGCCATTAAAGTCTGTGGCATTGGCAATTCGGGTAATTTCTGAAGCCATGGCCTGATACTCAGAGTCAATAATCAAGCGCTGGTCAGAAGTATAGGTACCGGTGGCTGCCTGCTCTGCCAGCTCTTTCATACGAATGAGCTTTTCATCTATTACCTGCAGGGCACCATCAGCAGTCTGGATAAGGGAGATGGCATCATTGGCATTACGAATACCCTGGTTCAAGGCAGCAATATCTGCTCGCATAAGCTCACGAATCGCCAGACCAGCAGCGTCATCCGCAGCAGTACTTACTCTAAGCCCAGAAGAAAGCCTTCTGGTAGAAACCCCTAACTTACCGTAAGCAGTAGAGAGGTTTCTGGCAGCATTCATTGCCATTAAGTTGTGATTAACGACCAAAGACATAGTCTTCCTCCTTGAAGTTTTTTGGGCTTCCCTGCCCTTTTTCTTTGTCTATCTTATCGACCGGGAAGAAGAAAACTTTAGTTAAAAAAGAAAATAACCCTATTTTTTTTGCAGTTGCTCCAGGGCCTTTTCCACACAGGGAGTACAGGCAGGACAATTTCCCACCTTGGAGCAGTGTTTTTTTAGGGCTTTGAGCCAGGTTTCACCTGTGCGAGGACAGTTCTGGATAAATTCTATAAAGTGGATGAGCTTTTCTAAGGTAAGGTCGTCTATGTGGTGTTCCAGGCGACAGGCATTTTCTTCAGCCTTTTCCTTATCCAGCCCCAGAAAGTTTTCCAGAAAATCAGCAATTACCTTGTGTCTATGGACAATGCGGCTGGCCTGTCTAAAGCCTTCTGGGGTTAAGGTGATTTTGCTGTAAGGCTGGTAATTGATAAGACCTTTTTCAGCTAGAATTTTTAAGGCTCCGGTTACAGAAGCCCGTTTTACTCCTAAACTACTGGCAATATCTTTGGCTTTGGCCTGTTGGTTGGCGCTTTCCAGATGAAAAATGGTCTCCAGATAATCTTCTAAACTGGGAGTTAGTTTTTTAGACATGTGTTTAGTCTAGACTAACTTTTAAGGGTTTGCCAAGTATTTTTTTTGCTTCTTCAAAATCTATTCCCCGTTTTTGCGCTATGGAGTTTAAGTTTTCTTCTGCATTGGACTTGCGCAGGTAAAGAGGTAAGGGGAATTTTTTAAAAGGGCTGGTATCTTGTTCTTGAGTTAACTTTACTACTTCCTGAGCACAGGGAAGGTCATATTGAGGGGGTAAGATTTGTACCTTCCAGGTGGCTATTTCTGGATTTCTGCGTACACCACTACCCAGAAGCAAGGCTTGAGGGTAGTTTTTGAGGGCATTCTTCAACTCTTCCAGAGTATAGGTGGAAGGTTCAAGAAGGGGATTATTATTGCTATCAAAGGGTTGGGCATAAACTTCTTGGTGTCTGGAGTGAGTGATAACCCACTTTACTTGTTTTAAAGGAACGCTTCTAGCCAGACTTAAAAAATAGTTTAGTCCTAGCAAGGGCACATTGCCAGCTAGAGCAAGCCCATAGGCATGGGCAAAGACAAGCCTTAGGCCAGTAAAAGAACCTGGACCAGTAAAAACATAGATGGCCTTTAGGTCAGATAAGGAAAGGTGGAAGGTTTTGAGGAGATAGTCCAGGTGAGGAGCAAGTACAGGCATACTTCCCTTTACTGGCTTTATCTGCCAGTGCCAGAGAACCTCTTCTCCTGCCCCCAGGATTATCTGAAGATAGTCTTCTACTCCGTTTAAAATAAGTACCTTATTTGAAGATGCGCATGAGGTCATTGTAAATAGCTATTCCCATGAGTAAGAGTAAAAGGGCCAACCCTATTTTGAGACTTATTTGTTGAATCCGCTCACTTAAGGGTCTGCGCATAATCATTTCTAGCGAGTAAAAAAGGATGTGTCCTCCATCCAGAATGGGTATGGGCAAAAGATTTAAGAGCCCCAGGTTGATACTAAGCAGGGCAGTTAAATTGAGCAAATTTACCCATCCCTGCTTCGCCTGATCACTTACCAATTTGGCAATGGTCAGAGGACCGCCTATGGTTTCTAAAGGTAAGATGCGCTCTATTAATTTTACAATGCCCAACCAGGTTAGTTTGATAATTCTTCCCGTATGCACGAGTCCTTCCTGGGCTGCTGCAAAAAAGGATAGTTTTTGCGTAAAAAAGTTATCAGCAGCAATAATGCCCAGTTGTGGTTTAACAACGGTTTCACCAAAGATATTTTTTAGGGTTTTGGCTTTGGTTTTAGCCTGCAGGGTTAGAATTTGTTGGTTTCTTTGAACTTTTAAGGTGAGTTGAGCAGTATCACTTTCCTGCACTGCTTCTACCAACTCGCTCCAGGTCTCTATTTTTTGACCATTTACCTCTAAAATAAGGTCTCCTGCTTGCAGGCCGGCTGCTTGAGCTGGAGTATTGGGAACCACTTCGCCTATTTGGGGAAGTAAGTAGACCTTTCCTTGAGCAAAAAACAAACCCCAGAAAATAAACCAGGCCAGAAGGAGATTAAAAAGTGGGCCAGCAACAACTACCAGCATTTTTTGATAGGCAGGTCGGAGGGCAAAACTTTCCTCTGCAGCAAAAGGAGGCTCTATGGCCTGGTCCTTACTTTCTCCTACCAGTTTTACATATCCGCCCAGAGGAATGGCTGAGAGCCTGTACTGGGTTTTTCCCTTTTGAAAACTTAAGAGTTTAGGACCAAAACCAAGGGAAAAGATACTTACGCCTATTTTAAAGAGCCTAGCTATTAAAAAATGTCCCAGCTCATGGAAAAAAATAAGCAGTCCCAGGACTAAAATTACTGCCAGTGTGCTATTTAACATTTTAGTTCCTTTGCCCTTTCCAGAGTTTTTATTCTGGTTTCTTGATCCAGGTTCAGGATGGTTTCAAAAGAAGATATAGGCATAGATTGATGTTTTGCCAAGAGTTCTTCGATTAAAAGAGGAATGTGTTGAAAGTTTATCTTTTCTTTTAGGAAAAGTTCTACAGCTATTTCATTGGCTGCATTCAAGACCACACAGTGGCTTTGACCGGCTTGCAGGGCTTCCTGGGCTAATCTTAAGCAGGGAAATTTTTCTAAGTCAGGTGGGTAAAAGGTAAGGGGAGAAAATTTTGTAAGATCCAGATTGCATTGCTCTGTTAGTTCCAGACGCCTTGGATAGCCCAGAGCATAAGAAATGGGAATTTGCATGTCAGGAAATCCCAGTTGGGCCAGGTGGGAGCCATCTTGAAAAAGTACTAAGGAGTGAATGAGACTTTGAGGATGAATGACCACTTCAATGGAAGATAACTCCAAGCCAAAAAGGTGATGGGCTTCGATAACCTCTAAGCCTTTATTCATTAAGGTAGCTGAGTCTATGGAAATTTTTGCTCCCATGGACCAGTTGGGATGCTTGAGGGCCTGTTTAGGAGTAATTTGTTTAAAATCTAACCTGGAATTCCAGAAAGGTCCTCCAGAAGCAGTGAGAATAATTTTTTTGACCTGTTCAAAGTGGGGTTGGGTTGCTTGAAAAATAGCGTTATGTTCTGAGTCTAGGGGCAGGATTACGCTTTTTTGTTTTTTAGCCAGTTTTCTAATAAGTTCTCCTGCCAAGACCAGAGATTCTTTATTGGCAATAAGGACAGATTTTCCCTTTTCCACAGCCTTTAAGGTTGGCCCCAGACCTGCTGCACCCACTAGAGCAGAAAGCACAAAATCAGCTTCTTCTAATTGGGCCAGATCTAAATAACCCTGCTCTCCCCAGAGGATTTGGGGATGATAATCACTGGGTAGTAGTTTTTTTAGCTTTTGAGCTAGCTCTTTAGTCAGTACTCCCAGATATTTAGGGCGATAACAAAGGGCCTGTTCCAGTAAAAGCTCAATATTTCTTGCTCCAGCCAGGGCCAGGAGAGAAAATTTTTCCTGATGCTTGGCAATCACCTTAAGGGTGCTTTGGCCAATGGAGCCAGTGGAGCCCAGGATGACCAGTTTTCGTGGAAAATCAGGATTTTTTAAGGCTAGGGAAGAGATATATTCCATTTTTTTTAACCCAAAAATGGTTTAAGATACTTAAAAAGATAGTAAAGGGGCAAGATAAAAAGAAGTGAATCTATACGGTCCAGAATGCCTCCATGTCCAGGCAGTAAGGTCCCAGAATCCTTTATGTTTAACTTTCTTTTAAGGGCGGATTCAAAAAAGTCTCCCAATTGAGCAGCCAGGTTTAGGGCAATACCAAGAGCTAGATAAAAGGGTAAGTTTTGTTTTTCCAGGAAAAGGCCAAAGCTGAGGTTTACCAAAATACAGGATATTAGCCCGCCCATACTTCCTATCCAGGTTTTTTTAGGGCTTACTTTGGGCCAGATTTTCTTTTTCCCCAGAGTAAACCAGTATAATAGGCTCCTGTGTCAGAAGCAAAGGCAGAGAAAAGTACCAGGAGTATTTCGGTTCGGGAAAAGTTTTCAAAAAGTTTTAAAGCCAAAGGGATGTAGATTAGAGAAAGGAAAACTAAGGCTATGTCTTGAAATTGCAAACTTTCTTTAAAGCCAAAATCAAAGAGGAAAATAAGGGCCAAAAGCCAGAAACATAAAAGAGTAAGAAGGGCAAAATTATTTCCCAGTACAGAAAGTGGGGTTAAAATCAGGGCTGCGCCCAGGATATTTCCTGTTATTCTTAAAGAAAAGTTTTTTTTCCCAGGCCAGAAAAAAGAGTAAAATTCATTGAGAGCCAAAAAAGAAACCAGTAAAATGCTTAAGGAGATAAAAATACCCTTTTGCCATAAAACCAGAGCCAAAAAGGGCAAGATAACTAGAGCGGTTAAGATACGCTGTTTATGAGAAGCTAGCACGAATTAAGTCCTCCAAAACGCCTTTTTCTTTGGCTAAAGTCAGCTAAAGCCTTGTCCAACTCTACAGTATCAAAATCTGGCCAGAGTACAGGAGTAAAGTAAAATTCAGCATAGGCACTTTGAAAAATTAGAAAGTTGGAAAGGCGTTTTTCTCCACTGGTTCTAATAATGAGGTCAGGATCAGGCTGTCCCTGAGTGTAGAGATAGGTAGAAAATAGTTCAGGAGTCAGTTCTTCAGGAGAGATATTTTGGGCCAGGATTTTTTTTACAGCCTGAATGATTTCATCCCTACCTGAATAATTGAGCGCCAGGTTGAGGATCATTTTTTGACAATTGCGGGTAGCTTTCATCACTTTTTTAATTATAGTTCTGGTAACCAGAGGAAGCCCCTCTATTTCTCCCAGCACATTGAGCCGTATTCCCTGTTCTAGTAAGGATGGTTCTTCTTTTTGTAAGTGTTCAGTAAGAAGAGTAAAAAGAGTTTTGACTTCTTTTTTGGGCCTTTTCCAGTTCTCTTTGGAAAAGGTATAGAGAGTTAGATAAGGAATGCCCCTTTTACAGGTAGAAGAGATAATTTCTCTAACCCTTTTTACCCCCTCTTTATGTCCTTCTGTTCTACTTAGGCCTTTTTTTTGAGCCCACCTGCCATTACCATCCATGATAATGGCCAGGTGAGTGGGAATCTTCAGGGATGGCATATTGGCTAGTATTTAAATCTCCATAATTTCAGTTTCTTTGGCAGAAACTATTTTATCTATTTTTTCTATATACTGATCGGTGAGCTTTTGAACTTCTTCTTGCCCCTTGTGCAGATCGTCTTCTGTAATTTCTTTATTATTTTTCATTTTTTTGAGAGTCTCATTAAGCTCACGTCTGATATTACGAATAGCAATTTTGCTTTCTTCTCCGTATTTTTTGGCTAATTTAACCAGGTCCTTACGCCTTTCTTCAGTAAGGGGAGGTAGATTGATGCGAATAATCTTGCCGTCATTTACAGGAGTAAGACCCAAATCAGATTTTAAAATAGCCTTTTCTATCTCAGAAAAAGCACTTCTATCCCAGGGTTGAATGGCAATGGTTCGGCTGTCTGGAATGGAGATAGAGGCCAGTTGATTTAAAGGAGTGGGCGTACCATAATAATCTACCTTCAGGTCTTCTACTAATCCGGTGGAAGCTCTACCTGTTCTTAATTTGGCTAGTTCTTGTTCCAAGGCCTTGATAGCCTTTTGCATTTTTGCTTTGCCGTCTTTAAACACCTTTTCCATTTTTAACCTCCTTGCACAATAGTGCCTACTATCTCTCCTGAACAAACTTTAAAAATGTTGCCCTTTTCAAATAAATTAAAAACCACAATGGGCAAATTGTTGTCCATGCACATGGAAATGGCTGTGGAATCCATTACTTTTAATCTGCGTTGTAAGACCTCTATATAGCTTAAAGAGGAGAATTTTGTAGCATCAGGGTATTGCACAGGGTCTTTGTCATATACCCCATCTACCTTGGTAGCTTTTAAAATAGCTTCAGCTTTAAGCTCCATAGCCCTTAGGGCCGCAGCAGTATCTGTGGTAAAGTAAGGGTTGCCTGTTCCAGCCGCACAGATAACTATTCTACCTTTTTCCAGGTGGCGAATTGCCCTGCGTCGAATATAGGGCTCGGCCACTTCTCGCATGGTAATGGCGGTCATAACTCGGGTCTGTACCCCCTGTTTTTCCAGGGCATCTTGTACTGCCAGGGCATTCATGACTGTGGCTAGCATGCCCATATAATCGGCAGACGCCCTGTCCATACCTTTAGAAGAGGCAGAAACTCCCCTAAAAATATTACCTCCGCCTATTACCAGGGCTATTTCTACGCCAGTTTTAGCTACTTCTGCTATTTCCTTACAGATTTCAGTAATAGTAAGGGGATCTATTCCAAAGTTTTCTGGGCCAGCCAGAGCTTCTCCGCTTAATTTGAGCAGAATACGTTTAAACTTCATTTCTGGTCCTCAAAAATTTAAGTTAAAAAAAAGGGCCTGTTCAAGGCCCTTTTAACTTTTTTTATTTTTCTTCTCCCAAAGCCAAACGCACAAAGCGTCCTATTTGAATATTTTCACCCAATACAGCTACTGTTTCATTGATAAGGTCAGCAATGGTTTTGGAATCATCCTTGATAAAAGGCTGCTCTAAAAGACATACTTCTTTATAGTATTTTTTTAGACGTCCTTCCACTATCTTTTCAGCAATATGCTCTGGTTTTCCTTCTTCTTTGGCTTGATTGAGGTAGATTTCTTTTTCTTTGGCCAGGATATCCTGTGGAATCTCTTCGGGTGTGAGACACAAGGGATTGGTAGCTGCAATCTGCATGGCGATATCTTTAGCCAGTTCTTGAAAGCGTTCACTTTTGGCTACAAAATCTGTTTCGCACTTAATCTCTACCATAACCCCGATTTTACCATTGGAGTGGATATAAGAGCCAATCCAGCCTTCAGCAGTAGTTTTTCCAGCTCTTTTTTGAGCTTTGGCTAAACCTTTTTCTCTTAACCAGGCCATGGCCTTTTCTGTATCTCCACCACTGGCTTCCAAAGCCTTTTTACAATCCATCATGCCTGCGCCAGTCTTTTCTCTAAGTTCTTTTACCTGTTGTGCACTGATTGCCATTTTATTCTTCCTCCTTCTCAGTTTCTTCTGGGCTAGTTTGTTCTTCTTGCTCTTCTAAGGATTCTCTTTCTTCACTTTTAGCCAAGCCTTGTAAGCAGGCATCAGCAATGCTGGCAACAAAAAGCTTTATGGCTCGAATGGCATCATCATTGCCTGGGATAACATAGTCCACCACATCAGGATCACAATTGGTGTCCACAATTGCTACAGTGGGAATGCCCAATTTAATGCATTCCTTTACAGCGATTTCTTCATTTTTGGGGTCAATAATAAAGGCTACTCCTGGGATATCTTCCATGTTTTTAATTCCGCCCAGGTTTTTTTCTAGTTTTTCCAGGTCCTTTTGTTTTTTGATGATCTCCTTTTTAGGAAAGCGATTGATACTTCCATCTTCAAACATTTGTTCCAGTTCTTTTAACCTGGCAATACTCTTTTTGATGGTTTGAAAGTTGGTCAAAGTACCACCCAGCCAGCGATGGATTACATAAGGCATCTGGCAGCGCTCAGCTTCTTCTTTAATGATTTCCTTGGCCTGTCTTTTGGTGCCAACAAAAAGGACCTTCTTGCCTTGAGCTACTTGATCTACAATGAAGTCGTGGGCAATTTGAAACATTTTTACTGTTTGTTGTAGATCAATGATGTGGATTCCCTTTCTAGCCCTAAAAATGTAGGGTTTCATTTTGGGGTTCCAGCGTTTTGTCTGGTGTCCAAAGTGTACACCGGTTTCTAAAAGTTGTTTCATAGTAACATAAGCCATAAAAAATACCTCCTTGGGTTAATTCCTCCGTTTCCAAAAACTCTCTCCTTAAAGAGGGAGCACCCAAGAGTTTTTGGGAAACGTGTGTGTTAGAAACGATTTTCCCTAAGCAAAAACTAAAAAACTTGCAAGTTTTTATCTGAGCTAAAAAATCCTTATTTAAGACTTATACTTCGTTAAAACCTGAAGCTATAAACTTTTCTACTAAATTAAAGGCCTCTTCATCTGTAAACTGCTTGGGAGGATGTTTCATCAGATAGGCACTGGGTCCATAAAGTGGCCCCTTTATGCCCCTTTGTAGAGCCAGTTTTAAGAGCCTTATGGCATCAATGGCACAGCCTGCAGAATTGGGGGAGTCTTCTACGGAAAGCCTTAACTCCAGGTTCATGGGCACATCGCCAAAAAGTTTACCTTCCATGCGCAGGAAACAAACTTTATTGTCCTTTTGCCAGGGCACGTAATCACTGGGACCAATGTGAATGTTTTCTGGGTCTAACCTGATGCCAGCCACAGCTTGAACAGCCTCGGTTTTGGATATTTTCTTGGATTTAAGGCGGTGTCTGTTGAGCATGTTTAAAAAGTCAGTATTGCCGCCAGTATTTAGTTGATAGGTCCTTTCCAGTTTCACCCCTCTTTTGCGAAAAAGATCAGTTAAAGTACGATGGGTAATGGTGGCACCCAGCTGGGCTTTGATGTCATCACCAATGATAGGTAGGCCTGCTTGGGCAAATTGGTTGGCCCAGGTGGGGTCGCTAGCAATGAAAACAGGCATGTTATTGATAAAGCCTATACCTGCTTTTAAGGCACACCTGGCGTAAAAACGAGTGGCTTCTTCTGAGCCTACTGGCAAGTAATTTAACAGCATTTCGGCCTTACTCTTTTTAAGTATGGCTATTACCTCTTCTTCACCTGGTTCTGGTTCTTCACTTAAAACAAAGGTGTATTTTTCTTCATACTCTCGCATATGCTCGGAAAAGCCATCCAGCACTTTGCCCATGCTTACCTTTACTCCACTTGGGGGAAGGTTGGGGCAAAACACAGTGGTGCAGTTGGGCAGAGCAAAGATAGCCTCATTGACGTCTTTGCCCACTTTACGTTTATCTATGTCAAAGGCTGCAACCACTTCTATGTCTGAAGGTTTGTACCCTCCTATTTCCCAGTGCATAAGCCCAATGGCTGATTCTGGAGTTTTATCCCTATAATAATAAATACCCTGGATAAGAGAGCTAGCACAGTTTCCTAAACCCACAATGGCAATCCTTATCTTCTCCATAAGTCTAACCTCCTTTTGTTTTGGATAAAACTATTTATTTTTATCCATAGTGCTTGAAAAATTTTTTTCAAGGGATAACAGGGGAATATAGAGATTAAAGAAAACTTAAATTTAACCGAAAGGGTTTCTACAAGTAAGGAACAAAAATAACTGGTTGACTTGTTTGTATTTTTAATGCTTTTAAGAGAAAATAAAAAAGCAAGTTGATTTTGAGGAGGGCATATATGAAAAAAATTATTTTGTTAGGGGTGTTGGTCCTGGGTTTTCCTTTGTTGGTTTTTGCCCAGGGGTTTGTGGGGTCTAAAGCCTGTCAGGAGTGTCATGAGACAGAATATAATAATTTTGTCAAATTTTCGAAAAAAGCCAAAAGCTATGAGCATATAGCCAAGATGTTTCCCAAATTAAAGGAAGAAGAAAAAAAGAGTGTTTTTCCTGCCATACCACAGGCTATGGTAAGGGTGGTTTTGTTTCCATAGAAAAAACGCCTCAGTTTAGTGATGTGGGTTGTGAAACCTGTCATGGCCCGGGGCAGGAGCATATAGAGGCTGGAGGTGACCCAGAATTGATTAAGGGCAAGGGTAGTTTGTCTATAGAAAATTGTACCTCCTGTCATACCAATGAAAGAGTACAAGCCTTTAACTTTAAGCCCTTGCTTTATGGTGGAGTGCACTAACCCAATAAACACCAAAAAGGAGTTTACCTATTATGTGGGAAAGGATTAGCTCCAGTCTTCGCTTGAAGACTGGACTGTTGGTAACTCTCATTGCTGTAGTAGTTTTTAGTTTGCTTTTAGGTATAATGAACTTTTTGGAGCGTAAGGTTGTTTTAAACCTTTTACAGGGAGATGTCTCCAAACTATCCCAGACTTTAGAAACAGCAATTTATCGCCTTATGCAAATTGGTGATGATGAAGGAACCAGGGCTGAATTTGCCAGTATAGCAGAAACACATAAAGATCTGGTGGTATTTTTGACTGATTTTAGGGGCATAGCTACTTACTCCACTTTAGCAGAAGAGGAAGGCCAGTCCCTTCTGGAAAGCAAGTGGGGAAAAAAGATTGCAAAAGACTTAAAAGCCACTTTTGTGGGGGAGAAGATAACCGAAAAAAGTTTATTAAACCTGGAGAAAAATTTTTACTTTGTAAGTTTAAAGCCCATTTTTAATGGGCCTAATTGCTATCACTGCCATGGAAGAAGTCAAAAAGTTTTAGGTAGTTTGGTAATTTTTCAAGATGTTACTCCTGTCTTAAAGAATATAAAACAACAGACAGGAGTAATTGCCTTGATTTGCCTGGGAGCGCTGGTGGTTTTGGTGGCAGGCATCAACCTCTTTTTACGCTCCAATGTCTTAAAACCCATAGAAGAGATAGCTGCGGATAGTAAGAAAATTGCTAAGGGTGATTATAGCCTGTCCTTTAACCTTGCCCGAAAGGATGAATTGGGAGATCTGGCCAATAACCTGGGACAAATGGTTGGGGTTTTAAAAAGGGAACTTGGGTTTTCCAGGGGAATTTTAACTGGTATTACCTCTCCTTTACTGGTAAGTGACACTGAGCAAAAAGTGGTCTTTGTTAATCAGGAAATGCTGGATTTATTGGGGCTAAAAGGGAAACCAGAGGATTTTTTAGGCCAGGATGTGGCTGAATTTTTCTATAACAATAAAAACCAAAAAACTCTAACTGGCGAAGTGCTTAGAACAGGTCAAGCCATTACCAACCTGGAAAGGGAACTTACCAACAGGGAGGGCAGGCACTATTTCCTGCGGCTGGATGCAGCACCTCTTAAGGATTTGGATGGAAAAGTAATAGGTGCTTTTGTTATGGTTACGGATTTAACTGCCCTGAAATTACAACAACAAGAAATAGAAAAACAAAACCAGAATATTGCTAAGGCAGCCAAGGATGCTCTGGAAGTAGCACAGCAGCTTTCTTCAGCCTCAGATGAACTTGCTGCTCAAATAGAAGAAGTAACTGAGGGTACTGGTAAGCAGCAGCGCATGGTTTCAGAAGCAGCTACGGCCATGGAGCAGATGAATGCCTCAGTCCTGGAAGTGGCTAAAAATGCTTCCAATGCTGCCAATCTGGCTGATGAAGCCAAGAATAAGGCTGTTTTGGGGCAGGAGGTAGTAAAAGAGGTTATTGCCTTAATTGAAGGAGTAAAGGAGAAGGCCAAGGTCTTGATGGATTCCATGCAAAAGATGGGTAAACAAGCTGAAGGCATTGGCAAAATTATCACCACTATTGAAGACATTGCAGATCAGACCAATTTGCTGGCTTTAAATGCTGCCATTGAAGCAGCCAGGGCTGGAGATGCAGGAAGAGGCTTTGCCGTGGTTGCAGATGAGGTGAGAAAACTGGCAGAAAAAACCATGTCTGCTACCAAGGAAGTGGCCCAGTTTGTAGAGGAGATTCAAAAGAGTGCTAAGGTTAACCTGGAAGAAACCCTGGGCACAGTTCAAGCAGTGGAAGATAGTACCAAGAAGGCCCAGGAATCTGGACAGGCCCTGGAAAGTATTGTTGAGATTGTAGAAACTACTTCAGATCAGGTACGCAATATTGCCACAGCCTCAGAAGAGCAATCAGCAGCTTCTGAGCAGATTTCTCATTCCATGGAAGAAATTAATAAATTCTCCAGAGAGATTGCTGACACCATGGCTCAAAGTAATCAAGCCATTACAGAGCTGGCTAAACTGGCCATGGAGTTAAAGCAAATTATGGACAGGTTAAAAAACTAAATGGTTAAAAGGGAAAACTAACAAAAAAAGCCCTGTTTTTACAGGGCTTTTTTTGTTTTGAGTGTTTGGAGAAAAAAATAAAAAAGGGATTATGAATTTCATAATCCCTTTTTTCTTTTTTGGTGGAGCTGAGGGGACTTGAACCCCTGACCCCTTGAATGCCATTCAAGTGCTCTCCCAACTGAGCTACAGCCCCACGAGGAAATCTCTATTTATAGAAAGTGCTGCTCCTAGTCAAGTCTCAATTTAAAGATTGTTTAATTTTTTCTCCCAGAGATAGGCAGTTCTAACTATCTCTTCAATATCATCCCACTCAGGTTGCCAGTGCATGTTGGTTTTGATTTTAGTGGGGTCAGCTACTAAGATGGCAGGGTCTCCTGGCCTTCTGGCACTTTCTACTACTTTAAAATTTTTACCGCTTACTTTTTTTACCGTATCTGACTATTTCCCTTACGCTATAGCCATGACCATAGCCACAATTATAAATGCCAGCTTGCCTGGTGGTTTGCAGGTGTTCTAAGGCCAGGACATGTACTTTGGCCAGGTCCATTACATGGATATAATCCCTAACTCCAGTGCCATCAGGCGTGGGATAGTCTGTACCGTAAATTTCCAGTTTATCTCTTAGGCCCAGGGCAGTTTGACAGGCCACTTTGATTAAGTGAGTGGCCCTGGGTGTACATTGCCCCAGTTTACCCTGAGGGTCTGCTCCAGCAACATTAAAGTAGCGCAGGATAATGTATTTAAACTGCTTATGGGCAAAGGCCGTGTCTTCAATTACCCACTCACTCATGACCTTGCTGCGACCATAGGGATTGATGGGATTTACAGGAGTTGTTTCTGGTACAGGTATTTGCTCAGGTAAGCCGTATACTGCAGCAGTGGATGAAAAGATAAAGTTGCTTACTTCAAATTTTAAGGCTGTGTGGATGAGCCTGGTGGTGTTTACGGTGTTGTTCAAATAGTATTTTAAAGGGTTTTCTACAGATTCAGGCACCACAATGCTGGCTGCAAAGTGAATAATGCCTGTAAATTTTTCTTTTTTAAAAAGGGCTTCCAGTTTTAGTTGGTCCTCTAAGTCTCCCGCTACCAGTTTGGCTGGTGGCAGGACTGCCTCTTTCTTGCCAGTGGAAAGATTGTCGTATACCACCACTTCATAGCCTGATTCCAAAAGAGTGAGTACAGTATGGGAGCCAATATAACCAGCTCCTCCTGTGACCAGGATTTTTCCTTTCATCTTTACTCCCAGAGCTTTAAGTTGATTTTTTATAAGGGAAAAATATTTGAAAGTCCAAATTTTCTTGAGTAGTTAATTGCCTGGTTTAAATAAAAAGAAAGAAGAGGAGAGCAAATGGATAAATTTACTTTAATAAAGAGTTTTGAGTTAAAAGAAAAAGATTGTAGAATTAACTACTTTTTACACCAAAAGACCAAGGCCAGGGTTTTATCTATTCAAATTGATGATCCCAATAAAGTCTTTGGAATTAGTTTTAAAACCCCTCCTAATAATAATACAGGACTTCCCCATATTTTAGAACATTCTGTGCTTTGTGGTTCTAAAAAGTATCCAGTAAAAGAGCCTTTTGTGGAGCTACTTAAAAGCTCTTTGCAGACCTTTTTGAATGCCATGACCTATCCAGATAAAACCTGTTATCCTGTGGCCAGTACCAATTTAAGGGACTTTTACAACCTGGTAGATGTTTACCTGGATGCAGTATTTTTCCCCTTGTTACACCCTTTTACCTTTGCTCAAGAGGGCTGGCATTATGAATTAAGCTCTTTAGAAGAGGAGTTAAAAATTAAAGGGGTGGTTTATAATGAAATGAAAGGAGCTTATTCCTCACCTGACAATCTTTTAGCTGAATATTCCCAGCAAAGTTTATTTCCTGATACCCCTTATTGTTTTGATGCAGGGGGAAAGCCAGAGGAAATTGTAAAGCTCACCTATGAGGATTTCCTGGCCTTTCATAAACAATACTATCATCCTTCCAATGCCTGGATTTATTTTTATGGTGATGACCCGGAAGCAGAAAGGCTCAGGCTTCTGGAAAACTACCTGGAGCAATTTTCCTGGCAACAGGTCCTGGCTTCTGTTCCCGGACAAAAGCCTAAAAAAATGTTGCAAGAAATAGTTGTGCCCTATGGAGTTAGCTCTGAGGAAGAAAAGGGTTCTTTTACTTTAAACTGGTTGCTTGCAGAAACCAAAGATGTGGAAACCAATCTGGCCTTTAGAATCCTGGAAGAGATGCTAATTGGCCTTCCCAGTTCTCCCCTTCGTAAAAAACTTATTGAATCCGGTTTGGGAGAGGGACTGGCTGGTATAGGTCTGGAAACAGAGCTCAGGCAAATGTATTTTTCCCTGGGCTTAAAGGGAATCAAATTGCAAGATATTCCCAAAGCAGAAGCAATTATCTCCAGTACCCTAGAAGAGCTGGCTACAGGTATTGATAAAAAACTTAAGGAAGCTGCCTTTAATAGTGTAGAATTTAGTTTAAGGGAAAACAACACAGGAAGCTATCCCCAGGGGCTTTCCTTGATGTTGAGGACTTTAAGCATCTGGCTTTACAGTGAGGATTTTGAGAAAATACTGGATCTGGACCCAGTGTTTTCTAGCTTGAGGAAGAAATTGGAGGGCAATTTTTGGGAAAGTTTAATTGCCAGATACTTCTTACAAAATGAACATCGCACCAAAGTGGTTTTAAAGCCTCAAAAGGGTTTACTAGAGCAAAAGGAACAGGAAACCAGGGCTAACCTAAGGCAATTAAAGGAAAGTTTTTCTAAGGATAAGTTAACGGAAATAGTTAAAACTACTCAGGAACTTTTAGCTTTTCAGCAGCGGGCAGACAGCCCGGAAGATTTGGCTAAAATTCCCAGGTTAAAAAAAGAGGACTTATCCGAGGAAATCGAATCCATAGAGGTAAAGAGAAGAGATAGGCAGGGTATTCCCTTTTTTGTCCACCCCTTGGGTAGAGAGGAGATTGTCTATTTAGATTTGGGGTTTAACCTGCAGGGGCTCAGTCAAGAAGAGCTCTTACTTGTTCCTACTTTGGGTCGCCTCTTGCTGGAAATGGGTACCAGGAAAAGGGATTATGTGGACTTAAATAATGAACTTTACACGCATACAGGAGGAATTCACCCTGAGATTGTGGTGGAAGAAGAATTGTCCACTAAAAATCCACTGGCTTATTTATTTTTCCGTTCCAAGGTCCTTACTTCTAAACTGGAGCACTTACTTGATTTGCTAGAAGAGATTTTTACCCAGTTTAATTTTGTGAGCCCGAAAAGACTGGAGGAAATTTTACTGGAAGAAAAATCTTCTTTGGAAAGAAGGATTATTCCTGCTGGCCATTTATTTGTCTTAAAAAGGCTTAAAAGTAAGTTTTCTTTAAAAGGAAAATTAGAAGATTTGCTGGAAGGGATAGAGTACTTTAAAGCTTTAAAAGATATTACTGGACAGTTGAAAAAGAATAAAGACGCCTTATTGGCGAGATATGAGTCGTTAGCTAAAAAAATCCTAACTGGCTCTAGATTGGTCGTAAATATTACTTTACCCAGAAATAGGGAAAACCTAGTTTCCAGGGTGGAAGACTTTGTCTCTTCTTTTCCAGTTTTAGAAGGGAAAGGTAGAGGAGATTTTAAAGAGCTTTTGGGAGAAACCAGAAGCGAAGGCTTTATAGTCCCGGCAGAGGTAAATTATTTGGGTTTGGGCGTAAAACTGGAAGAGGACTACCTGGGCGGGGATTTTCTGGTTTTTAGCAAGTTTTTGCGAGCCAATTACCTCTGGAACAAGATTAGAGTGGAAGGTGGAGCTTATGGAGCCTTTGCCCTGGCAGATGTGTTTTCCGGAACCCTTTATTTCGTGTCCTATAGGGATCCCAACGACCTAAGGACCCTGCAAGTTTATGAAAGCCTTTTACAGGACAAGCAGTTTCTTTTGCCTGCAGAAGAGCTGGAAAAGCTGGTCGTGGCTGCCATTGGAGAGCTGGAGAAACACAAACTTCCTGATGCCAAGGGTTTTGAATCCATGTTGTATAACTTGAAAGGACTAAATGAAGAAAAAGGCAACTTCTAAAAAAAGAAGTATTAGCAACCAACCTTGAAACTCTTCAGAAGTGGGCCCGGCAATTAAAAAATATAAAACAAAAAGAAGTAGTGGGATTGGGTAAGGAAGAAAGTCTAAAGGCACTTAAAGAGCAGGCTCTTATACAGGATTTAAGCCAGTTGTTGTAAAAAAAATAGCCCTCCTGGAGTTTATCCTTTCTCAGGAGGGCTGTTAGGCTTAAAGCCGGTCATAGATGTTGTTTTTTAACCAGTTGGCATCAAACCACTCCACAGGATTTACAGGCACTCCAGAGATAAGTACTGCAAAGTGCAGGTGATCTCCGCCAGCTAGTCCTGTATCGCCAGTACGTCCTATTATTTGACCTTTTTGCACCTTTTCTCCTGGCTTGACCTTGATTTCACTTAAGTGGGCATAGAGAGTTTGTAGGCCCAGTCCATGGTCCAAAATCACCACCTGGCCGTAAATACCCAGTTCCTGGGCAAAAACTACCACTCCCTTATTGGCAGCTGGTACCTTGGCCCTGGCAATAGAAGCCAGGTCTAAACCCAGATGGGTCTGTTTATCTACTTGTTTTCCTTCAAAATAGTAGGTCCTTTCTTCCGCAAAAGAGGCCCTTCTGGCTGCATTGGGAAGACGGAGAAAAGAACCCTCAAGCATTGGAGTAGTTAAAGTCTGTTGTCCAATTTTTCTTAGTTCTACTCTGTTTTCTTGGCGTAAGCTTTGGTTGACCTTAAGAAAAAGTTGTAAGGGGTCGGTTTCTTGAGGAAAGTATTTTTGAAAATAGGGCATTTTTCTTTTTAAAAAAGATAGAGGCAAGTTTATTTTATCTTTAGGAAATCTCCTGGCATTTACATGGTAGTAAAAGCCTGTTTGGGCTATATTACCGGCAAGGTCCTGGGCAATTAGCTCGGGAACTGTGTCTGTATTTAGGTCATAGGGCCAGGCAAAAAGGCAATAATAGTTATCTTTAAATTGATAGGCAGGGAAAAAGTAGTTTCCTATTTGAACCCCTGTTTTTTGTACGGGTTCATTTAGTTTAAAGACAATTAATCCACTTCCCCCTTGATTGAGATAGTGAGTCCTGGAAAGTAAAGAGATAAGCGGTGGATTGGGGTCATAGGTGAAAGTTTGTTTAAAGGAAGCCAGATTGCCTTTACCCAGGTTGCGCAGGGAATAGTCTCTAACCAGAATGTGCAAGGTAAACTCTCCTGCCTTTAACTTGGGAGGTAGATTAAAGTGCCAGGAAAATTCTTTTTCCCGGTTTAATTGCTTTTTTAGTAAGGGCAGCTTGTTGTTTTGCTGGAAAAGAAAAATTTCCACTTCTTTTAAACCCTGTTTTTGGTCTTTTATTTCTACCTTAAACCCTTCCCCAGCTTTCACCATAGTGGTCTTGGGAGAAAGGGTTATCTGGGGTACTTCGCCTTCAAAAAAAGTAAGGTAGCAAAATCCTATCACTCCCAGGGACAGAATAGTAATTAGAATAAGCAGAGGTTTTTTAAGTTTTTTCATAGGAACTCCTTTTTTTAAAATAGTAAGCAAGAGATAATTTTTTGACAACCTTTAAGGTGAACATCTTTTTTCTTAAAAGTAATAAAAAGTAAAACGATTAAAATAGTTTTATTCGTCTAAAAAATTTTTGTTGCTACTTATTCAAATTTTTGATTAAAGTAAAAGAAAATAATGTAAATTTTAAATGGTTGGGTAGTTGTCAGCCAAAAACCAGAGGAGGAGGGTATGAGTTTAAAAAGACGTGATTTTGTCAAGCTCTGTGCTGGTACAATGGCTGGCCTTGGAATTTCTCAGTTGTTTCATCCTGGTCTGTTAAAGGCCATGGAAGGAGCAGCTAAAAATACTCCAGTAATTTGGATCCAGGGTCAGGGTTGTACAGGATGTTCTGTTTCTTTGCTCAACACTGTTCATCCCAGTATCAAGGAAGTGTTGTTAAAGATTATCAGCCTGGAATATCATCCAACAGTCATGGCTTCTGAGGGCGAGCTTGCTTTGGAGCACATGTTTGAGATTGCTGAGCAGTACAAGGGTAAATTTTTCCTGGCTGTAGAAGGTGCTATCCCCAAGGCTGCCAATGGCATGTACTGTATTGTGGGTGAGATGGAAGGTAAGGAATTGACCATGCTAGAGCTTGTTACCCAGTTGGGTAAAAAAGCTGCAGCAACTGTGGCCCTGGGAGCCTGTGCTTGCTATAATGCAGGTATTCCTGGTGCAGAAGGCAACCTTACTGAGGCCAGCTCGGTAAAGGCTATTTTTGAGGAAGAAGGCATTGCCACTCCTGTGGTCAATGTGCCTGGTTGTCCTCCCCATCCAGATTGGATGGTAGGTACAATTGCGCATGTGCTTCTTTATGGAGTTCCAGAGTTAGACGACAATGGTCGTCCCAAACTCTTTTATGGCCTTAATATTCATGAAAATTGTCCTTATCGTGGTTATTATGAAAGCGGTACCATGTCTCCTGTATTTACTCAAAAACAGGGCTGTAGGTATGAGTTGGGCTGTAAAGGTCCTGTAGCCAATGCAGATTGTTGGAAGAGAAAATGGAATAATGGCGTGAACTGGTGTGTAGAAAATGCAGTATGTATTGGCTGTGTAGAGCCTGGTTTTCCAGATGATATGTCTCCATTTTATGAAGCCATGTAAGGACAGGGAGGTAAATTATGGCAGGATGTAAACCAAAACAAGGGCCAGCAGCAGCTATGGCCCCTGGGAAAAAGATAAAAGTAGCTGTCGATCCTGTAACCAGGATTGAAGGGCACTTAAAGGTAGAGGTAGAGGTTAAGGACGGAAAGGTAGTAGATGCCCATTGTTCTGGCGGCATGTTTCGTGGTTTTGAAAATATTTTAAAGGGAAGAGATCCTAGAGATGCTTCTCAATTAGTACAGAGAATTTGTGGTGTGTGTCCTACTGCCCATGCTACTGCCTCTGTTAGAGCTTTAGATGATGCTTTTAATGTAAAACTGACTACCAATGGACGTATTGTTAGAAACTTAATTTTTGGAGCTAACTATCTTCAATCTCATATTTTACACTTTTATCATTTAGCTGCTTTGGATTATGTAAAGGGTCCAGATGTAGCTCCCTTTATTCCTCGTTATCAGAATCCAGATATTAGAGTAGATGCTAAGACCAATGCTGTGGGAGTAGATCAGTATTTAAAAGCTTTGGAAATTAGACGCATCTGCCATGAAATGGTAGCTCTTTTTGGCGGAAAGATGCCTCACGTTCAGGGTATGGTAGTAGGTGGTACTACAGAAATACCCAGTGCTGATAAGATTGTGGGCTTTTTATGGAGATTTAAGAAAGTTAAAGAATTTATTGAAAATGAATATCTACCTTTGGTTTATGCCCTTGGTAGTGTATATCCAGATCTTTTGGAAACTGGCTCTGGCTGGAAGAACTGTATTTCCTATGGTGTATTCCCCTTAAACGACGAAGAAACTGAATTCTTGCTCAAGCCAGGCGTCTTTACTGATGGTAAGGACTATCCTTTAGATCCTGCAAAGATTAAAGAATATGTTCGCTATTCCTGGTTCCATGATGCTGATACTGGCTTGCATCCAAGTGAGGGTAGAACCAATCCCAAACCTGGCAAAGAAGGTGCTTATTCCTTTGTTAAAGCTCCTCGCTATAATGATAAGCCCCATGAAGCTGGTCCTCTGGCCAGAATGTGGATTACCAACCCAGAACTTAGCCCAGTAGCTCAAAAGGCTGGCTTTAAGAGAATGAGAGACCTGGGCGATAAGGCCTTCTCCATTTTAGGCCGCCACATTGCCAGGGCTGAAGAGGCTTATCGAGTGGCTATGGCTGTGGAAAAGTGGCTGATGGAAGTAAAGCCTGGGGCTGAAACCTATGTAAAGGTAGATGTACCAGAAGAAGGCGAAGGCATGGGCCTTACCGAAGCTCCTCGTGGTAGCTTGCTCCACTACATCAAGATTAAAGATTCTGTTATTGACAATTATCAAGTAGTGGCTGCGACCATCTGGAATGCTTCTCCTCGTGATGACATGGGACAAAGAGGCCCCATTGAGCAGGCTTTAATTGGCGTACCTGTGCCTGATCCCAAAAATCCAGTAAATGTTGGGCGCTTGATTCGCGCCTTTGACCCGTGACTGGGTTGCGCCGTGCACGTTGTGCACGCAGAGACTGGCGAAAAGCATGTGGTAAAAGTAGACTAGCCAGTTGGTGTCTTTTAATTTGACCATTAGCAGAAGGGCCGATATACTCGGCCCTTCTTTATTTTTAAGCCTGAGAAGATAGGTGTTACAATGAAAAAACTTTTGGTTTTGGGAATTGGCAATATTTTACTTAAAGATGAGGGAATTGGCGTTTTTGCTGTGCAGGAGTTGCAAAAGGAAAAGTGGCCTTCAGAGGTGGACTTTTTAGATGGAGGCACCTTTACCCAGGATTTATTCTATCTTTTTGAAAACTATGCCCATATCCTGGTTCTGGATTGTGTCAAAGGTGGACAAGAACCAGGCACCATTTATCGCCTGTGCAAGGAAGATTTGCTTGAAAATAAAGACCAGGCCATATCTTTACACGATATCGACCTTTTGGATTCCTTAAAAATGGTGGAAATGCTGGGTAAAAATCCAGAGTTGACCATCTTGGGCGTGGAGCCCTATAAGCTGGAATGGCACCTGGGGTTAAGTGAAGAAATACAAGCTGTTTTCCCCAAGTTTTTAGAAGTGGTGCGAAAGGAAATAGAGAAGATTTTAAGTGCGTTAAAGGGATAAAGAAGGAGAGCTTAGGTGAAACAAAAGGCAGTACTATCTGTATTGGGCCAGGACAAGCCAGGTATTGTGGCTACAGTAAGTGGCCTTTTAGCTAAATTAAATTGTAATATCGAAGAACTAACTCAAACCATACTGCAAAGTGAATTTGCAGCTATTTTTATTTTTTCTTTTACAGATAAGTGGGAAGAGTTGTGTGAAACAATAAAAAAGGAACTAGAGGCTAAGGATTTAACCGTAAAATTAAAAATTTTAGCTTCTGATTTTTCCTGGACTGAAGAAAAAACAGAGCCTTTTGTAATTACTGCTATTGGAGAAGATAAGGTAGGACAAATTGCAGCCATTAGCAAAATTATAGCCGATTATAATTGCAACATTTTTAATATAAAAGCCAGTTATAAAAGTCCTCTTTATCCAGATAAAATAGTAATGTTTTATGAAGTAGAGGTGCCTGAGAATGTGGATTTATCTGTTTTAAAGAAATCTTTGCAGATTATTGGCGAAGAGTTAAATTTAGAAATCACCATGCAACATAAAAATATTTTTGAAAATATCCACAGGATATAAAGGGGTTTTTATGTTTTCTGAAAAAGAAGTCCTTTCCACCTTTGAAATGGTCAAAAATGAACACTTAGATGTGCGTACCATTACTTTGGGTATATCCATTTTTGATTGCAGCAGCGATAGCTTGCTTTCTTTTCAGGAGAAACTAACCAGAAAAATTGTGGGTTATGCTGCCAGACTGGTACAGGTATGTGATAAAATTGGAGATAAATATGGAGTACCAGTGGTGAATAAGCGTATAGCCATAAGTCCTGTGGCTGTAGCTGGAGCAGGTTTTAAGACCCAAGAGATGGTAAAGATTGCCAAGACCCTGGATAAAATTGCCAGGGAAGTGGATATAGATTTTATTGGTGGATTTTCGGCCTTAATTGAAAAGGGTATGACTCAAGGAGACAAGGCCTTAATTGAGGCTATTCCTGAGGCCTTGAGCAGTACAGAAAGAGTGTGTGCTTCAGTGAATGCTGCTTCTTCTAAGGCTGGCATTAACATGGACGGGGTATATCTTTTGGCCCGGATTATCAAAGAAGCTGCTGAGAAAAGTAAAGATAAAGATGGGCTTGCCTGTGCCAAGATGTGTGTTTTTGCCAATATTCCCCAGGATGTTCCTTTTATGGCTGGAGCTTACCTGGGAATAGGAGAGCCTGAAGCAGTAATCAATGTAGGCGTAAGCGGTCCTGGAGTGGTGAAAAAGGCCATAGACAGGGCTTTAGAAGCCAATCCCCAAGCTGACTTGGGCTTTTTAGCTGAGGTTATTAAAAAGACTGCCTTTAAGGTTACCCGGGTGGGTGAACTTATAGGCAGGGAAGTGGCCAAAGAGTTGGGCGTAAAGTTTGGTATCTTGGATTTGTCTTTGGCTCCCACTCCCAATGTGGGAGATAGTGTAGGGGAAATTTTTCAATCCCTGGGTTTAAAATCCATAGGCATGCCCGGAAGTACAGCCCTTCTGGCCATGTTAAATGACGCAGTAAAAAAAGGCGGTTCCTTTGCCAGCTCTTATGTTGGGGGATTAAGTGGGGCCTTTATTCCTGTGAGTGAAGACTTAAACATCAATCAGGCAGTAACCAGAGGTTATCTTTCTTTAGCCAAGCTGGAGGCCATGACTGCAGTATGCTCTGTGGGGCTGGATATGGTGGCCATTCCTGGAGATACCTCAGTGGAAACCCTGGCCGCCATCATAGCTGACGAACTTGCCATTGGGGTTATCAATCGTAAAACCACTGCCACCAGAATAATCCCTGTGCCAGGTAAAAAGGCTGGAGAAAAGGCCTATTTTGGAGGTTTGCTAGGGGAAGCCACTATTATTGAAGTGCTGGATCAGGGCAGTAAGGACTTTATCCTAAAAGGCGGTTTAATCCCTGCTCCTATTCAGAGCTTGACCAACTAGTTAACCTGACTGCTTTTAAGCTATTTTTGAGAACTATCCTAAAATAGAGGCTGAAATCTTTACTTGAGCTGGGAGTAATTTTTTTTAGAACCTGGTTTAATAAACTTGGAAACTTCCTGTAAGTTGAAAACCTTTTTAAGTTTTTATCTGCTACCATAATCCTCTATTTTTCTCTATCTAAATAATATATTATTTCAACTGGTTAGAACTATATTGTGTGTTTTTTTGTGTTAAAAGAATATTGGATTATTCTTTTTAAATAAAAAATGTATTTTTTAAATAATTTTGTTAGCATTTTTGTAAAAAAGAATATTTGATTGACTTTTTAGCAAAATTTGGTTTAGTCTAATTAAAATGTTGGAAAAAGTTTTTTATAAAACCTATTTGCTCAAATTTTTACTCCTGGACCGCATTTTAAGTGGGGAAGAGTATTTGCTGCTGGCAGAGGAAGTGGCTGCCAATTTTCAGGTAAATTTAAACACGGCCAAAAAGGTCTTACAGGAGCTAAAAGAAGAGGGTTATATTAAAACCAAGAAAAGAGTGGGCAGTAAGGTTTTGCCAGAGATTTATGAAAGGAAGTTTGCCGGGTTTCAGCAGTTAAAAGAAGAAGTGGAAGCTTTGTGGAATAAATACAATTTGCAAGGGTTTTTAGATGAAGAAATTTTAGCCTCTGTTGTGAGTTTGCTTAGAGACAAGAGGAGTGCGCAGGAAAAGGCTATTTTGTTTGTGGATAGAAATAGTGATGAACTCTGGTTGGGCAAGATGGAATTAGAGGAACATCTGGGTAAAAAGGTAAAGGCCCTTTTATTAAAAGACGCTTTAAATTTTTTGAAGCACCAGGATAAAGATAAGAGCTTAATAATTACCACTTATTATTGCCTTCCTCAATTGCAAAAGCAAAATATTGACTCTTTTCCCTTAAAAGTTACTCCCAGAATAGAAGAAATACTGGATTTTAGTTTGTTTTCCAGAGATGCAAGGATAGTTATTATTTGTTTTTCTGAGCAAAGAAAATTAAGGCTTAAATCCAGATATAAAGAATTGGCACAAAGTTATAAGAATTTAACCTTTATTTCCCTAGAAGAAATTTTAGAAAGTAAAAATTGTTTAAAGGCAGACTTAATTTGTTGCCCTAAAGTGATTTTTAATAAGTTTAAGCATGTTTTTATTCATATGCAAAACCTATATCTTTATTCCAGGTTTTATGATCAAGAAGGGTTAAGCCTTTTGAAAAAGATGGTTTAGAGGAGGATAGATGATTATTATTGGTGTGGATACAGGTGGTACCTTTACTGATTTTATTTATAGAGAGGGAAAGGAATGGAAAGTGTATAAAACCCTTTCTACTCCTGCTAACCCTGCTCAAGCTGTTTTAGATGGAATTGAAGTTATTGCCGGTAAAAAGAGGGTAAATATTACCCATGGCTCTACAGTGGCTACCAATGCCCTTTTAGAAAGAAAGGGAGCTACCACTGCTCTTATTACCAATCGTGGATTTGAAGATATTATTGAAATTGGCAGGCAAAATAGAAAGTCCTTATATAACTTGCAATATAAAAAAGAACCTCCTTTGGTAGTAAGAGACAATAGACTGGGTATAAAAGGCAGGATTGATTTTACTGGAAGTATTTTGGAAGAACTGGATGAAGCAGAAGTGGAGGAAGTAATTGAGACTTTACAGCAAACAGATGTGGAGTCTGTGGCAGTTTGTCTTTTATTTTCTTTTAAAAATAATTTGCATGAAAGGATTTTAGGCGAGAAATTAGAAAAATCAGGCTTTTTTTACTCCCTTTCTTCAGAGGTATTGTCTGAATTTAGAGAATACGAGCGCTTATCTACCACTGTAATCAATGCCTATGTGTCTCCCAAGATGTCCAGGTATCTTAGTTTTATTGAAGAAAATCTGGGCGAGTCCAAGCTCAGGATTATGCAATCCAATGGCGGAAGTATCTCTGCTGGAACTGCGCGAAGAGAATCAGTGCGTACCATATTGTCTGGACCTGCAGGTGGGGCTGTAGGGGCCTATGAACTGGGAAGGCTGGCTGGTTTTGAGAGGTTGATTACCTTTGACATGGGAGGGACTTCCACTGATGTCTGTTTGATTGATGGTAAATTGCCCTTGACCATGGAAGCTGAAATAACAGGCCTTCCTTTAAAGACACCCATGATTGATATTCATACGGTAGGAGCAGGTGGTGGCTCTATTGCCCACTTAGATGTGGGTGGTTCTTTGCGCGTTGGACCAGAGAGTGCTGGAGCAGACCCTGGCCCCATTTGTTATGGCAAGGGAGAAAGGATTACCGTGACAGATGCCAATTTGTTTTTGGGCAGGCTCATTCCAGAGAAGTTTTTAGGCGGCAATATGACTCTGGCCAGGAAGCGCCTGACACCTTTTTTTGAAGCTATGGCCAAAGAGTGTGGCTTAACTCCTGTAGAACTGGCAGAAGGTATTTTAAGCGTGGCCAATGCCAATATGGAAAGAGCTATTCGGGTTATTTCTGTGGAAAGGGGTTACAATCCTTCAGAGTTTACTCTCTTTTCCTTTGGTGGTGGCGGAGGAATGCACGCAGTTTTTCTGGCTAAACTCTTGAATATTCCCAGGGTGCTGGTTCCCAAGCATCCAGGCATTTTATCTGCTGTAGGCATGCTGTTAGCTGATGTGCTTAAGGACTATTCTCAAACCATTATGTTTTGCCAGGAAAGTTTTGCCTTAAAGGATTTTGAACCCTATTTTCAGGAACTGGAAGAAAGGGCTGTTATTGATCTTTTAGAAGAGGGAATAGCTAGAGAAGACATCTTTTTGGAGCGTTATGTGGACATGCGCTATAAGGGACAATCCTATGAAATAATGGTACCTTTTAAAGAAGGATTTGTAGAGGAATTTCATAGATTACATGAAAAAAACTATGGTTATGCCAGCCCAGATAAACTTATAGAAGTGGTGAATGTAAGGTTAAGGGGCAGGGGAAAGTTGCCCAAACCAGAGTTTAAGCAAAAGGAAAAGGTAGGAACCTCTGTGGATGCCAGGGCCATTTATGCTAAACAGGAAGTAATTTTTAACGGCCTGCCTGTATCTACTTATGTCTATGAGCGAGATAAATTGTTACCTGGCAATAAGTTGTTGGGACCAGCAATTATTGTAGAATACTCTTCTACTATTGTCGTCCCTCCAGATTGTGAAGTAGAAGTGGATGAATATGAAAATTTGCTAATTTTGGTTAAATGAGGTGTAAGATGCAGCTAAATCCCATATTGTTAGAGGTTTTTAAAAATAGATTTGTTTCTATTGCAGAAGAAATGGGGGTTACTTTAAATAGAACCGCCTTTAGCCCCAATATAAAGGAGCGTAGAGACTTTTCCTGTGCTATCTTCAATGCCCAGGGCGAAATGATAGCCCAAGCTGCTCATATTCCGGTGCATTTGGGCTCCATGCCTCTTAGTGTAAAAAGTGCTATGGAGAGTGAGCAATTTGCTGAAGGAGACATGGTTATTTTAAATGATCCCTTTAAGGGTGGTACGCACTTACCTGATATTACCATTCTGGCTCCTGTTTTTTTAACCCCAGAAAGCAAAGTTCCTGACTTTTATGTGGCCAACAGGGCTCACCATGCTGATGTGGGGGGGATGTCCTCTGGCTCCATGCCCCTTTCCACCTCTATTTATCAGGAAGGAGTTATTATTCCACCTCTAAAGATTGTGGAAGGAGGAAAGGTAGATCAAAAACTGCTTAAGTTTATTTTAAATAATGTCAGGACTCCTATAGAGAGGGAAGGAGATTTTTCAGCTCAAATTATGGCCAATTTGATTGGAGTGAAGAGAATCAAAGAAGTTGTAGCTAAATATGGAATAGAAGTGGTTAAAAAATATTGTAATGGACTTTTAGATTATTCAGAGAAGATTTTACGAGATATAATTAAAAACATTGATGATGGTGAATATGTTTTTGAAGATTATCTGGATGATGATGGTATAGATAGAGAAGATATAAAAATAAAGGTAAAATTAAAAATAAAGGGTGATGAAGCCATAGTTGATTTTAGTGAAAGTGATAAACAGGTAAAGGGAAGTGTAAATGCTGTTTATTCCATAACCTTGTCTGCGGTTTTATATGTTTTTAGGTCTCTTATTGAAGATGACATCCCTACCAATGCTGGATTGCTTAGGCCTTTAAAGGTCCTTACGCAAAAGGGAAGTGTGGTAGATGCCATTTTTCCATCTGCAGTGGCAGGAGGAAATGTGGAAACCTCCCAGAGGATAGTAGATGTGCTTCTGGGCGCCTTAGCTAAGGTCTTGCCTGAAAAGATTCCTGCAGCCAGCCAGGGCACCATGAACAATGTGTCCATTGGAGGCATAGATGAGCGTACAGGCCTGCCCTTTGCCTATTATGAAACCATAGGTGGCGGTATGGGAGCTTCCAGCAGACAATATGGAGAAAGTGCAGTTCATTCTCACATGACCAATACCTTAAATACGCCCATAGAAGCCCTGGAATTTAGCTATCCCTTTTTGGTGACAGAGTATTCTATTCGTAAAAATTCTGGGGGAGAGGGTAAGTTTAAGGGCGGAGATGGAATTGTGCGGGAGATAAAGTTGCTTTCTAGGGCAGAAGTGAGTGTGCTTTCTGAAAGGAGGAAAAGAGGTCCTTATGGACTTGCCGGCGGAGAGCCAGGTAAACCTGGCCAGAATATGGTTATAAGAGAGGGAAAAGCAGAAAAAATGCCAGCTAAGTTTAATTGTATTTTAGAAAAAGGCTGTATCCTTCGCATTGAGACTCCGGGTGGTGGAGGATATGGAAAATTATAATTAATAATTAAAAAAGAGGAGGAGAGGATGAAGATGCACAGAATTGTGGGTATTTTGGCTTTGGTTATGGTCTTTAGCTTGAGTGCCTGGGCTGAAGTGATGAAGCTGGATTGTAATGCCATTTATGGGCCAACCAGTTTTCACACTCAAGGGGCTATGGAATTTGCCAGGTTAGTAGAAAAGTATTCTGAAGGCAGCGTGCTTATCACGGTACATCCAGGGGGCAGCCTGGGCTTTAAGGGGCCAGAATTACTTAAGGCAGTAAAAGACGGTCAGGTGCCTTTAAGTGATATTTTAATGGGAGTGGTTGCAGGCAGTGAGAGTGTTTTTGGAGTTAGCTCTTTGCCTCGTCTGGTAAAAAATTATGTGGAAGCTAGAAGTCTCTATGAAGAACTGAAACCCTATTATGAAAAGGCAGCTTTAAAGTGGAATCAAAAGTTTTTATATGCAGCCCCCTGGCCACCCAGTGGATTGGTAACCAAAAACAGGATTAATTCAGTGGAAGACTTTAAAGGCCTTAAAACCAGGACCTATGATAAAAATGGCGCTCAATTTTTAAGAGAATTGGGAGCTAGCCCTGTGTCCATGCCCTGGGGAGAGGTCTATTCTTCTCTCAGGACCGGGGTAATTGATTCTGTGCTTACCAGTGCTGAGTCCAGCAAAAATGGTAGTTTCTGGGAAGTGTTAAATTACTTTATGGATATTAACTATGCCTTTCCTTTAAATATGCTGACCATGAACCTGGACTACTGGAAGGCCTTAACCCCTAAACAACAGGAGGCTATTTTAAAGGCAGCTAAAGAAATGGAAGAAAAGCAATGGCAAAATTCTCAACAAAGAACAGAAGAAGCTTTAAAAATAATTCAAGCTAAAGGAATGCAAGTATATACTGCCAGTCCAGAAGTGGAAGCAGCCATGCAAAAGGCTGCCAGCAAGATTGTAGAAGATTTTCTAAAGGAAATGCCAGGTAAGGTAAAAGAAATTATAACAAAATACGCTAAATAAAACCAGGGGGAGGATTTCCCCCTCTTTTTTAAATTATGAAGAAAATTTTAAATATTATAGAAAAGATAAGTAAAGCAGGTAGTTATTTGGCTTGTTTGTTTATGCTTTTGATTGTAGGTTTAATTTCTTTAGAAATTTTTCTTAGAACCTTTTTTAAAAAATCCACCTTAATAGCTGATGAATATAGTGCTTACTTTATGGTGGCCTGTGTATTTTTAGGTCTTGCCTATACGTTGGGACAGGAAAAACACATAAAAATTACTCTTATCACTTCGAGAATAAAAAATAAATTTTATAAATTGTGCCTGGATTTGTTTTCCTTACTTATTGCTTTTTTAGTCAGTGTTTTTTCTCTTTATTATTCTTATCTTATGGTTAAAGAAACCTATCTTTTAGATATGCGAGCTGATTCTATTGCTGAAACCAGTCTCTGGATTCCAGAGCTTAGTGTGCCTATAGGATTTTTATTGTTAAGTCTTCAGATGTTAACCTTGATAATAAGGAGGATTAGAAAATTATAAGCGATCCCTTAATTCTTTCCCTGGTAATGTTTGGAATAATGTTTTTATTCCTTTTATCCGGGTTGTGGATAGGTTTTTCCTTACTTACTACAGGTATTTGTGGCCTTTTGCTTTATAAATTAAATCTTCCTCCCACTATTTCTATCTGGAGTAAAATAGGAAATCTTTTAGCCAACTCCGTATGGAATAGCATGAATTCCTGGTCACTTACAGCTTTGCCCCTTTTTATCCTTATGGGAGAGATTTTGTATCGGACGGCCATTTCTACCAAGTTGTTAAACGGGCTTTTACCCTGGTTTTCTAAAATTCCAGGTAAATTATTACATATAAATGTGGTGGCCTGTTCTTTGTTTGCAGCAGTTTCAGGCTCTAGCGCAGCAACTACAGCCACTGTGGGACAGATTACCTTGGATGAGCTTTCTAAAAGAGGGTATGACCGGGACCTGGCCTTAGGGTCTCTGGCTGGAGCTGGGACTCTGGGCTTTTTAATTCCTCCCAGTTTGATTATGATTATTTATGGAGTGCTTTCTGATACTTCCATTGGCAAACTTTTTATGGCTGGAGTAATTCCTGGGCTTATTCTGGCTGGTCTTTACTCCTTTTATATTATTTTTAGGGCCTTATTAAATCCAGACATTGTGCCTGCTCAGGATAGTGAAAGTTATTCCTGGGCTCAAAAGATAAAGAGTATCAAGGAATTGTTTCCTGTGCTGGCTTTAATTTTGGTCGTGCTTGGGGGGATTTATCTAGGCTTTACTACCCCAACAGAGGCTGCTGCCATTGGCGTGGTGGGTGCTTATGTCCTGGCCTTTGCCTTTAAAAATATGAGTTTAAAAATTTTCTGGGAAACCCTGACCAATTCAGTAATGACTACCTGCATGATTGCTTTTATTATTTGTGGGGCTGCCTTTTTATCCCAGGTAGTGGGTTTTACGGGCATAGCCAGGGCCCTTAGTGAGTATATTGTGGGACTTAAGCTTTCGCCTTATGTTTTGATTCTGGTTGTGGGGCTTATGTATCTGTTTTTGGGGATGCTTTTGGATGGTATATCCATTGTGGTGATGACCTTGCCCATTGTTTTGCCCATTATTGTAGCTGCTGGTTTTAAACCCCTGTGGTTTGGTATCTTTTTGGTGATTATGGTGGAGTTGTCTCAAATTACTCCTCCAGTTGGCTTTAGCCTTTTTGTGATTCAGGGAATAGCCAAAGAAGACATAAGCAGAATTTTGCGAGCTACTTTTCCTTTCTTTTGTATTATGCTTTTAATGGTAGTAGTTTTGGTCTTGTTTCCAGAGATTGTTTTTTATTTGCCCTCAAAGATGTAGAGTATAAAACTATTTTTCCAGGAGTCTACCGAGAATAAGGCCGTAAAAGATGTCTTCCTGATAGGAATAAATCCAGCCCAGGTGAGAGGTGCAGTGTTTGCATAGGCAAACTTGCCAGAAATAGGGGTAAAACCAGGAAAACTCCTGGGTAAAAGGCCCAACTCCCTGGCAACCAGGGGCCTTGGCAAAGCAACCGATTTCAAAGACCAGGCCCTGGGGATTGAAAAAGTGGTGCAAGTGCTTGCCCTGTACTTCTATTTTATCCTGAGCAGAGCAAATATAAGCCAGGCACCTGGCACAAAAGATTCCCTTTTGAGGTTGGGGCTTTTCTTCTAAACTCTCTTCTTGCTCAACCAGCCACTTGGTTTCTCTTTGAGTCTTACACCACCATTTAGGAGGAAAAGGTTTGAACCAGTTTTTTGAGCTTTTTAACATAAGCCTTTTTTAGTTGGGACAAATAATTGGGGTCAATAGGTTTTTTATAAGTTTGGGTGGTTTTTATATGCTTGACTGGATTCTATAAGGACAAAGGGTAAAGATATATTATCTTATGTGTCCATTTTTAGAAAGGATAGAGGAGTAAGGCGAAGTAAATTTATTTATTTTTTGGCTATTTACTGATTGTTGCCTAAAGACCCAGGACCTGTTCTAGGGAGTGAAGCGGGATAGGGGGTAGTTGCCCTGTTTGTTAACCTTTCTTTGTTTTAATGTCCCATGGGTTTAGTAAAACCACACCACTTTCTTCCATATCAGAGATGTTTCGTGTAACTACAACCATATTAAAAACCAGTGCTGTAGCTGCAATAAGCTCATCAATCGCTGGCATTGATTTGCCCCGAAGTTCAGCCCTGCCCTGAATTTGCCCCCAGGCCATAGCAACCTGTTCATTTATGGGTAAAATTCTACCATTAAAGCGTTCTCTAAGATCGTCTACTAACCAGAGATGCAATTCCTTTTTTCTTTTTCATTTTTTAACTTTTCAATTCCTTTAGCTATTTCTCCTAAAGTAAGAACACTAATGTAAAGTTGACTTTCTTTTTGCTTTTTTAACCAGTTTAAAACCTTAACATTTGGTTTAGGCTTGATAACCTCTCCAAGTACACAAGTATCAATAAGATATTTCATAGGGTTATATCTCGTGGTTTATCTTTTTGACGTAAAGAGGAAAAATCTATTTTAGCTTTAGACAAAGGTGAATTTTGTAAAAAATCAATTAAATTATTCTCAGGGTGAACCATTTTTTTGTAATCTTCAAAGGACAAAATAACAACAGCCTCTTTCCCATGTTTAGTAACGACTTGAGGACCAAATTTTCTTGCTTTTTCTACTAGTTGGCTAAACTTATTTTTTGCTTCTTGTAGTTGCCAAGTTTGATTACCCATAAAAACCCCCTTTTCATCTAGTCTGTCTAGATTGTAAGGCGAATAAAAAAAAAGTCAATTAGATTTGTTTTTATTCAGGCTAGCTTCAAAGTTTATCTATCGTTATGGAGTCAACCTGAATAGAAGGAATAGGGACCAGGTGAAGAATTTTATTAAGACTTTCTGTTTTTTATGAGATAGAAAAGGTGATAAGCGGATACTGATGGACTATGTAATTTATTAATAATGAGTTAAAATGGGTAAAATTTAGATTTAAGCCATTTTTTTAAAAACTTGTCAAAGAGATTAAAATTTTCTATTTTTTGCCTAATTTTCTCAGGCAGGAGGGATGGGTTAAAGGGGATCAAATTATGAAGAGGATATTATTTAGGTATAGTAATATTTTTCTTCATGTTTACTTCTTTGGTTTTGGCTAAGGTAAATATAAATACAGCTAGGCAAGAAGAGTTAGCATCTTTACCACATATAGGAACAGTTAAGGCAAAAAATATTGTCAGTTATAGGGAAAGTCAGGGTAAATTTAGCTCAGTAGAAGACTTATTAAAGGTAAAGGGGATAGGACCTAAGATTTTGGAAAAGATTAGGGCAGATATTTGTGTGGGTAAGGATTGTAAATAGAAGCTATTTCCCTCCTGCCTGAGAAATAAAAATAAATGTAGAGGATTAACATGAAAAAACTACCCATAGGAATACAAACCTTTAGAAAAATTCGGGAAGAAGATTATGTTTATGTGGATAAAACAAAAGAGGCTTATGAGTTAGTTAATAATTATACTTACGTTTTTCTTTCCCGTCCCCGCAGGTTTGGAAAATCTCTTTTCTGGATACCTTAAAGGAGCTTTTTGAAGGGAATAAAAGGCTTTTTGAGGGGTTATATATCTATGACAAATGGATGTGGGAAGAAAAATACCCTGTAATTAAAATAAGCTGGGCAGGTAATTTTCAAAGCCTGGATAGTTTAAAACAAGTAGCTCTGGATATATTTAAAACCAACCAGGAACAACTGGAAGTAAGCTGTGATAACCTAAAAGATCCAGGTAGTTGTTTTAGAGATTTGATTCACAGGGCTTATAAGAAATACAATCAAAAGGTTGTAATCTTAATCGATGAGTATGATAAACCCATACTGGATGTTATAGAAGATATGGAGCAGGCCAGGATAAATAGAGAATTTTTAAGTGGGCTTTACTCTATTATCAAAGATAACGATGCATATATCAGATTTGCCTTTTTAACAGGGGTTAGCAAGTTTTCCAGGGCATCAATTTTTAGTGGCTTAAATATGCTAACTGACATATCCCTAAATCCAAGATTTGGAAATATCTGTGGCTATACCCAGCATGATTTAGAGACAATTTTTAAGCCCTACTTAGAAAATGTGGACATGGAAAAGGTGAAACGGTGGTATAATGGTTATAATTTTTTAAAGGATAATGTTTATAATCCCTTTGATATATTGCAGTTTATCAGTAATAATTTTTTGTTTAGAAACTACTGGTTTGAGACAGGAACTCCATCCTTTTTGATCAAACTTATCAAAGAGAAAAAATATTTTTTACCCAGTTTGAGTAATTTGCAAGTGGATGACAAAATACTATCAAGCTTTGACATAGAGTATATGGATTTAGAAGTTTTACTCTATCAATCAGGTTATTTGACCATAGATGAAGTTATACATAATGAGCTTTTGCAATCTATAGAATACAAACTTCGGATACCCAATCTGGAAGTTCAGATATCTTTAAGCGACTACATAATTCGTTATCTTTACAATAGTGATACTAAGATTAAAGAATCATTGGTAAAATCTCTTTATTATGGAAAACTTGAAGATTTTAAAAAATCTCTTGTCTCTCTATTTTCCTCAATACCATATACAAATTATACCAAAAACGATTTAAATTTGTATAAAGGTTTTTATGCGAGTATAATATTTACCTATGTTTCCTCGCTGGGTTTTAGGGTTATTGGTGAAGATGTGACCAATAAAGGCCGTATAGATTTGACCTTATTTGCAGGAGATAAGATTTATATAGTGGAATTTAAGGTTGATGGTAAGAAAGGAGAAGCCTTAAAACAGATAAAAGAAAGAGATTATGCGCAGAAGTATTTAAATAAATCTAAAGAAATTTACCTGGTGGGTATAGAATTTAGCTCTGAGGAAAAGAATATTGTAAATTTTGAATGGGAGATGTTAGAGTGTTTAAAGGCTTAAGCGAGCGTTTCAACCCTATAAATGTGGCAGGGTGGAAGTTGGTTGTATGAATTTGGGAGTATGAAAGTTAGCTAGAAACTTGTTTTAAAACCAATTATACTCACCTTCCCTTCTTCAAAATCTACTTGACATTTTTTAAGAAGTTTAGAAAGTAAGTTCATCTGTTGAACAAAAAAATATGATTGGAAAAGGTTATGGCCTTTTTAGCAAATCTTGAAGAAATTTATAAAATTATCAAGGAAATAGAGAAGGATAGTAATGTCTCTCAGCGAGACTTAGCCAGGAGGCTGGGATATAGTCTGGGCAAGATAAACTATCTTCTAAAGGCGCTTGCAGAAAAGGGGATAATAAAATTTGAGCGCTTTAAAAAAAGTCCAAACAAATGGGCATATCGTTATCTCTTAACACCTAAAGGAATAAGGGAAAAATACAAAATTACTAAAAGATTTTTGCAAATAAAGCTTGATGAGTATGAGAGGCTAAAAAGGGAGATTGAGGAATTGGAGAGGGAAATGGGGGAAGGGGGAGAGGGTTTTGAGGTTGTAAAGGTTGTAGAGGTTGTAAATGGGTAATAGTTGGAAAGATTTGGTGGTTTGGCAAAAAAGTCATGATAAGGTATTAGATATTTACAAATTGATAAAGGATTTTCCAAGGACAGAGGTATATTCTTTAGTTGATCAACTTAAAAGAGTAGCCTGTTCTGTGCCTGCCAATATTGTAGAAGGGCATTCTAAGAAAAGTAAAAAAGAATTCTCCAGGTATTTATACAGTTCCAGAGGCTTTCTGGAGGAATTAAGATACTTCCTTTTGCTTGCGAGAGATTTAGGCTATATAAGCAAAGAAAAGTACAGTGAACTTGAAGACAAACTCACTGAAATAAGCTACCTCCTCAACCAACTAATAAAATCCATAACCTCTAGCTCCTCTACAACCTCTACCACCTCTACAACGTCTAAAACCTCTACAACCTTTACAACGTCTAAAACCTCTAGAACTTCTACAACCTCTAAAACCTAAGTAACCATGCTAACTGAGATGCTTAAAAGGGAGTTTGAGGAAATATATGAGGTCAAAAAAATGATTTTTCCCTGTTCACTTTTCACTAATCACTCTTCACTATTTACATGCCAAGGAGTCATATAGTGTCTAAAAAAATAGCTTTAATTACTGGAATCACAGGGCAGGATGGTTCGTATCTTGCCGAGTATCTTTTAGAAAAAGGTTATGAAGTACATGGGATTAAAAGGAGAAGTTCTCTTTTTAATACAGAAAGGATAAATCATTTATACCAAGACCCTCATGAAGAAAAAACCAACTTTTACCTCCATTATGGTGATCTTACAGACAGTTTAAACATTACAGCAATCATCCAGAAGGTTAAGCCTGATGAGATTTACAATTTAGCAGCTCAATCCCATGTGTACGTTAGTTTTGAGCAACCTGAGTATACTGCTCAGGTAAATGCCCTGGGTACCTTGAGGGTGCTTGAAGCTGTTAGACTGCTTGGTTTTACAGAAAAAGTGAAAATATATCAGGCTTCTACTTCAGAGCTTTTTGGAAAGGTGCAGGAGATGCCTCAGACAGAAAAGACTCCTTTTTATCCCCGTAGCCCTTATGGGGTCGCCAAGATGTATGCTTACTGGATAACAATAAATTATAGAGAATCTTACAATATGTTTGCCTGTAATGGCATCTTGTTTAATCACGAATCACCTGTAAGGGGCGAGACCTTTGTTACCAGAAAAATAACCCGTGGCTTATCCAGAATATTTCTTGGTCTTGATAAAAAGATCTATCTTGGTAACTTGAATGCCAAAAGGGACTGGGGGCATGCGAAAGATTTTATAAAAGGGATGTATCTCATACTTCAACAACCTGAACCAGATGATTTTGTCCTTGCAACTGGTAAGACCACTGAAATAAGGGAATTTGTAAGGAAATGTTGCGAAAAATTGGGTTGTAAGATAGAGTTTAAAGGTACAGGGGTTGATGAAAAGGGAATTTTAGCAAATGTTGAATTAGAAATATTGAATGATGAATTGAAAGAAATAGGAGCTACTGAAGAAATAATTCAACATTTAACATTAAAAATTAAAAATTTAATTGGCAAGCCAATTGTTGAAGTTGACCCAAGATATTTCAGGCCTGCGGAGGTTGACATACTCCTTGGAGATGCAACAAAAGCTAGGGAAAAGCTTGGCTGGAAACCAGAAAAGACTCTTGATGATTTGATAGATGATATGCTCAAGTATGATTTGGAGAAAAGTTACAGGGAGTTGGTGTTGAAAGAGTGTGGGTTTGAAGTGGTGAGGAGTTGTGGGGTTTAGAGGGGTGAGTAAAGGTTAGTAGAGGTGAGTAGAGGTAGTAAAGGTTAGTAGAGGTTAGTAAGGGTTAGTGAAGGTGGGGTAGGAAGATAAGAATGAGAAATTGGAAAGAGTTGGTTGTGTGGCAAGAATGCCATAAACTGGTAATTGAAATCTATAATCTGATGAAAAGGTTTCCAAAGGATGAGACATTTGGATTGTGTTCGCAAATAAAAAGAGCAGCGGTATCAATTCCAGCGAATATCGTAGAGGGCCATTCAAAAAGTTCAAACAAAGATTTTGTGAGATTCTTGTATATTTCTAGGGGTTCACTGGAAGAATTAAAATATTTGCTCTATTTGTCTAAGGATTTAGGCTTTATCAATCTACAAGACTATAAATCATTAGAAGAAAAATTAGCTAGAATTGGCTATCTTTTAAATAATTTTATGAAATCACTAAACAAAACCTCTACAACCCCTACAACCCTTAAAACCTCTACTACTCTTAATACTTCTACAACCTCTAAAACCCATACACCCTCTACAACCTCTACTAACCCTAAAATAAAGGAATTTCCCAATGAATCAAAATAGCAAAATAGTAGTTTTTGGTGCTTCAGGCCTTGTAGGTTCAGCGATCGTAAGAAAACTCATTGAAAAAGGGTACAATAACATAATAGGCACCTACAACTCTAGAAAACCCACATCTACAACCCCTACACCCTCTACAACCTTTCTCCCCCTCAACCTCCTGGACAGTAATGCAGTATCTCAATTTTTCGAAACACATAACCCAGAATACATCTTCCTAGCCGCAGCAAAGGTGGGTGGAATACTCGCAAATAATATATATCGAGCAGATTTTATTTATGAAAACCTTCAGATACAAAATAATGTAATTTATAACGCCTATAAATATGGTGTTAAAAAACTACTGTTCTTGGGGAGCACTTGTATTTATCCTAAAAATTGTCCACAACCTATAAAAGAGGAATATCTATTAACTGGTCCTTTGGAATATACCAATGAGCCTTATGCCATTGCCAAAATAGCCGGTATAAAGATGTGTGAGAGTTTTAATCTGCAGTATGGTACAAATTTTATCTCAGTAATGCCAACCAATTTATATGGTCCCAATGATAATTTTGATTTAGAAAAATCACATGTTTTACCGGCATTAATAAGAAAAATGCATCTGGGAAAATGTCTGGAAGAAGATAACTGGGAAGCTATAAGAAAAGACTTAAACAAAAATCCTATTGAAGGTATTGATGGAAGCGCAACAAAGGAAGAAATATTAAAAATTATAGATAAGTACGGCATTAAAACAACTTCTACAACCCTTAAATCCTCTATAACCTTTACGACCTCTAAAACTTCTATTACCTCTAAAACATCTAACACCCCAACTTCTATTGAAATCTGGGGCACCGGCAAACCGATGCGCGAATTCCTCCATGTTGACGACATGGCCGATGCCTGCGTTTTTATCATGGAAAACATTGACTTCCACCATATAACATCTACGACCTCTAAAACCTCTACAACCCCTATAACCTCTCCAATCCTCACGACCCCTGAAATCCGCAACACCCATATTAACATCGGTACCGGCAAAGATATTTCTATCAAAGAACTTGCCTATTTAATCAAAGATATTGTTGGTTTTAAAGGAGAATTTTATTTCAATACAGAAAAACCGGATGGAACGATGAAAAAACTTACTGATGTAAGTAAGTTAAATAGTTTAGGGTGGCAACATACTATCGAACTAAAAGATGGGTTAAGAATGGTGTATGAGTGGTACTTTGGAAATGTTGAATTTTGAATGCTGGATGTTGAATAAAGTTGATGGTGAATAAAATTGAATTTTGAATGTTGGATGTTGGATTTTGGGTGTAGGTTATAAGATGCAAAATACTAAAAATGAAAATTTAGTTAAAGAAAAATCTTTCGCTTTTGCATTACTTATCATTGATTGTTATAAATATTTAAGTAGTAAAAATGAATATGTATTATCTAAACAACTATTAAGAAGTGGTACGAGTATTGGTGCAAATATTGAAGAAGCACAAGCGTCTCAATCTCGCAAAGATTTTTTATCTAAACTATCAATTGCAAGCAAGGAATCAAGAGAAACCCTATATTGGCTTAACTTATTGAAAGCATCGAATTATTTAGATGACTATCAAAAAGCAGATAAACTTTTTGAGGAAATTAATTCTATAATAAACATTCTAACAAAAATTGTAAAAACAGTGAGTAGTTCAATAAAATGATATTCACATCAATAATTCAAAATCCAAAATCTAAAATCCAAAATTTATTGAATCATGAAGGTTTTCGCCGCTACTTTGCCAAAGGTACTATGTCACATAAATACTTAGAGTTTGTAGAGTTAATAAAATACTTGGAGTGATAGTATATGAATCTAAAGAATAAGAAAGTACTTGTTACCGGTTCTTGTGGATTTATAGGTAGTCATTTAGTTGAAAGGCTTTTAGAGGAAGGTTGTGAAGTTAGAGCTTTTGTGTTTTATAACTCTTTTAATCATTGGGGTTGGCTTGAAACATTACCAAAAGAAAAATTAAATAAAATAGAGATTTTTACAGGAGACGTAAGAGATCCAAACGGAGTTAGAACTGCTGTTAAAGGTGTAGATGTTATTTTCCACCTTGCAGCGTTGATAAGCATACCCTTTAGTTATCACTCTCCGGACAGCTATGTAGATACGAACATAAAAGGAACATTAAACATATTACAGGCTGCAAGAGATTTTCAAGTCGAAAGGGTTTTGGTAACTTCAACTTCCGAAGTTTACGGCACTGCCAAGTATGTACCTATAGAAGAAAACCATCCAAAACAAGGACAGTCTCCTTACTCAGCTTCAAAAATAGGAGCTGATTATATAGCGGAGAGTTTTTACAGAAGCTTTGACCTGCCTGTTGTTATAGTTAGACCTTTTAACACATACGGACCAAGACAGTCCGCAAGGGCAGTAATTCCGACAATCATAACTCAGCTTCTATCAGGAGAAAAAGAAATTAAATTAGGGTCTTTACACCCCACAAGAGATTTAGTTTTTGTAAAAGATACCGTTGAAGGGTTTGTAAGAATAGCTAAGTCTGAAGATACTGTAGGACAGGAAATAAATATAGCAACGGGTAAAGATATATCCATTGGTGATTTGGCAAAACTAATTATAAACAAGATTAATCCTGATGCAAAAATAATAACAGATGAGAAGAGAATTAGACCGGAAAACAGTGAAGTAGAAAGGTTATTAGGTTCTAACGAGAAACTGAAAAGTTTAACAGGGTGGGTTCCTCAAACTTCTTTAGAGGAAGGTTTGGATATAACTATAGAGTGGTTTAAAAATCCTGAAAATTTAAGACATTACAAACATTGGGTGTATAATATATGATAAAAGCTTGGTACAAAGATTTTATTGATTTTGTTAAAAACCTCTATAAAAGGGATACTGTTCCTTTACACGAGCCTGTGTTTATAGGCAATGAAAAGAAGTATGTTTTAGATTGTATAGACTCTACTTTTGTATCCAGTGTAGGAAGGTTTGTTGATGTAGTTGAAGAGAAGCTGGCAGATTTTACAGGTGCCAAATACTGTGTGATGACGGTAAACGGAACATCTGCATTACATGTAGCTTTACTACTGGCAGGTGTTAAGTCTGAAACAGAGGTTATCACACAACCTTTAACCTTTGTGGCAACTTGTAATGCCATATCTTACTGCAGTGCAAAACCTGTTTTTGTAAATGTCAATGAAGATACTCTTGGAATGAGTTTGGAGAGCTTAAAAAGATTTGTTGAGAACAATTGTAAGCTTGAAAACGGGAAGTTGATTAACAAAATTACCGGAAGACAAATTTCTGCAATAGTGCCTATGCATACTTTTGGTCATCCATGTAGGATAGATGAAATTGTAAAATTGGCTAAAGAGTACAACTTACCTGTAGTAGAAGACGCTGCAGAATCAATTGGAAGTTGTTATAAAGGAAAACATACAGGGACTTTTGGACTTTTAGGAATATTAAGCTTTAACGGAAATAAGATTATAACTTCCGGCGGAGGAGGAGCTATACTTACAAATGACGAAGAACTGGTAAAAAAAGCAAAGCACATCACCACCACTGCAAAAATTCCTCACAGATGGGAATACTACCACGATAGCATAGGATACAACTACAGGATGCCAAATATTAATGCAGCTTTGCTTTTAGGTCAGCTTGAAAATTTGGAAAAATTTATTAAAACAAAAAGAGATTTAGCCATTAACTATAATGGATTTTTTGAAAGTGTAGGAGTAAAGTTTGTTTTAGAACCTGAAAAGGCTTTTTCAAACTATTGGTTAAATGCTATATTATTAGATAACAGATTAGAGAGAGATGAATTTTTAGAGTATACAAACAATAACGGAGTTATGACGAGACCGTGCTGGGTTTTGATGAATAAACTGCCAATGTATAAGGATTGTTATACATTTGAATCAAAAGTAGCGGAGTATTTAGAAGATAGATTAGTAAACATACCCAGTGGAGTTATATATATATGAAAAACAAAAAAATCATATTGGTAGGTGGTGGAGGACACTGTGAAGCCGTAATAGATGTGATAGAGTTGTCAGGGGATTATGAAATAATAGGAATTATAGATGTTAAAGAGAAAGTGGGAAGTGAAGTGTTAGGTTATAAAGTGATTGGAACAGATGAAGATATAAAAGATTTAAAAAAGGAAGTTGACTATGCCTTTATTACTATAGGACACATATATAGTGCTGAGAAAAGAAAAAACATATATAACTTATTGAAGGTAAATGGCTTTACTATTCCTACTATTATCTCGCCGAAATCTTATGTATCAAAACATGCAAAAATTGGAGAAGGAACAATAATAATGCACGGTGCGATATTAAACGCAGGAGCTGTGATAGGTAGAAATTGTATTGTAAACTCTATGGCTTTAATTGAACATGATGCAGTTGTTGGAGACTTTTGCCATATCTCGACCGGTGCAATAGTTAATGGAGGCGTAAAGGTTGGCGATTTCACATTTGTAGGTAGCAATGCGGTGACAAAACAATATATAGAGATACCATCCAATTCTTTTATAAAAGCGGGGTCTTTAGTAAAATGAAAACATTTATCATAGCAGAGGCAGGAGTTAATCATAACGGAAGTTTAGAAATTGCAAAAAAGATGGTAGAAGTGGCAAAGGAATGTGGAGCGGATGCTGTTAAGTTTCAAACTTTTAAGGCTGAAAATGTAATAAGTAAATTTGCTCAAAAAGCTGAATATCAAAAACAAACAACATCTGCAGATGAATCTCAGCTTGACATGGTAAAAAAATTGGAGATTTCTTTTCATGATTTTAAGGTATTAAAAGATTACTGCGATAAAGTCGGGATCACTTTCCTGTCAACTCCTTTTGATTTTGAAAGTATTGAGTTTTTAGAAAGTATTTGTATGGAAATATTTAAAATACCAAGTGGAGAGATAACAAATCTTCCTTATTTAGAAAAAATAGGGAAACTAAAGAAAAAAGTTATTCTATCTACCGGAATGGCAGACCTTGGAGAGATAGAAGATGCATTGGATATATTGATTCAATCTGGGACTTCAAGAGAAAATATCACTGTACTACATTGCAACACAGAGTACCCCACCCCTTACGAAGATGTAAACCTGCTGGCTATGATTACCATAAAAGAAGCATTTAAAGTAAAAATAGGCTATTCTGACCACACATCGGGGATAGAGGTTCCAATTGCAGCAGTAGCCCTTGGAGCTTCTGTTATAGAAAAACATTTTACTCTTGATAGAAATATGCCCGGACCTGACCATAAAGCCAGTTTAGAACCCCACGAGTTAAAAGCTATGATTCAAGCAATTAGAAACGTTGAAAAAGCATTAGGAGACGGAATAAAAAAACCATCAAAAAGTGAGTTAAAAAACAGAGATATAGCAAGGAAATATATCGTTGCAAAAAGAGATATAAAAAAGGGAGAGATCCTTTCAGAGGAAAATTTAGCAGTTAAAAGGACAGGAAGAAAAGGTATATCCCCTATGAGATGGAAAGAGATATTAGGCTTAAGAGCTCCTAAAGAATTCAAAAAAGATGAAATGATAGAGGTTTACTGTGAATAAAAAAATATGTGTTTTTACTGGGACAAGAGCCGAATATGGGCTTTTAAAACCATTAATGGAAAAAATAAGAGAAGATAAAGAGTTTGAACTTCAAATAATAGCATCGGGTATGCATTTATCTCCAGAATTTGGTTTAACATACAGAGAAATAGAAAAAGATGGATTGAAATAGAGTGGATTTTTGTCATATTTCAACAGGGGCTATTGTAAATGGGGGAGTTGAAATAGGAAATTATATTTTTTATGGTTCAAATGCAGTAAGTAAAGAATATATAAAAATAAAAGAAAATAGTTTTATTAAAGTAGAGAGTATTGTTAAATGAAAATAGCTTTTTTAACTACTGTTTTTCCAATGAAAGAAGAATTTTTAGAAGATTTTTTTAATTCACTAGAAAATCAGACATATAAAAATTTTGATTTAGTTGTTGTAAATGATAATTATGATGATTTTAAAACAATCAAAAAAAAATATAAAGCTTTAAATATAATTGAAATTAAATATTCTAATACTTTTGCAAAAAATAGAGAATTTGGAATAAATTGGTGCAAGAAAAATAATTATGATATACTTATCTTTGGTGATAGTGATGACTATTTTTCAAAAAATAGAGTTGAAAAATCTATTGAAGTGCTTAAAAAATATAATATTATTGTAAATGATTTAACACTATTTAATAAAGATGGTATAGTTGTGGATAAATATTTTTCACAAAGAATAAAAAATAAAACATTAATTGATTATAAATTTATAGAGGATAAAAATATTTTTGGTCTTTCTAACACTGCTATTAATCTTCATATTTTAGATAATAAAGTTAAATTTCCTAAAAATATAGTAGCAGTAGATTGGTATTTTTTTAAAAAACTGCTAAAAAAATATAGTGCTTTATTTACAAATGAAATAATTACTTATTATAGACAGTATGAAAATAACACTTTAGGTTTAAAAAACGACGGAAAGTTTTTATTTTGGTGGGAAAAATAATTAAAGGAGGAAAATATGAAAGTAAAATTAACATATAAGAAAGAAGTATATAACTTTTGTGAGCCCTATATAATAGCTGAGCTTGGTTCAAATCATAATGGAGATATGGAACTTGCTAAAAAATTAATAATTGAAGCAAAAAAAGCGGGTGCTGATTGTGTAAAATTTCAAAGTTGGAGTAAGGATACTATTTTTTCAAGAGAGAAATATAAAGAAAATTATTTTTTAGCAGATGATTATAGAAACAGAAATGATACTACGTTAGAAGAAATAGTGGAAAAATATTCCATTTCAGAAGAAGAATTATTGCAAATTAAAAAATTTTGCGAAGAAGTTGGTGTTGATTTTGCTTGTACACCTTTTAGCAAAAGAGAAGTAGATTTTTTAGTTGATGAATTAAATGTTTCTTTTATTAAAGTAGCTTCAATGGATTTAAATAATTATCCATTTTTAGAATATATTGCTAAAAAAAATAAACCTATTGTTTTATCAACTGGGCTTAGTGAATTATATGAAATAGATAAAGCAATCAGAACAATAGAAGAAGAAGGAAATAAACAGATAGTTATATTACACTGTATTTCTAAATATCCTCCAAAAGGTGAAGAAGTAAATTTAAGTAGTATAAAAACTCTTCAAACTATTTATCCTTATCCTGTAGGTTTTTCTGATCATACATTAGGATATGAAATTCCTCTTGCGAGTGTAGCTTTTGGATCTTGTGTAATAGAGAAACATTTTACATTAGATAAAAATTTACCAGGTTGGGATCATAAAGTATCGGCTACACCGTATGACATGGAAATAATTGTAAAAGGTAGTAAAAGAATCCAAAAAGCTTTAGGAAGTTATAGGGTTACTGCAGAAGAAGATTTAGAAAGAAGGATTGAATTTAGAAGAAGTATTGTAGTTACAAGAGATATGAAAAAAGGTGAAATTATTAAAGAAGAAGATATTGATTTTAAAAGACCAGCAAGGGGATTACCCCCCGAAATGGCAAAATTTGTAATAGGTAGAAAAGTTAATAAGGATTTAAAATATGACCATATTTTAACTAAAGATGATATTATTTAAATAAAGATAAAATCTAAATTGGTTTTTGTTAAAAGGAGAAATTGAGTTATGAATAAAAAGACAATTGCATGTATAATAGCGAGATGTGTATCTACGAGATTACCATTGAAGGTTTTAAGAAATATTGTTGACAAATATTCTATGCTTGATTTTATAATTCAAAGAGTGAAACAAGTAAAAAATATAGATGATATATATATTTGCACATCGTATGAAATGATAGATGATATTTTAGAAGATGTAGCATTTAAAAATAGAGTTAAAATCTATAGGGGGGCTCCTGATGCTGTTATAGAGAGGCTAATAGCAGTTGGCGAACTTGAAAAAGCAGAAAATGTAATTAGAATTACAGGTGATAACGTTCTAACAGCATATGAATATCTTGATGAGCAAATAGAAATTCATAATATTAATGAATTAGACTATACTAGAATAATAGATGTACCTGTTGGGGCAACCGCTGAAATCATGACATTAAATGCCCTTAAAAAATGCTATAATTCAATTGATCCATCAGTTAGTGAATATTTACTTCTTTATATGTTTAATCCAGAATATTATAAATGTGGAGTGATTAATGTAGGGGAAATAAAAAAATCTTCAAACTATACTTTGACAGTTGATACAAAAGAAGATTTAGAAAGAACTAGAAGCATTTTTGAATATTATAAAGAAGATCCTTTAAAGATAAAATTGAAAGATGTTATAAATATAGTAGATAAATATAATTTGAAAAACTCAAAAATAGAATTCTCGCAAAATATAAAAATGCCTTATGGTAAAAAGATAACATTTGAAGAATTTCAGAATGATATGCAAAATAGAATAAATAATTCTATACATTTTACTATAGGAAAATAGTATGTCGTATTATTTTTTTGTTGAAACTGCTTTTCATCATGAAGGAGATAAAAAATATCTTTTTAAGCTAATAGATGAAGCAAAAAAGTCTGGTGTAATGGGAGTGAAATTTCAAGTATTGATAGATTTAGATGAGTTTATGTCTCCTTATCATAGCGCTTATAATGAAGTGAAAAAATGGATTTTTTCTTTTAATGATTGGAAAGAAATTTTTTCTTATACCTTAAAAAATGGATTAGATATTATTTTTATGCCATTAGATATTAAGGCTTTTGATTTAATCAAAGAATTTGATGTTAAATATGTTGAGCTTCATTCTGTTTTATTTAACGACATAAAATTATTAAATAAATTAGAAAAAATAAAATCACCTTTAATTTTTGGTATTGGTGGTAGAACTCTTGGAGAAATAGATGATATCGTAAAAAGATACAGTGATAGAGAAATTGTTCTAATGGTTGGTTTTCAGTCATATCCATCAGACTTAAAAGATATAAAATTAGAAAGAATTAGAGAACTAAAAAAAATGTATCCTGATTGTTTAATAGGATATGCTGATCATTCTTCTTATAAAAGTGAAATGTGTATTTTGAGTAATGAATATGCCTATATTTTAGGGGCAAGATTTTTTGAAAAACATATAACATTAAATGAAGGGATAAAAAGGGTAGATTTTGAATCAGCTGTTTCTTGTGATAAAATAAAAATTATAAAAAAAAGACTCGATTATTTAGAAACAATTATGAACATAGACCAGAAAGAGATATTTAGTATGAACTATAAAGAATTAACATATAGGAATCGGCAGAAAGTGCCAGTTGCTAAGAGAAATATAAAAGCTGGAGAAATTGTAACACTCGATATGATAGCATTTAAAATGATAAATCATAATGATGTTTTTAAATCAGTGGATGAAATTATAGGTAGAAAAGTTAGTAAAAATATAGAAAAAGATAAGGGCTTTGTTAAAGGAGATTTTTTATGAAACACTTAGTGTTATCTGAAAATTCTACTTTTAGAGAAGCTATTAAACTACTTGATAGTAATGGCAATGGTTTTTTGGCTGTTGTTAATGAAAATGGTCAACTTGTAGGGATTCTTACTGACGGAGATGTTAGAAGAGCTATTTTAAATAATAAAACAGAATTATCTGAAATTATAAATACTAATCCTATAGTTATGAAAGAAGGAGAAAGCCGAAAAAAAGTCATTTTAAAACTCAGAGAGCTTAGAAGAAAGCATATGCCTATTGTTGATGATAATATGGTTTTAAAGGATGTGATTGTTTTAGATGATGAAGAATTTAATATTAAACCTAACTGGGTAGTGATAATGGCTGGAGGATTAGGAACAAGATTGGGAGAACTTACAAAAAATACCCCAAAGCCTATGTTAAAAGTTGGTTCTAAACCTATGTTAGAGCATATTATAGATATGTTTACTTCTTATGGATTTACAAAGTTTATGATAAGTGTGAATTATAAAGCTGAAGTTGTTAAAAATTATTTTGGTGATGGAAGTAAGTTTGGAGTAAAAATAAAATATATTGAAGAAAAAAAACGACTTGGAACTGGTGGGGCTTTAAGTTTGATTGATATAGAATTGGATGAACCTTTTTTTGTTATTTATGGTGATGTTTTAGCGTCGTTAGATTATGAAAAGTTATTGTCCTATCATGAAGAACAAAAGGCAATAGCTACCATGTGTATAAGAAAGTATAAATATCAAATTCCATATGGTGTTATAGAAATAGATGATGAAAACAATATAAAATCTATTAAAGAAAAGCCAATAAAAGAATTTTTTATAAATACCGGGATATATGTATTCAATCCTGAAGTTTTATACTATATACCTAAAAATGAATTCTTTGATTTACCAAGCTTATTTGATGTTTTAAAAAGTAAGAATAAACTTACAAAGAGTTTTGAGATAACAGATTATTGGATAGATATGGGGACTCCTTTAGATTATAAAGAGATTGTAGAAAAAATGGAGAATGTTATTGAATAGGTCTTTCTTTAAAAATTTTTTTTTATATTTTTGGAGCCATATTAAATAAGTTGATACCATTTTTTATGTTATTAATTTTTATAAGAAGTTTGAACTCAAAAAATTATTTAACAAGTGTTTTTACAGTATTTATAGGCTTTAGTATAAAACAAATCTATATCAAAGGAATATTATGAAATCGATTCAATCTTTAAAATACTTGAAATATCCTCGCAATTGTTTGTTTCAAAAATATATAAGTTATGAAATAAGCAGGTAGAGTAATATGCTGAAAAAAATAGTTATTTTAGGTGATAGTTTAAGTCTTCCTAGAGAAGAAATATTGGTTGAAGATACATATCCGTATTTAATAAATGAATTTTTAAAAGATAGATATGTTTTATTTAATAGAAGTATTAGAGCGAATGATACAAGATTGCAAGTAGAAAATTTTTATAATGATGTTATATTATTTGACCCAGACATAATAATCATTCATTTGGGAATTGTGGATTGTGCGCCAAGATTATTTTATAGAAAAGAGAGAGCGTTTTTTAGTAAAGTTAATAAACTTTTCCCTATAGTTGCTTTAATGAGCCGTTATAGATATTTTTTTACTAAAATATTTCCTAAAGTCTATGTGAGTATCAGAGATTTTGAGAAAAATTATCATTATATGTTAGAAGAAATTCATAAATTAGGAAAAAAAGCAATAGTTATTGGTATAGCTAATACAAATAAAAGAAACAAAAAAATATCATATGGATTTGAGAAAAACATTAATTGCTATAATGAGGTTTTAAAAAAAGTATGTGAAAAATTTAATAATGTCAGTTATATTGATATGTATAACTATGATCCTGAAAAAATATTATTAAAAGATGGTATTCATTTAAATAAGGAAGGTTCAAAAATTTTAGCTGAGAATTTACTTAAAATTATAAAAAAATATGGTTAATAGAATATTTAAAAGCACTTTTATTTATGTTATAGGAGATATATTAAATAAATCAATACCTTTTTTTATGTTACCAATTCTTACTAGATATTTGACTCCAGAAGATTATGGAAAAGTATCTGTTTTTAATGTTTTAATAAGTATCTTTGCAGTATTTACAGGTTTGAGCATACATGGAGCTATAAATGTAAACTTTTTTAAAATGTCTAAAAAGGATTTAAAAATTTTTATTGGGAATTGTCTTATTATATTAAGTATATCTACATTAATTGTATTTATTTGTGTATATTTATTTAAATCTATAATTTTAGAAAAACTATCTATAGAAATTAAGTGGATTTTTTTAGCAATTGTTTTAGCTTTTGCTCAATTTTTAACTACTGTTAATCTTTTGTTGTGGATGGCAGAACAAAAACCAAAGCAATATACTATATATCAAATATCTCAGACTTTTCTAATAACAATTTTATCAATAATTTTAATAGTATATTTAGGTATGAATTGGGAAGGTCAAGTAATAGCTAGGGGAATAGGAATTATATTTTTTGCGGTGATTAGTTTTATATTTATTATCAAAAGAGGTTATTTGATATTTCATCCGAATAAAAAATATATAAAAGAGGCTCTTAATTTTGGTATTCCTTTAATACCACATCAACTAGCGGGATGGTTAAAAACAGGTGTGGATAGAATTATTCTTATTTCATTGTTAGGTGCTGCAGCTACAGGAGTATATGCTACAGGTTATCAAATGGGGATGATAATAAGTGTAATAGTTACAGCTTTTAACAAAGCTTGGAGTCCTTATATTTTTAAGATTTTATCTAGTAGCCCAAGTAGTGAAGATAAAAAGAAAATAGTGATGTTTTCATATGCATATTTTGTGGGAATTTTTCTTGTTTCAGTTGTATTTGCTTATATTTTAAATTTAATAGTCCCATATATTTTGGGAAAAAATTTTTTACATTCTATAGAATATGTATTTTATTTTTGTATAGCTTTTGCTTTTCAAGGAATGTATCTAATAGTAGGAGGTTATATTCTTTATACTAAAAAAACACATATATTAGCATATATTACATTTGCTACATCGATTTTGCATGTTATTTTACTATATACTTTTGTAAATATTAATGGTGCAGTAGGAGCTGCGCAAGCTACTTTAATTTCTTTTATAGTTACATTTTTAGCCACATGGATTTTAGCAAGCAAGGTTTATAAAATGCCTTGGAGGATTTGGGAAACTTGAAAGTATCAGAAATCGCCGAAAAATTCTTTCAAATTGAAAATGAACTAAATCTTTTTGAAAAAAGATACAAGGGATTTATTTTTGGAAATTAGTTCGATTTGAATTATATTCGTTAATATTAAATAAACTAAATTTGACTTCACCATTGAATAATAATAAAAAAGCGGTATTATTTAATAAAATTGGTAGAGTGCTTCGAATAATAAAAAATACACTTTACTTTCCAGATAAAAATAAAAAAGTTGATATTATAGTATTTGAAAATCCTAGAAAGATAAAAAATATTGATGGAAAATATTATGATCCTTATACAAAATATTTTGTAGATAGCCTAAAGAATGATAATATGAATTTTGAGGTAATAGATTTAGGTTTTAATGGATTTCATTATGAAAAGTCTGATTCTATAAGAAAATATGGTGATCATTTTTACTATGATGTATTTAAAAGAATTCTATATAAAGGCAAACTAATTAAGAAAAAGAAAGAGAGTTAATATCGAAAATAAAGAATAAGTTGCTTAAAGAAATGGGCATTGAAATTAATTTATTTGAATTAACAAAAGAATATTTAAAAAAATTTAACCTTGAATATTTGAAATATTTTAATCTTTTAAAAGATAAAAATGTAAAAAAAATTTATTTAGTTTGTTCCTATGGAAAGGAAAGTTTAATAAAAGTTGCTAATGATTTAAACATTGAAGTTATAGAATTTCAGCATGGAACAATGAGTAAGTACCATATGGGATATAGCTTTCCTGGTAATTACAAAGTGCCCTATTTTCCAAATAAAATGTTGTTATTTGGAAAATTTTGGTATGACAGCACTCCAATTCCGCTTGATAGTACTAAAGTTGGTTATATTGGATATAAAGATTTTAATATTAAATCAAAACAGTTTTTTAATCTTCCTAAAAAGAAAAAAATTACTTTCATTTCTCAGTGGACATTGAGCGAAAAATATTCTCAAAAGCTATTGAGGTTGCAAAAGAATATTCAGAATATGAAGTTGTAGTTAGATTGCATCCAGCTGAAATATCAAATAAGAATATTTATTTAGAAAAAATTAAGGCTTCTGGGCTAACAAACTTGAAAATAAGTAACATTAATTTGCTTGCAGAAGAACTAGCTGTTTCAGAATTTGTAGTGGGTGTATACTCTACAGCGATATATGAGGCTTTATTTTTTAAATGTAAAGTAATATTATTGGATTTATATGGAATAGAATATATGGATTTTTTAATTGAAAATAAATATGTTTATAAAGTAGATTATAATAAAAAAATTGATTTAAAAAATATGCCGGTCTTGAACTCGATTGATAGTAAATATTTTTTTGGAGAGTAAAATGATTAAAAAAATATTAAATTATGCATTGGTCACATTTTATTCAATTAATAAAAGTTTGACAATATCTAATAAATATTTAATTTCGTTTCGAACTATTAAAAATTGTGGATATGGATGTAAATTTTTAGGAGATGTTCTTATTTCAAAAAACGTTGAAATTGGTAAATTTACTTCAATAAATGGTCCAGGAACGAGAATTTCAGCACATATCAACAAAATAAAAATAGGAAATTTTTGTTCTATAGCTTCAAATGTAATAATTCAAGAATATTATCATAGATATGATAGAATAACTTCTTACTATATTAACCAAAATATTTTTAAGGAATCAGTTGAAAAAGATATTTTTCAAAAGGAGATATAATAATAGAAGATGATGTTTGGATAGGTTCTAACAGTGTTATTTTATCTGGCGTGACTATAGGACGTGGTTCTATTATTGGAGCTGGAAGTGTTGTTACACAAAATATTCCTAGATATTCTGTTGTAGGAGGAAATCCAGCAAAAATTATAAAAAAAAGATTTAAAGAAGAAACTATAAATATACTAGAAAATCTTGGTTGGTGGAATTGGAATATTGACAAAATTATTGTAAATAAAGATTTATTTAATTTGAAAGAAGAACAACTTCTGGAAAAATATCGGGGATAAATAAAAATGATAAGCTTTATAATGATGGCATACAATGTAGAAAATTATATTGAAGATGCAATAAAGGAACTTCAAGAAGAGAATAGAGTTCAATGGGAACTTATTATTGTAGATGATTTTTCTACAGATAATACTTTTGAAATAGCGAATAAGTATGCAAAACAGGATAAGAGGATTAAAGTTGTTAAAAATATTTCTAAAGGTAAAGTGACTGGAACCAACTATGCTTATAGTTTATGTTCTGGTGATATTATTAAATGTATTGACTCTGATGATGTTTTATTAAGAGATTTTTTTAGCTATTATGATAAATTAAAAAAGTATGATGCTCACTGCCACCCTGCTTATATTACAGATAATAAATTGAAGGTTAGAGCAGTTTACAATGTTAATCCTTTATTTATTTCTAAAAATTTTGAGTTTGTATTATCTAATCTTTTAAGTTTACCAAAAGCTTCTTGGTCATTTCGTCGTGAAATTGCTGATAAGATATTTCCAATGCCAGAAAACTTGCCATTTGAAGATGTTTGGATTTCTTTAATTATCAAAAAATATGCTCGGAAAATATATGCTATTGATAAACCAGTATATCTTTATAGACAGCATGAAAATCAAACTTTTGGGGGAATAATTAATTACAATTCAGACAGAGTAATTTTCAGAGCAAAAAGGCTCTTAAAGTTAATAGATGTTTTGAAAAGTGAATTTAGAATAATTGAAGGCTTTGATAAAGATATTTTTACTATGGTAAAAACTTATAATGAGCTGATGAGTAAAGATAAACTATCTATTTTTGAAATTTTTAAATCAAATATCACAATATTTGCAATGATAAAAATAATTTTAATAAAGAAGTTTCCTAGAACAGCAAAATATCTTACAATCTTAAAGTGGAAGATAGATGCACTTAATAAAAATTAGTATAAATAGATTATTGTTTATAATGCTATGTTTATGTTTGGTTGTGTTTCCCATAAATTATACGCTTGTACTATTTTTTAGGGTTTTAGATTTGTTTTTTATTATATTATTTTTTTCCTTTATTGTTACAAATCCAAAGATTGATAAGAATTTATTAACTGTATTTTTATTGGCGATAGTTCTTTTCTCTATTTCCAATATAATTAAAGTACTTGAAAATAAATCATTAGAATTAATACGTTTAGGATTTGTTTATAAGTATTTATTTATATTTATTGTTCCTTGGATAGTCGTATCTATTGTTAAAACTAACAAGCAAATTTATATTATTAACTTATTACTGCTGGTTGCGTATATATTTTTAAGTAGCTGGCCATATATTTATCTATCACTTTTGAGTTCGGGGTTTATCAGTGGCAGTTTAAGGCCTTCTTTCCCTTTGTCTAATAATTATACATATTCTGATGCACATTTATATTCTTCTTATCTTGGTTACTTTTTTGTAGTGTATGTATTTTATTTCAGGAAATATTTTAGGCACAATATTGTTTTGTCTTGTTTAATTATAATAAATGGTTTTATCGGATTAATATTAACTGGAAGTAGGACTGGACTGGTTTTAGTTGGATTGGCTAGTTTGTTTTATGTGATATACAGTATTGTAGAATTGTTTTTTATAAAAAATAAGTTATCAATTCGAAAAAACAAAGCTATCTACGTTATGCTTTCTTTACTTGTTTTTTTATTCTTATTAATATTACTGAAACCATACATCAATTTATTCTTAAATAATTATGAGAACTTAATAATAAGAGCTTTTAATTTTAAATTAGCAGAAGATCAAAGCTCTTTAGGAAGAATTAGAAAATTAATGATAGCAATAAATGATGCAGAATACTCTGGGTTACTATTGGGTAGCGGTTTTTGTAGCTCGTTAGTTTGGTATGATGGTATCTTTTCAATTTTAATGGCATATGGAGGGCTTCTTTTTATTGTTTCCATTTTTATTTTTTATTATCTTATAGTTGTAAAAGTAATTCTAAACTCTATAAACCAAAAAGATGCTTTATTTTTTTTATTATTCGTAATTTTGTATCTTGTTTCCAATATAGTATCTGAGTATATTTTTGTGTCAAGAAATGCATTTCCTATTTTAGTTATGTTATCTATATTATACATTAATATATTAAATAAAAAAATTATATGTGGAAAAACAAAAAAATGAAGGTTTCTATTATTACGGTAGTTTATAATAATGCTCAGACTATAAAAGGTGCAATTGAATCAGTCTTAAATCAAACTTATCAAAATGTTGAATATATCGTAATAGATGGTGGAAGTACTGATGGTACTGTTGAGATAATTAAAAGTTATGGAGATGAAATAAATAAGTTTATTAGTGAAAAAGACAACGGGCTTTATGATGCGATGAATAAAGGTATAAGTTTAGCAGCTGGAGATGTAGTAGGAATACTTAACAGTGATGATTTTTATGCTTCAAATGATATTTTAGAAATTGTAGCTAATGAATTTGCTACTAAAGATATAGATTGTCTTTATGGGGATCTTGAATATGTAGATGCAGATGATGTTAATAAAGTAATGAGATACTGGAAATCAAGACCTTATAAAGAAGGTTTATTTCAAAAAGGTTGGCATCCACCTCATCCTACATTTTTTGTCAAAAGAGAATGTTATGATAAATACGGAGTTTTTAATCTTGATTTTAAAATAGCAGCTGACTATGAGCTGATGCTTCGTTTTTTGGAGCGACATAAGCTAAAATCTGTTTATATCCCTAAAACATTTGTGAGAATGAGGGTAGGTGGGGTAAGCAATAGAAGTATAACAAGTATTTTAAAAGCAAATATTGAAAGCTATAAAGCTTGGAAAATAAATGGGTTATACATTAATCCACTTATGTTTTCATTAAAACCGTTATCGAAAGTGTTACAATTTTTTAGAAGAAATAGAAATTATTTATAATTTTATATAAAAACACTAAAAAATTCCGTTTCAAAATTTTTTTCTTTAGTATTATGCAGAAGTATGATTAGAATAGCTCTAAATTTTAGAAACTATTATAATAAATACTCCTAAGAGAATAAATTTTTATCTGCAAGTTTTTTATTTCATTGGTTGCTTGTTTTATTGAAAAAAATGGGACACGAGAATAATATTCTTTTTGGTTGAGTAGAGAAATGGATGAATGGTTTATTGGTTGAGTAGATGAGTAGTTGAGTAGATAAGTGGACAGAAGGAATACAAAGGATTAATTTTAGAAATTAACCATTCTTCTAATATTCCACTCAATCAATATGCCACTCATCCACTCATCTAACACTGGAGTGATGAATGAAGTCTGATTTTAGGAACTTAGAGGTATGGCAATTAGCCAGGGATTTAAGAAATAAAATTAAAGAGTTGTGTACGGAGTTGCCTCCAGATGAAAAATATAAGTTGGTAGATCAAATGATAAGGGCATCGAGGTCTGTGACAGCAAATATAGCAGAAGGGCATGGTAGGTATCACTTTCAAGAAAATATTCAGTTTTGCAGGCAGGCAAGAGGTTCGTTATTTGAATTATTAGATCATTTAACTGTGTGTTTAGATTGTAAGTATATCACTGAAGACACATTTCAAAGCTTTGAGGCGGAACTAATATTTTTAATCAAAAAATTAAATGGCTACATCAAGTATTTAACTAAGAGGAGAAATGGAGAATAGATGAGTTGAGAAAGTGGTTGAGTAGATGAGTAGTTGAGTAGATAAGTGGGCAGAAGAAATACTAAGAATTAATTATTAAACATTAACCACTATTCTACTATTCCACTCAACAACTCAACTACTCCTCCACTCAACCAATTCTACTAAAAGGAAAAACCTTGAGCCAGTTCTTTAATTTGCCGGGCATAGGCTTTTTTTAGCTGCTCCAAATAATTGGGGTCAATGGGGCCTTTGTAGGTAACCACCTGTAAGTAGCGTTTGGGAATGTTGATTTTTTCAGGGTCAAAGCCGGTTTTAAAGCGTAATTGCCAGCGCAGGCTCTGAATTTTTTTTCCTAAAGTTTTTAGCGCCTCTAAAGAAGTAGTAAAGCTTACACTTTCCAGGCAAGCAACCAGGGTTTCCAGGGTATAGGCCTTGCGGGCAAAGAGGCAGCCCACACAAGAGGTTAGAATTACTCGGTAGTTTTCCTCTCTGGCAAAGAAATCTAAGGCCTTATCCAGATTTTTGGCCTCTTTTTCCTGGTCAAAACTATAGGCGCCCAAATCCAGATGAGAATGTCTAAAGCCCAGGGCTTGAGCCACAAAATAGTTTTCTCCTGTAGCATAGCCAGCCATTTCCTGGCCTAAAACGCAGGCAAAACCTTCTCCACCATGGTGTTTTATCATCCAGTTTAAACCCTTGCCTGCATCCTGCCAGAATTTATTGGGTGGCATGGCCAGATATCTGATTGCCTGAAGGTAGTTTGCAGGCTCAGAAAATTTCAATTCCAGAAGGACTTGTTCCTGAGTAAAGACTTTTTCTCTAATCCTTCAGTTATGTAAGCTAAAATTACCCCTGAGGAAATGGCGTCCAGGCCCATTTTTTCCACTTCTTCCAAAAGCTTGAGCACAGCAGAAGCGCTTTTGATGCCCAGCATGCTGCCCAGGGCAAAGATGGGTTCATAATCATAGGCCACCTGATGGTAGAGAAATTCGTGCTCTTCTCCAAACTGCTCTCTAAGCAGACCAATGTGAATGCAACCCACAGGACAGCCTGCGCAAGCCACCTGCCTTAATAGCAGGTGTTTGGCAAAATGTTCCCCAGAGATGTTGGTTATATCTGGATCAGAAGTTTTTTGCAGGTTGTTCCAGGGTAAACACTTAAGTTCGTTTAAAGGAATTAGGTTTTGAGGAGTGCCCAGGTCATGATACTTGTTTACTGCCTTGGTGGTGGTAACTATTTCGTGGATTTGTTGGTAGAGTTTGGGATATTGAGAGGAAGCCATTTTCTTTAAATCAAAGGCACTATTTCCTCCAACAATAATACCCTTTAGGTTTTTGCTACCCATAACAGCGCCTGCACCCAGTCGCCCAAAGTGGCGATAGGTATCCACATTGATACAGGCAGTGGGCACCAGGTTTTCTCCAGCAGGACCAATGCGCAAGATGGAGCGTTTGCCACTGGGGATGGTGGAAACTCTTCTTAAGAGTTTCCCAGTGCTAAAGACATCTTCTTCCTTGAGAAAGGGGGTAGAATGAAAGTTTACTTCCTGATCGCTTATTTCCAGGGTGGTCAATCCTTTAGCCTTGCCCTTTACCACCAATCCCAGGTAGCCAGCAAACCTTAAGGCCAAAGCCAGTCTGCCCCCAGCGTGGCTTTCTGCATATTGTTCATGATAGGGGGATTTAAAGCCCAATACCACCTTGCTCATCATGGGAAAGGCGCCAGTTAAAGGGCCAATGGTAAAAATAAGGGGCTGGTCTGGATGAAAGGCTGGTTCTTCGAAAAGACCGTATTTTAAATATAGATAGGCAGCCAAACCTGAGCCGCCCAATAAGCCTTCTTTTAAATCTATCTGCTCGATACTAGCCTTTTGGGAAGTGAGATCTATAATTAAGATTTTAGCGAACATTTTCCACCTCTACCAGATCAATACAGTTATGCGGACAAAAACTTACACATCGGCCACAGTGTAGACAAAAAATGGGCTTTCTAAGCTCCAGGTCAAAATATATTGCATCCACTGGACAGGCTTTGGCACACTCTGCACAGGCAATACACTGCTTTTCCTTAAATAATATCCCTCCTCCTTTTCTGGGAGTAAGGGCTTGAGTGGGACAAACTTCTGCACAGGGTGGAGGATCGCAAGCCAGGCAATAAATAGCTTCAAAACCTGTGGAAATGCCTCCGGAAGAGCGAATTTGGATGCCACTTCTTTTCCAGGACAAACTTTTATGCACTTCCCTAGCACAGGCCAGGGAACAGGAATAACAACCTATGCACTTTTTCATATCTATGGCTTTAAGTTTTTTCATCGACTATTCCTTTGGGTAGAAATTAAAAATAATATTTGGGTTTCCAGGGAGTTTACCTTGCGTTAAACTTCTATTAATGAGAAAAGCTCAAACAGTCCAGTAAAAGAGGTGTAAAGATGAACTTAGCTGAGAGAATTGTAAATATCCCCCCTTCAGCCACTTTGGCCATTAATGCCAAGGCTCAAGAACTAAGAAGTAAAGGGAAAAAGATTATTAGCCTGGCTGTGGGTGAACCTGACTTTACTCCGCCTAAAGAAGTAAAAGAAGCCATGCTTCAGGCTGTAGAGCAGGGTTATTTTCGCTATTTGCCTGTGCCAGGCACTTTAGAACTCAGGCAAGCTGGAGCCAGGTACTTTCAGCACTTTTACGGAGTGGAAGCTAAGGCCACAGAAATAATGTTTAGTAATGGTGGCAAGCAGTGTTTGTACAATCTTTTTCAGGTGCTTTTAAACCCTGGTGATGAAGTTTTGTTGCCCGCGCCTTACTGGGTGAGTTATCCGCCCATGATTCAGCTAAGTGGTGGAATAGCCAGAGTAGTTCCCACCAGGGTAGAAGATAATTTTAAGTTAAAAATAGAAGAGCTGGAAAAGCAGGTTAGCCCCAGGAGTAAGATGCTCATTCTCAATTCACCTTCCAATCCCACGGGCATTACCTATACCCAGGAAGAATTGGAAGAACTGGCTTCCTGGGCTATAAGTAAGGGGCTGATAGTGATTTCTGACGAGGTTTATGACCAGCTGGTCTATGCTCCCTTTAAGCCAGCTTCTTTAGCTTCCTTCTGGCAAGAGCATAAAGAATCTGTGGCCATAGTAAATGCCTTGTCCAAGAGCTTTGCCATTCCTGGCCTGCGCATAGGTTTTGTGCTGGGGGCAGAAAAGCTTATCCAGGCCATGACCAAATTGCAGGGTCAGAGTTGTTCCAATATCTGCTCTATTGCCCAGGCTGGGGCTTTGGCTGCCTTGCAGGGTGATTTTTCCTTTCTGGAAAGGGAAAGGCAGTCTTTACAAGAACGGCGAGATCTGGCCTGGAATTTTTTGACTGAACTGGGACTAAAGTGCCCCAGACCTGAAGGGGCCTTTTATCTTTTCCCTCAGGTAAAGGATTTTTTTAAAGGAGAGATAAAAAATTCTACAGACTTGTGTGCCTATCTTTTGGAAGAAGCTGAAGTGGCCCTGGTGCCAGGCATAGCCTTTGGGGATGACTCCTGTTTGCGCATCTCTTATGCTGTGCAACAAGAAGTACTAAGGGAAGCTTTAAATAGAATCAAACAGGCCTTAACCAAACTAACCTAAAGGAGAGGATATGGCCTTTATTCGCTGGGACCTGGCTTATAAAAAGCAGGTGGAAGGGAGCGCCAAAAGGGAAGACAAGGCTTCCTTTTTAGCGCACAGGCTAAAAGAAGAGTTTAGTAATCTGGGGTTTCTCAACTTTGAACATGTGGAAAAGCTGGAAAAAGACTTGGCCAGGGTTGGGCCCAGAATAGAAAAGTATAAAAACATGCTGGTCCTGGGGATTGGTGGCTCTGCCCTAGGGGCAAAGGCCTTGCAAAGGGCCTTTTACCCAGAGCAGGATTTTCCTCTGCACCAGGGAAAATCCCTTTATATTCTGGATAATATTCATCCAGAGCTCATTAAAGGGTATTTAGACAGACTTTCTCCTGAGGAAACTGTAGTTGTGGTCATAAGCAAGTCCGGGACCACTATAGAAACCCTGTCTCAATATTTCTGGGTAAAGAAGTGGTTGGCCCAGCAGGTGAAGAACTATAAAGAGCATCTGGTTATTATTACTGACCCCAGGCAGGGCTTTTTGCGGGCAGAGGTAGAAAAAGAGGGCTTTTTAAGCCTGGAAGTGCCTCCCAGGATGGGAGGCAGATATTCAGTGCTCTCAGCAGTGGGGCTTTTGCCTGCCTATTTTTTAGGTATAGATTGGAAGTCTTTACTTCTGGGAGCAAAGAGCCTGGTGCCTGGGGAAAATTTAAAAGACCATCCAGCCTTTAAACTGGCCTTCTGGGCTCATGAACTCTGGACTCAAGGGTTAACTGAACTTATTTACTTTAATTACATTCCCTTTTGGGACTGCTGGGGAGATTGGTTTGCCCAACTGTGGGCAGAAAGTTTGGGTAAAGCTGGCAAAGGCAGTATGCCCATTCCCAGTGTTGGGGTGACAGACCAGCATTCTTTGCTGCAGATGTTTTTAGATGGTCCCAAAAATAAAGGCTGTATTTTTTTGAAAACCAGAGAATTGCCTCCAGACCCCTATTTTTCCTTTGCTTTGCCTCAAGAATTCTCTTTTTTAGAGCAAAAGAGCTTTGGAGACATTTTTCAGGCTGAAGCCCTGGGCACAGAGATGGCCCTGGCCAGGAAAATGCCTCTGGTAGAAATAGAGTTAGATTGCAGGACTGAGCTTGAAGCTGGAAAACTCATCTTACTTTTGGAATTAACTACCTTATTTACTGGCTGGCTTTTAGACCTTAATCCTCTGGACCAACCTGCTGTGGAGCTGGGAAAACGCCTGGCCAAAGCCAAACTGGGGGCACCTGGCCTGGAAGAAGAAAAAAGGAACTGGCTATTTTTTTGCAAAAAGATAATAAGTTAGAGGAATTTTAAGTGCGTATTTTTAGACCTGACCCTGCTCACCCTTTTCAATTTGCCAAATTTGTCTCCCTGAGTTCCTTTTTACTCATTTTAAGCACTGCGCTTTTACTTTCCGTATTTATGTCCAATTATGCTAGAGAAGTGTTGTTAAAGAAAAATAGTGACTTTGCCTTACTTCTGGCTGAAAATTTAAACCATCAAATTTTTCAGCGTTTTACTTTGCCCACTATTATTGGTTTTGGCCGGGTGGAATTGAAAAACAAAGACCAGTACGAACGCCTGGACCAGGTGGTTAAAAGCACCATCCATAGTTTTCATGTCCTGGAAGTGAAAATTTTTAACAATTCAGGTGAAGTTTCCTATGCCAGCAATAAAAAATTTTTAGGAGAAAAATTGCTTTCCAACCTGGAAGTAGAAAGGGCAGTAGAAAAAAGGGAGCACTTTTTTATTCTGGAGAAAAAAATTTCTAACCTCAGGGCCATGTTTAAACTGGACTTTGAGCCCAGGACAGTGGTGCTTAGGACTATTTATCCTTTGAAGGCTGAGCGCACCTTTGGTCTGAAAAAAGAACCCATTATGGGGATACTGGAATTTAAACAGGACATAAGTAAAGACTTTGAAACCATAGTTTACTTTCAGTGGTTGATTATTGCGGTGTTCTTTTCTTCTTTTTTAGTACTTTATGTTTTGTTGCGTTTGATTATCAAACGGGCCGAAAGTTTGCTTTTGGAAAGGCTTAAGGAAAAGGAAAAATTGGAAACCGAGTTGCATAGGACTGAAAAGCTGGTGAGTATGGGGAGAATGGTTTCAGGCATTGCCCATGAAATAAGGAATCCTTTGGGGATTATTCAAAGTACCAGTGAGTTTTTGTATCAGCGTTTTAGCAAAGAAGACAAGGCTGAGTCCAAGCTGATTAAAGCAGTTTATGAGGAAGCCAAAAGACTGGGTAAAACAGTCAATGATTTTCTGGATTATGCCAGGCCTGTAGAGCCCAGGCAAGAACTTGTGGATTTAAAGCAAATTTTTGAAGAGATAAAAGGGTTTTTACAGGGAGAGCTGGAAAAGAAAAAAGTAACTCTGGAACTGGAAGGAGAGTCCATATATATAGAAGGGGATAAACACCTGCTCTATCGTGCCTTTTATAACCTGATTTTAAATTCCTTTCAGGCTGTAGAAGAAAAAGGGTGGATAAAGGTAAAGTTTTTAGCCTCAGAAAAAACCATAGAGATTTTGGACTCTGGCCCGGGGTTTGAGCCTGCTTTGCTGGAAAAGTATTTGGAACCCTTTTTTACTACCAAAGATAGTGGTACGGGTTTAGGTCTGGCTATTGTCAAAAATATTTTAGAAGGGCATCGGGCCAGTATGCTTTTGGACAATCATTCCCAGGGAGGAAGGATTATTCTTAAGTTTTAAGTTTGATAGATGGGAAGCTAAGTGGGAGGACAGATAAATATGTCTGGGCATATTTTGGTTATAGATGATGAAAAAAACTATCTTTTGTTGCTGGAAACCCTTTTAAGGGAGGAAAGTTTTGAGGTTACTACCTTAAGTGACCCAGAGCTGGCCCTTTCTTTTCTGGAAGAGTCTGAGGTGGATGTGGTTATTACTGATATGAAGATGCCCAAAATAAGTGGGCAGGAGATTTTAGAAAAGATCAGACGGGATTTACCCCATGTGCCAGTGATTATTATGACCGCTTTTGGCTCTATTGACGGCGCTGTTGCTGCTATTCGTTGTGGAGCCTTTGACTATTTGACCAAGCCCTTTTCCAACGAAGAATTACTTCTGGCAGTAAAACGAGCTTTGAACTTTGCCCGCATGGAACGGGAAAATGTTTTACTCAAGGAAAGTTTGGTCAAACAGTACGCCCGAGAGCATATTGTAGGCAAGAGCAAGAAAATCCAGGATATTTTAAGCATTTTAGATAAAGTTGCTCCCAGTAAATCCACGGTGCTTATTACTGGAGAATCTGGAACAGGAAAAGAACTCATTGCCAGAGCCCTGCACTATGCTTCTCCCAGAAAAAGGAACCTTTTATTGCTGTAAATTGTACAGCCTTAAATCCAGGGGTATTGGAGAGTGAACTTTTTGGCCATGAAAAGGGTTCTTTTACTGGCGCTATTGCTACCAAAAAGGGTAAGTTTGAACTGGCCCACAAAGGCACTTTGTTTCTGGATGAAATAGGTGAGCTTTCTCTAGAGACACAGGTAAAACTATTACGGGTATTGCAGGAAAAAAGTATCGAAAGAGTAGGTGGTAGTAAAACCATTCCAGTGGATATTCGTCTGGTGGCTGCTACCAATAAGGATTTAAAAAAAGAAGTAGAGGAAGGCCGTTTTAGAGAGGACTTGTACTATCGCCTAAATGTAGTGCAGATTCACCTGCCTCCTTTGCGAGAGAGAAAAGAGGACATTCCTTTATTGGTTGCTTATTTTGCTTCTAAAATATGTCGGGAAAACAATTTGCCAGAGCGTAAGTTTTCTTCCCAGGCCCTGGAATACCTTACCCTTTATGATTGGCCAGGCAATGTAAGGCAATTGGAAAATGTGGTGGAAAGATGCCTGGTGCTTTCTTCCAGTGAAGTCATAGGTGTGGAAGATTTGCCTGCAGAAGTAAGAGATGAGGACAGCCAATTAAAAAGTGCAGTGGATTTACTGCCCTTGCAGGGCAATTTGGCTGAAACCCTGGAAAAGATAGAAGCTGCTCTGGTGAAGCGAGCCTTGGTCAAGGCCAATTTTGTCCAGGTAAAGGCAGCAGAGCTTTTGGGTATTTCCAAAAGCTTGCTCCAATATAAAATTAAAAAGTATAAAATTAGCTTTTAATCAATTTGTTTTTAGGGTCCTTTAATCTTGTCTTTTAAACAATTATCCCTTTTTACTCCAAATTCCTTAGACCTTTTGGTAGATAAATTAAAAAAAGAGGAATTGGGCTGGCAGGTGGTTTATGAGCACACTTTGCCTGGACAAGCACCTGATTATCTCCCTTATCCAGAGGAACTGCTGCCTGTACTTAAGTCCTTTTTAGAAAACAAAAGCTTAAGTTGTATTCTCATCAGGTAAAAGGGATAGAAGGTCTTTTAAAGGGCGAGCACATCTGTTTGGCCACTCCCACTGCCAGTGGCAAGTCCCTGGTATATAACTTGCCTGTGCTCCAAAAGTGGCTGCAAAATCCAGAGCAAAGAGCACTTTATATTTTTCCCTTAAAAGCCCTGGCTCAGGATCAGGTGAGAGTCTGGCAAAGCTGGAAGAAAGAATTGGGTTTACAGTTGCAGGTAGAACTTTATGACGGAGATACCTCTGCCTGGAAACGGAGCAGGATTAGAAGTAATCCGCCGCATATTCTGGTTACCAATCCAGATATGTTGCACCTGGGAATCTTGCCTCACTTTGAGCTCTGGGTGGATTTTTTAAAAAAGTTGAAATTTGTGGTTGTGGACGAGGTTCATACCTATAGAGGAATTTTTGGCTCGCATTTAGCCTGGGTTTTCGGAGGTTAAAACGGATTTGTTCCTTTTTGGATACCAGGCTTCAGTTTGTGTTTTCCTCTGCCACTATAGCCAATCCAGAAGAACTGGTTTTTAGCCTGGCTGAAATCAAACCTAGAGTAATTGACCAGAGTGGAGCAAAAAGAGGAGAGATAAGGTTTGTTTTTTTAAAACCTTTTTGGTCTGCTTCCAAATTGGTGCTTTACCTGCTCCAGCAGTTAGAAGCATTAAACTTGCGAACTATTGTCTTTACCAAATCCAGGAGAATGACCGAGTTGCTTTTTAAATGGGGCAAGGGAAATAGAAAGATTTTGCCCTATCGCGCTGGCTATAGACCAGAGCAACGCAGGAAAATTGAACAAAAGCTTTTTCAGGGAGAAATAAGTACAGTGGTGGCCACCAGTGCCCTGGAACTGGGAGTGGATATTGGGCACCTGGATGTGTGCGTAATTTTAGGATATCCTGGCTCCATTATGTCTACCTGGCAGCGTATAGGTAGAATTGGCAGAAAGGGACAGCCCAGCCTGGTGCTTTTTATTGGTCTGGAAGATGCCCTGGATGAATACTTTCTTTTAAATCCCACAGAGCTTATCTATGGCACTTCTGAAAAGATTAGAATAAATCCTTTTAATCCTTATGTCTTAAAACAGCAATTACCCTGCCTGGTGGAAGAAAGGGAATTGACTTCCAAAGAATATGCTTCTCAGCCTGAGTTTATTCAGTCTGTTTTAAATGAACTCTGGCAAGAAGGCAGAGTGCTTAAGACCAGGGAAGATAGTTTTATTAGCAGTGAAAAAAGGGTGGCCAGAAAAGTTAGTTTGCGTGGTACCAGTTCCAACTATAATCTTTTTGACCAAAACAATAATTGGCTTGGTGATATAGATGGTTATAGAGTTTACAAAGAAGCTCATCCTGGAGCAGTGTATGTGCATCTGGGTAAATCCTATCTGGTATTGAAGATAGATGAAGAAAAAAGATGGTTTTTTTAAAAGCCCAGGAAGTTTCTTACTATACTCGGGCCTTAACCCACAAAGAAATTTCCATTTTGGAAGTAGAAAAACAAAAAAAACTAGGGGAGTTTTCTCTTTTCTGGGGCAAGTTAAGAATAAGGGAAGAAGTAATAGGGTATGAAAAGCGTTTAAATTATAATTCTGCACTTATGGGAAGGGTAGAACTGGACCTGCCGCCCTTAATCTTTTCTACAGAAGGTTTTTGGTTGACCATTCCTTCTACCCTAAAAGAACAGATTGAAGCCCAAAAACTACACTTTATGGGAGGCATTCACGGCTTAGAGCATTTATTAATAGGCCTTTTGCCCCTTTTGGTCTTAAGTGATCGCAATGACTTTGGGGGGATTTCTCTGGTCTATGAGCCTGGTTTGCAGAGTCCTGCAGTATTTGTTTATGATGCCCATCCAGGAGGGGCTGGACTTACAGAGCAGGCCTTTGCTGAGTTTTCTTTTCTGACTAAAAAGGCTTTACACCTTCTTGCCAGTTGTGATTGCTCTCGGGGATGCCCCTTGTGTATCCAATCTCCCAAGTGTGGTTCAGGCAATAGGCCTCTAGATAAGCAAGCTACGCTTAAGATTTTGGAACATTTAGCTGACCTTAAAGGCGAGTTCAATATAGTACAACAAAAAGCAAAGAAACCCCGGAACCATTTAAAAAAAGTCAAGAGAGTGCAAAATTTTGTGGTCTTTGATGTAGAGACCAGACGCTCAGCCCAGGAAGTGGGAGGTTGGTCCAGGGCAAGTAAAATGGGAGTAAGTGTGCTGGTGGCTTATTTTCAGCCCGGGATGAATTTATAAGTTTTGAACAGGAAGAGATAGGTGATTTCTGGCGTTTGCTCACTCAGGTGGAACTGGTAATAGGTTTTAATGTGTTTGCCTTTGACTATCAGGTCTTAAGAGGTGTTCTGGACAAGCCCTGGTCTAAGTTGCCTACCTTGGATATTTTACAGGAAGTGAAAAAGGTTTTAGGTTATAGAATTAGTTTGGATAATCTGGCCAGGCATACCCTGGGTGCCAAGAAAAGTGCCCATGGTCTTTTGGCCCTGGAGTGGTGGAAACAGGGAGAAGTGGACAAAATTAAAAAATACTGTGAGCAGGATGTCTATTTGACCAGGGAGCTTTATCTTTTTGGGCGCGAAAAGGGGTATTTATATTTTCAGAATAAGGCCAAACAAGTAGTAAGATTTTCTGTTTACTGGGAATAAAAGGAGTTTGCATGGACAAAGCAAATATAGCAAAATCTTTGGGTGAAGAATTTTTGACCTGGCTGTGGTTTAAAAGCGAAGAACAATCCGGACTGTTTACCCTGGAAGGAGAAAGCTTTGCCCTTTATTTTAGTGGCAAGGTGGTGGTGGAAGGAGGAGAAGGAGAAAGTCTGGAGAAAACCATTTGTTCAGGAGAAATGTCTGAACTGGCTGAAGCCAAACAGGGGCTTAAAAGGGGTAAAAAGGTAACCCAGGCCAAACTCAGGTTTGAACAGGATAGCTTTACCTGGCAGATGCAGGTGAAGGGAGAGGACTTTTCCTTCTCTCAACTAAAAACCCCCAAGATAGAGATGCGCCTGGAAGAAGGGGAAGGAGATGAGGGAAGGTTTTTGGAAAAGATGTATTTAATAGAAAAGTGTTTGGGCTTTTTTTGGGAACTTTATAAAGAATTTTTGGAGCTGCGTTTTAGTGAGAGGTGGAAAGAGGAAAAAAATAAAATAAGTAACTGGATAGCAAAAGAGTAGAGTTTAAAAAGGGTATGTGGTTTTTGCTACATACCCTTTTCTTTTGGTCTTACATTTCTCTTCCTAATTACCTTTCTTTCATTTCCGAGTGGAAATCTTTTTCTTCCATTTGACTTTTTAGTGGTTTTTAGTAGCACTTTAATAAGCTTTAAAGTTTTTATTATTTTTTATCTTGGGAGGCGAAGATGAAAAAATTCTATTATATCCTGGGCATATGTTTTTTAATTTTTATTGGTGGATGTGCAGAGGAAAGTGCTGGGCCTAAAAAAGCCAGGGTTTCTTCGGTTAGCCTTATTCAAGAGGATGTGGCTAAGGGCAAGCTGGATAAAGAAACAGGGCTCGTTTATCAGGTCTATGCGCTGTTTGACCAGGAAAGGCTTCCTGCTGAATATCGTTCTGAGGTGATTATACCTTCAGGCTCTTCCATTATGGTAGAGGTCAGAAGAAACTGGGATTCCCTTTCTAAAGAAACAAAGGAAAAATTAGAGCCTTTTTCGTGGATTCCCAGGACCCCAGGTATTTTCGCCAGCAGCAGAAAAAAGGTAGCTGGTTGGGACCAAGGTTGGCTTATGCGCAGAACCTGTCCTTTTTAGATACAGCTAATGGTAAGGTGCGTATCTGGTATGATAGAAATGACGAAGGAGAGAGGCAGCAGGTCAGCTGGATCCTGGATACTTTTAATGAAGATAGGGCCTGGGAAAAAGAAGTGGCTTTAATGGGTAGAGAAGTTAAAAGTGATAATGGGGCTGTTGGCAATGACGGTAAGCTGGATATCTACCTGGAACCTTTAAACTGCATGGGAATGGCTGTGCCTGGACCGGTTAGCAATAAAAAGACTTATGCCAAACTCATTATTAACAAAGGGCAAAATAAAAAAGAGACTCAAAATTCAGTAGTTCATGAATTGTTTCATGCCTTACAATATAATATCAATATAAATATTGGTAGTTGGTGGAAAGAATCCACTGCTACCTGGTGTGAAGATTATATTTATCCTGATTATGACATTGAGCATCATTACTTGCCTTGGTACTTTAATCACCTGGAAAAAGGGTTGAAATTTAAAAATGGTCATTTGGAATATGGCGCCTATGTTTGGCCTTTATTTTTACAACAAAATTATGGAGCTCAGATTATTGGTAAAATTTGGCAGGACTGTGAACACAAATCCTTAGAAGAAACTTGGCTGGCAAATTTAGGGGGACAGGTTGGATTTGAAAAGGCCTTTAAAAAATACTCCCTTTGGTTATACAATCAATTACCAGTACAAGAATTTCGTGATGGAAATAAACCTGGTAAATATCTCTCTGTTGTACCAGAGATAATGGATACCTATACTGCACTAGGCATAGATATAGTTGACCTCAAACATATAAATCCCTTAGGTATAACTATAGTAAGATTTTTGATTTTAGATAAAGATAAAGGAAGATCTATATATTTTAGATTTCCAATACATATTGAATATTATAATATGTTATTATGGTCTATTGTCAAGATAAAAGATAAAGAAGAAGTGGTGGAAGATTTGCAGGGAGTGTCTGAAAAGAGTTATTGTTTTGACTTAAAAGAGGAAGACTTAGAGGAAATTGTTTTTATTTTTGCTAATCCCTCTTTTGATAGGTCATTTGTAGCTGTAGATGTTTTATATGGACTCTATCCCTATGGCTGTGAGGCTAAATTGGATTTGGATATAACCTTGACCAAGGAAGGGGATGGGCAGTGGAAACATCCTGTGGCCAGTATGTGGTTAAATGCTCAGCAAAAGGAAAAGATTAATTTAAGCGTGTTGTTTACGGATCCAAAGAAGAAGGAAAAAACAAAATCTTTAAACAAACTAGTTCCTACAGGCGGATTTTCCTATAGTTTGCAGGGTGAATCTGAAGGTGGACAAAGTGTGGTAGGCGTAGCTTTAAAAGGTAGTACTCAGCTAAGTGGGTATGTTGTGGATAGATGGGAAGGAGATAGTCTGGAGAGCAAAGAAACAAAATCAACTATTACTTTAAGGGTAGAGGCAGGGCAAGAAGAACAGGCTCAGGATATGGATAAAATGCCTGAAAATGTACCTGCAGGAATGGAAGAGGAGTTTAAAAAACTACAAAATCAGCTGGAAAGTTTACAACAATTAACTACGCAGGGTTTTAACCAGGCTAAATCTTTAGGCATGAAAGTGCCAGGCAAGGATGAACTAAAGTACAAAATAAATCTTTATTTAAATGAAATGCCCTATACTTTAACTACTATTTTAGGAGATAATAAGGAAACAGAAAAGATGACGAAAAGTGTTGGCCCTGTTGAAATAGAAGATGTTGTAAAAAAAGATAAAAAGGTTATTGTTATTAATAAGCAGGGCAGATGGAGAGGTGCTTCTTTGAAAATCAATGGGGTGCTTAAGTTAAAGAAAGATGATTGATTTTTCAATTTTATCTTCTAAGTTTTGATAAAAAAGGAGGTTAAAAATATTGAAAAATAAAAATAAATAAGATAAGATAAATATAAAGCTTATTTTGCTAAAAAAATGAGAAAAAACTAAAAGGCATAGATATAAAAAATAGAATAATGAGGTATATATTTATGAAGCTTTTTCTCAGGGTATTTTTTTTATGGTTCTTGCTTGGAGGCTTAATTTTAGATGTTCAGGCTGCTTCTCAGCAAAATAGTATCCACCTGGATGAAGTATTGGGTGACTGGATAAAGGAATCTGGTTATGAGGCAGATGCCATATCTTTTGATCTTGGAGAAGATGGAGGATGTGTCTTTAGGTCTTATTTAGATGGGGATTTTTATCAGATAGCAGAATGCAGGCTTGAAGGTAAAGATTTAATACTTTCTCCTTTAGGAGGTAAAAAGGAGATATATAAAAATATTACCTTAAGAAAAGAAAAGCTTGCCTTTGTAAAAGGAGAAGTTTTGGGTGAAAAACTTTGTTTTTATTATCAGGGAAAAGAAGCTAAGTTTGTAAGAGGGTATTATGGACTCAAATTTAAAGAACTGCGGCAGTTTATGCTTGCTTTGCCTCAAAAAACTGGCCTTTCCTTTGAAAATCTTAAAATAACTAGTTTTGCCTGGAATACAAAAGAAAGTGAAACCAGGATAACAGGGTATAACACGTTTGCCATTGTAGAAGATAGGTTTGTAGATAAAGTGAAAACCTATATGCTGGAAAATGGTTTTAAGGCTGATGAGAGGAATGTCTTTAAAAATACTTATGGTTATTTTAAGGGAGAAACTTCTTGCCTGGTTACAGTTAGTAAAAGCCCAGAAATTAAAGAAAATCAAGTTTATATAAATGTGGATTGTGGTATTATGGGCTTTTAAATCCTTAAGTGTTTAAGTGCGGTTGGTAAGAGTAAGGGGATTAGGTACTTTGGTCTTTTATAACTTTAACAATATGTAAGTTGAGATTGTGCAAAATGAAAGGGGGAGAACTAGCAGGAGTTATTTTAATAATTTTTGCTATTTTGTCTGGTGGACTGGCCTGGCAGTCCTATAGGATAGATGAGTTTAAGAAAAAGGGGATTGCCAGTAAGGCCCGAATACTTAGAAAATATATAAGCCATCAATCAAAGCCATGGGGTATTTGGACTATTGCAAAGAGTCCAAGATATTCCTTTATAAGGAAAACTGATTATTATTTTGATATTGGATTTTTTAAAGGTAAAAAGGAGAAAAAGACTAATTTTAAATTTGTAGAAGCATCTTTTAAAGCAAGCCAGAAGACAATTTCAGGAATAAAAAAAGGAGATTTAATTAAAATTATTTACTTGCCAGCTGATCCTTATGAAACGATTATTTCTTCAAAAGATTTTGAAGACAATTTTTATATCATGATTGATGCTTTGAAGTCTCTTTATAATAAAGATGGTAAAACAGTTGATGCTACTGTCAAGAGTATAGATAAAGATAACGGGATGGTTTCTGTAATGGTGATGCTAAGTTCTATTCCTAGTATGGGTTTTTTGGAGATGACAACAATATCAGTTGTTGAGTCTGTATATGATTCTTTTAATAAAGGAGATGAAATGGAAATATTGTATTTAGAAGATAACCCCAGGATTGCTGTTCCTAAAAAGCAACTGGAGAGTCTAATATATGTAAATCCATATATTTTAATAGCTTTGACAATTTTTTTTATTGTTTATGGAATTTATTTAATGAAAAGAGGCTAACGATTGATAATCATTTTTAAATCCTAATTATTTCAATTTCTTTATTCTGAACAAGTTTATAGGTTTCTGGTCCAATGTATGTATATTCTGCTTTCGGCCATTTTTGTACATATTCATGAATTTTATTAAATGCCTTATAAATAGCGTTTGAATAGTGTTCATTTTCAGGTAAAAGAATAGATATTTCACTGCTGTATACTTTTTTACCATTACATTGACATTTGCCAAGTTCTATAACCGGTGATTGATGAGGTAATAAATAGGATAAAGCAGGCTTGTATTTCATAGGAGTGTAAAGAACTTCAGTTAGAGGAACACTTTTGGGAATCAAATAAAACACTTCTTCTCCTGGTTTTAGTTGAAATTTTACAGGTGGTACAGCTTCCTGTTTGCCTCGGTTATAGTCTTCAGTAGTAAGAACTTTTGGTATCGCCAACAAGTCAATATCCTGTACAAATTGTAGTAAATCTTCGTAGTCTTGACCTATTGCAAAATAATTCAACCATTGCATATGTAGATACCTCTTTTAATAAAAGAAATAATAGAAAAATTTATTCCAGAGAGATGCCAGATATTTCGATCTCTTTATTGCGGGCAAGTTTGTAAGTTTCAGGTGCAATGTATGCCTTCCCTGCTTTAGGCCACTTTTTTATGTATCTAGCAATTCTATTATATGCATTATAAACAGGTTTTGAGTATAATTCATGTAAGGGAGCACAGATATATATACGATTTTGATATACTGTATTTTCTTCGTGAGTGGATAGTCCAAACTCTATAACGGGTGATACATGAGGCAATATATATGATTCAGAAGGGTCAATCGTAGGTTTATAAAACACCTCTACTACAGGAATATCTTTTGGAACTAAATATATAGTACCTCCCTCTGCATCTTTAAACTGTACAGGAGGTACAGCTTTCAGGTCTCCCAGGTCATATTCATCAGTGGGGACAAAGGGGGGAAGAGCTAACAACCCTGTATCCTGTGTAAATTGTAACAAGGCGTTAAGTTCTTTATCTATTGCATAAAAATAAACCGCTCTTCCCATGCTTATAGTCCTTCCTCTAATCAAGAATTTTTTAATTTTTAGATAGCTAAATAAACTTTAGATATCCTTTTAGCTCAGATTGAGTAAGGGCGCTTTTTTAAAAGCGCCCTTGTAAGTATAAGCAGGTAATTTTAATAGACCTGAACTTCTCCAGAAGTAGACTTTCTTTCCGGAGTTTGGTTTAGAAGTCTTTGTTGTTGTTCTAGTTTTTGCATGTCTCTTATCTTTTTGTTTATCCTTACCTTGGCTTCTATATACATGTCCTTGGAATTGGCCTTAATGGCCTTTAAATAATAGTTCCTGGCTTGAATAAGGCTGTTTAGATCCCCTCTGGCTTCATAAGCTACTCCCATATTATAGAGGGCAGGCCCGGAGTAAGGATCTTTTTCTAGGGCCATTTGCCACATTTCCATGGCTCCTTCCCAGTCTCCTTTTTTGGCCAGTTTAACTCCCTTACTTACATAACTGGAGCCGCCTGTATCCAGGGCTATTTCCATGGTGTATTTGGTGGGAGCAATTTTGGCTACCAGGCGTGTAGCAACCTTTTCAGCTAGGCTGCTTAGAGTTTCCTCTGGCGTGGGTAGGTCTTCGATGGTTTTGGCTCCAAAGAGGCAGCTTAAGGAGTCATTTCCTTCTTTGCCCCCGTATTTTTGTTTGAAGCTTTCGGTAACCTGTTTGGTGGCCAGGATTTTTCTGGTTTTTAAGTCAAACACCTTAATGGAAGCAGTAAGAGAGGCAGTGCGTACAATGTAAGGGACAGGTTTTAAGACTGTACGCATAATCTCTTCTTCTACCCATTCATTTTTACCCGTAAAGATATTTTTCTTTTTACCTTGCGATACTGGCCTGTTCCTTCCTGCATTTTGACCTGGTCTGCTCCTCTTATATCTTTAATTTGATGAATCACCTGCCCGGCAATGGCTGCATCTGCCTTAATTCCTGCAAATTCAGGCATAAATCTGGGGTCGTCCATTTGTTCCCACTGAATTTTATCCAGAGCTTCATTGTAACGAAGGTCTTGCAGGGTAAAGTGTTTAACATCATCTAATTTGGAATAAAATTCATCCCTTACCAGATCTCCATATTGCCCTCTAAAAGGCAATATGGCCAGTGTCCTTACTCCGGGCATACTGACTTCAGCTGGTTTTATGGCCGTGAGTTTCATCTTAGGTGCACAGGAAAAGACAAGAGTACTTAAAAGTAAGCCCAAAAGTATGGTTAATCCTTTTTGCATTTTAAAACCCCTTTTTAGGTTATTGTAAGTTTACTTCTCCAAAAGGATTGTTGGTCCCTGCTTTAAAGAAGAGGAAACGATTACCTTTGGCCTGTTGAGTTTCAAAGGCAATGCCTCTTTGTTGCATAGTTTGGTAGAGTTGGCGCTGGAAATCGAATTTTTTGCCTTGATAATTGACATCTACCTGGAAATTACCCGGGGATTGTTGACGTACATTGATATCTTTAACCCCTGGGATATTTTGTAAAATGTCATAAATGGTATAGGTCTCTCCTTCACTAAAGTTTCTAAACCAGATATCAAAACGAGCTCCACCGTGTACCTGGCGTTCAAAATAGGCTAAAACATCGCCCACCAGGGCTTCAGCAACAGCCTTTCCTACCTTATCTGCTGCTTGGGCTGCCATCATGTCTTCATAATAGTTGCCAGCCATTTTTGCTGTTCGTACATAAACATCTCCATGTTTTTGGGCAATAAGATCAGCAGTTGCTGGAGCTACTGCTCTTAAATCTATTTCTACCATTACGCCACCAAAATACTTACTCTGTCCACCTTGCTTTACTCCCACATGTACATCATAGACCAAGAGCAAGTCTGCTCTATACTTGAGGGCCAGAGCAGAAAGGTCGTCCATGTCTATATCAATGCGTCCAGCTTGTTCTATTTCATTATAAACATTATCTACAAACATGCGGTCTAAGACCACAAATCCTTTGCGGGCAAAGACTCCGTTGATAGCCTGCTCAGCTGCTACTACTGCCCTGGAATGTCTATAGGCACTGGATTTGGTTTGAGGTAGATAAATAGCCATGAATCTAGGATTACCCACTTGTTGTTTTAAGATTCCAATAGCCCTGAGGTCGTTTTTTATACTTTCGGTAGAAACGCTGGCTTTAATGGTTACATTATACATTTGCCCATCAGGGCTTAAGCCTTCAGAAAGGATTTGATAGTTGGTTACATAACCAGAGGCCTGGGAATAGATTTTATCGGAGATTAATTGATAGTTTTGCACCATGGTATTGGAATCAATAAGCGTACCCACTCCTTGCTCTACAGCATTGCGCAGGGCCTGACTTAAGGCTTGATTCCTGGCTTGAGCTTGATTGCCTAATAGCGGGGCCATGCCAGTGGTAATTACTTCTTTGGCTGCACTACTTGAGTTGGGGATAAAAAGTAATAATCCTAGACTAATAAGTGATAAAAAGATAAAAAATCTTCTCCTCATAACCCTTTCTCCTTTTTATAATTTTTAGTTTATTTTTTTTAGCTAAAAAATACCTTTTTGGCAATTGATTTTATTTTTAAATTTTACCCTCTTCTTTTTTCTTTTAGGTAGTAGAGTATTAAATCAGGTTTTTAAAGTCCTTACTTTAAATTTTAGAAGCTGAGTTGGTTTTTGCAAAAAGTAGTAAATTCTAAAAGACAGCAAGAAAAGCTTGGCACTTTCAGATATTTTGGGTAAATTTTTCTCTTATAGTTTAAGAGCCTAAAAGGAGGTCTTTAGGGTGAAAATCAAGATAGGTGTATTGGGTGGAGGTAGTTGGGGTACTACTTTAGCCAATATGTTAGCTGAAAAACAAGATCTGGAAGTTGAACTCTGGGTACGGGAGCCAGATCTGGTAGACGAGATAAAAGAGAAAAGGGAAAATAGCTGGTATTTACCAGGAATAAGGCTTAATGATAATTTAAAGGTGAGTAGTGATTTAAAAGAAGTGGTCAGATATAAAGATTATTACCTGGTAGTGGTACCTACACAGTTTATCAGGCAGACTTTAACCCAGGTAAAAGACCTTTTTCCCATGTCTCCCACAATTATTTGCGCCAGTAAGGGAATAGAAATTGCCAGTTTAAGCCCTTTATCTAAAGTGATTGAAGAAAGCCTGGCTGAAAAAAAGCCTGTATATGCCATTTTGTCAGGTCCTTCTTTTGCCAAAGAAGTAAGTTTAAAACTACCCACTGCAGTTAGCTTGGGTTGCGCTAATGAGCAGATAGGCAAAAGAATTCAACGCATTTTTTCCAATAACTATTTTAGGGTCTATTATAATTCTGATTACTTGGGAGTGGAATTGGGAGGAGCTTTAAAAAATGTGATGGCCTTGGCTGCGGGGATTGCTGATGGCCTTGGTTTTGGTCATGATGCTAGAGCTGCCCTGATTACCAGAGGATTAGCTGAGATGAGCAGGTTGGGAGTAGCGCTGGGAGCCAGGGAAAGGACTTTTATGGGGCTTTCTGGTATGGGGGATCTGGTCTTAACCTGTACTGGGGATTTAAGCCGCAATCGTCAGGTGGGCTTGCGTTTGGGAAAGGGAGAAAAGTTAAAGGAGATTATTGATTCCATGCGCATGGTGGCAGAAGGGGTAAAAACCACAGAAGCAGTGTATAAGCTGGCCCAGAAAATTGGCGTGGATTTGCCCATTACCTCTCAGGTGTATGCCATCTTATATGAAGGAAAGGATCCCAGGGAAGCAGTATCTAAGTTGATGCAACGGGAATTAAAGGAAGAATAGATGGGTTTCTGGAACTTCTGGCAACATCTGCCTTCTTTGGTCAGGCCTGAAATATTTCGGATTGGCAACTTTCCCCTGCGTTATTATAGCTTGATGTATGTAGTTGCCTTTTCCCTGATTTATTTTTTGGTGCGCTGGCGTTTGCAAAAAAAGGAAGTGGATTTGCCTCTTAATCTGGTGGATGATTTTTTTACCTGGGCCATTTTGGGCGCTATTCTGGGTGGTCGACTGGGCTATGTGCTTTTTTATGATTTTCCTTACTTTAGCAAGCATCCAGCCCAGATTTTTTTACCCTTTGTTTGGGAAAAGGGACACTTTATTTATACCGGCATTTCCGGGATGTCTTATCATGGTGGATTACTAGGTCTTATCCTGGTTACTTTATTTTTTTGTAAAAAGAAAAGGGTTTCTTTTTTAAAACTAAGTGATCTTTTTGTCCCGGCTGTGCCCCTGGGATATACTTTTGGGCGCCTGGGCAATTTTTTCAATGGCGAGCTTTATGGTCGTCCTACAAGTGTAAAGTGGGGCATGTATTTTCCTGCAGATCCCCTGGTGTTGCGCCACCCTTCGCAACTGTACGAAGCCCTGGGAGAAGGTGTTTTTTTGTTTCTTCTTCTCTGGTGGCTTAGAAAGAAACCTTTTCCTGCAGGTACACTGCTTGGTTTTTATCTTTTGGGGTATGGAGGGGTAAGGTTTGTTATTGAGTTTTTTAGAGAGCCAGATCCTCAACTGGGTTTGGTCTGGGGACCTTTTTCTTTAGGTCAGGTTTTTTGTCTGGGTATGGTGGGAATGGGGCTGGGTTTAAGTATTTATCTTTTACGCAGGAAAAATGTTTAAGAGAATTGTTGGCAAATTACTTTCCCTAATTTTGACTTTTTTGGGTATTACAGTGATAAGTTTTTGGGTAATACACCTGACTCCTGGCTCACCTACAGATTTACAGACCACTTTAAACCCTAAGGCAGATTCTCTGGCCAAAGAAAGACTAACCAAGCTTTATGGCCTGGATAAGCCTTTAGGAGTACAGTATCTTAACTGGCTTAAAAGGATTGTACGCCTGGATTTTGGCAATTCTTTAAGTGGAGATCATCGTCCAGTCTGGGAAAAGATAAAGGAAAGGTTGCCTGTAACCCTGGCTCTAAACTCCATTTCCCTTTTTTTGATTTTTCTTTTGGCTCTACCCATAGGGATTTTTTCAGCTGTTTATCCTGATAGCTGGTTTGATAAGAGTATGACGGTATTTGTCTTCCTGGGATTTTCCATTCCTGGCTTTTGGCTGGCGTTGCTTTTGATGTTGTGGTTGGGAATTTATTGGCCCATTTTCCCCATTTCTGGCCTTACCTCTCTTAACTTTGAACAGATGAGCTTTAGTGCTAAACTTTTAGATCTGGCCAGGCACCTGGCCTTGCCGGTGTTTATCTTTGTTTTTACTGGTCTGGCTGGTCTATCCAGGTATATGCGAGCCAGTTTGCTGGAGATTTTGGGGCAGGATTTTATTTTACTGGCCAGGGCTAAGGGGCTTTCCTACTGGCAGGTGGTTTTTAAACACGGTTTAAAAAATGCCCTTTTACCCGTGGTAACCCTTTTGGGCCTTTCTATCCCTGGGCTTATTGGAGGAAGTGTAATTATTGAATCCATTTTTGCCCTGCCTGGTTTGGGACAGCTTTTTTATCAGGCAGTAATGGCCAGGGACTATCCTCTTATTTTGGGAAACCTGGTTTTGGGTGCTTTGCTTACCTTACTGGGAAATTTGCTGGCTGATATCGGTTATATGTTGGTAGACCCGCGGACTAGAAGGTAAGAGATGAAAAGGACCAAAATTTTTCTTTTTCTGGGGCTTATTCTGGTTTTGTTTTCCACGGCTCTGGCCCTGTTTGCGCCTTACTTAGCCCCCTATGACCCTTTTCAAATCAATGTAGACCAGTTATTGCAACCGCCGTCCTGGGAGCACCTTCTGGGTACAGATGCTCTGGGCAGGGATGTGTTTTCTCGCCTGGTTTATGGGGCCAGGGTGTCCTTGTGGGTGGGTTTTGTGGCTGTGGGTATTTCTGTGGGTATTGGCGTTGTTTTGGGACTTTTAGCTGGTTATTTGGGCGGATGGGTAGATGAAATAATTATGCGCTTTGTGGATATAATGCTTTGTTTTCCTTCTTTTTTCTTATTTTAGCGGTGATTGCCTTTTTAGAACCCAGTCTGTTCAATATTATGGTGGTCATAGGCCTTACTTCCTGGATGGGAGTGGCCAGACTCATGCGGGCAGAAACCCTTAGTTTAAGGAAAAGGGAGTTTGTCCTGGCTGCTTATTTAAATGGAGCTTCCTTGCTCCGAATTTTATTCGTCCATATTTTCCCCAACGGCATTGCCCCTATTTTAGTATCTGCTACCCTGGGCGTGGCCTCAGCTATTTTAGTGGAAGCAGGTCTGAGTTTTTTGGGAATTGGAGTTCAACCCCCTATACCCAGCTGGGGCAATATGCTTATGGAAGGAAAGGGAGTTTTGGAAATTGCGCCCTGGCTTTCTATTTTCCCCGGACTTATGATTTTACTTACTGTCCTTGGGTATAATCTTTTGGGTGAGGCCCTGAGAGATATTTTAGACCCTAGAAAAAAGAAAATAAATGAGAATTCTAACTATCAATTCCACTCTTGCGCCCTATTTCCCGGATACTTGCCAGGTAAAGAACTTAGATTTGTCTGGTGGCATTGTGGATTTGAGCAAAATAAGAGACGTTAAAGAGTTTAATCCTGATTTAATTTTTCAACAGGAAAATTTAGGCCCCAGAACCCTATTGTTTGGACTTAGTGAATTTTATTGTAAAAAAGTTTTTTGGTCCATTGATACCCATTTAAACTTTTTTTGGCATAAAATTTACGGCAAAAATTTTGACCTCTTATTAACTACCCAGCCTTCCTTTGTATCCCTTTTTAAGAAAGAAAATATTAGCAGTGATTGTTTGATGTGGTATGGCTTACCTCTTAACTGGAATGCCTGGGAAAGTAGAAAACATAGTATTGGTTTTGCAGGAAGAGTAAATGAGTATCGTACCCTGCGTAAGGTCTTGGTGGATTTTTTAAAAAAAGAATTTAGTTCTCATTTTGTGCATCAGGAACTTCCCTTTACACAAATGCTAAATTTTTACCAGCAGACTAAAATAGTGGTTAATGAAGCCATAGCTGGAGAGATAAATTTTAGAACCTTTGAAGCCCTTTCCTGTGGATGCTTGTTGTTTTCACCAGGTTTAAAGGAAGATTTAAGAGAGTTTTTTGAACCTGAAAAAGAATATGTAGAATATAGAGATGGGTTAGAATTAAAAGAAAAATTACATTATTTTTTAAATCACCCGCAGGAAGCCAGCCTAATTGCTAGAAGAGGGTGGGAAAAGTTAAGGGCAAACCACCTGGCTCCAGCCAGGGTGCAAAAACTACTTGCTCTTACTCAAAATTTGGAAGTGAAGAAAACTTTAGCAGTAGAAGAAAAGTCAAGGGTGATAGCTAGTTTTTTCCTTTTAAAAGAGAACAATAACTTTCCTGAAGAAGACAAAGATTTAGAAAATATCTTGCTGGCAGGTTATAAAAATGCGCAAATATATTGCTGCCTTTTAGAACTAAATTTGCAGTATAGAAACAAGCTGGAAGAAATATTGTATTATTTACTTAAAAAAGGCTTATATGAGGAGAATTGGGAACTAAATCTTTGTGCCTCTTTTGCTGCCTTGTTCTGGAAAAATCGTGAACTGGCTAGAAAGTTTATAGTTAGATATGTAAAAAGCAATTCTTTGTATAAGGATATTCCTAAAAAGATTAGAGACATGATTTTATTTTGGGCTAAAGAGCTCATTAGAAGAAAACAAAAATTTAGAATTGGTTTTTTATTTGACCCCAATAAACACCTTCCTCGTTCTGCAGCAGAGTGTTTGTATCTTTTGCTTTTAAACAATCCTGCAGATGAAGAGGCTTTAAAATTATTAAAAACTCTTTTAAGAGAACAAAAGGGAGTAGAAGATAAGTTGCTGCAGCTGGAAAGCCAGTTAAGTTTGCTGCATCCAGAGGACTGGCGCCTGGGATTGGATTTGGCTGAGACCAACTTGAAAAATTTTAGAATCCAGGAGGCCAGGGAAGAGTTTCTTTTGGCCTGGCAAAAGGCCAGGGAACAGAAAAGGAGCAAGAGTTTTGGTTGAGAGTAAAAGGTAAAAGGGGTATTGCCAGATTGGTCCCAGGAGGAAGATATGCTTGAGTTGTTGAGGATAAAAAACTTTGCTCTCATTGAAGACCTGGAGTTGGAGTTTCATTCTGGCTTAAATGTTTTTACGGGTGAGACAGGGGCGGGCAAGTCCCTGGTGGTAAATGCCATAAGCGGTCTTTTGGGAGGCAATTGGCAGCACAAAGAGGTGCGTTTGGGGGCTGAAAAGGCCTGGTTAGAAGGTGTGTTTGTCCTGGAAGAAGAGGAATATATTTTACGCCGGGAATACTTACCCAAAAGAAGCCGTTTTTATATAAATGACCAACTGGTTTCCAGTGTTAAAATAGAAGAACTTAGTAAAAAATTTTTACTTTCAGCTACGCAACATGCCCAACAAAAACTTTTAAAACCTGGCTTTGCCACAACTCTGGTAGATTCCTTTTTAGGTGAAGAGATTCTGGCTAAAAAGGAAAGGTTGCTCAAAAAATTAGAAGCAATAAAAGAGGAAAAGGAAACTATTTTAAATAAAATAAAAGAACTGGAGCAAAAAAAAGACTACTTAGAGTATCAAAAAGAGGAAATAGAAAAGGTAAATCCTTTGCCTGGAGAAGAAGAGGAACTTTTGGCCAGAATAGAACAAATTAAAAAAGAAAAAACATCCAGGAAAAGGTAGAATTTTTACTCTCTTTACTGGGAGAAGGCAATTTATATAAAGAATTTAAGGCAGTGCTTGAGGCTTTAGGGGAGCTATCTAATCTGGATGAATTTGCTCCTGACCTGGAAAAGGCCCAGGATTTTTTTTATTTTCTGGAAGAACTGGAATTAAAATTAAGAAAACTGGAATTGGTGCCCTTAAGTGAGATAGATAAGATAGAGGCCAGACTGTATGAGCTGGCTTCTTTAAAGCGTAAGTTTAAAGGCTCTTTACAGGATATTTTAGCTTTAAAAAGCGAGATAGAGAAAAACCTGTCTTTTTTAGATGAGAGTAAGTTGCTTTTAAAAGAACTGGAGCTTAGAGAGGAAGAGGTCAAGCAAGAACTTGCCAGAGTACTTACTCAGATTAATGAACTCAGGTTGAACAAATCCCGGGAAATAAAAGCCATTTTAGAAAAAGAACTCAAGGAATTAGGGTTTTCTGCTGAACTTAGTTTGTATTTTGCCCGGGACTCTTATTTTTGGTTTGGCGAGCTGGAAGAGGTAAGGTTGAAATTGCTCTGGCAACCCAACCCCGGGCAAGAACCCAGACCTTTAAATCAAATTGCCTCTGGTGGAGAACTTTCCAGACTTTTACTGGTGATAATGATTTTACAGGGAGGCGAGAAGGGTACACTTATTTTTGATGAAGTGGATACGGGAATTGGTGGCCTTACTTTAGTTAAAGTAGGAGAAAAGATAAAATTATTAGCCAGCACCCAGCAAATTATCTTAATTACACACTGGCCTCAGTTGGCTGTTCTGGCAGATAGGCACTTTAAAGTGGAGAAAAAGATAGAGGAAAATACAACCAGGATTGGTTGTCAGCTACTTAAACAGGAAGAGGAGATAAAAAAGGAATTAGCTCGAATGGCTGGAGGTGGTAAAGAAGGCGAGTTGCTGGCCTTAAATTTATGGCAAAAGAGGAAAAGATGATTCAAGAAGGTTTGTTGTGTAAAGAATTAGAGGTGTTGGAAGTTAGACCAATCCCGGGCTCTCCAGTAGCCCATTTATTTTTAGAGCCCTTAAATTTGCCCTTTACGCCAGGGCAGTTTGTAATGCTCAGGCCCAAGTTGTGGGGATATGACCCCTTATGGCCCAGGCCTTTTTCCATTTGCGACCTTAACTCTGAGTATTTGCAGATATTTTTTCAGGTAGTGGGAAAAGGGACCAATTTGCTTCTGGCCTTGCGACCAGGAGACAAGGTCACCTGCTGGGGTCCCCTGGGACAGGGATTTCCTGTGGCTGATAGGGCCTTACTTCTTTGTGGAGGAATGGGCATTGCTCCTTTTATTGCCCTTTGTAAACAGCATCCTCACCCAGAAAGGTTGAAACTTCTCTTTGGCCATAGGCTTCCCCTGGAGGTTTATCCCTGGCAGGATATTTCAGATAAGGTAGAAAAAAGGGCCTCGAGGCAGGAAAGTGAAGAAGAACTGCTTTTATTTGAAGAAGAGCTAAGGGAGAGTATCTGGCAGTATGCTGGCAAGGGTAAAATTTTTGCCTGTGGGCCACATCCCTTTTTAAAGGTAGTGCATAAATATTTAATGGAGAGTAAAGCCCAAGGATATCTTTCTTTAGAAAATAGAATGGCTTGTGGTGTGGGAGCCTGTCTTGGCTGTGTGGCTAAGACCAGGCAGGGGTTGGTTCAGACCTGTACAAAGGGTCCGGTATTTAAAGCAGAGGAGTTGGAGTTGTAATGAGCGTTGATTTAAGAGTAAACTTAAGTAGTTTAAACCTGAAAAATCCCCTTATTTCTGCCTCAGGAACCTTTGGTTATGGCCTGGAGTTTGCTCCTTATGGAGACTTGAAAACCTTGGGAGGGATTATAGTAAAAGGCATTTCCCTTAAACCCAGGGAAGGCAATCCCCCACCTAGGATTGTGGAGACTCCCTGTGGCATGCTCAATGCCATAGGTTTGCAGAATATAGGCGTGGAAAAGTTTCTGGAAGAAAAGCTACCTTTGCTCCCTGAAGAAACCCCAGTAATTGTCAATATGTATGCCCAGAGTGGGGAAGAGTTTGTGGAATTGGCCAGGATTTTAGATAAAGCAGAAAAGGTGGCTGCTTTAGAGTTAAACATTTCTTGCCCCAATGTAAAAAAAGGTGGGGTTTTGTTTGGCCAGAATCCTTTACTGGCAGCAGAGCTTACCCGGGCAGTAAAAAAGGTCGTTAGCAAGCCAGTAATGGTAAAATTAAGCCCCAATGTTACTGACATTAAAGAAATTGCTTTGGCTGTGGAAGAAGCTGGAGCAGATGTGATTTCTCTAATCAACACCCTGGGAGGTATGGCGGTGGATATCTATCGCCGTAAACCCTGTTTAAAAAATGTCTTTGGCGGGCTTTCGGGCCCGGCGATTAAACCTGTGGCCTTAAAGATGGTCTATGAAGTTTGCCGGGTGGTTTCCGTTCCTGTAGTGGGGATTGGAGGTATAAGCAAGGTAGAGGATGTCCTGGAGTTTATGCTGGTAGGAGCAAGTGCTGTGCAGGTGGGTACGGCCAATTTTATGCGGCCAGATACTCTGTTTAGATTGGTGGAAGAATTGCCCTTAAAAATGAAGAAATTGGGGATTAAATCTTTTCAGGAATGGATAGGTAAGCTGGAAGTTTAGATTTTGCCCCACAGATAAAGGGTCTTGTAGGTTAGAAAAAATCCCTTTTCTGCCTGAAAGTGCTTAGCATAAAAGTGAAAAAACTTTTTTAAACGAGAAGGAGAGACCGCCTTTTTGTCTGGGGTGTAAGAAGTGCCTGTGTTTTTTAAGTGATAGAGAATATCCTTTACACCTGGAAAATAGATTTTGCTTTCTTCTTCCTGGGCAGAAAATTTTATCTTTGCCTGAGTAAGAAGGTCTAAAAAAGGTTTGCTTGCGGGCAAGGGATAAACAGAGCCAAAACCGCTTTCCTGGCTGGCTTTGGCTATTTCTTTTAAAGTCCCTTGCACAAAAAAGGCAAAGGAAAAAAATCCTCCTTTTTCAACAACCCCAGGGTGTTGAGCAAGGCCCTTGGTCCCTCTTCATACCACTGAAAAGTAGAAGCACTAAGTACCAGGTCAAAGGAAGCCCTTTTAAAGGGCAAATGCTCTCCATCTGCCAGGAGTTTTATACCCAGAGGGCAGAGTTTTAGCATCTCTTTTGCTAAGTCTAAAACAACAAGCTGAGAATACTTAATTTTTTGAGGTATAAGGCAGGTTAAAATCCCTCCCCCTGCCCCTATTTCTAAGACCAGGGGATAGTTTCCTGGAGGTACAACCTCAAGGCACTTTTGGGCCACCTGGGCCTGAATTTTAACCTCCTGGGGGTACTTATGGGCCTGGCGGTTAAAAGCAGCAGCAATTTGTTTTTTCTTCAAGTACATGGAGGAGTTGTTCTTGCGGTAAAAAGTGTCCCTGGTCAAGCAAAATCACCTTTCCCTGGCCTAGTTCAAGTTCAGCAGCTAGCCTGGTTATTTCCTCTGCTGAAATGAGTTTGTCCCTTTGACCATAGAGTAAATATAGGTGCTTTATGTTCTGGGGTTTAGAAAGCTCTGTTAGTCTGGAGGTTAATAAAAAATTAAGCCCTTCTGCTAAGTTCTCTACCTGGGTGGGGGTGGGTGAAAAGTTTAAATCCACTCCAATGCGCTTATAAAACTTGTGCAGGGTAAAAGAGGGGTTTTGGAGAAGGTTTTGCTTTGTTTTTTGGAGCCAGAGAGGAGAGATATGTTGGCTAAAGTCTTTAAAGGGTGCAATTAAAAAAAGGTACTCACTCTTGATTGCTTTTAAGTATTTTAAACATAGATGTGCCCCTGTGGACCAGGCAACCAGGAGGTGGAACTGGTTCTGTTGGAAGAATTGAGGAAAATCCCGGGGCCAGAGGTCTTCAAAAGGCACTACAAAGTTTCCCTTCTGGCTGATTAAAGGATAGAGATTGGGCCAACCAGCCCAACCAGAGATAAAAGTTAACATAGTACTTTTTTTAATTCCTTAAAGGCTTCCTGGATTTGCTCCATTTCCCTGTCCTGCAAGTCTAAACGCAAACTAATCCTCAACCGGGAGGTGTTTTCTGGCACAGTGGGAGGCCTTATGGCCGGGACAAAAATATTTTTTTCTTCCAAGAATTTTTGGGCCCTCAGGGTTTTTTCCGGGTCTTTGAGGATAACAGGAATAATCTGGGTGGAAGAATTACCTGTATCAAAACCAAGTTCTTGCAAAAATCTTCTTAAGTTATGGGCTAGACTAAGTAACCTTTCTCCCAGCCCGGGATTTTGTTCCAAAAGGTTTAGTACTGCCAGATTGGCGCCAATTACTGCTGGAGGCAAAAAAGTAGAGTAGATAAAGGACCTGGCTTTGTTGATTAAAAAGGAGATAATGGGCTTAGAGGCACAAACATACCCTCCCAGAGAAGCCAGAGCCTTGCTAAAGGTACCCATGTGAATATCCACTTCTTGCTCTAATTTTAGGTGGTGAGCCAGCCCCCTTCCCCTGCCAAAAATGCCTGTAGCATGGGCTTCGTCTAACATAAGCAGGGCAGCATACTCTTTTTTTAACTGAACCAGAGTGTTTAAAGGAGCTATGTCTCCATCCATACTAAAAATACTATCGCTTACAATGATTTTACGCGGGTGGTCTTTGTATTTTTCCAGGGACCAGGCAAGATGCTCCATATCCAGATGTCTATAGCGCACCAATTTAGCTCTAGAAAGGAGTATGCCATCAACAATGCTGGCGTGATTTAGTTTGTCGCTAAAAACAATGGTCCTGGAATCGGCTAAACTGCTTAAAATGCCTAGATTGGCAGTATAACCAGAGGTAAAGATAAGGCTTTTTTCTGTTTTTTTGAATCTGGCCAGAGTGTTTTCCAGTTCTAAAACTTCCTGAAATCTTCCACTTACCAGAGGAGAAGCTCCAGCAGTGGTGCCGTAAGTGTCCAGTAATTCCTGGCTTTTTTGCTTTAAAAGGGGGTGTTTGTGCAGGCCCAGGTAATTGTTGGAAGCCAGATTGAGAAGTTTTTTATTTTGTATGTGCAGGTATAAGTCCTGTCCCTGCTTAAAGTCCTTTAGCTCTCTAAAGAGGTTGGCTTTTTTTTGCTTTTCTAGTATGTCTTGGAAATAGTTTAACCAATTTTTAGTCATAATTTTTTAGGAGTGATACATGCAGTTAATTGAAACCCCTTTTCCGGGCTTGTTTATTCTTAAATTAAAAGTATTTGAGGATAAGCGCGGTTTTTTTATGGAAACCTACAACCAGAATCGTTTTGCTAGCTTAAAGTTAGACTATAATTTTGTCCAGGACAATCATGCCTATTCCAGGCAAAGGGGTGTTTTACGCGGGCTTCACTTTCAGGTTCCTCCCAGAGCCCAGGCCAAGCTGGTCTGGGTGAGCAGGGGCAGGGTTTTGGATGTGGCTGTGGACTTGCGTAAAGGCTCTCCTACTTTTGGTAAGTACTTTTCTTTTGAATTAAAGGCAGGTTCAGGCGAGCAGCTGCTTATTCCCAGGGGATTTGCCCATGGTTACCTGGTGCTAGAAGACCATACAGACTTTATGTATAAGGTAGATGAGTTTTATTCACCAGAGCATGAACGAGGTCTTTACTACCTAGACCCAGACTTGAAGATAGACTGGCCTAGAGAAGAGGTAATTGTTTCAGATAAGGATAAAAATTTACCTTTGTTTAAAGACTTTGAGAGTCCTTTTGTTTTTGAGGAGTAGACTATGCAAAAGAAAAAAGACTTTTATGCCTTTATTTTAGCAGGAGGTTCAGGTAGCAGACTCTGGCCCCTTTCCAGGTCTCTTATGCCCAAGCAACTGCTTTCCTTAAATGGAGAGGAGAGTTTACTTCAGCAAACAGTAAAGAGGGTATTAAATTTTTTCCTTCCCCAGAATGTCCTGGTCATTACCAATGAAGAGCATGTTTTTGAGGTAAAAAGCCAGATAAAAAAGATTAGTAAAGAAAGTATTCAGGTTTTGGCTGAACCAGTAGGTAGAAACACTTTACCTGCTGTTCTGGCCGGGTTTGAGTATTTTCAGCAAAAGCAGATGATTGCAGCAGTTTTCCCTTCTGACCATCAAATTGAAGACGAAACTGCCTGGCAGGCAGATTTGTTGCAGGCCTATAATCTGGCCAGAGAAGGTTTTTTAGTTACCTTTGGGATAAAACCCTACAAACCAGAAACTGGCTATGGCTATATTCAGGTGGGAGAGAATTTGGAAGGGGGATTTAGAGTAAAGAGGTTTGTGGAAAAGCCAAATCTGGAACGAGCCAGGGAATTTGTAAATAGAGATGATTTTTACTGGAATAGCGGGATTTTTGTCCTGCCCCAGCAAAAGGTCCTGGCTGAGGTGAAAAGACAGCAGCCAGAACTGTGGAAGTTCTGGGAACAAAAGGAGAGCTTGCTGAGTCTTTATCCCAAATTGCCGGACTTATCCCTAGATTATGGAATTATGGAAAAGGCTCAGGAGGTGGCTGTGGTGCCAGCCAGTTTTCCTGGGATGACCTGGGAAGCTGGGAAGCCTTGTTCAGATTGGGAGAAAAGAACCAGGACGGTTGTGTGGTTAAAGGCGATGTGCTGGCTTTAGATTGTGCCAACAGTTTGCTTTTTTCCTATGGCAGTAAGCTGGCAGCAGTGGGAGTGAAAGACATGGTGGTGGTGCAAACCAGAGACGCCACTTTGATTGTGCCCTTAAGTCAGGTGCAAAGAGTAAAAGATGTGGTAAATGCTTTGAAAAGCAAAGATAAACATCTGGTGGAAGCCCATCTTACGGTCAAGAGGCCCTGGGGAAGTTATACAATTTTGGAGGAAGGGGAATTTTATAAAATTAAAAGGATTGTGGTAAATCCAGGAGCCAAACTCAGTTTGCAGATGCACCACCATCGAAGTGAGCACTGGGTGGTGATTAAAGGTACGGCTGAAGTGGTCGTTGGAGAAAAGACCCTGCTTTTAACAGAAAATCAGTCTGTGGATATCCCCAAGGCTGTAAAACATAGATTGGCCAACCCTGGGAAAGTGCCTGTAGAAATTATAGAAATTCAGTCCGGGCCTTACCTGGAAGAAGATGACATTGTGCGTTTTGAGGACATGTATGGACGGAAAAAGAAAAATAGCCCAAATTTAGCTTGAATTTCTTAGAAAATTCAATAAAAAACCATGTGAATTTTTTCTTTAACTCTCTTGACACTCTTTGGCTCTCTTCAATAAGGTGAGCCAAATTTAGGTTAGATTTTGGCAGTTAGGTGGTTTAGGTTTTTCAAAAATAGTGCTAGGGAGGGTATGAAAGTGGCAAAAGGTAAAAGTTGTGTGGTGCTTCCTTTTCTCATTGGTTTTGTGGGAGCACTAATCGTAGGATGGGGGCTTTTCCCGAAACTGCTCTATAGTGAAAAGGCTCAGCCTATTCGCTTTAGTCACAAGGTGCATGTGGAAGATCAGGGAATGGCCTGTGATGAGTGTCATACTTTTCGGGAAGATGGTTCCTTTGCTGGTATTCCCACTACAGAGGAGTGTGCTGAGTGTCACGCTGAGGTGATGGGAGAGGATCCTGCGGAAGCAAAGTTTGTGGAAGAGTATGTGAACGAGGATCGTGAAGTGCCTTGGCTTATCTATCAGAAACAGCCAGACAATGTGTTTTTCTCCCACATTGCGCATCAGGACTTTGACTGTACTACCTGTCATCCTGATGTAGGTAATAGTGATACTCCTCCTGTCTATTATGAGAACAAAATTTCTGGTTACAGTAAACAAACCATGAAGATGTGGCAGTGTGAGAGGTGTCATGCCCAAAATGGGGCCAGTAATGCCTGCTATGTTTGTCATAAATAAATGAGGGGTGGAAAAATGGGACTTGATTGAAGAGGATTCATTACCTTTTTAGTCGGTGGTGCTGTGGGCACTTTATTTACACCAGTGCCCTGGAAACTGGCAGACGATGTATCCATTTGGTCTCAAAACTGGCCATGGATACCCAAACTCCAATATGGAGCTAGAAGTGAGGCTCCTTCTTTATGTAAATTATGTCCTGGGGGATGTGGGCTTTCTGTACACAAGGTGGGTAAACGCCCGGTAACTGCCCAGGGTAATAAAAATCATCCTTTAAGTCAGGGTGGTGTTTGTCCTTTAGGTTCTTCTGCAGTACAGCTTTTATATAGACCTGCCAGAGTAAAAGGACCTTTAAAGAAAAACAATGGTCGTTTTGAAGCTATTTCCTGGGAAGAAGCTGCCCAGATAGTTGCTGATAACCTTAAAGGTAAAAAGATTGCTGCTCTTAGTGGAGATGAAAATGGCTCTGCCAGTGAGGTTTTAGCTGGATTTTTAAAACTTTTAGGCAGTGATGATTTTTACTTTATGCCCAGCGATGCCCAGGTAAGTCAGCGGGCCTGGTCACTTATGGAAGGTAAAGGGCAATTGGGATTTGACCTGGAAAATTCTGATTATGTCTTGATTTTAGGGGCAGATATCCTTTCCAGTTGGGGTCCTGTAGTTCGCAATCAGAAGGCTTTTGCCTCTAGAAAGGGTAAATTTGTCTATGCTGGTCCAGTACAGACAGGTACTGCAGCTACTGTGGATAAATGGATGCCAGTATATCCTGGTCAGGAAGGTGTCCTGGCTCTGGGTATTTGTTATTATCTTTTAAAGATGGGTAAGAGTGCTTCCCTTAAGAACTTTGGTCTGGTTAGAGACTATATCTTGAGTAAATATACACCCAGTGTGGTGGAAGCCAAGACTGGAGTTAGTGCTGCTCAGATTCAAAAACTGGCTCAGGATTTGGTTAAGGCCAGTGCTCCTTGTGTGCTGGTTGGTTCTGATTTTGGCCAGGGAAGTGGTGCTTTTGAATGGGCCAGTGGTATCTTGGTGAACTTGCTTTTAGGTACTCTTAATCAAAAAGGTGGCCTGGTTGCTCTCCCTGAAAACAAGGTCATTACAAGTGCACCCTGGCGTAGTGAGCTAAATCAAAAGAGTTTTCTCAAGTTCTTGGATGAAGTGGAACAGGGTAAGGCTGTGGATGGCTTGTTGGTTTATGAAGCCAATCCTCTTTATGCTTTGCCTCAGCCAGAGCAGGTGAAGACTGTTTTGGAAAAGATTCCTTTTAAGGTAAGTTTTAGTACTTTCCTGGATGAAACAGCTATGGCCTGTGACCTTATCTTGCCTGCTCCTCATTTCCTGGAGCGTTTTGATGATGCGTACACACCCTTTGGAGTAGGTCAGGAGATTTACAGTGTTGCTGCTCCTGTGATTGAGCCCATATTCTCCACCAAATCTACTCCTGATTTTATTCTGGAAGTGGCCAATAAGCTGGGAGTTGATCTGGGCTTTGCTTCTTTTGAAGAAGTTTTGCAGGCCAAAGCAGAAAGTTTGGGCACTGATTTAGAAAGTGTAAGTGCTGGAGCTTATACTTCTGATAAGTGGCTGGCTCAAAACAGCTTGAGCTTACCTGTAGAAATTTTAGCCACAGGCCTAGAAACAGAAGGAGAAGGTGTCTTTTTAGCTCCTGTAGCTAGAAATTACCTGGGTAATACCAAACAAGCCCTTACTCCTTTTGAAGTGGTGGTAGTGAAAGAATTTGAATTACAAAAGAAGGATTTTTATATCCAGGTAAATAAAAATACTGCCAAGAAGTTGAAATTAAAACAAAATGGCAAGGTAAAATTACAAGGTGCTGGTGGAGAGTGTGTAGCCAGAGTAAATATTACGGAAACAGTGATGAATGATGTTATAGCTGCACCTCTTGGTTTTGGGCACCAGGCCTGGGACGAGTTTGTCAAGGGCAAGGGCGATAACCTGTTTAAAGTGTTAAGTGTGAAGGAAGAAAAAGGCAGTGGTCTTAAGGTGTGGAACAGGTCCCAGGTAAAAGTTGTTAGGGCGTAAATTTGGAGAGAGGGGTGAATTATGGAAGCCATAGAATTTAAAGTAAAATGGGGAATGGTTATCAATATAGACAAGTGCACTGGATGCGGGGCCTGTATGGTAGCCTGTCAGGCAGAAAACAACATTGCGCCAATGGTAGATGGGTCAGATAAACGCATGACCTTGACCTGGATGTTGGTTTATGAACTTAGCAATGGTAAACCTTTTCCAGAGCATGATATTGCTTATCTTCCCAGGCCCTGTATGCAGTGTGGTAAACCTTCTTGCTCTACAGTGTGTCCTGTAATTGCTACCACTAAGGATGAAGAAGGTGGAATTGTTAGCCAGATTTATCCTAGGTGTATAGGTTGTAGGTACTGTATGGCTGCTTGTCCTTATCATTCCAGGTATTTCAACTGGTATGACCCCAAATGGCCTGCAGGTATGGAAAAGACCTTAAACATTTCCACTTCAGTGAGACCCAGAGGTGTGGTGGAAAAGTGTACTTTTTGCCATCATCGTTTTATGGCTGCAAAGGAAAAGGCTCGTTATGATGGAGAAGATCCTCTGGATCTGCCAGAAGATGCCTATATCCCAGCCTGTGCAGAAATTTGTCCCACAGGTGCAATTGTTTTTGGGAATTTGAACAATCCAGAACACCAGGTGGCAAAACTGGCTAAGAGCAAATATGCTTTTAGATTGTTAGAGCGTTTGGGTACTGACCCACAGGTTTACTATTATAGTGAACGGGAGTGGGTCCGTAGACAGGGTGACAACTATTTGCCACATGAAAAGACAAAGGGAGAGTAAGCCATGATAGATAGAGAATGGTTACCTGAAGGAGTGGAGCGTTGCTCCTTTGGCAAATTTGCCGTTTGGCTGGCCATTATTGGTGTGGTTTTTGCCTGGGGACTTTACGCTACCTATAGGATTTTTGCCAATGGATTGGTGGAGACCAATTTAGACAACTATTTTGGATTTGGGTTGTGGATTACCTTTGATTTGGCTGTTATTGCTTTGGGAGCTGGAGCTTTCTTTTCTGGTTTCCTCAAATACATTGTGGGCATTGAAGAGTTAAAAAATATCATCAACCTGGCTGTAATTGTGGGCTTTATTTGCTACTCTGGAGCCATGCTCATTTTGACCCTGGATATTGGCCAACCTCTTAGAGCCTGGTTTGGTTATTGGCACCCCAATGTCCATTCCATGCTCACTGAAGTTATCTTTTGTATTACTTGCTATTGTATGGTTTTAATTATTGAATATATTCCTATTATTCTGGAAAACAGAAAGCTCAATCAAAATCGTTTCATCCACAATTTGGCTCATAACTTTCATGTGTACATGCCTCTTTTTGCTGGTATTGGTACTTTTTTGTCCACTTTCCACCAGGGTTCCTTGGGTGGTATGTATGGTGTGCTTTTTGGTCGCCCCTTTGCCTATAGAGAAGGTTTCTTTATCTGGCCCTGGACCTTCTTCTTATTTGTAGCTTCTGCTATTGCTTCTGGTCCTGCCTTTACCATGCTTATTGCTACCTTGATGGAAAAGATTACTGGCCGTAAGCTGGTTTCCTATGAAACCAAGGCCTTAATGGGTAAAATTGCTGGTTCCTTACTTTGCTTCTATCTTTTCTTTAAGTTCTTAGACACCTGGTATTGGGCTACTGATACTCTACCCAAAATGGGTCTTACCTTTGACCAGATGTTTAATGATGTCTATGGGAAATGGCTGTTGTGGGCAGAACTTGGCCTTTGTGGAGTAATTCCAGCTATTTTACTGGTAGTGCCTAAGTTTAGAAACATTCCTTTCTTACTCTACACTGCTGCTATTCTGGATTGTATTGGTATTGTGATTAATCGTTTCGTCTTTACAGTTCAAACCCTTGCTTTTCCTGTAATGCCCTTTGATAAGTGGTATTCCTATACACCCAACTGGGCAGAATGGGCTACTACCATTGAGATTTTAGCTTACGGAGCTTTGGTCCTTAGCCTATCCTATCGTTACTTGCCCGTATTTCCACAGGAAAAAGAATTGAATTAAGCTTTTAAAGAAAAAATAGTTTAAAATAAAAGGGCTATCCCGCAGGGTAGCCCTTTTATTTTTTATTAACCACTTGCTACTTTAAAGTTTTTTTGAAAGTATGGCTTAACCTTAAGGAAAAGGATTAGGAAAAATGAAGGATTATTCTTTAGTTCCCATTGGAGAAGTACTTTCCCCTTTTAAGAAAAGAGAAGAAGTGCCCAAACAAGGAGATAAATCCTTACCCCCGGTTAAAATAAAAATATACTCCAGGTATTTACAGGGACTTTCCAGATTAAGCAGAGGGCAAAAGGTTTATATCTTTACCTGGCTGCATCTGGCTTCCAGGGAGGTGCTGGAGGTACATCCAGGAGGAGACAGGCAACTGGCCCTGCATGGTGTTTTTGCCACCAGGTCTCCAGCCAGACCCAATCCCATAGGTCTGCATTTAGTGGATATAAAAGAAGTACTTCAGGATGGTTTAGTGGTTCATCCCTTAGAAGCCATAGATAAAACTCCAATTATTGATATAAAACCTTATTTACCTGAGGTAGATGAAAAAGGCTTTTCCATATTTTTTGACTTTAAAAAGGTAAAAGAAGTAATAAAAATTGGCCAATTAGGCTGGGAAAAAGGACTTTTTAGTGGGTATAATGGAAATATAAGTGTATTAGATACTTCTAAGGTCTTAATCACCAACTCCAAAACCTTTAAAGGTAATTTGACTTTCAAGGATTTTTCCGTGTTTGATTTAAGGGAGAATAGACTTTTAAATCAGGGAAATCCTTCTTCTGAGAGCAAAATGCATTTATTTTTATATAAAAAGCAACCTAAGGCCAGGGCTATTTTGCATACGCACCCCCCTTATTTAAACTTGCTCCTGTTAAAGGGATATGATTTGTTGGAACTGCCTTTTTTTGAGATGGACTTGTTTAAAAACAAAATTGCCTATCTTCCTCCCTTCAAGCCCGGGAGCCTGGACTTAGCCAGGGTAGTAGCTAGGGCAGGAGAGAAATATTCTATAATTTGCTTACAAAAGCATGGGTTGGTGGTTTGGGCTGAAAACCTCCAGGAAGCTCTGGCTGTAAGCGAAGAAATAGAATCTTTAGCTAAACTTTTCTGGGAATATAAAAGATAGAAATAAAAGGATATCCCTTAAACTCAAAATAAGGGATATCCTTTTTTTAAGATGTTTACTGGTTTTGAGCTCGAATTGCTTGAGCTTGTGCTTCTAATTTTTGGGCTTCTTCCTGTCTATTGGTTGCCTGATAAAGCATAGCCAGATTTTCCAGACAGATAGCTACATTTGGATGATTGGGGCCTAGAGTTTGTTTCCAAACTTCCAAGGCTTCTTTAAAGAGAGGTTCAGCAGCAGCATAATCTCCTTTTACATAATAAAGAGAAGCTAAATTATTGATGCTCGTAGCTACTGCTGGATGTTCCAGGCCATATAACTTTTTTCTAATATCCAGACAGCGTTTATAATACTCTTCAGCTTGGACATATTCTTTTAAGGTTTTGTGAAAATAGGCCAAATTATTCAAGCTACTGGCTACTGTAGCATCTTCTGGGCCAAAAGCCTGCTCTGCTTTTTGTAAGGCAAGCTCAGTTAAGGCAATGGCTGCAAAATAATCTCCCCCTTTCGCAGCTTTTAGGCTTTCTTGCATTAAACTATCCCATTCTGCTCTAGGATTAGAAGGGTTTTCCTGGGCTGTAGATATAGACACACAACCAAATAAACAAAAAATACTAAAGAAAAAAATACTTACCAAGTGTTCCATCGCTTTTCTCCTTTAACTATTTTTAGTCACGCTAAAGACAAGATAGAGCTTTGTCAATAGATATTATTTTTTTATTAAATGGTTGGAAGTAGTAGGTTAAATTTTTTCAAGGTCTTTTGGAGATGGAGATAGAGTTTTTTATTTTTTAGAGTAGTTTGTCCAGCAGTTCCAATAACTTTTCAATCTCAAAGGGCTTTTGCAAGGCTGCTTTAAAGCCATAGTCCTGGTAGTTGGCAAGTACAGGGTCATGACTATAGCCACTGGAAATAATGCAAAGGGCTTCAGGGTTTAGGGCTAAAATGTGGGGAATAACTTCTTTTCCGCCCATTCCTCCAGGAATGGTAAGGTCCATGATGGTTACATGAAAAGGTTTATTTTCTTCCAGGGACTTTTTATACTTTTCTAAAGCCTCTTCCCCTGTACTGGCTGTTTCTACTTCATAACCATAGGATTCCAGCAGTTCCTTAAAGGTCTCTTGCAATACCTCTTCATCATCTAAAAAGAGGATTCTGGCCTTTTTAAGGGTGTGTTCTTGAGTTTTTTTTGCTCTTTGAGAGGCTAATTTTTTCTCAGAAGAGGCGGGTAAATAGATTTTAAAGGTAGTTCCTTTTCCCTTTTCTGATTCCACAAAAATAAAACCCTTGTGTTTTTCTATAATAGAATGGACTATGGCCAGGCCTAAACCACTTCCTGTCTTTTTAGTGGAAAAGTAAGGATCAAATATTTTATTTAAAACTTCCCTGTCTATCCCTATTCCTGTATCTTTTATCTCCAGGTAGATGTAATCACCTTGTGGAAGCGAAGGGAGTGTCTCAGAGCTTTCTTTTATTGATTTGTGGTTTAAGCTGATGGTTAAGGTCCCTCCCCCAGGCATTGCTTCTTTTGCGTTTAAAATAATATTGGAAAAGGCCTGTTCCAGTTGAACTTTATCTCCTTCTACCAGGTAATTTTCTTCTGGGAAGTAATAAATGGCTTTTACCTTGCTACCACTTAAGTCTAATTCAGCAATTAAAGGAAGGATAGTTTTTAGGTCTACAGTTTCTTTTATGGGCTCCCAGCCTTTGGTTAGAGAGAGTAATTGACCGGCGATTTTTTGGGCCCTTTCAATGGTAGCTTGAGTTTTTTCTAAGTTTTTAAAACTGGGATGGGAGGGGGCCAGTTTTTTTTGAGCCAGGGTAATCTGGCCAAAAATTGCAGTTAAAAGATTATTAAAATCATGGGCAATCCCTCCAGCCAGAGTGCCGATGCTCTCCAGCTTTTCCTTTTTAAATAGAGCCTCTTTGTGTCGTTCTATTTCTGTAATGTCTTCTACCAGCCCAATACCACCTATTATCTCTCCATCCCTTTTTAAAGCCTTAAAAGTGGCTCGAACAATAGCTGTTTTATTCCCTAAAATGGAAGTATAACTTCCTTCAAAAAAGCCAATCCCCTTTTCCAGGGAGTCTTTTATGGCTTTTTTCAGTTTAATGTTAATAACTCTTCCTATTAGGTTAAAGCCAAGCAAGTTTTCTTTGGTTGTGCCTATGATGTTAGCTAAAAAATCATTACATTCTTTTATTGTGCTATCCTTATCGTAAACCATTATTCCTATGGGAGCTTGTTCAAAAACTGCCTTATATTTTTCTTCACTTTGCAATATCTTTTCTTTTAACTCTGTTATTTCGGTGATATCCTGAGCTACGACCATAAGTTTTTTCTTTTCTTTTTGGTACTCTATAAAACTTAGAACTACTTTATTTAGTTTGTTTATATTTAATTTTAACTCAAAGGTTGAGGAGTCTTCTGGAGCAAGCTTATTAATTTTTTCTCTGAATAATTTTTTATCCTGTTCTGTAAGGAGAGTTAAAAGATACTCTAGAGTAAGCTCTTCTTTTCTGTCTAGCTCTAACAAAGAGTAAGCATTTTGATTGGCCCTAACCTTTTCAGTTTTTAAGTCTATTTCCAGAACAATTAGTTTAGCCAGACTGGCTGCCTTTTCTAATAATATTTGTTGGGAAAGAAGTTCTTCTTTTAGTTCATATTCCTTACTTATGTCCCTAAAGATAAGTACTACTCCCAATGGGTTTCCCTGCTGGTCTATAATGGGAGCTGCTGAATCTTCTATATGGTACTCTTGACCAGTTTTAGAGATTAGCTTGGTGTGATTGGCTAGTCCGCAGACTTTCCCAGTGCTTAAAACCTTTTCTACGGGATTTAAGGCAGGCTTGCGGGTAAGTGCATTTACAATCTTAAAGACCTCAGTAAGTTTTTGGCCCTTAGCTTCTTCTAAGCTCCAGCCAGTTAGGCTTTCTGCTACAGGGTTCATTAGGGTAATGTTGCCCTTAAGGTCAGTGGCAATCATTGCGTCCCCTAAAGAGAGCAAGGTGGTTTCAAACTGACTGCTTAACCTGGCCAATTCTCTGGTCCTTTTTTTGACCTGGAAGCGTAAAAGGAAGTTCCAGAGTAAAAATAAAACAATAATAACAGTTAAAGCCAGGATAAACTGGTATATCTTTTTTTTATTTAGCACATATTCTCCGCTCCACTGTTTTAAGATTTCCTTGCTTTCTTTGTCTGTTATCTGGCTAAAACCAGAATTAATTAGGTTTAATAACTCTGGGTTTCCCTTTTTTACTCCAGCCACTACCTTTTGAGTGTAGATGGGCTTGGTTAAATAGCGAAACTCTTCTCCTTCTTTTTCTGGGACAAGAAGAATAAGCCTGTTGGTTTGTCTAAAATAAAAACTTTAATTTTATGTTCAAAAACAGCTCTAAACAGTTCTTTTACAGTGGGAAAGGGTTCTAAATTATAAGAGGGAAAATGGTTTTTTAAATATTCTTCAGCAAAATCTCCTTTGATTACCCCTATATCAAAGCCAGCTAAAGAAGATAGGTCTTTTAAGCCCAGGATGTTTTTGTGAAAAAAAATGGTGGTATCTATTTTAAGGTAAGGTACAGAGAAATCAAAATACTTTTCTCTTTCCTGGCTATAGAAAAAACCGCTTAAGACATGGTTCTCTTCTTTTTGAACCAGCTCAAGGGCCTGCTTGAAAGTTGTAAGCTTAAATTCAACCTTGACCTTTGTTTTTTGAGACCAGAGTTTCCAGAAGTCCACGAAAATACCTTGAGGTTGTTGCTTGGCATCAAGAAAAATAAAGGGCGCATAGGAAGTTCCACCCAGCACAACTACCTTTTCTACTTTGGCTTTTACCAGGGAAGGAAGGGCCAAAAGTATAATCAGGAGATAGCCCAGAATAGGTAAAGATGATTTTTTGGACATTTTAGGTTGATTGGTGTTATTCTTTATTTTATAAGTTTAATGTGATATTATCTTCTAAGTCAAGATTAAAAAAAACATAAATGGGATTAAATCTTAATTAAAATTTTTGATGTAAACATAAAATTTTTATTTAGAAGGTTAATCAATTGTACATTAAGAATTATCAGGAGGTGAAATAGGTTTTATCCTTGCGGCTTTTGATTTTTTTGTAAAAGTACAAGCCCTATGATGAGAATTAAGATAAGCAAAGCTAAAACGCCTGTTTCTAGCATGGCTCTATAAAATTCTTCTTGAGAAGGAATCTTTTCTACCAGGTTTAAAGTCAGCACTAATACTCTTCTTACACTAGCGATAAGTCCTATGATTAAAAAAGGTTCTGGCCTGATAATGTGTTCCTGGTAGGAAACCACCACAGTATGAGCTACTTCTAAAATCATCAGGGCAAAGAAGACCTTGTTTAAGATAATTCCTACAGTAACAGCAAAATCTTTTTCTAGCAGCAAAGATTTTAGGTTGTAAAAAAGATGTAAAACAAAAAAACCACCTAAGATAATGAGGAGAATTCCTATTATTAAGTGTAAAAAGTCAGAGCCTGCTTGGAAAAATTTTTTGGAAAGGTTGAGTCTAAAGGACATTTCTACCCCTCCTTTAACTAAAAAGATTCTATCTTTTAATTAAAGGAGGGGGTTGGTTAGTCAAGGATATTAGTTGGAGCCTATTTCTACCTGGACCTGTTTTAAAAGTTCCTGAGCTTGCAAGAGCTTGGTTGCCTGTTCTTCAGTTTGTACCTGGGAGCTCAGGTATTTGGTTTTTTGGGCCATGTCTTGCAGGGTATTGGCAATAATCAGGTTTTTGGTTTTCTGAGGAAGGTTTTCCAGGGCTGCAACCTTACTTTCCAAAGAACCCACCTGAGAGCTAAGAACTTTTAGTTCTGTGCTGAGTTGGCCTAACTTGCTTACTTCCTCGCTTAGACCTTTGACATTCTGGTTAAGCCCAAAAAATAAAACAGCAGAGAGGATTACAGCCAGAATGGAAATGACAAGTCCTACCTTACCCATGTCTTTTTGGGTTTTGGCCAGGATTTCCTGGGCAAATTGTTGATGTTCTTCCTGAGTATTTTTTTCAGCAGAAGGAATTTTACTTATTTTAGCTGCACTCATAATTGTTGCCTCCTGAAAAATGAAATTGAATTAATCTGGTTAAAGTTAAGTAAAAGTTTTGTACTTGGCAAGAGTATAAGTTTTACTTTTTTTTGCAAGAAAAAGGTAAAGCAGGAGAAAAGTAAATTTTTAGTTTAACTCAAAAAAAGCTTGACACTTTTTTTGAGTTTGCTTAAAGACCTATTCCCATGAATAGAACATTCTCCAACCACAGCAATTCCTACTTTAATTTTTACTTTTTTTGGTATTTTTATTTTAGGGAGGCCTGTGGTCTGGAGGGTGTGGTTTAGGCCAAAGTAAAAAGTAAAAACCCAAAGGGCCGCAGGCAAAAGCCGGCGGCCCTTTTTTTTATCCTAAAAGGCCGCCAAAAAAAGCCTTGGGCCCTGTAAAAAGAGGAGGCGAAGATGCATTTGGGCAAGGCTGTAAGATTGGAAAGAATTTTTAATCGCAACACGGGCAGGACCATTATTGTTCCTCTGGACCATGGAGTAACTGTTGGTCCCATTTTTGGATTGGTAGATTTAAGAGATACAGTAAACAAGGTAGCTGAGGGTGGAGCCAATGCAGTGTTGATGCATAAGGGTCTACCTCGTTGTTCCCACCGTGGCCATGGAAAAGATGTAGGTCTTATTGTCCACCTATCTGCTAGTACTGCACTTTCTCCTTTTCCCAATGCCAAAACATTGGTTGGTACAGTGGAAGATGCCATTCGCCTGGGTGCTGATGGAGTGTTTGTACATGTCAATGTGGGAGATGAAACCGAGGCTAGAATGTTAAAAGACCTGGGAGAAGTAACTTCCAGAGCCAATGAATGGGGTATGCCTGTTTTAGCCATGGTTTACGCTCGCGGTCCCAAAATTCAAAATGGTTATGACCCTCAGGTGGTAACCCATTGTGCGCGGCTGGGAGAAGAGTTGGGGGCAGATGTGGTCAAGGTGCCCTATACTGGTAGTCCTGAAACCTTTGAACGGGTGGTGGAAGCTTGTTGTATTCCAGTAGTAATTGCTGGTGGCGAAAAAATGGATAATGATTTTGACATCTTAAAGATGGTTTATGACTCCATAGCCGCAGGTGGAGCAGGGCTTAGTGTGGGCAGAAATGTGTTTCAGCACCAGAATCCAACCCTGCTGGTCAAGGCACTGTCTTATATTGTTCACGAAGAGGGTAGTTTAGAAGAAGCCATGGAAATGCTGGAACAGGGTTTAAAGGAACAAGAGGAAGAAAATGTCTAAAAAAATATATTTTAAAGCCATACCATTTAATAAGGAGCTAGTAACTCTTGCCCTGGAGTCAGGAGTGGATGGAATTATCGTCAGGGGAGGCGAAGAAAGTCAGGTCCTGGCTCTGGGGCGCATTCAAGTACTAAAAGAGGAAGACCTTTTACTTATTCCCATTAAAAGCAAGCAGGATGAAGATGAAGTAATTAAAAAGTGTTCCCTGGGTAAACTAGTGGTTTTACCTGAAGACACAGAAATTATTCCTGTGGAAAACATCCTGGCCCGGACCCAAGAAGTGGGCATGGAAGTATCTTCCTTGGAAAAGGCCAAAACAGCTCTGGGCATTTTAGAAGTGGGAGTTGGTTTTTTGGTGGTTACTTCCAGGGGAGCCAAAGACTTAAAGGAAATAGTAAAGGTGAGCAAACTAAAACAGGGAAAGGTGGAATTGCAGCCAGCTACCATAAAAAACATCAAAAACATTGGGTTAGGACACAGGGTGTGTGTGGACACTGTATTTTTGCTTTCCACTGGACAGGGAATGCTGGTGGGAAATTCTTCCAAGTTTACCTTTTTAATCCATGCAGAAACAGAAGCCAATCCTTATGTGGCTCCCAGGCCCTTTAGGGTAAATGCAGGGGGAGTGCATTCCTATACCTTTTTGCCCCAGGATAAAACCTGTTATCTGGAAGAACTGGAGCCTGGAAAAGAGGTCTTGATTGTCAACAATCAGGGTGAAACCGAAATTGCTGTTGTGGGCAGGGTAAAAACAGAAATTAGACCTCTCTTGCTTTTAGAAGCAGAAGTGGATGGGCTACAGGGAAGTGTGATTATCCAAAATGCAGAAACCATTCGTTTGGTGGATGCAAAGGGCAAGCCTGTGAGTGTAGTGCAGCTAAAAGAAGGAGATAAGGTCCTTTGTCATGTGGATGAGGCAGGCAGGCACTTTGGCATGAGAATTAAAGAAGAGATTATAGAAAAATAATAATTATGAACTTAGATAGATTAAAAGAAATTAGAACAGAAATAAACAAGCTGGATTTAGAGCTTTTAAAGCTCTTAAACCAGAGGGCTGAACTTAGCCTGGAAGTGGGTAAAATAAAAGCCCAGGACAAGGACTTGGTCTTTAAGCCCTTTAGGGAAAGAGAAGTCTTAAAAAATCTGGAAGAAAAAAATACCGGTCCTTTGCCCACCGAGCACTTAAGGGCGATTTATAGGGAGATTCTTTCTTCTTCCAGAAGGTTACAAAGCCCTCAAAAGGTCTATTTTTTAGGGCCAGAGGGTACTTTTTCCCATTTAGCTGGGATGGAATATCTGGGACAGAGTGCTGATTTCAGGCCCCAAAAGAATATTGAAGCTGTATTTAAGGGCGTGGTGTTCAAAGAGGCAGATCTGGGGATTATCCCTCTGGAAAATTCTTTGCAGGGCAGTGTGGGGCAGAGTCTGGATTACTTCATGCGCTATGAGGTATATATTCAGGCTGAGATTTACTTTCGCATTAGCCACTTTTTATTGAGCAAGTCTCAAAGTCTAAAACAGATAAAAAGGGTTTACTCTCATCCCCAGGCCCTGGAGCAGTGTGATGGCTGGTTAAATAGCCATTTGCCGCTGGCTGAGATTATTCCTGAAAGAAGCACTGCCCAGGCAGCCAAAAGGGTAACCCAGGAAGAGGAAAGTGCGGCTATTGGGCATAAAAAACTGGCTGAGTTATTACATTTAAATATTTTAGCCAGTCATATTGAGGATTTGAGCGACAACTGGACCAGATTTTTGATTATAGCCAATCAACCAGCTGAAATAAAAGGCAAGGAAAAGACTTCCATTGTTTTTACCCTGCCAGATAAGCCAGGTAGTTTGTTTACCGTGCTGGAGATTTTTGCCAGAGCCAAAATTAACCTGAAGAAATTGGAATCGCGTCCCTTGCGCGGGGAAAAGTGGCAATATGTATTTTTTGCTGATGTGGAATGTGACCTTACCCGGGAAGAATACAAGGAATTGCTCACTAACTTAAAAAATAATTGTCATCTGTTAAAAGTATTGGGAAGTTATCCCAAAGGAGAGTATCTTGGCAGCTAAGCAAGAACCCATAGTTTTGCAGGCCCCTTCTTCCAAATCCCTTTCCCATCGGGCCTTACTCCTGGCTTCTTTGGCTAAGGGGATTTCCCAGCTGGATAAGGTCCTGGTAAGCGAAGATATCCTCAGGACCAGGGAGTGCTTGCAGGCCCTGGGCGTGGAGATTGAAGAAAATTCTGGTGTTTTAAGGGTAAAGGGCAAGGGTAGGGATTTTCACTTTTCCTCTTTGGTAAAACTTATGGGTGGAGAGTCTGGCACTACTTTTAGATTGCTAGCTGGCCTTCTTTGTGGAGCCAGGGGAGAGTTCCTTTTTCTTCCTCAGGGAAGGATGCAGGATAGGCCTATGGATGGCCTGGAAGAGGCTGTGCAGTCCCAGGGAATAGAGTTTGTCTATCTGGAAAAGCCCAAATGCCCTCCTTTTATTTTAAAAAGCAAGGGGTTTAAATCTCCCAGGCTGGAAGTTTCTTTGGAGCAAAGCAGCCAATACTTTTCAGGGCTTATTTTGGGCGCTCTTCTGGCTGACTTTCCCCTGACCCTTGAAGTGAGCGGTAAAAAGGCCCTTTCCTGGCCTTATGTGGGGCTTACTCTGGAGGTATTAAAACATTTTGGCGGCAAATTTAAAGTGGAGTTGAAAAAGAGGGAACATTTACAGAGGTGGATTTTCGAGAAGTAAAAGAAATTCGTCCTGGAGAAATTAGAGTCACCATTTTCCCTCAAGACTTACAACCTGCTTTCTTTACGGTAGAAGGTGATTTTAGCAATGCTTCCTATTTGCTTTCCTTTGGAGCTGTGGGTCAAAAACCTGTCTGGGTCAGAAATTTAAAGGCTGACAGTTTGCAGGGGGATAAGTTTATTTTAGAGGTTTTAAAAAGAATGGGAGCAAAGGTGGAAGCGAAAGAAGATGGTTTTCTGGTTTTTCCTTCCAGACTTAAAGGGATAGAGGTAGATTTGGGGCTTTGTCCGGACCTGGTTCCCACAGTGGCGGTTCTGGCTTCCTTGGCCACCACTCCTTCTAAAATTAGCAATGTGGCTCATCTGCGCCTTAAGGAAAGTGATAGGCTTTTGGCCATGGCTACAGAAATCGCCAAAGTAGGCTGTAGGGTGGATTTAAAAGAAGATGGTCTGGAGATTTTTCCGCAGGAGTTAGAGCTTGCAGGAAAGGAAGTGGAGTTTTGTACTTATAATGACCACAGGGTGGCCATGAGCCTTAGTTTGTATAGTTTAAGGGGGTTAAAGGCCAGGTTTGATAACCCTAAATGTGTGGCCAAGAGCTTTCCGGATTTTTTTCAGGTATTGGCCCAGGTGTTATAGATGGAAAAGGAAAGGAAAAAAGTAGTTATTTTAGGAGCCAGGGGCAAGATGGGTAAGCTTTTTACCCAGCGGGCTCAAAGGTTTTATCCTGTAAAGGAATTTGACTTGCCTTTGGAGAAAAAGCTTCTGGCCAGAGAGGTAAAGGAGGCCTTTTTGGTCTTGCTTTGCGTACCCATAAAGGCCCTAGACGAGGTGTTAGAGGCGCTGGCTCCCTGTTTGCAACCACCTACTATCTTAGCTGATATTTGCTCGGTAAAAGTCATTCCCTTACAAAAGATGCACAAGGCTTATGCTGGTCCTGTTGTGGGGACCCATCCCCTTTTTGGGCCAGACCTAAAGGCAGGTTTTAGTAAAATTGCCCTTTGTGCAGAAGCAAGGGAGCAGGAAAGTGTGTCCAGGGTAGCTAAATTTTTTCAGCAATTGGGTTTTGAGACCTTTTTTACCACACCCAGGGAGCATGATTTAGCCATGGCCTATATTCAGGGGCTAAATTTTATTTCCACCCTGACCTATTTTGCCAGTTTGGAGCAAAACCTGTCCCTGGATAAATTTATGACCCCTTCTTTTAAAAGAAGGCAAGAAGCAGCAGCCAAAATGTTACAGGAAGATTTTGAGCTTTTTACGACCCTTTTTGAGCAAAATCCCTATTCTTCTACTGTGGTCAGAACTTTTAAAAACTACTTGAACCTGGCAGCAGCTGGAGAATTGGAAGTCTTAGCCCAGAGAAGCTGGTGGTGGTGGCAAGAGAAAAATAAGGGGGAAGGGCCGTAAAAAGGCAGAGGTAAAGGTGCATTAAAAAGCCGTGTCCTTCCCTCAAGGGCACGGCTTTTTAATTTGGTAAATAAAAAACACGGAGGAGGTATGATTAAACTAAAACAAAAGGCCGAGATTCTATCTGCTGATACCCAGACGCCTGTCTCTCTTTATCTGGATATCATTGGCCGCAAACCAGGAATTCTTCTGGAAAGTGCTGAAGTGGACGGCAGGCTGGGTAAATACAGCATTCTGGCCTGGGACTTTATCCTGGAGCTTAGTTGTGTGCAGGGCAAGTTAAAGGTGGAGAGCAGAGATGCCAGGCTGGATGCTTTAAAGGAATTTGATGGACTTGAGTTTATAGAAGGCCTGAGAAAGGTCTTAAATTCCCTGGAAATAGAGCCTTTGACCAAAACCAGGTACCCAGCTTTGACCAGGTCTTTAGTGGGGTATTTTGGTTATGGATTGGCTGGTCTTCTGGAGCCCAAGCTGGCTAAAGTCCTGTCTCCAGAAGAAGCCAAAACCCGTCTGGTCTTGCCAGCCAAGGTGCTCTTGTTTGAACACCTTTATCATCGCTGTGTATTTTTGACTCTGGAAGGGCATGAATCTTTGCCCAGACCCAAACGCCTGGAAGAGAAAAAGAGATACAGGTAGGAGAGGTGGAGTTTCTCTTTCCCAGGGAGGAGTTTGAACAAAGTGTGCGCTCCATTAAGGAAATGATTCGACAGGGTGAAGCTATTCAGGTTGTGCTTTCCACGCGTTTTCAAGCCAGTTTTCGGGGAGACCCTTTTACTGTGTACAGACATTTACGACTTATAAATCCTTCTCCCTATACCTTTTACATGCACTTTGAAGAGGAAACTCTGGTGGGTTCTTCCCCTGAATTGATGGTAAAGTGTGAGCAGGGAGAACTGGAACTCAGGCCCATTGCTGGCACAAGGCCTAGAGGGAAAAGCGAAGAAGAGGATAAGGCCCTAGCAGAAGATTTGTTGGCAGATGAGAAAGAGCGGGCTGAACATGTGATGTTGGTGGACCTGGGCCGTAATGACCTGGGGCGCATTGCTACGCCAGGAAGTGTGGAAGTGCGTAAGTTTATGCAGGTAGAGTATTTTTCCCATGTTATGCATCTTACTTCCTATCTTAGGTCCCAGTTAAAATCAGGCCTGGATGCTCTGGATGTGTTGGGAGCCACTTTCCCTGCAGGCACGGTTTCAGGTGCTCCCAAAATCAGGGCTATGGAAATAATAAGTCAGTTTGAACCCTTTCCCAGGGGCATTTACGCCGGAGCAGTGGGTTGGCTTGGTTTGGACAAGGACAGTGTCAACCTGGATACGGGTATTACCATTCGTACTCTCTGGTTTGAACAGGGAAAGGTCTATGGCCAGGCTGGTGCAGGGATTGTCTTTGATTCTGTGCCAGAAAAGGAATGGCAGGAGTGTCAAAATAAGGCCAGGGCAATTTTAAAAGCCCTGGAACAAAAGGGGGATACAGATGATTTTGCTCATAGACAATTATGACTCCTTTACTTTCAACCTGGTTCAGGTTGTACAAAAACTGGGTTTGGACCCTCTGGTTGTACGCAATGATTGGCCTGAGCTCTTTGCCCTGGTCAAACAGGCCAAAAAGATCATTATTTCTCCTGGACCAAGTAATCCGCAAAGAGCGGGATTTTGTCTGGAAGTGCTAAAACTCGTACCCAAAACCACCCCTGTTCTGGGCGTGTGTTTGGGCCATCAGATTTTAGGTTTTCTGGCTGGAGCCAGAGTGGATGTGGCCGACCAGGTAATGCACGGCAAAACTTCCTGGGTTTATTTTAAAGAACAGGAACCTCTTTTTGAGGGTTTAAACAATCCCACCCAGGTATGTAGATATCATTCTCTTCTGGTTTATCCAGAAGAGAGCGAGCTTCTGGAAGTAACTGCCTGGACTGAAAACAAAGAAGTCATGGGCTTGCGCTATACAGATAGGCCCTGGGTGGGAGTCCAGTTTCATCCAGAGTCCATTTTAAGCCCGGAAGGACCTAAGCTTATAGCCAATTTTTTAAAATTTTAAGGATAAAAGGGGAGGTGTAAGCATGAAAGCATATTTGGAAAAAATCGCTCAAAGACAGGACTTAACTTATGAAGAAAGCAAAGAAGTTTTCAGCAAGTTGTTTGCAGGAGAGCTGACTCCAGTACAGGCTGGAGCGCTTTTAATGGGGCTTAGAAGTAAAGGGGAAAAAGAGGAAGAAGTCCAGGGGGCAGTGGAAGTAGCCTTAAGCAAGGCCAGGCAAATACAGGGATTAACAGGGGTTTTAGTGGATACCTGCGGTACAGGTGGAGATGGAAAAAATAGTTTTAATTGCTCCACTGCAGTGGCCTTTTTCCTGGCTGACCAGGGAATTAAAGTGGTGAAACACGGCAATAAAGCCATTTCCAGTTCCTGCGGCAGCGCAGATGTGGTGGAGGCATTGGGTTTCCCTCTGGTTAAAGATGAAAACGAAGTGGTCAAAGAACTGGAAGCCAGAAACTTTGTCTTTTTATTTGCTCCCTATTTTCATCCAGCCTTTGCCCATATTGCCCCTGTTCGTCAGCAACTGGGGATAAGGACTCTGTTTAATATCATGGGGCCACTTTTAAATCCTGCCAATCCTACCCATCAGATTGTAGGCGTGCCTCAAGAGGGGTTTATGGAATTGGTGGCCAAGGTCCTGGCCAGAAAAAATTTGGTCAGGGGATGTGTGGTCCATGGAGCAATGGGCTTTGATGAACTTACTCCCTGTGGGCCCAATCAAGTTTACTGGGTAGAAGAGGGCAAGGTAAGTAAGCAAGTTTTAGACCCGGCTGAATACGGTTTTGAGCCCCTACCTGCGCAAGAACTGGTCTGTGCCAGCAAAGAAGAAGCCTTAAGCAAGCAAAAACAGGTGCTTAGAGGGGAAGGGAGTAAGGCTCTAAAGAGTATGGTGGCCTTAAACCTGGGCGTGATGTTTTATCTGCTGGAAGTGGAAGGAAAGGATTTAAAAAAGGCCTTTGCCTATGCCAGAGAAGTGGTGGATAAGGGGCTACAAAGACTTATTCCTGAGGAACAGTTATGTTAGAGCGTTTTAAAAAAGTAAAAGAAAAAGAAGTGGAGCTTCTGGCCTTAAAGGAAAAAACAGGAACTTTTCCTGCTCCGTTTCAAGGCCCAAAACCATCTTTGCTTAAGGCCCTGAGGGAAAAGAGTCCCAGGTATAAGGTTATTGCTGAATATAAGCGCTCTTCTCCTTCTAAAGGAGTTATCAATAAGCACCTGAGCCCAGAGGAAGTAGCTTGGCAATACAAGCAAGCAGGCGCTACAGCACTATCCATTTTAACGGAAAGGGAATTTTTTGCAGGGGAACTGGATTTTATTTCACGGGTTTATCCAGTGGGCTTACCTGTTTTGCGCAAGGACTTTCTCTATCACCCTCTCCAGATAAAGGAGACCTTAAGTACGCCTGCCAGGGCAGTGTTGCTTATTGTTAGATTTTTTGAAGACTTTGCCCGATTAAAAGATATGTACGAACTGGCGCTGGAAGTTGGCCTGGAACCAGTAGTGGAAGTCTTTTCCTTTGAGGACCTGGAGTTGGCCAAAAAGCTAAATCCCTTCATCCTGCAGGTAAATAGCAGGGATTTGGATTCCTTAAAGATAGACTTAACTACCTTTAAAAGGTTTATTCCGCAAAAGGAAAAGGGTGAAGTCTGGATTGCTGCCAGTGGCTTACAGGCTTTTGAGCAACTGGAAGAGTTTAGCTCTCTTGGCTATGATGCCTTTTTGGTGGGGACACACCTGATGGCTGAAGCCAGTCCCCAAAAAGCCCTGGAAACCCTTTTGGGAGGGCAGAATGCTGGTTAAGGTCTGTGGCTTGCGCCAAGCAGAAGAAGTAGAGGCCCTGGCAGAGATGGGGGTGGATTTGCTGGGATTTATCTTTTATCCCCAGAGTCCCAGATACCTTGCTCCCCAGGAAGCAGCTCAAGTGATGCCTTTTTGTTCCCAAGGCAAAAGAGTGGGCGTGTTTGTGAATAATAGGGTAGAAGAAATTGTAAACATTAGTGAAATCGCCAGGTTGGATTATGTGCAGCTACATGGAGCCCAGGACCTTAAGTTTTGCAAGGAGCTACATTTTTTGAAGTTGATTAAGGTTATGTGGCCAGAAAAGTATACCCGGGCAAAGGACCTGGAAAGGGATTTAAAACTTTTTGCCCCTTGGGTGGAGTATTTTCTCTTTGATGCTGGTGGATTTGGAGGTGGACATGGAAGAGTGATTAAACAGGGTGTTTGGGAGCAATTTCTGGCTGATTATCCCATAATCTTGGCTGGCGGGATTGGGCCGCACAACATAGAGCAGGTCCTTAAGTATAAACCTATGGGTGTGGATTTAAACTCAGGAGTAGAAATAGCACCTGGAAGAAAGGATTTAACAAAGGTAAAACTAGTTTTACAAACCATAAAGGAGTTAGCATGTTAAAGGGTTATTTTGGAGATTTTGGCGGGCAATTTGTGCCCGAGCTTTTGATTCCTCCTCTGCAAGAACTGGAAGCAGCTATGGAAAGGTTTTTATCTGATACTGATTTTAAAAGGGAGTTAAACCATTTGTTTGCCAATTATGTGGGCAGGCCAACTCCTCTTTATTATTGTCCCAACCTTTCTAAGGACCTGGGATTTAAACTGTGGTTAAAAAGAGAAGATTTGACCCATACAGGCGCTCACAAAATCAACAATACTTTAGGCCAGGCCCTTTTGACCAAGTATATGGGGAAAAGCAAAATCATAGCTGAGACTGGAGCTGGCCAGCATGGAGTGGCCACAGCTACAGCAGCAGCCATGCTGGGGCTGGAGTGTCTGGTCTTTATGGGCGCTCTGGATGTAAAAAGGCAGGCTCTCAATGTAAAACGCATGGAACTTCTGGGAGCTAAAGTGGTGGCAGTAGAAAGTGGCACCCAGACCTTAAAGGACGCCATTAATGCTGCTTTGCGCTACTGGATAAGCCATCAAAGGGATACCCATTATTGTATTGGCTCTGTGGTAGGCCCGCATCCCTTTCCCTATCTGGTCAGGGAGTTTCAATCCATTATTGGCCAGGAGACAAAGACTCAGATGCTGGAACAGACAGGCAAATTGCCGGATAAAATTGTTGCCTGCGTGGGAGGAGGCTCCAATGCCATGGGTATCTTTTTCCCCTTTTTTGAAGATAAAGAGGTGGAGTTAATTGGAGTGGAAGCTGGCGGAAGTGGAAAGGAAGGAGACTATCATTCTGCCACCTTAAATAAAGGCAATCCTGGAGTTTTACATGGCACCAGAACCTATCTTTTGCAAACCGGGGAAGGACAGATTTTACCTTCGCATTCCATTGCCCCTGGGCTGGATTACCCGGGTGTTGGCCCTGAACACACCTATTTTCAAAGTATTGGTAGAGCCAAATATGAGGTGGTGTACGATAAAGAAGCCTTAGAGGCCTTTTATCTTTTAAGCGCTAAAGAGGGTATTATCCCTGCTCTGGAAAGCTCTCATGCCCTTGCCTATGCTTTAAAACTAAAAGGGAAGCTGCCTGCAGAAACTCAGGTGGTAGTAAACCTTTCAGGCAGAGGAGATAAGGATTTGGACATTGTATTTGGCTCTGATTTTGTTCAAAGATAAGGAGATGCAAGATGAAGGAAAAATTACAGCAAGTATTTAGCCTGGCTAAAGCAGAGAGGCGTTTGGCCTTAATTCCCTTTTTAACTGCAGGTATTCCGTCTCGTGAGAGTTTTGGAAAGCAATTACAACTTCTGGCCCAGGAAGGGGCAGATATCATTGAAATTGGCGTTCCCTTTTCTGACCCTGTGGCAGATGGACCAGTGGTGGAAGAAGCTTCCTTAAAGGCCCTGGACCAGGGCGTAAACCTGGATTACATCTTTGAAGTTTTAGCTGCTACTCCTTTAGAGTCGCAAAAGGTTTTAATGGGATATTTTAACCCCTTTTATCAATATGGACTGGAAAAGTTGCTGCAAAAATGCCTTCAATGTGATATCTCTGGCCTAATTATTCCAGACTTGCCCCTGGAAGAATACTTAAACTATTTTCCTCAAGACTCTAAAGTGAGCTATATTCCGTTAATTGGTCTCAATACTTCCAGGGAAAGAATGCAAGCCTATAGCCAACTGAACCCACCCTTTGTTTACATGGTTTCAATTTTGGGGCTTACTGGCAGTGAATTAAAGGTGGAAGAGGTCTTAAGCCAACAACTAAAACTGGCCCGAGAGGTTTTTAACTGCCCTCTGGTCTTGGGGTTTGGCCTTTCTTCTCCAGAACAACTAGACCCCATAAAACAATATTTAGACGGAGTGGTCTTTGGTAGTTCCCTTATTCGTTATTTGCAGAATCAGGGAACAGTAGAAGGTTTTTTACAAAAATGGAAAATTGCCCTTTAAGAAAAAGGGCGCTCTAAGAGAGGGCTGAGGGAGAAAAGGACCTTTTTGAGTAAGAATAGGTGAAATTGTTTTGCAAAAATGTAAAAAATATTTTTAGAGGTTTGGATAGAATTTTGCAAAAATGTAAAAAAACAAACTAAATAAAAGTTAGAAAACGTGCTTGTTGTTTTAACATATTGAAATATTATGGTTTTTATTTTTTGGCATGCTCTCTGCTTAGATAAAGATAAATTTTGAAAATAAGAGGAGAAAGGTATGGCTGAACTTCCCAGATTTAACTGCAAAAATGCAGATGATGTCTTAAAAGCAGTTAAAGATTATGATGTTAGTTTTGTGCAATTTTGGTTTGTAGATGTTTTGGGTACTTTAAAGAGTTTTCAAATTACTCCCAGTGAACTGGAAGCTGCCTTTGAAGAGGGTATGGGGTTTGATGGCTCTTCTATTCAAGGGTTTTGTCGCATTCATGAAAGCGACATGGTAGCCTTTCCTGACCCTACCACTTTTCAGTTTGTAGCCTGGAGGCCCACAGAAAGGCCTGTAGCCAGAATGTTTTGCGATATCAAAAATCCAGATGGGACTCCCTATGCTGGAGATAGCCGCTATGTGCTGAGAAGAATGTTGGAAAGGGCAGCAGAAAAGGGATATACCTTTTATGTGGGCCCTGAGTTGGAGTTCTTTTTGTTTGGTAGTTCTGAAGAGCCTACTCTTTTAGATAGAGGTGGCTACTTTGATGCTCCTCCTTTGGATTTAGGCAATGATATTCGTAGGGAAATTATTTTTGCTTTGAATAAAATGGGCATTCAGGTGGAGTATAGCCATCATGAAGTTGCTCCCAGTCAGCATGAGATTGATTTGCGTTATCAAGAAGCTTTAAAGATGGCAGATGTTTCTGTCACTTATAGAGTTATAGTGAAAGAAGTGGCTAGGAGACATGGTTGTTATGCCACTTTCATGCCTAAACCCCTTTTTGGGCAAAATGGTAGTGGAATGCATGTCCATCAGTCTTTGTTTAAAAATGGTAAAAACGCTTTTTATGATCCCAAAGACCAATATCACTTAAGTGAAGAATGTAAATCTTATATCGCTGGCATATTGAAACATGCTCCAGAGATTACCGCTATTTGTAATCAGTGGGTAAATTCTTATAAGCGTTTGGTTCCCGGGTATGAAGCTCCTGTGTATGTGGCCTGGGCTAGAAGGAATAGGTCTGCTTTGGTCAGAGTACCCATGTATAAGCCTGGAAAAGAAGCTGCTACCCGCATAGAACTTCGTTCTCCAGACCCAGCCTGTAATCCTTACCTGGCTTTTGCCGTCATGCTGGCTGCTGGTCTTAAGGGTATTGAAGAAAAATATGAACTACCTGCTCCAGTAGAAGAAGATATCTTTGAAATGAATGTGGCTGAGCGCGAAAAACACGGAATTACCAGTTTGCCTGGTAGTTTAAATGAAGCCATTGAAGCCATGGAAAAGAGTGAAGTGGTCAAGGATGCCCTGGGTGAGCATATCTTTAACCAATTCATTGCCAATAAAAAGGCTGAATGGGATAATTATCGCATTCAGATTACTGAGTATGAATTGAAAAAGTACTTGCCCTTGCTTTAAACAACTAAAAAAACAAACATTCTTACAGGGCTAACTTTTTTAAGTTAGCCCTTTTTTTGTTTAACATCTTGATTTTCTTTCTAATCTTTTTAGTTGCCAAAGCCTTTTTTTCTTTTTAATCTAAAAAAGTATTGACTCGAAATGTCTTATCTAGTTAGAAAAAAATAAATTAAAAGAGCAATAATTTTAAAATTAATTAAATCAATAAGTTAAGTTTGAGGCGAGTTATGTTATATGTGGTGTGGTGGATATTGGCCTATTTGGTGGGAGCTTTTCCCTTTGGACTGCTGGTGGCTCAAGTTTTTTGTCGTTTAGACCCCAGAAAGGCTGGGAGTAAAAATACTGGAGCTACCAATATTGCTCGTTTGTGTGGGCTAAAGTATGGGCTTTTGGTTTTGGCTCTGGATTTATTAAAGGGTTTTTTGCCTGTTTTTGCAGGCTATTATCTTTCCAATTCACCCTGGTTTTTATCCTTAACTGGATTGGCTAGTATTGTGGGGCATATGTACTCTGTCTATCTTTATGGCAAGGGTGGTAAGGGAGTTGCCACTACTTTAGGGGTGTACCTGGCTTTATTTCCTCTTTTTACCTGCTTTGCTTTACTTCTTTTTGCCCTGGTTATTTGGATTAGTGGTTATGTTTCAGTTGGGTCTATTATTTTTGTAACCACTGTGCCTCTTTTATTGGTGTTTAGTCCTAAGATAGCCTATGTTCCTTTGACCATTGTCGTGGCCATGCTGGTTATTTTTAAGCACAGGGAAAACATAGAAAGGCTTATTGCGGGCACAGAAAAGAGTTGGCGTAAGAAGGTTTAAGCTTAGAAAAGTTTTCTAAAGATTATTTGCATCAGTTCTTCCAGTCCTTCCTTGTGCAAAGCAGAGATTTTTACTGCTTGAGGATATTGGTTGGCCAGGAAGTTTTTGCTTTCTTCTTCTAGTTTATCCCACTTATTGAGAATTAGGATTTTCGGTTTATCCTGGAGCTCTAGATCTTTTAAAATATTTTCCACTGCTTGAATTTGCTTGGCCAGATGGGGATGACTGGCATCTGCCACATGCAAGAGCAAATGGGCAGGATAGAGTTCTTCTAAGGTGGCAGAAAAGGCTTCTTTTAGTTCTTGGGGCAGGTTTTTGATAAATCCCACTGTATCGGTGAAGACGATTTCTCTGTCCTGAGGATAGCGCATCTTCTTGCTGGTAGGGTCTAAAGTGGCAAAGAGCTTATTTTGAGCCAATACCTGGCTTTTGGTTAAGGTGTTTAAAAGGGTAGATTTGCCCACATTGGTATAACCAATAAGGGCTACAATGGGGATTTCGCTTTTTTCTCTTAAAGAGCGGGCAGTTTTGCGTTGTTTTTTTATCTGATTTAATTCTTCTTCTATTTTATTGAGACGAGTTCTGATTTTACGGCGATCCAGTTCCAGTTTGGTCTCACCAGGACCTCTTCCACCTATGCCGCCAGTGAGCCTGCTTAAGGCTCTATTTTGTTTAATTAGCCTGGGTAAAGTGTATTTTAGTTGCGCCATTTCCACCTGTAATTTCCCGGCTCTACTTTGGGCGTGTTGAGCAAAGATGTCTAGAATGAGTTGGGTTCTATCAATGACTTTGCGCTCTGTAATGTTGGTTAGGTTGCGGAGTTGAGATGGCGAAAGTTCTGAGGCAAAGACCAGGATACTTGCTCCTTTTGCAGGGCAAGTACTTCCAGCTCTGCTAATTTATTTTTACTTAAGATATGAGCAGGATTAACCTTTTTTACTTGCTGGATAAAAAAGCCTCTTACTTCTAGCCCTGCAGTTTGGGCCAGGGCCTTTAATTCTTCTAAGGTAGCCTCCTGTTCTTTTTTGGGCGCAGAGTCTACGCTAATAAGGAGAGCTCGGTTTTCCTCTAGTACTTCTGAAGTTTTGGCACTGGTTCGTTCCAACTCTTCTTCCAGGCTTTTTATTACTTCTTTGGGATTGAAGTCTGCCTGATCCCAGGGAAGAAGAGAACTTATGCTATACATTTGTTCCTGCTTATTGGCAGGTAATATGTGGGCATAGGCATAGGATTTAGGATAACCTTCTTCGCTTACTGTGAGGACCTCTATACTATCTAGACGCAAAAAGATCATGTCCATGAGATCTTCCTGGTCCAGTTCCTGTTCTTTTAGGTGGGTATGCAGAAGCCTAAGACCACTTAAACGGCTTTGATTATGTCTTACTTTTTCTAAAAAGGGGATAAGGATACCCCTGTTATCCCCTACAATAACCATTTCTACGCTGCCTTTGCGGTTGATAATCAGGCCAATCTGTCTGTTGATTTTTTGACTTAAATAGGCCAGTTCCCTGGCCTGTTCTTTGCGAAAGGGTTTATCTTCTGGAAAGCGCCTGGAATATAGACGGGAGAGTTCTTTGACCTCGCTGCTTTTAAGTCCGCTTAAATTTCCTCTAACTCTGGCTATGACCGGTTCTCCTTAAAGATGTTTTTGTAAGTAAGAGGCTATCATGGCGTCGTACTTAGAGGTCATTTCAAAGGTATAGGCGGCCATTTTGAGCCTGAATTCAAGGCTGATACCCTGGTGGGTTTCCCATTCTTTTTGAAATTCTGGATAGAACTTAGGATGGGGAAGTACACAGACAGAATGAAAGTTTTTGACTCCTGCTCGAAGTAAAGTAGGACCGCCAATGTCTATTTGCTCTATGGCTGCCTTTAAATCAAGGGAGTTTTCCACGGCCTGGGCAAAATTATAAAGATTTACGCAAATGAGGTCAAAAAAATCCAGAGCAAGCTCCTGTAGGGTCTTTACATGCTCAGGATTATCCTTGTCTCCCAGTACCCCAGCATGAATATGGGGATGGAGAGTTTTTACTCTGCCGTTTAAGATTTCAGGGAATCTGGTAATTTCACTGACAGAAGTTACCTTTATCCCTGCTTCTTCTAGAACTCTTTTGGTGCCTCCTGTGGAGACAATTTCTACGCCTTGAGCCTGTAAAAAACGGGCCAATTCAGCTAGATTGCTTTTATCCGTAACACTTAGGATAGCTCTTTTAATAGGTAAAACTTCCATTTCTCCCCCTTTTTTCTTGAAAACTGCCAAAAAAAGGCCGCCCAAGCAAGAATTTTCTGCCCCAAAAGGGCAGAAAATTCCTAAGGGGAGGAGAAACAAAAAAGTTTTACCTTATAGTTTGGCCAGCAGTTCCTGAGCGTTTTTATTTCCTGGGTCCTGACTTAAAATGGTCTCCAGTTCTTTTTGGGCCTTTTCTTTTTCTCCCAGGGAGTAAAAACAACCCGCCAGAGTATACCTAATTTCAATCTTATTTGGGTCCAACTTTAAGTAATTTTCCAGATAGGCAATACTTTCTTTAACCCTATTTAAAGTATAGGCCGCCTGTACCAAGCCATAAAGGGCAATGAGGTTTTCTGGGTTTAACTTGAGGGCCTGTTGAAAAAGTTCAAAGGCCTTTTCCTGGTTGTTGGCTTCTACTTCTAACAGCCCCAAACCAGCATAGGGTTTGTCATTGTCCTTTTCAGCTTCCAAGGCCTTTTGATAAAATTCTTTAGCTTTGTCTAGCTCTCCCTTCTGGACATAAATAGTAGCCAGACCCAAATAGGGATCAGCATGTGTTCCATTGGAAGAACAGGCCTTTTCATAGTATTCTTCGGCCTTATCCAACTCGCCCATAAACAAATAACATTCTCCCAGTTCTTTGTTGATTTCATAATCTAAATTACTCATGGTTCTCCTCCGAAAAAGGTTTCTCGGATTAATAAAATGCATCATTTATGCCAGGAATCTAATGAAAGGGTTGGTTTTTGCAGTCTATCTGGGAAGAAGTTTTTTGGGATTGAAAGAAGAGAAGCTAAGTAACTTGGTGCCTGGGAATAGCTGGAACGCAAGTTGCAATAAATAGTGCAAAAAAGTGTGAGGTGGGTTATGAAAAGCCTTTTTTCAAGTCATTTTAACTGGGTGGAAAAGGCCATGGATTTACACCTGGTTCGTCAGAATATTGTCGCTTCCAATTTGGCCAATATAAATACGCCTGGTTATAAAGCCAAAAAGGTGGAGTTTGAAGAGGAATTGCAAGCCATGCTCAAGGCTGAAGAGAACAAGAGTATAACCCGGACCAATCCCAAGCACTTGCCCGTTGCCTTTGACCCCAACAAGGTTAGCCCTACCTTACTAAAGAGTCTGGAGCCAAGAGTGGTTCAGGGAGAAGATAGCGTAGATTTAGATAAGGAAATGGCTTTAATGGCTAAAAATGCCATGATTTATGATACCCTGGCCCAGGTAATGAAAAAGGGCTTTGAAGGAATGAAAAGTGTAATTACGGAGGGATCTAAGTAATGGATTTACTGACTGCTTTAGAAATAGGTGCCTCTGGCCTCAGTGCTGAGCGCACTCATTTAAATGTCATTTCCATGAATCTGGCCAATGTGAAGACTACCAGAACTCCAGAAGGTGGCCCTTATAGGCGCAAGACAGTACTTTTTGAGACTAAGCCCGTGGATACTCCCTTTGCCCAAGTAATGGCTTCTGCTTTAGATAGAGAAGTAGAAGGAGTTCAAGTTAGAGCTGTAGTCAATGACAACCGCCCTTTAAAACGGGTCTATGAGCCCGGACATCCAGATGCTGATGAAAATGGCTATGTCTATTATCCAGATATTAATGTGGTAGAGGAAATGGCCAATTTAATGACGACTCTTAGAACCTATGAGGCCAATGTTTCTGTGATTACTACAGTGAAAAGCATGTATAACAAGGCCCTGGAGATAGGCCGTTAGAGGGGTAAGCTATGTCCAAAATAAATCCTTTAGGGCTAAAAGCCTACTTGCAAACACAGGAATTATTTGAAGAAAAATCTAAAAAAACCTCTTCAGAGGGAGATTCCTTTACAGCTACTTTAAAAGATTCTCTAAAAAAGGTTAATGATTTGCAGGAAGAGAAGGAATCCATGATAAAAGCCTTTGCTGCTGGAGAAAAACAAAATGTGCACGAACTTATGATAACTTTACAAAAAGCAGGTATTGCGATGCAGATGACTACTGCTGTACGCAATAAAGTGCTGGAAGCTTATAAAGAAATTATGCACCTTACTTTCTAATTTAGGAGAAAAGAATGCCTTCTTTTATTGAAAAGAGTATAGAGCAGATCCGCAATTTGTGGGATAAAAGCACCACAGCCCAGAAAATACTGTACGGGGGGATGATTTTTTCCTTAATAGTAGTTGGAGTTGTTTTAATCTGGCTGGTGCAAAGTACTACCTATAAGGTTTTGTACTCCAATCTTTATCCTGAAGATGCTGCAAGAGTTGTAAGTATTTTAGAGAAACAAAAGGTAAGTTATAAGCTAAAAGACAATGGAACCACTATTTTGGTTCCAGAGGATAAGGTCTATAATTTAAGACTGGCTATTGCCGGACAGGGAGTTTTACATGGTCAGGGATTGGGTTTTGAACTGTTTGACAGTAACAAATTGGGCCAAACTGATTTTGTCCAGAAAATAAACTATCAAAGGGCCTTACAAGGTGAATTGGCCAGGACCATTGCTGAATTTTCAGAGGTAGATAGCGCCAGAGTTCACCTGGTTATGCCGCAGAAGAGTCTGTTTATTGAAGAAAGTGAGCCACCTTCTGCGTCTGTGGTCTTGAAATTAAAACCAGGTGCAAGCCTTTCTCAGGAACAAATAAGAAGTATTGTCAATTTGATTGTTACTGGCGTACCCGGGATGGAAGCAGAAAGAGTAACTATTGCTGATACCAGAGGTAAGATTTTGTATGAGCCCAAGGAAGAAATTATAGAAGGCCTTACTTCCACTCAACTGGAATATCAGTTAAATTTTCAACGCAATCTGGAAAAGCGGATAGAAGAACTCTTAGCTCCTATCGTGGGAGGAAGAAACAAGGTTATTGCCAAGGTAAGTGCTGAATTAGACTTTAGCCGCAAAACCATTCACAAGGAAATTTACGACCCTGACAGTGCCGTGGTCAGAAGTGAGCAAAAAACTGAAGAAAATAGTCGAGGCACTACCAATTTTCAAGCTGGATCTCCTGAGCCTGCCTATAATGCAGCAGGTACAGCAGGTACAGGAACTACCCAGGAAACTTCTAGAACCAGTTCTTTGACCAATTTTGAAATCAACAAAGAAGAACAACAGATCATTGCTCCTGTGGGCGAGGTAAAGAAACTGAGTGTGGCTGTGGTGGTAGATGGTCAATATATAAAAGATGATCAGGGTAATTTTGTTTACCAGCCTTTACCTGCAGCTACCCTGGATCGCATTCGGGCTTTAGTGGAAAATGCCATTGGGTATGATCGGGCTAGAGGAGATCAAATTGAAGTCAGTAATCTTTCCTTTGGTGCTCCAGAAATAGCTAAGGGTCCTTCTTTTCTGGAGAAATTCCTGAACTATTTCCGCATTATTGGTAAGCCCTTGTTAAATACTTTAATTGTCTTGCTCTTTATTCTCCTGGTGGTTAGACCAATAGTTATGGCCATCTTAAAGCCCAAGGTGACAGAAGAAGAGATAGAAGAAGTGGGAGAGCTTCCAGAAGAGAAACCTGCTCTGGCCTTGGAAGACCTTTCTCCTGAAGAAAGAGAGGCTCTGGAAGTTCAAAAACGCATAGAAGACCAGGCTGCTTTGGCCAAACAACTGGTTGCTGATGACTTTGACAGGGCCTTTAAAGTGGTTAGAAAGTGGTTAAAAGAGGAGGGTAGTCAGGTTGGCCGATAAGCTTAGCGGAGTCCAAAAAACAGCTATATTGCTTTTAGCTCTAGGGGAAGAATTTACTACTGAGGTATTCAAGCGCCTGGATAGGCGAGAAATAGCCAAGATTTCCAAAGCCATGGTGGAAATGGAAAGTGTGCCCAAGGAAACAGCTGAAGAGGTATTAAAAGAGTTTAATGAGGCCCTTACTGTAAGCAAGGAAATGCTTTTGGGCGGAGTAGATGTGGTAAAGAAACTGATGAGCAAAGTGGATGAAGAAACAGCCAAGTATGTAATCGATTCTTTAGAACTGGATTCCGACCAGATTCCCTTTAGAGAGCTTACCAATGTAAGCCCCAAGATTCTGGCTCAGATTTTAAGGAATGAGCATCCTCAAACCCTGGCTTTGATTATTGGTCATTTACCTCCAGAACACGGAGCAGACCTTATTGCTCAGCTTCCCCCTGGAGTTAGGCCAGAGGTATTAATGCGGTTGGCTAAGTTGGAGTCTGTACCAGAGGATATGCTTTTAGAAGTGGATAAGGTTTTACAGAGTCAGCTTATAGCTATTGGAGCTAAGGAAGGTAAGAAAGTGGGTGGCGTCCAGGCTGTGGCTGAGATCTTAAATGCTGTAGAAAGAAGCATTGAAGAAGAAGTAATGAGTGAAATTGAAGAGGAATCTGCTCAATTGGCTGAAGAAATCAGACAACTTATGTTTGTTTTTGAAGATATTTTACAACTCGATGATAGGGCAGTTAGAGAAGTACTTAAAGAAATTAGTAATGAAGACCTTACCTTGGCCCTTAAGACTGCGTCTGAAGAGCTTAAGGAAAAGTTTTTCTCTAACTTATCTGAACGTGCAGCCAATATGATTAGAGAAGATTTGGAAATTATGGGGCCAGTTAAGCTTTCAGAAGTAGAGGCAGCTCAGCAAAATATTGTAAAGGTGGTTAGAAGGCTGGAAGCTGAAGGCAGAATCGTAATTGGCGGTAAGGGTGGTGGAGATGTCCTTGTCTAGAAAAGAACTTGGTTTTGGCAAAGTAATTGTGGGGTTGGAAACCAAAAGTGTGGAAGAAGTAGAGTATAAACCCACCTATATTCCACCTGAAGAAGTAGAAAGGAGAGTTTTAGCTGGAGCAAAAAAAAAGGCCAAGGAAAAGGCCAAGGAGATTTTAAACCAGGCCTTAAGAGAAGCTAAGGCTATAAAGGAAAAGGCCTTTCAAGAAGGATATCTTGAAGGGCAAAAACAGGCCCGGGCTGAGCTGGACAAATTAAAACAGGACTTGGCTCAAAAGTGGATAACCTTTTTTGATTCTCTAGAGCAGGAAAAACAAAAGATTTATGCGGAATATAAGGAAGATTTGCTTTTACTTTTGCGCAAAGCCGTTCAAAAGATAACCTATGTGGTTTTAAGTGAAGAAAAGAATAAAATTTTGGAAAATTTTTTAAAGGAAGCTGTGGATTACATTCAAAATAAAAAGGAAGTGGTGGTTAAAATAAATCCCCAGAACAAAGAGTTGGTCCTGGAAATACTTGAGAGTATAAAAAAAGAATATCCTAGCTTAAATGTCTGTCAGGTCAAAGAAGACGCTTCTTTAGAAGACTGTGCTGTAATTGTGGAAAATGGTAATGGCCTGGTGGAAAACAGGCTTTCTTCCAGATTAAAACAAGTTGAAGAAATTTTAGCCAAAATTGAGTTGAAATAATGCGCATCTCTTCCTGTTTGGAATTTATTGATAAAATGGATCTGGCCACAGTGTATGGTCGGGTGAGTAAAGTTATTGGTCTGGTGGTAGAAGGCCAGGGTATTAAGGCTGCTCTGGGCTCTACCTGTCAGATTCTTTCGGAAGACAAGAGTACTTCTTTGCCAGCAGAAGTAATTGGCTTTAAGGATAACAGGGTTTTATTTATGCCCTATGGAGATATGCGGGGCATTGCCCCTGGAAGTTTGATTAAAAACTCTGCCCATCCACCGCTTATCCCTGTGGGAAAAAAGCTTTTGGGCCGGGTTATTGATAGCTTTGGCAATTTTTTGGACGAAGGGCCGGAAATAAGCCTTTCTTCCTTTTATCCTCTTTACAACAATCCCCCTTCTCCCCTGGAAAGGCCACGTATCTCTGAACCGCTAGATGTGGGTATTAGGGCTATTAATGGGTTGCTGACTTTAGGAAAAGGCCAGAGAGTTGGTATTATGGCTGGTTCTGGAGTGGGCAAAAGCACTCTTATGGGCATGATGGCCAGATATACCAAGGCAGATGTAAATGTTATTGCCCTGGTGGGTGAACGGGGAAGAGAAGTAAGGGAGTTCATTGAAAAGGACCTGGGAGAAGAAGGACTGAAACGCTCGGTTTTGATTGTGGCCACTTCTGACCAGAGTCCTCTTCTTAGAATGCGGGCTGCTTATGCTGCTACCAGTGTGGCTGAATATTTTCGAGACCAGGGGCTGGATGTGCTTTTGATGATGGATTCAGTGACTCGTTTTGCCATGGCAGCCAGAGAAGTGGGTTTGGCAGCAGGTGAGCCACCTACTACCAGAGGTTATACTCCTACGGTTTTTGCCCATTTGCCCAGACTGTTGGAAAGGGCAGGTACTTCCAATAAAGGAACTATTACAGGTATTTATACAGTTTTAGTAGAAGGAGATGATTTTAATGAGCCTGTGGCTGATGCTGTACGCTCCATTTTGGATGGGCATATTGTGCTTACCAGAGAGCTGGCAGACCAGGGACATTATCCAGCCATTGATGTTTTAAAGAGTATTAGCAGGCTTAGAAGCGATGTCACGCCCAAAGAAGTCTTAAAGGCAGGGCAGAGGTTTTTGTCCTTGCTGGCCACTTATAAACGAGTGGAAGATATGATAAATATAGGCGCCTATGCCAAAGGCAGTAATGCTGAAATTGATTTGGCCCTAAAGTTGATTGACCCCATGAACAATTATTTGCGTCAGAATGTTGACGAGCACTCCCCTCTTGAGGCAAGCTTTCTGCAACTACAGCAGATGATGGTTGCTTAACATATGTCTTATCCTATTTATTTTGTGGGCGCTGGGCCTGGAGACCCCGAACTTATTACCCTTAAGGCTAAAAAACTTATAGATGAAGCTGAGCTTATAGTCTATGCGGGCTCTTTGGTGCCAGCTAGCTTGTTTGAAGAGAGTAAGGCCAAAGAGATAGTCAATAGTGCCCCTTTAACCCTGGAGCAAATAATTGCTTTGCTGGAAAGAGGTTATAAAGAAGGCAAAAGGGTGGTGCGAGTGCACACAGGAGACCCCAGCCTTTATGGGACCATCCGGGAACAAACCCGGATTTTGGCGGAAAAAAATATTCCCTATGAGATTGTGCCTGGCATAAGTGCAGCCTTTGCCCTGGCAGCCAGAGCAAAGGTGTCCTTTACCTCTCCAGAAGCCAATCAAACCCTCATTTTGACCAGAGTTTCTGGCAAAACTAAGGTCCCTGAGGAGCAAGATCTGGAGCGCCTGGCTCAAAGTAAAAGCTCTCTGGCTATTTATCTATCTGCAACTAAGGCAACAGAAATACAGAAAAAACTTTTACAAGCAGGCTATCCAGAAGATAGTTTGGTGGTTATTGGTTATAGAGTAGGCTGGCCAGATGAAAAAATTATTTATTCCAATTTAAAAAATTTACTTCAAGATTATAAACTTTTTAAACAAAAACGACAAATTTTATTTTTAGTTATACCTAAACAGGAACTACTTAATTCCTGTCTTTATTCTGCAGAATTTTCCCACCTTTTTCGAAAATAAATATTTGCCAAATATTTATTTTCCCCCTAATTTTTTTCTTTTTGATTATAAGCTGAAGTATAAAAAATAGGTTTATATTGTTGACCTTTGTTTTATAATTTTATACTGGGTTATAAATTTTTTATTTTGGGAATATACCTAATGGAGTGGTTAAAAAAGATATACTTTTTACCTTTATTGTTTAAGTTTAAGGCAGAAGAAGAGGTCCTTTTGCCTGCCTATAAAGGAGCTACCTTTAGAGGTGGATTTGGGTATACTTTTAAGAAAAGTGTTTGTGCGCTTAAGTCTGTGGTAGATTGCAAAGATTGCTTGCTTAGTTCAAACTGTGCGTATGCTTATGTCTTTGAGACTCCCAGGCCTAAAGATGCTCAGATTATGCGTAAATATGAGCATGTCCCACATCCTTTTGTACTATGTCCGACTTTAAGCAGGCATAGATTGGTAAAGGCAGGTGAATGCTTGGAAGTGGAGATGGTGTTAATTGGCAAGGCTATAGAATATTTGCCCTACTTTATTTTGGTTATGAATGAATTGGGTAAAGCCGGTCTGGGCAAACACAAAGGTAAGTGTACTCTCCAAGGGGTGAGTGTTTTGGGAAAAGAAGTCTTTAATTATGAAGAAGCCAAAATTAAAAAAGTGACCCCTTTGAGCTTACAGGATTTAAAAGAAGTAAAATCTGATAAGATTGATTTAAGCTTAAATTTTGTTACTCCGCTAAAACTGCAAAGGAATAGTAAGATAATAAGAGAAAACTTAACTTTTCAGGATATTTTTCGTTCTTTATTGCGTAGAATTTCACTTCTTGCTTATTTTCATTGCAAGGTTAAAGAAGATGAATTAGAAGTAGAAAAATTTTCAGATTTAATTACTAAATCACAAGAAATAAAAGTTATAGAAGATAAAACCATTTGGGTTAATTTAAGTAGGTTTTCTACTAGACAAAAACAAAAGATACCCATTGGGGGGTTAGTTGGAAAGATAAGTTTTACAGGAGATATTTCTTCTTTTTGGCCTTTTTTAGTGTTGGGAGAGTATTTGCATGTAGGGAAAAATACAAGTGTAGGTTTGGGAAAATATATTTTAATTTAAGGAGGAGGTAATGGTTTTTTATATTGGTAGATATAAAGGAATAGAAAAAAAGAATACAATATTGAAGTTGTTACGCCCATGTTTTTGGGAGGAAATGAAGGCAGAAAAGCAGAATTGAGGGTGCCGCCATTTAAAAGTTTGATGAGATATTGGTGGAGAGCTATAAATCCGCATTTGGTAAACAATAATAATGATTTTGAAAAATTAGCTAAAGGAGAAAGTTCAATTTTTGGCGATAGCGGCGATATAGGAAAAAGTAGAGTAAAAATAAAATTGGAAAGTAAAAATTTTCAACCTATACAAATAAATCCGTTGCCACATAAGGAAAGGGTTAGATTTCGTTTCTCAGCTATACCTTCAGGACATCATTTTAAATTAATTCTGATTGGTCCAGAAGAAATTCACTATCTATTTAAATTTGTATCGTATGTGGGAGGTGTAGGAAAAAGATGTAGACGTGGATTTGGGAGTTTTAGGATATTAAATGATGATATTTCAATTAATGTAATGAGTTATTTGTTCAATTTACTAAAAGATAAACTCAAAAATGATAATTATGAGTACGTGACTAATGAAATTAAACTTAGGATTGATGTAAAAGATGGTTATCCTTTTTTAAAAAGGATTAGTCTTGGCTCTGAAAGTGGAGATTTTAATAAACTGTTAATAAAAATTGGAGAGGCATCTCATAAATATAATTCAGATTATACAGGATATGTAAAAAAAGTAAATAATAAATCTTATAGATTAGCATCACCTGCGTATATTACAATTGGAATTAATAAAAATAAGAAATATCAAATCATTATCAGTGAGTTTAACTTTTCTTCAGATATATATAATAAAGTTGATAGAGATGAGTATCAAAATTTCATTAACCATCTTAGTATTAATGAGGTGTCTTATGATTAAAAGAGAAGATAATTACTGGAATAATAAATTTTGGGCATATATGCATGACCCTTTTGATAAGTGTTTTGATATAAAAAGGCATGTGGAGCGGGCTAAAAAAATTGTTGACTTATTTGGAGTGACTCCCCCCAATAATGATTTTTGGAAAAAAGCAGATGGTATTGCTTCAGGTTTTGAGCGAGGTCAGATAGTAGGATACTCATCAGATGAAGAAAAAAGTGGTGCGGTGGATTTTACTAAAAGTCCAGTACTTACTCATCCTACAGGAGAGAAAGCTCAAATAACAGTTAATCTAGAAGATGTTGATGGAGAGCAAATTTTCCAAAGTTTAACTGACTTTATAAAAAAAGAAATCGGGGTAAGACCTGGAGAAGGTGGATTTTCAGATAGATTTAAAAATGATCCAAAGAAATTCGCAATAGCTCGTTTTTTTTATACTCATTTGGTTTTAAGATTTAGGCTTGCTACTGAAAATGTGGGAGGGATTGGTGCCCTATGGCATAGATTGCCTGCTGATACCAGATTTCCAGATCATTCTATATGGCAACACAATGCCCTGGTTTCGGCAATCCAATCTTGTTTTGACCTTGGTGGAGACGATGATTTGGGCATGATGGTGTTTAGCATAACTCCAGTTCAGGGGTTTATTGAAAATGCCAGAAAGCTAAGAGATTATTGGGTAGGTTCTGTATTTTTATCTTATCTTGCCTTTGAAGGCATTAGATGGATAATGGAGAATTTAGGCCCAGATCATGTTCTCTATCCTTCTCTTATAGATCAATTTTTAGTTAATAAGTATTTAGAGAAAGAGTGGAAGATTTATGAAGTAAGAGATTTTCTAAATCAAGAGTCTGAAATAGCTTCTTTCCCTAATAAATTTTTATTTCTTGTACCTTTTAGTAAATCAGAAGACATTGCAGTAGAAATAAAAGAATCTATATTAAATTCATGGAAAAACATTTATTTAAAAGTTGTTGAAGAGTTGTATTCAAGGATAGAACTAAGTGAGGACGAAAAAAAATATATTAAATTTTTATTTAAACGACAAAATGAAAATTTTTGGGAAATAAAATGGGCTTCTATTAGAATGCTTAAGATAAGTGATCAAAAAGAGATAGTACAGCTTTTACCTGAAAAGGCATATAAAGGGAATTTTACATTATTCCAATATTTTTACGAAATGATTAAAAATAAACCAAATTATGAAAAATCTGGGATAGGAGTATTGTATTCTGTATCTCATACGCTATGCCAGGCAGCTTTAGCTGCAGAAAAAACAAAGAAAATAGTTGCAAGAGAAGATGAACCTGGGGAAAAGTGTCATATGTGTGGTGAATTTGAGGTTTTGCATTCTAAAAAATATAATCAAGATATGTCTGCCAATGAGTATAAAAAATACATTGACTCTTTTTGGAATAAAGTAAGAAGTGCATATGGAGGAGATAAAAGTACAGATTTTAAAAAAAATGAGCATCTTTGTTCCATATGTTTAACAAAAAGACTAGCTCCTTACTCCATAAAAGAGGATGAAAAACATATTCTACAAAGCACATTTAGTAAAGTAGAAGAAGGTTTTCCAAGCACAACCTATATGGCTCTTAATGAGTATTTTAAGCGAGAAAATGTTACAGATTACAGACAAAAGATAAAAATAGCTCAAGAAATACATGAAGAAGAGAAGGACATAGATAATCAGGATTGTTATTACGCCATTTTATTAATGGATGGAGATAGTATGGGTAAACTTGTAGGGGGAGAGACTATAGCTTCTACCTGGGATTCCATAATGCATCCAGAAATTAAATCCAAAATAGAACAGGGTAAGATTGAAAAGATTTATTCAGAAAATTGGAAGAAAATCTTTCGTGAGGTACCTAAACGTAATTTAACTCCATCAATACATGCTTCTATTTCTGAATCCTTGGGAGACTTTGCCATATATGGAGTAGCAAAGATAGTGAAAAAATATGAAGGTAAACTCATATATGCTGGTGGAGATGATGTTTGTGCAGTACTACCTATGGATAAGGCTTTATTAGCTGCAGAAGAAATTAGTAAATATTATAAATCTGCTTTTAAGGTAATTTATAATGAAAAAGATAAAACTATAAGCGAAGATATAAAGGATAGTTTTAATTTGAGGCCTGGTAAACTATCTGTAAATCTAGGTAAGGGGAAAGATATTTCTATTTCAGCAGGTATTCTTATTTGTCATCACAAAGCAAGTTTAAAACACATGATTAGAGAAGCAAATAAATTGTTGAAAGATAAAGCAAAAAAAGAAGGAGGAAGAAACGCTGTTGCTATACAACTAAAAAAAAGAAGCGGAGGAGATAGATTTTTTATTAGCAAATGGGATGATGATAAATTGGAAGCATTTAAAAGAGTGGCTAATAATATTGGAACATCTTTATCCAAAAGTTTTGCTTATAAATTGGCAGCATTAGAAAATGGTATTTATTCTATAATAAATCTAGATAATGAAACAGAAGATAAAAAAATGGATTTGTTAGATAGTTTTATAGATAAACAACTGAGCAAATCTAGCAAAAAAATAGAAGAAATTAAGAGAAAGAATTTAGCAAAGGATATTAGAAAAATAATTTTATATGAGAAGAAAGATAAAAATGGGAAAGAATTATTATTTTCTAATGATCCTCTGATAATAGCGGGATTTTTAAATAGAAAGCAGGAGGATTAATAATGTTTAATTTCTATTCTTTTCAACCCAATGACACTATTTTTTTTAGAGGTTCTGAACCTATGAGTATGGGTGAACATCATGATTCTACCTTAAACTTTCCTCCTCCTATTCATACTATTGCAGGAGCTATAAGAACTTATTTTTTCAAAAAAGATAAGGCAAAATATGAAAAATTAATAAATCTTGGCAAAGAAAAGCCAGGATTTAACATAGTTGGTCCTTTTTTTAAACTGGATGATAAAGTATATGTTCCTGCTCCTTATTTATGGTTTAGAGAAAAGCAAAAATATAAAGAAAGTATAGATAAAGATGAAAAGGTAAAAGTAATAAAGGCCAAAAGAATAAAAAAAGGTATAATAAAATCTTCTGCTAAAGATATGTATTGGGCAAAAGGAAACTCAGAGTTAGAGAGTATTGGGGGAAGTTGGATAGCTTATGATGATCTCATGGGAAAGGAAGTTGTTAACCTGAGAACAATAGAAGATTTTTATGAAACAGAGCCTAGAGTTGGTATTGCGTTAAATCCAAATAGAAGTGTAAGAACCCATCACATTTATTCTTTTACTCACTGCAGATTGAAAAAAGGAGTAAGTCTTATTTTCGGAATAGATGTAAAAGACTTGGGAGATGAGGGGGTTCTATTTTTGGGAGCAGAACAGAGATTTGGATGGTATAAAAGAGAAAACTTTGACTTAGATTTAAATGAACAAGGGAACTATTTCATGTCGTTATCTTTAATATCAGGCAGCAAAGAGGCAAATGAATCTGTGGTTGCTACAGGCAAGATTGTTTATTTAGGTGGATGGGATTTGTCCAAAGGATTTCATAAACCTATGAAGGGATATTTTCCTGCAGGTACTGTTTTTAATAAAAAGTTAGATAATTGCATAGCTATTGATTAATTTTAAAATACTATAACAGGAGGATATTATGTTAAAAAAAGAATATTTTTCTATACTTTCTTTCTACGCTATTTCTCCCATACATGCAGGGAGTGGTGCTTCTGTAGCTACAGTGGATTTACCCATTCAAAGAGAAAGGCATACAGGTTATCCTATCATTCAGGCCTCTGGAGTAAAAGGAGCTATGAGAGACCATTTTCGAAATTTTTTTGAAGATAATAAGGATAATAAAAATGTAAAAGAAGTTATTAACTATATTTTTGGTTCGGATAAACAAGATGATTGGAGTGAAAAAGAAAGTTTACCTGGAGCGATCTCTCTTTCAGATGCAAAGCTTTTAGCATTTCCTGTAAGGTCTAATGTAGCCCCTTTTGTTTGGGTAACTTGTCCAACAGTATTGGAAAGATTTAAGCGAGATTTGGAGTATTTGGGTATTAAGAAAAATTTGACTTATGATTCAGTATCAAAGAATAAAGCTATAACCTTAAAAGGAGCAGAAACTTTTAAGGGAAATTATGATGTATTGTTAGAAGAAGCCCTTGTAAAAATAGATAATAATACTGAAGAAAATAAAGATGAATTGGTAGAATTTATATGTGAAAATTTTCTTGAAATAAAGACTCTTTTACTTATCTCAGATGAGATGTTTGATTATTGTGTTACTTGTTGTACAGAAATTCAAACTAACATAAAGATAAATGCTGAAAAAGGTACAGCAGAAGATCGTTCACTTAGATATCAAGAATTTTTGCCTGCTGATTCTTTTTTGTATTCTTTAGTTTGTTTTAGTGCGCAAAGTAAGGATAAAAATTCTTTTGCTGCAAAGACAATTAAGGATTATATTCAAAGTAATATAAAAGATTTTTTGCAAATTGGCGGTGATGTAACTTTAGGAAAAGGGATCTGTAATATAAAGTGGATTGATGCTGATAAAGAACAAGAATAAGGAGGTAAATAATGAGGACTTTAGGGCAAAAAAGGGCAGAATATGCTTTAAAAGAAGTTTTAAAAGCAAAAGATATAGATAAATTTGATTCCTTTGTTGCTGGTGCTCCTGCTCAGATATTACAAAATGGTTTTGGCCAAACCTTAGCTTTTTGGTTATCTAAAGGAGCAAAAAAGAATAAAAACTCTGGCGATAAAGAATTTAATACAAAAGACAAGCATATAGTTTTATTTGATATAATTTTTAATTGGTTAAAATGTAAAGATAAAGATATAAATAATGAATTTATTCCTCAAACTCTTCAAGACAGGGAAAAGCTTATAGAATACTTAAATAAAATTGAGCAAAAAGAATATCTCTCCATACAAAAGGAAGTCTTAGCACTTTTAGAATGGGTAAAAAGATATGCCCAAGCCTTTTGTGGTAATAAAGACGTAAAGAATGAGGGGTAAGATAAAATGATTCCAGTACATAATAAAATATTATGTATTTTAAACTCGTATAACAAAGGAAATTTTGGCTTATGGTTTAATAAATTTATAGAACTAAATGAAAGAGATAATTTTAAAGTGCCTAGAGATTCTGTTGTTGAATATAGACAAAAGTATAAAGAACTATCCAATTATTTAAAAGAGTTTTTGTTAAAAAAGCACGTAAATCAATATCAGTTCTGTCAAAGTCGGTCTTCAAAATATGAAATAGTGGTTTTTGTAGCACAATTAAAGTCTCCTCTCATAGTAGGAATAGGAGAAACACATCCAAGTGAGGTAGGTATGATTTTTGATCATAACTTAGGTCTTCCTTATATCCCTGCCTCATCTCTTAAGGGAGTTGTGAGATTTGCCCATATGTTGGAATTAGTTGATAATGGTATTCCCGAAGATAAGCTGAAAGAAGACAATAAAGGTAATTTTTATATTGATGAGGAAGAAAAATGGACCTATGTTCCTCATATACTTGGAACAGGAGGAGATAATGCTAAACGAGGGAAGGTTATTTTTTTAGATAGTTATCCCTTTGAAGTCCCTCAATTACACATAGATATTATGAATCCCCATTATGGCCCATACTACTCTGATGAAAAACACAAAACCCCACCTGGAGACTATCATCAACCAACTCCAATAAAATTTTTGACAGTGGCTAAAGGCTCTAGGTTTGTTTTTAGAGTATTGATTGATAAAACTGACAAAAATTGCAATGAATTAAAGAAGAGGACAATAAAAGCTCTAAAAAGAGCTATTACTGAAGAAGGCGTGGGAGCTAAGACTGCTTTGGGGTATGGTCTTTTTGAAGTTATCTCTACAAATGAACCTCCCGAAATAATAAAAATATACCAAGAGAAGTATATGTCCGAAGAAGATAAGATAAAGCAATATAAAGAAAAAATGTTAACTGAAATAGATAAATTAAATAAAGGCTCACAAGAAGTTGATGCTTTTATTCAGCAGTGGCAACAAAATGAACAATTAAAAACAGATAAAGATATTGCCCAAAGGCTTCTAGATAAGGTACGTAAAAAAAAGAAAAATAAAGAATATACAAAGAGTTATCAGATATTAGCTGAGATATTGAACATTAGTTTAGATTAAGATGAATAAATTACTAAACTTAGAAAGGAGCTCTAATCAATGCCCAACTATATTGTATCTCCTTGTGGAACCAGTCTATTAACTGGTGGTGCAAGTAATGAAGAAAGAAAATTGTTGATTCAATACGCTAATTATAAAAACTTACAAGATATTGAGCCAGAGCATAGGTTTTTGTTGGAAAAGAGGGTACGAGAAGTAAAAAATAAGCTCATGCAACTTCCTTCCACAGAAGTAACGAGGTTTTCAGCAGAATTAAATGCTTTGGTAAAGTTTTATCAAGGTAAATTTTTGTCCGGGGATTATCACTTCTTGCTTTGTACAGATACCTGGCTAGGAGAACAAACAGCTAATATGATAAGAGAATGGTTGGAGAGTCAAAACAATAAAATGGTGGTTGAGGTTTATCGTCAACCAGATCTGCAAACAGAAAATATGGAAGCATTTCAGTTAGCTTTAACCGAACTTGCTGAAAAGTTTGAAGCTATTTTGCCTGAATATAAGCAAAATCAATATCGTATTATATTTAACCTTACTGGTGGGTTTAAAAGTGTACAGGGATTTTTACAGGTTATTGCCATGTTTTATGCAGATGAAATTATTTATGTTTTTGAATCTGGCTCTTCTTTATTGCGTATTCCTCGTTTACCTCTAAAGATTGATTTGGAAGAAAGTATTAAAAAAAACATTACTGTGTTTCGGCGTTTAGAAGCAGGCCTTTTAACTCTCAAGGAGGCTGAAAGTTTGCCGGAGATGTTTATTTTTAAGATGGATGAAGAAGTTGACTTTTCTCCCTGGGGAAAGCTTGTTTGGAATAGGGCCAAAGAAGTTTTATATGAGGAAGAACTCTGGCCAGAGCCAGTAGAGTATGTAAAGTTTTCTGATAAATTTGTTAAACAGATAAATGCACTGCCTGGACATAGAAAAAAGAGATGAATGAACGTATAGATCAGCTTGTCAAAGCGTTGCGAGATAAAAGCTATAATCCAAGGAGTTTACGTTTCCACCCAATTGAAGGTAAAAAAATGGGTAAGTGTACCCATGAATTCTATGCTTGGACTGGTGAAGATGATAGAGTATATGGTTATTTTGATAACGATGTGTATGTGGTGGATAGACTGGATGATCATTTATAATATTACGAAACAGACTGGTTTTATACAGCTCTAAAAAGCTCTTTGAAAAAGAAAAATAGGGGTTTTATATTTGCGCCAACCTCTTTTACCCCTTAAAAAAGGGTGAATTTTGCTTAGGTCGGCGCAAAGGATAAGCTTTTGAAATTATTTGACAAAATCAAAAAAGAGGCCTATAAAAATATTTAAACTTTATTTTTTTAAAAAGGGTCGGCGCAACACAAGGTCTAACTCTTTGAAATATTTAAGAATAAAAAGGGCAGAGTTAGAATTGTTCCTTGATGAAAAAAGGATTGCGACCTTAAAGACCCTCACCCAATCACCCACGACTTCTTTGGTTAGAATTGTTCCTTGATGAAAAAAGGATTGCGACTATTATTCTCAACATCTTTAATTATATTTTCATCTTTTTCAATTGTTAGAATTGTTCCTTGATGAAAAAAGGATTGCGACTTTATAAGCATGCCATCTATTAAACCCTTGTATTTCATCCTCGTGTTAGAATTGTTCCTTGATGAAAAAAGGATTGCGACCGAATGTCACTTTTACTTTATACCATTTTAATTTCATTTTACGTTAGAATTGTTCCTTGATGAAAAAAGGATTGCGACAGTTCCAGATTTTTCTGAAATTTCCATCTACATTTCCAATTGTTAGAATTGTTCCTTGATGAAAAAAGGATTGCGACATCAAATTCTCCATAAAATATTGTCTTATCTGTATTATCGTTAGAATTGTTCCTTGATGAAAAAAGGATTGCGACCATCTTTAAATGTCACCTTTACCTTATACCATCTCATTTTTGTTAGAATTGTTCCTTGATGAAAAAAGGATTGCGACATTTTTCTACCTCCTTTTTTTGTTTTGTTTCTTTTAGTTTTTGTGTTAGAATTGTTCCTTGATGAAAAAAGGATTGCGACACCAACGGCTTCTTTTCCAAGTGTAAAATTGGAACAGGTGCCGGTTAGAATTGTTCCTTGATGAAAAAAGGATTGCGACGATGCCCTAACCGCTTATTTTAAAAATACCAATTGTTTTTGTTAGAATTGTTCCTTGATGAAAAAAGGATTGCGACATTGAAGTGTTTAAGATGTAAACTGTCATGTTGCCCTCCTGTTAGAATTGTTCCTTGATGAAAAAAGGATTGCGACAATAAACAATTCATGTAAATAGTGTTCTTCACCTTTAGGTGTTAGAATTGTTCCTTGATGAAAAAAGGATTGCGACAGTATTCCAGGACTTCGTAAATGTCCTGGAATACCTCAATTGTTAGAATTGTTCCTTGATGAAAAAAGGATTGCGACTTTGGAAGACCCTTACCCATTCACCAACGGCATCTTTTCGTTAGAATTGTTCCTTGATGAAAAAAGGATTGCGACATTTCACACAAAATTAATATATCTTTTCTTGTCATGTAGTTAGAATTGTTCCTTGATGAAAAAAGGATTGCGACATAGTATCTTTGGAAGACCCTTACCCATTCACCAACGGCATGTTAGAATTGTTCCTTGATGAAAAAAGGATTGCGACATTTATTAGCATAAATCCTATATCCATTAGTATCATTCTTTAGTTAGAATTGTTCCTTGATGAAAAAAGGATTGCGACAGTTTAAAGACATGCTCAGGTCTCGGAATCTATTAGAAAATAGTTAGAATTGTTCCTTGATGAAAAAAGGATTGCGACCAGTTGATACAATCCGCAATATGGATACAGAGTTTATTAGTTAGAATTGTTCCTTGATGAAAAAAGGATTGCGACTTACGACTAACACTATAAAACGGAATCGACCTTTATAGTAAGTTAGAATTGTTCCTTGATGAAAAAAGGATTGCGACTTTTTCTTTGGCTGCTTCAACTGCAGCCTCTAAAAACTGAGGTTAGAATTGTTCCTTGATGAAAAAAGGATTGCGACTGGTTTTACCAACACCATTTATTCCTTCAAAAATAGTTAGAATTGTTCCTTGATGAAAAAAGGATTGCGACTTTTTCTTCTACTTTCTTTATTTTTAAGCCTGTTATTTTGTTAGAATTGTTCCTTGATGAAAAAAGGATTGCGACGATTAGAAGATATCTGAAATTTCCCGCTCATCCCAGGTGGTTAGAATTGTTCCTTGATGAAAAAAGGATTGCGACTGTTGCCTATAAAAAGTAAAACTAAATTCTCTTGTTTCTTGTTAGAATTGTTCCTTGATGAAAAAAGGATTGCGACCTTCCGGCGTCACCCTGGGCAATTTTACCTTCGCACAGGATTGTGGTTAGAATTGTTCCTTGATGAAAAAAGGATTGCGACTCCCTTTTAATATCCGAGGTATTCCAGGATCTCGTAAAGATCGTTAGAATTGTTCCTTGATGAAAAAAGGATTGCGACGTTTTTTAGTTTCCTAAAAAATATCTAATGATAGCTGGAGCTTGTTAGAATTGTTCCTTGATGAAAAAAGGATTGCGACTACCTTGGTACAGCCAAAACTTCCCACACATCTTTTCTCTCCCAGTTAGAATTGTTCCTTGATGAAAAAAGGATTGCGACTTAAACGGCAAATCTCTATATAACTTTAAATAAAGAGTTTGTTAGAATTGTTCCTTGATGAAAAAAGGATTGCGACTCCCTTTTCCACTATTCCAATTTCCACTGTTCCAGTCTCCAGTTAGAATTGTTCCTTGATGAAAAAAGGATTGCGACATGTCTTCCACATAAGAATATCTAACGCTGGTACCAAGCGGTTAGAATTGTTCCTTGATGAAAAAAGGATTGCGACGTTTAACTCTTCTAAAGATAACACTTTCCCCTCAGGGAGACGGTTAGAATTGTTCCTTGATGAAAAAAGGATTGCGACTTGCGCCAAAAGTCTTTATTTCTAAATCCAACATTTTTGTTAGAATTGTTCCTTGATGAAAAAAGGATTGCGACGGCTGATTGTGCCACAATGGATTGCATCCGCAACATGGATGTTAGAATTGTTCCTTGATGAAAAAAGGATTGCGACGGGCATAATTTAAATTAATTTCTGTTTTTACTTTCATTTTTGTTAGAATTGTTCCTTGATGAAAAAAGGATTGCGACATTCTCATCGTTTAAATTATAATTATGTGAACCAACCAAGCAGTTAGAATTGTTCCTTGATGAAAAAAGGATTGCGACCCGTTTGTTTCTATTAGTACATAAAACGGGCCGTCTCCTCTTGTTAGAATTGTTCCTTGATGAAAAAAGGATTGCGACATTCTCAACGATATGTACTCCAATTAACGCTACTGGGTCTATTAAGGTTAGAATTGTTCCTTGATGAAAAAAGGATTGCGACCTTCCGCACTAAAGCGAGTTTCTCTTCTACACTCAGCACGTTAGAATTGTTCCTTGATGAAAAAAGGATTGCGACCTTTTTCTTCCTCCTCAAAATTCAATACTCTATATATTTGTTAGAATTGTTCCTTGATGAAAAAAGGATTGCGACAAACACAGATTGCCCTGTCATTCAGGGCAAAGTCATCATTGTTAGAATTGTTCCTTGATGAAAAAAGGATTGCGACAGTGTTTCGAGTATAAAAATTTAATTTTATACTCGAAAAGTTAGAATTGTTCCTTGATGAAAAAAGGATTGCGACATCATTCTTGATACCCTATAAATTCTCCGACGGCATAACCGTTAGAATTGTTCCTTGATGAAAAAAGGATTGCGACTACTAATGAACAACACTTCCATTTTTTTCCTCCTTTTTTGTTAGAATTGTTCCTTGATGAAAAAAGGATTGCGACAATGGTTCATTCCGCCTCTGAATCATAATCCAGGTCAAAAAAAGTTAGAATTGTTCCTTGATGAAAAAAGGATTGCGACAATGGTTCATTCCGCCTCTGAATCATAATCCAGGTCAAAAAAAGTTAGAATTGTTCCTTGATGAAAAAAGGATTGCGACTACTGCCCAAAACCCAACCGAAAACAAAACTACATTTTTCATACTGTTAGAATTGTTCCTTGATGAAAAAAGGATTGCGACTCGAATAACTTCATTTTCAATCCCTCCTTTTTTTTATTGTGTTAGAATTGTTCCTTGATGAAAAAAGGATTGCGACTGTTTTTCAAATTCAATGGTGTTTCTCATATTTTCCTCCTTTGTTAGAATTGTTCCTTGATGAAAAAAGGATTGCGACCTTTTCTAAAAACTCTGGTATTTCATATAATTTCATATTACAGTTAGAATTGTTCCTTGATGAAAAAAGGATTGCGACTAGATACCCATTTGTATCATTTCGCAACAACTTTTTTGCCTGTTAGAATTGTTCCTTGATGAAAAAAGGATTGCGACCATGGAATATTTCGACACCGTCTTCGGTGTCGAAACCTGCTGGGTAGTTAGAATTGTTCCTTGATGAAAAAAGGATTGCGACTCATCTCTGGGGTCAGCTTCAAAACCCCAGAGATACACTTTCTGTTAGAATTGTTCCTTGATGAAAAAAGGATTGCGACGATTTGACCTCCTTTTTCTTTTGTTGATTTCTTTTTAAGGGTTAGAATTGTTCCTTGATGAAAAAAGGATTGCGACTCTAGAGCATTGAATACAATATCCTCAGCCAGATGTCCCCTGTTAGAATTGTTCCTTGATGAAAAAAGGATTGCGACTACATCTTGATAAAGTTTAAAAGCATCTTCTGGAGAATATCGTTAGAATTGTTCCTTGATGAAAAAAGGATTGCGACTGGAAAGTGTAAGTGCCAAAATTTGGGAGAATACTGTTAGAATTGTTACTTGATGAAAAAAGGATTATAGTTGATTAGACTAGTAATGATTTAGTTTGTGGACTTTAAAGAGGTAAATGTATAAGCAATAAGAAATAATTTTTTAACTAATATTTTTAGAACAAAGAAAATTTGGTTTGTTTTTTGGGGTAATATTATTTATCTTGAAGTTTTAAAGGAGTTTCTTGATTTCCTCTTTAAGATTTTTTAATTTTTTATCAGAAATTATCCTTATTCCCCATGACCTGGCTCTTTGAATTAAGTTGTCTGAGGTATGTAAGCCTATAAAAATAGGATAACCATATATCCCAGCAACCTTATTCTTGATAGATTCTAGTTTGTAAAGATAATCAACATCTGTCTTTAAAGGTTTTTTAGAAGATTCAAAGTCAGTTTTCTTGGTAGTTTTGCATTCAATTATATAAAGTTTATTTTTTATGCAAAAGGCTATATCCAGTTCATTTTTATTTTCTTCTAAGTCTACTACTTTTATATTTTTGGCTAAATCTTTTATACCTATTTCTTCTTTTAGTTCAAGCAAACAAGTAAACACATAATCTTCTAACCATCCACCATTGCAGAAAAACCTTTCTTTTTCCCCTGTAAAGATAATAGTATCTTTATTTATATTTAGCATTTTTCTTTCTTGTAGAAAAGATAATTGTTTTTTTATATATGTGCTGTTTTTTTTAATCATTACCTTATTGTTTGAGTTGTTAGCTTGGCTAGATAGATAATTCAGAATTGAAAAAAAATTTTTATTTTTACAAACTATGTTTAATAACTCTGGTATTGAGGCAAGAAACTTTTTCTCTGGTTTTTTAGTTTCTTTTGATTTAATTTTATATCCATAAAGACTTAAATAGTTTTCCAGGTCCAAAATATCAGGCAAAGGAGTTTCTTTGAACTCTGGAGTTATTTGAAGTATTTTTTGATTAGCAGTATCAACATATAAAGAGCGAATTTTTCTTTTTTGGCAAAATTCATAGGCACTGATGGTCATCATCTTGGTCCCACCAGTAAGATTGAAATGTAGGTTTTCTTCTTGAGGGATGTGTTTGTTTAGCTTTTCAATTATTTCTGGGTAATTGTAAGAAGAAACCTCTATTTTTTGGCATTTCCAGTTATATGTAGAGCATATTTGGGCAAAAATTTCATATTTTTTCTTCATCTGGGAGGTAGCGATAATATATACGAAATTTATTTTTTCCTTGTTTAAGTATAGAGGTATAAAGTTGGGAATTAACTGCTCAGATATGATTACAATGTGTTTTTCCATTTTTCTTTCCTTAGCAATGTTTGGCAAATATTGTTTTTGTTATCTTTTTTCTTTTTTTGATAGAACTTAGCCTATGAGTGTAGTGTACATAACTAAACCAGGCGTAAAAGTCCACTTGGAAAAAAATCACCTTTTGGTAAAAGGGGAAAATTATCTACAAAATATTTATACTTTTAATTTGGATAGGCTAGTTCTGGTAGGGAAGGTAGAGATTACTCACGCTGCTTTAGTACATTTGTTTCGCAACGGTGTTAGTGTTGTCTTTTTAAGTAGAGGCGGTCAATTTTTAGGTTCTTTATCTGGGCCAGATAATAAAAACACTGTGCTTAGACTGACTCAGTATCGTTGTTTTGAAGATAAGGACTTTCGTTTGCAAATGGCCAAAAGCATAGTGCAAGGAAAGATAATCAATTTGCGCACCTTGGTTATGCGTATGGCCAGAACCCAAAAGAGTGCAGTAGCCGACCAGGTGGCAGATAGGTTGAATAAGGTTTTAACTCTGGTAGAGCAGGCCAAGGACTTAGACAGCCTTAGAGGCTTTGAAGGTCAGGCCAGCAGGGAATACTTTAGGGCCTATAGAGAAGGATTTTCTAAGGCTTTAAAGTTTAGCAAACGGGTACGCAGGCCTCCTACAGACCCGGTAAATGCCTGTTTATCTTTTGGCTATATGGTCCTCTATAGCTTGGTTTTAGGAGCAGTACAGAGCAAGGGGTTGGATGCTGGCTTAGGGAATTTGCATGCCATAAGTTATGGGCGTAATTCTTTAGCCTTAGATTTAATGGAAGAGTTTCGACCTATTGTCGTGGATATGACTGTTCTGGCCCTTTTTAATTTAAAAATACTTGCTCGTGATAATTTTATTTTTGAAGAGATAAAAGAAGTAGAAGAAAAAGGAGAAGAATTTGTAAAACAAGTTGATCCTTTAAATTCAGAAATCTTTCTACCCAAAGAACATGAATTGGAAGAAAGCATCGTGGAAGAGCCAAATAAGGTTACTAAGGTTTTGTTAAATAGAGAAGGTAAGAAAAAATTTATAAAACATTTAGAAAAAAGGCTTAGTAAGAGCATCTTTTATCCTTTAAAAGAGAAACAGTGCTTTCTACGAGATATAGTTCACTATCAGGTAGAGCACTATATTTCTTGTCTAAAGGGAGAAAGTAAAGACTATATTCCTTTTGTTATAAGATAATGCTTTATGTAGTTAGTTATGATATTTCTTGTCCTAAAAGGTTAAATAGGGTTTTCAATGCCCTTAAGGATTTTGGAGTTCCAGTACAATACTCTGTATTTGAGTGTGATTTATCTTTGTCTCAGGTTGAGGAAATGCTGGAAAGGGTTTCTGCAATTTTAGATCTGGAAGAAGATAGCCTTTTATTATATCCTGTATGTAAAGTTTGTCGCCAGAAAACCAAAATTTCTGGGATAGGAGAAGTTTGGATAGATAAAGAATTCTGGGTTTACTGATGTGGTTCCTAGTGATTTATGATATTCGTAATCCTCGTAGGTTGAACAAGGTGGCTAAAATCATGGAAGGCTTTGGCCAGAGGGTGCAGAAGTCTGTTTTTGAATGCTCTTTGGATAAGTCTAGTTTTTATAAATTGCAAAAACAAGTAGAATCAATTATTAATCCTCAGGAAGATACAGTAAAATATTTTTATTTGTGTAATAAATGTTATGAAAAGGCTATTTTATTAGGTAGGGGTAAAAGATTTTTAATTTTTCCAGAGGTAGCAATAATATGAACATACTTTTATGTCTTTCAGGTCTTACTCCACAAGTAATTACAGAAAGTTTATATGCTCTTGCTTTTAAATATAATCCGCCTTTTATTCCACACCAAATAAAAGTTTTAACTACAGCTAAGGGCAAAGCTTTAATTCAGGAAAAACTTTTACATCCTGTAGAAGGAAGGTTTTTCCATCTATGCGAAGAATATAATTTGGGTTCAATCATTTTTGATGAAGAGGATATTTATGTTTTCAAAGGAGAAGAAGAGCTTTGGGATTTACAAAACAGCCTGGAAAATAGCTTGGTAGCTGATTTTATTTTACAAAAGGTAAAAGAGATATGCCTTCCCCAAGAAAATATAGTTTATGCTTCTTTAAGTGGTGGTAGAAAAACTATGAGTTTTTATCTGGGTATGGCTATGCAATTTTATGCCAAAAAAACAGATAAACTGTTTCATGTCTTGGTAAATCCATCTTTTGAAAACCATCCGGAGTTCTTTTTCCCTTCTAAAATCGATAAAAATATTATGGTTTATGATGCAGAAGCCAAAAAAATGGTAGTAAAAAAATCTCAAGAAGCAGAAATTAAGCTGGCTGAAATTCCCTTTGTAAGGCTTAGAGATAAATTAAACTGGGATATGGATAAAAAACTGTCTTTTAAAGAACAGGTTCAAGCAGTAGAATATAGTCTTCAACAAAATTATTGTTTGGAGCTGGACCTGGAGAATACTTCTATAGTTTATCAAGATAGAGTAGTAAAATTAACTCCTTTAGAATTTTCTATTTATTTTGTTTTATTGGATAGTAAAAAAGGTTGTAATAATAAAGAATGTATTAGATGTGCTAAATGTTTTTTAAATCCAAGGGAATTTCCTGTTGAAAACTTTATTTTGATTTTAAAAAAAATATGGGGAAATTGGTCTTTGCGTGTGGAGAATATAGAAAAAAGATTAACAACTAAAGACACTTTATCCTGGTTTTTACAAAATAAATCCCGTATTAACAGCAAAATTAATAGTGTTTTTAAAGGTAAACATCTGGAGATAGTGGGTAAAAAGAATTATGGAAGCACTACCTATGGAGTGTTTGTGGTTAAAGAGCAAGTAAAGTTTAAGGGGTTCAAGTTGTTTTCTAATTAGTTTAAAGTATTTGTAGAAAAGTAATAAAATTAACTGCCCTAAATGTATTGTTTATAAACTTTAAGTTTTATTTTTTATTGTAATTAAATTGCAAGTTTATTTGATACTTGACTCTCTCAGGAGTCCAGCCAGGAAGAAATGCTGAATTCGCATCTAATACTATAAAACTCATTCCTCCTAAAGGATAAGGGGTTCCATCACCTAGACCTGTCCAACTAATACTTTTTTGCAAAGAGTTAGGAGTGATTGTATCCATTATGGTTAGGAGCCAGGCTATAGGCCTGTATTCTTGAAAAACAGGTTTGCAGGATGTATTGCTAGTAGGACGAAGAAGCATTGCCTTTTCTCCTTTAGCTGAAAGAGAAAAGGCGTATTGTTTTTTAAAGAAAAACATATCAATTAAAATTTTTTCTATTACCTCACCTCTTCCTTTTCCTGAGAAGTCAATTATTTTAGTGCCCATACATATTCCACTTTCATCAAATACTTCGCTCCCTAAGTCCCAGGAAATAATGGGGGTTTCACATATATAACGCTCCCAATTGCCTTCTGAATTTTTTAATTTTGCTTTTCCTTTTATATTGGCTTTAAAAAAGCCAGTGTAACGAAGGTTATTTTTGGTTTCATCCCAAGAAAGGTGAATACTTGGAAGTTGCTATCGCCTTTGGTGAATACAAAATTTTTTTCATATCGGTAAGAAGGGTCGGGTTCTTGAAGAGGACCTTTAAAGGTTTCACTTTTTTTATCATTTCCTGCTATAACAGTAATTTTTAATGGTTTACACTCTTTATGTAAAAGAACTTCTGCAATTTCATATTTGCCATTCTCATCTGTAAAACCTTCCCAGATACTATTATCTATTAGGGATTGTATTGTTATTTTAGCGTTTTCTACTGGTTTTTTACCAGAAGAAGTAATAGCTTCTACCTTACCAAATACAGTACCGTAAAAACCTTGATTGTATTGTAGTGCTTTGGGTAAAGAATAACGCTTAGCTAACTCTTTATAGCTTTTATGTCCTTTATCACAACCATTGGGAGGAATCTTGCACATGGAATCCTTAAAAAACTCTTCCATCAAATCAGTGGCATCCTTTTCCGCATCTCCAAAGTTCCACCAGCGAGCCTCTTGGCATACCTGGTTTATCCAATCAAGCCCCCAATCTGTTTGCACTGCTGGCTCTCCCCTGGAGAAATAGGTAAAAGAACTGCGTGGCTCACAGTCTGTATCAAAATCTCGGTCTGGAATGACCAGATTACCTTGCTCATCAAGTGAGCCAAACCTTCCTTCCCGTCTCTTATATACGCTTTTCCCTGTAGGATTCCCCTCCACATCTCTGAGGCTAAAGTTAATCATGCACTTTGCTGCAGCCTTGACCCCTTGGGTAGCAAACCTGGTTTCCCTGGCCTTGAGGTAAATTTTTCGTCCGTAATTTTTCAACCGCTCTATTACTGTTTCCCAATTTGCAGCCTTGGGGGACCTGGGGTCTCTTATGCGCATAAATTTCAACACAGCTCCGTTAACTGTAGTCTCTCCTGAACCTTGAGCTAAGTTTAGCAAGGAAGAGAATTTTTCTTCCCATTGTTTTAAGTGTTTATTTTCCTGATTTTGTTTAATGTTTTCTAGGATACTTTTTACTTCATCTCTGTCTTTTGCTTTGATTTCCATCCACTGTAGGTAGGGCTCTAGTTTACCAGGGTCTCCTTTGGGTTCATTGTAATTTTTTTCTATTCTAGATTTAAGTTCTTGATATTTTTGTTCTAAATTTTGCGCTCCAAGGGAGGTACTCCAGACACATAAACAAAAAACTAATAAAATTATGTTTCTTGTAAACATGGCTAGGTCCTCATATTTTTTTAGTTATACTAAAATATCTTATAAAAAGCACTTATTGTCAATAGGGAGTTTTATTTGTCAAATTCTAGATTTGATAGATTTTTGAGAATTTTAGCTTGTTAGGCTAGTTGAAAATTGGTGTTCTCCTCAACAAGAAGAATAATTTTAGGATGACAGCAAAAAAAAACTTCATTATTAATCTGCAAAATAAGTCAAAGCTGTCATAAACAAATATACTTAAGAATAAGGAGCTTAGAAGATGGAACTTTTCCAGGCCATTTTGGAGAGAAGAAGTATTCGCAAATTTACTTCTGAACCTGTAAGCAGGGAAGAGCTTTTGCGTATTTTAGAGGCAGGTATCTGGGCGCCCAGTGGGCTTAACAACCAGCCCTGGCGTTTTGTTTTGGTTCAAGATAGCAAGATAAAGGAGCGTTTAGCAGAGTGTACCAAGTATGGCCACATTGTGAGAAGTGCTCAGGCCTTGATAGTTGTTTTTCTGGATAAAAAGGCCTCTTATCATCACATCAAGGACGCTCAAGCCATTGGAGCGTGTATTCAAAATATGCTTTTGGCCATTCATGGTTTGAATTTGGGTGGAGTCTGGCTGGGAGAGATTTTAAATCAAGAAGCCCGGGTTCAGGAAATTCTGGATACTAATCCAGAAGATTTAGAGTTAATGGCAGTGATTGCACTTGGCCATCCAGCCCAAAAGGGTAGTTCTTCCAGAAAAGAACTGGAAAGCTTTATCCTTAAAGAGTTTTAAAGGAGCAACAGGTGTTAAAGGTAAAAATATTTCCCTTAGGCGTGCTTTCTACCAACTGTTATTTAGTTTACTCGGATAAGGAAGCTGTGGCTATAGACCCAGGCGGAGAGGCAAGTGAGGTCTTAAATTTTTTAGAACAAAACAACCTTACACTTACTCATATCCTCAATACCCATTTGCACTTTGACCACATTCAGGGCAATGCCTCTTTAAGTAAGGCTACAGGCGTAACTATTTGGGCCAGTGAAAAGGATAAGTACCTTTTGGAAAGTGAACTGGGGTTAGGTGGTTTTATGGATTTTCCTGAAACCCCAGAGTTTTCCTTTCAAAATTTAGAGCCCGGTCCTTTACAGGTACTTGACACTACCTGTGAAGTCCTTAGTACGCCTGGCCATTCTCCAGGTAGCCTTTCTTTTTATTTCCCAGCCATAAAAGCTGTTTTTGTGGGTGATCTTATTTTTTTTCGTTCCATAGGCAGGACAGACTTTCCTGGCGGCGACCAGGAGGTATTAATTAAGTCAGCCAGGGAAAAGATACTTACCTTGCCTTCAGAGACCATTATCTATTCAGGCCATGGAGAAGCTACTACAGTAGGGGAAGAAAAATTGCACAATCCCTATCTCAATCCTCATTTGCGAGGTGGCCTTTTTTAGCGATGAAAATTGTTTACTATACTTATCTGCGAGATAAAGGAGGTGCAGCCAGAGTTGCCAACTTAATTGCCAGCTATTTAAGTAAAGAGCCTGGGTATGAGTTTATTCAACTGGTAGAAAGGGAAGGAGTTGATTGGTCAAAATTGAAAGATGCTTCTAATTTTCACCTTCATTCCAGTAAAAACTGGCTGGAGGTATTAAAAAAACTGGTTGCTTTTAAGGGAAGAGTTTTTATTACTGCGCATGATTTCCAGGTGCTTGGTGGAGGCTGTGTTTATCCCTTTCAGTGTTTTAACTGGCAAAAGGAGTGTTTATCCTGTCCTTTGGGATTTACAAACAGTAAAGAAGTTTTTGCACAGAAGAAAAAATTGTTATTAAAAATAAACCCCATTTTTATTTATCCTTCTAACTGGTTAAAGAAGATGGGAAGCAAAATGTATCCAGGTCTGGAGCATAAACTTATTTATAATGGAGTGGAACTTAATTTTAATCCTACCCTGGAATTGTTTCGCTATCAACGAAAGTTTATAATTTTAATATGTTCTTCTTTGGGCCGCAATGAAATTAAGGGAAGTGATAGGTGGCCTTTCATTATAGAATCTATTTTTCAAGAAGATAAAGAAATACGCTTTTTTTTAGTGGGAGGAGAAAAGTTGTCCTTTTCTTCACCAGAGGTGGCTGCCAGGGTTAAGCAAGTACCTGTTTTACCTCATAGCGAACTTTTAAATTTGCTGGCCCAGGGGTCATTATTAATTTATCCTGCTAGAATAGATAACTTTCCCCTTGTTATTTTGGAAGGTATGGCCTGTGGCTTGCCTGTAGTGGCTTATCAGGTAGGAGGAATAGGTGAGCAAGTCATTGCTGGAGATTGTGGGGAACTGATTGCTCCTTTGGCTGAAGATAAACTAATAGCAACTGCACTTGCTCTGCTTAAAAATCCTGGGCAACTCAGGAAAATGGGAGTACAAGCCAGGGAAAGGTGGCAAAGATTTTTTAGAATAGAGAAAATGGCCAAAGAGTATGGAAAAGTTTATGTCCAAAACTAGAGAAGAATTTATTTTAGATTTGCGGCATACCTGCTGAAGGGTATTGGAGGAGATAAGTTTTTATCTCCGACAAAATAAGTTTAAACGCTTGGTGGTGCTGGTTTCTCCAGTGTTTAAAAGCACCTTGCGAGAGGTTAGTTTTATTTTTCCTCATTATCAGTTAAAGTTAGAGGAAAAAAGCAGCTTTTTAAAAGGTAGTTATGAAAAAAACATTACTGGTTAACGCCAGCCCGCATCTAAAGGGCAGTACAGACAGGGCCTTTAACCTGGTTTTAGAGAAGTGGGAAAAGGCAGAATATATTGTTTTGCGGGACAGGAAAATTATTCCCTGTATTGGTTGTCAAACCTGTGCCAAAGCTGAGTCCAGAGGTAGATGTATCTTTGAAGGTAAGGATGAGGTAAAAGCAATTTTTGATTCTTTGGCCCAAAGGGAGAAGCTTGTCTTTTTTTCTCCCATCTATTTTTATCATCTTCCTTCTCTGTTTAAAGGTTTTATTGACCGGGCGCAAAGTTTTTATATGTTAAATCCTGCTTCTTTACCAGTTAAAAAAGCCAAGGCTGTACTTTTAGCAGGCAGGCCCAAAGGGGAAAAGCTTTTTGAAGGAGCGCGTCTTACCTTAAAATACTTCTTACAAATCTTTGGCTATGAAGTGGAAATTTTGGGTCTTAGAGGTGTAGATGGACCTGAAGACCTGGATGCTCACAAAGAGCAAGAGATTCTGGATTTTGTCCAATCTTGGTAAACACTTTCGTCGCTGTCTTTTTTGTGGCCAGCCAGAAGTGGATGATTTTTTTTGTTTGGAGTGTAGAAAGTATTTACCTGCTTTAGCCAGGGGCTGGTGTCCCTTATGTGGACAGCCTTATACCTTGCCCTGTTTTCACCTCTGTGCAGAGTGTCAGAGTGTACTTCCACCCTGGTCTAAATTTGGTTTTGGCTGTTATTTAACTGGGACTTTTCAGGAAATTGTCTATGCTTATAAGTTCAGGGAAAAGCTGGCTTACCTGGATTTTTTTGTTTCCCTTTTGGAAAATGGGTTTTACCGGCATAAGTTAACCCGGCCAGATATTATTTTGCCCATACCCCTTTCTAAAGGAGGGCTCAGAAAAAGAGGTTTTAATCAAACTTTGGAGTTAGCTAAAGGACTTCAAGGTAAAATAGGGGGCAAGGTTTTGACCCTGGGGCTTAGAAAATCAGAGAAAATCTACCCCAGAGGACTTTGCGAAAAAAGAAAGGTTTTTAAATGTGCAGGGAGTTTTTGCCTTAAAGGCAGATTTGAGAGAGAAAAAGGTTTTATTATTAGACGATATTTATACCACAGGGGCTACCTTAAGGGAAGTGGGTAAGGTTTTACAAATACAAGGAGTTAAGGAGATAGAGGTCTTGGTTTTGGCCAGGAGTTGTTGAGGAGAGTTAGATTTTTTCCAGAAAGGAGAAAAAAGCTTGACTAGAGTTTAAAGTGTAGTTTAAGCATCTTTTTCTTCACGTATGGGAGGGTAACATGTTTGCTATAGTTGAAACAGGTGGAAAACAATATCGAGTCCAAGAAGGCTTACAGATTAAAGTAGAAAAGCTGGAGGTAGAGCCGGCCCAGGAAATTACTTTAGACAAAGTTTTGGTGCTGGGTGAAGGCGGAGAAGTCAAGATTGGCACTCCTTATGTGGAGGGTGCAAAGGTCGTTTGTGAAGTCTTGGGACACGGCAGAGGCAAGAAGATCATTGTTTTCAAAAAGAAAAGAAGAAAAGGCTATCGTAAAAAACAGGGCCACAGACAATGGTTTACTGCCTTGAAGATAAAGGAAATCAAGGCCTAAGTAGGTAGAGAGGAGGAAGTCATGGCTCATAAAAAAGCTGGTGGAAGTACTAGAAACGGTAGAGATAGTATAGGAAAAAGACGCGGTGTAAAGCGTTTTGCTGGTCAGCAGGTAAGAGCTGGCAATATCCTGGTTAGGCAGTTGGGTACCAAGATTCATCCTGGAGAAAATGTAGGTCTGGGTAAGGACTACACCCTTTTTGCTCTGGTAGATGGTGTGGTTAAATTTGAAAAATTTAAGAGAAAAAATAGAGTTAAGACTAGAGTTAGTGTAATTCCTGCCTAAGTTTTTTTTGAGTTTGTTTTTGTATTCTGGTAGAAAGCGTAAAGCCCCTTTGTCCTAAAGGGGCTTTTGTATTTTTTTTCATCTCTAAAAAAAGGAAAATTTTATGTCCTGGGAACAAAATGAAAAGATTAGAAATATTGCCATTATAGCCCATGTTGATCATGGCAAGACCACCCTGGTAGATAGTATGTTAAAACAAAGTGGTCTTTTTAGAGACAATCAGGAAGTGGCTGAAAGGATAATGGATTCTCTGGAGTTAGAACGGGAAAGGGGGATTACCATTGCTGCCAAAAACTGTTCTTTTTTCTATGAAGGAGTGAAGATTAATCTTATTGATACTCCTGGCCACGCTGACTTTGGAGGAGAGGTAGAGCGTGCTTTGTCCATGGCTGATGGGGCTATTTTGCTGGTGGATGCTTCAGAAGGTCCTTTGCCTCAAACTAGATTTGTTCTGCAAAAGGCCCTGGAAGGCAATTTGGCCCTTATTATTTGTATCAATAAAATTGACCGTAAGGATGCCAGACCGCAGGAGGTTTTAAACGAGGTTTATGATTTGCTCATAGAGTTAGGAGCTTCAGAGGAACAACTGGAAGCGCCTGTGCTTTATACCATTGGTAAGGAAGGAGTGTGTTTTGAAACTTTGGGTGGAGAAAAGCAGGATTTAAAGCCACTTTTCAGGACTATTTTACAAAATATTCCTGGACCTGGTTTTGACCCCCAAAAGCCTTTTCAGATGCTGGTATCAGATCTGGGCTATTCAGACTACCTGGGACGTCTGGCCATAGGTAAGGTTTTTCACGGAGAGGTAGAAGCTAAAGAAAATCTGGTCTGTATCTTAGCTGAAGGAGAGCAAAAACCTCTTAAGGTCTCTAAATTGCAAGTGTACGAAGGGATGGAATTAAAAGAGGTTTCCAGAGTTTTTCCTGGAGATATTGTGGTGTTATCAGGCCTGGAGGACGTACATATTGGAGATACCATCTGTACCCAGGAAAATCCGCAACAACTACCCAGGATTAGGGTTGAAGAGCCTACAGTGTCCATGCTTTTTAGTATCAACACCTCTCCCTTAGCTGGAAGAGAAGGGGAATTTGTGCAGTCTCGCAAAATTAGAGAGCGTTTATTTAAAGAAACTTTTTTAAATGTAGCCATTAAGGTGGAAGAAACAGAGGATAAGGACTCCTTTTTGGTCAAGGGTAGAGGTGAATTTCAACTGGCTGTACTGGTAGAGACCATGCGGCGGGAAGGTTTTGAATTTTGCGTGGGCAGGCCCAAAGTTATTCTGAAACAAAAAAAGGGGATATTAGAGGAGCCCATGGAAAACTTGTTGGTAGATTGCGAAGAAGTGTTTATGGGAGTGGTGACAGAAAAACTTTCTTTACGCAAAGGTAAGATGCATTCTCTGCTTAATAATGGTCAGGGTAGAGTGCGCATGGAGTTTCTTATCCCTTCCAGAGGCCTTATTGGCTATAGAGATGAATTTTTAACTGACACCAAGGGCACGGGCATTATGCACTCTTTGTTTGCTGGTTATGCTCCCTATGCTGGAGATATTCCGGGCAGAAGAACAGGTGCTCTGGTCTCGGACAGGTCTGGACAGGCTGTGGCCTATGCCCTGTTTAACCTGGAGCCTCGAGGCCGGTTGTTTGTTCGTCCTGGAGATGTGGTTTATGAAGGTATGATTATTGGTGAGCATAACAGGCAGAATGACTTGGATGTGAATCCCTGCAAGAGCAAAAAGCTTACTAACTTGCGGGCAGCAGGCAAAGATGACGCTGTGATTTTAACCCCGGTTTTGCCTTTAACTGTAGAACAGGCCATTCACTTTATTAAAGATGATGAACTGGTAGAAGTAACCCCCAAAAGCATTCGCTTGCGCAAAGCAGTCTTATCTGCCAAAGAAAGACATGTCCTGGCTGGTAAAGAAAAAAGCAAAAACTAGCAGGAAACTAAAAGGGATTTTAAAATGCGTTTTATTGATGAAGCAGAAATTTTGGTGCGGGCTGGCAAAGGCGGGCGAGGTTGCGTTTCCTTTAGGCGAGAAAAGTTTATTCCCAAAGGTGGACCTGATGGTGGAAGTGGAGGCAAGGGCGGAGACGTTTATTTTTTGGCCAGCAACAGACTGCTGACCCTTTATGACTTTAGGTTAAAAAGAGTTTATGAAGCTCAAAATGGACAGCCTGGCATGGGCAGTCAGTGTGATGGTAAATCTGGAGAAGATTTGATTATTGAGGTGCCTGTGGGTACTTTGCTTTATGAAGTGCAGGCAGAAGGCAAGAGAGTCCTAATTGCAGACCTGGATAGAGACGGGAAAAAGGTATTGGTGGCTAAGGGCGGTAAGGGTGGAAAGGGAAATATGTATTTTAAATCCCCTACCAACCAGGCTCCTCGTTATGCCCAGCCAGGCCTTCCTGGAGAAGGAAAAAAATTTACCTGGAGTTAAAACTCATAGCTGATGTGGGACTTTTGGGGCTACCCAATGCAGGCAAGTCCACTTTTTTGTCTGCCATTTCTGCAGCCAAGCCCAAGATTGCTCCCTATCCTTTTACCACTCTGGTTCCCAACCTGGGAGTGGTTGCTGATGAGAAAGGCCAGAAAATGGTAATAGCAGACATTCCAGGCCTTATTGAAGGGGCTCATCTGGGGCAGGGCTTGGGAGATAGGTTTTTAAAACATGTGGAAAGAACACGGTTTTTGGTACACATTTTAAGTATAGAAGAAATTGTGCCAGAAGAGCCTGAGGCTGGTTTTCAGTTGATAAATGAAGAACTGGAAAAGTTTAACCCTGCTTTGAGTGAAAAGGAACAGATTTGGGTCGTGAACAAGATTGACCTTTTAACCCCAGAAGAGCTAAGAAAATTAAAGGAAAAGTTTCCCGGTGAAGTCTTTTTTATTTCTGCCCTTAAAGGTGAGGGAGTAGACGAACTTTTAACTTATATGTGGCAAAGATTTTACGCCTATGAAGACAACCAGGCAAAATTTTGAACAATTTAAACTGGATAGCTTAAAAAGTGCCAAAAGGGTGGTGATTAAGGTCGGGAGTGCTGTCTTAACTACTCCCAGGGGCTTGGACTTGCGAGTTATCTCTCGCCTTATTGACGATATATCCCTGGTTCACGATCAGGGTAAGGAAGTGGTCCTGGTTAGCTCAGGAGCAGTGGCTGCAGGCTGCAAGGTGATGTCTTCTTGTAAGCTAAAGCCAGAGCTTACCTATAAGCAAGCTACCTCTGCTATTGGCCAGAGCAGGTTGATGCACCTTTACGATGAAGGCTTTGCTCGGTTTTCCAAAGTGACTGCCCAGGTATTGCTTACCCGTGATGACTTAAGGGATAGGGAGCGTTTTCTAAATGCCAGGAATACCTTTCTCAAGCTTTTAGAATGGAGAGTGATTCCTGTGGTAAATGAAAACGACACTGTAGCTGTGCAGGAGCTAAAATTTGGCGATAACGATCAACTGGCAGCTTTAATTTTAAATCTGGTAGAGGCAGACTTGTTTATCAATCTTACCTCAGCCCAGGGTGTTTTTGATAAAAATCCTCAATTATACCCAGAAGCCAGGAAAATAGACTATATCGAAGACATTACTTCTTTGGATTTAAATTCTTTGTGTGAAGGCAGTAGTGCAGAAGGCACTGGCGGTATGTATAGTAAGCTTTTGGCTGCTAAAAGGGCAGCCCAGATTGGAGTGCCTACAGTTATTCTGCCCGGTAAAGAACGCTTTATTTTGGAGAAACTTTTTCAGGGGCAAAATGTGGGTACCTGGGTTTTGCCAGAAGAAAAAAGATTTCCCGGCGAAAGTTTTGGCTGGCCTATAATCTGGACCCAGAAGGAAAGGTCATTGTGGATAAGGGAGCTGGTCTTGCTTTGCAAAAGGGGAAAAGTCTGTTGCCTGTGGGCATTAAAGAGGTGGAAGGGGAGTTTGGGAAAGGTGCTTTGTTAAGTATTCTAAGTGAAGATGGTGAGATTATAGGCGTAGGACTTAGTAATTATAGCTCTGCTGACATCGCCAAAATGTTGGGCTGTAAAAGCTCAGAACTTAAAGACTTGCTGGACGAATCCTTTGTCTATCCAGAAGTTATTCACGCCGACAATTTGCTACTCAAAGCTTATTTTTAATAATTATAGGCTGTTATAAGAAAAAAATATTTTTTTAAAAAAAGTTGTTGACTTTTTTTTAGAGCTCGTTAAAAAGAGCACCTTCGCACGTGAGGGCGAAAAGTTCTTTAGACAAGAAAATAAGGTTTTCGAGACTTTCACAAGGAAAGCGAAAAAAGTTGAAAAAAGTGATTGACAGCTGACTCGGTTTTGAATAACTTAGAAAGTCTCGACACGATAAAAACTTTTTGTTCTTTGTCAATTGAATAGCGAGAGTGATGGTGTGAGGTAAGGTTTAAGGAGTTTAGAATTATAACTGGAGGGTTTGATTCTGGCTCAGAATGAACGCTGGCGGCGTGCCTAACACATGCAAGTCGAGCGAGAAAGCCACCTTCGGGTGGTGAGTAAAGCGGCGCACGGGTGAGTAACGCGTGGGTTATCTACCTCTAGGACAGGGATAACACTGCGAAAGCGGTGCTAATACCTGATAAGCTAGTCAATTATTAAGTGGTTGGCTAGGAAAGGGTGGCCTCTCGGAGAAGCTACCGCCTAGGGATGAGCCTGCGTCCCATTAGCTAGTTGGTGGGGTAATGGCCTACCAAGGCTACGATGGGTAGCCGGCCTGAGAGGGTGACCGGCCACACTGGGACTGGAACACGGCCCAGACTCCTACGGGAGGCAGCAGTGGGGAATATTGGGCAATGGGGGAAACCCTGACCCAGCAACGCCGCGTGAGGGAAGAAGGCCTTCGGGTCGTAAACCTTTGTCAGGAGGGAAGAACTCTTGGTAGTCGAACAGGCTGCCAAGCTGACGGTACCTCCAGAGGAAGCACCGGCTAACTCCGTGCCAGCAGCCGCGGTAATACGGAGGGTGCGAGCGTTATTCGGAATCACTGGGCGTAAAGCGCGCGTAGGCGGCATGGCAAGTCAGGTGTGAAAGGCCACGGCTTAACTGTGGGACTGCACTTGAGACTGCTGTGCTAGAGTTCGGTAGAGGGTAGTGGAATTCCCGGTGTAGGGGTGAAATCCGTAGATATCGGGAGGAACACCAGAGGCGAAGGCGACTACCTGGGCCGATACTGACGCTGAGGTGCGAAAGCGTGGGGAGCAAACAGGATTAGATACCCTGGTAGTCCACGCTGTAAACGATGGACACTAGACGTTGGGTGGTTAGATCCGCTCGGTGTCGAAGCAAACGCGATAAGTGTCCCGCCTGGGGAGTACGTCCGCAAGGATGAAACTCAAAGAAATTGACGGGGGCCCGCACAAGCGGTGGAGTATGTGGTTTAATTCGATGCAACGCGAAGAACCTTACCTGGGCTTGACATCCTGCGAACCTGCTGGAAACAGTGGGGTGCCCTTCGGGGAACGCGGAGACAGGTGCTGCATGGCTGTCGTCAGCTCGTGCCGTGAGGTGTTGGGTTAAGTCCCGCAACGAGCGCAACCCTTGCCCTTAGTTGCCATCGGGTAAAGCCGGGCACTCTAGGGGGACTGCCGAGGTTAACTCGGAGGAAGGTGGGGACGACGTCAAGTCATCATGGCCCTTACGCCCAGGGCTACACACGTACTACAATGGTGGGTACAAAGGGTTGCGAAGCCGCGAGGTGGAGCTAATCCCAAAAAACCCATCGTAGTTCGGATTGCAGTCTGCAACTCGACTGCATGAAGGCGGAATCGCTAGTAATCGCGGATCAGCATGCCGCGGTGAATACGTTCCCGGGCCTTGTACACACCGCCCGTCACACCACGAAAGCCGGTTCTACCCGAAGTCAGTGAGCCAACCCGTAAGGGAGGCAGCTGCCGACGGTAGGGCTGGTGATTGGGGTGAAGTCGTAACAAGGTATCCGTACCGGAAGGTGCGGATGGATCACCTCCTTTATAGAGAAAGAACTCACCACACTCTCGCTATTTAATTATGAAGAGCAAGGAAGAAGGTCTTTGAAAAGGAGTTAAGATAGGGTTTAGATGGGCCTATAGCTCAGTTTCGGTTAGAGCGCACGCCTGATAAGCGTGAGGTCGATGGTTCAAGTCCATCTAGGCCCACCATAAGTGGAGGAGTAGATGGGGGTGTAGCTCAGCTGGGAGAGCGCCTGCCTTGCACGCAGGAGGTCATCGGTTCGACTCCGTTCACCTCCACCAGGAAGAGAAGGGTTTAGAATGGAGTATCTAGGTGTAGACTTAGGTACTTCAGATAAGCCTAGAAAAGGGTTCATTGAGAATTAAATAGGGGTAAAAAGGGAAGAGCGGGAAAATAGGTTAAGATATTAAGGGCAATCGGTGGATGCCTAGGCGCCAGGAGGCGAAGAAGGACGTGGGAGGCTGCGAAAAGCCTCGGGGAGCCGCCAAACAGGCTTTGATCCGGGGATTTCCGAATGGGGTAACCCACCTGGAGTCATATCCAGGTATCCCGCACCTACTTTACTTGTGACCGTAGGGGTTGAGGTATGTAAGGTTGTCGCAAGTAAAGTAGGTGCGGGAGGCGAACCCGGGGAAGTGAAACATCTCAGTACCCGGAGGAGAAGAAATTAAAAGAGATTCCCTGAGTAGCGGCGAGCGAAAGGGGAGTAGCCCAAACCGTGTGGCTTGCCACGCGGGGTTGTGGGGCTGTCCACAAGCGATCCATGAGTAAGTAGCAGAAGCACCTGGGAAGGTGCCCCATAGAGGGTGAAAGGCCCGTATGCGAAACTGAAAGTGGCGCGGACAGTACCCGAGTACTGCGGGGCACGTGGAACCCTGTGGGAATCTGGGGGGACCATCCTCCAAGGCTAAATACTCCCTGGCGACCGATAGCGGATAGTACCGTGAGGGAAAGGTGAAAAGAACCCCGGGAGGGGAGTGAAATAGAACCTGAAACCGATTGCCTACAAGCAGTCCGAGTCCCGCACTCACTTTAAGTCGAGGTGAGTTGAGATGAACCTGAGAAGGGTTCGCGGCTTAAAGTGAGTGCGGGATGAGGGCGTGCCTTTTGCATAATGGGCCAGCGAGTTAATCTGCAGTGCGAGGTTAAGCCTTTAAGAGGTGGAGCCGTAGCGAAAGCGAGTCTGAAGAGGGCGATAAGTACTGCGGATTAGACCCGAAGCCGGGTGATCTATCCATGGGCAGGGTGAAGGTAAGGTAACACTTACTGGAGGCCCGAACCGGTGTAGGTTGAAAACTACTCGGATGACCTGTGGATAGGGGTGAAAGGCCAATCAAACTCGGTGATAGCTGGTTCTCCCCGAAATATATTGAGGTATAGCCTCAGGCGATGACTTGCGGAGGTAGAGCACTGGAAGGGCTAGGGGCCCCACCAGGTTACCAAACCCTACCAAACTCCGAATGCCGTAAGTTTAGCCTGGGAGTCAGACTGTGGGTGAGAAGGTCCATGGTCGAGAGGGAAACAGCCCAGACCGTCGGCTAAGGTCCCTAAATGTACACTAAGTGGGAAAGGAGGTGGAGCTACTGAGACAGCCAGGAGGTTGGCTTAGAAGCAGCCATCCTTTAAAGAAAGCGTAATAGCTCACTGGTCTAGTGGCTCTGCGCCGAAAATGTAACGGGGCTCAAGTGTACTACCGAAGCCACGGCTGAGTACCGTAAGGTACTCGGGGTAGGGGAGCGTTCTCTACGGGAAGAAGGTATACCGTGAGGTGTGCTGGACTGTAGAGAAGTGAATATGTTGGCATGAGTAACGATAAAGAGAGTGAGAAACTCTCTCGCCGTAAGCCCAAGGTTTCCTGGGTAAAGCTAATCTGCCCAGGGTTAGTCGGTCCCTAAGGCGAGGCCGAGAGGCGTAGCTGATGGGAAGCAGGTTAATATTCCTGCACCTGTTGGTTAGTCGTTTGAGCGAAGGGGGGACGCAGAAGGGTAGGTCAGCCGACTGTTGGAATAGTCGGTTCAAGCCTGTAGGCGGGGAGCTTAGGCAAATCCGGGCTCCTGTTAACGCTGAGGGGTGAGTACGAGTCTATAACGGACGAAGTGACTGAGCCCATGCTGCCGAGAAAAGCCTCTAAGCGAGACTAACTGGCAGACCGTACCGCAAACCGACACAGGTGGGCGGGGTGAGTAACCTAAGGCGCTCGAGCGAACTCTGGTTAAGGAACTCGGCAAAATGACCCTGTAACTTCGGGAGAAGGGGTGCTCTTGGTGGTGAAGGTAGAACTACTGGAGCTGCTGAGAGCCGCAGAGAAATGGTGGGGGCGACTGTTTACTAAAAACACAGGTCTCTGCGAAGTCGTAAGACGACGTATAGGGACTGACGCCTGCCCGGTGCCGGAAGGTTAAGGGGAGGAGTTAGGGGTAACCCGAAGCTCTGAACCGAAGCCCCGGTAAACGGCGGCCGTAACTATAACGGTCCTAAGGTAGCGAAATTCCTTGTCGGGTAAGTTCCGACCTGCACGAATGGCGTAACGATCCCCACACTGTCTCAACCAGAGGCTCGGTGAAATTGAACTCCCGGTGAAGATGCCGGGTACCCGCAGCAGGACGGAAAGACCCTGTGCACCTTTACTACAGCTTGACATTGGGTCTTGGATTATCATGTGTAGGATAGGTGGGAGACTGGGAAGCCTGGACGCCAGTTCAGGTGGAGTCGTCCTTGAAATACCACCCTTGGTAATCTAGGGCTCTAACCCAAGGCAGTAATCCTGCTTGGGGACAGTGTCTGGTGGGTAGTTTGACTGGGGCGGTCGCCTCCCAAAAGGTAACGGAGGCGCGCAAAGGTTCCCTCAGGCTGATTGGAAACCAGCCGTTGAGTGCAAAGGCATAAGGGAGCTTGACTGTGAGAGAGACATCTCGAGCAGGGACGAAAGTCGGCCTTAGTGATCCGGTGGTTCCGCATGGAAGGGCCATCGCTCATCGGATAAAAGGTACGCCGGGGATAACAGGCTGATCACGCCCAAGAGTTCACATCGACGGCGTGGTTTGGCACCTCGATGTCGGCTCATCACATCCTGGGGCTGGAGCAGGTCCCAAGGGTACGGCTGTTCGCCGTTTAAAGTGGTACGCGAGCTGGGTTTAGAACGTCGTGAGACAGTTCGGTCCTCATCCGCTGTGGGCGTAGGAGACTTGAGGGGGTCTGTCCCTAGTACGAGAGGACCGGGATGGACGATCCTCTAGTGGACCTGTTGTCGCGCCAGCGGCACAGCAGGGTAGCTATGATCGGACGGGATAACCGCTGAAGGCATCTAAGCGGGAAGCCCTCCCCAAGATAAGGTCTCCCCTCATCTTCGGATGACTAAAGGACCCTGGAAGACTACCAGGTAGATAGGCCGGAAGTGTAAGCGCAGCGATGCGTTCAGCTAACCGGTACTAATAGTCCGTGAGTCTTAACCTTAATTTTCCCAAAAACTCTTCCCTAAACCCCTGTTTAATAAAAATTTCGTCCTGGTGACCATAGCGGAGGGGAAACACCCGATCCCATTCCGAACTCGGAAGTTAAGCCCTCCAGCGCCGATGATACTGCCTTCCTAAAAGGTGGGAAAGTAGGCCGTCGCCAGGACTTTTTTTTTACCCAAATAATACTTCACACTTTGACAAGAAAAGGATGAATATTCCTTCATCTTAAATTAGCTCAAGGATAGCAGCTTATTGGGCATAATTGGGGGGAACGCTAGCGGAATAGCTGTGAGCTTTTTTTGTTAGGCATTCTTCACTTCTTTCAATATGTTATCATAATCTGAGTGTGACCCCACCCAAAACCAAATTATTTCACCGTCCCGTTGTATACCCAGTGCACGATAATCCTTTGATATGCGAACTGAATAGATAGGTAATTTTGAGTGTACTCGTTTGAAACGGAATCCTGGATGATAAGGGTCTTTTTCAAATTGGATGTAAGCTTCCTTTGCTTGTTTTTGAATTTGTTTTGGTAATTGAGCCAGTAGGTTACGAAACCGTTCTGTGGTATGGGATATCATAGTTGATTAACATTTAGTGGTTTTGTCTTACCTTTTGTATGTTCTTCAAGCGCCTCATTCGCTAGCTTATCTAATACATCTTCTGATTCAGCAAAAGTCTTCTCCCACTTTTTTCAGATATAATTTCATCAATCAACCAGCGTGCGAGAGCATTTTGTTCTAGCTCTGATAATTTTGATGCTTCTTCAAAGGCTTTTTCAAGTAGTTTAGTCATGGTTGCTCTCCTGTGTTTTTATTCTTACGCCTCACATAGATTATGTAGGTGACGTAAAACATCTATAAGGTATTTATTCACTCCCATTTTCGGAATTTGTCAATAAAGATGTCACCAAAGGCCATGCCATTTTTTCCATCAGCAAATAAGGTTGTTCGTTAACTGGATTAAGGTCTACTGTAAGGACTGGGTTCCAATTGCGAACATTTCCAGACCAGCGCTCTGGATGTTTGGAGCGAGCCCTTTTGTAAACCTCTTTCCGCTTGGCCAAAATCTCATTGTCTAGACCTGAATGTCGTTGCTCAGGAGTAACAAACTTAATTTTACTATGATAATGCTTACTATTATACCATGTAACAAACTCCAAGCACCATTTTCTGGCCTCTTCTATATTTGAAAATCTACCAGGATACTTAGGACAATATTTAACTGTCTTAAAGAGGGATTCTATATAGGGATTATCATCACTAACATGAGGACGACTAAAAGAACGAATAATTCCTAAATTTTGCATTGTGGCTAACATAGTAGATCCCTTCATGGGCTTGCCATTATCTGAATGGATTACCAAGCCCTCTCCTGTTATCTTTTCTTTAAGAAGGGCACGTTTAAGCACCTTTGTAGCTAAATTACTCCTTTGTTCAGTATATACTTCCCAGCCTACAATCTTATGGCTATAAATATCAATATACATATAAAGATAGAAAAACATCCCCTGTATACAACTAGGCAAGTAGGTAATATCCCAACTCCAGACCTGATTGGGGCCTGTGGCTCTATAGTGTTTGGGCCTAAAATATGTCCTGGGCTTAGACCTACCTCTATGGGTCAATTCCCCTGCTTCCCTAAGAACTCGGTAAAAGGTGCTCTCTGATCCTATGTATATTCTTCTATCAGCCAACATTGGAACTATCTTACAAGGAGGTAACTCTCTGAAATCCTTTGAATGACAAGTATCTAATATCTTCTGTTTCTCTTGTTTAGATAGCTTATTAGCAGGATTTCTTAAAACATCCTCCCTTCTGTCCTTTAAGGTATCCCTCTTTTCCATCTCTGATAGGTCCTTATTGATATCCCAATAAGTTCACATGCCTTTTTCAATCTAGCCCCCTCTTTTTTGGCTTCATCTATAGCTTTATACACAACTTCTTTCTGTTTAAAGTACCAATAGAGCCGTAGTCTCTGCTATGGTCTTGTCTTTCTTCCTTATCTCTCTTTCTAACTTAACTATCTTTTGTTTTAATTGCTTTTCTTTCTTCTTAAACTTCTTACCAGGTTGTCTGTCAATATTTTCCAGACAAGACTGTTTCCATTTCTCCAAGGTAGATGGATAAATGCCCTTTTCCTGCAAAATTCAGCTAACTCTACCTCATTCATTGAGGCACTTTGAAAAGAAGGTTAAGTTTTTCCTCTGCTGTAAATTTTTTATTCATAGAGTAACGTCATCACTGTAGTATATGGAATTCCATTCTCCCTTGCAATATCAGCAATTGTCTTTGATGAGGCAAAAATTTGTTTAAGTACACTTTCTTTAACATTATCAGGATATACCATAAAAAAATCTCCTACCGCCCAGGTTGAAATTCCCCCTTCCCCTAGGGGGAAGGATAACAAGATAAGAGAACTAATATACCCTCATCTTAAACTAGCCTGGGCGACATCTTCCCTGACATGTTGGGATAATTATTCTATATTGGTATTCAAAGAGAAGTCTATTTTTATAAATTCTATAAATAGAAAATATGTTTTTGTGAAGTTTAGGGATAATACATACCTATTTCCTTTAACTCACTTATAATATCAAAATTGGTAATATTAAAATTATAACGATAACTTCGTTTATTTACTGCCAGTAAACATCCTTTAAAACCCACTTTAGTACCTGGATAGATATCTTTGTAAACATCATTACCTACATATAAAACCTGGTCAGGAGAAATATGCCATTTAGCCAAAGTTTGTTGGGCCTTTTGAAATAATCCTTGGGAAGGTTTGGCCATTTTTTCCTTATAAGACCAAAAACAGAGTTCTGGATTAAAATAATGAGTTAATTTTTGTCCTAGAAAAAACTCCAGACTTAAGGGAGTATAAAATTGGGCATTGGAAATAATCCCCAGCAAAACCTTTTTTTCCTTTAGCCAGTTTAAAAGTTCTTTTAACCCTGGCATAGGCCAGATGGGATTGCTTAACAATTCATAGAGAAAAGCAAATTCCAGGATTTTTTCCAGACTTAAATTTATTCCTAGATGTAGAAAAAAGGTTTTCCAGATGTGTACAATATCTACTTCTGGATACTCAATTCCTCTATCTTTTTTCTTTTTATGTTCTTGAGCTATTAGCTCTAAAAGTAAGTTGGTAGGAGAGGATGGCATTTTTAACAGAGGTAAGTCTAGTTCTCTAGCTGTCTGATAAAAAAAAGTTTCTTTTAACTCACTATCTTTACCTATGTCTCCAGCACCAGAAATAAGCAAAGTTCCATAGACATCAAACAGAATACATTTAGGAGAAAAAGGAGTTATCTGGCGTTTCACCTTTAGCGGAATGGGCTCTAAAGGTTTTAAATGTTTTTTTAAAATGGATTTATACTTCATCTATCTTTAATAAGCTCAAGTTTTCTGGAGATAAAAAACACTCCAATAATCTTTTACTATCTGCAAAACCTTCTAACTTACTTTGTTTATTTGTCGCCTCTAAATAAATATTTTTTAACTTAAATATATAATTAGAAAGGCTAAAATTTTTTTCTATTTTTTTCTTATTCTCTTCAATTAGATGATAATCTATGTTTTCTGGTAAGTTAAAAATCTTTTCTTTATGTTTTATTATCTTTTCTAATACTTGCATTTGTAGTTCTTCATCTAATTTTCCAAAATCTATTTGCTTGTTTTGTGTCCAATTACTAATTGTTTTATCTATAAAGTCCTGTTTTAAGGGCAGTGAGTATAAAGCAAATAAGGATTTTATTTTGGTGTGTATTTTTTGATGGAGAAGGTTTTGATTTAACTTATTTAAAGAAATTTTTAAACTGGGATAAAGATAGGGTAGTTTTATTTCTTTTTCTTTAAAATCTCTAGTAATTTCAGGTAAATCTCTGCCAAAAAGAGCTTTATTATTTAACCAGGGTTCCAGGAAAACCAGACCAAATCCTTCTGTTATGCTGGTGGTGAGGCAAAAATGAGCTTCCTTTAGGAGTTGTTCGTAGGGATAGGTATTAGCTAGTTCCAGGTGAAGAGGTAGATTATGGGTTTGAGCAAAATTTTTCCAGAGTTTAAAATAGGGGCGTTGCAAAGGATTTTGCGGTCCCAGGGTGGTGGCAAAAACATCATTAGCCCTTGCCTGGGTGGACCAAAAAATAAGTTCGCCTATATTTTTTCTTCTAATTCCTCTGGTGGGATAGAGCCAGAGTCTTTGCCGGGGGAAAATATTTTTTTCTAACTTAGCTGAAAAAAGGTATTTTGAATGGGATTGGGTAAATGATGGAGATTGGAACTACCTCCTGCGTATTGAAAAAACTTTATGTCCCTGGAAGTTAAAAAGAGGTAATGGAGGTGTGGACCTTGAGGATACAAGTAGGTGGAAAGATTTTCAAAGTTATTTTCTCCCAGATGTTTTAAAAGTAACTGATAGTTTCCAGGCCTTCCATCTTCAGCAAAATCGTGAATATGCAAAAAAAGGGGAAATCCCTCCTGGGCAAGCCCGTAGACCACCTGAGGCAAGAGAAGGTTTTTGCCCAGGTTATGATTATGGACGTGAAAAATATCTGGGAAAGTGCCAAATACACTTTTGCTAACTTTTAAGATTTCTTTTTTTAGTTCCTGAGCAGAGATATTTTGAGGGCGCTTGCCTTCATAGGCAAGCCCTTTAATTACTTTTACTGGAGTGTTTATCTCTAAGCTACTTGGGGGAGCTTCTCCGCAGAGGATAAGGAGCTTGAAAGAAGGAGATTGCTCCAGGGCTTTTACAGTATTCAAAATGACCTTTGTCACCCCACCAGGTTGAAGATGGTAGTGAATAAACACAATGCGCATGGCTTTTTAATGAGGTTATAGAGGATTTAGTCCCATTTTTTCCCGGTACTCTGGGACCTGAAGCATGGGAGGCCTTTCTTCTTCAAAGATTTCATAGACAATTTGTTCGTAAGTGTCTTTTTTTACCTGAAATTGTCGCAGATAATAGGAAAGTTCAGGCAAACACTCCAGCATTCCTTTTTCCTTTAGGCGCTTGAAAAATACTCTTAAAATGCCAAAGGCCATTTTTCCCAAATCTCTAGTGGATTGATGGCGGTGTACCCTTTTGTCCAAATCTGTTTGGGCAAGAGCTTCCAGGCCCCAGTCTGAGTAGACGTCTATTAAGTGAGAAGTCTCTACTCCATAACCTATGGGAAAGGGTATACTTTCCAAAACTTCCCTTCGCACTGCGTATTCGCCAGATAAGGGCTGGATAAGGGCCGTTAATTCCGGGAAAAATAGGGAAAAGAGAGGTCGAATAAGTATCTCTGTAACTCTTCCTCCTCCAGAAGGGCGTATCTGGTCAGAAAGGGCCAGGGGCCTATCATAAAAGGCCTTTACGTATTTTATTTCTGGCCTAAAAATTAAAGGGGCTACCAGGCCATAGACAAAGCGAGGATGGATATTTTTAATATCTGCGTCTACGTAAACAATGATATCTCCTTTTAATTGATAAATAGCTTTCCACAGATTTTCACCTTTGCCCCGTTTAAATCCCCACCTGGGCAAGATTTCTGCTGAAAGATAAACATCAGCTCCAAAGGAAGCAGCAACTTCTAGCGTTCTATCTGTAGAGCCAGAATCAATGACCGCCAGTTCATCAATAAGGGGATATTGCTCCATAAGTTCAGAGCGAAAAATAACAATTTCCTTTCCAATGGTTTTTTCTTCATTTAAAGTGGGAATGCAGACAGAAATAGTAAGGTTTTGTTTTTCTTTGGCTTCAACTAAGCGCTTGAGGTCTTCAAATTGACTGTGGTGAAAGGTATTGGTTTGGAGCCAGTTATTTATGTTCTGCATAGATCTATCTCCTTGTCTATAAGAAGTAATAGACCTATGAGTTGAGCCAGACCTTTACTGCAGGGCTCTATTTCTATGTATTCATCTAGGTAATGCAGATTATCTGCATTGGTAAGTCCAAGGCAAAGAGCTGGTATATTGTGCTCCACAAAAGGAGAAATAACAGGAGAGTAAATATTGTCTTGAGGGGTAATATCCAGTTTTTCCTGGATATTTCTGGCCTTTAAAACCAGAGGATGAGATGAATTAAGCCCTCCAGCAATACTAGTGGCAATGGTTTTAAGATGGACAGATAAGCCCGGGTGTTGAGAGATATTATCCAGGATTTGATATATCTTTTGAATAAGATTTTTTATGGTTTGATCAGAATTGCTGCGAATTTGAAATTTTAAATTACAACTGCGGGCAGGATATTTATGAGAAGCTCCACCTTCAATGCTTCCCAGGGTTAAGACAGTATGTTCTTCTTCAGCTAAGGGTAGGGTTTTTAAGCTTTGAATGATCTGGCAGATCATCTCAATGGCGCTTGCTTCACTTAAACGGCGATTTATCTGACAGGTTATCTGCCCTCCAAAGGTGGACATGGAGCGAAAGTTTAAGCGTCCTAAAGGAGAGCCTTCTAAAAGTAGGGCACAATGGGGCTTTTTCTGGGTATTGGCAAGAAAAAATTTTAGCCCTTCCTGGTTGCTTTGTTCCAGGCTTTTTACTGCTCCTAAAAGGATTAAATCATTTTCCAGAGTTATATTTAATTTTTTTAAAAAAATGGGCAAAGAAAGCAAGGTGGCCACTCCCAAACTGTTGTCAGCCACTCCAATGCCCCAGACTTTGTTTTCTTCTAGAGTGTAGGTGTGATTGGCTGTAATTTCAAAGGGAACATCCACATGAGCAGTGAGTAAAATGGAATGCTTTCTTTTGCTTCCAGGCAAGATGGCCACAGTATTGCCTATTTCATCTGTGGCACAGTTTTCCAGGCCCAGTTGTAAAAATTTTTCCAGGATAAAATTTATCCTTTCTTCTTCCTGACCAGAAGGTGCAGGAATTTCGCCCACAAGTACCAGGTTGGAAAGAAGTATTTCCCTATATTGCTCTACTTTGCGGGCTAGGTTGGTTATTCTTTCAAGGGGATAGGTTCCTTGAGTCGTGGCCATAAAGGACTCCTTCTGGGTTATTTGCGGCCATAGTCATCTTCTAGCCTTTCTATGTCGTCCTCACCAAAATATTCACCCAGTTGTACTTCTATGAAAACTAAGGGGGTATTTTCTTTGTTTTCCACTCGGTGTAAGGCTTCTCTGGGAATGTCCACAGCCATGCCAGGTTCTAAAGTAAGAAGAGAGTCATTTAGGGTGACCGTAGCTTTTCCTGCAACCACTAACCAATGTTCTTGTCTTTTCTTATGCCTTTGTAGGGACAGTCTTGCCCCTGGCTTAACCACAATCCTTTTGACCTTGTGATCTGTTTCATCTGCTAAAATGGTAAAGCTACCCCAGGGACGATGCTCTGTAATTTGTAAAAATTCTTTTTGCTCCAGGTTAGACATAAAACTCTCCTTCTTAAACTGGTTTAAACCAGAGATAACCATAGGGAGGCAGGTTTATCTCTTTGGAGATAATATTATCAGTTAAAAGGTCTTTTACTTTATTAAGGCCTGATTCAATTTTGTCCAGAGGTATGGTCCTGGAATTTTTAGTTAGATTGTAAAGACAAAATACACTTTCACTTTCTGTACCTGGTATACGCTTTAAACCCAAAAGTCCCTTTTCCAGGTTTAATACTTCTTGCTTACTTTCATGGTGAAAGGCGATATGGTTTTTACGGGCCAGGAGCATCTTTTTATATTCCTTAAATACTATGTATTCTTTGCTTTTAGGATTATTTAATTTGTTTTTTAATTCTTCATATTGAAAAATAGGCCTATTTATAGACCTGTTTTGTTTATTCTTTTCTACTCCTTCATAATAGTTGGAAGTGCCAAAGAGACTGGGTAAATATATTCCAGGTATTCCCTGTAAGCTTAACATAATGGCTTGAGAGCATAAAAAGCGTTGGATTTGTAAGGATATATTATCTTTGTCCTCTGGATCTTTTAGGGCATCAAAGTAGGTAATATTTAGTTCATAGGGCTTTTGAGTATCTTTTTCCTGACGATAGGAAACCAGACCTCCTAAATCCTGGATGGTCTGGACTAAATTTTCCAATTCTTTTTCAGAAATAAGCCCTTCCAGAGGCCTAAGGCCAATACCATCGTGAGAAGCTGTAAAATTAAAAAAGGTGCAATTTTCTGGAGGAGAGATATTCTGGAGCCATTGGGTTAAAAGCTGGGAATCTTGGTGGTGAAAGGAATAGAGTAGAAGGGGTGGAAGACTAAATTGGTATACCATATGGGCTTCATCTTGTTCACCAAAATAACTGTAATTATCCTCTTGAGGGAGATTGGTTTCAGTAAGGAGCAGTACTCCTGGCGCTAAATAATCTATAATATCTCTAAAGAGTTTTACTACCTCGTGGGTTTGAGGAAGATTGAGACAAGAAGTGCCTATTTCCTTCCACAGGTAGGCAATAGCATCCAGGCGAATAATCCTGGCTCCCTTAAGGATATAAAAGAGAAGGATATCCAGCATTTCTATAAGTACATCCGGGTTTTTGTAGTTTAAATCTATCTGGTCTTCACTAAAGGTAGTCCAGACCCATTTAGTGCCCAAAACTGTATCCACTGGAGTTAACAAGGGAGTGGTTCTGGGCCTTGCTACCTGGGAGAGATCAGTTTTAGGATCTACTTCTATAAAGAAATCTAGAGCAGGCAGGATGCCTCCAATATAGTCTTGAAACCAGCTGGAGCACTTGGAAACATGATTTAACACCAGATCTACCATGAGGATATATTTTCTGGCAATGCGCTCTATATCTTTCCAGTCTCCAAGCTCTGGATTGACTTTGCGATAGTCTATTACAGAAAAACCATCATCAGAGCTATAAGGGAAAAATGGAAGAATATGGATACCTTGAATATATTCTTGAAGCTGGGAGTCCAGAAATTGAAGCAGGCTTTGCAAGGGAACTGTGCCTTTTTCTTGAATCATATGTCCATAGGAGATGAGAATGGTTACATTTTGTTCCCAGAGAGAAGGGTCCACTTTAGAAGATAAATTTTCATAACGGGCAACAAGCAAGGCTATTCGATCTAAAATACGGTTTAAATTGGCCTGGGGATAGAGAAAATTTAAACGCTTTTGCAGGTGCTTTTTAAAGGAGTCTTCAATACGCCACATCATTTTACTCCTTGTTACTATTTTTTATTTTCTCTATTTTAATAAAGGAAAAATAAAAAAGAAGCAAGTAAAGGCCAAAAAAATAATAAGTAAGGATGAAAGTTTTAAGAAAGTTGATGGGTGATATTATTTAAAAGAGTGGAAAGGGAATAACGAAGAGTTTTATAACTATAGTAGCGTTGGGCCAGGGCATAATTGAAGTTGACCAGTTCCTGGCGGTAAGTTTCATCACTTAGAAGAATTCTTACTTCTTCTACCAGTTCATTGGTTACAATTCCATGCATGGTTGGGACCCAGAAGCCTTTGGGCGCAATGTCTCGTACCCACACCGGATAACTATTGATAACAATAGGTTTTTTAAAATAAAAGGCTTCTAACAGGGCATTACCAAAGCCTTCGTAGATACTTGGATACACTACCAGGTCAGCCTGCTGATAGATATCTGAAAGAATATAGATTTTTTTTCCTGCACAACTGATTCTGCGCCGATAATTTACCCTGTCTCCAAAAAAGATGATTTCTACTCCCATGGATTTAGCTAATTCTTGCAATTGATATTGGTATTCAGACCCCTCATCTCCTGCAGGGTGGGAGACAACCAACTTGCACTGAGGGTCATTTAGACGGTGAATAAGATTTATGCTGTGCTCTATGCCTTTTCGGGGCACAACTCTTGTGGGTTGTAAAATAAGTTTATCTTCTGGAGATAAGCCCAGATCTTGCCTCAAATCCTTTGCCCAGGGGTGGGGCTCTTCTGGAGGAGGATTGTCAAAGTCCAGGACATTGGGCACCAGGATAGAAGGCACGCCTTTGCGTAAGGCCAGTTGTTCTCTAGCACTTTGATTGATCACCACATGTTGCAGTTGGACATCCCTGGGAGGAAAAGCCATATCCAAAAGATCAGGCACACAATTAACCTGGAACCTATCTCTTTCCCAGTAAAAATCGTGATAATGGGCAATGGCCGGGATACAGGTTTCAGCTAAAAAGCTGGTAATGGCTACTCCTAAAGGAAGGTGCATAGGGATAGCCAGGGCATTTTGAATAATCAGGATGTCTATTTGAAAATTTTCTACAAATTCGTAGAGAGTTTTTTTGAGATATTCACTTAAGTCATAAATGCGGCGGGTTACTTTGGGAGAGCGTTTGACCTTTCCCCAGATATGACGGTTTATCCACTCATTGTCAGGATGGGCAAAGTAGGCTTCAGGTATGCAAAAGGATTCTTCTTTAGGAGTTTCTAAAAGCCCTGCATACCAGAAACATTTGTGTCCTTCTTCTTTGAGTACTTCTCCCCATTTAGCAGCTTCTAAAGAAACACCGTCAGTACCTGCAAAACGGGTAGAAACAAATCCTATGTTATATTTTTGCTTATGCATAAAAATTTTTGTTGGGTAAAAAATAATTTTCGGGTATAGCTCCTTTTAAAATATGTCAAGCAAGTTTTAGACCAGAGGTGGGAGAAAGGTAAATGCTTAAAAAGATGAAAAAAGACCTGGAAGAAATTTTTTGGGCTGGACTAACCGAAGTTTTGCCTGAGAAAAAAATTCCTAAATTTTTGCGTCTCCAGGAAAATATTTTGTTTATTGGTCCAGATCTTCAGTTGGATTTAGAAGATTATGAATATGTGGTGGTTTTAGGAGCAGGCAAGGCCAGTGCTTCCATGGCCCTGGCTGTGGAAAAGATTTTACAGGATTATATTAGTACTGGCCTGGTCATAGTAAAGGACAACCACTCTCTGGATTGTCAGAAAGTTAAGATCAAAGAAGCCTCCCATCCCCTGCCAGATACCAGAGGACTTTTAGCTACCAAAGAATTACTGGAAATAGCTAAAGGTTACAGAAGTGAAAAAACTTTGATTTTATTTTTGCTTTCTGGTGGGGCCAGCTCTTTATTGGTTTTACCTGCCTCTGGCCTTACTTTAGAAGACAAGCAAAAAACTACAGATGTGCTTTTAGCCAGTGGAGCAGATATCAAAGAGATTAATGTCCTGAGAAAGCACTTAAGCGAAGTAAAGGGTGGAAGATTGAAAAAACTTTTAACACCTTCAGTGGTGGTGAGTTTGATTATTAGCGATGTTCTTGGTGATGACCTGGAAAGTATAGGATCTGCTCCTTTGGTTGGGGATAGTTCTACCTGGGAGGATTGCTGGCACATTGTGGAGAAATATGGTTTGGAAGATAAACTTCCGCCCAGGGTAATTTTTCGCCTGAGAAAGGGGTTAAGAGGAGAAATCGAAGATACTCCCCTGCCTTCAGATCCGTGTTTTGAACGAAATTTTAACTTTATTCTGGCGTCCAATCGCCAGGCTTTGCTTGGAGCAGCCCAAAAGGCCAGGGAATTGGGTTATAATTCCTTGTTGTTAAGTAGTTTTATCCAGGGAGAAGCCAGAGAAGTGGGGAGGGTTTTAGCCAGTGTATACAAAGAAATTTTATATCACGATAACCCCGTACCTAAACCTGCCTGTATTTTAAGTGGAGGAGAGCCCACAGTTTGCTTGACTCCACCTATAGGTAAAGGAGGAAGAAATCAAGAATTGGCCCTATCAGTTGGGCTGGAAATAGCAGGGTTGTCTAATGTCCTTTTTGCTTCCCTGGGTACAGATGGAACTGATGGGCCTACAGATGCCTGTGGAGCCATTGTTTCTGGAGAAACTAGAAAACTAGCCGAAGAAAAGGGATTATTTTTAAGAAAATATTTGAACCTTCACGATAGTTATAATCTATTTAAACAATTAGAGGCTTTGGTTATTACTGGCCCCACCTATACCAATGTGATGGACATGCACATTGGCCTTATTAAGTGAGTTAAGGTAAAGAGTAGTTTTTAGCCAGGCTATAGTTCTGTTAAACCCTTTAAAAAAATATTGACTCTCTTTTCAAGAGAAGCTAAAAGATGAATTCTTCGCCCGGGTGGCGGAATCTGGTAAACGCAAGGGACTTAAAATCCCTCGGTACATTGTACCGTGCCAGTTCGAGTCTGGCCCCGGGCACCATGAGAAAAAGAAAGGCAGGGATAACTCCCTGCCTTTCTTTTTGGTCTGTTTTAACTTTTTTAGCTTTCAATGGCTATCTTCTTGGCCCTGGCCTTTTCTGCTTTGGGCAGAGTGATAGTGAGTACTCCCTTTTTATATTTGGCTTTGATTTTATCTTCTTGTACTTCTACAGGTAGAGGAATGGCACGGTAAAAGGAACCATAACTTACTTCCATGCGCACGATATTTTCTTTTTCGCTCTTTTCTTCCCTTTTCTTTTCTCCCTGCAGGATAAGGTAATTGTTTTCCAGGCGTACATCCAGGTCTTTGGTATCCAGGCCTGGAATTTCCGCTTTGACAATAATTTCTTCATCAGTTTCCCTTACTTCAACAGCGGGAGTAAATAAGCCTGTGGCCAGTTCGCCATTGCCCCATAAACTTTCTTTAAAAAAGCGATCTACTTGATCGAATACATCAAAGACACTGGTTGTAGGAGTGAGAACACCTTCATTGCGTTTGCTGCGAATGCTGGGAAGAAGTCTTTCTAACATGGCCCTCACCTCCTTTTTATTTTATTTTTTTATTCAGCACTTATTTCAATTTTTTTAGGTTTGGCTTCCTGAGCTTTGGGTAAAAAGAGAGTTAAGACCCCATTTTTTAAGGAAGCCTTAATGTTTTCCTTGTCCACCACTTCAGAAAGGGTAAATTGCCTTCTGTATTCCCCTGGTACAAATTCCAGGTGAATGTTTTTCACCTTTTCTTGCTCTGGAATACGGGCTTTAGCCCTTATTTCCAGTTCATTTTCCTTTAAGTTTAGTTCCACATCTTCTTTGCCCACCCCAGGTAAGTCCAGAAGGATATAAAAACCTTCTTCCTTTTCCAAAATATCTGTATAAGGGCTAAAGATGGGAATATTTTCTCTATTTTTTTGAACGACTGCTTCAGTCATTTTTACTCCTCCTTTAATTTTGCTCTATTGCAATTTTTTTAGGTTTACTTTCTTTAGCCTTAGGTAATACGACTTCAAGAATTCCGTCTTTTAACTTTGCTTTAATGTTATCTTTATCTATGTCTATATTTAGATTGATAATTCTTTGAAAAAGTCCATTTGGTCTTTCCTGACGATAATAATTTCCTTTTTCAGATTTTCTTTCTCCTTTTATCACCAGACTTCCATCGGTAATAGTCAATTCTATATCGTTGATATCAACGCCAGGTATTTCTGCTAATACATAAATGTTTTCTTCATCTTCTTTTAAGTTGACAGGTGGATAGGCAAATTTCCTTTGACTTATTGTTGTTGGGCTAAAAAAAGTGTCTAATAGTTTATCCAATTGCCTTGGCATATCATAAAAAGTGCTTAAATCTATGACCATTTTTTCACCTCCTGCATTGTGTTTTCAAAAATATAAATAAAAAGGGATAAGAGATAGTCAAGAGGGGAAAGAAAAAAATTAACCAGAAAAATAGGGAAAGGGGAGAAAAGAAGTGGTTTAAAGCAAAAAGTTAGGCAAAAAGGTCCAGCAAGGTTCCTACCATGGAATCATAGGTTTGGAGAACTTTAGCATTGGCACTAAAATTGGTTTCAGTGATTAGCTCTGTGGTAAGTTCCTGGATGAGATCTGTATTGCTGCTTTCTACATAGGTTAGTTCTTGCTCTACCTGGGAGTTTTCTTCCTTGAGGGAGATTTCTGGAATCAGTGCTCCTGGAGAGTTGTCCTCTATGATTTGACTGACCACTACACCCTGATCCTGAGGGCCTGTTTCCAGGTCAGCCCTGCTGGCTTTAAACTCATTGGTATTTATATTAGCCAGATTGTTGGCACTGACTTCCTGAATAAGGCTAAAACTTTCCAGGGCTGATAAACTGGGATAAATGGTCATTTTTTCTCCCTTGTTGGTGAAGGAGTGAATAGTTTTGCTTTTCAAGTTTTGTAAAAGATTTTTAGGCTATTTTTCAGGAAGAATCAAGAGGGTAAATTTTTTTATTTTTTTGGGAAGTGTTTCTAGAGTTTATAAGATACATTTGGATTAAAGGGAATTGACAAGTTGAGTAAAATAATTGAAATAGCTAGAAAATACTTAGCAACGAAGTGAGTGTGTGTTTAGGAAGTTGGTTTATGTAGTTTAAGGTTTGAGCAATATTTTAAATTTAATAGATAGAGCAAAAATAAGAAGGGTAGCTGGCTATTAATATTTATATGAAAATTTAAGGAGATATAGCTATGGAAGAAAAGGTTCAAGGCTTTGAGGAAGAAATAGACCTTTTGGAACTTTTGGAGAGGCTTTACAAACAAAAATGGTTAATCCTGGGTATTACAGCTATAGGGTGTCTGTTGGCTTTGATAATTACCCTTTCCATGCCCAAAAAATATCGGGCAGAAGCTTTGTTTGAGCTTAAGTTTATTACTTTTCCGGAAGTTTCTGAGGCTTTTAAGGGATATCAAAAAAATCAATCTCCAGGGCTTGAGGTAAAGTTTATTGCAGTTAGAGGAACTAATAATATCATTAAAATTGAAGCAGAGGATAAATCTCCAGAGAGTGCAAAAGATAGCTTAAATAAAGCAGTAAACTTAATAAATCAGAGTTTATTTAAAGAGAAAGTGGATAAAGAAGTTAAGGAAATAAACACAAGGTTAGAGTCTATTCAGATAGCCTTAGAAGAGGTAAATAAAAAAAGCGGAATTATTTATGACCCAGCAAAGGCAGCTGATTTGTTAACAGAAAAAGAAAATTTGGAACAATGGCTTAAAAAGCCTCAAATTTTATATCCTGTAACTGAAGTTAGTGTAAGTAATAATCCTGTAAAACCAAAACCAGTACTTAATATAAGTGTAGGAACTGTTTCTAGTTTATTCCTGGGGATTTTTATTGCACTTTTTAAAGATGCTTTAAGAGAAAGGAGAAGAGGAAAACAGTTGGCTTAAGAGAAGGAGGATAGTTGTGTAAATAATGTTGAAAAGTTAAAATACTGAAATGTGCAATGGGTAAACGTTGAATTAAAAAGGAACAAACATGAAAAAACTACCCATAGGAATACAAACCTTTAGAAAAATTCGGGAAGAAGATTATGTTTATGTGGATAAAACAAAAGAGGCTTATGAGTTAGTTAATAATTATACCTATGTTTTTCTTTCCCGTCCGCGCAGATTTGGGAAATCTCTTTTTCTGGATACCTTAAAGGAACTTTTTGAGGGGAATAAAAAGCTCTTTGAAGATTTATACATTTACGATAAGTGGGATTGGGATAAAAAATACCCTGTAATTCATTTAGATTTCAGAGGTGATTTAACAAGTTTAGACGCGGTCAAAGATAGGGTGAAAAAAGCATTCCAGGATAATGCAAAAAGGCTGAGGATAGAGTGTAAGGAGCAGAATAATTTATCAGTTTGTTTTGAAGAGCTTATTCAAAAAGCTTGTGAGAAATACAATCAAAAAGTGGTAGTTTTAATAGATGAGTATGATAAACCTATACTTGATGTGATAGAAGATACTGAGCAAGCAAAAAAACATCGGGAATTTTTAAGGGGGTTATATTCAATATTAAAAGGTGTGGATGCGTGCATAAGATTTGCCTTTTTAACAGGGGTTAGCAAGTTTTCCAGGGCATCAATTTTCAGTGGTTTAAATATGCTAACTGACATATCTCTAAATCCAAGGTTTGGAAATATCTGTGGCTATACCCAGCATGACTTAGAGACAATTTTTAAGCCCTATTTAGAAAAGGTAGATATGGAAAAGGTGAAACGGTGGTATAATGGCTATAATTTTTTAAAGGATAATGTGTATAATCCCTTTGATATATTGCAGTTTATCAGTAATAATTTTTTGTTTAGAAACTACTGGTTTGAGACAGGAACTCCATCCTTTTTAATCAAACTTATCAAAGAGAAAAAGTATTTTTTACCCAGTTTGAGTAATTTGCAAGTGGATGACAAAATATTATCAAGTTTTGACATAGAGTATATGGATTTAGAGGTTTTACTCTATCAATCAGGTTATTTGACCATAGATGAAGTTATACATAATGAGCTTTTGCAATCTATAGAATACAAACTTCGGATACCCAATCTGGAAGTTCAGATATCCTTAAGTGACTACATAATTCGTTATCTTTACAATAGTGATACTAAGATTAAAGAATCATTGGTAAAATCTCTTTATTATGGAAAACTTGAAGATTTTAAAAAATCTCTTGTCTCTCTATTTTCCTCAATACCATATACAAATTATACCAAAAACGATTTAAATTTGTATAAAGGTTTTTATGCGAGTATAATATTTACCTATGTTTCCTCGCTGGGTTTTAGGGTTATTGGTGAAGATGTGACCAATAAAGGCCGTATAGATTTGACCTTATTTGCAGGAGATAAGATTTATATAGTGGAATTTAAGGTTGATGGGAAGAAAGGAGAAGCCTTAAAACAGATAAAAGAAAGAGATTATGCGCAGAAGTATTTAAATAAATCTAAAGAAATTTACCTGGTTGGTATAGAATTTAGCTCCGAGGAAAAGAATATTGTAAATTTTGAATGGGAGGAGTTAGGGATGAGTTGTTGAGCAGTTTAGTGGTTAAGTAGATGAGTGGATTGAGGAAGTGCAAGGTAGTAACTAACAAGAATTAAGCACTATTCTACTATTCCACTCAACTAATATGCCACTTAACTAACACAATACTTGTCAAAACAACTAAAATTTTTTATTTTTCAATTTAACTTTCTCAGGCAGGGGGGATGATTAAAAGGAGAGTAAATTATGAAGAGGATATTATTAAGTATAATAATATTTTTCTTTATGTTTACTTCTTTGGTTTTAGCCAAAGTAAATATAAATACAGCTAGTGAAGAAGAGTTAGCATCTTTACCACATATAGGAACAGTTAAGGCAAAAAATATTGTCAGTTATAGGGAAAGTCAGGGCAAATTTACCTCAGTAGAGGATTTATTAAAGGTAAAGGGGATAGGTCCTAAGATTTTGGAAAAGATTAAGGCAGATATTTGTGTGGGTAAGGACTGCAAATAGAAATTATTTCCCTCCTGCCTGAGAAAAATAACTTTCAGATAGGACAATAAATGGTTAATCTATTGTTAATGAGTTTTTTAATTTCTTTTGTGGTATGTTTTTTTATTATTTTTATTTTTGCTAAAAATAATAATTTTTGTTCTGATTGCTTTGATGGGCCACAAAAATTTCATGATAAACCTACTCCTAGAATTGGTGGAATAGGAATATTTTTGGCTTTTTTAGGCGTGATTTTGTTTATAAACTTTTATAAACATGATAAAAGGTATTTTTTGTTTTTTTTATCAACCTTACCGCTATTTTTATTTGGATTAGCCGAGGATATAACTAAAAAAATTTCTCCGAAGATACGTTTGCTGGCTTCAATCTTTTCAGGAATGCTGGCTTATTTTTTATTAGATGTATATCTTACCAGAATAGATTTGCCCCTTATAGATAGTATTTTCCAATTTAAGATAATTGCTTTAGGTTTTACTCTTTTTGCCATTGCTGGTGTTGCCAATGCTATTAATATTATTGATGGCTATAATGGCCTTGCTGCTGTGGTTTCTATTCTTATTTTACTGGCTTTAGGGTATGTGGGATATAAAGTAAGGGATGAATTTATTTATATTCTCTCCTTTGTGCTCATAGGTGGTATTGCTGGTTTTTTTATCTGGAATTATCCTTTTGGTAAAATCTTTTTAGGAGATGGAGGGGCCTATTTTATCGGCTTTACCATAGCTGTGTTATCTGTGTTACTGGTAAAACGACATCCTCAGGTATCGCCCTGGTTTCCACTTTTAGCAGTAGTTTATCCTGTTTTTGAGACAGTATTTTCTATGTTTAGAAGAAAGTTTTGTAAAAGACAGAGAGTAGATAGACCAGATAGTTATCATTTGCATCAGCTTATTTATAAACGTGTAGTGCCAGTTATCTATAATATTCATAGACATGAAAGACTCAGGCGCAACTCTGCCACTTCGCCCTTACTCTGGCTTATTTGTTCCTTTGGGATTATCCCGGCCGTAATTTTCTGGCAAAATACTTCAGTTCTTATTTTTTTTAGCATTCTTTTCTGCTGGGTATACGTCTGGTTGTATAGGAGTATCGTAAGATTTAGATTGGGAAGGATGATAAAGAAGTTTATACCTTGACACCCTTTACAATATCACCCTCTCACCAACAATAAATAATCTTGCTCTACAATTTTCTGTTTGTGGACTATTTTTAAACCCTTTAAAACATCCTCATATTTTTGGTAGTATTTTTCAGGCATAATTAAGAGGGTATGAGGGTTTTCTTGTAGTTGTTTTTTTACTTCTTCTATTTCTTTGGTTTCCTTTATATTTTTACCTGCATAGTAAGTATAAATCCCAGAATAGATTTTATAAGCTAGGGGAGTATAGCCCTGTTGGATGTATTTTTTTATGACCAGGGCCTGGTTTTTGGGGCTCATAAGAGGGTCTAAAGAAGGAGCCACTTTTGTAGCGGTAAAGATAAAGATAAAGGGTAAGGTTAGGAGTAGAAAAATAAGACTTTGATAGGGCGTAAAGTTTTTTTTCAAGAGAATAATAGCTAAAACCAGAAACATAAGGCTTAGAAGTGGGAGACCTTGTAGGGTGACTTCTATTACAGGAAAATAATTTATCCAGGGCAAAATAATAGCCAGAAGCAAAAAGAAAAATCCCAGAGGTTTTCTTATGGCCATTTTAGAAGAGATAAAAAAACGCGAGCAAAACAGAAAAAAGGCGCAAAAAGGGGTAAGAGATAGACTGCAATTTTTATACTTATAAGAGATAAGAGAGTAAAACCAGAAAAGAAAAAAGTTAAAAGAAATTTTTCCCCTTTGCTTAGTTGAAATAGCTTTAACTGGCGCGGAAACAAAAAGAGTAAGGACCAGGGTAAGACTACCAGAGGAAACACCAAGAAATAGTGGTAAAAGGGCTGGGGATGATGCCAGGTGTTAGTAGCTCGCCTATAAATTTGGTCATATAAGATGTTGTGAATAAAATCCTTGCCTTCTACCAGGTAAGCTCCCACCAACCATAGCCCAGCCAGGCCCAAAACTCCCAGTAAAGCAAAACCCAGATGCTTGTTTAAGAGCAGGTTCTTTTTTTTAGTTAAAAGGGCATAGAAAAGAAAAGTGAGCAGGGGAAAGGCAAAACCCAAAGGGCCTTTGGTCAAAAGGGCTAAAAAAGAGCAAAAAAATCCCAGGTAAAGGAAAGGGATTTTTTCTTTTTCTAGGTAAACAAAGAGAAAAATATGGGCAACCAGGATAAAAGTGGCAAAGAGTAAATCCATCCGAAAATAATGAATTAGCCCTAAAAAATAAAAATTGGTTAAAAGCAGAGCGCAGCCAATAAACACTCTTTTGGGATCCTGGAGCACAACTTTACCTAAAAAATAGGTGGCTAAAAGGTACAAAAAACCACTTATTGCTGAGCCCAGGAAAAAAAGTAGCGGTCCCTTTAGGGTGGTTAGCTGGGATAAAAGGTGCAAAAACCAGAAGTAAAGAGGTGGTTTATCTGGATAGGGTACTCCATTTAAATAAAGGACCAGCCATTTTTGGTGTTGGACCAGGTGCTCATAGACATTGGCATAGCGCACTTCATCTGAAAACCAGAGGCTTCTGGTGTGCAGGGTAAAGAGAGTATGTAAAAGGTAAATAAAAATTAAAGGTAGGAGCGGATATCTGGCTAAAAAGTTATTTATTTTTTGGAAGGTGCTAGTTGCTGACATTTTTTTCTCCAGAAATAAAAGGTTAAGATCCCACTACAATTGCCCAAAATAAAACCAGCCATGACATCGGTTAGGTGATGTTGGCCTAAATATATTCTAGAAAAGCCCACAGCAAAAGCAACAACACCAAGTAAAAATTGTTTGCTTTTTTCTTGCTTTTAAGTGCCAAAGGAAGAGCTGCTCCAAAGATTTCCGTGGTATGCCCGGAAGGAAAGGAATGATAACTGGAGCTAAGAGAGAAAAAGGTAAAATGAGAGCCAAATTCTGGCCTGGCCCTTCCCAGGGAGATTTTTAAGATTCTTACCAGGAGAAAGGAGATAAGAAGTTGAAAACAAAGATAAAAGAGAGCCAGATAGGTAAGTTTAGGCTTTTTTTCTTTTAGGCCCTTAATTAAAAAGTAAAGATAGATGGGATAGAAAAAAAAATTACCCCAATTGGTTAAAAAAAGTACAAAATTGCTAAAACCTGGATGGGTTGTTTTTAAAGAGTGAAAAAAAGGGTAAAGGTTTTTTATTGGAGCAAAAAGATAAAGCCCTATAAGACCTAAACAAAAGGGCAAGCAAAACCACCCAAAAGAGAGTAAATATTTTTTATCCATAAGAAACAAAAACTTGGCATAGGGTATTAAAAAAATCAAGGCTTTGTAGTTGACCTTGGGGATATCCCTTTGTTAAAAGGTGTAAATTGGAATTCTTTTGAAAAGGAGTGAGAATTAACTATGAATGTATGTATCGTAGGTACTGGATATGTAGGTTTGGTCAGTGCAGCCTGTTTTGCTGAAATGGGAAATAATGTCTGCTGCGTGGATATTAACCCTGAGGTGGTGGAAAAGTTAAAACAGGGGATAGTACACATCTATGAACCTGGTCTGGAAGAATTAGTTAAGAGAAATTATGCTCAAAAGCGTTTGTCTTTTACTACCAGTTTAGAAGAAGGGCTTAAAGATAGTTTATTTGTCTTTATTTGTGTCGGCACTCCTCCCAAAGAAGATGGCAGTGCAGATTTATCCTATGTTTATCAGGTGGCCAGAGATATTGGTAAGTTTATGCAGGATTATAAAATTGTAGTGGATAAGTCCACAGTGCCAGTTGGCACTGCAGATAAGGTGCGCTCTTTGATTTTAGAAGAGCAAAAGAAAAGAGGGGTTAGTATAGAGTTTGACGTGGTTTCCAATCCTGAATTTTTAAAAGAAGGGGATGCTGTAAATGACTTTATGAAGCCTGATAGGGTGATTGTAGGTACAGATAATGTGCGTACCGCAGAGTTACTCAAGGCCTTATATGCTCCTTTTGCCAGGAGTAGAGAAAAGTTAATTGTTATGTCTGTACGCAGTGCAGAGATGACCAAATATGCTGCCAATTGTATGTTGGCTACAAAGATTTCCTTTATCAATGAAATTGCCAATATCTGTGAACTGGTAGGAGCAGATGTGGGTGATGTGCGTCTGGGAATCGGTTCAGATCATAGAATTGGCTATCATTTTATCTATCCAGGCGTTGGTTATGGAGGTTCTTGTTTTCCCAAAGACGTAAAAGCCCTTATTTCTACTGCTATAGAATATGGCTATGACCCCATTTTATTGCAGGCTGTAGATAGGGTAAATGATTTACAGAAAAGAATTTTAGCTTTTAAAATCAAGCAATATTTTGAGCCTCAAGGAGGAGTGCAGGGAAAAACCCTGGCCCTGTGGGGGCTTAGTTTTAAGCCCAATACAGATGATATGCGAGAAGCTCCTGCGCTGGTTTTAATTGACCTGCTGACAAAAGAGGGGATGCGCATCAGGGCCTTTGATCCAGTGGCTGGAGAACGGGCCAAGGAGCTTTTAAAGGACAATAAATATGTAGAAATAGTAGATGATCAATATGCAGCCCTGGAAGAGGCAGATGCCCTGGCTGTTATTACGGAGTGGAATCAGTTTAGAAATCCAGATTTTAACAGGATAAAAAAGGAGTTAAAAGCACCTTTAATCTTTGATGGGCGAAATCTTTATCCGCCTAGACTTATGGGAGAAATGGGATTTGCCTACTTTAGTATTGGTCGCAAAACAGTGGGATAAAAAGTGGTCGGGATGCGGGGATTCGAACCCCGGACTTCAGCGTCCCGAACGCTGCGCTCTAGCCAGGCTGAGCCACATCCCGTAAAGAAAATAATAGTTTTTTTAGCGAGGTAAGACAAGTCTTTTAAAGAGGTCAGAATATGGAATCCAAGTTAAAGTTGCTGGTGGTAGATGATGAGGAAAGTCTCCGGGTTATTTGTCAGGATGCCCTAGAAGATGAAGGCTATGAAGTGTTGACTGCTGAAGATGGACAGGAAGGCCTGGAACTTCTGCGAAAAGATAGCGATATTGCCCTGGTTGTATCTGATTTAAAAATGCCTCGTTTAAATGGGATTGAGTTTTTACGCCAGGCTAAAAAAGAAGGGCTGGAAGCAGATTTTTTAATTACCACTGGTTTTGGCACCATTGAAGTAGCTGTAGAGTGTATAAAGCTGGGAGCTGCTGATTATTTGCCCAAGCCTTTTAATATCTCTCATCTTTTAATTAAGGTAAAAAAAGTCCTTCAGGAGCGAGAGCGCAGACTAGAACAAAAGAGGCTAAGTAATGTAGTCAGGATTTTAAATTTGAGTAATGCCTTAAATCGTTTGCAAAACCTGGATGGCATTTTAGAGGAGTTTATTTATCACTTGCAGCGCAATTTTAACCCGGACGGCATTATTGTAGGCCTTTATTCTCAAGGCAACTTAAGACCTCGCATTTTAAGAGGGGCTGTAATTAGAAGAAATTACAATTCCTTATTTCTTCTACTTCACAAAATGGAAGAAGCTTTGAAGGCAGGCAAAACCCTCTGGGATAACTCTTTTAGCTTTAAAGATAAACAACAGGTGTTTTCTTTGGTGGTTACTCCTTTAATTGTCCAAAAGGAAAAGGTTGGAGCTACCTTATTATTAAAAGAAGCTGGTAAGGATGAACAACTGCTAAGCACCAAAAAGCAATTGATTAGTATTTTTTGCAATCATGCAGCCAGTAGCTTACAAAATGCCTGGGCTCTGAAAAAGTTAAATAGTTTAAATTTGGATATCATGCACTCTTATGCCAAGGCAGTGGAAGCAAAAGACTACTATACCAAAGGTCATTCAGACAATGTTGCCCGTTATGCCCTTAACTTTGCTCGTTTTCTGGGATTAGAAGAAAGGGAGTGTGAGCTGCTTTATGTAGCTGGCGTTTTACACGATATAGGTAAGATTGGTATCCCGGATAATATTTTAAATAAGCCAGGCAAGTTAACCAAAGAAGAATTTGAGGTAATGAAAAAACATCCTGTAATTGCCAGAGAAATACTGGGAAAAGTGGAGTCTTTAAAGGATGTAATCCCTCTGGTCTATTACCACCATGAACGAGTCGATGGTAAAGGCTATCCAGAAGGTTTAAGAGGGGATCAGCTTACCCTGCCCATTAAAATGTTAAGTGTGGTGGATGCCTTTGAAGCCATGACTTCAGATAGGTCTTATCGCAAGGCCTTACCCCTGGATAAGGTGCAGGAAATTATGGATTCAGGTGTGGGGAGTCAGTGGGAAGAGGAGTTGGTGCGCAAGTGGTTTTTCTTGGTAGAAAAAAAGGTATGGAAGGGGTTAGGGATATTTCTGGCTTTAAGGGAATGTTAAAGCTTATTTTTTAACTTTCAGGTGAGGTTATGCAAAAGATTAAGGTCTTAGTGGTAGATGATTCTGCCTTTATGCGCCGGGCTATTGCCACTATGTTGGGCAAGGATAAGGAAATTGAGGTTGTTGCCACTGCCAGAAATGGGGAAGAAGCCCTGGAATTTATCAAAAAATACAATCCTGATTTGGTTACTTTAGATATTGAAATGCCTGTAATGGATGGCCTCACTGCCCTGGAGAAAATCATGCAGGAATTTCCCAGGCCTGTGATTATGGTAAGCTCCTTGACCACAGAAGGCGCTGAAGCCACCTTAAAGGCCCTTAGTCTGGGGGCTATGGATTTTATTCCCAAGCAGCTTTCCAAGGTAAGCCTGGAAATAGTGAAAATAGAAGAGGAGCTTATTGCCAAGGTCAAAAGTTTGGCCAGGAAAAAGCCCAATTTGGTGCCAACTAAATCTAACTCTTTAAAAAAACTTGCAAAAGTAGAGAAAAAAAGTTTAACTTATAGGGGTAATAATCAAATAAGAGATGTGGTAGCCATTGGCGTTTCCACAGGAGGTCCACCTGTAGTGCAAAGACTTTTAGAGCTTCTTCCTCAAGATTTTCCTGCGTCCATTCTCATTGCCCAGCACATGCCACCTGCCTTTACTGGTCCCTTTGCCAGGCGCTTGAATACCTATTCGTCCTTAGAAGTAAAGGAAGCTGAAGATGAAGAGATCTTAAAGCCAGGCAAGGTGTTGGTTGCACCAGGGGGAAAGCACTTAAAACTTCAACAACGGGTTACTCACCTGGAGGTAAGGGTAAGTGAATTCCCCAGAGATGCTCTGTATAAGCCTTCAGTGGATGTCTTGTTTTCTTCTGTTGCCAGAGCAGTGGGCAAAAGAGGGGTGGGAGTAGTGCTCACTGGAATGGGTAAAGATGGTTTAAAAGGAGCTAAGGAGTTAAAGCAAAAAGAAGCACGGCTTGTTGCTCAGGATGAAACTTCCTGTGTGGTCTATGGTATGCCCAGGGCCATAGTAGAAGAGGGCCTGGCTGATGCAGTCTTAAGTCCAGAAGAAATGCCTGCTAAAATATATGAATATCTTTTTAACCCTTAAAAAATCAAACTAAGGGAAGGTAAAAATGGAATATACAAAAGAACAAATTTTGGCCATGCTCCAGAGTTCTGAACCAGAAGATCAAAGAGAAGGCGCCTTTGAAGCAAGAGATAGGGGATTAAAAGAGGCGGTTCCTTTATTGATTCCCCTTTTACAAAGTGAAAATGTGGGAGTGCAGGAAGCAGCAGACCTGGCCTTGCGTAAGCTAGGGGGAGAAGAAACAGTTAAAGAACTTATACCTCTTTTAAAAGAAGAAAATCCTGCCCTGCGTAACCTGGCTATGGATATTTTAAGGGATTTGGCCGGGCAGGGAATTAAACACTTAGTTCCCCTTTTAAAAGATGAAGATAGAGATATTCGCATTTTTGTAGCTGATATCCTGGGCTGGTCAGAATCCTACCTGGCTCTGGAACCCTTATGTGAGAGTCTTTTAAAGGATAGAGATGTCAATGTGCGCTATCAGGCCGCAGTAAGTTTAGGGCTTATTGGCCATCCTGAAAGTGTAGAGTGTTTGAGCAAGGCCCTGGATGATGAGGAGTGGGTGCAGTTTGCAGTTATTGAGGCTCTGGTAAAGATTAGAGACGAAAATACAGTGGAAACCTTAATTAACAGACTGGATAGCAGTTCTGAACTGGTGGCTTCCATGATTATTGAAGGGATTGGCTCTCTTGGTTTTACCAAAGCAGTGCCTTTGTTGGCTAAAAAGCTTTTCCAGGTTTCCTTTGCTCTGCAACTTAAAATTTTAAAAGCCTTGTATCAGTTACTGGGACGCACCTCTTTTCAACTTTTTCTGGAAAAGGATAAGGGGAAGTATCTGGAACTACTTCTTTTGGCTTTGGAAGATGAGGAAGAAGATGTTCGAGAGCTGGCAATCATTGGTCTGGCCAAGATTGGTGATGCCAGGGCTACAGCCAAACTTTTGGATCTGGCGGAAGAGCTGGATCTGGAGCATCAGGTAGATACTGTTTATAATGAAGATCTGGCCCACTTATTTGTGGATGCTCTGGTTCATATAGGTATTAATGAAGAGTTGTTAAAAGGCTTGGAAGTGGACTCTCCTTCTCGCAACCTGGTGGCTATTAGGACTTTGAAAGGAATAGGGAGTATAGAAGCAGGGGAAAGGTTAAAAGAGGTTTTTTGGCACAAAGATAGAGATTTACAAAGAGAGATTGCCAGAGCCTTGGAAGAAATGGCCCTGATAGAAAGTAGAGAGTTTTTCCTGGAGGTTTTAGAAAAACATAAGGATGGAGACGTTCTGAAGAGTGCTCTTATCTATCTGGGCAGGATCAGGGATAAGAATGCTATAGAGGTACTTTTTTCCTTTCTGGATCACCAGTGGGATGATGTGAAAGAAACTGCCCTGGAGAGTTTGATTAAAATTGGTGGGGATGAAGTTTTGGAGCGCTTTGCCAGATTTTTTGAAGATGGTAATCCCTTACACAGGCTTATGGCTGTATATGCCTTTGGCCAGCTTAAGGCGTCTGCCTATCAAGATCTGGTAAAAGCAGCTCTGGAAGACGAAGATGTAAATATTCGGAAAATTGCCTTAGAATCTATGGCCAAGATGTGTTCCAACCATAAGGAAGCCTTGCCCGTGGTAGCTGCCAAACTTGAGGATGAAGCTCCAGAAGTGAGGATGACCTTGGTAGAGCTTATGGGCAATTGTGAGCACGATGAAGTCCTTCCTTACCTGTTAAAAGCCCTGGATGATTCAGATGACTGGGTAAAAATAAGGGCTATTGAAGCCCTGGTAAAAAAAGGCAAGGTTACTTTAGAAATTACCAAAAAACTAACAGCTCTAATAGAGTATTCCAATAAAATAGTGGCTGTAAAGGCTATTGAAGCCCTGGGAAAACTTCAAAGCGAAGAAGGGTTTCATGCCTTGCTTGAGGCTTTAGAAATACCTGACTTTGAAATTCAAGAGGCAGTGGAAAAAGCATTGGATCAATATCAGCAGCAATATGAGGTAAAGTAAGATGGGTTCTCTTTTGGCCAAAAGCGTTACTTTACGTAAGGATGTAAAAATAACAGATGAAGAATTTTCCCAGTTAAGGGATTTTATCTATGCCCAAACCGGGATTTATATTGGAGATAATCGAAAATATCTTTTGGAAAATAGATTGGCGAACAGGCTAAGGGACTTAAACTTAAAGACCTTTGGAGAGTATTATTATTTTTTACGCTATGACCCTTCCAGAAAAGATGAGCTAAATAGGCTTTTTGATGTTATTACCACCAATGAAACCAGTTTTTTTAGAAATCCTCCCCAGTTAAAAGTCTTCCAGGATATTATTTTAAAGGAAATTATAGCCGCAAAGATAAGTAAGGGTGATAAAAGTTTACATTTCTGGTCTGCTGGCTGCTCTACAGGCGAAGAGCCCTATACCCTTTCTATTATCTTGCATGAAGTACTTAAACAGGAAATAGATTCCTGGAAGATTAAGATAACAGCCAATGACCTTTCAGCCAGCGTGCTTAAGAGTGCCAAAAGAGGAATTTATACTCCCTATGCGTTGCGGACCACTCCACCCAGCATAACTAAAAGGTATTTTAAAGAGATAGGTAATGAAAAATATCAAGTTTTACCTCAAGTTGCCAAATATGTGGAGTTTGTTCAGTTAAATTTGAGTGATAAGTTCCAGGTAAAGCGTATACCCAAATCAGATGTGGTTTTTTGTAGGAATGTGATAATCTATTTTAGCGAAGAAGTAAAAAAGAATGTTATTTCTTATTTTTATGACAATTTACAGCCTGGTGGATATTTGTTTTTAGGTCATTCAGAATCTTTACACAACCTTTCCAGGTCTTTTAAACCCATACATCATCCTGGAAGTATTGTGTATAAAAAAGAGTGATGTTTGTAGAAAAAAGAAAATACTATCGATTGCAAAGAAAATTTGAGTTAAAGGTTGCTAAATGGAGCTTTCCTTTAAAAAAACAAAAATGGTATGAGATTTACAGTGTAGATATAGGAGCTGGCGGTATAAGGTTTGAGGTGCCTTTTGCGCCAGAGAAGGGAGAGATATTACAATTTAAATTGCTGATTCCAGGTTTAAGAAAGCATTATCCAGGTTTTAGTAAAGTTTTTGCGCTGGATACAGAAGAATTTTTTGGTCTGGGTGAGGTTGTCTGGGTGCAAAAGATAAATGAGAAAAAATTTGAAGTGGGATTACAATTTAGTAATATTTTTGAAGACGACTGGCAGGCTTTAGTGGACTTTTTGCTTAAACATAAGGAGTAAGAGCTTAGTGCCTAAAATCTTGGCCATTGCCAACCAGAAAGGAGGAGTGGGTAAAACCACTACAGCCTTGAGTTTGGGCTCTGCTTTGGCCAAATTAAAGACTAAAGTGTTGGTCATGGACCTGGACCCACATGCCTGTGCTACTGTACACCTTTCTTTTTTCCGGGTAATTATCAGGAATCTGCTCTGGATATTTTTTTGGTGTCAAAAGAAAAGAAAAGTATTATTTATGAGCGAGAAAACTTGCCTTTTGCCTTTGTTCCCAGCCACATTAAAATGGCAGAAGTGGAAGGTGCTTTAAAGAATATTCCGGGAAGAGGATGGCTTTTAAAAAAGTGGCTGCAAAAAGAGGCCCAAAACTACGACTATGTACTTTTAGATTGTCCTCCTCAAACCGGGGTGATTTTACTAAATGCCCTGGCTGCCTCTAATTTAGTTATAGTGCCAGTACAGACAGACTTTTTGGCCCTGCATGGTTTAAAACTTATTTTTGATACCTTAAAGCTTTTACAAAAGAGTTTAAAAAGAGAGGTGGAATTTAAAGTTTTAGCTACCATGTTCGATATAAGGACTAAGGCCTCCAGAAAAGTTTTGAATTTATTACGCAAAAAATTAAAGGATAAATTGTTTAATACTATTATTCCCATAGATACCAAATTTAGAGAAGCCAGCTCCATGGGGAAAACCATTTTGGAACTTTTCCCAGAAAGTAGAGGTGCTTTACAGTATTTAAACCTGGCTAAAGAAGTGCATAGATTATGAAAACCATAGAAGAATATTTTGAATCCCAGGATTTTTCCTTGGAAGATAAAGAATCTTTGACTGCAGAAGAAAAGGCCTTTTTGGAGAATTTTTTTGCTGAAGATACAGTCAAAGAGGAAGTGATCAAAAAGACCTTACCTGAAAAAGAAGTAGCAACTTCTCCTGGTGCTTTAGCTGCAAAGACTAAGCAGATGGAAGTAAAAAGGGTTGTCTCCAGCCAAAAAACTAGAGTTCCTGGGAAAATAGAAAGTAATAAAACTTTGCCCAAGGAATTTTCTTTAGTGGGATTTTTTTTAGGAGGAGAGGAATTTGCCCTGCCAGTGGAAAAGGTCAAGGAGGTCATTCGTTATACAGAGCCCACCAGGTTTCCAGGAAGTGGCGGGGTGGTTAAAGGCTGGATTAACCTTCGAGGCAGGATTACTCCCATTGTGGATTTAAGTGCTTTTTTGGACTTACCTTTAGGTAAGCCCAGATTTATTCTGGTGTGTGCTCTGGAAGGAATCAATGTGGGTTTTGTTAGTGAAAAGATAGCCTCCATGCATAGAGTGAAAAGAGAAGAGGTGGATTTTGGAGTAGAAAAGGCCTTGGCAAGTGAAAGTAAGCATATTCAGGGTTTATTAAAGAAAGGGGAAAAAATAATTCATATTTTGAACTTAGAGAGTATAAAGGACTTTTTAATTAATTTTAAAAGAGGAGAGGTTTGATGGCACAGAAACATATTCTGGTGATAGATGACTCCAAAACCGTACGCAATTTGGTCTCTTTTATTATTAAAAAAGAAGGCTTTAAAGTAACTTCAGCTGAAGATGGCTTAGAAGGACTGGAAAAGCTCTATGCCAACCCGGATATTTCCCTGATTGTCTGTGATGTGAATATGCCCAAAATGGATGGCTTTACCTTTATCAAAACCATAAGAGAGCAAGAACAGTATCGAGATCTTCCCATTATTGTTCTGTCCACTGAAGGGCAGGAGACTGATATTCAAAAAGGTTTGGGACTGGGGGCAAATATGTATATGATAAAACCTGCCCAGCCTGAAAAATTAGTCCGTAATATCAAAATGCTTTTGGGATAAAAGAGGTGCTTATATGTCGGATTATAACGATCCGGAAATTTTTGCTGAATTTGTAGTAGAGGCTAGAGAGCATCTAGACTCCATTGAGCCCAGGTTGCTGGATCTGGAAAAAAATCCAGAGGATAAAAGTCTGCTGGATGAAATTTTTCGCTCCATCCACTCTTTAAAAGGCGCTTCTGGTTTTTTGGGTTTAAATAAAATCAATACCCTGGCCCATAGAGGGGAAAATGTCTTAGATGAACTGCGTAAGGGTAAGTTGCAGCTTACTCCAGAAATTATGGACCTTATTTTAGAGACTACAGATGTTTTGCGGACCTTTTTAGATGAACTGGAAACTAGAGGGACAGAGCCTGATCTGGATATCGAAGGGCTTTTGCAGCGTCTAGATGAAGTAAGAGCTACTCCCATTTGTAAAGAACTTGAAGATAAAAGCAGGGACAAATCTGCTGCTACCTCTTCGCCAGGTTCCTATAAACTCACTGTATTTGGCCCTGAACACTTATTGGACTTTTTAGAAGAAGCAGAAGAAACAGTCTCGCAATTAAATGGCCATTTGATTCAACTGGAGCAAAATCCTCAGGATGAGGAATTAATAAATAATATCTTTAGGTCCTTTCATAATCTAAAAGGCAATAGTGGTTTAATTGGTTATCAGGAATTAAATAAACTTACACATATTGCAGAAAATCTTTTAAATAGAGTTAGAAACAAAGAATTAGAAGTTTCCTCTGGTCTTGTTGATTTGCTTTTAAAATCTGTAGATGTTATTTCTGAACTTTTAGATAATATAGATAGAGAAAACTCTACTGTAATACAAAAGGATATATCTTTTATTATAACAGAGTTGGAGCAGTTTACAGGAGAAAAAATTGTTAAAGAAACTTCTTCCACTGCAGAGGCTTCAGAGGATGAAGAAGATAGAGAGGTATATTTAAATACTGTAGAACAACAATTTAAAAATATTGATTTTGGATTACAAAGTTTAAGGGAGGATTCTAAAAAAAGAGATATAATAGATGGTTTGTATCGTTCCTTTCTTACCATTCAAAATGCTTCTACTTATATGAACTTAAAGGAAATAAGTGCTTATGCAGAAAGAATTGTAAAGCTTATTGATGATGCCAGGAATAAGGATGTCGACTTTGCTTTGATGTTAGATCTCTTGGGACAGGAAAAGGCCATTTTAGCTGAAATGATAGATAAGGCTTTAGATAGAGAGGAAAAGGAAAAAATAGAAAAACAGGTAGTTAAGGTAGAGGATAAAAAAGATAAAGAGCTAGAGAGAAGAGAAAGTAAAAGTATTCCTAAGACAAATTCAGGTGCTTTAAAGCAGGAAGTTGAGAAGAAAAGTGAAGTTATCAGTACCATCAGGGTAGATCATAATAAACTGGATCAGTTAATGAATCTTATTGGAGAGCTTATAATTAATCGAAACCGTTTTGCACAAATTGCCAGAGAGCTGGAAGAAACAGAAAATATTCCAGAAGTGGTCTTAAAATTAAATGAAAGCGTAGATGCTATGGCCAGGGTTTCTGATGCCCTGCAGGATACCATTATGCAGGTGCGCATGGTCCCGGTGCGCTCTGTGTTTTCTCGCTTTCCCAGGTTGGTAAGGGATTTGAGTCGTAAAAGCAACAAGCCTGTGGAGTTGATTACTGAAGGAGAAGAAACTGAACTGGATAAGAGCGTTATAGAGCTTATTGGCGATCCTCTGGTTCATATCTTGCGCAATTCTGTAGATCATGGTCTGGAAAGTGAAGAGGAAAGAAAAGCTTTGGGTAAGCCTGTCCCAGGAAAGGTCTGGGTTAGGGCCTACCATAAAGGGAATTTTGTGGTCATTGAAGTGGAAGACGATGGACGGGGCATTGACCCTGAAAAGATAAAGCAAAAGGCCATAGAAAAGGGCCTTCTTTCTGTGGAAGAAGCTGAGACTCTGGATGAGCAGCAAGCCAGGGAACTGATTTTTTTACCAGGATTTTCTACAGCAGAAAAGGTTACGGATGTGTCTGGTCGGGGAGTGGGCATGGATGTGGTGCGCAACAACATTCGGGCCTTAAAAGGAAGTGTCAGTGTTACTTCAGAAGTGGGAAAAGGAACCAAATTTGTTATTAATTTGCCTTTAACCCTGGCTATTATTGATGCCTTGATGGTCAAGGTCTCTGGCGAGACCTTTGCCCTGCCCCTGGATGCTGTAGCTGAGACCACCAAAATATCTGTAAAACATTTAAGCGAAATCAATAAAAGAAAGGCCATAACTTTGCGGGGGGAAGTGCTGGCTTTAATTGAACTGGCCAATATCTTAAAGTTGCCTCCCAATAACTCTCAGCGCGACTTTTTACCCGTAGTGGTTTTGCAGATAGGAGAAAAAAACTGGGGTTGATTGTAGATGTCCTGTTAGAGCGCCAGGAGATAGTAATTAAGTCCTTAGGAGAGTATCTAGGAGATATCCCGGCTATTTCTGGGGCTACCATTATGGGAGATGGTAATGTGATTTTGATTTTGGACCCCAATGAAATCTATGCCTTAGCCAGTCAAAAGTTGTAAAGAGAAAACAAAGGAAGCCAGAGAAAGGCCAGATTTTGCTCTTGCCTTTCTCTGTGTTTTTTCTAGGAAGGCCAGTTTTTGTTCCTAAAAAGAAACTAAAAATTATTTATAATGTGCTTAAACAAAAAAAAGAGATTTTTTTAGAAAGAAGAAGAAAATTAGAGTTAGTGGTGTGAATACAAAGGGACAGAAAAATCACAACCTAGGAAGGACAAGGTTTTGAGAAGATTTATCCTTCTCTGGCTAAGTGGCTTTGATTTAACTATTTAAAAGGGAGTTGTTGTTTAAGTTTTTAATAAAATCAATATATTACACTAACAGGCAAGAGTTTTAGGAGAAGATGATTTTTGGCTTTTTTCTTTACTTGCAGATAAAAGGAGTTTACTCTACTACACTGGAACTATGATGAGTACTTGGCAGCGAATTCAACATATTTTACAAAAATGCCTCAAAGAAGGCATTTTTAAGGTGTGGATTAAACCTCTGCAGGGTGAGTTTAAGGACAACAAGCTTGTTTTAATTGCGCGCAATGAGTTTGTAGCTTCCTGGATTAGGGAGAAACTTTTGGAGCAGATAAAACAAGCAGCCTTTGAAGTGTTGGGAGAGGTTCCTGAGATTGAACTTAAGGTCTCCAAGGCCAAGCCAAGTGTACCCTTTTTGGCTCAAGCTGAAGAGAAGAGTCAACTAGCTTTACCTATTGCTCCCAAGGTAAATGTGGAGGGAGTTTTTCGGTATACCTTCCAAGATTTTGTGGTAGGGCCATGTAATGAACTGGCTTTTTTGGCCTCCAGGACCTTTTGTCAGTCTTATATTTCTTCAGACCAGCTCTTTTTATGCTCTGCTCCTGGTTTGGGCAAAACCCATTTGGTGCAGTCCATGGGGTGGGAACTTTTAAAAAATTCTAATAGAAGTAAGGTTAGAATTGCTTATTTGACAGCAGAGGAGTTTTCCTCTCAACTGGTTTTGGCTATTAAATCCAAGCAGGTAGAACAATTTAAGGCTAAGTTCAGGGAACAGATTGATATTTTACTCCTGGAAGATATTCATTTTTTCCAAAATAAGGAAAAACTTCAGGATGAGTTTTTATGTACTATTAAATCTCTTACCAATCAGGGCAAAAAGGTAGTATTTTCCAGTATGTTTTTGCCCAAGGAATTGCAGGGAGTTGATTCCCAGCTTACTTCTCGCCTGTGTCAGGGGTTTATGGCTGTGATTAACAAACCAGACCCTGATACGGTATTGAGAATTTTAGAACATAAATCTAAAAAATTACAGGTAAATATCCCCAAAAATGTGGGAGAATACATTGCCAGTAGAGTGCACAGTGACATTCGGCAACTGGAGAGTTGCTTAAATAATTTGGTTTTAAAGGCCAAGTTGCTAAAGGAAAAAATTAGCCTGGATTTAGCTAAAGAAGTGTTGAAACATTATACTCTGGAAAAGGATAATGTAATTGATTTAGATTATATTTTAAAAAATGTGGCCAGAGTCTATGACCTTTCTTTAGAGGAGCTTTTATCTCAAAGCAGGAAAAAAAGTTATGTTTGGGCTAGAAATACAGCTTATTATCTAGCCCGTAAATATACAGATTTGAGCCTGGAAGAAATTGGGCGTAGGTTTAATCGACGTCATTCTACAGTCTTAAAGGGTATTGCCAAGGTAGAGCGGGAGATTAACAGACAAACTCCTCTAGGTCGCCAGATTGAAAAGACTCTGGAGCGTATTACTACCATTTAAGCTTAAATCTGTACCAGTTCTATTTCCCCCCAGGCGCCCAAAGAGGAGTCTAGTTGTAGGACCACTCCTCTTATTCCCCTGGCTTTTAATTTTTGAGAGATTTTAAGTACCAGGGGTAAGTCCTGTTTTCTTTTTAACAAGTTGCCCAGAAAAGTAGCGCAGGCATCTGCCTCTGCTCCAGATTGACTTAAAACTCCCACCAGGTCTCCTTGTCCAAAACTAAGAGAGTGTCCAATGGTGCCAGAAGAGGTACAAAAACTACAGGGAAATTGCCCTGAGTGTAGTTTTATACCCAGGGATACTTCATCCCTGGGATTGGGAAGTAAGCCAATGACCCTGTCTTTTGTGGAATAGAGATAAAGGTCTCCCCCATTTTCCACCAGAAAATTAGGAGAAAGAGGAGCAAAGTGTTTGGCCACCATTTCAGCAATGGTGCCAGCTACGCAGGCCATGGGTCCTACCTGGAATTTTTGACTGGCCTTAAGCATTGTTTGAACAATGGGTGGGGCTTTGGGGTCAAAGGGTAAAGGGGTTAGAGAAGTTAAAAACAGAGGATTTAATTCCAGATAACTTTTTAAACTGGCTCTTAATTTTTCCACATAAGCTATTACTTCCAAAGAAAGGTCCTTTTCAGCTACAATAAAAAGGTCACTTTCTTCTATTACCACCTGGAAAGTAACTTCCTGTTTTTTCTGAACGATTTTTCTGTAGGTTCTAAAGGGAGATAAGAATTTGTTGTTCATAGGTATTTTTCAATAACCCTTAAGTAAGCTGGAAAACCAACTTCTAGGTTTTTAGGATAGTTAAGGGGTAAGGTTTGAGCTGAAAGCAATTTTTGAGCAATTTCCCTGCAATCTTTGGGGTTATGGATTATCTGTTGGTCAGGTAAAAAAATAGCACTGCCATTAAACCTGGAAGAAAGTGCCTTTAGTCCACAGGCCATGGCTTCTAAAAGGGCATTGGAACAGGCATCGTAAAAGGAGTTGAGGACAAAATAATCACAGGCTGCATAGAGGTTTTCTATTTTATCCACTTTACCCAAGAAATAAACACGACTCTCAAGACTGTGTTTTTTAGCCAGGTATAGATACTTTCTGGGATTTCTTCCTCCAGCAACCACCAGGGCGAAGTCTGCAGGAAGGTATTTTAGGGCCTTAATTAAAAAAGCCAGGCCCTTTAGTTGAAAATTGGTAGCTACAGTTAAGACGAGTTTTTTATTGAAAGGTAGCTTAAATTCTTTTCTAAAGGCTTCCTTTTGCGGTTGTACTTTAAATTTCTTTAAATCAGGAAGATTATAAATAACTGTTATCCTTTCAGGATTGAGGTGGGGGTAGGCGGTTAAAAGCCATTCTTTGACCAGGCTGGATACACAAATGATTTCTTTGCTTTGGGAAAGTTGTTTTTGTTCAAGCAAAAAAGTGAGCCAATTACTGGGAGCAAGTCTCCTTCTTAGCATTTTAAAATGTTTATGTAGGCCAGGATAGGCCTCTTTACTTAGTTGCCAGAAAATTTTTAAAGGCCCTCCTCCTATGCGTAAAATATCTTGCTCCAGGGTTTTTCCCAGGCTAAAGTGAAGGGCCTTAGGGAATTGTCTTTTTATGTTTCTAGCTTTTAGGGCAAAGTAGAGCATTTTACTTGCTTTGTTTAAAGGTGGACGCCCTAAGGTTATTACTTTTAGGCCTGCAGGTGGTTTGATTTCTGCCCTGCTACAGACAAAAGTAACTGAAAAATTTTGTTGAAGTAAGTAAATAGCCAGATTAAAGGCAAAACGCTCCACTCCCCCATAAAGACTAAAACGAGGCAGATAGAGAAAAATTTCTTTATTTTTTTTCATAGATTATCCTTAAAATAAGTCCAAGTTTAAATTTATTTTTTTTAAAAGCAAAGCCTTTTCTTAAGAGGAGCAAAGTTAAGTTAAAATCCATAAATTGACAGCCCTTAAGCTAAAAGATAGTTAAAGGAAAAGAACAAACAAAGGAGTCGGCAAAATGCCTCAACCACTAAAAGATGCTATTTCTGTATGTAAAACCATTATGCGTAACGGCTATGAAGCTTATATTGTAAATGTTCCTTTACATGAGCGAGCTTTAAGACAGGAAGAGTTAGAAGAAGTAGATATAGATATCTGCACGGATATGGAACCAAAAGAAATGGAGAAGATTTTTCCTAACTTAAGTCCACCCTTGGCCAAATCCAGTTTTGCCTGTTTAAAAGAAGGGGAAGTTACTTTTCACTTTTATCCTGCAGATACCATTGAAGCTTCTTATACAGAGGCCAGTGTGGCCAAATTAACCCCCAGATTGCTTAAGGAAATGGAAGCCAAGGGGGAGTTACCTTTTTATCTGGCCTGCCCCTATATTCCTCGCTCCAGAGATGTTTTTGAGGGTTTTGAAGACCTGGATACTGGAGTTATTGCCTTAAAAGGGATTCCAGATGAGAACCTTAAAAGGGATTATTTAAAAGCCATAAAGGCCTTACGCTTTGCTGCCAATTATAACTTGCCCATTGAGGATAATACCTGGTTGGCTATTGTGCGTTCAGCCAGGCGAGTTGTTGATTATGTCTCTGTCTCAGATATTATGGATGAATGGCGTAAAGTAGAAGCTGAAAACATGTGGCTCTTTGTCAAGCTACTTTTTGACTCCATGATTTTACATGGCCTTATTCCTGAACTGGCTGCTTTAAGTAGGGTAAAGCAAATTAGAAATCCTGAAGAAGGCGAGGAAAATGTTTTTGAGCATACCCTGGAGGTAATGAAACACTATCCAGAGGAATTGCCCTATGACTGGTATGGGACCCTGGCCTGTCTTTTCCACGATATAGGCAAACTCTACACTGGAGAAGTGGTCAATGGTCAAATCACCTTTTATCAGCATCATCAAGTTGGAGCCAAAATAACTCGCAAGATTTTAAAACGTCTAGGCTTTCCACCCAGGGATATTGATCTGGTTTGTCATCTGGTCAAAAATCACATGCGCTTTCACTTTATGCTTACAGATAAAGGGATTAGACGCTTTAAGAGTCTGGATGAGTATCCCAGACTAATTGAAATGGTTAGAGCTGATCTTAAGGCTAGAAACGGCAGTTATAGAGAATTTAACCACAATTTAAAGATGCTGGAAAGGGCAGATATTAGTGAAGAGTTGCTGGAGCCGCTTTTAAATGGACATCAGATTATGGAATATACAGGCATTAAACCTGGACCTTTGGTTGGGGTTATTCGGGATGCCCTTTTGCAGGCCCAGATTAGAGGGGATGTTTCTTCTTTAGAAGAGGCTGTAGAATTTGTGCGCAATTATGCCAAAAAGGAGAAACTCTCATAACTAAGCCCAATATTTTGTCCTTAACTCTGGCTGAGCTAGAAGAGTGGTGTCTGGCTCAAGGGGAAAGGGGATTTCGAGCCAAGCAGATCTGGAACTGGTTGTGGCAAAAGGGCGTAAGTGATTTTAGTCTCATGACCAACCTTTCCCTGACTTTAAGAAGGAGTTTGGCTGGTTCCTTTTCCCTGGAGTGGCCCACCATTGTGAAGTGGCTTAGAAGTAAGGACCATACCTTTAAGTTCCTTTTGCGCTTAGAGGATGGAGAGTATATTGAAAGTGTGCTTATTCCAGAAAAAGACCATTACACCCTTTGTGTTTCTTCTCAGGTGGGATGTACTTTGGGGTGTAAGTTTTGCCATACTGGAACCATGGGATTTAAGCGCAACCTAAAAGCCTTTGAAATAGCTGGTCAGGCGGTATTGGGCAGGCAGTTTTTGTTGAGGCAGGGCGTGGAAATTCCTTTGCGCAATGTGGTTTATATGGGCATGGGGGAACCCCTTTTGAACTGGGCAGAAGTAAAAAAGAGTCTGGAGATTTTAAGGTCTGAACAGGGCTTGGGGTTTTCTAGAAGGAGGATTACCTTATCCAGTGTGGGTATAAAGGGGATTTTAGAGGAGTTTGGTCAAAGCAAGCTGGCTTTAGTGGCTATTTCCCTGCATGCTCCTACTCAAGAATTAAGGGAAAAGTTGATGCCCAAAGCTGCCAGATGGCCTCTTTCTGAGTTGTTGCAGGCTTTAAAGAGATATCCTTTGGAAAAGAGAGAAAGAATTACCTTTGAGTATCTTTTGCTGAAAGGGATAAATGATACTCCCAAGGATGCTCAGTTGTTGGCAAAGCTTTTAAAGGGCCTAAGGTGTAAAATAAATTTAATAGCCTATAATTCCTGGCCAGGTAGTAAGTATGAGCGCCCAGAAGAGGATAGAATTTTGGCCTTTGAAAAGGTCCTGTGGGCCAATAATTTAACTGCCATTTTAAGGAAAAGTAAGGGCCAGGATATCTTGGCTGCCTGTGGGCAGCTCAGGGCTGCAGAATTAGAATAAGTTTAATTTTCTTTGAGGGAGGGAAGATTGAAACCAGATTTTAGTAAAGGAAATGGTCTTATTCCAGCCATTGTGCAGGACGTAGAAACCAGGGAAGTTTTGATGTTGGCTTATGTCAATGAAGAGGCCTGGGAAAAACTCTGCAAACCAAAGAGGCTCACTACTATAGTAGAAGCAGAAAAAAAATTTGGCATAAGGGAGAAAGTTCCGGGCATGTGCAGAAAATAAAGGAGATTAGGCTTGATTGCGATCTGGATACTATTTTGTATGTGGTAGAGCAAGTAGGCGGTGCTGCCTGCCATGAAGGCTATAAGAGTTGTTTTTTTCGCAGGGTAAAGGAACAAGGCGAGTTGGAAGTGTGCGCAGAAAAAGTTTTTGATCCCAAGGAGGTGTACAAATAATGAGCAAAAAGATTTTGAAATTAGGCATTCCCAAAGGTTCTTTACAGGAAGCAACTTTTAAACTTTTTGCCAAGGCAGGCTGGAAGATTACTGAGCATCACCGCAACTACTTCCCGGAGATAAACGATCCCGAGTTAGAGTGTTCCCTGTGTAGAGCTCAGGAAATGTCTAAGTATGTGGAAGAAGGGATTTTGGATGCCGGGCTTACAGGTAAGGACTGGATTTTAGAAAACGAATCAGATGTAGTGGTGGTTTCTGACCTTATTTATTCCAAGGTCAGCAATAGGCCGGCTCGCTGGGTTTTGGCCGTGGCTGGAGATTCCCCTTACAAGCGTCCAGAGGATCTGGCTGGAAAGAAAATTGCCACTGAATTAAAGAATTATACCAAAAAATACTTTGAGCAGGCTGGAATTCCTGTGGATGTGGAATTTTCCTGGGGAGCCACTGAAGCCAAGGTGGTAGAAGGACTTTGTGATGCCATTGTAGAAGTTACTGAAACCGGAACCACTATTAAGGCCCATGGTTTACGAATTATTGCAGAAGTGCTGCAGACCAATACCCAGTTTATTGCCAATAAAAAGGCCTGGGAGGATCCCTGGAAAAGGCAAAAAATTGAAATTATCAATACCCTTTTGCAGGGAGCCTTAAGAGCAGAAAAGCTGGTAGCTTTAAAGATGAATGTGCCCAAAGACAAAATGTCCGAGATTATGAGTATTTTGCCCGCCATGACTGCTCCTACAGTGGCTTCTCTCTATAATACAGATTGGTTTTCAGTGGAAATTGTAGTGGAGAAAAGCCAGGTTAGAGATTTAATTCCCTTGTTATTGAGTAAAGGAGCAGAGGCTATTATTGAATATTCTTTAAATAAGGTGATTTAAAATGAAAAAAAAGTGGCTTTTAGGGGTTATCCTTATAGTGTTTTTAGCTGGCTGTGCAGCCAAAACCTCTTCTTTAAACAAGGAAGAGGCTATTCCAGAAACTTTACTCATTCATCTGGAGTTGGCAGAGCGCTATCTTTTAGATAATAATCCCCGCGGAGCCTTGAACAAACTTTTGGAAGTTGAGCCTCAGGCCAGGGGATATTCCCGCTATCATTTTGACTTAGGCCTGGTTTACATGGCCCTGGGAGAGCCAGAACTGGCCCAAAAAAGCATGCTTGCAGCAGTCAAGCTTAAACCCAATTATGGAGAAGCCTGGAACAATCTGGGGCTTATTTATCTTAGATTAAAACGGACTCAGCAGGCCAAGGAATGTTTTCAAAAGGCCCTGGGTTTACTGACCTATAGGACTCCAGAGTTTCCTGCTCTTAACCTGGCCAGGCTATATAGAGAAGAGGGAGATAGGGCTCAAGCCAAGAAGTATGCTAAACTTAGTATCCAAAAAAACTGGCGCTATGTCCCGGCATATCTCTTTTTGGCCCAGCTTTTAAACGAAGAAGACCAGGTGGAAGCAGCAAACCAGGTTTTAGAGGAGGGGGTAGAAGCTCGTCCTGATAACCCAACCATTGTTCTGGAATATGCCAAAAGTTTATTGCGCCTGAGACAAGAGGAGCAAGCCAAGAGATGGTTTAAGGAAATAATAAAAAATCATGCCAAAAGCCAAGAGAGCAAAGTGGCCAGAGATTACCTGGAGTTCTTGCCCTGAGTCTAAATTAAAAGATGCTCCTCGAATTTTGGGTTTAAATCCCTGGATTTATGATTTTGCAGCCTTTAATCTTTGGTCCAGACCAGCAGGACTGTTATGGACCTTAGGGCTGCTGCGCCAGGCAGGAGCCAAGGTTGCCCTTTTAGATTGTCTGGATAAAACCTGGGCAGATTATCCCTGGCCCCAAGCGCAAAAGTGGGGCCAGGGACATTATCCCAAGAAAAAGGTGCCCAAGCCTGTTTTTTTATTTACTGTTCCCAGAAACTTTTCCCGTTATGGCCTGGATTATAAGGCGGTAAAGGTGGCCTTGCAAAAGATTTCTCCACCGCCGGATATGGTTTTGATTTCTTCTATCATGACCTATTGGTATCCTGGAGTTATTACCCTACTTCATCTGGTCAAGGAGATTTGGCCCAGAATACCTGTGGTTTTGGGAGGTATCTATGCAACCTTATGTACTGAACATGCCCAAAAAACAGGGGCGGATTTGGTTGTAAAGGGAAGAGTAGAAGAACTTAAGAACTGGCAGGCCCTGTGGAAACTTTTGGGTGTATCTCCACCTTCCTTATCTGGTGTAGAAGATTTGCTCCTTCCCTGGGACCTTTATCCAGAAGCGCAGTTTTCTGTGCTTTTAGGCTCCAGGGGATGTCCTTTTGACTGTGATTATTGTGCCAGCAATAAACTTTATGCTGGATTTTGGCAGAGAAGTTTTGAAGTTATTTTAAAAGAGTTTTCTTTAGAATATGAAAAGGGAGTTAGAAACTTTGCCTTTTATGATGATGCCCTGCTGGTAAATCCCGAACACTGGCTTTTTCCCTTTCTTAATTATATAATAGAAAAGAAGTTGGAGGTGAATCTACACACCCCCAATGCCCTGCACTTACGCTACTTAGACCTGCCTACCTGTAAAAAACTTTTTCAGGCAGGATTAAAGACTGTGCGTTTAGGTTTAGAAAGTGCCAATTTTTCTTCTCGTCTGGATAGAAAGCTTAGTCTGGAACACTGGGAAAGAGGGGTTAGAAATCTTTTGCAAGCAGGGTTTAAAAAAGAGTGGATTAAGGCTTATGTGCTTTTTGGTTTGCCCGGGCAAGAGGAAGGGGAAGTGAAAGAAGCCATTAGATTTGTGAAAAAATGGGGAATAACTCCTGAACTGGCTTATTTTTCCCCCATTCCAGGGACCAAAATTTTTACCTGGGCCAGACAATGCTCGCCCTTTCCTCTGGAAGAAGAGCCCTTGTTTCAAAACAATTCCCTCTGGCCCTGCGTGCCTGGGGGATTTTCCTGGGAAAAGGCTGGTGAGCTCAAAGCCCTTATCAAGAGTTAAATTTAGCTGGCTTAAAGTCTTTAGCACCCAGTTTAAGGAGAGAAAATTTGGGGTTTGAACTGTTTTCCCATCCAGCTGATATTGGAGTGAGGGCCTGGGGGGATAGCTTAGAAGAAGCCTTAGAAGAAGCTGCCTTAGGCCTGGTAGCAGTGCAAACCGATTTGGACCTGATAGAGCCTAGAGAAGAGAGAAGGCTAGAAGTTGTTTCTCCAGATGAGGAATTTTTACTTTTTGATTTTTTAAATGAAGTGGTGTTTTTTATGGCCAGAGAAAAGATGTTGTTTGGAAAAGTAAAAGTCTTTTTGGAGCAGAAAGAAAACCAGTTTTTTTTAAAAGCAAAGATGAAGGGAGAAAAGATAAAACCCGAGAAACACAAGCCAGCTGTGGAAATAAAGGGTGTTTCCTGGCATGAGTTAAAGGTAAAAAGAAAAGGAAAAGGCTATTGGGTACAGTGTGTCTTGGATGTGTAGGAGTTGTTTTATGTTGAAAGCTAAATTAAAACAAGTAGATAAATATATTTATGAATATCCGGTAGAAGCCTTGATGCAGGTGCCAGCCAGGATTTTTGCTGACCAGAATATTCTGGCTGACTTAGAAGATAAGGTCATTCACCAGCTTGTAAATGTGGCTAGCTTGCCTGGTATTGTGGGTGCGGCCTTGGCCATGCCTGATGTACATTCAGGTTATGGCTTTCCCATTGGAGGAGTAGCTGCCTTTGACCCTGGGGCAGGAGGAATAATTTCCGGGGGAGGAGTAGGCTTTGATATTGCCTGTGGGGTTAGGACCTTGCGTACTCCTTTAAGTCTAAAAGATTTAAAAGCTAGAGAAGAATTGCTGGCAGATGAACTCTTTAGGACTATTCCGGCTGGAGTGGGTTCTAGGGGAAAGTTAAAGCTCTCCCTAAAAGAAATGGATAAATTATTGTCAGAAGGTGCTAGCTGGGCAGTAAAAAAGGGGTTTGGAGTAAAAGAAGATTTGGAGTTTATAGAGGAAAAGGGAGTGGCCCAAGGAGCCAGGCCAGACTTTGTCTTTGCCAAGGCCAAGCAAAGACAGGAAGCTGAAATGGGTACTTTGGGCTCTGGCAATCACTATCTGGAAGTGCAGGTGGTAAAGGAAATATACGATGTAAAAAAGGCTCAACTAATGGGGCTTAGTTTAAATCAGGTGGTGGTAAGTATTCACTGTGGTTCCAGAGGACTTGGGCATCAAATAGGCACAGATTACATGCGAGAAATGGTTCTGGCAGCGAAAAAAAGTGGCTATTTTTTAGCAGATAGAGAGCTGGCTTTTGCTCCCATTTATTCTAAGCTAGGAGAGCAATATCTGGGGGCGATGCGAGCAGGCATAAACTGTGCTCTGGCTAATAGGCAGATTATTACCCACTGGGTAAGAGAGGTTTTTAAAAGGATTTTTGGCTCTGAAGTTTTACCTTTGCTCTATGATGTGTCTCATAATACCTGTAGAGAAGAGGTACATGAGGTAAAGGGTAAAAAAAGAGTTTTGTTTGTGCACCGTAAAGGAGCAACCCGGGCCTTTGGTCCAGGACATCCGGAACTGCCTTTAAAATATAGACCCATAGGTCAACCTGTACTTATTGGCGGAAGTATGGGCACTTCTTCTTATGTTCTGGTTGGTACTAAAAAGGGGATGGAACTTAGCTTTGGTTCGGCCTGTCACGGAGCAGGAAGAGTTATGAGCCGCAACCAGGCCAAAAAAAGCTTTTCGGGCAGAGAGCTTATTGCCAGCCTAGCCCAGAAGGGAATTGTAATCAGAGGTCATTCTTGGCGAGGTCTGGCAGAAGAGGCGCCTCTGGCCTATAAGGATGTAACTAGGGTGGTTGAGGTTTGCGCCCAGGTGGGATTGGTGGAAAAAGTGGCCAGGTTAGAGCCAGTGGTGGTGGTCAAGGGGTAATGGATATCTTTGTTCAACTGGCAGAAGAAAAGATAAAAAAAGCCCTGGAAAAGGGAGAGCTGGATAATCTGCCTGGCAAGGGTAAGCCTTTGAACCTGGAAGAGGATGCCAACATTCCGGCAGACCTTAAGATTGCCTATAAGATTTTGAAAAATAGTGGCTACTTGCCAGAGGAGGTGAGTACGCAACAGGAAATAACTACAACTTTAGAATTGTTGGAACAAGCTACAGATGAACAGGAAAAATATAGACAATTGCAAAAATTAAACCTGTTAATCACCAAGATAAACCTCCAGAGAAAAAGACCTGTGTATTTAGAATATAACCAGGTTTATTTTGAAAAGGTGATTAATAAAATAAAAGTTAATAAAAGTAAGTAGATAAAAAGAAAAATTAACTTTTCAGAAATTGAGCCTAGACATAAAACTAAAAATGATTAAAAGTTTGGATTAAGTCAAAAGAGCCTGATTTTAAGGCCTAAAAAAATAGGAGGATTTGTTTTTATGGCTAGAATTGCACCCGGCACAGAAGTTTTTGTGCACTACACAGGTAAGTTAACAGATGGTACTGTTTTTGATTCTTCTGAAGGAAGAGAACCTTTATCCTTTGTTATTGGCAGCCAACAGGTTATCCCTGGTTTTGAAGAAGCTGTAGCTGAAATGGAAGTGGGAGAAAAAAGACAGTGACCATTCCTTGTGCTGAAGCTTATGGTCCCAAAAGGGATGACCTTTTAATTGATATTCCCAATGAGCATATCCCAGCAGATATTCCCAGAGAAGTGGGACAACAGGTTTTGCTCAGACATCCAGAGGGACACGAATTCCCTGCCTATATTGTAGAGGTAAAAGAAGATTCTCTGACCATTGATGCCAATCATCCCCTGGCTGGAGAAGACCTTATTTTTGAGATTGAATTGGTTTCTGCCTAAGTGAAATTAAGGAGAGGATTTTATCCTCTCCTTTTAGACATAGTTAGTCTGCTCACTTCCTTTACTTCAGGTATTTTTTGGAGAGTGGCAATAGCTTTATAGAGCTTGGAAGTGCTTTCCACCATCAAGGTTAAAAGAATTTCTGATTTTCCATTTACATTGGAATAAAAAGAGCCTGAGTCTATATCGATTTCAGTTTCCATAAGAGCCTGGGCTATTTTAGCCAGGACTCCTCTTTTATTGTCACAGAGAATTTTTATCTTTGCCGGAAAGGTATTTTGGACTTCTGTGGCCCAGAATACTTCCAGTTGCCGTTCTGGTTCCATTCTTTTCACATTGGGGCAATCTAGAGTATGAATGGTAACCCCCCGTCCCCGGCTAATATAGCCAATTATGGGGTCTCCTGGTACAGGAGAGCAACACTTGGCAAAACGGATTAAGACATCTCCTATGCCCTTTATTTTTACGCCCAGGGAAGAAGTTTGAACGCTTTCTTCCTTTTCTTTTTCTCTGAAGGCTCTTCCTTGGGTAGAAAACGATTGAGGATTTGACGAGGGGTTATCTTGGCATAACCTACAGCAGAAAAAAGGTCTTCTTCGCTCTTGAAGGAAAATTCCTGGGCCACCTCTAAAAAGTTGCCTTCTTTTAGGAGTTTTTGAAAGTTAAGACCCATTTTTCTACTTTCTTTTTCCAGCACTTCTTTGCCCAGGGCAATGCTGGTTTCTCTTTCTTCATTGCGAATCCAGTGTTTGATTCTGGTTCTGGCTTTGGCTGTTTTGACGAATTTTAACCAGTCCCTGGAAGGATGCTTGTTGGGGTCAGTGATAATTTCAACAGTATCTCCGTTTTTTAGAGGAGTATTTAACGGTACTAGTTTTCCATTTACCTTGGCTCCTGCGCAGTGATCGCCTACCTGAGAATGAATGAGATAGGCAAAATCTATAGGAGTAGCTCCTTCTGGCAACTCCTTTACTTCTCCTTTGGGGGTAAATACATATACTTCATCCTGGAAAAGATCAAAACGCAGGGAGGCCATGAATTCCTTGGGATCTTTTAATTCTTTTTGCCAATCCAGAATTTGGCGTAACCAGGAAAACTTTTCCACATCCTTTTCACTTATGCGGGTCCCATCTTCTTTATATTTCCAATGGGCAGCTACACCATACTCAGCTATTTTATGCATTTCTTCTGTACGAATTTGGATTTCCACCCGCTCTCCATCTGGACCAATAACTGTGGTGTGAAGGCTTTGATACATGTTGGCCTTGGGCATGGAGATATAATCTTTAAACCTGCCAGGAACAGGTTTCCAAAGGGCGTGAACCAGGCCTAAGACAGCATAACATTCTTTTATAGAAGAAACAATTACCCTAAAGGCAATTATATCGTAAACCTGGTCTAAAGTAAGCCCCTGTGTTTCCATCTTGTGATAGATGCTATAGATATGCTTGATTCTGCCACTTACTCTCCCTTTAATTTTATTTTTGTTTAAAATATCTTCCAGGATTTTACATACCTTATTTATGTATTTATCTCCAGCTACTTCATGGGTTTTTATCCCTTCTTTTATTTGCGTATAAATTTCTGGTTTACTGTATTTTAAACTTAAGTCTTCCAGTTCTACTTTTATTTTATATAAGCCTAAACGATTCGCTAAAGGGGCATAAATTTCTAGGGTTTCTTGAGCAATAAGCTTTTGCTTGATATGTTTTTGGTGTTCCAGAGTGCGCATGTTGTGTAATCTGTCAGCCAGCTTGACCAATACTACCCGAATATCATCAGCCATGGCCAAAATCATTTTGCGAATGTTTTCTGCCTGGGCTTCTTCTTTGGAGGAAAAGTTGATTTTGCTAATTTTAGTTACGCCAGCTACTATTTTGCTTACCTGAGAGCCAAATTGAGATTCTATTTCCTCCAGGGTAGTGGAAGTGTCTTCCACAGTATCGTGAAGCAAACCCGCTGCAATAGTCGGTCCGTCTAAATAAAGTTCTACCAGAATATTGGCTACTTCCAGAGGATGGGAAAGATAGGGCTCGCCACTTAAGCGCATCTGGCCAGCATGGGCAGCTGCAGAAAAGACATAGGCCTTTTGAATAAGGGCAATATCTTTAGCTGGCAGATAGGTTTTGGCTTTTTCAATAATTTCTGTTATTCTAATCATTTAAAATACTTCTGCCTGGAAAATATAAATTTCTGTTTTGGGGTCCAGATAGCAGTTGGGTTTAAGGCCAGCTTTAAGGCAGGTCTGTTGTAAAAATTCTTCTCGTCCAAATCCCCATTCTGTAGCCACCTGCGGAAGCAGTAAGCCAGAATGAAAACCCTGGCGTAGATATATACCGTGCTTTCCTGGGATTATTTCTTCCAGATTTTTTACTGGTTCAAGAGGACTTAAAAGGGAAATTTCTATCTCCAGTTCCTCCAGTTCCTCTGGTTGTACTGGAGTGAACCTGGGGTCTTCAAAGGCTGCAGCCTTGGCCATTTCAATAATACTTTGCCATAGAGGCTTTTGACCCACAATCTGTCCTATACAACCCCTTAGGTTCCCCTTTTTTTTAAGAGTAACAAAAACTCCTAACTTTTCTTCCAATTTAGCAGAAGGAGGAGAAGGATAGCTCACAGGTCTGGAGCTAAATTCTTCTAATAAGGCAAGTTTAACCAGTTCCTTGAGATATTTTTTTTCTTCAGCCGTAAGGGTAAAGCTAAAATCCTGCATTTTAATCCTCTCTAAGTAAAAGATTACCTTACTTTATAAATTCGCACCCAGGGAGATTTGTCAATAACCAGTTCAAAGTAGGGTTCAAAAAGTTTGGGGTTTTTTAAGAGCATTTGGACCATTAAAGAATTATAAATGGTGCTATCCATGGCCTTGATATTGTTTAAAAAGCTGTTGAAGATGAGATAAAGCCCCTTGGGCCTATTCCAGGAAAGCTCCCTGGTCCCTTTTTCTCCTATTAAAAGGATTTTTAAAATAGGTAAGCGTTTTCCCTTAATGTTTAAAGTGCCCTGGTTTAGGTCTAAATGTAATTTGCCTTGCAGGGTTTTAATTTTTCCAGGAGTAGAAGTACCTGTGAGAAGATCCCATTGACCAAAGTAGCTTATCCAGTAACTAAGGTTTAAGTTTTCCCAGGAAAAGACCAGGTATTGCTCTGGCAGGTCAGAAGCAAAGGTAAGCTCTTTTCTTCTTAAGGAGTTGATAAAGGCTTGAGCCTTTTCTGGACCCATTTCATCCAGGTGCTTTAAGACCTTGGCCGGCCAGTAAAGGACTTTGCTCCCGGGATTTTGAGGTTTGGTTCCATTTTTTTGCATTTCCCTTATTTGTTCTTCCACATCACTGATTACGTATTTTATTACCTGGCTGGCCTGCAGAGGAGAAGAAGTGGTATGTACCAGAGCCAGGGGATAAAGATAAGGTCCTTCATGTGCGCCACCATCTCCAAAGCTTTTTCTCTGGGTATAGTATTGAGCAGCATAACCGTAATCCCACCACTGCCAGAACCAGGTCTTGGGAGAGGAGATGGTTTTGGCCTCTTTTAGGGCCTGGGCGTAAATCTTGGGCAATACTGGACTGGGGCGCAAGTTTTTCACCAGAGCAGTAACTGGAAAAATAAAGAAAAGGGTTAAGAGCAAGTAGAGGATAAGGGGTTTTATTTTGATTTTTTGAAAAATAAAACCTACTCCCAGGGCAAGGCCCAAGCCTATAATGGGAGGACCATACATGGTAAAACGATTTCCCAGTTTAAAGGACAAAAGGGCTAGCAAAAGCTGGGGAAGAAAAATTAAAAGTAGAGGCCGAAAATAAGCAGTAAGTAAAAACCCCAAAAGCCCGGGGAAAAAGATATAGGGCGTTAAGCCCACTCTGGCTATGAGCTGGCTAAAAGAGACGCTTTGGGCCTCTCTAATACTTTGCATTACTGCGGGAAGCTTTAGAGAATATTTATCACTGACTAGAAAAGGAAATAATTTGACGTAATTAAAAACAGGTTTAATTAGTTCTAAGATACCTCCCAATTTAAAGCGAAAAAGAAAATCACCAGGCTTAAAAGAAAATAAAGTAAAAGTAATTTATTCTTTTTTAGGGTAGAGTTAGAAAAATAGAAAAGATAAATAAAGATTAAACTGACAATAAATCCATAAATACCATTTAAGCCCAGGGCAAAGATAAGGATAAATCCTGGTAGAAGCTGTTTAAAGGTTGCTTTAGGAAGAAACAGATAGGCAAGCAAAAGAGTAAAAAGTAGGGTGTACATGATAATGGGATAGGCACTGGGATAAAACCAATAGTAAAAATTTAAGATTAAACCAGTAATAAGTGGTGCTATAAGAGCGTCTTTAATTTCAAGATTATCTTTAACAGGGTTTAACTTTTTATTAAAATAAAGGAAAAAGGGTTTTAACCAAAGGATTAGTCCCCAGCAAAAGCTCAAAGGTAAAAAGAGGGTTAAGATGTCTGTATCACCGTAGCCAAGACGGGTCCGTAAAAGATAGCCACTGCCCAGGATAGTAATACTGCCAGCTAAAAGTCCTGCTTCAACTTGTTCAAAGAGTTTGCAGATAAGGATAACCGGTAGACAGGCCAGAGGAGCTATAATGGCAGGTAGCCAGAAGTTTAAAGTGGCTACCTTTATACCAGTGATAAGGCTCAGGTATTTAAGGAGTAAAGACATGGGGCGTCCGGTCAATCTCCCCACGTCTATTGCGCCAGCCAGCCAGGCGTAAGCATCGTGGGTAGCCATTAAAGGTTCACCATCCAGGTAATAGGCAGGATTATTCCAAAAATTGGCTTCCCAAAGTCTTAGAGAAACTCCTAACAAGTAGGTAATAAGAAAAATAAAACTTAGAAATATAAATTCCTGGCGTTTTTTTAGTTCCATTAAAAACTCCTTTTGCTTGACGAGGACTTGGGCTTAAAACTAATGTAATTGTAGGGACAAAGCAAGCAGAAGAATTTTAATAAGGAGCAGAAAGTTGGAAATAACCTTTTGGGGAGTAAGAGGAGGGATTCCTGTTAGTGGAAAGGACTTTTCTGAATTTGGGGGAGATACCCCTTGTGTCCAGATTTCCCTGGAAGATAAAGAAATTATTATTGACAGTGGAACAGGTATAAGAGAGTTGGGGCAACGCCTACTCGCTAGGCCCAAAAAGGAAGTTTACCTTTTTTATACCCATTTTCACTGGGATCATATTTTAGGACTTCCTTTTTTTGCTCCTTTATATCTTGAGGATTTTCACCTAAAACTTGTTTTGCCCAGGTCTTTAAAGGGTAATTTGCAGACCCTTTTACATCTTTTTTCTTCTCCTTATTTTCCAGTAGATAAAGCCCTGGTTAAAGATAAATTTTCTGTAAGGCAAGTGGGAGATGAATTTCATCTTGGATCTTTGCAGGTATTAACCATTCCTCTCTCTCATCCCAACGGCGGAGTGGGATATAAATTTAGTTTAGCAGAAAAGTCTTTTGTTTACCTTACCGATAATGAGCTTGGATTTAAACATGTAGGGGCAAAAGATTTTGCTGCTTATGTTGATTTTTGTTTAGACGTAGACTTGTTAGTGCATGATGCTGAGTTTTTAAAGTCAGAGTATGAAAAAACTAAAGGTTGGGGGCATTCTTTACTGGAAGATGTTTTGGCTTTAGCTGAAAAGAGTAGACCTAAAATGTTAGCTCTTATGCATCATAACCAGAAAAGGACGGATAAAGACCTTTATAATTTGACTAAAAAACTTGATTTGTGGACTAAAAACCAGGGAATAAATTCCCTGGTTCTAAGACAAGGACAAAAAGTAATATTATAAAAGAGTGTTATTTTTATCTGTAAGATAAGAATAATAATTAAAAAACATTTTTTGTTTTTTAATTTGAGTTAAACCAAAATTTAAGATTTTGAGAAGTGCTTCTTTTACAAACATGCCTAAAGGAGGCAAAGGAATACTTTGTTTAGGGGCAACTTTTTGTTTTGACATAAAAAATACTAATTCTTTCATCAGGTTATTTCTCCTTAATTTGGTTGAAAAAGCTTTAAAGTCAGCAACAGGGGGCGAAATAAGGATTTAATTTTTAGCTGTCAATATTTTTTTAGGTCTTTTTAGCAATTAAATAATCTTGCCAAAGGAGTTATAGATGGAAAGTTTCTGGTTGTGTTTTGTGCCTCTATTTATTGCAGTGGACCCTCTGGGTATTTTACCCCTATTTATGGCTTTGACTCAAGATTTGTCTCTGGAAAAGCTTAGGCAGGTAGCCATCCAGTCTGTGTTTACCGCTTTGGTGGTATCTTTGCTTTTTTTGCTGGGCGGCACTTATATCTTGAGGCTTTTAGGCTTAACTGTGGCGGATTTTATGGTTTCTGGTGGATTACTTTTGCTGATTATGTCCGTAGTAGATTTGATTTCTGTGGAAAAGAAAAAAAGAGTGGAAGCTTCAGATATTGGACCTGTGCCCCTGGGAGTGCCCATTATTGCCGGGCCTGCGCTTTTGACCACTTCTTTGTTGCTCATGAATGAGTATGGTTTCTGGCCCACAGCCATAGGCGTGGCCTTAAATGTGCTTTTGGCTGGTCTGGTCTTCTGGTTTGCCAGAAGTGTGTATAGAATCCTGGGTAAAAATGGAGCCAGGACCATTTCTAAGCTTTCCAGCCTGCTTCTGGCAGCCATTTCGGTTATGATTATTCGTAAGGGGATAATGAGTTATTTTAATTAAAAATCCAGGGAAGGATTAACCTTCCCTGGATTAAGCGGTTGGAGGAGGGTAATCTATCCAAGCCGCATATTGGTTAGGGGTGAAAAGAGCTTGGCCAGCATATCCTTACGGCTGTAGCGTCTGGGGTTATCCAGGCTAGCTATAGCATAGGTATAGTAGGCCTGGGGTTTGGTCTGGAAGAGATAAATCACTCTCACCTCAGACATATCTCCTAGGCTGGCTTCTGGATAGATTTTTTTCACTTCCATCAGGCGTTCCTTAGCGAGTTTTAACATATCTTCGCGACTACCAAAGTTCATGGCGCCAGTGGGACAGGTCTTTACGCAAGCAGGTAGTAATCCATTATGCACCCTGTCTATGCACATGTCACATTTGGAGATGACTTTGCTTTTGGGATCCTGCCTGGGGATGTTGTAAGGACAGGCAGAGCGAATTTCTTCAAAGTCTAGATTTTTGGTCTTTTCAGTATAGATTACTGCTCCAGTTAGAGGATCCTGTAAGATGGCTTCTTCATCTGTCATGTCTGCTACCTGTTTACAAGGTGGCTTTACACAGTGCCTGCACTGTTCAGGAAAAAAGAGCCAGGCCTTTAGTTTGCCCTTTTCCACTACTTCCTGCATTCTGACCAGTTTATAGGTAATAAAGCTAAGGTCTTTGGGGTTCTGGTGACTGCCCCAGTTATGCGTTTCTTCAGCTGGCAATTTATGCCACTGCTTACAGGCGATTTGACAGCCTCTACAGGCTGTGCATCTGGTTAAATCTATGAAAAAGCTTTTTCCTTCCATGGCTTACCTCCTTATTTTTTCCTTACATTGACCATAAAGGCCTTGGTTTCTGGTATGCCAGTGTTGGGATCACCCACAGAAGGAGTGAGCAGGTTGGCAGCATCTCCACCATCTTTAGGATGTACCCAACCAAAATGCCAGGGCAGGCCTACCAGATGAATGGTTTGTCCCATGACCTTAAAGGGTCTTATCCTGGAGGTAACCATGGCCACAGCCTCTACTTTACCTCTAGCATTTTCCACAATCACCTTTTCCCCGTTTTTGATCCCTCTTAACTCAGCCAGTTGCGGACTGATTTCCACAAAGAGTTGAGGTTCAGCTTCCAGTAACCAGGGTTGCCATCTGGTCATAACCCCTGTTTGCCAGTGCTCAGTGACTCGGTAGGTAGTACCCACAAAGGGATAGCGTGGGTCACAGGACTTCAGGCGTTCAAAGTCTGTATCAAAAGTAAGAGCAAGAGGATTGTGCAGTTGTTTAGAGAAAGGATGTTTGGGGAAAGGACACTCTAGAGGTTCATAATGTTCGGGGAAGGGACCATCTACTCTTCCTGGTCCAAAGATCTGTCCAAAACCATGCTTGCGCATGATAAAGGCGTACTTGGTGCCAGGGGCCCAACCACCGTCTGGAACATCTCCTTCCCATTTTTCACCATTCCAGCGGATTACTGGCTTTTGAGGAGCATAGGGTTCACCCTTGAGGTTTACAGATGCCCTGTTGTAAAGAATACGACGATTTACAGGCCAGCACCAGCTCCAGTTGGGATATAAGCCGATTTTGGCCTGCATCTCTGTTTGAGTTTTGTCTCTTCTGGCCGCCATATTGCCCTTTTCAGTATAGGAGCCACAGTAGAGCCAGTTTCCAGAACAGGTGCTACCATCGTCTTTAAGATATGCAAAACTGGGAACTAGAGTGCCAGCTTTAAACTTTTTGCCTTTTACTTCCACATCCTTGAGGAAGTAGCCATTTACTATCTTGGCAATGGCATGGGGGTCGTACTCGCCTTTTTCATTTACCCATTTTTCTGAACTTAAATTGAGTACAGCTTCAGGTAAGGCCCCTCCTTCTTTTTTGTACAATTCCTTTACCTTTTTGACCAGTTCGCAGATGATGTCTCCATCTCCCTTGGTGTTGGGCATGGGCTTTCTGGCTGCATAGCGCCATTGCATCCACCTACCTGAGTTGGTAATGGAGCCTTCTTTTCCACAGAAACTGCACAGGGCAGGAAGAAGACTTCAGTCTTAACCTTGCCAGGATCCATGCCAGGTCCTTTCCAGAAAGAAGCAGTTTCATTGTCAAAAATATTGACCACTACCATCCAGTCCAGCTTGGAGAGGGCGTTTCTGGCCTTGTTGGAGTTGGCCAGGCCACAGGCTGGATTTTGTCCCCAGGCAAAGAATCCCTTGAATTTGCCTTTTAACATTTCGTCAAAGAGGGCCAGGAAGGAGGCATTTTGACCATCATCCAGTTTGGGCAGCCAAAAATAGGCGTCTTTGGGGTCAGCATCCATGTACATGGCCTTAAGCAAACTTACTGAATATTTGGGATAATTTTGCCACCAGTTGGCACTCTTGGGATCTTTGCTTACTGGGGTGTATTTTTTGTTGTAAGCTTCCAAGGTGGGCAGAGAAGCCCGTGGAGTCTTTAGATAACCAGGCAAAATGTGATAGAGTAAACAGTGGTCAGTGGAGCCCTGTACATTGGACTCGCCCCTTAGAGCATTTACTCCTCCGCCAGCAACCCCAATGTTGCCCAGGAGTAACTGAATCATGGCCATAGCCCTGATGTTTTGTACACCTACAGTATGCTGGGTCCAACCCATGGCATACATGATGGTGGCACTCTTATCAGGCTTTCCAGTGGAAGCATAGGCTTTGTAGATTTTAAGCAGGTCTTCTTTGGGAATGCCTGTAACCATGGAGACATTTTTCAGGGTGTAGCGGGAATAATGTTTTTTTAGGAGATTAAAGACACAGCGTTTGTGCTTTAAAGAGGGATCCTTTTTGGGGTTGCCCTGCTCATCCAGTTCAAATTGCCAGTAAGAACGGTCGTATTTGTTGGTTTTGGGGTCAAAACCTGCAAAAAGCCCATCTTTAAAACCATATTTTTTGTTCACAATAAAAGAGGCATTGGTATAATTGACCACATATTCTTTAAAGTAGAGCTTGTTTTCTAAAATGTAATTGATAAGTCCACCTAAGAAGGCAATGTCACTTCCAGACCTGATAGCAGCATAGATATCTGCCTTGGCTGAAGTTCTGGTAAACCTTGGGTCTACATGGATTAAAGTGGCACCCTTTTCCTTGGCCCGCATTACCCATTTAAAGGAAATGGGGTGATTTTCTGCAGCATTGGAACCCATAATCAAAATACAATCACTGTTTTTAATGTCAATCCAGTGATTGGTCATCGCACCGCGTCCAAACGACTCTGCCAGAGCCGCTACAGTGGCGCTGTGTCAGATACGTGCCTGGTGTTCAATATACACCAGGCCAAGGCTGCGCAGAAAAGCCTGATAAATCCAGCATTCCTCATTGTCCAAAGCAGCTGAACCCACAGAGGCCAATCCATCGCAGCGATTTACAGTTTGTCCCTTGCTGTTGACTCTGGCAAAGGTCTTGTCTCGGGTATCTTTAATACGGCGGGCAATGGTGTTTAACATCCATTCCCAGGACTTTTCTTCCCACTTATCACTGTAAGGGGCACGGTATAAGGGGGCTGTGATGCGATTTTTGTTTTCTGCCAGTTGAGAAATGGCAGCACCTTTGGCGCAAAGGGCTCCTTCATTAATGGGATGATCAGGATCGCCTTCTACATTGATAATGCGATTAGAACCATCTTTGGCGGTGTGTACGATAAGTCCACATCCCACAGCACAATAACAACAGATGGAAGTGCTCTCCTTAGCCCAATTCAGCTTTAAAAGCTGAGCTCTGGCTACTGTAGGTTTTAGATTAAAACCTAGCCCTGCAAAGGCAGTGGCTACAGTAGCTGCTGTGGAGAGCTTTAAAAATTCTCTCCTGCCAAGTTTCATAAACCCCTCCTTTTAAATTTAAAGGTTTAAAAACGCATTTACTTAAACTTTTTTTCGTTATATACGGAATTTAAAAAGTTATAAGGGAAGTCAAAAAAGAGGATAAGTTCACAAAAATAAAGGCTTCTTTTTTTTAATGTGTTTATTTTTTTGGAAAAAAAGTTTAAAATTGAGCTGGAAAATTGGATAAAAATCCAACGCATATTTTTGTTTTAATTGTTTAATTTTTTTTAATTTTTCTTAATTTTTTCTAAAAAATGGTGAGTTTAAGTGTTAGAAAAAGATTTTAAGGTTATTATGTCAAAATTGGCATATCTGTTGGTGGGAATTTGGGGGCTGGTTTTAGGGGGAAGTGGCTGTTCCTGGGAACAGCCTCAAAGGGAGAATTGGTGTTAGCAGTGCGGGGTTTATGAAAATAAGGTGGTATTAGGCTCTTCTTTGGCCCTGGGTGGGCATGCTGGCTATCTGGGGACTCAATTTTTAAGAGGGGCTTTAGCTTATTTTAATGAAATTAATGGGAAGGGTGGAGTCTGGAAGCGGAAGATAGAAGTTATTGCCTATGATGATGCCTATGACCCGCCTAAATGTCTTTACAATACCCAAAAACTTATTGTGGAAGACAAGGTCTTTTCTCTGTTTGGTTATGTGGGCACTCCTACTACTTTAAAGGTCTTACCCTTTATTGAAGAAGCCAGAATCCCTTTAGTGGGTATGTTTACAGGTGCTAATGCCCTAAGAGAGCCCTTTAATCCCTGGCTAATCAATATTAGGCCTTCTTATTATGAGGAAACCAGTAAGGCCATTGAGCATATGGTAAAGGATTTGGGTTTAACTAAAATTGCCATTTTTTACCAGTATGATGCCTATGGTTTTGATGGCCTTACTGGTACAGAACTGGCCTTGCAGCACTACCAATTAACCCCGGTTGCTAGAGGTAGTTATATTCGAGGGACCCTAGAGGTGGAAGATGCTTTTGAACGCATTTTTAGTCAGGAGGTAGAAGCAGTAGTTCTGGTAGGTACCTATGAGCCCTGCAGTAAATTTATTCGTCTGGCCACAGCGCAAGGGAAAAGTCCTTTATTTTATGCAGTATCCTTTGTGGGAGCCAATGAGTTAGCTAGGAGGATAGGAGACCTAAAGCAAACAGTGATTATGTCTCAGGTTGTGCCTCCACCAGAATTTTTTCCTTCTACCAAAGAGGGGTATACTTCTCTTTTAAAAAAATATTATCCTGAAGATGAGCCCAACTTTGTAGGTCTGGAAGGATATGTGACTGCCAGGGTAATGGTAGAAGGTTTACGTAGGGCTGGTCCCACCCCCACTCGTAAAAGTCTTATTGCTGGAATTGAATCCATTAAAAATCTGGATTTAGGGCAGGGACTTGTTCTTAATTTTGGACATAAGGACCATCAGGGATTGGATAAGATTTATTTTACTCTGTTAAAGGACAGTAAGTTTAGATTGATTAACAATTGGTCAGAGTTATTACCAGATGTTAAAAAAAATAAATAAAAAACTAGAAACCTTATCTTTAAAAAATAAAATATTTTTGTCCATTATTTTAGTAATTTTTCTAATCAGTGTGGCCATTGCTTTTCTGGCTAGGGCGATTTTGGTTTCCAGTTTAACGGAAGAATTAAAAAAGCGTGGATTTGCCATTGGCCATAGTATTGCTGAAAGGGGAAGTGGGTATATCTTAGATCAAAACTATCCCTTGCTTCTGGCTCTTATTTTTGATGAAGCCAAATTAAAAGAGAGAAGAGATTTAATAGACTATATATTTGTAGTTGATGCAAAGAATGAAGTTATATCCCATACCTTTGTACAACCTTTCCCAGAAGAGTTACAGAAATTTATTGCGCAAAAGAAGGCAGAAAGGGTTAATTTATTAAAAATAGCTGGTAGAGAAGTTTTTGATATTAAGACTCCTGTAAAAGAGGGGATTTATGAGATTGGGAGTGTCCATGTGGGCTTGAATAAAGCTCATGTGGATAGTTTGATTGCCAAATTGCGCGTTACTTTTTTGGGTTTTATTTCCCTGGTGATTGTGTTTATTTTCTGGCTCTCGCACAAGCTGGCTTTGAGTATTACCAGACCAGTGGAAGTACTTACCAATGTGGCTAAGGAGGTAAGTAAAGGTAATTTTGAGGTGGATATGGAAGGTGATGAACGGGTACGAAAAAACTGTCCTGCCTTTAGGGACCATCGTTTTCCTTGTTGGCACTTAGATGAATTGGGAGTAAGTGGAGGTAAAGTAAGTACCAAGAGAAGGTGTAAAACCTGTATTTTTTATCATCAGGAAGCAGGGGATGAGGTCTCTCAACTTGCCTATGCCTTTAGCAATATGATTTGGAGTATCCGTCTTTATCGGCAAAAATTAAAGGAATCAGAGTTAAAGTATCGTTCTCTTTTTGTAAGTGGCCCTGATCCTATTTTTGTGCTTAGTTGGGATGATTTGCGTATTCTGGATGTCAATCCCAGAGCTGGTGAAGTTTATAATTTTGAAGTCAAGGAGATGAGGGGAAAGTCTTTTTTGGAGTTTTGGCCAGAAGCCAGGGATTTTTTAAGTGAAGATTCTCCTCTTTTTAACGAAGGGTATATTTACTTGAGCAAAATAATTCACTACACTAGGGATCAAAAGCCCTTTTTTGTAAATGTGCATGCCTGTCCCATTAGTTATGAACAACAGCAGGCTGTAATCCTTTCCTGTGTGGATATTACGGATATGATTGAAAAAGATGCCCAGATTATTCAGGCCAGTAAAATGAAAGCCCTGGGTGAAATGGCCGCAGGTATGGCCCATGAATTAAACCAGCCTTTAAATGCCATTAAAATGGGAGCGGACTTACTTGCCTATGTCCACACTCACCAGCATACAGAGCTAAGTGAAGAAGAGATTGTTAATGTCGCCAGGGAACTTAGCGTACAGGTGGATAGGGCTTCAGACATTATCAATAACTTGAGGCAGTTTAGCCGCAAATCCACCCTTCTTCCGGAGAGAGTGGATTTAAATAAGGTGGTTGAAGCAGTGCTTACTCTTTTAAAACAGCAGTTTAGTTTAAGTGATATTGAGTTTAAGTTGGACTTAAGTCCTAAGTTACCTTCTATTTTAGGCTATGAAAATAGGTTGCAACAGGTTGTTTTCAATCTTTTAAACAATGCCCGGGACGCTATCTTGGAACGAAGAAAGGAAGAGGATTTCAAAGGAGTTATTCACATCGCCACCTATGAGGAAAGGAAAAGGGTTGTTCTATTTATTGCGGATAACGGAATAGGTTTTAGAGAAGAAGATAAACACAAACTCTTTGAGCCCTTTTTTACCACCAAAGGAAAAGGAAAAGGAATGGGGTTGGGATTGGCTATTGTGAAAAGTATCATTAAGGATCATCGCGGAGAAATTCTTTTAGAAGGTGGGGAGAAGGGGGCAATTTTTAAAATTTATTTACCTTTATTAGAGGTAGTGGAAAATGGAAACAAGGGAAAAGATTTTAGTCATTGATGATGAAGAAAGTACTTTGCGCCTTTTTGACCTTTATCTAAAGATTTTTGGCTATGAAGCCCTGCTGGCCAGTAGTGGAGAGCAAGGCCTAAAACTTTTTCAAGAATATCTTCCAGATATTGTTTTAACGGATTTAAAAATGCCAGGTATTGATGGCATGGTGGTTTTAAGAGAAATTAAAAAAATAAAGCCAGATACAGAGGTTATTGTGATTACCGGTCATGGAGATGTGGAACTGGCCGTAAAGGCTTTGAATCTGGACGCCACTGACTTTTTAAATAAGCCCATTGGTAAGGAAGATATAGAAAAGTCTTTAAAGAGGGCCAAGGAAAGGCTACTTATTGCGCGGGAGCAAAAAAACAATTTTCATTATGAGGTGGAAAGAGAAGAAGCCAGGGTTTACCTAGATGGCTCTGTAGATGGCAATACTTACAGGTTTTTGGAAAATATCTGGACAGAATTAAGTGAACTACCATTAACAAAGGTGAGATTTTACTTTTCTACCAGAGTGAGCATAAATGGTGCTGGGATATCTCTATTTTCTAAAATAGGCAAAGAGGCAAAAGAAAAAAGATAGCCCTGGAGTTTATCAATTTACCTGCACATTTTAAGCAGGTTTTTCAAAAGATAAACTTAATTTAAATACTTATAAACTTCTAACCTTGAAATTTAGCTCTTTCCTCTAAGAGGTGTTTTAAGAGGTAAGCTAAAGTCCATTCCCAGGAATGAGGAGTGTAAACGGCAAAAAGCGGCTGTCCTAATCCTAGACTTGGCCATTTTTGTAAAAGCAGGTGTAAATCTTTTTCCTTGATTCCCCCTAAAATAACTGCAGGTGGGAGTTTTTCCGTATCTGTAAGGTCCAGGTTTTCTTGGTTTACAATGTCTTTTATGAGTTCACTTTTATGTTTTAAGCCTACCCCTAAAGTTTGGAGCCCAAATTCTTGGAAAAACTGGGAAAGTTGAGGCAATTTAGCAGGAGCAAAACCGCAGACCAGGGCCTTGGCTGGTCCAAAAACTTTCTTTTCTCCCTTGCTTATTTTACTCATTTGGCCTTTCATGGCTTAACTCCTCGTTTTTAGAGTATTTTAAGATTTTCTTGTCCTTGGGTGCAAAGTAAGCTAACTTACCCCGGAAGTAAATCGTGCAAAGGGGTATCTAGATGAAAAAAATCAAAATGCCAAAGGATTTAGTGGAACCACAAGTAAATGAGAATGCCAAAATAGTTCTTTCCAAACGCTATTTAAGAAAGGGGCTGGATGGAGAGCCTGTTGAAGATATTAAGGGCCTTTTCTGGAGAGTGGCTTCAGCCATTGCCCTGGAAGAAGAAAAATATACCAACTCGCCTTACAAAGTAAAAGAATTAGCCCGAATTTTTTATGATTTAATGGTTTCTTTTCGCTTTTTACCTAACTCTCCTACTCTGATGAATGCAGGTACAGACTTGGGACAACTGGCTGCTTGTTTTGTCTTGCCTGTTGGGGATTCCATGGAAGAAATTTTTGATGCCCTTAAGTATGCTGCCCTTATCCATAAGTCTGGTGGAGGGACAGGTTTTTCCTTTTCCAGGCTTAGACCTAAAGACAGCAGAGTGGGCTCTACCGGGGGAGTGGCTTCTGGTCCTCTTTCCTTTATGAAGATTTTCAATACTGCTACAGAGCAGGTAAAACAGGGTGGTACCAGGCGTGGCGCCAATATGGGGATTCTTAGAATAGATCACCCTGATATTTTGGATTTTATTCGGGCCAAAGAAAGGGATGGAGATTTAAACAACTTTAACCTTTCTGTTGGTCTGACTGAAAAGTTTATGCAGGCTGTGGAAGATGATTTGGAGTATGAGCTTGTTGCCCCTCATACAGGAGAGGTCAAAGGCAAACTTAGAGCCAGGGAAGTCTTTTCCCTTTTAGTTCAAAAGGCCTGGGAAAGTGGCGACCCAGGAATTATTTTCCTGGATAGAATTAATCGGGACAACCCCACTCCCAGGCAGGGAGAAATAGAAAGTACAAACCCCTGCGGAGAGCAGCCTTTGCTTCCCTATGAAGCCTGTAATCTGGGCTCTATCAATCTGTCTAAGTTTTATCTTCCAGACAAGCAGGATATTGACTGGGAAGGCTTAAAGGAAACAATACATCTAAGTGTGCGCTTTTTAGACAATGTCATTGATGCTTCTAAGTATCCCCTTGAGCAGATTAGTGAAAAGGTGCGTTTAAATCGAAAAATTGGTCTGGGAGTAATGGGTTGGGCTGATTTGCTTTTTCAGTTAAAAATTCCTTATAATAGTCAAAAGGCCTTGAATCTTGCTGAGAAAATGATGAAATTTATTCAAAGTGAATCCAAAGCTGCTTCTAAGCAATTAGCTTTAGAAAGAGGACCTTTTCCTGCCTATGAGGAATCTGTGTATAAGGAAAAGAACTTAGGCCCCTATCGCAATGCCACTACTACCACTATTGCTCCCACTGGCACCTTGTCCATTATTGCAGGCTGTTCTTCTGGCATAGAGCCTTTATTTGCCCTTTCCTTTGTGCGCAAAGTAATGGATGGAGAAACCCTGGTGGAAGTAAATCCTTACTTTGAAGCTGCAATGAAAGAGGCAGGTAGTTATAGTCCCAAACTTATGGAAGAAGTAGCCAAAAAAGGCTCTATTCAGCATCTGGACTTTATTGATAAAGAACTAAAAGATATTTTTGTTACAGCCATGGATATTGAGCCCGAATATCATTTAAAAATGCAGGCTGCCTTTCAAAAATATACCGATAATGCTGTATCCAAGACTGTAAATTTGCCCAATTCTGCCACTCAAGAAGACATCTGGCATATTTATTGGCTGGCTTATGAACTGGGTTGTAAGGGAGTTACTGTTTATAGGGATGGATGTAAAAGTTCTCAGGTGCTTTGCACAGGGGAAGGAGAAACAAAAAAAGATAAAGGGGAGACAAAGACTTCTCAGGTAAAAGATAGACCAGAGGTTATTTATGGTTTTACCCAGAAGGTGCAAACTGGACTGGGCACCCTTTATTTGACCGTAAATGAAGTGGATGGAAAGCCCTTTGAGGTCTTTGCCACCATAGGTAGGTCTGGCCGCTCCATTACGGCCAAGGCTGAGGCCATTGGCCGTTTAGTTTCCCTTGCCTTGCGTTCTGGCATAGAGGTGAGAGAAATTGTCAAACAGTTAAAAGGCATAGGAGGAGAGCATCCTGTTTTTCAGAAAAAGGTCTTTTGCTTTCTATCCCTGATGCTGTGGCCTGGGTGCTGGAAAATAGATACCTCAGGGGAGAAAAGATTAATCCTGATGCAAGGGCCAATGATTTAAATAGGCCTACCTGTCCAGAGTGTGGTCAAGAACTTACCTTTCAGGAAGGTTGCTTTTTGTGTACAGAGTGTGGCTATACCAAATGTGGGTAGATAAATGGATTTTAAGGCTGAACTTGGTTTTTTAAGACGAATTATTTATTTTTTAACAGACACCAAGTATTCCTTGAGTGAAAAAATGCAGGCCAGTCTGGTCTTGATTCTGGAGAAAATCAAGGCCAGACAGGGCTCAATTATGTTGAAAACCAGGAAAAAAAACAAAGCCAAAATTGTTGCTTCCACCAATCCTAAAATCTTGAATTTGGAAGTGGACATTGACCCTGAGACCATTTCTGGACATGTATTTACCACTGGAGAAAGTGTTTACTTTAAAGATGTGAAACGCTCTGTGCGTTTTAAGGATAAAATTAGAAAGGGAAGCTATGACACCAGTTCTCTTATGTGTGTGCCCTTGCAGGGAAAGTGGGGAGTGGTGGGAGTTATAAATGTTTCTGACCACAAGGAGCAAAATTTCTTTTACCAGTCTGATTTTAACTTGCTCAAGGATTATGCCTCCTTGCTTTCTCTTTTAATAGAAAATTCCTGTCTTTTTCATCAACTGGAAGAGGAAAAGAAAAGCTGGAAAGTCTTTCTGAACGACTCAAACTAAAACAAAAGGAACTGGAACTCACTTATACAGAAAGAAGTGAACTGGTGCAGATGGTGGTGCATGATTTTAAAAGTCCTCTGGCTGCCATTATTTCTAACCTGGACCTCTTAAAATACATTGGGCTTAGTGAAGAAATGAAGCCCGTAGTAGAAACAGCCCTGAAAGGGGCCCAGGAGCTCCTGACCATGATTGATGAATTTCTGCAGGTAGCTAGGTTGGATGACTGGAAGAATAAAAAGGTAAAGCTGGGGCCTGTAGCTTTAAAACCCATTGTAGAGCGTATTGTGGAAGAGCTTTCTCCCCTGGCCAGGGAAAAGGAGATAAAAGTTTCCTTACTCAGCCAGGAGGATGTATTGCTTTTTGCAGAAGAAAATTTGCTTCAGCACTTGATTCAAAATCTTTTTTCCAATGCCTTAAAGTACACTCCTGCTCAAGGAGAGGTCAAAATATCCTGGGAAGTGAGACAGTCCAGAAGAAAGTCAGATCGTTTTCCATTCTTTTTGATTTTTTGTGTCCAGGATACAGGACCAGGGGTGCCTGATGAGTTAAAACAAAAGATTTTTGACCGCTTTCAGCGTTTACAAAGGGATAAAAAGATAGAAGGCACAGGAATTGGCTTGTTTATTTGTAATCGTATTGTCAATATGTTGGAAGGCAAGATCTGGGTGGAAGATGCTAAACCCAGGGGAAGTAAGTTTTGCTTTACCTGTTATGTAACAGGAGAGGAAAATGCTGGATAAAAGTTTGCCCGTGTTAGTGGTGGATGACATTCAGGCTGCAAGAGCTACCATTGTCAATATTTTAAAAGTTCTTGGCTTTAAACAAATTTTGGAAGCAGCCAATGGTGAAGAAGCCAGAGAAATTATTTTAGCCCAGGGCAATAAAATGCAACTGGTTATTTCAGATTGGAAGATGCCCTATATGGATGGCCTGGAACTTTTGCGCTGGATAAGAAGAGAGGAAAAGTTTAAACATTTACCTTTTATTTTTGTTACCTCCAAGGGAGAAAAAGAAGATATTGCTCTGGCTTCAGATGAAGGTATTGAAGGCTATTTGTTAAAACCGGTAACTATTGACGCCGTGATTGAGAAGATAGAAGGTTTAAATAACCCCAATAGTCCCTCGGTTATAGTTAAAAAATGTCTGCAAGAAGTGGAAAAGTTGAGTAAAGAAAAAAAATTAGAAGAAGCCCTAAACTTTTTGCAAGACTGTAGTAAGGACTATCCAGAATTATTGGCGCGTTTTAGTTATGAAAGTGCCAAGATATGTTTAAAACTAAAGAAATTAAGTGATGCCAAAAGTTATTTGCGTGAAGCCTTAAAAGAAAGCTCTCTTATGCTCAAGGCCTGGACTGCCCTGGCCAGGGTTTACCTGGAAGAAAGGGATTATACCCTGGCTACAGAAGCCCTAAAACGAGCTTTAGAAATAAGTCCTAACTCTACAGATAACCTATTTTTTATGGGTAAACTCTATCTCCTGCAGGAAGAAGTGTATAAGGCTAAGGATTATTTTACCATGGCCCTTAATTCAGACCCAGAAAATGAGGACTTAAAGCAAAGAATCTGGAATTTATACCTGGAACTGGACTTAGTAGAAGAGGTAATGCGGGATTTTGGCCCTCTTCTTTTTGAATCTTTGACTGTGGATACCTTAAATAATTTAGCAGTTTCCTTTAGAAAAAAAGGCAAAGTGCAAGAGGCAGTAAAGGCCTATAGGCAGGCTTTGAAGAAAGAGCCAGAAAATGAAAAAGTGCATTACAATATCGCTGTAGCCTATCTAAATCTGGCTCAAAGAGAAAAGTCTTTAAAACACTTACATAAGGCCATTGAAATCAATCCAGAATTCACTCAAGCTCAGGATTTATTGAGTAAAATCTTATCTGCAACTAAAGAAAAAAAGAAGATAAAGAAGACAAGGAAGAAAAAGAAAATAAAAGTGATTAAGCTAAAAAGGGTTTCTTATAGCTTTGGGCGCAATTGGGCTTTAAAGGATATTTCCTTTACTCTGGAAAAGGGAGATTTTCTTTTTGTTACAGGCCATTCTGGAGCTGGTAAAACCACTTTATTAAAGATTTTACATGGCGACTTGGTCCCCAAAGGAGGGGAGATAGAGGTAGCTGGCTATAATTTGCGTCAACTTAAAAGAAAAGAACTTTGTTTGCTCAAAAGAGAAGTAAGTATTGTTTTGCAGGATTTTAAAATTTTACTTGGCCGTAGTGTTTTTGACAATGTGGCTTTGCCCTTGAAAATCAGAGGCTTGCCTAAGGTGCAGATCCAAAAGAGAGTAAGGGCAGTGTTGCGTAGCTTAAATCTTTTTCCTAAGGCAGATGTTCCCTGCATAGAGCTTTCAGGGGGTGAACAGCAGCGCGTGGCCATTGCCAGGGCTATGGTGGTGAATCCCAAACTACTTTTGGCAGATGAGCCTACTGGTAATTTAGATAGAGAACTGGCCTTTCACCTTTTGAATGTTTTTAATCAGTTTAATTTGCACGGTACTACCATTGTTATGGCCACTCATAATGAAGAGCTGGTAAACAGTAAAAGAGATGCTAAGATTATCTATCTTAAAGAAGGAATGATTAAAGGGACCAATTTTTGATGTATAGTTTTCTAGAAGATATAAAGGAAAACAAGTCTCTCTCCTGTTTTGTTTTTCTAAATTCTCTGTTTTTTTCCCTGCTTTTTTTAATTATTCTTTTATTTTATTATAATGGCAAATTGTGGTATAAGGACATAAAGAACATAAAAATTAATATTATCTGGAATAATAATGAAAGCCTGGAGTCCATAAATAAAAATATTCAATTTATCTTGGACAAATTTTCTTTAAATTTTGTAGAAAATATAGATAGGAACAAAATTAAAAATACTTTGCTTAAAAATGTAGAGATAAAGGAAGATATCTTAAGTGAAGTTGACTTTCCTTACACCAGTGTTTTTAGTTTTGTTTATAGTCAGGAAAATCTAAATTCTTTAGAGAACATTATATCTAAGCTTAGGTCTTTACCTGCGGTAAGAGGAGTTGTTTACAGTGAGTTAAAGGTTTCCTGGTTGAAAAACTGGAATGTGTTGGTGGGAGTGGTGTTGACCCCTCTGTTGTTTTTTGTCCTGGTCATGATTTTTATGCTCGTATTTTGGTCTGTAAGGTTGCTTTTATTTAGCAAAGAAAAGGAAATAGAGATTTTATATTTAGTTGGCGCCAGTGATTTTTATATTTTAAAACCTCTTTTACGGCTTTCAGTTTTTATTTTGTTTCTCTCTGGGAGCCTGGCACTTGGGTTTTTAAATCTAGCTTATGTTTATCTGAAAGATGTCTTTAATAGTTTTGGTCTGGAATTGTTTTTTTTACCTTCCAATTATATCCTTTTTTATTTTGGCTTAAATCTTTTGTTAGCTCTTACTTCTTCCTATTTTGCCCACTTTTCCCTGCGTAAACTTTTTACTTAAAAGAAGGGGGTTACCCCCTTCTTTTAAAGTGTGAGCAAATTGTAGCTTAAAGAAGCTAAAGCAAAAGCAACCAGAGTGTTGAAAACAAGGGCAAAAAGTGCCCATTTCCAGGAAGTTTCTCTGGCAATGGTGACAATGGTGACCATGCAAGGTGCATAGAGCAAAACAAAGATAATCAGAGAGATGGCTTTGGCTTTGTCCCAGGTGGGGTCTTTGGCCAGTTTTTGAGCTAAGGGAGTGGCCTCTTCCACTTCCACTTCTCCCAAAGAATAGGCAGTGCCTAGGGTGGAGATGATTACTTCTTTGGCTGCAAAACCACCCACTAACGCTATGTTGGTCTTCCAGTCAAAGCCGGCCAGGGAAGTTATTTTTTCCAGAGATTTACCTATTCTTCCAGCCAGGGAATAAGTAAGTTTGGCCTGAGCCAGTTCAAAGGCCAGTTTTTCTTTTTCTGAGAGCAGTTTTTCCTTTTCCACGGGATTGGTCTTAAGAGTGTTTTCTATGGTTTCAATCTGGTTCAAATAAACAGCCTGTTTTTCTTGAGGTAGTTGAGGAAAGGTTATCATGGCCCAGATTAGGATGGAGATGGCCAGAATAACAGTACCTGCCTTTTTTAGATACATCCAGGTTTTTTCATAGGAATGGATAAAGAGTCCTTGCCAGGTGGGTAGCCGATAGGGGGGAAGTTCCATAACAAAGGGAGTGGCTGGTCCTTTGATTAAGGTGGAGCGTAAGAATTTGGCCACGACTAAGGCGACCACCCAACCTGTTAAGGAAATGAGAAATAGAGCCAGAGCCTTTTGTTGAGGGAAAAATACGCCGGTAAGCAGAATGAAAACTGGTAGTTTGGCTCCACAGGTCATAAAGGGAGCAGTTAGGATGGTGGCAAGTTTTTCCTTGGGACTGCGAAGCGTTCTGGCAGCCATTACCCCAGGTACAGCACATCCTCCAGCAATACCGCCAGAGATAATAAAGGGCATAATGGAGCAACCATGCAAACCAAAAATTCTAAATACCCTGTCCAGCATATAAGCTACCCTGGCCATATAGCCTGAGTCTTCCAAAAAGGATAAAAACAAAAACATAATGGCAATAAGGGGGACAAAACCCACAACTCCACCCACTCCATCGATTATTCCTGAAATAACCAGAGACTTTAAAAGACCAGGAGGCAGGAGTTTGTCTGCTGTTTCTCCTAAAAAGGTAAAAAATCCTTCCACCCAGGCTAGAGGATACTCTCCAAGCCAGAAGGTAAGTTTGTAAACTGTATAGAGCACCAAAAGCATTATAATAGGCCCTAAAAACTTATGGGTAAGGACTTTGTCTATTTTATCTGAGAGTAAGATTCTTTGCCTGTGGGTATCTTTCTGGACCACATCTTTTAGTACAGAGGAGATAAAGCCATAGCGATAGTCAGCAATTATTGCCTCTGGATAGGTATTTAAGGTTTTTTCACAGTGAGCACTTACTTCCAGGTAAATAGCATTTAGCTTTTTATAGAGATCTGGAGCTTCCTTTAAGAGAATAGACTTGATTTCTTCGTCATTTTCCAAAATTTTTAAAGCCAACCACCTGGGAGGATATTTATCCAATTTGAACTTACTTTCTACAATGAGTTGGCTCATCTTTTCCAGAACAGGGTCTAAGTCTGGACCATAGGAAATCTGCAGGGGAGTCCAGGATTTTGGGTTTTGGCTTTGCTCTATAATGGTTTGAATGAGCATTTTTTTCCCTAGCCCATAGCGAGCTACAGTTTCCACCACTGGAACCTTTAATCTTTTGCTGAGTAAAGAAGTGTTTATGGTAAGACCTTGGGCCCTTACTTCGTCCATCATGTTTAAGGCCAGGATAAGAGGAGATCCCAGTTCCAGTATTTGAATGGCTAGGAAGAGATTTCTCTCTAAAGAGTTAGCATTGATTACATCTACCACCACATTAGGGCTTTCTTCCAGGATAAAGTTTCTGGCAACTAACTCTTCTTGAGAGTAGGCCGTAAGGGAGTAAGTACCTGGAAGATCTACAAAATGAATATCTGCTTCCTCTGTTTTCAGCCTGCCTTCTTTTTTTCCACAGTAATGCCTGGATAGTTGCCTACCTGCTGCCTAGAGCCTGTCAGGGAGTTGAAAAGGGTGGTTTTACCAGAGTTAGGATTGCCTGCCAGGGCTACAGTAATTAATTGTTTCTTTTTATCCATCTAATTCCTCCACCAGGATATAATCTGCTTCATTATTGCGTAAGGTGAGAGTAAATCCCTTTAAGCGCAGGGCCACAGGGTCTTTTAAGGGCGCTCTACCCACCACCTGGATTTCCACTCCAGGCAAAAGTCCCATATCTCTAATTCTTCTGCCCAGCTCTCCTCTAGCCTTTATTTCTTTGATTATTGCCCTTTGATTAACCTGCAGAGTTCTTAAGGATTTCAAGTTGCTCCTCCTTGTATTTTTAAGTTGCAAACACTTCTTAATGGCTTGGGTTTAAATGTCAAGAAAAAAATTTGGTAAGCCTAACTTTTTTCTTCTTGCCTCTTAAGGGGAAATCTGGCACTTGCCCTGCTTATGGAGAAATATGATGGCTTGGCCCTGTTTTCAGGTGGTTTAGATAGCCTTTTGGCTATTAAGCTACTGGAAAAACAAGGATTAAAGATTTTAGGCTTGCACTTTTATTCCCCCTTTTTTGGAGCCAGGGACAAGGTAGAAAAGTGGCAAGAGGAATATGGTTTAAAGCTTTTGGCCTTAGACATTGGGCAGGAATATTTAAAAATGTTTTTAGGAAGGCCTAAATATGGGCTGGGTAAAGTTTTAAACCCTTGTATTGATTGTAAGATTTTAATGTTGAAAAAGGCAAAAGAACTATTAACTCCATTTGGAGCCAAATTTTTGGTTTCAGGCGAAGTGCTAGGCCAGCGTCCCATGTCTCAGCGCAGAGACACTTTACCCCTTATTCCCAGGGAAGCAGGAGTTGAAGGTATTTTAGTAAGGCCCCTTACTGCTTTAAACTTAAAGCCCACTGAGGTAGAGCAAAGTGGACTTGTCCAGAGGGAGAAACTTTTGGGCATAAAGGGGAGAGGAAGAAAAGAGCAGTTGGCTCTGGCTAGAGAGTTTGGTCTTACCTCTATCCCTTCTCCTGCAGGGGGGTGCCTTTTGACTGATCTGGAGATGGGCAAGCGCTATACATCTCTTTTAAAGTATGTAAAGGAGCCTGAACTTAGGTATTTTGACCTGGCTCTTTGGGGAAGGCATTTTTGGTGGAATAATTATTGGCTGATTATTGGACGCAATAAAGCAGATAACGATAAACTTATAAAATTAGCCCAGGATGAATACTTGTTGCGTTTGGCAGATTATCCCGGGCCCATAGCCCTAGGGGTTTATCCTAAGAGCTGGCCCCAGGAAATTTTGCGTCAGGCAGCTTCCTTTTTAGTTCATTTTGCTCCCAAGGCCCTGAGAAGTGAAGAAAAGCATTTGGCCATAAAAGTGGTGAAAAAGAGGAAAGTTTTGTGCTGGAAGTTTCTAAAGAGCCCAGAGAGGTTTTTAAGTGGCAGGAACCCGGGTGGCAAGAAGAAGTTAAAAGGGAACTTATAGGTAAGTAGAGTGGTAGTCTGGGATGTATTAAGTGTTTTTTTAGGGCTTGTTTTTTTGTGGAAAGGCGCTGACAACCTGGTGGATTCTTCAGCCAAGATTGCCTATTCTTTGGGACTATCTCCTTTACTTATTGGCCTTACAGTGGTTGCCTTTGGTACTTCTGCTCCTGAGTTTGTGGTAACCATAAGTGCTGCTTTTAAACACCAGGCAGATATCAGTGTATCCAATGTAATTGGTTCCAATATCTTTAATCTGGGTTTTATTTTAGGCGGGGTAGCCTTACTTAAAGGAGTAAAAACTTCTCCCAAACTGGTATATAGGGACGGCCTGGTTTTATTGCTGGCTGTAATTAGTATTTGTTTTTTCCTTTGGGATTTAAAGTTTGTCTGGTGGGAGGCATTAACCCTTTTTCTGGGCTTATTTGTTTATCTTTTTTTCTTTTTGGAAAGCGTGAAAAAATAGAAGTGGACTTAAAGCTGGGTAAAGCCACCTGGAAAGACTATCTAACCCTGGTTATAAGCCTTCTGGTGGTGATTTTAGGAGGACATTTTTTAGTAGAAGGGGCAGTGGGTATTGCCAGGTACCTGGGGGTGTCAGAATGGGTTATTGGGGTGACCATTGTGGCTGCTGGCACTTCTGCGCCTGAGTTTGCCACTTCGCTGGTGGCAGCCTTAAAAGGAGAGCATGAACTTTCTGCTGGAAACTTACTTGGGAGCGATATTTTTAATCTTTTGGGAGTGCTGGGCTTGGCTGGACTTTTGCAACCTTTAGAAGTAAGTGCGCATGCCCATAGCAGTACCTTGATGCTGGTAGGTATGGTAGGGCTGGTACTGGTTTTTATGCGTACGGGCTGGCGGTTATCCAGAATGGAAGGGTTCTTTTTATTGATTTTAAATCTGTTACGCTGGGCCAAGGACTTTTTGACATGAGTAAAATTTTAATTTTAGGCGGGACAGAAGAAAGCAGAGAAGCTGTTTTCTGGGCGGATAAATTGGGTTTAGAGCCCATTCTTTCTACCCTTACTTCCTGGGAATTGAAGTTGCCCTTTCCTGTGGAGAGAATAACCGGGCCTTTGACTAAAGATAGTTTTTTGGCCTTTCTCAGGCAGGAAGGTATTCTGGCTGTGGTGGATGCAACCCATCCCTTTGCTTGTGAGATTAGCAAGCTGGCCTGGGAAGTATGTACTCTTTGTTCTTTGCCTTTGTTTTCCTATCTTAGGCCGCAGGCAGATTTTAGCGGTCTGGAAGTAATGAGAGTGGATAGTCATCTGGAAGCCAGAGAAAAGCTCTGGCAGTTAAAGAAAAGCTTTCTTTTAACTGTGGGTATAAAAAATCTGGCGCAGTATTTACCCCTTTTGCAAAAAGAAGAGGTTGATTTTTATCTTAAGGTTTTACCTCAAAGTTTTGCCCAGGCTAAAGCCTTAGGCATTCCGGAAAAAAGAATTTTAGCTTTACCACCCTTTTTAAAGGCCAGGTCCTGGCAGGAACTTTTGGACCAATTGGGGGTGAAAGTGGTAGTTAGTAAAGATGTTGGGCACAGTATTAGCTTTCAGGAAAAACTTTTCGGATGCAGATTAAGTGAGGTAAAGCTACTTTTAATCAATAGGCCCCAAAAAACAACAGGCAGGGTTTTTTATTCCCTGCCTGAATTAATGCAAGCTGTAAAAAGAAAGGTCTCTAGTCTATGTTGTGCTCTTTAAAGAAGGGAGCATACTTTTTGTCTGTAAATCCTATGTGATTGGTTAACCAGTCTTTTAAAAAGTTTAAGAGTTCATCAGCTATAGAATAGTCTCCTTCTTCTACCTTTTTAACAAAGTCTTGCACCTGCTCTACCAGGCGCTTATGAATGGTTTTATGTTCTTGCTCCTGAGGGTATTTAAACTGGTTAAAGAGCTTTTCTTCATAACCAAAGTGATAAACCGTGTAGTCTACCAGTTCCTTTAAGATTTTTTTGCTCGCCTGTTTTTCTCCTTTACTTAAGGCCCTGGCCAACTCGTTAATTAGTGCCACCAGTTTTTGATGTTGTTTATCAATACTGGAAATACCCAAGCTAAGAGAGCTATTCCAGGGCATAAACTCTGTTTCTTCTCCCAGAGCTTCTGATTCCAGATATAACCACTTATCCAGCAATTCTAAAGTGGTATTTAAATAAGGAGTTATTTCGTTTTTTAGATAGTTGAGAATAACGAGCGGTTTTTCCTGGTTCTGGATGTATTCTTTTAACTTTATGGCTGCAGTGTGCATCTTTTCGTGGGCAGGTAGCAATTTTTCCAGAAGTTCTTTTACTTCTCTAGTTTGAGGTGTATAGTTGGCTAAAAATTTTCCCAGAGCGCACTTGGTGGGGTCAGTTTCCACCTGAGGCGGAGTATTGGTGACAAGTCCCTTGAGTACTCCATTTACCCAGACCAGGTTCTTAAAGAGAATATCTCTTATCTGACAGCTTTTATCTATGCATAAACTTAAATCACTGGCTAGAGCAGGGTTGATACTTATCTTGCTTAAGATAAGGTTGTTGGATTTGTTTAAGCGTTCTATGGACCTCTGAATAATGGTTACCTGAGGTAAAATTTCCACAAAATCTCTGGCAAACTGCAGGAGATTTTCTGAGCTTTCTTTAACCTTTTGGGCAGCTTCTGTGGTTCTACGCACATTGGTGGTAATATCTGCCATGGTTACAGTCTGTTCTTCAGTGGCACTGGCAATGGTATTGGCCAGGTCATTTACCTCTTTTACCTTTTGAGTAATAGATTCCACTGAAGCCACACTGGCCTCGATGTCTTTTTGGATTTCTTCAATCATGGTGGTGATTTCTTCAGTGGCATTGGCTGTTTGTTTGGCCAGCTCTTTTACTTCATTGGCTACCACGGCAAAACCTTTGCCAGCCTCTCCTGCCCTGGCTGCTTCAATGGTGGCGTTTAATGCTAAAAGATTGGTCTGGGAGGCAATATTTCTGATTACAGCAATAACCTCTCCAATGTTTTTGGAACTCTCAGCTAATTTTTGGATGTTTGCAGAAGTGGTAAGGGCTTCTTGCTGAGTGTTAGCTGCCATTTCTGCTGTTTTGGCTACAGATTCTGCGATTTCAGTTGTGGCTGTGGACATGTCCTGCATGGAGGTGTAAATGGCTTCTGCATCCTGCTGGGATTGAGTGGCCATTGCATCCACTTCGTGAGCTATTTCTTCTGTATGACTTACCTGTAAGTTTATCTGTTCGCTAAATTTATTAATGAAGTTTTTTACTTCGGTTAGAATTTTATTTTGATCTTCTAGAGAATTTAGTATGCCTGTAATAAAGGATAACATGGAATTAAAATTCTTTTCTATATCTTTGCTATCCAGATTGTCTAGTTTTAAAGTGCGTTGAAACCTACCTTTGCTTACTTCTTTTAAAATAGATAAAAGTTTTTCTTTTCCTGATCAATAGAAATTGACTCTTTTTTTAAGTCTAAAGACAAATTATCTCCTTCTTTTTTATAAAGAATAAGGAGTAGAATTAAAGTAAAAACTCCAAAACCAATAGACAGGT